>JAWKXS010000001.1:0-1276946 GCA_041396885.1 Blastomonas sp.
CGAAGCGATCCCGTCTTCAAGCTGGCCAACCGGTGCCACTGCGACATCGATCATGTGCGACTGCAGGCCATGTGTCAGCCGTTCCAGACCCGCCTCGACGCCATCGAACTGAACGTCCGGGAATTTGGTCAAATAGTCCGAGATCGCCAGCCTGAGATTGCCCGCCATGAGTGGAGAACAATAGCCCACGGCAATCCGCCCATGCAGGCCGTAGCTCACATTGCGGGCCGTCGTCCGCAGGTTGTCGACATCGGTAACGATGCGGCGTGCCTGCTCGATGAATGGGCGACCACTCTCCGTAATCTCTGCTCCGCGCGTCGACCGCTCAAACAGTTTGACACCCAGGCGGTCTTCGAGCTGCTGCACCTTCCGGCTGAGCGTGATCTGTTTGACATTGAGCGCTGCTGCCGCCCGTGAGAAGCTCTTCGAGTCAGCAGTCGCAACTGCGTAGCGCAGCTGATGGATCTCAATCATGGGTCCTACGATTGTTCAAGTCTGCCAAACCTTGGGCCTTCAGGGAAGGCAGTCCGCGCAATCTTGCCTCGAAGCGATTTCGATCGGGCACCAGATCCTGCAGGCTATATCCATCCAAACGTTTCAGGAAATCGCCGACCGCGAGCCCTAGAGCGCCCTGCAGTCCGCACGCACCGGCAATCGGGCATTTGTTGGTCTCAGGCGTAAAACATTCGACAAAACCGGACAGCGATTCCATCGAGCGCACGACTTGCCCCACACTGATCTCGCGTTTCGGCATTGCGAGCGCCAGGCCGCCGCCGCGACCACGCTTGGCTTCGATATAGCCGCCATCCGCAAGGTGCTTTGCAACCTTCATCAAATGGTTCCGGGAAATGCCGAAGGCGTCCGCGATACGGTCGACTGAAGCAAGCTCATCGGTCGTCGCTAGGTACATCAGCACGCGCAGCGCGTAGTCAGTATGCAGGCTCAGTCTCATAAAAGTGGTATATTGGATGTTGCTTAAACCGCAACCGCATATTAGTAGTATATAAAATACCACTTTGAGTCGGGGCCTACAGAATGTCAATCAATCACGCAAAGTCCGTGCGCGCAGAGCGGCTCAGCTCGGCGGAAGCGATGGGGATCGATAGCGACTTCATCGATGGGTTGGTCGAGCGCTTCTATGGCAAGGTTCGTGATGACGAACTTCTCGGACCAATCTTTGCTGCGCGGATTGCGAACTGGCCGGATCACCTTGCACGGATGAAGGCCTTCTGGCGTTCAGTTTTGCATCAAAGCGGCGAATTTTCTGGGAACCCGATGCTCAAACACATCGCGATCCCCGGCATTGAGAGCGCGGAGTTCGAGCACTGGCTTGCGCTGTTCGATCAGACCCTGCTCGAGATCGAACGCGACGAAGCCGCCAGCAACCTCATAGGCAGCCGGGCGCGAATGATCGCCGACAGTCTGCTTACCGGCATTCGCATTCACCGAGATGGGCGGCGCGACATCAAAGCCATGAAGGGATTGACCGATGCTTGACGAAAACAGCGTTGCCGCGCTCTCAGAGGGCCCGGGCGCGGCTAAGCAACCACTGGACTGCACGAACACCTCCTCCGAGCCCTCCGGCCCGGCCCAGCCGGAACATTCCGACATGGAGTTTCCGGCATGGATCTGGGCTGTGATGTTTGCCGGATATGGGGTCTTCTTCGTGTGCATGATCCTTGCAACTGGCAATGACCTGCATGCACTCTTCGCGATCATCGTCAGCATCGGCTACACCGTCATATACTTCGCAGCCGCCAGCATTTTGGTGGGCCTCAAGCCGTCCAGGCGTAGGTCCGATTTCGCACGCGGCGTGGCACCGCTCCAGACCTACACCGGGCCAATGTCGATGAAGGCCGTGTTTGGACAGGTGCTTGTTATCCCGATATGTCTCGCGCTGTTCGGCTTTGCGGTCGTGATCATCCGCGCCATCGTATTCTGATGAAAGCAAGCCCTCTTGTCAGGTTACCGCCTGGTACGAAATGCTACCGCCATCTCGGCCCTTTCAATGAGGTATCTATTCCGCGCGGCCTACTGGCAGAGCACCGCCTTAAGCCAGATGTCTGGGCTGTCCTTGCTGTCGAGGCGGGTGCAATCATGCTTGTTTGGGACGACAAGGAGTGCGATCGCTGCAAACTTGTCGCGGGCGACGAGTTTGTCGTTCCACCGCGTGAGCAGCATCATCTGGAACTCGTAGGTCCTGTGCGGTTGTCGATAGCCTTCCACCGCGTTTGAGCGAGACTATACTGCCACTGTCCGGAAGGTCAGAACCAACACATCGCGGTGACCTGTCGATTGCGCGTCTTGCGCCGTGATTGGCGTGACGCCATGCAGGACGCGGTTGTCTTTGATGAATACGGCATCGAGCGGCTCGACCAGAGTGAACTCAGCCGGATCAACTAAGCCATCGACGCAGATTTGCGTGGTTCCGGCCTCGACGTTCTTGCGTTCGACAAGGAAAATTCCGACCCAATCAACCCCGTCACGGTGCATGCCCTCCGGTGTCGGATGTCCGGCGGACAGGCCAGCTTCTATGCGGAACTGGTGCACCTCGATTTCGAGAGTCGTAGTACCCGTTTCGAAGACAGCAAGGCAGAGGTTGAGCAGGTCGGCAAAGACTGGATTTTCAAGCGTGGCCTGCTCCACCTGAGCAAACCAGCGCGCTATCCCGCCGTTGAGCGGATTGTGGTCCCGGCTTTGGAAATGCGCCCGAGGCGTGAGCTGGGCGAGACGGCCTTCGGAGAAGCCCAGAACGGCATATCGCCGACGCCGATAGCGTCCACCATCCGCCATATAGGTGTCAAGCTCAAGCCGATCCCAACTCGCTGCAAATCCTGACCACGCTTCTTCATTGAGCGGCCCTAACAACTGGCACGTCGTCTCGCGGGCGGCGGATGCCCAGCCGAACGATCGGACACGGACAATCAGGTCACGCAAAACGTCAGGCAAGGTTGTCGAGCTTGGCAATGGCAAAGAATCCTCGCGCTATCCGCATTCCCCACCGGGCACGCAAACTGCGGCGCCGGATTCTCCTGCGGTCGCCATGCCGACATCCTGCTGCGCAATCAGTTGAGCGATGCGGGCACCCACTGCCAGATCGGGTTCGTGACCAAACCCGCGAAAGCGGATCAGGCCAGCGCGATCAATCAGCACCAGCGAAGGCGTGCCGCGCAGACCGTATCGGGTCATGGTAATGGGCGTACCGGACGAATCCTCATGCGAATCCACCCCGACGGGAAACCCGATCCTGTATTCCAGCAAGAAGGCTTCGAGCGAAGTTGGGGTCATCGCTGCATGATGCTCGAACACGGTGTGAAGGCCGATAACCGCGACATCGCGGCGATTGAACGTCTGCTCGATCCGCTGGAGCTGCGGGAGACCGTTGGCAACGCAGCCTGGGCACAGCATCTGGAACGTACCGAGGACGATAACGCGTCCGCGCAGATCCTCCAGGGTCAGCGGTTCACTGTTGAACCATCGGGTAGTCGTCCATGGCTGGGCCGGTTCGGTGTTCATGGGTGTCAATCCTTCCAGTAATTGTTGGCTGCGGCAATTGTGGCAAAATGCGTTGCCACGACCTGGGCAACAGCGACGAGCGCCATTGCGTCCTGCTCATATTCGTTGCGCAAGCTGGCGCGGATTTGCGCATCAGGCTGCGTCAGCTTCACCGCAAGGCGTGATAACTTGATTGCGAGGGCAAAGCCTTCGTCCGGGTTGGTGGTCAGGAGTGACGCAATGTCAGCTGGTGTTTGCATCGTCGGGCCTCCGCAATCCGGATCGGGTCCGGCCTAAGCCGGACCCGCCGACAGAGCCGGTATGGCTCTGGTCTCTGTCAGGGACTTCTATTGGTTTACCCTGCCGGGCAGGCTCAAATCGCCTGAGGC
Source organism: Blastomonas sp. (assembly GCA_041396885.1). Lineage (GTDB taxonomy): Bacteria > Pseudomonadota > Alphaproteobacteria > Sphingomonadales > Sphingomonadaceae > Blastomonas. The sequence continues at coordinate 3,885 of JAWKXS010000001.1, forward strand.
AACCTTGAACACATTGGCAACGCACAGCAGCGGCGAATGTGCGCTTTCGTTGACGCGCAATCCAGCCGTCACGCCATCAAACCCGGCGGTCTGAACAATCGAGATGTCACCGAACGGTACTCTCACTTCAACCGTTTCCTGAGTGAGGTTCGGTTGCCAGCCGGGACTGTCGAGCAGGATTGGGGCGCCCGGCCAGGTCATGGGAAGACGCGGACTGGTGCCTGCAGGAATGTCCTTGACCTTGAGTCCATTGGCTCCGCAGGCTTCGTCCGGCCCGAGCACCACCCAGTGCATGTGCCATTCGCCGCCATCGTTGGCCAGATCTCCATCCCTCGTCTCATCGAACAACGGTGTGTCGTCGAAATCGGGGTGGGAAGTGACGGCCAGCGCGAGAATGCCAGCGCCGCGCTCGAAGCCGACCTCGTAGGGGTCGATCGTCGTCGGCCAGACGTAGGAGAAGACACTCGATCCCTCGAACCGCCCGGTTGCGTTGGGGCGCGTAACGCCCGCTCGTCCAGAAACAGCCATGTGGAATATGGCCACATTGCCCTCCGTCCTGATCTTCGCGTGGACGATATCGAACGGTGCCTGCACGGCAGTATCCGCTGCTGGACGGATACCGCCGGTATGTTCGTGCGAGGCCGCAATTCGCTCGCTCGACGGGTCCTGGGAATGGGCGCTACCATCGTGTGCCTGCACCGCCGGTGCGCCCAAGGCCAGCGCGGCCGCGACTATGGCAGGAGCGCGCATCATTCCTCTCCCTTGACCGCCGCCATCGAGGCACCGAAGTTGATGTGGAACGCTTGGCCGTCGATGACATAGGCCGGAACCGATTGCACACCGGCAGCTTCAGCTTCGCCGACCCGGTCCGGTGCGGAATTGAAGTCGACGATTTCGACGTCGTAGCGCGCCGGATCGAGCGCCTGCCCCAATGCCTGTTCGGCAGCGACGCAGACGCCGCAACCGGCGTGATAGAAAATGGCTTTGGACTTCATGATAGGACTCCTAATATTCAAAGGCACAGAAGACGCTGTGCGCGTTACCCCGGTGCGACCCGAGGGCATCTAGGCTGAGGAGGAGGCCTCCTCGTGCTCAGGACAATTGAGGCGCAAATCAGATTGGCGAAGCGGCGCCTTGATCAATCGGCAATAATGCTCGCCTGATTCGGTCGTGCTCGTATCGGACACAAAATACCGGCAGGTCAGGCACATGCGCTGGGGCGCAATGCGTCCGGAACGTTGCAGTTGCGCGATGGTTCGCACGACTATGCTATGCAGGCTTTCGGCATTGCCGTCGCTCAGCAGACTGACAATGTCTTCAAAGCCGTCCGGAAGCTGGCCAAGCAGGGCGCGGCCCTCCAGAGACAAGGACACCCGGATTGCCCGGCCATGATCAGGGTCAGGCCTGCGTTCCACAAGGTGTTTGCTGGCGAGAGCCGAGACAGCATCGCTGGCAGTTGACGAGCGCACACTGAGCTGTGCGGCAAGGTCCTTCAGGCGCAAGCCCTCCGGACGGTCGGCCAGCAACCTTAGCGCATCCCCTTGGGTGGGAGTCAGTCCAGCGCCTTCGCCGGTCTGCCAGTCCTTCTGGCGAGCCAGGGCGGCCAGACGGCTGAGGCCATAGATGAGCTGGTCACGAATCATGTTAGGAGTCCTAATCAAATGGATTTCTGTGTCAAGGTTGTTGTTAAATGCGTGCGGAAGCTTCCGATGCAGGCGCATCGCAATCTTCAGGTTCGTGCTGTTGCGCCAGGAAGCGCAGGGCTGCTCTGCGGCGCGATGTACGGTCGAACGCATAGATTGTCTGCTTGAACGCGACCCCATTGAGCAGGGCTTCGATGTAGCTTGAGACCGTGTCGGCAGCCATGATCAGTGCGCTGTCCATCGTGTGGATGTATTTGCTGGTCATCGTCCCTTTGGAATGGCCGAGAAGGGCAGCGATGGTCACTTCAGTGAAACCGAGATCGTTCGCGATGCTGGCGAAACTGTGCCGCAGCACATGGGCCGTGATCCCCTCCAGCGCCGTGCCTTTGACGAGCTTGTTCCAGTGCTTCGGGAAACTGCCGAAGGGGCGGTCCTTCTGGCGCTCGCCGGGGAAGACATGGAGGCCGGGCTCGTCGGGGCGGATTGCTTCCAGAAAATCCACCACTGGCAGGCCAATCGGCCGGATGGACTCGCCGGTCTTGGTATCCGTGAAGCGGAAGGCGCTTCCCTCAGTGTCAGCCTCGGCCCATCTGAGGCCGATGATCTCCCCACGGCGACAGCCGGTCAATGCGATCTGACGGATGATCCTCATGGCCGTGAGGAGTGCGCTGTCCAGTTCCGCCTCCGCTTTGGCTTCGGCATCGCGCAGAAGTTGGCCAAGCACACGATACTCGTTCTCTGAGAGCCTGCGGCGGCGGGTATGATCCTTGGGCCGCTTGATGCCATGCGCCGGGTTCTTCTCGATGATGCCGAGATTGACGGCATAGGTCAGAATGCCACTCAGCAAGCCAATGGTCCTCGCCGCCGTACCGACGCCTCCTGTGACGATAGAGCGGCCACGAAGGTTCTCGGTTTTGACGTTGACCTTCGTCCGGCCGGCCATGATGTCCATCATGATCTTGATGATCTCGGGCTGGGTCAGATCCTTCACCCGGCGGGTACCGACCAAAGGGATGATATGGCGGTTGATCCGGCCCGTGTCGGTGATCTTGGTCGAGGGCCGCTTGGGCCGATTGCCCTTGCCCAGGATCAGGCCATTGCCGAGATCCTCGAGATAGCGCTCGCACAATTGCTTCATCGTGATCGCCTTGTGATCTAGTTCGCGCTCCTCGGCCGGGTTCTCGCCCTTGGCCACCCGGGCGAGTTGGATCAGCGCTTCCTTGCGCGCGGTCTCGGGCGTCCAGACACCGTGCGGACCAATTGTGTAGCGACGGGACCGGCCCAGCGCGCGATACTGCAGGACGTAGCTGCGCTTGCCGGTCGTGAAGACCCGCAGTCCGAAACCAACAAGGTCGTCGTCCCAGATGACATAGTCCTTGCTCTTCGCCTCGGCTGCATCCACGATCCGTTTGCTGAGTTTCGGCACTGCACTTCTCCGGCTCATTTCACCCGATTTCGCGTAAGCACCACGTAAGCAGTTGGGAGCGAAACGAAGCGAAGTTTGGGTTAGGCCAGCGAAGCTAGTGTCGCAATTTAGATGATTGAAAACAGTGTGTTAGAGTGAAATAAGCGGCTCTGGCGCACCCTGGCGTAGGGGGGTCCTTACCGGCTCCGAAGGCAGAGGTCACAGGTTCGAATCCTGTCGGGTGCGCCAGCTTTTTCAAGCACTTGCCGCGCTGCACAATTTCGCCGGGGAGGCCCGTAAGTGAAATATAAGTGCAAACCGTGATTTTTCCCCGGAAAATCAGCAGTTTTTGCGAGTTCGGGCGTCCATAATGGTTTGCAACTGTCCAAATTTGTACGGATCGGCTTTTCTTTGCTCTGTACGATGACTCGCAGATCTTCGGCAAACGACCCAGTATCGGTCGTTACGGGCTCATCCATCAGCTTGGCTTCGGATGGCAATTTCTGGGCCGTAAACGGAAAGTCCGCTTACGAACCTGGATCAGCCAAAGCCGCCATCCACCCCTTGGCCTGAATATAGAAGTGGTTGCAAATATCTGGCTGTTTCGAAGACATCAGAGCAGCGAGTGCATCGTTCATGTCTCCATAATGAGGGTGGGGAAATCAGCCTAAGAAGGAAAAGACTCAGTTGAAATCTGCAATGTTCGATAGGCTTTGAGGTAAGCGACAATGTCGGAGTCTTCCTCCTCGTCGTTTGCTTTTGGCGGAACTCCGTTCGCATGCGCACCAGCGGCCAGAACTGCGCGCAAATGGTTGTCGGGTTCCCCTTCGGCAGGGAGCAGTGTGACGCCAAAGCGGGCATAACGCTCCATCGCTTCACTCCATTGCGTGTCATGACTGAAAGCGATAATGCTCAGATTTCCGAGCTTTATCAGGTAGTCTTCCGCCATTTGTCGCTGTGTTTCATTCCACCTAAAGCGTTCAGCGCAAGAGCCGATGACATTGGCAAAATCTGCCGATGCTTGAGCGGTCCCTGCGCCCAGCCGGCGCCTTGCCTCTTCGTCCTCATCCTCATTTAGCTCGATAGTCCTGACAGGCTCAGCGAAGAGTTCACCGATCGCTGCACGCTGGCTAAGTTCGAGCCTGTCATCAATGCACAATAAGTCGGCTGGCGCGTTGGCATGCGCTGCAGTTACTGGGAGCAAGGTTCCGAAAGTGAAACCCAATGCCGCGCGCAAAGTGTTGGTGAAACGCATTTGATCCTCCAAGTGGTCTCAGAATTTGCCCAAGAGGTTCACGAAGAACCCATCGCTGGTGTAGCTTTGATCGGCGAGATCGGTGGAGAAATCGGAGAAGCTGTAGCCTACGCCAACTTTCACATTGTTGCCCAAGTGACGATAGAGTGCAACTAACCCGCCGAGGCGTTCATCGCCGCCTATATCATTGGTTAACAAGTGGATTTCGCCCAAAGCGTCCCATTTCTTTGCAAGCCGCCAATCAAGTCGCAGGACGCCCAATTGGGTCGTGCTGGAAACAAACTCATCACTCTCACGGCCCAGTGACACACTGCCTTCACGATAGGCATATTTCGCGCCGAGTGTCAGCGTGTCCGTAAGGTCGAAGTTACCGTCGATCGACAGGATATGGCTGCGCTGCTTGGGCGCTGCTGTCTCGCCGCCTGCGGTCACCTGACCCACAGGGCCCAGGTCTTGCAGGAAGGTGTAGCGAGCGAGCAGGTTCAATCGGTCATTCAGGATCGGACGATACGCAAAGCCGATGCTTCCCTCGACAAAATCCGCCAAACGAACATCCTGTGTCTCGGTATCGGCGAAAGCGAAGTTCAACCGACCCAAAGCGCGCCAGTCGGGATTGAGCTGCAAGCCGGCGGTGTTGCGCACAAGCCAGACCTCTTGATCACGACCAGCGCCGTTTTCAAACCGCGCCTCGACATTGGTCGCAAAGTTGAATGTCTCGCTGTTATAACCAACCCCTGCGGTTGCAGCTGTCCGACGAAACGCGCCTGTCAGGCCATCATCAACGCGGCCGTTCTCAAACGTGCCCGCAAACGACCATCGCTCGCTCGGGTCCCAATTCAGGCCAAAGCTGCGCATGACAGTCGGCGCTGGGCCAGCGTGCTCGATGCGGTTTTCACCAAAGATGCTAAGTGCAGTGTTGAACCGGTGCCGCGCACCAAGGGTAAGCGTGCCGCGATTGGCTTGTGCCAGCGAACCCAGAGGTTGCAGCCCAAGATCGGTTCGGTCAGTCAGGAGCCCGTAGCCGAGATAGGCCTCAGACCCATTGCCATAGCGATAAGCAAGCTCGGCATTGGCACCAAGACCGCCATCGCCGCCTGATACCTCGCCAGAGAGCGAAACCCGGTCACTGACTTCGGCTCTTCCGCCAAGTCCGGCGCGATTGTTGCGTTGACGGGTATCGTCGCGGTCAAGCGTAAGCTGACCAAAGCCGTAAAGTGACCAGTTCGCATCATTTGGATCAAAATTGAGCTGCAGCGCCGCATCGGTACGTTGGCCGTTTTGCGCGCTGTTGTTCAACAGCCCCGCAGTCTGGTCGTCGTGACGCACGCCCGCAGAGATAGAGAACTCGTTGCCAAGCTGTTGCGTAATGTCGCCGGAGGCAACCGTGCGATTGCCGATGCCATCGGTTTCAAGCCGCTCAAGCTGGCCATCAAGTCGAGTGGACTCACCAATTTTTACATTGGCAGCCGCACCCCAGCGAGTGGTATCCGCCTGAGCAAGTTGACCATTGCCGCTAAAGCCAGCTTCGAAATCCTCGTAAAAGGCGCTGATATTGCCAAGGTCCGAGTTAGAGCCCTGTAGTTCAGCCAGATTGACCGCGAATTCAGCGCGCATTGCGTTGGCCGTGATATCGCGCACGCCAACGCCTGCGAGCTGGTTGAAGGTAAGACCACCGTCGATCGAGTTTTGTTGTCCGAAGCCGGGGCCATCGCTCTGCGCAAATTCGGCCTTCACATAGGTTCCGGCGTGGAGGCGCACTGTCGCGTCAGCTGCGAGCAGCGTTTGGTCAGCCGCATCGGTGGTCTCGCGCTGGGCGGTCGCGCCAAGGCGAACGGTATCACCAATCCAGCCAGAGACGCGGCCACCCAAAGTGTAGCCATCGACACCGCCAACGGCTGGCGTGAATTCGTACCGCGCAACCAGAACCGGCGTGTTGCCTGGGCCTGAACCCTGACGCACCAGACTGCCATCCGAAACGAAGGTCGAAAGCGGCTGCAAAAGCACAATCCGGCCTTGGAAATAGTCGATGTCATAGTCTTCTTGCGGACGCAGATCGCGCCGCGAGATTACCAGGCCGGTATCCAGATCGCGCACCTCAACGGTCAGGCGTTCCGATCCGATCGTGATATCGCGCCGGTTGAGGAAATAGAGCGATCCGCCGGTCCCGCGAAATTCATCGCGACCCGGAATGGTGCCGGGGTCAGAAGCAAAGGCGGTTACCTGAAACTTGCGTTCGCCAAAATCGGTGGTCGCCATCGAATTGTGGTCAACGATTGCGCCGAATGTGCCGCGATTAAGCTGGGCAAGTTCTGCCGCTTCGATATCGGCAATGAAGTTCCCGACGAGGAAGCTTGAATCGTTCTTCTCAACGCGCAGGTAAAACCGGCCTTGGGTGGGGGCGTCCTCGACCAGCGTCGATCCGTCACCATATGTCGTGTAGAACTGGTCGCTGTCCAAGCGGCGCAGCAACTGACGCGGGTCTTTGCGGTCAAGGTTGCTAAAGATGTCTTCGAGCAGGGTCTCTCCGGTGTCCAGAGCGCTGGTGATCGTAACTCCGCTTTCGAGGCGGCCCTTCGCATAAAAGGCCGCGCGCGAAGTGAGGTAATCGCCATCGGTCAGCGGGTCACCACTCACTTCGACCGCTGCAAGCGAACCATTGTTTGAAACGAAGGTCAGATCGCCCTGGCCAACGAAGAACCAGTCATCGCCGCCAGCCTCAACATCGCGCATCGCGGTGAAGTTGATCTTGTCCTGGGTGCCAATTTTGACTTCGACCTGCGTAGTGCCGCGATCAAGGATTTGCTGGCTCACAAAGAAGCCATCCTCGTCAATTGGCACGACTTGCCCTGCGACCTGGACAATATCATCTTCGGGCGTGGCACTGCCGGTAACCGTCACCGTTGCGCCGCGATTGAAGTTGATATTGCGGATCATCGCCTCGTCTTGGCTCCCGAAAAGAGGGCGCACAGGCGGCTCTTCATCGCTGAAGGGCTCGTCAAGGATGGTCAGTTCGTGCAGGTGCGTCTGGTCAAACTCGCCCTTTTGATCATAGACCCGATATACATAATAAAGGTCGTTTTCCTCGAACCCTTGTGCGGTCCAGCGCACAACGCCAGAGGCATCGGCGGGAACGATGACCAAGGGTTGCGAATCTGCGGTTACGCCTTGGCGGAAAATGCGCAGTTCGCCCCTCTCGATAAAAGTGGGGTAGTTGGTGTAGCTGACAAAAGTCGCTGTCTCACCTCTAACCACGGTACGCTCTGCTTCGACAAGGCCGACTGCCAGAACCGGGTCTACATGCGTTTCATCAGTGCGGATTTTCACCGAGTACGGATTTTCGGCTGAACGCTCTTCCTCATCATCAAAGCTGATCTGAAAATCGTCATCCTGCGCCAGAACCTGCGCGGGTTCAGCATTATCGGGCGCCACGAAAACGTTCGCGCGATTGCCCATATCGAGCTCATCCTGAGCTGTCTGCCAATCGGTGCGTTTCACGGTCAACTGTTGTTCTGGACCGCAGTTTTGCTGGGTCGAAAGCGTCAGGCCAAGGCACCCGGCGGGCACCAATTGCTGGGCAGAAAACTGCCCTGCGGTGTTGGCAGGTACAATCTGTCCTTCCACGCGGACCAGAGTATCACTTGGCGCTTGGCCAGACACGGTCACCGGCATGGCTGCTTGCAGTGGAATGCTGCGCGAGGCGGCGCCGTCGACCGTCCCGAAATCGGGGCGAGAGACCGTTTGCTTTGGCACGTCATGGACTGCACTCAGAAGAGTCAGATCTTGTGCGACCGTTTCATCATAATTGCCATCGGCATCATAGACGCGGACCACATATTCGACATAGGCCGACGCATAATTGGTCGGGGTCCAATCAAACACGCCATCCTTGTCAGACGTGATAATGGCGTGCGGAGTGCCTTTGCCGCGCGTACCCTTATCATAGATGCGCAATTCCATGCGCTCTACGAAAGCGGTATAGTTGGTGTAGGCAATGAAGCGGGCAGGAACACCCCGGCGGACTTCGTTCACCGCATCAACCAGCCCAACAGACAGGACCGGTGTCACCGTCCCTTGCATCGACTGCGTAACACTCGCGCTGACCTGAGCAGTCTGAGATTGCGCTGCTTTTGCAAGGCCATGCCGAAGGTGTTTCTGGCCACCGCTTTCACCCACCGCTTGAGTGATCGCCTCGAAAGGCGTCTCAGCAGACGAAGCGGGCGCGGCGAGAGCCGGGGATGCCAGACCAATGCAAGCGATGGTTGAAACACCGGCGAGCATGGCGGAGCGACCTGCACGGGTAAGCATGGGATTAGCGGCTTTCATGGCGTTTGCTTTGTTTGGAGTTTTCGTTGTGCTTTTCATGGCCCTTACTCCCCTCCCATCGTGGGTGCGGCGGCGCGCACCATGTTGGTTTCAATGGTCGGTTCGGGCCCGTCCCACTCCTCTGTTCTAAAGGTCGCCATCAGCTGCTCGCGGACGCTTGCAAGGCGGCTGCGAACCATGGCCTCGCTTTCGCCATTGCCGTGCGAATACGTGACCTGGATCACGAGACGCTGCTCTTCGAGGCTGGCGAGATTGCGCAGGCTCCGAGCATGCTCGGCCTTGAGTGCCGGGGCGCCCGGGACAAAGGCATTGGCGTCAAGCTTGACCGTGATCACGCGGTGCTTCTGGATGCCAAAGTTCAATTCGACGATCTTACCGCGGGTAAGGCGGATAGACTGCGGGTTATCCGTGGTCGGCGCATAGCCAGCCGGGATAGAACGCTCGTCAAGCTTCAGGACGAAGTTTGAACCGATCTGGGCGTTTGGCACTGCGGCACAAGTGATGTGGTAGCGGCCAAACTCGTCAGTTGTAATCAGCTGACCATTGACAGTTGCCACGCGGGCTCCCGGAATGCCGGGTTCACCCTCATCCTGATTTCCGTCACCATTAAAGTCATCATAGACCTTGCCGATGATTTCCGCGCAATCGAAGATGGCGCTCGGAACGATTGAGACCACAGCCTGACCACGGTTGGAAATTTCCGCATTGGTATTGCCGTTGCGGGCCAAGGCCGTGTTGATCCGGTCGCCTTCGGTCACACCTGCGCCGATGACGGCGATAATGGAGTAAACCGAAGTGCCGTTGCCGCGGAGGAACTGGTCTTCCCAGCGCAGCTCACGATTGTCAGCGACCGGTTCGGCGGGCACGTCATTCACCCGTGCAGAGCCAGGCACATAACGGAAGCCCGGTGGCAGGATGTCGACCACGTCAACCGATGCCCGGTCTGCGCTCTCGGTGTTGTTCACCGTGATGGTGTAGGGGACAAGGTCGCCCACATTGGCGGTGCGCATTGTGCTGGTCTTGGTGACAAGCAACGGCTCACGCGAGGTGAAGGGGTCCAGCGGGATGTGGTTGTTGACCACATTTGCATCGCCTGCACCGATCAGCAGTTCGAGGTAGTATGTCGTCGGCTGACCCATTTGCGGAGCATCAGCATTCGGAACAACCGCAGCCGGGTCAGACAGACCAGCCACATTGAGCGGGCTGTCCTGTGCAGCGATAACAGTCGATTCTGGATTGGCGTACCCATTGGGAGCTGTCACAGCGATGTTGTACTGCGTCCGACCGACCGGGCAGGCAGCGTCAGCGCCAGCCACGATGTCGAAGCGGTAATAGCCATCGTTCCCGGTGATCTGACCCAACTGGGCTGCATCCACGTAGCAGACCTCTGGCAGCGGATTGCCATTGGCGTCAGTCAAGTTGACCACTGCCCCTGCAACCGGCTGACGCGAGATGGCGTCATAGATTACACCCGAAGGATCGATGGGCAGGTTCTGGTTGTCGAGCGAACCACCAGCAGGCAGCTCATCAGCTTCGATCACACCGAACAGCACGTTGCTGGTGGGATGACGGAAGCGGATTTCATACCCGTCACCGGCGAGCAGCTCTTCAACCGAGTAGAAACCGTCGGCGTCTGTCCGAGTGGTAGCAACCACTTCGTCATTCAGGACGACTTCTACCAGCCAACCATTCTGCAATTCCTCGTCGCCTTCGAACAGACGGTTCAGGTTTTCATCCAGATAGACGATACCGTTGACCGCGCTCAGCGAAGGCTCAACCGTCAGCGTGATGGTTGCAGTGGTGCAGTTGGTGGGGTTCAGAGCCTCACACAGTTGGTAATCGAAGCTGTAGACGCCATCGGGAGTGCCCGGAGCAACGCTGACCAGACCGGTTGCGGTGTCGAACAGGATTCCAGGCGGCAAGCTTGAATCTGGCGCAACCGAGAGGATTGCATTGTCCGGTCCAGCAGGCTCACCGTTGATGGTGTCGCCATCAAACGCATTGACCACGTTATCCTGGCCAGAAGCGCTGTCGATGTCGATTGCGGTGTCATCCGATGCCTCGATAGGCGACGGAACTACCGTAACGGTGACCGTCGAAACCGTGCAGTTGGTCGGGTTCAGTTGCTCGCAAATCTGATAGTCAAAGCTGTAATCACCAGCGGGCGTGTTCGGATCGACCGAGACATTGCCAGTGGCAGGGTCAAAGGTCAGTCCAGCAGGCACATCCGATCCTGGCGCAACTGTGATCGTGACAGTGTCGATGGTGGCAGGCGCGCCATTCAGCGTGTCGCCATCCAGAACATTGAGCACATTGTCCTGACCATCAGCGCCGTTGATATCGGTCGCAATATCTTCAACCGCTTCGATTGGGCCAGCTGTGACGGCAATCGTGACCGTGCTGGTGGCGCAGTTGGCCGGGTTCAGCTCTTCGCAGATCTGATACTCGATCACGTAGTCACCAGCAGGGGTGCCGGCAGGCACATCGACGAGGCCCGTTGCAGAGTCGAGCACAGGGACCGGTGCGCCGCCCACAGGGGTGGCAGGGGTCACAACGCTCACATCAACCGAGTCCAGCGTAACGGGCGTGCCGTTCAGCGTGTCATTTGGCAGGACATCGACCACACCATTGCCGCCAGAGCCGCCATTGACAGGCTCAGACACATCAGGGGTCGCCTCAATCGGCGCAGCATCAACAGTGACCGTCGCGGTCGCAGTGGCGCAGTTGGTAGGGTTCAGGTTCTCACAGATTTGATATTCAAAGCTGTAGCTTCCAGCAGGCGTGTTCGGATCAACCGAGACATTGCCGGTGGCCGGGTCAAAGGTGAGGCCAGCTGGCACATTCGAACCAGGCGCAACTGTGATCGTAACAGTGTCGATGGTAGAGGGCACGCCATTCAATGTGTCTCCATCAAGAACGTTCAGAACATCAGCCGCACCGTTGAGGCCATTGATACCATCCGCGCTGTCATCAACCGCTTCGATAGGAGCGGCGGTGACGGGCACGGTGACTGTGCTGGTCGCGCAGTTCGACGGGTTAAGCTCTTCGCAAATCTGATACTCGATCACATAGTCACCTGCCGGGGTGCCAGCGGGCACATCGACAAGGCCAGTCGCAGGGTCAAGCACAGGGACCGGTGCGCCGCCCACAGGGGTAGCAGGGGTCACGACGGTGATGTCCACGGTGGTCAGGTCCACAGGATCGCCATTGAGCGTATCGTTTGGAAGAACATCCACGACACCGTTCCCGCCCGTGCTGCCATTGGTTGGAGGCGCCACGTCAGGATTGGCTTCGATTGGTGCCGCTTCAACCGTCACTGTGGCCGTTGCGGTGGTGCAGTTGGCAGGGTTCAGAATCTCGCAGATCTGGTACTCGAAGCTATAGGTACCAGCAGGCGTGTTCGGGTCGACCGAGACCGAGCCTGTGGCAGGGTCAAAGGTGAGGCCGGACGGAACACTCGAGCCGGGTGCTACAGCGGCAGTGACAGTGGCCGTGGTGGCAGGTGCGCCATTCAGCGTGTCGCCATCAAGGACATTCAGAACATCAGCCGCGCCGTCGAGGCCATTGATGCCATCCGCACTGTCATCCACTGCTTCAATTGGAGCGGCAACAACTGTCACAGTGGCTGTCGCGATGGAGCAGTTGCCTGGGTTCAGGTTCTCACAGATCGTATAATCGAAGCTGTAAGTGCCAGCCGGTGTGCCTGGGTCAACCGAGACGCTGCCGGTGGCAGGGTTAAAGGTAAGGCCAGCAGGGACCGACGAACCGGTCGCAACCGCGATGGTGACATTCGCAGTGTCGGCAGGAGACCCATTGAGGGTGTCGTCGCCAAGCACGTTGAGGACGTCAGCGGCACCGCTTGCACCGTTGATATCGCTCGCGCTGTCATCAATCGCCACGATAGGCGCTGCCACAACGGTCACCGTTTCGGTGGCAATCGCGCAGTTGGTCGGGTTCAGGATTTCACAGATCTGATAGTCAAAGCTGTAGGTTCCAGCAGGCGTACCGGGCAGTACGGAGGTGTTGCCAGTTGCCGGGTCAAAGCTGAGGCCAGCAGGCACAGTTGCCCCCGGAGCCAGAGCGATGGTCACGTTGGCAAGGGTAGCAGGAGCGCCATTGAGCGTGTCGTCAGCCAGAGCATTGAGAACGTCATTTGCACCGCTTGCACCGTTCACGTCAGCAACGCTGTCATCCACGGCCACGATCGGAGCGGCTTCCACCGGAACCGTTACAGTCGCAGTGGCGCAGTTGGTCGGGTTCAGGTTCTCACAAATCTGATAGTCGATTGCGTAAGTGCCAGCAGGGGTGCCAGCAGGTACATCAACCAGACCCGTTGTCGGGTTCAGCACAGGAACCGGAGCACCATTGATAGGCGTTGCAGGGGCGAGCACGGTCAGAGTGACTTCGGTGAGGTCGGTTTGCGTGTTGTTCAGCGCATCGCCTTCAACCGCATCGATCACACCGGTGGCGCCGCTCGCACCGTTCACAGGCGCTGCATTGTCATCATCGGCTGTGATCGGGCCAGCGACCACCGTTACCGTTGCGGTAGCGGTCGAGCAGTTGGCCGGGTTCAGGTCCTCACAGATCGTGTAGTCGAAGCTGTAAGTGCCAGCCGGGGTGCCCGGATCAACCGAGATGTTGCCTGTTGCAGGGTCAAAGCTAAGTCCAGCAGGAACACTGGAGCCGGCTGCAACCGTAATCGTCACCTCGGTGCCATCAACGGGAGACCCATTGAGGGTGTCGTCGCCAAGCACGTTCAGGACATTGGCGGCTCCGATTGAACCGTTAATGCCGCTGACGCTGTCATCAACAGCGAGGATCGGCGCAGCAACAACGGTTACGGTTTCCGTGGCAATTGCGCAGTTTGCCGGGTTCAGGATTTCACAGATTTGATAATCAAAGCTGTACGTTCCAGCAGGCGTGTTCGGCTCAACCGAGACGTTGCCCGTCGCGGGGTCAAAAGTGAGACCAGCAGGAACCGAAGCGCCAGGTGCCAGCGAAATGGTCACGGTGCTGGTGGTCGCAGCCGAGCCGTTCAGCGTATCGTCCGAGAGAGCATTCAAGACATTGGCTTCGCCCGTCAGACCATTCACATTGCCGCGTGTGTCATCCACCGCCACGATCGGGGCCGCGTCAACAGTCACAGTCGCGGTAGCGGTCGAACAGTTGGCGGGGTTCAGGTTCTCGCAGATCGTGTAATCGAAGCTGTACGTGCCAGCAGGGGTGCCCGGATCAACCGAGACATTGCCTGTTGCAGGGTCAAAGCTGAGACCAGCAGGGACCGACGAACCGCTGGCAACGGTGATGGTAACGTCTGCACCGTTGACGGCAGACCCATTGAGGGTGTCGTCTCCAAGCACATTGAGAACGTCAGCGGCACCGCTTGCGCCGTTGATGCCGCTAGCGCTGTCATCAATCGCCTGAATAGGTGCTGCGACCACAGTGACGGTTTCCGTGGCAATTGCACAGTTTGCCGGGTTCAGGATTTCACAGATCTGGTAGTCAAAGCTGTACGTGCCAGCGGGCGTGCCGGGCTGAACCGACGTGTTGCCGGTGGCCGGGTCAAAGGTGAGGCCAGTCGGAACTGTCGCACCCGGAGCCAGCGAAATGGTGACAGTGGCGGTAGTCGCAGGCGCGCCGTTCAGCGTGTCGCCATCAAGGGCGTTAAGGACATTCGTCTGGCCAGAGAAGCCGTTGATCCCCGCAACGCTATCGTCAGCCGCGTCAATCGGAGCTGCAATTACCGTCACGGTCGCCGTCGCTGTAGAGCAATTGGTGGGGTTGAGGTTCTCACAGATCGTATAGTCGAAGCTGTAAGTACCAGCAGCGGTGCCCGGATCGACCGATACAGAACCGGTGGCAGGGTCAAAGCTGAGGCCAGCAGGAACCGAAGAGCCGGTCGCCACAGAGATCGTGACATCTGCGCCGTTGACGGGAGACCCATTGAGGGTGTCGTCGCCAAGCACATTGAGAACGTCGGCGGCCCCGCTCGCACCGTTGATGCCGCTTGCACTGTCATCGACCGCCTGAATGGGCGCTGCAATGACAGTGACGGTGGCCGTTGCAGTCGCGCAGTTCGCCGGGTTCAGGTTCTCACAGATCGTGTAGTCGAAGCTGTAGGTGCCAGCTGGCGTGTTCGGGTCGACCGACACATTGCCGGTGGCAGGGTCAAAGCTGAGGCCGGCAGGAACACTTGAACCGCTTGCAACCGTGATGGTCACGTTGCTCGTACCAGCAGGCGCGCCATTGAGGGTATCGTCGCCAAGGACGCTCAGCACATTGGCTTGGCCGGTGAGGCCGTTAATGCCCGTCTCGGTGTCGTCGACTGCCACGATGGGCGCGGCCACAACTGTCACCGTTTCTGTGGCAATTGCGCAGTTCGCCGGATTCAGGATTTCACAGATCTGGTAGTCAAAGCTGTACGTGCCAGCGGGTGTACCGGGTTGAACCGACGTATTGCCAGTGGCCGGATCAAAGGTAAGGCCAGCAGGGACGGTGGCGCCCGGTGCCAGCGAGATTGTAACCTCGGCAGTCGTGACAGCCACACCATTCAGCGTGTCGCCGTCAAGCGCATTGAGAACATCGGTTGCTCCATCAGAGCCATTGATGCCGCCAACGCTGTCATCAACCGCATCGATAACCGCCGGTTCAACAGTGACAGTCGCAGTCGCGGTCGAGCAGTTGGTGGGATTAAGGTCCTCACAGATCGTATAGTCGAAGCTGTACGTGCCAGCAGGGGTGCCCGGATCAACCGAGACGCTACCCGTTGCAGGGTCAAACGTGAGGCCAGCAGGAACGCTGGAGCCGGTTGCAACCGTGATGGTCACATCGGCAATGTCGGCAGGAGACCCATTGAGGGTGTCTCCATCCAGCACGTTCAGGACATCGGTCTGGCCGGTAAGGCCATTGATGCCGGTCGCGCTGTCATCAACCGCCTGAATAGGCGCCGCGATGACTGTGACGGTCGCGGTTGCTGTCGCGCAGTTTGTCGGGTTGAGGTCTTCGCAGATCGTGTAGTCGAAACTGTACGTTCCAGCAGGCGTGCCCGGATCAACCGAAACAAGGCCGGTGGCAGGGTCGAAGCTAAGGCCGGCAGGAACGCTAGAGCCACTTGCAACCGTGATGGTGACGTCCGCGATGTCTACTGCAACACCATTGAGTGTATCGCCATCAAGGACATTGAGCACATCAGCCTGACCGGGCAATCCGTTGATGCCGTTGGCCGTGTCGTTGACCGCAGCGATTGGAGGGGCGACCACTTCCACTGTGACTGTTGCAGAGGCACAATTGGTCGGGTCAACCGCGTCGCAGATCTCGTAATCGATCGTATAAGTGTCAGCCGGTGTGCCGGGGGCAATATCGACAAGGCCGGTGACCGGGTCCATCGTTACACCGGGGTTTGATGCAGGCGCTGTGATCGTCGCAACGATATCAGCTGGGTCAACAGGCGCGCCGTTGAAGGTGTCGTTGTCGAACGCGTTGATGGCATCGTCCCTACCATCAGCGCTGTTTACGGTTGCAACGTTGTCGTTCACCGCATTGATCACAGCATTGGTATGGTTCTGGAACAGATAGCCAGTTGCCACGGTCGACGGCGCGAGCACGATGCCCGCAATCGTGTTCTGCGCGGCGTCATCGCCGAAGGCAGAGTTGTCGACTGTACCACCCGAAGTACCGGCGGTTTCATTGAGGTCGTAGTGGGTCAGGACCTGTGTCTCGACCAAAGTGTATCCATTGCCATCCGAAGGCGGCACATTGTCGAAGGTAAAGTTTCCAGACGCATCGGTCGTCGTGGTGAAGCTCACCGCATTGCCGAACGCATCGGTGCCGGCCAGGGTGAGCGTAACACCGCCCATGCCTTCGCCGCCTTCAAAGACGTTGTTGTCGTTATCATCGGCATAGACCGAGCCCGAGATCGACGAAGGCGTGATCTGGACAACTTCGGTGTCGGAGTTGTTGCCATCCACTGGGTCTTCGCTCAGCGGATCACCAAAGGCATCGACGCCGGGCGCAATGGTGGCTGTGTCTTGCAGATCAGTCGGTGCGACCGGGCCTGAATATGGCGCAACAGCACGGGCATAAACCGAAAGGTCAACCGTATTGGCAGCACCCGCCGGGAAAGTTCCGGTCACATCGCAGGCGATCGTGCTCGTACCCGAACAATTGAGTGCGCTGACACTTGCGGCGCTGCCGCCGGGGATCGCGGTGCTGGGTGCAGGGGTTGCAGTGTATTCAAAACCGGCTGGCAAGACGTCGGTGATAGTGACCGAGGTCGCTGTTGAAGGGCCGTTGTTGCGGAAGCGGATAACGAACTCAACCGGCTCGTTCACGCTGCGCTCAAGTGCGCCCTGACGGGTCTTGCTGACCACTTCAAGATCGGTCGAAGGCAAAACCGTGGTGTTCTGGCTGGCGGAGTTGTTGACGGTTTGAACGTCTGCACCGGGGCCGGTTGACGTTGGCTGTTCAGCCGAAGTCACCTCAACACCATTGGTGAAGGTCACAATACCCGATGGTGGCGTGCCACCCATGGTGAAAGTCAGCCGGAAGATAACCTGGCTGCCTGCGGCAAGGTTGTTCAAAGACGGATCTGTATTGTCGATCCGGCATTCGATGGTGCCACCAAGGTCATTACAGCCAGCGTTTGGCGCAGCTTGCAGCGCAAGGCCGCCGTTCGCCGCAACAGGGTTCACTGTCACCGTATCAAGCGTCATGGTGAGGCCCGCTGGCGGATTCGGGATGTCGGTCATCACCACATCGGTTGCGCGCGAAGGGCCGAAGTTCGACACGCGAATGTCGTAATTCAGCGTTTCGTCAAAGCGCACGGGATCATCGGTTGCAGGGTTCGATTCCTGCTTGGAAACAGACAGATCGAAAGTCGGCGCGTTGACCGTGTGATCGAGATTGAAGAAGTTGTTGCCCGCCTGCGGATCGGTCCCGCCATTCGCATCGCGCGTGGTGGTGGTCACAGTCGCCTGGTTGACGTGCTGAACCGGGAGGGTCGAGAGATCATTCCCGCCAAACGGGAACAGCGGCATGACATCCACTCGCACCTGACGTGTCTCAGTCCGGATGAACGTGCCAAGGCTACATTCCACGGTGCCCGAGCCGACATTGGTGGTGCAGGTACCGCCGGGCTTCGTGGTCGTGGCGTTGCCAACGATCAGATAACGCGTTGGATCAATGACATCGGTGACCACGACGTTCTCAGCTGGGTTGGCGCCATCGTTGCGCACGCTGATGATATAGGTGGATTGAACACCAACGCGCGCAGGGTTCGGCGTCACCGACTTCGAATTGATCGTCATATCGGCGATACCAACGGTCGAATATTGCGCGGAATCGGTGTTGTTGTTTGTATCCAGCTCATTCGTATCGGGAGAGAAAACCGACGCGAAATTGGTAAACGATCCGCTTTCAAAGGGACGTTCAACGCGAAGCACGATGGTCTCCGTCGCGCCGCCGGCCAGATTGCTCACCGTCCAGGTGGCAAGGCCATTGTTCGAGTTGTAACTGAGCGAACCGGCGGTCGCGCTTTCTTGCGTGACGCTGGTCGTGAAACCATTGCCGTTGATGAAGTTAGGCAGTGCGTCTGTAACGCGAACCGTACGAGCGGTGTCACCGCCTGCAGCGTTTGAGACTTGCAGGCGAACGTAGAACACCTGATCGGTGTCGGAGATCGTGATGTTCTCCGCAAAGCCCGACGTTGGCGAAAGGCTAACGTCCTTTGCAACCGTCAGATCAGCAAACGCTGTCGAAGCACGCGTCCCGGCCGAACGGCAATCGTTTCCGGTCGGGCTGATCGCAGAGGAGGGCGTGTGGCCCGAACCGCCGGTGCGATCGGTACAGGCTGTGTTGGTGATGGTTGTATCCGTGCCAGCGCCTGCGGTGGTGGTAAGGTTCACGACCAGCTGACTGCCGACATTCAGTGTGCCTGTGCCCGTGGTCGCACAGGTCACGACATTGCCAACCGCCGAACAGCTCCAGATGCCTGACTCAACGACGCCTACGAAGGTCTCGTCAGCGCTCAGGGTGTCGGTGAAGCGAATAGGCGTTGCAGGCGTATAGCTTGCGACTGATGGCCCAAGGTTGCGGATGGTGATGCGCGAATTGACATTATCGCCCGGTGCAACAGGGTTGGGGGTTTTCGACTTGCTGCGAAGCTCAAGATCAGCGTTCGGGGCGACAACCTCGAAGGGTGCGTTCACCGTGTTGTTGCCAAGATCTGGATCAGCAAATCCGGCTGGCGGCGTCACGTCGGCGGTGTTGTTGATCGTGCCCGATGTG
This sequence comes from Blastomonas sp., assembly GCA_041396885.1. Taxonomy (GTDB): domain Bacteria; phylum Pseudomonadota; class Alphaproteobacteria; order Sphingomonadales; family Sphingomonadaceae; genus Blastomonas. Next base: position 22,795 of record JAWKXS010000001.1, read on the forward strand.
GGCGAAACCGCCGTAACCTGGACGTTGAAATTCGTCTGAGCAGTCGAGTTTAGCGATCCTCCCGTACATGTTACTGTCTGGCCTGAAACCGAGCATCCCGCAGGAACGCTGTCGATCTGCAATGAGCTATCGATCACATCGACGATTGTCGCGCCGGCTGGCACGTTCTGCGGTCCGGTGTTGCGGATGGTGAGGACAATTGTGGCGTTGCTGCCAACAGTGATCGTCGACGGCATCGACTTGACCGCCTGCAGATCGCTACCCGCTTCGATGTTTGTAACTACTGTATTGGAGTTGTTGTTGTTGCCGTCAGGATCGAGCAGCAGTGCATCGGTCAATTCAGCCGTCGCGATGTTGGTGATTGTCCCGGCGCTTGCCGAAGCGATCTCGCCGGTGATGTTGATTGGCGGATAGGGCGCGCCGATCGCTGGCGCTGCACCGGAGTAGTTACAAGTGACCACTCGTCCTGTCCGGCCGCAGTTCCAGCCTGACCCATTGGCGCTTTGAAAGACAAAATCTGATGCGGCGGGAAGATTGTCGATCACCCGTACCGCGGATGTGGTTGAAGGTCCGTCGTTGGTAAGCGTCAGCGTGTAAGTCAGCTGGCCCCCTGCAATAACGCTTGGCGCAGAACCTGACTTGCTAAGGCGCAGATCGGCGCCACCGCGAACGGTGGGTGTGATCGTGATCGAATCGTTGCCGGAATTGTTATCCGTGTTGCCTGCCGCCGCGATGCTGGCGGTTGAATTGGCTGCGCCGGGATTGGATGCGACAGCGGTGAAGTCAAATGACTGGGGGTTGTCACGAACCAGCTGCGGCAAGGTGCATGTCAAAGTCTGGTTGCCGGATGCACCGCTCAAAGCACAGAAGGACGGAAAGTTGCCCGGAGCGTTGATGACATCGAAATTGGCAGGGATGGCAATCGTGACCACAGGGTCATCGACAGGCTGCGCGCTGTTGTTGGCCACAGTGACTGTGAAAGTCGCCTCTGCCGTATCGGCGATCGGATCAGGGTCGACCGAATAGTCGCTGACCTGCAAATCCGCCGCTGCCGCAGCCGTGCATGTGATCAAAGCGACAATCCCGAACAGGATCAATCGTAGCCTTGCTATCGTCGCATTCGAAGCATGAAAGCCGAACATGTGTTTTTCCGTCCACTTGTTTTGAGCGTCCGGTGCATCCGGGCGCTGTGGATCGGGGGAATAAATGTTGATAGTTAACAAGTTCTAAAAAGGGCAGCGTCGTTCTGACCAGTTAGTAGTTAACTAAGCATCTGTTTTATAATGCTTTAATTGGTAAACGCGACGGTAAGATTTCCCCTGTTACGCATAGGCAAAACTCTACAAATTGGGAATTTTTGTGTCCGTTCCCCGGACCAGCCAGACCTGGAGACTGGGCCCCCACCTACAGGCATCTGATGGAACAATTCATGAGTTATGTAATTGATATACAACAATTTTATTCTCTAGCTGCCTGCTAAAGCCAGCCGCGCTACCATCGCTGAGTGCGCGCGAAAGGATTGTGGCGGATGCGCTGCGAAATGATACAAATGCGTATGGCGAAAGTTGCACTCATCCAGATACAAGAGTTTACAATTCGGACCGTAAATCCACCGGCAAGAGCAGACTCCATCTCTTCTCGATCCCGCGCCTGCGAGCATTCAGATCTCAATTTCCCCAGCGAGTGAGAGAGCGTCCTCTAAGTCGACGCCAAGATAACGCAGTGTGTTTCGATCTTGGAATGATCGAGCAAGATCTGGATCGCTCTTAGCTATTCCTCATTGAATGGGTATATGAGACCTATCTTGGGCCCGAAGCTCCAAGGCACACGGTGTTGTGCAGCCAGATCACATTTTGAGTTAGTCATTGACATACTCCCTGGCCGGAATGGCCTTTGAAAATGTCCGCTTTCGGGAACTAGAATCTAGGATCGCTTCGTCTTAGACTGGGGCGCATTGCTGACTCACTCTCGGGCGATTGAACGCTGCTCAAAATTTCTTTCGCGTCTCTCGGCATCCAAACGCTTCCAAAGTCGTCTCCGCGCATAGGTGGAACGGCATTTGATCTCTTTTTGTTCTTTCCTACACCCTTGCGATTCGCATAGCCTTGCTCGCGTCACCCAAGCCTACGGTGGCGCTGAGTTGAACATCTGATCGCACGGTCCGCAACGGCAATTTGAGAACCAACGAAACGTCGCGAGGGGACAAGCGGCAACGGTGACAGAACCTTGAAGCAAAGGAATCTGTCATGTCGAATATCGAACTACTTACCTGCCATGAGGTCATGCGCCTCACCGGCATTCGCAGCCGGACCACAATCTGGCGACGCATCCGCCGGGGTGCCTTTCCTCATCCCATAGACATTGGCGGCGGGCGTATCCGCTGGCGGTCGACTGACATCGAAGCCTGGATCGAGGCCCTTCCCCTGCGCAGCTATTGACCCCGCCAACGCGGGCGACGGCCCGCAGAAAGATATTCCAAATGTCCCTCCGTTCATGGATCAAAACGGCCTTGCTGAAGCAGGGCTGGATCATCGCCCGCGTTCCACTTGATGACAAAGAGCGCACGTCCAAATTCGTCGAGCTGCTCTTAGAAGACAACGCCGATGGGCGCGCCCGACGGCTCACCTTGCACCCCTGGCTCTGGTACGAACGCCCGGTCCGCGAGCGGTTTGAGGGCCACGATTGCGGCCTCACCGTCGAAGGTCCGGTCTACCTGAGCAGAGATGGAACCGGCTATCCGCTTGGCAGCCAGCTTCGTACCGAATTCGGGTGGCTGGACCTCACGCCAGCAGAGACCAATCTGCTCGCAGTTGAGGTCCGGTCTGCGATCGATCTGGTCCTCTACCGCTGGTTTACACGCCCGGATATGGCGGGTCGCCAATTGCCCTCCCGCCTGTCGCGCGACCGCTACCACGACGATCATGTCGCCCGAAATCTGATCCTGTCTGCGACGCCTCCAACGGAAAGCATGGAGCAAGACGCCCATGCCAAATGACCGGAAAAAAACGGGAGAAGAAAAGGGCCACGATACTTCGTATCGGACCCGTAATTTTCATACACACCCCACGCACGTGTGCATCGAGGATTTCTGCGGTTTCTGGAGCGCGCGGATAGCGCGCTCCCTGAAACGAAGCGTTCAGACCCTCGCAATTCTGCCATTCCTGGAGCGCGCTTCGAGCGCGCGCGGGAGGTGGTGATGGCGAGCCACATAAAGCGCACCATCCGCCTCAATCCTTCGCAGGCACGGTCGCTGTCCGGCATCGCCGACCGGCGCGGATTGTCGGAGTATGCGATGCTCCTGAAAGTGATCGACGCGGGCTTTCTTTCGGTCCTGCACGGCACCGACAAGGAAACCGATCTCGCCGAACTGGCGCGCGAGATCGGGGCGATATCGGAGCGCCTCGCCGAAGCCGAACGGGTGCTCGACCGCACCCTGTTCACCGCCTGTGCGGCCTACGCTTACGCCCGCCATGCCGCGCTGGGCACGAAGAAATCCGACGAGACAATTGCAGCCGAAGCGCGCGCCGCATTCGAGCGCCAGCGCTCGCTCGCTCTGGAGATTGAGCCATGACCATGGGAGTAGATTTTGTCACCCGCGCACATGCCCTCTGGCGTGTGCGCATGGCGCAATGGCAGCAGCGCTTCGGCTTCTTTTCGAAGCTGATCCTTGTCTCAACCGGAGCCGGGGCGATCATCGCGCCGCAGTTCATGATGCTCCCCGCAGAGCTCAAGGTTGCAGGCCAGTGCCTCGGTGCAAAACTGCTCGCCATGCTTGGTGAAATGGCGGGCAAGGACATGATGATGAACGTCTCGATGGAGGGCAAACACTGGACCGTTTCCGCGTCCGGCTTTGCCAGCGATCCGTTCATTGAAGGCGCGCTCTGGAAAGCCTTGAAGGTATCGAGCGGAGGCGCGTTCCTCGGTCTCGTCATTGGCATCCTCGCGGTCTGGCTGATCCAACGCACCATGTCTGCACAAGGCAAGGATACGCTGGCCGACCGGGTGCTTGGCGGGACCCGACTGGCAAGCGAAGACGACGTAGCTTCGCAGACTGGGCAGTATTGTGGCGCGAATGCCCTGCGCATCGGGCCGGTTCCCGTTCCGCGCCGGATCGAGACCCGTCACTTTGCGTTTCTCGGCACCACCGGCAGCGGCAAGACCACTGCTCTTCGCCAGATGCTCGACGGCATCGAAAGGCGCGGTGAAGCTGCGCTGGTCTATGACACGAGCGGAGAGTTCATCGCGCACTATTACAACCCCGCGCGCGGGGACATCATCCTCAATCCCTTCGATGCGCGCTGCGCCTTTTGGACGCCGTTCGACGAGATATCGCACCCCGCCGACGCCGACCGGATAGCGCGACAACTGGTCTCCGAAACCAGCAGCCAGGATGATGATGTCTGGCTGGAAACAAGCCGCATTCTAGTCGCCAACATGATCCGCTCGCTCTGGGCGGAAAAGAATTGCAGCCTCGAAGCTTTGCTCGAAGCCTTGCAGGTCAAGGACAAGGAGCAATTGAAGGAGTGGCTGGGACATACGTCATCCGCCCGCACCTTTGCCAATGACGCTGACCGCGCCACCGGCAGTGTGCTGTTCATGCTCGCCAAGGCGGCAAACCTGATCCAGTTCCTGAAGGTCGAAGACGAAGGAGAGGACCGCTTCGCTTTCCGCGATTTCATCGCTAACCTCGACAAGTGCGAGGGTGCGAAGCCCTGGATATTCGTGCCCCGCAAGGAAGACTATTTCGAAGCGTCCAAGCCGCTCATGGCGTGCTGGCTCGAATGCGCCGCGAGTGCGGTGCTGGGTTTGTCGCCATCGCCAGATCGCCGCATCTGGTTCGTGCTCGATGAGCTGGCAGACCTGCCCCGCGTCGAGAACCTGGCTCGCCTTCTTCCCGAAGGGCGCAAGTTCGGTGCGGCCATCGTGCTCACCTTTCAGGCGCTCGGCCAGATGCGCAACCGCTACGGCGCGAACATCGCTGAGGCCATGCTTGCGTGCTGCAACACCAAGCTGTTCCTGCAAACCGTCGATCAGGAAACCCGCAAATGGGCGAGTGAGACAATGGGCCAGTGCGAAGTGGAATTGCGCGTTGCCACCGACACACTGTCGATTGGCAGCGAAGTGCCGCGCACTACTATCGCGACCCAGCGTCAGTTCCGCCCCGCCGTGCTGGAAAGCGAACTGCGCTTGAGTCCGCATCAGGGGTATCTGCTGCTCCCCGATGGCCTGCCGGTTGCGCGTATCGGTCTCACCGCCGATCATATCACCCGGCGCGGCGAGCCGCGTCAGCCCGGGTACGTTCCGGGCGATCCGGCGGGGACGCTGTGGAGCCGGGTGAGCGAGATCGCGAAGGGTGCTGAACCCGACGCGAAGCCGGGGCCGGTGTAGTGGTCGCCTCGGTCTCGGCCTTGTCGAGCGCCGGTCAGGCCGCCAGCTATTACGAGGCCGACGATTACTATGCCGAAGGCGGCATGGCTCCGTCCGAATGGTTTGGCGAGGCAGCGGAGAAGCTGGGCCTGTCTGGCGAAGTTGATCGCGAGAAGTTTGTCGAATTGCTTGAAGGTAGGATTGCCGGACAGCACCTGGGCACGACGCGCGATGGCAAGGTCGAGCACCGTCCAGGCTGGGACATCACCTTGTCCGCGCCCAAGTCGGTGTCGATCATGGCCGAGGTTGCCGGAGACAAGCGACTGATCAAGGCCCATGGCGCGGCAGTGAAAGTGGCGCTCGCCCATGTCGAGAAGCACATGGCGGCAACCCGGATCAGGCAGAGCGGCGAGGTCCGGCGCGAGGTAACCGGCAATCTCGCCATCGCCACCTTCCGCCATGCCACGAGCCGGGCGCAGGACCCGCAGTTGCACACCCACGGCGTGATCATCAACGCCACGCAGGACAAGGATGGCAACTGGCGCAGCCTTGAGCCGCGCGCCTTCTACCAGCTGCAAAAGGAAATCGGCGCGATCTACCGGCAAGAACTGGCGCACGGCGTTGCTGCGCTGGGTTATCGGATCGAGACTGGGAAAGACTCGATCTTCGAGATCGCAGGCGTTCCGGAGAAGGCCATCGATGCGCTGAGCCAGCGCACCGCAGCAATCGATGCCCGGCTTGCCGAGCGGGGCACGAGCCGGGAGCAAGCCAGCGCCGCCGAAAAGCAGATCGCTGCGCTCGACACCCGCGAGGCAAAGACCAGTGCGGATCATCGAACCTTGCGTTCCGACTGGCGGGCGACTGCCGATGCCAACGGGTTCGACAAGGCAGCGCGAGACACGCTGATCGGTGAAGCGAGAGCGCGAGTTAAAAACAGCGAAGCGACTGCCAGCCCGGAAATGCTGGCGCTGCAGGCGGTGGCCTTGGCCGCTGCCAAGCTGTCGGAACGCGAGGCCGTCTTCGCGGCCAGCACGCTCGCGCGCGAGGCCGGAGACTTTGCCTTTGGCAAGGCCGGGCACGATGCAATCAGCGCAGCAATTGCCGAGGCCGGAGAACGCGGTGAGCTAGTCCCGCGCACCTTTCTTGACCGGCGCGGGGCGGAATTTGGCGGATTTACCACTCCGCAGGCCATCGAGACCGAGCGCACCATGTTGCGCCTCGAGGAATCCGGGCGCGACATAGCGCAATCGCTTGCCACTCCGGTGGCGGCAGCACGGACCATCGAGCGCGCAGCGCGGCAGTCAGCCCGATCCGGCTATGCCTGGACCGATGACCAAAAGCGGGCGACCGCAGACCTGCTTGCTTCGCGAGATCGTGTCGTTGCCGTCCAGGGCTATGCCGGGACCGCGAAGACCACCACGGTGCTTGCTACCTATGCCCGCGAGGCCAAGCGACAAGGACTGGTCGTGACTGCGCTCGCGCCAACGGCATCAGCGGCGACAGTGCTTGGCGAAGCGCTGGGGTTGCGCGGTGACACCGTGGCGCGCCACCTTCTTGCACCAGAGGCAAGAGCGGCAGGCAAGGACGCCATCTGGATTGTCGATGAAGCCTCGATGCTTTCGGCGCACGATATGGGGAAACTCATGACCTGCGCCGACAAGGCCGGAGCCCGCCTTGTTCTGGTGGGCGACGTCAAGCAGTTGGGATCGGTGGGTGCAGGTGCCGCCTTCGCCCAATTGCAGCAGGCAGGCATGGCGACCGCGAAACTTGCCGAGGTAGTTCGGCAGACCAATGCCGACACCCGCGACGCCGTCATGGCCTCAATCGAGGGCCATGCGGGCAAGGCGCTGGCTGCGCTTGAACGCGGCGGCGGCAAGGTGATCGAAGGCGCAGCGCCGGATGAGCGCCTTGGGACGATGGCCCGCCATTACCTCGCCTTGTCGCCAGCAGAGCGTGCCCGAACGCTGCTGATCGAGCCATCGCGCGAAGGCCGCGACCGGCTCACCGGCATGATCCGCGCGAAGCTGGTCGAGCGCCGCGAATTGTCGACGGATGCCGTGAAGTTCAATGCGCTAGAATCGAAAGGTCTGACCCGTGCAGAAGCGCGCGAGGCGGCCAGCTATGCCATCGGCGATGTCGTCCGGTTCAGCCGCGACTATGCCGCCAAGGGCGTGCGGCGTGGAGAGAGCTTCGCGATTGCGGCTATCGATCCCGAACGAGGACGTATTGCTCTGGAATCTCGCGATGGCCGGTCGCTGGACTGGAATCCCCGGCAATGGGGTGCTGGCAAAGCCGAGGTGTTCGAGCCGAAACCGATGGAGCTACGGACTGGCGACCGCGTGCAGTTCACCCGCAACGATCGCGAGGCTGGGCGGGTCAACGGCCTTGGCGGTACCATTAGCCGCATCGATTCCGTTCGCGGCCTCGCAACGGTGAAGCTCGCCAACGGACGCGAGCAGAAGCTCGATCTCTCCGATCCTCGCGACACCCATGTGCGACATGCCTATGTCCAGACCGCCCACGCCGCGCAGGGCCAGACCGCCGAGCGCGTCCTGATCCACGCCGATAGCCGCTCCACCAATTTGGTCGACCAGAAGATGCTCTATGTCGCGCTCTCACGCGCAAAGGCCGAGGCTGTGGTTGTCACCGACGATAAGGACCGGCTTGTCCGCGCGATCTACGAACGCGCAGGCGAAAGGCAGACGGCCATGACGGCGAGCACTCCCGAGGCCGGAAAGTCAAAGGCATTGGGTGCCGGGATGGGGTGATCGCGCACGGATGGCGACCGCTGATTCACTTCGAGCGTCGTTCGGTCTTCCGGATTTCTTTGGGTAGCACTAAGACTTCGCTCCTAATGTCAAATATTTCCAGTGTGCGGGGACCCCGAATCAATGACGTCACTTCGCCCCAATCTGGTCAAGCGCATCGACCGATTGCCCAAGCCGACAAACGTAGCAGGCGCTTTGCAGCCTCTGTTCGAGGCAATCAGCAACTCGATTCATTCCGTTCAGGCCCGTTTTGGAGATCAGGTCACCGGACTTGGTAAGATCGAGGTCACTGTCGAGACCAATCGCAAGAAGGAGAATGTGTGGGCGCTGGTTCAGGACAACGGGCTTGGGCTCAATGCGAAAAACTGGGACGCATTCACGACCACCGATACCGACAACAAGATTCAAATCGGAGGTAAAGGTGTGGGTCGGCTCCTTTGGCTCGACTGTTTCCAATCGATCAAAGTGACGAGCACTTTTGAGACTGACGATGGCTTGATGAGGCGCACCTTCGACTTCGTTCTGGCGCTTAATGACCAGATTCAAAATGAATCGGTCGTTCCAGCGCCGGACAGTTCTGGCCCGTCATTTCAAGTCCGCTTCGATGGTCTCCGTGACAACGGGTATCTGGCCAAATTCCCTGGCCGGGATAACTTCGTGTTTCAGCACCTAACGTCACATTTCCTGCCTACATTCATCGGCGGAAGGTGCCCGCAGATCACAGTGCATGTCGGTGACGAAACTCGACATTTCCCAGATGCAATCGACGACATTGTCCATCGTCGCGAGACTAAGATTGAATTGCAGACCGAGGAATACGGATTGCTGCGTTTAACTTTGATGGAGTGCGACAAAGTGGCGAGCGCAGACCTCGCTGGTTCGCACTTCGTCCATTTCATCGCACACGACCGAACGGTCCAGTCGCGGAGCATCGACAGCAAGCTTGGCTTGAAATATTTCGGTGACGACGCGGACCGAGTGTTTCATGCCATCGTCACCGGCGAGTTTCTCGACCAAAACGTCAATCAGGAGCGCACTGCGTTCATGTTTGAAGACGTGGTGATCGACCGGATCATAAATGACGTTTGCACCGATGAGATCGAGAGGTTCTTGGCCGAGCCGCTTTCCGAGTTGGGCGGTGAACAGCGCAAGAGAATTGAAGAAATTACCGAGTCCTATCCATCTGTTGCGTTTGGGGACACCGACGAGTTGCAGGCGAAACTGCCATCCGGTGAGCTTCATCCGGATGCCATTTATGGCCATTTGGCACGGGAGCGTTTTCGTCGTGACCAGCGTCAAGCCGAGAAGATCAAATCGGTAATGCGTAGGTTGAAGGAAGGCGAAGTAGGTCCGGATTCATTCGACCAGGCAATTTCGGAGGCTGGCAAAGCAATCGGCGAAGCCGAACAACGGAGCCTCACTGAGTATATTGTCCGTCGGAAGGTTGTACTCGATTTCATAGAAATTCTCTTGCAGAAGGTGCGTGAGGACACCCGCGACAGTTCCTACCAGCGCGAAGACCTGTTGCATTCGTTCATCTGCCCGCTTCGCATCAACACCTTGGCAGATGGCTCACATAAGGTCACAGCCGCTGCATCTCATGACCTTTGGATCGTCGATGAGCGCCTGACCTTCGCACAGTATTTCAGTTCTGATCAGGAATTCTCTGCACTATCGAAAGCCATCGAGTCCGACGATCGTCCCGACGTCCTGATTTTCGATTATGCGCATGGATTGAAGGAATCTGACGACGCGGCGAAAATCCTGCTGATCGAATTCAAGCGGCCTAATCGCACAGACTACTCCGACACCGACAATCCTCAGATGCAGGTCGAGCGGTACATCAAGACGCTCCAGGGAGGCGGCTTGAACGATGTTAAGGGCCGACCGATCAAACTTGATGATCGCACTGTTTTTCATTGCTTCATCGTTGCCGATATTGTCGGCAAGCTCGACGAGTGGACTTTCAGTTGGCAGCGCACAGCTGACGGCCGCGGTCGCATCTACCAACCTCGCGACGGTTTTCGCGGAACAATTGAACTGGTTGGATGGGATGCCCTTCTTGGTGACGCTCGCGACCGGAATAAGGCGTTCTTCGAACGCGCCGGGATTTCCGGGAGAAGTTATTTCAGTGCTGATTGAGGAGCTGCCCTTGCGGGCAACCTGCTCTATCCGCTGTTGCGGACCGGGCCTGTAGTCCCGTCCCATCCGGGCGACGATCAGGAGCAGTTCGAAGCGGAGCGGGAATTCTTGACGGACGCGCTCTGTCCCGCATGTCCTGCGGTCATGCTCCTGAGGGCGCGGCTTTCCTGAGCTAACCCGCAGGCACTCTTGCCTCTCTCATTGCCGGAGGCCCGCTGACGCACTGATCGCGCGCGCAGGACCTCCGTCGGCTTCGCGCCTTTGCAAGGGTGCCATTCTTGCTGGATCGCCGGACGATCCATTGAGGGAACACCAAAGGCATTGCCCTCTCGTTCCCGAAACCGGAAATAGACGCCCCCGTGTGGCAGTCTTCGCCCGCTGGCCCGCGCCAGGGCATCGATTCCGGTTTTCCCTCCCCCTCCCATCCTCGCCGGAAGGCAGGCCGCATGCCGCATGTCGGATGCGGCTTTGCCGGAAGGAGGGCAGAAAATGGGTGACCCGATCTTGAACTACCGCGCTTGCGGCGCCGAGTGTCGCGAGGACTGGTTGCGGATGCTGGCGAATGAGAATGGCTTGCCGTTCGGAACGGTGCAGCGTCTGGCCGAGGAACTGGGCGAGCGGGAGGATTTTGGCGAGTTGGTCGATATTTGTGAGCGTGGCGGGAGGGCGGTGCAATGACCGCTGTCACCCTTACCCGCAGAGAGCGGATTGCCCGGCTCAATGACCGGGCGCGGCAAGCAATGGGGCTTGCCTGCGTTGCTGTTACAACCGAGGGCTTTCGGGGCTTGGCCGAGGCGGACCAATCGCGGGTGCGCGAGCTGGTCGAGACCTTCGACGCCTTCACACCGGACAACGATCCTCACGGCGAACGCGATTTCGGGGCGATCTATCAGGACCGCGATGGCTGCTGGACGACCACTCGCCCGGCGCGATCTGTCGAAACCGTGTTCTGGAAGATCGATGCCTACGACCGCGATTTGCAGTTCGGCAGCGAGGACCCGTCCAATCCTGCGGTTACGCGGAGGGTGCTCACCATCATGCTGGCCAGCGAATATTGAGGGGAGGCAGTCCGCGCGCCGCCTGACACGTCAGGCGGCGCGTTGATCGACGAAGCAATGTTCGTTGTGCCAATCGAGAAACGCCGGTTCAGGATCGAACCGGATTGCCGACCGCAACGTTGCGTTCTCAAATTGCCCAAAATAGTCGCGCGTCTCGCGGCTCTGGCTTTCGCGCAATTGCCGGGAGACGCGAATGCGCCGTTGGCGATCTACCGTGATGAGCCCGCGATCAAAGGCGCGGTCGAGTGTCGCTGACAGCAATAGGCCATTGGCGGGGTTGTGGCGGTTCTCGCTGTCCTTGCCCCATGGCTTGATGTGGCTTGCGGTGAGCAGGCGCGGGTCAGCGATGCCGGTGATGCAGCAGCTCTCTTCGTAATTGGCGAGCACCGCGCGGCGGAAGAAATCCTGCCCGACGCGCTGGTTCACAAGCGCCTGTGTGGTGGACTCGCCTTGATAGGGCTCAAACCGGAATTCGCTGCGCTTCTCATTGAGGCGCGACGGCGCGGGTGATGCCTCGAATTGGCCGACCTGGGCAGTCCACAAGCCTTCTGCCCGCGAGACGAGACCGGTCCAATCCTGCCCGAACTCAGAATAGGTTGCGCGATCCAGCTTGGATGCGCCGTCCAGACCCTTCCGCCCGCTATCTGTGATCTTCGGATCGAGGCTGGCGAAATTGGCGAGCTTCATCGCCACCGAACTGTTCGTGCGCCCGAGCGCAGCGGCAAGCTCCTGAATTTCCGGATTGCCCGAGTGCAGCTTTCCGAACGGCAGCTGGAAATAGAGATACAGCGCGAGCACCGTCTCCTCCTCGCTCCAGCGTTTCCGTGAACTGCCCTCGATTGCCATGGCGAAGGTTTGGGCGAGAGTGATCCCAGGCGCAAGAGTGGCGGTTTGCCATGTGTTTGCATGCCTTTCGATCAGGCGATTCCGTTCTTGAGCACACAACTGGCCGCACGCGGTCAGCATTCAATGCCCGGCCCGCGCCGGTTCGTTCCGCTCACCCGTGTTGGACATGAATCTGCGGCCTCGCTGTTCGTGCAACGAGCCACCAGACACGAAAGGAATTCATCATGGCACGCAGCAATACCGCACCGCGCAGGAAACCAATCCGCCGGACTTACTCGCCTGGCATGTCGCCAACAAGGGCGACAAGGGTTTCTGGACCCGCATCGGAGCCGCGTGGTTCCACCGCGACCGCAAGGGCCTTTCGCTTCAATTGGAAGTGGTGCCGATAAATGGCCGGATAGTCCTGCGCACGCTGCTGGACGACGAGAAGAAGGAACCGGGCGCTTAGCGCCCGGCCTTCGGGCAAAGGAAGACCCGCCTGGTGCGCATCGTCGAGAGGCGTGGCGGGTTCTGTTGCGATCCCTATACAGGGCGGGTGGGACTCGGGCAACCTTATCTAATCCGAGCTAATTGCTTGTTAGAAATATCTATGCTAATTTCTAACAGAAAGGAGGCTCGGAATGGCCGCGATGGTCGACAGAATCATGAAGCGAGTGCGTGGCAAAGGCCGCGGCTGGGCCTTTACGCCCAAGGACTTCATCGACTTCGGCACGCGCGGCTCTGTCGATATGGCCTTGTCACGCCTCGCTAAGTCTGGCCAGATTCGCCGAGTCGGGCGCGGCATCTACGACTATCCCAGGCTGCATGACAAACTGGGGTCGCTCAGTCCCGATGCAGATAGTCTTGCCCGCGCCCTTGCTAGCAAGAGTGGCGACAAGATCGGCCCCGCCGGAGCAGCGGCGGCAAACCGCCTTGGCCTCTCCACGCAGGTTCCGGCAAAGTCTGCCTATGCCACCGATGGCGCAACGCGCACGAAACGGGTGGCAGGGCGTACCGTGGCGTTGAAACATGCGCGCGCGCCTCTGCTCGACAACGCATCCGATCACGCCAACACAGTGCTTCAGGCTATAGCCCATGTCGGGAAGGACGGAATGGATAGCGATATCATCCATCAGTTTGCGGACAGGTTGGCCGATGCAGATATGAAGGCCCTGATCAATGCACGGCCCAAGATGACCGGTTGGATGGGCGACGTTGTGCTCCGGATTGCGGAGGCCCATCATGGATGAGTTTGCCCGCAGGGAGGCGGCAGACCGCCGCGCCTTCATCGAGGAAGCCGCCAGCAGGCGCGACCTGACGCCGACGATCATCGAGAAGGACTTCTGGGTCTGCTGGACCCTGCGACGGCTCATGAACTGCGAAGAGCTGACCGGCCAGTTGATGTTCAAGGGCGGGACTTCGCTCTCCAAGGCCTACGATATCATCCACCGCTTCTCCGAAGACATCGATCTTGTCATCAGCAAGGGCGCGCCGCGCATCACCGAAGTGAACTCGCCGATGGAAGAAGGGATAAGCGGCAAGGAGCGGCAACGCAGGAGCAAGGCGCTCAAGGAGGCGGCCCAAGCCTACGTTGCCGAGGACATCATGCCGGTACTTGGAAGGGAAATCGAAGCAGCGTTGGGGACTGCCGAAGGCTGGAGCCTCGAACTCGACCAGGAAGATAATGATCGTCAGACGCTCCTGTTCAACTTTCCGCGTCTGGCAAACTATGGGGCTGGCTATGGTCGGGGTGCCTTCGGGGCAGGGCGGTATGGCGAAGGGGAATTCGGATACATCAAGCCACGCATTAAGCTTGAATTCGGCGCGCGCGGTGACACAGAACCGTCAGAACTGAAAGCAATCTCGCCCTACCTCGCCGCCGAGTTTCCAGACGAATTGTCGGACGCAACCGTCGAAATCCCGACGTTGGCGGCGACCCGCACTTTCTGGGAAAAGGTGACGATCCTTCACATGCTGCATCACAGCGGCAAGCTTCGCGACGGAATGTCGCGGCACTACTATGACACCCTCATGCTGGCACACGCTGATATCGACGACGACGCCATGGCGCAGCCGCAACTGCTGGCCGAGGTCGTGCACAACAAGAGCCTCATGTTTGCGGACAATTCCGCTTCCTACGAAACGGCGGTAATCGGATCACTCCGGCTTTCGCCCTTGGATGTGATCGCTGATGACCTCAAGCGCGACTACGCCGCGATGGCGGTGATGTTCATGCGAGAGCCGCCATCATTTGAGGAGTTGCTGAAGGGAATTGCTGCTCTCGAAGAGCGATTGAATGAATCACGCGATGCCGACGGCAAATAGGTCACCAAATGAACAAGCACGGCCTATCAAGAAACATCCCAAGTTCGGTAAAGCGCGAGGTCCGTCAACGTTGCGGATATGGATGTGTTGTGTGTGGGAGCGCGATTTACGATTACGAGCATTTCGAGCCTGAGTTTGCCGAAGCGAAGGAGCACAAGGCGGCGGGGATCGCCCTTCTTTGCCCGACTGATCATGCACGTAAGAGAAAAGGGTTGCTGTCGAAGAGCGCATACCTTGCAGCAATTGCAAACCCAAAAGCCAAAGAGCAGCGAGGCGCCAAAGCAGAGTGGGAGACAAGTCACTTTGCACCAACCATCCAGATTGGCGACAAACTGTTCATTGGAGGAACCTCGATCCTGCGCATCGATGGCGAAACGCTGATAGGATTTCACGAACCGGAAGAATGCTATGCTCCGCCAAGGCTCCTTGCACGGTTTTTCTCCAGCGAAGACAACGAAGTATTTTCCATCATCGATAATGAGGTTGTTTGCCACTCAGACGCCTTTGATATTGAATCGGTGGGCGACCGTTGGATAGTGCGGTCCGCTCTCTACAAGGTATCGCTAGAACTGCGGCTTGCTCCTCCCAAGACCATCCAAGTAATCCAAATGTCGCTTCGATACAAAGGATGGGGGTTGGAAGTGTCTGGCACAGAATTTCTGCTTACCCATAATGGAGAACCGTCTCTCGCCTTCAGCGGAGATGCGATCATCTTTGGTCCATGCTTTCTAAATCTGAATAGCGACGGTTCGGCAGTTATGGAGGACATGGAAGTCGCATTCGGCGTCCCGAGCCAACTTCATGCCAAGGCTGAAGAGCTTAAAACGCCACAGATGTTTGAATGGCCGTTGTACTTCTTTCTTGGTGAAACAGGCGGGGTAGCCATTGAGGACATAGATGTGGCGGTAATTCAAAATGTGCCAGATGCTGATGGCAACCCGGTCAGCTATTTGCCAGTCTTCACCTCAGAGGCCTCAGCCAAACAACCGGGTGCAGAGCGAATTCCCCCTCACTATAGGCTGCAAAACCTAGGGTCGAATGGGTTCATCGAATTCTTGAGAAGAGTCGTGATTCCGAAGGGAATCAAGCAGGCAATCTTCGATCCCGACCTATGCGCCGTCTATCACGCAATCGCCCCGGTGGATCTGATTGAATTCATCAAACAAAACGAGCGGCCCTTTCTAGATTCCGACCCCTGCCCCTGCGGAAGTGGCGAAAACTATGGAAAATGCCATGGGTCGCTTCCTTAGAAATCCTTAGGCGAAAACTCGAAACGCAATGTCCTAGTTTGTTGCGACCAAGGACAAATGCGGCCTCAGCCTGTCGAGTACCTCGACCGCTTCGCGCCGGTGCTCTGGAGCCAAATGAGCGTAACGTAGGGTCATGCCGTAGTCGCTATGCCCTAGCAGTTCACGGATCGTGTTGAGATCAACCGCGCCCATAGCAAGACGTGAGGCGAAGTGATGGCGCATGTCATGCCAACGAAAGTCCACGATCTTCGCGTCGTCGAGCAACTTCTTCCACGATGAGTTGACGTTGTCGAAGCGCGCGCCGTCTTCGCTTTCGAACACACGGCTGTTGCCGAGGTCGCATTGCGAGCGCCAGGATTTGAGTGTCTCATAAGCCTCGGCATTGAGCGGGATGTGCCGCGTCTTGCGCGACTTCGCAGTCTCAGCCGACACGGTGACGATCCGCCTGTCGAAATTCACATGCGACCATTTGAGGTCGAACAACTCGCCCCGGCGCATGCCGGTGTTGAGCGATAGAAGGACCATTGGCATCAGGTGATCGGTGAACGGAACCGCGCGCAAGCTGGGCAATAGCTCTCGGCCACGTTCGCGCCGCCACTGGTTGGCTGTGTCGCGCTCGCTGCGCATTCTGTCTTCGCGCGTCTTGAGTTGGGCGCGCAGACGATATTCTTCGGCTTCGTCCAGGTATCGAACACGGACTTCTTTGTTCTCGCGCGTCTTCTTGATCTTGGCGATCGGGTTCACTGCAATCAGTTCCCATTCGACAGCCCGGTTGAGCGCAGCCTTGATCGCCGTGATGTCGCGATTGACGGTGTTGGGCTTGACGCCGTCTTTCATGCGCTGGGCGCGCCAGCGCTCCATATCGAGTGGCGAGATGGTCGCCATCGGCATCTTGAGAAACTTCTTGAAGGCAACCTTGAGGCGCTTGAGATTGGCCTCTGCGGTTTTCTGGTGAACCCGAGCCCAATCAGCGTAATGTTCGTCAATAAACTCGCCGAAAGTCGAAACCTGCTTGCGCTTCTGGCGCTCAATGCGCGGATCGACACCGGCCCAGTAAGGGCCAAGTGCGCTCTTCGATGCCTCGACTGCTTGGGCGTATCCCATGCTGGTCAAGCGACCGAGCCGGATGCGCTTTCCGCGCTCGAATTCGAGATACCATGTCTTTACGCCGGAGGGCTGGACCCGCAGCAGAAGCCCGCCGAATTTTGGGTCGCGCAATTCATAAGGCTTCGCCCTTGCGGCTGCTTTTAATGCTACAGAATTGTTTAGCGCGGGATGCATTGCGATCTTTCCTTCGATCACAAAGTAGCGAATCCGTAAGTGAAATGTAAGTGCAGGAGGGGTAAACGCAGTGCAACAAATGCGAACGATTCGCAACTTTGTAATACCGAAATAAGGCAATAAAAATAATTATTTATGGTTCATTTTCGTTCTGCTGCGTTGCAATAAAATGCACCATTTTTACAGCTCCGAAGGCAGAGGCCACAGGTTCGAATCCTGTCGGGCGCGCCAGTTTTTCCGCCATTTTTCGGAAATATAGCTGTTCATCCTTGCAGAAGGGCGCACGTAAATGCGCCGATCTGCATAATGGTATCGCACAAATCCCGCACAGTCTGTTGCCTCATGTGCACAGTTTCAAGCGCCATCGCAAAATGGAAATAGCGGCCTTGGAAAGCGGCATTATGTGCGTTTCCTTCGCTGTCATGCCTTTATCTGAAATCGTCCAGGTCGCCTTGCAAAGGCCAATTTGGATTCAGATGACAGTCCTGCTGTGAGACTCAGCTACCCATCGCGCAGCAGACCGAGTGCGGCATAGGCTCCTTCCAGCGTGTTTGCCGCTTCTGCCCGTGCCTTTTCGCCGCCGCGTGCAAGGATCGCATCCAGCGCGGTGGTGTCCGCCTTCAGCCTGGTGAAGCGTTCGCGGATCGGGCGAAGCGTTTCGACCAGCAGGTCGGCGAGCGCCGGCTTGAACTTGCCAAAGCCCTGTCCGGCGAACTGGTCGAGCACCGCCTGGGGCTCGCTGTCGGTCGCGGCGGCATAGATTCCGATCAGGTTGCGCGCCTCGGCCCGGTCGGCCAGCTCGTCCATGGATTCGGGCAGCGGTTCAGGGTCGGTCTTGGCCTTGCGGATCTTCTGCGCCACCAGATCGTCATCATCGCTGAGGTTGATGCGGCTCATGTCGCTGGGATCCGATTTGGACATTTTCGATGCCCCGTCGCGCAGGCTCATCACCCTGGCCGCTGGTCCCTGGATAAAGGGTTCGGGAAGGGTGAACAGCTCGACGCCGAAATCGGTGTTGAACTTGGTGGCGATGTCGCGGGCCAGTTCCAGATGCTGGCGCTGGTCGTCGCCCACCGGGACATGCGTTGCCTGGTAGAGCAGGACGTCGGCGGCCTGCAGCACGGGATAGGCGAACAGGCCGACGCTGGCGCCTTCGCGGTTCTTGCCCGACTTTTCCTTGAACTGGGTCATGCGGTTCAACCAACCGATCCGCGCGGTGCAGAACAGCAGCCAGGCCAGCTCTGCATGGGCGGGGACGCGCGCCTGGTTGAACAGCACCGATTTGTCCGGATCGATGCCGCACGCGATCAGCGCCGCTGCCATTTCGCGGCAATTGGCCGAAAGCTCCGCCGGGTCATTATGCACGGTGATTGCGTGCATATCGGCAAGGAAGAACAGGCAGTCCATCTGGTCCTGCATCTTCACCCAGTTGCGGATTGCGCCCAGATAGTTGCCGAGATGCAGATTACCTGTGGGCTGAATGCCCGAAACGCTGCGCATGAACTAGAATCCTCAATAGTGCCGGTCAGGACTTGCGGCGCTTGACGAGGCGGTCGATCCGTTCCCTGTCAATCGCGCCGACAAGATAGCCGGTGGCGAAATAGGCGAACGCTCCGGCAATGACAACCGTTGCCAGCGATATGATACGTTGCATGACGGACCCGGCGAACCATCCGTCAAACTGGCCGGTCAGCCACCACAGCAGCGCGGTCATGACTGCGGTTGCCAGCAATTGCCGCAAGATGCGCTGCGCCAGTGCGGGTTCGAGGCGGAAATGCCCGCGCCGCCGCAGCACTGCATAGAGCAGGGCAGTATTGAGCCAGGCTGCGCCTGCCCCGGCGGCGGCCAGTCCGACAATCCCGAATGGCCGGATCAGGACCAGGATCAGGGCGATGTTGACCGCCAGTGCGGTGGCGGCGGTATAGACCGGGGTGCGGGTATCGCGCCGGGCGAAGAAGCCCGGGGTCAGGATCTTGACCAGCACATAGGCTGGCAGTCCGGCGACCAGCGCCACGACAATCTGCGCGGTGACAATGCCGTTTTCGGCGGTGAACTTGCCACCGACGAAAAAGGCGCTGACAAAGGCTGGTGCGCACACCGCGATGGCGGCGGCGGCGGGGAGCGTCAGCAGCATCGCCAACTCTACCGCATCGGACTGGACACGCGAGGCGGCGGCGCGGTCGTCAAGCGCGATGTTGCGCGACAGCGCGGGCAGGATCGCGGTGCCCAGCGCAATGCCGACAATTCCCAGCGGCATCTGGTTCAGCCGGTCGGCCATGGACAGCAGGGTCAGCGAACCCTGGGGCAGCTGGGTGGCGAAGAATGTGTCGACCAGCTGGCTGATCTGGTAAATGCCCGCGCCGAATGTGGCGGGCAGGATCAGCCGTCCCAGCTCGCGCACATCGCCGGTAAAGCGCGGCCGGTGGAGCCGCAGACGTATGCCCTCGCTGCGCACGCACCACCACAGATAGACAAGCTGCACCGCGCCCGACAGCGCCACTGCCGCCGAGAGGATGATGACAAGGATGCGGTCATCGCCACCTTCGCCGCGCTGCCATGCGCCGATCACGATACCGGTGATGAGCGTGATGTTGAACAAGACGGGTGCAAAGGCGCCCGGCCCGAAGCGCGAGCGCGAATTGAGAATACCGGTCAGCAGCGAGACGATGCTGATCAGCATCAGGTAAGGAAAGGTGATGCGCGAGAGCAGTACCGACAGCTCGAACTTGCCGGGAATATCCTGATATTCATGCGCCAGCAGCCAGACGATGCCGGGCATCGCTAGCATCGCCAGCGCGCTGAACCCGATCAGTACCCAGATGAATACCGACAGCACATCGCTGCTGAAGCGTTCCGCCTCTGCCTCGCCGTCTTCCCCGGCCATCTTGCGGCTGACCATCGGCACAAAGGCGACCGAAAATGCGCCCTCGGCGAACAGGCGGCGAAAGGTGTTGGGCAGGCGAAAGGCGAGCTGATAAGCATCCGCCGCCAGTCCTGCGCCCAGCACGCGCGCGAGCAGCATGTCGCGGACAAAGCCGAAAATGCGGCTGACCAGCGTCAGCCCGCCTATGGTTGTCGTCGAGCGCAGCAGGCTCATGGCGGTCAGTCCGCGCCGGTGCCGGGCCGGTCAGGCAGGACGCCGGACGGGAAGGACCGGATCATCAGCCTTCGGATTCTGCCGTGCTGCCGGCCTCTGCGCCTTCGCCCTTGCTCTGCTGGTCATAGAGCGTCAGGAAATCAATGGGCTCCATCATCATCGGCGGAAAGCCTGCATCGCGGGTGACATTGCCAAGGATCAAATGGACCGCCGGGAACACCATGCGCGGGGTTTCGGCGAAGAGGAAGCGGCGCAGGTCCGCCTCGTCAAGGCCGCGCACGCCAACCAGCGCTGCATAGGCCAGCTCGATGATATAGGCGGTGCCCTGTTCGCTCTTGGCGGTGATGTTATAGGTGCAGATGACTTCATGCACCTCGTCATTCAGCTGATCGGCCTCCGCCTTGAAATTGACGTTGAAGCTCAGCTGGCCAGGCCATTGATAAACCGCCGGGGCATTGGGGTTTTCGACCGACAGGTCTTTCACATATTGGGATATCAGGCCCGCCTGGGGACCTCCCGTGCCGTTCAGCATGGGATCGGTGGATTTCACGGTGCCGTCATTATCGGCCATTATGCTTGCCCTTTCGCAATTGCTGCCCTGCCATTCCGGACCGATTGCATGGCCGGATGGCGAAATTGCGCTGCATCTACTGGCCCAATGCAGCCTGTGCAAGCATCGCCTTTCCTGTCAAAGCGATTTGCATATCCTCAATGATTGCTTATGTATGGCAGGAAGGGTCTGTCAGGGGATGGCAGGCGTCGAAACATGAAGCGGAACGAAGCCAGTCGGGATTTGATGTGTCGGTGGAAATAATCATCCTTGCCATGCTTGCGGCCTTTCTGGGCCTGCGGCTCTATGCGGTGCTCGGCAAGCGGACCGGGCATGAACAGGAGCCGCTGCCCCGCCGGATGGACCCGCCGGTCAAGAACCCCGTTCCGATCGAACAGCCCAGCAACAATGACGAATTTCCTGCATCGCCGCGTCCGCAACTGGTGCATGCCTATGATCCGGCTGCCGAACCCGGCATCCGCATGATCTTGGCTGCGGATCGCAATTTCGATGTCGGACGGTTCGCTGAAGGCGCGAAGGCCGCCTATGGCATGATCCTTGAGGCGTTCTGGCATGGCCGCCGCGAGGATCTGGAGGCACTGTGCGACGAGGACGTTCTGGAAAGTTTCGTGACGGCCATTGATTCGCGCGAAGAACGCGGCGAGACGCTGGATAACCGGCTGGTCCGTATTGAAAACGCCCAGATTGTCGATGCCGAATATGATGCGCCCTTTGCCCGCATCACCATGCGATTCGATGCCGATATCGCCGCCGTTGTCCGCAACCGCGATGGCGATCTGATCGCCGGGTCGCTGACCGATGCCGTGCCCGCCCATGATTTGTGGGCGTTCCAGCGCGACCTGACCAGCAAAGACCCCAATTGGGTGCTTGTCGAAACCGACGAAGTCTGAGGCACATGCGCAGCGGCTGCTATCGCTTGCTGGCCCTTCTGGCCGGGCTGGCTGCTCTGACCGGCTGTTCGGGCATCATCCCGTCACAAGCCCAGAGCATGGGCGGCCTGCCGCCATCATCGCCGCCTGCCTCCAGTGCGCAGGGCAGTTACGTCATTCCGGGTTCCGTGCCGCTTCCGCCTGCCGGGGGCGCTGCCATCCTGCCCGGCGCATCGCCCGAACAGGCGCTCGGCAATCCGTTGCGCCTGGGCCGCGACATAGCGAGCCTGCCGATCGGTGAGGCCGATGCCCGCGCCGCATTGCAGGGTTTCCGGCTCAGCTGCCCCTCGCTTGTCACCCGGCAGGATGCCAGCGGCCTGACCCGCCCCGAAGACTGGCGTCCGGCCTGTGATGCAGCGGCAGGCTGGCCCGATGACAATGGCTTTGCCTTTTTCGCCAACTGGTTCGAACCGCTGCAGGTCGGTGACGGCGCGGCATTCGCCACCGGCTATTTCGAGCCGGAGATTGCCGGATCGCGGGAGCGCCGCGCGGGATATGATGTCCCGGTCTATGGCCGTCCCGCCGATCTGATCGATGTCGATCTTGGCCAGTTCAATGACGAGCTGGCGGGAAAGCGGGTGCGCGGCAAGGTTTCGGGCGCCAGCCTGGTGCTTTATGACGACCGCACCATGATCGAGCAGGGATCGCTGGGCGGGCGGGCTCCGGTCATTGCCTGGGCGGCGGACCCCATCGAATTCTTCTTCCTGCAGGTACAGGGGTCAGGTCGGCTGCGCCAGCCTGATGGCACCGTGATGCGGATCGGCTATGCTTCGCAAAATGGCCGGGCCTATACCGGTATCGGCAAGCTGATGCGGGACCGTGGACTGCTCGCACCCGGACAGGCCAATATGCAGGGCATTGTCGACTGGCTGCGCGCCCATCCCGCCGAGGGGCAGCGGATCATGCGCGAAAATCAGAGCTTCGTCTTTTTCCGCGAGCTTACCGGGCCGGGGCCGCTGGGCGCGCTGGGCTATGCGGTGACCGGGGGCACCAGCCTTGCCGTCGATCCCGCTTTTGTGCCGATGGGCGCGCCAGTGTTCCTGTCCATGGACCGGCAGGAGCCCAATGGCCTGTGGATAGCGCAGGATACCGGCGGCGCGATCAAGGGCGCCAACCGGTTCGATACATTCTGGGGCGCGGGCGCGGAAGCGCGCACCATCGCCGGCGGCATGTCGGCGCGCGGCCAGGCGCTGATCTTGGTGCCGCGCGGCACCTTTGACCGGCTCGCCGCGACCCGGCCATGAGCCGCAGGCCGCTCAGCCGGGAAGAGGCAGCGGCATGGCAAAGGGTGATCGCCACGGTTGAACCGCTGGCTGTGCCAAAGCTATTGGAAAAGCCTGCAAGACCGGTGACGCTCGTCCGTTCGGGGCCGGTGCCGCCGGTTCCGGCAAGGCCTTCAAGCCTAGCAGATATCTGCCCCGATGCATTGGCCTTTCGGCGCGCGCTGGAGGGAGGAAGCGTATCGCCGCCGCTGCCAACACCGGGAGCGGCGAGGTCCGGCCTTGTCCGGCAGCCCGATCATCCTTCCGAACGCGGGCTTGACGGCCATTGGGACCGGCGCCTTGCCAAGGGCAGCGTTCAGCCCGACCTGACTGTCGACCTCCACGGACACAGCCTTTCGAGCGCCTATGCCCTGCTCGACCAGAGCCTGGGCCGCGCCATTGCCAGCCACCTTCGCATCATCCTGCTGATTACCGGCAAGCCGCGCCCGCGCCATGGCCATGGCGAAACGGGTAGGGGTGCCATTCGCGCCGCCGTTGCCGACTGGCTCGCTGCCTCGCGCCATGCAGGTCATATCGCTGCGGTCAGGGCCGCGCATCCGCGCCATGGCGGGCAGGGCGCGCTGTATCTGGTGCTGAAACGGCGGGGCTGAAAACCGCCGGTCAGGCCAGCGCGGCTCGGATGATGCGGGCGTAGATGCGCGCCAGCGTCGCGAGGTCATCAATGGCAACCGCCTCATCCAGCTTGTGCATGGTGGCGTTGCATAGGCCAAATTCCACGACCGGGCAAAGATGGGTGAGGAAGCGGGCATCGGATGTGCCGCCGCTGGTGGAAAGTTCCGGCTCTATGCCGGTCTCTGCGATGATGGCATCGCTTATCAGCGTCGAGAATGCGCCCGGCGGGGTGAGAAATGCCTCGCCGGAGATGATCGCCTCGACAGTGCCGCCCAGTGGTTCGGCCAGTGCGCGGATGCGTGCGATAAGGGCGTCGCCATTGTGCAGATCGTTGAAACGGCAGCTGATCCGTGCCTCGGCGGCGGCAGGGATGACATTATGCGCGGGGTTACCAACGGCAAGGTCGGTAATCTCTATATTGCTGGGCTGAAACCAGTCGGTGCCATTGTCCAGCCTGATCGCCTCGATTTCCGACAGGATCGCAACCAGCCGGGTAATGGGATTGTCGGCAAGATGCGGATAAGCAACATGGCCCTGCGTCCCCTGCACGCGTATCCACATGTTCACCGAACCGCGCCGCCCGATCTTGACCATGTCGCCCAACCGATTGACCGAAGTCGGCTCGCCCACGAGGCAAAGATCGGGGATGGTACCCCGCTCCCGGATGAGGTCTATCAGCGCGCGGGTGCCGAACACCGCCGGTCCCTCCTCGTCGCCGGTGATGATGAGGCTGATCGTTCCGGCATCTTGGGGTATTTCGGCCAGTGCAGCGACAAAGGCGGCGATGCTGCCCTTCATGTCGACCGCGCCGCGCCCATGGAGCAGGTCGCCGCGCCGCTCCGGCACGAATGGATCGCTCGACCAGCCGCTGCCCGGCGGCACCACGTCCAGATGTCCGGCAAAGGCGAAATGCCGCCCGCCCGAGCCCCGAATGGCGAACAGATTTTCCACCGGTCCGTCGGGAGCGGTTCCCGCGACAAAGCGGGTTACGGCAAAGCCCAGCGGCTCGATCATCGCCTGCAGTGCATCGAAGACCGCGCCGGTGGCGGGCGTGACGCTGGGGCAGGCGATCAGCCGCTCGGCATGTTCAAGCGCCGGGCACAGGTGCAATGAAGGTGTGGAGCCTTGGGTCATGGCTTCGTCATAGCCGTGCCATCGGCTATCTCAAGCGGCAAGTGAGTCGCCGCCGGATTGTGTCGGCGCAGCGCAACAGGGAAAGGTGACGCAAATGCCCAGGCTCGATCTCGACAGCATCGACCAGACCAATGCCACGGGCTATCCGCCCGTCTATGCCGACAAGGTGCAGGGGCGCTGGTATCGCAGGCTTGCCCCGGCCAGCGGTATCGTCGATTTCGGTGCCAGCCATGTCGTGCTGAAGCCCGGCGCATGGTCGTCGCAGCGGCACTGGCATGAGGGCGAGGACGAGCTGGTCGTGATGCTCGCGGGCGAAGCGGTGCTGGTCGATGATCAGGGACGAAGCGTGATGCGGCCGGGCGATGTCGCCGCCTTTCCAAAGGGCGATGGCAATGGCCATGTCCTCATCAACGAAAGCGACACGGATTGCGTGTTCGTGGCGGTCGGCCGCCCCTCGGCGACCGATTGCCATTATTCCGATATCGATATGCACCTGACTGAAGGGCGCGGCTTTCACCGCAAGGACGGCAGAGATTTCTGAGCGCGTTCGGTTTTGATTGAATCAAAACCTGCGCTCTATGCTCTTGTTTTACCGTATTTTCCGAGTCGTCAGATGTATCCATCTGACTTGAAAATACTCTAAGCGCCGGGGCGGTTATTCCGCCGCCACCAGCGTTTCCTTGCCGCCCAGCGGATGGGCCAGTCGGCTGACCATCTCCTTGGGGCAAATCTGCCAGAAACGGGGCAGATAGCGGTCCCAGTTGCGCAGTACTTCCTCTGCCCATTTGCTGTCGGTGGCATCGGCATGTTGCTCCACCAGCGCGCGCAATTCATCCTCCCAATGGGGGTTTTCGACGCGCTGCCAGATGATCGATTCAGGATTGGCGTGACGGGCAAACATATCGTTGCGGTCAAGCACAAAGGCCATGCCCCCGGTCATGCCCGCACCGAAATTGCTGCCGACTTCGCCCAGGATCACGGCAGTGCCGCCGGTCATATATTCGCAGCCATTGGCGCCGCATCCCTCGACCACGACTTGTGCGCCGGAATTGCGCACGGCAAAGCGCTCGCCCGCCTGTCCAGCCGCGAACAGCCGTCCCGATGTCGCTCCATACAGCACGGTGTTGCCGATGATCGTGTTGTCGCGGCTCATCAGCGGGGAGCTGACCGTCGGGCGCACGATGATGGTGCCGCCCGAAAGCCCTTTGCCGACATAGTCATTGGCGTCGCCGAACACCTCCAGCGTGATGCCCTGGCACAGGAACGCGCCGAGCGACTGGCCCGCCGATCCGCGCAGGCGGATGCGGACATGGCCGTCGTCCAGGGCCTTCATGCCATAGATGCTGGTGATTTCCGCTGACAGCCGGGTGCCCACTGCACGATGGGTGTTGCGCACATTATAGGTGAGCTGCATCTTCTCGCGCCGGTCGAATACCGGGCGGGCGTCGCGCAATATCTGTGCGTCCAGGCTGTTGGGAACCGGGTTGCGCCAGGTCGAGAGGTTGAACCGGCGCTGGGCGTCTGGCACGTCTACCTTGGCGAGGATCGGGTTGAGATCAAGGTCGTCGAGATGTTCCGCACCGCGGCTCACCTGGCGCAGCAATTCGGTACGCCCGACAATCTCGTCCAGCGAGCGATAGCCCAGCCGCGCCAGGATTTCGCGCACTTCCTCGGCGATGAAGGTCATCAGGTTGATGACCTTTTCGGGCGTGCCGGTGAATTTCTCGCGCAGCCGCTCATCCTGTACGCACACGCCGACGGGGCAGGTGTTGGAATGGCACTGGCGCACCATGATGCAGCCCATCGCCACCAGGCTGAGCGTGCCGATGCCGAATTCCTCGGCACCCAGAATCGCCGCGATGACGATGTCGCGCCCGGTCTTCAGGCCGCCATCGGTGCGCAGCCGCACCCGGTGGCGCAAGCCGTTGAGGCCGAGCACCTGATTGGCCTCGCTCAATCCCATTTCCCATGGCGTTCCGGCATATTTGATGCTGGTCTGCGGGGAAGCACCGGTACCTCCGACATTGCCGGAGACGAGGATGACATCGGCATGGGCCTTGGCAACACCGGCGGCGATAGTGCCGATGCCCGCTGCGGAAACCAGCTTCACGCAGACCCGCGCCCGGGGATTGATCTGCTTCAGGTCATAGATGAGCTGGGCCAGATCCTCGATCGAATAAATGTCGTGATGCGGCGGCGGGCTGATCAGCATGACGCCGGGGGTCGAATGCCGCAGCTTCGCGATATATTCGGTCACCTTGAATCCGGGCAGCTGGCCACCTTCGCCGGGCTTGGCCCCCTGGGCAACCTTGATCTCCAGCTCTTCGCACGCACCCAGATATTCGGCGGTGACGCCGAACCGTCCCGATGCCACC
The DNA here is from genome assembly GCA_041396885.1 of Blastomonas sp. Taxonomy (GTDB): domain Bacteria; phylum Pseudomonadota; class Alphaproteobacteria; order Sphingomonadales; family Sphingomonadaceae; genus Blastomonas. The sequence goes on from JAWKXS010000001.1 coordinate 49,812, forward strand.
TGCTTGATCGAGCTGTTGGCATTGTCGCCATTGTCATAGGGCTTGTAGCGCTCGGCGGATTCGCCGCCCTCGCCCGACACTGCCTTGGCGCCGATGCGGTTCATGGCGATGGACAGCGTCTCATGCGCCTCCGGGCTGAGCGCGCCCAGCGACATGCCGGGCGTCACGAAGCGCTTGCGGATCTCGGTGATCGCCTCGACCTCGTCAATGGCGACCGGCTTTGCCGCATAGTTGAATTCCATCAGATCGCGCAGATAGACCGGTGGCAGGCCGCGCACGCCCTCGGCAAATTGCAGATAGGTGGAATAGCTGTCATTGGCGACGGCGCTTTGCAGAAGGTGCATCAGCGGCGCCGAATAGGCATGGGATTCGCCATTATGCCGCTGCTTGTAAAAACCGCCAATCGGCAGGCGGGTCACTGCGCTGTCATAGGCAGCCTGGTGGCGCAGCATGGCATTGAGGTGAAGCGAGGCATAGCCTTCGCCCGAAATCTTGCTGGGCATGCCGGGGAACAGATCGTTTACCAGCGCGCGCGAAAGTCCGACAGCCTCGAAATTATAGCCGCCGCGATAGCTGGAAATCACCGCGATTCCCATCTTCGACATGATCTTGAGCAGGCCTTCGTTGATCGCCTTGCGATGATTGGCAAGGCACTGGTCGAAACTCAGATCGCCAAACAGGCCGCGGCCATGGCGGTCGGCAATGCTCGCTTCGGCCAGATAGGCGTTCACGGTCGTCGCGCCGACACCGATCAGCACCGCATAGCCATGGGTATCGAGACATTCGGACGAGCGGACATTGACCGATGAGAAGGAGCGCAGCCCCTTGCGCACCAGATGGGTGTGGACGGCGGCGGCGGCGAGGATCATTGCCATGCCGACCCGGTCCTCGCTGACATGCTCGTCGGTCAGGAAAATCTCGGTCTTGCCCTCGCGAACCGCCTGTTCCGCCTCGGAGCGGATGCGGGTGATGGCCGCGCGCAGCTGGCCGACATCGCCCCCGGCCGGGAAGGTGCAGTCAATCTCTGCGACGGCATCGCCAAAGGCGGCTTTAAGCCGTCCCCATCCCGCACAGGTCAGCACCGGGCTGTCGAGCACCAGCACATTTTCATTCTGGGTATCCTGCTCCAGGATGTTGGCCAGGTTGGAAAAGCGCGTTTTCAGGCTCATCACATGGCGCTCGCGCAGCGAATCGATGGGCGGGTTGGTGACCTGGCTGAAATTCTGGCGGAAGAACTGGCTGACCGGGCGCGGACGGGTGCTGACCACCGCCAGCGGGGTGTCGTCACCCATGGAGCCGACCGCTTCCTTGGCGTCCTCGACCATCGGGCTGAGGATCATCTCCATGTCCTCGATGGTGTGCCCGGCGGCGATCTGTCGCCGGGTCAGCTCCGCGCGCGACCATTGCGGCGTCGCTTCGTCGGCAAGGGCAGGCAGGTCATCGAGCGTGCGGAAGCCCTTGACCAGCTGACGATAGGGGTGCTCGCCCGCGATCCGGTCCTTGATCTCGCGATCGTGAAAGACCTGGCCATGCTCCAGATCGACCGCGATCATCTGGCCGGGGCCAAGCCGTCCCTTTTCGACAATGCCGTTTTCGGGCAGCACCACCATGCCCGCTTCCGAACCGATGACGAGCAGATTGTCGGTGGTAAGGCTGTAGCGCAGTGGGCGCAGGGCATTGCGATCGACCCCTGCGACCGCCCAGTTGCCGTCGGTCATGGCCAGCGCTGCCGGGCCGTCCCACGGCTCCATGACGCTCGCCATATATTCATACATGGCCAGATGCTCGTCGGGCATGTCCGTGCCGCCCTGCCAGGCCTCTGGCACCAGCATCAGCTTTGCCGTGGGCGCGTCGCGGCCCGACCGGCAGATCGTCTCGAACACGGCATCAAGCGCGGCGGTATCCGACGACCCTGCCGGAATGACCGGCTTCACATCGTCGCTATGCTCGCCAAAGGCGAGGCTGGCCATCTTGATTTCATGGCTCTTCATCCAGTTCTTGTTGCCCCGGATGGTGTTGATCTCGCCATTATGCGCAAGGCAGCGGAACGGCTGCGCCAGCCACCATTGCGGAAAGGTGTTGGTTGAATAGCGCTGGTGAAAGATGGCCAGCCGGCTTTCGAAACGCGGATCGATAAGGTCGGGATAGAAGACCGAAAGGCTCTCGGCGAGGAACAGGCCCTTGTAGATGATCGACCGGCAGGACAGGCTGCAGATGTAAAAGTCGTTGATCTGGGCAGCGATGACCTTCTTTTCGATCCGGCGGCGGACCAGATAGAGCTTTTCCTCGAATTCCGATGCAGACTGGGCATCGGGCATCGGCCCGGCGATCATGATCTGCTCGATTTCCGGGCGGGTGCGCTGGGCCTTGTCGCCAATGACCGAAATGTCGACCGGCACCTGCCGCCAGCCATAAATGGTATAGCCAGCCTCGATAATCTCCGCCTCGACAATGGTGCGGCAGTTTTCCTGTGCGCCAAGATCGGTGCGCGGCAGAAAGATCATGCCGACCGCCAGCCGGTTGGGCAGCACCTTGTGCCCGCTATCGGCAATCGCATCGTCAAAGAAACGCACCGGCAAATCGACATGCAGGCCCGCGCCGTCGCCAGTCTTGCCGTCGGCGTCCACTGCACCGCGGTGCCAGACCGCCTTCAGCGCATCGATAGCGCTTTCCACCACCCGGCGTGACGGCACCCCGTCGGTGGCGGCGACCAGGCCGACACCACAGGCGTCCGACTCGAATTCGGGACGATACATGCCTTCGCGGGCAAGCCGTTCATGCTCGGGGGTGGGGAAGCTGTGCTCCATCAGTCGTCATCGTCCTTCTTGAAAATCATCTCCGGCTCCAGCGCCAGCTGTGCATCAAGTCCTGCCAGCGCGGACCAGCGCGGCTTCAGGACATCGCAAGCGCGTGCCGGCTCGGCCTTGCCGATGCGCAGCGTAACGCCAAAGCTGTAGGTGAAACCCTCTTTGGAAATACGGTCGGCAAAACGGTCGAGCGTGTGGCAGACCATGCCGCCGACCGCGCCGTTGACGGCAGGCAATGTAATCGCCCGGGTCAGCGCGTCCACCGCTCGCTCGGTCAGTGCCTGCTCCTCTGCATCAAGCGCCCGTGCGGGCGATTTCGCACAGGACTTCCAGGCCGCCGCGTCGCGTTCATCCGGCTTCAGTGCCAGCGCGCAATCGAGCGTCGGCGCAGTCTTGGGGTCTGCAAAAAGGCTCAGCAGGGCCTTCGCATCATCGACCGGCATGGTTTCGGCAAAGCTGGCATAGATGCGCTTGCGGATCGGCCCGTCGACCGGTTCGTGAAACAGATCGATGCTTTTCCGTGTATCGGTGCTGGTCCATTGCGGCTCTTCATCGGGCCGGTTGGCATTATGATCCTCGACAAACCCGTCGACATAGCTGAGTGCAACGTCGCGCACGAAATCATGCGTGCTCTTCTGGTTTATCTTGGCCAGCAGCTCTTCATAGAGCGCGTCGGTATCGGCTTCCTGTGCATTGGCGCAGCCGGTCATTGCCAGCATCAGGGCCGGGGCGAGGGCAATTCCAATCGGCTTCATTGCGCTTTCTCCCCGGCGGGCTTGAGATGTTCTGCGGCGAGCTTGCGAAATGCTTCGCAGTCGCGCTTTTCCCCGCCGTCAATGCTGAAGGATGCGCCGGAGAGCGAGAGGTCATCGCGCGACTTGGTCGCCTCGGCAATGAACTCGTCAATGACGGCGCAGCCCGCCACGCCATAGGCGGCGGTAGCCACGGGCTCTTTCAGGGCCGCGCGCATGGCATATTGGAGATTGTCGTAGCGGACGAAAAAGTCCGTCTTTTCAAAGGCAGATGTGTCGCAATCGCCCCAGAAAAAAGTGTCGCTGTCGGGCTTGTAGCCGCATTTGATCGCCTTCATGCGCTTGGGGTCGCGCACATCGCCGATCAGCTCCTTGATGGCATTTTCATCCAGCGCCGATGCAATGCTGGCATACATGGCCTTTTCCACGGTGGCGGCATGGGGCTTGAACGCTGCCTTGGCCTTTTCGGCCATGGCCTCACCCTTCCAGTTCGCCATGAATTCTTCGCCGAGGAAGCCGCCTGCAAAGCTCGCGGTGCCCTGGGCAAAGTTGACGGCTGTTTCCTCGGGCAGCGCCTGCGGGCCGTCACCGGTGATGGCGGGGATGATCTCGCGCAGCGCTTCCTCGCCCTGGGGCAAGGATTCGCCGCATCCGGCAAGCAAAGCGAGCGGTGCAGCGCACAGCAGCATCGGAACCAGTTTTCGGGCCGGGTTTCTGAAAAGTCGGGAATTCATGCAAAGGCCTTTTTCATTCGCGCAGGACAATAACCTGCCAAAAGGCGACCCGATGGTTTCAGCATAGTGGCAATGGCGCACAATTGAAGGGCAAATCCGGACATTTATGCCGCCTGCCTTTCCGATTTTGCCTTTTCGCGCAGCCATTTGTGCATATGTTCGGTGACGTCGCGGCCATCGCGGATTGCCCATACGACCAGCGAGGCGCCACGGACGATGTCGCCGGCGGCAAATACCCCGTCCAGATTTGTCATCATCGTCTGGTGGTCGACGCGCAGCGTGCCCCAGCGCGAAACGCTCAGTTCCGGGCTGCCGAACAGCTGCGGCAGGTCTTCCGGATCAAATCCCAGCGCCTTGATCACCAGATCGGCCTCTACGGTAAAGTCGCTGTCGGGATCAGGCTCGGGCGCACGGCGACCCGAGGCATCGGGTGCACCCAGGCGCATGCGGTTGGCGCGAACCGCGCTGGCCTGGCTCGTCCCCTCGATGGCGACGGGACCGGACAGCCAGATGAACTCGACGCCCTCTTCCTCCGCGTTCATCACTTCGCGCTGCGAGCCGGGCATGTTTTCCCTATCGCGGCGGTAGAGGCACTTTACCGATTTCGCGCCCTGGCGGATTGCGGTGCGCACACAGTCCATCGCGGTATCGCCGCCGCCGATCACCACGACATTCTTGCCCTTGGCATCCAGCGCGCCGCTCTCGAAATCGGGCACGGCGTCGCCAAAGCTCTTGCGGTTGGAGGCGATGAGATAGTCGAGTGCATCGACCACCCCGCCAGTGCCGATGCCGGGGACCATGATGTCGCGCGCCTTGTAGACGCCGGTGGCGATCAGGATCGCGTCATGACGCTTGCGCAGTTCCTCCAGCGTCGCATCGCGGCCGACCTCGAACGAACTATGAAAGACAATGCCCGCCTGTTCGAGGCGCTCGACGCGGCGCATGACGACATGTTTTTCAAGCTTGAAGCCGGGTATGCCATAGGTGAGCAGTCCGCCCATCCGGTCGTGCCGGTCATAGACATGCACGTCATAGCCGGCGGCGCGCAGATATTCGGCGGTCGCCAGCCCGGCAGGCCCTGCTCCGATGATCCCGACCGACTGGCCGCGATCCGGGCCGACCGCAACCGGCTCCACCCAGCCCTGTTCCCAGGCGGTATCGGTGATGTATTTTTCCACGCTGCCGATGGTTACCGCGCCATGGCCGGAAAATTCGATCACGCAATTGCCCTCGCACAGCCGGTCCTGCGGACAGATGCGGCCGCAGATTTCGGGCATGGTCGAAGTGGCGTTCGACATTTCATAGGCTTCGCGCAGCCGCCCTTCGGCGGTGAGGCGCAGCCAGTCGGGTATATGGTTGTGCAGGGGACAATGGGTTGAGCAATAGGGCACGCCGCATTGCGAGCAGCGGGCCGATTGCTCGGCTGCCTTGCGCTCCGCATAGCGGTCCGAGATTTCCCTGAAATCACCCGCCCGCTTGGCGGCGGTGCGCTTGTCGGGATAGGCCTGGCCAAGATCGACGAATTTCAGCATGGCGAGCTTTTCGGCTGCTGCCTGCTGCGCATCCTGTTTTGTCTTGCCGCCCTTGCCCTTGCCGGACTTTGCCATCGCTCTCTGCCCCTTCGGCCAGCCACAGCCCGTCGAGCTGTCCGCCGCCAATCATCCTGTATCATCATGCGTGCATGGACCGGTGCCCAGGGGCCTGACCGCCGTGCAATCCAGAGGAGCGGGCGCAGGCCGATTGAGACCGGGAATCGCTATGCTGCGCGCTGATAGTCCATTCCGGAGGCCATGTCACGCAATTTTGCTACATTAGGACATTTATACTGTCCTAAAACCATGCGGTCGTAAAATTCGTAACTTTATTGGCGGTTGCCACAAGGTGATAAAGGTCCGAAACGGGACTTTAGGGCAGGCTAGCCCCCGGCCAGCCAGAACAGGCCGAGTGCCCCGGCGATGATCCGGTACCAGGCAAAGGGGGCAAAGCCGAACCGCGTGATGACGGCCAGAAATGCTTTCACGACAATGATCGCCACGATGAATGATACGACGAAGCCGACGCCAATCAGCTGCATGTCGTGCGCGGTGATCGCGTCGCGATGCTTGAACAGCTGAAGGGCGGTCGCACCGGTAAGCGTGGGTACCGCCAGGAAAAAGCTGAATTCGGCCGCGGTCTTGCGATCCACGCCCATCGACATGGCGCCCAGGATCGTCGCGCCCGAACGGCTGACGCCGGGGATCATCGCCAGACACTGGACGAGACCGATGCCAGCCGAGGTCTTGGCGCTCACCCTGGCAACGCCGCCGGATTCGCTGGTGCGGGCAAGGCGCTCCACGATGAGGATCGCAAAGCCGCCGATGATGAGCGCCCAGCAGACCACCACCGCGTTCTCCAGCAGCAATTCTATCGCGTCGCCAAAGGCAAGGCCCAGAATGACTGCCGGGAAAAAGGCGATCAGCAGGTTGCGGACAAAGGCAATCGCCTCTGCCTCGCGGCGGAACAGCCCGGTCAGGGCGTCCATGAAAGTCCGCCAGTAGAGCACGACAATGGCAAGGATCGCGCCCGGCTGGATGGCGATGTTGAACACCGCCCAGCGCTGGGCGTCATAGCCGAGCAGCTCGGTCGCGAGGATGAGGTGGCCGGTCGAGGAGACGGGCAGGAACTCGGTCAATCCTTCGACAATGCCAAGGATGATGGGGATGAGATAGATGTCCAGCATGGCGCGCAGTCAAAGCCGTGAAACTTCGGCAAGTCAATGATCTGCGAGTCTTCTCCCCGGCTGTGCGGACCGATTTGTGGCCTTGCGGGCACAGAAATTTCACATTCGCCATCCGAATAAGAAAATAGTTTCAAATCTTTGCAAAAGACCTTGTGGGAGTTACGCAGCTGTTCTAGTCCGAAGCCGGGGTCGCAACTGGTAACAGGTGCCACTAAGGTGCCGTGCCGGATACCATGCACATCATGGGAAGGGCTTCTGCAGGGCCGTTCCCGTCAAAACGGGGGGCGGCATTCTTATGCGGCGAGCGGCGTTCAGGACCGTATTGGGAATAGGTTCGATTCTGGGATTTGGTGCAGCGGCGTTGCCGGTGCAGGCTCAGGTCAATGTCCCGTCTCCGCCAACTCGCGAAGAAGTCGATCGTCCTGTCCCCCGCGCCGAGGAGCGTGGTCCGCGGCTTGAGGTGGAAGGCGATATCGAGCGGTCCCCCTGTCCGCTGCGCGATCCGTCCTATGCGGGCGTGCGCCTTACTCTCAACCAGGTCACCTTCAATAATCTTAAGGGTGCGACGGCCGATGAAATGCGCGCCGCCTATGCTCCCTATCTTGGCACCGAACAGCAGGTCGGCGTGCTGTGCGACATTCGCGATGCCGCTGCCACCATGTTGCGGCGCAAGGGCTATCTCGCCGCCGTTCAGGTGCCGACCCAGCGCATTGAAAACGGCAATGTCCAGCTTGAGGTTCTCTATGCGAAGATCACCGCGATTCGCGTGCGCGGTGACGCCGGACGCGGCGAACAACTGGTTGCCAAATATCTGGAGCGCCTGACCGAAGACGAGGTGTTCAACCAGAATAATGCGGAGCGCTATCTGCTGCTGGCGCGCGATCTGCCCGGATATGATGTCCGGCTGACGCTGGTCCCGGCGGGAACCGGCCCCGGCGAGCTGGTCGGTGATGTTGCGGTGCGCCGCACGCCCTACGAGGTCGATTTCAACGTCCAGAATCTCGCATCCGATGATGCAGGGCATTTTGGCGGACAGCTGCGCGCGCAATTCTATGGCCTGACCGGCATGGGTGACCGCACCACACTGGCTGCCTATAGCACGCTCGATTTCCAGGAGCAGCAGGTTGTCCAGATCGGGCATGAGATGCGGCTGGGTTCGGAGGGCCTCAGGATCGGAGGCCGCTTCACCTATGCCTGGACCAAGCCCGACATCGGCAATTTCGGCACGACCTCGATCAAGGCGGATACGCTTCTCGCCTCTCTGGAGGCCAGCTATCCGCTTCTGCGCAGCCAGGCGGCCTCGGTCTGGATCAGCGGCGGGCTGGAACTGGTCAACCAGGATGTTGACTTTATTGGCCCGCTGTCGCGCGACCGGCTGCGCATCGGCTATGTGCGGGTGCTTGGCGAGGCTGTCGATCTGGATCATGGCGCCCGCCCGCGCTGGCGCATGAACGGCACCATCGAGTTCCGCCAGGGGCTGGACATATTGGGGGCCAGCGATCCCTGCAACCTGACCTGTGGCCTGACCGGCACGCCCACCAGCCGGCCCGATGGCGATCCGACTTCGTCGGTGCTGCGTGCGGCTGGCGAGTTCGAGGTGGCGCTGGGAAGCAAATTTTCGCTGGTGGCGCGGCCCCGCGCCCAGATCGCCTTTGGCCCCGTGCTCAGCTTTGAGGAATTTTCGGGCGGCAACTATACCGTCGGGCGCGGCTTTGATCCGGGCACGATTGTCGGCGATGATGGTGTCGGCATTTCGCTGGAGCTGCGCGGACCGCGCATCCGGCCTTTTGAGAATACCGAATTTGCATTCCAGCCCTTTGTCTTTTTCGACAATGGCTGGGCGTTCGACGACACCCGTGCCGGGGCAGCTGATCCGCAACGCCTGACTTCGCTCGGCGGCGGCTTTCGTTCGCGCTTCCAGGACCGGTTCCAGCTCGACGTAACGCTGGCGGTGCCGACCAACAGGGCTGGTTTCCTGGCCTCGACGCCTGACCCGCGCCTGCTCTTTACCTTTACAACCCTGCTGCTTCCCTGGGGAGACCGCTAATGTCCCGTCTGTTGTCCATGTCCACGCGCCGCTTTTCGCGCCTTGCCCTGGCCAGTTCGGCAATAGCGCTCTCGGCCGGTCTCGCTCTTGGCACCAGCGAACGCGCGCATGCCCAGTCGTTCCAGGGCACGCCCACCATTACCCAGGGCAACGCAACCTTTGACCGGACGACGCCGGGCAGCGAGACCATTACCGTTATCGATGATCAGACGATCATCACCTGGGATACCAATGACACCGCGATTGGCGGCGGCCTGATCACTTTTCTGGGCTCAGGCGATCTGGTGGAGTTCATCGGCGATCCGTCGCTTACCAACTTTACCGTGCTGAACCGGATCATTCCCAACGACCCGACCCGCGCGATCCTGATGGACGGCACTATTTTCAGCTCGATCGACCTTGGGTCGTCCACCCTGGTGCCCGGCGGGAATGTCTGGTTCTACAGCCCCGGCGGCATCGTCATCGGCAGCAATTCGTTCATCGATGTTGGTGGCCTGGTGCTCACCACCGCCGATCCGGTTGTCAGCGGCGGACTGTTTCTCAATGGCAGCAATACCGCCAATTTTGTGGGGGCAGATCCCAATTCGTCGGTCGTCTTCGCGCTGGGCTCGTTCATCACTGCATCTCCCGAGAGCAGCTATGTCGTGGCTGTCGCCCCCAGCATCAACAATTCGGGCACGATAGACGTCAATGGCGTTGCGGGCCTGGTTGCCGGTGAAGGGGCGACGATCAGCTTCAATCCCAGCGGCCTGTTCGACATTGCGATAACCCAGGGCACCGATCCGGGCGGCGCGGCCATTTTCAACACCGGCACCATCGGTGGACAGGCCAGCGGCGGCACCGGCGACAATCACCGCATCTACATGACGGCTCTTGCCAAGAATGACGCGATCACCATGGTCGTGCAGGCGGGCAGCAATCTGGGCTTCAACGTGGCTGGTGCTGCTGATGTGGATGGCAATGCGATCATCCTTTCGGGCGGCTATGATATTGTCGGCGGCGAAGTTGCCAGCGCGCCTTCGGCGAACGCGGCGGACAAGACCAATATCTCGATCTTCAACGCTGGTGCGACGTCCGCGCTGCGCGGCGCGGCCTTTGGTGATTTCACCATCCAGGCAGGTGCGACCAGCAATATTGTTTTTGAATCCGATGTGCGCATTCAGGCGAGCGACCTTGCCCAGATCTCTTCCATCGGCACCGGCTCCAGCCTGACCATCAACGGCTTCACCGATGTCTTTGCCGAAAGCATCATCACCGGCTTTAGTGGCGGCAATGCGCAGGGCGGCTTTGCCGAGTTCATTGCCCAGGCGGGCGGATCGCTGATCGCCAATAATGACGTCCGGGTCAGCGCCAATGCGATTGGCGGCAATAACGGCCTGTCGCCAAGCGCTGCGGGCAGCGCGACGGGCGGACAGACCCTGGTGCAGGCGGCCAACAACGCCACCATCAACATTACCGGCAATCTTACCAATACGGCCAACGCCACCGGCGGCAACGGAACGATTACCGGTGCCAGCGGCGGTCAGGCGACGGCCGGCCAGGCGCGGTTCTTTGTCAACAGCGGCAATGGCGTTGCGACCGTCAATGGCGATGTGCTGATGACTGCAGACGCGATTGGCGGAACGGGTCAGGAAGCGGGCGGCGCGGCAATATCCGGTCTTGCGATTTTGAACGGTGATGGCGGCACCGGCAATGTGCTGACCGTAGCCGGTGGCCTCCTGATGCAGGGCAATGCCACGGGCGGAATCGGCGGCGGTGCGGGCAATGGCGGCGATGCCAGCGTGCAGACCACGTCATTTTCAACCGGTGTAAGCGCTGGCGCAGGAACCTTGATCGACCTGCAGGGCGATGTCACGATTTCGGGCACCAGCACTGGCGGCTTCTCGACCGGTTCCGGCCGGGGCGGCAATGCCGCAGGCGGCAAGTCCATTGCGTCGATTTTCGGGGCAGGCGGGGTGATCCAGATCGCTGCCGATCTTGACATGTCTGCAGATGCCGTGGGCGGCAACGCAACCGGCACTGGCGCAGGCGGCACCGCCACTGGCGGCGTGTCGCAAATCTTCCTGCCGCAAGGGCAGATTACCGTTGGCGGGTCGGCCTTTGTCGGCGCACAGGCGACAGGCGGTTCCAGCAATGTAACCGGAGGCGATGCCAATGGCGGCGATGCGCTGGCAACGGTTGATGGTCCGGGCGTGCTGATACTGACCAATGATCTTGTCATGTCCAAGACCGGCCAGGGCGGCAATATCTTTGCCGGCCAATCGGGTGTTGGCGGCGCGGGCGCCGGCGGCGCCAACGTCGCCTCCATGATTACGTCGCGCAATGGCGGTGATATTCAAATCGGTGGCAGTGCGTTTGTTGTGTCCAATGGTCTTGGCGGAAGCGGTGCCGACGCTTCGGATGGCGGTGACGGCAGCGGCGGTCGCGCGGCGATTTCCCAGGATACCGGCGGCACAATATCAATTACCGGCAATGCCCTGGCTCAGACAAACGGATTTGGCGGCAATAACAGCGGCGGTGGCGATGGCAAGGCTGGCACGGGGTCGGGCGGCGATGCGCGGATCGTCGTAAATGATGCCCCCATCACCATCACCGGCGATGCAACAGCCGAATCGCGTGGCATTGGCGGGTTCGGCACCATGGTTGGCTCTACCGGGGGCGATGGACTTGGCGGTCTCGCCAATCTGGGTTCGCAGGTCAGTACGCTTACCATCAATGGCGGGGCTCTCGCTTCGGCAACAGGGCTAGGTGGCGACGCGCAGACGATAGGTAATGGCGGGACCGGTGCTGGCGGGCAGGCGCTGATCGGGACAACCAATGGCTCGACCGCACAGATCAACCTGAACGGTACCAATCAGACTATAGCGGACGCATCTGGTCGCGGCGGCATGGGCATGGGCAGCGGATTCATCTCTGGCCCTGGCGTGGGCGGCGTTGCCCAGATTTTTGCCGAAAATGGTGCGGTGACTGTCCTCAACGGAGCTGCAGTTCTTGCGCGCGGCGAAGCCGGAATGGCCCTTTCCGGTGCACAGGGCGACAACGCGTTTGGCGGCGATGCATCGCTGGTCGCGATCAACGGTGCGCTGAACTTCGATACCACGGACGACATCGTTCTTTCCTCAACCGCGCTGATCAATTCGGTGCTGGGCGGCGGTGCTGGCGGCAATGCCACGGGCGGCAATTCCAGCATCGCGACCAATGCAGTCGGCAGCTCGATCGACATTGTCGGTCGGGTGATCCTGCAGGCGCAGGCGGTTGGCAATACCGGCACGACCATTGATGGCAATTCGGGCACGTTCACCGGCGGCATGGCGCTGGTCAATCCCAATAGCGGCATCATCACCGTGGGCGGTGATCTTATCGCCCAGGCCATTGCAGATGCGGTTGATTCACAGGGCGCTTTTGGCGGTTCAGCCATGGGCGGCACGGCGCGCGTCGGGCCATTTGGCACGGGCGGCGGCCAGCTTGACGTGACCGGCAGCATTTTCACCAGGGCTGATGCTTTTGGCGCGGACGGCGCTCTTGGCGGTGGTGTCGCGATTGGCGGGTTCGCTGAGGTGCGCGCTGGCCAGGGCGATATCAATGTTGCCGATGGCGTTCTGGCAACGGCGATTGCGGTCGGTGGCAATGCGATTGTGTCTGGCAATGGCGGCGCGGCCACGGGCGGTGGCGCAACGGTGCTCGCCAATAACGGCAATGGCCATAACGGCAATCTGAATGTTTCGGGACTGGTTCTCGATACCCGGACGGGCCAGTCCTATGGCATTATCGCCGACGCCACCGGCTTTGGCGGATCGGGTGCCAGTGGCGGCGCAGGCGGCGACGGCATGGGCGGTATCCAACCCGGCGCCGGTCAGGTCGGCGGCGCACAGGTTGTCGCGCTGAGCAACACCGGAAGCGCCAGCCTGTTGCAGGCGCAGAGCGCGCTTGTGCTCGCCGATGGCGTAGGCGGTGCAGGCGGCGATGGCATGTCTGGCGGCAATGGTGGCGGTGCCACTGGCGGCACGACACTGGTTCTGGGCACGGCTGGCAATGGTACAGTGAACATCGGCAATCTGGTCGTTCGCGCCATTGCGGCGGGCGGCAATGGCGGTAACGGTTCAGTCGATGCCGGCGGCAATGGCGGCAATGCGGTTGGCGGCTTCAACCAGTTCGGAACATCGAGTGGCCCGGATACGCCGGATAATATTGGCAGTGCCACATTCGGCACTGTGATGGTCACTGCGTCCGCGACGGGCGGCAATGGCGGCAACGGCGTGTCTAGCGCATCTGCGGGAACGGGTGGTACCGCGACAGGTGGGGCCAATACGCTGCTTGTGCGCGGTTCGACCGTAACCACTGGTGATGTGACCATGACAGCCGGAGCCATTGGCGGTGCCGGGGGCACAATAGGCGTTGGCAGCATTGGCGGTGAAGCTGCCAGCGGTGCCAATGTTGTGCTGGTCACCAAACGCTTCAACCGCACCGAACGCGGCAATCTGGACGCTGGTGTGGTAAGCGGAATTGCTTCCGCGGTTGGCGGTAATGGCGGGGCCGTAAACGGGAACAGCTTTGTCAATGCCGGTTCGGGACTGATCGTGACCCAGAGCGACGCGACGCTCGATGCGCTCAGCCTTTCGGCTTCCGCAATAAACGGACCGAACAGTGCCGGTGCGCTGGATCATAGCGGCATTGTCCTCATCGATTCGACGACGACCATCGGCGGCGTTTTCAGCCTTGCGACCGATGCGTTCATGACGGTGTTCTCTGACAACGCGACCCTGACGGCGGACAATGTCGCGCTTGATGCCCGGAACTTTGTTGCCGACCCGGTCAATACCAGTTTCATCACCGGACCCGGCCTCATCATCGGCAATAGCGGCATAACGCTCAACTCGCTGGACAGCGTGCTGGCCGCAACGGGCTTTTCGACCGCCGCCGACTTTAACGTCAACGCGCCTAATAGCGTAGAGATCATTGACGTTTTTGCTGGCGGGCTGGTGAATATTGGTGCTGGCAATATCATTACGGGAAGCATCAATGCGGGTAACCACGTCACCCTGGATGCTTCGGCGACCGATGTTCAGACCGGCGATATTCTGGCGGGCAACTTTATCGATATTCAGGCTGCGGGCGGCATTTCGACCGGTACATTGGGCAGCACCAGTGCTGTCACCCTATTCTCGACCGCTGGCAATATTTCGGCCGGCACGATCAATGCCGTCGGATTTGTCGGCATTGAAGCGGATGGCGGTGATGTCAGCCTGGCCAATATCCTGACCAACGCCGATGTCGAAGTGGACGCCACAGGTTCGCTGACCGCCGGGCCTATTTCGGCGGGAAGCGCGGTGAATCTCACAGCCTTTGGCACGCTGACGGTCGGTAACATCGTAGCCGAACAGATCTCGCCCGCATCGTCAGTGAACTCTGTCTATGGCATCGGCCTTGTTGGCCTGACCGGTCTCTTTGCCGGAGCGTTGAGTGCCCCCAGCCATATCGGGCTGCTGTCTACCGCCGGCATTATCAGCACCGGCGCGCTGACGACCGATCAAAGCGTGCTCGCACTGGGCAGCATGCAGGTGTCGCTCGGCCAGCTATCGACCGGTACCGGATCAACCGATTTCCTTTATGTCGCCGACAGTTCCATGGCTGCGCTGCTTGGCCCCGATTTTGAAAATGATCCGTCGGTCGTCTTCAACACCGCTCCGGTCGCCATGGCGGGATCGATCAATCTTGGCGGCACGGTGGACACGGGCAATATCGTGCTCAGTTCGCTGGCAAGTATCACGGCGCTGGGCAATGCCACGGCCAGCGGCTCTGCCCTGGTCAATGGCGGAAGCGTCAATCTCCTGGGGCTCACCGCACCGACATCGATCACGATTTTCGGCAATAGCGGTGCGATACAGGCAGGCAATCTGGTTTCCAGCGGCGATGTTCGCGCGGTTGGCAGCGGCGATGTGACGCTGGGCAATGTCAATGGCCTGTCTATCGACCTCATTTCCAATATGGGATCGCTGACGGCAGGAGACCTGACCTCGTTGCTGGGTATCGAATTTGATGGCCTGGGCGGCAGCGCGACTGTCGGCAATATTATCGCCACCGAAAATGTCGCGGGCGATGCGCTGGGCAACATCGTTGCCGGAAACATTGATACCGATGGATTTGTCGGCCTGGTCTCGACCGATGGCTCGGTTTCGGCCGGTAACATTGATGCAGGGGTCGAAATTGGCCTGGTGGCGGGCGGAAGCAATATCTCCGCCGGCAATCTGACCACGCCCGGCATTGTGCTCGCCCTTGCGGACAATGATATCGATATCCTGTCGGTCAGTTCGGGCACAGGCGCGCTGGACTTTGTCTATTTTGCCGATGCCACCATGCTGGCCCAGTTCGATCAGGCTGGTTTCGACCCTGCCGTCATCCTCGCGACTATGCCGGTCAGGACGGCGGGCAGAACCGAAATCGGGACGATCTCAACGGGCAGTTTCATCTCTGCGTCGGAAACCTTCATCAATTCCGGTTCGATCACGGCATCACAGATGGTCAACATCGACACGCTGTTCGAAGCCGCTTTTCTTGGCCAGGTCCTCGCACCCAGGATCAATATTTCTTCAGGTGATATCGAGATCACCGATGGCGCCGGACTGGGCGATGAGGACACGCTTGAGCTGAACATTATTGCCACGCCGTCCAGCGCCGTAATGTTCGGCGATCCGGGGCCGACTGCATGGACGAGCTATTTGCTGGATGCGACGGAGCTGGCAACACTGCGTGCGGAATCGATTACATTCAGTGCGCCCAACCTGTCTTCCAGCACATTTCTGGATGTCGGCACGCTCAACCTGGTCGGTTCGAACGGAACAACGCCGAACCTTATCGGGCCAGACGGTTCGCTGACGGTATCGACCTTCGGCACCTTGCGCGTGATCGGAAATGCCACCTTCGCTTCCATGGCGTCGGGCAATTCGGTCAATCTGTCGGGCGGCGAGATTCAGGTCGTCGCCAATACTGGCGGCCTGTTCCTGCAAGGCAATTCGCCCGGCGGTATATTGAACCTGACCGGGGAAAATATCTATATTGTCAGCGATGCCATACTCAGCGAACTGGCCGATGATCCCGACTATGCCGGGCGCGATGCGGCGCTGGCCATTTCGCTTTCCACGCCGCGTCCCGATGGCGTTGTTCAGGCCGCCGTCCTGAATTTCAACGTTACCCAGCGCCTGCTGATCCAGAATACCGGGGCTTCCGGGACGGCGGCAGGCTTCCTGACCTATGATGATGGCTTCAATGTCATCGGTCCGGATGTTGATCCGGTGGACATGGTCGTCTGGGGACAGGTGCTGGACAGCCAGGGCACACCCATCACCAATGGCAATACCCGCGATGCGATCTATCCGGGTGGCGCACCGAGCACCTTCACCGCCAATTCGGCAATCAACGGCTGTCTGCTGACCGCCTCGACCTGCACAGCGGTGCCGCCTGATGGTCCGGATGTCGATCCCGATACCGAAACGGAAACACCCACCGTCATTGCGACGGTCGAGGCGCAGGAACACGGCAAACCCAAGAGCCAGACCGAGGAGGATGAGCAGGAAGAGGAAGAACGCGCAGCCGAGGAGGCCGCCAAGGAGGCGACCCGGTCGAGCAGCCCGATCCTGCGTCCGGTCAGCATCGTCAACGCCCGCCGTCTTGCCGTCGAGCCGGATGTCAATGAGCCGGTCACCAGCGGCGGCAATCCCAATCTTCAGGGCGAGATCAATGCGCCTGGAACCAGCGAGGGTGGAGAATGACCATGGCCCGCAAGACATCGACCCGCTTTGCCACCTGGCTGGCTGCGCTGTCGGCCTCGATCAGCGTGACGGCGATTGCGCCTGCGGCCATGGCACAGCCCGAACAGCCCATCGCCTTGCGCGACAGTTTCCGCATCGGCAGCACCGGCGTTTTGTGCACGGCGCAATATCGTCCGACCGATCCGGCGCTTTCGAGCATGTTCGATCGCGGCTATCGCATTGTCTGCCGCGACGCGACCAGCCCGGTCGGTTCGCTCTATGCCTTGCGCGGCGGGGAAGGTGACCGGCTGGCAAGCTATCTGGACGGTGCGCGTGCGCGGCTCGACTGTGATGACCGCCAGATAACCGAGATCGATCAGATTGGCGGGGCCAGCGTCACCCAGTGCCGTGATGCGGAACTGGGCGTCGATGTGCGTATCTACAGTCTGGTGCGCGGCAATACCGTCTATCTCGTCGAGGGACTCGCCGGGTATGATTCTGCCCTGCGGCTCGCGCTGGCGTCGGTGGTGACCAACTGGCCGGTATCCGGCACGGTCGAGGTTGCGACGACCAGCGTCAGCAATCCGGCGGCTTTTGCCCGCGTCCAGGCTGGTTCGCTCGATGCCGATGCGGCGCGGGCCGAAGCCTATATCCGCAACAATTACGGTGCCTATGCCGAATCGTCCGAATTTTTCGAAACGCTCGCCAACCGCGAGGCATCGGATTCGCTGCGCACGGCTGAGTTCGTCGCCAATCAGGCGCTGCAACAGTCCAATCTCGGCGATTTCGTCGCGGCAACGGCACTGCTCGGGCGCGCTGAACAGCTTGTGGCGGCCAGCGACGGTGTAACGCAGCGCATGATCCGCAACTTCCGGGCGATCAACGAACTCAACCAGCGCGACCCGGCTGGCACGATTGCGGCGCTGGGCATGACCGTATCGCCGGTGACTGACGGACTGGATTCAGGCGATCTGGCCGGCGGTCTCGTAACCCGCGCCATGGCCGACCGGATCAACCGTGAAAACGCCGGACTCAAGCGGCTTGGCGGTGTCGATGGCCGTCTCACTGCGCAGGAACGTGCCCAGATTCTCGACGGACAGGCGCTGTTGCTGCAGGGTACCGCATTGCGCCTGCAGGGGCGCAACCAGGAAGCGCTTGCCGCGCTTGAAGAAGGCTCGTCGATGATTTCCGGCGTGCGCAACGGACGGGTCAATTCAACGGCCTGGCTGCGCTCCGATGTCAGTACTCAGCGGGCGCTGATCGCTGAAAGCCGCGGCGACTATGGCGAGGCACTGTCCGGCTTTACCGAGGCGCTGCAGATCTTCGAGCGGGACTATCCGCAATCGCCTGCATTGCTTGGTGCCAAGGCGCGGCTTGCGGCCTATCTGGCGCGGCGCGGCTCCGATGATGAAGCGATCGCGCTTTATGACGAGCTGGTGACCGATGCCGAAACCGTGCCCGGTGCGAAGGCTGCGATGAAGGACCTGCTGGCCCCCTATTTCGCCCTGCTGGTGACGCGGGCCGACAGCGATGGCGATGTCGCCACCAAGCTGTTCGATGCCAGCCAGCTGTTGCAGCGCCCAGGCGTGGCGCAGACCCAGGCGGTGCTGGCGCGTGAACTTTCGGAAGGCGATGACGAGGCTTCGGCGCTGTTCCGCCTGGCGGTTACCCGCACCCGCGAGATTTCGCGCACCACCGCCGAAGTGGCGGCGCTCTCCGAACTGCCCAATCCGACCAGCGAAGAGCAGCGTCAGCTTGCCGATGCGCGCGATGCGCTGGCCTTGCTGGAACGCGAACAGACTGTGTTGCAATCGCGTCTGGGTGAATATCCGCGTTATCGCGTCCTGTCCCCGACCAATGTGACGCTGACCGATCTGCAAAAGCTGCTGAAACCGGATGAGGGTTATTACAAGGTCAGCTTTGTGGGCGAGGATGTCTATGCCCAGCTGATTTCCCCCGGCAAGGTCCGCTCGGTCAAGGTTGGCATGACCCGCAGCCAGCTTGACAAGATCGTCGCCGAAATCCGCGATTCCATCGTGGTCATCGAAAATGGCCAGACGGTGAACTATCCCTTCGATGTCGAAAAGGCGCGGGCGCTCTATCTGGCACTGTTCGGCGAGCTGGAGGAAGAGTTGCCGGGCATCCGGCATCTTGTCTACGAACCCGATGGTGCGTTGCTGCAATTGCCGCCGGGCCTGCTCATCACCAAGCAGCAGGGCGTGGATGATTATCTGCTGCGGATTGAGGACATCACCGCCGACGCCTTTGATTTCCGGGGCATCGACTGGTTCGCCCGCAATCGCCGCTTTTCGATTGCAGTGTCGCCGCGCAGCTTTGCCGATGTGCGTACCATTGCCCCGGCACGCGGCAGCCAGGCCTATCTTGGCATAGGCCAGAATGCGCCGCCGCCGCCGCAGATGCTGCAGGCATCGGGATCGGCCGGGCCGGATTGTAGCTGGCCGCTTTCCACCTGGGGCAGGCCGATTTCACCCAAGGAACTGTTCCTGGCAAAATCGGTGTTCGGTGATGCCAACAGCCAGGTGATTACCGGACCCGACTTCACCGACCAGAACCTGCTGGCGCGCAAGGATCTGGACGAATATCGCATCCTGCATTTTGCCACCCATGGCCTGGTCACTGCGCCCCGACCCGAATGCCCCGCGCGCCCTGCGCTCGTCACCTCGTTCGGCACTGGCACGTCCGATGGCCTGCTCAGCTTCAAGGAAATCTTCGACATGAAGCTTGATGCCGATCTGGTGATCCTGTCGGCGTGCGATACCGCCGGGCAGGCAACCGCATCGGCATCGCGCGAAGCGGGTATCGAGACTGGCGGCAATTTCGCGCTGGACGGTCTGGTGCGCGCCTTTGTCGGCGCGGGCGCCCGTTCGGTGCTGGCCAGCCACTGGCCGGTTCCCGACGACTTCAATGCCACCGAAAAGCTGATTTCGGCGCTGTTCGATGCCAAGGCAGGCCAGTCGATGAATGGTTCGCTGGCGCTTGCCCAGGAACAGCAGATGGATGACCCGCTGACATCGCACCCCTATTACTGGGCGGCATTCATCATCCTGGGCGATGGCGACAAGCCTCTGATCAAATAGAGCCTTCGGTCGATACGCCGCAGTCAGTCAGCGGGGAGCGAGCGGCACGATGTGCTGCTGCCCCGCCTGTTCGACGATGGCGACGGAAATGCCGTAAACCTCGGCAATCTGCTCGGGGCTGAGCACATGTTGTGGCGGCCCTTCTGCCACGGCCCGGCCCTGATCGAGCAGCAGCACATGATCGCAATAGCGCAGTGCCAGCGACAGATCGTGCAGGATCGCGACCACGGTGCGCCCATGGCCTGTGACCTGTTCGCGCAGAATCTGCATGACATCGAACTGATGGGCGGGATCGAGTGCCGCAAGCGGTTCGTCGGCAATCAGCAGCGGCGCTTCGGCTGCCAGCGCCCTTGCCAGCATGGCGCGGGCGCGCTCGCCCCCCGAAAGGCTGGTGGCGATACGCTCCCCAAAGGAAGTCATGTCGGTCATGTCGAGCGCTCGGGCGATGGCCTCCCTGTCATCCGGGCCGATCCGCGCAAGCGGGGCGAGATGCGGCAGTCGTCCCAGTGCCACCAGCCGCTCGACCGTGACCGGCCAGTGGATCGTTTCGTTCTGCGCAAGATAGGCGATTGTCCGGGCGCGCCGCTCCAGCGGCATTGCCGCAATGTCGGTGCCGTCAATCTCGACCGAGCCCTGATCGGGCGTGACAAGGCCCAGAATGGCGCGCACCAGCGTGGTCTTGCCCGCACCATTGGGACCGATAATGCCGATCATTTGCCCTGCATTGAACCGGGCGGAAAGCTGATGCAGCACGGCATGGCCGTCCAGCCGCGCGGAGAGATTGTCGATGCGAACCGTCACCATATCCGCCGCGCCCTGATCAGGTGATAGAGGAAGACGGGTGTTCCCAGAAAGGCGGTGATAACGCCCAGCTTGAGTTCGTTGGTTGCGGGGATCAGGCGCACGGCGAGATCAGCAGCGACCAGCAATGCTGCGCCCGCCAGAGCCGAGGGCAGCAGGATGGCCGACGGACTGCGGTCGGTAAAGGGGCGCACCAGATGCGGCACGACCAGTCCGACAAAGCCGATAGCGCCCGATACCGCCACCGCAGCTCCCACGGCCAGCGCTACGCCGATGACCAGCCGCAACCGCAGCCTTGCCATATCGACGCCCATGGCGCGGGCGCTATCCTCGCCCAGGATCAGCGCGTCCAGCCTGCGCCCGTCCCACAGCATCAGCGCCATGCCCGGCAGCAGGAAGGGCAGCGCGATCAGCACATGATCGAACGACCGGTCCTCCAGCGAACCCATCAACCAGCTCATGATTTCCATCGCCGCGAAGGGATTGGGCGACAGGTTCAGCGTCAGGCTGATCCCGGCACCTGCCAGTGTGCCGATCGCGATCCCTGCAAGGATCAGGCTGACCGGGTTCTCGCTGCGCCGGGCGAGCAGCATGAGCGGCAGCAGTCCGAGCAGCGCAAAGCCGATGGCAAGCAGTGGCAGTGCGGGCGGGAAGGCTGCATACAGGCCGAAATAAAATGCGATGATCGCGCCGAGCGCCCCGGCATTGGCGGTGCCCAGCACCGATGCATCGGCCAGCGGATTGCGCAGATAGCCCTGCAAGACCGCGCCGGAAAGCCCCAGCGCCGACCCCACCATCAGCGCCAGCAGCGCGCGCGGCAGGCGCAGTTCGATCAATATGGCGCGGATTACCGGATCGCCATTGTCTGTGAAGGCGGCCAGGATTTCCTGCGGGGACAGGCTGGCCGGGCCAGCCAGCAGCGACAACAGGGCAAGTGCCAGCGCGACCATAGCGGGCAGCGCCAGCAACAGGACACGGCTTGTCTTGGTTTGGCGCAGCATCCATGGTGCTTAGGATGAAGCGGAAAGCGACACAAGCGGCGCGCCACCGGCCCTGGCGGGCGTGGCGAGGCTTGCAGCCGGGGCTGGCGGCGATTGCGGCATTGCTGCCCGTGCTGCTCCTGTCATCCTGCGCTCCTGACGCCGATGGCGGCGGCGCGGATCAGCCCTTGCACGCTGACCGGCCCCGGCATGTGGTCTCGCTGGACCTGTGCGCCGACCAGTATCTGTTCGCCCTTGCCGATCGCGACCAGATCGCAGCATTATCCTATAATGCCGATGATCCGGCGCTGTCGGTCATCGCCGATGAGGTCGAAGGCATCAGGCTGACTGGCGTCGGGATCGAGGAGTTGCTGCGCCTCAAGCCCGATCTGGTGCTGGTCGGTCCCTATCAGCCGCAACGAACCATGGCGGCGCTGAAGGCGCGCAACATAGCCTATGCCGCAATAGCCGCCGACAATGATGCCGATGATATTCTTGCCAATGTGGAGATTGTGGCGCGCGCCGTTGGCCAGGCCGAGCGGGGAAAGGCGGTGGCCCGGCAATTCCGGGCTGATCTGGACGCTCTCGGCACTGGTCCGGGGGTGGGGCGCATCGCTGCCTATTATCAGCGGCGCGGCTATCTGACCGGGGCAGGCACGCTGGTCGATGACATGATGAAGCGCCTTGGCCTTGCAAACCTTGCAAGTGTCGAAGGGCGCGGCGTGCTCGATCGCATGTCGGTCGAGGAAATGGCGCTGGCACGGCCCGATTTCCTGATTCTGGAGGCGGACAGCATATCCGTTCAGGATCGCGGGACCGAAATGCTGCAGCATCCCGTGCTGGGGCGCGCAGTGCCGGGGAAACGGCAGTTGGTCATGCCCCAGGCGCTGACAGTGTGCGGCGGCGTGCATTATCCGCGCGCGATCCGGGCGCTGGCGGACCAGATCCGCAAGGCGGACGGTTCAGCCTGATCCGCCGAACCTTTCGGGCATTTTGGCGAGCAGCGCGTCTATCGCGGCAATGGCGGCGGCCTCGCGTTCGGCCCAGCTGCCGCTGATGCTGATCCATCTGCACCCGGCGCGCTGCAGCATGTCGCGGCTTATCGCGGCGAAGCGGCTGCGCAGGTCGTCCTCGCCGAAAAAGCGGGTGCCATCATCGATCCATGCCACATCAGCTTCCAGCAACAGGTAAAGATCGGCGCGTGGATAGTCGAGCAGTGGCGGGGGAACGCTCTCGAACAGCATCTCGTGCCAGGCTGCGGTCATCAGTGCATCGGTGTCTGTAAACAGCACGCCATGGGCCTGTGACGCAGCGGCATTGATCATCGCGTGCTGGACCTGTCCGACATGCAGCAGGTCGCCGGAGGTGAGATGGGTGCCGTGAATCTCGCAATAATCGCGGCCATATTCGGGCACGAACACGGTGCCGCAATGCCGGGCCAGCCGTGTTGCCAGCGTCGACTTGCCGGTGCTTTCCGCCCCGTGAAGACAGACCCGCAGCGCCATGTCGCGCCGGACCGGCGCGGGCAGCGCATCCCAGAGGCCGAGAGGATCGGCACGAACCGCGCTTGCGGACAACCCATTGGCCAGCGTTGGAGCGAGCCATTCGCCGCGCAGCACCGGCACGAATTTCGCCCCGACCTGCTCTGCCAGCGTCAGCCCATAATCCTCTCCGGCAAAAACCATATCCAGCCTGTCGGGGCATGCCTCCCGGACGATAGCGCGCCAGATAGGCCAGAAATCGGGGTCGTCTTCAGGATATTGCGGAACCACCGCGCCATGACCGATAACCCGGCAATCGGGGAAGCATTCGCGCATCCATGCCAGCCGCCGTTCCCCGGCAATCGGATCATCGGGCAGCCAGCAGACAAGGATGGTGAGCTCGTCCACCAGCGCGCGGGCAGTCTCGCACAGCACCATGTGCCCGGCATGGGGCGGCATGAACTTGCCAAGGACCAGCCCCCGTGTCGTCATGCGGGCCGATCGCCTGTGCGCAAGAGCCTGAGCCAGCCGTAAAGACCGGCAATCGACATCAGCAGGAACACGGCATAGAGCCCCGCTGTAACCGTCAGGCCGCGATTGAGGAACAGGGCAATCGCGCCGATATCGATCAGGATCCACAAGACCCAATTTTCTATCCGGCGCAGCGAAAGCAGGATTTGCGCGGTCACGCTGAACCCGGCGATGGTCGCATCGGCAAAGGGTGCAGCGGCATCGGTCCAGCTCTGCATGGCAAGGCCCAGCGCCGCGCTGAAGCCGATGGCAAAGGCCAGCCAGCCCAGCCGCAGCGGCCAGCCAAGCACGGCGATCGCGACGCCGCCCCGGATCCGGTCGGCGCGGCTCCAGTTGATCCAGCCGTAAAGCTGTACGACAAAGAAAAAGACCTGGAGCAGCATGTCGCTATAGAGCCGCGCCTCGAAAAAGACGAAGCCATAAAGCGTCACCATGGCGAGCCCGAAAGGATAGTTCCAGATGCTCCGTCGCACGACCAGGGCGACATTGACGATGCCCAGCAAGGCCGCCGCAATCTCTATCGCGTTCATTTCCTTCCCCTGATGCGCTGTTTCGCTTCCGCTTTGCAACGGCGGTATTCCATGCCGCGATGGCATGCAACTGCCTGAAAATTGGCGACGAAGCGTGGCGCAGCTGCGATCTTTTCCTTTTGTTCCGGGAATGAATACGCGCTTCGGCGCGTTGTCTGCCTGTCCCCCAAGGATAAGGAGATAGACAATGAAGAACCGCAATCTGCTTCTCGCCGCCGTGCTGCCCGCCGCCATGCTGGCCTTGCCGGTCCAGGCGCATTATGCTGTCGGCCAGAAGCCCGAGGTTCGCACCGAACCGGTCGCCGGGGTCTATAACAAATTCTGGTATAATTATGTCGCGGACATCAACGAGGCCGACAAGGAACTGGCCAGCGACATCAAGCGCGCGACAGATGAGGAAGACCGCTATGAGGCCTGGGAAGAATATCACCAGGAACTGGCGGATGCCGACAAGGATTATGTCAAGGAAATGCGCGAGCGCGGCTATCGCATTGGCCGCGTGACGATCATCAATGGTGACTGATCGCGCCTGAGTAATTTCTGATGAACGCCCCTGGCCGGATGATCCCGGCCGGGGTTTGCGTTTCGGCTTGTGTCAGCCCAGCCTGTCAGAAATCGACGGCAATGCCCTTGAGCACCCAGTCGCCATAGCGGGTCGGGTTTTCGGGAGCATTGGCATCCGCCTCATTCACGGCGCGTGGCTCGGGAGGCGGCGGACCCTTGACCCAGTGATCGGGCGCGCGAACATGGTCGGGCCTTCTGGTTGCGCGCGGAGTATCGGTCATGATCGGCGGTCCCTGCTGATTTTCAGCGGGCGGCGATTGAAAAACCGCCCGCTATTCCTAGATTCATTGCAGGCTTATGGGCTGTTGCGCCGAGTTTTCCAAGGGGGCGCAATGGCCGTTCAGGGCAGGATGTTGCGATGAATTTCCTCAAAACGACCATGTTGCTGGCGGCGCTGACCGCGCTGTTCATGGCGCTGGGCTATACCCTTGGCGGTTCGGGCGGTGCGGTTATCGCGCTGCTGGTTGCGGCGGGCATGAACCTGTTCACCTTCTGGAACGCCGACAAGATCGTGCTGAGGATGCACCATGCGATCGAAGTCGATGCGCGCAGCCATCCGCGCTTCCATGCGCTGGTTGCCGGGCTTGCGCTCAATGCCGGACTGCCCATGCCCAAGGTCTATGTGATCGAGAGCGAGCATCCCAATGCCTTTGCCACAGGGCGCGATCCGGATCATGCCGCGGTTGCCGCTACCACCGGCCTAATTGCCATGCTCAGCGAGGACGAACTGGCGGGCGTCATGGCGCATGAACTGGCGCATGTGAAGCATCGCGATACGCTGGTGATGACCATGGTCGCGACCATTGCCGGTGCCATTTCCATGCTTGCCAATTTCGGCATGTTTTTCCGGGGGCGCAATGCCGGGCTTGCCGGGTTGCTGGCGGTGTTTGTCGCGCCGTTTGCGGCCATGATCGTGCAGATGGCGATCAGCCGGACTCGCGAATTCGGTGCGGATCGCGGCGGCGCGGAAATCAGCGGCAAGCCGCTTGCGCTGGCGAGCGCGCTCGCCCGAATTTCCGGTCAGGCACAGCGTATTCCCAATCCGGTCGTGGCGCAGAATCCGGCGGCGGCACAGCTCTATATCGTCCCTGCCGGGGTGCGCAGCCTGTTTTCGACGCATCCTGATACCGAGGATAGGATCGCCGCGCTGCACGACATTGCCGCGCAGATGGGGCAGCATGCCGCAGCCGAGATCGGCGCGTCTCAGTCTCCGCTTGGCGGCGGCACCCGCCGGGTGAGCGCGCTCGATCCGCTGGCGCGCGACTGATGAGATTGCAGAACGCAGTATGAGCGAAATTCCGGGGCTTGGCTCGCGCAAGGCTGCGCTGCGCATGCTGGATGCGGTGCTGCGCCGCGGCGAGCCGCTGGAGCATGTCCAGCATGCCGCCTGTCAGGGCCTGAAGCGGCGCGATGACCGTGCGCTCGCCATGGTTCTGGCGGCGGAGGTGTTGCGCAATCTGGCGGGTCTCGACGCGCTGATCGACAGCGCCACCCGTCAGCGTCTGCCCGATGATGCCAAGGCGCGAATGGTGCTGCGGCTGGCGCTGATCCAGGCGCTGAAGCTGGGTACGCCGCCCCATGCCGCGATAGCGACCTGCCTGCCGCTGGTCATGGGCGGGCCGAAGCGGCTGGTACATGGCGTGTTCGGCACGCTGATGCGCGGCGAGGCACGGCTTGCCGATCCCGTCCTGCCGGAGAATGTTTCCAGTCGCTGGGCCAAAGGCTGGGGTGATGCCATTGTCGGCGCAGCGGCGCAGGCGCTGGCGCAATTGCCGCCGCTGGACCTTGGCCTGCGCGATCCGGCGGCCACCGCGATCTGGGCGGAACGGCTGGGCGGGGAGAGCCTGATGCCCGGCCATGTGCGCCTTGCCCGGTCCGGGGCGGTGGAAGACCTGCCGGGCTATGGTGATGGTCAATGGTGGGTGCAGGATCTGGCGGCAGGGCTGCCCGCGCGCATGCTCGGCGATGGCAAGGGGCGGACCGTGTTCGATTTGTGTGCCGCG
Organism: Blastomonas sp.; assembly: GCA_041396885.1. Lineage (GTDB taxonomy): Bacteria > Pseudomonadota > Alphaproteobacteria > Sphingomonadales > Sphingomonadaceae > Blastomonas. The sequence goes on from JAWKXS010000001.1 coordinate 76,604, forward strand.
CCCGGCGGCAAGACCATGCAACTGGCCGCTGCAGGATGGAAGGTGGTCGCGGTCGACAAGTCTGTGAAGCGTCTGGAGCGGCTGCGCACCAATCTGGAGCGGACCGGTTTCGAGGCCGAGTGCGTCGCCGCCGACCTGCTCCAGTGGCAGCCGGGTGACAAGGCCGATGCGATCCTGCTGGATGCGCCGTGCAGCGCGACAGGCATTTTTCGCCGTCATCCCGATGTTCTCTACCGGATCGGCGACGATGACATAGCGGCCTTGGCCGAATTGCAGGCACAGCTGCTCGATCGCGCATCGGGCTGGCTGAAACCCGGCGGCATGCTGGTCTATGCTGTCTGTTCGCTGGAGCGTGAAGAGGGCGAATTGCAGGTGCAGGATTTCCTGCGCCGCCATCCCGAATTCGAACCCTGTCCGCCGTCCGCCATGCCGTTGCCCGCCGATGTGCAGGCCGAAGCCGCCAAGGTCCGGACACTGCCCGGAATGCTCTTCGAAAAGGGCGGGATGGACGGGTTCTTCATGGCGCGGATGCGCCTTGTGGGCTGATCACCGAAAAAACCGCCCGCCCTGTGCAAAAAATGTGGAAAAGCTGGGGGCAATCCTTGCTCCGCGACTCGTCAAGGCTTTAAGGACCATGGGATGCACGCCGCCCCCCTGATTTCGCCGTCGATCCTGTCTGCCGATTTTGCGCGACTGGGCGAAGAGGTGCGCGCTATCGATGCGGCGGGCTGTGACTGGATCCATGTCGACGTGATGGACGGCCATTTCGTGCCCAATATCACCATCGGACCCGCCGTGGTGAAGGCGCTGCGCCCGCATACTGACAAGCCGTTCGACGTGCATCTGATGATTTCGCCGGTTGATGCCTATGTCGAGGCCTTTGCCGAGGCAGGGGCTGATATCATTACGGTTCATCCCGAGGCCGGGCCGCATGTCCATCGCACCATCCAGCTGATCCGGTCGCTGGGCAAGAAAGCGGGGGTCGTGCTCAATCCGGCGACCCCGGCCAAGATGCTCGACTATCTGATCGACGAGGTCGACCTGGTGCTGGTAATGAGCGTCAATCCCGGCTTTGGCGGGCAGAGCTTCATTTCCAGCCAGCTTCGCAAGATCGAGGCGATCCGCAAGATGATCGACAAGTCTGGCCGGGCTATCGATCTGGAGGTCGATGGCGGCATTGATGCGACGACCGCACGGCTGGCGGTGGATGCCGGGGCGAATGTGCTGGTGGCGGGCACCGCAACATTTCGCGGCGGGCCGGAACATTATGCCGACAATATCCGTTTGCTGAGGGGAGCATGATCGACTTGGCACCAGACAAGCATCGCGGTGATACGGCATCCGCCGAGGGCGGTGCGCGTATCGTGATGGGTGCCGCCCATGAGGTCTATGAGGACCGTCTGATCATCGGTGACAAACGCCCTGACGAACCGGCCAGCGCTCCCGCAGCGAACCCGGAACCGGTCGCGGAAGAGGCCAGCGGTCGCAATCATCTCGTCCGCGTCGATGGCGACAAGGGGCATTCGCTGACCGAAAGCCTGGTGCATTATTTCTATCGCCTCACCTGGCGCACGCCGCTGCACAAGCTGCGGATCAAGGGGCGCTCGCCCCTGCGGCTGCTGGCGGCACCGGAAGATCCGTTCAAGGGCGATGCACGTCGCGGCACCGCGATCCGGGCGGGGCATTTCCTGTTCAACGGTATCAAGCAGCCGATCAAGTCGCTAGATTATGCCAATCTGAAGCTGCCGCCCGACTATGTCGAATATCTGCACAGCTTTGCCTGGCTGCGCGATCTTCGCGCCTCGGCAGCGCGCGAGCAATGCGTGCCGGTGGCCGAGGGGCTGGTCAATCAATGGCTTGATGCGCATCTGGAAAAGGTCAGCGATCCTGCCTGGCGGGCCGATCTGGCCGGGCAGCGCCTGCTCAACTGCGCCGCGCATGCCCCGCTGATTCTCTCATCCAGCGATCTGGTCTATCGCTCGCGGGTGCTGCGCAATTTTGCGGGCACCGCGCGCCATCTCGACCATGTTGCGGACAAGGCGCCCGAAGGGCTGGCCCGGCTTTCGGCCTGGGCGGGCGTGGTTGCGGCATCGCTGCTGCTGCCCGACAGCCAGCCGCGCCGGATATTCGGCGAGGCCGGGCTGAAGCGTGCGGTCGAGCAGTTCATGGGCGAGGATGGCGGCGCAATTTCCCGTTCGCCGCTGGCGCAGATCGAGGCGATCCGTATCCTGACCATGCTGCGCGCGGTCTATGATTCGCGTGACGAGATTGTGTCGCCCATCGTGGAGAACGCACTGGCCCGTGCGGTCCCGGCGCTGCAGGGGCTGACCCATTTCGATGGCGGCCTGGGCAGCTGGCAGGGTGCGCCCGGCCTGTCGGGCGCGGAAATGGGCGAACTGATCGCGGCGACCGGGGTTCGCGCCCGTCCGCTGCGCCAGGCGCGCCACTGGGGCTATCAGCGTATTCCCGCCGGACGCACGGTGGTGCTGGTTGATGCCGGAACACCGCCGGTTGCGCGCCACGCCATATCGGGCTGCGCCTCGACGCTGGCGCTGGAAATGTCGCACGGTCCCCATCGGCTGATCGTCAATTGCGGCGGAGCGTCGCGCGCCGGGGCGGTCATCTCGGCCAAGTTGGCCCAGGGGCTGCGCGCCACCGCCGCGCATTCGACGCTGTGCCTTGACGATACGAACAGCACCGCAGTCCTCCCCAAGGGGAAGCTGGGCAAGGGCGTTACCGAGGTCGAGCTGGACCGGCGCGACGTCGCTGAGGCATCGCGGCTGGAGATGAGCCATGACGGCTATGCAGCGCGCTACGGCCTGTTGCATCGCCGTTTGCTGCTGCTTCGTTCGGACGGCAGCGAGTTGCGCGGAGAGGATATGCTGTTGCCGGTGGGGCGCAAGCCGCGCCTCAAGAAAGACAGCGTTGATTATGCGATCCGCTTTCATCTCGGCCCTGAGGTGGAGGCGCATGTCACCACCGACGGGATGGGCGTGTTCCTGCGCATTCCGGACGGGTCGCTCTGGCAATTCCGTTCGGCGGTCAGTGCGCTGGCGCTTGAGGAAAGTCTGTGGGTCGACGGTACCGGCCGTCCCCATCCAACCCAGCAGATCGTGCTGTCGGGCAGCGTCAATCGCGGCGGCGGCAGCTTTGGCTGGCTATTCAAGAATATGGGATAGAAAATGAGCGATATTGCGATCAGGCGGGCGCTTCTGTCGGTATCGGACAAGAGCGGGCTGGTGGAGCTTGGCCAGGCGCTGGCGCGTCATGGTGTCGAGCTGGTTTCGACCGGAGGTACGGCAAAGGCCCTGCGCGATGCCGGGCTGGATGTGCGCGACATATCCGAGATTACCGGCTTTCCCGAAATGATGGATGGCCGGGTCAAGACACTCCACCCCATGGTGCATGGCGGTTTGCTGGCGGTGCGCGACAATGCCGAGCACAAGGCGGCGATGGACGCGCATGGCATCGGTGCGATCGACCTGGTCGTGGTCAATCTCTATCCCTTTGCGCAGACCGTGGCGCGCGGTGCATCGCGCGACGAGATTATCGAGAATATCGATATTGGCGGGCCGAGCATGGTGCGCTCGGCGGCGAAGAACCATGGCTATGTCACGATCCTGACCGATCCTGCCGATTATGCAACATTGACCGCCGAGCTTGACGGACGGGGCGGAGCGACAACGCTGGAATTCCGCCGGGCGATGGCGGCCAAGGCCTATGCGGCCACCGCAGCCTATGATTCAATGATCGCCCAATGGTTTGCCTTTGCCGATCAGGGCAAGATGTTTCCGGACAGCCTGCCGCTCACCATGGCGCAACCAACCGAGCTGCGCTATGGCGAAAATCCGCATCAAAAGGCCGCGCTCTATCTGCCGGTCGGTCCGCATGGATCGGGCATTGCCCAGGCCGAGCAGGTGCAGGGCAAGGAATTGAGCTTCAACAATTATAATGACGCGGATGCCGCGCTGGAGCTTGTCGCCGAATTTCGCGACGGGCCGCCGACCGTGGTGATCGTCAAGCACGCCAATCCCTGTGGCGTGGCGAGTGCGGACACGCTGGCCGAGGCCTATCGGGCGGCGCTGGAATGCGACAGCGTGTCGGCCTTTGGCGGGATCATTGCAGTCAACCGCCCGCTTGATGGCCCCACTGCCGAGGCGATCAGCGGTATTTTCACCGAAGTGGTGTGCGCCCCCGCCGCCGATGATGCGGCACGCGCAGTATTCGCGAAAAAGAAGAATCTGCGGCTGCTGATCACCGGCGATCTGCCTGATCCGGCACGCGGCGGTTTCAATATCCGCAATATTACCGGCGGCTGGCTGGTCCAGTCACGCGACAATGGCCGCATAACCCGCGAGGCGCTGAAGGTCGTGACCAAACGTGCGCCCAGCGATCAGGAGCTTGCCGACTGCCTGTTCGCCTGGACGGTTGCCAAGCATGTCAAGTCGAACGCCATTGTCTATGCAAAGCAGGGCGCGACGGCGGGCATCGGCGCAGGCCAGATGAACCGCCGCGATTCAGCGCGCATCGCCGCCGTCAAGGCGCTGGAGGCAGCCGAAACCCATGGCTTTGCAGAAGTGCGGACCAGGGGATCGGCGGTCGCGTCGGACGCCTTCTTTCCCTTTGCCGATGGCTTGCTGGCAGCGGTCGAGGCGGGTGCGACGGCAGTCATCCAGCCGGGCGGATCGATGCGCGATGACGAAGTCATCGCCGCCGCGGACGAAGCCGGGCTGGCGATGGTCTTCACCGGAATGCGGCACTTCCGCCACTGATCTGGAAGGAGCGGTCAGCCCACCCGCTTCACAAAGGACTTGTGCTGCCCGACATTGCGGGGCTTGCCCGAACCGCGCCGCTTGCGATTGCGGTTCTGGCCGTTGCGATTGGGCGCATTGCGATCCTGGCCCTCGCCGCGCGGAGCCTTGTTGCGGCCGCCCGGACGACCCCGGCCCTGCTGCTGGCGGGGCGCGGGCTTGGCCGGCGGCGGCAGCTGCGCAGCTGCTTCGGTAAATCCGGCGGGCAGGCCGATGGGCATCAGGCGCACCTTGGTCAGCCGCTCGATATCCTTCAGCAGGCCGCGTTCCTCGCCATCGACAAAGGCCATGGCGATGCCGTCGGCGCCGTTGCGCGCGGTCCGCCCGATGCGGTGAACATATTGTTCGGGAACATTGGGCAGGTCGAAATTGAAGACATGGCTGACGCCCGAAATATCGATGCCGCGCGCGGCGATATCGGTGGCGATCAGGACGCGGATTTCACCGTCCTTGAAGGCGCGCAGCGCGGCGGTGCGCTGTGCCTGGCTCTTGTTGCCGTGGATCGCGGCGGCGCGGATGCCCGCCCCGGACAGTGCGCGGACGATCTTGTCCGCGCCATGCTTGGTGCGGCTGAAAACCAGCGCCCGCTCAAAGTCGATTTCCTGAAGGCGCAGGGTCAAAAGCGCCTGCTTTTCCTTCTGGTTGACGAAGGTGACATATTGTTCGACGCGCTCAGCCGTGGTCGCCTGAGGGGTTACTTCGACCCGAACCGGATCGGAGAGGAAACGCGCGCCAAGCTCGGCAATCGCCTTGGGCATGGTAGCGGAAAAGAACAGGCTCTGGCGGCGCTTGGGCAGCATCGCGGCGATGCGCTTCAGCGGGACGATGAAGCCGAGGTCCATCATCTGGTCGGCCTCGTCCAGCACGAAGATTTCAACATTGTCGAGCACCAGTGCACGCTGATCGATCAGGTCGAGCAAGCGGCCCGGCGTCGCCACCAGAATATCGGTGCCGGGGGCGAGCTTGCGCTTTTGCTGGTGGATCGGAACGCCGCCGAACACGCAATTGACCGACAGGTTCAGAAAGCGGGCATATTCGCGCATATTCTCGGCGATTTGCGCGGCCAGCTCACGGGTGGGAGAAAGCACCAGCATGCGGCAGGCCTTGTGGGTGCGGCCCTTGGCCTCGCGGGCGAGATGGTCGAGCGAAGGCAGCGAAAAGGCGGCGGTCTTGCCGGTGCCGGTCTGGGCAATGCCCAGCAGGTCGCGACCCTTCATCAGGGCGGGGATGGCGTCGCGCTGAATCGGCGAAGGGGTGTCATAGCCCTTGGCTTCGAGTGCACGCAGGATAGGCTCGGCAAGGCCGAGATCGGAAAAATAGGACATTGAAAAATTACTCGCAAACAAGTGCGTGGTCGCCGCGACCTCAGGGCCGGTGGCGAACAGGCGGGTGGTTCATAAACAACCCGCGTGAAAAGGGAGGTTCGGTTCATGGCTGCATGAAGGATCGACCGGTCACAGGGCCATTTCGCGGCCAGGGACGTTCACGCTGTCGATCGGAACGAGGGGACTATTCCCGGCTCGCCAATGCATCCGTTCGCGGGCCATGTGGTCGCGATCGCTTCAAATAGCAAGCAAATTCGTGTTGCGGCGCAAAATGAGGTGGGGCTGGCAGCGGTTCAGGCGTCGGCCTGCGCATCCATTTGCGGCGCTGGCTTGCCGAGCATGAGCGCTGAACGCTTGCAGGTCGCGACCAGCACATCCTTCTGGTTATAGGCGCGATGTTCGAAGACGACGATGCCCTGTCCGGGGCGTGACTTGCTGGGGCGCAGCGACAGCACCTCGCTTTCGATATGCACAGTATCTCCATGGAAGAGCGGGGCCGGGAAACGCACCTCGTCCCAGCCCAGATTGGCGACAGTGGTGCCCAGCGTCGTATCACCCACGGAAATGCCCACCATCAGCCCCAGGGTGAAGCAGCTGTTGACGATGCGCGTGCCGAAATCGGTCTGCTCGCGGCAATATTCCTCATCCAGATGCAGCGCGGCAGGATTGTGCGTCATGGTCGAGAAAATCAGATTGTCGGTCTCCGTCACCGTCCGGCGGATCGGATGGTGAAACATCTGGCTGACCGAAAATTCCTCGAAATAAAGTCCTGGCATGCGCGTTTCCTTATGGTGTTTTGGATATTCTAGCGGAAGGGGAGCAGCATCGACCAGCCCCATTGCGCCGGTTTTTCGTCGCGATAGTCGGCAAGGCCGATGGACATGCCGTCATGGCCACCTGACGGGCTGGCGATATAGGTCGCGAATATCCGGTCCCAGATGGACAGGCAGAATCCATAATTGCTGTCATGCTCTGCCCTCTCGGTACTGTGGTGGACGCGGTGCATGTCCGGCGTCACCACGATAATGCGCAAGACCCTGTCGAGCCATGCGGGCAGCGCCAGATTGGCATGGTTGAACAGCGGCAGGACGGAGAGCAGCAGCTCGAACAGTATCACGGCCGAGAGGCTTGCGCCGATAGCGACCGCCACGGCCAGCTTGAACAGCATCGAAAGAGCGATTTCGACCGGATGAAAGCGCAGCGCCGTGCTCATGTCGATATCGCGATCGGCATGGTGGACGCGGTGGAGGCGCCATAACAGCGCTATGCGGTGGGTGAGCATGTGCTGGAACCAGACGGCAAGGTCGAGCAGCGCGACGGCGATCAGTGCCTCGATCCAGACCGGTGCATCGATCCATGCCAGCAGGCCGAATGCACCAAGTCCGGCGGCGCCCGCAATGCTGCCGAAAAGCAGGATGAAAATGCCGGCCTCGATCAGGCGTTCGACCGGCAGGTTGACCGCTGCAAAGCCGATATGGGTGCGCCAGCGTCGCCAGCGGGGAATTTGCAGCATCCGCTTCGGCCAGATGCTCTCGCCCAGCAACAGCAATATGGCAGTGCCCAGCAGCAAGGCCGGTATCAACAGCATATGGCTGCTCGCGATCATGGCTCCTTTTCTAGACCTCTGATGCTGCCGGATAGTCGGTATAGCCCTCGCTGTCCTGGGTGTACCAGCTGGGGGTGAAATCGATGGGGCTGAGTGACGCGCCAGTGCGGAAGCGCTCCACCAGATCGGGATTGGTCATGAAGGTGCGCCCGAAGCTGATGGCATCGGCCTTGCCCTCGGCCAGCGCGGCGCTGGCATTGTCGAAGAAATAATCACTGTTGAGCACCAGCGGACCGTCAAATACCGGGCGGATATGGGGGCTGACCGCGGGAACGTCGGTCGCGCCATAGGTGCCGTGCGGCGGCGGCTCGCGCAGCTCCAGAAAGGCAATGCCGATATCGCTCAGCAATTTTGCCGCCGCGGTGAAGGTTTCATTGGGCGTCGCATCGTCCGCGCCCTGGGTGTCGCCATTGGGGGACAGGCGCACGGAGGTCCGCCCTTGGCCCCAGATGTCGACCAGCCTCTGGGTTACTTCGCCGAGCAGGCGGATACGGTTCTCGATCGGCCCGCCATAGTCATCGTCGCGCAAATTGCTGTTGGAACGGATGAACTGGTCGATCAGATAGCCATTGGCACCGTGCAGCTGAACACCGTCAAATCCCGCCTTTTTGGCGTTCTCGGCAGCATGGCCATAATCATCGATCAGCCGGAGAATTTCGTCGAGGCGCAGCGCCCGTGCCGTTTCATAGGCCTTTTTGCCCTCATAGGTGCGGATATTGCCCTCTGTGCGGGTGGCGCTTGCCGAAACCGGGGGTTCGCCATTGTTGAAATCGGAATGCGATATGCGCCCCATATGCCAAAGCTGGCAGAATATCCGTCCGCCCGCCCTGTGCGTTGCCTCGACAACCGGTTTCCAGGCCTCGGTCTGTTCATCGGTCCAGATGCCGGGTGCGAATCCGGTGCCCAGCCCTTCCCGGCTTACCCCGGTCCCTTCCGATATGATCAGCCCGGCAGCAGCGCGCTGGGCATAATATTCGCCCATGATCGGGGTGGGCACATGGTCGCGGTTCGCGCGGCAGCGGGTCATGGGGGCCATCAGCATGCGATTTGGGCAGTTAATATCGCCCAGCCGGATCGGATCGAACAGGCCGGGCATGCTGGTATTGGTCATGATTTCATTCCCCCTGGGTTTCGCTGCCGCATCTTTCCGGCGACAGCCTTTAACAGCTCCGCTAATGCGCGCGGATGACAAATGCAATGGAACGCGGCGGGTTGCTGGCGCTGCTGGCGCTGATCGGGGCGAATTGCGCCCTGGCCTTCGGGCCATGGCTGGTGCGGCTCGCCGATACCGGGCCGGTCGCGGCGGGTTTCTGGCGGCTGGGACTGGCCATTCCGTTCCTCTATGTAATGGCGCTGCGCGACGGCCAGCCGCTTGGCGGCTATCGCCCGCGCGTCTGGCTCCTGCTGGCGCTCGGCGGGATCGCCTTCGGGCTGGACCTGGCGAGCTGGCATTACGGGATCGCCCGCACCAAGCTGGCCAACGCCACGCTGTTCGGAAATGCGGGCAGCATCATCATGGTGCTTTACGGCTTTCTGATCGGCCGCGCCTGGCCCCAGGCGATCGAGTGGCTGGCGGTCGGGCTGGCGGTGCTGGGTGCGGCGCTGCTGATGGGCAGTTCCTATGAGCTTGCGTTCGACAATCTGGTCGGTGACCTGTTCTGTCTTGGCGCGGGCCTGTTCTATGCTGTTTACCTCATCACGCTGCGCGATGCGCGGGCCAGCCTTGGTTCATGGCAGGTGCTCGCCCATGCGACCCTGTTCGGGGCGCCGGTCGCGTTGCTGTGTGCCATTGCGCTGGGCGAGAGGGTTTTGCCCGGAGACTGGACGCCGGTGCTGGTGCTGGCCTTTTCCAGCCAGGTCTTCGGGCAGGGTCTGATGGTTTATGCCCTGCGCCATTTCTCGCCGCTGGTGATCGGGCTGGCGCTGCTGACCCAGCCGGCGATTGCCGCGACGGTCGGCTGGCTGGCCTTTGGCGAGCAGCTGCAGCCCGTTGATCTGGTCGGCATGGTCGCCATCGCGCTGGCGCTGGTGCTGGTGCGCCTGCCAGAGGCGCGGCGCGCCCGGGCGGCACGCGGGGTTCCGGTTGCGGCAGACCCCGGCAGGGCGTAAGGCCGGGCACAGGACAGAACGGAATATTGCCGACCATGTATCAACCGTACAAGCTGGACAACCTGCCCGACGATCCGACCGTGGACGAGGTGCGCGCCTATCTGCCCCCCTTTATCGCTGATGAGGCGGTGTTCGACGGCTGGACAAGCCGTGCACGGGACGGCGCAGCCGCTGCGCAGGGTGTTGACGGATCGCTTGCCCTCCTCGCCTTTGACGGCGGCGCGATGGACATGATCGGGGCATGGATCGGGCATGTCGATGCGGCGATGGTCGAGGCATTTCCAGCCGAACGGATCGACGGCATGAAGATTCGCGAGCGTATCGGTTCGCTCATCCGGTTCCGCCTCGAACATGTCATTGCGCAGCGCGAGGCATTGCGCCGTGCGGTCGCGATCATGGCCAATCCCCGCCACGCTCCGCAGGCGGCCAAGATCGCCTGGCGCAGCGCTGATCTAGTCTGGCGGGTGGCAGGCGACCGCGCCACCGATTTCAACCATTATTCCAAGCGCGCCATTGTCAGCGGTGTCTATGCATCGACGCTGATGGTCTTTCTTGATGATGAGAGCGAGGATTTCGCCGAGACATGGGCGTTTCTGGACCGCCGGATCGAGAATGTGATGCAGTTTGAAAAGGCCAAGGCCAAATGGACCGCACCGGGCGGAGAGCGCTTCGACATGGGCCGGTTTCTGGGGCGGCTGCGTTATCCGTCACGCTGAGCGACGGGACAAAGAAAATGCTGGTCAAAGCCCGGCGGTATTGATAACGGTTCGCAAAAGCGAAAATCCATGCTTCTCGATCAACTTCCCATCGGCCAGCAGGCGCGTATCGGCGCGATAGACTGGGACGCATTTGCCGAACCGGAGGGCAGGCGCCTGCGCGCCCTGGGCATTGACGAGGGCGCAATGGTCAGCATCCTGCATCGCGGCATTTTCTTTGGGCGCGATCCGCTGGCGGTCAAGATCGGGCGGATGACCGTTGCCGTGCGCCGCATGCATGCACGCCATATCAGCGTTGATGCAGTTGAGGAGGCGGTGGCCGGATGACCGTGCACCAGCCGCTGGTGGCGCTGATCGGCAATCCCAATGCCGGCAAGAGCGCGCTGTTCAACGCCCTGACCGGTGCCCGGCAGAAGATCGCCAACTATCCCGGCGTGACCGTCGAGCGCAAGGCGGGGCGGATCGCCTTTGCCGATGGCCGTCCTGCCGAGCTGGTCGACCTTCCCGGTAGCTACAGCCTTGATCCGACCAGTCCCGATGAGGCGGTGACGCGCGGCGTGGTGATGGGCGAGCAGCTGGGCGAGCGGCTGCCAGATGCGCTGGTGCTGGTGCTCGATGCCGCCAATCTGGAACAGCATCTGGTCTTTGCGCTGGAGGTGATCGCGCTGGGGCGGCCGTGCATTGCTGCCCTCAACATGGTCGATCTTGCCGAGCGCGACGGCCTGACCATCGATGCGGAGCGGCTGTCCGAACGGCTGGGCATAGCCGTCGTTCCGACCGTCGCGGTCCGCCGCAAGGGCCTGTCCGAACTGGTGACAGCGCTCGACAATCTGGTGCAGCACCGCATCGAACCCTCGACACTGGCGGTCGAGAACGATCTGCGCGCCCGGCGCGCCCAGGCGGCGGCGATCGCGCGCCATGCCATTGTCAGCGAAACGCAGAGCCATCGCTGGACCGAACAGGCCGATCGCATCCTGCTTAATCCGTTCATGGGGCCGCTGATCCTGCTGGCGCTGCTGTTCATCATATTCCAGGCGGTGTTCAGCTGGGCAACGCCCTTTGCCGATGCGCTGGAGGCTGCGGCAGGAGCATTGTCCGAACTCGCCATTGCTGCCCTTCCGCCGGGATTTTTCCGTTCGCTGGTCGTTGACGGGGCGATTGCCGGGGTCGGCTCGGTCGTTGTTTTCCTGCCGCAGATCGTCATCCTGTTCTTCTTCATCCTGGTGATGGAGGCGACCGGCTATATGGCGCGCGCCGCGTTCATCATGGACCGGCTTATGGCGTCGGTCGGTCTTTCCGGACGGTCGTTCATTCCGCTCCTGTCGTCCTTTGCGTGCGCCATTCCCGGCATCATGGCGACGCGCAGCATTTCCGATTCCAAGGACCGGCTGACGACGATCCTGATCGCGCCGCTGATGACCTGTTCGGCACGCCTGCCGGTCTATACGGTCATCATTGCCGCCTTCATTCCGGCGACGACGCTTGGGCCGGGAATCGGCCTGCAGGGACTGGTGCTGTTCGGGCTTTACCTGTTCGGGATTGTCGGCGCGATGATCGCCGCGCTGGTGCTGCGCGCCACGGTGACGCGCGGATCGGCCAGCGGCTTCCTGATGGAAATGCCCAAATACCAGATGCCGCGGCTGCGCGATCTGGCGCTGGCCCTGTGGCAGCGTGCGTGGATTTTCCTGCGCCGCGCGGGAACGATCATCTTTGCTGTCACCATCGGCCTGTGGCTATTGCTCACCTATCCCCAGGCGCCCGAAGGCAGCGGGATCAGCCAGATGGAATATTCGGTTGCGGGCCGTATTGCCGGGGTGATCGAGCCGGTCGTCAAGCCCATCGGTTTCAGCCGCGATATTGCGCTGGCCATGATCCCCGCCATGGCCGCACGCGAAGTTGCGGTGTCGGCGCTCGCCACCACCTATGCGATTGACGAGGGCGACGAGGAGCGGGTTGCGATCCAGCTTGGCGAGCGGCTGGCGGGGCGCTGGTCCCTGCCCACAGCGCTGGCGTTCCTCGCCTGGTTCGTCTTTGCGCCGCAATGTATCTCGACCATCGCGGTCGCGCGTAGAGAAACCAATGGATGGAAATGGCCGATGTTCATGGTCGCCTATCTGTTCGGCCTTGCCTATGTCGCGGCGGGCATAACCTTCTGGACCGCGACGGCAATTGGTCTATAACGACCGTCCGGCCCGGCGGGCCGGATCACCATTACATTAGCGGGGAAATTCATGTCGGGCAGCGTCAACAAGGTCATTCTTATCGGAAATCTCGGGGCGGACCCGGAAATCCGCTCTTTCCAGAATGGCGGACGGGTGGCGAATCTGCGTCTGGCGACCACCGAAAGCTGGAAGGACCGCAATAGCGGCGAGCGCCAGGAACGGACCGACTGGCACAATGTCGCGATATTCAGTGACGGCCTGGTCGGCGTGGTCGAGCGGTTTCTGCGCAAGGGCAGCAAGATCTATGTCGAGGGCCAGCTGCGCACCCGCAAATGGCAGGACCAGTCCGGCAATGACCGCTATACAACCGAGGTTGTGCTGCAGGGGCCGGGCGCGACGCTGACCATGCTGGACGGCCGCCAGGGCGGCGGCGGCGGTTCGGGCGGCGGCTTTGGCGGTGGGTCGTCTTCGGGTGGCGCCAATCGCGGTTTCAACGATGGCGCATCGTCATCCGGCTGGGGCGGCGGCGGTTTCGACGATGATCTGAACGACGACGTTCCGTTCTGATCGCTCCGCCGCTCGCGACGTTTCCTATTCTTTCCTGAGGCTGGCGAGGGCGGCAAACGGGCCGTCTGGCGCAGGCGCGTTCAGTCCATATTCGGATCGAATGCGGTCGGCATCCGGACCCTCGGCATAGGGATCAATCTCCAGCGCCAGGCTCTGGGCTATGGCCTCGCCCAGCATGATCTGGCTTCCCGAATAGGCCAGCGTGTCGCAATCCTCGGCTGATATCTCGGTGCCTTCCTCCTCGCCATCACCCTGCTCATATGCGGCATAGGCGGCCTCGGACAGGAAGCGCAGGGCAAAGCGCGCGCGCACCGCGACCGGAAAATCCTCGCCCGATATCCGGCATTGCTGGACAATATCCGCCTCCAGGCGGCCGGTAGCCATGACCGCATCGTCCTGCTGGGTCAGGGTCGCAACCGCCTCGAACCGGTCAATTGCGGAGATCTGAAACCTCTCCGCCAGCGCGCCTGCCTCTTCGGGCGTTGCCGCAAGACTGAGTTCCGCCTTGGGCAATGCGCGGGTGTCGATGACCGCAGACATTGTCTGTTCCGCGGACTTGTTGCCGGCTCCGCTCATGACGGCATGTCCTGATCGACCGCATCCATGGCAATGTCTCCGGCGAGGATCTCTGCCAGGCTCTTGTCGGCCAGCAGATCATGGATCGCCGCGATACGCCGTGCAGCAATCTGCACTTTCTGTGCAGGTTCCTCGCGACCTTCGTGCAGGTTGCGCGCCAGCAACGGGCCAAGCGCAGCGGTCGCTTCCTCGCCCTCGGCAATCTGCGCCAGCGCGCTGCGCATGCTGCCCAGCCGTCCGCCCAGCGCACTCATCATCTTGCCGATATGCTTGCCAACCATCAGGTCGCCGACGCCCGCCTCGCGCAGCTGGCCATCCATGTCGGTCACGAACAATTCGGTCAGCAGAACGTCCGCCCGGTCGCGATTCTCCTCGCGTTCCAGCCGCAGCAGCAAAAGGCAGACCAGCATGCACATCGCCTCGAACCGGCCATTGATGGTGTCAGCAACCCCGGCCTCGCGATACCATGCCGGATCGCGCGCACCCTGAATGACCGCCATGTAGAGCGGGCGTACCACGCCATGCGGATCGCTTCTGCCAAAAATCCGGCCTATGATGTTCATCGCTTGCGCTTTTCCGTTCACTGCTTATTCACACGGCACTTGTGATGCGCGTCCAGAGTGCATATTGATGCCGCTCGAAACCTTGAAGTATGGCGCATTGGGCCGGGTCGGCCCTGAGTGTCAAGGCCGCATGGCGGTCGCCCGTTGGAGATTTGAATGACCAATCATTCGGAAAAGGGCCGGTCTTTTGCCGGACTGGCCATTATCCTTGCCGCTACCTTGCCGATGCTGGCGGGTTGCGGATCGATACGGGCGCACAAGGGGTATATCGTCGATCCGGTTCTGGTTTCCTCGGTTCAGCCGGGTGTCGACAACCGCGTTTCGGTTGAGCGGACGCTGGGCCGCCCGAGCTTTACCAGCCAGTTTGACCAGAAGGACTGGTATTATCTTTCGCGCAACACGCGCCAGCTCGCCTTTGGGGAACCTATCCCGGTCGAGCAGATGGTGCTGCATATCCGTTTCGACGATGCGGGCAATGTCGTCCAGGTCAACCAGACCGGGCTGGAGCAGGTCGCCAGGATCAACCCCGATGGCGACAAGACGCCGACGCTGGGCCGCGACCGGACCTTCTTTGAGGATCTGTTCGGCAATATCGG
The DNA here is from genome assembly GCA_041396885.1 of Blastomonas sp. Lineage (GTDB taxonomy): Bacteria > Pseudomonadota > Alphaproteobacteria > Sphingomonadales > Sphingomonadaceae > Blastomonas. The sequence goes on from JAWKXS010000001.1 coordinate 91,635, forward strand.
TGCGGTCGGTGCGCCGGGCGCTGGCGGCGCAGGCGGTCCGTCCGGTCCTTAATCCGGCTCGCCGGTTTCAGGCTCGACACGCGACACCAGCAATTTGTCGACCTTGCGATTGTCCATGTCGACAATCTCGAACCGCCAGCCCTGATCGATGAAGGTTTCGCCTTCTTCGGGCAGGTGGCGCAGCACCTCCAGCACATGGCCGGCCGTAGTCGCATAGTCGCGATCCTCGGGCAGCTCGATGCCAAGGCGGTCCGCCATCTGGTCGGCAGGCATCGCGCCTGAAACCAGCATGCTGCCATCGGCGCGCACCACGACATGCGGGGTGATGCCGTCATCCTGATCCGACGCAAATTCCCCGGCCAGCGCGCGCAGCAGGTCCGCCGGAGTCACCAGTCCCTCGAAATGGCCATATTCGTCATGGACCAGTGCGACCGGCACCTCGCTTTTCTGCATGACCTGCAGCGCGTCCATCGCGTCGATCTGGTCGGGCATGATGGGTGCGCTGCGCATCATGGCGGCAAGATCGGGCGCATGTCCCTCGATCAGCGCGAACAAAAGGTCACGCGCCTGCACGACGCCGCGAATTTCATCGATTGACCCGTCTCCGACCGGGAATCGGCTATGGGCGCTCTCGTCCAGCAATTTGCGGATCGCGGCGGCATCGGCATCGATGGGCAGCCAGTCCACCTCGGTCCTGGGCGTCATGACCTCGCGCACGGGGCGGTCGGCCAGCCTGACCACGCCCGAGATGATCGCGCGCTCGCTTTCCTCGATCACGCCCGACTTGGTGGCCTCGGCAAAGATGATCTGCAGTTCCTCGGCCGTGACGATATTGTCGGCTCCGCGCTTCAGGCCCAGCAGGCGGAAGATCAGCGCGCTGCTGCGGTCGAGTACCCAGACGATGGGCGCGGCGGTCTTCGCCAGCAGGTCCATCGGAATGGCGGCGACAACCGCGATGCGCTCGGCGGAGCGCAGGGCGATCTGCTTGGGCACCAGCTCGCCGATGACCAGCGACAAATAGGTGGTGACACCGATCACCAGCGCAAAGCCCAGCGTCGCGGCAAGATCGCCCTCAACCCCCAGCCGTTCGAGCCGGGCGGCAACCGGACTGCCCAGGCTGGCGCCCGAATAGGCACCCGCCACGATACCGATCAGGGTGATGCCGATCTGGACGGTAGAGAGGAACTTGCCGGGATCGGCGGCAAGCCGGATCGCGGTGCGCGCCGAACGCTTGCCCTGCTGCGCCATCGCTTCCAGCCGGGCGGTGCGCGCAGAAACAATCGCCAGTTCAGACATGGCGAACAGGCCGTTCAGCACGATCAGGCCAAAGATGACCAGACAGTCAAACCAGGGAAAGGGAGGAAGCGGAGCCATGACGGGATCGCCTTTCATTACCGCGCCTTTGCCTGCTGTCACACCCTTTTTCTGCATTCCGGCGGCATGAACGGCTTATTCCTGATCCATTCAGCTTGGGGATCGAATAATGGCCTTGCTCGTTTCATCCGTGTTACGGGCGCAAGAATTGCTGCCAGAAAACTATGGAAAGGCATGAAATGACCAAGGGACGTTTGCATATTCAGGGGATGCGCGGTGCCATGCTGGCTCTGGCGCTCGGCGCCGGACTGGCGGGTTGCGTGACTAATCCGGAGACCGGCAACAAGCGGGTGAGCAACACCGCTATCGGCGCCATTGGCGGCGCATTGGGCGGCTATTTTCTGGGCGATATCGTCGGCGGACGCAGCGACCGGACCGAAAAGATCGTCGGTGCGGGCATTGGCGCAGTCGCCGGTGCGGGTATCGGCTATTATCTCGACCAGCAGGAAAAGGAACTGCGCCAGAAAACCGCAGGAACCGGCGTCGATGTCGTGCGCGACGGTGACAGCCTCTATCTCAACATGCCCTCTCAGGTGACATTCGGCGTCGACAGCTCGGCCATCGAGCCGGGTTTCCGCAATACGCTTGACGAGGTGGCGGCCACGCTCAGCAAATATGAAAAGACCTATGTCGATGTGTACGGGCATACCGATTCGACCGGCAGCGACAGCTATAACCAGGGCCTGTCAGAGCGCCGTGCCCAGTCGGTGGCGGGCTATCTTTCGAGTCATGGCGTGAATTCGGCACGTCTTGCCACGCGCGGTTTTGGCGAGAGCCAGCCCATCGCCAGCAATACGACCGAAGAAGGCCGGGCTTCTAACCGCCGGGTCGAAATCCGCATCGTGCCGGTAACCGAGGCCGATCTGCAAAGCTGACCGGCCAGTGCCGGGTTGATCAGAGCGCGGGCTGCAGCAATCGCGGCAGCTCGCCGCTCTCGCCCCGCGCCTCGGCAATGAAGAAGCGCTTGGCCGCAGGGCTTTTCTCCACCAGCGACATCCCGAAGCGGCGGACCGCCGATGCGGTCTTGCCCGGAACGCCGAACAGCCGCACCAGCCCGTCCGTGGCCATGGTCATCATGCCGATGTCCATGGCACGCCAGCGTTCATAGCGCGCCAGCAATTGCGCATCGCCTGCATCAAGGCCCAGCAGCACGCCATCGCCCAGCACTTCGGCAAGCGCCGCCGCGTCGCGCAGGCCCAGATTGAGGCCCTGTCCGGCTATGGGGTGAATCCCATGCCCGGCATCGCCGACCAGAGCGACCCGCTGTGCGGTCAGGCTGGCCGCCTGATGCAGGCCCAGCGGAAAACCGCTGCGCGGCGAGACAGGCGCGATCTTGCCCAGAAATCCGCCCATCGCCTTTTCGATGTGCGCGGCAAAGGCCCGGTCGCTGAGCGCCAGCATGGCCTCCAGCCTGTCCTGCGGCACGGTCCAGACAAAGGATGCCCGTTTCGGCTGGCCCTGATCGTCGAGCAGCGGCAGAATGGCGAGCGGACCATCGCAATAGAATATCTCGAACGCGGCAAAATCATGCGGCTGTTCCAGGTCGATGGTGCCGGTCATCGCGCCTTGATCGTACCGCCAATGGGTCATGGCAATACCGGCGCGTTCGCGCACCCGCGAATTGCGGCCTTCTGCACTGATCAGCAGCGATGCCGTCACCTTCCGGCCATCGCCAAGGCCGATGGTCACGCCATGGTCGTCAATATTCCAGTCTTCCGCCGACGCACCGGCAAGGACTTCGATCAACGGCTGAGCGCACACGGCCTCGAACAGCGCGGCGCGCAGCGCGTCATTGGCAATCATTACACCCATATAGCCGCCTGCATGCGGTTCCGTATCGATGGAACCGCCCTCAGCAGCAAAGTCCAGCGCACCGGGCTTGAGCGCTTCGCAAACGCTGATGCGCTCAATCGGGCAGATGGATGGGGCCAGCGCATCGGCAAGGCCCAGATTGGCGAGCAATTGCCAGCTGGTGCTGGCCAGCGCCGACGCCCGGCCATCGCCCGCCGGATTGCGCATGGCCTGCATATCCGACCGTTCAATGACCGTGCATGACAGGCCATGGCGCGCCAGGGCAAGGGCCTGGATCAGCCCCACCAAGCCACCGCCCAGGATCGCTGCATCTTTTCGCGCCTGCATCATGCCCGTCCCGTGAAGTTCCGTTCAACCGTCATGCGCTCTGGCTCTAGGCCGGTTGCGGGCCGCTGCAAAGCCCGCTTTTGCAGCGCCATGCGCCTGCCATCGGACTTGACGGCGAGTCGCGAGTCTGCGCAAATAGGATCAAAGGCGGAACTTCAGGGATTATCGCATCATGGCAAGCCGAGCGCGCGCTGTATCAAATCCGGACTGGCGGGTGGTCATGCGCCAGAGCCTGAAGCGCAGCGCCGCGCTGATTTTTTCAGCGCTTGTTTTTGTTTTCATTGCCTTTTCCGCGCTCTCGCTGGTCAGTTACAAACAGACGGATGCCGCCTTCAACACGGCAGCAGCCGGGCCAGTCGACAACTGGATGGGCGGCTTTGGCGCAATGCTTGCCGATCTGGGCCTGTTCCTTGCCGGGCCGCCCATTGCGCTGATGCTGCCGGTCATTTTCATGATTGCGCGGCGGATCTGGATCGATCAGCCGCTGGGCAAGTGGCGGCGGGCGCTGCTCTGGACGGTCCTGGGCATGGCGATGATCGGACTGGCGGCGGAGCTGGCCGTTGAGGATCGCGCGGGTGGCCTGCCCGCTGGATGGGGCGGCCTGATCGGCCTTCTGGGCGAGAGCGGGATCGCCGCCGGGCTGGCGCTGGTGCCGGGCGAGGTGGCAAGCTGGCTGCGCTGGCTGGCCATTGCTGCGCTGGGGCTGGGCGGCGGGACCATTGTCTATCGCGCGCTCGGCCTGGAGCGCGGCCTGTTGCGGGTGCCCAGCGTGAAGCTGAACATGCCCCGGATTTCGAGCCCGTTTGCCTCAGGCGGCGATGAAGAACCGGAGCCGGAAGACGAGGATATCGAGGAATTGTCGGCGGCGCATGCCAGGGTTCCCCGCAAGCAGGTGGTTCCGGACAATCGTCCCCCGCCAGAGATCAGCGAACCTTCGCTGCGTCCGGCCAAGGCAATGCTGGGGCCGCGCAGCCGCCAGGGCGATTTCTTCGGCCAGTATGAACTGCCGTCGATCGACCTGCTCGATCCGCCGCCCGAAAATGCCGCGCCCGCGCTCGACAAGGTGGCGCTGGAGCGCAATGCCCGGCTGCTCGAAAGCGTGCTCGATGATTTCAACGTGCGCGGAGAGATTACCGCCGTCCGGCCCGGTCCGGTGGTGACGCGCTATGAACTGCTCCCGGCGCCGGGCATCAAGGCCAGCCGGGTGATCCTGCTGGCCGATGACATTGCCCGCAACATGTCCGCGCGTTCGGCGCGGGTCGCGGCCATCCCCTGTCGCAAGGAACTGGGTATCGAATTGCCCAACAGCCAGCGCGACGCGGTGGTGCTGCACGAGATGATCGCCAGCCATCATTTCGCTGAAAATGCGGGACAGTTGCCGGTAATTCTCGGCAAGAATATTTCGGGCGATCCGGTCATTGCCGATCTGGCGCCGATGCCGCACCTGCTGATCGCCGGTACGACCGGTTCGGGCAAGTCGGTCGGCCTCAATGCAATGATCCTGTCGCTGCTCTATCGGCTGACGCCCGATCAGATGCGGCTGATCATGATCGATCCCAAGATGCTCGAACTCAGCATCTACGACGATATTCCGCATCTGCTCTCGCCGGTCGTGACCGAGCCAGCCAAGGCCGTGCGCGCGCTCAAATGGGCGGTTGAGCAGATGGAAGAGCGCTATCGCATGATGAGCGAGCTCAAGGTGCGCAGCCTTGCCAATTTCAACGAAAAGGTGCGCAGCGCCAAGGCCAAGGGCCAGCCGCTGGGCGAAGAGGTTCAGACCGGCTGGGACCCGGTAAGCGGCCAGCCGCAATATGAGAAGAAGCAGCTCGATTATGAACCAATGCCGCAGATCGTGGTGGTTGTTGACGAGCTGGCCGACCTGATGATGACGGCGGGCAAGGAGGTCGAGTTCCTGATCCAGCGGCTTGCGCAAAAGGCACGCGCGGCTGGCATCCACCTGATCATGGCGACGCAGCGTCCGTCGGTCGATGTCATCACCGGCGTCATCAAGGCCAATCTGCCGACGCGCATCAGCTTTCATGTCACCAGCAAGATCGATTCGCGGACGATCCTGGGCGAACAGGGGGCCGAACAGCTGCTCGGCAAGGGCGACATGCTCTATATGCCCGGCGGCAAGCAGGTCCAGCGTGTCCATGGCCCGTTCGTTTCGGATGACGAGGTGCGCCGGGTCGCCGATCACTGGCGAACCCAGGGCGCGCCCGATTATATCCAGGCCGTTACCGAAGAGCCGGAGGATGGCGGTTTTGCGCTGGATGGCGCCAGCCTGGAGGACAGCCCGGAAGAGCAGACCTATCGCAAGGCTTGCCAGATCGTGTTTGAAAGCCAGAAGGCCTCGACCAGCTGGCTGCAGCGCCAGTTGCGGATCGGCTATAACAATGCCGCGCGGCTGATCGACCGTATGGAAGAGGACGGCTACATCAGTGCGCCCAACCATGTCGGCCGCCGCGAGGTATTCCGCGATACCAACGGCAATCCGCTCTAGGATCGCACATTAGCGCTCAGATCAGCGCGTTGACCGCTTCCATGAATGGCCCGATGGAAACGGGTTTTGATACATAGCCTTCCGCGCCTGCATCGCGGATGCGGTCTTCGTCACCCTTGCCCGCATAGGCGGTGACGGCCATCACCGGAATGTGCTTCAGTTCCCGGTCGGCCTTCAGCTGCTCGATCAGTTCCAGGCCGCTGACATGCGGCAGCTGGATATCCATGATGATGAGGCCGGGCACGAAATTGCGTGCCTTTTCGATCAGTTCGCGGCCATCGGCCAGCGGCTCGACAGCAAAGCCATGGGCGCTGAGCAGATCGCAGAAAAGTTTCCGGTTCAGGTCGTTGTCCTCGACAACCACAATTCTTTTTGCCACTGACGCGCCAGGCCTTTGCTGTATATGCAGGGAAGATGGTCAGGCAGGTTTAGGCGAAAGCGGTGGCGGAAACAATCGGCCAGCAGGATGAAGCGACCGGCAGGCTGGATGCCATGACGCTGGCCTTGCAGATGCTGGGCTGGATGCTGTCCGATGATCGCCGGGCCGAGCGGCTGTTGTCGCTGAGCGGGCTGACCCCGGATGATTTGCGCAGCGGCGCGGGCGATCCTGCCATGCTGGCGGGGGTGATGGCGCTGATCGAGGCGCATGAGCCTGACCTGGTCGGTGCAGCGCAATCCCTGGGGGTATCGCCGCAACGGCTGGTACAGGCACGAAGAGAGTTGATTGCATGAGTGGACGTCCCCTGCTGGTAACCGATTGCGACGAGGTGCTGCTGCACATGGTGACGCCCTTTCGCGACTGGCTGCATGAGGAAAAGAATATCGAATTCCGCTATGACGGCGCGGATTTCTCCAAGGCACTTGTCGACCGCAGCAGCGGCGAAACCGTGGCCCAAGCGGAGATCTGGGCGCTGCTCAACGGCTTTTTCGACGGCCAGATGCATCGCCAGGGGGCAATTGCCGGCGCGGTTGAAAGCATCAGCCGCATATCGGAAGTTGCTGATGTGGTGATCCTCACCAATTTGCTCGATCATCGCCAGCAGTCGCGCAGCGACCAGCTGCGCGCGCACGGCATCGATTTTCCGGTGGTCTGCAATCAGGGGCCGAAGGGCGAGCCGCTCCGGCGCATTCTGGATGAATACCGGCCCGCCGTGGCGCTGTTCATCGACGATCTGCCCCAGCATCACCAGTCTGCCGCTGAACATGCGCCCGAATGCTGGCGGCTGCACATGATCGGAGAGGTGGCGCTTGCCCCGCATGTCGCCTGCGCCGAGGAGCGCGGCCATGCCCATGCCCGGATCGACGATTGGGACAGCGCGTTGCCATGGATATTGGCGCGGCTGGAGGAGGGGGTGCCCGCACCGCTTCTGGAAACCGCGAATTGACGCGATTATGATGCGGCCGCGAACCGCAGCGAGATGAAAGGCAGGACAATGAGCGACACAATCGATGACAGGCTGGCGGAGCTGGGCATCATGCTGCCCGAAGCGGCGGCACCGGTTGCCGCCTATGTGCCCGCCGTTGAAATTGGCGGCCTGCTGCACATTTCCGGGCAATTGCCCTTTGTCGGCAAGGACATCGTGACCGGCCGGCTGGGCGAGACGGTCTCGGCGGAGCAGGGGCAGGCGGCGGCACGCGCCTGCGGCATCATGCTGCTGGCCCAGATCCGCAAGGCGCTCGGCTCGCTGGACCGGGTCGAGCGGATCGTGAAGCTGGGTGTATTCGTCAATTCCGCGCCCGATTTCACTGCTCAGCCAAAGATCGCCAATGGCGCGTCCGAACTGATGGAGCAGGTGTTCGGCGAGGCGGGCAAGCATGCGCGCAGCGCCGTAGGCGTGACGGCATTGCCGCTCAATGCTGCGGTCGAGGTGGATGCGATTGTTGCTGTCCGGCCTGCTTGACAACTGGCTGGCTCCGCCTCCCGATCCATCGCGGACGGCGTGGCTGGGCGAATGGCGCTATGCCCATCGCGGCCTGCACGATGGCCTGTGGCAAGGGCCGGTGCTGGAAAATTCAGGGCCGTCCTTTGATGCCGCCATTGCTCAGGGTCTGGGAATAGAATGCGATGTGCAGGTCAGTTCCGATCATCGCGCCATGGTGTTTCACGACTATATATTGGAGCGCCTGACCGGGGAGAAGGGCGCGGTTGCCGCGCGCAACTCCGCCGAGCTGCAACAGATCACGCTGCGCGGTGACAATGGCTGCATCCTACCGCTGTCCGCCATGCTGGACAAGATTGGCGGCAAGGTACCGGTGCTGATCGAAATCAAGAGCGAGGACCGCCGTCATGCGCCGCTTTGCCTGGCGGTGCGCCGCGCTCTGGAAGGCTATGGCGGCAAGGCTGCGGTGATGAGCTTCAACCCGCTGGTCGCAAACTGGTTTCGCCGCCATGCGCCGCATGTCCTGCGCGGGCTGGTGGTGACCGAGGAAAATGCCAAGGGCATGCTCGACCGGCTGGGACGGCATGCCGCCCTGTGGTCGGCAAAACCCGATTTCCTCGCCTATGACATACGTGACCTGCCCAGCCGGTTTGCCGCCGCACAGCGGATGCGGGGCCTGCCGGTGCTGAGCTGGACGGTACGCGACGATGCCCAGATGGCGACTGCTTCCGCTCATGCCGATGCCCCGATTTTCGAGCGCGCCGCGAGCCGGTGAGCGGGAAGCGAGATGCCATTGTCGCGACATTGGGGCGCAGCGTTGCGGCGCTCGACCGCAGCGAATGGGATGCGCTGGCGGGAAGCGCCAATCCCTTTGTCAGCCATGATTTTCTCTCGCTGCTGGAGGAATCGGAAAGCGTCGGGCCGGGCGCCGGATGGACGCCCGCGCCGATCACGATTGCCGGTGATGACGGGCGGCTGGTCGCGGCGCTGCCCGCCTATCTGAAGGGGCACAGCCAGGGCGAATATGTGTTCGATCACAGCTGGGCACATGCCTGGGAAAATGCCGGTGGCCGCTATTATCCCAAGGTCCAGATCGCGGTGCCGTTCACACCCGCCAACGGCCCTCGCCTGCTGATGCAGGATGATCGCTGGGCGCTCCCCCTGCTGGCCGCGGCGCAGAACATGGCCGAACAAAATGGCCTGTCATCGGTTCATGCGACCTTTATCGAGCCGGAACAGCGCAGCTTTTTCGAGCAGGCAGGCTGGCTGATGCGCAGCGATACGCAATTTCACTGGATTGATCGCGGCTATGGCGATTTCGAGGGATTTCTGGGCGCGCTCGCCTCGCGCAAGCGCAAGGATATCCGCAAGGAACGCGCGCGCGCGGCTGAGGGCGTGGACATTGTCCGGCTGACTGGCGCGGCGATCAGGGAAGAGCATTGGGACGCCTTCTGGCTGTTCTATCAGGATACCGGCGCGCGCAAATGGGGTCATCCCTATCTGACGCGCCAGGCGTTCAGCCTGATCGGCGAGCGCATGGCAGACCGGGTGATGCTGATCCTGGCGCTGGATGAAGGCAGGCCGATAGCCGGGGCGCTCAATTTCATCGGCGCAAATACGCTGTTCGGCCGCTATTGGGGCTGTCTGGTCGACAAGCCGTTCCTGCATTTCGAGCTGTGCTATTATCAGGCTATTGACGCTGCGCTGGAGCTTGGTCTTGGCCGTGTGGAGGCAGGCGCGCAGGGCGGGCACAAGATGGCGCGCGGTTATGAGCCGGAGCTGACCTGGTCGGCGCACTATCTGCCCGATCCGGGATTTCGCCGCGCTGTAGCGGACTTTCTGGAGCGCGAGCGCAAAGCCGTCGCGGCGGACCAGAGGTTTCTGGCAGACATGCTGCCGTTCAGAAAGGGCGGCTGAGGCGGCCCTGAATTTTTATCCCGTCACGGTTCAGGCGGCGCGCGGTCTGATCTGCTCGATCCAGGCGCGTGCTTCGCGCTGGGCCTCGGCAATTTCGCGTGCCGTCATTTCCTCGGATATTTCGGCGCGGCACATCTGGCTTTCGTCATGGCCCGATACTGCGGCCAGATTGAACCATTTATGCGCCTCGATAAGGTCGACATCGACCCCGCCCGATCCGGTGGAATAGGCGATGCCGAGTTCATAATAGGCGTTGATATCGCCCCGAACGGCATCGGCGAGCTTGCTTTCGATCAGAAACGTGGCGCTCTTGAGACTATTGCCCATTTGCTTGCCCCTCTGCTTGCTGCCGCACAAAAAATTGCGGCAAGTGCAGCCTCGGCAAAAGGTTTCAAGAAATGGTTAACGCGCGGAAGGAAATTGCCATGTCCTGGCCAGCCTTTGCCGCAGCTTGCAGGATTCGGAGCGGAATGACAGGCTGTTTCAGCGCGATGCCAAGTGATCCAATAGTCAGGAAGCAGGGTTAACCGCCATATTGTCGATGAGGCGGGTCTTGCCCATGCGCGCCGCGACCAGCAGGCGGGCGGTACGATTCAGCGTAGCCATCGGGGCCAGTGTCATGGCATCGCACAGCGCGACATAGTCAATGGGGCCGAAGCCCGCCTGTGCCAGGCGTTCGCGCAACTGCTCCAGAGATAAGGCAATGGGCGCGCCTGCCTCCATCGCGGCAATGGCGTCGCGCATCGCATCGGGCAGGGTGACGGCGGCCGCGCGCTGTGCTGCATCAAGATAGGCATTGCGCGAGGAGAGGGCGAGGCCATCGGCATCGCGCACCGTCGGCACGCCGATAATGTCGAGCGTGAAATCAAGGTCGCGTGCCATGGTGCGGATCACCGCCAGCTGCTGATAATCCTTTTCCCCGAACAGCGCGACATCGGGCTCCACCTGTTGGAACAGCTTGGCGACGACCGTCGCGACGCCATCAAAATGGCCGGGTCGCGATGCGCCGCACAGCCCTTCGCTGACGCCGGTGACGCGGATCGAGCTGGCAAAGCCGTCCGGATACATCTGATCGACAGCAGGAGCCCAGAGCAGCGCGACATTGGCCGCCTGCAGCAGCGCCGCATCCGCCGCCTCCTGGCGCGGATAGGCGTCCAGATCCTCATTGGGGCCGAACTGGGTAGGATTGACGAAGATCGAGACAACGACGCTGTCGGCATGCTTTGCGGCCTGCTCGACCAGCTGCATATGCCCGGCGTGCAGCGCGCCCATGGTCGGCACCAATGCAATACGCTGTCCCGCTTCACGCAAGCCGCCGAGCGCGCTTTTCAACAGATCAAGTTGCCGTATGATTTGCACCGGGTTTCCGCCTCCGATATGGGCCATTGAGGTTAGCGCCGATACTATGCGCAAGCGCCTCTGGTCCCGCAAGCCCGGGGTTTTGATCGTTAACCGCCTGCACAGGAGCAATTTCGGGCAATGGACATGCCAACCAGCCAGAAACATCTGCATCGCATCGTCTTTGCCAATGAAAAGGGCGGCACCGGCAAGTCGACCACCGCCGTCCATGTCGCGGTGGCGCTCGCCTATCGCGGATTCAGGGTATCGGCGATCGATCTTGATCCGCGCCAGCGCACCTTTGACCGCTATTTCGAGAATCGCCGGGCGACCATGGCGCGGCGCGACATCAAATTGCCTGCGCCGCATGTCGAGGTATTCCGGGGTGACAGCGAGGCCGAACTGGATGCGATGATCAGCCGCCTGTCCGAAGATGCCGACTTCCTGATCTTCGATACGCCCGGGCGCGACGATCCGTTTGCCCGCCTTGCCGCGACGCGCGCCGATACGCTGGTCACGCCGATGAATGACAGCTTTGTCGATTTCGACCTGATTGGCCAGGTCGATGCCGAAAGCTTCAAGGTCAAGCGGCTGAGCTTTTATGCCGAACTGATCTGGGATGCGCGCAAGGCGCGCGCCAAGAGCGACGGTGTCGAAATGGACTGGGTGGTGCTGCGCAACCGCACCCAGCATGTCGAGGCGCGCAACATGCGCCGCATCGATCAGGCGCTGAACGAACTCTCCCGCCGGGTCGGCTTCCGCTATATTGCGGGGCTCAGCGAGCGCGTCATCTATCGCGAGCTGTTTCCCTCCGGACTGACCCTCCTCGACAAGGGGCACCTTGCCGATCTTGGCACCAGCCACATCATCGCGCGCCAGGAATTGCGTGAGATGGTTTCCGCGCTCAACCTGCCCGGTCTCGCCGTGCGCAATGCCCGGCAGCCCGAACTGATCTGAAGTCCTGGCGGATGAGCGGTTCCGCCCTGCTTCCCGAACCTGTCGCCAGATGGTTTGCGGCGCGCGGATGGCAGGTGCGCCGCCATCAGCGCGACATGCTCGCCGAGGCAGAGGCGGACCGGCACGCCTTGCTCGTCGCGGCAACCGGCGCGGGCAAGACGCTGGCTGGTTTCCTGCCGACGCTGGCGGCCTTTGCGGGGAACGCGCCGCCCGGCGATGGACTGCACACCCTTTATATCTCGCCGCTCAAGGCGCTGGCGCATGATGTCCGCCGCAACCTGATGACGCCGGTTGAGGAGATGGGCCTGCCGGTCCGGATCGAGACGCGCAGCGGCGATACCCCCTCCGAGCGCAAGGCGCGCCAGCGCGCCCGTCCGCCGCATATCCTGCTCACCACGCCCGAATCGCTGAGCCTGTTGCTCTCCTATCCCGAAAGCTTCGAGATGTTTGCATCGCTGCGCCGGGTTATCATCGATGAGGTTCACGCCTTTGCGACCGGCAAGCGCGGCGACCTGCTCGCCCTCGCTCTGGCCCGGCTCCAGCGGATCGCGCCGGCAATGCGCCGGGTCGGCCTGTCCGCCACGGTCGCCGATGCCGACAGCTTTCGCGCCTGGCTGGCTCCGGACGGCGATATTGACAGTGTCGGGCTGGTCGAAGGGGAGGCGGGGGCCGATCCTGACCTTTCGATCATGCTCAGCGACGGGCGCGTGCCATGGTCGGGACATAGCGGCCATTATGCGGTGCCGCAGGTTCTGGAGACCATCGCCGCACACCGTACCACGCTGGTGTTCTGCAATACCCGTTTCCTCGCCGAGTTCATATTCCAGAAGCTGTGGGAACTTAATGAGGACGGGCTGCCCATCGGCATCCATCATGGCAGCCTGTCGGTCGAGGCGCGGCGCAAGGTGGAAGGGGCGATGGCGCGCGGCGAACTGCGCGGACTGGTGGCGACCGCCAGCCTCGACCTGGGCGTGGACTGGGGCGATGTCGATTGCGTGATCCAGATGGGCGCACCCAAAGGCTCGTCGCGCCTGTTGCAGCGTATCGGGCGCGCCAATCACCGGCTCGATACGCCCAGCAAGGCAATATTGGTGCCGGGCAACCGCTTTGAATATCTTGAGGCGCAGGCGGCGTTCGATGCCGTGGCCGAAGGGCAGCGCGATGGCGACAGCTTCCGTCCCGGCGGTCTCGACGTGCTGGCCCAGCATGTCATGGCGGCGGCCTGTGCCGGGCCGTTCCACGAAGATGAGCTGCTGGCCGAGGTGCAATCGGCGCTGCCTTATTGCGGGCTGGATCGCGACGCTTTTGCGCGCGTGCTCGGTTTTGTCGAAAATGGCGGATATGCGCTGAAGGCCTATGACCGGTTTCGCCGGATCGTGCGAGCGCCCGACGGAAGCTGGCGGCTGACCCATCCCCGTTTCGCGGCGCAGCATCGCCTGAATGCGGGGATCATCATCGATCCGCCAATGCTGACGGTGCGTTTCAACAACGGCCGCAGTCTTGGCAAGGTCGAGGAGATGTTCGCCGCGCAACTCTCACCCGGAGACAGTTTCATCTTTGCCGGCATGGGGCTGGAGGTCGTGCGGATCAAGGATCTCGACCTCGTTGTGCGGGCGACGCCCAAGGCCAGTGCAATCCCCAGCTATATGGGCGCGCGGATGCCGCTCACCACTCATTTGTCCGGACGGGTGCGCGAATTCCTGACCGACCGGGCGGGCTGGGGGCGGTTTCCCGATGATGTCCGCGAATGGCTGGAAATGCAGGACTGGCGTTCCGCCATGCCGGAACCGGATCAACTGCTGGTGGAGACCTTTCCGCACGACCAGCGGCATTATATGGTCTGCTATCCTTTTGAGGGGTGGAATGCGCACCAGTCGCTGGGCATGCTGCTGACCCGGCGGATGGAGGAACGCGGTTTGCAGCCCACGGGCTTTGTTGCGAACGACTATGCGCTGGCGGTCTATGGGCTGCAACCGGTTGCGGATCCCGCACCGCTGTTTTCCGCAGACATATTGACGCATGAATTTGTCGACTGGGTGCAGAACAGCTATCTGCTCAAGCGCGCCTTTCGCGAGGTGGCGGTGATTTCGGGCCTGGTCGAGCGCCAGCATCCCGGCAAGCGCAAGACCGGACGGCAGGTCACTTTCTCCACCGACCTCATCTATGACGTGCTGCAGAAATATGAGCCTGATCATGTGCTGTTGCAGGCGGCCTGGGCCGATGCCCGCGCTCGCATGACCGATGTCGGGCGGCTGGGCGATCTGCTGGACCGCGCACAGGGCACGATGCTGCATGTCGATCTCGAACGGGTCAGCCCGCTGGCGGTGCCGGTGCTGGTGATGATCGGGCGTGAAGCCATGCCGCAGGGTGCGGCGGATGATGCCCTGCTGATGGAAGCGGAATCGCTGGCCAGTGCAGCGATGCGGGGCGATTGAGAGTAGTTGCGGCACGATTGCGAGCCTGAACAAGCTCTGTTAGACTTTGCCCTGCCTGGGGGCCAAGACCATAGCACCGGAGAGTGTTGCATGACCCATTTGATCTATGCGCCGCTGGCGCTGCTGTTCGCGTCCGCCTATCCGATGCCGATAGGCCATCAGGACGGGCAGGAAGACGCAGCCCAGTCCGAAGCCGAGATTATCGATATCCAGCGCGATCGGGCGCGGCGGATGACCATTCCCGTACGGATCGGAGACAATGGGCCATTTTCATTCCTGATCGATACCGGGTCGGAGCGCACCGCGGTATCAAGCCGCGTTGCGGGGGAGCTGCAGCTGGAATTTGCGGAAACCGCGCTGCTTGTGTCGGTGGCGGGCAGCAAGGTTGTCGAGACTGTCTATCTGCCCGATCTGACTCTGGGGAAACAGAATTACGGCGAGGTTGTTGCCCCGATACTGGAGGCACAGGATATTGGCGCAGACGGTATTCTCGGTCTTGATGGCCTGCAGAACCAGCGTGTCATGTTCGATTTTTCGGCAAACACCATTGCGGTAGAGGATGTCGGCGGACGCGAGGCAGGTTCCGGCTATGAAATCGTCGTTACTGCGCGCCGCCGTTCCGGCCAGCTGATTTTCACCGATGCGCGCATTGCCGGCGTCCGCGTCAATGTTGTCATTGATACCGGGGCCCAGAATAATATCGGCAACCGGGCGTTGCAGCGCAGGCTGCTGGGGCGGATCGGCAGGGGCGTTGCACCCATCCAGACCGAGCTCCTGTCGGTGACCGGACAGAAGATCAGCGCTGATGCCGCCTTTGCCAGAAAGTTTGAAATGGGCCGGCTGCGCTTCGATCAGATCGGTATTGCCTTTGCCGATGCTCCGACATTTGCGGAGCTGGGGCTGGAGGAGAGGCCGACCTTGCTGCTGGGCATGGATACGCTTCGCCATTTCGACCGGGTCGCCATCGATTTCAAGAACCGCAAGGTGTTCTTCGATATCCCCGATGATCCGATCTAGAGTATTTTCAAGTCAGATATATAAATCTGACGACTTGGAAAATACAGCAAAACAATAACATAGAGCGCGGGTTTTGATTCCATCAAAACCGGACGCGCTCTAGGATCTCACCGGTTTTGCGACGGGTTCACGGACCGACTGAACGCCCGGCGCCAGCATCGGCACCGAGATGATTCTGGCCGCTGCGTTCGGCCAGTTCCATCTGGCGCTGTCTTTCGCGATAGCGTACCCGGTCCGCCTCGCTGCGCGCGGCTGCACAATGCGGACAGGCAACGCCAGCCTCATAATCCTCGCTGGCCAGGTCTTCGGGATAGAGCGGATGGCGGCAGCCATGGCATAGCTCCGCTTCGCCTTCGGCCAGCCCGTGCTTCACCGATACACGCTGATCGAACACGAAGCATTCGCCATCGAACAGGCTCGCATCCTGCTCGACCGTTTCGAGATATTTGAGAATGCCGCCCTTCAGGTGGAAGACATTGTCAAAGCCCTGTTGCCGCACATAGGCCGTCGCCTTTTCGCAGCGAATGCCGCCCGTGCAGAACATCGCGACTTTGCGGCCCTCTTCTCGCCAGCGTTCGGCATGATCGTCGAACCATTGCGGAAATTCGCGAAAGCTTTTCGTCTCGGGGTCGATGGCGCCCCGGAATGTGCCGATCCGCACCTCATAATCGTTGCGCGTATCGATCAGCACCGTATCCGGATCGGATATCAGGGCATTCCATTCGGCAGGATCGACATAATGGCCCTTGTCATGCGCGGCATCCACATCGGCTACGCCCATGGTCACGATCTCGCGCTTCAGCCGGACCTTGAGGCGCAGGAACGGCATGGCGGATGCCGTCGAATATTTGACGTCCATATCGGCAAAGCCGGGCCAGCTGCGGATATGCGCGACGACTTTTTCAAGAGCATCCTCTGTCCCGGCAATGGTGCCGTTGACGCCTTCCTCTGCCAGCAACAGCGTGCCGCGAACCCCGCCCTCCCGGCAGACGTCGAGCAGAGGCAGGCGCACGGCGGCAAGATCTTCCAGCGGCGCAAAGCAATAGAGCGCGGCAACGCTGGTCTGGCCGGATAAGGGGGCGGTTGTCATGCGCCGCCCTTATCGCGGCTGCCGCATGCTGTCACCCTTTGCTTGCAGCGATTGCAAGCTCCAGCCGACGCAGTTCGCGCAACACCCGGTTGGCCTGCATTACCGGCATCAGTGACATTTTCAGCATGCCGCCGATGATCAGGATGGTCGCGGCGGGCAGGCCCCAGCGCAGCTGGTCCACGCTGTTGCCGGCGGCGAAGAAATTCACCGCCATCCAGACACCGGCCAGGAACATCAGCGTTTGTGCGATCATCATAACCCAGCTGACCCAGCCGGTCGAACCCCGGAACATGCCGAATGCCTGGTGGAAATAGCCCGGTTCATTGGCCAGTTCCTCCAGAAAGGCGCGTTCTTCCGCTTCGATGGTTTCCGCGATCAGCGTGTCGACCTTGTTCATCGTCATTCTCCTTCAATCTCTTCGTTCTCGCCCAGCGCGGCGCGCAGCTTGTGCCGGGCATGCATCAATCGGGTCTTGATCGTTCCTTCGGGCGCATCCATGGCAATTGCCATCTCGGCGATGCTCATGCCGCTGCCATAGGCAAGCGCAATTGCCGCTCTTTGTTCTCCCGGCAGCTTCGCCATGGCGCGTTCAATCGCCACCCTCTCCAGCACCATTTCAGCTTCGGTTGCAGGCTCGGGCGCATCCTCCAGCGGGGCTTCATGGCTTCGCCGCTGCTGTTTCCGGCCAATTGCCGTTGCACATTTCCGCGTAACGATGCGATAGGCCCAGGCCGCAAATGCCCGGTCATCGCGCAACTTCGCCAGGCCAGCAAAAATGTCGCCCCACCCCTGAGCGCTGCAATCGCGCGCCACCTCCCGGTCGCTTGTAAGCATCCAGGCATGGGCGAGCAGCCGGGGTTGCCACTGGCGGTAAAGCTTGCTCCACGCGCGCCGGTCCCCGGTGCGCGCAGCGGCCACCAGATAGTCACCCAGCAGGCGATCGATGGAGCGGTGTTGACGAATGGCATGGCCTTTCCCTTGCGGTTATAGGGATAAGGTGCGCCAAGCGCCAAAAACGGTTCAATGTCCGTGCAAATAATTTTCGGCGCCAGCGTTGCACAGCTGTTCGCACTGGCGCATAGAGGAGCAATGGTTCCCCTTTCGTTCGCAGGACTGGATATGGCCGTTGCCGGCGAAAAGGCGCTGTTCTGGCCCGATAGAGAGGCGCTGTTCGTTGCCGACCTGCATCTGGAAAAGGCGAGCTGGTATGCCGGGCATGGCCAGCCGCTGCCACCCTATGACAGCCATGCGACGCTGGAGGCCCTGGCCGCGACGGCATCGCAAACCGGTGCACGCGCGATCTGGTGTCTGGGCGATAATTTCCATGACGATGATGGCGAGGCGCGGCTTGACGGTCCAGCGGCGGACCTGCTTGCCCGGCTGATCCGCGATCATGACTGGACCTGGATAACCGGAAATCACGATGCGGCGCTGGGCGGGCGCTTTGGCGGCAGAGTCGTTGCGGAACAGGTGCTTGGTCCGCTCATGCTGCGCCACGAAGCGCTGGCGAATGATCCGCGGCCTGAGTTGTCGGGTCATTTCCATCCGCGCATGGCGATCTATCTGCGCGGCCGCAATGTTTCGCGGCGCTGTTTCGTGGCGAGTCCGACCAAGCTCATCCTGCCTGCCTTTGGCGCGCTGACCGGTGGCATGGCGGCAGACGATCCGGCGATACTGGCAGCACTGGGCAATCCTGCCAATCCCGCTGCGCTGATCCAGGTTGGCGAGCGGCTGTTGCGTTTTCCGCTGGGCCAGCGGGCCGAAAGAACCGGCGCAGCGTTTGCGCGTTTCGCCTGACAGGCGATGCAACAAGGCCATGGCCAAGCGGCAATGGCGACGTTAAAGCCGGTCCCCATGGGCGTGCTGGATGCATATGAGACGCAGCTGGACGGGCTGGCGGCGGATGAAAGACGGCGCAGCCTGATTCCGCAGGCGGGGCTGGATTTTTCCTCGAATGATTATCTGGGGCTGGCCGGGTCGGGCGTGGTGCGCGACCTTTTGCGTACGGCAATTGATCGCGGGGTGCCGATAGGGTCGGGCGGCTCTCGCCTGTTGAGGGGCAACCACCGGGCGCATGAGGAACTGGAACAGTTCGCTGCCGCCCATTTCGACAGCGAGGCGGCACTTTACTTCTCCTCCGGATTTGCTGCCAATGCCGCGCTGTTTGCAACGCTGCCGCAGCGCGGCGATGTGGTCCTTTATGACGAGCTGGTGCATGCCAGCGCGCATGAGGGGATGCGCCTTGGCCGTGCGGAATGCCGGGCGATCCGGCATAATGATGCGGACAGTTTTGCGGCAGCTTGCCAGGATTATCGCCGCTCGGGCGGTCGCGGGCGGATCTGGATTGCGGTGGAGAGTCTTTACAGCATGGATGGCGACCGTGCGCCTGTCGATGCGCTGGCGGTGATAGCGGACCGGCATGGGGCGATGCTGGTGGTGGATGAAGCGCACGCCACCGGCTGTTTCGGGACCGGCGGCAAGGGGCTTTCCGCGCATCTCGGGCAGCGCGAGAATCTGGTGACTTTGCGGACTTGCGGCAAGGCGCTGGGCGTCGAGGGCGGTCTTCTGTGCCTGCCAATGGTGCTGCGCGATTTCATGGTCAACCGGGCGCGCGGCTTCATCTTTTCAACCGCGCCCTCGCCATTGATGGCGGCGCTGGTGCAGGACGTGATTGCAATGCTGGCCAATGATGCATCATATCGCGATGGTTTCGAACGGCTGGTTGCGCATGGCGAGGCACGGCTTGGCCATTTCTGCCCCGCCAGTGCGCGCGGCAGCCAGATTTTTCCGGTGATGATCGGTGACAATGGCCGCGCGATGCAGCTCGCCGCCGCCTTGCAGGAACAGGGGTTTGACGTGCGCGGCATTCGCCCGCCGACGGTGCCGCAGGGGACAGCGCGGCTCCGCATCTCGCTCAGCCTCAATGTCGACAGCATTGCCATTGATGCACTGGCCGATACGCTGGATGCTCTGGGCGTGGAGCCGCTGGCCGGGCTCGCCGCCTGATCGCAATGGCGCGCAACGGACCCCGATTCATCGTTACCGGCACCGATACCGGCATCGGCAAGAGCGTGTTCAGCGCAGGGCTGACCGCGCTGCTGGATGCCGAATACTGGAAACCGGTTCAGGCCGGGCTGGAGGAGGAGACCGATAGCGATCTGGTCAAGCGGCTGGGCAGTGTCCCGGCGGATCGCATTCATGGGGAAGGCTATCGCTTGCGGCTGGCGGCATCGCCGCATCATTCCGCCGCTGCCGAGGGGGTTGCAATCGACCCGGCCCGGCTGGTGCCGCCCGATACCGCGCGAACGCTGGTGATCGAGGGGGCGGGTGGCGCGCTGGTGCCGCTGACCGATGACCTGCTGTTTGCCGATCTGTTTGCCCGGTGGAATGCCCCGGCTGTCATCGTAGCGCGCACCACGCTGGGCACGATCAATCACAGCCTGATGACGCTGGAGGCGTTGCGCAGCCGCGATGTGCCGGTGCTGGGCATCGCCTTTATCGGGGATGCGCATCCGGGCAATGAGCGAACGATCTGCGCCATGGGCCAGGTCCGGCGGCTGGGGCGGTTACCGCTGCTGAAACCGCTGTCGGCCGAAACGCTGGCCGCCGCGATGCGCGACCAGTTTGATCCGGCGGACTTTGCCTGCTGATGCCCGCAATCTGGCATCCCTTTACCCAGCACGGGCTTGGCGAACCGATCCCCCGGATCGTGCGCGGCGAGGGCGCCTGTCTGCTGACAGATGACGGTCGCCGCATCCTTGACGGGATTTCCTCCTGGTGGGTGAACACCCATGGCCATTGCCATCCGCGCATCATGGCGGCGATCCGCGAACAGTCCGAAAAGCTGGACCAGATGATCTTTGCGGGCTGGACGCACGAACCGGCGGAGCGGCTGGCCGGCGAGCTTGGCGAATTCCTGCCCGGGGAACTCAGCCATATCTTCTTTTCCGACAGCGGATCGACGGCGGTCGAGGTGGCGCTGAAGATGGCGCTCGGCCTGTGGCACAATCGCGGCCATCCGCGTCACCGGATCATCGTCATGCAGCACAGCTATCATGGCGATACCTTTGGTGGCATGTCGGTTGGCGAGCGCGGCGCGTTCAACCGCGCCTATGAACGGCTGCTGTTCGATGTCGCGCCGATCCCCTTTCCGGGCGAGGGCGACACGCTGGGCGCGCTGGAGGCGCTGCTCGCCAATCGCGCCGATCCGCCCGCCGCGCTGATCGTCGAACCGCTGGTTCTGGGTGCGGGCGGCATGAAGATGTACGCGCCGGAGCTGATCGCGGGCATGGCGGCGCTTTGCCGCGCCCATGGCGTGCCGTTCATTCTCGATGAAGTCATGACCGGCTGGGGCCGCACCGGCAGCTGTTTCGCCTTTGAACAGGCGGAAATCGTGCCCGACATCGTCTGCCTGTCAAAAGGGATTACCGGTGGTGCGGTGCCGCTGGCGGTGACCGCCTGCACCCGTCCCTTTTTCGATGCGCATTATTCTGCCGACAAGGCCGACATGTTCTTTCACTCCAGCAGCTACACCGCAAATCCTATCGCTTGCGCGGCGGCCTGTGCCAATCTGTCCATCTGGCGCGACGAGCCGGTCATGGAGCGGATCGGCCACATTGCGGCGCGGCACGCCGGATTTCGCGAAACCGCTGCCAGCCTTGGCGCTTTGCGCAATCTGCGCCAGTGCGGCACGATCCTGGCGATGGAACTGGAGGCGGGCGGCGGCGGACAGGATTATCTCTCCGGCCATGGCCCGGCGCTGCAGCGCTTCTTCATGGACCGCGACCTGCTGCTGAGACCGCTAGGCAATTGCATCTATGTGATGCCGCCCTATTGTGTCAGCGATGCCGATCTCGACAAAATCTATCAGGCGATTGCCGACGCCGCGGACGCATTCGGATAGGATGGCGCGCCGATGATCGATTCGCTGATGGTGAAGATCGCGCTGATCGGCCTGTTGGGCATAGGCGCGCAATGGGTGGCCTGGCGCACCGGCAGGCCGGCAATCGCGCTGATGCTGATCGTCGGCATATTGGCAGGCCCGGTGCTGGGCCTGATCGATCCGGAACGCGATTTCGGTACCCTGCTGGAACCCATCGTCAAGCTTGCGGTCGCGGTGATCCTGTTCGAGGGCGGGCTCAGCCTCAATTTCCGCGACCTCAGGCGGTCGGGCGGTGCGGTGGCCATGCTGGTCCTGCTCGGCGTACCGATCGGCTGGGCGCTGGGGACGGGGGCTGCCTATTATGGCGCGGGCCTGTCCCTGCCGGTTTCGGCGCTGTTCGGCGGCATATTGGTGGTGACGGGGCCGACGGTTATCGGGCCGATGCTGCGCAATTTGCGGGTGAGCGCGCGGGTGCGCGACATCCTGAAATGGGAGGGGATCGTCAATGATCCGATTGGCGCGCTGCTCGCCATCGGCATCTATGCCTATATCACCTATTCGGGCGGCGAGGCCGATGTGCTGGCGATCAGCATCGATGTGCTGGCCGCCAGTTTCGTGGCCGGGCTGCTCGGCGCGGCGCTCGGCTATGGCCTGACCTGGGTATTCCCGCGCGGACTGGTGCCCGAATATCTGAAGGCACCGATCCTGCTGATCGCGGTGATTGTCGGTTTTGTCGCGGCGGACATTATCAAGCATGAAACCGGGCTTATCACCGTCACCGTCATGGGCGTGGTGATGGCCAACCGGCCGATTTACTCCAGCCAGGCGCTCTATCGCTTCAAGGAGGACCTGTCCGTCCTGCTGATCTCCGGCGTGTTTATTCTGCTGTCGGCGCAGCTCGACTGGGAAACCGTTCAGAAATTCCAGGCGCGGTTCATCGTCTTCCTGATCCTGCTGCTGTTCGTGGTGCGGCCGCTGACGGTGCTGACCAGCCTGCTGTTTTCGCGCGTGCCCTGGCGCGAGCGCTTGTTCATCGCATGGATCGCCCCGCGCGGCATCGTCGCCGTGGCGATTACCGGCCTGTTCGCAATCAGGCTCGGTGATTATGGCATTGCCGATGCGGAGGCGCTGGTCCCGCTCAGCTTTGCGGTGGTCATCGCGACGATTTTTGCGCACGGATTTTCGGCGGCCTGGGTGGCGCGGCGGCTGGGCATAGAGGAGGGCAAGGGCCAGGGCATATTGATCGTCGGATCGAACAGCTGGAGCATTGCGCTGGGCAGCTTCATCAAGTCGCTGGGGATCGAGGTCACCATTGCCGACACCAGCAAATTTGCGCTGCGCCAGGCGCGCCGCAAGGAATTGAAGGTCTATCATGGCGATATTCTGGAGGAGGCGCAGAACGACAATGTCGAGATGGGCCAGTTCCAGCACCTGATCGCCGCCACCGACAATGACCATTACAACCAGCTTATCTGCGCCGATCTTGGCCCGGAAATGGGCTTTGACCAGATCAGCCAGCTATCGACCGACAGCAATAATGCGATGCGGGCCGGGCGTGGCCGGGTGCTGCTGGAACAGGCGGAAAGTTTCGGCGACCTGATCGACAAGGTGCGTGACGGCTGGACCTTCCGCAAGACGCGCCTCTCCGACAAGTTCGGCTATAATGACTATAAGGCGACACTCGACACCGGCGAGCAGCCGGTCGCCGTGCTGAAACCCGACAAGCGGCTGTTGTTCTTTTCGACTCAGGCACGACCGCTGATCGAGGAAAAGGATGAGATCATCGCCTTTGTCGCCCCTGAAACGCCTGAAGAGATCAAGGCGCAGCGCAGCCGCGAAGCCGCAAAGGAAGGGACGAAGGACGCCGCAAAGGATGCAGGGCCGAAACCCGCCTGAGGCCGCCTAGAGTATTTTCAAGTCAGATGGATACATCTGACGACTCGGAAAATACGGTAAAACAAGAGCATAGAGCGCAGGTTTTGATTCAATCAAAACCGAACGCGCTCTAGCCACGCGTTCCGAACAGGCTGGAGCCGATGCGGACATGGCTGGCCCCGATCTTCACCGCCGTTTCGAAATCGCCCGACATGCCCATGCTCAATCCGGCTAGGCCATGGTCCTTTGCCAGCTTGGCGAGCAGCGCGAAATAGGGTGCGGGTTCCAGCCCGGCGGGCGGCACGCACATTAGCCCGGCAAGCGGCAGGTCCAGCGCGCGCGCCAGCTCGATCAATTCGGGCAGGTCGCCAATCGCACAGCCGCCTTTCTGATCCTCATCGCCGATATTGACCTGTATGAAACAGGGCAGTCGCTTGCCCGCCTTGTCCATCGCGGCGGCGAGCGCCTTTGCCAGCGACGGCCGGTCGAGCGAGTGGATGACATCGAACAGCGCCACGGCGTCGGCGGCCTTGTTCGATTGCAGCTGGCCGACCATGTGCAGCATCAGACCGGGATGGCGTTCCTTCAGTTCCGGCCATTTGCTCTGTGCTTCCTGGACCCGGTTCTCGCCAAAATCACGATGTCCCGCCGCGATGAACGGTTCGATTACGTTCGCGTCATGGGTCTTGGATATGGCGATCAGGGTGACGGCTTCATCCTCGCGAGCGGCGATCTTGCGGGCCAGATCGATCCGCCCGCCGACCTCGGCAAGGGCCGTCGCTGCCTTCGCAATGTCATCATCATGATTGGGATTGGTCATGGACCGCGCTATAGGCGCGGACATGCGCTTCCGTCACCCCCAATTGCGGACCTTGCCCCGGCTGTGGCTGGTCAGCGATGCCCGCAATGATGCGGTGCTGGAGCGGGCATTGTCGCAATTGCCGCGCGGATCGGGGCTTGTGTTCCGCCACTATCATCTCGATGCAAACGCGCGTCGTGCCAGGTTCGCTGCCGTGGCGCGGATATGCCGTCGCTTCGGGCACCGGCTGTTGCTGTCGGGCGATGCGGCGCAGGCGCGGCGCTGGGGCGCGGACGGGCATTATGGAGCACATACCGGCCCGGTTCGTGGTCCTGCCATGCTGCGGCTGGTCACGGTCCATGACATGCGCGAATTGCGCCGTGCCAATGTTGGATGCGCCGATGCGGTGCTCCTCTCGCCGGTATTCGCGACGCGCAGCCATCCCGGTGCACAAGCTCTGGGGCCGGCGCGCTTTGCCCTGATGGCGCGCCATGCGGCGATGCCGGTCATCGCGCTGGGCGGCATGAACAGACGGAATTTTCGCCGTGTCGCGCACGCGGCACATGGCTGGGCCGCGATAGACGGGCTATCGGTCTGAGGTTTGCTTGTTAGGATAGTGCAGTCGGCCGGGGCCGGATCAGAAGCGGAATTCGGTTCCCACGAATACGGCCTGGCTGTCGAACTGCTCATTGGTGAGGGGATCGAGCCGGTCACGCTCGCTCTTGAGGCGAATACCGGCGGTCACGTCGAGATTGCGGGTCAGCTTGTAGCTGCCGCCGACATCGACCGAATAATTGCCCTGATCGCCAAAGGCGCGGTTGCGCGAGCCAGGGGTGGTGTCCCCGTCCATCTCGATCCGGGGGCTGAAGCGGCTTTCCTTGCCCTTCGCGCCTTCACCCAGCTTGGCAATGTCCGGCATGGCCGATTCGCTGCGCTGGCTGATCGGCAGGGCGAATTTCTGGAAACCCTTTGCAGCACCTAGGCTGAACGCGGCTTCGGTGATCTGGACCGCCGGAACGGCCTTGCCCGGTGCGCTCGCCAGTTGCGGGCGGACATTGATGGCGCTGGCCGATTCGGGGCCCATGCGGACCGCGATGGTCATAGCGCGCTTGCCGCGGCTGTCGGTTCCCGCCGGTGTGAAGCGGAACATCTTGCCGTCGCGAAGGGCGTTGAACTTGAGGCTGGAGACGAGACGCGGATCGACCGAAGCGGGCGTAAATGAGCCAATTCCGCCGCGCGCATCAATGGAAACGGGGTTGGCGTCAAAGCCGGTGGAAAACGCCGAACCCATGGACGGAATCATTGCGGCCGCGCCGACACCCAGCGCGATGGCAAGAACCGATTTTCTGGACCCCTTCAGCATTTTCAATAGACCCGTATACTCTCCAGAATTGTCATATAGCACAAAATCGGATCGAATCTTGCGATTCGTTGGCATTGCGCAAAATAATCTGAAAGCGTTGCAGAATCTCCACAAGGCCTTCCCTGGCGGCCAAGGATAATAGGCAGGTGAATCTGACCGGATGATGAACGCGCAATCATCACCCGCAATTGCCAGCAAATGCTTGCCCCGCCGGGCAAAGCAACTATAGAAGGCGGCCCGGTTCGCGCATTTTTGAAGGATTTTTGCATGTCGGTTTCCGCTTTCGCACGCTCGGCTGTGTTTGCATTCGGCGCTGTGGCGCTGCTTGCCGGTTGTGGCGGCAAGGAACGGCCCCGTGCCGATCTTGCGGCGTCGCAGGTGACGACAATCGGCGTGAACAGCTATTTGTGGCGCGCTTCGCTCGATACCCTGTCCTTCATGCCGCTGATCCAGGCGGACAGTTCGGGCGGCGTGATCGTCACTGACTGGTATGCCAATCCGCAAAGCCCGAACGAGCGCATGAAGGTCACCGTTTCGATCCTCGATCAGGATCTGCGTGCCGATGCGCTGCGCGTCGCTGCCTCGCGCCAGGTTGCGCAGAATGGCCAGTGGGTCGATGCTCCGGTCCGTGCGGCCACGGTGCAGAAGCTGGAGGAAATCATCCTCACCAAGGCGCGCGACCTCAGGCGATCTGCAATCAGCGGTGAATAATCCGCCCTGCAAAAGGGTAATCGCACATGACGGATAACAAGCGGTTCAGCCATCTGGCGGCCGATGCCCGCTGGCAGGCTGAGTGGGACAGGCAGGAGACGTTCCGGACGGGGCGTGGCGGCGCGGATCGTCCGCGCAGCTATGTGCTGGAAATGTTTCCCTATCCATCGGGCCGCATCCATATCGGCCATGTCCGCAACTATACCATGGGCGATGTGCTGGCGCGCTTTCGCCGGATGCAGGGCCATGATGTGCTGCATCCGATGGGCTGGGATGCATTCGGCATGCCTGCGGAAAATGCGGCGATGGAAAAGGGCGTGCATCCCGGCGGATGGACGCGAGACAATATCGCGGCGATGAAGAAACAGCTGAAGCGGCTGGGCTTCGCGCTCGACTGGAGCCGCGAACTGGCTACATGCGAGCCCGATTATTACGGCCATGAACAGGCGCTGTTCCTCGATCTTTACGCCGCCGGGCTGGTCTATCGCAAGGAAAGTGCGGTCAACTGGGACCCGGTTGACCAGACCGTGCTGGCCAATGAGCAGGTGATTGACGGCAAGGGCTGGCGGTCGGGCGCGCAGGTCGAAAAGCGCAAGCTCAGCCAGTGGTTCCTCAAGATTACCGATTTTGCCGATGACCTGCTGGAAGGTCTGGGCGACCTCAAGGACTGGCCTGACAAGGTCCGCGCCATGCAGGAAAACTGGATCGGCAAGAGCCAGGGGCTGACCTTTCGGTTTGAGATCGACAATCCGCCATTGACCCTGGAGGAGATCAGGCCCGACGGCAAAGCCAACCACCCTGATACGGAATATATCGAAGTTTTTTCGACCCGGCCTGATACAATCTTTGGTGCGAGTTTTGTTGCGATATCGCCGGAGCATGAATTGGCTCAGCTCCTTGCGGTTGATGATGATGCACTAGACGCTTTCATCGAGGAATGTCGCAAGACCGGCACCACCGCAGCCGAGCTGGAAACCCAGGAGAAGCGCGGCTTCGATACCGGGCTGGCGGTTGCGCATCCGCTCGATCCGGCATGGAAGCTGCCGGTGTTTGTCGCCAATTTCGTGCTGATGGATTACGGTACCGGCGCGGTGTTCGGCGTGCCCGCGCATGACCAGCGCGACCTGGATTTCGCGCGAAAATACATGCTGCCCGTGACCCGTGTGGTTGCCGAGCCGGGCAGCGAGGACGCGCCTATCCATGACGAGGCCTATACCGGGCCGGGGCGGATCGTGAATTCGCGTTTTCTGGACGGCATGGAGGTGGAAGCGGCCAAGGCAGCCGTGATTGCGCGCGCCGAAGCCGAAGGCTGGGGCGAGGGTTCGACCGTGTGGCGGCTGCGCGACTGGGGCGTTTCGCGCCAGCGCTATTGGGGTACGCCCATCCCCTTCATCCATTGCCCGGCCTGCGGTGTCGTGCCGGTGCCCAAGGATCAGCTGCCGGTGGTGCTGCCCGAGGATGTCTCGTTCGAGATTCCCGGCAATCCGCTGGTCCGCCATCCGTCCTGGAAGCATGTCAATTGCCCGCAATGCGGCGGCAAGGCGGAGCGCGAGACCGATACGCTCGACACCTTTGTCGATTCCAGCTGGTATTTCCTGCGCTTTGCCAGCCAGCCGGAGGACAAGCCGTTCGACCGTGCCGAAATCGCCAAATGGCTGCCGGTGGGGCAATATATTGGCGGCATCGAGCATGCGATCCTGCACCTGCTCTATGCCCGCTTCTGGACAAGGGCGCTGGCCCATATCGGCATGATCGATGTGCAGGAGCCCTTTGCCAGCCTTTTCACCCAGGGGATGGTGACACACCAGACCTGGCAGGATGCGGCGGGCAAATGGCTTGCGCCCGAACAGGTCGAAAAGCGAGGAGATGACTGGATCATCATCGAAACCGGCGAGCCGGCAGAGGCCGGGCGCGTCGAGAAGATGTCCAAATCCAAGAAGAACGTCGTCGATCCCGATGCGATTGTCGACCAATATGGTGCGGACGCGGTGCGCTGGTTCATGCTGTCGGACAGTCCTCCCGAGCGCGACCTGCCTTGGACCGAGTCGGGCATCGAAGGCAGCTGGCGGTTTGTCCAGCGCCTGTGGCGGCTGTTCAACAAGGTCGAAAGCGCAGAGGGCGAAGATGCGGCGCTGGATCGCAAGGTGCACCAGATCATCGCGGCAGTGGGCGGCGATATCGAGGCACTGTCGTTCAACAAGGCGGTGGCGCGCATCTATGAGCTGGCCAACGCCATCGAAAAGGCTGCGCCCAGCGCATCGCGCAATGTCGCCATCCGCACCCTGTTGCGTCTGGTCGCGCCGATGGTGCCACACCTTGCCGAGGAAGGCTGGTCGCTGCTCGGCGGGCATGGCCTGATTGCCGACGCCGCATGGCCGGAGGCCGACCCGGCGATGCTGGTCGAGGACGAGGTAACGATTGCGGTGCAGATCAAGGGCAAGCTGCGCGACACCATCACCGTTGCCAAGGGTCTGCCCAATGATGAGGTGGAGAGGCTTGCGCTCGCGTCCGACAAGGTGCAGCGTAGCCTGGACGGGGCGGCGGTCCGCAAGGTCATTGTCGTG
This sequence comes from Blastomonas sp., assembly GCA_041396885.1. Classification (GTDB taxonomy): domain Bacteria; phylum Pseudomonadota; class Alphaproteobacteria; order Sphingomonadales; family Sphingomonadaceae; genus Blastomonas. Next base: position 120,479 of record JAWKXS010000001.1, read on the forward strand.
CCGGACCGGCTGGTCAATCTGGTGATATGATGCGCAAATTCTTCCCCTTGCTGCTGATCGCGCTGGCGCTGCCCGGCTGCGCCCTGCAGCCGCTCTATGGCGGGGGAACCACCGGCGCGGTTTCACAGCAGCTCGGCCAGATCGAGATTTCCGCGATCGAGGGCCGTGCCGGCTGGCTGATGCGTAATGCGCTGGACGACCGGCTGGAAATGATTGGCGGCGGCGATGTCCGCTATCGGCTGGATGTCAGGCTGGATGACGAGATTGACGGTTTTGGCGTCATTTCCAACGACCAGATTACCCGCGAGCGGCGGACGCTGCGCGCGCGCTATCAGCTTGTAGATATCGCCAGCGGTGCGGTGGTGCTCGATGCGACCGCCGGTTCGGATGCCGGTATCGATGTGGTGTCGAGCGAATATGCGACCATCGCCGCCGAGGACAGGGCGCTGGAAAATCTGGCGCAGGTGGTCGCTGACCAGATTGTCGCGCGCCTCTCCCTCTTTGCACGGCAGCAGGCAAGCGCGCCGTGAAGGCGGACGAAGCCGCTATTCGCAAGCTGATCGAGCGCCCACGCTCCGACATTCGCCTTACCCTGTTTCTTGGCCCGGACGATGCGGGCAATGCTGCGCTGGCCCGTGAACTGGCCGCCAGCTATGGGGCCGATGCCGAAAAGGTCGATCTGTCGGGATCGCAGCTGAAGGACGATCCGGCGCGGCTCGCCGATGAGGCGGCATCGCTGTCGCTGTTCGGCGGCAATCGCTACATCATGGTGACGACCAGTGGCGAGGAGAGCCTGGCCGCGGTGCGCAACCTGCTGGAGGCAGAAAGCACCGCCAATCCGGTGATCATCGTCGCCAGCGCGATCAGCGAGAAATCGCATGTCGGCAAGGCGGTGATCGCAGCGCCCAATGCGCTGTGCTGCATCAGCACGATGCCCAGCGAACGCGACATGACACGTATCGTCGCCGACATGGCCGCTGCGCGCGGCCTGGTGATGGCCGAGGAGCTGGCCCAGCGTATCGGCAAATATGTCGGGTCGAACCGCAAGCTGGCCGAGACCGAAATCGAGAAACTGGTGCTTTATCTCGACGCTGCGCCCGACAGCCCGAAAACGGTCGAGCCTGAAATGCTGCTGGCGCTAGGTGCGGCAAATGAGGATGATGCGATGCAGCCGATCATCCATGCCGCGCTGTCGGGGCGGATCGCCGATCTGGAGGATGAATTGCGCCGCATGGACGAACAGGGCGTTTCCGAAGTCGGGTTGGTGATCGTCATGCAGCGCCATGTCATGCAGCTGGTGGGGCTGGCGGCGCGGTTTCGCGGCGGCGGCGATGCCGGCGAGTTTGTCGAGCGCGAATTTCGCGCGCGCCGCGCTTATGGCGACAAGCGGGCCTTTCGCGAGCAACTGCCGCGCTGGTCGCCTGCCGCGCTCAGCCGCCTGTCCGAACGGCTGCTTGCGCTGCAGCAGGGCATGATGAAGGCAAGCCCCGGTCCGGACCTGCTGTTGCGGCAGGAATTGCTGGAAATCGCGCGCGCGGCATCACGCAGGGCTTGATCCGGGCGCGGCCAGGGGCCAGATTTGCAGCATGGACAAGAAACAGCTGAGCGAAGCCGAATGGCGCGAGCGCCTGACCCCCGAACAATATCATGTGCTGCGCGAAGGCGGCACCGAGCGGGCCTTTGCGGGCAAGTATAATGCGAACAAGGCGGCGGGCATGTATCGCTGCGCGGGATGCGGCGAGCCGCTGTTCCTTTCCGGCACCAAATATGACAGCGGATCGGGCTGGCCCAGTTTCACCGCCCCGGTGAACGCGGAAGCGGTCGAGGAACTGCGCGACACCAGCCATGGCATGATCCGCACGGAGGTTCGCTGTGCCCGCTGCGAAGGGCATCTGGGCCATGTGTTTCCCGATGGCCCCGGCCCCGAAGGCCTGCGCTATTGCATGAACAGCCTGTCGCTCGATTTCGAGGAATCAGGCGAGGAATAGCGCGATTGCAGGTCCCGAAACGGGCCGCGACAAAGTGGATTCCCTTTTTCTGCGCATCCTCTAGAATCTGCGTCCTGGGGAACATTCAGCATGTGTAAATGCGGCACCGGGCTATGAAGGCCCGCTTTATGAATGGGGCAGGATTGCATGGCGCGTAAGAAGAAGGGCCGGACGAAGGCCGGTCAATCGGCGTTTCGCCTCTGGTTCTGGCGCTTGTTCAAGGCGGGGCTGGCACTGGGCCTGGTGGCGGTGATCGCGCTGGTTGTCGCGGTCGCGACGGTGATGTCGTCGCTGCCCAGCTACAAGGACATGAAGTCCTCCCCCAATGGGCAGATGGTTCTGGTGCGCGCTGTCGATGGTACGGAGATCATGCAGCTTGGCCCCAGCTTCGGCAAATGGCTGGCCTATGACGATATTCCTGAGGTGATGCGCAACGCCATGGTCGCGGTGGAGGACCGGCGGTTCGAATATCATCCCGGCGTCGATCCCATCGGCCTTGTGCGCGCGGTTTGGGTCAGCGCGACGGGCGGGGGAAGGCTCCGCGCGACGTCGACAATAACCCAGCAGCTTGCCCGCAACATCTTCCTCACCAACAACCGCTCATTCACCCGCAAGATGCGGGAGGCGGTGCTGGCGCTCGCGCTGGAGCAGAAATTCACCAAGGAACAGATCCTCGAACTGTATCTCAACAAGGTCTATTTCGGCGGCGGCGCCTATGGCGTGGATTCGGCCAGCCGCAAATTCTTCAACCATCCCGCAACCGAACTGAGCCTGGAGGAAGCCTCGATCATCGCCGGGCTGGTCAAGGCGCCGTCGCGCTATTCGCCGACCGCCGATGCGCAGGCGGCTATCGACCGTGCCTCGGTCGTGCTGCGCCTGATGCAGCGCGAGGATATGATCAGCGCCGAGCAGGCGGCCAGTGCCGATCCTTCATCGGTGCGGCTGGCCCCCGAAAAGGGCCAGAACAGCGTGCGCTATTTCACCGACTGGGCCTTGCCCCAGCTCGATACGCTGATCGATGAATCGAGCGAGCCGATTGTCGTCTGGACGACGCTGGACCTGTCGATGCAAAGCTCCGCGACTGATGCGATCCAGGCCAATGTGCCGTCGGGCGCGCAGGGCGCGCTGGTGTCGATCGATCGCGACGGCGCGGTGCGGGCGATGGTTGGCGGCACCGATTATGTAACGTCCAATTACAACCGCGCGACCAATGCGGTGCGCCAGCCGGGCTCTTCCTGGAAGCTGTTCGTCTATATGGCTGCGCTGGAGGCGGGCTATACGCCCGAGGATATCGTGACCGACGAACCGGTGACGATCAACGGATGGACTCCGCGCAACAGCGGCGGCAGCTATTCGGGCGACATGACGGTGCGCAACGCCTTTGCCTATTCCAAGAATACCGTGGCGGCGCAGATCGGCAATGAAATCGGCTATAGCAGCATTGCCAACATGGCCCGTCGCTTCGGTATCACCACGCCCATTAACACGCTGCCCTCCATGGTGCTGGGATCGTCCGAGGTGCGCGTTCTGGACATGACCCGCGCCTTCGCGTCGGTCAGCGCGCATGGTGTTGCCATTGCACCCTATGGCATCAACAAGGTCACGACAATCGATGGCGATGTGCTCTATCAGCACCGTGCCGATACCAGCCAGGTGCTGGTGCCGCCCTATGTGACCGCCGGGATCACCGACCTGCTGCAGACGGCCGTCAATACCGGCACAGGGCGTGCCGCGCAGATTGGTCGTCCCGTCGCAGGCAAGACCGGGACCACCAACAGCAACAAGGATGGCTGGTTCCTCGGCTTTTCAAGCGGGCTGACCACCGGGGTCTGGATGGGGCGCGACGATGCCAAGCCGGTTGGCGGATTGCAGGGTGGGCGCGCTCCGGCCAAGGCCTTTTCCGATTTCATGCGGGTGGCGGTCGCCCGGCGCAAGGTGGAGCAGTTCGATACCAAGCTGGTCCTGCCCGACTGGCAGCTCGAACCCGATGAAGAGGCCTATTTCGGCTCTCCTGATGATTTCTATTTTGTCGATGAGGATGGCAATCCGGTCAATGTCGGGGAGGGCGCACCGCCGTCCGACGCCATTGATGGCGGGTCTCCGGACGGAGCCGACGAGCCGCGCCTTGACGACAATTTCATTGACCGGGCGATTGGCAGGGGCGGGGAGCAGCGTCCGGCACCGGCACGTCCGGCCCAGCCTCCGCCGGACCGGCAGGCTCCGGCTCCGCCCAGGACAACGCCGCCCCGGGCCGCCGACGGCGGCGATCAATAAGCGCGATCAGCCCGCGATCCGGGCCTTTCGCAAGGCGCGCCAGAGCAGCGACTTGAAGCGGTTTCTGGCCGGGAAGCGACCCGGTGCCTGCGGATTCAGACCATATTTGCGCAGCAGGCCGTTCAGGGCATGGGCATCCGATTCGGCGAAACTCCAGTCCGAACGCCAGGTGATCGACAGCGAAATCGAGGGGGCATCGCCATTGCGCACATAATGCGGGGCCATGACGGGAACGAAAATGGCTTCGCCCGGATCGAGCGTGAAGGTCTCGCCATGCGGCATAAAGCTCTCGTTCCAGATCAGGTTGCGCGGCCCGCCTGAATGATAGCTCTCATGCGCGGTGGCCGGGGCAAAGCGGCGGTCGCCCGCCGGAAAGACCGTCATCGCCTTGCTGCCCTTGATCTGCAGCAGGATGTTGTGCTCCGGATCGAAATGATAGGGGGTCATGGAACCCTGCGAAGAGATGAAGATAAAGCCCTGGGGGCGGAGCATCGCGCCGGTCGTCGCCTCGAATACCGGGCGAAGTTCCTCCAGCAGATTGAGCAGCAGCGCGCGATATTCGGGATCCTGCTCGATATTCTTGATTACTGCCCAGCTGTTCGCGCTGTCGATCTGGCGGATGGTATCGCCAATGCCCATGCCATTTGCCGGAACGTCATCGGGATCGATGCCGATGGGCAGGTCGCCCAGATTATATTCGATGGAGCTTGCGGGCATGCTCTCTGCGAGCCGCGCCAGCGCCTCGCGCTCCAGCAGCGGATGATCGTGCAGGCCATGGACCAGCTTGTGCGGCGCTTCGGGATAGCCGAGCGCGAACATGGCGCGGGCGGAATCGCTGAAAACCGGTCCGACCGGCTGTGTCGCGGCAAAGCTGCTGGCGGGATGGATGCTGGTCATTCGCTTGGTGCTCCGGTTGATCGGGATTTGCCACGGCTGGCTGCCCTGATGCGCGCCATCGCCTGTTCGCCCGTGCGCAGTGCGCGAAAGGCCAGTGGCCGCGTGCCGGATCGCAAGGCAACCGATATGCGCCCGACCGTGCGGCGTTCGCCCCACAGGCTGTCGATCATGGGGTGGCCCTCTGCCGCGCAGCTGTCGATCCAGTCGAGGCGATGCTCTCCGGCCAGCCCCATCATGTCGATCTGCAGCAAAACGCCGGGGGAGAAGCGGGCATAGTTTTCGTCAAATGCGGTCTTGAACGAAAAGCCGCCCGGTGCCGACAGGAATGTCACCAGCATGGCGATGGCCATGCCGTCGAGGCGGAGAGCGGCGAGATGGAGGCTCGCCGAGCCATGGGCTGCATGCAGCGCTTCGCGAAACAGGGCGCGGGTATCGTCATGGCTGGCCAGCGAGGAACCGTTCCGGCCTTTCCATCCATCGGCCTCCAGTGCCAGAAACTCGTCGATCCAGCCGTCCAGTCCGTCGGGTTCAATGCCCTCGGCAAGGCTCAGCGCGCCCTCTTCGGCAAGCCGGTTGCGCAGCCGGTTCAGCTCCTTGCGCTTTTTCTTGCGCACTGTGGCGGCATAATAGTCCGGCCCGTCGAGCGGCGAGTGGCGCAAAGCGCGCTGTTCAGCCTGAACAATGTCGCAGGCGCGCCGCTGCTGCACGCAAACCGCCTGCAGCGATGCACAGGCCATGCCGTCCAGCGCCAGCTTTTCAAGGTGCAGAAAACTGCCGGTCGTCCGGTTCCGGTCGCAATGATCGAGCAGCGCTTCCCAGAAGCGTTCCTCATGTCCCGGCAACAGCAATGGCGTGCCCAGAAAGGCATTATGGTGCAGCCAGTTGCCGAAATAGGATATCGGCCAGCGGCCATAATGGCCGTGCCGCGCCACCGGCATCAGGCCGGTCAGCCGCTCGTGATCGTACAGGAGCGCAAGCGCTGCGCGGCCTTCGGGATCGCAATGCCGCAATGCCGGAAGCAGATATTCGGGGCGGTTGAAATAATTGGGTTCGGCGGCGGATGCGGCCAGCTCTGCCCATTGGGCTTGCAGCTGCGTGTCGATGTCCGCCAGGCCGATAATCTTGAGGCCGGGCGCAACGAGGGAGGGTTCGCCATGGTCCGGCGAAACCGTCGCGTGCCGCATTGTCCAGGCATGATCCATTTGCGTGGCGCACCTCGTGGCGGGCCGTACTGGCCCAGGTTCAACCGCGCCAGACTAGGCACAAGCCGCCAAGATTTGGTTAAGCGCCCGCTATTGACCTGTTTACAATGGCACCAAAGAAAAACCCCGCCGGATCGCTCCGGCGGGGTCGATGTTTCCGATATCGAAAATGCTCTTACATTGCGGCGTGCGCAAGCGCTGCAAGCAGCAGAAGAGCCACGATATTGGTGATCTTGATCATCGGGTTGACGGCGGGACCGGCGGTATCCTTGTAAGGATCGCCGACCGTGTCACCGGTGACGGCGGCCTTGTGGGCTTCGCTGCCCTTGCCGCCATGATTGCCGTCCTCGATATATTTCTTGGCGTTGTCCCATGCGCCGCCGCCTGCCGTCATGGACAGGGCGACGAACAGGCCGCCGACGATCACGCCGAGCAGCAGGGCGCCAAGCGCGGCAAAGCCATTGGCCTGGCCAGCCACCGCGGCGATCACGAAATAGACGATGATCGGTGTCAGCACAGGCAGCAGCGAGGGGATGATCATCTCCTTGATTGCTGCCTTGGTGACCAGGTCAACGGTGCGGGCATAGTCGGGGCGGCTGGTGCCGTCCATGATGCCCGGATTGCTGGCGAACTGCTCGCGCACGTCCTTCACCACATCGCCTGCGGCACGGCCAACGGCAGTCATGCCCATCGCGCCGAACAGATAGGGCAGCAGTGCGCCCAGCAGCAGTCCGACGATGACATAGGGATTTTCAAGGCTGAAATCGACCGACAGTTCCGGGAAGAACTCGCGAAGGTCGGTGGTATAGGCTGCGAACAGCACCAGCGCGGCAAGACCGGCGGAACCGATGGCATAGCCCTTGGTAACAGCCTTGGTGGTGTTGCCCACTGCGTCCAGCGCGTCGGTCTTTTCACGAACCGATTCGTCCAGACCGGCCATTTCGGCAATGCCGCCGGCATTGTCGGTGACCGGGCCATAGGCGTCGAGCGCCACGACCATGCCCGCCAGTGCCAGCATCGACGTCGCCGCGAAGGCGATGCCGATCAGCCCAGCGAGCTGATAGGTGACGATGATGCCGATGACGATCACGATGGTCGGCAGTGCGGTCGCCTCAAGGCTGATCGCAAGACCCTGGATCACATTGGTGCCATGGCCGGTTTCGGACGATTTTGCGATCGAACGGACCGGGCGATAATTGGTGCCGGTATAATATTCGGTGATCCAGATGATCAGGCCGGTTACCGCCAGGCCAACCATCATCGACCAGAACAGCTGCATGCCGGTAAAGCCGCCGCTGCCATCGGCAGCCGCGCCCAGAACCGCATCCATGTCGCCCAGCGTGCGCCAGGTGACATAATAGAGTGCCGGGATCGACAGCACCGCAGTGGTGATGAAGCCCTTGTAGAGAGCGCCCATGATGTTGGTGCCCGAACCCAAGCGGACCATATAGGTGCCGATGATCGAGGTCAGGATGCACGCACCGCCAACGATCAGCGGCAACGCCATCAGGCCGTTCAGCGTTTCGGCATCGACCAGCTTGCCAACCAGCAGTGCCAGCAGAACCATGGTCGCGCCAACCGTCACCACATAGGTTTCGAACAGGTCGGCGGCCATGCCCGCGCAGTCGCCGACATTGTCGCCGACATTGTCCGCGATGGTCGCGGGGTTGCGCGGGTCATCCTCGGGAATGCCGGCCTCGACCTTGCCGACAAGGTCGGCACCGACGTCGGCAGCCTTGGTAAAGATGCCGCCGCCCAGACGTGCGAAGATGGAGATGAGCGACGCGCCAAAGGCCAGGGCGACCAGCGCATCGATGACCTGCCGGTCATTGGCGGCGAGCGCCATGGTGTCGGTCAGGACATAGAAGAAGATTGCGATGGCGAGCAGGGCAAGGCCCGCGACCAGCATGCCGGTGACGGCACCGGCGCGAAACGCGACGGTCAGGCCGCTCTGCAGGCTGGTGCTGGCGGCCTGAGCGGTGCGGACATTGGCGCGCACCGAAATGTTCATGCCGATATAGCCTGCAACGCCCGACAGGACGGCGCCGATGATAAAGCCGACGGCAGAGATGCTGCCGAGGAAATATGCGACCAGAACGGCGACGACCACGCCGACAATGGCGATGGTGCGGTACTGGCGGCCGAGATAGGCCTTGGCGCCTTCCTGAACGGCACCGGCGATTTCCTGCATTTTTTCGTTGCCGGCTGCGGCGCCAAGCACCTGCCGGCTGGTAATGAACCCATAGAGGATGGCCACCAGGCCACACGCTATGGAAATGGTGACAACGCTCATGGGTTGCTCCCCTTCCCCTTTATTACATAGACAAACGCCCCGCCGAAGCGGGGTGTAGTGGCTGTGGCCTATAGGAGTGCATTGCAGGCTTAGGCAAGCCTATTAATCAACCCGCGCCGGAAGCCGCAGGGTGATGCAGCCAGCCGGTATTTTCGGGAAGCGGTACCGCTTCGCCATGGTCGGTGAGAGAGAGGCCATTGCCCGCTGCGAACCGGCCGACCGGGTGCGCATCGACGGGCAGCAAGGCGTCGGGATGCGCCGCGAACAGCAGCTGATAGTCATCGCCACCGGTCGCGGCATCCAGCCGCGCCTGACGCGATGTGCCAAAGACCGCGCAAAAATCGGGCGACAGCGGAATGCGGTCCAGCGCGATCTCCAGGCCAAGCCCCGATGCTGCGGCCATGCGTGCCGCATCGAGCAGCAGGCCATCGGAAACATCCATCATCGCATGGGCGATCTGGGCAAGCGCGACGCCCTCCGCGATCAGCGCCCGGGGGCGGCGATAGGCGGCGATCAGGCTGGCGGGCTCTGTCCTGTCCTGCCGCAGCAATTGCAGTCCGGCCCAGCCATTGCCGATGGCGCCTGTGACATAGAGAATGTCACCGGGCTGCGCGCCGCTGCGCGACGGCGGGACCGGGACGCTCGACTTGCCGATGGCGGTAAGGCCAAGGCAGCGGGCATTGCCATCAGGCTGGGCAAAGCTGTCCCCGCCGAGCAGCGCCGCGCCATAATGATCCAGTGCATCGCCCAGTCCCGCAACAAAGGCGCGATCCCATTCTGCATCGCCTCCCATGCCATAGGCCATCAGGCAGGCGAGCGGACGCGCACCCTTTGCGGCAAGATCGGACATGTTGGTGGCGACCAGCTTCCAGGCGACATCCTCTGCCGGATCGCCGGGCAGGAAATGCACGCTTTCCACCATGCTGTCATGGGTGAGGACCAGCCGTTCGCCGCCGATTTCCCAAACCGCTGCATCGTCGGCCAGCCCGCGTGCCGCCGGATGGCGGGCAATGCCCCGGATGAGCCGGATCAGTTCGGGCTCCGATGTCATCCGGCGTCAGCCCCTGACATCCTTTGCAATCGCATCGAGCAGGCCGTTCACGAACCGCGCGTCCTTTGCATCGAAAAAGGCGTGCGCAACGTCGAGATATTCATTGATGACGCTGCCCAGCGGCACATCCATGCGCGCCAGCAGCTCATAGCTGCCCGCCCGCAGGATTTGCAGCATGGTCTTGTCGAGCCGTCCGATGGTCCATCCGCTGGCCAGCTTTGCAGTGATCAGGGCATCGATTTCGTCGCGCCGGGCATCGACCCCGGCGACGACATCGTCGAAAAAATCGATATCGGCCTCGGCATATTGCGCATCTTCGATTTCCGCGCCGAGGCGATGCTGGTGAAATTCGCGCAGCAGGCGCGCCAGCGGCGTGCTCTCCATATGCTGCTGGTAAAGCGCCTGGACGGCGGCCAGCCGGGCAGCGGAGCGAGATTGGGACCGGTCGGACATCAGCTCTGCGCGATCCGCATCTGGCCCATATAGTCGCGCTTGCCGATGGCAATGCCCTTGTGCCGCAAGATCGCATAGGCTGCAGTTGCGTGAAAATAGAAATTGGGCTGGGAGAAGGAGAGCAGGAACACATCGCTGGTAAACGGCATGCGCCGCTCGCCAATCGCAAAGACGACCGGCTTGCCGATAAAGCCTTCCATTTCGGCAGGATCAATAGCTTCCAGCGCCTTGACCGTTTCTGCAATGCGAACCTTCATCGCCGCAAAGCTGGCGGGCGGTTCGGTAAAGTCGGGCGCGAATGTGCCGCTGCGCACGCCCTCAATTGCGCCCAGCGAGTGCACGGCTGCGGATTTCACCTGATAGGCGAACGGCAGCATGTCATCGGCCAGCCTGGCATCGATAATCGTTTCGGGCGCAAGATTGCTTTCGGTGCAGAACGCATCGGCCTTGTCGATCAGCCGGTCGAGCGCGCCCAGTATCTGGAGCCAGGAGGGGATCAGGGCATCATGGAGCGAGAGGGGCATGTCAGTCTCCTTATCCTTTATTGTTGATCGAGCCGGATCGAAACCGAGCGGGCATGGGCGGGCAGGCCCTCCAGCCCGGCGAGCGTTACCGCTGCCGGACCGATCCTGTCGAGCGCCGCCGCATCGAGCGCGATGAAGCTGGTCCGCTTCATGAAATCGAGCACCGACAGCCCCGATGAGAAACGGGCGCGCCGTCCGGTGGGCAGGACATGGTTGGGACCTGCGACATAATCGCCAATGGCCTCCGGCGTCATGCGGCCCAGAAACACCGAACCGGCATGGCGTACCATGGAGAACAGCGCGTCGGGATTGTCGACGGCCAGTTCCAGATGCTCCGCCGCCAGCCGGTTTACCAGGGGCATCGCCTGTTCGAGCGTCTCGACCAGGATGATCGCGCCATTTGCCTGCCATGCTGCGCGGGCGACCTGTTCGGTGGCCAGCTGGCGCAGCTGGCCTTCCACGGCCTGCGCCACTGCTTCGGCAAAATCCGCATCATCGGTGAACAGGATCGACTGGCTGGTCGGGTCATGCTCGGACTGGCTCAGCAGATCGGCGGCAATCCATTCCGGATCGTTTTTCGCATCCGCGACGATGACGATCTCCGATGGTCCCGCGACCATGTCTATACCGACCGTGCCGAACAGCTGGCGCTTGGCCTCCGCGACCCAGGCATTGCCCGGCCCGGTGATGACATCGACGGGTGCGATCCGGTCCGTGCCATGGGCCAGCGCGGCAATGGCCTGTGCGCCGCCGACCCGCCAGACTTCATCGACTCCGGCAATGTGCGCGGCGGCCAGCACCAGCGGATTGACGTTGCCATCGGGCGTCGGCGTTACCACCACCAGCCGCCCGACACCCGCCACCCTTGCCGGTATGGCGTTCATCAGCAGTGATGAGGGATAGGCAGCCCGTCCGCCCGGCACATAAAGCCCGGCCGCATCCACGGCATGCCATTTTGCGCCCAGCCGGACTCCGGCATCGTCGCGCTCGTCGCGATCGGCAGGAAGCTGCGCGGCATGATAGGCGCGGATCCGCTCGGCGGCGAGGTGCAGCGCCTTGCGGGCCTCTTCGTCCAGCCCGGCATGGGCACTGGCGCATGCCTCGGCGGAAATGGTCCAGCCGGCCTGATCGAGATCGACGCGGTCGAAGCGTTTGCTGAGCTCTGCCAGCGCCAGATCGCCGCGTGCGCGGACGTCGGCGATGATAGTCGCGACGTCGCGGCTGACATCGGCATCCGCCTCTCGCCGGTCATCGACCAGCCGGGTGAATTCCTCTGCAAAGCCGGGTGCGCGGCTGTCGAGCCGCCAGGTCATGCGGCGCGCTCTGTGCCGTTGACGAGGTCGCGAAACGCGGCGACCAGCGGGCCGAGCCGGGCATGGTTGAGCTTCAGCGCGGCGCGATTGACGATCAGCCGCGCGGAAATCTCCATGATCGTCTGGGTCTCGACAAGGCCGTTTTCCTTCAGCGTGCGGCCGGATTCGACAAGATCGACTATCCGGCGCGACAGGCCGAGCGATGGCGCCAGTTCCATCGCACCGTTCAGCTTGACGCATTCGGCCTGAACGCCCTGGCGGGCAAAATGCCGCCGGGTGAGGTTGGGGTATTTGGTCGCGACCCGGACATGCGAGGCGCGGGCAGGGCCATCGGCTTCGCACAGGCCGTCGGCAGGCTCGGCGACCGACAGGCGGCAGCGCCCGAATTGCAGGTCAACCGGCGCATAAAGGTCCGAATAGCCGAATTCCTCGATCACATCCGATCCGACAATGCCGATATGCGCTGCGCCATGGGCAACGAAGGTCGCCACGTCAAAGGCGCGAACGCGGATCATGTCCATATCGGTCCGGCTGGTCGCAAAGCGGAGCGCGCGGCTCGATTTGTCGAAGAAATCACTGTCCGGCTCGATTCCGGCTGCACGCAGCATCGGCAGCGCATCGTCAAGGATGCGTCCTTTGGGAACAGCGAAGATCAGCTTGTCGGACATGGCCTGCGCCCTGTAGAGAACCGGCGCGGAAAGGGCAATATGAGCAACGAACAAGCCGTCAGGAAATCCTTCGCCAACCAGGTGGCCTATTGCCGGGCCAATGGCGCGCCAGTCACCGCCAATATTGTCGAAGCCATCATCGCCGCCATCGATCCTGATAGCGGATATGGCCGGGCGGTACTCGGCTGGGCGGGCGATCCGCTGCCCGATGCGCTTCCGCTGCGCTGTGCCGGAGGGTTTCATGCGCTTTACCTGACCGGTGCCGCGCCCGAACTGGCGGCGGTCTATGACGGCACAATGGTGGGCGATGATGCCGCCCATGCTGTCGCTGCCGTGATTGCCCGGCATGAGGCGCGGCTGATGCCATGGCTTGACGGGCCGCCCCAGACCAATGAGACCGGGCGCTCGGCGAGCTATATTGCCGGGCTGGCCTGGCTGGTGTCGCAGGGTTTGCCGCACCGGTTCGAACTCAATGAGATCGGTTCGAGCGCGGGTCTCAACCTGATGCTGGACCGTTATCGCTATGATCTGGCGGGAAGGACCTATGGCCCGACGGACAGCGTGGTTTCCTTTGCGCCCGAATGGCGGGGTCCGCCGCCTCCGGAAGCGAATTTTGCAATCGAATCGGTCCGGGGGTGCGATATTGCGCCGGTGGATCTTGCCGATCCGGCGCAGGCGCTGCGCCTGCGCGCCTATATCTGGCCGGAGCATGTCGAGCGGTTTGCACGGCTTGATGCCGGGATTGCGATGATGGCGGCGAGGCCGGTCAGTTTGATACAAGCCGATGCCGACCAGTGGGTGGCGGAGATGCTGCAGGGGCCACAACAGCCGGGCACCGTCCGGGTGCTGATGCATTCCATTGTCTGGCAGTATCTGGGCGAGGCGCGGCAGGAGAGGATCACCACGCTGATGGAAGCGGCGGGAAGGGCGGCTAAGGCGGAGCGGCCTGTTGCATGGGTGGCGCTGGAGGCCAATCGCGAAACCTATCGTCATGAGCTGGTGGTGCGATACTGGCCCGGCGACGGCGAACCCGCGCTGCTGGGCGAAGCGCATCCGCACGGCAAATGGATCGACTGGCGCGCGACCTGACCAGCGAATTCCTATCGAGTTCCTAAGTATTTCCGACGATGGAAATCTTGACTAAACCGAAATTTAAGCCCCCCTGCCTATAGCCTTGGCATGACCAGGGTTTACCTGACCATAGATACCGAATTGTCGGCGAGCCATTTCCGGCACCATGGGGTGGCCGGGGTTGAGGAAAATTTCGACCAGGCAATAATCGGGCGCACCGAAAATGGTGATGTCGGCATCGTCCACCAGATGCGGCAGCTTGCCGCGCATGGTTTGAAGGCGGTGTTCTTTATCGATCCCATGCCCGCGCTGATCCTGGGCAATGATATCGTCAAGCGCATGGTGCACCCGGTGCTCGAACTGGGCTTTGACGTGCAGTTGCATGCGCATACCGAATGGCTGGCCCTTGCCGATCCGGCGCTGTCGCCGGTTGGCGGCAAGACCGGGCGGAACATGTGCAGTTTCGATGAAGCCGATCAGCGGCGGATCCTTGAATTTGCGACCGAACAGCTTTGCCGGGCGGGTGCTGACATGCCCGTCGCATTCCGCGCCGGCAATTATGGCGCCGATGATGCGACCCTGCGGGCGCTGGCGTCGCTTGGCTTTGGCTATGACACCAGCTTTTCGCCGGGCATCCGCTTTTCGAACTGCGCCATTTCGCTGGACGACCAGTGCCTGCAGCCGGTGGAGCATGAAGGCGTGGTCGAAGTGCCGATCGGCGCGATTTCGGCATGGGGAGCGGGCCAGCGCCATGCCCAGATCACTGCTATTTCCGCCTGGGAAATGAGCGCCGCCATCGCCCATGCCAATACCCGCGGGCATCAGAGCTTTTCGCTGGTATCGCACAGTTTCGAGCTGTTGTGCCGCAGCCGCAGGCGCATCAACACCATCGTGGCGAGCCGGTTCGATACGCTATGCGCCTATCTGGGCGACCATCCCGATACGGTAACGGCAACCTATCGCGACGATCCGCCGCTGATCCTGCCCAACCGGTGCGACGGGGTGGCAACGCCGCTGCCGCACAATCCGGTGCGTACCGCCATGCGGATGGGCGAACAGCTGATCGCCAACCGTCTGTTCGGCTGAGTTCGCCGGGCCGTCAGGTCAGCAGCTATTCCCCCGGCGCTCGGGCGCGAATGGCGAGTGCATGAACGCGCTCCCCCGGCAGGTCGCCCAGCGCCCGGTTGACCATGCGCTGGCGTGCGAGCCGTGACACCCCGGCAAAGGCTGCCGACACGATCTCCACCGTAAAATGCGATTCGCCGCTTCCGTCATCGCCGCTATGGCCATGGTGGCGGGCGCTGTCATTGATGACGTTCAGGCTTTGGGGGGCAAAGGCGGTGCTGAGCCGCGCCTCGATTTCGCTGGCAATGGGGCCGGTGGTTGAACTGTTCATGCGGCCCTATATAGGGTGCGCCGGATGATTATGCGACAGAATGCGGGCCAGAACGGACATTGAGCGAGCAGGACGGGAAAGGGACGAAGCGGCGGACGCGATTTCATGGCCGGGTCGATCACAGCGACCGCCCGTGCCAATGGGACGGCTGCCCGGAGCGCGGCGAGTTTCGCGCGCCGCCCGATACGCTGCGTTCGGGGCAGTCGCGCTTTGACGGGCCGGGCGAATATCGCTGGTTCTGCCTCGATCATATCCGCGCCTTTAACGAGAAGTATAATTTCTTCGCGGGGATGAGCGCTGACGAGATTTACGAGGCGCAGCGACCCGCATCGGGATGGGACCGGGAAACCCGCGCCTTTGCCCAGGGCGGCGGCTCGATCCCGCGCTGGGCTGATTTTGACGATCCGATTGATGCCATTGGCGCGCGGTTCAAGGAAAATCTGGCAGAGCGCACGGCTGCGCGTATGGCCGATCCGCGCCTGACCGAGCACGACCGGGCAGCGCTGAAGACGCTAGGGCTTGGTGTGGACGCGACCCGGCGGTCCATTCGTGCCGCCTATTCGCGGCTGGTGCGCGCCTATCATCCCGATCGCAATGGCGGTGACAGAAGTCATGAGAAAGCCTTGCAGGATGTGATCGCCGCCTATACGCACCTTAAAAAAGCATCCGCTTTTGCAACCTGATCGAACCGAATCGGCCTGAATGTGCCGGAAACGGGGAGGGCAGGTCCCAAATCACGCTGGAAAAGAGATGAACGACATACCCAATAGCGCGCCCGACAGTCGCACCGGAACCCTGCTCGATGCCCCTGACAAGATGGTCAAGGCACGCGAGCTTTTCGGCATCGATACCGACATGGAAGTGCCCGCATTCAGCGAGGCGGATGAGCGCGTGCCCGATCTCGATCCCAGCTATGTGTTCGATCCGGAAACCACGCTGGCGATTGTCGCCGGCTTTGCCCATAACCGCCGCGTGATGGTGCAGGGCTATCACGGCACCGGCAAGTCGACGCATATCGAACAGGTGGCCGCACGGCTGAACTGGCCGTGCATCCGCATCAACCTTGACGCCCATATCAGCCGTATCGATCTGGTCGGCCGCGATGCCATCGTGCTGCGCGATGGCATGCAGGTGACCGAGTTCCGCGAAGGCCTGCTGCCCTGGGCGCTGCAGACCCCGACCGCGCTGGTGTTCGACGAATATGACGCCGGACGTCCGGATGTGATGTTCGTGATCCAGCGCGTGCTGGAAACCGAAGGCAAGCTGACCCTGCTCGACCAGAACCGGGTGATTCGGCCGAACCCGCATTTCCGCCTGTTCGCAACCGCCAATACGGTGGGCCTGGGCGATACCAGCGGGTTGTATCATGGCACGCAGCAGATCAACCAGGGCCAGATGGACCGCTGGAACATCGTCGTCACGCTCAACTATCTGCCCGCAGCGACCGAGGCGAAGGTTGTGCTGTCCAAGGTCGGCGAGACCGATCCGGCGGTGGTCGATAACATGATCAAGGTGGCCGATCTGTCGCGCCAGGGCTTTATCAATGGCGATATCTCCACGGTGATGAGCCCGCGCACGGTGATCAGCTGGGCACAGAATGCCGCGATATTCCACAATGTCGGTTTCGCCTTCCGCCTTTCGTTCCTCAACAAGTGCGACGAGGCGGAGCGGATGCTGGTCGCCGAATATTATCAGCGCGTGTTTGGCGAGGATCTTCCCGAAAGCGTGATGGGCTAAGACCGATCATTCGCCCGACAGGCGGCAAATCGTCTGGCATTTGCCGTATTGTTGGGTTAATACAGCCCCGCAATGAACGAATGGGTTGATCCAAATCCCCCGGCGTCGGGCCTGTGGTCGCGCCTGTGGCGCTACAAGCGGCCCACCCGTTTTGCGGGTTTTGAGCCCTATGTTCCCGAATATCCGGTATTTCCCGACGATGAGTCGGCACAAATTCGCAAGCCCGTCCGGACCCGCTGGTGGTGGGCGCGGCGCATCCTTGCCGGAATGTTCGTGCTGTTCCTTCTGCTCATCGCCTGGCTGGCGATAACTGCACCGCTTTCCAAGTCGCTGGAACCGATCGCGCCGCCGCAGATCACCCTGCTGTCCGCCGATGGCCAGCCGATTGCGCGCAACGGCGCGGTGGTCGATGCGCCGGTCGAGGTTGCCAAATTGCCGCCGCATGTCGTCCATGCCTTTCTGGCTATCGAGGACCGGCGCTTCTACGATCATTGGGGCGTTGATCCGCGCGGCCTGGCGCGGGCGGCATGGTCCAATTTCAGCGGCAGCGGCGTCACCCAGGGCGGCAGCACGATCACCCAGCAGCTGGCCAAGATCACGTTCCTGACCCCCGAGCGCAGCCTGACGCGAAAGGCGCGCGAGATGCTGATCGCTTTCTGGATGGAGGCATGGCTGACCAAGGACGATATTCTCGGGCGCTATCTCTCCAACGCCTATTTTGGCGACAATGTTTACGGGTTGCGCGCGGCGTCCCTCCACTATTTCTATCGCCAGCCTGAAAAGCTGAAGCCGGAACAGGCGGTCATGCTGGCCGGGCTGGTCCAGGCACCCTCACGTTTCGCACCCACCCGCAATCCGGAGGCGGCCCGCAAGCGCGCTGATCTGGTGCGCAGTGCGATGGTCGCGGCGGGTTACATGAACCGGCAGGAGGCCGATGCCCTGCCGCGCGCGGAGCTGGACGTTCGCTCGCGCGAAGTGCTGCCGACCGGAACCTATTTCGCCGATTGGGCGATGCCGCAGGCGCGGGCGCTGACCGAGATGAGCTATGCCCGGCTCGATCTGCGCACCACGCTGGACGCCCGGCTTCAGAAGCTCGCCGAACGGGTGGTGGCGCGCGCGCCGCTTGGCGGTGCCCAGGTCGCGCTGGTCGCGATGCGTCCCGATGGCGAGGTGGTGGCGATGGTCGGCGGCCGCGATTATCGCGCATCGCCGTTCAACCGGGCAACCCAGGCAAAGCGCCAGCCGGGATCGACCTTCAAGCTGTTCGTCTGGCTTGCCGCGCTGCAATCGGGAATGGAACCCGATGATATGGTGAGCGACACGCCGATCGAGACCGGCAGCTATCGTCCGAAAAATTCGGGCGAGCGCTATCGCGGAGAGATCACCCTTAAGGAAGCGCTGGTCCATTCGAGCAATGTCGTGTCGGTGCGGCTGATCAACGAACTGGGCAGCGAGGCGGTGATCCGCGAGGCGCGCAATCTGGGCCTTTCGGGCGCGTTTGCCGAGGGCGACCCGAGCCTGGCGCTGGGTACGGGAGGCGCCAGCCTGATCGAGATGACTGCGGCCTATGCGGGCCTTGCCGGGAACAGCTGGCCGGTCGTGCCCTATGCGTTCGAGCCGGAGGAGCAGGGCTGGTGGGACTGGCTGTTCAACGGCCCCGAAAGCTATTCCAGCCGGGTCCATTCGGACATGCAGGACATGCTGCGCGCCGCAGTCAATTCGGGCACCGGGCGACAGGCGCGGCTCAGCATCGCCAATTATGGCAAGACCGGAACCACCCAGGACAATCGCGATGCGCTGTTTATCGGCTATGCGGGCGGGCTGGTGGTGGGGGTCTGGGTCGGCAATGACGATAACAGCCCGTTGCGCGGCGTGTCGGGCGGCGGATTGCCCGCGCGAATCTGGCGCGACTTCATGGGCGGTGCGGTCAAGGGCGCAGTGCCCGCGCCCAGGGCAAAGCCCAGGCCCAGGCTAGCGCCGCCGGTGCAGGATGATACACTCGATCCCGATGCGCCGCTCAACGGACTGGAGGGCGCGCTGGACCGCGCCAGGGTCCGGCTCGATGGCGAGGGCGGCGTGACCGTGTCCACCGACATTGGCGGCAAGCCGGTCGAGCTGCGGATTGATGGCGATGGTGTCGAGGCGCGGCCGGGCAGAGCCGAAACGCGGCAGTCCGAACCCCAGCGCTAGGACAAGGCTCGCAAAATCGCGCATCTGAACCCGCGCTCGCTTGACAAGGCGGCGCAGCGTCTCCAGCGATAGGGCATGAGCAGCAAGACGCCTCTTGACGATCTGAAGACCGTGCTGACCGGCACTGCGCGCGCCATTGCGCATGATCCGGAGGTCGAGCTGGCCTTTACTGCCGATCCGCCGGTGCAGGCGGGCAAGGCGATGAAGGTGCCGATGCCGGGCCGCAAGCTGCCCCCCGATCAGGTCGCCGAAGCACGTGGTTTTGCCGACCTGTTCGCGCTCAAATTGCGGCATCACGACATTGCCCGCCATCAGGCGCTGGCCCCGCGCGAGCCGGTTGCGCGTGCCGCCTTTGATGCGGTGGAGCAGGCCCGGGTCGAGGCGCTGGGATCACGCTCCATGGCCGGGCTGGCCGGCAATCTCGATGCCGCGCTTGACATGCGGATGCGATCCGATCCGATTGCGCGGGCGACCCGGCGCGATGAGGTGCCGATTTCGACGGCGCTGGGCCTGATCGTGCGCGAGCGTCTGACCGGAAAGCCGGTGCCTGCCTCTGCTGCTGCGGGTGTTGAGCTGTTGCGCGAATGGATTGAGGACAAGGCGGGCGATGATCTCGACCGGCTGGCCTATTCGCTCGACAGCCAGGCCGATTTTGCTGCGCTGGCCAGCCAGCTTCTGGAGCATCTGAACCTGACCGAGGGCGATCTCGATGATGATGATGGCGAGGGCGAGGATGGCGATAATGACGATGAGACCGCTGGCGACGACGAGGATGAGCAGGAAGGCGAACAGGAGGGCGGCGAGCAGGGCGAGGTAGAGGCGCGCGGCGAGGATCAGCAGGGCGAGAGCGACGAGAGCGATTCATCGACCAGCCAGACTGAGATGGATGACGCGCAGGAGGGCGACCCGGGCGATATGGGCGAGGACGGGATGATGCCCGTGCGCCCGAACCGCCCCTGGACCGACCTGCCCGATGATTTCGACTACAAGCCATGGTCGACGACCTATGACGAAATCGTCGAGGCCATCGAATTGTGCGACGAGGAAGAGTTGCTGCGGCTGCGCGCCTATCTCGACACGCAGCTGGAGCAGCTTCAGGGCGCGGTTACCAAGCTGGCGAACCGGCTGCAGCGGCGGCTGATGGCGCAGCAGAATCGCAGCTGGGATTTCGATCAGGAAGAGGGGCTGCTCGATGCCGCGCGGCTGGCACGGGTCGTCGTGTCGCCCGGCCACTCGCTGTCGTACAAGATTGAGCGCGATACCCGGTTTCGCGATACTGTCGTGACGCTGCTGATCGACAATTCGGGGTCGATGCGCGGACGGCCGATCAGCATCGCCGCCATCAGCGCCGACATATTGGCGCGCACGCTGGAACGCTGCGGGGTCAAGACCGAGATTCTCGGCTTCACCACCAAGGCGTGGAAAGGCGGGCAATGCCGCGAGGACTGGCTCGCCGCCGGACGGCCGCTCCAGCCGGGCCGCCTCAATGACCTGCGCCACATCATCTACAAAAAAGCCGATGAGCCTTGGCGGCGCGCCCGCAAGAATCTGGGCCTGATGATGCGCGAGGGGCTGCTGAAGGAAAATATCGACGGGGAGGCGCTGCTCTGGGCGCATAACCGGCTGATCTCGCGGGTCGAGGAACGCCGTATCCTGATGGTGATTTCCGATGGTGCCCCGGTCGATGATTCCACCCTGTCGGTGAACAGCGGCACCTATCTGGAACAGCATCTGCGCAAGGTGATCGACTGGATCGAGAAATTCTCCCCGGTGCAGCTGATCGCCATCGGCATCGGCCATGATGTTACCCGCTATTATCGACGGGCGGTGACGATCATGGATGCCGAACAGCTTGGCGGCACGATGATGGAGCAGATTGCCAGCCTGTTCGACGATGATTGAGCATCCGGGGTGACAGCATCATTGCTCTGGGTGCCGGTCACTCTCTTTGCATCGCTGGCTCAGGTCTGGCGCAATGCGCTGCAATCCGACCTGACCGGGAAGATCGGAACGCTGGGCGCGACCCAGGTGCGTTTCGTTTACGGCCTGCCATTCGCATGGGTGTTTCTGGGGATTGCCGTTGCGCTGACCGGGATCGTGCCGGTGGTCGCGGGGTGGATACAGCTTGGCTGGATCGCCGCCGGAGCGCTAGCACAGATTGCTGCCACCGCGCTGATGCTGGTGGCGATGCGGCGCCAGTCATTTGCCATGGCCTATGTCTATATCAAGACCGAACCGGTGCTGATTGCGCTGGGCGGCATCTGGCTGCTGGGTGACCGGCTCTCGCCGCTCGCGTGGGCGGGTGTGGTCATCGCAACGCTGGGCGTCATGCTTGCGGCGCGTCCCTCGGCCCCGAAAGGCGGTGCGGGGGCGGGGACCGGATCGCTTGTCATCGGCATTGCTGCAGGCGCGCTGTTCGGGCTTTCGGCCATCTTCTTTCGTGGCGGCATTCTTGCATCGGGCATGACGCTGGACGGCTTTGCCGGACCGGTGGTCGCGGCGCTTTTTGCGCTGGCGCTTGCTCTGACGGTGCAGACCGCGATGCTGCTGGGCTGGATGCTGCTGTTTGATCGCAAGGCCCTGACTGGCAGCCTGGCGGTGTGGCGGGTTAGCATGGGGGCAGGATTTCTGGGTGCGCTCGCCTCGACCGGCTGGTTTCTGGCCTTTGCGCTGACCCCTGCGGCCAATGTGCGGACATTGGCGCTGGTCGAGATGCCGGCGGCGGCGCTGGTCAATTTCCGGCAGTCGGGAAAGCGGTTGCACCGGGCCGAATGGCTGGCCATGGCGCTGGTGCTGTCCGGCGTTGCGATGGTCTTGCGCGAAGCGGTGCGATAGTTCATCGCCATCCTGAAAAGGGGATGAAGATGACCATGACCGTGAGCGAGGCTGTTGCCTCACGCCGCTCGATCCGCAAATTTCTGGCCGATCCGGTCGACCGTTCAACCATTGAACGGATATTGGACAAGGCCCGCCGCACGCCTTCTGGCGGCAATACCCAGCCGTGGAATGCGCATGTTCTGGCCGGGGAACCGCTGCAGAAGCTGTTTGCGACGGTCGCCGAGGTCATTCCCCAGGGTCGTGCGGCGCATGCACCCGAATATCATGTCTATCCGCCCGAATTGCAGGGCGCTTACGAAGAGCGCCGCCGGGGCGTGGGCGAAGCAATGTATGCCGCGCTGGAAATTCCGCGCGACGACAAGGCGGGGCGGTTGCGCCAGTTCATGGACAATTTCCGCGGCTTTGGCGCGCCGGTGATGATGTTCGTGCACACGCCGCGCTATATGGGACCGCCGCAATGGTCGGATATAGGCATGTGGCTGCAGACGATCATGCTGTTGCTGCGCGAGGAGGGGCTGGACAGCTGTGCGCAGGAGGCCTGGGCCGTCTACAGCCCGCAGGTGCGCCAGTGCATTCCCATCCCGGAGGATCACATCTTCTTTTGCGGTCTTGCCATCGGCTATGGCAACAGGGATTTGCCGATCAACAGCTTTGCGGTGCCCCGCGCGCCACTGGCAGAGAGCATCAGCTTTGAAGGATTTTGATTTTTCAGCCTTTTAGACTCAGCCCTGAAACTGTCCCGCTTTGTGACTTTTTGCACCCCGGCCTGTTCAAATTGTCACTATCATCCTATAACAGACCATAAGAATATCCATAGAATCGGGTCGCTACGCAGGAATGTTCTTGCCAGCCTTTCTGACGAGGGGCCGGGGCAGTCGGCGAGGAATCGATCATGGGGCCTTCAGGCTTGGAAAATGCGGGCGGCAAACGCCCAGGGGACAAAGGCTGGCGGACCGGAATCGGCCTGGCGGCACTGCTGGGTTTTCTGGTCGTTCCGGCATTCGGCGCGTCAGCGCAGCAAATCCCCCTGAGCCTGCGTGACAGCTTTCCCCTTGGCGACAGTCGCGGCAGTCTCTGCCAGGTCCAGAATCGCAGCACCGATCCGGCAATCCGCACCATGTTCGACCGCAGCTGGGCAATTGTCTGCCGGGATTCGGCGCTTCCCGTCGGCTATGTCTTTGCGTTGCGCGACAGCGATGGCGATGCGGCGGCGCGGCTTGATGCGCGGCGCAGTGACAAGGTCGATTGCAGCGGCGCGGGACCGGTTCCCGCCACCCTTGCCGACAATGTGCAGCAGAGGAATTGCGCCTGGCGCGATGGCGGCCTCAGCTATACCGTTGCCCGGGCCGACCAGGGCAAGACCAGCTATTTTGTTGAGGGCTTTGCCGCCTATGACAGCGCGCTTAGCCTGGCGCTGCGCTCGATCATGGCGGACGAGGTGCTGCCCGGAACGATCGAAATCGCGACCACTTCCATCGAGGATCCGGCAGCTTTTGCGCGGGTGCAGGCGCTGACGCTGGCCCCCGATGAAGCCCTGTCGGAGGGCTATCGCCGCAACAATAGCGGTGACTATGCCCAGGCGTCGGAATTCTTCGAAACGCTGCAACAGCGCTTTTCCGATCCCGATGAAAGCGATCTGAAGCCCGAGGAGTTTCTGGTCAACCGGGCGCTGCAGAAATCCAATCTGGGGCAGTTTGACGAGGCCGATGCGCTGTTCGGCCAGGCGCGCGCGCTGGGCAGCGAGGATATTGTGCAGCAGCGGCTGCAGCGCAATTTCGAGGCGATTCACCTCATCAACCAGCAGCAATTTGCCCGCGCCATCGCCCGGCTGGATATTCCGGTCGGCAGCGTGGTTTCCAGCGCTGAGACACTGCGCACCGAAGGGCGGATTACCGACCAGATTTCGGACCGGATCAACAGTTCGGACAATGTCGCCGGGTTCCTCGGCTTTGTTGATGACCTGCAGCTGACCACCGAAGAGCGCGCCTATATCATCGATGCCCAGGCGCTGCAGCTGCGCGCCACGGCGGCGCGGCTGATGGGCGATCCGGTAATGGCGCGCCAGGGCCTTGTCGATGCCCTGCGCAATGTCATCAGCGTGCGAGACGGACGCGTAGTGTCGATCATCCGGCTGCGCGCCCAGATGATGTCCGAACTGGCGCTGGTTGAGGAGAGCACCGGCAATTATGCGGCAGGCGAAGATTGGCTGAAGGGCGCTCTGGAGCTGTTGCAGCTGCAATATCCCGAAACCAGCATCGTCAATGCGGTGCGCGCCCGGCTCGCCGCCTATTATATGCGGCGCGGAAGGTCCGCCGAGGCGCAGGCCCTGTATCGGGAGGTTGTCAAAAGCTCGCTCGGCGAACGCAATGTGCTGACCGGTTTCGGCAATCAGCTGGCACCCTATTTCGACCTGATGGTCGGCCAGATCGGCAGCGACCCGGCGGTCGCCGATGAATTTTTTGATGCCATGCAGATTCTGGTGCGTCCCGGCGCTGCCGAGACCCAGGCGATCCTGGCGCGCGAACTCAGCGCTGGCGGCGGCGAGGCTTCGCGCCTGTTCCGCCAGTCGACCAACCTGTCACGCGCCATAGAGCGCTCGCGGATCCGGCTGGCCGTGCTGCGCCGTGCCGACCAGCCCGAAAATCAGGGCCTGATCGACACCTATGCCGCCGAACTTTCCGAGCTCGAAGCATCGCAGCAGGCCGCGCTCGTCAGGCTGTCCGAATTTCCGCAATATCGCGTCGCATCGGGCCGTTCACTGGCGCTTGGCGAACTGCGCACCGCGCTCCAGCCGGGCGAGGCCTATATGAAGCTCGCCGAGGTTGGAGGGCGCGTCTATGCCTTCTTCATCGACGGGCAGGGGGCAACCGCCTATGCCGCCGATATTTCCTCGCGCGATCTGGGCGAACGGGTCGACATGATCCGCGACACCATTTCCTTTGAGGAAAACGGCGTTCCGGTGACATCACCCTATGACGCAGTGTCGGCGCGGCTGCTTTACAAGGCGCTGTTCGGGCCGATAGCGGGCCGGGCGGAATCGGCGTCGCACCTGATTTTCGAGCCTGACGGGGCGATGCTGCGCCTGCCGGTAAACCTGCTGATTACCTCCGATGCCCCGGTTGCCGCATTCGAGGCGAGGGTCGAGGATATCACAGCCGATGCCTTTGACATGGTGGGGATGACCTGGCTCGGGCGCGTCACCAATGTCTCGACGGCGGTATCCAGCCGCGCCTTTGTCGATGCCAGGGCCGCGCCGCGTTCGGCAGCTCCGCGCCAGTATCTGGGCATGGGGGAAAACAAGGCGATCTTTGCCGAACCCGGCTTCGCTCCGCCGACGCGCAGCGGCGGGCAGGTCGACAGCCGGTGCGACTGGCCACTATCGGTGTGGAACCGGCCGATCAACGCGCACGAGCTGGTGACGGCCCGCGCCATTGTTGGCGAAGCGCAGGGCGAGGTGATTACCGGCGAGGCATTCAGCGATGACCGCATCCTGGCGCGCAACGACCTGTCGGACTATCGTATCGTTCATTTTGCGACGCACGGACTGGTGACGCCGCCGAGCAGCCAGTGTCCTGCCCGTCCGGCGCTGGTTACGTCCTTTGGCGGCGAACAGTCGGACGGACTGCTCAGTTTTCAGGAGATTTTCGATTTGAAACTCGATGCCGACATGGTGATTCTGTCCGCTTGCGACACGGCGGCACGCGCCAGTGTTTCGGTGACGCGCGAGGCGGGGCTGGACAGTGGCGGCGGGACCGCGCTTGACGGGCTGGTGCGTTCGTTCATCGGTGCTGGCGGCCGTTCGGTGCTGGCGAGCCACTGGCCTGCGCCCGATGATTTCGATGCGACCGAACGCCTGATCACGGCCATGTTCCAGGCTCCTGCAGGAACCGGCACGGGTGAGGCGCTGCGCCAGGCACAGATCGAGCTGATGGATGATCCGGTGACTTCGCACCCCTATTACTGGTCGGGCTTTGCGATTATCGGCGATGGTGCCCGCGAGTTGCTGCTGGGTGGCCGCATGGCCGGTGCCGCGCAGCCCGCCCAAATCGGGGGTGGCAACTGATCCATGCCTGATACCAAACAGTCCCCTGCCGATCCCCAGCTGCTGCGCCGCGTTGTGCGGCAGCTTGGCATTGTGCGCATGATCGTGACCGGGCTGTTCCTGGTCCTCGCGGTGTTGATCGCGCGTTTCAGCCCTGGCGTTCCGCTGCTGGGCGATGCGGAAAATGCGCTGTACGACATTCGCGCGTCGCTCTTTGCCGAAAGGGTAGAGCAGGACCCGCGTATCGTGATGATCGTCTATACCGATCAGACGCTGATCGATACCGGACAGCGCTCGCCGGTGGATCGGACCATCCTTGCCAATGCGCTGGCCAATATCGACAGGATGGGCGCGAAATCCATCGGTATCGATATTCTGTTCGATCAGCCACAGGATGACGATGCAGTGCTGCAGGCGTCGCTCAAGGCGATGCAGACGCCAACCTGGCTGGCCTATGCCTCGATCGACACCAATGCCGAGCAGATCCAGTATGAGCAGCAAGAGTTTCTCGAAGCCTTTCAGAAGGTTGTGAGGACGGAAAAGACACGGCCGACCAGCATCCGGCTGGAGACCGATTCTGATGGTGTGGCGCGGCGCTGGCCGGGTCAGCCTGAAGGCCTGCCGCCGCTCATGTCGCTGGCTCTCGCCCCCGGCCATGATGCCTATAAGGAGTATCGCGGCGCGATCCGCTATCGCCTGCCGCTGTCGAGCGACCGTCCGGTGATTGCCAAATTGCCTATCGATCTGTTCGAAGATCCGGAGACTGCCGAGTTCATGGCGGAGCAGGTCCGTGGCCGCCATGTCATGATCGGCGGCGATATCGTCGATTTCGACCTTTTCGACACCCCCTTTTCGCGCATGGGCGATCCCGTGACCGGGGCCAGGCAGATGATCGGGCTGGAGGTTCACGCCCATATGCTTGCCCAGTTGCTCGACGATTATCGACCGGCGGCGATTCCGCCATGGGCGCTCTGGGCGGCGGCGCTGGTGGTTGTGGCTGCCGGCGGATTGACCGCGCTCAGCAATTTGAAGGCGTTCATCAACGGCGCGCTGCTGCTCGTTCAGCTTGGGTTCTTCATTGCCGTGCCATTCTTCCTGCAGAGCGTGAATGTGGACACGCTGGGGCTTCCCTCTTTCGGATGGGCGATGGGATGGTTGTTGAGCTATGCATCGGTGGGCGCGGCGGCGCGGGTGATCGGTTCGAAACAGCGGGCCTTTGCGCAGGGCGCGCTCGGCAAATATCTGCCCAAATCGGTCGCTGCGGAAATCCTGAAGGACCCCGACAAGTTGGCGCTGCACGGCGAAAAGCGGGAGATTTTCTGCGTCTTTACCGATCTGGAGGGCTTTACCAAGCTGAGCCATGTCATCGAGCCGGAAATGGTGGCGCAGCTGCTCAACGATTATCTCGACCGGCTGGCGGCTGTGGTGCTCGAATATGGCGGGACGCTCGACAAGTTCGTGGGCGACGCCGTGGTGGCATTCTGGGGGGCCCCGATTGCCTTTCCGGACGATGGCGAGCGTGCGGCGCGGGCGGCATGGGCAATGTATGAGGCGGGCGAGGAGTTTCGCAAGAACGCGCCCGAAGGCGTGCCGCCGATCGGACGGACACGCGTTGGCATGCATTTCGGCGAGGCGATTGTCGGCAATTTCGGCGGCGAGGGACGTATCCAGTACACCGCGTTCGGCGACAGCATGAATACGGCGGCGAGGCTGGAGGCGGCAAACAAGCCGCTCGATACCCGGGTGCTGGTGAGTCGCGAGGCGGCGGAACGCTCCGGGCTTGACTGGTATCGCCCGATGGGAAGGATTGTTCTGCGTGGCCGCTCCACCCCGGTAGACATATTCGAGCCGGCGCCCGACCGGCCGGAAAGCGAAAGAGCCGAGATTTCGCAGCTTGTCGCGGCACATGCAGCAGGCGAAACGGGTACTGTGGACCAACTCACAACCAGGCTGGCGGCGTTGTGCGATAACGCAGCCATTGCGAATTTGTTTCAAAGATTGCGGCAGACGCAAAAAGGAGAAAGCTATGTTCTCGGTTAAGACGGAAAAGACGAAAACACGGCGGAGCAGGTCGCTTCGCACCCTGGCCATCAGCGCGGGACTGGCGCTTGGTATTGCCATGACCGGCAGCGCGATGGCGCAGTCGATGGTGGTGCGCTCGACCGGTCCTTCGGCCAGCCAGTATCCGGCGGGCAAGAAGCTGCCGGCCAATGCGAAAATCTCTCTGAAGAGCGGCGACCGGGTGACGGTTCTGGACAAGAATGGCACGCGCGTTCTTGCCGGGCCCAAGGACTATACGCTCGATGGCGCGGTGTCGCGTGACGGCACCGCATCGACCCAGATCGCTGGGCTGCTTCAGTCCTCAGGCACAAGGCGGCAGCGGACCGGAGCAACGCGGAGCGCCGCAAGCGGCACCCCGGCCAGCACGCGCAGCCCGAATCTCTGGTATGTCGATGTCACGCGCAGCGGCAAGCATTGCGTTGCCAGCTCTGACAAGCTGATCGTGTGGCGTCCGTCCATGGATGCCGACATGGTGGCCCAGCTCGGCAATGGCAGCGGTGCGACCGCAACGCTCGGCTTCCGGCGCGACAGCCATCTGGCGCTGTGGCCCGATGCGGATGTGCCGGTGATGACCGGGCACAGCTATAACATCACCAATTCGGATGACATCGTCACAACGGTTGATCTGGTCGTGCTGCCCGCAACCAGCGACGATGCCGAACAGGTGGCCGACATGCTGATTGCCAATGGCTGTACCAACCAGCTCGACCTGATGGTCGATACGCTGGTTTCGGTGGCGGCCATTGAGGAATCCGCTGGCGGATAATCGCAGATATGCGCCCGTTGCCAGATCGCGGCAGCGGGCGTTTCGCCTGGGGAGAATGTCCTCCCCTTAGGCAAATGGGGGTAAGATATGGAGCGACGGACGACCGGAAAACTGGCCCTTGGCGCGACATCGGCAATCGCCATGCTGGCGGTTGCCCAGCCCGTTTTTGCCCAGACGGTGCCCGGTGCACCCACGCGCGAGGAAATCCAGCGCGGCCTGCTCGATCAGGTTGATCCGGATCGGGCCCGGCCCATTGCGGTTGATGGCGGCATCGAACGCGCGCCCTGTCCGCTTGCCAATCCCGAATTTGCCGATCTTGCCTTCACGCTGCAGCGCGTCGAATTCGCCAATCTGGGGGTTGTCGGTGCCGATGAGCTGGCCTTCAGCTATTCCGATTTTGTCGGCAAGCAGGTTTCGGTCGCGACCATCTGCGAGATACGCGATCGGGCGGCGACCTATTTGCGCGAAAAGGGCTATGTCGCCGCGGTTCAGGTGCCGCCGCAGCAGATCGACCAGGGTGTTGTGCGCCTTGACGTGCTGATCGCAAGGATCGCGCAGGTTCAGGTGCGCGGTGAAGCGGGGCCGTCCGAAAAACTGCTGGCGCGCTATATCGACAAGATCGCCGCCCAGCCCGCATTCAATATCTTTGAGGCGGAGCGCTATCTTTTGCTGGCGCGCGACATACCCGGCCTTGATGTCCGCCTGTCGCTGCGTCCGCTGGAAGGTGCGCCCGGCGAGGTGCTGGGCGAATTTTCGGTGGCGCGGACGCCGGTTTACGCCGATGCCACCATCCAGAATCTGGGTTCGAAGCAGGTCGGGCGCTTTGGCGGCATGGCCCGGCTGCGGCTCAACGGGCTGACCGGACTGGGCGATGAAACCACCTTCACCGCATTCTCGACACTCGATTTCGATGAACAGCAGGTGCTGCAGCTGGCCCACGACATGTATCTGGGCAGCGAAGGGCTGAAGCTGTCTGGTGATTTCACCTATAGCTGGAGCGAGCCGTCCATCGGCGCGGGCGGCAATATCACCTCGGAAACCTGGATAGCCGGGCTTGAGGCCAATTATCCCTTTGTCCGGCGGCAGGAAACCAACCTCACCGGCGGCATCGGCTTTGAGCATATCGACCAGCAGGTGGATTTCGGGTCGACGCCGATCAGCCGTGACAAGCTGAGCGTCATCTATGCGCGCCTCGGTTTCAACCAGATATCAAAGGCGAGCATTACCGGCCGCGACGGCTATTCCTCTGCCGAGCCCAATTGGGGCATTTACGGCAATGTAGAGCTGCGTCACGGCCTCGATATTTTCGGGGCGAGCGAGGGTTGCGGGCCGGGGCTGGCGCTGTGTGCATTGCCCGGCGCGGTTCCGCCCAGCCGGGCAGAGGGCGATCCCACCGCCTTTGTGCTGCGCGCCGATGCCCGGTTTGACTATCGTCCCTCGCCGGAGGTGACGCTGACGGTTGCGCCGCGCCTGCAATATTCGCCCGAGGCACTGTTCTCCTATGAAGAGGTTTCGGGCGGCAATTACACCATCGGGCGCGGTTTCGATCCGGGCATTATCGCGGGTGACAGCGGCTTTGGCCTGCGCACCGAATTTGCTTATGGGTCGATGATCCCCAAGGACCAGAACAGTTCGGCATTCCAGCCCTTTGCGTTTCTGGACGCCATGTGGGTGTGGAACAAGGATGCGGCGTTCAACGGGCTGGACCCGCAAAAGCTCTATTCGGCGGGTGCCGGCCTTCGCGCCAATATCCGCAATGGCGCGCGCATAGAGGCTTTGCTGGCGGTGCCGCTCAAGCGCGCCGGATTCCAGACCGACCGGGGCGATGTGCGCTTCCTGATCAATTTCACGACACAATTGGCTCCCTGGAATTTCGACTGAGAGGAGCGGCGATACCATTGGCCGGAAAGGGCGCCCGGCCAGGACAGGCATGACATAGGACCGAGACGATGAGCAGCAAGATACAGCGACCCCCGATGGCCAGCGCGGTGCGGCAGGCACAGGCGACGAAATTCGGCCTGCTCGGCTCCTGTTCGGTTACCGCGGCGGCACTGGCGCTGTTGCTGCCGGGCAAGGCCTATGGCCAGATAACGGTAGGCGGCACGGCCGTCGAGGGAACGCCGACCATTGTTTCGGGTTCGGCCTCGGTGGTTCAGACCGACCCTGTCGATACGGTCACCGTCAATTCTTCCGAAGTGGTGATCGACTGGGATCTGTTCGATGATGCCATTGGCGGCGGCGCGATCATCTATCTGCCCAGCGGCGATGAGCTGGTATTCAACGGAACCATCGGCAATTACACGGTCCTGAACCGGATTGTGCCAAATGATATCAGCCGCTCGATCCAGATCAACGGCAATGTAACCACGCTCATCCCCAGCGGGGTTGGCGGCAGTGTCTGGTTCTACAGCCCGGGCGGCATCATCGTGGGCGCCGATTCGGTGTTCGATGTCGGCAGCCTGGTGCTGACCACGAACGAGATCGACATTAGCGGAGGCCTGTTCGGTCCGAATGGCGAGATCCGGTTTCGTGGCGTAGCCGACAGCCTGTCACAGGTCTCGATCAGTGGCGGCGCGCAGATCGGCCTGACCCGCGAGGGCAGCTATCTGGCGATGGTCGCGCCGCGCGTGAACATGGCGGGGAATGTCGATATCAACGGCTCGGCGGCCTATGTCGCGGCCGAGCAGGCTGATCTCAGGATCAATAGCGGCCTGTTCGACATTACCGTTACCGTCGGCACCACCGATCCCAATGGCATCGTCCATAATGGCACCACCACCGGTCCGGCACGTGCGCCATCCATGGCCGAAAACATGGTCGAGCCGGATAATCAGAATATCTATCTGGTCGCCGTGCCCAAGAATGACGCGATCACCACGCTGGTATCGGGATCGCTGGGCTATACCCCCGCCGTTGGGGCCAGCAAGGAAAACGGCAAGATCATCCTCAGCGCCGGTTTCAATGTGGCGGGCGAGACATTCGGGCAGGCCCCGGCGGCCGCTCCGGCATCGATCCAGTTCGGATCGACCGATCTCAGCAACGACCTGTTCGGCAAGGCGACGGGCACGGTTGACCTGACCATGGAGGATCAGGGCAAGGGCGCAGAAGCCTTTACCTCGTCCGCCAATGTCAGCCTCGATTCTTTTGGCGACATTGCTTTCGGCGCATCGGAATCGTCGGTCATCGATGTTTCCGGCAGCGTTTTCCTGCATGGCGGCAATAGCGATCAGGGCAGCAATGTTTCGGTTTATGCCGGTCTTCCGGGTCTTGGCGGCGGGCCGGGCACGGTCAATATCGGCGGCACGTTCGAGGCTTCGGCCAGCGTTGACGGCGACGTCGATCTCGGCCTGGAGGCGGTGGGCGACGATGCCGTGGCCGGCAATGTCACCTTTGATGTGTTCGGCGCGAGCAGTTTCACGGTTGGCGGGACGGCCCGCTTCCTTGCAAATGCGGTTGCCGGTCTGGGCAATCAGGGCGCAGGCGATGCCTTTGGCGGATCGGTTGTCTTCAATCTCGACAGCCCAGCCGCAACGGTCAGTTTCGACAGTCTTGTCGCCAGTGCCAGTGCGCTCGACCGGACCGATACGATCAATGGCCCGGCGCCCAGCATTGCCGGCGATGCCACTGCCGGTTCGGTCGTGCTCAACCTGTCGGCGGGCCAGTTCTCGTCCGGCACCGCAAGCCTGTCGGCACAGGCGTCTGCGATTTCCGGAACCGCCCCGGCGCGAGCCACGGGAGGCTCGGTTGATATCAATGTCACCGGCGGAACCAATGCCTTCACCGGCAGCCTCTTCATATCGACCGATGCCCGCTCTGACATCGGGCTGGCGGATCGCGGTAATGTATCGCTGCTGATGGATGGCGGTTCGCTCAGTGTGAACAGCGATCTGTTTGTGACAGCCGATGTGATCGGCAGCGTCACCAATTCGACCGGCCCCGATATCAGCCTGATTGCGCGCAATGGCGGCATTTTCGATTCGCGCAGCTTTTCGGTGATCAGCGCGCGTGGTGTCGGCTCGGGTGATGAGCCGGTGGCGCGCGGCGGCAATATTGAATTTCTGGCCGATAACGGAACGATCAACCTCACCATTGCCGATATCGCCGCGACTGCGACTGGCGGCGGTGATGGCGGGGGCGCACGCGGCGGCAATGTTTCGCTGTCCGCACTGAATGGCGGGACGATCTCCTTTGGCGATGATGACGATAACTTCGCCTTCATCTCGACGGCGGCGCGCGGCGAGGACGGCAGTTCGGGCGGCACTGCCTTTGGCGGCAATATCGATATCCTTGCCGATGGCGGTACGATTGGCGGCGCAGATACCAGTATCTTCCTGAACGCTGCCGGCGAAGGCGGATCGCGCATGGATCCTGCCGGGGCCATCGGCTTTGGTTTTGGCGGCGATATTACCATCACGGTAGATGGCGATGGTGGCAATATCATAGCCACGGATTTTGTTGCATCCGCCCATGGCCTGGTAGTCGATGATGTCGAAACGGGTGAACCGGAGGCGGGCCAGGGCGGCAATGGCGAAGGCGGCAATATCACCATAGACCTGCTGGGCGGAACGATGAATATAAGCCGGGCCTTGTTTGCGGCCAATGGCTATGGCGGACCGGGCGGCAACGCTGGCACCGGTTTTGGCGCGTCGGGCTTTAGCGGTAATGGCGGCAATGGCATGGGGGGCCGCACCACCTTCAACCTTAATGGCGGATCCGCGCTATTCGGCGAATTGACCGTTGCGGCTGAAGGCTATGGCGGTGACGGCGGTGATGGCGATGGCGATGACGGCCAGCCCGCGGGTGATGGCGGAACAGGTACCGGCGGCATTGCCCGGTTCAATTCCTTTTCCGGAAACCTGACCGCAGACACCATTTTTGTAAGTGCCAGTGGCTTGATTGACGGCAGCGGGGCAGGTGGAACGGGATTTGACACGCCGGGTGGTCGTGGCGGGTCGACCTTTGGCGGCAGTGCGCAGTTTTTTAACGATGGCGATGCCACGATTACAGCCCAGTCGATCACCATTGAGAGCAATGGCAAGGGTGCAGATGGTGGCAGTGCCACCAATGGAATGCTTCCGGGTGATGGCGGTGACGGCTTTGGCGGTGACGCGTTTTTCACCGATACGTCGGGCCAGCTGGATACCGGCAGTGTGACCGTATCCGCGACCGGTAGCGGCGGGCTTGGCGGCAGCCGCCGCACCAATTCCTTTGGCGCGTCCATGGGCGGCGCGGGTGGCACCGGGACGGGCGGCCTGGCGATCCTGACGCTGGAACAGGATAGCGGCTTTGATCCTGTCTATCTTGTTGATTCAAGCGCCTTTGGCGGCGAAGGTGGCAATGGCCTGGGAATTGGCGGCACCGGCGGCAGCGCCATAGGCGGTACCGCGATCTTCGAAGTCACCGGCATCGATATCGCGCTCAATTCGGTTACCGTTCGTGCCAATGCTACGGGCTTCAAGGGCAGCTCGGGCGGCAGCGTTGCCGATGGCGGCGCTGGCGGCGATGCGACCGGCGGCGTGGCAGAGCTGCGCGCGGTCAATGGCGCCAGTGCGGCGATTGATACGGTTGCGCTCAATGCCGACGGTACCGGTGGCGAGGGCGGCCTGGGCGGCTTTTCAAACACCGAGGAATTCGGTGACGGCGGCGATGGTGGCGACGGCACGGGGGGCGTGGTCCGTCTGTCCACCGCTGATGACGGCGTGCTGACCGTGCTCAATGATGGGCGCCTGCGTTTCAGCGCGTCGGGCTTTGGCGGCAGTGGCGGCGTGGGCGGCGATGTCGGTGCCGCCAGTGGCGGCGGCGGTCGCGGCGGCGATGGCGGCTTCGGCTTTGGCGGCACGGTCGAGCTAGACACCTTTGGCGGAAATATCGACTTTGGCGGCCTTATCCTTGATGCCAGCGGCTTTGGCGGCGCGGCTGGAGAGGGCGGGGAAGACGGCTATGGCGGCGTTGGCCCCATGGGTTTCTTTGCGTCGGGCGTTGGCGGCACTGTCCGGATCAATCTGGGCGAGGATGACAGCGGCAATCCGGCCGGCATATTGCTGGGCGAGACCGACCTGATCGCCAATGGCTATCTGTCGTTTGATACGGGCGGATTTGCGAGCGGCCAGGGTGGCCGGGTCGAGATCAACGACAACACCAATTCGGACAATGGCGGGATCGAGATAGCCAGCCTGTCGGTCGAGGCGCTGGCCAGTCCTGGCGACGCCACCTCCGGCTTTTTCCTCACCAGCCGCGAAGATCCTGTCGTCGTTCAGGGCGCTACCGTTATCAATGTCGGTGGCAGCGCGGTGTTCGACGTGACCGGCACGGGCGGGTTCCTGGGCGGCAATCTGCTGATCGTCAATGCGGGCGAGGATGTGCAGGTCAAGCTGCTGACCCAGGGCGGCGGCGGAGGCCAGAACAACCAGTCGGTCGCGGTCGATCAGTTCAGCGATCCTGACCCCAATGTTCCGGTCGTGCAGGCGGCGGCGGTGCTGGTGACGGCGGGCGGCGATTTCATCTCCGAGGTCGGAACGCGGACGATTGCCGATGGGGTGTTCGATGTTCGCGCCGAAGGCAATATCTTTGCGGGCGATATCGCTGCGGGCACCCGCATTGACCTCTCCGCAGGGCAGAATCTGACGATCGTCGATGCGCTTGTCGATTTTGTCCAGAACAGCAATGCGTCGCTTGCCGATGGGCGCATATTTGCGCGGGCAGGCGAGATTCCGGCGTTTTCCAACGTGCCGGTATCCTACGCGGATTTCGATGCTGAAATTCTGGGCAATGTGGTCGCGACGGGTGATATCATCATCCGTGCGGGCGGCGATATTGCGGTGCGTAATGGCGCGACGGTTGCGGCGGACAATGGCATCACCTTTGGAAGCGGCGACAATATCCTGATCGAGGCAGGTGCGCTGGCCATTGGCGGTCTCGAACCGCTGCTGGAAACCGGATATGGCAGTGGCGACCCCGATACATCGCGCCAGAACGTGTCCTTGCTGGCCGGTTCGCTCGATGATGGCGGCGCGGCGGCAGGTGATATCGCATCGGTGCTGATCGAGGGTTCGATCAAGGCCGACAACAGCGCCATCGTGCTTTCCGGCGAGACCATTCAGGCGGTGAGCGGCACGCTGGATTCGCGTTCGCTGAGCGCTGACATTCTCAACGCTCCGGCCAATGGCCAGCCGCAATCGGACGATGGCGGCCTGCTGACCGGCAGCTGTGTGCAGGGCAATATCTGCCTCGCATCGGTTACTGCCTTTGACCAGGTGATGATCGGCCAGAGCGGCGTTCCGATCGAATTGCTGATTACCAATGGCGCCATCGATGCCGTCGATGTCGCGGTGACCACGCGGCGCAGCCTGATTCTCGGGTCGCTCGGCATGTCGACCCAATATTCGGGATCGAACAGCGTCCGGCTGGAATCGACCGAAGGCAATATTGAGCTGATCGGCGATGCCCAGGTTTCAAGCGGCCAGGTGCAGCTGTTCGCGACCGGCGGCAGCCTGCTTGGATCGGGTTCGATCAGCAGTGCCAATGATGTCGGCATTACCGTCGGCGACAGCATCTTTGCATCCAGCATTGTCGCGGGCGGACGCCTGACCCCGGCCGATGAGGTCAATAACGGCTTTAGCGGTCCGGTCGATCTGCCCGGCAGTTTCGAGGTCAGCCTGCTCGACATCGGCACCGGCGATGTGGAGATTCTCGCGGGCGGCAATATTTCCATCGACGAGGCCAGCCTTTCCGGCACCAACCTCATTCTCAGCGCGTCGCAAAATGTCTTCCTGGGCGGCACGTCCAATGTGCAGAGCATCGATATTGATGGTGGTGCGGTCAATTATGGCGGCATTTTCGCTAATGATTTCATTGATATAGATTCCAGCAGCCGTATCGAGGGCGTCAATGCGGCGGCTGGCGGCTCGATCGACATGTTCGCCAGCGAGGACATTCTGCTCCAGGTGCTCGATGCCGGTGGCGATATCACCCTGTTCTCCTCGAACGGACCGATCAGTGTTCTGACCGACATCGCCGCAGGCGGTTTGGTCAATGCCGAGGGGCTGGCGATCCTGTTCAACGCACATGCGGGACTCGACGTAGAAACGGTCATCGCCAATGATGGCGATATCGATATCGTCGCCGAAGGACTGCTGACAGTCGCCGAAGGCCAGTCGGCGGGCGATATCCGCCTGACATCGGTAGGCGATTCGGTGATCATCGGTTCGCTCGACGCCGGGCTCGGTTTCTTCCTGGGCGACCAGCTGCAACAGGGCATCAACCCGACCACCGGCAACAGCGCGGGCAATGCCGGACCGGGCGATGTCATCATCAATGCCGCAAATGATGCGGTGCTGAACGACAATGTCGCTGCCGCGCGCAACCTCTCCATCACTGCAGGCAGCCTGATCGACATTCAGGCCATTGCTACCGGCATGAACATCGATGTCACCTCCGCCGACATCAATATCGGTGCCAATGGACGGCTGGGCGAAACCAATTTCACCAATGTCATCACCTTCCTCAATCGCAATGATGCACCGATGGTCATTGGCGGCCCCGGCTCGCCGGGCGATTACAGCCTGTCCAATGATGAATTTTCGCGGGTTTCCTCGGGCGGCGATCTGTTCTTCTTCGCGCCGCTGGCGCAGGTCGGACCCTATTCGCTGATCGTCGATGATCTCAATGCGCGGGCGCAGATCGGCTCGAACAATCTCGGCAATATCGGCAAGACCGGCACGCTCAATTTCATCACCGATGGCACAGCGCGGATCATCGGCGAGGTTCGCCTGAGCTTTGCCGATGACAATACGCAGATCAATTTTGAAGCTGATGACGATATACAGCTCAATATTGCGACGGGTTCAGTTTCGATCATCGATTCCGATGGCGGGCTGGCCGGTACGCTGATCTTGAACGCGCCTGATGTGCTGGCGGTCACAGATGCGGCGCTTGCCGATATCGACAGCCTGTCCGGCGCTGCGCTCGATGCACGCATGGCTCAAAATGACGGCCTCAACCGCGACGGAGCCTATATTCGGGTTGAGGCACTGGACGTTACATTTGAAGACCGGTTCCTGACCCAGAATATGGAGACGAGCACCGATAATCCGGATCGCCGCGGTTTCGAGATACGCGATGGCGGACTGTTGATCACCACGTCGAGCGCCAGTTCGGGCATTTATATCAACGGCGTGATGATCGATGCCAATGATACTCTGATCACCGGTGTTGATGTGATTCCGCAGACGACAATTTCCGGCCAGTTCGATCAGACATCGACGATCAATGGCTGCGTCATTGTCGATCCTTCCAATTGCGTGACGCCTACACCGACACCAACTCCG
Source organism: Blastomonas sp. (assembly GCA_041396885.1). Lineage (GTDB taxonomy): Bacteria > Pseudomonadota > Alphaproteobacteria > Sphingomonadales > Sphingomonadaceae > Blastomonas. The sequence continues at coordinate 158,569 of JAWKXS010000001.1, forward strand.
ACGCCAACTCCAACACCAACTCCGACTCCAACCCCGACTCCAACACCAACCCCGACTCCAACACCCACGCCTACGCCGACCCCAACGCCGACGCCTACTCCAACCCCGACACCTACTCCAACGCCCACGCCTACTCCGACACCCACGCCCACTCCGACACCTACGCCCACCCCGACACCCACGCCGTCGGACGAGGACAGCTTTGTCCAGGTGCAGCGCGACGTGATCGAGGAAGAGGTCGATGAGGATGAGGAAAACAGCGAAATGCCCGACATCTATTTCTATCTTTCGCCGCTGATCGAGCTGCGCGATTTCGGGCGCTATGGCTATGAACCGCTGATCGACGAGCCGGTTACCGGCGCGGGCAATGAGGATCTGTGGACGCCGGGTGGCGGTTTGCCGCCTCAGGACTAGCGGCTTCTGGCGACTTGACCTTGGCAGCGCCATGAAACATGGGGCTGGCTATGACTTCGTCCAACCAATCGCTGCCGCTGCGCCTGTTCAACAGCCTGACGCGCTCCCTTGAGGAGTTCAATCCCGTCCATCCGGGCGAGGCGCGGGTCTATAGCTGCGGCCCGACCGTCTATAACTATCCGCATATCGGCAATATGCGCGCCTATGTGTTCGCCGATACGCTGGGCCGCACGCTCGCCTTCAAGGGCTACAGGCTGACCCATGTCATCAACATCACCGATGTCGGTCATCTCACCGACGATGCGGATGATGGCGAGGACAAGATGGAGAAAATGGCGGCGGAACGGGCGCAGTCCATCTGGGACATAGCGAAGCATTATACAGAGGCCTATTGGGCCGATGTGCGGGCGCTCAACATACGCCAGCCCGCGCACTGGTCCATCGCCACCGATTATGTGCCGCAGATGATCGCCTTTGCCGAGGGGATTGCTGACAGGCACTGCTATGAGCTGGAGAGCGGCCTGTATTTCGACACGTCCACCGTGGCCAATTACGGGCGGCTCGCCCGAGCCGCGACAGAGGAAGGCGAGGGGCGGATCGAAGCGGTAGCGGGCAAGCGCAATCCGGCCGATTTCGCGATCTGGCGCAAGACTCCACCGGGCGAAAAGCGCCAGATGGAATGGGATTCGCCCTGGGGCAAGGGCGCGCCTGGCTGGCATCTGGAGTGCAGCGTGATGAGCGAGGCGCTGCTCGGCTTCCCGTTCGATATCCATACCGGCGGCATTGACCATCGCGAGATTCATCATCCCAATGAAATCGCCCAGAACCAGGCCCATGCCTGCACGGCAGACAGCGGCGCGCGTATCTGGATGCACAATAATTTCCTGGTCGAACGCTCGGGCAAGATGAGCAAGAGCGCGGGCGAGTTCCTGCGCCTGCAACTGCTGATCGACAAGGGATTCCATCCGCTCGCCTATCGGATGATGTGCCTGCAGGCGCATTATCGCAGCGAACTGGAATTCAGCTGGGACAATCTGGCGGCAGCGCTGACGCGGCTGAAGCGGATGGTGATGGCGGTTGCGCCGCTGAAAGATGTGCCGGCGGGCGATCCCGAACATCCAAAGTTCAAAGAGGCGCGCTCAGCATTTGACGTGGCCGTGACCGACGATTTGCATTCCGAAATGGCACTTGTCGCACTTGAACAGGCATTGGGTGTCAAGAAGGTGGATGCGGGTGCGAAACGCGTCGTGATCGAAGAAATGGACTCCGTCCTCGGTCTTGACCTGCTTAACCTCACGCGCATCGATCTGCGCATCCGGCCCAAGACCGCGACCATCACCGAAGCCGAGATCGAGGCTGCGCTGGCCGAGCGCAAGGCGGCGCGCGCGGAAAAGGACTTTGCCCGTTCGGACGCCATTCGCGATGATCTGATCGCGCGCGGCGTCGAGGTGATGGACGGCGATCCGCTCGGCTGGGAATGGCGGCTGCAGACCGGATCGTGACGGCGGCGATCCGTTCCGCTTGCAGGCCGGGTCGGCGACAGCCATGATAGGGCAAGGGAGAGGAATATGGCGAAAACCGTTGCTGTAATGTCGGCGCTGATCCGGCCACTGATCGAGGCCCGGCTGCCCGACAGTGTCGAGCCGCTGTGGTTCGCGACCCGCGAAGACGCCTATGCGCTGGCTCCCCAGGCAGAAATCGGCTGGTTCGACATGTACAACAAGTCGGACATGACCCGTGCGGTGACGCTTGCCGAGAATATGAAATGGCTCAATTCCATCTATGCCGGGGTGGATGGCATGCCGCTGGACCTGCTGGCGGAACGCGGTGTGACCTATACCAATGGCGCGGGAATCAACGCCATTACCATCGCCGAATATGTCGTCATGGGCATGCTGGTGATCGCCAAGGGCTATCGCGAGGTCGCCGCCGCCCAGACGCGCCATGAATGGCTGCAGGATTCGCCGGGCAAGATGGAACTGGCGGGCAGCAAGGCGCTGTTGCTGGGCAGCGGTGCGATTGGCGGGCTGGTGAAGGACAGGCTGGCCGCATTCGGTGTCGAGACGGTCGTGGTCCGCCGTTCGCCGCGCGCCGAAGGCGAGATCGGGCCGGATGAATGGCGCGCGCGACTGGGCGAGTTTGACTGGGTGATCCTTGCCGTGCCCGCAACCGCAGAGACGGTGCACATGATCGGTGCCGATGAACTGGCGGCGATGAAGCCGAGTGCCTCGCTGGTCAATATTGCCCGCGGGACCGTGGTCGATCAGCAGGCGCTGGTCGCCAGCCTCGCGAAAAAGGCGATCCATTCGGCGTTTCTCGACGTGACCGATCCCGAGCCATTGCCGGCTGAACATCCGCTCTGGGACATGCCCAATGCGCATGTCACCATGCATCTCTCCGGACGGGCACAGGACAAGATGTTCATCCGCTCGGCGGAGCGGTTTCTGGAGAATCTCGACTGCTATCTCGGGGGGCGTCCGCTGGCCTATCAGGTCGATCTTGCCGCGGGTTACTGACGTGTTTCGCCGCGACCGGCCCGCCAACGCAAAAATTCTCGCCAAGCAGGCGTGACTCGCTAGGTATTTTATCTTATGCCCTGAACGAACGGGGCAAGCAGGGGCATTGGGGATACAACCCAAGCTATTTCAAGCTTTTCCGGGTCGCGCTTCGAGATGACTTCAACCGCCTTGGCTGGGAGGATTAGCGCGCCATGAAAAAAGCTTCAGACCTTTTCATTGAATGCCTGGAAGAAGAGGGCGTCGAGTATATTTTCGGCGTTCCGGGCGAGGAAAATCTCGACATGCTGGACAGCCTGTCGCGTTCCAAGAAGATCAAGCTGATCCTGACCCGGCATGAGCAGGGCGCGGGCTTCATGGCCGCCACCTATGGCCGCCACACCGGCAAGACCGGTGTCTGCATGGCGACGCTGGGGCCGGGCGCGACGAACTTCGTCACCGCCGCCGCCTATGCCCAGCTGGGCGGCATGCCGATCCTGATGGTGACCGGGCAAAAGCCGATCAAGAAATCCAAACAGGGCCGGTTCCAGATTCTCGACGTGGTCGACATGATGAAGCCGATCACCAAATTCACCCATCAGCTGGCCAGCGCGGACAATATCCCGAGCCGCGTGCGCGAGGCAATCCGCCTTGCCGAAGAGGAAAAGCCCGGCGCGACGCATATCGAGTTTCCTGAGGATATTGCCGACGAGCATACCGATTCCGTGCCGCTGAAGCGCAGCACCTCACGGCGTCCGACCGCCGATGCCAAGGGCATTCGCGCAGCCGTTACCGCGCTGGAAAACGCCAAGTCGCCGGTGCTGGTGATCGGCGCCGGTGCCAACCGCACCATGACCAGCCGCATGCTGCTGCAATTCGTTGAAAAGACAGGTATTCCTTTCCTCACCACCCAGCTTGGCAAGGGCGTGATCGATGAGCGCCATCCCAAATTCCTGGGCTGTGCGGCGCTCTCGGCAGGCGATTTTGTCCATCGCGCTGTCGAGGCGTCTGACTGCATCGTCAATATCGGCCATGACGTGATCGAAAAGCCGCCCTTCTTCATGAAGCCGGGCGGTGCCAAGGTCATCCATGTGTCGACCAAGACCGCCGAGGTTGATCCGGTCTATTTCCCGGAGATCGAGGTGATCGGCGACATCGCCAACGCCATCTGGCAGATGAAGGAAGACATTGTTCCCAATGGCGGCTGGGAATTCGACCACATGCTGGAATATCGCAAGGCGGAGGTGGAGCACACCACGCCGCTGGCCGAAGATACCCGCTTCCCGATCTTCCCGCCGCATCTCGTCCAGTCGATCCGCGATTCAATGCCCGATGACGGGATCATCTGTCTCGACAATGGCGTCTACAAGATCTGGTTCGCGCGCGGCTATACAGCCTATCGTCCCAATACCGTGCTGCTGGACAATGCGCTCGCCACCATGGGGGCGGGCCTGCCCTCGGCGATGATGAGCGCGATGGTCTATCCGGAACGCAAGGTCATGGCGATCTGCGGCGATGGCGGCTTCATGATGAACAGCCAGGAGATGGAGACTGCCGTCCGCCTCAAGCTCAACATGACGGTGCTGATCCTCAACGACTCCAGCTATGGCATGATCCGCTGGAAACAGGCCAATATGGGTTTTGAGGACTGGGGTCTGACCTATGGCAACCCGGATTTCGTGAAATATGCCGAAAGCTATGGCGCGCATGGCCATCGCGTCGAAAGCGCCGCGCATCTCAAAGAGCTTCTGGCGCATACCCGCGACACGCCGGGCGTGCACCTGATCGATTGCCCGGTCGATTATTCGGAGAACGACCAGATCCTGAACATCGACATCAAGGAACTCAGCAAGAAGCTTTGATCCGGGCACTGGCCCCTCTCGCCTGCGGGAGGGGTCGCCAGACGTGCGGGCGTGCCCGCCAGTCGCAGCGGGAGGGCGGCAAACTCTCCCGTTTCAGGCCCAAACCCGGCCCTGCCCGCTGTCGGGAGGGGTGAACAGGAAGCGAGCTATGCCACAGTTGAAAGATACCTATCCGCTCTACCTCAACAATGAGGCGAAGCAGCCCAATACCGATCTGGAAGTGACCGACAAGTTCACCGGAGAAGTGGCATTCCGCTGTGCCCTGGCCGATGCCAAGACCATTGACGAGGCAATTGCCGGGACCGTCGAGGCGACCGAGCCGATGGCGAAAATGGCGAGCTATGAGCGGCAGGCGGTGCTCAACCATTGCGTCGCGCGCTTTACCGAGCGCTTCGATGAACTGGCCTATGCGCTGTGCATCGAGGCGGGCAAGCCGATCAAGGACAGCGAGGGCGAGGTCGGTCGCCTTATCGACACCTTCCGCATCGCCGCGGAGGAATCGGTGCGCATGGGCGGCGAGGTCCAGACGCTGGACATTTCGCCGCGTGCCAAGGGCTATCAGGGCATCTGGAAGCGTGTTCCGATCGGTCCCTGCTCGTTCATTTCCCCGTTCAATTTTCCGCTCAACCTTGCCGCGCACAAGGTTGCGCCGGCCATTGCCGTGGGCTGTCCCTTTGTCATGAAGCCGGCCAGCCGCACGCCGCTGGGCGCGATCATCATGGGCGAGGTGCTGGCCGAGACCGACCTTCCCAAGGGTGCGTTTTCGATCCTTCCCGCCAGCCGGGATGGTGCGGACCTGTTCACCACCGATGACCGGCTCAAGCTCCTGTCCTTTACCGGATCGCCCGATGTGGGCTGGGACCTCAAGGCGCGCTGCGGCAAGAAGAAGGTGGTGCTGGAACTGGGCGGCAATGCCGCTGTCATCATCGACAAGGATGCCGATCTGGACGATGCGCTGGAGCGGGTGATTTTCGGTGCCTTCTACCAGTCCGGCCAGAGCTGCATCGGTGTGCAGCGCATCATCATCCATGAAGATGTCTATGAGACCTTCCGGGGCATGCTGGTCGCGCGGACCAAGACGCTGATCGCTGGCGATCCCAAGGATCGCGACACCTTTGTCGGTCCGATGATCCATGTGAAGGAAGCCAAGCGGCTCGATGGATGGGTGCAGGAAGCGATTGGCGCGGGTGCAAATCTGCTTTGCGGCGGACGGCGCGACGATGCGATGCTGGAGGCAACCCTGCTCGAAAATGTGCCGGGCGACCAGAAGATCATCACCGAAGAAGCCTTTGGCCCGGTGGCCGTTTTGTCGAAGTTCAGCGATTTCGGCAAGGCGATGGAAGAGGTCAATGACTCGAAATTCGGGCTGCAGGCCGGGGTCTTCACCCGCGACCTGTTCCAGATGTTCGACGCCTGGGACACGCTGGACGTTGGCGGGGTCGTGATCAACGATGTGCCCAGCTATCGCGTGGACAACATGCCCTATGGCGGCGTCAAGGATTCGGGTCTTGGCCGCGAAGGCGTGCGCTTTGCCATGGAGGACATGACCGAAATCCGCAATCTGGTGATTCGCCGCAATTAGCTGTTGCTGACCGGCGGGTGCTGCTCCGCCTATTCGCCCGCCAGCGCCTTGTTGGCGGTCCGCAGTTTTTCATCGAGCGCTGCGTTGATCTGGCGCTCGATGGCGGTGCGCACGTCCGAATGCAGGTCCAGATATTGCCTCAGCTGCGGCGCGGAAACGCACCAGAAGCGGCTGTCCTCGTTCAGCACTACGGTGCCGCTGGCAGGTTCTCCGCTCAGCACCGTGACATCGCCGATCAGATCGTCTGCACCGCAGCTGGCTATCCATTTGCCGTGCAGTGATACGCCTGCCTCGCCATTCACCATGTAGAACAGGTGGCTGATCGGCTCGTCCTCGCGAATCAGTGTTTCGCCTGCCTTGCCGTTGATCCAGTTGCCCCGGTCGATGAGATGCCGGGCCGAGGCGCGGCTGAGCTCGGGGCACAGGCGATGGCGCAGCGCCTCTTCCTCCTCGTTGAACCTGGCCGAACGCTCGCCAAGCGCATAGCGGGCAAGCAGCGCCAGGCTGGTTGCCAGCAGCGCGCCCATCCACAGCGCATGGCCCATATCGCGCGAATAGATCGCGGCATAGCAAAGACCGACGGCGGAAGAGGCTACGAACCCGGCGCGCAGCCAGAGGCGCGAGGGAGCGAGCAGCGCGATCAGCAGCAGCAGGAAAGAGAGGTGGCCGAGCCAGCTGCCCCCCGTAAAATGCAGTCCCAAGCCCATATGCGGTTCTCCTGCCCGACGAGTCTGCCTGTCGGCACGTCGGCTTCTATCGCAAAATTCGCCCAAGGTGCAAAACCTGTGGCAAACACCTATCGGAATTCGATGAATTTGCCGGAAAAATGAAAGGATTGCCTTGAAACCGAAAGGGAGTCGGGCGATAAGGTCTGACAAAATAGTCTAAGGGTCGCATCGTTAGTCTATCGGGGGCCGGGCCTGTCAGGGTCCGGAAAATGTACGACGATGCAAAAAGCAAGGCTGGACGCGCCCAGAATCAAGACCATGCTCGCGGTGCTGGGGTGCTGTGCAATGGCGCTGTTTGCGCTCGCTATTGCCAATTTCGCTGGCGCTGAACGAGTCGAAGCCGCTGCTGCGGAGACGACGCGCGGCGTCCATCTTGGCGTCGCGACCTGTGCAGGCTCGACCTGCCATGGCCGCAATGAGGCCGATGGCGAGATTGTCCGGCAGGATGAACTCATGCGCTGGCAGGAGGAATCGACTCCGGGCGGCGCACACAGCCGGGCCTTCCGCGTTCTGGGTGAACCGCGCGGTCTGGCCATTGGCAAGCGTCTTGGCATTGGCGATCCGCGTGACGACCAGATGTGCCTTGGCTGCCATGCCACCCCCGCTCCGCAGCGCGGTGCCCGTTTTCAGCTGAGCGATGGTGTTGGCTGTGAAGCCTGTCACGGTGCGGCATCAGGCTGGCTTTCCACCCATTATGAAACCGGCGCGAATCACGCCCGCAACGTATCGCAGGGTCTCAAGGCGCTCGACGAGCCCGCCACGCGCGCTTCGGTCTGTCTCGATTGCCATTTCGGCAGCGATGGCGCCGGGCAGTTCGTGACTCACCGGATCATGGCGGCGGGCCATCCCCGCGTCTCGTTCGAGCTGGATCTCTTCTCGACGCTGCAGCAGCATCATGACGAGGATGCCGATTATCGCGATCGCAAGGGCGCGACGAATTCCGTCCGTTTCTGGGCGGTGGGACAGGCGCTTGCGGTAGACCGCTCGCTGGGCCTGTTTGCCAAGCCCGGTATCGCGACCGAGGGCATTTTCCCCGAATTCTATTTCTATGATTGCCACAGCTGCCATCGCCGGATTTTCGACGATGAGGATGCCGGGCCGACCTTCCTCGCAAATCCGGGGCGTCCGATTCCCTCGGGCATGCCGCCCTATAATGACGAAAATATCATCATGCTGCTGGCGGCCGCCAAGGTTGCTGCGCCGGATCTGGCCGAACAGTTTGAAAGCCGGTCCAAGGCATTTCATGCCGCCATGGCACAGGGTCGCGGTCCCGCCGTCGATGCTGCGCAGCGTCTGCGCCAGACCAGCATGGCGCTGGCCGATCGCTTCTCTCGCGCCAGTTTCAGCCGTGCCCAGATTTTCGCGATGATCGACATGATCGCAAGCGAGGCGATCACGCCGCGCTTTACCGATTATGAGGGCAGCGTTCAGGCGGTGATGGCGGTCGACACGCTGCTCAACGGGCTGGTCAACCAGAATATGGTGAGCGGCGGTGCGGCATCCTCGCTGCGGGTTCAGATCAATCAGGCCTATGCCGCCGTGGCCGAGCCCAATGCCTATCGTCCGCTCGAATTCCGGCGGGCTCTGGGCGGTGCGGTGCGCACGATCCGGTCGCTGCGGTAATGGCCGGATTAGTGGTGGAGGCGTTGCAGTGCATGAGTGAATTTGGCGTAACGGGTCGGGAAATGGCAGTATCATGATGCGCATCCGTCCCTTGACGGCTTCTCTGGCGGCGATTGCCCTGACGCTCACCTCCTGTGGTGGCGGCAACAGCAGCGGCACGACTCCGAACCCCACCCCGACGCCGACGCCCAATCCCGCGCCGCCGCCGACCAGCGGCAACTTCACCCCGCCCGCAATCGAGGCGCTGACGGTTGGCGAGGTTCAGCAGATCATTGCCCAGGCCGTAGGCGAGGCGCAGGCGCGCAACCTGCCCTCGGTGATTGCGGTGGTTGACCGGCTGGGCAATGTGCTTGCGGTGTTCCAGATGAACGGTGCGCCCGCCAATGCGGTGACCAGCATCCAGACCGAGGCGGGTGCCAACAACCCGCCCATCGATGCGCAGGGCCTGACCGTTCCGTCCGCTGCCGGAGCCATCGCCAAGGCGATTACCGGCGCCTATCTGTCGAGCGGCGGTAATGCCTTTTCCAGCCGTACGGCCAGCCAGATTGTGCAGCAGCATTTCCCGCCCGCACCTTCGACGCGTGGCCTTGAATCGGGTCCGCTGTTCGGGGTGCAGTTCAGCCAGCTGCCCTGTTCGGACTTTTCCTCGCGCTATATCGCGGCGGGCGGAGCCAGCGCGTTTATCGGGCCAAAACGTTCGCCGCTGGGCCTTGCCGCCGATCCGGGCGGATTGCCGCTTTACAAGAATGGCGTGATCGTTGGCGGTATCGGCATCATGGGCGATGGCGATTACGGCTTCGATCCCAATATCCTCGACATTGATGACGATGATGAAGAGGCAATCGCCATTGCCGGCAGCCAGGGCTTCACACCGCCCGAGGCGATCAAGGCGGACCGGATCACGGTGGACGGAACGACGCTGCGGTTCAGCGATTCCACCGCGAATGACATCAGCGCGCTGCAGACCAATTTCGCGGCGATCAACGGAACCCAGGGCAGCCTGATCGCAGTGCGCGGCTATACCGCCGGATCGATCATTTCGGGAACCGCCTATGGCACCGAGGCTTCGGGCATCCGCCAGTCACAGGCAAGCGAGTTTGCGCTTGGCGACGCCTTTGTGCTGACCAATGGCGCTGGCCAGAATCGCTATCCGCCGCGCGGCGGGACCGATGCCGGTGATGTTGCCCAGCCGCTGACCGCTGCCGAAGTGCGTGCGATACTCGAAGAGGCCTTTACTGTGCTGACCCGCGCCCGTGCGCAGATCCGCCGTCCGCTCGACAGCCGCATGCAGGCATCGATCTCCATCGTCGATACCCATGGCGAGATTCTCGGCTTTGTCCGCTCGCCCGATGCGCCGATGTTCGGGGCCGATGTGTCGCTGCAAAAGGCCCGCACCGCGGCATTCTTCTCCAATGCGGCGGCGGCAGCGCAGCTGCAGGGCAATCCCGATCTGGATGTTGCTCAGTTCGTGCAGCGTGTCCGCACCTTTCTGGGCGATCCCAATGCGCTGACCGGCACCCATGCCTTTGCCGACCGTTCGGGCGGCAATTTGTCGCGGCCCTATTTCCCCGATGGCGAGCTTGGGCGTCCTCCCGGCCCGCTGTCGCGTCCAATCGAGGATTTCAATCCCTTTTCTACCGGGCTTCAGGTGTCGCTGGTTGCGGTGAACCTGCTGGAGCATCTGGCCTTTGTCACCGGCCAGTCGGCCAATGATACGCCGCAGCGCTGCAGCCATACGCCCGATGTCGTGGCTGGCCAGAACCGCCTTGAAAACGGCATCCAGATTTTCCCCGGATCGGTGCCCATTTATCGCGGCAACCAGCTGATCGGCGGGATTGGCGTGTCGGGCGATGGTATCGATCAGGACGATATGGTCAGCTTCCTTGGCCTCAACAATGCCGGCGTCCGCCTGTCAGGTGCGATTGGCAATGCGCCCAAGGAAATTCGCGCCGACCGTATCGTCGTTGATCTGGGCAATGCACAAGTGCGGCTGCGCTTTGTGAGCTGCCCGTTCTCGCCCTTCCTCGACACCAACCAGCAGAATGTCTGCGAGGGACTGTAATGCCGTTGCCGCTCTCCTCTCTGATGCCGCTGATGGCGACCATGGCCGGGCAACCGGTCGATGGGGTGGAGGATAGTGCGCAGGCAGGAATGCAGACGGCGATGTCCGCATGGACCGCTGCGGCCATGCTGGGCGAGCAGGAGCGGCTGACCGGAACATCCGCGCAATTGCCCGAGCCTGTACTGGCGGCGGATCCGGAATGGTCACAGCTTTCGAAAAAGGCCAAGGCGGCGCGCAAGGCCGGGCGGGTTGCCGGACCCGACAACAAGGCGAGCATCGTCGCGCTGGTCATGCCGGGGCTGTCCGATGGCGGTTTCGACTGGCCGATGGCGCGGGGCCGTACCGACAGGGGCTGGTCGCTCGCCCAGGCTCCCGAGGAGGAAGGGGCGATGGCTGAGGGCGCGGCCCAGCCTGCCGATCCGGCCCTTTCCGATATCGATGCCGATGATGCGCTGATCGATGATCGTCGCCGTCCCGGTGTTGAAAAGATTTTGCCTGACCGGGTGACGCAGGACAATCCAGGTGCTGTGCGCGCGCCGCCGCCCGAAGCCTTTCCGACCGATGAATTTCCGGTCCCGGACCGCTGGCGGATCGTCAATTCGCTCTGCCCCATCAAGGGCGGCGACCAGTCCATCTATGCGCTGTATCCCAATATGCGCAATGTCTGCCATTCCAAGCTCGATCCCTATCATCAGAATCTGCTGAAGGGCGATATTCCGCTGGCCAAGGGCAAGCGTCCGGGCTTCCTGAAAGAGGAAGACTGGTTCTTCGTGGTCAACGCCATTTCCGATACGGTGATCGAGCCGCGCAGCTTCCCGACCCCGGTCGGCGTGCAGACGACGTCGCGGCCGGACAGTCTTGATGTGTTCGGGCGCACCGATTCGCTGGTGGTGGCCGAAACGGTGATCGCCGGCTTTGCGCTGATCAAGGGCGAGACGGCCTATAAGCCCCCCGCAGTCGAATATCGACTGACGCTCGCGGCGCAGGCCAATTTCGTGGACGTCAACGAACGCCGCATCCTGCATGTCGAGCCGTCGAAAAAGACCCATCGCACCGACCATTTTGTCGGTCTGCAGGAGGCCTTTATCGACTATCACCTCGGCAAATACGATACGTCGCGCTATGATTTCATCTCGCTGCGCGCGGGTATCCAGCCGATGCAGGCCGACTTCCGCGGCTTCCTGTTCCAGGATAACCAGCTGGGCATTCGCCTGTTTGGCAATCGCGACAATAACCGTTTCCAGTTCAATCTGGGTGCGTTCTGGCGGCTGGAGAAGGACACCAATTCGGGCCTGAACGACGTTACCAATGCGCCGCGCGATGACTGGGTGTTCTTTGCCAATGCCTATCGCCAGGACTTTCCGCTGGTCGGGCTGACCAGCCAGGTCTCGGTGACCTATAATATGAACCGCGAAGCCGACGAGATTCAGATCGACGATAATGGCTTCCCGGTGCGTCCGGCGCTGCTGGGCGATCTGCGCGGCCGCGAATATGATGTTGTCTATCTGGGCTATGCCATGGATGGCCGGATCGGGCGCATCAATGTGACCGGCCAGCTCTATGGCGCGCTGGGCAAGGACAGGAACAGCTTCTTCACCAGCCGCCCGGCGGATATCCGCGCCTATTTCGGGGCGCTGGAAATGAGCTATGATGTCGATTGGGCGCGGTTCCGGTTGTCCGGCCTGATGGCCAGCGGCGACGGCGATCCCTATAACAATACCGAAGGCGGCTTTGACGCCATTTTCGAAAACCCGATCTTCGCCGGGGCCGATACCAGCTACTGGATCCGTCAGGTCATTCCCTTTGCCGGTGGCGGCCGCGCCGTCGGTATCAACGGGCGCAATGGCATCCTCAATTCGCTGCGCTCCTCCAAGGAACAGGGCCAGTCCAATTTCAACAATCCGGGCACGGTACTGCTCGGCGTTGGCGCGGATTTTGACCTGACGACGACGACCAGGGTGTCCGCCAATGTGAACCATTTATGGTTCCACAAGACCGACACGCTGGAGGCATTGCGCCAGGAAGGCACGATCCCCAGCTCGATCGGATGGGATGCCTCTGTAGCGGCGATCTGGCGGCCAAAGGCCAACCAGAATCTGGTTTTCCGCCTGTCGGGCGCAGTTTTCGAGCCCAGCAAGGGCTTTTCGGACCTGTTCACACAGGCGGGTGATGCGGACATTTATTATTCGGTGCTTTTCAATGCGATTCTGGCGTTCTGATATGGGCCAACTGACCAACTCCGGCCGTCTGGCACGAACCGTCGCTTCCTGGCGGCTCTGGATCGTCGTGCTGATGCTCGGCGTCCTGTCGGTCGCGCCCGCCGATCAGCTGCTCGCATCGGGCAAGGAAAAGCCGCAGGCGGTGAAATACCGCTTCACCCCGCCCGCCCCGCCGAACCAGAGCTGGGAAGAGGCGGACGCCAAGAGCATTGGCTGCCAGTCCTGCCATACCCAGAGCGATCACAAGACCATGCATGCCTCGCCCGCAGTGGTGCTGGGCTGCACCGATTGCCATGGCGGCGATGCCGCCGTCAAAGGCGACAACAGCTGGTCGCGTGACAGCCTGCCCTATATGGATGCGCTGAAGAACGCGCATGTTCTGCCCAAATATCCAGGCGGCTGGAACTGGCCGAGCTCCGCCAATCCGAAGCGCAGCTATGCGCTGATTGCCAAGGAAGCGCCGGAATTCGTGCGCTTCATCAACCCGTCTGATTATCGCGTGGTGCGCGAGGCGTGCGGGGCCTGCCATATCGAGATTATCGAGGCTTCGGAACGCTCGCTCATGTCCACGGGCGCGATGCTGTGGGGCGGTGCGGCCTATAATAACGGTATCGTGCCGTTCAAGAACTACATGTTCGGCGAGAGCTTTACCCGCTATGGCGAACCGGCGATGATCAAGTCCGCCGCGACCGAGCCAGGCGCGGCGCACGGCACCGTCACCGAAGCGGAAAAGGCGCGCGGCGCATTGCCGGTCATGTATCCGCTGCCGACCTGGCACATCCTGCCGCCGGGCGATATTTTCCGCGTGTTCGAGCGTGGCGGCCGCAACATCAACCCGGCCTTCCCGGAAATCGGCCTGCCCAATATCGGCGGCATCATCCAGCGTCTGGAGGAACCGGGCCGGCCCGATCTCAAACAGTCGAACCGTGGTCCGGGCACCGGCCTGCGCGTCGCGATTCCGGTCCTCAACATCCACAAGACGCGTCTCAACGATCCGTTCCTGTGGCAGATGGGCACAAATGACCAGCCGGGCGACTATCGCTCATCGGGCTGCGCATCCTGCCACGTCGTCTATGCCAATGACCGCGAACCGCGGCACAGCATGAACTATGCGAAGTGCGGGCGCGACGGCCAGACGGTCACCGCCGACCCGACAATCGCCGTGCTCACCGAAGGCATGAGCCGCAGCGGCAGCTATGGCACCTATGACGCCAGCGAACATCATGGGGATGAACATGGCGAGGGGCATGGCGATGCGCATCATGATGACGGGCATGGCGGCGAGCATCATGCCGACAGCCAGGCGAGCGATTGCCGCGAGGCACTGACCGCGCCGTCGCGCCTCAAGGAAAGCCCGGACGGCCGCGCCGTCATCTCCTTTGAAATGCCGATGGGCGCCTCCGCTGCCGGTGAAGGCGGCCATGGCGATGATCATGGCCATGGCGCCATGGCCGGGCATGATGACGCGGCAGGCCATGATCTGCCCGCAATGGACAAGCGCGAGCGCGGCCATCCGCTGGTTCACGCCTTTACCCGCGCGATCCCGACCGCCCAGTGCATGAATTGCCACATGCACCAGCCGAACATCTTCCTGAACAGCTATCTCGGCTACACCATGTGGGACTATGAGTCTGATGCGCCCTATATGTGGCCGGGTCCGGACAACAAGACGCCGCGTCCCAAGGACATGTCGGAAGATGACTATCAGCGCATCTACAAGCAGCAGCATTATCCGACAGCGAAACAGGTACGCGCCGTCAATGATCGCAACCCCGAGGGCGCATCGCCCAAGGGGCTGTGGGGCGACATTGATTTCCTGCGCAACGTTTATGATCTCAACAGCGAGCTCGCCGATACCCAGTTCGCCGATTATCACGGCCATGGCTGGAATTTCCGCGCGATCCTGAAGCGCGACCGCGAGGGCAATCTGCTCGACGCGGACGGCAATATCGTCGCTGATGACGATCCCGAAAAGTTCCGCAAGGAGGGTGAGGGCAAGTTTGTCGAGGCGGGTGTCAATCCCGGCAAATCAGTGCACATGATGGATATCCATGCCGAGGTCGGCATGCAGTGCGCCGATTGCCATTTCGGGCAGGACAGCCATGGCAATGGCCTGATCTATGGCGAGGTCGCCAATGCCGTGGAAATCGGGTGCAAGGATTGCCACGGCACCGCCGATGCCTATCCGACATTGCTGACGTCCAATCTGGCGGCGCGGCCCAAGGGCACGAACCTGGCGCTGCTGCGCAACGAAAATGGCGAACGCCGCTTTGAATGGATGAAGGAGGCGGGCGGTCGCCGCGTGCTGATCCAGCGTTCGATCATCGATCCGAAAAAGGTGTGGCGCGTCAGCCTGGTCAAGGACAGCGTCGACCGCAAGTTCGAGGGCAAGACCGACGGTCAGGGCAAGCTGATCTTCAATCCAAAGGCGGCGCGCGCCAAGCTGATGGCGGCATCGGCCTCCGATACCGACGAATACAAGTTCGGCACGGGCGTTGGCTATGAGGATCGTGCGCACAAGGATGGCGAGATGGCATGCTTTACCTGCCATCTTTCCTGGACCACCAGCTGCGCGGGCTGTCACCTCCCCATCGAGGCCAACTGGAAGGCCAAGGTCCATAAATATGAAGAGGACGAGACGCGCAATTACGCGACCTATAATCCCCAGGTTGCGCGCGATCAGATGTTCCAGCTGGGCCGTCACCAGACGACCAAGGGCAATATCGTCGCGCCGATCCGGTCGACCTCCGCGCTGATCCTGTCCTCGACCAATATCAACCGCGAGCGCATCTATGTGCAGCAGCCGCCGATTTCGGCACCCGGCTTTTCGAGCCAGGCATTTGCGCCGCATTTCCCGCACACGGTTCGCAAGACCGAGACCAAGCAATGCTCCGACTGTCATCTGTCCAAGGCCAATGACAATAATGCGATCATGGCGCAGCTGCTGCTGCTCGGCACCAATTTCGTGAATTTCGTCGGCATGCACGCCTGGGTCGGCATGGATGACGGTATCGAAGCGGTGCGCGTCACCGAATGGGATGAACCCCAGGCGGTGATCGGCTCCTATCTCCAGAAATATGCCTATCCCGATTACTGGCGCATGCATGTCGAGGATAATGGCCGCGAGCTGAAGAACTGGACCCGTGGCAAGACCTTTGACGGCAAGATGTCGGGCGAGACCAAGGCGCTGGAGCAGTTCTACAACATCACCCAGGATACCGATGGCCGGGTGAACTGCCTGCAGATGCGCGGTGAGTATATCTTCGTGGCCGAGGGCCGGGGCGGCTTCAGGGCCTATGACATTGCCGCCATCGGCAATAAGGGCTTTTCGGAACGCATCGTCACCGCGCCCTTCTCGCCGCTGGGCCATGACACGCATGTGAAGACCAGCAACGCAACCTGCATGGCGATCGCCACCAACCAGCCCATCGCGCCGGAGCGCAACACGGTTGAAATGCGCGAGGCCAATCAGGAGCAGCCGTTCCACGCGATCTACAACTATGCCTTCATCACCGATTCCGAAGAGGGCCTGATCGCGGTTGACATCAACACGCTGGCCGATGGCGAGTTCCGCAACAATTTCTTCAAGCGGACGCTGACCTGGAACCCGGACAATATCCTGAAGGGGGCCAGCCATATCACGCTGGCGGGGGACATCGCCTATATCACCGCCGATGTTGGCCTGGTGGTGGTGCGTCTGGCCGATCTGCCACCGGCCGATGCACCGCGCGACTATGACTATACAAAGCTCAACCCCACGCTGATGGCGGTTGTGCCGATGACCGATGCCCGGTCTTCGGCGGTGCAGTTCCGCTATCTCTGGGTGACCGATGCCGAGGGCGTGAAGCTGTTCGACATCACCAATTTGGTCGAGCCGGTTCCCCTGTCGAGCGGTACCATCCGTCTGGCCAATGCCCAGAAGCTCTATCTGGCACGCACTTATGCCTATGTCGCGGCCAAGGAAGACGGGCTGGTCATCGTCGATGTCACCAATCCCGAACAGCCGCGCGAATATATGCGCTACACGGCCAATGGCATGCTCAATGATGCGGAGGACGTGATCGTCGGATCCACCAACGCCACGCTGTTTGCCTATGTCGCGGATGGTCGCAACGGGCTCAAGGTGCTGCAGCTGACCTCGCCGGATAGCCAGCCCAAATTCTATGGCTTCTCGCCAGCGCCCAAACCGGAGCTGATTGCATGGGCCAAAACGCCCAAGGCGGCGCTGGCGCTCTCCAAGGGGCTGGATCGGGATCGCGGCGTCGATGAGACGGGCGGACAGATCGCCATTTTCGGGCGGCTTGGCTCGCGGCCATTCACCCGCAAGGAAATGGAGATGATGTTCCTCAACAGCCGGGGCGTCCCCTATAAGGTCAGCGACAAGGTGACCATGGCGGACTGGGTCGGCGCGGTTACGCCCAGCCTTGCGAGCAAATAGCGCGCGTCGCCGGGGCGATTGTGTGGACCTGAATCGTCATTCCCGCGAAGGCAGGAATCCAGGTTTTCTTGTTTTCTCCCGGCTGGCACCTGATTTGGCTGAAACACTTCGTCATTGCGAGAGAAGCGTAGCAATCCAGCGCGGTTCATAGCCGCCTCTGGATTGCTTCGGGGCTGCGCCCCTCGCAATGACGATTCAGGTTAATGTCATCCCGTTCTAGCAATCCTCCACCGTAAGCGCCTCGATCTCCAGCGTCAGCGCTGGCTCGCCTTCCTCGCGCCTGTGCATTTCGACAATGGCAATGTCCGCCAATATATGGCCGGGCAGGGTGAATTCGTGCTCCGGCAGGATCGACGCCAGCCACTCGCCGCGGCTTACCCCCGCGCCAGCAAAGGACAGCCGCATGCTGTGACGCATGCCGGCAAAGGTCGCACTGGCCCAGCTGCGCCCGCCATGCTCCTCCAGCCGGGCCGCTCCGCCGCTTAGTTCGATCATCGTCCGGATCAGCGCGGTTGCCGGGTCTCGCAGGATTTTCTGTTGAATCATTGGCCCTGACTCCGGCTTTTGTTCATGAAAAGTTCCAAACGCCGTTTCATTGTGCTACGGGGTTCGCGACCATTGCGCATGTCATCGACCAGGCGCGGGTCACGCGCGGCCAGCCTGCCGAATTTTGTCCGCGGCATGCCGGTTTCGCGGAGGAATTTTTCAATCTCTCGGATCAGGACCATGGATGGTTCTCCTCGGGTGGTGAGTCGTTTATAGGATTTATCCTACGTGCAGGGCGAAATCCTACTTGTCTAGGAAAAAACCTATGGTATGGGTCCATTATGGATTTTGATGATTTGACTCCGCGCGAAGCGCTGGATGCCCTGATCGCCGCGCGTGGCCTCAGCTATGCTGGCGTCTCCGAACTGCTGGGCAAGAATTCCGCCTATATCCAGCAGTTCATCAAGCGCGGGACACCCCGGAAACTCGACGAGGCCGACCGGCGCCTGCTGGCGGAGTTTTTCGGGGTCGCTGAAACGGTGCTGGGCGGGCCTCTGCCGGGCGAGGCGGGGAGCCGCAAAATGCGCCATTTTGGCGCAAACCGTCCGGCCGGGCCGTCAGTGCGGGCATTTGACCTGCCTGCACGCATGCGGCTGATCCCCCAGTTGGCGCTTGGTGCGTCCGCGGGTGCGGGAACGCTCGACGGTGATGAGCGGGCCACCGGCCAGATCGCCTTTTCGGAAGGCTGGCTGCGGCGCATGGGAGCCGGCTCCGGGCCGATGTCGATGATTCGGGTGGAGGGCGACTCGATGGCACCAACGCTGGTTGATGGCGATGATATCATGGTCACACTTGATGATGACGGGGCGATCCGTCGCCGCGATGGCGTTTATGTGCTGCGCATGGACGATGTGCTGATGGTCAAGCGTCTCAGCTTCCGTCCCGATGGCCGCCTTTCGGTGATCAGCGACAATCCGCTCTATCCCGGTTTTCCGGACCTTGCCCCCGATGCCGTGCATATTGTCGGGCGGGTGATATGGGCGGGCAGGCGGTTGTAGCTTGCCTATGGTCCCCCCGCTTGCCACATAGGCGGACATGACCGATCAGCCTCAACAGCCCCAGCAACAGCCGCCGCTGCGCGCGGCGATTATCCCCGTGACACCCCTGCAACAGAATTGCACCCTGTTCTGGTGCACGGAGACCAACAAGGGGGCGCTGGTCGATCCGGGTGGCGATCTGCCCAAGCTGAAGGATGCGGTAAGGCAGACCGGGGTTGAGCTGGAGAAGATCCTCATCACCCACGGGCATATCGATCATTGCGGCGAAGCGGGAACGCTGGCGCGCGAGCTTGGCCTGCCGATAGAGGGCCCGCATGAGGAGGATCGCTTCTGGATCGCGCGGCTGGGCGATGATGGCCGCAATTACGGCATTGCGGGGGCAGTGTTCGAGCCGGATCGCTGGCTTGTCGATGGCGATACTGTCACGGTCGGCAATCTGGAGCTGCAGGTCATCCATTGTCCGGGGCACACGCCCGGCCATGTCGTGTTTCACCATGCACCGTCAAAGCTGGCGATTGTCGGCGATGTGCTGTTCCAGGGATCGATCGGGCGTACCGATTTCCCGCGCGGCAACCATCAGGACCTGATCGATTCCATCACCCGGAAGCTCTGGCCGCTTGGCAATGACACGGTGTTCGTGCCGGGTCATGGCCCGACCAGCAATTTCGGCTTTGAGCGCCAGCGCAACGCTTTTGTCTCTGACTATGCGCTGAGCTGACGCCGTTCGGCCGATTTGCCTTACATGATGACGGTTGTCGGCACCGGTTCCATGGTGCTGGCGGTGTAGATCGCCATGCCGGCCAGCCCCACCAGGGTCAGCAGCGTGATGAGCGTCCCGACCATGCGACCCTTGCCCAGTTTTCCGCCGTCCATGCCAAATCCATGGGCGATGCGGCCGAGCATGAACAGGATGCCGACGACCCAAAGCCAGGTTGCACTGCCCGATGTCAGTTCCAGCGCTGCGATGAGGATCAGCACAAAGGGCGTATATTCGACGAAATTGCTGTGCGCACGCATCCGGCGGATCACGACTTCATTGCCGCCATCGCCCACGCTGACCTTTTGCGAGGTCCTGGCCTGGCCACAGCGTATCATCAGCCAGACGTTGATCAGCGCCGCTGCAGCGGCCATGGTGAGTGTAACCGGTATCATCGTCATTGTGCATTCTCCCCCAAAGCCCGGTCCGGCTTTCGATTATTGGCGCATGGCCGATCGGCCATGCCTTCCCCTAGCGTTACGGGGCTTGCAACGCACGGGAAAATCGCTATAGCCGCGCCTTCGCATGCGATTGGGATCGAATCTCCCGACTGGCCATGACCCTTGGCTTGCCAGTTGCAAAGCATTGTCCTATCGCCGTTGTAACGGATATTTTTGAAGGTACAGGTGCCGCCATGGCTGTCCCAAAAAGAAAAACGACGCCCTCCAAGCGCGGAATGCGCCGCAGCCACGATTCGCTGAAAGCCGAAGCTTTTCAGGAATGCCCCAATTGCGGTGAGCTGAAGCGTCCGCATCACCTCTGTTCCGCATGCGGCCATTATAATGGTCGCGAAGTGGTGGCCACAGCCTGACGCACCTCCTCCGGGATCAGGCAGAAAACCGGATTGAAGGGAATTAGCACGTGCCGATAACGCCGCGAATCGCGATTGATGCGATGGGCGGTGATGAAGGCGTGCGCGTCATGCTGGCCGGGGCTGCACTGGCCCGGCATCGCCATGAAAGCTTCAAATTCCTGCTGGTTGGCGACGAGATGCGGATCAAGTCCGCGCTGGATGCTCACCCCAATTTGCGTGCTGCATCTGAAATTCTGCACACCGAAGAGGTGGTGAGCGGCGAGGACCGGCCCAGCCAGGCGCTGCGCAAATCCAAGAACTCCTCCATGGGCCTTGCCATCCAGGCGGTGAAGCAGGGCGATTGCGGCGCTGCGGTCAGCGCGGGCAATACCGGCGCGCTGATGGCCATGGCAAAGCTGGCATTGCGCACCATGCCCGGCATTGACCGCCCGGCGCTGGCGGCGCTGTTGCCGACGCTGGAAGACACCGATCTGGTGATGCTCGACCTTGGCGCCAATACCGAGTGTGACGCCCGCAATCTCGTCCAGTTCGCGCTGATGGGTGCGGTCTATTCGCATATTATTTTCGGCTTTGAAAAACCGCGTGTCCGGCTCCTCAATATCGGGACCGAGGAGATGAAGGGCACCGATTCGCTGCGCGATGCGGCGGCGCAGCTCAAGGCTGCGGTTGACCTGCCGATGGACTTTCAGGGCTTTACCGAAGCCGACAAGCTGTCGCGCGGTGATGTCGATGTCATCGTGACCGACGGCTTTTCGGGCAATGTCGCGCTGAAATCACTGGAGGGGACTGCACGGTTCGTCGCCGATCTGCTGCGGCGCAGTTTCCAGAGCTCGCTGCGATCCAAGATCGGTTTCCTGATTTCGCGTCCGGCGACCGAATTGCTGCGCTATCATCTCGATCCCAATAATCACAATGGGGCGGTGTTCCTGGGGCTGAACGGCGTGGTGGTGAAAAGCCATGGCTCGGCATCCGACAAGGGCGTCGCCAATGCCGTGGAGGTCGCGGCAAGGCTGGTCGAGGACAATATCACCGGACGCATTGGCGAGGTGCTAAACCGTTTCGAGGCCGAACGCGCGACCATGGATGCCGGCGAGGCCGGGGAGGCACAGGCCTGAACATGCCCATATATTCGGTCATCATCGGTACGGGATCGGTTCTGCCGGAAAACCGGGTGAGCAATGCGGATCTGTCGCAGCGGGTCGACACCAGCGATGAATGGATAACCGAGCGTACGGGCATCAAGTTCCGCCATATCGCGGCAGAGGGCGAGACAACCGGCGATCTGGCCATTGCCGCCTCCCGGGCGGCGCTTTCCGCCGCCGGGATTGAAGGCAGCGATATCGACCTGATCGTGCTGGCGACGGCGACCCCCGACCATACATTTCCGGCGACCGCGACCAGGGTACAGGCGGCAATTGGCGCGCATGGCGGCGCGGCTTTCGATGTCGCGGCGGTCTGTTCGGGCTTCCTCTATGCGCTGAGCGTTGCCGATGCGATGATTCGGGCGGGCTCCGCGCGGCGGGCGCTGGTGATCGGCGCGGAAACCTTCAGCCGCATCCTTGACTGGGAGGATCGGGGCACCTGTGTGCTGTTTGGCGATGGTGCAGGGGCGGTGGTGATCGAGGGGCAGGAGCAGCCCGATGACCGGTCGACCGCGCGCGGCGTGCTGGCGACCCGGCTGCACAGCGATGGCCGCCACCATGACCTGTTGCTGACCGATGGCGGACCGTCCAGCACCGGAACGGTCGGCAAGGTGCGCATGAAGGGCCGCGAGGTCTTTCGCCATGCCGTGGTCAACCTGGCCGAGGTCATGGAACAGACGCTGGCCGATATCGGGCTGACCAGCGCCGATATCGACTGGGTGGTGCCGCACCAGGCCAATGCCCGCATCCTTGACGCGACGGCCCGCAAGCTCAGCCTTCCCGCCGAAAAGGTTGTTATCACTGTGGACCAGCATGCCAATACTTCGGCGGCTTCGGTGCCGCTGGCGCTCAATACGGCGGTGCGTGACGGGCGCATCAAACAGGGCGATTTGCTGGTTCTGGAGGCGATGGGCGGCGGCCTGACCTGGGGTGCAAGCGTCATCCGGTTCTGACGCGCGGTGAATCGATTGATTCCGGCAGGAATTTTCGGCGACTCATTTGATTGTGACAGCGTTTTGCGATAGCCTTCCCGCTTCATGGGCGTTGGGGAGCGCGGGAGATAACGTCATGCGATCTGTAGGTACGCTGACCAGGGCCGATCTGGCCGATACGATCAACCATCATATCGGGTTGTCGCGGGCCGATGCCGCGCAGATGGTGGAAACCATCCTCGATGAAATGGCCGCCGCGCTCGAAAATGGAGAGAATGTCAAAATCTCCGGATTCGGGACATTCCTGCTCCGCGACAAGGGTGAGCGGGTTGGCCGCAATCCCAAGACCGGGATTGAAGTACCGATCACGCCGCGCCGCGTGCTGACCTTTCGCGCCAGCCAGCTGATGAAGGACCGCATCATCGCCGGCGGCTGACCGGGATTGATGCAGGCAGCTTGCGCGCATGGCCGAACCGGCAAATGGCAGGAGCGATAAATCCCCCGATGCGCTGCGCACCATCGGCGAGGCATCGACTGAGCTTGGCGTGAAGCCGCATATCCTGCGCTATTGGGAGGCGCAGTTTTCGATGCTCTCGCCGCTGAAGCGCGCGGGCGGACGGCGCTATTACCGGCCGGAAGACATGGCCTTGCTGCGCCAGATCGACCGGCTGCTGAACCGGGAAGGCTATACCGTCAAGGGCGCCCGGCAATATCTGCGCGCGCACAAGGGCGGTGCCGATGGCGGTGCTGTTGCTTCAACGGTTGCGGCCCCCGCACCTCCGCCGGTTGCGCAATCGGATGGCATACCCGCCGATGCGGCGATGCTGCGCGAACTGGCGAATATTCGCGACCGGCTTGCGGCAGCGCTGGCGCGCGCATAGAGTACACTTTTCTCAGCCCTGTGCGGCGTCGAACTTGGCGATGGACCAGGGTTCCTCGACCGAATCGCGTGTCCATGCCTGCATCCAGTCATGTTCCAGAATCGCCTCACTATAGGCGCTGGCAAAACCGGGCAGGGTGAAGCCATAGGTCTGAAAGCGCGTGACGACCGGCGCAAACATGATGTCCGCCGCGCCAAAGGTGCCAAACAGAAATGGTCCGCCGCTGCCAAAGCGCGCGCGCGCCTCTGCCCAGAGCGACAGGATGCGCATGGCATCATTGCGGGTCTCGCCGCTGATCGAGACATCGCTGTTGCGGGCGCGAATATTCATCGGCAGTTCGCGGCGCAGCGTCTGATAGCTGGAGTGCATTTCAGCCGCCATGGAACGCGCCATGCCGCGCGCCACCGGGTCCTTTGGCCAGAACCGGTCGCGATGGGTCTTGTCGGCCAGCCAGTCGATGATCGCCAGGCTGTCCCACACTACGGCATCGCCATCCCACAGGATCGGCACCTTGCCCGATGATGGCTGGAATTCGGGCTGGGAACGTGCCTCCTGCCAGTCGTCATTATAGAGCGGAACGGTCAGTTCCTCGAAATGCAGGCCCGATTGCTTGCAGGCCAGCCATCCGCGCAGCGACCAGCTGGAATAATTCTTGTTGCCGATGAAGAGTTTCACGCCCTGTGCCCCGTTGTGAATGCCATGCCATGCGGCTTTCGCCGCAATGCCCCCGCCGATGCAACCCCTTATTGCCCTTTCCGCGCGGGACAGGCCCGAATCTATTCGGCGACGGAATCGAGCACGAAGGCGCGCAGTTCGTCCAGCCCCATCTTCTTTTCCGATGAGGTGATGAGGATATCGGGAAAGGCGGCGGGATGCTTGCGCGCTTCGGTGCGGGTGCGCTCCGCCACCGCGTCAAGGGCGCTGGCCTTGATCTTGTCGGCCTTGGTCAGAACCAGCCGATAGCTGACCGCAGCTTCGTCGAGCATCTTCATCACGTCGAGGTCGACCGGCTTGATACCATGGCGGCTGTCGATCAGCACCAGCGTGCGCTTGAGCACCTGCCTGCCGCGCAGATAGTCATTGACCAGAAAGCGCCATTTCTTGACCACTTCGCGCGGAGCCTTGGCAAAGCCATAGCCCGGCATGTCGACCAGGCGAAAGCGGACTGGATCGCCGACCTCAAAGAAATTGAGTTCCTGTGTGCGGCCCGGCGTCACCGATGTGCGGGCAATTGCCCGGCGTCCGGTCAGCATGTTGAGCAGCGAGGACTTGCCGACATTGGAGCGCCCCGCAAAGGCGATTTCCGCAACCCCCGGATCGGGCAGGAATTGCAGCGCAGGCGCCGATTTCAGGAAAGTGACGGGGCCGGAAAACAGCCGGTTCGCCTCGGCGACCAGGGCCGGCTGCGCATCATCGCTCATGCCTTGCCCTGGGCCTCTGCCTCGCGTTTGCGCGCCTTTTCCTCGGCCTCTTTCGCCATCATCTCCTTGAGCTGGGGATGGCGGCTATAGAGCCATTTCTGCTGGGCGATGGTCAATATGTTGGACACGGCCCAGTAAAGCTGGAGACCGGCCGCGAAGGGCGCCATCACGAACATCAGCATCCATGGCATGATCGAGAAGACCTGCTGTTGAACCGGGTCCATCGGGGCCGGATTCAGGCGGAACTGCAGCCACATGGTGATGCCCAGGATGATCGGCAGGATGCCGAGCGCGATGAAGCTGGGCGGATCAAAGGGCAACAGGCCGAACAGGTTGACCGGGGTCAGCGGATCGGGCGCGGACAGATCCTTGATCCACAGCGCAAAGGGCTGGTGACGCATTTCGATGGACAGCAGCAGCACCTTGTACAGCGCGAAGAAGATCGGGATCTGCAGGAAGATAGGCAGGCACCCGGCCAGCGGATTGACCTTCTCGTCCTTGTACAGCTTCATCATTTCCTGCTGCAGGCGCGGCTTGTCATCCTTGTAGCGCTCCTGCAGCTTTTTCATCTTGGGCTGCACCGCGCGCATCTGCGCCATGGACTTGAACTGGCGCTGGGCAATCGGGAACATCAGGCCGCGAATGATGACCGTCAGCAGGATGATCGCGACGCCGAAATTGCCGACCTGCTGGAACAGCCAGTTGAGCAGCTTGAATATCGGCTTTTCAAACCAGATGAACCAGCCCCAGTCGACCGCGCGGTCGAGCAGCGGGATTTTGCGTTCGTCGACATAATTGTCGAGCAGCTCGGTTTCCTTGGCCCCTGCGAACAACAGGGTAGACTGGCTCGCCGAAGCGCCATTGCCGATAATCTCGGCGGGATAGATGAGATCGGCGCGATAAAGGCTGTCGCCCAGGGCGCGGAAGCTGCCGCTGGCCTTGGCGGCGTCCTTGCCCTGCGGGATCAGCGCGGAAAGCCAGTAATGATCGGCAAAGCCCAGCCAGCCGACATTGCCCTCGAAATTGACGGGCTTTTTGCCGGCCTCGTCCAGTTCCTCATAGCCATTGTCGAAATTGGCCGCTTCGTCGAACACTCCCAGCGGGCCGTTGCGAACCGTCCAGGTGCTGGGATCGGCATTGGCGCTGGTGCGGCTTATCAGGGCGAAGGGGCGCACCGCCACCTGGCCTTCCGCACCATTGGTGAAGCGCTGTGTCGCGGTCACCAGATAGTTGCGGTCAATGGCGAATTCGATTTCGAATTTCTGTCCGGCGGCGTTGCTCCAGGAGAGTGTTACCGGCTTGTCGGTGGTCAGGCTGGTCCCGTCGGCAGTCCAGACCGTGCTGCTGTCCGGCGCATCGATGCCCTCGCCGATCCATCCGAACTGCGCATAATATTGATCCTCGGTTCCGGCGGGGGAGAGGAGGTGGACGGGCGGGCTATCCTTGTCCAGTTCCTCGCGATAGTCGGTAAGGGTCAGGTCATCGATGCGCGCTCCGGTAAGGTTGATCGATCCCTTGACGCGCGGGGCGGCAATGGCGACGCGACCGCTCTCGGCGATGACGGCGCTGCGCTCCCGGATTGCGGCCGGGCGGGTTCCGGCATCCGGAACCGCATTGGCGTTGTCGAGGCCTGGCCGGGGCGATTCGATGCTCTTTTCGATGGCTTCGGGCGGGGCCGGATAGAAATAGTCCATCGCATAGGGCCATCCGAACAGGATGATTCCCGACAGCACTATGGCCAGAATGATATTGCGCTGGTTTTCCAACTTTATTCCCCGACTACCAAATCCGTATTTCGACCCGCCCATCAGGGAACCGGGTCATGTCCATGCCCGCCCCAAGGGTGACAGCGCAATAGCCGCTTCACCGCAAGCCAGCCACCCTTAATCGCCCCATATTTCTCCAGTGCCTCTATGGCATATTGGGAGCAGCTCGGCGCATAGCGGCAGGTGGGCGGCAGGATGCGCGACGGCCCCAATTGCCAGCCGCGCGCGATGAGAATGAATAGGCGGCGGATCATGCCTTGCGGTTCCCGTGCGGCTTGCGCCTGGGGCCGGGCGCAGCGGCGCTCTTGCCCTGGCGGATGCGGGACAGGGCCGATCTGAACTCTTCGCCCATCTGCGCAAAATTTCTCTCAATCCCGCTTGCCCGGCCGATCAGCACATGATCGGCACCGGCAATGCCATGATCCGGCAGCCATTGGCGGGTGAGGGCGCGCAGCCTGCGCTTCATCCGGTTGCGCACCACCGCATTGCCGATCTTGCGGGTGACGGTGAACCCCGCGCGCATGGCATCGCCATTGGCCGGGTTGGGATGGACCAGCAGGATAAATCCGGGGGTTACCGAACGCATGCCACGATTCGCGGCCAGAAAATCGGCGCGCCGGGTGATGGTGGCGGTTCTGGTGATGGCGGCGCTCATGCCGCTGGCCGGATCGGGCGCGCGTCCAGAGGGGCGGCCCGGTCCTGCCCGATCGGTCAGGCGCTCAGGCGCTTGCGGCCACGCGCGCGGCGCGCACGCAGGACATTGCGGCCACCCGGGGTCGCCATGCGCGAGCGAAAGCCGTGACGACGCTTGCGCACAAGGTTGCTCGGCTGAAAAGTCCGTTTCATCGGTCGGTCCTCAAAATCTCTTGTCTATGGGCAAGTCGAACAAAAAAGGCCGCCGCATGGGGCAGCCCTTGCTCAATCGAGGTGCCGATACGGATGGCGGGGCAAAAAGTCAAGCGCTGCGATGCGGCAATTGGCCGGAAAATGCCGATGCCATGCGCCTGCAGGCTACCACTATGTCTTGCGGTGGCGCGAGAAAATATCGCGCAGCGTTGCTCCGGCTGAGGGCAGGTCGGGGCGAGTCTTTTGCCTGCGGCGACGCAGAGCCCAGTCGGTCCATCGGCCATAGGCGGGAAAACGCCGCTCAAAGCGGACATAAAGCCGCCTTGCCCAGAGCGAGTTGCGCAGCACCAGGGCAAGGCCGACCGGGAACAGGATGATGAAACCCGGCCCCGGAATGGCGCCGATGACCGGCGAGATCAGGATCAGCAGCCAGCCTGCGGTCGCAAAGGCGATGCGTGGAATGGCGGATTGCGTCGTGCTCATGCGTCTGATGTGGGGATGCGCGCGGGCGCGTGCAAGCCGGGCACAGGGCGCTTCGTCTAGTTAAGAAGTCCCATCGCCGCAAAATCGCGCGGTGCAAGATAGAGCGCATTGTCATAGGGCACCGAATTGGTCAGCGCATAAAAGCGCCGTGCCGTATCATTGCTGATCCCCATATCGCGATAATAGTCGAGATACTCGCGATGTACGGGATCGTTTTCACTGGCTTGCCAGGCTTCCAGTCCGTCCTCGTCGCGCCAGCTGTGCACGGCGAATTCCGCCCGGGGGTCGGCGGTGCGATGAACCCCGGCGAGGAAAAGTTCGACCGCGCCGGAACGGACCGAACCACCGGCCGGCACATGGGTGGACATGCCGGCAGCACGGACCAGGCGCGCCAGCCGCAAATTGGCTGCGTCATCGTCTGAGCCCGGACATTCGACCATCACCAGCCGGTCGATGCCGGGCCAGGCCATGCGCATGGCCGCGAAATCGGCGGGGGCGTCGCTGTCCACCGTCCCGACCATCTCGACATTCCGGCCATCGATGACGCGAAACGGGCCATAGGCCGCCAGATAGCCCCGATTCGGCGTGGCGTTGCCCGGCGCACCCTGAATGCCTTCGTCCCACAGGGCATAGGCGAGACGCGTGTCATTGCGCGGGGCATCGGGGAGGAAGCTCTCCTCCTCCTCGACGATTTCGACCGTTTCGACAGTGACATGCGTGATGCTGGTCGAATAGAATTCGGCGGAGGCGGCGAGCGCTCCGCCCGGCACCGACATGGCAAGCAAGGCTGCAAAAAGCGCACCAATACGAAGGGACAATGCCGATACCATGGCACTGCCTCTATCGCGCGACCGCTTGCCCGCCGGTAAGCGGGACTGGTTAGCGTTCCGTTGACCTTGTCAGGAGGCAGAGGGTTTGTTCAGCCTGCCTCGCACAGCGCCTTGAGCTGGTCGGCGCATATGCCCCAGCCCTCGTCAAACCCCATATCGGCATGCTGCTTCATTGCCTCCTCGGTCCAGTGGCGGGCCGAGGCGGTATAGCGCGTGCCATTGCCTTCCGGGGCAATCTCCCAGATGCCGATCATGAACGGGCCGGAGGGATAATGGCCTGCTCTCACCGCATCGGTCGATACGAACCGGACGCCCGGCGTATATTCAAGGAAGATGCCTTCCTGCGGTGCTTCTTCGCCTTCCGGTCCGCGCATCACCATGGCGGATCGGCCGCCGGCGCGCCGGTCATGCTCGATGATTTCCACCGTCCATGGCTTCGGACACCACCATTCCTCCATGCGTTCCGACATGATGTGCCAGACGCTTTCCGGACTGGCATCGATGAAGCGGGTTACTGACAGCTCCCAGCCATTATTATTGTCTGCGGACATGTGGTTTCCTTTCAGGATCAGTCCCGGTCAGGTGCGCCGAGCGGGAAAAACGGGCGATAGGGGCGCGCCAGTTCGACGCAGCGCGAAACTGGCGGATGCTGGAGCAGGCGCTGGCGATAGGACTTCAGATTTGCGCAACTGTCGGGAATGGGGCGAACCCAGTCGGCATAGAAAAGCGAGGGCGCGGCAGCACAATCGGCGAGGGTGAAGATATCGCCCACGGCCCATTGCGTTCCGATCTGACCGTCGAGCCAGCCATAGATCTGGTCGAGCCGGTCATGCGCCTCCTTCACGCTGGGCGGATGCCTGTCGCCCGGTTCGCGCAGTTCATTGGCAACCACCGCCTGCATTGGGGTCATTACATAATTGTCGAAGACTCTGTCGAGATGCCGCACCTTGAGGGCGAGCGCCGCATCTGCCGGAATCATGCGCGGCTCGGGCGCGATCCCGTCCAGATATTCAATGATGATGCTCGATTCGAACACCGGCCGGTCATCGTCGAGCAGCAGCGGAAATTTGAAGATCGGCCAGTGGCGGAGCATCTCCTCCATATTTTCGGGATGCTCGGGATCGAGGATGCGATAGTCGAACTCCAGACCCTTTTCGTAGAGCGCGATCTGCACCTTCCAGCAATAGGAGGAAAAGGGATGTCCAAACAGGCTGAGCGCCATCGCCGCTATCCCTTTACCGCCGCCTCGATCGCGGCAATGTCGATCTTGCGCATCGTCATCATCACTTCATAGGCGCGCTTGGCCGCTGCCGGATCGCTGCTCGCGACCGCATCGGTCAGCACCCGGGGCGTGATCTGCCAGGAAAGTCCCCAGCGGTCCTTGCACCATCCGCACATGCTTTCGCTGCCGCCATTGTCGACAATCGCGTTCCAGTAACGGTCGGTCTCCTCCTGGGTGTCAGTTGGCACTTGAAAGGAAAAGGCCTCGCTGTGCGGGAATATCGGTCCGCCATTCAGGCCGATGCAACTGACCCCCAGCAGCGTGAACTCCACCGTCAGGACATCGCCCTGTTTTCCGGCCGGATAATCGCCCGGCGCGCGATGCACCGCATCGACATGACTGTCCGGGAATGTCGCGGCATAGAAATTCGCTGCTTCCTCGGCATCGCCATCATACCAGAGACACATTCTAACCTTGGTCATGCCTGTTCTCCCTCAGCCATTTGAATCGACGAGCGTTTGAAAGCCGCCATAGATCATCCGCGCACCTATGAAGGGCATTTCGGCCGGGGGCTTCATCCGCTCATCAGCCATCACCTTCGCCCATCCGGCATCGCGCGCTTCGCGGGAAGGCCATTCGATCCAGGAAAACATGACGCATTCGCCGGGTTCCTGCATGATTGCCGTATAGAAATCATTGGTCTTGCCGCGCGCGACATCATCCTGCCAGCATTCGACAAGGCGCAGCGCGCCATGTTCCTTGAAGATCGCCACGGTACTCTCCGCCATGGCGCGATACGCCTCTTTATTCCCTTCGGGAACAGGCACCAGATATCCATCGACATAGGTCATTTTGTATCTCCCGTGATCAGGCCTTGCCTGCGGTCCGGGCCTTGATCCTGTTTCATCGCGAACAGGCGGATTGCGACTCGGACTTGCGTTTGATGGCTCAATAAGTTACTAAAAGCAACTGTGAAGTTACAAAAGGAAACTGAAGTGCGGCAGGCCGTGCGCAAGCGCTGGTATGATGATGCCTGCGGCACGGCGTTCGCGCTTGAAATGATCGGCGAGCGCTGGACGATCCTGATCATGCGGGAACTGATGTTCGGTCCGCGCCGCTTTTCCGAATTGCGATCCGATCTGCCGGGGATCAGCGCGAAGATTCTCGCCCAGCGGCTGGAGGCGATGGAGGAGCGCTCGATCGTGCGCAAGCGCAGGTTGCCGCCACCCGCCAGTGCGCAGGTCTATGAACTGACCCCCTGGGGGATGGAGGCGGAGAATCTGGTGCAGATGATGGGAAGCTGGGCCACCCGTCATCCCGATCATGACCCATCGCTGCCGCTCTCCGCGGCATCGATCATGATGTCGTTCAAGACCATGTTCGACAGCGAAGCGGCGGGCGATCTTGTATGCAGGATCGGTTTCCGGCTTGGCGAGCATCAATTCTGCCTGACCATTTCCGAAGGAACGATAGACGTTGTTCGGCAACCACCCGAAGAACGGGAGCAGGATGTTGTTTTCACGGGCGAACCCACGGCTCTTGCCGCCTGTATCTATGGCGGCCAGCCGCTCGACGACATGGTCGCCGCCGGAATGATTGCGCTACAAGGCGATCCTGGCGTCTTTCGCCGCTTTGCTAGCCTGTTTCCGCTGCCACCCAAGATCGATCTGGCCACAGGTCAATGACTTCGATCTGATTGCATCCATTGTGGACGGAGTTTGACTCGACTCGGCCTTTGCTTGCCGCCATTTCGGATAGAACAAAAGGTGGACAAGCGGGGGCGATTTGGTCGCGATCATTTCGACGGTGGCGTATCTGGGGCTGGAGGCGCGCGCCGTCGAGGTCCAGGTGCAGATTGCCCCCGGCCTGCCGGGCTTTGCCATTGTCGGCCTGCCCGACAAGGCGGTGGGGGAAAGCCGCGAACGGGTGCGCGCGGCCATAGCGGCGATGGGACTGTCGCTGCCCCCCAAGCGGATCACGGTCAACCTGTCGCCCGCCGATCTGCCCAAGGAGGGGTCGCATTATGACCTGCCGATTGCGCTGGGCATGCTCGCCGCGATGGGCATTGCCGATGCGGAGCTGCTCAGCGACTATGTGGTGGTCGGCGAACTGGCGCTGGACGGGCGCATCGCGCCATCGCCCGGCGTGCTGCTGGCCGCGCTGCATGCCAGCGGCAGCGAAAAGGGGCTGATCTGCCCGGCCAGCCAGGGACCGGAGGCGGCATGGGCCGGGTCCATAGATATCGTCGCGGCTCCCGACCTGCTGTCGCTGCTCAATCATCTCAAGGGCCAGAGCCGTTTGCCGCCGCCCCGCCCCGGCGAGGCCCAGGCGCCGATGCGTGGCTCCGATCTGCGTCAGGTCAAGGGACAGGAGACCGCCAAGCGGGCGCTCGAAATAGCGGCAGCGGGCGGCCACAACCTGCTGATGGTCGGCCCGCCCGGAGCGGGCAAGTCCCTGCTCGCATCATGCCTGCCCGGTATCCTGCCCGATCTTACCCCGCGCGAGGCGCTCGGTATTATGTAGCAAGCGCACCAAATACCTGACTTACGCCACCGTTGCAAGTGCGGTAGGTATCGTAGGCGATGACAGACTACGCACTAGAAGCGCTCAAACGGAAGCGCGCAGACATGACTGGCGAGATAGCCCGATGCCATGCACGGTTGCAGGAACTATCAGGCAGCTTGGAACACTTAGACGCCACCTTGCGGCTGTTCGCACCTGACTTCGTGGCAGAGAGCATCTTGCCCAAGGTGTTCACCCCGCCGAAGTCATGGAGCAAGCGCGGGGAAATGAGCCGCGCTGTCCTGTCCATCCTGCGCGTTGCCAGGGTTCCATTGACCACAAGAGATATTGCCGCGCAGATCGTCGCTCAGAGGGGCTTGGAGAGCGATCCCGGCATTTTGAACGTCATGGTCCGGCGTGTGGGCCATGTGCTGCGAGACAAGCGCGATAAGGGCCTTGTGCGGTCGCTTGAGGAAACCGGGCTATGGCTCCAATGGGAGATTGTGCGCTGAGGCTGGATTTGGCTATTCGGCGGTAGACAGTCTCATTTTGCCTTACCACCGTCGTGAGAGTTGAGACGCGCCTTTCGGTGTGCAAGGTCTTCCTGCAACAATCTCACAGCATGATCGGACAAGTGGCCGATGATCGGGGAGTTATAACTGGGAAGAATACCAAACCAATCAATCGTCCACGGCAACCAAGCCATCTGATCTAGATCAAATCTGGTCGCACGATCCAGCCCGCAGACATCCATTTCGGCAGCGTTTACAACAAAGAAATCCTGAGGGCGCTGGAATGTTTTCAGGTTTGTTGTGCCGTAGATCACGTGAACTTCGCTCTCACCTTCATCTGGGTATAAGGCGACGTTCAACACCAAGCCGGGGCGCGATTTTGGCCCCGGATTACCTAGGTTTTTGTGATTTGGAAACCGGCACCACACGATATCGTATGGTGCCGGGAGAAGGGATGTCGGGTAATAGGTTTCAGTCACAGAGCGACGGATAAAGCGCAACTCGCTTTGATGCACGACTACCATCCGGATCAGCGAGGCGGCGAATCACCTCAAGCTGGTTTACGGTTATCTCATCCTGATAGTTCGGATGTGCGGGGCCAGCCTTGCGAACACGGCCCTGACGGACTGGCTTTCTGGTGTTCATGGCTCTTTCCTTACGAGTGTCATTCATAACGTATCTACGCTCGCGTTGCAAAAATGTTGCACACAAGGCTTGAATCCCAGGTTAATGCGACTCGAAAATTTTCAGCAGGCGTTTGTGGCACGTCTTCGTATATGTGGATATGCATCATCATATTCAACACATGCCCCCTGTCCCCCTTTTAGTAGGGGAGGAAGAGGGGAAGAATCAAGCGGCTTTCTGCCAATAGCCTTTCCAACTCCGCGAAACACTTGAAACCATCGCTGAGGCGACAACCATCATCGCTTGCGAACCGTTGTCCACACGGCGGTTGTCTTCGCGCCAGCTAGCTTCACCGGCATAGGCAGCGAGATACGGGCCAGCGATATGGTGGTGCGTGCCAACTTCCATCCGGCGCAAGCGCGAGAAATAGCTTTCCGCCTGATTGGTGCACACGCCTTCATCCATGAACGCGACCGAGTGATTGACCCGGCGCATGTCCCAGCCGGCATGTAGGTCATCCCACCCTGTTCCTTCATCGGCGTGAATGGTGGCGAGATTGCCAACGTGGTCGCGAACGTAAGGAACGGCGTCACCCTCATTGCGAACAATGAACGGAAGCGACTTGCCGCCACGCTCGCGCATAATCACAACGCACTGGCGCTTGCCGGTGCGATTTTCGGAAAGACGGCGATCCTTGCGATCTTCCTTGCGGTTCTCCGGCTTCACGTAACCGCCAAAATAACCACCATCGATTTCAACAATGCCGTTCAGTTCGCGGTCCATTTGCTCTTGCGCCATAGCTTCGCGCAGCTTATGTGTGAGTACGAAAGCGGTCTTGTACTGGCAGTCCAGATCGCGCGACAATTGCAGCGCGGCAATGCCCTTCGCACCGTTCACGAATATCACGATAGCGGCCAGCAGATCACCGAATGACATTTTGCGCGAGGCAAAGATTGTGCCGCTGGTGACGCTGTACTGGTGGTGACAGGCGGTACATTTGTACTTGCGACGGGTTTTCAGGAAATAGCTGTCTGTGCATCCACAACGCGGGCAGATCGCTTCCCCATCCGTTTCCGGCCAACGCAGTTCGCAGAATACCCCATACGCCTCATCTTCCGACATACGAAAGACTTGGCGCAGTGAGAGGCTGCGAGCCTTGGTTGAGAGGAGAAAATGTTGTGCCATTGTAACTATATCCGTTGCTTATGCATCTTATATAGTTACATCACGCCATCTTGTCAATGGCAAATGCATCTCATATAGTGACATTCAACGTTACAGGAGATGCAAGTGCCGGTACAGGACAAAGAATGGGAAAGCCGCGTTAAGGGGCTGTTGAAGGCCGAACTAACGCGGCGCGGTATTACTTATGCGCAGCTAGTCGGGAAGCTGGCCGACATAGGCGTTATGGACTCTGAGCCGAATATCAGGAACAAGATCAGCCGGGGTAAATTTACGGCGGTGTTTTTGGTCCAATGTCTAACAGCCATAGGGGTGAGCGATCTAAGATTGGGCTAAAGCGTTGGCTTTGGCCCGCGATAGTCTTCACTGTAACGACTCTTGCCTTCGGCGGCATCCAGCACCGGATTCATTATCAAGATGCAGCCCGCAACGCCGCAGCTTACTCCCGCGATGCCAAGAATGAGATAGCCGCCGAATGCACGGTGCCGGTCCCCTACAATGATTGCGCGCGTGAGATAGAACAGACCCGTCGCGAAAATCAGCGTGATGAGTATGATCTGTACGCCCAAAAGGCGATGGCCCTCTGGACCGCCATCATGGGCGCTATGGCTGTAGTTGGCATCGCCTTGAGTGGTGTTGGCGTTTATCTGATCTGGCGCACTTGGGATGCTACCCGTGAAGCTGCCGAGAATAGCCGCAAAACGTTCAACGCCTATGTCATGCGCGAAAGGGCCGTGCTTCGCTTTACGGAGAATATTTTCACCGAGCAAGCGTGGAACGAGCCTCACAAACAGCAATTTTTTATCAAAGTGAAGAATGAAGGTATGGGTCATGCACAAGTCAAGTCGGTGTTCTACGCTGTTCAATTGGACGCTGAGTGGCCCCTTGTTTTCTCGCCAGGACTGAACACCGAACATTTCGTCGGATCTGATGCCGCGAAGGATTGGAAACTTGGGCGGATGACATTCGTCGCTCCCAACGACAGAGCGTTTTTCGTTTTGGGTTATGTTGAATATTTTTCGGTCGGAGAAAGCCCTTTTCGAAGCCACTTCTGCTATCTCTGCAATCCTAACGCCGTCTCGGACGTGAAAGTGGAAACCTTCGCTGGTGAGAACGGCGGTGCAAAATTAGACCACGGTGGCGGCGGCGAAGTGCTGCTGCGGGCGGCGTAAAAGTCGTCCACTTTGCCTTCTTTGCGCGAGCAGGGAGGGCGTGGAGATATATACCGTGGATCTTTACCTGAAGGTGCGTCTTGCTTGCGCGGGCGGCATGAGCCAGCGTGAGGCGGCGAAGCATTTCAACGTATCGCGCGACACGGTCCGCAAGATGCTGTCGTATTCGGAGCCCCCCGGTTACCGCCGGACGGCGGCGGTGCGGCGGCCCAAGCTGGAAGCGTTCGTTCCGATCATCGATGCATGGCTTGATGGTGACCGTCAGGTTCCGCGCAAGCAGCGTCATACGGCGAAGCGGGTATTTGACCGCCTTCGCGAAGAGCACGGTTTCACCGGCGGCTACACGATCATCAAGGATTACATCCGACAGCGCGAGCAGCGCAGCCGGGAGATGTTCGTGCCGCTGGCGCATGCGCCCGGCCATGCCCAGGCAGATTTTGGTGAGGCCATGGTCGAGATCGGCGGTGTTGTGCAGAAGGCGCATTTCTTCGTGCTCGATCTACCGCACAGCGACGCCTGCTACGTGCGCGCCTATCCCGCTGCCGTTGCCGAGGCATGGATGGACGGCCACGTGCACGCCTTCGCGTTTTTCGGCGCGGTGCCGCTGTCGATCGTCTACGATAACGACCGCTGCCTGGTCTCGAAGATCCTGCCCGACGGCACGAGGCAGCGCGCCCGGCTGTTCAGCGGCTTCCTGTCGCATTACCTGATCCGCGATCGTTACGGCCGTCCCGGCAGGGGGAACGACAAAGGCAGTGTTGAAGGGCTGGTCGGTTATGCTCGCCGCAACTTCATGGTGCCGATCCCCCGGTTCGCGACGTGGAGGCGTTCAACCTGTGGCTCGAGGAGCAATGCCGCAAGCGTCAGAACGACCGGCTGCGGGGCGAGAGCGAGACGATCGGCGAGAGGCTGAAGCGCGATCTGGCGGCGATGCAGGAACTGCTCGCTGCCCCGTTCGAGGCTTGTGACCAGACCAGCGGCCAGGTCTCGTCGCAGGCGCTGGTGCGTTACCGGACCAATGATTACTCGGTGCCGGTGCGCTTCGGCCATCAGGAGGTATGGATCCGGGGCTATGTCGGCGAGGTGGTGATCGGCTGCCGGGGCGAGGTCATTGCCCGTCATGTGCGCAGCTACGAGCGCGAGGACGTGATCTTCGATCCCATCCATTACCTTCCCTGATCGAACAGAAGATCAATGCGCTCGATCAGGCAGCGCCCCTGCAAGGCTGGCACCTGCCCGAAGCGTTTGCAACGCTGCGCCGCCTCATGGAAGCTCGTATGGGCAAGCATGGTCGGCGCGAGTATGTGCAGGTGCTGCGTCTGCTGGAGAGCTTCACGCTTGCCGATCTGCATGCGGCCGTAAAGCAGGCTCTCGATATCGGGGCGATCGGCTTTGATGCCGTGAAGCATCTCCTGCTGTGCCGGGTGGAGCGCCGACCACCCCGATTGGACATGGCGATCTATCCCTATCTGCCCAGAGCCAGGTGGAGACGACATCGGCGCGCTCCTACATGCAGTTGCTCTCGGGCGATGCGAAGGATGCGGCATGAGCAGTCCGTCCCCCGAGCTGTTACTGGCCAGCCACCTCAAGACGCTCAAGCTACCAACCTTCCTGCGCGAGCATGACAAGCTGGCCCGGCGATGCGCGGCCGAGGGCGCAGATCACGTCCGCTACCTTGCCCGGCTTGTCGAACTGGAGCTGATCGACCGGGAACGCCGGATGGTCGAGCGCCGGATCAAGGCTGCGAAGTTCCCGGCCGCCAAGAGCCTCGACAGCTTCGACTTTGCCGCGATCCCCAAGCTCAACAAGATGCAGGTGCTGGAACTGGCACGCTGCGACTGGATCAACCGCCGCGAGAACGTCATAGCCCTTGGTCCCTCGGGAACCGGCAAGACCCATGTGGCGATCGGCCTCGGCCTTGCCGCCTGCCAGAAGGGCCTGACGGTCGGCTTCACCACCGCGTCCGCGCTGGTCAGCGCGATGATGGAGGCACGCGACGAACGCCGCCTTCTGCGCCTCCACAAGCAAATGGCCGGATACAAGCTCCTCATCATCGATGAACTGGGGTTCGTGCCGCTCTCGAAAACCGGCGCGGAACTGCTGTTCGAGCTGATCTCGCAGCGTTACGAGCGCGGCTCGACGCTGATCACCAGCAACTTGCCGTTCGACGAGTGGACCGAAACGTTCGGCTCCGAGCGCCTGACAGGCGCGCTCCTCGACCGGCTTACCCACCACGTCTCCATACTCGAGATGAACGGAGAGAGCTATCGTCTGGCCCAAAGCCAGGCGCGCAAGGCACGCTCCAACCCCTGACAGAAAAGACCATCCGTGTGTTGGCGACCCCCACTCGGGCTACGCCCTCGCGGCGCTCGCCAGCACACGGATCACCCGGCCTGATTTTGCGCCGCCCAATGGCCGACTTTTACTCCGCCGTTGACAGGGATAGTAACGTCCCGATGAAGGGCGAGGATATCACAATATCCCTCATGGAGGATCGGGCGCTCAATACGTCTGACAAGAGGCTGGTCAAAACCATGAGAAAGCGGATTGGGGCGGCGCTCAGGCATCTTAGAGAGCGCCAGCTCGTCGTATCTACCCAAGAGCGCGGACAGTCCCTGTCATGGGCGCTCAGGCGGCAATAAGGCCATAGAGCCATATCGCGGCGGGGATCAGGATAAGAGCCGCAATTAGCGCGAATTCCAGGCGTTCACTCATACGGGGTGGACGCCTTTTGTATGAAGGGAATGATTTTATGCGAAAGCCAAATGATAGCACCATGTTGAAAGCCCGGAGCATTGTCGAGCAAGCTCTGCATGAAGCGCACAGGGTGCTGGCTCAAGATGGAGGTTCTGTCGATCATCTGGCCATTTTTCTTTTTGCAACGCCGAACGGAAAGTTTGTGTTGTCGCGCTCGACCGATCTTAAAGACTAGTGACGGGGTTCCACAATTGACCTGTCATTCTCCGGGATAAGTTCATAGGCAGCTTTGGCATGATTTCGGAGCGTATGAACCCTCTCGATTAGAGCGGCCATGGTTTGTGCGTCTGGCCATTTGTCCGCGCATAAAGGACCACGTTCTGTTGTGCTTTGTTGAGTGAAAAGGCTCGCATCATTTGCTTGCTCAAGCCAATGAATCGTCTTTTTCAAACGCGCTGTCATTATTCGCCATTCCGATTTCGCCTGATTGTAGTTTTCTATCGCTATCCGGTAATCGGTCAATTTGGCGCTCATGACGATCTCCTATTCCTGCGATAGCTATCTGCCCTTTATGCAGCGCGCTGCCAATACCCCGTCCACTGGCGACTCTGACGAGAGCGCATAGCCGATCCAGCAACAAGCATGGCCTGCTTGCCATTGGAAATGCGGCGATTGTCCTCACGCCATGAAGCCTCACGCGCATAGGCGTTGAGGTACGGCCCGGCGATATGATGGTGGGTTCCAACTTCCATCCGGCGCAAGCGCGAGAAATAGCTTTCCGCCTGATTGGTGCACACGCCTTCATCCATGAACGCGACCGAGTGATTGACCCGGCGCATGTCCCAGCCGGCATGTAGGTCATCCCAGCCCGATCCTTCATCGGCGTAGATCGTGGCCAGGGTGCCGACATGATCGCGCACATAAGGAACTGCATCGCCTTCATTGGCGACGACAAAGGGAAGTGAGCGGCCCTTGCGCTCACGCATGATGACAACGCACTGGCGCTTGCCGGTGCGATTTTCGGAAAGACGGCGATCCTTGCGATCTTCCTTGCGGTTCTCCGGCTTCACATAGCCGCCGAAATACGCGCCATCGATTTCCACGATACCATCCAGCATGCGTCCCTGCTGTTCCATCGACATTGCTTCGCGCAGCTTCTGGCAAAGGACATATGCAGTCTTGTATTGGCAATCGAGGTCGCGGCTTACCTGCAGGGCGGACACACCTTTCGCCCCGTTCACAAACAGAACGATTGCAGCCAGCAAATCAGTGAATGACATTTTGCGACTGGCGAACAGAGTCCCGCTAGTGACCGAGAAATGATAGCCGCAAGCCTTGCACTGGAATTTGCGGCGACTGGGAATGCTGTAGCTTTCCAAGCATCCACAGCGCGAGCAAATCGGCTCGCCACCTGTTTCCTGCCACCGCAAAGCGCAGAATGTCTTGTACGCATTGTCCTCGCCCATCTGATAGACAGACTTGAGGCTGATCGTGCGAGCCTTGGCTGAAAGAAGAAAGTGCTGTGCCATTTGTCATCATATCCGGTGATATTATGCACAAGATATGATGGTTTACATCTTCATAGTCAAGGGTATATATCATCAAAAGTGATGATATTTTTCAAGGGCGCTGCAAATGGCCAAGAATGATCCGATTACGACCGAATATGAGAACCGCGCAAAGAACCTTTTGAAGGCAGAGCTGAAGCGCAAAGGTGTGACCTATGCCCAACTGGCCGGTAAGCTGGGGGAAATCGGTGTTGTCGAGAATGAGCGCAATCTCAACAACAAGATCAGTCGGGGCGGATTTTCCGCCGCATTCTTGTTGCAATGCCTGGCATCAATTGAAGTGAGCGACGTTCGGCTTTAATCTTCATACAGTCCCTTTTTTGAGGGAGCCTCAAAAGCCCAACTCGTAACGCACTGCATCACACGCTTATGCTCGCTATTGAAGTTTCTCAACGTCAATGTAGCGGTGCGGTAGGCGATCACTTCATCATCACCTGGAAACAAACTGCGATCTTCGGGCCATCGCCCTTGGATTTCGTGCGACGGCACATCACCGATTTTGCGGGGCACATCGTTCAGATATCGCTCGGCAACAATTGCATAGTTTCTGATCGCCATCATCCACTCGGAATGCATCAAATTCCATTCACCCCAGTCATCAACCTTTTCGCCATCTCGCGAACGCAGCAGCCATTTGGCGTCAGATTCAATTCCAGCGGCCATTTCGATTAGTTTTTCCCGGTCATGGATTGCCCGGAATCCGCCGTCTACGTTTTTGAATTGATGTTCCTGATCCTTTATATGGGCATGTGTCCAATCAGAAAATTGCTGCTCTAAATTACCAAGTTTATTTGGAACTTCTCCAATTTCATTTTTCAAACTGTCGATGTTGCCAAGAGCCACCTTCACTTCCTCATCAAGACTGGCCAATTTCTCATCATAGGCGTCTTGCTGGCGATTGGTGACAAACTCCGCTCGCAGCGTGGTGGCCAAGAACTTTTCGAGGCGAGAATCAATCAGCGCAATCAAATCACTATCGGTCCCGGCATTAACTGGAACATCAGCGGCATGATCGCGTAGCCAGCGCTTTGTGCGGACATGCTCAAAACCAGCAAGCCCCCAAATCGCGCCAAGCGCGCCGAGCATGATTGTGGCTGCCCAGCCCGCCACGCCATAACTGGAAATCCAGTCGGTTGCAGACGCGACCCATACGCCGATGGCCCCGCCGATCACAGGCAACCCCCAGCGCAAGATTGATTGCCCCAAACTGCCTTCTGCGAACAACAGCGCCCACCATGCTTCGACTGTCTTTCCAGCCTTGTCGGTCTTTTCGAGTTTGCCCATGGTGTGCCTCCTGCGCTTCCTTGGTATGGAAGCGATGAGAACCAAACTCCAAACACTTTCCGAAATTCCACTGTACTTCTCCTTTGAGAAGCGGCGGGCAGCTTTCTGCGCTTGCTACCTAATGCCGGAATTCCAGAGAACCGTGCTCGATTCCCTGCGCCAGCCGCTGGAAACGGGCGAGGTGAGCGTTGCGCGCGCCAATGCGCATGTCACCTTTCCGGCGCGGGTGCAGCTGGTCGCCGCGATGAATCCCTGTCGCTGCGGGCATCTTGGCGATCCGGCGCTGGCCTGTTCGCGCGCGCCGCGCTGCGCTGCGGATTATCAGGCGCGCATTTCAGGGCCGCTGCTCGACCGGATCGACCTGCATGTCGAGGTTGAGGCGGTGACCGCAGCAGACCTGTCGCTGCCGCCGCCTGCCGAAGGTTCAGCCGAGGTCGCGCTTCGGGTGGCGGCTGCGCGCGATATCCAGACCCGGCGGCTGGCGGAAACGGGCGGGCGCACCAATGCCGAGCTGGACGGGGAAATGCTGGAGCGCCATGCGACGCCGGATGAGGCAGGCCGGCATTTGCTGGCGCGCGCCGCCGAGGCTATGCGCCTCAGTGCGCGCGGCTACACCCGTATCCTGCGCGTCGCCCGGACCATAGCCGACCTCTCGGGAAGCGATGGCATATCGCGCATCCATATCGCCGAAGCGCTCAGCTACCGGCGGCGTCCGCCGGTAAACTGATCAAGGTCGGTTCGCTCAGCGCTTCAGCTTCTGGACGATCCGGTCGCAGGCCGAACCCTGATCGGCGTGCAGGCACAGCCGCTGGTCGATTTCATCGGCCCGGGCATTGTCTGCCGGACCGGCAAGTCCGTCGCGCAGCATGGTGGCGAAATCGTCGCAGGCCGAGTTATTGCCCAGGCCGCAGGCCTTTTCGAGCAGGCTGCGTGCTTCGCTGTCATTGCGCCCGATCTGCTCATTATAGCGATAATAGTTGGCGACGCGGTAACAGCCCTGGCCAGCGCCCGCTTCGCACGCCTTTTTATAGGCGGCAAAGGCCTTGCGCTCATCGGCTTCGCCCTCATCGGGATATTCGAGCATGGAGCCAAAGCGCAGGCAGGCCGGGGCATGGCCCTGGGCACAGGCGCGTCCGAACAGTGCCTGGGCACCGGCGCGGTTTTCCTCTGTTCCACTGCCGAACAGCATCATGTCCGCAATCGAATAACAGGCATCGAACATGCTGGCATCGCATGCCTTGCGGAGCAGCGGATAGGAATGTTCATTGTCGTAATTGGTGCGATACATCATGCCCAGGTTGAAACAGCCCTTCATCAGCCCGGCGTCACAGGCCGCGCCGAATTTTTCCATTGCCGTGTCGCGGGCGGACCAGTCGGACGTGTCATCGGCGGCGGCCAGGCCTTCGGCAAACAGCGCTTCGGCATCCTGCGCCATGACGGGCGATGCCGGGGCCAGCGCCACGACCAGCGCGGCCAGCAGAATCTTCAACAGGACAGGTTTGCTCATCATTCTCCCTTTCCGTTCAATATTTCGCAGGCGATGTCCTCGCCCGAATTGCATGATGTCTTGATCAGGCCGATGCCGCGATCACGCTGTTCGTCACCGCCCATGCCGTCGAGCAGGAACAGGCCGAAATGGGTGCAGGCGACCGCCATGCCGTCTGCGCATCCCTGCTCGAATATGGCGCGGGCTCGGTCGGCGGAGGCCGGGGGGGCGTCATTGCCCAGATACAGTCCGCCCAGCAGGATGCAGCCATCGGGCGATCCGGCCGAGCAGCTCTGGCGAAAGGCGGAGCTGGCGAGTTCCTTGTCCATCGCGCCGCCCTCGCCATGCATGGTCATCAGGCCGTAAATGTCGCAGGCGGGGACATGGCCCATGGCGCAGGCGCGCGAAAAGCTGGATCTCGCGCGCGCCAGATCACCGGCTTCGTAAAAGCCATCGCCTTCTTCATACAGAATGTCGGCTGAACTCGCCTCAGCGGCTCCATCGGTCTGCGCGGCAAGCGGGGACAGCAGTCCCGGCGCAATGGCCAGGAGCGCAATGAGCGCAATTTTCCCGTGACCTGTCATGCGATGCTCCGCCCGCGCGCCCGTGACGTGCATGTGCAATGCCGTGCGCGCGGCGTCAACGGAAATTCAGGCCAGCTGTCGCCGGGTGCGCCGGTCAGGGGGCGAGTTCGGCCTTGAGTGGCATGGCCGGCTTGTCCTGGATGAAACCGGGAATGGCATTGGGGTCGCGCAGAGCAGCGGAAACCGGCGCGGACTGGCTGTTCGCTGCGTTCTTGCTCTTGTGCTTGAACTGTCCATCGACATGGCCGCCCTGTTCGATGGTGATCGTCTCATAGGAGACATCGCCGGTGACATGGGCCGATGCCTCGATCACCAGATCGCGCGCATCGATGGAGCCATTGACGGTTCCGGCCAGCCGCGCCGACTGGGCGGTGATGCCGCCGTTGATCCGGCTCGATTGTCCCTGCACCAGCGAGGCGCATTTGATGTCGCCTTCGACCTTGCCATCGACATGCAGGTCAACCTCGGCAGTGATGTTGCCGGTAATCAGAACATCGGTGCCGATAACGGAGAAGGTCGAACTGCCTGCCATTTTTGACTTGCCCTTTTGAGGAATGGGGGGACTAGCCGCGGGGCTCGTCGGTACGTCGTTCCGCGACGGCTTGGATCTCGAGAACATCTCTATTGGCCTCCAGAAAGGGGCGGGGGTTAATGGCGCGGCCGTTCAGCCGCACCTCGAAATGCAAATGCGTTCCGGTCGAGCGGCCGGTGCTGCCCATTCCGCCGAGACGCTGGCCCTTTTCGACCTTCTGGCCGTTCCGGATGCCGATCGATGACAGATGGGCATAGCGCGTTACCAGACCGTTACCATGGGCGATTTCGATGCAATTGCCATAGCCCGATTTCCGGCCGGCAAAAATTACCTTGCCCTGTGCTGCGGCAAGGATTGCCTCGCCGCGCGTGCCCTTGAAATCAATGCCGCTGTGCATTGCCGCGCGTCCGGTAAAGGGATCGCGACGATAGCCGAAATTGCTGGTCATCGGTGTGAATTTGGCGGGCTTGCCCGAGGGAATGGCGATCAGGCCGCGTTCCATGGCATCCATGCGGGCCAGCGCCTTGCCCAGATTTTCAAAGCGCGGGTCCAGCCGGTCTTCTTTCGACTTGCTGCCGAAAAAGGGCAGGAAGGGACCGCCCTGTGCTTCCTGGTTCTGTGCGGCGATGACATCGGGATTAAGCCCGAATTTGCGGATCGCGGCTTCGGCGCGCCGGGCGCGCAAGTCGGCAACGCGGGTCATCTTGTCGACGAAGGACAGCTGGCGTGCCTCGACC
Source organism: Blastomonas sp. (assembly GCA_041396885.1). GTDB lineage: Bacteria > Pseudomonadota > Alphaproteobacteria > Sphingomonadales > Sphingomonadaceae > Blastomonas. The sequence goes on from JAWKXS010000001.1 coordinate 203,510, forward strand.
AGCGCCAGATTGCGGGCTTCGGGAATGATCGCGCTGATCTTGCGCACCGTCTTGTCGGTCTCGTCGCTCAATGCCTCCGGCTTGGCGGCGTCACCCGCATCTTCCAGCGCGGCATCGCCAACCAGGCTTTCGAACGAATCCTCGATGAACTGCTGGCGACGTTCCAGATCGGCTGCGACCTCATCCACGGAATCGCGATAGGCGGCGACGCGGCTGGCGGAGCTTTCCACCTCGGCCTGTTTGCGCACCAGCGCCATGCGCTCGCTGCTGATGGTGTACTGGCTGACCAGCATGGCGAGCGTAACGATCAGCCACAATGCCAGCGCAGCGACTGCTGCCAGAAAGACGCGAATCTGCAAACGCGCCGAAATCTTGATGAACTTGACCTGCCCCTGCGACCGCATGAAAAATTCGCGATCCGGGAACCAGTCAGCCAGCCGCTGCGACAGGCGTGGCTGGCCCTTGAAAATTTGCACGACCCTCAAACCCCAATAAATCTAACCCCGCAAGGTCGCTAGCAAGGGGGGGTGGGGAAGGCGAATCGACTCTGGCGGCTTTGCTATGAATCGAACGAGTCGTGCGATGAGTTGCACCATGTGCATGCAACCCTCCGCATTTTCACAAAGAATTAACCATATCCTGCTGTTTCACGGGTTTTGCGAGTCGCCTTAACAAAGCGGGTCAAGGCTGTTAGGTCGCGCGCATGACCCAGGATCAATCCGAAGCTATTATCGCGCGTCTGGCCGCCAGTGCACGGCGGGCGGCCCGCGCCAATGCGCGTGCCAGCGATGCCGACAAGGCCGCCGCGCTGCGTTCTGCCGCGAGCAGCCTGCGCCGCGCTGCGCCCGAAATTCTGGCTGCCAATGCCCGCGACATGGAGGCGGGGGCAAGAAATGGCCTGGCCCCGGCGATGCTCGACCGGCTGAAACTCGATAATGACCGGCTGGAGGGCATTGCCGCTGCGGTCGAGAATGTCGCAAGCCTGCCCGATCCGGTCGGCGATGAAATTGCCCGGTCCCAGGCTCCGGCGGGGATGACCCTCCGCCGCGTGCGCATTCCCATCGGGGTGATCGGCATCATTTATGAAAGCCGCCCCAATGTGACGGTCGATGCCGCTGCGCTGTGCGTGCGATCGGGAAATGCCACGATCCTGCGCGGGGGCAGCGAGGCGGTGAACAGCAACCGCGCGCTGCATGCCGCCTTTGTCGAGGGACTGGCAAACGCGGGGCTTGATCCCGATACGGTCCAGCTGGTGTCGACCCAGGACCGCGCGGCAGTGGGTGCGATGCTGACGGCGGCAGGGGATATCGACCTCATCATTCCGCGCGGGGGCAAGTCGCTTGTCGAGCGGGTGCAGGCCGATGCCCGTGTGCCGGTGCTCGCGCATCTCGACGGGATTTGCCACGGTTTTGTCGAAAAGAGCGCCGATCCGGATCTGGCTGTCGCGATGGCGGTCAACGCCAAGATGCGCCGGACGGGCATATGCGGCGCGCTGGAAACCCTGCTGATCGACCGGGATTTTCCGGAGCCTACCCGGCTGGTTTCGGCGCTGATCGATGCGGGATGCGAAGTGCGCGGCGACGAGATGGTGCTGGAGCTTGACCCGCGCTGCGTCGCTGCCGAGGCAGAGGACTGGGATACCGAATATCTGGCCCCGGTGCTCTCCGTGGCAATGGTCGCCGGGCTGGAAGGCGCACTTGATCATATCGAACGGCACAGTTCTGGCCATACCGAGATGATCGTCACCCGCGATGCCGCGATGGCGGAGCGGTTCCAGCGGGACGTGGACAGCGCCATCGTGATGGTCAACGCATCGACCCAGTTTGCCGATGGCGGCGAATTCGGGCTGGGCGCGGAAATCGGCATTGCCACCGGACGGCTGCATGCGCGCGGACCGGTCGCGCTGGAAGGCCTTACCACCTATAAATGGCTGGTCGACGGACATGGAGAGGTCCGCGCTTGATCAGGACCGGCCTGATGGGCGGATCGTTCAATCCTGCCCATGGCGGACATCGGGCGATCAGCCTGTTTGCGCTCGATGCGCTCGGCCTTGACGAACTGTGGTGGATGGTTTCGCCGGGCAATCCGCTGAAGGAAGGCGCGAAAGACATGGCACCGCTCAGGGCGCGGCTCGCCTCGGCCCAGGCCATGTCTCGCCGTGCCCCGATCCGCGCGACAGCGATAGAGGCTGAGCTTGGCACCCGCTACACCGTCGATACGCTGGCGGCGTTGCGTCGGCGCTTCACCCGTCGCCGGTTCATCTGGATCATGGGCGGGGACAATCTTGCCGGATTTCACCGCTGGCATCGCTGGCGCGACATTGCCATGCAAATGCCGATTGCAGTCATCGCAAGGCCCGGTTATGATCGTGCTGCCCATGGCTCACCGGCCATGAGCTGGTTCGGGCGCTTTGTCCGGCCCCGGGACCAGGTTCAGAACTGGACAGACTGGAGTACGCCAGCGCTCGTGCAACTGCGCTTTCGTCCCGATCCGCGTTCGGCCACAGCCATTCGGCTTGCCAATCCTGCATGGCATCAATCCTGTGTCGCAGCCATCGTCCGTGACGATGTGACGCGGCGGGTGCTCGCATGACGGCAGGCGGTTCCGGCTGGACCGTGGGCGGGAACGGTGGCCTGACCGAAGCTGGCAGCTTCAAGACATCAAGGAGGTCCATTGACCAATCTTTCGACAGCCCTTGACCAGGGCAAACAGGCGGTATCCGCCGCTGCAGTACCGGTCGACAAGGATGTGGAGGCGCTTCACGCGCTCGTTCTCAAATCGCTCGACGATGATCAGGCGCAGGAGGTGATTTCGATTCCGCTTGCGGGCAAGAGCAATATTGCCGACTTCATGGTGATCGGTTCGGGCCGCTCGACGCGCCAGGTGGCCTCCATGGCCCAGAAACTGGCCGAGCGGATCAAGCAGAGCGGCGGAAGCGCGCGGATCGAGGGGCTGACCAATGCCGATTGGGTGCTGATCGATGCGGGCGATATCATCGTGCATCTGTTCCGTCCCGAGGTGCGCAGCTTTTACAATCTGGAGCGTATGTGGGCCTTTGGCGACGCTCCGGAACATCTGGATTCCTGAAGATCGGCTGACCGCCGGAACGGGATGAACTGACCGGCGGAGGATGGCGGGGAATGCAGCTGCATATCGTTGCGCGCGGCAAGATTGGCCGCTCGCCGGAGGGCGAGCTTGTGAAACGCTATCTGGACCGGATCAAATGGCCGGTGAAGATGACCGAACTTCCCGAAAGCGGTGGCCGGCTTCCCGCGCCGGTTGACAATGGCAGGATCGTCATGCTCGACGAACTGGGCGAGCAGCTGACCTCGCTGCAATTTGCGGGCAGGCTTGAACGCTGGAGGGATGAAGGGGTGAGGGAGACCCGGTTCATGATTGGCGGTGCCGACGGTTTCGATGATGCGGGCCGGCAGGGCGCTGACCTGCTGCTTGGTTATGGCAAGGTGACCTGGCCGCACCTGATGGCGCGCGCGATGCTCGCCGAACAGATTTACCGCGCGACGACGATCATCGCCGGTCATCCTTATCATCGCGAGGGATAGGCTTTTGGCCAGTTCCATCCGCATCGCCGTACCGCTGATGCTGCTGATGGCGGTCGTGGCGCTTGGCGGCTGGATGGCGCTCGAAGCGCAGACGGTGATCCCCTCGCGCTCGCTGGAGGATGAGCGGGCGGCGCTGGAACGCGCCAATGACGAAGCAAAGGCGGCGGGCCGACGCAGCGAGGCGCTGGAGGCGCGGGCGGAGCGGGCGACTGCCGAGGCGGAACGCGCCCGGCGCGAGGCACAGGCGCTGGCCGCACGTATCCAGCAGGCCGAAGCGAATATCGAGGCGGCGGAGGCGCGCGTCGCAATCGTCGAGAAATTGCAGAAGCGGCAGCGCGCCCGACTTGCCGAGCGGCAGGGGCCGATTGTCCGCCTGACCGCTGCGTTGCAGATGATGGCGCGCAGGCCGACCGCGCTCAGCCTTGTTCAGCCCGGTTCGCTCGATGATATGGTGCGGGTCCGGGCGGTGATGGCAACGGTGGTGCCGCGCATCGAACAGCAGACCGGCGCGCTGCGCCAGGAGGTGGCGCGCGGACGCGATTTGCGGGCGCAGGCCGACCGGGCGGCGCAGTCGCTGCGCGATGGCCGGGCCGACCTGGCGGAGCGGCGCGATGCGTTGGCCCGGCTGGAGACCGAGCGGCGGGTTGAATCGCGCCAGCTGGCCAGCGAGGCGCGCTTCGAGGAGGATCGCGCCATTGGTCTCAGCGAACAGGCGCGAGACATTGGCGACCTGATGGAGCGCATTCGCGAAAACGCTTCGGTTCGCGAAAGGCTGGCGGCGCTGGACGGTCCGCTGTTGCGGCCGCCACGCCCGAGTGAATCGCAGGTCATCGAGGGCAACCGCGCCAGGCCGAAGACCGGCAGGCCAGCCTATCAGCTGCCCGCCATTGGCGATATCGTCACCGGCTTTGGCGAGATTTCGGCGAGCGGCGTGCGTTCGCGCGGGCTGACCATCGCGACCCGTCCCGAGGCACAGCTGGTCGCTCCGGCGAGCGGCCGCATTGCCTTTGCCGGGCCATATCGGGGCTTTGGCAATATCGTCATCATCGAACATGGTTCGGGCTGGACCAGCCTCATTACCAATCTATCCAATGTCTCGGCGCGGGTGGGGGACGAGGTGGATCAGGGTGCGCCCATCGGCCTTTCCGTTCGGGATCGTCCCGCGATAACCGTCGAATTGCGCCGCAACGGACAGCCTATTGATATCGCCGCGCTGATCGGATGACACTGTTCGCCGGGGGACGATGAGGCCAGCACCTTTTTCTCCCTGTTTTTCGTCGAAAAGCCGCGTTCGTTCAGCCAATTGCAAGCTCCGTCCGATAGGCTGTGCCGTATCGGGATGGATCAGGGTTGCGGTGCCATGAAATTGGTAAATGCACTGGCCTTTTGGTGCGCTGCATGATTAGATTGCCGCTGATCCGCAAGGTAAAGGGCGCTGCGGCGCGGACAGGGTGATATCATGCACAGGCTCCGCTGGAACGCCGGTGCATAACAGGATTTGAAGCTATGAAAGATTCGGCGAGCAGCAAATCGGGCAAGAATTCGGGAGTGACTATGAAAAGCGGTTTTCTGAGGATGACGGCGCTGGCCCTGACCATGTCGATCATTCCGATGGCGACGTCCGCCATGTCTGCGGTGGAAGCCGATACCCAGCAGGAAATTGCCCGGTTCGTCGATATTTTCGAGCGGGTTCGCCTGGACTATGTCGATGAGGTCGATGACGACAAGCTGATCAAGGGTGCCATTGACGGCATGCTTTCCAGCCTTGATCCGCACAGCAGCTTCCTCGATGCGCGCGATTTTGAAAACCTGCGGCTCCAGACCGACGGCGCCTATGGCGGGCTTGGCCTTTCGGTGACGATGGAGGATGGCGCGGTAAAGGTCATTGCGCCGACCAAGGATACTCCGGCGGATCGCGCCGGTATCAAGGCGGGCGATTTCATCACCCATCTTGACGGCAGGCTGATCTATGGCGGAACGCTGGACGATGCGGTTGATGAAATGCGCGGCGAGCCGGGCACCAAGATTACCATCACCGTAGTCCGCCCGGGACGCGACCTGCCGATGGAAATCGAGCTGACCCGCGCGATTATCGACCTCAAGCCGGTGACCTGGGAAATCAAGGACGATATCGGGATCATCTCCATTTCCAGTTTTACCGATGAGGTCGGCAATGATGTCATCGCGGCGATTGCCGGGATTGAGGAGAAGCTGGGCCACAAGCCGGTCGGCTATGTGCTTGATCTGCGCTCCAATCCGGGCGGTCTGCTCGATGAGGCGGTCGCGGTTTCCGACGTGTTCCTTGAAAAGGGCGAGATCGTTTCGCAGCGCGGCCGCCATCGCGGAGACATTGAGCGTTTCTATGCCCGTCCGGGTGACAGCGCCAAGGGACTGCCGGTCATCGTTCTGGTCGATTCGGGTTCGGCATCTGCCTCCGAAATCGTCGCCGGGGCATTGCAGGACCATCATCGCGCGCTGATCATGGGCGAGCGCAGCTTTGGCAAGGGTTCGGTGCAGACGCTGTTGCCGCTCAGCCGCACCACCGCGCTGAAGCTCACCACCGCGCGCTATTTCACGCCTTCGGGCCGTTCGGTGCAGGAAGGCGGGATCAGCCCCGACATTGCCGTGCCGCAGATTTCCGATCCGGATTACAAGTCGCGGCTGAAGTTCCGGGTGCGCGAATCCGATCTGCGCGGCCATCTGATCAACGAGGTCGATCTGGACGACAAGGTGGTCGAGGAAGACAAGATCGATGATCCGCGCTTTTCCGCCACGCCCGAAGAGCTGGAGGAAAAGGGTATCAAGGACTTCCAGCTGCACTATGCCATGCAGACGCTGCAACGGACTACCGCAGCAAGTGCGCGGCTGGCCGCGACACGCCCTGTGCAGGGCCGCCGCAACTGATAGGACGCGCAGGCCCTGACCGGGCATGCAGGAGCAGGCAATGATCGTTTCGCAAAGGCAGAACATCGCCCAGTGGCTGGCGTTGTTGCTGCCTGCCGGATTGCTGGGTGGCGCATTGTTCAGCCAGTATGTCCTTGGCCTGGCTCCCTGCGAAATGTGCTATTGGCAGCGCTGGCCGCACTGGGCCGCCATTGCGCTGGGTGCTGCCGGGCTGATCGCCCTGCCGCGCGTGCCGGGGCTGGCCCGGTTTCTGGGGCTTGCCGCCGCGCTGGCGATTGCCGCGAGCGGATTGATCGGGGCCTTTCATGCCGGCGTTGAATATGGCTGGTGGCAAGGGTTTACCGAATGCACCAGCGGTGTGGCCGGGGCGAGCAGCGAAGACCTGATGAAAAGCATCATGAACGCGCCCCTGGTCCGGTGTGACCAGCCGCAATGGACGCTGTTCGGCATATCGCTGGCCGGATTCAATTTCCTTATCTCGCTGGGCGGTGCGTTGCTGATCGGGCTGTTGCTGCGCGCGCCGGCCCGTACCGACCGGACCATCGCCGGATAAGCCATGGCCGGATCATCCAAAGCCGCCTCGCTGAAAAATGCCGGTCGCAAGCCGGACGTCGCCAGCATGATCCGCGTCGACCAGGCAGGCGAATATGGCGCGACACGCATCTATGCCGGACAGCTGGCGGTGATGGGGGATCGCACGCCCGAGGCGCGGGCGATTGCGGGCATGGCCGAACAGGAGGTGCGGCACCGCGCCTTTTTCGACGAGGTGATTGCCCGGCGGGGTGTTCGCCCCACCGCGCTGCAGCCATTCTGGCATGTCGCCGGCTTTGGCCTTGGCGCGGCGACCGCGCTGATCGGGCCGAAGGCAGCCATGGCCTGTACGGTCGCGGTGGAGACAGAGATAGATCGCCATTACCAGCAACAGCTGGACGAGCTGGGCGATGATGAGCCGGAACTGGCAGAGGCGATTGCGCGTTTTCGCGACGAAGAGCTGGAGCATAAGGACAGCGCGCTTGCCCATGGCGCCGAGCAGGCCATTGCCTATCCGCTGATGACTGCGGCGATCAGGCTGGGTTGCCGCGCCGCCATTGCTCTGGCAAAGCGGTTCTGAAGACATTGTCCGGCCAGTTTTCAGCGGTCATTCACCTTGCCGCGTTCAGAATTGCCGGGTAATTTGCGGGGGACGACCCCGGCGGGAGACATGCCATGAAGAAAATCGCGCTTTCCACTGCACTGGCTTTTTCGGGTTTCATCCTGGCGGCCGGGCCTGCCGCTGCGCAGGAAAATTCGGGCGACAAGGTGACGCAGAAGATCGTCTATGGCGATGACCCCTGCGAACCATCTGTAGACCCCAGCGAAATCGTCGTGTGCATGCGCATGGATGAGGATGAGCGTTATCGTATTCCGGAATCGCTGCGGTCCGATCCCAATTCGGTGAAGAATGAGGCATGGACCGAACGTGTCCGCGCCATAGAGCGCGTTGGTGCATCGGGCATTGATAGCTGTTCGCCAAGCGGTGCGGGCGGTTTCACCGGCTGTACGCAGGAAATGATACGTTCGGCCTATGCCGAAAAGGCAACGGGTCCGGCGGCCCAGGCGGGCAAGCTGATCCAGGAAGCGCGTGAAGAGCGGCTCGCCAATATCGATGCCGATGCCGAAGCGGTCGAAGCACGCGAGCGCGAGATCGAGGCTGAGCTGGAAGCCAGCCGGGCCAAGCGCGAGGCCGAGGAAGAAGCGGGGCAGCAGCGCCAGCCCGGAACGGATCTCGCGGTACCGCCCTCTGGCTGAATGTTTCGGTTACAGGGGCTTTATTGCCCCTTTAGCTGCTCGGCGATCCAGCGATCAACCTGCGCTTCCAGCACGCTGAGCGGCAGGCCGCCCTGGCCCAGCACCGTATCGTGAAAGGCACGGATGTCGAACCGGTCGCCAAGCGCCGTTTCAGCGCGCGCGCGCAGTTCGCGGATTTTCAGCTCGCCCAGCTTGTAGGCCAGCGCCTGGCCCGGCCATGAGATATAGCGATTGACCTCAGCCTCGATATTGGCGGGCGACAAAGCCGTATTCTCCAGCATGAAATCAACCGCCTGCTGTTTGCTCCAGCCCTTGGCATGGATGCCAGTATCGACGACCAGTCGGCATGCGCGCCACATTTCATAGCTGAGCCGTCCCATATTCTTCTCGGGCGTGTCATACAGGCCCATCTCTATGCCCAGCCGTTCCGCATACAGGCCCCAGCCCTCGGTAAAGGCGGTGAAGTGGGTGCCGTAGCGGCGGAAATCGGGCAGCTCCAGCTCCTGTTGCAGGGCAATCTGGTGGTGATGGCCGGGCACCGATTCATGTGCGGTGAGCGCCGGAATTTCCCAAAGCGGCCGCTGGTCGAGCTTTGAGGTGTTTACATAATAATTGCCGGCAATGCCGCTGGCGGGTGAACCGGGGCTGTAATAGGCGGTCGTCGTGCCCTCGGCGGTTTCGGCGGGGATTTCACGAATGCCATAGGGCAGGCGCGCCAGCCGCCCGAAATAGCGCGGCATCAGGCCGTCAATCTGCTTCGCCTGGCGGGCATTGTGGCGCAGCAGTTCTTCGGGCGTTGTCGCATAATAGCGCGGATTGCTGCGCAGCTCGGCGATAAAGGCTTCGCGGCTGGCATAGCCCGCATCGCTGGCAACCTTTTCCATCTCGGCGCGGATGCGCGCGACCTCGTCCAGCCCGATCCTGTGGATCTGGTCGGCATCCAGTCCGGTCGTGGTCATCACGCCGATCTGATAGTCATAATAGGCGCGGCCGCCGGGCTGCGCGGAAATGCCAGGCGCCTTGGCACAGGCGGGCTTGTAGCGGGTCAGATACCAGTCGAGATGCTTCTGATAGGCGGGATTGAGGGTATCGGTTATGATCGCGCGCGCCTCGGCCTGCATCGCCGTCCAGTCGGTATCGGCGATGGTGGCGGGCTTGTCCCCGGCAAAGGGCTTGTAGAACCGGCTTTGCGCCGGATCTTCGGCGATAACGCCGGAAATGCCGTTCTCGAACCCGTTCAGCACCACACAGGGCAGCGTAAAGCCCTTTGCGATAGCCTCATCGCTGATCGCCAGCGCATTGTCATTGATCTGCGGATATTGGCGGATGCGGTCCAGATAGCTGCGATAATCGGCCAGGGTATAGAGCGGCACATCATCGGCGATACCGGCAAAGCCCTGGTGCCAGCCATAATAGGTGGTGAACAGCATGACCCGCTGGGGGAAGGCATTGCCCCTGATCTGCTCGTCAAGCTGGCGCGCGAGGATGAGGTGATTGGTACGGTCAGCAGGCGAAAGCGCATCGACCGGGATTGCGTTCAGCCGGTCGAGCAGCTTCTGCGCCATCGTGGCGGAGCGGTCCTGCGCTGCAAGGCTGTTGTCACCGACCTTGCCGTCATATCCCGCCACGCCAAGACTGCTTGCCAGTACCGGATTTTCGGACAGTACCCATTGCCAGTGCTCGTTCAGCAGCGTGTGGAAATCGCTCTCCGCATCGGCCATGGCAGGCGCTGAAATTGCCAGCGCGGTCCCGCCGATGATCGTCAATAATGCCCTGCGCATCGCGAATGTCCCTTCATGCCGGTCCTTTGGCTCTGCATAGCCGTGGCCCGGAAGCTTGACCAGTGCTGGAGCGGATGCGGGCGTCTAGAGTATTTTCAAGTCAGATGGATACATCTGACGACTCGGAAAATACGGTAAAACAAGAGCATAGAGCGCAGGTTTTGATTCAATCAAAACCGAACGCGCTCTAGCCCCGGCCCAGCAAATCCTCGCGCAGGGCAAGGGCGTCCGCCTGCTTCATGCAGTGGATGGTGAGCGGGGAGATGCCCGATCCGCCTGCCACGCCCATGACCACGTTGCAAAGGCCCAGCAGCCGGTCGACCGGGCCGCTTTTGAGGTCCACCGACTGCACCTTGGCAAGCGGCAATATGGTCAGCCGCTGCTGCCAGAAGCCCTGTCGCACATAGAGCTGGCCATGGTCGAGGGCATAGCGGCAATATCGCCAGCCGAGGAACAGGATGAGCGCCACCAGCGGGATCAAAAGGACCAGCAGGATCAACCTGCCATCGCCATATGTCGTGCCGAGCAGCGCGCCCAGCAGCACGAACGGCGCGATCAGCAACGGCGGTATCCGCCAATAGGCGGGGTCGATCCGCAGCATGTCGCCATCGTTCACCGCCCATGGGATGCCGGGTTCGGCAAGGATGGCGTCGATCTCGTCACGCCGGGCCAGTGTCGCGGCAAGATGGTTGGTCTCATTCTTGCCGTCGCGTGCCAGGCTCTGGAATTTGAGGCTCCACCAGCCGAGCGCGCGCCTGACCGGTCCGGTGACGATCATTGCCGCCTGGATGCGCTTGAGGGGCAGCGAGACATCGGTGAGCGTCAGCAGCCCGCGCCGCCGCCGGAAACCCGTTTCGGTGCGTTCCAGCCGAAAGCCGTAATCACGCAGCAATGTGCGCAGCACGCCGGTAAATATGCCGATGATGACCAGCGATACCAGCAATGCGACAAAGCCCAGTATCTGGCTCCAAACGCCCAGCTGCAGCAGCCATTGCTGTCCGGACATCACCGCGATCCAGCGGCGCGGATCGAAGAATGTGTCCGGGATAAGGAAATCGAGATTCTGGATCGCCGCACCGATCACGGCGAGGATCGCGAGCGAGAAATTGAACAGCCCGGCGGTCAGTACGCGGCGAAGGTCCATCGCGAAGACCAGATGGCCCTCCTGCTCCTGCGGCGATGCCCCGGCCTCCGCGTCCGGCGCGGTGCTGGCTAGTATTACCCCGGATTTGCGCCGCCTTATCTGTTCGCGCAGCCGCTCTGCCTCGTCGAGCGAGACATAGCGCAGCTCGCCATCCTCGCCGCCGCCGCTCCCCGTTTCCAGCCGCACCAGTGCCAGCCCCAGCAGGCGGGACAGCGGCTTTTGCTCGATATTGACGTCCTGGATCCGGGCATAGGGAATGGAGCGGGCATTGCGGCTCAAAATGCCGCTTTCGATCCTCAGCTCGTCCTCGCCAAGCCGATAGCTGAAGCGTCGCCAAGCGAGCCAGCCCATGCCCAATATGGCGATACAGGCAAGCGCGATCAGTGCCGGAACGAATTCGGGGACGCTTGAGAGGCCCTTGGAAAAGCCGATAGCGATATAGGCGAAAATCAGCTGCGGCAGCGCGAGCAGCAGGCGCAACAACAGGCCGAGCGGATGCAGGCGGCGGGGCGGTTCCTCCGCGCCGGTCAGCGCCGATGGTTGACCAATTGCGGCGGCATCGGCCATGATCAGTCCATGTCCCGACGGATATGCGCGCGCATGGTCTCGCGCATCGCCTCGGCTGTTTCGGGGGTCAGGCCGGGCAGTGTGACGGTCGCATTATGGGTCCCTGCGGTATGGACGATCAGGCGCGCCACGCCGCACGCCCGTTCAACCGGTCCGCGCGCGACATCGATATGCTGCAGGCGGGCAAAGGGCACGATGGTATCGGTGTGAAACAGATAGCCGCGCACGATGCGCAGCCGGTCCTCGCCCATGTCATAGCCCCAGCGACGCCACTTGCGCCGGGGCAGCGCGACAATGGCGAGCAGGCAGAACAGCAGCACCGGGACCATCACCATCCCGGTCCGGATATGGCCCTGTTCGGCAAGGGCCAGATCGACGATGACGGCGGCAATCGCAAAGGGCAGCATGGCAAGTGCCGTTGCAATGCGGATGACGTTGCGGTGCCCGTGCTCGGTAGGCGTCAGGCCGCCATTATGCGATGGCGAGACTAGGGATTCGATGGCGCTGTCAGGATCGTTCATAGCGGCAATATGGGGCCGCTGTGTTACGTTGGCAAGGCAGTCCGTGCGGCGGCTTCAGCGTGCCAGTGCCGCCTCTGCCTCACCCATCAGCGTCGCGATGATGTCGGCAACCGGCTCCTCGGACTTCACCATGCCGACCGACTGTCCGGCCATGATCGATCCGTTCTCGATATCGCCATCAATGACTGCGCGGCGCAGTGCCCCGGCCCAGAAATGCTCGATCTCCAGCTGCGCGGCGGCCATGTCTACCTTGCCCTCGTCCAGCATGTTGGCGACTTCGCGCTGCTTGGCGGTAAATTCCTCGGTGCCCTTGTTCTTCAGCGCGCGCACCGGAATGACGGGCAGGCGCGGATCGATCTGGACACTGGCCACGGCTTCGCGGGCCGATGCGCGGAAAAAGGCCTTTTTGAAATCGGGATGGGCGATGCTTTCGCTGGCACATGCAAAGCGGGTGCCCAGCTGGACCCCGGCGGCACTCATTTCCAGATAGGTTGCGATCATTTCCCCGCGACCGATGCCGCCCGCCACGAAAACCGGCAGGGTTTCGGCCATTTCGGGCAGGATTTCCTGCGCCAGCACCGATGTCGCCACCGGGCCGATATGGCCGCCTGCCTCCATCCCCTCGATCACCAGCGCATCGACGCCGGACCGCGCCAGTTTCTTGGCGAGCGCCAGCATGGGGGCAAAGCAGATCAGCTTTGCGCCTTCGGCCTTGATCGCATCGACGCTGCCCTTGGGGGGCAGTCCGCCCGCCAGCACGACATGGCTGACCCGGTGACGCGCGCAAATCTCGATCAGGTCGAACAGCTGCGGGTGCATGGTGATCAGGTTCACGCCAAATGGCCGATCGGTCAGCGTCTTTGTCGCGCTGATTTCGGCATCGAGCAATTCGGGCGTCATCGCGCCGCAGGCGATCACCCCGAAGCCGCCGGCGTTGCTGATCGCGCTCACCAGATTGCGCTCTGAAACCCAGCTCATCGCTCCGCACAGGATCGCGACGTCACAGCCCAGAAATTCGGAGCCGCGCTGCATCAGTGCGGATGTGCGGGGATATGAGGTCACCGATTAGGCCTCCACCGCGTCCAGGCCATAAGCGGTGTGCAGCACGCGCACGGCCAGTTCGGTATAGTCTTCCTCGATCAGTACGCTGACCTTGATCTCCGATGTGGTGATGGCGATGATGTTGACGCCGCGATCCGCCAGTGCCTTGAACATGGTCGATGCGACACCCGCATGGCTCTTCATGCCCACGCCGACCACCGAAATCTTGGCGACATTGGTGTCGGGGATCAGGCGGTTATAGCCGATCTTCTCCTTTGCCTTGTCGAGCAAATCCATGGAACGGGCAAGGTCGGCCTGCGGTACGGTGAAGGTGACATCGGTCTCGCCCTTGTCGCGTCCGACATTCTGGATGATCATGTCGACATTGATCGCGGCATCGGCCAGTGGCGAAAAGATGTTGGCCACCGCGCCCGGCTTGTCGGGCACGCGGGTCAGGGTTATTTTCGCTTCGTTCTTGTCATGGGCAATGCCGGTTATCAGTTGCCGTTCCACGTCCATTCCTTCCAGTTCATCATCGCCGACGATCATCGTGCCGGGCAGGGTATCGGCGGCGGGCGCACCATCCTCGATAAAGGATGACAGCACCTGCACGCGAACGCCCTCTTTCATCGCCAGGCCGACCGAGCGGGTCTGGAGCACCTTCGCCCCGACACTCGCCAGTTCCAGCATTTCCTCATAGGTGACATTTTTCAGCTTGCGCGCCTTGGCCACGATGCGCGGATCGGTGGTGTAGACGCCATCGACATCGGTATAGATGTCGCAGCGGTCGGCCTTGATCGCCGCCGCGACCGCGACCGCGCTGGTATCCGATCCGCCGCGGCCTAGTGTGGCGATGCGTCCGTCCGCGCTCATCCCCTGAAATCCCGGAATGACCGCAATCTCGCCGCTCTGCATGGAGGCGAGCAGGGCGTCGCAGTCTATTCCCTCAATGCGCGCCTTGGCATGGGCCTCCACCGTGCGCACTGGCAGCTGCCAGCCCAGCCAGCTGCGCGCCTTTGCGCCCAGCGCCTGCAGCGCGATGGCCAGCAATCCGCTCGTCACCTGTTCGCCGCTGGCCACGACCACATCATATTCGGCGGGATCGTAAAGCGAGCTTGCCTCGCGACAGAAATTCACCAGCCGGTCGGTCTCCCCGGCCATGGCCGAAACCACCACCGCCACTTCGTGCCCGGCGTCCGCCTGCTGCTTGACGATGCGCGCAACCCGGCGGATGCGTTCGGTACCCGCCATCGACGTGCCGCCAAATTTCATAACAATCCGTGCCATAGCGCGCTTGCCAGCTTCCCCCTTTTGCCCGATTGTGGCCGGGGGCGACTGATAGAGAGGCAATATGGCGAACGCAAGCGCGCAGGCGCATGCCGGGCAGGGCAGCGACGGCGCATCCACCATCCTGCCGCAAGAGGCCGAACATTTCGGGCGGCTGGCGGCGGACTGGTGGGACCCGCAGGGCAGTTCGGCGATGCTGCACCGGCTTAACCCGGTGCGCCTCTCCTATCTGCGCGATCATGTCGACAGGCACTGGCCCGGATCGCAGGGCAGCCGGACGCCGCTTGCCGGCAAATCCGCGCTGGATGTGGGATGCGGGGCAGGCCTGTTGTGCGAGCCGCTGGCACGGCTGGGCGCGGCGGTAACGGGCATTGACGCGGCTGGGGAGAATATTGCGGTCGCGCGCCAGCATGCCGCGCGGGGCGGGCTAGCCATCGATTATCGCCATGGCGGGGTCGAGACGTTGGACGCGCGGCGGTTCGATCTGGTCACATCGATGGAGGTGATCGAGCATGTCAGCGATCCGGATGCATTCATTGCGGGGCTGAAGGCGCGCCTCGCCCCTGGCGGGCTGATGATCCTTTCGACGCCCAACCGCACGGCGATGTCGCGGCTGTTGCTGGTCGAGGCGGCGGAACGGCTGGGCATGGTGCCACGCGGCACCCATGACTGGGACCGGTTCATGACTCCTGCCGAGCTTGGCGACCGGCTTGCGGCAGCCGGGCTGAAGGTCATCGACATTACCGGAATTTCCTTTGATCCGGTGCAGGGTCTGCATCTGTCTGAATCGACCGTGCTCAATTATCTTATGGCCGTTGTCGAGGCCTGAGCGTTCGTCATGACGCTGTCATTTCGGCGCTATCGTCCGGACGACCGGGATGCCTGCCTGGCGCTGTTCGATGGCAACACCCCGCCCTTTTTCGATCCGCTGGAGCGGACCGAGTTCGCTGCATTTCTGGACGAGCCGCAAGGAGCGTATTTCGTCCTGGCCGATGACGGCCGTGTGGCGGGTTGCGGTGGATATTTCGCCGAAGCGGGCGATTGCGCACGCTTCAGCTGGGGCATGGTTGACCGGACTATCCATGGCAAGGGTCTGGGCCGGCTGCTTGCCGAACACCGCATTGCCGCGATCCGCGCTGAACAGAGGTTTTGCAAGATCCGCCTTGGTACCACGCATATGATCGCGCCTTTTTTCGAGCGTTTCGGCTTTGTAAGGCAGGCGGTCGAGGCGGATGGCTTCGCGCCGGGCATGGACAAGGTGGTGATGGAACTCGACCTCATCGGGACATAACAGCATGGTCATGCCCTGGCTGTATATCGGCCAGCGCAACATGCTGTTCGGGCCGATAGTCGCCGGGAAGGCCAAGGGATCGTTCAAAGCGGGCGATTGCCGCGACATCCTGTGCGGGGTCGCCAGTAATCGTGATCGAGGCGTGAAAGAACAGCACGCGCTGCCCATGGATCAGGCGGATCGCCGCGGCAGTCCCGGCGAGCTTTCGGCCATGGTGGCAAAGATTGTGACGACCATCGCAATAGCTGCCCGGAGCCGCGCCGACGTCCAGTTCATAGCCAAGCCTGCCCGCCGCATGCACGATCCAGCGCATCGGCTCTTCAAAGCAATGCTCGATCCGCGCCGGACCTGCGCCTGCCCTTCTTGCCCAGCTGAGGTTCAATATGCCGGGCCGGTGCGCCACCGTCGTGCCGCCGGTCTGGCGGACATAAACGGGCCATCCGTGTGCCGCGCTGGCCCGCTGCGCCTCGTCAAAGCCGGGCAGGCGGGCCATTGCGCGAACCGTCACCAGACAGCGGCGGTTCGTCCACAGCCGGATTGAGGGTGTCGCTGCGTCGCTGGTCGCGGCGCGCCGGATCAGCGCCTGGTCGCCGTCTATGGCTGGCTGACCATGCCCGGTTTCGATCCGGTGTCCGGGTGCCAGCGCCTCGGCCAGCCGTTCGAGAAGCCGGTCGCCTGTCGCGGCGGTCAGGAAATCCGGCCGATACACTGGCCGGGCGCCACCATCTGCTCTTCGGCGATTGCGATGTGGAGCGTGCCGCCCGCCGGGGACTGGATTTCATAGCTGGTCTTTTCGACCATGATTTCCGCGACGACGGCGCCTGCCGCGACATGGTCGCCATCGGCATAGAACCATGTCGACAAGGCGGCCTCTGCGCCATCCTCCCAAAGGCCGTCGGGAATGGTTATGTCGGTCAATTCGTGTCTCCAAGCATGGCCAGCGCGGCCGCTTCGACCTTTTCCGCGCTGGGCAGCACGAAATGTTCGAGAACGGGCGAAAAGGGGATGGGGATATCGGGATGGGCAATGCGCACAGGCGCGCATTTGAGATCGCCAAGCGCAGCCTCGCAGACGCTGGTGATGATTTCTGCGCCGACGCCATAGCTCAGATAATCGTCGTCCACGACCAGCAGCCGTCCGGTCCGGCGCGCCGATGCGATGATGGTTTCGCGATCGAGCGGGGCGATGGTCCGAAGGTCGATGACTTCCGCCGAATGGCCTTTTGCCTCCAGCTTCCTGGCGGCGGCCAGTGCCTGGTGCACCGTTGCGCCCAGCCCGACCAGCGTGATGTCTTCGCCCGTGCGGCAAATGGCTGCCTTGCCGATGGGAATGGCATAATCCTTTTCGGGCACATGGGTGATCGATCCGGGCACCGTGCCCAGCCAGCCCATGCCCTGCAGCGCTTTGTGGAACATGAAGATGACCGGATTGTCATCGCGGATCGCGGCGATCATCAGCCCCTTGGCATCATGCGCGTTGGACGGGATCACCACTTTCATGCCGGGCAGATGGCCAAAGGTGGCGTAGAGGCACTGGCTGTGCTGCCCGGCATCGCCATAGCCGCCGCCGACCGACGTCATCAGCACCATCGGACAGGCAACGCGCCCTCCCGAAAAATAGCTCTGCTTGGCCGCCAGATTGTAGATCGCGTCCATGCAGACGCCGAAGAAATCGACGAACATCAGTTCGACGACCGGACGCATGCCCGCCGCTGCCATGCCGACCGCTGCGCCGATAAAGCCGGTTTCCGATATGGGTGTGTCGCGGACGCGGTCCGGCCCGAAACTGTCTAGCAGGCCGCCGGTCGTGCCGAATACGCCGCCCAGCTTGCCGACATCCTCGCCCATTACCAGCACTGCGGGATTGGCGGCCATTTCCTGTGCAATTGCCTCCGCCATGGATTTGGCGATGGTTTGCCGCCGCTGCGCCTGTGGCTGTTCCGGCCGGGGTGCGGTCACGCTCTGGTCAGACGAAGACATGGTCAAAGGCCTCTTCGGGTTCGGGGTAGTCGGCGGTGCGGGCATGATCGAAAGCGGCATCGACAGCCTCGCGTGCCAGTCTCTCCTGGCGGTCCAGTTCGCTCGCCTCAAAGCCGTCCGCCTCCAGCCTGGCGCGATAGCGCGGGATCGGATCGAGCGCCTTCAGCCGCTCGACCTCGCCTGCCGGGCGATAGCCCTCGGCATCGCCCATGAAATGCCCCTCCAGCCGGGTCGTCTCGATCTCGATGAGGCTCGGCCCTTGGCCGCTGCGGGCGCGGGCGATTGCCATTTCGGCCACGGCATGGATGGCATCGGGGCAGTTGCCCTCGACATGATGGCCGGGCATCGCATAGGCCGCCGCCCGGTCCGAATTGCGCGCTACAGCGGTGCACTGGGACTTGGCGACGGAAATGCCATAGGCATTGTCCTCGATCACGAAGATGACGGGGGCCTTCCAGACTGCCGCAAGGTTTGCCGCTTCGTGAAAGGCCCCCTGGTTCACCGCGCCTTCCCCCAGGTAGGCGACGGCAATCGCATCGCTGCCGCGCATCTTCGCGGCCAGCGCAGCCCCGACTGCCGGGCCAAGCCCCTGTCCGATAATGCCGGAGCAGCAGAAATTCACATCGGGATCGAACAGGTGCATATGCCCGCCGCGCCCGCCCGAAAGGCCGGATTTCTTGCCGAAAATCTCTGCGGCCATGGCGTTGAGATCGACTCCCTTGGCAATGGCGACATGGTGCGGGCGGTGCGTCGCGGTAACGCTGTCATCGGGTCGCAGATGCGCGCAGACGCCCACCGCGCAAGGCTCCTGCCCGTCGGAAAGATGCATCTCGCCCGGCAACGGCCCCTTGGCCATGTTGAACACCGGCGACTTGCCCTCGAAATAGGCGGGCTTGATCCGCTCCTCGAAATGGCGGCTCTTGACCATGTGGTGATACATCCACAGGCGCGGATTTTCGTTCGCGTTCATCGCGCGACCCACCCGCCATCAATCACCAGTTCGATGCCGGTGACGAAGCGTGCCTCATCCGATGCAAGATAGACCGCGCCCATGGCGATGTCGGCGGGCTGGCCGACCATGTTCATCGGGCACAACGCGGCAACGGCATCCCAGGGATTGTCGGGCGGAACCGATCCCGATGCGATCCAGCCCTCCATGGCGAGTTCGAGCATCGGCGTGCGGATGCAGCCGGGATGGATCGAGTTGCAGCGGATGCGCTGGCCGTGCGCTGCCCATTCGATGGCCAGGCTCTTGGTCATGTGCCGCACCGCGCCCTTGGAGGTGTTATAGGCGGGCTGATCGGGATAACCGACAAGGCCAGCGATGGAGGAGATATTGACGACGCTTGCTGTCGTTTCTCCCGTGGCGGCCTTTGCCAGCAGGGGCTGCATCGTCCGGCAGCCCAGAAACACGCCGTCGACATTGACCGCCATGACCTGCCGCCAGTCGGCCAGGCTGTGATCGCCCAGCGGCTTGACCAGCTCAATGCCGGCATTGTTGACCAATATGTCGAGGCGTCCATGATCGCGGCTGATCTGGTCGGCAGTGGCCCGCCATGCCCCCTCATCGGTGACGTCGAGGGCGATGGCGGTGCCGCCCATCGCCTCCGCGCATTTGCCAGCGCCAGCCATGTTGAGATCGCCCGCCAGCACCGTTGCGCCTTCGCGGGCCATGGCCTCGGCGATTCCTGCGCCGATCCCTTGCGCCGCGCCGGTAATCAGCGCGACCTTGCCTTCCAGCCGTCCGGTCATTCGTCATCCTCTCACGCTTGTGCAACAGCGTGTCTAGGATAGCTGGCGTCAAACCGCTTGTATCAGCGGGGCGGCAAATTTGGGTTGGAGTGAACCTCCCCGCCGACTGCGATCAAATGCGAGTTTCTAGGCGGCGTGGACAAATTTGAGCCAGTATCTGGCGGTGGCGATATGGACCATGCCGAGGAAGCTGTTAGCCAGTTGGTCGTAGCGGGTTGCAATGGCGCGATTGATCTTGAGATCGTCGAACATGCGTTCGATGCGGTTGCGTTGTCGGGAGAGTGCCCGGTCATGCTCGATCTTCACGCGGCGGTTTGATCGACCGGGAATGACAGCCTCGATCTTCCGCTCGCCAAGGTCGGCGCGGATAGCGTCGGCATCATAGCCCTTGTCGGCAAGCAAGGCGTCCGGCGCGCGCTCGGGCAAATTGATCAGTGCGTCATATGCTTTGCAATCTGCCGCTTCTCCACCTGTCAGAATGAAAGCGAGCGGTCGTCCGTGGGCATCAGCCAGGCAGTGAAGCTTACTTGTGAACCCGCCCCGCGAGCGGCCAAGAGCGCGACGATGAGTCCCCCTTTTCCGCCCGCTGCCGAGACGTGGGCGCGAACCGTGGTGCTGTCGATGCTGTAGTGGCCGCTGTCTGCCATGATCTCGGCTAGGGTCACCGCGACGGTCTCCCAGACCCCAGCCTCGCTCCAGCGTCGGAACCGTCGATAGATGGTGTTCCAACTGTCATATTTGGGCGGCACGTCGCGCCACGGAGCGCCGCAGCGGAGCCGCCACAGAATGCCGTTGATGATCGAATGGTTCTGCTCTGGTCGCCTGCCTCGCCCCGATTTTCAGGCTCTATGGGCAACAGGTCCCTCAGAACGCGCCATTCCGCTTCGGTGAGATCGCCTCTGCTCAAGCCTGCCTCCAAAAAGCAGCCTTGAATCAATCAACAGCGTTCGCGTCAATTGCGTCTTCTTCGAATAGGCGGCAAATATACTCCATGGCAAAGCCAATACCCACGAGATTTACCGTCCTTCCCGAAAATGTGGCTGCTGCCGTCGCGCACCTCGAAGCGCGCGGTTATTCCCCGGCGGCCATCGAAAAGGATGATCGTGGGTTGAGCGTATTGATCTTCAGGCCACTTCCTGACGATCAGATGTTTGGGCTGGTCCAAGCCTTGCCGGTGCATCTGAGCACCAAGATCGGCATCGTTATGGGCGATCAACCGCCGTTCGCATCAAAGCTCAATCACTGACAGGAATTTGTCCACGCCGCCTAGCCCGGGATACGCGATTGCGCCTCCCGCCTGCATTCGCGCGGCGACATGCCGAATTCATGGCGAAAGGCATGGCTGAAATGCGAAGCGTCCGAAAAGCCGCGTCGCATCGCGATTTCGGTGATCGAAATGCCCGCTGTCGCCACTTCCATAAGGTCGGCTCTTGCCGCGTTGAGCCGCTTTTTGCGGATCCAGCTGCCGACGCTCTCGTCACTCTCCTCGAACAGGCGGTGCAGATAGCGGGCGCTGAACCGGAAGGCGCTGGCGATCTGCGCCGGGCTGAGATCGGGGTCGGCCAGATTGTCGATGATATATTGCTGCACGCGCTTGCGCACCGCGTTGCGGAAGGCGCTGCCCTCCGGATTGGCATTTTCCGGACGGAACGCCGCTGCCACCAGTTCCACGGTCGCGCGCAATACAGCAGGGCGATCCTTGGGGTCGACCAGTTCGATGGTCTCGTGAATCTGCTTGAGGTGCGAATAGAGAATGGCGCCAAGGCCGTGACGGCCATCGACGCTCAGCCCGCACATATCCTCAATGCCGGGAATGATCAGCCGGGCATTTTCGCGCGGGATCAGGATGGAATATTGGTCGAGCGTCGTGCTGTTCTGGAATTTTGCGGGCCGGGTGCTGTCCCAGATCGCGATCTTGCCGCTTTCCACAACACATCCGTTGCGACCCTGCTCCAGCAGGCATTCGCCCTGTTCAAAGAACAGCAGGCAGAAATAATCCTCCTGGCCCTTGTTGATGTCGCTGGTGGAACGAAATCCGGTGACGGGATCAGCAATGATATGGGTCAGGACATAATCGTCCACCATGCGCCGCCGCACCTGCGCCAGATAGCGGTCATCCTGTTCGGATTTGAGATCCCAGTGAAAATGGGTGCGATCCAGCACCTCCTGAAAACCCGGCAACTGGCGGGCGGGGGGCAATGTTCGTGACTGCCACCTCTCATCGCTAATCAGCATTCGACCTCTCCCTTGATAACCAATCAGCGTATGCCTCTGGCCATGGGGCTGCAACCATGGTGGACCTTTGTGCAGCGTGAATCAAATTTTCTGACACGGTCGGCCAAATCGATGGGCTTCGTGCCTGCATTTCGGCCAATGGGGGCGTTGTCGTCCGGTTCGCGCCAATACAATTGATGCGCCCTTCAAACGCAAGATTTTGCAAATTGGTCCGACTAGAAAAAGCGTTGAGAGGCCATGGTCCGATGGCCCGCAACGGGAGGATATTTCTTATGGCCAGTGCCAGAACAGCATTCATGACCGGTGCCGCGCTTTGCAGCCTGATGTTCATGCCCGCCATCGCCCATGCGCAGGATGCGGCATCCGAGCAGGCTGACGATGATCTGGGCGGTATCGGCGTCATCGTGGTGACGTCGCAGAAGCGCGCCCAGGATCTTCAGGACGTACCTGTCTCGGTGACCGCCTTTGACGACCAGATGATCCGCGATGCCGGGTTCACCAACAGCCTGTCGATCGGCGATCAGGTTCCCAATCTTGAGATCAAGACCTTTGGCGGCGTGCCGAACATCTTCATCCGCGGCGTCGGCAATAATGATTTCAACAGTTCGTCCATCGGCCCGATCAGCGTCTATCGCGACGATGTCGTGGTCGCGTCGACTGGCAGCCAGATTTTCTCGCTGTTCGATCTTGAGCGGATCGAGGTGCTGCGCGGTCCGCAGGGAACGCTGTTCGGCAAGAACACGACCGGCGGCGCAATCCAGTTCTTCTCGAAGCTTCCCGATGATGTCTTCGAGGGCAATGCCCGGTTCGGCTATGGCCGGTTCAGCCTGTTCGAGGGGGAAGCCGCTGCCTCGCTGCCTATTGCCGACGGTTTTTCGGTGCGGGTCGCGGGCATGGTGCGCAAGCGCGATGGCGAAAAACTGAACCTGTCTACCGGCGATGATGCCATCGACGTCGATGAAGCCGCCGCGCGCGCCATTTTCCGGCTTCGCCCCGGCCCGGATACCGACATTCGCCTGACCATTGGCGGTGGCCGCGATCGCAGCGACTATCTGGAGAACAAGCCGGTCGGAACGATCAACGGTGCCGATCTGTTCGGCTATACCGATCCCTTCCCCAACAATGCAAAGCTGCTCAATTTCAACGGACCGTCGCGGAATTTTTCCGACAATGTGTTCGTCAATTTCGTGGTCCAGCACGATATGGGTGACTGGTCGGTCCGCTCGCTGACCGGCTATGACAAGAGCGACGTCAACAACAGCGTCGATGTCGATGGCGGCCCGTTTCGCATCGACGAGATCGAATTCCTGACCGATGCCAAGCAATTCACCCAGGAATTGCAGCTGTCCTATGATGGCGGTCCGCTCAACGCGATTGCCGGACTCTATTATTTCTATGAGGATTTTGCGGCGCGCAGCAATGCCGACCTGATCGGTGAGCTGACCTTCGCGCAGGGTGCATTGCCGCTCATCACCCAGGCGACCCGCAAGAACAAGGCCTATGCTATCTTCGGACAGGCGACCTATGCGGTGATGCCCGAATGGCGGATCACGCTGGGCGCGCGCTATACCATCGACAAGGTTCGCGCGACCCATCAGGCCGATCTGGTCGAGGGCTTTTTCGACGCTGATATTCCCAATGGCGCGCCGATTGCGCTGGTGCCGTTTGCGCGCCTGCGCGACACTTACAAGTCGTTTTCCTGGCGGGTTGGCATGGACTATGACCTTGCCGATGATGTGCTGGCCTATTTCAGCATCGACAAGGGCTTCAAGGCAGGCGGCTTCAATATCGGCATCATCACCAGCCTGGCCGAACGCACCCAGGTCGATCCCGAAACGCTCATTTCTTATGAAATCGGCCTGAAATCGACCCTGCTCGACCGGCGTCTGCGGGTGAACCTCTCGGCATTCCTTTATGACTATACCGATCTGCAGGTGCTGTCGGTCAATGTCCAGGCGGGCAGCGCAGTCCCGACCCTCGGCCTCGACAATGCTGCCGATGCCAAGATCAAGGGCATCGAGATGGAGGCGTTTGCAACGCCGAACGACTGGCTCGACCTTGGCCTCAATCTCGGCATACTGGATGCGAAGTACAAGAATTATACATCGGGTGCGATCGATCCCGTGACCGGCAATCCGCGGGACTTTTCGGGCAACCGCCTGCCGGGCGCGCCGAAATTCACCCTGTCGGCCAATGCTCAGGTCACTGCACCGCTCGGCAGGTTCGAGACGCGCTGGCGCGCCGAGTATAATTTCACCGGCAAGAAATATTACAACAATGCGCAGGAGGAGCTGATCAGTTCGGGTGAGGGCTATGGCCTGCTCAATCTGCGGGCCACGCTGGCCGATCCAGACAATGGCTGGGAGCTTTCGGCCTGGGCCAAGAACGTCACCGGCAAGGACTATATCGTCGATGCGACGGACACCAGCGGGTTCGGTTTCGTGCCGCGCTATTATGGCGAGCGCGGCACCTATGGTGTCGAATTCAGCGTCGAATTCTGATTGCGGACGAAACGGGAAACTTGGGTATGGAACTGGAAAAACTGACTGCGCCGGACGATGTGAAATGGTTTCCGCTGGTTGACGGCATCGATTTCAAGCTGTTCTTCGCCAGCGAGGAGACCGGGCGGTGGACCGTGCTGCTCCGCTGCCAGCCGGGCAGCTCTTTCGGGCGGCACCGGCATCTGGGCGCGGGCGAATATTTCGTGGTCAAGGGACTGATGGAATATCGCATGGGCAAGGCGCCGGAGGGCACCTATGGCTATGAACCGCTGGACGTGATCCACGATCACACCTGGTTCCCCGAATATACCGAGCTCTATTTCACCAATTTCGGCGCGGTCGCTTTTCTGGACGATGACGACAATGTAACCTCGCTGCTCGACCAGAAATTTCTTCGAGAGTTGGCGAATGGCGGATGACGCGGCAGCGCGGGAATATGACAGGCAATGGCGGCGTGCGCAGGATGATCCCGATGGTTTCTGGCTCGATGCGGCAGGCGCGATAGACTGGTCCCGTCCGCCGGCGTCGGGCTGGTCGGAGGCAGCCAATGGCTGGTTTGCCGATGGCGAGCTCAACACCTGCCACAACGCCCTGGACCGGCATGTCGGGGCGGGCCGGGGCGATGACCCCGCGCTGATCTGCGAAAGCGGCATGACCGGCGAAAGCCGCATCTACAGCTTTGGCGAGCTGCAGGATGCGGTCGCGCGCACCGCCGGGCTGCTCGCGGGTCTGGGCATCGTCAAGGGCGACCGGATCGTCATCTATATGCCGATGATCGCGCAGACCGTGATCGCGATGCTCGCCTGCGCCCGTATCGGTGCGGTTCATTCGGTGGTGTTTGGCGGCTTTGCCGCGCCCGAACTTGCTAAGCGCATTGACGATGCGCGGCCACGTTTGGTGCTGACCGCCTCGTGCGGGCTGGAGCCGGGCCGGGTGCTGGCGTACAAGCCGCTGGTCGATGCGGCGCTGGCCATGGCCGCGCACAGGGTGGACCATGTGCTGCTATGGCAGCGCCCCGAACTGTCGGCGGAGCTGAACGCCCCGGTCGATCTCGACTGGCGGGTGCTGCTGGCCGATGCGTTACCGGCACCCTGTGTTGCGGTGGCGGCGACCGATCCGCTCTATATCCTCTATACGTCGGGTACCACCGGCACGCCCAAGGGCGTTGTGCGTGACAATGGCGGCCATGCCGTGGCCCTCGCCTGGAGCATGGCCAATATCTACGGCATGCAGCCGGGCGAGACATTCTGGGCGGCGTCCGATGTTGGCTGGGTCGTGGGGCACAGCTATATCGTCTATGGTCCGCTGATCGCTGGCTGTGCGACCGTGCTCTATGAGGGCAAGCCGGTCGGCACGCCCGATGCCGGCGCATTCTGGCGGATCATCGACAGGCATGAAGTGCGCGTCTTTTTCACCGCACCCTCGGCGATCCGGGCGGTGCGCAAGGCCGATCCTGATGCCGGTTTTTTGAAAGCCATCGGCAAGGGACGCTTGCGGGCGATGTTCCTGGCGGGCGAGCGCGCCGATCCCGATACGCTGGATTGGGCGGAGCGGCAGCTGGACCTGCCGGTGATCGATCACTGGTGGCAGACGGAGCTGGGCTGGCCCGCGCTTGCCTCTTGCCTCGGTCTGGGCGATCGCCGCCATCGCCCGGGCAGCGCAGGCGTGCCGGTGCCGGGCTATCGCTTCTCGATCCTCGATGATGGCGGCAATGCAGTCGCGGACGGCGATACCGGTCATGTCACCATCGCCGTGCCGCTGCCGCCGGGTGCGTTCGGCCGGTTGTGGGACAATGTAGCGGGCTATGCGAAATCCTTTGCGCGTTTTCCCGGCCATTATGAAACGGGCGATGCCGGTTTCCGCGATGCAGACGGCTTCATCCATATCATGAGCCGCACCGATGACCTGATCAATGTCGCGGGACACCGGCTCTCGACCGGCCAGATGGAGGAAATCCTCGCCCGGCATCCGGCGGTGAGCGAGTCAGCGGTGATCGGCGCAAGCGATCCGGTCAAGGGCATGATTCCGATGGGCTTCGTCGTGCTGGCGGGGGAGGAGGCGTCGGCCGATTCCAGTGCACTCGGTGCAGAGCTGGTTGCGCTGGTGCGCGCAGAGCTTGGCCCGGTCGCGGCGTTTCGCAGCATTCATTTCGTGCCAGCCTTGCCCAAGACACGTTCGGGCAAGGTGCTGCGCGCCGCCATCCGCGCCATTGCCGATGGCGAGCAGATCGATACTCCGCCCACAATCGAAAATCCGGACAGCCTTGCCGCGATAGGAAGTGCGGTTGGCGTGATGGAAAGCGCGTCGCGATGATGTGTTGCATCAAGAAACCGGCAGTATCAGCCCCTTGAAATATTCGGCTATTGGCCGGGCGATCGGGCAAGGCCCGTCGCTGCCAATGCACACCACCACGCTGTCTGCTGTTCCGATGCATTTGCCCTCAAGGAACAGCGCCTGGCCGATGACCAGCGAGCGCTCGCCCAGCGAGACGATGCCGGTCGCAACCTCTATGGTGCCGGGATAGCGCGCCTGGCGCAGAAAGGCGGTGTCGACATTGGCCAGCACCATCGCCCCGCGTTCATCCTTGCCCGCCCTTTCGCGTGCCTCGGCGAGCAGCTCGAAGCGCGCCTCCTCATAGAACTGGCCGGTGGCGACATTGTTGAGATGCCGGAACATGTCGACATCGGCAAAGCGGATCGGGACTGGCTTGTGGCGCGGATAGTGATCGCGCTGCAGGCGCTCTGGCGAAGGTTTCATGCCTGGCAGGCTATCATGCCGCGCCTCAATCGCCCAGCCGCGTGCGCCATGCGCTGAGTGCGGCGGCGGTCAGCGCCGGGGCCTCGCATTGCGGCACATGGCCGCATTGCTCGATCAGGGTCAGCGTTGCCCCGCTGATGCTCTCGGCCAGTTCCTCAGAGCGCAGGGAAGGGATGATCCGGTCTTCGCTTCCGGCGATGATGCACGTCGGCACGCCGATCGCGCCCAGCATCGGGCGATAGTCGATCCGCTCGCGCACCGCCATTTGCTGTTCGGCAAAGGTCGCACCGCCACAGCGGATCAGCATGGCGTGGATCAGCGCGAAAATATCCGGATCGGCGCGGCTGGATTTTGACAGCATTGCGCGTGCCAGCCCCTCTGTCACACCGGCATAATCATCCTTTGCCCGCGCGATGACGGCGTCGCGCCCCGCCTGCTGCTCGGCACTGTCGGGCATGGCGGAGCTGCTGATCAGTGCCAGTCCGGCAAGGCGATCGGGCAGCCGTGCCGCGATCTCCTGCGCGACATAGCCGCCCATGGAATGCCCCGCCAGGGCGAAGCGCGTCGGCAGGCCGGGCAGCATGGTATCGGCCATGGCGGCGATGGTCGCGCCGCGCGGCAAAAGCACGGCGTCGACCGGCATGCCCTGCCAGCTCGCCTCATCGGTGGCGATGCCGCAAATGGCGATGACGGGAACGGTCATTTGCCTGCCAGCTCCTCATAGCGGTTCAGCGCCTCGGCGAAACAATGTGCCATATCCTCGCAATTGGTGAGCCTCAGCGGATCGGCCATCATGCCCATGTCGAGCATGTCGGCATTGCGCCGCGCGGTGATGTTGAGGAAACGGCCGCTGCCCAGGATCGGCACCGGATAGTTGGCGAGCTGGCGAAAGCCGCCATAGCTGAGCGGTTCGGCGGGGCCGGGGACATTGGACAGGGTCACATTGCCGGGCAGCAGCCGGGCGCCGCCCGATGTGCGCTCGGCAAATTTGGCGCGACGTTCGCGGGCGCCAAAGGGGCGCTCTGGCTGGTCGAGCAATGCTTCGTCGAGCGGCGAGCGTGCCTTTTCCGCGGCCATGCTTTCGCGGATTGCGCGGAGTCGCTCTATCGGGTCGGCAATATGGGTGGCGAGATGCGGATTGAGCGCGACAATGCGATTGCCGTAGGGACCATGCTCTTCACGGCGATAGCTGCGCGCCGAATTGGCGACAATCGGGCTTTCAGGCAGATCGTCGAGCGCCAGCAACAGGCTGCGGATCGCGGTCGATGCGACCGCCAGGAACATGTCGTTGATTGTCGCGCCGAAGGCCCGGCCAAGCTGGCGGAAACGGTCGAGATCGAAGCTGGCCATCTGATAGTGGCGCTCGGCGGAGGTCGGGCCGGAAAGGCGCAGCGTCGGCGTTTCCGGCCGTGCGCCCTGGGGCAGCTGCTTCAGGGCTTCCAGCGCCTGCCTGCGCTGTTCGGCATGGGCAAGGGCACGGGGCGCGAGCGCATCGAAGCGCCGCTCGCTCGCCTTTCGCCAGTGCTCCGCATCGGGCAGCACCGCATCGGTCGTGCGCTGTGGGGGCAGCGGCGACTGGTCCGACAGCTGGCCCAGCACATGCTGGAAACCGATGCCGTCGGCCACCGAATGGTGCATTTTGAGGTAGAATGCCGCGCCGCCATCGGCCAGCCGGTCGAAGACAAAGGCACGAAATGGCGGGCGGGCGAGGTTCAGGCGTTCGGTGGCCAGCCGCGCGACCATGGCGCGCAGCTGATCGGCGTCGAGCGGATCGGAAATGCGGGCAATATGATAGTCCGGGTCACACCGGGCGACATCGGCCCAGACGTCTGAATCATATCCCTCGGGCGACTGGACCAGCCGCGCCAGCAGCGGCGTGGCGGGGAGGCGGGAGGCGATGTGCGCGCGCAGCGCATCGGCAATACCGTCTCGCCCAGCACGTCCTGTATCAAGAAATATCAGCGCCCCGACATGCATGGGCGATGCGTCGGTTTCCGACAGGATCATGAAATGATCGTCGGGCCGCAATCGCGTCAGCCCGGGGCCAAGATCAAGATCAGAATCGCTCATCGCTGCCATCCTCTCCTGCTGGTGACAGGTGTTTGCCGGGCCGTCCCGATCCTGTCAGTCGGCGACGATGCCGGCAAGGTCGCGGGCCAGTTCCTTCTTGGTCTCTACCTCCATGCCGCGCAATATCTGGATGCGCTGCGCCTGTGGCGATCCTGCGCCGTGCATGCTTTCGGTGAGATAGCCCACCGCATTGCGGCCCAGTGTCATGTTCTCGATCAGGCGCAGGATGCGCTGGCGGAACTCCACCGGCACATTATGCTTGCCCTTGAGATATTTCTGCAGGATCGGGCCGACCGTTTCATGCTTGAAATCGGCATCGGATGGCATCGTCACCATGATGCCCCCGGCAAGGTCCTGCGCCAGTCGCGAAATCTCATAGGGAAAGCGCGTGACATTGTGCTTGCAAACATTGGCGAGCATCGCGTCGTTCATGAAAATGCCCGAAGGGAGCTGCTTTGCCTCATGGCTGGAGGCGATGGCGGAGGAATAGATCGTCTCGTTGAGATGTGTCATCTCGACCAGCTTGTCCTTGATATGGCTGGCCTGTTCCGCCCCGTTATATTCGGCGACCTGCGCGGCGGCCCCGACCATGACATCGCCCAGCCCGGTCTTGCAGACATAGCTGGCGCGATGATAGGCGGTGAACCGCGCCACCATTTCCTGGGCGAATTCATATTCCCCGTCCATCAGCACATGGTCCCAGGGAATGAACACATTGTCGAACACGACCAGCGTTTCCTGTCCGCCGAACCGTGCATTGCCCTGATCGATATCGCCCTTTTCCAGCGCGCGCGTGTCACAGGACTGGCGGCCGTAAATATAGGTCAGGCCCGCCGCATCGCCCGGCACCATGCCGACAATCGCAAAGTCGCGGTCCTTCTCGCCCATGTTCATCGTCGGCATGACGCAGATCCAGTGCGAATTCAGCCCGCCGGTCATATGGGCCTTGGCCCCGGTCACATAAACCCCGTCCTCCGTGCGGCGGGTGACGTGCATGAACATGTCGGGATCGGCCTGTTCGTGCGGGCGCTTTGACCGGTCGCCCTTGGGATCGGTCATCCCCGCGCCGATGATCACATTGTTGCGCTGGGCATGGCGCATGAATTCCAGATAGCGCTGGTGATATCCGGTGCCGTGCTTCGCATCGATGTCATAGGTGATGGAATGCAGCACGCTGATCGTATCCAGCCCGGCACAGCGCTGGAAACAGGTGCCGGTCAGCTGCCCCATGCGCCGCTGCATCCGGTTTTTCATGACCAGATCATCTGGCGATCCGACGATATGCAAAAAGCGGTTGACCGGCGCATCAATGAGTTCGCTGTGCGCCGTCGCCAGCGCAGGATCCTCAACCGCCAGATCATAGGTCATTTTCAACGCGTTGATCGACGGGCGGATGACGGGATGATCGACCGGCTCGGCAATCCTCTCCCCGAACAGATAGACTTCGACGCCCCGGTCGCGCAGCGATTCGATATAGTCATCGCCGGTTGCAATAGGGGCAAAGCGCGCCCAGCGCTGGGCAGCGGTTTCCTCGCGGGGATAGCGGGTCGATGCGGTCATGATCGTCTCTCCTGTGGCGCAGGGCGGCACGGGCAACATGGCCCTGAACTGTCCTGAAGCGCGCCCTGACATGCTGCGTTCGGGCGCTGTACTGCGATCCTAGCTTTGCCTTTTCCCGGCAAACAGGTCATTACAGGCGAGTAAAACTCACATTATCGGGCATGCCATGGCCACCATTGACCGCTATTATTTCCAGGTTTGCACAAGAGGGGCCGAGCGTCGCGGCGTGGCGCTCCCCAATCTGCTGGAGGCGACTGGCCTTGATTCGGGGGATTTCGCGCGGCCCGGCTGGCGCGGGTCGAGCGCAGCGATGGCGCGGCTGGTGCGCAATATCTGGGATTGTCTGGATGACGAGATGATGGGCTATACGGCGCGACCGGCGCGGCGCGGCAGCTTTGCCTTTGCCTGCGAACTGGCGCGCGAGGCAGGCACGGTGGGCGAGGGGCTGATGCGGGCAGCCCGCTTCTACAACCTCCTCGATACCGGTATCGACACGCGCATCGCGGCGCGCGAGGAGGGGCTGGAGGCCGCCATCGTCTTTGCCGAGCCCGCGCTCGACCCCGATCATTATTTCAGCGAGTTCTGGATGATTATCTGGCACCGCCTGGCCTGCTGGCTGGCGGGAGAGACGATCTCGCTGATCGCCGCCGAATTCGATTATGCGCGGCCGGCGGGATATTTTGAGGAGTTCAAATATCTCTTTCCCTGTCCGCATCGCTTTGCCGGACACAACCGCCGGATCGTCATGGATCGCCATGTGCTGCATGCGCCGGTGCGGCGGACCGAAGCAGAGCTGGCGCAGATGCTGGCGATGGCGCCGCTCGACATCATGACTATCCCGGCCAGCGACAACAGCCTTGCCCGGCGTATCCGGCAGATGCTGGGGCGCAGCCCGGACCGGACGATTGGCGAGCTGGCGAGCGCCGAGGGCATGTCCGCGCATATGCTGCGGCGGCGGTTGCGTGCCGAGGGGACTGGTCTGTCGATGATCCGCGAAAATGTCCGCCGCGACCGGGCGATGCACTGCCTGGCCAGCACCAATATGAGCGTGGAGGAGATTGCCGATATGCTTGGCTATGCCGAGGCGCGATCCTTCACCCGCGCCTTTCGCCACTGGACCGGATTGTCACCCTCCGCCCATCGCGCCGGAGCGAGGGCGGAGGTTCGCGCCGGACCGGGCGGATAGGGCAAGCGCAGCGCGAGCGATATTGCGTACAGCAGGCGCTGTTGGTGCTTCGGAGCAATATTGTTCGGTCTCAAGATTTTGGGCGTTCGGCACTTTCGCAGGCGGCAAGTGCATTGGCTGCGATCTCATCTAAAAATGGTGTGTCTGAAGGCGCCGCCCAGACGCGCAAATCAGTGATCAGGGATGGGTGCGCGCATATGGCGGCGGCTTCGAGCATTGCCATCACGATGGAATCAGCGCGCAGCCCTTCCTGAACGAGAGGCAGGGCAAGCGAAACATCCCGTTTTGCAAGTCCCAGAATAGCCTCGGCTCGGACGACCTCAACCTTGTCGCCGGTTGCCTGCAGCAGTGCATGCCTGATGGCGGGTGTATCGATTTCCATTTGTGCGAGAAGAAAAACTGCCCAGTCGCGGTTCGATTGGTCGTCGTCGCCAGTCAGTTCGATTAGCTGCAAGATATTCATGTCCGCCCATTCGTTGCTGGAATGGCGTTCCTCGTCAGCAATCACGGCCTTTAGAAAGTCAGATTTCGGGTCATAGCGATCACTCATGTGCAACGAGTGACATTTCTGTTCATTGCATTCAACTGCTTGCCGCTAGTTGCGGTTCCATATTGAAGTGCAATCTTCAGAACCCGCTATCCCTTGAATGCGCCGATCTGCATGGCAAATGTGCCGGAGCGGAAAGCGGCAATATAACCGAGTTCGTCTGCACCGCTGAAGATATTGGCATCGGGACCGAAGCTGTTGAGCAGCCAGCGGATGATCGCGACCGAACTGGCCTCCCAGTACAGCCGCTCCTCCGGTATGCGCGATGCCAGCCGCCAGACGACGTCGCGGTTCCATTCCGAAGCGCTGTTGCCGGTATTGCCGCTGCTGAATATGCCGTCTTCCTCGACCATGATTGTCCATGCGCCGGCCTCCAGCATCGCCTCTGCTTCGCGGACCATCTTGTCGCCGCTCACCTTGCCGCGGTCACCCGGGGTCCAGGCAGTGATTTCCGGCTTTGCCTTCATGCCAAGGGCGTTGACGGCCTTTACCAGATTGCACTTGTCCTGCAGCGAGACCGAAACCAGTGCGGATGACAGCTCGACAATGTCAAAACCCAGTTCGCGCGATTGCTCGAGATAGCGGTGCACGGCTGCCGCGCCCAGCGGCAACACGGTTTCGATAAGACCGCCGGTCGAGACCTCGATATTATTGTCGTGCAGATAGCTGTTGATTTCACGCACCTTGTCACGCGGGATCAGCCGCTGGGTACCACAGGTCCATTTCACGCTGTCGATATAGTCGCCGAGCAGATCGACGATGCCGCCAAGCTGCGCCAGCGAATAGGCCGGGGAGCGAATTTCGGTAAGGCCGGTCTGGCGCGGTTTCAGGGCCGGATCGATGATCGGTATGATATCGCTGAACGCCCGGTCCCTGGCTGCGTCTGTCATGGCCTCGTGCTCCTGAATGGTTCGGTTGTTTGCAATGTTCATCCTGTTTTCTCCGCAGCATTTCCTGTCTGGACGAATGACAACAGCGCCAGGCCCAGGCCGATCAGCGCAATGACGGGCACGAATCCCGCCTGCTGGGATCCGGTCGCCTCGGTCACAAATCCGATGGCGAGCGGAGCCAGCCAGGCGGTTACGGTTCCGGCCATGGCGTAAAGTCCGAAAAAGGCGCCTGCTTCGCTCGAAGGGCTGATCGAGGCCAGCAGGGCGCGGCTGGAGGCGGTGGTCCCGGCGATGAGGCACGTCATGCACAAGAGCAGCGCCAGAAAGGTGACATCGGTCAGCGAGGAGAACACCGGGCTGTTCCAGATGGGCAGTGATCCGCCTGCAACTGCCAGGAACAGGATCTTGTCGGGTGACGTGCCGACCACAGCGATGAGCGCAACGATCATACCGCCCAGCATGATCTGCAATGCCCGCTTCGAGCCCAGCCGCATGTCGACACGGGCCAGTATCAGTGCACCGACTGCAGTCGCCGCCAATTGCCCTATGCCGAGCAGCAACAGTTCGGTCGCCTTCCAGCCCATCACGCCCGCAGCCAGAACGCCGGTGAAAATCGAAATTGCCGTCAGTCCATCGGCATAGACCATCCGTGCCAGCAGGAATTTTGCAGCATTGGGACGGGCCTTGAGGTGGCCGACCAGCGAGGCGAGATAGGCGATCGCGCCGCGAAAGGATGTTCGCCATGAATTGAGCGTGGCAGGATAGTCGCGTGCAAACAGCAGCAGCGGCAAGCTGGCCAGAACCAGCAGGGACGCGCTCAGCACAGGAACGATGCGCAGATGCTGATACTGTTCGGGGTCGAGACCGAACCAGGGGCGCTCGGAAACAAAGGAAACGCCGCCCTCGGCCGGCATGACCAGCGCAACCAGCACGAACAGCAGAAAGGCAAACCCGCTCAGCGCACCGAGAGTTATGGAAAGGCCTGAAAGCCTGGCCATTGAACCACGCTGCGCGGCCTTTGCCAGCAGCGAATTGTGCATCATTTCGGTATAGGTGTAGAACAGCTTGCCCAGCACCAGCAGGATGATGATCAAGCCCACCGGCAGCCCCGATTCCTGTGGCTTGGCGAACCATAATATGCCGACAATGGCGACCAGGACCGTCATGAAGCTCGCGATCCATGGCTTGCGGCGGCCGCGCTGATCGAGCATCGCGCCAAGCAGCGGGGCGGTGCATGCCGCCGCAAAACCGGCATATTTGGCAAAATTGGCGACTTGCGACTGGCCGGCTACCGCGTCGTCGATCACGACGGTTGCGAAATAGGGCATGAACGCGACGCTCAGCATCACGACATAGGGGATGCGGCCGCATTCAAAGGCGGCCCATGCCAGGCCCGGGCCGTCGATCCGGTTCCGCAGGTCGTCCGCCATCAGCCCAGCATCCCGAACATGCGGCTGTCACCAAAGGGATCTGCGACAACACGGCCTTCGCTGTCGAGCAGCATGGTTTCATGCCTGCCGGATGTATAGACGGGCCAGCAGGGCAGCAGGTCATTGTTCGGATTGCCGCTGCGCGCAAAGCTGCACCAGCTATGGCCCATCATCCGGCTTGCAGTCTCGGCGCCGTCCGATTGCGCGAACCAGGGTGCCCGGCTGGTGTCGGTTGCGGCGGAGAGATTGCCCATCAGCAGAGGAACATCGGTCGCATGGCCCGCGCCGCGAGGCCCCCCTTGTGTGCCGCCAGCAAATGTCATGATATAGACCCAGCATGGCGCCATGCCTGCGGATGCCTTGAAATCAGCCAGACGGTTGGACAGATAGCGCCAGCTGCCTGCAGTCTCTATCCGGACCATCAACTGGCCCAGCGAAATATCAGGCCAGACCCTGCGATAATGATCAATGAAGGTGTCGGTCCTGTCACCCAGTGCAACAAACGGCCCATTGGCGAGACGCTTGCGGATGTCCTCTTTGGACATGGCATCCAGCCGGGCAAGGCCTTCCGGGCCTGGATAGCCGGCAATCGGTTCGTCAAGCGTGCTGCCGATCATGACCGGAATGTTGCCCGACATGCCATTTGCAAGGGTAGGGCCAGGATGTTCGGGAAGACTGATGCCATCGACCAGGGGCTGCGGGCCGCCGCCGCCGCCATATCCGCCGTCCGGGTCCAGTCCTGCCGCGCTGAGATCGGATACAGCTTGCAGCAGACGGTCGGCTGGCAGGGCCGCCAGTTTCATTGCATCGCCTTTGCCCATGCCGAGATGGGCGATAAATCGTTCGCTATAGGCTGTTGCCGCATCGCGCTCGATTGCGGTGGACAGCGCGCCGCTCATCACAATGGCGCGATGAAACAGGCCTTTGGCAGCGGGCATGGCGAGCAGGTGGCTGATCTTCTTGCCGCCGCCAGACACGCCAAATACAGTTACGCAATCCGGGTCACCGCCGAACTGGGCGATATTGTCGCGCACCCATTCAAGTGCCAGTACAAGGTCCAGATTGCCTGCATTGCCGGTTTCGAACTCCCCGCCCAGAATATCGCCGAGATAGAGATAGCCCAGCGGTCCAAGGCGATGGTTCAGCGAGACGATGACGACATCTTCGCTTATGCATAGATGCGTGCCATCGCTCGATGCGGTTGATCCGGAACCGGTGCGAAAGCCGCCGCCGTGAATATAGACCATGACTGGACGCTTGCTGCCCGGTCCGGTCTGCGGTGTCCAGATGTTGAGGACCAGGCAATCCTCTGACTGAGCCTGGTTGCGCGATCCCGATTGCGGACAGGCAGGGCCGAAGGCGGTTGCGTCTATCAGGCCGGGATGCGGCGCAACGGGCTTTGGCGGCAGGAAGCGCTGATTGCCGCCGGTCGATTCTCCATAGGGAATGCCCTTGAAGATCGCGACGCCGCGATCGCAATACCCTTGCACCCTGCCTGATGTTGTGTCCACGATTGCGGTCTCGCCTCTGGCAGCATGCGCTTTTGACGC
The DNA here is from genome assembly GCA_041396885.1 of Blastomonas sp. GTDB lineage: Bacteria > Pseudomonadota > Alphaproteobacteria > Sphingomonadales > Sphingomonadaceae > Blastomonas. Next base: position 239,854 of record JAWKXS010000001.1, read on the forward strand.
AATCACCATGGTCCCTGCGGCACCAGCTGCGCCTTTCAGAAAGCGCCGCCGACCAAATGACGGGAATTTCAATCCTGCAGAAGAAGTCATGATCTTCCCATCAATTGGCGTAACCGGGCGACAATGCCTCAGAAGTCGTACTTCAGTTCGACATACCACTGGCGCGGCGGGTGATAGACGTTGACATTGATGCCATTGGTGCCTTGCAGTTCATTGCCGCCGACCTTGCCATTGAAGTCAAATAGATTGGTGACTGCGAAGCCGGCGCTGAAACCGCTATCGTTGATGTTCGTCCAGTCGATGCGGACGTCGGCGACTGTAAAGCCAGGTATCTGGCGGTTTGCCTCCGGACCAACATTCGGCTCGCTGGAAGAGAAGCTGCCGCGACGGTAGATATTGCCGGACAATGATATGTCAGGCCCGCCATCGACCAGGCGTCCAAAATCAACGCGCGGACGAATGCCCCAGGTCCATTTCGATACGTTTGCCGGATTGAATGTCGTCAGGTCGAACGGGATCGGGAAGAAATTGAACTGGCCGGTATTCGGGTATTCCAGATATTTGGCATCGGTCAGCGTTACGAACCCGCCCAGGGTAAACCAGTCATAGCTGATCGTCCCGTCGAGGTCGAAGCCCTTGATCCGGATCTTGGCGACATTTGCAACATTGCTGACCGGGGTGCCGTTGACAGGTTGCGTCACATTGCGTTGCGCATCGTCAAAATCATCCCGGTAGACATCGAACGACAGCAGGCCGCGGAAAGGACCGCTGCGCCAGCTGTACTTTGCGCCGATTTCATAGTCGGTCACGATTTCAGGGCCATATTCGCGCTGGTTTGCAGGCGCATTGGCACTGTTGAATCCACCAGGATTATAGCCACGGCGGGTTGTCGCGTAGATCATGAAATCGGGGCTGAACTCATATTGGGCGGCAAAGGCCCAGGTGCCTTTCTCGAATTTCGACGTGGTGTACGCTTCGGGACCCAGGCCCAATGCCGCCAATTCCGCCGTGGTAAGGCCAAAGCTTTTCATCGGTCCGACAAGGAGAACCGGCTGCATGCCGTTAACAATGGCCTGCTGGGTCGGCACAATTCCGTTGAGCAGCGCGGGATGCACGGAATTGAGGTTGTACTGAAGCGTTGACCGCTTGCTCCAGGTATAACGGTATCCAGCCATCAGCGAAAACGCATCGGTAACGTTGAAGGTCGCCTGGGAATAAACGGCATGGTCGGTCGAACGGCCCTTGCTCAGCGAAATGCGCGCGCCCTGATAGCAATGGACCGTGCCGTCAGGCGCGATCTGCGGCTGAGCGCTGCTTCCGCAAAATGCTGCACTTGCCGCCGTGCGGGAATAGCCGCCCCAAAGGATGACGTTTGACTGCTGATAATAAGGACTCCAGCCCTTCTCGTAGAAAAAGCCGCTCGTCAGTTCCAGGCGATCATCCAGAAGATTGGCCTGCACCTGGAGCTCTTCGGTCAGCGATTTCGCGCCCGGGTTGGCCAGGCTGATCAGTTCGAGCATGGGCAGCGGGGTGGCATCCACTGCCTGTCCGGCCGGGCCGGTTTGCTTGCCAGTCTGATAGCTGAAGATGTTCTTCAGAGTAACGGTATCGGAAACTTCAAAGACGGTGGTGTTGATGACGCCTATGTCACGACGGTTGATGCTGCCAACGCTGACATGATTTTCGTTCGAATCATAAACCGAGCGGTTTTGTTGACTGGCAATGCTCTGCGAGACTGCATCAAACCAGGTCGGGCAGGTGCCACCCGGACAGGCAATGCCGTTGATCTGGGCGATGATCGGCGCAATGCGCTGCAGGTTACCTGCTTCGACAGCGGCATTGCCCAGGCTCAATGGGCGTATCTGTGTCGCGATACCCGCCCGGGACGGGTCATCCAGAAATTCAATCGAGGCGATTGTGGTATTGGTAATCCGGTCGGTCGGCGTAAATTCCAGGATTGCGCGGAACGACTGGCCGTCACGCCCGTCCTGGCGGCTGCCATCATAACGGTTGCGCGTGAAGCCATTCGACTTGAGCATCTGGCCCGCGACGCGGAAATTCAGGACATCGTCAATCAACGGCCCGCCGACCGCAAATTCGATATCGCGGCGCCCATATTCGCCAATCTTGAGGTCAACATAGCCTTCGAATTCATCGGTAGGCTTGCGAGGCGAGAACAGGACCGCTCCGCCGGTGGTCACGCGTCCGAACAATGTGCCAACGGGGCCCTTGATGACCTGTACATTCTCAAGGTCATAAAATGTCGTGCCCGCGCCAAAGCTGGGAACATCGGCAAAATAGGTCACAACGCCCGTGCCGCCACCCTGGCCGCGGATTGCGAAACGCGAAGTGCGCCGTGAAAGCCCAAGGCCACTGGAAGCGCCCATCTGTGCTGTGAGGCCAGGCGTCATCTTGGTCAGGTCAGGGGCAACTGTCACGTCGTTCTTGAGCAGCTCCTCGCCTGAAGCGACGCTGACAGCGACCGGGGTTTCGATGATGGATTCGTCGCGCCGCCGTGCGGTGACGATGATCATTCCATCATTGTCGCCGTTTTCATCGGCTGCTTCCTGCTCTGCCTGTCCGGTCTGGGCATGGGCAGGGGCGGCAGCCAGCGCGCCGAGCGCCACTGCCGTGAAAAGCGAAATCCGCACATTCTGAACATGCCGGTTGCGTGAATGGTGAATAGCCATGGCCTCCCTCTCCTCGGTTAATCCGATGTCGATACATTCGGTGCAAGCCTATCTCTCAACATACTGGTTGGTTGTCAAGCAAGTTTTTGAAGCAGGCATTGTTCGTCAGGCTTGCAAGCACGCGGCAATGAAAATAGGAGGGTCAGACACAAGGTTTCGGGGGGTGCAGTGCGGCGCACACAAGGTGAAAGACGGCAGGAATCGGAGACTCGCCTGATCGCTGCTGCCGTGAAGCTCATTTCCGAAAAGGGCGCAAACGGCTTTACCCTGGCTGAAGTCGGTCATGAGGCGGGTTACAGCCGCAGCCTTCCCGGTCATTATTTCGACACCAAGGAACAGCTTCTTGCGAAGGTCGTCGAGCATATTACCGACGAATCGCTGGCCAATATTACGAACCGTTATGCAGAGCGCGGCCTTGCCTCGATCGAGGAACACTGGCTGCAATCGCTTCGCGAAAAAAGCGTCGAAACCCACCGTACCCGTGCGCTCTACGCGCTGTTTCTGGAGGCAATGTTCGACCCTGAACTCGCAAAGATCATGGCCCGTTATAATCGCAGGGCCGTTGATCTGATTGCACAGGATTTGCAGCTGGAGATTGAAAAGGGCGTCATGCGCAAGGATGTCGATGTCATGCTGGAGGCGCAGGCGCTGCTGGCGTTCAGGCGCGGCGCGACCCTGGTCCGTTTCAATGATCCGGACTTTGATCTGCTCAAAATGCTGGGCGACTATCTTGTTTCGGTTCGCGAACGCCTAAAGGCCTGAACCATCAGCGCCCTTTCTGGCCTCGGCCAGATACTCGGTTGCCCGATAGGGCAGGATAAGGTCGCCGAGCAGGCACTGGCCGACAGCTGCTCGCATCTTGTTGAAATAGTCCTCGTCAGAAGGATAGAGCTGTTCAAGCGCAGTGGGCTCCAGGGCGTTGCGGCTACCTCTGGCCGGTGATGTTTTCGTATCGAAAACGGCCGTCGGAACCAGCATTTCGGGCAATCGAGCGCCGCCCAGCGCATTGCCATAATGGTCGGCTACTATCGTGCGCGGGTCGTTGCTGCGCAGCAATCGGGGATGGGCGCTGAGCGGTGCGCCACCCTCCAGCCAGCGGATCATTGCCATGCCTGCCGCAGCCATGGTCGGCATGAAGCGCACCATTTTCTGGTCTGCGCTGCCGATCATGTCCCGGATCCCGTCGCGCTGCGAAACATCGGCGCGATAGCCCGTGTCGCATGCCGAACCATGCACCGAACCGGCAATTTCCCAGACGCGCAAACGCGCGCCATCCGGTTGCGGCTTGACGCGATACATGCGTGCTTCGGTTTCAGAGAGCATGATGAGGATCGGCGTATCGAGATCATCGCGGATGATCGTATCGATAATCCGGCCAAAAAAGCGCTTATTGTAATCGATGGCGGATTCGCCGGGAATGATTTCCGGATTGTCGAGCTCGCTGCCTCCGCCAACCAGCACGCACGGGATGAATGCGGAAAAGAACCCGGTGACGGGATGGATGGCATTGATATAGGTCGCAAGGCGCGCCGCCGACTGGGATTCGCCCGTCGCGATGCAATGGCGGGCCTGCAGTCCGGCCAGCGGGTCGGGTCCGGTGCGTGCTTCTGCCGACATCACTGCTCGAGCAACCTGTGTGAAGATGTCGTAGGAATAGCCATCCCCGGGTATTTCCAGCGAACCATATCGCTCTGCATCCCAGCGGCGCAGCCCGGATTGAGGCAGGGAATCAAGGCCTTCAACCCCCATTTTCTGGGCAGAAATCGCAATGTAGATAAAGCCGCTTTGATAGAAGCTCTGGTTCACGGCATTGGAAATGTCGCTGAATGTGGAGACATTGGCCCATTCGCACATGATGATGCCGTTGAACCGAGCGGGATCCAGCGGTCGATGGACAATGACCCGGGTTTTATATGGGGCGGTCCCGGCGGCTTCGACCGTCCAGCGGCCATCGGCAGAAAGCGGTCCGACCGGGCGAAAATGTCGGGCATGTCCGGAGACGAAATATTCCTCCTCGACATAGCCGTGTTCGGCCAGGTCACCGAAAAACGCCCCGTAAATCTGCCCGCGCGTGCCGCCGGTGATCGGGCCTTCAACCCTGGCAACGGACGGAGCCGTCCTGCCTATGGCAGGTGATAAGGAAAGTGCCGCCGGAGCGATTGTGGCAGCCATTGCAAATTCGCGGCGTGACATCATGACCTGTTCTCGACTGGCTCGGAGGGGAGCGGTGGTGGAATCATCGCGCCGTTGGCACTTTCGATATAATGCTGTCCGCGCGCTGGCAGGATAACCCCGGTAGAAACCGCTGCTTCCGCCGCCTGTGTAACCTTCGATACATAGGCATCATGGTCGGGATACAGCCGGTTGAGAAGTTCGGCATCAAAGGGCTGGGTCTCGCCAGCGAGCATGTGTTTGCTGCCTTGGCCCTTATAGCTGGCAACGGGTACTTCCAGTTCGGGCAATCGTACGCCACCCTTTGCGTTTGCAAATTCGTCACGCGCTATGGTGCGGCCATCGGCCTCGAATTCGATGGGCTGCTGGATTGATGGCGCTGTTCCTTCCGACAGCCAGCCGTGAACGGCGTGAATTGCGGCTTCGGCGGACGGCTGCCATTCCACGGCACTTGCGCTGTCAAAGGCGTGCCAGCGGCTGGCAACCCCGTCGCGGTCTTCCCTGGCATGGATCGTTCGAAGCAGTTCGGCAGGTCCGTGCGATGCGCCTGCAATTTCCCAGCTGCGATAGATGTCCGTATCCGGCTGCCGGGTTGGACGGAAAAACGGTGCTTCGAATTCGGTATTGATCTGCATTGCCGGAATCGGGAGGTCAGAGCGGACATGTGTGAAACGCGGGCGGGTCCGGGCGGGCGTGATTCCTGGAGCAGCCCCGCCGACAAATTCGGCTGCGGCACCAGCGCACAGCATCGGCATCAGTGCATCATAGGCCATGCAGCGTGGCTGGACGCCATTGGCATAGGAAAGAATGCGGCTGCCCGATTGCGAGACGCCGGTTCCGATCAGTCTTCTGATTTCCAGATCATGGAGTGGATGGCCGTCGTCATCGTTCGCGCGCAGCGCCTGTGCTGCCTTGGTAAATATGTCGTAGGACCAGTCATCGCCTGGATGGAGGAGCGCGGCATAGCGCTCTGCATCCCAGCTTTTCAGGCCCAGCGACTTGGCCTCATCGCCGATGACACCGCCATATTGCGCGGTTATGCCGACCCAGACAAAGCCGTCATAGCTGCCGGGGCCATCCGTGAAGCTGACGTCAAAGCCAAGGCTGACATTGAGCCACTCGACGATCAGCGTTCCGTTGAACCGCGCAGCATCCTTTGGGCGGCGCACGATCAGTCGCGTTGCAAACGGGCGCTGTTCGCCCGGCGCGAGCGTCCAGCGACCGTCGGGTCCGGGCTCGCCGACCGGATCATAGCGCTCGGCTTTGCCCGAAAGCACATATTCCGCCTCCATATATCCGTGAGCGGAAAGATCGTCCGTGGTGGTTCCGAATATGGCGCCTCGCCCTTGCGCAGGAATCGGGCGCAAGGCCGTTTCCGGTCCTGCTGCAAAGAGCGGTGCACCGATCCCGCCCATAGCGGCACCCAGGAGCGCGCCACGCGTAAAATTTCGTCTGCTGATTTGCAAATTCATGGTGCTTCCTCAATACCAGGGAACCGGACCGTTCGCCGATCGGGCAATATAGTGGTCGCGATGGCGCGGCAGGATCAGCCCGACGGCTTCTGCCCATTGCGCAGCTGCTCTGATCCGTTCTGCATAGTCCGCATCGTCGCGATAAACTGCTTTCAGTGTCGCATCGTCAAATGGTTCGAGCCGACCGCTCGCATTGTTGGTCTGGGTGACATATCGAGCTGCGGGTGCAATGATTTCAGGCATGCGAATTCCGCCGCTGGCATTGCCAAAGCCGTCCTCCGTGATTTTTGGAGGGGTTCCTGCGACCTCGATCGGAGCGAAGGAGGCGAGGGGCGGTCCGCCAGACAGCCATTTGTCGATTCCAACCGCAACTGCCTCCAGCACGGGGAACAGATCGACCATCCTGTCCCACTTCGCCGCCATGTGAGGCACGCCGTCCCGGTCGGAAATATCCGGTCTGCGACCGCCGCCAATTGCCGAGGCATGAGTGGCTCCGACGACTTCATAAAAACGGAACCATGTGCTGTCCGGCTGGCGGCTGGGCAGATAATAAGGCGTTTCGGTTTCGGAGTTTATGACGATCACCGGGGCAGGCTGGTCATCGCGAATCCGGGTCTGCACTGTTCTGGATCGCCGTACATTGTTGTTCTCATCCAGCGTCTTGTCCGGATCATATATAAAATCGTCGAATTCCGTGGAGCGTCCGACCGCGACGACTATCATGAACGCATCGAACACATTCGCCAACTGGTGCACGCCGTTGACATAGCTGAGCAGGCGCGCGGCAGATTGCGATTCCCCCATTGCGAACAAGCGCTTGACCGGGAGCCCCCCCATCGGATCGAGCGATCCCGCAGGCCGTTTCGGGCCAAGCGCACGGGCGACCTGGCTGAAGATGTCATAGGACCATGAATCACCCTCAATCGAGAGTTCGCCATAGCGTTCCTGGTCCCATTGTTTCAGCCCCAGCTTGAGCCGTTCCTCGCCCTCAAGTCCCATGCGCTGGGCGGAGATTGCGGCATAGGCATAGCCATCCTTGTAGAAGCCCTGGTTCACCGCAGATGAAATTTCGAAACCGGCGGAGACATTGGCCCATTCGCAAATTACCGTGCCATTGAAGTCTGCGGCATTTGCGGGCCTCTGGACGATGACTCGCGTCGCAAAAGGTGCCGTGTCATGCGGGGAGAGCGTCCAGCGGCCATCACTGGATAGCGTGCCCACGGGCCGGAACGACTGTGCCGTTCCGGAGACAAGATACTCCTCCTCGATATAGCCATGTGCTGCCAGATCTTCTGTATGCCCGCCAAAAATATGGCCGCGTTGTCCTTTGTTTATCGGCCCGGAAATATTGGTGGCGGGCGACGGGGAGGCAAAAGCCTCGCCATATTTACCCATGGCTGACATTGCCGCGATCATCGCCGCGCTCTGGCCAAATTGTCGCCGATCCAGCATAGCTGTCTCTCCATGAGATTCTTGTCTTGCCCGGACAGGATAAATGATACTAGCTTGTCGTCAAGCAAGTTTATGAGGCCACCATATGCCGGAAGGCGAGATGGAGGCGGAGAGGAATGCCATGCGCACCATGAGTCCCTATGATCATTTCGTGTCGCTGTTCGAGACCGATGCATCGCCGATGAACATTGGCGGCCTGTTGCTGTTCGATGTGCCGGAGGCGGAGCGCGAGGGTTTTTGCGCGCATATCCATGCCGTTCTGGCGGATCGGGTGCCGCGCTCGGCGCTGGCACGCCGCATGGTCGGCGCTCCCGATGATTATGACGCCCCGGCATGGTTTGAAATCGATCGTGCGGCGGCGCTTGAGCGGATTGCCATGCCTGATCTGCCGCGCCCGCTGGACCGGGAGCGGCTGATCGGTCATGTCCTGCGGCGTGGGATGGAGCCGCTTTGCCTCGATGCAGCGGGTTTTGAAATCGATATTGTCGGCCCGGTCGAAGGATGGGGCTGTGCGCTCTATCTCAAGATGCACCACAGCCTGATGGACGGGATCGGGTTTCAGTCGGCCATCGAGCAGATTGCCGATGGCGGCACAGGGCTTGCCAAGGTCGCGCTGGAGACAGCCGAGCCGGTTCCGCCGCGCGAGGAATGGCTGGCGCTTGCCAGCGACCGGTTCGAACGCGAGGCTGATGCCCGCGTGGCAGAGCAGCTGCGGATTGCTGCCGCGACCGAGGAACTGGGTGCCTTTCTGGCCGATCCTGCCAATGGCAGGGCACCGACACCGGTGCTCGGCTTTGGTGCGCATACGTCGCGCGAGCGGGCCTATTGCCCGGTTTCCATACCCCTTGACCGGGTTCGTGCGCTCGGCAAGCGGCATGGCGGATCGGTCAACGATATCTTCATGACGCTGGCCGGATCAGCGTTGCGTGCGCATCTTCAGCCGCTGGGCCTGCTTCCCGATGAGCCATTGATCGGACAATGCGTGCGCAGCATCCGTCGGCCGGAGGACGGGATAGAGGGCAACCGGGTCGTCACCATGTTTCCGGAAATCGCTACCGATGAGCCCGATCCGCTGGCGCGGCTGGCGCGCATTCGCCGCAATATGGAGCGGGAGAAGGCACGCTCCCGGATCGAGGAGCGGATCGTCGGCACGCTGGACAAGCCTGGCGGAGCCGCCGAACGCAAGGCGGCGCTATCGGACCTTGCCGGGAAAGAGGCGACCATCGGCACGTCCAACGTCGTTCTCTCCAATGTGCCCGGGCCGACAGAGGCGCTGCGCTTTGGCGGCTACCGCCTGACCGGCAACTATCCGCTGCCGATTATCGGGCCTGGCCTGTTTCTCAACATCACCCTGCGCCGCAATGCCGATAATCTTGACCTTGGCGTCATGACCGATGCAGCGCGGATGTCCGATGTCGATGGCTTTGTCGATTGCCTCTGGCATGCGCTTGAGGAACTGGAGGCGCTTCCGCAAAGGGACTGAGGGAGGCTGGCGCGGTCCGCTTTCAGCCAGCTCAGCCCGGCCCTGCGCCGATGGTTCCCAGCGTCATCGGATATTCGCGGCAAGCGTCAAGATCGCGGGAAATGGCGGCAGGGATATAGGGCGCGAAGTTCGCATGACTTTCCAGCAATTCGCTGGTCAGCTCGGCCTCCCAATAGCCAAGCTGCACCAGCTGATAGAATAGCGCACACAGCACGTTCTCGACCGCTTCCACAGCCCTTGTCTGGGGACGTTCCGACGATGTCACGATATGGACGGTGCGCCGGATTGGCGGATCGCGAATGGGCCAGACGCGCAGCGTGCCGTTGGCGACTTCTTCCTGGACCGCGAATTTCGGCAATATGGTGAAGCCGACACCCTGCCGCACGAGATTCTTGATGTGCCAGAGCGAATCGACTTCCGCGACGAGGTTGAACGACGCGGTGCCCAGCGAATCTACCGCGTCGATCAGCTTGCGGATGCCGAATGCGCTGCCCGGAAGGACAAAATTCATCTGGCTGAGCCGGGGAAAGGAAAATTCCTCGCCGGGCTCTGGCGACGCCGGACCCGTGCTGCCCACCAGCACCAGTTCCTCGCGCAGCACGGGCCGTGTGCGCAGCCCCTTGCGGCCCATATTGCTGAATACGATGCCCAGATCGACCCGGCCTTCCAGCACCCAGTCGACCAGGTTGGTGCTCATTGCCTCGGACATGCGAAAGCTGATCTTGGGAAAGCTTGCAAGCACTGACTGGACCATCGGGATGGTGATGAGCTGGCTGATCGAGCTGGGAACGCCGAGCCCGACGGCCCCTGATGGCGCGGCTCCCTCATCCTGAAGCCGTTCGCGGGCAATCCTGATCTGGGTGAGGACGGTGCGCGCATCAAGGGCCAGCATCTTTCCGGCCTCGGTCGGCGCTACTCCGCGCGGCAGCCGCACCAGCAGGTCGAGGCCGAGCTCAGCCTCCATATCCTTGATGGTCTGGGACAGGGCGGGCTGCGCAACATTCAGGATCAGCGCCGCCTTGCTGAACGATCCCGCTTCGACGATTGCCAGAAAATAGCGCAGCTGGCGCGTGTCAAAGGCCGGGAATTTGAGCAGGTCCATTGCCGCTGCGTCCATGACCATAATATCCTTTGAAATTATATGGAATTAATAACCCATAATTTCAGATTATATCGATCATTGGCAACCCCTATTTGTGAAATCGCCTGCCACCCTGCAGCATCCTGACATGACGACAGCCAATTGGTTCAGGCCATTGGCAATGACAAAACCGTTGGGGAGGATTTTTTGGCAAAAGGGGCGCTGACCGGATCTCGCGTGGCCGATTTCAGCTGGGTGATTGCCGGGCCGATGGCCACCAAGGCGCTTGCCGGAATGGGTGCCGAGGTCATCAAGATTGAATCACATGTGCGCCCCGAATTCGTCCATCGCGACCCGCTATTCGATGTCGTCAACAATTCGAAGAAGAGCGTTGCGCTTGACCTTGCCCGGCCGGAAGCGCGGGAAATCGTCGAACAGATCATCGCCCGCAGCGACATACTGGTCGAGAATTTCTCGGCAGGCGTGATGGGGCGCTGGGGACTGGACTATGAATCGGTGCGCAAGATCCGTCCCGACATCATCTATGTCTCCGGTTCGGGCGTCGGTCGCGAAGGACCGCAGCGGGATGTGCTCGCCTATGGCAGCCTGCTCGAAGCGTTCAGCGGTCGCGCCAATCTGGTCTGTCGCGGCGCCATAAACAGCCGCATGGAGGCGATGGGGATCATGCCTGCATGGACCGACCCCGCAACCGCGATGTGGGAGGTTTTCGCGATCCTGCTGGCGGTCCACAACCGGCATCAGACAGGGGAGGGCGCGTTCATCGACCTTTCGATGATCGAGAGCACGATTGCGCTGTTTTCACAATCGCTCATTGCGCATCAATCGGGCCAGGCGGTGAGCGAACCTGGCCTCAATCAGGAGCATGGCGCGGCACCATCCGGCTGTTTCCGGTGCGGTGCAGACGATGAATGGCTGGCGCTGTCAATTTGTTCCGACGCGGAATGGCGGACCTTTTGCAGCGTCATTGGTCAGCCGCACCTGACCGATGATCCGCGCTTTCAGAGCCAGCAGCAGCGCGTTGCGGCGCTGGCCGAGCTTAACGCAATCATCGCCAAATGTCTGAGTGCAGCGGACATTGACGAGCTTGAACAGAAACTGCGCAGCGCGGGCGTCAATGCTTCGCGATCGCGCAACATGGCGGACATCATGGCCGATCCGGTCGTCGAGGCGTCGGGCGTGTTCCAGCAACAGGGCCTGTCGCATCGGACAACCTCGCTCCCATGGGTGGAGGCCGATGGCTGGCGCGGGGAGTTTCTGCCTGCACCGCGGCTGGGTGAACATAGCCTGGAAATCCTGCGCGATCTGCTGGCGGTGAATGACGACCGGATTGCGCGGCTGCATCAGGATGGTGCGGTCTACGCGGCGGCGCTGGCGGAGTGCAGCGCAGTGGCCGAGGCGGGCGTCGCATGAGCGGGACAGGCCTGATTTCTGATATCCGGGTGCTTGAATGGGGCGCAAACCCTGCGCTTCGCTATGCCGGGCATTTGCTGGCCGGCATGGGCGCCGGGGTTGAGCGCGTGACCGTCAGCGAGGCGGGCAGCGATGCTGCCGCGGCCTGTCCGGATGATCAGGAGAGCCTGAGCCGGTTTTTCGCTTTTCTCGATAGCGGCAAATCGCTGTCCAATGTGCCGCTGCACGACCTTGCCGACCGCGCGTCGGGGGCCGATGTGATTATCTATGACCGGGACAGGGACGGCAGTGCCCCGTTTGCCCGGAATCTGCCCGAAACCGCCGTGGTGATTGCTGTCGGGGCGGAAAGCAGGGCCAGTGCGACGGCAATTCCGCGCCAGAGCGACATGATCGTTCAGCATCGCGGCGGTGTTGCCTTCAACAGGGCGCGACCGGTGGCTGATCCGCTGGTCCAGCCGCCCATTGCCGGCGCTCCGTTTGAAATGTCCATGGCGGCAGGCGTCGGGATCGCATCTGCCTGCCTTGCCGGTCTGCTGGCACGGCGAAAGCGCGGCGGCGCGGGGCCAAGGCTCGATTTCTCGCTGCTCGACTATACGGCCTATATCGGAATTGAGGCGCTGGCGGAATGGGAGGCAGGCGCGCGTTCCTTTGAGCGCAAGCGGACCGGTCGCACCGGTGTGGAAGTGGCTGGCGGATCGATCTGGGTTCTGCCCTGTGCGGATGGCTGGATCATGGCATCGCCGCGCGAGGAGCATCAATGGCAGCGCTGGCTGCCGGTGATCGGATCGCCCGGATGGTCGGCTGATGCGGATTTGTGTGGCGACCGGCGCAAGCGCAAGATCAACTGGGAGCGCATCCAGCAACTGATGGGCGAGCATACTGCTGGCCGCACCAAGGCCGAATTGTTTGCGGCGGCGAGAACAGCGCGCGTGCCATGCTTTCCGGTCAGCACCATCGAGGACCTGTTCGCCAATGAACAGCTTGCTGCGCGCAGCTTCTTCAATCGCATGGCGACGAAAGATGGTCCCGTGAGCGTTCCGGGAGTGCCCTTCCGGATGGTCACGCCCGGCGGGAATGCGCCGGCGCGTGGCGTCGAGCTGAAACCGGCGATTGCGGAATGTGCGACAGCGGGAGGCGAGAATGGCTGATGCAACCCCGTCAAGGGCGCTGATCATGATGGATTTCCAGAATGTTGCGCTCGGCATGCTCGGCAATGATCCGGAACTGATCGCCGGGGCCGCGCGACTGCTTGGCTGGGCGCGGGAGCGGGGCATGCCCGTCCTGCATGTCATGCTCGGTTTCAGCGCGGGATATCCGGAGCTTTCGCAGCGCAATACCGGTCTTGCCGCGCTCGCAAAGGCCGGGTTGATGCTGGTCGATGATCCCCGGACGGCGATCCATGCCGGACTTGCGCCCCGCGAAGGTGAACCGGTCATCGTCAAGCATCGTATTGACGCTTTTGTCGGAACCGGTCTCAAGGACCGTCTCGATGCACTGGCGGTTGACGAGCTGGTGATGGCGGGTGTCGCAACCAGCGGCGTCGTGCTGTCGAGTGTCCGTCATGCGCTGGATCTCGATTTTGCGGTCACGCTGGTCGAGGATTGCTGCCGCGACTTTGATGCCGAAACGCACCGGACCATCATGCACGGCATTCTCAGCCGCCAGGCAAAGGTTGTTGCCCTGGATGCGTTGGTGGAGGGCCAATAATGGCTTTGGTCCTCACTGATGAAATCCGTGCGATGATCGGCCTGACGACCGGCTGGCAGCAGGCTGCCAATGCGGTCGAGGCGAGCGAGGTCAGGCGCTTCCATCATGCGACAATGGATTGTGCGCCGCGCTATTTTGATGCCGGGCATGCGGCGTCGAGCCGCTATGGTGCATTGGTTGCGCCGCCTGCCTTTGTCGTGGAGATGTTCAGGCGTCCCGATGCCGCGCCTGACCCGCTGGACCGTTTTGCCGATGACCGGAATTATGACGGGGCCGCGCAGCATTTTCGCGGTCTCCCGGAAATTCGCACGCCGCTGAAGCGCCTGCTGAACGGCGGGTACAGCTATGAATTTTATCGCTATGCGCGGATCGGGGACCAGGTCGAGCGGCAGAGCCGGTTCGCGGACATTCGCGAAAAGGCCGGATCGGCCGGACCGCTGCTGATCATCCTGATCGAAACCCTTTACCGGACAATCGAGGGCACCCGCCTGCTAAGGTCCGTCTCGACACTGATCCAGAGGTGAGGGCGGCGATGCAGGTCTTTTTCGACGATATTGCTCCTGGCCAGCGCCTTCCGGATGCCAGCATAGGCCCGATCAGCCCGGCCCATATCGTGCGCTGGTCGGCTGCGATGGAGAACTGGCACCGCATCCATTATGATGAGCGGTTCGCCCGCGATCATGACGGGCTCGACGGTTTGCTGGTCAACGGATCGTGGAAGCAGCACATACTGATCCGCTATCTGGCCGACTGGGCGGGCGAGCAGGGCTGGCTCGGGCGTCTCAGCATGCAGTTTCGCGCGATGAGCGCTGTCTGGGAAACCCTTGTTTGCCATGGCGAGATCATTTCCTGTGCACGGATCGGTGAATGGGGCTCGGTGCTGATCCGGTTCGGGATGACCAACGCTGACGGAACCGAGACGGCACCCGGCACTGCCATGGCAGTTCTGCCGCTGCGCGACGGACCGGCACTTCCCTACCCTCCTGATGCAGTGATGCAGGACCTTCCCGATATGGAGGCGCCGGCATGAGACGCTATCCGGAACGGGTTCATATTCAGGAGGTTGGCCCGCGTGACGGCCTGCAGCTTGAGAGCAGGATATTGTCGCTTTCCGAGCGTGCCGAACTGATCGCGGCGATACGTGCTGCCGGTGTGCAGGAAATGGAGGTTGGCTCTTTTGTCAGCCCCAGGGCCGTTCCGCAAATGGCGGGCACGGCCGATCTGCTGGCGCGGCTTCCCGATCCTCATCCCGCGCACTATCGGGCCTTGTGGCTGAATCAGCAGGGATTGCAGGCGGCCCTGGCCGCACCGAACCTCTCGGTCGCAGGCTATCTTCAGCTTTCGGCCAGCGACGGCTTTTCGCTGCGCAATATCCGCAAGACCGTTGCCCAGAGCATGGAAGAGCATGATGGCTGGATCAAAGGCTATCGCGATCATGGCATTGCCACCGAAACGCTGATCGTCATGGCGGCATTTGGCTGCAACTATGACGGGGTGATAGCGCCAGAACGGGTCGAGGCGCTGATCGAAGCAACCATCGACCGGCTGGCCCGATGCGGGGAGCATCTGCGCCGGGTGGTGCTGGCCGACACGATGGGCTGGGCTTCTCCCGGTCAGGTTCGCGCGATGGTGCGCTCGATCCGGACGCGGTGGCCGGACATGATCGTCAGGCTGCACCTGCACGATACGCGCGGCCTGGCGATAGCGAACGCGCTCAGTGCGCTGGAAGAAGGCGTCAGCGAGTTTGATGCCGCGATTGGCGGCATGGGCGGCTGTCCCTTTTCGGGGTCTGCGGGCGCGGTGGGCAATATGTGCACGGAGGATTTCGTCTTCCTGTGTCACCAGCTTGGCATCGAGACGGGCATCGATCTTGCAAAGCTTGTCGATGTGGCTCGTCTGGCCGAGCGGCTGGTGGGTCATGACCTGCCTGGCCGGGTCATGAAGGCAGGGACACCGCTGGACCGTCATGCACAGCTGGCAGAGGCGGCAGCCGAGAATCAGCTTGTCGAGGAGGCCGTCCGATGACCAGTTCGCTCACAGTCCGGATTGGCGAGAAGACGGGCGAGGCCGCCATCACTGTCACTGATGAGATGCTCGATGAATATCTCGATGCCGTCGGCCTGCCGTCCGGCCTGCTTCCGCGACATCCCGACGATGCATCGCGGCGCGCCCTGCCGCCCGATTTCGTGCCCAAGGCGACGATGAACAGGCTGCACGCCTATTTTCTGGTGAAGCGCATCGGCAATGCGCTGCGCACCAAGCATGAGATGCACTATCTGAAGCCCGTCTATGTCGGCATGCCGGTATCCGCCGAATGCCACATTGCCGATATTTATGAGAGCAAGGGGCGGACGCGGGTCGTCTTCGAGGCGATCTACAGGGATGAATGTGGCGAGGACTGCCTGATCGACCGGCGGACCATCACCATCCTCGACAAGGCAGTGCTTGGCCGCTTTGCGGGAGGCCGCCCATGACCGTCGCCTCATTCGTCAAGTCGTTCGATATGGAGCGAATGATTGCCTATTCGGGGCCAGGCAATCTGCACAGCAGCGATGAGGCTGCGCAGAAGGCCGGACTGCCCAAGGCAATTGTGCAGGGCGGTTTTCTGGTGGCCTGCCTCTCCGAACTCATGATCCGCGAATATGGCGAGCCCTATTTTTCCGGGGGTTCGATTGCGGTCAACCTGCTGAAGCCGGTGACCGCAGGCACCAGCGTCACCTGTTTCCTGGCCGAGGAAGCGCCAGCAGAAGATGCCGATGAGGACGCAGTGATCCAATGCAAAATCTGGATGGAAAATGAAGATGGAGACTTGTGTGCGGCGGGAGGGGCCACTGTCCCGGCACGCGCACGGGGCAACTCCGCATGATGTTGAGGGGACGGGCTGATTAGGAAAGAGCGACTGATTTTCGGCGCCTAGGCGCGACGCACCAATTCCAGCCATCGGACGAAAGGTCCGGACGCCGGTTCATGCCCGACCGGCGCAGGGGTTCGTGCGCGCTGTCGATGCGACGAACTGGATACCAACAGGAAACGGAAATGAGGGAGGATTTGAGATGAGCAACATGTTGAACAGCAAGCTGGCAAGGGCTTTTCTGGCCGGGGTTTCGCTGGCGGTGATGGCCAGTCCGGCACAATCGCTGGCACAGGATGAAGAGGATGGCGCGCGGGATGACAATGTGATTGTCGTAACCGCACGAAAGCGCGAGGAATCGCTGCAGACTGTGCCAGTCGCGATCACTGCGCTCAGCGCCGATGCGCTAGAGGACAAGGGCGTCCGCTCGCCCAGCGATCTGGGCCTGTTCGTGCCAAGCCTGCAGATATTGTCCGCTCCGGGCACACCGTCTTCGGTACGGTTCAGCATTCGCGGACAGAGCAGTCCCGGCGTGTTGCTGACCGTTGACCAGTCGGTCGGGCTCTATGTCGACGGCGTCTATATTGCGCGCCCGCATGGCATCAATGCCGGGTTCGTCGATCTGGAGCGCGTCGAAGTGCTGAAGGGACCGCAGGGCACGCTCTACGGTCGCAACACGACGGGCGGCGCGATCAATATCGTCAGCAAGGGTGCCGATTATGACGGCGTGCATGGCTATGCGATGCTGGAGGTCGGCAATCATGACGATTTGAAATTCGGCGGTGCCGTCAACATTCCCCTTGCGCAGGACAAGGCTGCGGTAAGGGTCGCCTATCAGCGCTGGACCCGTGACGGCTTTGGCCGCTCCAGCCTGACCGGGCTCGATCTTGGGCAGGATCGCGACCAGCATTTCGTGCGCGGCACGCTGCAGCTCAATCCGACCGAGAATCTCGATATCCAGATCAAGGCGGAATATACGGCGTTGCGCCAGAATGGCGATCTGCATGTCCTGCGCTGGTGGCGGCCTGGCGGTGGCGGGTTCCAGCGCGCGGTTGCGCAATTCGGGGATGCAGCTGTCGCAACCGCCTATCTTGATGGACTGGTCGCAATGGGCAACCGCGATCTCTACACCAATGACAGCCAGACCTTCACCCGCGACAATGTCGATGCCGTGACACTGGGCGGAACGCTGGCGTGGGATATTTCGGACAGCCTGCAATTCCGTTCGGTCACCGGCTATCGCTGGTACAAGCTCGATAATATTCTCGATCTTGACGGAACCAGCCTGACTGCCGGGGAGGTCGGCACCGGCATTGGCGGCATTGAATTTGCCAACTATCCCTTTGCCAAGCCGATCGACCAGCGCGTCGATTTCTTTTCCCAGGAATTCAACCTTTCCGGGCAGGCAATCGATGACCGTCTCGACTGGCTGATCGGTGCCTATTTCAGCGACGAGCGCGGAACCGACAACCAGAATACGGCGCGGGGGAATACCACGGCTCCGGCGCTGCCGCCTGCCAGCTATGTGGGCTTCTTCGCCGACAAGGTCGTCAATTCCAGCTGGTCGATCTATTCGCAGAACGATTTCAAGGTCACCGACAACTTCTCGCTCACCCTTGGTGCACGCTATACCGAAGAGCATCGCGAACTGCTCACCAAGAACCGCATCTACCTGCCATCGGCCAATGGCTATCGCTGTTTCCCGACAGGCTTTCCGGTTGCCGGAACGGTACCCTCGCCCGATGACTGCGCGGTTTTCCAGGAAGCCGATTTCGACGGTTTCTCCTGGCTGGCCAGCGCCAATTTCCAGGTTACCGACGATACGCTGCTCTATGTGCGGGCGGCCAAGGGATTCCGGGGTGGCGGGCTTCAGCTGCGCTCTCCCAATACGCCGCCGGTCAAGCCTGAAATCGCCAAGGATATCGAACTGGGCGTGAAGACATCGCAATGGGATGGACGATTCCAGGCCAATCTGGCGGCCTATCGGACCAAATATTCGAACAAGCAGGAATCGACGGTGTTTCCCGGACCGCCGCCCTTTACAATCCAGACCAACGCCGCGAGCGCAATCATCAAGGGTTTCGAGGCAGAGGTGAATGTCAATCCCGCGCCCGGCCTGTGGCTGGGCGGAACGCTGACCTATCTTGATGGCAAATATGACAGCTATCAGAACGCCCCGAATTCAAGCGGAGCATCGCTGGATGCTTCGGGCGAGCGGTTCAGCAACCCGCGCTGGAGCTATAGCCTGACCGGCCGTTACACGGTTGCGGCGGGACCGGGAGACCTCTCGGTCCAGGCCGACTGGGCCTGGCATGGCAAGAACTATATCAGCCCGCGTCTCGCCGACCCGCTGGTTCCGTTCGCCCTGCAGCAGTCGCTGGCCGATTCGGTCGGGCTGCTCAACGCGCGGATCGACTATGAACTGCCCGAATATGGTGTCACGGCCTCGCTCTTTGCGACCAACCTGCTCGACAAGGAATATCAGGTCAGCAGCATCAGCCAGGCCTCGTCTGGCCTGCAGACGGGCATCACGCAGGAACCGCGCATGTGGGGTTTCCAGCTGAGAAAGACCTTCGGCGGCGAATGATACGCTGTCAGGGCCTGCCGTCGGCTCCCGACAAGGGGGGGAGGAGCCGACGGCACACCGGTCAGGCAATCAAGAGGCAAAGGTGCGAAGACCAATGGACAAGCCGGTCATGAGCAGAAGGACGTTTATCGAGGGCAGCGCAGCGGCGGGCGGCGGACTTTTGCTCGCCGGTGCATCGCCCGCAGGTGCCGTCGAGCTGGGCGGCGATCCGGTCGTCGAGACCGCCAGCGGCAAGGTGCGCGGTGTTCGCGGCGAGCACGGCATATTGAGCTTCAAGGGCATGCCCTATGGCGCGGCCACTGGCGGCTCGGCACGATTTCTGCCGCCCCGTCCGTCAGAGCCATGGTCCGGCATTCGCGATGCTTCGAAATTCGGGCCGATGTGCCCGCAAATCGAACAATATCCCCCGGCGACGGCGGCCAGATTGTCGGAAATCTTCCCGCAGCCTGTGGAAGATGTCTATTCCGAAGACTGTCTGGTCCTGAACGTCTGGACCCCGGGGGTTGAGCGCGATGCGAGGCGACCGGTCATGTTCTGGATCCATGGCGGGCGCTGGCTCGGCGGTTCCGGTTCAGTTCCAAGCTATGATGGCACCAACCTTGCCGATCAGGGCGATGTCGTTGTCGTCACCATCAACCATCGCCTTGGCGTGCTTGGCTATCTCCATCTCGCTGCAATGGGCGATGCCGACTATGCCAGTTCGGGCAATGTCGGTGTCATGGACATCGTGCTGGCGCTGCAATGGGTCCGTGACAATATTGCCGCCTTTGGCGGTGACCCTGATCGCGTCATGATTCACGGCCAGTCGGGCGGCGGCCAGAAAACATCCATGCTGCTGGCGACGCCGGCGGCGCAGGGTCTGTTCCACCGTGCGGTCATCCAAAGCGGCGCAGGAAACCGCGTCCTGACCGAGGAACAGGCGAAATTCACGCTGGATTTCGTCATGGATGAAGTGGGCGTTTCGCCCGACAACTGGCGCGAACTGATCGACATGCCTGTCGAGCGCCTGCTGCAGGCGGAAAAGAAGCTGGTCGGTGTCCTGCGGATGGAAAGCTATGCCGGGCTGATCGGCGGCTTTGCCGGAGTGATGGATGGCCGCTATCTACCCGCGCAGCCATTCGATCCCGAAGCCCCGGTCCTGTCCGCCAATGTGCCGGTGATGGTCGGCACGACGGGAACCGAAATGTCGCTGTTCACCGCCGGCCATCCCGGTGTCCGTTCGCTGAACGATGACCAGCTTGTCCCCTATTTGCAGCATCTGTTCGGCGAGGGGACAGAAGAGGTCGTCGATGTCTATCGCCGCACCTATCCCGATTACAGCGCGGGCGATCTGTTCGAGCGGATTTTCAGCGATTTTCCGCTGGGCCTGCTGTCGATGGAGATTGCCGAGCGCAAGGCAGAATTGGGAGCGGCGCCAGCCTATCTGTACCAGATAGCCTGGCAATCGCCCGAAACCATATTTGGCGGTCCGTTGCGATCACCCCATGGCATTGACGTGCCGCTGGTTTTTGCCAATCCGGGCAAGGCGCCCGGCATGGTCGGGCGCGGCCCGGAGGCGGAGCTGATGGCGCGGCAAGTCAGCCAGGCGTGGATCGCCTTTGCCCGCTATGGCAATCCCAATGCGCCGGGCCTGCCCTATTGGCCGCCCTATGACAGCGAGCATCGCGCGACGATGATCTTTGATGTCAAACCGGGTGTCATCAACGATCCTGATGGCGAAATTCGGGAAGTGCTGCAGCGCATTGGCGGCGTCCGCGAAATTCCTCCACCCAAGGCCTGAGCGATGGCGACAAAACCGTCCGAACAGCATGGCGTGACGAATTTTCAGTCATGGTACGCCGTCATCGTCTTTCTGCTGCTGGTGATTTTCGGCTGGATAGACCGGCAATTGCTGGCGCTGCTGGTCGAGCCGATAAAGGCCGATCTTGGCTTGCAGGACTGGCAGATCGGGCTGCTGCACGGCGCGGCATTTGCCGTCTTTTTCGCGCTGGCGGGCCTGCCCATCGGGTTTCTGGCGGACAAGTACAGCCGCCGGAAAATCCTGCTGGCGGGATCGGTGGCATGGTCGGCAATGACTTCGGTCTGCGGCCTTGCGACCTCGTTCTGGGGGCTGTTTCTGGCGCGGACTGGTGTCGCCGTGGGGGAGGCTACGCTGCGTCCCTGTGCCGATTCCATGATTGCCGACTATTTTCCGCGCTCGCGGGCCGGGCCGGCCTATGCCGTCTACATGTCGGGCATCGTCCTCGGCATCGGCCTGGCCTTTATCGCCGGTGCACTCACCATCGATGTGCTGGCCGGGGCCGGACCTCTCCATTTCTGGCTGATCGGAAAGGTCGCGCTGTGGCAGGCGACTTTCATCGTGGTCGGACTGGCCGGTTTGCCGGTCGCCTTGCTGGTCCGGACGATCCGTGAACCGGCGCGCACCGGCGATTCAGCGCAAGCGGTATCGGTCGGCGCGACGCGGGATTATCTGAAAGGAAACTGGCCGATCTATGTCGCCTATTTCTTCTCCTTTGCGCTCATCGCGACCGCCGGGCAGGCCAATCACGCCTGGGGTCCGACATTCCTGATCCGGCGCTTTGGCTCTGATGTCGTGCAGGCCGGGCTGGCCTGGGGCGGGCTGGTGGTCATATTCGCGACGCTGGGCGTCTATTGCGGGGGCTATGCCGCCCGGCAACTGGGCAAGGTGGGGCATCGTCTCGCCTTTTGGGATGTCGCGCTTTTCTCTCAAATCCTTGCGATACCGGTCGGAGCCCTTGCCTTCCGGGTGGCGGATGCCGAGCTCGCCTATGTGCTGATTGCACTGTGCTTTTTCGTCCAGTCCTTTGCGGCCCCCATGCAGCCGGCGATACTGATGTCGGTCACGCCCGCACGGTTCCGGGGGCAGATGATCTCGCTGACAACGGTGGCCGCCGTTATCTTCGCGCTGACCATCGGGCCGACGCTGGTCGGCCTGCTCAATGATTATCTGTTCCCGGCGCGGGAGGATATCGGCATGTCGCTGATGCTGGTGAACATCCTGTTCCCGTCACTGGCGGTGCTGGTTCTGTGGCGGACGCGCCGTCTTTATGACCGGGCATTGCCAGAGCCGCAGGACGAAACTGATCCGGCCTGATTCACTTGCCCGGTCGGTTCGCGCACATAGGCACAGGGCATGGCGTCGATACGAGCCTCGATCATCCGCAGTGCTGCCGGGTCAATCCCGGATGTGGCAATGACAAGGTCAATCGCCCCGTCGGTTGCCGTCATGCAGATGCGTTCGGGTATCAGCCCGCGCAACGCGAACAGGTTGATGATGCGCAGGGCGCTTCCCAGCCCGTCGGTGCAGCATATTTCCATGATGGCCCGGCGTCGTCGGCAATCAGGCGGCCTTGCGGCGCGCCCGTCCGTCCGCGACGATCTGCCGGGCATGGCGGTCCGCAACCAGGTTCATGGCTTCGCCGCTCCGTTCCGCCTCATCGATCATCCGTCCCAGCCGTGGCCCGATTTCGGCCACCCGGCGCTCGACCGATTCAAGACTCTCGCCCAGATATTCGGCACAAACGCTGATAATCCCGCCTGCATTCACCAGATAGTCGGGTGCATAGAATATGCCGCGCCGCGCAAGTTCCGCGCCACGCGCCGGCGTTTCCAGCTGGTTGTTCGCGGCTCCGCAGATGATCCGCGCCTGTATGCTGCCTATCGTGGCGTGATTGACGATGGCGCCCATTGCGCATGGCGCGAGGATATCCATCGGCGCGCCGACAATTTTTTCAGGCGCAACCTGCTGTGCGCCGAACATGTGGACGGCCTGGGCCACGCGCCGCTCATTCATATCGCTTACCAGCAATTTCGCCCCCGCATGGCTCAGCTTTGCGGCCAGCGCCATGCCGACATTGCCAAGGCCCTGCACCCCCACCACCGTATCTTTCAGCGGCGTGCCGAATTTCCTCTCCGCCGCAACCTGCATCGCCAGGAAAACGCCCTGGGCAGTATGGGGGGAGGGGTCGCCGCCCGCCTGGCCAGACCGCGTCTGCGGCAGGCCTGCGACATGATCCGTGGCAGCGGCAACGGACAGCATGTCCTCGACAGTGCTGCCAACATCTTCGGCGGTTACATAGCGGCCCTGCAGGCTTTCGACGCACCGCCCAAAGGCCTTGAACAATGCCCGGCGATCACCGTCAAAATCTGCGGGCAGCATGATGACCGCCTTGCCACCGCCCAGCGGCAGCCCGGCCATTGCGTTCTTGTACGTCATGCCTTCGGACAGGCGCAGCGCGTCGCCGGTCGCGGCACTGTCCGCCGCATAGTGCCAGACGCGGCATCCGCCTGCGGCAGGGCCCAGCGCCGTCGAATGGATCGCGATCACCGCGCGCAGGCCGGTTCTGGCATCCTCGAACAGGTGCACCGCCTCGTGCGGCAATTCCATCGGTTCCATGCGGCTCATATTGTTTCGCTCCCGGCTGTCCGGATCATTCCGGAGCAATGGCAATAATGTGGAACCGCCGGATTTTCTGGCCTATTATTGCAGCGATCGGCTGGAATATTGAATTGACCATCCTGAAATTACGACAAATGAGAAAAAATTATGCCACTTGACCGTTACGAGATCGCCATATTGAGGATCCTGCAGGACAATGCGGACATTTCGACCGTCGAACTGGCCGAGCGGGTTGGCCTTTCGCAATCTCCATGCTGGCGGCGCGTGGCCGGGCTGGAGGAGGCCGGGGTGATCCGCAAGCGGGTGGCGCTGGTGGACCGGCACAAGGTGGGGCTCAGCGCACAGGTCTTTGCGCAGGTCAAGCTGTCGGCGCATGGCCGCGCACATCTTGCCGATTTCGAGGCGGCGATTGCCGATATCCCCGAAATCATCGAATGCCATGTGCTGATGGGGACGGTGGATTTCCTGCTGCGGGTGGTGACGCCAAATGTGGAGGCATATGAAAAGCTGTTCTTTGACAAGCTCTCACGCCTGCCCGGCGTTCAGGAAATAAACTCGGCAATTGCCCTGTCAGAGATCAAGAGCACAACCGCCCTTCCGATTGCCGCGCCTTGAAACGCTGGCAGGAAGGGGAGGGTTGCCAGCCAGCTCCATTAGGCAAACTCTGCTCTTAGGCTGTTCCGCTGCCGCTGCCAGCAATCGCAACATCACCAAGTTCCGGCAACCCTCAGTCGTCATCCTTCGCGGCGGTTTCAGGAGCCTTCAGCCTCAGGCGGGTGACGCGGCGTTCATCGCCCTCCAGAACCTCCAGCGTCCAGCCGCTGTCATGCTCCAGAACCCGGCCGGGTTCGGGCACTTCGCCCGCCAGGACAAAGGCCAGGCCGCCCAGCGTGTCGACATCCTCCTCCACCTCGGCCAGTTCAGGCGCGATGTCGCGGGCCACATCGTCCAGTTCGGCGCGGGCATCCGCCTCCCAGCAGCCCTTGCCGGTTTCGACCAGCAGGGCTTCGGGCTCATCATCATGTTCGTCCTCGATCTCGCCGACGATTTCCTCGACCAGATCTTCGATGGTGACCAGTCCTTCGGTGCCCGAATATTCATCGAGCACGATGGCAAGATGGGTGCGCGTCTGCCGCATTTCGGCGAGCAGATCGAGCACGCCCATGCTTTCGGGCACGAAACGCGGCTGGCGCATCAGTTCTGTCCAGTCGGCCGGCGGTTCATGCCCCTGAGCGACGATGGCGAACACGTCCTTGATGTGGACCATGCCGACAATCTTGTCGAGTGAGCCGTCATAGACCGGCACGCGGCTATGGCCATGCTCGGCGAAGCAGGCGACGACCTCGTCAAACCCGGCATCGCGCGACAGGGCGATGATGTCGCTGCGCGGCACCGCCACGTCGTCGACATCATGTTCGCTGAAGTGGAGCAGGTTGCGGAGCATTTCGCGTTCGACGCGCGTCAGGTCGCCATTGCGTTCACCGCCCTCGGCGGCGCAATCATCCTCATGCTCGTCAATCGCCTCTTCCAGTTGCGCGCGCAGCGACTGGTCTGGCTCCTGTCGGAAAAGCAGGGCCTTCAGGCCCCGCCATATTCGTCCGCTACTATCGTCCTCCGCAGTGGTCCGGCCACTGCTCAAACTGTCACCGTCTGGCATTTCAGTCTGTGTCTTAACCTCGCGACATCGTGAAAATTCGCCCTAATATGGATTGGCAATGCCCATATGCGCAAGCGCTTTCACTTCCAGTTCCTCCATTATCGCCGCTTCATGCTCATCCTGATGGTCATGGCCGATCAGGTGGAGATAGCCATGGACGATCAGATGCGTGACATGATCGGCCAGCGATACGGCTTTTTCCGCCGCCTCGCGCAGGCAGGTTTCGTGCGCAAGGATGATGTCGCCCAGCAGCAGTTCGCCATCATCGCTGTTCGCGGCGAGGTCGAGAATGTCGGGCGGGACCATGGGGAAAGAGAGGACGTTGGTCGGCCTGTCCTTGTGGCGGAAATCGCGGTTCAGCGCCTGCACCTCGGCATCATCGGCAAAGCGGATGCTGATCTCAACGATCAGCGCGCGATCCGCCCAGTCAGCATGCGCGCTGGTCGCTGCGGCGGCGGCGATCGCCCGTTCGGCCAGCGCTTGCCAGCCATTTGCATCGTCCCATTCCGCCAGGCTGCTGGTCTCGACGTTCAGCACTTTTGCTAGCTGTCCTTGCCCTCATAGGCCTCGACAATGCGGCCGACGATCGGGTGGCGCACGACATCGGACGCGCCGAAGGTGATCGTGCTGATCCCCTCCACACCCTCCAGCCGGGCGACGGCATCGGCAAGGCCGGAAACGGCGGGGCCGGGCAAATCGACCTGTTTGGGATCGCCGCACACCACCATCCGGCTGTTCATGCCGAAACGGGTGAGGAACATCTTCATCTGTGCGGTCGTGGTGTTCTGCGCCTCGTCCAGAATGACAAAGGCATCGGCCAGCGTCCGTCCGCGCATGAAGGCGAGCGGAGCAATCTCTATCTCTCCGCTGGCGATGCGGCGCTCGACCTGCTCGGCGGGCAGGGTGTCATAAAGCGCATCATAAAGCGGGCGCAGATAGGGATCGACCTTTTCCTTCATGTCGCCGGGCAGAAAGCCCAGCCGCTCCCCCGCTTCGACCGCCGGACGCGACAGGATCAGCCGCTGCACCGAACCGGTGATGAGTTGGGATACCGCTTGGGCGACCGCCAGATAGGTCTTGCCCGTGCCCGCCGGCCCCAGCGCAAAGATGATGTCGTCTCTGGCCAGCGCCTGCATATAGGTGATCTGGCGCGCCGAACGCGGGACAATGGTCTTTTTGCGGGTGCGGATCATCACCGCCGGCGCCTCGGAAACTTCGGGGCGGACAATACCCTCCAGTGTGGGTTCGGCGGACATGGAGATCAGCGCCTCGACCGCGCCCTCGTCAATTTCCTGTTCCTGGACGATGCGGTTGTAAAGGCCGGTCAATATGTCGCGGGCGCGGGCGGTCGCTTCGGGCTCGCCCTCGATCTGGATGCGGTTGCCGCGCGCAGCGATATAGACGCCCAGCCGGTTCTCTATGGTGACGAGGTTCTGGTCAAACTGCCCGAACAGCGCGCCCAGCAGGTGCGGATCGTCAAACTCGACGGTTATCCGCGCCCGTTCCGCCTGTTCGTGACGGTCGTTCACCGGATCGAATGCGCCTGTACTTTCCCGGCCGCGAAACTTGCCGCTGCCGCCATGCTGCTTGCGCGCCATCAGGCCGCTGCCTTTCTGATCCGCTCGCCGGCCAGGCTGTTCGGCCCTGCATCGACGATGTTGACAGTTACGATATCGCCAATGGCTGCACCTTCGGCGTGCATATGGACCGATTGCAGCCAGGGCGATTTGCCGACCAGCTGGCCCGGTTTGCGCCCTTCGCGCTCCAGCAGCACCTCGGTGGTCTTGCCGATGGTCGCCTGGTTGAAGGCCAGCTGCTGTTCGTTTAGCAGTGCCTGCAGCCTTTGCAGGCGCTCGTTCATTACCTCGGGCGGAACCTGGTCATCCATGTCGGCGGCAGGGGTGCCGGGGCGGGGCGAATATTTGAAGCTGAATGCCTGCGCATAGCTGGTGGCGCGGACAATCTCCAGCGTCGCCTCGAAATCTGCATCGCTCTCGCCGGGGAAGCCGACGATGAAATCGCCCGAAATGGCAATGTCGGGCCGGGCGGCGCGCACCCGTTCAAGGATCGCCAGATAGCTGTCTGCGCTGTGGCTGCGATTCATGGCCTTCAGGATCGGGTTGCTCCCCGACTGGACGGGCAGGTGCAGATAGGGCATCAGCTTGTCGACGTCGGCATGAGCGGCGATCAGGCCGTCGGTCATGTCATTGGGATGGCTGGTGGTGTAGCGGATGCGCGCCAGTCCGTCGATTTCGGCGAGTGCACGGATCAGGCCGTCCAGCCCCTGCCGATGGCCCTTTTCATCGTCTCCGGCCCAGGCGTTCACATTCTGGCCCAGCAGGGTGATCTCGCTTACCCCGCCATCGACCAGTGCTTTGGCTTCGTCGACCAGATCGGCAAAGGGCCGCGAAATCTCCGCGCCGCGCGTATAGGGCACCACGCAATAGGTGCAGAATTTGTCGCAGCCTTCCTGAACGGTCAGGAAGGCGGTGGGGCGCGGCTGCCGGGCACGACGGGGCAGGGCACCGAACTTCGCGGTGGCGGGCATGTCGGTATCGAGCGCCTTTTCACCGCGCGCGGCGCTGCGGATCAGGTCAGGCAGGCGATGATAGGCCTGCGGACCAACGACAATCCCAACACTGGGCGCACGGCGGGAGATTTCCTCGCCCTCGGCCTGGGCGACGCATCCGGCAACCGCGATCATCGGGGTTGATCCGTCATCGCGTTTCAGGCGGCCAATGTCTGAATAGACCTTGTCCGCCGCCTTTTCGCGAATGTGGCAGGTGTTGAGGATCACCAGATCGGCATCCTCGCGCTCGGATGCTTCGGTCAGGCCCTCGGCGCGCATCATCTCGCCCATCCGTTCGCCATCATAGACGTTCATCTGGCAGCCAAATGAGGTGACGAAATAGCTTTTCGGTCCGGTGGAGTCGGGTCTGGAATCGGTGCGGTCGGTCATTGCTCGGCGCTATACGGGAGCGGACACGGGGTTGGAAGCGGAAAGCTCCGCCTCGATCCGCTTGCGCGCTTCGGCGGCAATCGCCTTGCGCCCGTCGAGATGGTCGGGGTCGAAAGGTTCCAGGAAATGGAGCCTGACCCTGAATGTCCCCCGCCGGGTAAGCAGGCGCAGCGCATTGGCAGGAGCCGTCTCTTCCCCCACCCAGGCAAGATTTTTCGCCTGTTCGCCAAAGTCGAGAAAGATCGGCTGGACCATGATGCCGGGCGGGGGTGGATCGAGCACCGCCAGCAGCGGTGACTTGAACGGCAGCAGCATGCTGCCATCGGTCGTTGTGCCCTCCGGAAAGATGGTGATCGCCCATGTTTCGGCCAGCGCCTCGCGCAGCTGGTTGATCTGGCTGGCGACGCCCATGCGGTTGGTACGCGACACGAATACGGTGTTGTTGAGCGTGCACAGCCAGCCAATGACGGGCCAGCTGGCAATGCCGTCCTGTGAGACAAAGGCGGTGCCGTTATGGCCGCCGATGATCGGAATATCGATCCATGACAAATGGTTGGAGATGATGAAAACGTCACGTTTCAGAGGCACGCCAACCGTCTCGACCTTGGCGCCGCAGGCGCGGGCGACCGATTTGAGGAACAGGCGCGGCCAGGGATTGGAAAGATGCAAGAGCCGCCAGATATAATAAAGCGGCACGCACAGGAACAGCGCCAGCACCATCGCCGCGATGCGCATTGCCATGCGGACATAGCCAATTGCCGTGGGCATTGGCCAATGCAGATAGGCCATGTCGGGCGTGGAAGGATAGGGCGGGGGAGGTGCCTCCGCCGGGTCTGGCGCAGCCTCAGCCATGCAGCGCGGTTCCGCGCTCAATCCTTGCGGTCGAGGCTGACGCCATAAAGTTCCATGCGATGGTCGACCAGGCGATAGCCCAGCTTTTCGGCAATCTGCTTTTGCAGCGCTTCCAGTTCGGGATCGACGAATTCGACGACATTGCCGGTCTCGACATCGATCAGATGGTCATGGTGCGCTTCGGGTGCGGCCTCGTAACGGGCACGGCCATCGCCAAAATCATGCCGGTCGAGTATCCCCGCCTCTTCGAACAGGCGTACTGTCCGGTAGACGGTCGCGATAGAGATGCGCGGATCGACGGCGGAAGCGCGATCATGCAGCTTTTCGACATCGGGATGGTCGTCACTGTCGGACAGCACCCGGGCAATTACCCGCCGCTGGTCCGTGATTCTGAGGCCGCGTTCGGCACAAAGCGCTTCAAGGTCTATGGTCTGCGGCATGCTGGCCCGATATTGTCAAAAACGATGCGCCCCAGTCTAGGCCGGGGCGCATGAATTGCAACGGCCTGTTTGGCGCGATGCGAGGCAAATTTTCGAACAGAGTGATTTAGCGCGTGCGCTTCTTGGGCTTGCGGCCAAGACCGATCTTCTTGGCCAGATCGCGGCGGGTCTGCGCATAATTGGGGGCGACCATCGGATAGTCGGAGGGCAGGCCCCAGCGGGCGCGATACTCTTCGGGGGTCATGTTATAGTGCGTCATCAGGTGGCGTTTCAGCATCTTCAGCTTCTTGCCGTCTTCCAGGCACACAATATAGTCCGGCTTGACCGAAGAACGCACCGATACGGCGGGTTCGGGACGCACATCGCTCAGCACCACAGCCTGGGGAACAAGTCCGGCCAGCGAGGAATGGACGTTTTCGATGAGCTGCGGAATATCGGCGACGGCTACGCTGTTGTTGCTGACATGGGCGGCAACAATGTCCACTGTAAGCGTGATAAGCGTTTCATGCATGTCATTGTCGATATCGGACATTAAAGGCTCCTGACCTGGATGGTGTTGTTGATGGATACGATATTGCTGTATTTTGCGGACCGATAATCGGCCTTCGACTGATATGCAACCTATATGGATGCAATTTTATTGTTACTATGCCCTTATTACCGTGCTTCGACTTGCATGAACATAGGGATATGCCATTCAGTCATAATCAATATCGAATGACTTTTGTAAAGTCAGCGCATCATAGCGGGCTCCATCAATACCCGTATAATATTTTCGGCGCTTGCCAATTAATGTGAAGCCGAATTTGTCATAGAATAGCCGCGCCGGATTATTCGATCGCATTTCCAGAAAAATGCTGGAGACACCCGCTTCCATGGCATTGTCAATGACCTGCCGCAGCATGGTGCTGGCAATTCCAGTACGCTGGCCATCGGTTACAGTCGCGATCAGCAGCAATTCTTCCTCATCGGTGACGCGCCGGGTCAGGGCAAAGCCGAGCGGACAATCGCCATGGTCGAGTGCGACTATCGAATGGCAGAGCGGCGAGACCAGCATCCCCAGCACCTGCTGGCGATTCCAGGCTTCGCCATAGGCGGGATCAAAGGCATCGATCATGACCGCCATGATCGGCTCGATGGCGTGCATGGGCGGAGCGTCGATGAGCAGTCGAGCAGCCCCGTCCGGATAGACTTGTCGGCTGCTAGCCATTGCCGGCGACGATGCTGGCTTGCGGTTTGGCATCGGGGCTTCGGCCATAGACCGGGTCGGGCGGCAAATTGCGCGACTCCGGCGGCATCAGCATTGCCTGGCGCGCATCCGGCCAGAGCAACAGCGGATCGCCGCGCATTCCCTGTTCGCTGGCCGCATCGGCCATGCTGCCTGCAATCAGGGTACGGGGTGACCGCTCAATGGCAATGGCGGGCGGCAGCGATGCAAGCGCATCCAGTGCGGCGCCATCGATGCCAAAGGCCTGTACGAACCACTCGCCATGCCCGCCGGTCATGACAATCTCTGCATCTGCCGCGCCGCTGAACCGGTCAAAGGCCATGGCAGCGACCAGCGCATGGGTGGTGTAGCCCGAAAGCTCTGCATCCCATGCCAGCGCCAGCGCGCGTGCGGCGGCAAGGCCAACCCGCAGGCCGGTAAAGCTGCCGGGTCCGCAATTGGCCCAAATCCGCTCCGCTCTGCCGCGCTCGGGCAGCTCGGCGATCATCGGGATCAGCCGTTCGGCATGGCCGCGCTTCAGCATTTCCCATTGCCCCGCAACCAGCGCGGCATCATCGAACAGGGCGACCGAACAGGCTTCGGTTGCAGTGTCGATGACAAGGGTGCGGACGCTCATGCGTCGCGGCCTAACTGATTAGATTGAACCGGTCAAAATCGGGGCGCGGGCTGCGGTTGAAAATGGTGGAGGGATCGCCATAGCCCAGCGTCGAGATGAAATTCGATTTGACATTGGGAGTGTCGGCGAAAAAGGCCTTGTCGACCCCGGCATTGTCAAAGCCCGACATTGGCCCGGTATCGAGGCCGAGCGCACGGGCGGCGAGGATGAAATAGCCGCCCTGCAGCGATGAATTGCGCATGGCGGCGACCTTGCGGCCCTCGGCATCGCTCTCGAACCAGCTTTTCGCATCAACATGCGGAAACAGGTCGGGCAGATGTTCGTGGAAATCCTCATCCATGCCGATGATGACCGTCACCGGCGCGGACAGTATCTTGGCCTGATTGCCGATGCTGGAAAGGGCGGAGAGCTTTTGCTTCGCCTCGTCGCTGACGCACCAGATGAGGCGCGCGGGCAGCATGTTGGCCGATGTCGGCCCCATTTTCATCAGATCCCATATGGCGTGGAGCTGTTCGGTCGAAACCGGCTTGTCAAGATAGCCATTATAGGTCCGCGCTGTGCGGAACAGCTGATCCAGTGCCGCGTTGTTCAGTGCTTCGCCCATGATTTCCCCCTGATCAGTGTGGTTTTGTGCCCAAGCTGTGTTCCGATGCGCCTCAGGCGGCGCGAACTTCCGTCACTTCGGGCACATAATGCTTCAGCAGCGATTCGATGCCATGCTTCAGCGTTGCAGTCGATGACGGGCAGCCAGCACAGGCACCCTGCATCTGCAGATAGACGACGCCCTTGTCAAAGCCGCGATAGATGATGTCGCCGCCATCATTGGCGACGGCCGGGCGCACCCGCGTATCGATCAGTTCCTTGATCTGGTCGACAATATCGGCGTCTGCGGGGTCGCTGGGCCATTCCTCGGTCTCTGGCGGAACGGCGATGCCACCCGCGCTTGTAGCGCGGAACAGCGGCATGTCAGCGCTGAAATGATCGAGCAGGATCGACAATATGTCGGGCTTGATGTCGGGCCAGGATGCTCCGGGGGCAGCCGTCACCGAGATGAAGTCGCTGCCGAAAAACACACCCGTTACATCGCCCAGCCCGAACAGGGCCTCAGCCAGGGGCGACGCCTCTGCTTCTTCGGGTGACGCGAAATCGCGGGTACCCCCGGTCATGACGGGGCGTCCCGGCAGAAATTTGAGCGTTGCGGGATTGGGCGTGGTTTCGGTTTCGATCAGCATGGCAGCAATTTGGGGGCGCAGGCTGCCTGCATCAAGCCCAAAATGCTATGGCCGCGCAAAGCGGAACTTGCGGGGGGCTCCAGGTCATGACCCAGCCTCTTATTGCCTGCTTATTCACTGGCCAGCAATATTTGCCCTGCCTATAAGCGTGGCATGCAATTGCCCTTGATGTTCCGTGGTCGGCTGCTCGCGCTGGCGGCCTTTCTCCCCCTTGTTACCGGATGTGCCACGACAGATGGCGGCGGTGCAGCGCCCCCCACGCTCAGCGAGCAGTCCGCATCCGATCTGCGTCCGCCCAATCTGTTGCCGGGCGAGGAAATTCCATGGCTCTATCGCGACAGCAATATTCCGGTCGACAAGGCATGGACCTTTGGCGAACTCAATAACGGGCTGCGCTATGCGGTCCGCCATAACGGCGTGCCGCCGGGCCAGGTGTCGGTCCGCATCGTGATCGATGCCGGTGCGCTGATGGAAGAGGATGATGAGCAGGGCTATGCCCATTTGCTGGAGCATCTGACCTTTCGCGGCTCCAAATATGTTCCTGATGGCGAGGCGATCCGCATCTGGCAGCGGCTGGGCGCGGGCTTTGGCAGCGACAGCAATGCTGAAACCACCCAGACGCACACCGTCTACAAGCTTGATCTGCCCGACGCGACCGCCCAGTCATTTGACGAGAGCATGAAGATCATCTCCGGCATGATCCGCGAGCCCGGCCTGACGGGTGCGGCGGTGACCGCCGAGGTGCCGGTGGTCATTGCCGAACTGCGCGAACGATCCGGTGCACAGGCGCGGGTTGGCGATGCGACGCGCGAGCATTTCTTCGCCGGGCAGCTGCTTGCCGATCGTTCGACCATCGGCACGCCGGAAACACTGAACGCAGCGACTCCCGCTGCGGTCAGGGCTTTTCACAATCGCTGGTATCGCCCCGAAAACACGATCATCGTCATTGCCGGAGATGGCGACCCTGCCGCCTATGAAGAGGCGATCCGGCGCTATTATGCCGACTGGAAGCTGAAGGGAGGAAGGACGCCCGAGCCGGATTTTGGCGATCCCGATCCGGCCCAGCCACAGGCGCGCGTGCTGGTCGAGCCCGATCTGCCCTATCTTATCAGCGCGGCGATGATGCGGCCCTGGCACAAGAAGAACGATACCATCGCCTATAATCAGGGGCTGCTTATCGACCTTGTCGCGCAGCAGATCATCAACCGCCGTCTGGAGGCGCGGGCACGCGGCGGCGGCAGCTATTTGCAGGCCGGAGTCAGCCAGGACGATGTCAGCCGCAGCGTCGACGGCACGTTCATTTCCATCGTCCCGATCGGCAGCGACTGGCAGGCTGCCCTTACCGATGTGCGCAGCGTCATTGCCGATGCCATGGCGGCGGCACCGACCCAAGAGGAAATCGACCGCGAAGTGACCGAGCTTGATGCTGCGTTCGAGATTCTCGCCGAGACGTCGGAAACCGAGGCCGGATCGAAGCAGGCCGAGAATATCGTCAATGCCGTCGATATTCGCGAGACCGTGGCCTCCCAGGGTGTCGCGCTGGAGATATTCCGCGGCATGAAGGCGATGTTTACGCCCGAGCGCCTGCTGGAGGCGACCCGCGAACTCTTCGCGAGCGAGGCACAGCGCGTCATGCTGGTAACACCCGAGCCAATTGCCGATGGCGAGCAGGAGCTTGCCGAACTGTTTACCCGCGATATCGGCGGGGATTCAGGGGCGAGGCTGGCGGCGAGCAGCGTCAGTTTCGATGACCTGCCCGATCTGGGCGAACCGGGGACGGTCGAATCGAGCACCGATATTCAGCTGCTGGGGATGGAAATCATCACTTTCTCCAATGGTGTGCGGGCGCTGCTCTATCCCAATGACGCGGAAGTATCGAAAATCGATCTGAAGGTGCGGTTCGGGCGCGGCTATCAGGCATTTCCCGCCAATCAGCCCAGCCTGTTATGGTCGGGCGAAGCGGCGCTGGTCCAGAGCGGGGTCGGCGACCTGGGGCAGGAGGAACTTGATCGCCTGGCGACGGGACGCCGCATCGGCTTTGGCTTTGAGGTCGAAAACGATGCCTTTTCATTCAGCGCCTATACCCGTCCGGCCGATCTGGAGGACGAGCTGAAGCTGCTGGCGGCAAAGCTTGCCTATCCGCGCTGGGATCCGGCACCGGTCATTCGCGCCAGGGCTGCTGCCAAGCTCGCTTATCCAACCTATGCGGTATCGCCGCAACTGATGCTGGAGCGCGATCTGCAATGGCTCACCCATGATCGCGATCCGCGCTGGAAGACGCCGGGACCGGACGAGATCGACATGCTGACGCCCGAGGCGTTTCGCGCGACATGGGAACCCATTTTGAAACAGGGGCCCATAGAGGTCATGCTGTTCGGCGATTTCAACCGCGACGAAGCGGTGGCGATGCTGGCGCGGACCTTTGGCGCGCTGCCCCGGCGCGAGGAGGAAGCGCTGGTTGGCGGGCCGGAGACTGTCGCCTTCCCTGCGCCGGGCACTCAGCCTGAACGCCTTTATCACAGCGGCACACAGGATCAGGCCGCAGTCTATCTGGCCTGGCCGACCGGTGGCGGGATCGAAAGGGTGCGCGAGAGCCGCCAGCTGGAAATCCTGTCGGAGATATTCACCAATCGCCTGATCGAAAAGCTGCGCAGCGAGGAAGGGGCAAGCTATGCGCCCCAGGTCATCAACAGCTGGCCCACCAGTTTCGACAAGGGCGGGCATCTTGCGGTGATCAGCCAGCTTTCGCCCGATAATCTCGACAAGCTCTATAGCGTGGTCAACACCATCGTTGATGATCTGGTGGCCAATCCGGTGAGCGAGGATGAGCTTTCGCGGGCGACCGAACCGCTGCGCCAGATCGTGATGCGGGCCAGCACCGGCAATGGCTTCTGGCTGCAACAGCTGGAAGGGGCTGCATTCGACGTTCGCCGGATCAGCGCCATTCGCACCATCCTCAGCGATTATTCGGTGACGACGCCGGAAACGATGCAGGCGCTGGCGCGCAAATATCTGCGCGAAGACAGCGAATGGCGGCTTGAAATCCTGCCGCAATCCTTTGCCGGCAGCACCAATACCGCCGACAAATAATTACAGACGAAACCGGCTGAACGTAAAATCCCTTGATTGTGAAGGGCATGTTATTTGGGAATGTTGCGCGCTTATTGCCAATGACCGGCAAATTGGCCTAAGGGCGCCGACTCGGACCTAGCAATGGAGTAAGACAGGTGACGGCGAACTGGAGCCCGGATAGCTGGCGATCTCATGAGGCGCGGCACATTCCGGCCTATCCCGATGCGGACAAGCTGCAGGATGCAGAAGGGAAGATTCGCAACTTTCCGCCGCTGGTCTTTGCCGGCGAGGCGCGCAACCTGAAGGCGGACCTCGCCAGGGTCGCTGCTGGCGAAGCGTTTCTGTTGCAAGGCGGCGATTGTGCCGAAAGCTTTGCCGAATTTCACCCGAACAATATTCGCGACACCTTCCGGGTCATCCTGCAGATGGCGGTGGTGCTGACCTTTGCTTCCAAGATGCCGGTGGTGAAGGTCGGGCGCATGGCCGGGCAGTTTGCCAAGCCGCGTTCGGCACCGACCGAGACGGTCGATGGCGTTGAGCTCCCGAGCTATTTTGGCGACAATATCAACGGCATTGAATTTGACGCGGCGCTGCGCGAACCCGATCCTGATCGCATGGTGCGCGCTTACAGCCAGTCGGCGGCGACGCTCAACCTGCTGCGCGCCTTTGCCAGTGGCGGCTATGCCAATCTTCAGCAGGTCCATGGCTGGATGCATGATTTCATGGCGCGCAGCCCCTGGGCGGAACGCTATGCGAAAATGGCCGACCGGATCGGCGAGGCGCTGGACTTCATGACGGCGTGCGGGATCAACCCCGATACCGTGCCGCAACTGCAGGCGACCAGTTTCTACACCAGCCATGAGGCGCTGTTGCTGCCCTATGAAGAGGCGATGACGCGCCAGGATTCGCTGACTGGCGACTGGTACGACACGTCCGCACACTTTTTGTGGATCGGTGACCGCACCCGTTTCGATGGCTCGGCGCATGTCGAGTTCATGCGCGGTATCGGCAATCCGATTGGCATCAAGTGCGGCCCCAGCCTTGCGCCGGACGTGCTGCTCTCCATGCTCGACACGCTCAATCCGGCACGCGAGGCGGGACGCATCACCCTGATTTCTCGGTTCGGCAATGACAAGGTCGAATCCGGGCTGGTGCCGCTGCTCCGCGCGGTCAAGGCGGAGGGGCATCCGGTAATCTGGTCCTGTGACCCGATGCACGGCAATGTCATCAAGACCAACAGCGGATACAAGACGCGCCCGTTCGAGCGCATCCTGGCCGAGGTTCGCGGGTTCTTTGCCGCACACCGGGCGGAAGGCACCTATGGCGACGGCATCCATGTCGAAATGACCGGCCAGAATGTCACCGAATGCACCGGCGGCGCGATGGATGTGACCCAGATGGACCTTGCGGACCGCTATCACACCCATTGCGATCCCCGGCTCAATGCCGGCCAGTCGCTTGAACTCGCCTTTCTGCTGGCCGAAATGCTGAATGACGAGATGGCCGGTCGCGCGAAACGCGCGGCATAGGATCGGCAGGATAGCCGCACCCTGAAGCCGTGCCTTTCGTCGCGGTTGTGATCTGCCTATAGTCCGTCCTGTCATTTGCAGGAGGATTTATGGCAGGCACCGTCACCGTCGTTCGCAAGGAAGTGGTTCGCAGCGGCCTGTCGTTTGGCAGCGCTCTGGCCATCGTCATCAGCTATACCGCCCATAAATCGGTGTTGTGGGCGATCATCCACGGATTCTTTTCCTGGCTCTATATTATCTACTTCCTGTTTACGCGGGAGGGATAAAGCGGCATCCCTGTCGCGAAAGATGAAGGGACCGTAATGAAAATCCGATCAATGATGCAGGCCATGGGCCTGGCCATGATGCCCGGTCTGATGCTGTCGGCGACGCCCCAGGCACAGGCTCAGGCGCAGGACGGTCTCCAGTCCGCAAGGGCGGCGATCGCCGCTGATTATGACCGCATCGTCAAGGAACTGGTCACGATTACCGAGACACCCGCGCCGCCCTTTGCCGAAAAGGTGCGCGGCGAGTGGATTGCCGCCCAGTTCCAGGCACTGGGGCTGAAGCGGGTCGAAACCGACGGGGTCGGCAATGTCATGGGGCTGCGCCGTGGCAAGGCGACTGACGGCGCGCCGCTGCTGGTTGTCTCCGCGCATCTCGACACGGTGTTCCCGGAGGGCACCAATGTGAAGGTGCAGCGATCGGGGACGACATTGTCAGCGCCGGGCGTGGGTGATGACAGCCTGGGCCTTGCCGCGATGCTCGCCTGGATCAGGGCAATGGATGCTGCCGGAATTGTCACGCGCAACGACATTTTGTTCGTCGCGACCGTGGGCGAAGAGGGCGAGGGCGATCTGCGCGGCGTGCGCTTCCTGTTTACCGAGGGCAGCTATCGCAACCGCATCGGCGCATTCATCTCGGTCGATGGACCGGAGCCGTCGCATCTCGTCACCGGGGCCGTGGGATCGAAGCGCTATCGCATCGCCTTTACCGGGCCGGGCGGGCACAGCTATGGCGCGTTCGGCATCGTCAACCCCATGGCGGCGATGGCCGATACCGTGAAGCGGCTCTATGAGATCAAGGTTCCGGGCGATCCGCGCACCAGCTATTCGGCCAGCGTTGTATCCGGCGGCACATCGGTCAACACCATTCCCGACCGGATCGAGCTGCTGGTCGATATGCGCTCGCCCGATCCGGCGGAGCTGGACCGGCTCGAACAGCGTTTCCTTGCCATTGTCGACCAGGCGGTCGTCGCCGAGAATTTTGCGCGTTCGACCTCGCTTGGCGAAGTGGGAGCGATCAAGCAGAAAATCGGAGACCGGCCTGCCGGACAGACCGATCCCGAACATCCGATGGTGCTGGCTGCGCAGCGCATTCTGACAGCGGGCGGCGTCGATGCGCGGCCCTCCAAATCCTCGACCGATTCCAATATCGCGATGAGCCTGGGCGTGCCTGCCATGACCATCGGCACCGGCAATGGCGGTGGCCGGGCGCACAGCTCCGAAGAATATGTGAACGTCGAAAAGGGCGGCTTTACCAAGGGGCTGGGCCTGGGGCTGGAGATCGTACTGGCCTCGGCCAATATGGACTGGTCGGCGCGATAGGGCGACGGCAGGGAGGCAAGGGATGATTTCCATTGGCCAGGATGTGCAGGACATTGCCGATGCCCTCGGCTTTGCCCTGCCGGGCGGCGCGCATCCGGTCGCCAGCCCGGTCACCGGCGAGAAGGTTGCCGGGATTGACTTTGCCGATGCTGCTCAGGTGGACGCCGCGGTACGATCGGCCCATGCCGCCTTTCTGCAATGGCGCAATCTGCCTGCGCCGCGTCGCGGCGAACTGGTCCGCCAGCTCGGCGATGCGCTGCGTCTCCACAAGGAGCCGCTCGCCCGGCTGGTGACGCTCGATTGCGGCAAGCCGATCTCCGAAGGGCGCGGCGAAGTGCAGGAGATGATCGACATATGCGATTTCGCGGTCGGCTTGTCGCGCCAGCTTTACGGCCTCACCATTGCCAGCGAGCGGCCCGGCCACCGAATGATGGAAAGCTGGCATCCGCTGGGCGTCGTCGCGATCATATCGGCTTTCAACTTTCCCGTCGCGGTCTGGGCCTGGAATGCTGCGCTGGCGCTGGTGTGCGGCAATGCGATTGTCTGGAAGCCCTCGGAAAAACCCCGCTCACCGCGCTTGCAGTGCAAAGCCTGCTCGAACGCGTGATCGCCGGCTTTGGCGATGATGCTCCGGACAATCTCTCGCAGCTGCTGATTGGCGATGCCGATACGGGACGTGCGCTTGTCGATCATCCGCTGGCCGCGCTGGTATCGGCAACCGGCAGCACGCCGATGGGCCGCGCCGTGGGGCAGGCGGTCGCGGGCCGTTTCGGTCGCAGCCTGCTCGAACTGGGCGGCAATAATGCCAGCATCGTCTGTGCCAGCGCCGATCTTGATCTTGCGGTTCAGGCATGTGCCTTTGGCTTTATGGGCACCAGCGGCCAGCGCTGCACTTCGCTGCGCCGGCTGTTCGTCGCGCGAGAGGTGCATGCGCCGATGCTCGACCGGCTGAAGTCGGCGGCAGCGCGCCTGCCCGTTGGTGATCCGCGCGACGCCGCCAATCTGGCCGGGCCGTTGATCGATGGCGGCAGCCTATCCGCCATGCAGGCGGCGCTGGCCGAAGCGTCGGCCATGGGCGCGGTGGTGAGCGGCGGCGAACAGATCGACGGGCCGGGCGAGGGCGTCTATGTCCGCCCCGCCATTGTCGAGATGCCGCGACATGCAGGGCCGATGCTGCGCGAGACATTCGCACCGATCCTTTATGTGCTTCCCTTTGATGATCTGGACAGCGCGATAGCGCTCAACAATGCGGCGGCCCAGGGGCTCAGTTCGTCGATCTTTACCACTGACCTTCGCGAGGCGGAGCGTTTTCTGGCGGGGAGCGGCAGCGATTGCGGCATCGCCAATGTCAATATCGGCACTTCGGGCGCGGAAATTGGCGGGGCATTTGGCGGAGAAAAGGAGACGGGCGGTGGTCGCGAATCCGGTTCGGACAGCTGGCGTGCCTATATGCGCCGCCAGACCAGCACGATAAACTATTCTGCAGACCTGCCGCTGGCCCAGGGTGTCGAATTCCGGGTTTGATCGATCACGTGTTGCGTTTTATGCAACTATGACTGTCAAACAATCATGGCATGCGCATTGAGATTGTCGCAATTCGGGCCTAACAGGGCGGAGCGCTGCCGCCATGGTAACGCGCCGGGCGGCGGCACCTCCTCGAAGGGGATTTGTGCCGATGTTCGAAGCCTTTGACGCCCTGTTCCTGGCGCGGCTGCAATTTGCGTTCACCGTCAGCTTCCATTTCATCTTTCCGGCCTTTTCGATCGGGCTGGCGAGCTATCTGGCGGTGCTGGAGGCGCTGTGGCTCAAGACCGGCGACGACACCTATCTCGACCTGTTCAAATACTGGCGCAAGATTTTCGCGCTGGCCTTTGCCATGGGCGTCGTGTCGGGCATCGTCATGTCCTATCAGTTCGGGACCAACTGGTCGGTTTTTTCGGACAAGACCGGGCCGGTGATCGGTCCGCTCATGGCCTATGAGGTGCTGACCGCCTTTTTCCTGGAGGCGGGATTTCTGGGCGTGATGCTGTTCGGCATGGAAAAGGTGGGGCGCAAGCTGCATTTTACCGCGACCGCCATGGTGGCGCTGGGCACCTTTATTTCGGCCTTCTGGATTCTCAGCGTCAACAGCTGGATGCAGACGCCGCAGGGCCATGAGATCGCCGCCAATGGCCAGTTTATTCCCGGCGAAAGCTGGCTGGCGATCATCTTCAATCCCAGCTTTCCCTATCGGCTGGTGCATACGGTTCTGGCTGCATATCTGACCACCGCGTTCGTGGTTGGCGCGGTGGGTGCATGGCACTTGCTGAAGGACAAGGCCGATCCAAGGGCGCGGCGCATGTTCTCCATGGCGATGTGGATGGCGGCGCTCGTCGCGCCGGTCCAGATCTTCGCGGGCGATGCCCATGGGCTCAACACGCTGGAGCATCAGCCCCAAAAGGTGATGGCGATGGAGGGACATTATGACAGCCATCCCGATGGCGCGCCGCTGATCCTGTTCGGCATACCCAATAGCGCGGAAAAGCGGGTGGATTATGCCATTGAAATTCCGGGGGCCAGCTCGCTGATCCTGAAACACGGGCTGGATGAGCCGCTGGCGGGTCTCGATACCATTCCGGATGATGAGGAGCCGCCGGTGGGCGTGGTCTTCTGGTCGTTCCGCATCATGGTCGGCATCGGCTTTGCAATGCTGGGTATCGGCCTGTGGAGCGTGCTGGCGCGGCTGCGAAAGCGCCTTTATGACTGGCAGTGGCTGCACCGCGCGGCATTGGTCATGGGGCCATCGGGCTTTGTCGCGGTGATCGCTGGATGGGTCACGACCGAGGTCGGACGCCAGCCCTATACCGTATTCGGGCTGTTGCGCACGGCGGACAGTGTTTCGCCGCTCGATGCTCCGGCGGTCGGCGCCTCGCTGCTGGCCTTCATCATTGTCTATTTCATCATGTTCGGCGCGGGCACCGCCTATATTTTGCGGCTGATGAACAAGCCGGTGACGGGCGGCGAGGTCGCGGCGGAATCGGGGCCGTTGCGCAGCGCCGGGATCACCCAGGTGCAACGCACGCCAAGGCCCGCCAATCCGGCAGGAGAAGGCGCATGAACATCGACCTGACCCTGATCTGGGCCTTCATCATTGCCTTTGCCGTTTTTGCCTATGTGGTGATGGACGGCTTTGACCTTGGCATCGGCATTATCTTTCCCGCACTTTCGCGCGGCGCAGAGCGCGACAAGGCGATGAACTCGGTCGCTCCCGTCTGGGACGGCAACGAGACCTGGCTGGTGCTGGGCGGCGGCGGATTGCTCGCGGCCTTCCCGCTGGCCTATGCGATCATCCTGCCTGCAATCTATCCGCCGATCATCGCGATGCTGCTGGGGCTGGTATTGCGCGGCGTGGCGTTTGAGGGGCGCTGGCGCGACCCCAATCACATCCGGTTCTGGGACTTCGCCTTTACCGGCGGTTCGGTGATCGCCGCCTTCGCCCAGGGGGTTACGCTGGGCGCCCTGCTTCAGGGCGTGGAGGTGGAGGGACGAGCCTATGCAGGCGGCTGGCTCGACTGGCTGTCGGCATACAGCCTGCTGACCGGTGCGGGCGTGACCATCGGCTATGCGCTGCTGGGATCGACCTGGCTGATCATGAAGACCGACGGGCCGGTGCAGGACCATGCCTTTCGCCTTACCTGGCGGCTGTTCCCCGCGACTTTGCTGGCGCTGGGGGCGGTCAGCCTGGCAACGCCGTTTCTGGAGGGCGAATATTGGAACCGCTGGTTCACCTTTCCCAATGTGCTGTTTTCCGCGCAGGTGCCGGTGCTGACCGGGGTGATAACCCTGTTGCTGTTCCGTGCCTTGCGGCTGAGGCAGGATTATGCGCCGTTTCTGCTGACGCTCGCGCTGTTCCTGATGGGCATGATCGGGCTGGGGATCAGCATGTTCCCCTATGTTGTGCCCGACAGCGTGACGATATGGGATGCGGCGACCAATGAACGCAGCCAGCTGTTCATGCTGGTCGGCACGGTGATCATTGTGCCGCTGATCATCGGCTACACCGCCTGGGCCTATTGGGTGTTTCGCGGCAAGGTGGGCGATGAAGGCTATCATTGATGGCGCTGCCCGAAGATCCTGCCGCGAACAGGCCGTTATGGCAGAAACTGGGCTGGATGGCGCTGATCTGGGCGGGCAGCGTCGCCCTGCTCGGCACCATTGCCTATGTCCTGCGCTGGTGGCTGGGAATGTAGCGCCGATGGCCGCATCATGAAGCCGAAGATACTGACGACCCTGCCCGGCTATACCAGTGCGGCCTTTTCAGGCGATGTGCTGGCCGGAATCACCGTGGCCATGGTCGCCATTCCGCTGTCGATCGCCATTGCCATAGCATCGGGCGCACCGCCCGCGACCGGACTGGTGACGGCGATTGTCGGCGGTTTCCTGATCTCCGCGCTTGGCGGCAGCCGGGTGCAGATTGGCGGGCCGACCGGCGCCTTCATCGTGGTGGTCTATGGGGTGATCGCAGAGCATGGCTATGACGGGCTGGTGCTGGCGACACTGATGGCGGGAGTGATCCTGCTCGTCGCCGGTTTCATGCGCGCGGGCAGCCTGATCGCCCATGTGCCCGAGGCTGTCGTGAACGGCTTTACCATCGGCATTGCGCTCATCATCGCTGCCAGCCAGCTTAAGGACCTGTTCGGGCTGTCGCTCGATAGTGTTCCCGCCGACTTTCTGCCCAAGATGGAGGCGCTCTGGAATGCGCGCCACAGCATCAGCGGAGCAGCCTGCGGCATTGCTGCGCTCGCCATGATGCTGATCGTCGTGCTCAGGCGGCTGTTCCCGCGCTTTCCGGGTCTCATCATCGCCATTGCCATCGCGTCCGCGCTGGCCCTGGTGCCGCAATTCGCGGTGGATACGATATCGGCGCGCTATGGCGTATTGCCCGGCCAGCTCCCCGTGCCGCATCTGCCGGTTATCACCATGGCGCGGCTTGCCGAGCTGCTGCCATCGGCGCTGGTCATCGCCTTTCTGGCGGCGATTGAATCGCTGCTGTCAGCCATGGTCGCGGACCGGATGATCGCCGGCCATCATCGCCCCAATGCCGAGGTGCTGGCCCAGGGTTGTGCCAATATCGGCTCCGCCCTGTTTGGCGGGCTGCCCGCAACCGGAGCCATTGCCCGCACCGCCACCAATGTTCGCGCGGGCGGGCGCACGCCGGTCGCCGGAATGGTCCATGCGCTGGCGATCCTGCTGGCAATGATGCTTGCCGCGCCGCT
Source organism: Blastomonas sp. (assembly GCA_041396885.1). Classification (GTDB taxonomy): domain Bacteria; phylum Pseudomonadota; class Alphaproteobacteria; order Sphingomonadales; family Sphingomonadaceae; genus Blastomonas. The sequence continues at coordinate 283,626 of JAWKXS010000001.1, forward strand.
GGTCGGCTATCTGGCATTGCCTGCGCTCGCCGCGCTGTTGCTGGTGACGGCCTGGAACATGAGCGAACCGCATAAATGGCGGGGCTATTGGGCCGCGCCGCTGCCAGACCGGATCCTGCTGGTGCTGACATTCCTGCTGACGGTGCTGGCGGACCTGACGGTCGCGATTGGCGTTGGCGTTGCGCTGGGCCTGGCGCTCCGGCTGCGCAACCGCGATGCTCCGCCCGCTGACTGGTCGCCGCCGGATCGCTGAATCCTGTCCGGGCGGTTTGATCCGTCCCGTTCGTGGCAGATGAACAGCGCTGGCTGGGGCGGAAGGATTCGAACCTTCGCATGCCGATACCAAAAACCGGTGCCTTACCGCTTGGCTACGCCCCATCGGGCCAACGCGCCGCGCCTGATCCCTGCCGGGCAGGCGCGCGAGAGGGGCCTATATACAAATTTGTTCCGGCGGGGGAAGGGGTAAATTCCCGCTTCTCCGGACGATCTGTCAGCCGACGCGCTGCACCCAGCCATGCGGGTCCGCACCCTGGCCACGCTGGATTTCGACCAGCCTTGCGCGCAGCCTCGCGGTGACCGGTCCGGCCTGATCGCCGCCAATGGTGAAGCTGCCCTCGGCCGATTTGACGGTGCCGACCGGCGTCACCACCGCCGCCGTACCGCATGCGAAACACTCGACCAGCCGGCCGCTATTGGCATCCTCGCGCCACTGGTCAAAGCTGTAACGCTGTTCGCTGATGGCAATGCCTTCGTCGCGCGCCAGCTGGATGATCGAATCGCGGGTGATGCCCGGCAGGATCGTTCCGGTGAGTGGCGGGGTGATCATGGTGCCATCGTCGAAGCGGAAGAACAGGTTCATGCCGCCCAGTTCCTCGACCCATTTATGTTCGGCGGCATCGAGGAACACGACCTGGTCGCACCCCTGCTCGATGGCTTCGGCCTGGGCGACCAGGCTTGCGGCATAGTTTCCGCCGCACTTGGCCGCGCCGGTTCCGCCATTGGCGGCACGGCTGTAATGTTGTGATGTCCAGATGGTGACCGGTGCCGCGCCGCCCTTGAAATAAGCTCCGACCGGGGAGGCGATGACCATATAGAGATACTGGTCGGCGGGTCGAACGCCCAGAAATACCTCGCTGGCGATCATGAACGGGCGCAGATAGAGCGCGCCGCCATCCATTTGCGGTATCCAGTCACGGTCGATGCGCACCAGCTGCTTCGTCGATTCGATGAACAGCTCCTCGGGCAGGTTCGGCATCGCCATGCGATCAGCCGATTGCTGGAACCGGCGGGCATTTGCGTCGGGCCGGAACAGAGCAGTCGTGCCATCGGCCAGCGGATAGGCCTTCATCCCCTCGAAAATCTCCTGCGCATAATGGAGCACGCAGCTTGCCGGATCCATAGGGATAGGCGCGCGGGCGACGACACGCGGATCATGCCATCCCTTGCCGCGGGTAAAGTCGATGATCACCATATGATCAGTGAAAATCTTGCCGAAACCGGGATCGGCGATCAGTGCCTCGCGCTCGGCGGCGGGGGTGGGATTTGCTTTTGGTTCAACGCTGAATTCGAGCATCGGCTTTTCGATTCCATCCAAACAGGTCACGGCCTTGAAAGATTCGTTCAAGGCGGGGCTTGCCAAGCCCTAATCCTGCTGGCAGTAAAGGTCAACATGTCTGTCCCATCCAAAGCCTCGCCCAGCTCGCCCGCCGCCTCGCCATTATTCCTGCGGGAGGATGAAGTCCGGCGTGGTATTGAGCTGCTCTATTTCGGCTATACCCGCCTCACCAAGGCGATTGACGAGGGGCTGGCGGAGCAGAATCTGGGCCGTGCGCATCACCGGGCGCTCTATTTCATTGCGCGCAATCCGGGCCTGACGGTCAGCCAGCTGCTGCGCATCCTGGCCATCACCAAGCAGTCGCTGGGGCGAGTGCTGAACGAGCTGCACAAGCGCAAGATGATAGAGACCCGGCCGGGCCTGATCGACCGGCGGCAAAAGCTGCTTTACCTGACCGAGAGCGGCAAGGCGTTTGAGGGCGAGCTGTTCGATGCCTTTCGCGTAAAGGTGTCGGCGGCCTATCGCCGCGCCGGACAGGAATCGGTAACCGGTTTCTGGCGGGTGCTGGAGGGGCTGGTGCCCGAGGAGGATCGCGCGCTGGTCGTGGAATTGCAGGCGGAACGCAATCGCGAGCGATAGAGCGGTCTGACATCCGTTGCAATCGCCACGCAGGCGAAGGCGAAAACACGCAAATGAAATGAGAGGGGCCGCCGGGGAACAAGCCCCCGAGCGGCCCTTCACATGGTCAGCGGCCGGAAGTGCCGCCTTCGGAAATGTGTTCGTCGCGCTTTGACCCAGCGCTGATTTCGTTGCCGAAATCCGGGCTGGTTAGCCGCGCACACTCCGAATGGACTTGACCGACCCTCTTGCTGAACCATGAGACATCGGATCACCTCCTTTCGCTATGTTGAAACATGTGCCGGAACACTGGGAGACCCCGGAAATCCTTGGCTTTGACCGCTTTCGTTCCTTGCAGGTCCAGTTGTGAATCATCATGCATTGCACAACAAGACTTGTTTTAATTTTTTTTCGTGACAAAACTCAAAGTTCTGGTGCCTGTAACGGCCAGCCAGATACCCTCCGGACATCGCTGTTTCTCTCTCCGCGTCGGACCGCTATGGCGGACCTATGAACGCCAGGGTGAACAGAATGCGTGCCGACCAGCTGCTGGTCGAGCGCGGCGAGGCGGAGAGCCGGGCCAGGGCGCAGGCGCTGATCCTGGCCGGGCTGGTTTTTTCGGGCGAGCGGCGCATTGACAAGGCGGGGCAGATGGTGCCGGCGGATGCGGCGCTGGAGGTGCGCGGCCGCGATCATCCCTGGGTTTCGCGCGGCGGCATTAAGCTCGACCATGCGCTCGATCATTTTGGCCTCGATGTCGGCGGAGCGGTGGCCATCGATGTCGGGTCGTCGACCGGCGGCTTTACCGATGTGGTGCTGACGCGGGGCGCGGAACATGTCTTCGCCGTGGACAGCGGCACCAACCAACTCGCCTGGAAGATCCGGCAGGACCCGCGCGTCACCGTGCATGAGCAGACCAGCGCGCGGATCCTGACCGATGCACATATCGATCGTGCGGTCGATCTGATCGTATGCGATGCCAGCTTCATCGCGCTCGACAAGGTTTTGCCCGTGCCCATGGGCTTTGCGAAGCCCGGTGCGCGACTGGTCGCGCTCATCAAGCCGCAGTTTGAGGCGGGACGCGACCAGGTCGGCAAGGGCGGCGTGGTCCGCGATCCCGAACTGCATCAGGCGATTTGCGACCGGATATGCGCATGGCTGGAGAGCGAGGGCTGGGCAGTCGCCGGTGTCACCCGGAGCCCGATTACCGGCCCCAGCGGCAATGTGGAGTTTCTCGTCGCGGCGACCCGGCGGGGCTGACGGAGGACGGCCCCGCTATTGGCTATTGCCCTGATCCGGAACAGCAATTCGCGGTCAAGTGACTCGCCATTCGCGTTTCGATCCGATAAGCGCAAGGCCTTGGGCCGCAGAATCGCGTTGTCGCGGCCTGACGATCCTCAGTCCAGGGAGAAGCCAGCCCGATGAATGAGCAAGCCCGATGAATGAAATTGCCTCGCCGCTTCAGCTCCGCATGGCCTTTTTGCGCTGGGCGCTGTTTTTCGTACCGCTGTTCGTGCTGCTGGGCTTTGCATCGGCGATGCTGGCCGGATCGGGTGAGGAAAATCGCTGGTTTGCCGCACTCGCCAAGCCGGATGCCCAGCCGCCGGGATGGGTGTTCGGGGTTGCCTGGACCTTTCTCTACATTCTCACCGGACTGGCATTCACGCTGGTTTTCTGTGCACGGGGTGCACGCCTTCGCGGTTTGGCGCTGATCCTGTTTGTTGCCCAGTTCGCGCTCAACCTGTTCTGGTCGCCCTATTTTTTCGGCATGCATCAGGTCACCGGCGCCTTTTATCTTATCATCCTGATCCTGGTCGTGGCTATGGCGACAACGATGGCGTTCGGCCGCATTCGTGCGCTGGCGGCATGGTTCATGGTGCCCTATCTCGCCTGGCTGTGCTTTGCGGCGATCCTCAACAAGCAGATCGATACGCTCAATCCCGATGCCGAAACGCTGATCGTTCCGCGCGGCGGCCAGACGTTCACGCTGCCGCCTGCGACATAGCGCTGCGCGCACCGGCTTGCGAAAGCCGCGCTTCATCCCCACATTGCGATCAGCAAGGGACGGCTGGGCGCGACGGTGATCGTGCCGGGTCGGCAATCGCGTGACGCGAGGAGTTGTTTCGAGATGCAGAACAAGAGCGATTTTGCGAAGGACTTTGCAAAGTTCATGAACGGTCTGGCGGGGACCATTGCCGGTGCCAGCCGCGAGGCGGGCGAGACCGCGCGCGAACGGACCCGTGAATGGTTCGGCGGCATGGATTTTGTCAGTCGCGAAGAGTTTGAGGCGGTCAAGGAAATGGCCGCCAAGGCGCGCGAGGAAGCCGAAGACCTAAAAGCGCGGGTCGAGGCGCTGGAAAAGGCAGCGAAACCGGCAGCGCGCAAGCCTGCTGCGCGCAAGCCGTCGACCGGCAAGGCGGGCGGAAAGTCCGCCTGACGCCAAAAGGCGATTTCAATCCCCGTCCAGTCCACCGCTTATCCACAGTTTTCTGACAGAGTTGGCCCTGCGTCCACAGGCGAGTGAGGGTCGCCCCATTGCTTGCCAGACAGCTTGACGCCAGTTTGCGCGCATATTCGGAAGTTGGGGAATTGGCAGCGTGAACGAACAGAATATCGACCTGGATCGCGACGAAGCGGCGCCGGTGGATATGCTCTCTGCGCTGTTCGAGGCGCGGGGCTGGCCCTGTGAGCTGGTTGGCGAGGATGAGCTGCTGACCGAGGTCAAGGGCAGCTGGACCAGCTATCAGCTGCGCGCGATCTGGCGCGCAGAAGACAATGTCCTGCAGATGCTGGCCATGCCCGATATTCGCGTCGGCGATGAAAAGCGCCAAGCAATGTGCGAGGCGTTGGCGCTGATCAACGAACAGCTGTGGCTGGGGCATTTCGATATCTGGTCGGACAGCGGCGTGGTAGTGTATCGCAATGGCCTGCTGCTCGGCTCGGACAGCCTGTTGGGGCTGGATCAGGCGCAGCTGGCGGTCGAGGCGGCGATTGACGAGTGCGACCGTTTCTATCCGGTGTTCCAGTTCATACTATGGGGTGACAAGAGCCCTGCCGAAGCGCTGGCGGCGGCATTGATCGACACCCAGGGCGAAGCCTGAACCTAGGCGGTACGGTTGCCGAAAGGCGTCGCCGGGCCTGCTTTGCTTGACCTTGTCGCCTCGGGCGATAGGAAGGCGGCATGACTGACTTTCCCGAAAAAATCCTGCTTGTCGGCTGTGGAAATATGGGCGGTGCAATCCTCAAGGGCTGGCTGCAGGCCGGTCTTGATCCGGCACGCGTCACCATTGTCGATCCCTATCTGGAATCGCCGCCAGCCGGGACGCGACATTTTCCCAGCCTTGAACAGGTTGATTTCGCACCCGATTTCGTGCTGCTGGGCGTCAAGCCCCAGATGCTGAACGATGTCGCCGGACAGCTCTCTGAAACCGACCTCTCATCCGCGCTGATGCTATCCATATTGGCCGGAACCGAGCTGGCGACGCTGCGCAGCGCCTTTGACGGTTGTCGCTCCATTGTGAGGCTGATGCCCAATATGGCGGTAAGTATCGGCAAGTCGCCCATGGTCATGATCGGCGAGGCTGCGGCCAGCGGCGACCGGGCCATGCTCGATGCGATGATGCATGCGCTGGGTCCGGTCGAGTGGCTGGCGGATGAGGCGCTGATGCACCTTGTCACCGCCCTTTCTGGCTCCGGCCCAGCCTATGTGTTCCGCTTTATCGATGCGCTGGCGCGCGGCGCAGCCGAGCTCGGCATGGAGCAGGCACAGGCCGGGCGCCTGGCGCTGGCCATGGTGGAGGGGGCTGCGGCACTGGCAGCAGCCTCGGATGAGAGCCCGGCCCGGCTTGCCGAGCGCGTGGCCAGCCCCGGCGGCACGACGCGCGCAGGCATGAACGTGCTGGATGGGGATGAAGCGCTGGCCCGGCTTATGCAGGCGGTGCTGGATGCCGCCGCAAGGCGCAGCGTCGAACTTTCAACGGGCTGATAAGTTAGAGCTTTTGCCAGTCTCTTTTGCCCCTAAACTGCTGGCAATCATCGGTGCCAGCCGTTAAGGGCACCTCGGTCAGCCGGTGGGCCACCGCCAGTTTGGATCATTGCCGTTCCAGCCAAGAGGAAATCGCGTGAAAATTGTCGTTGTCGGCCTGGGCTATGTCGGTCTTCCGCTTGCGGTACAGCTGGCGCGGCATTTCGATACGCTGGGTCTCGATATCAACCAGGGCCGTGTCGAGGAACTGAAGCAGGGCGTTGACCGCACCGGAGAGATTGATGGCACTATGCTGGCTGCCAGCGCGCTGGCGCTGACCTGCGATCCGGATGAATGCAGCGGCGCGGACATGTATATCGTCACCGTGCCGACGCCGATCGATGGCGAGAACCGGCCCGATCTTGGCCCGGTTATCGGTGCTTCGAAAACTGTGGCGAAACTGCTGGATCCGGCAAAGAAGCCTGTCATCGTCTATGAAAGCACGGTCTATCCCGGCGTGACCGAGGATATATGCGGGCCGCTGCTCGAGCAGGGATCGGGCCTGAGCCAGGGCAGCGATTTCTTTCTCGGCTATTCGCCGGAGCGGATCAATCCCGGTGACCGTGAACATACCGTCGACCGCATCACCAAGGTGATTGCAGGCGAGAATGATGCCATTACCGAGCGGCTGGCCGAGGTCTACGGCAAGGTCACCAGCGGCGGCGTGTTTCGTGCTGCCTCGATCCGGGTTGCCGAGGCCGCCAAGGTCATCGAAAATGCCCAGCGCGACATCAACATTGCCTTCATGAACGAACTGGCGCGGATTTTCGACCGGATGGATATTTCCACCTGGGACGTGCTGGAAGCGGCGAAGACCAAGTGGAATTTCCTGCCGTTCCAGCCGGGGCTGGTCGGCGGGCACTGTATCGGCGTCGATCCCTATTATCTCAGCCATCGCGCGCAGGAGCTTGGCTATGATCCGCAAGTGATCCTGTCGGGCCGCGCGGTGAATGACAGCATGGCCGCCTGGCTTGCGGACAGCATCCATGCGCGTTGCGGCGGCAAGGCCGGAAAGCTGCTGATGATGGGGCTCACCTTCAAGGAAAATGTCCCCGATCTGCGCAATTCCAAGGTCGCCGATCTTATCCGCGCGCTTGCGGGCCTGGGGCATGATGTCACGGTGCATGATCCGCTGGCCGATGCCGATGAAGCCGCGAATGAATATGGCATGACGCTGGACGGCGACGCCCTGTCGGGTCGCTATGACTGCATTGTCGCGGCGGTGCCCCATGATCAATATGGTGCATTGGGCAGCGACGAAATCGCTGCCATGCTGAACCCCGATGGCCTGCTATTCGATCTCAAGCGGCTCTGGGACGCCTCGGTGCGCGATGCGCTGGGCGATCGCTACGCGACGATCTGACCGGTGAAGCAGAGCAAGAGGCAGCGTTCATGACAGTTTCATCCCAGTCGGTTCCGGTCATCGTCACGACGCGGCGGCATGGCGATGCGCGCGGCTGGTTTGCCGAAAGCTATAATGCCCGTCGCCTCGCCGAGGCGGGCATCGACACCATATTCGTTCAGGACAATCACAGCTATTCGGCAAAGCCCGGCACGCTGCGCGGGCTGCATTTCCAGACGCCGCCGCATGCCCAGGTGAAGCTGGTGCGATGCCTCCGTGGCGCGATCTGGGACGTGCTTGTGGATTTGCGCAAGGGATCGCCCAGCTATGGCCAATGGGTCGCCGCAGAGCTGTCTGCCGACAATGGCGACCAGCTGTTCGTCCCGGCGGGTTTCGCTCATGGTTTCGTGACGCTCGCCCCGGATACCGAGATTGCCTACAAGGTATCGGATTTCTATGCGCCCTCCAGTGACGGCGGGATTGCCTGGGACGATCCGGAACTGGGGATCGACTGGCCGCTTGATGGCCTGACGCCCGAACTGTCCGACAAGGACCGCGCATTGCCAGGGCTCGACGCATTCGACAGTCCGTTTGCCTATGACGGCAAGCCGCTCGGTGCGCTGGAGCGGCTGGCATGATGGCGCGGCGCATATTGGTGACGGGGGGAGCCGGTTTCATCGGTTCCGCCGTGGTGCGCATGCTGATTGGCGAGAGCGACGCCCATGTCCTCAATCTCGACAAGCTCACCTATGCGGGCAATCTGTCATCACTGACACCTGTTGAAAACAGTAACCGCTATCATTTTGTAAAAGCGGATATTTGTGACGGCGCTGCAGTTGCGGCGGCCATTGCCGAATTTCGCCCCAATGCGATCATGCATCTGGCTGCGGAAAGCCATGTCGACCGCTCCATTGATGGTCCGGCAGAGTTTATCGAGACCAACATCGTCGGCACCTACCGCATGCTGGAGGCGGCGACTGCTTATTGGAAAGAGCTGGAAGAAAATGCCCGCAAGGCATTTCGATTCCATCATATTTCGACCGACGAGGTGTTCGGCGCGCTGGGCGATGAAGGCTTTTTCACCGAAGAGACCGCTTATGATCCGCGCTCGCCCTATTCGGCGTCCAAGGCGAGTTCAGATCATCTGGTGAGCGCCTGGCATCACACCCATGGCCTGCCGGTGCTCATCACCAATTGCTCGAACAATTACGGGCCTTATCATTTCCCCGAAAAGCTGATTCCGTTGATGATCATCAAGTGCCTGGCGGGCGAAAAGCTGCCGGTTTACGGCACCGGATCAAATGTGCGCGACTGGCTTTATGTCGACGACCATGCCCGCGCGCTGATCCGTGTGGTGGAGGCTGGAGAGCCGGGCGAAACCTATATGATCGGCGGCAATTCCGAACGCACCAACCTGCATGTGGTAGAGACGATCTGCGACCTGCTGGATGCGGAGCGCCCGCGCAGCGACGGCAAAAGCTATCGCGAGCAGATTTCGTTCGTGACTGACCGGCCCGGCCATGACTTCCGCTATGCCATCAATGCTTCAAAGATCCGCGACCGGCTGGGCTGGGAGCCGCAGGAGAATTTCGAAAGCGGCATGGCGCGCACCGTCCGCTGGTATCTCGACAATGAGCAATGGTGGCGTGATATCCAGTCCGGTGCCTATCGCGGCGAGCGGCTGGGGCTGGGCAGTGTGGACAGCGCCAATGGCTGAGCGCTGCTGGCTCCTGACCGGCGGCAGCGGCCAGGTCGGCCATGCGTTCAGCGGGCTGGCCATGCCGCAGGGCGTGACATTAATTGCACCGGATCGCGCGGCGCTCGACCTTGCCGATCTGCCGGACCTTGATGCGCTGATTGGCGAACGGAATATTGCAGCGATCATCAATTGCGGGGCCTATACTGCCGTCGACCGGGCGGAGAGCGAGGAGGCGCTGGCGCTGGCGATCAATGGCGAAGCGCCGGGCAGGCTCGCCGCTGCTGCAGCGCGGGCCGATATCCCTGTCGTGCATGTTTCGACCGACTATGTTTTCGATGGCAGGCTCGACCGGCCATATCACGAAGATGATCCCGTCGCCCCGCAAAATGCCTATGGCCGCACCAAGCTGGCCGGCGAACAGGCGGTCGCGGCTTCGGGCGCGCGGCACGTCATCTTGCGCACCGCATGGGTGGTGAGCGACCATGGCAGCAATTTCGTCAAGACGATGCTGCGGCTGGGCGAAGAACGCGACAGTCTGGCAGTCGTTTCCGACCAGCATGGCAGCCCCAGCGCGGCAGCCGATATCGCCGCCGCCATCGCCACGATAACGGTTCGGCTTGAGACAGATCGTGACGCGCCACAGGGTGTGTTTCATTTCACCAATTCCGGCGAAGCGACATGGCACCAGCTGGCTGATTTTGTATTTGACCGGGCCAGTCGCCATGGCCGCAGGCGTCCGGTAGTGGCGGCTATCCCGACCTCCGAATATCCAACGCCAGCGTCGCGCCCCGCAAATTCGCGGCTGGATTGCAGCCGCATCGCCGGAGAATATGGTATCAAGCCGCGCCCATGGCAGGATGCGGTGGGTGAAATTGTCGATGCGCTGTGCACCGTGAACCAACAGGAAGGACTGCGCGCATGAAGGGGATCATCCTGGCCGGAGGTGCGGGCTCGCGGCTTCATCCGGCGACGCTCGCGATCAACAAGCAGCTGCTGCCGATCTATGACAAGCCGATGATCTATTATCCGCTCTCGGTGCTGATGCTGAGCGGAATGCGCGAGATCCTGATTATCTCCTCGCCCGAATATATCGGCAATTATGAGCGGCTGTTCGGCGATGGCGGCGAACTGGGCCTGTCGATCAGCTATAAGGTACAGCCCCGGCCCGAAGGCCTGGCCCAGGCATTTCTGATCGGCGATGAATTTGTCGGCACCGATCCCTCTGCGCTGATTCTTGGCGACAACATCTTCTACGGCGCCCGGCTTCAGGAGCTGTTGCACTCCGCCCGCGACCGGGCCGCGAATGCGGCGACAGTGTTCGGCTATCATGTCGATGATCCGCGCGCCTATGGCGTGGTCGAGCTGGATGGCGGTGGCCGTGCGGTGTCGATAGAGGAAAAGCCGCAGAATCCGCGTTCGCGCTGGGCGGTCACCGGGCTGTATTTCTATGACGGGCGGGTTGTCGATATGGCCCGCCAGGTGAAGCCATCGGCGCGGGGGGAGCTGGAGATTACCGATCTCAACCGGCTCTATATGGACGACGGATCGCTGCATGTGGAGCGCATGGGTCGCGGCTATGCCTGGCTCGATACCGGCACGCATGACAATTTGCTGGAGGCATCGGAATTTGTCCGCACTATCCAGCATCGCCAGGGATTCCAGATCGCCTGTCTGGAGGAGATCGCCTTTCAGCAGGGCTTCATCGACATTGGCCAGCTGCGCGCGCGCGGCCAGCTGTTCGAAAAGACCGGCTATGGCCAGTATCTGCTGCGGCTTGCCGATCAGGGCAACTAGAAAACCTTTGCCGGGTTGCCAGCGCTGGCAAGGCCTGACAAAGGCTGCATAGTCTGAATCGAGTCCTGATCCCCCTATGCCCCGGCCCAACGTCCTCTATATCAGCTATGACGGCATGCTCGAACCGCTGGGGCAGAGCCAGGTCATCGCCTATCTGGAAAAGCTGGCCGATGAATATGCGTTTCGCATATTGAGCTTTGAAAAGCCTGCTGACCGGGCCGATGCCGCCAAGGTCGCGGCGCTCAAGGCCCGGCTCGATGCCGCCGGGATCATCTGGCATCCGATGACCTACCACAAATCGCCCAGCGTTCCCGCGACGCTGTTTGATCTTGCCATGGGCACGATCATGGCGATCTGGCTGTGCTGGCGCCATCGCGTGCGCATCATCCATGCGCGCAGCTATGTTCCTGCGCTGATGGGCCGGATCGCCAAGACGCTGAGCGGCGCAAAGCTGCTGTTCGACATGCGCGGGCTATGGGCCGATGAGCGCACCGATGGCGGCATCTGGCCGCCGGGCGGGGGTGTGTATCGCGCGGTCAAGGGGCTGGAACGCCGCCTGCTGCTCGCGTCCGATCATGTCGTCACGCTGACGCACAATTCGGCCCGCGAAATTGCGTCATTCGACTATCTGCAGGGCCGCAATGTCCGGCTGGATGTGATCCCCACCTGCGCTGATCTGGAACGGTTTCGGCCCGATCCCGAAATCCGGCCCGATTGCTTCACCTTCGGCTATCTGGGTTCGGTCGGCACCTGGTATATGTTCGATGAAGTGCTGGACTGTTTCGCCCTGATCCGCCAGCATATTCCCGATGCACGGCTGCTGGTCGTGAACCGCAAGGAACAGGACTTTATCCGTGCCAAGATCGCCGAACACGGGATTCCCACGCAAGCGGTGGAGATCACATCGGCGGATCATCGCGACGTGCCGAAAATGGTTGCACGGATGAGTGTCGGGGCCGCGATCATCAAGCCGGTCTATTCAAAGATTGCCAGCGCGCCGACCAAGCTGGCCGAATATCTGGGCTGCGGTGTTCCGTGCCTTGGCAATGTCGGCGTTGGCGATATGAAGGAAATCCTTGAAGACGAGGGCACCGGCGTGGCGCTTACCGGTTTTGACAAGACCGATCTCGCCGCCGGGGTGGAGCGTCTGCTCAAGCTGGCCGAGGATGAGGGGCTTGCCGCACGTTGCCGGGAGGTGGCGCTGCGGCTCTTTTCGCTCGATGGCGGGGTGGCGGATTATCGGCGCATCTATGCGGGGCTGCTGGCATGAGTGCAAAGCGGACCCGGCTGCTGATCATGTGCCCCTTTCCCTATGGCGTGGCGGCGGGGCAGCGGCTGAAATATGAGCAATATTTCGATGACTGGCGCGCCCGGGGCTATGACATAACCCTGTCCTGCTACATGGATAAGGCGCTGTGGGACGTGGTCTATCAAAAGGGCCATTTGTTCGCCAAGGCCATGGGCGTGCTGCGCGGACATCTGCGCCGGGTGCGCGACATGTTCCGCATTGCCCGCTATGATCAGGTCTATGTCTTCATGTGGGTGACGCCGGTCGGCAGTTCGCTGTTCGAGCGGCTGACGCGCATGCTGGCCCGGCATCTCATCTATGACGTCGAGGACAATATCCTGGTCGAGCAGAAGCTGGCAAAGGATGAGAATCCCAATCCCATTGCGCGTTTTGTCAAGGGGCCGGGCAAGGCGCGGTACCTGATCCGCACCGCCGATCATGTCATCACATCCTCGCCCTTTCTCAACGATTTCTGCCTTGAGCTGAACGAGAAAAAGGCCTGCACCTATATCTCCTCGTCGGTCGATACAGACCGGTTTCAGCCTGCGACGCCTTATTCCAACGACCGCAAGGTGGTGATCGGATGGACCGGCACTTTCAGCTCCAAAGTCTATCTGGACCTGTTGCAGCCGGTGTTCCGGCGGCTGGCGGAGCGGGTCGATTTCGAACTGCGGGTCATCGGCAATTTCGATTATGAACTGCACGGCGTCGACCTGAAGGTCGTGCGCTGGACTGCCGAGAATGAAGTCGCCGACCTGCAGGCATTCGATATCGGCGTTTATCCGCTGCCCATTGACGACTGGGTGCTCGGCAAGTCGGGACTGAAGGCGATCCAGTATATGGCCTTTGCGCTTCCCTGCGTGGCAACCGAGGTCGGCACGACGCCGATGCTGATCCGCGATGGCGAGAATGGCCTGCTGGTCCGCAGCGAGGATGAATGGGTCGATGCGCTGGAGCGCCTGGTCCGCGGTCCGGCGCTCCGGCGCAAATTAGGGGAGGCCGCGCGCACCGATGCGGTTGCGAAATATTCCCTGCACGCTATCGCGGAACAATATCGAACCATCCTGCTATCACGGGACACTGCATGACCAAGAAAATCTACATGGCCGGCGCTGGCGGCATGCTCGGCGAGGCCTTTCACAAAGTCTTTTCCGCCGATCACACAATCAAATGCACCGACAAGGATGTGAATGCCGACTGGCTGAGCTTCCTCGATTTTCGCGATCGTGATGCCTATGCCGCCGATGTGGAGGCATTTGCGCCTGACTATCTGTTCCATCTCGGCGCGCATACCAGCCTGGAATATTGCGAAGACAATGCCGACGATGCCTATGACACCAACACCCTGGCCGTCGAGAATGCTGTCTGGCTTGCAAACCGGCTGGGCATTCCGCTGCTCTATATCTCGACCGCCGGGATTTTCGATGGCGGGCAGGAAACCTATGATGACTGGGATCAGCCCAATCCGCTGGGCCATTATGCGCGCTCAAAATATATGGGCGAGCGCTTCGTGGTTGAAAATGCCGATCGTTTCCTTGTCTGCCGCGCCGGATGGATGATGGGAGCGGGCCCCGCCAAGGACAAGAAGTTCATCCAGAAGCTGATGAAGCAGCTGAAGGACGGCGCGAAGGAACTGAAGGTCGTTGATGACAAGCTGGGAACGCCGACCTACACCCATGACTTTGCAAAGAACGTCAAGCTGTTGATCGAGAAGGAATATTGGGGCCTCTACAATATGGTGTGCGGCGGCGTTACCAGCCGTCTGGAGGTAGCCCAGTATCTGGTGAAGGCGCTCGGCAAGAGCGACGAGATTGCGGTAACGCCGGTCAGTTCCGATTATTTCAAGCAGGATTATTTCGCGCCGCGTCCGCCATCGGAGCGGCTTATCACCAAAAAGCTCGATCTGCGCGGTGTGAATGTCATGCGCGACTGGCGCATCTGCCTCGATGACTATCTGCGCGACTATTACCAGGGCTATCTGGATTGAGCGCAGCGTCCTGAAAGGGGGCAGGATATGGCAGCACTGATCGACCCCTCGCGTACCTCGCAGGCCCTGCGCGAGCGCTCGCAAATCTCGTTCGTCGATATGGCGCGCTGGATGGCGGCGATGATGGTGATGGTCGGTCATCTGCGCAATCCGCTGATCCTTGGCTATGGCGATCTTGCCGCAGGCGAACGTCCGATCTGGGTCCAGGGCTGGTTTTTCGTCACCGGTTTCCATGCCGAGGCGGTGCTCGTCTTCTTCGTGTTATCAGGCTATCTGGTTGGCGGCTTGTCAGCCGTGCGCGCCTGGGCGGGCAGTTTTCGCCTCGAAAGCTATGCCATTGACCGGGTATCGCGCCTGTTCATCGCCTTCATACCAGCATTGTTCCTGACGCTGGCGCTCGACTGGGCGGGTGCGCGCTGGTTTGGCGGCACGGGGCTTTATGACGGCACCCATCCCATGATCATCGCCAAGAACCATGGCATCGTGTTTCAGGATTTCCTGACGCCGGGCATTTTCTTCGGCAATATGGCGATGGTGCAATATTATTTCGTGCCCGAACTGGGCAGCAACAGCCCGCTCTGGACGCTGTCCACCGAATTCTGGTTCTATGCGGTGTTCGGCCTGTTGCTGGCCGGGTGGCTGGCGCGCAGCGGTGCCTCGCGCTGGGTGCAGATCGGGCTTGGCCTTGTATTTGCGGCGATACTGGGACCTGAGTTTATCGGATTCTTCGGTCTGTGGCTGATCGGCTTTCTGGTTGCGCTGATCCCCTCGCGCCGCTTCGCCTGGCCACTGATAGCAGCCGGGGCGCTGTTTGTGTGGCTTGCATTTTTGCGGCTCAATGATGCCTGGTTTGACGCGCATCTCGGCTGGAAGCTGGCCGGGCAATATGTGATGGCCCTGCTGTTCGGCTGGCTGATCCATGCCATGTCCTGCCACCGCTATCGCCTGTTCGAATGGCTCCAGCCGTTCAACAAGTTCATGGCCGATTTCTCTTACAGCCTCTATCTCATCCACTTTCCGGTGATGATATTCCTGATGGCTGTGCTGGGCAGCGTGACCGGCCTTGCCGGTTTTGCGAATGCCTTCAGCCCGGCTGACCCCATGGGTGTCATCTTCTATGCCGGGCTTATCGGGGCGATATTGGTGATCAGCTGGCTCTTTGCCCAGGCGACCGAGCGGCATACCGCGCGATTGCGCAACGGATTGAAGGCAGGGTTCGGGGTAGTCGGCGGGGGAAGTTAGCGCTCTGGTCTGATTGACTTTGCGGGGTCGGTCGGCCATTGGGACGCGGCCCGGAGGACATGCCGACAGGCTCTTGCAAGTGCGCCGGATTCCGGCGTCCGTGACAGATGAGGACAAGATGGCCGACGTCAATATCCAGACCTATTCCAAGGACGATGTCGTCACCCATTATGAGCGCGCCGAAGGGCTGATGCCGCCCGAGCGCGTGCTGTTCGCCAAATATGTGAAGCCGGGCATGGAAATCCTCGACATTGGTGTCGGCGGCGGACGGACGACGCCGTTCCTGGCAAAGGATGCGAAGCGCTATCTGGGTCTCGACTATGCCCAGGGCATGGTCGATGCCTGCAAGCGTCGGTTTCCCGAGCATGATTTTGCCTGGGGCGATGCCACCAACCTGTCGGATATTGGCGATGAGAGTTTCGACCTTACCATATTCTCTTTCAACGGGCTGGATTCGATCCCTTCGGACGAGGGCCGCATTCAGGCGCTGAAGGAAATGCGCCGGGTAACGCGGGCCGACGGGCGGATCATCATTTCCTCGCACAATGCACGGCAGCTGATCCTGCTGCCCAATCTGGAGGGCGCCAGCATCGTCCAGACCGGCTGGCGGACCTTGCGCGCAGCTTGGAAGAGCCTTTCCATCGCCCGCCGCAACCTGGCGACCGGGGTGTTCGGCAAGGGCCATGGCTATATTGCCGATCCGGTCCATGGCGGCCTGTTTAACCATAGCTCGACGCCCGAAAGCATTGCCCGCGATGCCGTTACCGCCGGGCTGGACGTGGTCGAAAGTGTTGGCGCATTCGCGCCGCGCCGGGTGCCGCGCATCTGCAACAACTGGGAAACCTATGTCCTGAAGCGCAGCGGGGCATGACCGGCTATCGATCGATCTTCCTCGCGCCCGAATGGCAGCATGTCCGCTATCTGGGCTGGCGGGATGAATGGCCGCACCCCGATTTCAGGGTGATGCAGCAACAGCGCGGCCCGATGACGCGGCTGCTGGTACTGAATGCGTTTACGGATACAGCCGAATTTGCCGGGCAATGGGAGGCAATCCTGTCGCGTCGCAATGCCATGACAGAGATTTGCCTGCATGACCTGACGGGAAGTCCGGCGGTGGCTGCGATTGCCGATGCCAGCGGCATGGCGGTGCTGAGCGCAGACCAGCGGCTGCTCAACATTGCGACCTTTGCCATCGATCTTTCCCCGGATGAGGATGCGCTGTTCGCGGCCATGTCATCCGATACGCGGCGCAAGGTCCGCAATGCCGAGAAGAATGGCCTGCGCTTTGATGCCGAAGCGCATCGCGATCCGGCACGGATTGCGCAGTTTGTCGCCAGCTTTCAGCGCATGGCGGGCGAGCGGGCGCTTCACGCCATTTCTCCCGCGACAGTCGACAGCATGATCGGCGACGGTTTGGCGCGGCTGTTTGCAGTGGAGGATGAAGCGGCGGGGCCGGAGGGAGAGCGTTCTTTCCTGCTCAGCTATGAAAGCAGCGGAACAGGTTTCTTCCTCTATGGCGCATCGGATCGTGCCAAGCAGAATGACGGTGCGGGGCATTTGCTGCAATGGGGGGCGATCCGCGCATTTCGCCAGGCGGGGCATCGCTGGTATGACATGGGCGGCCTGCCTGCCTTGGACAGTTCCAACGGCATTTATCGGTTCAAAAAGGGCTTTGGCGGCGAACTGGTGGAACTGGGCACCGAATATGGCTGGAGCGGCCTGATGGTGCGGGCAGCGCGGCAGGGCCGGGCGCTGGCGGGGCGGCTGAAGGGCGCGGCGTGATGCTCAAATCGCTCATTTTCACGCTGGTCGATCTGATGGGTATCAATGCCCTGTTCCGCCGGATGAAGCGCGGCCAGATCAAGGTGCTGCTCTATCATAATGTCACCGATGGCGGCGCGCATTTCGACAATGCCCTGTCGCCTGAGGCCTTTTCTGCGCAGATCGCCTATCTGAAACGTCATTTCAATATTATCGGCATCGACCAGTCGGGCGAATGGCAGGGGTTGCGCGATGATCGCGTCAATGTGCTGATCAGCTTTGATGACGGGTTTCGCAACAATCTGACCCATGCCCTGCCGGTGCTCCACCAGCATGGCGTGCCCGCGATCTTCTTCCTCATTGCCGATTGCATTGATACGGGTTCGCCTCCGGGCTTCATCACGGAGCGGCTTGGCAAGGGGGCCGAAGTGCCTGAATTCTCGACCCTGAATGCTGACGATGTGTGCGCCATGATTGCCTGCGGCATGACAATCGGCAGCCATTCGCTCAGCCACCGCAACCATGCCGATATGGACGAGGCAGCAATGGTGGCGGAGGGTGTGCAGGCGCGTTCCGATCTGGAGGCGCGCTTTGCCCTTCCCATCGCCAGTTTCGCCTTTCCCTGGGGCAAGCACCGGCCGGGGCAGGAAAAGGCACTTGAAGCGGTCTACCGGCGCATCTTTCTTACCCGCCATGGCTTTTGCAGGCCGCAGGACAGCATCATTCCGCGCAATGAAGTGACGACTCTGGCCCATTTGAAGCTTGCTGCGTCGGGCGCGCTTGACGCGCTGCGCGGCGCGGTCCGGGGTGGCTAGATGTCCGGCGCGAAGACAGTCCGGCGCGTTGCATTTGTGCTGCCCTGGATGGGCGGCGGCGGTATCGAACGGCTGACACTGGCGCTGATGCAGGGCTTTCTCGACCAGGGCCATGCAGTCGATCTTGTCCTGACCGAAGAGGGCGGCAATTTCATGCATCTGGTGCCGAAAGCGGTGCATGTCGAGCTGTTCGAATGCAAGCGGGTGCGCCATACGATTCCGCGGCTGCGCGACTATATCCGGCGGCGGCGGCCCGATGCGATGATCGTCGCGGTCTGGCCATTGACGGCGGCGGCGGTGCTGGCACGGATCGGCCTCAAGCACCGGCCGCGGCTTATCCTGTCGGATCACAACCACCTCACCACCCAATATTCGCATAATGCCAAGGCCTGGGCGATGTTGCGCACGACGCTGAAATGGCTCTATCCGCGTGCCGAGGGGCTGGTCGGGGTATCGCAGGGCGTGGCGGAGGATGTTGCCCGGATCGCCGGTCTGCCGGTTACGCGCACGACCACCATCTATAACCCGATTGCCCCGCCGGAACGTGACAGCTGGCCGGAAGCGGAGACCGATCCGCTTTGGCAGGGCCATGAAGGCCCGCGCATCATCAGCGTTGGGCGGTTCAAGAAGCAGAAGAATCACAGTCTGTTGCTGCGCGCCTTTGCGAAGATTCAAAAGGATAGCGGCGCGGTTCTGGCGATGCTGGGCGAGGGCGAGCTGGAGGATGATCTGAAGGCGGAAATCGATGCGCTGGGGCTGCGGGACCATGTGCTGCTGCCCGGTTTTGTCGTCGATCCCTCGCCCTGGTATGCGTCTGCCACCATGTTCGTGCTGTCGTCCGACTATGAAGGCTTTGGCAATGTTCTGGTGGAGGCCATGCATTTCGGGCTTTCGGTTGTTTCCACCGATTGCCGCAGCGGCCCTGCTGAAATCCTTGCGAATGGCCAATATGGGCGGCTGGTGCCGGTTGGCGATGCCGATGCGCTGGCCGAAGCAATGCAGGCGATGCTCGCTGCGCCCGCCGATCCGGATGCCATGAAGCGGCGCGCCGCCGATTTTTCGATCGAGAATGCGACACGGGCCTATGAGCGCCTGGCGCTAGCGGAACCGGCATGAGCGCGCGCATGTCTCCGCTCCGCCAGCTGGTTCGCGCCGCCGCATCGCTGGGCGTGCTGCATATCGGATCGATGGGGCTGACCTTTCTGGTCGGCATCCTGCTCGCGCGGCAATTGGGGCCATCGGCCTATGGTGTCTACGCCCTCGCCATGGCGGTGACGGCATTTGCGGGCATGCTGACCGAATTCGGCCTGCCATTGCTGGCCATGCGCGAATTTGCCAGCGCCGAGGCCCGGCAGAGCTGGGCGGAGGCGCGCGGCTTGGTCCGCTGGGCAGACCGCATGATCCTGGCTATTTCGGCGATCGTGCTATGCGGCTTCTTTGTCGCAGCCGCCTTCTGGGATTTTGCTGAACGCTCCGCATTTCTGGCGACGATGATCTGGGCAATCCTGCTTATCCCGATTGTCGCCATTGCAAAGCTGCGCGGGCTGGCGCTCCTTTCACTAGGCCATACCTTTGCCGGGCAATTCGCAGTGCTGATCCTGCGGCCCGGCCTGTTCGCGCTGGCACTGGCGGTGATGTGGCTGGCAGGGCGGGAGCTTGGCCCGGCGGAGGCCATGGCATGGCAGGTTGCCGCCGCCGCAGCGGCGCTGCTGACGGTAGCCGGACTGTTCCTGCATTTCCGCCCGGCGGCCTTCCGCGCCGCGACGCCGGTCAACCGCTGGCGGCAATGGCTGGGCGCGACCATCCCCATGGGCATGACCGAAGGGCTGCGCCTGCTGCAGGGACAGCTGGCGGTTTTCCTTCTCGGCGCTCTGCTGACGACCGAGGCGGTGGGACTGTTCCGCGTGGCGGAGGCCAGCGCGGCCATCGGCCTGGTTCCGATCACCATCCTGAACGTGGTTGCTGCACCGCAATTCTCCCGTTTGTTTGCGGAAAAGAACATTTCCGAGCTGCAACGAACACTCAGTTTCGTGACCTTCGCCATCTTCCTTTCGGTGGCGGCGGTCGCCATTGTCATGTCGCTCTTTGCCCGGCCTTTGCTCGTTCTGGCTTTTGGCGATGAATTTGCCGGATCGTCCTGGCCACTGGTCGTGCTGTTGCTCGGCAATCTGGCGGTATGTTGTTTCGGCCCGGTCGTAACGCTCTGCAACATGGCGGGGCTGGAACGTCATGTGACGATCAGCAGCGCCATTGCCATCATCGTCCAGCTTGCGGCGGCGGCGATCCTCATTCCGGCAATGGGGCCAGCCGGTGCGGCGATCTCGGTTATCATCAGCATGCTGGCCTGGAACATCTTTCTGGCCGTGACGGTCAGGCGGCGGATCGGGGTCAATCCCACCATTTCCGCCTTCCGTATCGACATGGTGACTGGATTTGTCGGCAATCTTCGCGCATTGACCCGGTCGAAAGGCCGAACCGGCAAAAGCGAGATCATCCAGTGAACCCCATTCGTGCGATATTTTCCCGGCTCGGGGCGATGGGTGATGCAATTGCATCGGGGTGGCGCAAGCTGATGATCCGCCTGCGCTATGAAAATGTCACCTTTGGCCGTCAGGTTCGGGTTGATCGCAATGTCCTGATCCGCACCAGCGATGGCGGCCGCATCGCCATTGGCGACAACACTCATATCTGGCCGGGCGCAATTCTGGATGCCCGCAATGGCGAAATCACCATAGGCGATCGCGGGCTGGTCAATGCGGGCTGCTATATCGTCTCGACCCGGCGCATCCATATCGGATGCGATGCGCTGATCGCTGAATATGTGACGATCCGGGATCAGGATCATGAATATGCCGATCCTTCGCGGCCCTATTCCGACCAGGGGCGCATTGACGGGGAAATCGTGATCGGGGACAATGTCTGGCTGGGTGCCAAGGTGACCGTTACCCGGGATGTCCAGATCGCCGACGGCACAATTGTCGGTGCCAATTCCGTGGTGACGCGCAGCCTGTCCGGCGCGCGCATTTTTGCAGGCGCACCCGCCCGCCCGCTGGAAACAGGCGGATCCCGCCCATGAATGCAGCATCGTCGCTTCGTGGCCGGCTTGCGGCGCACACGCCCGGCTTTGTCCGCAAGGCGGTTCGCATGGCAGAGCATTATGGCCGCCGGCATGTCGAATGGCTGAACATATTGCGCGAGATGCAGGGCGCCTCGCTGCGTGACCGGCTGGTGCTGGGCACTTCCGCGCTGGCAGCGCCGATAACCTCGCTGCGCCGGATGGACGGGTTTGAGCCGCCCCTGCCGCTTGCCGATATCGATGTCATGGCAAAGGGCGTGGGCCGTTTCTCGCTGCGCGCCGGAACCGACGACATCATCCATGTGCTCAGTGCGCGGGAACCGGCAGTGCGGCGGGTGGTGGAATCCTGTCTTGGTCCCGGCGATGTGTTCGTCGATGCGGGCGCAAATATCGGTTTCTTTTCCGTCCTTGCGCAAAAACAGGTCGGCCCCGCCGGGCAGGTGATCGCATTTGAAATGATGCCCGAAACGGCTGCGCGCCTGCGCCATCACTTTGCGATCAACGCCCTGCCATCGGCGCGGGTGATCGAAAACGCGCTGTCCGACAGCGACGGCGACATTCTGGTCGCGACCAGCAGCGCCAGCAAGTTCGGCCAGGCCAGCATTTCTGCACAATTTTCCGATGTCGCGGAACGGACCATCCGGCACGAGGTCAGGACCATAAGGCTCGATACTGCGCTGGCGGATACAGGCGAGATTGCCCTGATCAAGATGGATCTGGAGGGCGCTGAATATGCTGCGCTGTGCGGCGCGGATGCGGTGCTGGCGCGGACACGGGCGATAATCTTCGAGAATAATGCAGGGGACAGCCGCATTCCCGATCTGCTCCGGGCCAAGGGGTTCGTGGTTGAGCATCTGGATGGAAGCGACTATCTGGCGCGGCGAAGCTGAAAAGGGTTTGATTCCGGGATGAGCGCATTGATTGAAAAGGCGAAAACCGCTGCGTGGTTTGCGGCACGCCCTGCTTTCTGGCCGCATATGGTGGCGCTGACCCTGCGCAAGTTCGACGGATCGGCCGGGCACGAGCAGCATTTTCCCGAGGCCGAGGCCTGGGCGGCCGAACGCGCGGTCTCCATCGAACAGGCATTGCGCACTGTGGGCGTGCTGGCCGATGGCGCGGCGCTTCCGGATGGCCTGCCCGATGGCCTGATCGCAGCAGGTGAGGAGCGCGCGCGGCGCGCCAGTGTAGAAATGGGTGGGCCGGGTGATCTCGACCTCATCCACCAGTCGATCCTTGTGACCGGCGCGCAGCGCGTCATCGAAACCGGGGTCGCCTATGGCTGGAGCAGCATGGCCGCGTTGTCGGCGCTGGTGCAGACCGGCGGGCGACTGGTGAGTGTCGACATGCCCTATCCCAAGGCCAATAACGAGGCCTTTGTCGGGATTGTCGTGCCCGATGAATGGCGGGACCGCTGGACGCTGATCCGCGAGCCTGATCGCAATGGCATAAGGCGCGCGCTGGAGCGCTTTGATGGCGAGATTGATCTGGCCCATTTTGACAGCGACAAGAGCTATAAGGGGCGCATGTTCGCCTATCCGCTGCTGTGGAATGCGCTGCGGCCCGGCGGACTGTTCATTTCCGACGACATTCAGGACAATTTCGGCTTTCGCGACTTTTGCGCGGCGCACGGCCTTGCCTTTGCGATTACCGAAAGCGATGGCAAATATGTCGGCCTTGCCATGAAACCCGTGGACTGAAGCGCGCTGTCCCGCTTTACCGTTGAGCCTGACGCCAAGTCGGACTATGTCGGCTGGACACGACGCAAAAGGGGTGGGGCCAGAGCAAGACATGACACAGCCATTATTGCGTCTGACATTGATCCGCAGGACTGATCGCGGATGCTGATTTACTGGCTGATGCTGATTTTCCCCGGCGTTGTCGCGGTGCTGAGCCGTCGCGGCGAGCATGGGGCCAATCGCGCCGCGCGCAGGGATGTCGGCACCTTTGCGGCGCTGATCGCCTTCTGGCTGTTCTATAATGCGATTTCGGTGTTCCGCTATGATACCGGCGGCGACTGGTACACTTATGATATCCTGATTCAGGAAATCAGCATCAGCGATTATGCCTATGCGCTGAGCCGGGGCGATGACGGCTTCATGACCATCGCCTATGTTTCCACCCGGCTGGGACTGGACCTTTACGGCGTGAACCTGGTCTGTTCGGCATTGCTCTCGGCCGGCGTGGTTTCGCTTGCCCGGCGCCTGCCCGATCCATGGGTCGCGATTGCCGCATCGGTGCCCTATATCCTGATCGTGGTCGGGCTGGGCTATATCCGGCAGGGTGCGGCCATTGGCCTTATCCTGCTGGCGATCAACGCAATTGTCGATCGCCGGAATATTGGCGGCGTTGTCTATATGCTGCTGGCCATGCTGTTTCACTTTGGCGCGATTGTCGTCGTGCCGTTTATCGGGCTGGCGCTGGTCCGCCGCAATCCGGTCGCGATGATCGGTATCGGCTTTATCGGCCTGCTGATTTACGCCTATGTGTTCACCAGCGACCGCCTTTATGTGCTCGATGCCGGCTATCTGGATATCGAGCGCGAATCGAGCGGTGCGGGCATCCGCCTGGTCATGAACCTGCTCCCCTCGCTGCTGTTCCTGTGGCGGCGCGACAAGCTGAAGCTGGAGCCGCTGGAGCGCGGGATATGGTCCAACTTCGCCTGGTTCTCGATCGTGCTCATGGTCGCGCTCTATGCGACACCGTCATCGACGGCGGTCGACCGCGTTGCGCTGTTCTTCTCTCCGATCCAGGTGTTTGTGTTCGGCTATTTCCTGACCCTGCTGGGCATCAGGGGGCGCGGCGCGGCGCTGGTGATTGTCGGCCTGCTGACCTATTGCGCGCTGGTCTTTGCGGTCTGGGCATTTTTCGCTGACCATTCGCAATTCTGGGTGCCCTACAAGTCCGTCTTCACGTCGGGCTATTGAGCGAGCCTCGCTATGGCGTCGCCGACCATATTGATATCGGCCAACCTTGCCTGGAATCTGGTCAATTTCCGATCCAACCTGATCCGGGAGCTGGTTGCGCGCAATTTGCGGGTGGTTGCGCTCGCGCCCGATGATCCGGCCATGGCTGAAAAGCTTGCCGCCATGGGCTGCACGGTCGAGCCGGTCCCTGTGGATTCAAAGGGGCTGAACCCGCTGCGCGATCTGGGCACGTTTGCGCGCTATCTGGCGGTGATGCGCCGCGTGCGGCCCGATGCGTATCTGGGCTGGACGATCAAGCCCAATATCTATGGCGGGCTTGCGGCCCGGCTGCTCGGAATACCGGCGATCTGCAATATTTCCGGGCTGGGCACAGCATTCATCCGCCGCAATCTGCTTACCCGGCTGGTCGCGCTGCTCTACAGGACCGGACTGGGCGGCGCGCAGACCATATTCTTCCAGAATGACGATGATCGTGACCTGTTTCTCGCCATGGGGCTGGTGCGCACTGATCAGGCGCGCCGCATAGCCGGTTCCGGAATCGATACCGCGCTATATGCGGGCGATGCCGGATCGCGCCCGGCGCGCGGCCATTTCTTGATGGTTGCGCGCTTGCTGGGCGACAAGGGCGTGCGCGAATATGTCGATGCAGCGCGTATCCTCAAGCGTCGCCATGAAGGACTGCGCTTCAGCCTGCTGGGCTTTCTGGATGTCGCCAATCGCACGGCGATTGCGCGCAGCGAGGTCGATGCCTGGCTGGCCGAAGGTGTCATCGAATATCATCCGCCGGTCGATGATGTGCGCCCGGCGATGCGCGATGCAGATTGCGTCGTCCTGCCATCCTATCGCGAAGGCACGTCGCGCGTGCTGCTCGAAGGGGCGGCAATGGCGCGTCCGCTGGTGGCGAGCGATGTGCCGGGATGCCGGGAGGTCATCGACGATGGCGTCTCAGGTTTCCTGTGTGCCGCGCAGGATGCCGAAAGCCTTGCCGAAGCGATGGAGCGGGTCTGGCTGCTTGATGATGCAGGCTGGCAGGCCATGGCGCGGGCAGGGCGGACCAAGGTCGAGAGGGAATTTTCCGACGCGGTTGTTGTCGGGCGCTATCTGGAAGCGCTGGCGGACGCAGGCATCGACCTGCGCCACGCAGCCTAGAGTATTTTCAAGTCAGATGGATACATTTGAAGACTCGGAAAATACGGTAAAACAAGAACATAGAGCGCAGGTTTTGATTCAATCAAAACCTGCGCTCTAGAGCTTGCTGCGCATCCTGCGCTGGCCGGGCGCGGGCGGGCGGGCGAGCATGGCGATGCTCATTGCCAGCAATGCCGCTATTGCCGTGGTCCGGGCGGGATAGTCGACAAGGCTGTGTCCCAGGATTACCGCCACGCTGACCGCGGCTGGCGTGGCGAATTCGGTCCAGGGGCGCTGGTCGCCGATCAGCGCAATCAGGCGGCGGGCCAGCCAATAGAGAAATCCGCCGATCAGGATCAGCGTGAACAGCCCGCCCTCCATCAGCAGCTCCACAAAGTCGCCATGGGCGTGGTTGACATAGGTGAGGTTCAGCTGTTCCCAGTTTTCGTGCAGATTATAGACCCAGCGGAAGCTGCCGAGTCCCGTGCCGAACGGGAAGTTTTCCCAGGCGATGCCAAGGCTGTTGGCATAATATTCAAGCCGCTCGACCGGCTGGGTGAGGTTGGCCAGCCGCGTGTTCTGCAGGCTGAAGAACAGGATGATGGCGATGACCGCGCCGATGCTGCCCGCGACCACCAGCACACCGCGCCCCAGCTCCGTGATCAGCGTGCGGACGCGTCCGATCTGCGCCGACCAATAGACCAGCACGGGGATCAGCAGCGCCAGTCCGGCCAGCGACCGGTTGATGATCAGGCTGACGATGAAAAAGGCGAGGATCAGCAGGCGGATAAAGGTCCAGCTGGTCGATTTGCGGCGCTGGATCTTCTGATCGTGCGGAAGGTTCGCGGCAAATACCAGAATGACAAGATAGAGCGTCGCCAGATGGTTGCTGTTGGCGAAGAAACCGACGGCGGCATTGTCATTGGTTATGTCATAGAAATAGGCGGCGCTTCCCGGTCCCTGGGCAAGCTGGACAAGGCCCAGCACTGTCGAAAAAATGCCAACGATCAGGATCAGGTAGATGCTGTTGCGCAGCGCGCTGTCATCGGCGCGCAGCGTCATCAGGAATATCGCGACGGGCGGGATGAGCGAAAGCGCGGAGGCCAGCGTCCGGCCCGGCTGGATCGAAATCGGCCGCCAGACCGAGTCCATCCCCAGCAGGGCATCGCCCTCGACGATGGCCGCGCGTCCGGGCAGATTTTGCCAGATGAAAGGGGGCAAGGGGATCAACTGAAGGATGATCCAGCCGATCGTGCCAAGCAGCAACAGACCCAATATGCGATCATCGGGATAGAGCCAGGGCCGCTCCGCGCGCGCCTTGCCGTCCTGGTCATGCGCTGATCCGCTCGGCCAGAGCATGATAGCAATTAGGATGATACCAAGCGCCTGCAACAGGCCATTGGCCATGAAACCGCCCGCGCTGGCACCGCCCAGAATCAGGCAGGCGGTAAGATAGACGGGCAGCCGCCAGGCGGCAAAATTCTGGGTCATGGTCATGTCAGGCACCCGCCCTTTGCAGCGCAATGCTCTCGAACTGCATCTGATAGGGGGCGGAATTGGAGCCCGGCCTGCCGATCAGTTCGAGTATCTGTTCATTGCATCCGCCCGCCGGAATCTCGAAATTCAGGGATTTTTGCTGCCATTCGGCGGTGCCCGCAGAAAATTCGATCACGCCCAGCCCCTTTGCGGTGCCTGCGCATTTGATTGCCCACACCATGTTGCCCGCCCCGCGATGCGGTTCGATGGCCCGGCCGCGCGCCGTCAGGCGATACAGGCCGGGGCGCTGGAAGATTGTCTGCGCGGCGGCCTGGCTTTCGCGCATGCCATAATATTCGACGTTCAGCAGGCGATCCTTGCCCTTGGCAGGTGCAGAGATTTCACCGGCGACATAGCTGTTCTGGCTGATGGTCCAGCCAAAGGGTTCAGGAGCCTTGAGCCCGTCAAAGCCGGTATCGAAAATCGCGCCGTCCACCGGAGCGTCGGGATCGGCTTTCTTCCACAGCGCGCGCGCGAGGCGATAATTGCCGCGATTGGCGGTGGCGGTGATCGCCGCGAAGCGCTGGTTCTCGTCAATTTCCCTGGCGTCGATCAATGTGGTCAGCAGATCGGCATATTCGTCGCTCTGGCGCGCTTCCAGCAGCACCAATTCGCTGATCCGGCTGTCGCCCTGAAGTCCGTCGATCAGGATGTTACGGCCATCGGGGGTCTGCGAGAGCACCAGCAGCGCCTTGATGAGGCGCGGGTCGGAGCGGAGCCGGGCGGTGCGGATGATCTCGTCCATGGCCGGACCCAGCGAATTCGTCGCCAGATAATTCTGGATGAGGAAATAGCGCGGACCGAAATTGCGCGGATCGCGCAGTTTCGCCGCCATCAGCAGGTCATTGGACTTGTCGGTCTCGCCCTGTTCACGGGCCACCAGGGCGGCCAGAACGAAATTCCAGTAATTAAGCGGATCGGCGTCATTGGCGGCACGGACATTGTCGATGATCAGGTCCTTGTCGCGGGCTTCCCAGTCGATCTGGTCATCATTCAGGTCGGCACGACGGACAATCTGGTCGGCATCATCGGGCCAGAGCGCCATAGGCAGCGTCCTGTCCCCCTGGTTTGCCGTCAGGACCAGCGCCGTGCGGGCGACCAGCCACAGCCCCAGCAGCGCAAACGCCAAGATGGCGGCCTTGCGTCGCAGGGATCGCGGCCGAGACTCAATGCCTTCCATGGCGGGGAACTGTCCTTATTGCGGCGTCTGAACGATGGTGATGGTACGTTCGCTGGCGGTGGTGTCACTATCGCTGCGGCTGCTATAATCATAATTATAGCCGTAGGTATAGTAGGTATAATCGTCCTTGCGATGGTCGTACTTGGTCACCAGGCCACCCACGACATAGGCACCGAACTTCATCAGCTTGGTCACCGATTGCGCGGCCAGATTGGTGTGGATGCGGTTGGCTTCGAACACGATCAGCGTACCGTCTGCGACCGATGCCAGGATCGGCGCGTCGACAAAGTTGGCGATTGGCGGAGCGTCAAAGATCACAATGTCGAACTTGCCGGCCAGATCGTCGAAAATCTGGCGGACGCGGCCCGAGGAGAACAGCTCGGACGGGTTGGGCGGAGTACCGCCTGCCGTGATGTAGGAAATGCCGCTTTCGCCGTGCAGGATCGTCTCGTCGACGGTGGCCTGGCCGGTCAGCAGGTGCATGAAGCCCTTGTTGACGCGGGATTTCTTCGGAAGCTTGAAGGTCGGGCGGCGAAGGTCGGCATCGACCAGCAGAACCGATTTGCCCTGGCGCGCGCAGCTGATGGCAAGGCCATAGGAGCTCGATGACTTGCCTTCCTCCGGCATGGTCGATGTGACCACCAGATGCTTGGGCAGGCCCTCCGCTGTCGCAAAGCCAAGCAGGTTCGCGACAGAAAAATAGGCTTCGGTAATGGGCGATTTGGGATCGACCAGAGCCTGGGGCACACTGTCCACATCCTCGTTGAGCGGGATATAGCCAAGCGCCTTGAGGCCAAGCCTTTCCTCCAGATCCGAGGGCGAGCGGATGACATCGCGCAGCAGGTCAAAGGCGAAGGCACCGGCAAAGCCGACGAACAGCCCGCCGATCAGGCCCAGGGCCAGATTGAGGATCAGGTTTGGAGAGATCGGACTGGTCGGCACGGAGGCGCGATCGACGATCGAAACATCGGTTTCGGTGACCTCGCCCGCGACACCGACTTCCTTGAGCCGCTGAAGCAGTGCGTCGTAAAGCTCGCGGTTGGTGTCAACCTCGCGCGAAAGCACGGTATATTGTGCGCTTGCACCGCGCTCGCTGAGCACACTGTCGCGCAGGGCGTTGAGGCGGTTGCGAATTTCCGCTTCCTCGCCCTGGGCCGCACGATAGGCGGCACCGAGCTGGTCAACGCCCTTGTTGTTGCTGGTTCCAAGTTCGGATTCGAGCACCTGCAGGCGGCGGCGCAGCGCCGCGATTTCAGGATAATCATCCGAAAAGGTCTGCGACATTTCGGCGATCTTGGCGCGAATCTGAGCGATTTCGGTCTGCAGGGCCTGATTGGAGGTATCGCCCGAAGCATTGCCGAGCTTGCTGCCCTGGCGGAAACGCTGTTCGGCGGCGATACGCTTGCGCTGCGCTTCGGCCAGCGCAGTGGCGAGATCAGAGAGCTGGGCGCTGGAAATCGACTGCGACACCACCGATCCGTCGGCCCCGCGCTGCTGCACCGTCACAATGCCCTGGTTGCGCTCGAACTCGACCAGTGCGCGCTCCGAATCCTCAAGGCGGCGGCGGGTGCTGTCCAGACGCTCCTGCAGGAAGTCGCGGGCGAAGGCGGTCTGTTCATAGCCGCGATCCAGCTTTGACTGGATGAAGTTTTCAGCGACGCTGTTGGCAACCTTGGCGGCAAATTCGGGATCATTGGCCGAATAATAGACGTCGATAAGGCGCGACAGGCGCTGCTGTTCGACACTCAGGTTTCCGGCAACCATATTGGTCGCATTGCGCATCCGGACGGAGCGGGGCAGCGACTGGTCGAAAAGCTGCGGATCATTGGCAAGATTGAGGTTGCGGGCAACCCGCTCGCTCAGCGAACGGGCCTGCAACAGGCCGACTGCGGTCTGATCGAGCATGGCATCGGCGCGGTCGCGGCGGCTGACCTCGCCAACATCGACATCGCTGTTGGCGGTCGGGTCAATCTCGATCCGTACCTTGGCCTGATAGGTTTCGGGGATCAGCAGCGTTGCCACCAGTCCGAACAAAATGCCGGCAAGGGTTACGCCCGCAATCACCCATTTGTGGCGGATCAGCGTCCGCCATGCCTGGAACAGGATGGTTACCTGTTCGGAACGGGCAGGGGTCGGACCCAACGGCGCATAGGGCAATTCGCCCGGCTTGCCTGGAATTGCAGCGGCATCAGTTACAGCCATCAAAAGAGTCCCCCGGCACTGGCATTCATATCTGTATCTTCAATCTCTTGGCGCTTGCCCGGGGAACGGCTTGCCTGTCCTGTTCCCCTGCAACCGCCATGTCCGGCTAGTTACCAAATGGCCGGAAAATTGCGATGAGCGGCACGACGCTGACAATCTCGCGATAGGCGGCCTTCAGCTCCGAGCCATCCATGATGACGATATCGCCGCCATAGATAACCGGATTGGGATCCAGCCCCTCGCGGATTCGCGCAAGGTCGAAGGCGGCGGCGTTCTGAACACCGTTGATCTTGCGCAGCACGACGACGCGGCGGGTATTGGCAAGGTCGGTCGGACCGCCAGCCCGTGCGACGGCGGTCACCAGATTGGTTTCGCCGATCATTTCGAAGACGACCGGCGTGTTCACCGATCCTTCGACGGTAACCATCTGCGACGTGAACTGCTGCAGCTGGACCGAAATCTTGGGATCGCGCAGATAGCGGCGGGCATAGCGCGCCTCCAGCATGGCGGCGAGCTCGGTCGAGGTAAGGCCTGCGACCTCCACCGTTCCGATCAGCGGGAAGGTGGCGATTCCGGAAGGCTCGACAATATAGTCGCCAGACAGTTCGTCGGCGCCAAATACCTGCACCTTGAACCGGTCAAAGGCATTCAGCCTATAGGTGCCGCGCGACACCACCGGCATGGGCGCATCAGGTGCACCAAAGCTCGCTGGATTGACGGTCGCATCGTTGCGCGGACCGGCACAGGCGGAGCAGGCAAGAGCGGCGAAAGCCAGTAAATATCTTGATTGGTTCGGCATTTTGCTTTCCGGCCCTTCTCTCAATCCCCGGTTATCCGCTCACACCCGGTGCCGCGAGCAATGTCCATAGGGCATCATCGCTGCAAAGGCATGCGCTGTGCAAAACGAGTAGAGCGATGGTCTGACAGTGTCAAAAACAAAAATACTCCATAAGCTTGCAGCCGCTTCCAAATGGTCGTCACGCTTTTGAGTGCTGCACCCGCATTGCTGCGGCGGCCGGTCATCCAGACTAGGCGACCGGCGCGGCAAGTCGAGTTTGCATTTATGTCCGATCACCCCGCCCTTTTGTCATTCTGTTTCAGATCGGGATTGATCGACGATATGGGGCGCAGTTGTGCGCCAGATCACAGCGTAAAAAAAATGCTAATGCCCATTTAAAGGGCATAATTAATTTGCTAGTCCAGTGCTGTAAGGTTACTTAATTGCGTGACGTGAGAGAGGGGGGGACCCTCCAGAAGCAATGCAATTGTGCGGGATCGTGCCCATTGAGGTGGTTAACGCCACTCATGGGCGAGTCGCATTATACGCGGTCATGACCGCGTAATGTTTTGGGCGCATGTGCCACAACGTGTTGTAAAATGGGGAGTTAAATACATGTCGAGCAAACCGATTTCCACTCGGTCAACCCTCTTGCTGGCAGCAAGTGCGTCGGCGATCGCAATAGCCGCACCATCCTATGCGCAGTCCGTCGCGGGCGGCACCGCAACGGGGGCCCAGTCCACGGCAGTTGGCACCGGCGCCACGGCGAGCGGGCAGAATTCGACGGCTACCGGCCAGAATTCAAACGCATCGGGCACCAACTCGACAGCGACCGGCGAAAGCTCGCAGGCGACCCAGTCGGGCGCAACGGCATATGGCCAGGGCGCGAATGCGGCGGCTCCTGCCTCTACAGCAGTTGGCCAGGGTGCACAGGCGCAGGGAACCTCCTCAACCGCGTTTGGTGTGCAAAGCCAGTCGAACGGCTCCAACTCCACGGCCATCGGCAACCAGTCCCAGGCCAACAACACCAACGCAACGGCAGTCGGTGTGGCGGCAATCGCAGCCGATACCGATACGACGGCCATCGGTCGCGACGCCCAGGCCAATGGCCAGGCATCGACGGCAACCGGCGTCGGTTCGCGCGCAGCCACCAATGCGGTGGCCAATGGTGTTTCGGCCAACGCAGCCGGTACCGGCAGTGTCGCAACCGGCTTCCAGGCACAGGCGCTTTCGCCCAATGCGGTGGCCATCGGTAATGGCGCGGTAGCCAATGGCTCGACCGCTGTTGGTGGCGGTGCCCAGGCAATCGGCACCGGAACCGCAGCCTTCGGCCAGAACGCAGCTGCCACCGTGGCAGGCGCTTCGGCTCTTGGTGAAAACTCCACGGCAAACCAGGCTGATGCAACCGCAGTTGGTAGCGGTGCCCAGGCAACCGGCGTCAGCTCGACCGCCGTCGGCACCTCAGCCAATGCCAGTGCACAGCAGGCAACCGCAGGCGGTGCCAATGCAGTCGCCTCGGGCGTCAACTCGACCGTTTATGGTCAGGGTTCGGTCGCTTCGGGCCAGGCCTCGACCGCTCTGGGTCAGGGCGCGACGGCCAACCAGATCGCTTCGACCGCAGTCGGCCAGAGCGCTCTTGCCAATGGCGTGACCTCGACCGCTCTGGGTCAGGAATCACAGGCAAGCGGCGTCAGCTCCACGGCTCTGGGCTATACCGCCCAGGCGCTCGGCGCGAACGCCACGGCTGGCGGCGTCGGTGCAATTGCCACCGGCACGAACACCACCACCGTTGGTAAGGACTCGCGCGCGGTTGGCGATGAAGCCACCGCTTATGGTGTGGCCGCTGTCGCAACCGGCGTGAACAGCACCACCTATGGTAGCCAGTCTTCGGCAGGTGCCAATGACTCGACCGCAGTCGGCTTCCAGGCCAATGCATCGGGCGTGGCTTCGACCGCAATCGGCAACAAGGCTTCGGCCACGGGCATCGACGCTCTCGCCATCGGCGGCAATGACGACCCGATGGGTGTCGGCGCACAGGCTCTTGGCAATTCGACGACGGCAATCGGCGGTGAATCGGTCGCCAACGGCGCAGGCGCCACCGCCATCGGCTGGCAGTCCAGCGCAACCGGTGCACAGGCACAGGCCTTTGGTCATCAGGCAACTGCCTCGGCCAATCTTGCTCTTGCGGTTGGTGAAGATACGGTGGCGGGCGGCGTTCAGTCGGTCGCGATCGGTAATCTGTCACAGGCATCGGCTCTTGAATCGCTCGCTCTGGGCGATGCGGCCAACGCATCGGGCACCCAGTCGACCGCAATTGGTAATGCGGCGACCGCTTCGGGCACCCAGTCCATCGCGCAGGGCGATACCGCCAACGCATCGGGCGCATCCTCGATCGCCATCGGTAACAATTCGACTGCAAATGGCATCGACGCCGTCGCTCTTGGCGGTGACAATGCCGGAACCGGCGCAACCGCCAACGGCAATTCGACCACGGCTCTGGGCGGTGAATCGGCTGCCAATGGTGCTGGCGCGACCGCAGTGGGCTGGCAGGCACGGGCAACCGGTGCACAGGCACAGGCCTTTGGTCATCAGGCAACTGCCTCGGCAGACCTCGCTCTGGCTGTCGGTGAAGATACGGTGGCAAGCGGCGTTCAGTCGGTTGCCATTGGTAACCTGTCACAGGCTGGCGGCGCAGAATCCTTCGCGGGTGGCGATGCCGCCAACGCGGCTGGTGCGCGCTCCGTTGCCCTGGGTAACGCAGCCAATGCCAGCATGACCGGCGCAGTCGCCATTGGTGATGCGGCGCAGGCCACAAACACTGGCGCAGTCGCCATCGGTGACGGTGCGGTTGCAAGCGGATCCACCGCTGTCGGTGCTGCTTCGCAGGCAACCGGCGCCGGATCGGCCGCTTATGGCCAGAATGCAGCGGCAACCGGTGCACAAAGCTCTGCCCTGGGCGAGTTTTCGGCTGCCAGCCAGGCCGGTGCGACCGCTGTCGGTAACAGCGCAAACGCATCTGGCGCTAACTCGACTGCTACCGGTCAGGGCGCACTCGCAAGTGCTTCGGGCGCATCATCCTATGGTCAGGGTGCCAACGCATCCGGTGCCAATGCGACGGCCAGCGGCCAGGGCGCACTCGCAAGTGCTTCGGGTGCATCGTCCTATGGTCAGGGTGCAAATGCCGGGGGCATGAACTCCACTGCGCTGGGCCAGGGCGCAAGCGCTGCCGGTACCAATGCTTCGGCAACCGGCCAGGGATCGTCGGCGGGCGGCAATCAGTCGACCGCAAATGGTGCAGGCTCAAGTGCAGCAGGGCTGGAATCCACCGCAATCGGTTCCACCGCATCTGCCGGTGATTTCCAGAGCACGGCTGTCGGTTCGCGCGCAAGTGCGGGCGGGTTCCGTGGTACGGCCCTGGGCGGCGATGCTGTCGCTTCGGGAACCTCTGCAACCGCCGTCGGCAATGGCGCCAATGCGGCGGGCGTAGATTCCTTCGCAGGTGGCCGCCTTGCTTCGGCAGCGGCCCAGGACTCGGTGGCAATCGGCGAACAGTCGTCGGCTGCCGGTACTGCATCGGTCGCGGTCGGCAGTGATGCCAGCGCAGGCGCAGCAAATGCGGTTGCGGTTGGTAATGACTCCAGCGCTGCGGGCATAGCTTCTGCCGCTTACGGCAATGGCGCAAGTGCAGCTGGAGGGGGTGGTGTCGCCGTTGGTAACGGCGCGACGCAGACAGTGGGTGCGGGCGTTGCTGTCGGGAACGCATCAAGCGCAACAGGTGATCGTGCCGTTGCAATTGGTAACGTAGCTTCGGCAGCCGGCATTGGTGCAACTGCGGTCGGCGTCCAGTCCTCTGCCGGAGGCCAGCAGGCGGCAGCCTTTGGCGTCGGCTCCAATGCTTCGGGCGAATTCAGCACGGCCGTGGGTAATTTCAACACCGCATCTGGTGTCAACTCTTTGGCAATCGGTTCCATTTCGACGGCATCGGGCGTTCGGTCACAGGCTATCGGTGTGTTGGCCACGGCGACGGGCGCCGAGACGTTTGCAGGCGGTGATGGTGCCAATGCCCAGGGGGATCGTTCGGTCGCTCTTGGCAATGGCGCTCAGGCCACCAACACCGGCACGGTCGCGATCGGTGATGAGGCCCAGGCAACCAGCGTTGGCGCAGTCGCCATCGGTGACGGTGCCATTGCTACCGGTTCGACGGCAGTCGGCGCAGGTGCGCAGGCAACCGGCGTCGGATCGGCTGCCTATGGCCAGGCTTCGGTTGCCAGCGGCATCCAGGCCTCGGCGCTGGGCGAATTCTCCTCGGCAACGGGCCAGAATTCCACGGCAGTCGGCAACACGGCATCGGCCAATGCCCAGGCGGCTACCGCTCTGGGTCAGGGCGCCAATGCCAGCGCACTGGCTACCACCGCAATCGGTCAGCAGGCCATTGCTTCGGGTGTGACGGCAACTGCAGTTGGCCAGAACTCGACGGCTACCGGTGATGGTTCGACGGCGCTTGGCTATACCGCCAATGCCTCGGGTCCGAATGGAACGGCTACCGGTGTGGCGGCGCAGGCCACCAACACCGACACCACGGCAACCGGTCGCGGTGCAGTCGCCAGCGGCGCGCAGGCAACTGCAACCGGTGTGGCGGCTACCGCTTCGGGCTTCAACAGCACGGCAGACGGTGCCGGTTCGCTGGCATCGGGCCAGAACTCGGTTGCCCAGGGTGCAGACTCGGTCGCAAGCGGCCAGGACGCAACCACCACGGGTACCGGTTCGGTAGCTTCGGGCGACTTCTCGACCACGAACGGCAGCTTCGCCACGGCAAGCGGCCTGCAGTCCACGGCAGTTGGTAACCAGGCTTCGGCTTCGGGCGGTTTCTCGACCGCATCGGGTGCTTCGTCCTCGGCTTCGGGCGTCAGCTCCAGCGCCTATGGCGTCGGTGCCAACGCTTCGGGCATCGGTGCCTCGGCGGTTGGCGCGAACTCGATCTCGAGCGGACAGGACTCTGCCGCTTTCGGTCAGGGCGCAGCAGCTACCGCTCAGGCGGCAACCGCTCTGGGTGTTCGTTCGCAGGCTTCCGCTCTTGCCACGACCGCAGTCGGCCAGCAGGCCATCGCTTCGGGCGTGACTGCAACGGCTCTGGGTCAGAACTCGACGGCAACCGGAGAAAGCTCGACCGCGCTTGGCTATATCGCCAACGCTTCGGGCGTGAACAGCACCGCAACCGGTGTGGCGGCACAGGCCACCAACACCGACACCACGGCTACTGGTCGTGGCGCGGTTGCCAGCGGCCAGGCATCGACCGCAACTGGTGTTACGGCAACGGCTTCGGGCGAAAACAGCATCGCGACCGGTGTGTCCTCGACGGCTTCGGCCACGGACTCGATCGCAACCGGCTTCCAGTCGGTCGCATCGGGTGAGGGTGCACAGGCTTCGGGCAGCAACTCCTCGGCATCGGGCACTGACTCGATTGCTTCGGGTCGCGGTTCGGATGCCAGCGGGGCCTCGTCCATCGCCATCGGCAACACGGCCACCGCAACCGGTGTCGATGCTGTCGCAATCGGCGGTGACAATGGCGGCGTAGGCGCACGGGCCATCGGCAACTCGACCACTGCAATCGGTGGTGAAGCCGATGCGATCGGTGCGGGTGCTACCGCGATTGGCTGGCAGGCATCGGCAACCGGTGCCCAGGCACAGGCCTTTGGTCACCAGTCGACTGCTGCAGGCGATCTTGCCCTGGCAATCGGTGAAGACTCCCGCGCCATCGGCAACAACACCACGGCCATCGGCAACCTTTCCAGCGCTTCGGGCATCGATGCCCTGGCTCTGGGTGATGAAGCCAATGCGCAGGGCAATTCGACCACGGCTCTTGGCGGTGAATCGGATGCGACCGCAGCTGGTGCAACGGCCCTTGGCTGGCAGTCGCAGGCGACCGGAACCATGGCAACCGCCGTCGGTCACCAGTCGACCGCTTCGGGCGTGCAGAGCTTCGCCGGTGCGGAAGACTCGGTTGCCTCGGGTGATCAGTCGGTCGCCATCGGTAACCTTGCCAATGCTTCGGGAACCGGCGCAGTCGCAACGGGTAACGGTGCGGTCGCTTCGGGTACGACTTCGACGGCAACTGGTAATGCTGCTTCGGCGACCGGAACGGACAGTGCGGCATATGGCACTGGCAGCTCCGCGAGCGGAATTGCATCGGCCAGCTATGGCAGCTTCTCCAACGCTTCGGGCCAGAATGGCACGGCTATTGGTACACGCGCTGCAGCTTCGGGTGACAATGCCACGGCAACCGGTGTTGACAGTGTCGCTTCGGCCTTTGGTGCGGCTGCTTATGGCCAGAACGCCAATGCTTCCGGCACCCAGTCCTTTGCGGGCGGTGCCAATTCGGTGGCATCGGGCACGACCTCCACGGCCATCGGCCAGGCTGCTGTCGCTTCGGGCAATGACGGTGTCGCCATCGGTGACCAGGCTCTGTCAAGCGGACTGAACTCGACCTCGGTCGGTTCGGAAAGCCGGGCAACTGCTGCTGGTTCGTCGGCCTTTGGCTGGCAGGCTTCGGCAATTGCCGAGCGTGCAACCGCTCTTGGCCATCTCGCCCAGGCACAGGGTGTCCGTTCACTGGCAGTGGGTGAAGGCGCTCAGGCTCAGTCGGACAATTCGACCGCCATCGGCAACCTAGCAGTTGCCAATGGTATCGATGCGGTCGCTCTGGGTGATGCGGCTTCGGCAACGGGCAACTCGACCACGGCAATTGGTGGTGAATCGGTGGCGAGCACACCGGGATCGTCGGCCTTTGGCTGGCAGTCGCAAGCCACTGGTGCCATGGCAACCGCTGTAGGCCATCAGGCAACCGCTTCGGGTGACCAGAGCTTTGCCGGTGGTGAAGATTCGGTAGCCTCGGGCCTTAACGCCATCGCAATCGGTAACACTGCAGTGGCTTCCGGGGGTGACGCGGTCGCCATCGGTGGCAACCGTGACGGTGCCAATGGCCGGGCAACCCAGGCAACGGGCGCTTCGACGACCGCTGTCGGCGGCCAGGCACTGGCAACGGCAACGGCGGCAACCGCTTATGGCTGGCGCGCTGAAGCAACCGCAGAACGTGCAACCGCACTCGGCCATCTGGCCAATGCAAGCGGTATCCGTTCGGTCGCGGTTGGTGAGGCAGCCAATGCTTCGGGCGCAGGCGCCATTGCTCTTGGCAACCAGAGCTCGGCAGCCTTCACCAACTCGGTGGCCATCGGTAACGGTGCTACGACGACCCGGGCCAACCAGGTCAAGCTGGGCGGCGCAGGCAGCTCGGTAACGATTGGCGACATGGCTGCCAGCACCGCTGCACAGTCGGGTACGCTGTCGATCGTGACGACCGATCCGAATGGCAATATCGGCCAGGGTCCGACGGTGGCGACCTTTGTCACCCAGGCCCAGCTGGCGGTGACCAATGCCAATGTCGCGGCCAACTCGGCGGCGATTGCCACCAACCAGGCCAATATCGCTACCCTGTTCGATCTGACCGACATCAACCGTCGCGATATCCGCAAGGCTAACGAAGGTGTTGCCATGGCGCTGGCCATGGAATCGCCCTCGCTGCCGGCTGGCACCAACATGGCGCTGTCGGGTGGCATCGGTTACTATGAAAACCGTGGTGCCGGTACCATGGCTCTGACCGCACGTGTCGGTGAGAATGCTTCGGTTTCGGCAGGCGTCGGTATCGGCTTCGACAGTGGCGAAGTCGGTGCACGCGGCGGTTTCCAGATCGCGTGGTAATCGAGGAAATATGACTGTTTTGAACTGCAAGCCGGGGCTTCGTGCCCCGGCGATTTTTTTTGGACTCATCTTTTCTGCGCTGCTGATGCCAGGCTTGGCGCAGGCGCAAACCGCTCAGGCACCGGATCGTCCCCAGGTGACGGGCATTCCTATTTCTGCCCTGCCGGTTCCCGGCGAGCTGGAAATGGCAAAGCTGCTCTGGTCGACCATGGCGGCGGTGGATCACGCCAACCAGTCAGGCAACTATTCGGTATTGCGCGACATTTCCTCACCCAGTTTCCAGGTAAACAACAATGCGGCCCAGCTTGCGGAAATTTTTCGCGGCATTCGCGAGGCGCGTGTTGATCTCTCCAACACGCTGGTGCTTTCGCCCAGCTATACCGAACCGCCAGCCATCGTCGAGCCTCAGGTGATGCGGGTCCGCGGCTATTTTGGCCTGCGCCCGACCTTTGTGTTCTTCGACCTGCGCTATCAATGGGTATCCGGTCGCTGGCGCTTGCACGGCATTGCGCTCAGCCCCAGCCAGATCGCCAGCGAAATGCCGGGCGGTACGCGCGGCGCGGATTCGACGCGCTGATCTGCTGAACGTCTGAGCTTGCTGGCTCTCAGCCGGGAGTTCTACTCCGGGCTTGTCCGCTACCGATCGAAATGACGGGCTGTTCCTGTGAACTGGAGCGGAGCGCTAGGCTGTAGTGACATTTTAGGGATTTCCATTTGCGCTGAGTTCTGATTCAACACTGGCTTTTGGAGGCTGGTGTGGAAGGCGAGGTTCTCAGGGACGATCAGTGGGAGCGGTTGCGTGAGTTTGTGCCGGGAGGCCGCAAGGGCAAGCGCGGGCCGCGTAGCGACGGACGGAGGTTTCTCGATGCGCTGCTGTGGCTGGCGCGCTCAGGCGGGCGCTGGCGCGACCTGCCCGAACGCTTTGGTGCTTACCAGACGGTGAAGCGGCGCTATTACCGCTGGGTCGAGCAGGGGGTAATCGACCGGATCTTCGAGGCGGTGTCCGACGATCCCGACATCGAATGGCTGGCGATCGACGCTACCGTGATCCGCGCTCAGGCCCAGGCAGCAGGGGCCAGGGTAAAAAGGGGGGCGTTCAAACCCAGGCTCTCGGCCGCTCGCGAGGCGGCTTCGGAACCAAGATCCATGCCGTAGTCGATGCTCTCGGCTTGCCGGTGCGCTTCACCCTCGGACCCGGCCAGCAAAATGACATGGCTCCGGCCTGCGACTTGATCCGGGGTCTGCCAGCCCGGCAGGTCATCGCCGACCGAGCCTACGATGCCGACAGCCTGTGCCAACTCATCCACGCCCAGGGCGGTGAACCCGTGATCCCACCACG
This sequence comes from Blastomonas sp., assembly GCA_041396885.1. GTDB lineage: Bacteria > Pseudomonadota > Alphaproteobacteria > Sphingomonadales > Sphingomonadaceae > Blastomonas. The sequence goes on from JAWKXS010000001.1 coordinate 323,669, forward strand.
GCGGCATCGCAGCATCCGCCGCTCATACGACACCATCGCCTACAAGCAGCGCTGGGGCATCGAAGGGTTCTTTGCCAAACTCAAGCAATGGCGGCGCATCGCCACGCGCTACGATAAGCTCGCCGCCAACTTCCTCGGGTTCATCAAGCTGGCAAGCATCATGCTGTGGCTCAAGTGATTAAAATGTCACTACAGCCTAGAGCGCGTTCGGTTTTTATTTAAATTAGAACCTGCGCTCTATGCTCTTTTTTTACCGTATTTTCCGAGTCGTCAGATGTATCCATCTGACTTGAAAATACTCTAAATCAGTTCATCCTCGTCGAGCAGCCGGTCGGAAAGCAGATTTTCGGTCAGCTGGTCGATCCGTTCCTCGGCACTTGCAAAATGGAACAGCTCGGCAATGTGGAACATCGCATCGCCCTGGTTGACGACGGGAAGGGTGGCATGGCCGATGATCAGCCCCTCAATGGGGGAGCGGATTTCCATTCCTTCATTGCCGAATATATCGGTGACGACAGCGATCACGTCGCCCTTGTTCACCAGGTCTCCGGATTTGCGAACCCGGCGGCTGATGCCGCCGCGCGGTGCGCGAAGCCATAGCGAGCGGCGCGAACGCGCCGGTGTCACGAATTCGGGCGGATTGGGATGCGGTGCGATCATCTCCAGATGCGCCATCACGTTGAGCACGCCGTTCACCCCGCAACGGATCGACAGATTGTCGAAGCGCAGCGCCTCGCCGGTTTCCATGAGCAGCATGTCGACGCCATCCTTGCGGGCGACGTCGCGCAGCGATCCGGGACGCAGTGGCGATTCGATCACCACCGGAGCACCGAACAGCAGTGCAAGTTCGCTGAGATGCGGCTGATCAGGTGCGATGCGGATCTGCGGCAGGTTGTAGCGATGGACCGCAGCCGAATGGATATCGATGCCCAGCGAGCAGGGGCCAATGACTTCCTTGAGGAAGCGGTTGGCGAGCTGCCCGGCCAGTGATCCCTTGGTGCCGCCGGGGAAGGAACGGTTGAGATCGCGCCGGTCGGGCAGATAGCGGCTGTGTGTCATGAAGCCGAAGATATTGACGGTGGGCACCAGCAATACGGCCCCGGCGAGGTTCGCCGGATCGAGCTTTTCGAGAAGCCGCTGGATTATCGGCGCGCCGATGATCTCATCACCGTGAATCGCTGCGGAAACAAAGATGCGCGGGCCGGGCTTGGCTCCGTGCAATGCGCGTACCGACAGGTTGGCGGGCAGGCCGGTTGCCATGGCGCTGACCGGAATGTCCAGCGTCATCGCGGTGCCGGGCGGAACAGTCTGTCCGGCAATGACCAAGGGTGTTTTAGCGGGATCGACAATTGATGCGGACATGGCAGGCCCCCCGGAGGCATGCGAATGCGCATTGCCTCACCCAACAGGATATGCGCCTGATTCTGCCTGCTGCGCAATCGGGAAAATGCTGCTATGATGGTCCGTCCAATGAACTGTGCCCGTGTCGGCACGGGTTCGCCTTGACACATCTGCCGACTCGGACTAAGCGCAACGCTCATTTCACTGAATGGCAAACACCAGCTTCGCAGGATTTGCGGTGGCGGGTGCTTTGCCCTTTTTGTGTATGAAGCGTTGAGATGGGGCTTTGTCGGCCATTGCCGCAGCCCTGTGGAGCAGGAGACAGACTAAGTGGCACGTATTGCCGGGGTGAATATCCCCACCAACAAGCGCGTTATCATTGCGCTGACCTATATTCACGGAATTGGCCGTACCAAGGCCCTTGAAATCGCCGACAAGCTGGGCATCGATCACAGCCGTCGCGTTCAGGATCTGACGGACGCAGAAGTGCTGCAGATTCGCGAGACGATTGACGCCGATCACACCGTTGAGGGCGATCTTCGCCGCCAGACAGCGATGAACATCAAGCGCCTGATGGATCTGGCCTGCTATCGCGGCCTGCGTCATCGCAAAGGTCTGCCGGTTCGTGGCCAGCGCACGCATACCAATGCGCGCACCCGCAAGGGCAAGGCCAAGCCGATCGCCGGCAAGAAGAAGTAACGAAAACAGTCCGGGGGACTGTTTTCGACTTTTTCTCCGCCGCAGCCCGGAACTGGTCCGGGCCTCAAACGGAGCGAAAGCATCCCCCCTTCAAATTCTAGAGGGATAGACCATATTATGGCACGCGAACCGCAACGGCTCAAAAAGCGTGAGCGCAAGAATATTTCGGCTGGCATCGCCCATGTGAATGCCAGCTTCAACAACACCATGGTGACGATCACCGATGCCCAGGGCAATGCGATCAGCTGGTCCTCGGCCGGCATGATGGGCTTCAAGGGCAGCCGCAAGTCGACGCCCTATGCCGCACAGGTTGCCGCGGAAGATGCCGGTCGCAAGGCGGCCGAGCATGGTGTCCGCACCCTGGAGGTCGAAGTGAAGGGCCCCGGATCGGGCCGTGAATCAGCTCTGCGTGCGCTGCAGGCAGTGGGTTTCACCATCACGTCGATCCGCGATGTGACGCCGATCCCGCATAACGGGGTTCGTCCGTCCAAGCGTCGCCGCGTCTGATCGGAACGCGATTATTCCGATCCTGTGCGGTCAATTGCCGGGACCGCAAGATTATGCATCCGGCCGGTGCGGAGCGAAAGGCGCCAATTCATCGCTCCAATCCCGCCAAGAACCTTAGGGGAAGTCCATGACTGTCAATATCAAGAACTGGCAGGAATTGAAGAAGCCGAACAGCCTCGACATCAAGGCCGGCGGCGATCCCAAGCGCAAGGCGACTTTTGTTGCTGAACCGCTGGAGCGTGGCTTTGGCCTGACGCTCGGCAACGCGCTGCGGCGCGTGCTGCTGTCCTCGCTGCAGGGCGCGGCGATCACCTCGATCAAGATCGAGAATGTGTTGCACGAATTCTCCTCGCTCGCGGGCGTGCGGGAGGATGTGACCGATATCGTTCTCAACGTGAAGCAGATCGCGCTTAAGATGGAAGGCGAAGGCCCCAAGCGGCTGCAGCTTTCCGCCACCGGTCCGGCTGAAGTCAAGGCGGGCGATATCGCGGTTTCGGGCGATATCGAGGTGATGAACAAGGATCTGGTGATCTGCCATCTGGACGAGGGCGCGACGCTCAACATGGAGCTGACCTGCGACACCGGCAAGGGCTATGTCCCCGCCGTCGCCAACCGTCCTGCGGATGCGCCGATCGGCCTGATCCCGGTCGACTCGCTTTATTCGCCGATCCGCCAGGTCAGCTACAAGGTGGAAAACACCCGCGTTGGCCAGGAACTGGACTATGACAAGCTGGGCCTGACCATCGAGACCGACGGCACCGTGACCCCCGAAGATGCGATCGCCTATGCGGCGCGCATCCTTCAGGACCAGTTGCAGCTGTTCGTGCATTTCGAGGAAGCACTGGCCTCTGCGGCACCCGGCCAGGCTGCTGCGGCAAGCCAGGAAGAGAGCGATGCCAACCAGATCAACCGCTATCTGCTCAAGAAGGTGGACGAGCTGGAACTGTCGGTGCGTTCGGCAAACTGCCTGAAGAACGACAATATCATCTATATTGGCGATCTGGTCCTCAAGACCGAGGCGGAAATGCTGCGCACGCCGAATTTCGGCCGCAAGTCGCTCAACGAGATCAAGGAAGTGCTCTCCAGCATGGGCCTGCGTCTCGGCATGGATATTCCCGGCTGGCCGCCGGAAAATATCGAGGAAATGGCCAAGAAGCTCGAACAGGAGCTGCTCGGCTGACAATTTCGTCATCCCCGCGAAGGCGGGGGTCCATGGCCCTGGGTTCCAGTCTGGGCAAAGGGTCAGAATATGGGTTCCCGCCTTCGCGGGAACGACGGATTCCAAAAAGGGCAATGGCGGTGGCCCTTTGAAGGCATCGCCTGGACCGGGGTACCTGATACGGCCCCCTTACGAACGGAGTAGAAATCATGCGTCACAAGATTGGCAAGCGCAAGCTGCAGCGGACCAGCGCACATCGCATCGCGATGCTGCGCAACATGGCGGCATCGCTCATCAAGCATGAGCAGATCACCACCACCCTGCCCAAGGCGCGCGAGCTGCGTCCCTATGTCGAAAAGCTGATTACGCTGGCCAAGAAGGGCGGTCTTTCCAATCGCCGACTCGCCATGTCGCGGCTTATGGACGATGCACAGCTGGTCAAGCTGTTCGACGTTCTGGCTGCCCGCTATGCGGATCGCCAGGGCGGCTATACCCGCGTCATCAAGGCGGGCTATCGCGCTTCGGATGCTGCCGCAATGGGCGTCATCGAGCTGGTGGATCGCGATGCCGATGCCAAGGGCCAGGATTCCGGCCCGGTGATGGTCGATGAAGACAGCTTCGCCGAAGCCTGATCGCATCGCAGCGCCATAACGAAAAAGGGCCTCCCTTGCGGGAGGCCCTTTTTGTTTGCGCTGTTCCTATGCAGGTCAGGCCGCGACAGGCTGCCGCGCCATGGCCTGTACATCGGCGGCGGTAAGCGTCTGGCCACCAATGCCCCAGTCGCCCTGCTCAACCTCGACAATGCGGACCCAGGTCACGGCGCGCAGTGCTTCGCCTTCGATTCCGACCATGGTGTCGGTGACCTTGCGGATGATGTCCTGCTTCTGCTCGGGGGTGAAAACGTCCTTGATAACGTCGATGGTAACGAGTGGCATGATAAGTCTCCTTCAATGTTGGTGCCGGTCCGTCCGGCGATGAGGAGCCAATGGCGGATTTTTTGCGATCCTGTCAGTTCAGGAAGTGAAGAAAACCGCTACAGAAACTGTAGTAATGCGCTTCATTTAATGAGACTATCGTCCGGCAGCCATCCGGGAGGGCGATGATGCAATATGGCCAATTCTGTCCAATCGCCAAGGCGACGGAAATACTGGGCGAAAAATGGACATTCCTGATCGTTCGCGAACTTGTCATGGGCGCGCGGCGTTTCAATGAAATGCAGCGCGGACTTGGCGATATCTCGCCCGCATTGCTGACCAGCCGCCTTAAATCACTGGAAGAACAGGGGCTTGTCGCCCGCCGCAGGGCATCGGGCCAGCGGTCCCATGAATATTGGCCGACCGAGGCCTGCACCGATCTGGTTCCCGTATTGCAGGCACTGGGCAATTGGGGGCTGCAATATGCCCGGCATAATGTGGTGGATGCCGATCTCGATGTCGAATTGCTGATGCTCTATCTTGAACGCAGCATCGATCCGTCGAAGCTGGTGGGTGACAGCAATATCATCCAGTTCAAGTTTCGCGACCTAAAGCAGCAGCAGGACTGGTGGCTGCTCGTCCAGAACAGCAATGTCGATCTGTGCATCACCGATCCCGGCAAGGATGTGGACGTCTATTTCTTTTGCACCGTCCGGACGATGCACGATCTGTGGATGGGGGACCGGTCCTATCGCGATGCTATCAGCCAGGGCGATCTGGTGGTGCAGGGGGAACCGGCGCTGCTGCGCAATATCAGCAGCTGGTTGCGTCCCAGCATCTTTGCAGAATCGCCGCGTGCTGCCCTGCCGGCAAGTTTCGGCATGGCCGTGACGGGCTAGTCATCCTTGCCGCGTTCATAAAATCGCACTTCAATATTAACAATCGCTGACATCAGGGTTCAGAACCCTGTCAGCGGCGAATCGCTATACCCTCCTCACAAGCTCGGGAAATGGTTCTGGGCAGTAAGGAAGGACTAGTGGACATGAAGACTTTTGGAAAAGCTTTCGTCGGAACCGCTGCCGCTGCTGCGATGGCCGTTTCCGCAACTCCCGCCATGGCAAAGAATGACGGCGATGATGGCATCAGTGCGGGCGAGGTGATCGCGGGCGCGCTCATCATCGGCGGCATCGCGGCCATCGCTGCCTCGTCCGGCAAGGATCGCGGCTATGACTATGATCGCCGGGGCAGCCGTGGCGACTATCGCGGTGATTATCGCGGCGACTATTATAATTATGGCGGGCGCGGCTATGCGCGCGGCGCCGTGAACCAGTGCATCAATGCGGCGACGCGCGATGCCAGCCGCTATGGCGGACGCGCCCATGTCACCGAGGTGACCAAGATCGACCGGACCCGTTACGGGTTCAAGATCAAGGGCAAGCTGGTCGTGGAAGGTCGCGGCTATGGCGACCGCTATAACGACTATCGTTATCGCAACAATCGGAACTGGCGTGGCGGATATGCCGATAGCGGCAAATTCAGCTGCAAGGTGGATCGTGGCCAGGTGTATGATGTGAAGCTCAGCGGTCTCGGCAATTACCGGTAAGTGACGCATCGTCCATCGGGACGCGGGACGGTTCAGCCTGGCGACAGGCTGGACCGTCTACTTTTTTGCAATGAGGTGGCCATGGCAGCGTCGAGTCGCTCCGGCCACGCGGTAGGGAGAATGCAATGTTCAGGATAAAGGCTTTTGCGGGCGCTCTGGGATGCGCGGCAATGGTGGCGGGCGGTATCAGCCCTTCGCTGGCCGCGCCTATATTGCCTGCCAAGGCGCAGCCGGCCCATGCGGTCGGCGATCTCGCATGGTCGCCGGATGCCGATACGGCCCATGACGGCTATCGCCGCTATCGTCGGCACCATCGCGGCATTGACGGCGGCGATGTGCTCGCCGGGGTGCTGATCCTGGGCGGCATAGCAGCGATTGCCAGCGCGGCTAGCAACAGCAATCGCAACAAGCGCTATCGTGATGACCGTTATGACCGCCCGGAGCCGCGTGACGATTATCGTCCGCGATATGAGGGCAGCGAACTGAACGCCGCCGCCGATCAATGTTCCTATGCGGCTGAGCAGAGCGCTGGCGGCAATGCACGGGTTGACCGGATCACCACCGTTTCCCGTGACGGCGCAGGCTGGCGGGTCGAGGGGCTGGTGTCCCATGACCAGGGCAGTGACGATTTCCTGTGCGGCGTCACCAACGGACAGATCGACTATATCCAGATCGGGCGCTGACCCCTGCAAAGGGGCGCTCGCTATCCCCTGTCGGCGCGGATTTTCCTCTTGCCGCGCCGCAGGGGCAACAGCACGATCCCCAGCAGGATGGACAGCAGCGCCAGCGCGGCAAAACCGATGAGCAGCGGATGGCTGGTGTCCTCGCGCGTCTGCAGGTCCATGATGTGCAGCCCCCACATGAAATCAAAGGCGCGCCAGAATGTGCTGCGCGTGGCGAGTACCGCCCCGGTATCGCCATCAACATAGACATTGGTGCCATCGGCGAAATGCGCCTGCCAGCTTGGCCGATCGCGCCTGAGGTCCAGCGGAGCGGCATCGGCGGAAAACCGCTTCATGCTTTGCAGCGGTGCGCTCCCGGCAAAGCTGGCGCGGGCGATGCTGTCGGCTTCGCGCGCGCCCAGCGGCGCGAGCAGCTTTCCGGTACGGGCATCGGCCCGGCGCTTTCCGCCATCGGCATAGTCGATGAGCCAGACCGGTCCGCGCGGTTGCTGCACCAGGGTGATGGCCAGCGCGGGACGCCCCTCCAGCGACGGCGCGACCGGCGCAAAGTCGGCAATGGGAACGGGCGGGTTTTTCAGATGCTCGCCGCGCACCGCCTCGATAGGCTGCGCCACCATGAACAGGCCGCTTGCCGTCCACAGCAGCAGCGGAATGCCGACCAGCCAGCCCAGCCAGACATGATAGCGCATCAGCTTAGAGCCAGATGACATTATATCGACCCTCCGGGACGGAGCCGATTTTGGCTGAGCGCAAGGCGCGAGAAGGGAGCCATGCCGCGCATAGTGACCGACGAGCAACGCAGCGATCGGCCAAAATCGGCCCGCCGCCATGCGGTTGCCGCTGGCAGTCCTTCGGACAGCGTCGCATCGCTTGTCCGGGCAACCAGCCCGATCTGCGCGATGCTCCTTGCCGAAAAACAGCCAGCGGCAATCACGGTGGGTCGATATAATGTCATCTGGCTCTAATCCGGCGCATCCTCACCCCCTGATTTGCGGCCACGATAGGTTGGCAGGCCGATATTCCAGTAAATGGCCGCGCCGCGCAGGGCAAATCCGGCCAGAGCGGCGGCAAAGGCGGCAACAGGATTGGCAACGTCCGCCATGCGCAGGGCAACGAACAGTCCGGCGGCCAGCGCGGCGGCGGTGACATAGAGTTCGGGGCGCAGGATGATCGACGGCACGCCTGCCAGCACATCACGAATGATGCCGCCGACACAGGCGGTGATGATCCCCATGATCGCGGCGGGCAGCGGCTCCACGCCATATTCCAGTGCCTTTGCCGCGCCGAACACGCCATAGGCGGCCAGCCCGGCAGCATCGAGCCAGTCGAGCGTCGATCCGTGCCACCAGCGCTCCGGCGTCATCCAGATCGCCAGCACGACACCGAACACGACGAAAATCGGTTCCGGGCCATGAACCCAGAATACCGGCGCGTCGATCAGCAGGTCTCGCACCGTGCCGCCGCCGACTCCGGTGATAAGGGCGAAAAAGGCAAAGGTGACAAGGGTCTGGCCCTTGCGCGCGGCGGCCAGCGCCCCGGTTGCCGCGAAAACAGCCGTGCCGAACAGGTCGAGCGTGCCCAGAATCGGTCCGATTTCGATCAGCGATGGGCCGGGCAGCAGGGACATGCGCGCGCTATTGACGAGTTGTGCTCAGATATCCAGCGCTTTCACGATCTGGCTGGCCATGGCGATGCAGTCATGATCGGCATGATCGGGGCCGATCACCTGGATTCCGACCGGCAGATGTCCGTCCATGCCCAGCGGCGTGCTGGTCGAGGGCAGGCCGGGGAAGGTCGCAAAGCCCGCCCATGTGAAGACATTGCCATAGGGATGGTCGGTACCATCAATGGTGATGCTGCGCTCGGTCAGCGGCATGCTGCCATAATGGCCATGCGCGGTGGTGCTGATGACCGGAGCAAGCACGAAATCGACCTCGCCGAACAGCGCGCGCCATGTGCGCTGGCAGCGTGCCTGCTGGTCGCACAGGGCGAACCAGTCTGCGGCGGTCGCCTGCCTGCCATCGGGGCCGGGTGCGCCCATTGCCATGGCTATGCCCAGCATGCGCATATAGTCGGCATGATAGGCGAATATCTCGTCGAGCAGCGGATGGGCGCGAATGACCGTGCCTCCGGCCTTTTCAATGGCCGCCACAGCCATTTCATGCACTTGCCGCACGCCGCTGGCCGTCGGGATCAGCGGATGATCGGCGGCATAGAGAAAGCGGGTGTCCGCCAGCGGCTTTGGATTGCGCGGCAATGGCCGGTCCAGCGTCACGGTCAGCAACAGGTCGAGGTCGTCGGCATTGCGCGCCAATGGCCCCACCACCGCCATGGCCGGGCGCGCGCCATCGGTGCCGGGATAGACATGCCCTTCCGGCGATACGACCGTGAAGGTCGGCTTGTGCCCCCAGACGCCACAGAAATGCGCGGGTGTGCGGATCGAACCGCCAATGTCGCTGCCATATTCGGCGGCGACCATGCCCGCCGACAGCGCCGCCGCCGCGCCGCCCGATGATCCGCCGGGCGTCCGTTCGGCATCATGCGGATTGACGGTGCGGCCATAGACCGGGTTGTCGGCTTGCAGATCGGCAAGCTGGGGCGGAATATTGGTCTTGCCCAGGATCACCGCGCCCGCCGCCTTCAGCCGCGAGACAACGGCGGAATCCTTCTCTGGAATGAAATTCGCGGCGTGGCTCAGGCCCCAGCTGCTGGGCAGCCCGGCAATGTCAAAGCTTTCCTTGACGGTCATCGGCAGGCCGAGCAGCGGTGCGCGCTTGCCTTTCGCTATTCGGGTATCGGCTTCGCGAGCGGCTTCACGCGCGCGATCGAAATCGCGCACAACCACGGCATTGATAGGGCCATCCAGTGCCTCGATCCGGGCAATGGCGGCTTCGCAGGCCTCGATCGCGGACAGCGCGCCCGATGCCACAGCATTGACCGTTTCAATCGCGCCCAGCTCCGCGCGCGCCGAATCCAGCATCATTCCTCTCCCCCTTTGCTTTGTCCGCCATCCTATGCGGATCGGCGGGGAATGAAAGGGGATGAAACAGCCCGCTGTGTTTATGACAGCATCAGATGTGGATCGGCTTGCCCGTCACCGCCATCGCCGCTTCCTTTATCGCCTCGCTGTGCGTCGGGTGCGCGTGGCAGGTATAGGCGATATCCTCGCTGGTTGCGCCGAATTCCATTGCCTGCGCCGCCTGTGCTATCATCGTTCCGGCGACCGACGCGATGCACCATACGCCCAGCACCCGGTCGGTCCTGGCATCGGCAATCACCTTCACAAAGCCGTCGGGTTCGTGATTGGTCTTGGCGCGGCTGTTGCCCAGCATCGGAAACTTGCCGGTCTTTATCTCGCCGCGTTCCTTCGCGGCTTCCTCGGTAAGGCCGACCCCGGCAATTTCGGGCCAGGTATAGACCACGCTGGGGATCACATCATGGTTCACTATGCCGGTCTGCCCCGCGATATTCTCGGCAACGGCAATGCCCTCATCCTCGGCCTTGTGCGCCAGCATCGGGCCGGGGACGACATCGCCAATCGCCCAGATGCCGTCAACGGCGGTGCGGAAATCATGGTCGATCTCGATCTGGCCGCGCTGGTTTGTCGCCAGCCCCGCCTTGTCCAGCGCCAGCCCATCCGTATTGGGCTTGCGGCCGATAGAAACCAGCACGCAGTCTGCTTCCAGCGTTTCGGCATCGCCGCCCTTGGCTGGCTCCAGCGTCAATGTCGCCTTGCCGCCCTTGACGGCAACGCCAGTGACCTTGGTCGACAGGCGGAACTCAAAGCCCTGCTTCTTGAAGATCTTGTTCGCTTCCTTGCGGACATCGCCGTCAAATCCCGGCAGGATCTGGTCCAGAAACTCGACACAGGTGACCTTCGCGCCCAGGCGGCGCCAGACGCTGCCCAGTTCCAGGCCGATGACGCCGCCGCCAATGACCACCAGATGCCTGGGCACCTTGGGCAGCTCCAGTGCGCCGGTTGAATCGACGACGACCTTCTGGTCGATCTCGACGCCGGGCAGGGGTGTTACCGATGATCCGGTAGCGATGACGATGTTCTTCGCGGTGACGCGCTGATCGCCGATCTTTACGCTATGCGCGTCTTCAAATGCGGCATGGCCCTTCAGCCAGCTGACCTTGTTCTTCTTGAACAGATATTCGATGCCGCCGGTCAGTCCGGTCACGGCGTCGGTGCGCTGCGCATGCATGGCCGCAAGGTCCAGCTTGGGCGTCACCTTGATACCCATTTTCTCCATGGCGCCGCCCGCTGCCGCCTCGAAATATTCCGAAGCATGGAGCATCGCCTTGGACGGGATGCAGCCGACATTGAGGCAGGTGCCGCCCAGCGTTTCGCGGCTTTCCGCGCAGGCGGTCTTCAGGCCCAGCTGGGCAGCGCGGATCGCGGCGACATAGCCGCCCGGTCCGGCACCGATCACCAGGACGTCATAATCATATTCAGCCATTATATTTCCTTGTCGTGTTCCGATGGCGGCGCGGATCAAAGATCAATCAGCAGCCGGGCCGGGTCCTCGATCGCTTCCTTGATGCGCACCAGGAAGGTGACCGCTTCGCGTCCGTCAATCAGGCGATGGTCATAGCTGAGCGCCAGATACATCATCGGGCGCGCCTTGATCTCGCCATTGGGCATTACCACCGGGCGCTGGTCGATGCGATGCAGGCCCAGAACGGCGCTCTGCGGCGGGTTGATGATCGGGGTCGACATCAGCGAACCGAACACCCCGCCATTGGAGATGGTGAAGGTGCCACCCATCATCTCTTCCATCTTCAGCGTGCCGTCCTTGGCACGCTTGCCGAAATCGCCAATCGCGTTTTCGATATCGGCAAAGCTCATGCTTTCGGCGTTGCGGATGACGGGTACGACCAGGCCGTTGGGCGCGCTGACCGCGACCGAGATATCGGCATAATTGTGGTAGACGATCTCATCGCCCTCAATCTGGGCATTGACCGACGGCACATCCTTGAGCGCCAGACAGGCTGCCTTGGCGAAAAAGCCCATAAAGCCGAGGCGCACGCCGTGCTTCTTCTCGAACAGGTCCTTGTACTTCGCGCGCGTTTCCATCACCGCCGTCATGTCGACATCGTTGAAGGTAGTCAGCATCGCTGCCGTGTCCTGCGCGGATTTCAGGCGCTTGGCGATGGTCTGGCGGATACGGGTCATCCGCACGCGCTCGATTTCGCGGCCCGGTGCGCCCGATGCGGATGCGGCGGGTGCGGCTGACGCCGCGGGGGCAGAGGGTGCCGGGGCGCTTTTCGCTTCGGCGGCGGCGGCCAGCACGTCTTCCTTGGTCAGGCGGCCATCCTTGCCCGATCCCTTGATGCCGCTGGGGTCCAGCCCATGTTCCAGCACCAGCCGGCGCACCGCCGGGGACAGGGTGACCGGCTCGCCCGATGCGGCCGGAGCCTCAGCCTTGGCCTCGCTGGTGACAGGGGCGGGGGCGGCTTTTGCGGCAGGCTTGCCCGATCCCGCCTCGATAGTGGCGATCAGCGCGCCGACACTGACGGTATCACCCTCGGCAACCAGCTGCTCGCCCATCACGCCCGCGCTGGGCGCCGGTACTTCGATGGCGACCTTGTCGGTTTCCAGGCTGGCGACCGGCTCGTCCTGTGCCACGGCCTCGCCCGGCTGTTTCAGCCATTCGCCGACCGTTGCCTCGGTGATCGATTCTCCCAGTACCGGGACTTTGACTTCGATGCTCATTGACTCACTGTCCTTGTTCGATGCTGCTGTTCCGCCGTGGCGGAGTATCGTTGCAGTGACCGGAATTTGTGCCGGTCGCTATTTCTTGCGCTGTCGCCTGATTTCGGTCCGCACATTATGGCCCAGCGCGTCGGCAACCAGCGCGCCCTGTTCGGCGGCATGGCGCTTGGCAAGGCCGGTCGCAGGCGAAGCCGATGCGTCGCGCCCGGCATAGCGGGCACGGGCCGGGCCAACGCCAGCCTCGCTCAGGCATTGTTCGATCAGCGGTTCGACAAAGAACCAGCTGCCGTTATTCTTTGGCTCTTCCTGCGCCCAGACGACCTCCTCCAGATTGACCATGCGTTTCAGCCGCACGACCAGCGGTTCGCCGGGGAAGGGATAGAGCTGTTCGATGCGAACGATCTGGGTGTTCTTGTCGCCCGCTGCATCGCGCGCCTCGATAAGGTCAAAGGCGACCTTTCCAGAGCACAGCACCAGCCTTTTGGTATCCTTGTCGGCCGGGGCATTGGTGTCGGACAGGATGCGCATGAAATGGCTGTTGCCGACAAAGTCGCCGGTCGGAGAGACCGCCATCTTGTGCCGCAGCAGCGATTTGGGCGTCATGATGATCAGCGGCTTGCGGAAATTGCGGTGCATCTGCCGCCGCAGCACATGGAAGTAATTGGCCGGGGTGGTGATGTTGCAGACCTGGATATTGTCTCCCGCGCACAGCTGCAGATAGCGTTCGAGACGCGCCGAGCTGTGTTCGGGGCCCTGGCCCTCATAGCCATGGGGCAACAGCATGACGAGGCCGTTGGCGCGCAGCCATTTCGCTTCGCCGCTGGCGATGAACTGGTCGATCATCACCTGCGCACCATTGGCGAAATCGCCGAACTGGCCCTCCCACAGAACAAGCGATTTGGGATCGGCCAGCGCATAGCCATATTCAAAGCCGAGCACGCCGAATTCGGACAATGGGCTGTCCAGCACCTCGAACTTGCCATGGGGCAGCTGTTCGAGCGGGACATAGCGATCGCCGCTGTCCTGATCGATCCACACCGCATGTCGCTGGCTGAAGGTGCCGCGCCCGGAATCCTGGCCGGAAAGGCGAACGCCATAGCCTTCGCTCGCCAGCGAGCCAAAGGCCAGCGCCTCGCCGGTCGCCCAGTCGAAATTCTCGCCGGTCTCGAACATCTGGCGCTTGGCATCGATCACCCGGCGCAGCGTCTTGTGGACGTTCAGGTCATCCGGAATGGTGGTAAGGGTCCGCCCGATGCTTTCCATCAGCTTCTTGTCGATGCCGGTCTCGACATTGCGGCGCGCCGATTCCGGATCGGCGGGCATGTGCAGTCCCGACCAGCGGCCGGCGAACCAGTCAACCTTGTTGGCCTTGTAGCTCTTGCCTGCCTCGAACTCGTCTTCGAGCAGGTCGATGAATTCTTTTGTGCTCTGGTCGATCCACTCCTGCGTCACCACGCCCTCGTCCATCAGCTTCTGGCCATAGACCTTGCTGACCTTCGGGTGCTTGCGGATCTGTGCGTACATGAGCGGCTGGGTAAAGCTCGGCTCGTCGCCTTCATTATGGCCGAAGCGGCGATAGCACCACATGTCGATCACGATGTCGCGCCCGAAGCGCTGGCGGAATTCGATGGCCAGCTTGCAGGCAAAGGTCACCGCTTCCGGGTCGTCGCCATTGACGTGCAGGATCGGCGCCTGGACACCCTTGGCCACGTCCGACGGATAGGGCGAGGAGCGCGCGAATTGCGGGCTGGTGGTAAAGCCGATCTGGTTGTTGACGATGAAGTGGATGCAGCCGCCGGTATTATAGCCGCGAATGCCCGAAAAGCCGAGACACTCCCAAACAATGCCCTGTCCGGCAAAGGCGGCATCGCCATGCAGCAGCACCGGCAGAACTTCATTATGCTCGGCCAGGTCATCGCGGATCACCTGCTGTGCGCGCACCTTGCCCAGCACCACCGGGTCCACCGCTTCGAGATGCGAAGGGTTGGGGGTCAGCGACATATGCACCTTCACCCCGTCAAACTCGCGGTCGGTGGATGTGCCGAGATGGTATTTCACATCGCCCGATCCGCCGACATCGTCGGGATTGGCGCTGCCGCCCTGAAATTCGTGAAAGATCACGCGATAGGGCTTGGCCATCACATTGGCGAGCACATTCAGCCGCCCGCGATGCGGCATGCCATAGACGATCTCACGCACGCCCATCGCGCCGCCATGCTTGATGACCGCCTCCAGCGCGGGGATCATGGATTCGCCGCCATCAAGGCCGAAACGCTTGGTGCCGACATATTTGCGGCCCAGGAAGCTCTCATATTCCTCGGCCTGGATCACCTTGGCGAGAATTGCCTTCTTACCCATTTCGGTGAATTCGATGCCCTTGTCGCTGCCTTCCATGCGTTCCTGGAAAAAGCGCCGCTCCTCGATATCGGAGATGTGCATATATTCCAGGCCGACCTTGCCGCAATAATTGGCGCGCAGCGTTTCGATGAGCTCGCGGATGGTTGCGGTCTCAAAGCCCATGGTGCCGCCCAGATAGACCGGATCGTCCAGCATATCGTCCGAAAAGCCGTGATAGGCGGGCTGCAGATCGGCGGGCAGATCATGCTGGGCAAGGCCCAGCGGATCGAGATCGGCGGCAAGATGCCCGCGCACGCGATAGGTGCGGATCAGCATCATCGCCCGGATCGACTTGCCAGCCTCGCTGGCAACCTCGTCATGGCTGAGCGGCTTGCCCCTGGCGGCGGAGACTTCGCGAATCTCCGCCATCATCCGGGTCGGATCGAGCGCAGCGGTCAGGTCGTCGCTGTCGGCAATCGGCCAGTTCTTGCGCTGCCAGCTTGGTCCTGGCTGTGGCTCTGCGCTGTTTTCGAATGATCCGGTTTCATAGTTCATGGGTATTGCCTTCAGCTGTCGGTGTCCCTGCCGGAGCAGGGACACATGACGTCATGCGCTTTGCAGCAGCTCAGCAAGGGTCGTGCCAAGTTCCGACGGGCTGGGCGAAACGCGGATGCCCGCCGATTCCATCGCCGCGATCTTGTCTTCTGCGCCGCCCTGGCCGCCGGAAACGATCGCACCGGCATGGCCCATGCGACGGCCCGGAGGGGCAGTGCGCCCGGCGATGAAGCCGACGGTCGGCTTGCTGCGGCCCTTGCGCGCCTCATCCTTCAGGAACTGGGCGGCTTCTTCCTCTGCGCTGCCGCCGATTTCACCGATCATGATGATCGACTTGGTATCGTCATCGGCCAGGAACAGCTCCAGCACGTCGATGAAATTGGTGCCGTTCACGGGGTCGCCGCCAATGCCGACAGCTGTCGTCTGGCCAAGGCCGACCGCCGTGGTCTGGTGCACCGCTTCATAGGTCAGCGTGCCGGAGCGGGAGACGACGCCGACGCTGCCCTTTTTGAAGATGCTGCCCGGCATGATGCCGATCTTGCATTCTTCGGGCGTCAGGACGCCGGGGCAATTGGGGCCGATCAGCCGCGATTTGGAGCCTTGCAGCGCCCGCTTCACGCGGACCATGTCGAGCACCGGAATACCCTCGGTGATGGTCACGATCAGCTCCATTTCGGCGTCGATCGCCTCCAGGATCGAGTCCGCGGCAAATGGCGGCGGAACATAGATGACGGTGGCGGTCGCGCCGGTGGCATGCCGTGCCTCTGCAACGGTATCGTAATTGGGCAGGCCGATATGCGTCGTGCCGCCCTTTCCGGGGGTCACGCCCGCAACCATTTTCGTGCCATAGGCCAGCGCCTGCTCGGTGTGGAAAGTGCCGGTATTGCCGGTCATGCCCTGGGTGATGACCTTGGTGTTTTTGTCGACAAGAATACTCATAAATCCAGAAACTCCACTGTGTCTGCCTGTATGACCAGGCCGGATAGGGGGAACTGGTCGCGAAGCGGCCAGTCCTGCGGAACAAAGCTGACTTCCATGCCCATATGGCCCGGCTTGAGACCGGGGTTCCATACATGCTTTACAAGTCCGCCATCGAGGGTCTGTGAATTGCTGGGCGCGCGAACCGCCCAGTCGGTCAGGGTTTCAGCCTCAATCGGTGCGGTCGCCTCGAAATCATAGACACGGCAGCCATGGCCGATCACCGTGTCATAGCGCGCGCCGGAGATCGCGACATAGAGCGTGCGCCCGGCGACCTCTGTCCGGTATTCGCCGCCATCGAGCAACTCGCTCTCCAGCTCGTCGCCATCCTCGGCCGCTTGCCGCTCGAATTCCGCCTTGCCGAACGCCACCAGCCGGGTGATCGGGCTGTCGGAATCGGGTGGCACCATGGTCCAGCCGGCAGCTTCGACCGAGGCCTTAGCAACCGCCAGATTTTCCGCGCCCGAACAGGCGGTCGCAAATGCCTCCAGCACAGCGCGCGCGGGGTATTCGGCATTGCCGTCCGCCGTCGGTGCATCGTCTTGCCCTGCGACAAGGGCGAGTGACAGTGCGAGCGCGATCACGGCTTCACCTCGCTGCGAAACTGCATCAGCGTGATATGGATGCGATAGCCGCCCTTGCCGTTGGAAAGGCTGCGCGGGATGATCCGCGTCGGACCGAGTTCATCATCCTCTGCAATCGTCCATATCGGCCGGAAATCAGGATTCACCTCGCCATTGGGAAGGCGGATCGTCTTGTAGTCATCGGGATCGCCCAGGGCATTGCGCATCGCATCGAGCAATTCATAGGCGGGATAGCGCTCTGCCGTCTCCACGGTCAGCGTGCATTGCGGATTGGGCGAGAAGAACACGTCCTTCGCCATCAGCAGTGCTGCGTCATCTGCTTGCCAGCCGCCCAGATCGACTTCTCCGCTCTTTGTCTCAAGCTGGACGGGGATGTAGGAAAAGCCCCAGTCATTGTCGAACAGCGCTATATTCGTCGCCAGCTTGTCGAAATTGGTGGTCACGCACAATTGCTGGAAACCGCGAATAATCTCGGCCAGCGAGCGTGTGCCCGGTTTCAGCAGGATGGTATCGTCATCCTGTGCGCGCAGCAGGGTCGGCTTGCCCTCCGGATTGACCCACAGGCCATCGACGCTCGCCAGCGCGGGGCTGGCAAGCGTTGCGACCATCAGGGCCAAGGCGGAAGCTGCCCGGATATGCATTACCGAATAGCCTTGCTCCGTTTCGTGGCGGTTGCCCGGTCCGGAGACCGGACGGCGATCACGCCAGGCTCGGGTCCAGTCCCTTGCAGGCTTCGAGCAGTTCCTCGACCGCATCGGTCGAGACCTTGAGGTTCGCCGCTTCCTCGTCCGACAGCGCGATCTCGATCACATCCTCGATGCCGCCTGCGCCGATAACGGCGGGGACGCCGACATACAGGCCATCAAGCCCGTATTTGCCCGCGACATGCGCGGCGCAGGGCAGGATGCGCTTCTGGTCGCCCAGATAGGCTTCTGCCATGGCGATGGCGCTGGTGGCCGGTGCGTAATAGGCAGAACCGGTCTTGAGCAGGCCGACGATTTCGCCGCCGCCCGAGCGGGTGCGCTGAACAATGGCGTCCATCTTTTCGCTCGATGATTTGCCCATTTTGACCAGATCATCGACCGGAATGCCCGAAATGGTGGTGTAGCTGGTGACGGGGACCATGGTGTCGCCATGTCCGCCCAGCACGAATGCGTTCACATCCTTCACCGAAACGCCGAATTCCCAGGCGAGGAAGGTGGCGAAGCGGGCGCTGTCCAGCACACCGGCCATGCCGACCACCATATTGTGCGGCAGGCCGGAAAATTCGCGCAGGGCCCAGACCATCGCGTCGAGCGGGTTGGTGATGCAGATGACAAATGCGCCCGGCGCATGCGCCTTGATACCTTCGCCGACCGATTTCATGACCTTGAGGTTGATGCCCAGCAGGTCGTCGCGGCTCATGCCCGGCTTGCGGGGCACGCCAGCGGTCACGATGACCACATCGGCACCGGCAATATCGGCATAGTCATTGGTGCCGCTGATGGCGGCGTCAAACCCTTCGACCGGGCCGCACTGGCTGAGGTCCAGCGCCTTGCCCTGTGGCATGCCCTCGGCAATGTCGAACAGGACGATGTCGCCCAATTCCTTCTTGGCCGCGAGATGCGCCAGCGTGCCGCCAATCATGCCTGCGCCGATCAGCGCGATCTTCTTCCGTGCCATGCCTGTATTCTCCTGCTCGAAGCGGGTTGGACGAAGGGGACTCTCCCCACCGGTGACATGATGGCCGATACGCCCCTCAGCCGGGCAAGGCAACCGCCCAGCGACGCCAATCCGCAATTATCTTTGCAAATGGTTCGCGATAGCGATAGCCGCACATTTCGGGCGATGCAGGATCGTCTGACGCTACGTAATATTGTGTCCCTTCTCGATAATTCTTGCATCGCGGCGCAGACAATCCGACACTTGCCACGCGGAAACGCCGCAGGACAGGACGGGATCGCCATGATACGGAAAATTGCCATGTTATGGCTGGCCATATGCGCCAGCGCCACGCTTTCCGCCGCACAGGCCAGCGAAAAGGGCTGGGATGATGCCGGATCGGTGGCCCGCACTGCGCTGGTCGCGGCGGCCATTGGCATTCCGGCGGTTCAGGATGACTGGGACGGGGCGTTGCAGGGCGGGGGCAGCGTGCTCGCGGCCAGTCTGGTGACGACTGGCATGAAGGAAACTTTTCCCCGGCTGCGCCCCGATGGCAGCGACGACAAGAGCTTTCCGTCCGGCCACACTTCGGTGTCGTTCGCCGCAGCCGCCTCGCTGCACAATCGCTATGGCTGGGAGGTAGGGATTCCTGCCCAGCTGGTTGCCGCCTTTGTCGGGCTCAGCCGGGTCGAGGCAAAGCGCCACCATGTGTCCGATGTCCTGGTCGGCGCGGCGATTGGCGAGGCTGCCGGCTTTCTCATCACCTCCAAAAAGGATGAGAATGTCCGCATCTTCCCATGGGGCGACACCAAGGGCGCGGGCGTGACCATGGTCGCCCGTTTCTGAGTCCTTTTCTATCCGGCCTCGGATAGATCCTGATAGAGCATCAGCGCATTGTCATCCGGATCATAAAAGGTCAGCAGGCGGACCATGCCGGGAATGTCGCGTATCGGGCCATCCTGACGCACGGAACGGGCGTCGAGTTCCGCCTTGGCGGCGTCAATATCGGTGACGCCAAAGGTCAGCGTCGCGCCGCCCTTGCCGCCCGCATCCTCGACCTGGCTCAGCCCGACATTGACCCGCGCAACCGAACTTGCCAGCTCGCACCAGGCGAGGTCATCCACCTTGTACAGCAATTCAAAGCCCAGAATATCCTGATACCAGGCAATTGATGCATCCAGATTGCTGACGCCTATGGAGCAGGTGAGCCCGCCATCATAACCCATTGCCATGTTCTGCCTCCCGTTCGTGCAGCGCTGTCGCGCCGGGGCGACTCGCTGGATTGCCAATATGTAGCATTTTTATAGTAGATACATTTTCAGTCAAGCGCTAGGCTGGCGCGATGATTGATCGAGCCATTGCCCGTGAACTTGGCGGCAGCCGCTGGGCCTTGCCGGTGCTTGCGGAAATTGCCGCGCGTGACGGTGCGCGCTTTGCCGAGCTGGTGCGGCGGCTGGGGGTTATGCGCAGCACCCTGACGCGGACGCTTGCCCAGATGATCGAAAATGGCTGGGTGATGCGCAATCCCGGCCATGGCCATCCGTTGCGGCCCGAATATCTGCTGACCGAACAGGGCAGGACGCTGGCCATGGCCGCCGCCACAATGCAGCAGGCCTGTGCGCGGATTGACATGCCGCCCCAGCATCTGCCGCGCTGGTCATGGCCGCTGATGGTGGAGCTTGCACCTGCGGCCCGCCGCTTTTCAGAGCTGGAGGAACGGCTTGCCCCGGCAACGCCGCGCGCGCTGTCGCTGACACTCAAGCAGCTGATCGGCGATGATCTGGTTTCGCGACGGGTGGTGGAGGATTTCCCGCCGGTGCCGCTCTACGGGCTTACCGAACGTGGCCGCGTGCTGGCCGAGGCGGAATGACGGCCTAGGCGGCGTGGACAAATTCCGCATGGTCGAGGCTTGAGCCAAAAAGGGTCTGGGCAAGAAGCGAATGAGGCGAATAGTGGTGCTATTTAACGAGAGAGCGACGATGCCCAGGCCCTTTTTGGCCAAGTCCTTTGAATGGCCGGATGCGGGCGACTGGCTTTGTCAATCTGCTTATCCGGGGGACATGCCCCGCATTGCGCAGATTTCCGCGCCATTCATCCCGCATCCGACCACCTCGGCTCATGCAGAATTTGTCCACGCCGCCTTAGAGCGCGTTCGGTTTTGATTGAATCAAAACCTGCGCTCTATGCTCTTGTTTTACCGTATTTTCCGAGTCGTCAGATGTATCCATCTGACTTGAAAATACTCTAATTCAGTCGAAAGGCGCGTCGGGATTGCGAACCTTGATCAGGCCGTTGGCGATCACCGACATGACCGGCTCGTCATGCTGGTTATAGACGATGGTGCGGTTCTTGGTGATGCCCATATCGGGCCGCGAGCGCGAACGGCGCTTTTCGAGCAGCTCGCCTTCACAGCGCAGGGTGTCGCCGGGATAAACAGGTTTCAGCCAGCGCAGTTCGTCAATGCCGGGCGAGCCAAGGCTGGCCAGCGGGCGATCCTGCCAGCTCTTGACATTCATCGCCATCATCATCGCGCCGGTATGCCATCCGCTAGCCGCCAAGCGCCCGAAATGGGTCTTTGCTGCCGCCTCATCGTCCAGGTGAAAGGGCTGGGGATCGTATTTGGAGGCGAAATCGAGCACATCCTCCCGGGTGACGTGATAATTGCCGTACCGGTGCTTTGCACCCACTTCCAAGTCTTCATAATGGATCATGGCGCCCGTTTCGCTTTGAAACGCAAATTTGGCAAGCGCCAAATGCGATGCCGATTGCCGGGTCAGGAGAGGGTGAAGGCAATCTCGCCATGGGGCACGGTGGCGCTGGCGCGGCGGCGCGCTTCACCGCCCGGCACGCTCACCCGGTCCATGACCATGAAGTCGTTGCGCCAGCTCTGCCGGTCAACCGTCGCGACGCTATAGCCGCGCAGGTCGTTGACGAACTCCAGCTCTCCATTGCCGGCCAGCAGCTTGTCGCTGCCGGGGCGCAGATCCGATCCGTCGCCACCGCTGCTGATCGATGTCGTGACGAACTCGACGGCGGCCGGCCTGTCGCGATAATGCGGGCGTCCAGCAAAATTCTGATGCTCGTCTCCGGTCAGGATAACCGCATTGGCGAGCGGCTCCAGGCGGGAAAGCAGGCGGTCGCGCGGCGCACTATAGGCCGCCCAGCTGTCCAGGTTGAGGATTTTCTCGGGCTCACCGCGTGTCCGCCGGTCCAGCGCCATGACCATGATCTGCTGGGCGATGCAGTTCCACTGTGCCTTGCCCCGGCCAAGATTGGTGTCGAGCCATTTTTCCTGCGCCGCGCCCAGCACCTGTGCCGCATTGTCGTCAACGCCCGCACAGGCCGGACGGAAGCCGTCATTGCACGGCTGGTCGCTGCGATGCTGGCGGGTGTCGAGCACATGCATCGCGACCAGATCGCCATAGTTCAGCAGGCGGTTGGCGGCGACCATGCCGTTGACCGGCAACAGCGCCTTGCGCACCGGCATATGCTCATACCAGGCCTGCATCGCCGCCTGTTTGCGCAGGGCAAATATTTCCGGCGGCACCGGGTCCTGATCGATCAGCGAGACCCAGTTATTGTGGATCTCGTGATCGTCAAATGTCGAAATCCAGGTGTGCATGCCGCGTGCTGCCTGCAGGTCCATATCGGTGAGGTACTGGCCATAGGCGCGGCGATAATCGGTCAGGTCATAGAGATTCTGAAAGGCATGATTGCGCACCGGATCGGTCGGCAGGCGCGATGCGTCAAATTCGTAGTTCTGGTGATATTCATAGATGAAGTCACCATAGTGATAGACAAAGGCCAGATCCTCGCGCGCCAGGTTGCGGAACGCGCCATAATAGCCGTCCTCGTAATTCTGGCAGCCGCAAATGCCGAAGCGCAGCGAATCGGGGCTTGATCCCATGGGGGGCAGGGTTTTGGCCATGCCGCGCAGGCTGCGGTCTCCGCCGACGGTGAAGCGGTAGAAATAGGCGCGCCCCGGCTTCAGTCCGGTCAGTTCGACATGCACCGAATGGCCAAGTTCGGGACGGGCCAGTTCCTCGCCGCTGGCAACGACGGTGCGAAAACCTTCATCCTCCGCGACTTCCCAGCCGACCGGCAGCGCCGACAAGGGCATTCCGCCATGGCGCGCCAGCGGATCGGTGGACAGTTTTGTCCAGATGACAAAACCATCGGGTGCCGGGTCGCCTGCTGCGATGCCGAGGCCAAAGGGGTTGTCCGAAAACCAGCTTTGCGCGCGAACAATGGCGGGGGCGGAAAAGCCGATGGCAGCTGCCCCGGCAATGACGTGTCTGCGTGAGATCATGACGCAATCCATATCGCCGAAATGCTGCAAAGGCGAGACGGATCGGCTTCCGGTATCCCTAATGCTCGCGATTCTGTTCCGATCCGGCATGTCCGGCATTTTGCGCCATTGCCTTGCTCATATTCGCCATTGCCGAAATCATGCTGTCGGTCAGCTCGCGATCATCGGGCAAGGTTTCTTCAGCAGCCTGCTTCATCGCCATGATCCATTGGGTCGCGGTTTTCATGTCAATGCCCGGCAGGGCGCGATGCGCAGACATGATGCAGGCACCTGGCCGTTCTTCGAACCAGTCACGCGGGCCACCCGTCCACGCCACCAGAAAATCGCCAAGCGATTCGCGCATCGGTGCCAGATCGGCGGCATGCATTGCGCGCAATTCGGCAAAGCGCGGGTCCGCGTCCATCAGGTCATAGAAGCGGTTGACCATCTCCAGAATCGGCTCGCGGCCACCGATACGGTCAAAGGGCGTGACGGGCTTGCCTTGTGCGGTTGCGCTGCTCATGCCGGTTCTTCTGGATCAGTGTGCAGGGCGACACCTTGATCGATATCAATGTCAGACGTTGAACTTGAACAGCATCACGTCGCCGTCATGGACGACATAGTCCTTGCCCTCCTGGCGCAGCTTGCCCGCCTCGCGCGCGCCGCTTTCGCCATTGCACGCGACATAATCGTCATAGGCGATGGTTTCCGCGCGGATGAAGCCGCGCTCGAAATCGCTGTGGATCACGCCTGCTGCCTGCGGGGCCTTTGATCCCTTCTCGACTGTCCACGCCCGTGCTTCCTTGGGCCCGCAGGTGAAGAAGGTGATGAGGTGGAGCAGGTCATATCCGGCGCGAATGATCCGTGCCAGGCCGGTTTCGGCAAGGCCCAGATCGGTGAGGAATTCCATCCGTTCGTCCATCGCCATGCCGACCAGATCGGCCTCGATCGCCGCTGACACGATCACCGCCTGCGCGCCATCGGCCTTGGCCTTGGCGAAAACCTGTTCGCTGAACGCATTGCCCGATGCGGCGCTTTCCTCATCGACATTGCACACATAGAGCACCGGCTTGGAGGTCAGCAGCTGTGCCTGGGCAAGATGGCGTGCCTCTTCCTCATCCGCCGGTTCGGCCAGCCGCGCAGGCTTGCCCTCGCGCAGCAGGTCGAGCGCCTTGGCCAGCGCGCTGGCGGCAATTTTTGCCTCCTTGTCGCCGGTCTGGCCCCGCTTGGTGAGGTTGGGGACGCGCTTTTCAAGGCTTTCAAGATCGGCGAGCATCAATTCGGTCTCGACCGTTTCGGCATCCGATATCGGATCGACGCGGTTGTCGACATGCTGGATGTCGTCATTCTCGAAACAGCGCAGGACATGGACGATGGCGTCCACCTCGCGAATATTGCCGAGGAACTGGTTGCCAAGGCCTTCGCCCTTGCTGGCACCGCGGACCAGCCCGGCAATATCGACAAAGCCCAGCTGGGTTTCGATCACTTTCGCGCTGCCCGCGATGCCGGCAACGGCGTGCAGGCGCGGATCGGGTACTGCGACCTGTCCGACATTGGGTTCGATGGTGCAGAACGGATAATTGGCCGCCTGCGCCGCCTGTGTTTCGGTCAGCGCGTTGAACAGCGTGGACTTGCCGACATTGGGCAGGCCGACAATACCGCATTTGAAACCCATTTTATGGTGATCCTGTCATATCTTGCATGGCGGGCCGGGGCAGAATGCCCGGCGCAACCGGTAAGGCGCGGTCCATAGAGCATTTTCATGCGCGATGAAAACACCTGAACGTGGGCGAAGCCGGGAATGTCATCTGGTCTGACAGGTCCGGACCCCGCAGACCCTAGCTGTCGTGCACATCCTTTATCCAGGGACCGAAGGGCGAACGGCCCAGCCATTCCTGCTGTACCTTTGCGGACACCTGGTTGATCGGTTCCTGCGGGATGAAG
Organism: Blastomonas sp.; assembly: GCA_041396885.1. Lineage (GTDB taxonomy): Bacteria > Pseudomonadota > Alphaproteobacteria > Sphingomonadales > Sphingomonadaceae > Blastomonas. The sequence goes on from JAWKXS010000001.1 coordinate 348,621, forward strand.
CCTGGATAGACCGCGCGGCGCAGCGGGCGCTTTCCCGGGGGCAGGGCGATGATTTCGGCGATGGCGCGCGGCACGTCCAGCGGATCGGTGCTGCGGCCCGATCCGTCTTCCTTACCCATCTGCGCAACCAGTGCGGGATATCCCTGCTTGAGCGTTTCGGGCAGCCGGTCACGCAGCTCTGCTGTATAGACATTGCGATTGACCCAGACCTTTGTCGGATAGCCGCCCGGCTCGATGATTGTCACATCCACGCCGTGCGGCACCAGCTCATAGGCCATTTGCTCGAACATCGCCTCGACCGCGAACTTGGTCGGAGAATAGTGGCCCGCGCTTGGCACCATGACCCGGCCGAGCTGAGAGGAGATGGCGAAAATCAGGCCCGATTTGCGCGCCCGCATGCCCGGCAGCACGGCGCGCGCCATGCGGTGATAGCCGAACACATTGGTGTCGAACATCAGCTGTGTCGCTGCCATGTCCTGCAATTCTATCGGGCCGGTAATGCCGATCCCGGCATTGTTCACCAGAATATCGATGGCACCGCCCGCAATCCGTTCGGCCTCGGCCACCCCGGCAGCGACCTGATCGTCGGACAGGACGTCGATTTCGACGACATGCAGGTCCAGCTTTTCCGCCCGCGCTTCTGCCATCAGCGTATCGGCTTCCTCGCGCGGCAGGTTGCGCATGGAGGCGATGACGCGCGCGCCCAGCCGGGCATAGTGAAGCGCGCCCGCACGTCCAAAGCCGGACGAGCAACCGGTAATGAGGACGGACTTGCCGGAAAGGTCGGGCGCGCTGTCGCCCTGTGCCATCAGCGCGGTCCCGGCGGCCGTGCCCGCGCCCAATATGGCGGTGCCGCCGATCAGCTGGCGACGGTTGATCCTGTCCATGTCCATTCTCCATCCTGTCCTGGACCCTGAAATATCACATTTTCAGGTGCAGTGCGATTGGCAGCCATAAAGCCGCGGTTGAAACAGGAGCAGATCGCCCTATATACCCCTATAGGGTATTTTGGAGCAAGACATGAAGCACGCATCCGCAACGATAAACCGTTTCAGCCGTATTGCCGGACAGATGCGCGGCATTGCCAACATGCTGGCGGAGGAGCGCTATTGCATCGATGTGCTGACCCAGATCCAGGCGGTGAAGGCGGCGCTGGCGCGTGCGGAAATCCAGCTGCTCAAGGATCATGCGGCCAGCTGCGTCGCTGATGCCATGCAATCGGGCGATGCAGCCGAACAGCAGGCCAAGATCGACGAGATCGTCGCGCTGTTCGAGCGTGCGCGCCGCTGAACCAGATAATGACGGAGACAATAGCGATGTCCGATACGCGCAAAGCTGAGCTGCACCGCATGGTGATGCCCTCGCATATCTGCCCCTATGGCCTGAAATCGCTGCATCTGCTGAAGTCGCAAGGCTATCAGGTGGAGGATCACTGGCTGACCTCGCGCGAGGAAACCGATGCTTTCAAGCAAAAGCACGAGGTAGCGACAACGCCGCAGACCTTTATCGGCGGCGACCGGGTTGGCGGCTATGATGATCTGCGGCGTTTTTTCGGCAAGCCGGTACGCAAGCCGGGGGAAACGAGCTATCGCCCGGTGATCGCGATTTTCGCGATGACGGCGCTGATGGCGGTTGCGGCGAGTTATGCGGCCTTTGGCGATCCGCTGACCGTTCGCGCGGGCGAATGGTTCATCGCGCTCTCCATGTGCGTCCTGGCGATCCTGAAACTTCAGGATGTCGAGACATTCTCGACCATGTTCCTGAATTACGACCTGCTGGCGCGCAAATGGGTGCCCTATGGTACCATCTATCCATTTGCAGAGGCGCTGGCGGGGGTGTTGATGGTCGCAGGCGTGCTGCCTTGGCTGGCGATCCCGGTGGCGCTGTTCATTGGAACCATTGGCGCTGTATCCGTTTTCAAGGCGGTCTATGTCGACAAGCGGGAGCTGAAATGTGCCTGTGTCGGCGGCAGCGGCAATGTGCCGCTTGGTTTCGTGTCGCTGACCGAAAATGTGATGATGGTGGCGATGGCAATCTGGATGCTGGTGAAATAGCCCGGAAATATGGAGCCGGACGTGGTGTCGTCCGGTTCCGGCCGGTCAGTCCAGCTGCTGTTCCACCAATGGCAGCAGGCGCGAGTCCTCAATGGCTGCGGTGCGATGCCCGATCCCCCTCAGATAGTCGGGGTTGGAGTTCCAGGCGATGAAGGATTCAACGCTTCCCTGCTCGATCAGCATGGCAAAATCCCATTTTTCATCATCAGGGCCGATCAGCCAGCCTGCACCATCACCCAGAAAGCGAATCATGCCGCCGCTATCCTCCAGAAAGGGGCGGGTGTGGGCAATATAGGCGTCGAACGCTTCCCTGCCCGAGACCGGTGAGGCTGGTTTCAGCTCGGGAAAGGCCGAATAGTCGGCGATTTCGCGGAACCGGAGCAGGTTGAGCATGACAACCGGCCCGGAAATGCCGCGCATCATGAAATCGCGTCCGGCAGCTTCGGTCACCTCAAGATAGCGTTTCGGCGGCGTCATTGTTTCAGTCCTTCTGCTGCATCCGCAGCGCAATGTCGCTCATGAAGCGGGCGTCATCGTCCCGCGCCAGCCATCCCGCCTCTGCGGCAATAGCGCCAAGCATGTCGGCAAGCTCGTCCATTTCGGCCTTGGCATAATTGCCCAGCACATGACCGTTGACCCGCGCCTTGTTGCCGGGATGGCCGATGCCGATGCGGACACGGCGGAAATCGGGGCCGATATGCTGTTCGGTGGAGCGAAGGCCATTATGCCCGGCGGTGCCTCCGCCGCGCTTGGCCTTCACCTTGAAGGGGGCAAGATCAAGCTCATCATGAAAAACCGTCACGTCTTCGGGCGACAGCTTGTAAAAGCGCATGGCTTCGCCAATTGCCTGGCCCGACTTGTTCATGAACGTGGCCGGTTTCAGCAGCAACAGCTTCTCATGGCCGAGCCGACCCTCACAGGCCCAGCCCTGGAACCGGGTGCGCCAGCCGGGGAAATCGTGCATTTCGGCGATGGTGTCGAGCGCCATGAAGCCGACATTGTGCCGGTGCAGCGCATAGTCAGCGCCGGGATTGCCAAGGCCCGCCCAGATTTGCACCGTCATTGTCCTCCCGAAACCGGACCGGAACGCGCTCTGGCGCCGGGACTCCTTCTATAAGGTGCCGTGCCCCATAGTGCAAAACGCCGGATTTGAACGAATCAAACCCGGCGTTCTGTATATGGCCTTGCAGCGATTTTAAGTGGCCGATTCCGGCAAGCGCCGGAATGACCGTCAGCCGAGGATCAATCCTCGCCCTTGTCCTCTTCGTCACCGGAATCATCGCCAGCGGCTGCCTCTGCATCCGAACGCTTGAGTGCCGACGGTGCAACGACGGTGGCAATGGTGAAGTCACGATCGGTAATCGCCGATTCGCTGCCTTCGGGCAGGGAAACTGCCGAAATATGGATCGAATCGCCGACTTCGAGGCCGGTGACGTCGATGCGGATTTCGTCGGGAATACGGGCCGCTTCGCAGATCAGGTCCAGCTCGTGACGCACGACGTTGAGCACGCCGCCGCGCTTCAGGCCGGGCGACTGTTCTTCGTTGACGAAGACTACCGGCACCGCGACCTCAACCTTCGCGCCCTTGCCGAGGCGGAGGAAGTCGACATGCAGCGGACGGTCGCTCACCGGGTGCAGCGCAACGTCCTTGGGAAGCGAGCTGACGGTCTGTCCGTCAATCTCGATATCCACCAGTGAATTCATGAAATGACCCGTGCCGAGCAGTCTTACCAGCTCGCGCTCTCCGATATGGATAGCCTGGGGGTCTTTGTTGTCGCCATAGATGACGGCGGGAATACGGCCTTCGCGGCGGAGTGCGCGGGAGGCTCCCTTGCCTGCCCGATCACGCTGCATGGCCGACAGGGTAAGCGTATCGCTCATAGTCGGTCTCCAAAACTGGAACGTGGATGTTCAATTTCCTTCGCCACGCCTCCAGGGATGACCATGACGAAGAGGCGGCGCTATAGGCGCGCTTTGCGGCAATTGCAAGCGCCGGGATGCTGCAGTCCGGCGCTACTGGATACGCTCGACCCGATAGCCGCGCTCCTCCAGCAGTGACTGGACGCTTCCGCTTCCTGCCAGATGCGCTGCGCCTACCGCGACAAGGGGGCGCTCGCCGCGCACGATCATCGCATCGATCTTGCCCGCCCAGTCACGGTTGCGTGCCACCAGCACAGCCTCGCGCAGGTCCTTGCTGGCCAGCATGCTGCCCCGTGTAGCCTTGCCGAGCTTGCCGACATCACCGGTCAGCCATGCCGTGACCAGATCGCGATAGCCCTGCCTGGCATTGTCCGCCTCGCCAATGACAGAGGCCAGCATCTGCCGCTGGGCGCTTTCGGGCAAGCGGTCGAAATAGGAAAATTGCAGTTCGGCGGTCTCCAGCGCCTGAACCGGTTTTTCCATCCGCTCAAATGCGTCGGTCAGGGTTCGTTCCACCCCGCTGTCGGAACTGATCGACAGTCCCGAGCTTGCTATGGATGCAAAGGTCAGCGCCGCGGCCCAGCTTTCCATGGTGGCAAAGCGGTCGTCGGAGAGTTTCCCGCGCTCCTGCAATCGCGCGGCTTCGGCATGCAGCGCCGGTTCGATGCGTTCGGCAAGATCGGGCTGGTTGGGGCTGGAACCCATTTTCCGGAAGGTCGCCGCGATCGCGGCCCGGTCTTCCAGCCCGGTAATCTCAAGGACCAGACGGTCGCTGGCTTGCATCACATCGGGCAGCCTGCCGCCCTGCCATTCGAGGGTGCGGGGCAGCGCATGGATCGATCCGAACAGCCATGCCTCGCCCGATCTGCCGTCAGGTGATCCCTCTGCAGTGACATGCCAAATTGCCGGATTGCCGCTGTCAGGGCCGTCCCAATCGTCCTTGCCGAACGGCCAGTCGCCGCATCCGGCGAGCAGCAGGCAGACAAGAAGGATGCAGAATTTGCGCATGTCAGCGCACACTAATACAGTGCACCCTGCGCTCAATAGACAATCTGGCCTACCACATAGCCGCGTTTTGCCAGCTGTGCCTGGACGCTGTGCGGTCCGGCCAGATGGCCCGCGCCCACCCCGATGAACACGGTTCCCGGCTGCGCCATGCGCTGCTCGATCCAGTCGGTCCAGGCTATGTTGCGATTGGTGAGCAGCGTTTCGGCCAGATCGGGCGTGTCCTCGAAACTGCCGTTCATCAGATGGCCCAGCGTCTTGGTGTCGGCGCTGGCCCAGCTGTCGACCATCATGTCGATTTCCTGTTCCAGCGAATCCAGCCCCGCGACGACGACATTCAGATAGGCCAGCTGGTCTTCGCGCGGCATTGAATCGAAGATTTCAATCTGCTGTTCGGGCGTTTCCAGGCCCGATACCGGCTTGTTCGCCTGCTTCGCTGCGATGGTCAGCACTTTTTCGGCGCCGCTGTCCAGGTCATAGCCCTTGGCCAGCAGCGGCAGCGAGGTGAGGGTAACGGCGGCAAACCATGGCTCGAACTTGTCGAACATCGCCTGAGGCAATCCGATACCGGCGAGCGCCTTTTCATAGGCTGCACGCTCCTCATCGCCCAGCTGTTCGCGCAGGTTCCGGCCCTCCGGATCGACGGCCTTGGCGGCGATGAGCTGCTGCATGGTGGCATGGTCCGGCTCGACGATTTCCTGCACGATCTCATCGGCGGAATCGAACGCTGTCCTGATCCCATCGTCGAACCAGCTGAGGCCGGGGCGAAGAATGTGAACCGTGCCGAACAGATAGATGGTGGTGTCCGCATCGCGCAGCACCCACAGCGCCGGGTCAATGTCCGTCACCACCGCTTTTGGCGCGGTTGCCGGTGTTTCGGCCGTTTCCGTATCCTGCGCGGCGAATGCGGTCGCGCCGCCCAGCGGAGCAAGGGCAAGCGGCAGCATGGCAAGGATCAGCTTTTTCGATAGGCGCATTCATGTCTCCAGTGATCCGCTCGGGATTTGAGGCACCCTATGGCAGTGGCGGGCGCTGTTCGTCAAACCCGTCAGCTGCCTGCATCCATATCGTCGAAAATTTCTTCGATCGCCATGCCGAACAGCCGTGCGATGCGGAAGGCGAGCGGCAAGGAGGGGTCGTATTTGCCGGTTTCGATGGCGTTCACTGCCTGGCGGGAAACGCCCAGGCGACTGCCAAGCTCCGCTTGGCTCCAGTCGCGCTCGGCGCGCAGGACCTTGAGGCGGTTCTTCATCGGTTCAGCCCCCGGAAGCGGTAAATAGCATAGCCCGATGCCCAGCTGAGCAGCAGCACACCGTTCAATGCCCGGCCATCAGGCGGGGCAATGCCAAGCGCAGCGACGAAATCCATGTCCCAGATCAGGCTGATGAACAATGTCGCGACGACACCGACCACCGCTGCATTGGCCATCAGCTGAAATCCGTAGTCGTCGGAACAGCGCCGGTCGATCTTGGCGGCAAGCGCCGCAGCGATGGAAAACAATATCGTCAGTGCGGCGATAGCCAGCCCGGTGACCAGCGCCCAATGCAGCACTGGCTGCGGCCCTCTGGCAATGGCGATGCCCCCGACAATGGCCAGAAACCCGAACATCAGGTCCATCTTGGTCGTGGAGGAAAGGGAACGAAGGGTCATGCCATCCTCCCTAGCGAATTGCCTGGCTCATCAGGATGAACAGCGACACCAGTCCGCTGATCCAGATAATCGATGCATCGTTGTCCCTTGAATAACAGCATTTCATGATGATGCTCCTTTGCTGGTTATGTCTTTTCAGCCTTACAATATGTAAGGTGTGCATGACACATAGGTAGAGGCATGCAGTATGTCAAGTAAACATGACATAATGTTAGATTCCAATGACAGAAAAGGACGTTTCTGCTCGCTGGCCAAGCGATTGCCGCTCTGATAGCGTCGGCATCAAATCGGATTGCAGAGAGGAGAGCCGCCTTGGCCAGTGTTCATGCGCGTACATGCCATTTGTGCGAGGCGAATTGCGGCATATTGGTCGAGGTGGAGGGACGCAGGGTCCTGTCCATCCGGGGCAATCCCGATCATGTGCTGAGCCGGGGCCATATCTGTCCCAAGGCGACCGCGCTGGCCGATCTGCAGGACGATCCGGACCGGCTGCGCAAGCCGCTGAAGCGCACCGAAAGGGGCTGGCGGGAAATCGGCTGGGAACAGGCCTATGGAGAGATCGCGGCGCGAATGGCGTCGCTGCAGTCTGAAGGGGCAACCCCGGCGGTCTATGTCGGCAATCCGATGGCGCATAATTATGGTGTCAGCATGCAGCTTTCGACGCTGCGGAAGGCGCTGGGCCTCAAGGCTTATTATTCGGCGTCGACGCTCGACCAGATTCCGCACCAGCTGATCCAGATGTGGATGTACGGGCATAATGGCCTGTTCCCGATCCCCGATATTGATCGCACCGGCTATATGCTGATCGTCGGCGGCAATCCGCTCGCTTCCAATGGCAGCGTATGGACCTGTCCCGATGTGAAAAAGCGTATCCGCGAATTGCAGGATCGCGGCGGCAAGCTGGTGGTGATCGATCCGCGCCGGACCGAGACCGCGAAAATTGCCGATGCGCATCATTTCATCCGGCCCGGCACCGATACCGCGCTGTTCCTGGCGCTGCTGCTGGCGCTGGACGAGGCAGGGCAGGTGAAGCCGGGGCGGCTTGCGGCAATGCTGGATGACGGCTGGGACGCGGCATGGCAGTTGATCCGGTCCTTCGACATGGCCAGCCTGTCGCGCCATTGCGGCATTGGTGAGGATGTTATCCGCCAGATTGCCGGGGAGCTAGGTGCTGACCAGCCCGCCATCGTTTATGGCCGGCTGGGCGTATCGGTTCAGCAGGGCGGGACGCTTAACCTCTGGCTGATCCAGCTGCTCAATATCGCTACCGGAAATCTGGACAGAGAGGGCGGGGCGATGTTTTCCGCGCCGCCGGTTGATCTGGTCGAGACATCGGGGCCGGGCACCTATGGCCGCTTCACGTCCCGCATTGGCGGGCATCCGGAGGTTATCAGCGAATTTCCGGCGGCGCACCTTGCCGAGGAGATTGCAACGCCGGGCGAGGGACAGGTGCGGGCGCTGTTCGTGGTCGGCGGCAATCCGGCGCTGTCGACGCCCGGCGCATTTGGCGATGCGCTGCCCCTGCTCGACCTGATGGTCAGCATCGATATCTATGTGACCGAGACCAGCCGCCATGCGCATTATATCCTGCCGCCGTGCGGACCGCTGGAAAAGGATCACTATCCCATGCTGCTGGGTCCGATCGCGATCCGCAACTATGCCGATTATTCGCTGCCCACGCTGGAACCGGAGCCGGGAACCAAGCCCGACTGGGAAATCGTTGCGGAGCTGGCCCGCGCCCTGATGCAGGCAAGGGGCGAAAGCGCGCCCAATATCGTGCCGCCGCGCGTCTCGCTCGCCGCCATGCTGGAGCGCTCGCCCTATGATGTCACGCTGGAGGAGCTGGAGGCGCTCGATAACGGCAAGGATTTCGGGCCGCACCAGCCGCGCCTGCCCGAACGGCTGAAGACTCCGGACCAGCGCATTCACTGCGCCCCGCAACTGTGCATGGAGGGGCTGCAGGGTTTCCATGAGACGCTGACCAGCGAAGCGCCCGATACGCTGCGGCTGATCGGGCGGCGGCATGTACGCAACAACAACAGCTGGCTGCACAATTCGCCGCGCCTCATCAAGGGGCCGGAACGCTGCACAGCGATGATCCATCCGGATGATGCGGCGCGCCGGGGTATTGGCGATGGCATGACGGTGCGCGTCGCCAGCCGTGTCGGCACTGTCGAATTGCCGGCAGAGATCAGCGAGGATGTGATGCCCGGTGTCATTTCTATTCCGCACGGCTTTGGCCATGGCGGGGAGGGGGTACGCCTGTCGGTTGCATCGCGGCGGCCGGGGGTTTCGATCAACGACCTGACCGATCCGGCGGAGATTGATCCGATTTCGGGCAATGCCGTGCTGAACGGAACACCGGTCACGCTTGCGGCGGCGGGATAGGCCAATATCCCGCCGGGGCGACTGCCGCCTTGACCCGCGCGCGTCCATCCGCCAAAGCGACGCCCACTTTTGAACGCTCGCGAAAGCCCGGATTTTGACCGAAGTTGATGCCCCGCGCGAAGGACCCCTGTCCTTTCAGGACATGATCCTGACCCTGCACAGATTCTGGAGCGATCAGGGCTGCCTGATCCTGCAGCCCTATGATCTGGAAATGGGTGCGGGCACCTTCCATACCGCGACGACATTGCGTGCGCTTGGCCCTGATCCGTGGAATGCTGCCTTTGTGCAGCCCTGCCGCCGTCCGACCGATGGCCGCTATGGCGAAAATCCCAACCGGCTCCAGCATTATTACCAGTATCAGGTGATCCTGAAGCCCAGCCCGGACAATATCCAGCAGCTTTATCTCGACAGCCTGACCGCCATCGGCATCGATCCGCTGCTCCACGATATCCGCTTTGTCGAGGATGACTGGGAATCGCCGACACTGGGCGCCTGGGGACTTGGCTGGGAAGTGTGGTGCGACGGCATGGAGGTGACCCAGTTCACCTATTTCCAGCAGATGGGCGGGTTTGACTGCAAGCCGGTGGCGGGCGAGCTGACCTATGGGCTGGAACGGCTGGCCATGTATATCCAGGGTCGCGACAGCGTCTATGATCTCGATTTCAACGGGCGCGGCGTCACCTATGGCGATGTGTTCCTCGAAAACGAGCGCCAGATGAGCAAGTGGAATTTCGAGATCGCGAACACCGACGCGCTGTTCGACCTGTTCAACAAGGCGACCGCCGAGTGCGAAAACTGCCTTTCGGAGAAGCTGCCCATCCCGGCCTATGAACAGGCGGTCAAGGCCAGCCATGTCTTCAACCTGTTGCAGGCGCGCGGCGTCATCAGCGTGCAGGAGCGCGCCGCCTATATGGGCCGGGTGCGCGACCTGGCGAAGGGCAGTTGCGCGGCATGGATGGCGAAGAACGGGTGGGCGGAATAATGGCTGGCTCCTCTCTCGATTTCCTGTTCGAACTACGCTGCGAGGAAATTCCCGCGCGCATGCAGGCTGGCGCGCGCGCCGATCTTGAACGGCTGTTCCTGGCCGAGCTCGACAAGGCCGGGCTGAAGGCTCAGCGCCTGACAATCTGGTCGACCCCGCGGCGGCTCGCCCTGATCGCGCATGGCCTTCCCCAAGGCACTCAGGCGGTCAGCGAAGAGGCGAAAGGACCGCCCGAAGGCGCTCCCGATGCCGCGATTGACGGCTTTTGCCGCAAGAATGGCGTTGCCCGCGATCAGCTGGAACTGCGCGACGTAAAGGGCCGCAATACCTGGTTCGCGGTGATCGAAAAGCCGGGCCGGGCGACGAGCGAAGTGCTGGCCGAGGCGATCCCGGCCATTGTCCGCGCCTTCCCATGGCCCAAGTCGCAGCGCTGGGGCGCGGCAAGCCTTTCGACCGAGAGCCTGCGCTGGGTGCGTCCGCTGTCGGGCATCATCGCGCTGTTGGGCGGCGAGGTCGTGCCGTTCGAGATTGACGGGATCGCAAGCGGCAATGTGACGCGCGGCCATCGTTTTCACAGCCAGGGCGATATCACCATTGGCGGTGCCGCCGATTATGCCGAACGGCTGCGTTCGGCGCATGTCATCGTCGATCATGCCGAGCGCGAGGATATTGTCCGCGACGGCGCGGCACAGGCCGCCGCCAATGCCGGGCTGGTGCTGGTCGCCGATGAGGGGCTGGTGATCGAGAATGCCGGGCTGACCGAATGGCCGGTGCCGTTGCTCGGCCGGTTTGACGAGAGCTATCTGGACGTGCCGCCCGAAGTCATTCAACTGACCGCGCGTGTGAACCAGAAATATTTCGTGTGCGAGGATGGGGAGGGGAAACTGGCCCCGGCCTTTGTCTGCACCGCCAATATTGATGCAAAGGATGGCGGCACCGCGATTGTCGAGGGCAACCGCAAGGTGCTTGCGGCGCGGCTCTCCGATGCGCGCTTTTTCTGGGAACTCGACCAGAAGACCAGCCTTGCCGACCATGCGAAAAAGCTGGAGCGCATCACCTTCCACGAAAAGCTGGGCACGGTCGCCGACAAGGTTGACCGTGTTGCGAAACTCGCCGGCTGGCTGGTCGAGGAAGGCATAATTCGCGAAACTCCCCTCCCGCTGGCGGGAGGGGCCGGGGGTGGGCCGGAAACATTGGACTCACCCACCCCTAACCCCTCCCGCAGGCGGGAGGGGGAGTTGGCAGACCTCGCCGAACAGGCCGCGCGACTGTGCAAGGCCGATCTCGTTACCGAAATGGTCGGGGAATTCCCCGAACTTCAGGGGCTTATGGGCGGCTATTATGCCGCGAAGCAAGGCCTGCCGCGCGAAGTCTCCGATGCGATCCGCGATCATTACAAGCCGGTCGGCCAGGGCGATGAAGTGCCCACCGCGCCGGTGACGGTGGCGGTGTCGTTGGCGGACAAGCTGGATACAGTCCTTAGTTTTTTTGCAATCAACGAGAAGCCTAGCGGCTCCAAGGATCCTTTTGCCCTTCGCAGAGCTGCAATTGGTATCCTAGCACTAATATCCACGAACAGCCTTCGATTGGCGTTTTCTGGGTTCGCGCTTCGGTGGATCGCATTTTTCGATCCGCTTTTTGCTTCCGACCTTTTTGCGCGCGCGCGCCAGGGGATCTCGCAGACAATTCTTGGGAAGCCTTATCCACATGACTCACAAGCGCTTTTTGCCGGGCTGACGCCAGCAGAATTCCTTGAGAGTTTTTGTGACACAATATTCTTTGCGCAGTTCGGTCAGATCGAAAATATCGTCCTCGAATTCTTCGCCGATCGCCTGAAGGTTCAGCAGCGCGAGGCCGGGGTCCGCCATGACCTTATCGATGCGGTGTTCGCGCTTGGCGGAGAGGATGACCTTGTCCGCCTGCTCGCCCGCGTGAAGGCGCTGCAATCCTTTGTCGAGACCGATGAGGGCGCCAATCTGCTCGCCGGATACAAGCGTGCCGCCAACATCCTGAAGAAGGAGGAGTGGCCCCTATCCGTCACCCCCGCGCAGGCGGGGATCCAGAGCGGAGAAGAACAACCCGGCCAGCTGGATTCCCGCCTTCGCGGGAATGACGAGTTGTCTTACACGCTCGAACCGGCAGAGGCCGCGCTGATCGCCGCGCTCGATACGGCCGAACCCGCCGCCGATGCGGCGATTGCGGCGGAGGATTTCGAAGGGGCGATGGCGGCACTTGCCGCGCTGCGCGCACCCATTGATGCGTTTTTCGAAGCGGTGACGGTCAACGATCCCGATCCGGACAAGCGTGCCGCGCGGCTATCCCTGCTTGCGCGAATCCGTGCTGCAGTGCACAAAGTGGCCGATTTCTCAAAGATCGAGGGCTGATTCCTCGACAATCAACCAGACAGGGGCGCACATGACCCAATATGTATTCCGGTTCGGCGGCGGTATTGCCGAGGGCAATGCCGGGGACAAGAATCTGCTGGGCGGCAAGGGCGCGAACCTTGCCGAAATGGCTTCGATCGGCCTGCCGGTGCCGCCGGGTTTCACGATCAGCACCGACATGTGCACCCGCTATTATGCCGATGGAGAAGTCTATCCGGACAGCCTGCGCGATGAGGTTGCCAGGGGGCTGAGCCATATTGAAGGCGTTACCGGCAAGGCTTTTGGCTCGGCGGAGAATCCGCTGCTGGTATCGGTGCGCTCGGGCGCGCGCGTCTCCATGCCGGGGATGATGGACACGGTGCTGAACCTTGGCCTGAATGACGAAACGGTGGCCGGACTGGCCGAGATCAGCGGCGATCCGCGTTTCGCCTGGGACAGCTATCGCCGTTTCATCCAGATGTATTCGGATGTCGTGCTGGGCCTTAACCATGACGCCTTTGAGGAGGCGCTTGAAATCGTCAAGGAAGACAATGGCTTCTTCCTCGATACCGAGCTGGAGGCAAAGCACTGGCAGGCGCTGGTGGAGGAATATAAGGGGCTGGTCGAGGAGCAATGGGGCAAGCCGTTCCCGCAGGACGTGCATGACCAGCTCTGGGGTGCGGTGACCGCCGTGTTCGGATCATGGCAGTCGGAGCGCGCCAAGGTCTATCGCCGCCTGAACGATATTCCCGGCGAATGGGGCACCGCCGTCAATGTCCAGGCCATGGTGTTCGGCAATATGGGGGAAACGAGCGCGACCGGCGTCGCCTTTACCCGCAACCCCTCCACCGGGGAAAATGTCTATTATGGCGAATTCCTCATCAACGCGCAGGGCGAGGATGTCGTCGCAGGTATCCGCACGCCGCAATATCTGACCCGCGCCGCGCGCGAGGAGGCCAATGCCAAGCCGCTGAGCATGGAAGAGGCGATGCCGGAAACCTATGGCGAGCTGGCCGGGGTGTTCGATACGCTGGAAGCGCATTATCGCGACATGCAGGATATCGAGTTCACCGTGGAGCGCGGCAAGCTGTGGATGCTGCAGACGCGCAGCGGCAAGCGCACGGCCAAGGCGGCGCTGAAAATAGCGGTGGAAATGGCGGGCGCAGGCACGATCAGCGAGGAAGAGGCGGTGAAGCGCGTCGACCCCATGGCGCTCGACCAGCTGCTCCACCCCTCGCTTGATCCCGATGCGCCGCGCGACGTGCTGACGCGCGGGCTGCCCGCTTCGCCGGGCGCGGCATCCGGCTCCATCGTGTTTGATGCCGATACCGCAGAGCGGCGCAACGAACTGGGCGAAAGCGTCATCCTTGTCCGGGTGGAAACCAGCCCGGAGGATATTCACGGCATGCACGCCGCCAAGGGCATATTGACGGCGCGGGGCGGCATGACCAGCCACGCCGCCGTTGTGGCGCGCGGCATGGGGCGGCCCTGTGTTTCGGGGGCGGGAACGCTCAACATCGATGCCAAGGCCAGGACACTGAAGATCGGTGCGCGACAGCTGGCCGAAGGCGATATCGTCACCATTGACGGCACCACCGGCGAGGTGATGGCAGGCGCGGTTCCGACCGTTCAGCCGGAACTGGTCGGCGATTTTGGCACGCTGATGCAATGGGCGGACAAGGTGCGGCGCATGCGCGTGCGCACCAATGCCGAAACGCCTGAGGACTGCCGGGTCGCGCGCGATTTCGGCGCGGAGGGCATCGGCCTTTGCCGTACCGAGCATATGTTCTTCGAGGCGAGCCGGATCACCGCAGTGCGCCAGATGATCCTCGCCGAAAACGAGGCGGGACGCCGCGCCGCGCTGGAAAAGCTGTTGCCGGAGCAGCGCGCCGACTTTGCCGGGATTTTCGAGGTGATGGTCGGGTTGCCCTGCACCATTCGCCTGCTCGATCCGCCGCTGCACGAATTCCTGCCGCATGGCGAAAGCGAATTTGCCGAGGTGGCGGCGGCAGCGGGCGTCGCGGTCGAAACGCTGAAGCGGCGCGCGCAGGAGTTGCATGAATTCAACCCGATGCTGGGTCATCGCGGCTGCCGGCTGGGTGTCACCTATCCCGAAATCTATGAGATGCAGGCGCGCGCGATATTCGAGGCAGCGTGCGACGTTGCCGCTGCCAGCGGCGCTGCACCCATTCCCGAGGTGATGATCCCGCTGGTCGCGACGCGGCGCGAACTGGAGCTGATGAAGAAGGTGGTCGATACCGCCGCCGAGGCGGTGTTCGCCGAAAAGGGCCGCCGCATCGAATATCTTGTCGGCACGATGATCGAGCTGCCGCGTGCGGCGCTGATGGCCGACAGCATTGCCGAGGTGGGCGAGTTCTTCAGCTTTGGCACCAACGATCTGACGCAGACCACGCTGGGCGTCAGCCGCGATGATGCCGGGCGCTTTCTGACCCAATATGTCGACAAGGGTATTTTCGCGCGTGATCCCTTTGTCAGCCTCGACGTCGAAGGCGTCGGCCAGCTTATCGAGATTGCCGCACAAAAGGGCCGTGCGACCCGTGAGGGCATCAAGCTGGGCATTTGCGGCGAGCATGGCGGCGATCCGGCGAGCATCGCCTTTTGCGAGGCGACCGGGCTCGATTATGTCAGTGCCTCGCCCTATCGCGTGCCGATTGCGCGGCTGGCGGCGGCACAGGCCGTGCTGGCGGGCTGAACCTGATCGCACCGCTTGCCAATTCCGGGCATCGCGCCTAGCCTCTCCCCAAGAACATAATCAGGGAGGGGCGGGCCGCATGCGCGGGTTTCTCACATATGGATTGCTGATCCTGCTCGGTCTGGCGGCCGGCATCGGCTTGGCCGTGATGCAGGTAAAGGGCGGGCTTTCGGGCGGCGGCATCGCCAATGGCCCATGGCGCTCGGCCGAAAATGTCGGAACGGCAAAGGCGGGGCTTCAGACGCGCGCCGTAGTGGCGGTGAACGGCCTGCTCGCTCTGCCCGACAGCGAGGCGACCTATTTCAATGCAAAGGTTGATTCGAATGGCGATGCGCTGGATGGCAGCTGTCATTATCTGGTGAAGGGCGGTGCCATTCCGGCGCGCTGGTGGAGCATGACCGCCTATGGCCAGGACGGCTATCTGATGGCCAACCGTACCGGATATTATTCGGTGAGCAGCGCGATGCTGGACGCCGCTAGCCAGAATGACTGGGCGATCTCCGTCGGCCCGGACAATATGGTGACACCGGAGAATATGTGGATACCGACGCTGGCGGGCGAGGCATTCGAGCTGACCCTGCGCGCTTATCATCCCGAGGCGAAATTGCTGGCGGGGCGGGCAACCGTGCCGCTGCCCAGCATTGAAAAGCAGGGGTGCCCGTCATGATGCGCCGCTGGATCGCTCCGCTCGCCGCCGGTCTTGGCGCGGTTGTGCTCGGTTATTTAGGGACGATGTGGTTCACGCCGTCTCTGGTGATGGACCGCGCCTGGATCGGCATGTCCGAACTCGCCGGGGTCAATCACATGCTGCACGCGCCGCTCTCCAATGCGGGACGGCGCGGCATTGTGCGCCCCAGCCCCGATCTCGCCTATTCGCTCTGTCCCTTCGATCTCGGCAATGGTCCGGTTCTGGTCCATGCCGAGGCGGTTCCGGATCGCTATTGGTCGATTACCGTGTTCGACAATGTCACCAATGCAGTGTTCACGAAAAGCGACCGGGATACCGGCGGAAAGAATGCCGATGTTGCGCTGGTCCGTTCGGGGCAGAGCGTTCCGGCGGGTATCGAGACGGTCGAACTGCCCGATGACAAGGGCATCGCGCTGGTCCGTGTGCTGATGCATGATCGCAGCGAGATTGCCGAGATTCAGCCGATCCGCGCCAAGTCCTTCTGCAAGGTGTTCGACAAATAGTCAGGACTCTCGCTTGCCAAGCGCGCTGGCGAGCGAGACCGTAGCGCTGCCACGCCGTGCGGGTTTGGGCTGGTCGGGCGAGGGTGCCCAGGCGCTGAGATAGACAAGCGCAAAAGTTTCACCGATCTTTCCGTCCGGATCAGCATCGCGGGCGAAGCGTTTCGCCGCAGCGACGAGTCCGGCCTTGCCCAGCGACAAATGCGGCCCGCTGAGCATGTTGCTGCCGCCCATGGCCCGCAGATCGCGGATCAGGCCGGGCAGCCCGGCATAGCGCACGTTCAGTGTCTCGCCATCGGCGACCGGCATGGCAAAGCCCGCGCGCTGGAGCAGGTCGCCTGCCGCTCGGACATCGACTTGCGGATGGATATGCGCTGCTGCGCCGCGACCGCGCGCCTCGTCCGCCGCCAGCATTGCCGCCTTGAGCCGAGGGAGCGATCCGGCACCGATGAACCCGGCCAGCAACAGGCCATCGGGCGTCAATATGCGCCGGATCAGCGCCAGCGCGCCGGGCAGGTCGTTGACGCTGTCCAGCGTTCCGAGCGCGATGACCAGGTCGAAGCTGTGATCGGCAAAGGGCAGGAAATCCTCATCGCAGCATATGTGCGCACCCGTATCGGCTGATCCCCAGGGCGCGGCCCTGATGATGGTGCAACCCATCTCAGCCAGTCTTGCATCGAGAGCAGGCGATGCATGGCCAAGGATCAGCACCCGGCCAAAGTCCCGCCGGACCCAGCTCAGCCGTTCCAGCAGTTCCCCGGCCATATGCGCGATCAGAAAGCCAGGCGCGTCCTCTGTTTCGGCAAAGCGCGCGGCACGGGCGAAAATGCGCCGCCGCCGCTTGCGGTCAAACGGTTCGCGGGCGCTCTGGTCTGCGCCATCATTGGGTCCGTATCCGGCCATTCCCGCCTTGTGCCGATACCGGCGCGGCGCGACAAGAGGCGATGCCGCTTCCTGCCCTGTTGCGTCCGATTGTCGATCTGGCCATCCCGCCGCGCTGCCCCGCCTGTGGCGAAATCGTTGGCGATGATCTGCAATTCTGTGCGCAATGCTGGACCAGCCTGCGCTTTATCGGTGATCCCGGTTGCGCGCGCTGCGGGCGGCCCTTTGCACATGGCCGTTCGGATGAGACACTGTGCGCGCCCTGTCTCTCCAGTCCGCCGGTGTTTGACGGGCTCAAGGCCGTGGTCATCTATGACGATCTGTCGCGGCAGGTCGTCCTGCGGCTCAAGCATGGCGGGCGGATCGGCCTTGCCCGGCTGATCGCGACGCTGATGGACCGGCATGTCAGGACCCTGGGCAGCGATACGGTGCTGGTACCGGTGCCGCTCCATCGCTGGCGGCTGTGGCGACGCGGTTTCAACCAGTCGATCCTGATTGCGCGCGAGGTCGCGGCCCGGCAGGGACTGACCGTCGAGCCTGACATGATCCGCCGCATTCGCGCGACGCCGCCGCTCAAGGGCTTTTCTCCGCGAGAGCGCGACCGGATCGTGCGGCGCGCCTTTGCCATCAATACTGCTCGCGCGGCGATACTTGCGGGTCGCGATGTGCTGCTGGTCGATGATGTCTATACCAGCGGCGCGACCAGCCATGCCTGTGTCCGGCTGCTAAAAAAGGCAGGCGCGAACAGCGTGACGATCCTGTGCTGGGCGCGGGTGCTGCGCGATGCGGAGGAGGGGGCAGAGGCCTGACCGGTCGGGGAGAGCTGCCGTGCTATTCCATGTTGCAATTTTGCTGCAATGCACCAAGATGGCTGCGGAAGGAAAGTGTGATGGCGCTGGTCGAGGTCTATACAAAATTCGCCTGCCCCTTTTGCTATCGGGCCAAGGCGCTGCTGGAACGCAAGGGCGCCGAGATCACAGAAATTGACATCACCATGAATGGCGAGCTTCGCGCTGCCATGATCGAGCGGGCCAATGGGCGTACCACCGTGCCGCAGATATTCATCGATGGCCTTCACGTTGGCGGATCGGACGATCTTGCAGCACTGGATCGTGACGGCGGGCTTGATCCCTTGCTCGGCGCTTCCTGACCGCTGGCCACCATGCGCATAGCACTGTTGCAGATGACCGGCGGCATCGATCCGGCCGCCAATGCCCGGCTGATCGAAAATGCGATTGCCGATGCGGCCAGTGGCGGGGCGGCGATGCTGTTCACGCCGGAAATGTCGAACTTTCTCGATCGTAACCGCAAGCGGGCGGTGGATACGATCCGCAGCGAGGATCGGGACATGGTGCTCGATACCGCGCGCAAGGCGGCGGCGCGGCACGGCATATGGGTTGCGCTGGGGTCCATCGCGGTGACCGGCGAAGAGGGCAAGGAATGGTGCAATCGTGCGGTCGTGATCGATGACAAGGGCGGGGTGCGCGCCCGCTATGACAAGATGCACCTGTTCGATGTCGATCTGGAAACCGGCGAGAGCTGGCGCGAATCGGCTGTCTATGCGGGCGGCGAGGGTCCGGTCCTGGTCGAAACGCCGCTTGGACCCGTCGGCCTCAGCATCTGTTATGACCTGCGCTTTCCCGCGCTTTACGAACGGCTCAGCGATGCCGGCGCGAAGATACTGACGGTGCCCGCCGCCTTTACCGTCCCGACCGGCGAGGCGCACTGGCATGTCCTGTTGCGGGCGCGGGCAATCGAAGCGACCGCCTATGTCATCGCTGCTGCCCAGACCGGCGCGCATGAGGACGGGCGCGAAACCTATGGGCACAGTCTGGTCATCGACCCGTGGGGGCGGGTTCTGCTCGACATGGGCACCGGACCGGGGCTTGGCTTTGCCGATCTTGATCCCGCCGAACCGGGCCGCATTGCCGCGCGCGTTCCCTCGCTTGCCAATCGCCGCAAAATCGGCGAAGTGCGGCGCTGCTAGAGAACCGCCATGATCGTATTCGACCTTAAATGCAGCCAGACCCATGTGTTTGAAGCATGGTTCGCCTCAAGCCAGGCCTATGAAGACCAGCGCCAGCGCGGCCTGATCGCCTGCCCGGTCTGTGGCTCGGCGGAGGTGGACAAGGCGGTGATGGCACCCGCCGTCGCGCCAAAGGGCAACAGCCGCAAGGCCGGTGCAGCGCAGACTGCGCCCGCCGAGCCGGAAGCGTCGCCCGCCACCGATGCTCCGGTGCCGATGCACAATGTTCCGCTCGATCCGGGCAAGATGAAGGCGGTGATGCAGGCGCTCGCCGCTGCCCAGGCCAGCGCGCTGGAAAAGTCGGACTGGGTCGGTTCGGATTTTTCGCGCCGCGCCCGCGCCATGCATTATGGCGAGGAAGATCATCGCCAGATTCACGGCCAGTCGACGCCCGAAGAGGCGCAGGACCTGATCGAGGAAGGCGTTGCCGTCAGCCCGCTGCTGTTTCCGGTGGTTCCGCCCGACGCGAAGAATTGAATGTCGGGGCATGCCTTAGCAGGGCGGCGTTGCATTTCGCCCATTGCATGGGTAAATCGCCGCCTGTCGCGCCCGTAGCTCAGCAGGATAGAGCATCGGATTCCTAATCCGGGGGCCACAGGTTCGAATCCTGTCGGGCGCACCATTTCTTCCGGCCACTTGCAATGATGTCCGCAGCGTCCTGCTGCGGGCGATGGTCAGGCTCCGTAAGTGAGCGAGATCATATGTGCTGCCGAATCCTTCAGCGCCTGATAGCTGATGCGCTTGTCATCGGCGGTGGTCGGCCCGACGGCGGACATGCGTTCCAGCATGGTGATGATCGCCGCTGCAATCGCATAGCTGTTGAGATGCCCGGGCGCGCGACCCTGATCTTTCGCGCGATCCATCTTGGCGGCAAGCGCCTCGATGATCGGTCGGGCAGACTGCAGTCGCGCATCGTAAAAGCGCCGGTCGCCTTCCTCGGCGGCCATGTTGCGCACGCGATAGACCACGCGGTGACGGTTCCACAGGCGGCAATATTCGTCGACAAACCGGCGCGCCTGTTGCTCGCCATCGCTGCCCTGCCAGTCATTGTCGGCAAATGCGAAGAGTTCGGGCGAGGTCTGGTCGATTTCCTGCAGCGCGGCGAGCACGACTTCAGGCACACCTTCGAAATAGACATAGAATGTTGCGGGCGATGTGCCCGCCGCACGCGCCACTTCGGTCACGGTCAGGTCGCGCAGTCCCCGGCTTTCCAGAAGCTCCAGCGTCTTTTCGACAAGCTTGCGGCGGGTGCGCAGCCCCTTGCTGCCGACCCGCTGGCCATTCTGGTTGCGCAGCCCGGATGCAGCCTCGTCACCGCGCAATGCAAGGTTCTGCATGTCCGTCATCGCCCTCATCCTCGCATCCCTACACGCATAGCGCGGCTTATCAAGACGCGATGGAGACTCGCATGATCGTCCCCCATTGCGCCCCCTTGTTAAAACTGACATACCATCAATAATTGTGACAAGGAAAGCCTCAACAGGGGCGATGAGCGGGAGAGTGGTGTTGAGCGGCAGTCTGGCTGGACAGGTGGCGATTGTAACCGGCGGATCGCGCGGCATGGGCCGTCGCTTCGTCGATGCCATGGTGGGCGCGGGCGCGAAAGTGGCGGCCATCGGGCGCAGCGGTACCGATCTGGACGCGGTGGGCGCAAAGCATGGAGATGCCGTGCTGCCGATCAGCTGCGACATTTCCGATTCCGCAGCGGTGCGCAAGGCCGTGGACCAGGTGGCGGGGCATTTCGGGCGTCTCGATGCCATCGTCAACAATGCCGCGATTTTCGAGCCGTTCCTGATGGAAAAGGCGACCGACGAGATTGTCCACCGGCATGTCGATATCAACATCAAGGGCGTGGTCTGGCTGATCCGCGAGGCGATTCCGCACCTCAAGGCGAGCAAGGGCCAGATTGTCAGCATTACCAGCGAAAGCGTGCGGATGCCCTATCCGATGCTGGCGCTTTATGCGGCGACCAAGGCTGCGGTGGAGACGCTGTCGGGCGGCTTGCGCGATGAGTTGCGGGCCGATGATATTCGCGTCGCCGTGCTTCGGTCGGGTGCGGTCTCTGGCAGCAGCGGATCGCAAAACTGGTCGCCCGAGATTCAGCAGGTATTTTACGAGACCATCGTCCGGACCGGCCATGCCTCATTTTCCGGTGCATCGGCCACGCCGGAAAGCATGGCGGAGGCGCTGGTCGCGTTGCTGACCATGCCGCGCGACGTGAATATCGACCTGATGGAGGTGCGCGCCGCAGCTTCCGGCTCGCCCATTGCGGGCCGCTAGGCCGTGCGGAAACTCTCCAGGCGGCTTGCAGCCAAATGACATCTGATACATCTGCCACGGCAGGCGCGCGCGCCATGCCATGGGGGATTATTGCCGCGCTGTGGATGGCGGAGATTACAGGATCGTTCGAAACCGCGATGATCCTGGCGGCGTCAAAATCGCTGCTGGTTGATTTTTCCGATCCGGTGCTGATCGGCTGGCTGATTTCCGGTTATCTGATTGTCGGTGCGGCGGTTGCGGCGGTCGCAGGACGGCTGGGCGACATTTATGGCCGCAGGCGGGTGATGCTCGCACTGCTGCTGATCGGTGCCGCCGGTTCGCTGATGAGCGCGCTGGCGACCAGCTATGCGGTGCTCTTGACCGGTCGGATCATCCAGGGCCTGACCGGTGCAATCCTGCCCCTTTGCATCGGACTGGTGCGCGAGAACCTGCCGCCGGAACGCGTGTCGATGGGGATCGGCCTGATGATTTCCGGCGCGTCGGTGGGCACCGCGACCGGGCTGGTGCTGGGCGGCTGGATTGTCGACACCAGCGGTTGGCACGGCGTGTTTTTCGCGAGCGCCGGATTCTGCCTGCTGTCCTTTGCGATGATCCGCCTGTTCCTGCCGGTTTCGCCGCGCAAGCCCGCCGTCCGGCTTGACTGGCTGAGCGGGGTGCTGTTTGCGCCCGGCATATTGTGCCTGCTGCTCTATATCAGCAACGGCCCCAAGGCAGGCTGGTTCGCGCCACTCAACCTTGCCGGGCTGGCCATGGCCGTTGCCCTGCTGGGCTGGTGGCTGGTGCACAGCCTGAGAAGCGACGACCCGCTGATCAATATCCGGCTGTTCCATGATCGCAATATTTCCATCGCCAATGCCATAACCGCGCTGACCGCGATGAGCACGCTGCAGATCACGCTGGTCTTTTCGATCATGCTGCAGGCGCCGAAATGGACGCTGGTGGGCCTGGGCGCGAGCGCGACACTGGCCGGACTTGCCAAGCTGCCCTCCAACATTTTCTCGCTCTTTGCCGGGCCGCTGAGCGGATGGCTGACCTATAAGGGCGGCGGGCGTTTTGCGATGATAGTCGGCGGGTTGCTGACGATTGTGGGCTGGACGATGGCGCTGTTCGCCCATGCCACGCTGTTGCAGGTGGTGGTGGCCCTGTGCGTCATTTCCTTTGGATCGACCATGTTCTTCGCGGTCGGGCCGACCATCCTTGCCTATGCCGCGCCCGCCGAACGCACCAGCGAGGTCACCGGGGTGATGACGGTGATCCGCCAGGCCTTTCTCGGCATCGGCGCGCAGATCGTGACGGTGCTGCTCGCCACCGATCAGGTCGTCGCGCCTGACGGCACGACGCGCTTTCCCACGCCCGCCGCCTTTGATCTGGCCATCGGGTTCATTATCGCGACCTGCGTGATCGCGACGCTGGTCGCGCTCGCCTTGCCCCGTGGCATGAAACAACATGGAGTAGATGATGGCTGAAACCGGTTTCGATCTGGCGCGGCCGCTCCCGGCACTGACCGCCGACACCCGGCCCTATTGGACCGGCGGAGAGCGGGGCGAGTTGCTTATCCAGCAATGCGATGACTGTGCCTATTTCATTCATCCGCCCACCGGTTTCTGTCCGCGCTGCGAAAGCCGCAAGACCCGTTTTCAGCCGGTATCGGGCAAGGCGAAGGTGCTGAGCTTCAGCGTCAATCATCGCCGCTGGATGCCCGGACTGCCCGATCGCTATGTGCTGGCCATCGTTACCATTGCCGAACAGGAGGATGTCCGCCTCGTCACCAATATTGTCGACTGCGATCCGGATGCGGTGCGGTTCGATATGCCGGTGAAGGTGCTGTTCGAGCAGAATGGCGAGCATTGGGTGCCGCTGTTCGAGCCGGATGGGCGCGCGGCATGACGCGCTATGCCGAAAAGCTGACGGCGATTACCGGCATCGGAATGTCGGATATCAGCCGCGGAGCGGGTGTTTCCGCGCTGTCGCTGACCATCGATGCAGCACTGGAGGCGATTTCCGATGCCGGGCTGTCGCGCGAGGATATTGATGGCATGGCGACCTGGCCGGGCGAGCGCGGCGATGGATCAGGCTTTTCAGATGTCGGCATACCCGCGCTTCAGGATGCCCTGCGGCTGAAGCTCGGCTGGTATTCCAACGCCAGCGAGACGGCGGGGCAATTCGGTGCGCTTTTCAACGCGATTGGCGCGATTGCCGCCGGTTATTGCCGCCATGTGCTGGTCTTCCGCACCATGTATGAGGCGAGCGCCCGCAAGACCGGCTTTGCCAATGCGCTGAACCGGCCTGGCGACCGGGTGTTCGGTCCGTTTTCATGGTTCGCGCCCTATCACGCCTATGCCCCGGTGCTGCAACAGGCGCTGATGTTCAATCTCTATACCCATCGTTCGGGCATGACCGACGAACAGCGTGCCTGGATCGCGATCACCCAGCGTGACAATGCCGCACTCAATCCCCGTGCCGTATTTCGCGATCCGATCACGGTCGATGATTTCATGGCATCGCCCGTGCTGTGCACGCCCGTGCGCATGCTTGATTGCGATGTGCATATCGACGGGGCAGCAGCGGTCGTGCTCAGCCATGTCGATGCAGCACGCGATCTGCCCAAACCGCTTACCCGTATCGAGGCGGTGGGCACGTCGATGCGCTATCGCAACAGCTGGACCCAGCTGGAACCGTTCGACATTCAGTGCCAGCCGCTGGTGGCAGAGGATATGTGGAACCGCACCGACCTCACCATCAAGGATGTCGATATGGGGCAGCTTTACAACGGCTTCAGTTTTCACACGATCAACTGGCTGGAAAATCTGGGCGTGTGCGATCGCTATGGAGCAAAGGACTTCATCGACGGCGGTCGCAATATAGCGCGTGACGGGGTCTTTCCGATCAACACCGATGGCGGGGCGATGTCGGCCGGTCGCATGCATGCCTATGGCCAGGTGCATGAGGCGGTGACGCAGCTGAGGGGCGATGGCGGCGAGCGCCAGGTGCCGGGAGATCCTCGTGTCGCGGTCATGACCACGGCAGGCGGGCCGCTGGCCGGCGCCTTTTTGCTGGTGCGCGAGTGATGGGCGGGGACGCGGCCTATTGGAGCAGCGCACGGCGCGGCGCGTTTCTGGCGCTGCTGTGCCTTATCGGCCTGATCAGCTTTGTGGACCGGCAGATCATCACCATCCTTGTCGAGCCGATCAAGGCGGAATTCGGCGTCTCTGACACTGCCATGGGTGCGCTGACCGGCATCATCTTTTCCGGTTTCTATGCCGCCGCCGCCATTCCGCTGGCGCGGCTGTCCGACCGCACATCGCGACGGAACATGATCGCGGCATGCCTGGCCTTCTGGAGCGTGATGACCAGTATTGGCGGGTTTGCGGTCAATTTCGTGATGCTGGCAATGACGCGCGTGGGCGTTGCCGTGGCGGAGGCGGGGGCGAACCCGGCCAGCCATTCGCTGGTGGCGGACCTGTTTCCGGTGGGCAAGCGCGCAACGGCGCTGGGCGCCCTCTCGGCATCCCAGGCAATTGGCATCGGGCTGGGCGTCTATCTTGGCGCGGTGCTGGTCACGGCCTTTGACTGGCGCACCGGCTTTCTGGTCGTGGGCGTTCCGGGTGTGCTGGTGGCGGTGCTATTGCTGCTGTCGATGAAGGAACCGCCGCGCGGCCTTTCCGATGGCGGCATTGCGGTGGTCGATCAGCCGCCTTTCCTCAAGACCATGGCCGAACTGCTGCACATCCCCACCTACCGCTATCTGTTCCTGACCGTCGCGTTTGCTGGTTTCTGTGGCTATGGAATGCTCGCCTGGGGTCCGACCTTCCTGATCCGGGTGCATGGCATGCCGGTTGACCAGATCGGTTTCTGGTTCGGCCTGGCCATCGCTTCATCGCTGGTGATCGGCAATCTTGGCGGAGGCTGGCTATCCGACCAGCTGGGCCGGGGCGATATGCGCAATTATTTGTGGGTAGGTGGCGCAGGGCCGCTGCTGTCAGTTGTGCCAGGGCTGTTCTTTGCCTTTTCGGGCAGCTGGCAGACGGCCATTGCGGCGCTGTTCGCGATGCAGCTGGTGCTCACCACGCATATTCCTACCTGTTACAGCCTCGCCCAGACGCTGGTGATGCCGCGCATGCGGGCCATGGCGTCGGTCGTTATCGGCCTTGGCAGCGGGCTGATCGGTGCGGGGCTGGCACCGCTTGCCATTGGTGCGGTCAACGACCTGCTGATCCCGCGCTTCGGATCGGACGCCAATCGCTATGCCTTGCTGCTGTCGGTGCTGGCGGCGCTGGGCGCGGCGATTTCCGCCTTTCTGGGCACGCGCCATGTGCGCGCCGATTATGCGGCCTTGCCCAAGGCTCCGGAGGGAAGGGCGAATGCTGATCCAGACGGGGATTGAGGGCAGGCGGTTTGCGCTGGTTGGCGGCACGTCCGGCATGGGCTTTGCCGCCGCACAGATCCTTGTAGCCAGCGGGGCCAGGGTGGCGCTGATCGGGCGCGACGCCGATGCCGCCGCGACAAAGGCGAACAGCCTGGACAGCGGAGCCATCGGGCTGGGCAGTGACAATGGCGGAATTGAAGACACGATTGCCGATGCGCATGAACGCCTTGGCGGTCTGAATGGCCTTGCTGTTACTGCCGGTCCCATCGCCAGCCGGGGCGGATTGCTCGACCTTGCCGATGCCGACTGGCAGGAATCGTTCGACACCATTTTCATGCTGACAATGCGCAGCATGCGCGCGGCTATTCCGCTGCTGGCGGCGGGCGGTGGAGGATCGATAGTCACAACCGCAGCCTATTCGGTGCGTGCGCCCAAACAGGCCTTGCCCCATTATGCAGCGATGAAGGCGGCGGTGGCGAGCCTCACCAAAAATGTTGCGATCTTTCATGCTGCACAGGGTATCCGCGCCAATTGTGTTGCGCCGGGCGCGATTGCGACCGAGGCACTGGATAGTGCGCGCGACGCGTCGGCCCTCCGCTATCCGGATCTGGATGCAGAGGCGGCGCTCAACCGGCTGATGGTCGAGGATTGGGGCATGCAGGTCGCGCAGAACCGGGTCGGCCTGCCGCATGAGGCGGGGGAGCTGATTGCCTTTCTGCTCTCGCCCGCCGCCGCCTACATGACCGGTGCGCTCATTAACATCGATGGCGGCACGAACTTCTGACCGCCAAACATCAATTTCTCAGCTGTCCCAGACAATCGGCAGGTTGCGGATCGACAACAGGCCGGGTGTGACCGTGGTATCGGTGCCGGGCTTGACGCGGAATGGCGGGATACGGGTCAGGAAGCTGTCGAGCAGGACGCGCAGCTCGCGCCGTGCCAGATGCGCGCCGAGACAGGCATGGACGCCGCCGACAAAGGTGAAATGCCGGTTTGCCTTGCGCTCCGGATCGAACTGGTGCGGGCAGGCGAACTGGTCCTCGTCGAAATTGCCCGAACTGTTGATGCAGATGACCCAGTCACCCTTTTTCACGGTGACGCCGTGCCATTCGAAATCCTTTTTCGCCTGGCGATGCGAATTGACGAGCGGCTGGGTGCGCAGAAACTCCTCCACGGCGCTGTGATTCAGCTCGGGATGATCGCGCAGCCGCTGTTGCAGCGCCGGGTCGAGGGCAAGGCGGCGGAACATCTGGCTGATCGTCGATGCCACCGTGTCCAGTCCGCCCAGCCACAGGAACCATGTCATGCCGATCTTCTCGTCATCGGTCAGCGGCCGCCCGTCAATTTCTCCATTGGCGATATAGCTGCCGACGCCATCATCGGGATTGGCCTGTTTCTCGGCAATGAAGCCGCGCAGATAGGCCAGCACTTCCTTGACGGCCCCGCCAACCCGTGCCGGGTCGCCCGAATGCAGGATTTCCCATTCCCAGGCCAGAAACTGCTCGAACATGGAAAAGGGCAGCTTCATGAGATTGAGGAAGATGCGGACCGGGAAGATGCGCCCGAAATCATAGGCAATATCGACCTCGCCCTTGTCCGCGAACACATCGATCATCTCGTTCACTACCGAACGGATATGCGGTTCCATCGCGTTCATCGCCTTGGGTGTGAAATGCGGATTGAGGAAGCGGCGATATTTATTGTGGTCGGGCGGATCGGAGCCGAGCGGAAGTGACGGAAAAGTCTCGCCTGCCAGCACCTGGAACTGGGCGACGCCAATGGCCGAGAAATACTCATTATCCTCATATACCCGGCGGATGTCTTCATAATGCGCGACCGCCCATGCCCCCTGGGTAAAGGTGGTGAAGGGATAGGGGTACCAGAGCAGGCGCGGCACCTCCGGATCGCGCAACCGGTCACAGCGCACATAGGGATCGGGCAGGTCGTTGGGTACGCCGCCCATGGCGAAGCGCAGGTCCAGTACGCGATCGGCGGGTACATGGTCTGGCGCAGGCATGCCGGCCGGAACCAGCTCTGCCTCATCGCCGCGGGCGGGGGCGGTTGCCAATTTCGTCATGTGCGCCTCCTCAGGCCGAGGCAAACATGCGTTCGATATCGCCCGACGTCACCGGCTTGCGGGCATTGCTGATCGCATCCATGCTGTCGGTCTTGAGGCCGCCCAGATTGTGGCGGGGCGACACATCGACATGCTTGCCCAGCTCGCGCAGATGGCCAACCGTGCAATTCTCGCGCCCGCCATTCAGGGCGAAGGCATCAAAGCTGTATTCGCGCATTACATTTTCATGGGTGATCTTGTCGACGACTTCGGGGTCGAGCCCGTTGACGGACGCCCAGAGATATTCCGGAACATTGGGCCACACCGTATCCGAATGCGGATAATCGCATTCATAGGCGACCATGTCGGTATTCATGTAATCGAGATTCTTCACCCCGAACTGGTCGTCGATGAAACAGCAGATGATATGCCGCTTGAAGATGTCGCTGGGACGTTCGGCGCCGAAATCGCTGAAGGTCCACTCATGATGATGCTCATAGGTGAAATCGGCGCGCTCAAGGAAATAGGGAATCCAGCCGATACCGCCTTCGGACAGCGCCATGCGCAGATCGGGGTAACGCTTCCAGAAGCTGGCAAAGGTCCAGTCCGCCGCCGAATTGGCGATGGAAATCGGCATCGCCGTAATCCAGGCGTCAATCGGGCTTTCGCTGGACGGATGCATGGCGCGGGCACCTGTGCCAATATGACAGTTGATGACGATCTTGTGATCGCTGCACGCCTTCCAGAACGGTTCCCAATATTCATTATGGATGCTGGGCAGGCCGATATTGGCGGGATTGTCGGAGAAGGACACGGCATGGACGCCAAGCGCGCTCATGCGTTTCAGCTCTTTCAGCGTCTCGTCCATATCCCACATCGGGATCAGGCACATGGGGATGAACCGGCCCGGAGCGGAGGCACACCATTCCTGAACATGCCAGTCATTCCAGGCGCGCACTGCCAGCAGCGCCTCTTCAGGGTCCTTCTGGGCCATGCCGACAAAGGCACCGCCCGCAAAGCTGGGCATGGTCGGAAAATTGAGCGAGGCCAGCACGCCATTGGCATTCATGTCATCGACGCGCAGCTTGGGGTCATAGGTGCCGGGGCGAAGCTGGTCGAACGCGCTCGGCTCCATGCCATATTCGCTGCGCGGACGGCCCACCACGGCATTGAGGCCGATGGTCGGGAAACGCTGGCCGTTCCAGAGCCAGACATCCTTGCCATCCTCCTTCACGATACGCGGAGCGCGATCCTTCTTGCCTTCGGGATAGTGGCGGATGAACGCTTCGGGTGGTTCGACGGCATGATCGTCAACGCTGATGATAATCATATCGTTCATGGCCATGATGCGCTCTCCTTGTCTGGCCGCCCCGTCCGGGGCTGTTCTTTCAGTGAGTCGAATTTCTCATAAAACTGATGAAGTGTCAATTATTGAAACGCGGCACTGGTCGCGGGTCGACGCCTCGGCGGCCTCTATGACGCGCTGGACGTGAAGTGCCTGCTCAAAGTCCGGCCTGGCATCGCCGCCATGGGCAATGGCATCGCGCATTGATGCGAAAATGGCTGCCATGGGCAGCAGCCCGGTTTCCGGTGAATCGCCATGCGAAGAGCTGCCGCGAACCGTTTTCAGTGCGTCCGGGATTGCTATGGGTGCAAGCGCTGCCGATCCCAGCGCCGGGTCCTGCGATCCGGCCAGCCGGGTATCGTGCGCCATCGGAAAGACCGGCGCGCGCGCCTCCAGCCGGCCCTTTGATCCCCATAGGGTAAAGCGGAATCCTTCACCCGCAACCATCGACCAGTTGGCGTCGAGCTGGACCGGCAGGCCCGATGCAAACCGCAGAAGCAGCGCGGCGCGATCGGAAACCTGCGGAATGACCATGGTGTCGTCCGGCATCGGCCATTGCCGAAGATCAAGCGACTGATCGGCCATGACCGAGGCGACTGGCCCGAAAAAATCGACCAGCAGGTGCAGCATATGGCTGCCCAGATTGCGCAGCGCGCTCGCGCCGTTGGCGGGATCGGCAAACCAGGCATAGCCCGGCACGTTGGTCTGGCTGGCGGTGAACAGCGGCGCCTCGAACGCGATCTTCGCGCCGAAAATCTCTCCTGCCCAGCCATTGGCGACCAGCGCCTTCATATGCACCAGCGCCGGAACCGCCTGCATGAAGGCATCGACCGCAACCACGGTTCCGCTGTTGCGGCGGGCGGCGGCCATGGCCTCGGCATCGGCAAGATCCTTGGCAAAGGGGATGCCGTTATAGACATGCTTGCCGTTTTCCAGTGCCGCCATCACCATGTGATAGCGAAGCGAGGGGCGCGTTCCGCAATCGATAATGTCGATTTCAGGATCGGCGGCCAGGGCGCGAAAATCGCTGAACGCCCGGTCTATGCCATATTGCCCGGCCGCTGCCTGCGCGGTCTCGGGGCGCGATGTGCATATCGCGACGACCTCGACGCCATCCAGGCTGCGCCAGGCGGGCAGGTGCGCGCGTGCGCCCCATGCCGCGCTGATGATGCCGACGCGCAATTTGCCCGGCTGGCCCATGTCAGGGCTTGCGGATCATGCCCCCGTCAACGCAGATCGTCTGGCCGGTGATGAAGGCGGCATCGTCCGACAGCAGGAACAGTGCAGCATCGGCCTGCTCATCGGTGGAGCCAAGCCTGCCCAGCGGCATCTGCGCGACAATCCCCTCGATCACCTTCGGATCGACCTGATCCATCGCGCCGGTTTTCGTCGGTCCGGGTGCAATGCCGTTGACGCGGATGCCCTTGGGTCCAAGCTCGGCCGACAGGATCATGGTCAGGCCGTTGGTCGCGAGTTTGGTGAGGCCGTAATAGCCGCCAACGCCGCCCGACAGATAGGCAGCGGTCGAGCTCTGGTTGACGATGGCTGCGCCCTTGCGTCCTTCCATCAGCGGAGCGATGGCGCGGGTGACGAACAGCGACCCGTTCATGTTCACATCGACAAAGCGGCGGTAATAGTCGAGGTCGACGCTCATCAGCGGTTCGTATTTCATCCCAGCGAAAATCGCGGCATTGTTGATCAGGCAATCGACTCCGCCAAAGGCCGATTTTGCCTGATCGGCCATTTCCTGACACGAAGCGGGGTCGGAAACGTCAACCCGGGCGAAGATCGCCTTGTTGCCGATTTCACGGGCGACGCGCTGGCCCTGTTCCTCGTTGATTTCGGCGACCACGACCGATGCGCCCTCGGCGGCCAGCCGCTTTGCATAGGTTTCGCCAATACCCTGACCGGCACCTGTGACGACCGCGACCTTGTCGGTGAAACGCATGATACTCTCCCGCTGGATTATGGATTTGCGGGCACCATGCCATAAACTGATAAACCGTCAACTATTGAATCGCCTTGTGCACGATCTTTCCGTCGACCAGCGTTGCCGCGACATGGTCCGCAGATGGCTCGGCGAGCAGATCGTCCCAGCCGGTGCGGGCAATGCACAGGCTGGCAGGCGCGCCGACCTCGATCCGCCGTGTTCCGGGAGCCATGTCAAAGGGATGCAGATAAAGATCGAGCGCATTGCCACTGTCCATGGCTTCATCCGGGCCGATGCTTCGCCCTCCGCTCGTCAGCCGGTCGCGTGCCGCGCGGATCGCCAGCCAGGGATCGGCGCTGCCATAGGGCGCGTCCGATCCTGCCGCCATGGCAATGCCTGCTTTGCACAGGCTGGCCAGCCGATAGAGATCGGCAATGTCCTCGCCCGCGATGCGCTCGATATAGCGCTCGCCGCGATCATGGATGAAGGCGGGCTGGGTCACGACCGTCAGTCCTGCTTCGGCGATGACCGGGATCATCGCTTCGGGGATCATGCCGCCATGCTCGATCCGGTCGCCGGGACGCGCACCGCCCGCTGCATTGAGCGCGGCGAGGAAAAAGGCCAGCTCCGTTGCTGTTACGCAATGCGCTGCGACCGCCCGGCCTTCGCCGTGTGCGCTGCGAATACGCATGGCGACGCTGTCGGGATCGGGCAGGGCGCTCTCGTCATAGAGCAGTTTCAACGGGCCGATGGCGATGCCCGGGTGCGGGGACAGTCCTTCCCGGCCCATGGCCATGACATTCTGGAGCAGCGCTCCCGAACGGTGCTGGCGTGACAGTTCGGCAAGCAATTCATTGTCATTATTCGCGCCGGTATCGGTCACGCCGGTAATGCCACAGGCGGCAAGCTGTTTGCTGAGCGGGCCAAGATCGGGCGCGTCGGAACCGATCCGGTCGCGCAGCCAGGCATCGCCGCGCCAGATACGGCCATTGGGGGTGCCGTGGGAATCGCATTCGACGCACTCCGGATATGGCCCTGACCCAAGCTGCTCGATCGCAGCGGAATTGAGCAGCCACAGTGCCCCGGTGCGGTCCTGAATGCGTATCGGTTGATCCACGACCCAGCTGTCGAGGACGTGGCGGTCGGGCAGGGGCGCGTCGCCTTCATCCCAGCCGGTCGCACGCAGCCAAGTGCCGGGCTTGAGCCTTGCGGCGGATGCGCGAAGCCGTTCGATGATCTGCTGCGGATCGGCAATACCGCTAAGGTCCGTCGAGGCGAGCCGCGCGGCGGTGGCCAGCAAATGGATATGATGATCGATCAGACCCGGCATGATCGCGCCGCCGCGTGCATCCAGCTCCGGCCCCCGGCCCTCCAGTCGCTCGGCCATGGCTGCGATCCGGCCATCGGCAATTCCGATGTCCAGCCTGTGCCCATTGCGCAGCATCGCCCGGCGCACGATCAGCGCATAGTGGGTCATGCCCGGATACCGGCTTCGCGGGCAAACCAGGCCGCAGAGGGAGCGAGCGCACAGTCGAGCAGGCCAGCCCTTCCAGCCGCCAGCATGACAAGAGCCTGTCGCGCCGCGAGCAGGCCGCAAAGCGGATCGGCAAGGGCATCGCCGATGAAGCGCGGTGCGCCGTTCTGCCAGTCGAGCAGGCCGCCCGCCGCAGCGCAGTCATCGCCAAATCCTGTACGCAGGCCATTATCGCCCGCCCAGCCATGCGCGGTGATGGCGATCCAGATCAGCCGGGGATTGGCCGCGAACAGCGCTTCGGGCGTCAGGCCATGGCGGGCCAGAATATGCTGGCGCGCGCTGGTGACCAATATGTCCGCACCGGCGATCATGTCGCGGGTTTCGGTATCGCCCGGTTCGCCCTTGATGCGATGCTTGGCACCGTTCAGCCATTGATCGTGCATGGGTGTCGTCTGTGCTCCGGGGTCGGGCCGTTTTTCGCTCTCAATGCGGGTGACATCTGCCCCCAGCATGGCCAGCAGTCCAGCGGCCAGCGGTCCTGCCCAGAGCACCGACAGGTCGACAACCTTGATCCCGCGCAGCGTGCTTGCCGGTGGCCTGGTTGCCGGATGCAGATGCTTGGGCAGGGCGGGTGCGGTCTCCCCCGCTGCAGTCACGGCGAGTTGCAGCAATTGCGCGCGCTCGATCAGCCAGCCGGTTGGC
Organism: Blastomonas sp.; assembly: GCA_041396885.1. Classification (GTDB taxonomy): domain Bacteria; phylum Pseudomonadota; class Alphaproteobacteria; order Sphingomonadales; family Sphingomonadaceae; genus Blastomonas. The sequence goes on from JAWKXS010000001.1 coordinate 381,945, forward strand.
CGCTTCGCCGCCTCGCGCATGATGACCGGCCAGATATCTTCTGCTGCCGTGCATTCCAGCCAGGCGGGAACGGCTTCCCGATCCTCGCTGCGCGGCAGATTGACGGCGATCCAGCCGTCCAGTGCCTGAACGAGGCGGCACGATCCGTTTGGCGAAATCTCTCCCGGCGTTGCCAGGTCGCGGTCTCGCATCAGCAGCTGCGCGGGATCGATGGTGACCGGGCTGGCGGCCAGACCTGCGGCCCGGCTGACCGCCGCGCATTCGCGTTCGATCACAGCCTGCAGCGCGGTCATGGTCGCGGCGCGATGGCCTGCACCAGGCCCCATTGCAGCGCCTGCTCCGCCGCAATGCGCTTGCCCGATATCGCCAGCCAAGCGGTGCGATGGCGACCGATGGCGCGTGTAACGCTGACACAACCGCCCGCCCCCGGTATCAGCCCCATTGCCAGTTCGGGCAGCTGGAACCAGGCATCGGGCGTGGCAACGCGATGGCCAGCTGCGGCGGGGATTTCAAGGCCGGAGCCGACACAGGCGCCATGCCAGTGAACCGTGGCGCGCGTGCCAAGCTCATGCAGCAGGCGGCAACAGCTGCGCTGCAACCTTGTCGCATGGGCCAGTGCCATATCGCTGGCCGTTCCGAATTCGGCGAGCACACCCCCGGTCGAAAAGCATTTTCCGGCACCCATCAGCATCACATCCGGTGCGCCCGGATCGTCGAGCGCATTGGCAAGCGCCTCATATAATGCATCGCGCATGGTTGCGCTGATCCCGTTGCGGCTGGCCGGATCGCTGAGCGTGATGGTGAGCCGGTTGCCTTCGCGCGCCAGCATGACCGGGTCGGACGGCGGGTGATAGGCAGGGCGAGCGGTTGCGGCATCGCGCCAGCGGGCGAATTCTGCGCTGCCCAGCAGCGTTGAATAGGCCATGGATTCAACCGCCAGAGCATCGGCGAAGTGCAGCTGTTCGGTGATGCGCAATGTCCGGGCCAGCAGGGATGCGGCGACGGGATTTGCGCGGATGGCCCTGGCAAGACGCGCGGCCTCTGCCGTCGGGTCCGCGCAGGTAAGCCAGGGCGCTGGAGCATCGGTCCGGCTCGTCAGCAATATGTCCCACGCTTCCGGGTCGACCGGGGGCAAGGTCCCTTCACTGTCGAGGCCGATGAGGATCGCCTGATGCTCCAGCTGCGGCAGCCGGGCCTTGCGCGCATCAAGGACAACCACGGGCCTATCGCCAAGCGGAGACAGGGCCTCGATTCCGAAATGATCGAGTTCGTCAGGATGCAACTGATTGTCCATGGGGACGATCCTAGCGCATTTTCAGATCAGCGACATTAATTGCCCGGTCCGCAAGTCGGGTCCGCAATTGGTGCTAGCCAATCGTCGCGGGTTCCGACAGTTCCGACTTCAGCACCCTGCGCAGCAATTTTCCGGTTTCATTATAGGGAAGCTCATCGCGAAAATGCCAGCATTCGGGCGTCTTGGTCGAGCGCAGGCGGCTGCGGACATAGTCTGACAGGTTCGCTGCATCGGCAGCGCCATCGCGCGCAACGATCACGGCGGCGATCTTTTCCCCCCATTGGTCGTCGGGCAGGCCCAGCACCGCGACATCGGCAACGCCGGGATGGGTGCGCAGCACATCCTCGATCTCGCCAGGCGAAATATTCTCTCCGCCGCGCACGATGACATCGTCCAGCCGTCCCTCGACATAGAGATATCCGTCACGGTCGAGCCAGCCCGCGTCATTGGTGGCGAACCAGCCTTGCGCGCAAAGCCCCTGCTTGCCGAGATATTCCCCGGAGACCTGATCGCCGCGCACATGGATTTCGCCGCTGGTGCCCGCCGGGACGCACTGTCCCTGTTCATCGCGGATCTCCAGCTCGATGGTGGGAAGCGGCTTGCCGACCGAACAGAGGCGCTGGCGGATTTCAGGATCGTCCGAAGCAATCGCGATCCGGTGATCGTCCGCGCCGAGCAGGGCGATGGTCGAGCTGGTCTCGGTCAGGCCATAGGCGTTGACGAAATCGACATGAGGCAGGGCTTTCAGCGCGCGTGCAATGACCGGTTCGGGCATGCGTCCGCCGCCATAGCTGAGCGCTCGCAGCGCGGGCAGATGCTCGTCCTTTTGTTCGAGAATGTCGAGGATGCGGTCGAGCATTGTCGGGACCACCATGGCCTGGCTGATCCGTTCGGCGGCGGCCATTTCGGCCCAGCTTTCGGGTGTGAAGGCGGGGAGATAGACAATCCGCCGTCCGCTATAGATGGAGGTCAGAATCGCGCTGATACCGGCGATATGATAGGGCGGGACGCTGACCAGCGCCGCCTCATCCTCGTCACAGCCCAGAAATTCGGTGGTGCCCATGACATAGCTGGTGAGGTTCTCATGGCGCAGCACCGCTGCCTTTGGCTCGCCGGTTGTGCCGCTGGTGAACAGCAGCACGGCGATCTCGCCCTCGCCTTCGACGAAATCTTCGGGCACCGGCCCCGTGGCGATTTCGTTTTCGAGCTGCGAGCGCGGAATCACGGTGACGCCCGCGACAGCATCGAGGCGCGGGATCATGTCATCATCGATCACCAGCACCGATGGCGATGTCCGCGCCACCAGCCGATTGAGATCGGCATCGGGCAGGCGATAGTTGATCGGCACGAACGGTATGCCCGCATAGCCTGCCGCGAACAGCAGCAGGGGAACCGTCTCTCCATTGAGGCCGATAAAGGCGAGCTGCTGAGCCTCACCCTGGCCCTGCACCCATGACGCGACAGTTTTGGCCCGGTCGCGCAGCATGGCTCCGGTCAGGCCATTGGCCAGCCCGCCTATGGCAATCCGGTCGCATCCGGCATCGGCGGCGATTTCGAGCAACAGCGTCGTGCGCATGGAATCGGGTCCGCTTCCGTCCGGTCAGTCAGAAGCAGGAAGCGGCTTTGCTTCCTTCAGGCGCAGCGGACGCCCGTCAAAGCTGAGCGATCCCTTGCCCGGCTTTGCGCCGAGCACTTCGATGCCGCTATCGTCATCGACATAGCGCTTGCCGATCAGCACGCCGCTGCTGTGTGCCGCATCGGGCTCGCCCGATGGCGCATCGGTCGAATCCTGCGCGCGCACGGGCGCGCCGCCGCATTCGAGCACGCCACTGGCCTTGGGAGGGCGAACCACCACCATCTCCGATGAGCATACCGCGCTCTTCCAGCGCGAACCCGGTTTCAGTTCCATCATGCAATCGCTTTCTTGTTCTTGAGTTCCTCGATCCGGTCCCATTCGAGCCCCAGCTCCATCAGGAACAATTCGGTATGTTCCGAAGCCTCGGGCGCGCGGGTGTTGCGAACCGGCTGTTTATCGAACTGGACCGGATTGGCAACCAGCCGGATCGGCGGTCCGCCATCGGCGCTTTCCACCTCGAAGATGAATTCATTGGCCAGCACCTGTTCGTCATTACCGACATCGGCGGGCGACTGATAGGCGGCCCATTGTCCGCGCATCGTCTTGAGATGCTCGATCCAATAGGCAAAGCTCTGCGAGGCCATGGCTTTCTTGACGAGCTGATGCGCGGCGGGCGCGTTGGCCATCAGCTGTTCGATGGTCGAAAAACGCTCATCCTCCGCTGCTTCGGGAATGCCCAGATGCGCGAAGGTGTCCTTGATCAGCGGAGCGGGGGACAGCACGGTAAGGTTGATGAAGCCGCCATCCGATGTCTTGAAAACGCCCATGAACGGGTTGGTGCTCACGGCATCCTGGCCGGGCAGCGGATTGCTGAACGGATCGGTGCCAAGGTCCATGCAGACATCGATGCTGCACGCGGTCGCCCAGATGCCGGAGGACAGCAGTGATACATCGACTTCGGTCGCTTCGCCGGTGCGTTCGCGGTGGAACAGTGCGGCGGCGATCCCGCCGGCGATGTTCATGCCGCCAATGGTGTCGCCATAGGCCGGGCCCGGCTGGGTCAGCGGCCCTTCAAGTTCCTTGGGAGTCACCAATATGGCCGATCCGCCCCGCGCCCAATAGGCAGTCGAATCGAATCCGCCCTTTTCGCGCTCCGGCCCCTTTTCGCCAAAGGCCGATCCGCGCACATAGATGATGTTCGGGTTCGCGGCGCGGATGTGCTCCAGATCGATCTTCAGCTTTTGCCGGGCCTGGGGCAGGTAGTTGGTGAGGAAAATGTCGCAGGTCTTGGCAATTTCATAGAGCAGTTCCTGCCCCTCGGGCGTCGAAATGTCGATGCCGACGCTGCGCTTGCCGCGATTGGGATGCTGCATCAGCGAGGAGCGCTGGGGGTTGACCGCCAGCCGCTGCAATTCCTTGATCCCGCGCTGGGCATCTCCGCGCACCGGATGCTCGATCTTGATGACGTCTGCGCCCCAATCGGTGAGAACTGCGCCTGCAGCGGGAACAAAGGTGAACTGCGCCACCTCCAGCATCCGCACACCCTTCATTACCTGTGTCATGTTGCCGCCCCCCTCAAGCCGCGTGGAAGCCGATGGTCTTGATATAGGTGAACTCGTTCAGGCCTTCCTCGCCATATTCGCGTCCATAGCCGGAGCGCTTGATGCCCCCAAAGGGCGCATCGCTCAGCATCGTGCCCGATCCGCCATTGATGCTGACGCCGCCGGTACGAATCTGCAGGGCCATCTCATAGGCCTTGCCTGCGTCCGCCGAATATATCGCGCCGGAAAGGCCGAAATCGCTGTCATTGGCCATGGCGACTGCCTGATCGTCATCGTCATAGCCGATCACCGCGCCGATGGGGCCGAACACCTCTTCCTGCGCAATGCGGCTGTTATTGTCGACATTGTCGAACAGGGTCGGCTCGAAGAAGAAACCCTTGTCCAGCCCCTCGGGCCGCCTGCCGCCGGCAATCAGGGTCGCGCCCTCGTCGCGCGCGATCTGCACATAGCTCTCGGTGCGGGTGCGCGCGACATCGCGGATCAGCGGGCCATAGCTGACCGAGGGGTCGGCCGGATTGCCGATCTTGATATGGCCTAGCATCGCTTTCATTGTTTCCACGAATTGCGGGCGGATGCTGTTGTGCACGATATGCCGGGTGGTGAGGGCGCAGCCCTGTCCGCAATGGGTGACAAAGCCCATGATTCCGGCCTGGGCTGCTGCCTGGATATTCGCATCGGGCCTTACGATCAGCGCCGATTTGCCGCCCAGTTCCATGACGCAGCGTTTCAGCGTGGGTGCGGCCTGCGCCTGGATTGCCGAGCCGACCTTGTCCGATCCGGTGAAGTGGACCAGGTCGACGCGCTTGTCGCTGGTCAGAATCTGTCCCGCCTCAATGTCGCCGGTCACGACATTCAGCACGCCCTTGGGCAGGCCGACCTGATCGGCGATCTCGCCTAGGATCAGCGCCTCCATCGGCGTGTAGGGGGAGGGCTTGAGCACCACCGTGCAGCCGACCAGCAAGGCAGGCACGACCTTGCCGATGTTGAGGAAGAAGGGGAAGTTATAGGGAGAGATTGCCGCGACAACGCCAATCGGTTCGCGCGACTGGATCGCCGCGCCCAGCGTCGTCGTGCCCTGGGCATTGGGGGTCAGCTCAACCGGAAGCGATGTGATTGCCGGGCGCGAGGCCACCTCGATGGAGCGGCGTGCATGCTTCATGGGAATGCCGAATTGCAGGAATTCCGCGAGCATCCGGGTTGCGCCTGCCTCGGCCACGATCATGTCGACGATTTCCGCCTTGCGGGCATCGAGCGCGTCGAGAAATTCGCTCATTTTGGCCTGGCGCTCGCGCACCGAAAGGCGTGGCCATGGCCCCTTGTCAAAGGCATGGCGGGCAGCGGCAATAGCCTGTTCGACCTGGCTTGCCGAACCGACCGGAGCCTCGATCAGCAGGCTTTCATCGGCGGGATTGATGACAGCCTCGGCCTCGGCTGTCTGCACCCATTCGCCGCCGACATAGATTGCGCGTGCATGTTTCAGAAATGCCATGGCCGTGTTCCTCTCCTCGCGGCGCCGACATTGAATCGGCCTGCCTCATTCGCCCTGCTTATCCACCGGGCGCTCTTTGACAACACAAAACTGATGAAACGTCAACTTTTGATTGTCATCGGCATCGCATTCGGGCAGTCAATATCGTCAACCGGGTTGTGACCTGGAAAAACAATCTCAGGCGGAGGGGATGGATATGCGCGTATTGCCGCAATTGTCGCCGGAAAATACGGCGTTCTGGACCGGGGGCGAGCATGGCGCATTGATGATCGGCCATTGCCCGGATTGCGATGCGTCGATCCATCCGCCCGAACTGATCTGCCCGCATTGCCTTTCCCGCAACGTCGCCCCGCGCCAGGCAAAGGGGACGGGGACCGTCTATAGCTATACCGTCAATCATCAGCCATGGACGCCCGATATGGAGGTGCCGTTCATCATCGTCGTGGTCGACCTTGATGGAGAGTCCGGCGTGCGCCTTACTGCCCGGCTGCGCGGCTTGGAGCCTGATGCCGTTGCCATCGGGCTTCGGGTGCGGGTCGCCTTTGAACCGGTGGAGGATGTCTGGCTGCCCTTTTTCGAATCCGAAGGGGATGCGCAATGACGATGGCGATGAACAAGGCCCGGATCACCGGGATCGGCATGTCCGCCATTGGCCGCAATACCATGCGCCCGGCCATCGATCATCTCGCCGATGCCGCGCTGGAGGCGATCGCCGATGCCGGGCTGACCCGCGATGATATTGACGGTATCTGTACCTATCCGGGGCGCAGCGAAAATTCGCCCGGCATGTCGCCGCTGGGTGTCGGTGAAGTGCGCAATGCCCTGGGTATCGACACGCACTGGCATGCGGCGGTTCCCGAAGGCCCGGCGCAGCTTGGCGGGATCATGTCGGCGGCGATGGCGGTGATGACCGGTCATGCCCGGCATGTGCTGTGCTTTCGCGCGCTGACCGAGAGCAGTTCGCAAAGCGCGGGCCGCCGCGCGAGCATTGCTTCGGGCAGCGGACGGGTCGGCGGCTGGTTTCAATGGTATTTGCCCGCCGGGGCGATGTCGGCGGCCAACTGGGCGGGCTGGATGGCGACACGCTATTTCCATGAATTCGGCATGACCCGCGATCACCTTGGCGACATTGCGGTGAGCCAGCGCGCCAATGCGCTGAAGAATTCACGGGCGCTGATGCAAAAGCCCCTGACCGCCGAGGAATATCATGCCGCGCGCATGATCAGCAGCCCGCTGGGCCTGTTCGACTGTGACATTCCGATAGACGGTGCCTGCGTCATTATCGTCTCTGCTGCGGATGCCGCGCGCGATTGTCGTAAGCCGGGGCTGGTGATCGAGGCGATGAGCGCGGCGATGACGGGCAAGGACAGCTGGGACCAGCGGCCCGACCTTACCACTATGGCGGCGCATGACGCCGCCAGCGATGTTTGGAATCGCACCGATTTCAGGCCCGAAGATATCGACCTGTTTGCGATATATGACGGCTTCAGCATTTTCGTGCCCTATTGGCTCGAAGCTTTCGGCATCTGCGATCATGGTGCGGTCAGCGCCATGATAGAGGCTGGCGATTTCTGCCTTGGCGGCCGCTATCCGACCAATACCGGCGGCGGGCAGCTCTCGGCCGGCAGGCTGCACGGTTTTGGCCATGTGCATGAAGCATGCCTTCAGCTTTGGGGCGAGGGGGGCGACCGGCAGGTGCGTGATCCGCGCCTTGCGGCGGTCGGCGTCGGTGGCGGTTTTCTGGCCGGGGCGATGCTGCTCGCCCGCGATTGACCGGCGTCGTGCGCTCCATTCACGCAAAAATCCGAGATAGTGGCAAAAGCTAGTATCCCCGGAACTCTTGGATATGCCCGAAAGTGCGTTGCAAATATGCAACACATGGAATTGACTTGCTATCATTTCCCTTGCGGACGAATCTGAGTTGTATTACTAGGTTAGTTATCAACTCGGCGAACGTCCGAATCAGGGAGGATGACGATGAAAACCAGAAATACCCTTGCGCGCGTGCTGTTTTCAGCCTCTGCACTGGCGATAGGAGCAGCCGGACTGGCTGCCCCGGCAATGGCCCAGGGCGGCGATGACGAGGATGGCACCGAAAATGTCATTCTGGTGCTCGGCACCACCAAACAGCAGGAAAACATCCAGGACGTTCCTACCACGATCACCGCGTTTGACGCCGGTGCGCTGGAAGCCAACGGTATCGACATGGTCGAGGATATCGCGACCTTCACGCCGGGCTTCAACATTCGCGGCGCCGGCAACAACCCGACCGCCTTTGCGCTGTCCATGCGCGGCCAGATCCAGAACGACAATATCGCGACGCTGGAGCCTTCGGTCGGCATTTATCTCGACGAAGTTTACATCGCTCGCGCCTATGGCCTGAACACCGATCTGGTCGATGTGGAGAGCGTTCAGGTGCTCAAGGGTCCGCAGGGCACCCTGTTCGGGCGCAATACTTCGGCTGGCGCGGTGCTGATCCAGACCGCCAACCCCAAATATAATGAAACGTCCGGCATGGTGAAGGCGACCTATGGCCGTTTCGATGAGCGTACCGGCACGGCGGTCGTCAACCTCGGCCTCAGTGACACTGTCGCGATCCGCGGCGCAATCTATTATTCAAAGCGCGACGGTTTCAAGACCGACGTCAATACCGGCCAGAAATATGAGGGCTATGAAACCCTGAACGGCCGTGTGAAGATTGGCTTCCGTCCGACCGACAATCTGGAAATCCTGCTGTCGGGCGAATGGTATGACGGCGACGTAGTTGGTCCCGCGCGCCAGAACCTGTTCTTCAACGCACCTGCTGCCTTTGGTGCAGCTGGCAAGGCGTTTTTCGATGGTACCGCTGCTGCGGACCGGGCCAAGTTCGGCAATGACGAGGATCTGGTTGCCATCACATCGCCAGCCGCGGTTGCAGGTGCACCTGCACAGGGTCTTTTCAATACGATGAAGACCCAGACCTATAATGCGAAGGTGATACTCGATACCTTCTTTGGCCAGGTCAAATGGATCAGCGGCATCCGCAAGATCAAGGGTGCTAACCTGATCGACCTCGATGGTTCGAGCGTTGTCGGACACTTCACCCAGGGCTTTCAGGACCTGAAGCAGTTCTCTACCGAATTGCAGGTCACGGGCAGCGCAATGAACGACATGCTCGATTTCGCGGCAGGCATCACCTATTTTCATGAATCAGGCTTTGACCAGTCGCGTTCCAACCTGTTCGGCGGCACCTTCCGCGCCAGCGATCCGCGCGTACCGGCCCAGTTTGTCGGTGCGGTCGACTGGTCGAACTTCAGCGGCACGATCAACAATGACAGCTTCGGCATGTATGGCCAGGGCAATTTCCATGTCACCGACGCGCTCAGCATCATTGCCGGTCTGCGCTATTCGATCGACGACAAGGGTGTGATTGCCCAATCGGGCGACGTTGCGAACAATACCGATACCTATGTGTTCTGCAGCCCGGCCACGGTTGCCGTGCCCTGTATCCGCAACGAACGATCGGATACCTTCAAGAACCTGTCCTACACCATCGGGCTCGATTACAAGCTGACCGAAGACATCCTGTTCTATGCAAAGCACTCAAAGGGCTATCGTTCGGGCGCGCAGCAGCTGCGTACCCTGACGCTGGCGGATACCGCTCCGGCTCAGCCCGAAATCGTGCACGAACAGGAAGTCGGCCTCAAGACTTCATTCTGGGATGGCCGGGGTCGCTTCAACATTGCCGGCTATCATAACAAGGTCAAAGGCGCGCAGCGCAGCTCGATCTTCAACATCAACGGCACCAGCCAGACCGTTCTGGAAAATGCCGATACGGAGACATGGGGCGTTGAGGCCGATTTCAGCATCGAGGTTGTCGATGGCCTGACCTTCTATGCTTCGGGCTCGCTCACCGATCCGAAATACACCAAATATGATGGTTTCGCCGTTGGCGGAGCGTCACCGAACCAGGTGCTGACCCCGCTCGACAAGTCGGACAATTTCTTTGTCGGTATCGTCAAGGAACAGTTCTCGCTCGGCACCAGCTACACCGCTGACCTTGGCTCGATGCAGCTCGACGCCAATCTGGTCTATGCCTGGCAGGGTGATTTCCATCAGGATGGCACACCGTTCAACCTCTACACGTCAACGGGCCTTGGCGGACTTGGCCTGACGCCTCAACAGGCGGCGATCGTGCAGGATGGAACTGTGTCTGACTCGGTTGGCATCACCAATGCCCGTCTGGCGCTCTCCTTCGGTCCGGATCGCGAATATTCCATCGCTGTCTGGGGCCAGAACATCTTCAACGAGCGGACCCAGAATTATACGCTGCTGCTCAGCAACATCTATCTGGGCACCAACTATAATCCGCCCGCAACCTATGGCGTGACGCTGAGCGCCAAGTTTGGCGGTAACTGACGCAGACAGATTTTCAATTCTCTACCACAAGCTGGGAGGGCGGTTTCGCCCTCCCATTTTTTTGTGCAGTGGCGCGTGTCCTGCGGTCAGGGGGCTATGGTGTAGTCATAGACCTGAATACGTGCCACGGCCTGTTGTGCCGGGTCTTTCAGGAACGCCACATGGGTGGGGTGCGACAGATAGGCGCGCATCGTTTCCGCGTCGGGAAAGACGAACTGGCTGACAACGTCATAGGAACTGTCAACGATGGGCCGGTCGCTGGGAATGGGCCGGGCGATATCGAGCGATACCAGCCCGGGAATGGTGCGCAGCGATTCCTGTGCGGCGATCAGAGCCTGCACCGCTTTTTCCGATTTGCTCTCGGGTTTCAGCCAGATGAAGACAAGGTGCATGACCCGGCCTTTGGAGGCCTCTTCCCCCATATGATGGGCACCATGCTCCTGATGCTGCTGCTTGTGCTCGCAATGTGCCGATGCGCTGCCAGGCAGCGCCAGCATGAGCGATGCCAGTGCGCCAAGGCCCAGTTTCCTGACAGGGTTCATATCTAGCTCCTTCGGTTGAGGACCAGCCGGTGAAATGGCTGCAGGCTCGCAATCGCCTCCACAGGTTCGGGCGGTCGCCAGGCAAAAAAGCTCATTTCCATCCGGTCTTCGGTCACATCGATCATGGTGAATCCCAGCTTTTCGACCGGGGCAAGGCCTTCTGTGACCTGCATGTCCACTGGCGGCCGGGGCAACACCCCGCGTGCCGATGACGGATAGGCAGGATCACCGGTGCCCAGCGGCCCGGAAACAATGGTGTGGATGGGGTTGGCGGAAAAGTCGAGATCGCCGCTGCGCATGATCTGCCCTGCGGAGAACATGTGCAAGTCGCCGGACAGGATTGCCGGCACCCTGCCGGTCTGGGCGCCAAGCATTGCCAGCAGCCGCTGATGCTGGGTCCACCATCCCTGCGGCCAATATGGCTTGGCGATGGCGGTCGACAATCTGCCTTCGGCGTCCAGCAGATCGGGATACCATTCGCCCCATTTGCCCGCCGACCAGCCAATCGGCGTGGAGGGCATGTGCAGCAGGTGGCGGGTGTCATTGGCGGCGGTGCGCGTGGCCAGCCATGCCTCGACAGCGGGTGGGATCATCACCGCATCCTTGCCGCCTGTCCCTACATAGCGCTTTGTGTCGTAGAGCAGCCCCTCGAACAGGCGGCCATAGCGCAATGTGCCATAGCTTTCGGCCTCGCCGGTGCGGGTAAAGCCGGGCAGGTCTTCGGGGCGATTGCCGTCGGGCAAGAATTCGGGGCAGTAAAGGCGCTGCACCGCGCGCGCCGCCTCCAGCATGTGCGGATCGGGGGGCAGGGTGACAAGTTCGTCGTCCGCCTCATCATTCTCGAACAGGTCATGGTCATCGCCCAGCATGAATGTCGGGGTGGAGCGCAACAGCGTGCCATAGAGCATGGCGATCTGCCGGTCGCCAATGCGATGCAGAATGTCCTCGTTCGCGGTGCCCAGTATCGGCAATGTCCGGTCGAACAGGCCGATCCGGTCGAACAGGTCCTGCCATGCTGCAATCACCATGGGTGGCTTTTTGCGGACCATGGTGCGCTCGTCATAATAGATCTGGTCGCCATTGGCGATCAGGGCATCGGGCTGCAGTGACAGCGCCCGCATCAGCAGCGCGCGGCGCTCGGCCAGCGGACGGAACAGCGCCACCCCATCGCCCTGGATCAGCGATTCATCGCCCCCGCCACAGGTGTAGGCGATCAGCCGCAGCCTTTCCGGTCGCGCCTCGGGATGCGGGAAGGTCGCCAGCGGCCATGGATCGCAGAGGCGGGCGCCATCGCCGTCGCGCAGCGTAATGTCATGGCTGGCGCCCGGTTCCAGACCATCGATGGCAAAGCGCCAGAACCGCCCGCTGCTGCCAGTGCGTACGCCGATTACCCGCTTCGCCCCGCAATCAAGGGTGGGCGGGCTGGCAAGAGTCCGGCACAGGCTGGCCTTGACCAGCAGCCGGTCATGGCTGGCCGTCGGGATCAGATGCGCGACATCACCCGATGACCAGCCATCCCCCCCATGCGCCCGGGCCGCGCTCGCCCAGGGCATGCCTGCAAGACCAGTGGCGGCAAGGCCTGCGCCAATGCCGTCCAGAATTTCGCGGCGGCTGTAATCGGGCGGGGTCACGGCCCGGTGCCGGGCCGCGGCTTGTGCGGTACGGAGGCCAGCCATTCGCGGATCATGGCCATGATGTCCGCGCTGTTGTCCTCCATCATCATCAGGTGCGAATTGCCCCTGATCCCCATATCGGGCAGCGACCAGAGCGCGCCCTTGTCGCCTCTGGCGGCCAACGCATCGGCAAGCGCCCGGCATTCCTCGCGCCTGGGGACGATCTGTTCGCGGACCTCCATATGATCGCCGAACACGCCTAGCACCGGCACATCGGCAAGATCGGCGGGGCAGCCAACCGGTTCCACGACCACCAGCGCGTCGACCCGGTCCGGGTGACGGCGGGCAAATTCGAATCCGGCCACGCCCGATGCCGAATGCAGCAGGATGATCGCAGGGCCGGTCTTTTCGGTCAGCGCTTCAAGCGCCCTGATATTGGCCTCCAGCTGGAAACCGATCTGTCCACCGCCGTCGAGCACTGCGGCTCCCACGCCGGTAAAGCTGGCCACCACCGCGTCCCAGCCATCCGCCGGAAAGCGCGAATCGGCAAAGGGCACGCCCGGTTCGGGGCCAAGTCCCCAGCGCCGCCAGACGCTCGACCCGCCCCAGCTGAACAGTGATTTGGTCGCCGATCCGCTGTCCGGATGATAGAATCCGGTGTCGATGCCTGATCGGGTGGTGTGCGACAGTTCGGCGAGCCAGACCTGGTGTCCGGCACGCACCATGTCCATTGCCCAGCCTTCGCGTCCGTCGGGTGTTTCCAGATAGCTGTCGACCGCAATGCCATAGCCGGGCAGCATGATGACCGGCGGCCCGCCGCTGTCATGGGCAGGATCAAGCCGGATCGCCGCAATCTGATGCGCGATGATCCAGTCCTCGGTATCGCCGAAAATGCCCGTCGCCGGGCGCTGGACCTTTTCCCCGCCAAAATGTTCGAAGCCGACACGGGCAACCGGGCCGCCGGTTCCGGCCTCCTGCGCCATGACCGCAGTTCCGGCGCAACCGCCCGCCAGACCCGCTCCCGCCATAGCTAGTGCCAGGGCAAGGGTGCGGAGCGGGCGGGTCGTTAATGGCATTGGGCGATCGCCGATCAGAAGTTGTACCGCGCCTGGATTGCATAGCTGCGCGGACGGTTAAGCCCGATCATATAGCTGCCTGCCGAGCCCGCAAGGTCGTTGGAGAAGAACACGACCTTTTCATCGGTCAGGTTCTTGCCAAGGAACGCCAGCTCCCAATTCTCGTCAATATCATGCAGGGCAATGCGCAGGTCCAGCCGTGCATAGGCACCCTGTTCATTGAACGGATCGAGATCGCTCTGCAGGAAATAGCTGTCGCTGAAATAGAGCTGCGGTGCGATGTCGAGCGCCAGATTGCCCATGTCCACCGTATAGGTCGCCTTGATCAGGCCCGAATAGTCCGGGGCAAAGGGCGTCGGGGCACCGTCAAGATCCTGGAACCCGTTGGGGCAGACGCCCGTGCGGGTCTGGAAATCGCTGCACGCACCCAGAAATTCATCGAACTGTGCATCCATGATGGTGACATTGGCGCTCAGCACCAGATTGTCGATCGGCTCGAAATTAATGTCGAATTCCACACCGCGTGTCGAGGATGCCGCCGCATTGGATACGGTAAAGCTGAAATCCGCCGGATTGAGGACGCTCTGCTGAACGCCTTTATACTCCATGTAGAACAAGGCGGCGTTGAAGGTCAGCCGTCCGTCGAGCAGCAGCGACTTGATGCCCAGTTCCCAGGAGTCGACGGTCTCTTCCTCAAAGCGGGGGATGACATTGCCGTCGCGGCTGGAAAAGTCGAAGCCGCCCGCCTTGAACCCCTGCGAGAAGGAGGCGTAGAGCATGACGTCGTCGGCCGCATCCCATTCGAGATCGATGCTGGGCAACAGGTCGTTCCATTTGCCGCTGCGCCGGGCCGAGCCAACCGTGACAAAGCCGGGGAAGGGCGGCGCTACAGGGGTCAGCGTCGAACTGTCGAGCGTGCCATCGGCATAGGTTGCCCACTGGATTGCGAAATCGGCGTCCTTCTTGACCTCGATCCAGCGCAGGCCCGCCGCGACGCGGAAGGTGTCGCTGAGGTTCAGCGTTGCCGAGGCGAAGGCCGACATGGTGCTTTCGTCCTGCTGGCGATTGGAATTGGCGCCAAGAAAGCGTCCGTTCGCCAGCGCCGCCGTCACCGCCGCCTGGAATGGCGGCGCACCGACGAAATAGGGGGCCTGGTGCCCGTCGAACAAAATGTCGCCGCTTTGATAGTAAAGGCCGCCCAGCCACTCGATGAACTGGCCCTGCGGCGATGCGAAGCGCAGCTCCTGGCTGATCTGCTCGAACTGGTCATACTGGTTGGTGACGAAATTGTAGAACGGCCCGGAATCGAGATCCATCAGGTCCTGGTTCTTGGTGTTCACATATCCGGTGATCGAGGTAACGGTCATCACATCGGTATCGACGGTCATCTCCAGCAAACCGATATGGTATTTCCCCTTTGAAAATTCGGGCGATCCATATTGGATGCGATAGTCGAGCTGGTTGTCGATATTGCTGGCATGCACTGCGCAGGATGTTCCGGGCCGGCCATTAGGGTTGCCGGGACCGGTTGATCCGCAATTTGTAATTTCCTTGACAAATGGAGAGTCCTGATAGGAATCGCCAAAGGTGTAGCGCATCGTCGCGGTGAAGCTGTCGCTGGGTTCCCAGACGGCCGCAACGCGCAGGAAGGTCTCGTCATATCCGCCCGCCTTGGTGCCAAGGAAGGTGTTCTTCACATAGCCGTCCATGTCATATTTGCGGCCCGCGAACCGGATCGCAAAGGTGTCGCCAAGGGGAAGGTTGATGGCGCCTTCGAAATTGGTTTCGCCATGGTTGAACGAGGCCAGCGCGCTGACATGGCCGGAAATATCTCCGCCGACATCGGGCGTCTGGGTGGTCACGTCGATGGCACCGGCGATGGAGCTGTTGCCGAAAAAGGTCGTCTGCGGACCCTTGAGCAGTTCGATCCGGGCGATATCGATCAGCGCGGCGCGCGATGCGCGCGAGCGGCCCAGATAAATGCCGTCGACATAGGTGCCGACCGATTGCTCGAAGCCGCCATTGAAGCCTGAACCGATGCCGCGAATGAACAGCTGGTCGGATGCGCCGCCCTTGGAAATGTTGATCGCGGGCAGCTGTTGCGACAGCGCACCGAGATCGGGCGTGGCCTCCTTGGCGAGGGTTTCGCCGGAGACGACCTGCACGGAAACGGCCACGTCCTGAAGGTTTTCTTCGCGGCCCTGGGCCGTGACGAGGATGACATTCTCCTCCACTTCCTCATCGGCGGATTCCTGGGCCAGGAGCGGCGCGGGCAGCGCCATGACCAGCGCGACCGGGACGATCCGTGCGGCGCTGCTGAAAAACCGGTGCATATTGTGACGCATGCTCACCCCCAATGTTTCCTTGAAAAACGTCTCCCTGAAAGATCGGAACCCATGGCCTGCGGATATTATATTATGCCTGCCCAATCTTCAGCATTGTTGAACATATATAACAATCATGGATTCTCTGGCGATTGTCAAGGGGCCTTTTGGACTTGCTTGCGCTGGCCGAACGGGTTACATTCAGCATTGTTATATTGATTCAATGAACGGCGGGGCAATGCAGGTCAAACGCACTATCGAGGATGGCGTTGAGACGTTCGAGGCGCAAATCGACGGCGAGACGATTCGCTGGGATGGCGGTTTGACCTATGCAAATCACCTCAAGACCGACGCATTGCTCGCCACCCAGGTGCCGGTTTCCGACAAGCCGGACGAGATGCTGTTCATCATCATGCATCAGACGATGGAGCTGTGGATCAAGCTGATCCTGCATGAACTCTATGTCGGTCTGAGCCAGCTGCGGAATGAAGAATATCTGAAGCTGTTCAAGACTATTGACCGTATCACCACGGTCCAGCGGCACATGATCCAGTCCTGGGAAGTGCTGGCGACGCTGACGCCGCATGATTTCATGACCTTTCGCGGCTATCTGCGCAAGGCCTCCGGCTTCCAGTCGCACCAGTATCGGGAGCTGGAATTCCTGCTTGGCAACAAGCGCGCCGACCTCACCATCCTGCACCGCGACAATCCGCCGGTGATTGCGCGGCTGGAGGAGGTGCTGAAAGCACCCTCGCTATATGACGAGGTGCTGATGCTGCTGTCGCGCAAGGGCTTTGCCATTCCCGCCGATCATCTCGACCGTGACTGGGCAGAGCCCTATAGCGAAAGCCCGGCAGTCGAAGATGCCTGGCTGGCCATCTATTCGGACGTGGAGCAGCATTATCTGCTCTATCAGCTGGGCGAGAAGCTCGCCTCGATCGAATATTATTTTCACGAATGGCGCTTCAAGCACATGAAGACGGTTTCCCGCGTCATCGGGCACAAGCCGGGCACTGGCGGCTCGTCGGGCGTCAACTATCTGGTCAAGGCGCTCAACCTGCGTTTCTTCCCCGAACTTTGGGCGATGCGCACCCGCATGGTGCCGATGCCGGAGTCCGATGGCGCATGAGCGGCACGGCGATCCTCGATATCTCCCAGCTGTTGCGGCCCGGCATTCCGGTCTGGCCGGGCGAGCCGGATTTCGCGATGGAGCGGCTGGCGACCATCGGCGATGGCTGTCCGGTCAATGTATCGGCACTGTCCTTTCCCGCCCATGCCGGAACCCATGCCGATTCCCCCTTTCATTATGCCAGTGACGGGGCAAGCAGCGCGGAGAGCGATCTTGCCGCCTATATCGGGCCTTGCCGGGTTCTGGACGTTCGCCATGCCGGGGCCAGCGTGATGCCGGGCGACATTGACTGGGATGCGCTTGACGGTGCCGAAAGGGTGCTGCTGCGCACCTACGACGTCCAGCCCGCCGGGCATTGGGACAGCGCGTTCAAGGCTATCGACGCGGCGGTCATCGACCGGCTGGGCGCAATGGGCGTGATGCTGGTCGGGACCGATACCCCTTCGCTGGACCCGCAGGATTCCAAGACGCTGGACGCGCATCAAATGGTTCTGAAGCACGATATGCGCATCCTGGAGGGGCTGGTGCTCGATCAGGCGGAGCCCGGAGGTTACGAGCTGATCGCCCTGCCGCTGCGCATTGCCGGGGGCGACGCCAGCCCGGTCCGCGCGATACTGAGGATGCTGCCATGACCGCCCAGACCATGACCACCGGCATGACTGACCGGGACATTGCCGATCTGGATGCGAAGGATGGCCTTGCCGGGTTCCGGGACCAGTTCGCCCTGCCTGACGGGGTCATCTATCTGGACGGCAATTCGCTGGGCGCGCGGCCCCGGCGCGCTGCTGCTCGCATTGCCGAGGCCGTCGAGAGCGAATGGGGCAATGGCCTTATCACCAGCTGGCTGGGCGCGGACTGGGTGAATGCGCCGCAGCGCATTGGCGACAAGATTGCGCGTCTGATCGGGGCGGGGCCGAGCGAGGTGATTGCCTGTGATTCCACGTCGGTCAACATCTTCAAGACGCTGTGCGCCGCGCTGTCGCTGAACTCTTCGCGTTCGGTCATCCTCTCTGAAAAGACCAATTTCCCCACTGACGTCTATATGATGCAGGGCATTGAGGCGTTCACCGGCAAGGCGGTGCGGGCGGTGACGGTCGATCCCGATGCGCTGGTCGATGCCATTGACGATCAGGTCGCCGTCGTCCTGCTGACCCAGGTGCATTACAAGAGCGGACGTATCCGCGACATGGCCGAGGTGACGCGCAAGGCGCATGACAAGGGCGCGCTGATCGTCTGGGATCTCAGCCACAGCGCCGGTGCAATTCCGGTCGATCTCAATACCAGTAATGCTGATTTCGCGGTTGGATGCGGCTACAAGTTCCTGAATGGCGGGCCGGGCGCTCCGGCATTCCTGTTCGCGGCCAGCCGCCATCACGGCGCGGCCCTGCCGGTCTTGTCGGGCTGGTTCGGCCATCGCGCGCCGTTCGACTTTACCGAGGATTACCAGCCGTCAGACGGCATTGCCCGGTTCCTGTGCGGCACTCCGCCGGTGCTGGGCCTCACCGCACTGGAATGCGGGATCGACCTGTTCCTGGAGGCGGACATGGCAATGGTCCGTGCCAAGTCGCAGGCGCTGGGCGCATTGTTCATGGAACGGATGGCGCCGCTGGTCGCAGAATATGGCTTTGCGCTGGTCAGTCCGGCCGATCCCGCGATCCGGGGCAGCCAGGTCTCCTATGCCCATGAGCAGGGCTATGCGATCATGCAGGCGCTGAAGGCGCGCGGCGTGATCGGGGATTTCCGCGCGCCGGACGTGCTGCGCTTCGGGCTGACGCCGCTTTACCTCAGCCATGCCGATATTGCCCGCGCGGTGGAGATTCTGGCCGATGTGATGGCCAGCCGCGCTTGGGATCGTCCCGAATTTCGCGAACGGGCCGCAGTAACATGACCCGCATAGTGCAACCGGCATCGGGGCCGGAACAGGATTGGAAGATGCGATGCTGACTTTGCCCAAATTCAAGGTGGCGGCGATCCAGACCGCGCCGGTATTTCTCGACACCGACCGTACGGTCGACAAGGCCTGTGCCCTGATCGCGGAGGCGGCGCGCAATGGCGCAAAGCTGGCGGCCCTGCCCGAGGTGTTCGTGCCCGGCTATCCCTATTGGAACTGGCTGACGACGCCGATCGAGGGCGGACAATGGTTTGAGCGGCTCTACCGCGCCAGCATCGAGGTGCCTGGGCCGGAGGTCGACCGGCTGTGCGCCGCCGCCCGCGAGCATGACTGTCATGTTGTGATCGGTGTCAATGAACGCGACAGCAACCGGCTGGGCGCGCTCTACAACACCAACCTCATCATCTCGAACACCGGCGAACTGCTTGGCCGCCATCGCAAGCTGGTGCCGACATGGGCCGAAAAGCTGACCTGGGCACCGGGCGACGGCGCTTCGCTCAAGGTATATCCGACCGATATCGGTCCGCTGGGCACGCTGGCCTGCGGGGAGAATACCAATCCGCTGGCGCGCTTCGCGCTGCTGTCGCAGGGCGAATTGCTGCACGTTGCCAACTATATCACCCTGCCGGTTGCGCCTGCCGATTATGACATGGCCAAGGCGATCCAGATCCGCGCCGCCGCGCACAGCTTTGAGGGCAAGCTTTTCACGGTCGTCTCATGCTCTACCATTTCGCCGGAAATGATCGCCGAGATGGAAAAGCTGCACCCATCGGCTCGCGCCATGCTGGAGCGCAAGAGCAGTGCCTTTTCCGGAGTGATCGGGCCGCAGGGCGATGTGGTCGGCGATTGCCTGATCGATGATGAGGGGATCATCTACACCGATATCGATCTCAATGAGTGCCTGCAGCCAAAGCAGATGCACGACATTTTGGGTGGCTATAACCGGTTCGATATCTTCGACCTCAGGATCAACCGCACTCCGCACCGCCAGGCCCAGTTCATCGAGGACGCGCCCGAAGCGCCGGAGGATCAGGGCAGCGGTGCCAGCGACAATGCGGTCGCCATGCTGCATGAGGCGCGCGCCGCGCGGTTCGGCAAATAAGCCATTGGAGGAATTGCGATGACCAGTGACGCCGCAACCATTGATCCGCGCGACCTGCAGCGGGGTCGTTCGCATGTGACCGACACGCCCGAACTGCTCGCCTATTATGACGAGCTGTCGCGGCATAACAGCACGGCATTCTGGAAGCGCGCCAACGACATTGAGCCATGGGAGCCGGTCAGCCGCTATAATCCGACCATATGGCGCTATGAAGAGATGCGTCCGCTGGTGCTGAAATCGGCGGAGATGGTGCGGCCCGAAGAGGCGGGTCGGCGTGTCGTCGTGCTGCTCAACGATTCCGATGCCGGGCGGGAGCATAGTGCGGCGGCTGGCTGGCTGTTCAGCGGCCTGCAGATCATGAAGCCGGGCGAGATCACCCCTGCGCACCGCCATACCGCATCGGCGCAGCGCTTCATCATGGAGGGCGGCGGGGCCTATACCGTGGTCGACGGGCATCAGATCACGCTGGAGGCGAATGATTATGTGCTGACGCCCAATGGCTGCTGGCATGACCATGGGGTGTTCGCCGATGGCCAGGTGTCGATCTGGCAGGACGGGCTGGATATTCCGCTGATGAACGCGCTGGAGACCAATTTCTACGCGGTTTATCCCGAAACGGCGCAAACACCGCTCTATCCGTCCAATGACTCCCCCCATGCCTATGGTGGCCCGGGGCTGCTTCCGGCGGGCATCGAGAAATGGGACCGGCCCTATTCGCCGCTGATGGTCTATCGCGGGGTGGCGACGCGCGATGCACTGCACAATCTCGCCCGCGCCTATCCTTCCTGCCCGTTTGACGGACATGTGGTGCGCTACACCAATCCGCTGACCGGTGGCTGGGCCATGCAGACCATGGGCGCGCAGATGCAGATGCTGCCCCCCGGATTTCGCGGCAAGGCGCACCGCCATACCGGCAATGTCGTCTATAATGTCGCGGAGGGTGAAGGCTATTCGATTATCGGCGGCAGGCGCTTCAACTGGAAAAAGCACGATATCTTCTGCGTTCCGGCATGGATCTGGCACGAGCATGTCAACACCTCACCCGCTGATGAGGCCATGCTGTTTTCGTTCAACGATTTTCCGGTGATGGAGAAGCTGGGTGTCTCGATAACCGAGCCGCTCGAAGATCATGGCGGGTATCAGCCAGTTACCGGCTGAGCCGCGATCCCGGACCGGGTCTCGGGCGAACAAGGATTTTTCAGGGGGAATGCAATGCGTTTGGTAAGCTATCGACTGGGGCAGGGTGCGGCGCGGCTGGGCGTCGAAAAGGGCGACATGCTGGTCGATGTGGAGCGGCTGGGCGCGCGCGCCGGGCTGCCCTTTCCATCCGACATGCTGGGCTTTATCGATATGGGGCCGACAGCCCTTGCCGCGCTCGGCGGCCTGCTTGCCGATGCCGATCCGGCGCTGATGGTCGGCACCGCTTTTCCGGCTGGCAATGCAACGCTTCTCGCGCCGATCCCGCGTCCGCGCAAGAATATCTTCGGCATCGGCCTCAACTATACCGAGCATGTCGCTGAATCGGCACGCGCACTCGACACAGCGGTCGAACTTCCGCAGGAACCGGTGATCTTTTCCAAGCCGCCCACTGCGGTGATTTCCGGCACCGATTCCATCCGCCACAATGCTGCGGTGACCCAGCAGATGGACTGGGAGACCGAGCTTGCCGTAGTGATTGGGGCAACGGCCCATGCGGTAAGCGAGGAAGACGCGCTCAGCCATGTGTTCGGCTATACCATTATCAACGACATCTCGGCACGCGACTGTCGCCGGTCCGGCCAGTGGATCGTTTCCAAGGGCCAGGACACCTATGCGCCAATGGGCCCGTGCATCGTTACGGCAGACGAGATTCCCGATCCCCAGGCGCTGGATCTGTGGACACTGGTCAATGGTGTCGAGAAGCAGCGCTCCAACACCCGGTTCATGCTGTTCTCGGTCCGCGAGCTGATCGCCGATATCAGTAAGGTCATGCTGCTGGAGCCTGGCGACATTATCGCCACCGGCACCCCGGCGGGCGTTGGCGCGGGACGCGATCCGCAGGAATTTATGTGGCCCGGCGATGTCGTTGAATCGCATGTCGAAAAGATCGGGCGGCTGCGCAATCCGATCGTCGCGGCCGAATAGGCAAGGGGCACCATGATGAGCAAGCCGTTCCGCATCGGCCAGATCGTCCCCAGCTCCAATGTGACCATGGAGACGGAGATTCCCGCCATGCTGCGCGCGCGGGAGACGATCCTGCCGGAACGCTTCACCTTTCATTCCAGCCGGATGCGGATGAAGACGGTCAGCAAGGAAGAGCTGGCCGCGATGGACGGCGATTCGGATCGCTGTGCGCTCGAACTTTCCGATGCCGCTGTCGATGTGCTCGGCTATGCCTGCCTGGTTGCGATCATGAGCATGGGCCATGGCTATCATCGCGTCTCCGCAGAGCGGCTGTATGGCCGCACGGTCGACAATGGCCATGCCGCGCCTGTCGTCACCAGTGCCGGCGCACTGATCGAGGGGCTGGGCGCGCTGGGCGCGAAACGGGTGGCAATCGTCGCGCCCTATATGAAGCCGCTTACACGGCTGGTCGTCGACTATATCGAGCATGAGGGCATTGCCGTTCAGGACTGGCTGGCGCTCGAAATTCCCGACAATCTGGAGGTGGCCGCGCAGGACCCCGCCAATCTGCTGAGCCATTATCGCAAGCTGGACCTGAGCGGGATCGATGCGCTGGTCCTGTCCGCCTGTGTGCAGATGCCCTCGCTCCCCTCGGTGCAGAAGGTTGAGGATGAGCTTGGCCTGCCAGTCGTCTCTGCGGCGGTGTGCACCACCTATCGCATGCTCAAGGAACTGGGGCTGGAGGCGCGGGTGCCGGGCGCTGGCGCACTGCTTTCCGGCCGCTATTGAACCGCTGGACAGCGGCCATCGCCGTGCCGTGCATGATTGCGCTGGCCCATCCGCGCGGGCCGCGCTAACAATCGGCCATGGGCGAGGGCGATAGCAGGAAAATGCCGCGCAAGGGCATCCAGTCGGTGGAAATCGGGTTCGATATTCTGGCCGCGATGATGCAGGCGCGCCGTCCCCTTCCGCTCAAGGATATTTCCAAGCTGACCGGCCTGCCGTCCAGCAAGCTGCACAGCTATCTGGTGAGCCTGGTATCGCGCGACGTGGTGATTCAGCACAGCGACACCGGACGCTATGGGCTGGGGCCGCTGGCGCTGAAGCTGGGGCTGGCGGTGCTCGACCAGTTCGATCTGTTTACCGCGACGCGTCCGGTGATGCGCAGCCTGGCCGAGGAAATCGGCCATACCGTCTTTCTGGGCGTGTGGGGCAATCGCGGACCAACGATCATCCATCGCGTCGATGGTCCGCTCAGCCAGATTGTCCTCGACCTGCGTGTCGGCTCGGTGCTGCCGGTGCTGCGCTCTGCGGTTGGCCGCAATCTTGCCGCCTATGTGCCCGAGAGCCTTGTGCGACCCCTGATCACGCCGGAGATGGAGGCTGCGCGCGGCAGCAATAGCGGCCCGGATTCGCTGGAACATCCGCAGACCTATGCCATGGCCGAGCGTGTGTTCGAAGAGGCGCGCCAGCACGGCATCGCCCGGGCGCGCGGCGGTCTGATGTCGGATTTTACCGCGCTATCTGTGCCGATTTTCGATTTTTCGGGGCATGTCTATGGCGCGCTGACGATCATGGGCCGGACCAATGTGTTCGACGACAGTCTTGACGGGGAGCCTGCGCACCAGCTCAAGGCAGCCTGTCGCGAAATATCCGAGGCGGGCGGCTGGCGCGAGGAAGCGGGATAGGGCTCGCCAGTTCGAATTCGGCGCAATATCATCCTGCCTTAATGGTCATAGTGCCGGTTGACCTTGCCATATTGCAGGTCCGAATAATCGGCATCGACCACGCCGTTTTCCCGTACATATTCGTCCCAGAGCGCCAGCATCGCCTTGAACCGTTCCGGCTCCCGCATTGACAGGTCGGTACGTTCCGCCGGGTCGCGCTCAATATTGTGGAGCGTCCAGCGACCCTCGCCATAGGGCGGTTCCACCCATAGCAGTTTCCAGTCCCCGTCGCGAATGGCGCGGCGACCGAATAATTCCCATCCCATGGGCCGGTCCCTGCCGCCGGGAAGCTGGATGCGGCTGCGGTCGGCGCTGAGCAGCGGCCTGCCGGCCAGGGCGGGCAGGGCTTTGCCTGATGCGCTGGTCGCCGGATAGGGTGTGCGGGCCAGCTGCAATATGGTCGGCACGATATCCAGCACGCTGGCAAAGCTGCCCGAACGCGCTGCGCCGGTCCTCCGGTCGGATGGCGTGGAGAAAATCGCCGGCACGCGGATGCCGCCCTCTGCCGGAAATGCCTTGAACAGGCGGAACGGCAGCGCGCTCACCTGTGCCCAGCCCGGGCCATAGGTTACGAAACTGTCGGGCGATCCCATGCTGGCGGTGTCGGTGCGAAAGGCGGTCGGCACCCAGCTTTCATTCTGGGCGATCTGATAGGGATCATTCCCCTCCGGGCCATTGTCGGACAGAAACAGGATGACGGTATTGTCGAGTTCGCCCGTCGATTCCAGATGCGCCAGCAGCCGCCCGATCTCTGCATCGAGCGATTCCACCATGGCTGCATAAACCTGCATGCGCTTTGCCTCGCGCGCCTTGGTGTCAGCATCCAGACTGTTCCATGAACGTGCCATCGGACCGGCGGACAGCGCACGGGCCTGCCCGGCATCGATCAGTCCAAGCCGGACCATGCGCTTGATGCGTGCAGCGGCAATCGCTTCATAGCCCTGGTCATAAACGCCATCATAGCCATCGATATATTTCTGCGGTGCCTGAAGCGGCCAGTGCGGCGCGGTATAGGCGGCATAGGCGAAGAAGGGACGGCCATCGTTGCGGTCGGCGTCGATATAGTCGATCAGCCGGTCGGTGTAGAAGGTGGAGGAGAAGAAGTCGTCGGGAACCGAGACTGTCCGGCCATCTTCGCGATAGGCGGCGATGGGTGCGGGGCTGGTCGCGCCGCGATTGCCGAAATGCGCTGCGGCGCCCCCGACCAGGATGAAGCTGCGTTCAAACCCGCGGCTTTCCGGGCGTGTTCCGTCGCGTCCGCCCAGATGCCATTTGCCCGCCATATAGGTGCGATAACCGGCCTGGCCGACCAGTTCGGCAACCGATGCCACATCGAAATTGAGATAGCCTTCATAGCCCGCACCGGCATTTTGCAGCGGACGTCCGCTTTCATCCAGTCCGCCCAGGCCATTGCGATGATTGTCGACACCGCTCAGCAGCATGGATCGTGTCGTCGAGCAGGTCGGCGCGGCGAGGAAATTGGTGAGCATGGTGCCCCCCGCCGCCAGCCGGTCAAGATGCGGGGTGCGGATTTCGCTGCCATAGGCGCCAAGGTCCGAATAGCCGAGATCGTCGGCAACGATCAGCAGGATGTTGGGCCGTATGTCCGCAGCGGCGGGATCATTGCCGGACGGTGCAGCCGGTTGCAGCGTCGCATCAGGGGCCGCGCCGGCCGGTCCGGACGAGGGCGCGCAAGCGGCGAGCGGCAGGAACAGTGCCAGCATGGCGAGCAGAACGACCCATGGCGATGGTTTCGTGCTGTTCTCTGCCCTCACTGCGGTTGCTCCCCTATAGTGAATATGTTCAACAATACAGAATATTTGTACGTCCAACAAGCGCTTTGCAGTGCGATTGTGACAAATCACACGGGAATTGCGGAAAAATATTCCCTATTGATGAATTTTATCATTGCTCTATGCTCATCGTCATCGGCTCTGTCCGGCCCTGCCGGGCGAGCCGGACCACAATAGCGCGAGGACGTCATGGGGGCCATTGCGACGACAGCCGATCAGCCGCTTTTTTCAGTGCACAGCATGCGCGTCATTACCGGTTCGGGCCTCGGCCTGTTCATGGGTACCGGCGTGTTGCTGCTCTTTACCATGGGCATCTTCATCCGCCCCATAGAGGAGGCGACGGGATGGAGCCGGGCGACAATCGGCTTTGCCGCAATTCCCGCTTCTTTCATGCTGGGCGCATTGGGGGGATGGGTCGGATCGCTGGTCGATCGTTTCGGCCCGCGCAAGGTGCTGATCTGGGCTATCGGCTTTCAGCTGGTTGGCATGCTGGGGCTGGCCTTCGGACCGTTCAGCGCGATCAGCTTTGTCGGCTTTTTCGTGCTCGCCAGCATATTGGGCTGTGTCCAGACGCCCGTTCCCTTTTCCTATGTGATCGTTGGCTGGTTCAAGGCGCGGCGTGGCATTGCCATGGGGCTGACCTTTACCTTTGCCGGGCTGGGCATCGCCACCCTGCCGCCGGTCGCGGCGTTCCTGATCGAGAGTTTTGGCTGGCGCATGGCCTATGCGTCGCTGGGGCTGATGGCGGTGGTGATTGCCTTGCCCGCCGCGCTGTGGCTGGTGCGCGACCCGCCGGTGGTCGAGGTGCGCGATACCGGAGACTTGCCCGGCCTGACGCTGGCCGAGACGCTGCGCCGCCCGATGTTCTGGGTGCTGGCCATGGCGTTCTTCATCAACGCCATCGTTGCCACTGCCGGATCGATCTCGCTGCCGACGATTCTGGCCGATAATGGCGTTGCGCCGACTACCGCAGCCTTTGCGATGAGCCTTGTCGGCGTGGCGCTGATCATCGGGAGGCTGGGCGCGGGGCTTTTGCTCGACCGCTTTCCGGCGATGATCGTCACGGCCTTGCTGTTCACCGCGCCGGTCATCGGCCATGCCCTGCTGCTGGGCGGGATCACCCCGGCCAGCGTCATTATGGCCGCCTTGTTCTTCGGCATTGCCACCGGGGCGGAGGGCGACGCCATGTCCTATGTGCTGTCCAGGGCGTTCGGCATGCGCGATTTCGGCAAGATCTTCGGCCTCAGCTTTTTCGGCTATGCTTTTGGGACCGGCCTTGGCCCGGCGATGATGAACATCCTGCACGAACGCTTTGGCGGTTATGCAACACCGCTAACCATCTTTGCCATTGGTGGCGCGGTCGCGGTGATCGGGATTGCGCTTTATTCGAGGGCGCGCCTGCAGTTTGACTGATTGATTGCAGGCTGGCCTTGCCAATTGCAGGGAATTGGGCAAGCCTCACCACCCTATGGTCCGTTTCCTGCTATCATTTGTCCTGTTGCTGTGCTCGGTCTTGCTCGGCGGGTGCGGGTCATCCGCTGACGGTTCACCG
The DNA here is from genome assembly GCA_041396885.1 of Blastomonas sp. Taxonomy (GTDB): domain Bacteria; phylum Pseudomonadota; class Alphaproteobacteria; order Sphingomonadales; family Sphingomonadaceae; genus Blastomonas. The sequence goes on from JAWKXS010000001.1 coordinate 409,116, forward strand.
GACGCGCCTGAACACGCCAATGCACGCAGCTGTACCGCCCTGTCCGATACGCCGGTGGAGATTGCCGCGGGCAGCTTCATGATGGGCGATGACCGCATCTATGCCGAGGAAGGACCGGTGCATCAGGTTCGCGTCGATGGTTTCTGGATCGATCCGCACGAGGTTACCAACCGCCAGTTTGCCGCGTTCGTCGATGCGACCGGCTATGTCACCATTGCCGAAAAACCCGTCGATCCTAGGGAATTCGGAGTGCCGGTGGAGCAGATACCGCCCGACTTGCTGAAACCCGGATCGGCGGTGTTCGTGCCGCCCGCCAGCCCCAGCAATGACTATCACGACTGGTGGCGCTATCGGCCGGGTGCCTATTGGCGCAAGCCCGCCGGGCCGGATGGTCCGGACGCGGCCCCTGACAATCCGGTCGTCCATGTCACCTTTGCCGATATGCAGGCCTATGCGCGCTGGCGGGGCGGTCGCCTGCCCAGCGAGGCGGAGTGGGAATTTGCGGCGGCCGCGGGCGCAGAGGAATCGCTTGCCCAGCCGGTAGAGGCGAACAGCTGGCAGGGCGTGTTCCCGGTGGCGAATGAGAAAAGCGACGGTTTTGCCGGGGTTGCGCCGGTCGGCTGCTACAAGCCCAACGCCAATGGCCTGTACGACATGATCGGCAATGTCTGGGAGATGACGGCAGATGTCTATGCGCCCGGCCATGATCCCGCCGATGCGGATAATTCGGCTGGCCCTGATGAATTTGCCATGCCCGGCCTGACCCAGGGCGGCCAGACGCTGCGCGTGATCAAGGGGGGCAGCTATTTGTGCGCGCCCAATTATTGCCGCCGCTATCGCGCCGCCGCACGCACCAGCCGCGATCCCGGCCTTGGTGCGTCGAATGTCGGCTTTCGTCTGGTTTATGACGATCCGCCGGGAAACCGGGTACCGGCAAGCCGCTGAATATATGGCGTGAAGTTCGAACCATCAAAAAACAGGGTGGCCCGATTCTATCGAAGATAGAATGGCGCGCCCGGCAGGACTCGAACCTGCTGCCTCAAGATTAGAAGTTTCGTGTTTTCGTTATTACCAATTGTTACTGATTTTTCCTGATTGTGATTTTCCTTGCAAAACCAGCCATTTCAATTAACCCCATTTGTGACGGGTTGATACTGAATTGTCATTTGGTGCTTACCCGGTGCTTACCACGTGCTTGCTGACAGGGAAATCTTGAGGCCAGAATGCCAGTCGGGAAACTCACAAAAACTGCCGTTGATGACGCCCGGCCCGGTGGCAAAATTCTGCTGATCTGGGACACCGAACTTTCTGGATTTGGGCTTAAGGTCACGCCATCGGGGAAAAAGGTTTACCTGTTTCAATATCGGGCTGGCGGTCGCAGCGCCCCGACCCGGCGCATCACTATTGGGCAGCATGGCGCCATCACGCCCGAACAGGCGCGCAAGGAAGCCAGACGGCTTCGCGTTGAGGTTGACGGCGGCGGTGATCCAGCCGAGCGCCGTGCTGATGACAGGCAGCGCCGTGACAAGGCCAAGCGGGACCAAATCGAGCAGGGCAAGCGGGCAGAGGCATTGCGCATTGCCGCGCTGGTCGAGCCATATATTGAGGCGATGCAAGACCGGTCGGAGAAAACCGGCAAGCCGCGCACCAGCACAATCGAGTTTTACAGGCAGATCATCGAGCGCCATATCGTCCCGAATGTCGGCGAAATATCGCTGCCCGATCTGTCATTTGATGATGTCGATGAATTGCTCGACACAATCCCGCCCGGTTCGACCGCGCTGCGCCGCAATGTATTTGCGAGCCTTTCGGCCATGTCGAAATGGGCAGTTGTGAAGCACAGGCTGGCGATCAATCCGGTTGCGCACTATCCGCGCCCGGATGCGACGGCTTCACGAAAGCGTATCCTGTCCGATGCAGAGCTGGTCATGATCTGGAATGCAGCCGGCGAAATGCGCAAGCCGCTGGCCACATTTTTTAGGCTGCTGATCCTGACAGGGCAGCGGCGGATAGAAGTTGCTAAAATGCAGTGGACCGAACTCGACCGGGATCGGGAGGAATGGACTGTCCCCGGCGAGAGGGCCAAAAACGGAAATTATCATCTTGTCCCGTTGTCAGCCCAGGCGCTGGCACTGATCGATGATCTGGCGGGCGGTGATGAATGGCCAAGGCAAGGCCCGGTGCTGACATTGGATGGTGAAAGGTCGCTTGGCGGTTTCAGCAAAGCGCGGCGCGAACTTGATGAAAAGATCGATAAAGCACTGGCCGAAAAGCCCGATGCATCGGCATTCGAGCAGCACTGGGTTATCCACGATCTACGGCGCACTATGGCGACCGGTCTGCAGCGCATGGGCATTCGTTTTGAAGTGACCGAGGCGGTTCTTAATCACACCGGCAGGTCGAAGGGCGGAATTGCTGGCGTATACCAGCTTTACGAATGGCGTGATGAAAAGCGCGAGGCGCTGGTCCGCTGGGGAAGGGAAATTCAGGGAATAGTCTCGCCACAGGGTGGGGCAAAAGTGATCGATCTGCAATGGAGGGCAGAGCGATAAGCGGAACCGGGCGGCGCTGGCACGCTGCCCGGTTCCTATCCACAACGCATAGTAGAGGTGCGATATGGCTACGATATTAAGTAGAGATATTGGAATAGACCGCAAGGCTGTTGGTAGAGCAATTGATGCGCTGGTTGCGCTGCTCGACCAATTGGATGGTGACAGCGACTTCGAGCTTGGCGGGGATGATTTTGATTATTCGCCGGGCTGTGATGAGCCGAATTTCGAGCGCGGTATGAAGGGCGACAAGCGACACGGCCCCGGATGCAGATATTCGGACGAAGGTGAAGAAGATGACTGGTCGGGGGGTGACGTGTGCGACGAACCGCATGACCCGGACGAAGGCATCTAAACTGAAACTTAAAGTCTAGCTTCGCTTTCAGTCTGATCAGTGCGAGAATGCGTTTTTTAGGCAGTTGTCGGGGCGGACAATGTCAGAGGAAAATATTGTCAGTCCGCGGCGCGCGGTCGATATCGTGCACAGCGCAAAATCGATCCGGACCGAATTGACTGCGGCTCATTTCGTGATCGGCGCGGCGCGGATGGGCTGGCTTCGCGTTGACGAAAAGAGTGGCGTTCATTCGGTTCGACGGCTCGACAATCAGGGTATTGTGCACCCGTACCCCATGGCGGCGATGGACGTGCCGGTCACATTCTGGCGACCTGAGCACCCGGACAATTTGATTCAAGGTCATCGCCTGCACCACGATGTTGAGATGATGGCTTCTGATCTGCCGTCGCGGCTTTCGCAGCACATCACAAATCGTGAGGGAACGAGAATAATCTATCGTCGGGAACTGGTTTCTCCGATTATTGAACTCGGGGATCTGGAATCGGCATTGAAGCGGTCAAACTGGCAACGCGCGGCCAATCCGGATGTACTTCTGAACAGGCCCCCGTCAAAAATATTGGCTGGTGACTGGGATCGATTCTGCGCTGATCTGGCTGTGATGGCGGCAATGGATGACGATTTTTTGGCGTTGGATGCTTCTGATATTTTGGCCATGTTGGCCGAGCAGTATGATGATGAAGCCATCGGCGAGCGCCGGGCGCATGATCTGATATGGATGGTAAAACGGCGGATTGCTGCCGCTCGCGGGCTGCTGATTGAACCGCCTCCGACCTGATCTTAAACTGAAAGAACTGAAAGCGTGAAGTCGCCGCAGCGGCTTGCGTGATATTACACGAGAATATCAATTATTCTTGAGCCTCAATCACAATGAATGAGGCTGACATGGATATTATCGACCCTCCCGCAGATCGCCAAATCTCACTCGATGACTCTATTCTAGTAGCAGACCATGTGCTCGCGCCGCTCCTTGGCATGGATACGCCTTCGTCATTGCGCAAATGGCGCATCACGGGTGAAGGCCCTCCATATTATAAAATCGGTCGGCTTGTCCGGTATGTCCCGCGCGAAGCGAAAGCTTGGCTTTCTAATCGCCAGGTGACGAGCACGTCCCATGCTTGCAGATAAACAAAAAGCCCCCGACCGGGGCGGGCCGAGGGCTTCTGGAACAAAGGAAATGTCCACTTCCTATGATCGAACTGGTAGATCAAACCGGCTCGATTGTCCACTGATTTCAATCAGTCGGGAAGCCTTCGATCTTGGTTTCGACGTGCTCATTGCCAACCCGCCACCGGGCGAAACGCTCGACCGTGAGTTTGCCGATTATCAGATGGCGCGGCGATATGCCGAGCGGCTGGCCGATGAAAACGGCTGGATGATCGCCGATCAGGTCGAGGCAGGCAGGTGAGTGGCCGAGCGATGATCTGGGCCATGAAACAAGATGTCGAGAACTATGCAGACAGACTAGTTCTGATCGCCCTCGCATTTTTTCATAACCCAGGCCGAAATTCAGGTGCCGTTTTTCCATCGCGCGAGCGAATTTGTGAAATGACGCACTTGTCCAAGAACACGATCTCCCCGTCGCTTCGGAGATTGCAGCACAAAAATTTGATATTCGATACCGGCGAGCGGCGCGGCGCAAGTGGTCGCGTCAAGGTCTACAAACTCGCACTCGATACGCTCGATAATAGACCAAATCAGGGACAATCTAATAGTCCCTCATTTGACGGAGATAGTCCCTCATTTGGGTCGAGATTGTCCCCCATTTGGGTCGAGATGGACCAAATGAGGGACACGATTACTTATAAGAGTGAAGTTAATGAGTGGAGGGATGGAGTGGACTCGTCCAATCCTTTTTTAAAAGTGGAGGATCAATAATGGACATATTGCAAGCCAGAAAGCTGTCAGACGATTCATTGCAAGCAATCGTTATCGCAGAATCGCAACGGTGCCTCCCAGCCTCAAAGACAGAAATAGAAGAGGCGCTCGCCGTTCTCGCCGCCGCGTATCCACGGCCAAAGGGCACCGACGCCGAATTGCAGGCCAGGAAGCGCATTTATGTTGAGGCCCTCGCCGATCTGCCGCCGCGCCGCCTCAAATCAGGAATTATGGGCGCGCTGCACAATTGCAAGTTCTTCCCGAGCATCGCGGAAATTCGCGAGCATGCCGCGCTGGCCGATTTCGAGAAAATCACGATCGATCTGTCGCACAGCCGCCTGGCCGTTGCGCGGCGCGAAATCGAGCGAAGGGCACAAATCACTGATCAGCGAAAGGATACGCAATGACCCGCAAAATCACCCTTCTGGAATCTGACCCACTCGACATGCATCAAGCGGGGCAGGCCGCTGCCCAGCGCCGCCTTAAGGCCATTGCCGAGCATCCTGCCACGGCCGGACGCGAAGTGATGGCGCTGCAGTGCCTCAGCTGCTTCCCGGACGCGACCGCCGCCGAAATAACCGCCTTTCTGTCCCGCCAGCCATTGCCGAAAGCCGGGAAGGCCGAGGGCGAAGCCGAACTCTCCAATCTGATCGCGTTCAACGCGGCCAACCTGAATTGAAAAAGGAAAAGACGATGAAAAAAGAACTCAAAGACTACGACAAAAGATTGATGATCAATGATCTCATCCGCGAAATGGCAGGCGGCGATACGCGATCATTCAGCCACGTTCTCGCAAAAGTCGGTGTAGCCGATTTTCGCCGCCTCGCGCCCAAAGCCTTCATTGATATGATCGACGAAGCCCTGCGCGCCGAGCAGGCAGAAGCCGCAAAGATCGCCGCCGCTCGCAAAGCCGAAAAGGCCCGGCTGAAATCAATCGAGAAAGCGCGTGACGCCGCGATTGCGAAGCGGAAGGCCGAGGAGCGTGCTGCCCGGCAGAAGGCGGAGCAGGATGCCCAAATAAAGGCGGATTGGGACTCCATACACGCTGAAATTCAAGCGAGCCACGAAGCCTATATCGCTCGCTGATCTCGCAGAAAGGAAATCCAAATGGACTATCACAAAGAAATCGCTCGCATCCCCGCTATGCTGGCCCGGATCGATACCGAACCGCACTTCACCCGGATGGCCGAACTGCGCGAGCAAATCGCATCGGAGGAAGCCGCCATCGAGCGTGGGCGCGAGCGGATCGACGCAATCAACAAGCTGAAAGCCGAAATCGAACTAAACGGGCCTGACGGAAATGCCGCCGCCGACGCGCTACGCGCCGATGCCGACGTTCTGACATTCGTCAAGGACATCGACAAACTTGAAACAGAACGCGTGACAATTCTGGCCGGGATCAAGAAACTCAACCGCAAGATCGATGATCTCAAACACGAGTTGCAGGATGCGTCTGACAAACTGAAAACTGACATTTCCGAAGCACTGCTACCCCTGGCCCAGCCGCTCGCCCAACGGATCGACGACGCCGCCAGAGAAATGCTTTCAGCATATGTGGATGCCGTGGCGCTGGCGGAGGCATTCAACGTCGAGGGCACCCGCGAAATCGAAGCGACCTTGCTTGAGTCGATGACCACCCTCAACGCTCGCCACATCCTGAGGCAAAGCCTGCCATCGCCGGAAGTCTCTCCAAAGATTGTCGAAGCGATAACCAGCCACAGAAACCTCATTCACGAAGCCCGATTTATCCCACGAACTTCCGTCAAACTCTAAGTTTGGGATGGTCAATGCCGACCATCCCGCCCCGCCCTTGCCGGTCAATCACCACACAGCCGGCAAGGGCACCCGGAGACTTTAAAATGCTTCCCGAACGCCAGGACATTCTGCGAATGAAAGCCTTGCTGCTTGGCCGAAAACTGACTGTCCGCCTCATCCCGAAATTCGAGAATTTAAACCCTGCCCAGCGCCAGCGATATATTCGCCGAGCCGCCAAGCGCGGGACCGACCCTGTTAGCCTGTTGGCAAGCGATATCGCCGTTGTGATCGAGAAGATCGACCAGCTTGTCGAGATGCTGGATGACATGCTCGAATGCCCGTCAAACATGAAATTCAAGCGCTTCGAGCGGGCTTCCCACAATGTTGCGAAATTCATGGTAGACGAAGGCATAGCGCTCACAACTGGCTAAGGTATCTGCTCTCTTGCAACCCGACCGACCCGCCGCCAAAGACGCCCGCCGAATAATTCCGCGAGGCGAGCAGCCTTGCCGCGAAGCTGTCAAAACTCTCAATCAGGATGCCGAGCTGGCCGGACAGCGCCGCCGTTTGATTGTTGATCGCATTTTCGACCAACGCCGCCTCTCCAAACAATCCCTGTCCTGACGATGCCGCCTCAAGCCCGGCGAGCGCATTATCGCGAGCGCTTGTGGTCAACCCCGTGATCTGCCCCAGCCGGTCGAAATAGCCGCCCTGACTGCCAAACAGGTCGCGCTCGATGGCGAGCAGGTCGCGGGCAGCTTGGGTGAACTTTTCATTGTCCACTTTCTCTCCGGCCTGAATGGCAGCGGCCAACGGGTTGTAAGCCTCAAGCGCGCTCGCCCGCCGGTCGCGCAGTGACAAGGCCGAATTGCCGGTAGTCAAATCCTTGAGAAGATCATTCAGGGTGCCGAGTTCTTGCTCTGTTATCTGCTCGATCAACTCCTTGCGCCTGATGCCATAGAGTTCTTCCAGATTGCCGAGTTCTTCCACCGTTGCGCCCGCCCGCTGGAAAACATCGATCAAATCACGAAATTCGTTATCCAGCCCGGTGAGACCAGCCTTGAGCGGATCCCTGATCGCATCCAATTCCTTAAAGACGTTCTCGAACTTGTGCGCGTCGGCGATGCCGGATTCAATATCCTTTGAGTTCTTCAAAAGGCGCTGCGAGCCGAGCCGGATGCCCTGCAGGACATTGTCGCCGATCAGGTCGGCAACCGCGAAACGGATAGCCGCTTCGGTATCTTCACCAAATCCCCGGATATCTGAAAACTTCGATGCTTTTGTATAGCCCCGGCCTTGCGGATCGACGAATATCTCATCCTTGCGATATCCGATTGAAACCTTGCCGAGCGCTGCATTGACCGTGCCGCCCAGCTGATCGGCAATCTGCTGGATTATCGAAATCGCTTCGCCGGCAAGACCGCCCGCCGCCTCTTTCCGCTTGCCGGAATTGCCGTAGAAGCCGACGACATCGAGCGCCGAACCGGACCCGCCAATGATCGCCGAACCGCGCTTGGTTGATGAAACGACGCTATGCAAAAATCCGCCGACAAGCCCGCCAATGCCGGTCGCTGTGGAATTGAAGCCAAGCGCCTTGCCAATTTGCTGGCTTATGGCGGAGCCGATGGCCAGCGGCCCGGCAACCGATGCGCTGCCGCTTATCAACGTTCCCAGGCCTGACAGGACGCTTGTCGCACCGCTGTCGGTCTTTATGCCTATCGATGACAAAAGCCGGGCGATATCGCCGCCGTACTGCGCACCCGCCGCTGCCTGGCCGATGGCCGACGCCAGTTCGCCATTGCCAGACAGGAACCGCGCGAACAGGCTTTCAAGCTGGCGGTTGAGAACTTCCGTTGCCTCAAGATAGCCGTCTGTGATGCCCTTTACGACCTTTTCCTGGTCGCCCTGGCGCAGCCGCGTTCCGAAAAGGAACTCGCCTATCGGCCCGTCCGCACCCGTCCGGGCGCGCGGATCGCTGATGAGATTGGAGAGGAATTGCAGCGGCCCGCCATTGCCCAGCCCGACGATCAGGTTCAAGCCATCATATGACTTGTTAATCTCCGCATTGAGCCGCCGCATCTCGACCACCTGTTCGGCGATAATCTGCTTGCGCGCCTCGCCAAGATCGCCGTTTCGCTGCTCGAAATCGGCTATCCGTTCGAGGATTTCGACTTCTTCCTCTCGCCCTTGGACAATCAGCTTCTGCAGGTCGATCTGGCGTTCGTTTTCAGCCACCAGCTTGTCAAACTCGGCATTGACCGCATCGGCGGCAAGCGCCCGCGCGGCCATGAGTTCGTTCAACTGCGTGTCGAGATCGGGAAGGCCAGCATTTTCCGGTTTCAGCAACTCTTTCAGTTGCGCATCGAGCGTGGCCACCGCCGCGCGGGACTCGTCAATCAGGCGCGGCTGCTCTCCGAATTGGCGATTGATCCCGGCAATGATATCAGCGGTCGCCTTGGACAGGTCCGCCAGCCGCTTCGCTTCACGCTCAATGGCACTTTCATCGCCGCCAGATGACCGGCCAGACCCGCCGCCGCTGCGACCGCCGCTATCATTCGCACCGCGATAAGCCTGTCGCCTCTCTTCATAGAGCCTGAAACCACGGCCCGGCTGAAGTAGATATTTGAAACCGGCCCGCGCCTTTGCGATATCATTTTCATTTTGCTCAAACTCCTTTCGCAATGCCCTTAGTTCCGCAAGATTGCTCCCAGCCCGCGCCGCGAAATCGGCGGACGTCGCCCCCGGCCCGAGCGCGCTTTCACTCACGCGCAAGTTCGCCTCCGCCAGCAACAATTTCTGCTTGATCAGCTCGCGCGTAGCGATTGCATTGTTAAATTTCTCGTTTGCCTCCAAGGCGAGCTGGACCCGCGTCTGTTCGAGCGACTGATTTAGCCGCCCCGTCACTTCGTCGAGTTTGTCAATTGCCTCGCTGAGCGCCGAGGTGGCTTCCCGGTTCGCGTCCGCACCCTCTTTTGCGCCCTCATGCGCGTTCGCATTGGCGATAAGGCCAGCCGTCAGATTGCCTATGACGGTTGTCGCAATCAGGATAGCCGCGCCCCAAGGCCCGGAAAGGAATGTGCCCAGCCGCCCGACCGCCGCCAGCGCCTTGTTGGCACTTTTCTCAAACCCGATCAGAGCAAAACTCAATTGCGGAATCTGCTGTGCGAAAACGGTTGCCGCTCGCTGCCCACCCTGCAGACCGACCGTGATGTCCTGCAACTGCTGCCCGATCTGGATCATCGCAAAGCGCTGCTGGCCGAGCGCGCCGTTCAACTGCCGCGAACTCCCCGCATAGCCGCGCTCCGCAGTTATCAATTGCTGCGTGGCGCTGGCCGTCTGATTAAGCTCTGATTGCAACCGCTCATAGGTCGCGGCCTTCTGCCGCAATGCCGACGCGCTGCGCTCCGCCTCCCGCGCTGCCTCGGTTGCCGCTTGGAGATAACGCCGGGTTTCCTCCGAAGTATCGCCGGTCGATACCGCAAGCGACCTTGCGGCCTGCTCGACCTCCCTCAACCCGGTTGCGTATATCTGCGCGTTCCGAGCCGATTCTTGCAATCTATCGGTGCCCAGGTCGAGCGCCCCGGCAGCATTCCGTGCCGTTCCCAGTGCGTTTCTGACAATCCCAGCGACTTCGGTAAAGTCCCGCTCGAACTGCTGGCGCGCCTTTTCAGACACCGCCGAAATGTCGCGCGTGATGCCGTCGAGCGCGGGCATGCCACCCTGATATTCGGGCTTGATGTGAATCGGAAAAATGCTGGATTGTGCAGTCATTGAGCGAACCCCTTATCGCTATTCACCACACCCCTTTTCATTACCAAATCTGGCCCGATAGGTCACTCGAAAAAACCTTCAACTTATAAAACTTAAAACTGTTCAACTCCCCGGCGATAGCCGCCGAGAGAGAAAAAGCGGTCGCGTGTCGCTTAAAAGCATTGACCGTGCCAACCAAGGACCCGTTTTTTTGCCCCCTGAGAGGCTGTCAGAGCGTCGATGTAGTGAGTTGGCCCAAAGGGACCGGGAAGGCTGGGAAGGCGCTGAGCGGGCTTATGCTGCCCAAAAGGAAAGGGCCAGGCACACTGCCCAGCCCTTTCGATCCTGCATCCATTGCCGAATGGTTCGACGCTGAGCGTCTGGAGGTGCATCCCCCGTGCGGATGGCTATACGCCTATTCGACGATCAAGGGAAGCCTGTCGCTGTCATGCGGCCAGCTTCCAGTCATCGCCTTCCCGCTCAAAGGTTATCTTTTCATGTCCATCGTCCATGTCGGAATCGATCAATCGGGTAATAATCTCTTCGATATGGGCATTGCCCTCGCTTACCTCCCTGTAGATCGCACGAATGAAGCGGTCGGCCATCTTGGGCTGATTGCTGCGCTTTTCCCACATCGCAACAGTTTGCTCGTTATTGCCGAGCATTTCGGCGAGCTTGGGCTGACTCATGCCCAGCTCTTTGCGTAGGAAACGCAGTTCCGCACCGGTTAACTTGCCAGCCTTGTTGATCAGACCCCGAGCAATGGCGCGATGCAGCCCCTCAACATTGTGAAATGAAACGCCACGCCCATAAGGCGTTTCATGTTCTTCATAGCCATTCGCCAGCCAGATATTGCGAAGGCCCGACTCCGTATAGTGGTACATGGCCACCTCCTAAAATACGGTGATGATCAGCGCCCGAGATGGTACGTCGATAGACACCGCAACATTCAAATCCTTGCCGGCAACGCGCCGCGCTACAGTCAGTTTCCAATACCCGTGCGCGTCCAGCGCAACCGGCTCGCTGACTATCCCGTTTTGAAGGCAGGTAATGACCTGCATCGGGGTAATCTTGCGTTGCCGCATTCGCTTTCGGGCATGTGGCGTGAAGATGACCTTGGCGCTGTCCTTTGCGATATCGCGTAGGAGACTTAGCGCGTTGGCGTCATTCAAGCGCATGGGTACAGGCCCTGACATGACCTATAAATATTATAGGTTATTGGTCATGACAAGCGATATGACGTTTGCATCAATTCCCCCAATCCCTTTCCCTCACCATCGCATCGCGGCATAACTGCCCTATGTGCAATCACTACGCCAATGACCCCGATGCCCAGGCCAAGCTATCGACATGGCGCGAATATATCGGCTGGTCGCTCGATGATGACTGGCCCGGAGGCGAAACCGATATCTGGCCCCGGCGATCTGCAATGGTCATTGTCCGCGATGATGACCGCACAGCTGCGCGCTCGATGCATTGGGGCGTTCCATTGACCATGCCGGGCAAGCGGCCCGGATCAACGGTGACGAAGCACATAACCAACGTCCGCAACCTTAAAAGCCCGTTCTGGCGCTCGATGCTGTCCAGCCCGGCCCAGCGGTGCCTTGTGCCCTTTACCAGCTTTGCCGAGCCGAAAATCGGGCAGGGCAGGGCCGAGCACTGGTTTTCCCTTCCATCGCGCCCTGTGGCCTGTTTCGCGGGCATATGGCGCGAGAGTGATGCAGGACAGGTCTATGCCTTCTTGACATGCGAGCCAAACCCGCTTGTCGCCCCACTGCATCCCAAGGCCATGCCTGTTATTCTGGACGAAGCCGACCATGAGTTGTGGCTGACAGGGACGTATGATCAGGCTTGCGCCCTGGCTGTCCCGTATCCGTCGCAGTTGATGAAGGTGGAATAGGGCATTTTCGGACTGCTTCCAGATCGGGCAAGATTTTTCGCGTGCTTACCCGGTGATTGCCAGAAGCAATGGGGCACGGTCTTTGACCCCGATCATTGCGCATAAGTTATTGAAATATTGGCGCGCCCGGCAGGACTCGAACCTGCTGCCTCAAGATTAGAAGTCTCGCGCTCTATCCAGATGAGCTACGGGCGCGTGCCGGACATGGTGCCGGTCGCCGGTCGCAATAGCGGGCTTTGCCTCGGCTGCAAAGCCGGATAAACCTGCACCTATGAGTGATCCACAATCCCGCCCGCGCGACGGCCAGCATTTCCGCTATTTCGATTTCGTGATGGCGGCCTTTGTGACCGTGCTGCTGCTCTCCAACGTGATCGGTGCGGCCAAACTGTCGGTCGTGGAGCTGTTCGGCCACCCCTATATCTATGGCGCGGGAATATTGTTCTTTCCGGTCAGCTATGTGCTCGGCGATGTCCTGACCGAGGTTTACGGCTATGCGCGGGCGCGCCGGGTGATCTGGGCCGGGTTCGGGGCGCTGCTGTTTCTGGCGCTGATGACGGTGGTGGTTGTGTCGCTGCCGCCGGCGCCCGGCTGGCCTGGCCAGCCCGCCTATGAGGAGGTGTTCGGCAAGGTCGGCAGCCAGACTTTGCGGATCGTCGGCGCGTCGATCGCCGCCTTCTGGTGCGGTGAATTCGTCAACAGTTTCGTGATGGCGCGCATGAAATTATGGACCGAGGGGCGGATGCTGTGGAGCCGCACGATCGGATCGACCGTGGTCGGGCAGGGCGTCGACAGCCTGATCTTCTATCCGCTCGCATTCTGGGGCGTGTGGAGCAATGACCAGGTGCTGACCGTGCTCGTCACCAACTGGGCATTGAAGGTTGCATGGGAGGCGGTGCTGACGCCTGTAACCTATGCCGTGGTCGGCTGGCTGAAGCGGCGCGAAGGTGTCGAGATATTCGATCGCGATACCGATTTCACGCCCTTTTCCACCCGCGTCTGAACACTTCGCCTTTTAATCCGGAAAACAGGGGCGGATGTCGCGGACGATCACATCGTCGCGCTGCGCCAGCGCATCAAGAATGCGGTGCTTGTGGTAGGCGCCATAGGTTATGAGAACGCGCTTTTTCTGACCTTTCAGCTGGTCCAGCTCGCCCGCGATATTGGCCCAGTGCGACCGGTTGACCGCATCCCATCCCCCCGGGCCGAGATCCCTGTCGAAATAGCGCATATAGGGCAGATACAGCTGGCGGACGGCATCATCATAGGCGGTGCTGTGAATGAATTGCGGGTCGTCCTGATGTCCGGCAACTGCCTCGCGAAAGGCGGCCTGGCTGCGCTGCCATGCCAGCCACTGGCTGCCGCGCGCCGGGTCTCTGGCGATGCTTGCCAGCACTTCATTGCGGTGCGCGGCAATGGCGGGTGTCCATCCAGCGGTGCCGATGATCGCAAAATCGTGGGTGCTGGTCATTGGAATGATCGCGTCGATATATTCGGGGAAGGCGCGGGCGCGTTTTTCCGTAACCCTGCCGGTCTCGGCAAAGCCCGCCAGTGCCTGCCTGTAGGTCGTGGCGGGCAGTTCGGTAAGGATGATGTCGGGGTGCACCGCATTGACGGTCTCGCGGATGACCTCGAGCGAATAGCGTTTGCTCGTCTTGTGGCTGGCGTGCAGCATCCCCATCACGAAGACTTCGGTGCGGCCATTGGCCGGTTCCTGCTCGGGCATGGTTTTGCGGACATTCGCCGGTTCGCAGGCCGACAGCGCAAATGCCATGAAGGCGAGAAGGAATGGTGCAAGCAAGCGCATGAGCATGACCCCGGTTCGTTCGAACGCGGTAAAAAGTTACCAGCAGCATGCAGCTGTGTCTTGCCCCAGAATGGCGAAAAGCCCGGACGGATTGACGGCCGGGCTTGCTGCCATGACCCGGATGCCGGGTCATCTGATGGTGTGAGGGCTCAGTTCGCGATCAGGCCGATTGCCAGATAGATCAGGATCGGCGCACCGATGCCCAGCAGGGTAGCCAGGACAAAGGCAATACGGATCAGCGAGACATCCCATCCGAAATAGTCTGCAAGACCGCTGCAAACACCCATGATCTTGGCGTTGGCCTTGTTGAGACGAAGTGCCTTTGACATGATTATTCCCCTATATGCGTGCGGGAGACCCTATTGTCGCCCGCCAGTGTGTCAGGATGCCGACGCTTGCGGCCAGCATCCCGATCAGATCAGCAGCGAGTCTGCCGAAACGGTTTCAGCCGGTACAACGCTGGCGCCGACGAATACGACGGACAGTGCGAGGGCGAAAACAGCTGCGATGGCATTGCTCTGGAATTTTGCGAAGTTGCTCATTTTATGGTCCTTTCAAAATCTGCTTTGTTTCTCCGGCTGAATTACCGAAGTTGCCAGATACATCGCAAAGGCCGTGCCAATTTGAATTATTCAATATTTTCAGACATTTATGAAAAAGCCAGCCCGGCTGAACCAGACATGAATGCCAAATATAGGGGAATTTCACCAAGATATGGTTTTATGAATGGCGATTTTTCCGCACGGCCCCGAAAAAATTTCTGAAAGGGCGCAAAGCCCGGTATAGCGGCGGGCGATGGCGCTCTCCTCGCTTACCCTGCACCAGTTTCGCAACCATGCCGAAAGCCGTCTGGATGGCGCGGCGCGGTTCAACGTGATCGTGGGGGAAAATGGTGCGGGCAAGACCAATGTGCTGGAGGCTTTGTCACTGCTTGCACCGGGGCGAGGGCTGCGCCGCGCGCCGCTGCCGGAGATGGCGGCGCAATCGGGCGATGGCGGATTTTCGGTTTCGGCAAGGCTTGCCTCGGGCGGTGTCACGATCGGTACAGGAATCGCACCGGAGGCTCCGGGTCGCCGTATTGTCCGGATCAACGGGGCACAGGCCTCTGCCCAGGGGCTGGGCGAATGGTTGTCGCTGATCTGGCTGACCCCCGCCATGGACCGGCTGTTCCTTGAATCAGCAGGCGGCAGGCGGCGATTTCTCGACCGGCTGGCGCTGGCGCTGGCGCCCGGCCATGCCCGGCACGCCGCGCGCTATGAGGCGGCGATGCGCGAGCGCAACCGTTTGCTGGCAGGCGAACGTGCCGCCGATCCGCTCTGGCTTGACGCGCTGGAGGCGCGCATGGCGGAGCATGGCGCAGCGATAGCCTGGGCACGACGCGAAACCGTCGAGCGGATCGACGCATTGCTCGACAATATGGAAACCGGCCTGTTCGCAAAGCCGGGGCTGGCGCTTGCCGAGAAAGGCCCCGCCGAGGAACAGGCGCTGCGCGAATGCCTGCTGTCGGAGCGGCGGCGCGATCAGGCGGCGGGGCGCACCCTGTCCGGTCCGCATCGCTGCGATCTTGATGTCGTGATGCGGCAAAAGGGCCAGGCGGCGGCGCAATGCTCGACCGGCGAGCAAAAGGCGATGCTGATCTCGATCATTCTCGCCCATGCCGATCTGGTGCATCAGGCGAGCAATAGCGCGCTGGTGCTGCTGCTCGATGAAATCGCCGCGCATCTTGATCCGGCGCGGCGACAGGCGCTCTATGAGCAGCTTGCCATGCGCGCGGGGCAGGTGTGGATGACCGGAACCGACAGTGCCCTGTTTGATGGGGTGCCGGGCGATCTGCGCCGGGATTACCGGATCGGCGATGGCCGCGTCATGACGGACTGAACCAGGCTGTTGCCGTCAGTGAATGGTGCCGATCGACTGGTCCAGCCCCATGATGACGATCAGCCGTTCAATCTGCCGCCAATGGCAGAAATGGATATGATTGCCGAGGGTACGCGCCTTTTCCGCGCGCTCCGATGCCTCGATCCCGGCAAGATCGCCGAAACGGGACATCAGCAGACAGGCATCCTCATAGGCGTCGCGTCCGGAAATATAGGGTGGGTTCATCCGGTTATCTGACCTCGTCTGCAAAAGTTCGGCGATGGTCGGACCGGGGCTGCTGGTGCAGCCGGTCCGTGGAGACTTCTCTACGCGCCAGCGATGGAGGAAGGCTCAACCGCATTGGTGAACGCCGCGTTAGGGACAATGTTCCACCATGATCGTTGGCCATGCCGGTGACGCGCGCCGCAACTGGCGGCGCAGATAATGCAACCGATATGGAAGCGAATGGCAGTGGTCAGCGGTGTCCGATTATGGCATGGCCATGGTCATGGAAGGTCCACTCGATCAATCGCCAAAGTCCGGCCTGGCGCGGGGCGGCGGCTTTTTTATCGCCATCTTCACGCTGATCGGCGCGATTGGCGGCGGGCTCGCGTTCGGCCAGGGCTCGGCCGGATTGCTGATCGGACTGGCGCTGGGCATTGGCGTGACCATCGCCCTGTGGCTCATGGATCGCCGCCGGGGCTAAGTCGCCTGACCCTAGTAGCCGGGACCTAGTGCACGAACCGCGCGACAATGTCGCGATAGGACCGTGAAACCTTCACATCGGCACCTGATTCGAGCACCAGAAAGCACTCGCCATTGGTGTGCGGCTTGACCTGGCGCACCTGATTGAGGTTGACGATCCAGCTGCGATGCACGCGCTGGAAGATGCGCGGGTCGAGCCGGCGCTCCAGGTCCTTCATGGTCTCGCGCAGGATCAGCGAATTGTCCGCGGTGTAGATGCACATATAGTCGCCCGCTGCCTCAATGCGTTCGATGCTGTCGACATCGACGCGGAAGATCTGGCCGCGATCCTTGATGTTGATCAGCTTTTCATAGCGCGAGGAGGCGGCGGCCTCGTCTTCTTCGTCAAGGTCGAGCGATTCGATGGCGTCAGGCGCAACCTCGGCCAGCACATTCATCAGCTTGTCGGCTTCGTCACGGCTCTTCTTGTCGCGCAGCCGTTCGCGAATGCGCTCAATGGCATCGGCCAGCCGGTCCTCGTCGACCGGTTTCATCAGATAATCGACTGCCTGTGCCTCGAATGCGCGCAGGGCATGATCGGAAAAGGCGGTCACGAACACCACCAGCGGCGGCTCAATGTCCATAATGCCCTTCACCACCGAAAAGCCGTCAAAGCCCGGCATCTGGATGTCCAGAAACACCAGGTCGGGTTTCAGCGTCTTGATCTTGCGGATCGCCTCGCGGCCATTGGTGCAGGTGTCGATAATCTCGATATCGTCATATTTTTCGAGCCGGACCTGCATGCCCTGCACGGCCAGCTTTTCATCATCGACTAGGATCGTCCGGATTGTCATGCCTGTAACTGCCTTTGTTCGCGTGTTTCATAGGGGATTTCGATAATCACGCTATAGCCGCCCCCGGGTGATGATCGTGTTTCGAAGCGCTGGTCTTCGCCATAGGCCTGTGCCAGCCTGTCCCTGATATTGGCGAGTCCCACACCCGTTGACGAATTGGAACTGGTGACGCCGCTTTGCAATCCCGGCCCGGTGTCGGAGACGGTGATGCGAAGGTTCTGCCCGACAAGCTGCGCGGCGACGGTGATGTCGGCACCTTCCTCCTTTGGTGTCACCGCATATTTGATCGCATTTTCGACCAGCGGCTGCAGCAGCAGCGAAGGCAACAGCGCATTGTTGACCTGCGGATCGATCTCGAACTGGGTGCGCAGCCGCTCCTCGAACCGCATCTTCTCTATGTCCAGATAGAGTTTCAGCGTTTCGGTCTCCTGCGCCAGCGTAACCCGCGCGGTCGGCTCATTGGCCAGCGTATAGCGCAGAAAGGAAGATAGCCGCGACAGCATGGCGTTGGCGGGCTCGGTCTGCTTGAGCAGCACCAGCGTGGAGATGCTGTTGAGCGTGTTGAACAGGAAATGGGGATTGAGCTGATAGCGCAGCATGGCCAGCTGGGCGCTGGTGGCCTGGTTTTCCAGCCGCAGCAGCTGGTCCTGCTGCTCCTCCACCCGCAGGAAGAAGTTGATCGCATAATAGAGCGCGGACCATGCGCCGAGCAGGGTAATGTCGAGATAGAATGCACCCAGCAGGATCGCCGTGAACCCGGTCTCCGAATTGGGCCGGTACAGCGTCGCCACCCAGGCATCGATAAAGGCATAGAGCGCCGCGCCGAACAGCAGTACGACCAGGGTCACGCCCCATGTGACCAGCGGCTTGCGGTCGATCAGGTTGCGATAGACGACCGCTAGCACCAGCGAGATGGAATAGCCGGTGATGGTGGCGATGATGATCGGCACCAGAAAACTGAGCGGCTGGCCATTGGCGATGCCCGATAGCCCGCGCAGCGCCAGCGCGCCCGCCCATCCCAGCGTCTGGAGATTCCAGAATGCCCGGTTCTTGTTGGCGAAAAACGGACTGGGCCTGAACGGCAGCATCGCCATGACCGGTCCCGAATAGCCGCTCTTCGCAGGGGGGGCGGGATTTTTTTGCAGAAACGGCATGACGCGCATATAATCATCTTTGCATAAAAAGGGAGAGGGACGAAATGGACGATTTGTCCGGAGATATCCAAGCCGATGGCCTGCATGCCGATCACGGCCCTGACGGGGACAGGGCAGGTTTTGCGTCCATGCTGGAAGGCACGCAGCAGGACTGGAGCATCATCGGCAAGCATTTTCAGGGATTTGCCAAAGACCTGCCCGACCGGGTGATGACCCATTTGCGGCTGCTTGACGGCGACTATGGCGGCTTTCCCATCGACAGGATGCAGCACAGCCTGCAGACCGCGACGCGCGCGCATCGCGATGGCCGCGACGAATCCTATGTCGTGATGGCGCTGCTGCACGATATTGGCGATACGCTGGGTACCTATAACCATCCCGATATTGCCGCAGCCATGATCAAGCCTTTCGTCAGCGAGGATCTGCACTGGATCTGCCAGCAGCACGGTATTTTCCAGGGCTATTATTTCTTCCATTTTCTGGGCCAGGACCGGGATATGCGCGAGCATTATCGCGGCCATCCGAGCTTCGAGGCATGTGCGGAATTCTGCGAGAAATATGACCAGGCGGCCTTTGATGCCGCTTATGACAGCGCGCCGCTTGAGTTTTTCGAGCCCATGCTGCGCCGGGTCATGGCAAAACCGATCAACTCGATCTACGCGCGGATGGAATAGGGCCGGGCCAGCCTGTCATTGCAGGGTAGGCAGGGGAGCGGTGAGCAGCGGCGGCGCATAGCCCTTGCTGCTGCGCTCGCTGCCCGAGAGGATTTCCAGCTCCTCGCTGATGAACTTGACGCGCTTTTTCCAGCGATAATGGGTTGAGGGCGAAAATATGCCCAGCCCGTATGTCTTGCCATAACGGGTCCAGAAGGTGACGGCGTCCTGCGGATCATAGCCGGCATTGGCCATCAGCCAGACCGACAGCCGATCGGCCTCCACTTCGGTCTGCTTGATCAGCCGGGCGCTGCGGCCGAATTGCTGGAGCAGGCCGCGCGATACGCCTGCCGCGTTCAGCCGTTCGCGATGGTGCAGCATATTGTGCGCCAGCTCATGTGCCAGCAGCGCTGAGAGCTCGCTTTCGCTTGCGGCAAAGTCGACAAGCTCGTCGCCGATGCTGATGATGCGGCCATTGGCCGAGGCATCCTGGTTATTCGATGTCCTGACCTCAAAGCGCGACTGGCAAATCAGCTCCGGTTCCACGGTGAATTCCAGCCTCTGGCCGTCGCGCATTATCGTGATGCTGGCCGGTCCTTTCGCCAGCGCCGCTTCCATCCGTGCCTGCAGCCAGGCGAGCGGCGCATAGCCCCGCGATTCTCCGTTCGCTTCCATTGCCGCATGGTCCAGGTCGAGCGTGTCACCGTTGATCGCAACCAGCGTATCGTCCTGCCTGATTCCGGCGCGATCCGCCGGGCCATCGGGAAGAACCGCCAGCACGGCGAACTCGCCCTCAAAGCCAAAGGCGGCGCGTGCACCATTGCGGTCGCCATATTGGCTGAGGCTGTGCAGCGCCCAGCCCGCCGCATTCTCCAGATCGGGGCAGTAGGCGACATTTCCCTTGGCCAGCCGATAGCCGATAGCGAGCACGCGGCTGTCCTTGGCGCGCAGCGCTTCATAGCCCGATAAAGGCGCGCCGCCTTGTCCTGTGGCGGCGGTCAGCACCAAAAGGGCCAGAATTGTGATTATCCGCATCATCTTTACTGTCTAATATGCCATGTAGGGAACCGCCAGCCTTGGCGATTCCCGGTCCTGGCGGATCGCGCCCGACTGGCGGAGCAAACAGGGAGAATATGCGGCATATGGTCGATGGTTGCATTGCCTGTCCTGAACGGGGCCGGTTGCCGGTGGCAGCGGGCCGATAATCCATGGAGATACCCAGCGATCCTGCCGAAATCGCCGCGCTGGCCGATGCCAAGCGCAAGCATGGCGATGTCCTTGAAGCCTTTGATGTGGTTTCCCGGGCAGAGCATGACGGCATAAGGTCGAGCGAACTCGATTATCTGCTGGTCTTTCTGCTGACCGAACTGGGCGATTTCGACGGTGCGCTGGCCAATTATTTCAAGCTGGGACTGAATCGTTCCAGCGATCTCAAGTCGCGCGCACTGGAAGGGCGGATTCGCAAGGACCTTGCCTTCCTCAAGGCAGGCGACGCCCGGCGGCAGGGGCTGGCCGATGCGGCGGAGGTCTATCGCGCCGCCTATCTTGCCACCGGAGATCCCTATCCCGGCATCAATGCCGCCAGCCTGCTCTACCTTTCCGGGCAGGAGGAAAAGGGGCAGCAGATCGCCCGCGCCATTGCCGCCCATCCCGCGAGCAAGGCCGCCGCCAATTACTGGGATCTGGTGACGGCGGTGGAATCGCAGCTGCTGCTTGGCGACGAGGCAGCGATCGACACGCTGCTGGAGGAGCATCGGCCCGATGCTTCGGTGGCGCTGGCCGACCGTGCCTCGACCATTCGCCAGTTCATGCGTTTGCGCGAGGCACCGGCCATATCGAATGCGCTGATCGACCGGATCGCCAAGGCGCTGCGGCCTCCGCCGGTGCTGGTCTATTGCGGGCGGATGTTCCGTGAGGGGTGCGATGAGGAAGTGGCATTGCGGGCGCGGATCGATGCCAAGCTGGACGAGATAGGTGCCTGCATATCCTACGGCCCGCTTGCCTGTGGCGCGGACATATTGATTGCCGAAGCGGTGCTGGAGCGCGGGGGCGAGATCAATCTGGTGCTGCCGTTCCTGATGGAGGATTTCATCGAGCATTCGGTCCTGCCGGGCGGGGCCAGCTGGATATCGCGCTTTCACGCCTGCCGCGCCCGTGCGGACGAGGTGATCCTGGCGACCGAATGCAATTATGTGGGGGACGATAATCAGTTCGCCTATGGCACACGCGTCGCGATGGGGCTGGCCGAAATTCGCGCCCGGCAGCTGGAGACGACCGCAACCCAGCTGGCGGTGCTGCGCGATGATGCGGCGGACCTTCCCCGGTCGCAGATTGCGGGCACCAATGCCGATATCGCCATGTGGGCAGCGCTGGGCCGGACGACGCATGTCGTGCCCGCCGGACCGGTGGAGCGCAATCTGGAGTTTCCCGGCATCGCTGCCTATGCCGAAGGGCTGGAACGTGGCGCCTATTCGATCCTGTTTGCCGATTATGCCGGTTTTTCAAAGCTGGGCGAGCGGGAGCTGCCAATCTTTGCGCGCAAGGTTATGGGACCGATTGGCGAGGTTCTGGACGAATTTGGCGAGGACATCCTGTTCCGCAATACCTGGGGCGATGCGCTTTATGCGGTGATTTCGCGTCCCACCGTTGCCGCGCGGGTGGCCCTGGCGCTGCAGCGCCGGCTGGCCGTGCCGCCGCCAGAGCTTGGCTGTGCCGAGGACGGTGTCGGAATGCGGATCGGCGTTCATCACGGGCCGATCTACAAGGGTACCGATCTGGTCGTGGGACAGCCGCTCTGGTTCGGCACGGAAGTGACGCGGACTGCCCGGATCGAACCGGTGACGCCCACCGGCACGGTCTATTGCACAGAGGCCTTCGCCGCGATGCTGGCGCTAGACGGCGCCGACGAGTTCACCCATCATTATGTGGGGCGGGTGGCGCTGGCCAAGGGCTATGGCCAGCTCGCCATGTATCGCCTGGTGCGCATCCGCGATTAGAGTATTTTCAAGTCAGATGGATACATCTGACGACTCGGAAAATACGGTAAAACAAGAGCACAGAGCGCAGGTTTTGATTCAATCAAAACCGAACGCGCTCTAGGCTGTAGTGACATTTTAGGGATTTCCATTTGCGCTGAGTTCTGATTCAACACTGGCTTTTGGAGGCTGGTGTGGAAGGCGAGGTTCTCAGGGACGATCAGTGGGAGCGGTTGCGTGAGTTTGTGCCGGGAGGCCGCAAGGGCAAGCGCGGGCCGCGTAGCGACGGACGGAGGTTTCTCGATGCGCTGCTGTGGCTGGCGCGCTCAGGCGGGCGCTGGCGCGACCTGCCCGAACGCTTTGGTGCTTACCAGACGGTGAAGCGGCGCTATTACCGCTGGGTCGAGCAGGGGGTAATCGACCGGATCTTCGAGGCGGTGTCCGACGATCCCGACATCGAATGGCTGGCGATCGACGCTACCGTGATCCGCGCTCAGGCCCAGGCAGCAGGGGCCAGGGTAAAAAGGGGGGCGTTCAAACCCAGGCTCTCGGCCGCTCGCGAGGCGGCTTCGGAACCAAGATCCATGCCGTAGTCGATGCTCTCGGCTTGCCGGTGCGCTTCACCCTCGGACCCGGCCAGCAAAATGACATGGCTCCGGCCTGCGACTTGATCCGGGGTCTGCCAGCCCGGCAGGTCATCGCCGACCGAGCCTACGATGCCGACAGCCTGTGCCAACTCATCCACGCCCAGGGCGGTGAACCCGTGATCCCACCACGGCGGCATCGCAGCATCCGCCGCTCATACGACACCATCGCCTACAAGCAGCGCTGGGGCATCGAAGGGTTCTTTGCCAAACTCAAGCAATGGCGGCGCATCGCCACGCGCTACGATAAGCTCGCCGCCAACTTCCTCGGGTTCATCAAGCTGGCAAGCATCATGCTGTGGCTCAAGTGATTAAAATGTCACTACAGCCTAGAGATTTTCGGCGCGGGCCTCGTCCACCGCTTCTTGCAGCTCCTCTAGGCCGACCGCTCCGCTGAGGATGCGATTGCCTACAACCCAGCTGGGGGTGCCGGTAAACTCCAGATGCTGGGCGACGCCGATATTGGCGTTCACCTCATCTTGCGCAGCGCCGCTGTTCACAAAGGCCTGGGCACTGGTCATGTCCAGACCTGCCTGCCGCGCAGCGCTCGCGATGGTCGTGGCGCTCGGCCGTCCAGCGGCGAACATCGCCTTGTAAAAGGCCAGATATTTGCCTTGCTGCGCTGCCGCCATGCCCCAGGCCGCAGCGGTGTTGCTTTCGTCCGACAGGATCGGCATTTCGCGAAATACGACCTTGAGGTCCGGATTATTGGCGATCAGCTGTTCGACATCGCCGACGCTCTGGCGACAAAAGCCGCAGGCGAAATCCGAAAATTCGACCAGCACGACCTTGCCGTCAGGATTGCCTGCAAAGCCCTTTGCATAGGGCGTCTGGATCTGCATCCGGACCGAATCCACCTTTTGGGCCGCGCGGCGCGCCTGCAGTTCCTGAATGGCTTCGGGAATGATCTCGGGATGCGACAGGATATATTCGCGGACAATCGCCTCGATTGCCGCCTTGTCCTTGTCGGTATAGCCCGCCGCCAGCACGGCATCGTCCGCGGTCATTTCCTCCTGGGCGGCCTTGGTGCCGATCGCTCCGCTCTGCCAGGCATAGGTGCCGATGGCGGCGGCGGCGGTCAGGAACAATGCGGTGGCCATGAAGAAGGAGTTCCTTTTCTTCGGTTTCGTCCCTTGATCGGGCGAATCTGGGGTAGCGGTCATCGGGTTATCCAGCGATTGGGGACTGTCGGGGAATGGACGGTGCGGAGTGCGCCTGTACGGACTAGCGCCGCTTGCGCTGACGTTCAACTGCATCCCTGGCGAGAATGGAAATGTCCTGCGCGCGAATCCAGTCGGCGCTGCCGGTGGGGAGCCCGGCAAGGGCGGTTTCCGAACTGCGCAGAGCCAGCTGTGCATCACCTTGCAGGACATAGCGTTCCGCGCTGGCCAGCGAGGCGCGGGCAATATCGCCCTTGCCGGCATAGACGACGCCCAGCTGATACCAGGCAAAGGGATTGGAATTGTCGCGCACCACGGCGGCCTTAAGCACCTTTTCTGCCTCGTCCAGCAGGGCAGGGTCTTCGGTGGCGATCAGCGCATGGCCCAGCATTCCGGCGATCAGCGACTGGTTGTTGGTGAGATATACTGCCTTGCGCAGCGGTTCGATCGCCTCTGCCGGACGACCGGATTCAAGCATGATCTGGCCGTAAAGCTCCAGGAAATAGGGATCGTCCGGCGCGGCGGCGAGCAATGCTTCGGCCTCCGCCCGTGCCTTGTCCGGATAGGCGCGCTTGTGCCAGGCATAGGCCCGCGCATAATGGGCCGGGATGCTCTGGTCGCTTTCCGGATAGTCGCGCAGCGTCGCCTCGGGCTCGGCAACATAGCCGACCAGCTTGGCCTTTACGCGCTGGAACCGTGCCTCGATGTCGGGGTCGAGCGGCTTGTCCCAGGCGGGGTCCTTTTCATAGATTTCGGTGAGCAGGGTAACGCGCTCGCCCGATAGCGGGTGTGAGCGATCATAGCTGTCATCCTGGGGGATGGCGTAGCGAAACTCCTGGTTCTGGAGCTTCTTGAAGAAGTTGATCGAGCCCTTGCCGGTCAGCCCGGCGGCGGACAGATATTTGGCACCGGCAACGTCTGCACCAGCCTCTTCGCCGCGCGTATGGGCCAGGAACTTGCCGAGCGCCGCGCGCTGGCCCGCGCTGAAAATCCCCATGCCCGCTTCGCCCGCTCCGGCGGCAATGGCGGCCGCGCCGAGCAGCAGGCTGATCAGCGTAATGCCGGTGGCCTTGGATGCACTTTCGGACCGGGTGATCGAGTGGCCGAGCGCGATATGCCCGACCTCATGCGCGATCACGCCCTGCACTTCATTGGCGGTATCGGCGGCCTCGATCAGGCCGCTATGGATATAGACATCCTGGGTTCCCGCAACGAACGCATTGATGCTGGGCTCGTTGAGCACGACGACGTTGACATTCTCCGGACGCAGCCCGGCGGCGATGATGATGTCGCGCGACATGTCCGCGAGCAGCGCTTCAGTCTCCGCATCGCGCAGGATCGACTGCGCCGCTGCGGGCTGAACAGTCATGGCGACAACCGCCAACAGGGCCAGAAACCGGGTCAGGATATGCATGCTTGCCTTTTCTTGCCGCATCTTTGCGCAGCACGGTGTTCGGGCATCAAGCGATAGAAGTCCAGCATGAACGCAGCATGAAATCCCTGGCGGGTTGCAGCATCTGCACCCGGCAATGCGCTATTCGGGGCCGGGATAGCGCTCGAATGCGGGAACCCGGTCAAGATGCTCCATCCATCCGATCCGCTCTGCCGTCTGGATCTGCGCGCCCAGCGGAAAGGCATCCGGATTGTCGAGCGTCGCCGACTGGATATCGACAAGACCGGGAAAGACGGTTTCGTTGATGTAGAACAGGCCGGTTCCGCATTTTGCGCAAAATTGCCGGATCGCATTTTCAGACGAGGCATAGTCGATCAGATCGCCGCCCGAAATGCTGATCTGGTCCTGCGCGAACATTGCCCATGATACGGCGGGCGCGCCGCTTGACCGACGGCAATCGGTGCAATGGCACAGCGCATGATGCCCCGGCTCACCCGTCACTTCATAGCGTACTGCGCCGCAATGACATCCGCCCGATTCGCTCATCGCACCCTCCATGTTCTGCAAGAACAATATGGGAACAAACGGGGCGTGTCAAAGCACATATTTGGAAAGATCGGTATCCCTGGCAATGTCGGACAATTGCTTCTGCACATAGGCCTGGTCAATGGTCACTTCGGCCCCGTTCATATCCTCGGCATCGAAGCTGATTTCTTCCAGCAGCTTTTCCATCACGGTCTGCAGGCGGCGTGCGCCGATATTCTCGATGGTCTCGTTCACATTGGCGGCGATCTTCGCGACTTCCTTGAGCGCGCTGTCGGCGAAATCCAGCCGGACATCTTCCGTCCCGATCAGTGCTGCATATTGTTCGGGCAGGTTTGCCCGCGTCTGGGTGAGGATATGATAGAAATCCTCCTCGGTCAGGGCGCGCAGTTCCACCCTTATCGGCAGGCGGCCCTGCAATTCGGGTAGCATGTCGCTGGGCTTGGAAACATGGAACGCGCCCGATGCGATGAACAGCACATGATCGGTCTTCATCGGGCCATATTTCGTGGCGACGGTCGTCCCCTCGATCAGCGGCAACAGGTCGCGCTGAACGCCTTCGCGGCTGACCGAGCCGCCACGCACATCGCTGACCGCGATCTTGTCAATCTCGTCCAGGAACACGATGCCATTCGCCTCGGCATCGGCCAGCGCCGCCCGCGCGACATCATCCTGGTCCATGCGCCGCTCGGATTCCTCGTCGACCAGCTTGTCCCAGGCATCGGCCACGCGCATCTTGCGCGCCTTGGTGCGCGACTGGCCGAATGCCTTGCCCATCATGTCGCTGAGGTTGATCATCCCCACCTGGCCACCCATGCCGGGGATTTCCATGGGCATGTTCGGCGCGTCCTCAACCTCTATCTCGACCTCGGCATCGTTCATGTGATTGTCGACGATACGCTGGCGAAAGCTCTCGCGTGTCGCCTCGCTGGCATTCTCGCCAACCAGCGCTTTCAGCAGCCTTTCCATCGCGGCCTGCGATGCGGCCTCGCGCACCTTTTCGCGGCGACGGTCCTTTTCCAGCCTTACCGCCTCCTCGACCAGATCGCGGGCAATCTGGTCCACATCGCGGCCGACATAGCCGACTTCGGTGAACTTGGTCGCCTCGATCTTGATGAACGGCGCATCGGCGAGCTTCGCCAGGCGGCGTGAAATCTCGGTCTTGCCACAGCCGGTGGGGCCGATCATTAGGATGTTCTTGGGGGTCACCTCGTCGCGCAGCTCGGCGGACAATTGCTGCCGCCGCCAGCGGTTGCGCAGTGCCACCGCAACCGCGCGCTTTGCGTCCTTCTGCCCGATAATATGCTCGTCCAGAGCGGCGACAATTTTCTTGGGGGTGAGTGCTTGGGTCATTCTGCTTTCGATCGGATTGTTCTGAAACCTTGCCCGCAAGGCAAGCTTGTCAGCTCGCGCTGTCGATGATTTCCAGGGTCAGCTGGTCGTTGGTATAGACGCACACATCGGCGGCAATCTTCATTGCCTTGCGGGCCAGTGTTTCGGCGTCTTCCTCATAATCCATCAGCGCGCGCGCAGCGGCGAGGGCATAGTTTCCGCCCGAACCGATGGCGGCGATGCCGTCGCCCGGCTCCAGAACGTCGCCATTGCCGGTGAGGATCAGCGTCACCTGGCTGTCGGCAACGATCATCATCGCCTCCAGGTTGCGCAGATATTTGTCGGTGCGCCAGTCCTTGGCCAGCTCCACCGCAGCGCGCATCAGCTGGCCCGAATGGCGTTCCAGCTTGGCCTCCAGCCGCTCGAACAGGGTAAAGGCATCGGCGGTCGCGCCGGCAAAGCCGCCAATCACCGATCCGTCGCCCAGGGTACGGACCTTGCGGGCATTGGGCTTCATGATGGTCTGGCCCATGGAGACCTGGCCATCGCCCGCGATGACTGCCTTGCCGTTCTTGCGAACGCCGATGATGGTGGTGCCGTGCCATTTGGGCAGGCCGCTCTGTTCAGGACTGTGCATGGCGCGGATATGGGATAGCGGCGCGGATGGTGCAAGTGGCTGGACCCGATGGCGGTCCGGCCATTCCGGTCAGCTGTCGGGCGTATTTCTCATCTTCTTGCCGGTTTTCCGGGCTTCGACGATCTTTTTCACATCCTGTGACCGGCCGCGCGGCACGATCATCACATGGTCCGGTGTCGCAATGACGATCATGTCGTTGACGCCCGACAGCGAGACGGTGACGCCCTTGCCGCGCACCAGATTGCCGTGGCTGTCGAGCGCCAGCGCATCGCCGCCCAGTGCATTGCCGTCACCATCCTTGTCTGCCAGCGCATAAAGCGCGTCCCATGATCCGATATCGGACCAGCCACAGGCGACCGGTACCGTCGCCACCCGGTCATGGCGTTCCATGACGGCATAGTCGATTGAATCTGCGGGGCAGGCGGCGAATGCGGCTTCATCGACATGGATCTGCCGGTCGGTCCGGCTGGCATTGCGAAAGGCCGTCTGTGCTGCATCCAGCATGGCGGGGGCGTGGCGGCCCAGTGCCTCCAGAAATGCATCGGCGCGCATCAGGAATATCCCGGCATTCCAGCCGTGATTGCCTTCGGCCAGCATCGCCTCGGCGGCTTCGCGGGCGGGCTTTTCGATGAATTTGCCGACGCGGCGGACGCCCGGGCATTGCGCAATCTCATCGCCCTGCCGGATATAGCCATAGCCGGTTTCCGGGCCGTCCGGCGTGATCGAGAATGTCACCAGCCAGCCCCGCCGCGCTGGCTCTGCTGCCATGTCGACCGCGTCGTGAAAGGCGGGAAGATCGGCAATGACATGGTCGCTCGGCATGACTAGCATCAGCCGCTCGCCGCCGCCTGCGGCTAGCGCGGCAAGGGCAATGGCGGGTGCGGTGTTGCGCGCGCACGGCTCCAGCACGATCTGCGCATCTGCCCAGCCGTCGCCCAGCAATTCTGCCTCCATCAGCGCGGCATGGCGCGCCGCTCCGACAATGACCGGCGCTGCAAAGCAGGCCGGATTATCGATCCGCGCCAGTGTCTCTGCAAACATGGATTGCGGACCGGCCAGCTCCAGAAACTGCTTGGGATGGCGGTCGGTCGACAGCGGCCAGAGCCGGGTACCGGACCCGCCGGAAAGAATGACAGGAACGATGGTCCCGTCCATGCGGCCTAGTGCCCCACGCTCTTGCCGCGCGTCAGGCCCGATGCCGCAAGCTGTCCGTCAATCTCCGCCATCAGCCGCTCCAGCCCGGTCTCGTCATTGGCCTCGGCGCGGGCGACCAGCACGTCCTGCGTGTTGGAGGCGCGCAGCAGCCACCAGCCGTCATCGGTGTTGACCCGCGCACCATCGGTATCATCGACATTGGCACCCGCCGCCCGCAGCCGGTCCAGCACTTCATGGACCACGGCGAACTTGCGGCTTTCATCGACCTGAAAACGCATTTCGGGCGTGTTGATCATGGCGGGCATGTCGCCGCGCAGTCGGGTCACGCTGCGGCCCAGCAGGGCTGGCGCCTCGATCAGCTTGATTGCGGCATAGAGCGCATCGTCAAAACCGTAATAGCCGTGCTTGAAAAAGACATGGCCGCTCATCTCGCCAGCCAGCGGCGAACCGGTTTCGCGCATCTTGGACTTGATCAGGCTGTGCCCGGTTTTCCACATCAGCGGCTTGCCGCCCAGTTCGGCGATCCGGTCATACAGTGCCTGGCTCGCCTTCACATCGGCGATGATTGTCGCGCCCGGCACCTGTTTCAGAACCATTTCGGCGTAAATTGCCAGCAGCTGATCGCCCCAGATTACGCGGCCTTCGCCGTCAATCGCGCCGATCCGGTCGCCATCCCCGTCAAAAGCCACGCCAAAATCGAGCTGCTTCTCCGCGACCAGCGCCTTGAGGTCAGCCAGATTGGCCTCTTCGGTTGGATCGGGATGGTGGTTCGGGAAATGTCCGTCGACTTCGGTGAACAGCGCGAAATGCTCGCCCGGCAGGCGCTTGACCAGTCGCTCCACGACCGGTCCGGCGGCGCCGTTGCCCGCGTCCCAGCCGACCCGACAGGCGGTGCCGGCGAATCCCTGAACGATGCGGTCGACATATTCATCCATGATGTCGATGGTATCGACACTGCCGGTGCCGCTGTCCCAGTCGCCCGCAGCAGCCATCGCCCCGAGCTGCTGAATATCCGCGCCAAAGAACGGTCGTCCCTGAAAGACCATCTTGAAGCCATTATAATTGGCGGGATTATGACTGCCGGTTATCTGTATGCCGCCATCGGCCTGTTCCAGTGACGCCTCGGCATAATAGAGCATCGGCGTCGGTCCCATGCCGACCTGGATGGCATCGACACCGCTGTCGTTGAGGCCGCGCACCAGCGCCTCGGCCAGCATGGGCGAGCTGGTGCGGCCGTCATAGCCGATGACGACGCAATTGCCGCCCGCCCGCGCGATCAGCGTGCCGAAACCGCGTCCGATGGCATAGGCATCCGCCTCGCCCAGTGTTTCGCCGATTATGCCGCGAATGTCATATTCGCGCAGCGTCGTCGGATCGAATATATGCGTCATGATCGGGCTGTCGGCTCCATGGGGGCAGGGACTTGGGGACGGGCTTACCGGCCTATGCTGTAATATTCCAGACCGGATGCGGCGACTTCCTCCGGCCGGTAAATATTGCGCAGATCGACCAGCACCTTGCCGCGCATCGTGTCCGCCAGCTTGCCAAGGTCGAGCGCGCGGAAAATATCCCATTCGGTGACGATCACCGCTGCGTCGGCATCGGCCAGCGCCTGATAGGTGCCATCGGCCATGATGACGCCGGGCATCAGTTCGCGGGCGGCCTCCATGCCTTGCGGATCATAGGCGACGATTTCGGCGCCTGCATCGATCAGCCCCTGGGCGATGACGATGGACGGGGCTTCGCGCATGTCATCGGTATTGGGCTTGAAGGTCAGGCCCAGCAGGGCAATGCGCTTGCCCTCGACCGATCCGCCCATTGCCGCAATCACCTTGCGCGCCATGGCCCGCTTGCGCAGATCGTTGACGCGCACCACGGCCTCGACAATCTGCAGCGGCGATTCATGGTCCTGCGCGGTCTTCATCAGCGCCAGCGTATCCTTGGGGAAGCAGCTGCCGCCATAGCCCGGACCGGCGTGCAGAAATTTCGCGCCGATCCGGTTATCAAGACCGATGCCGCGCGAGACATCCTGCACATTCGCGCCGACCTTTTCGCAAAGATCGGCCATTTCGTTGATGAAGGTGATCTTGGTCGCCAGAAACGCATTGGCCGAATATTTGATCACCTCGGCAGAGCGGCGGCTGGTGAACAGGATCGGCGATTCATTGAGGAACAGCGGGCGGTAAATTTCCCGCATCTTCTCGCGCGCCCATTCCTCCTCGGTGCCGACCACGATCCGGTCGGGCCGCTTGAAGTCGCCAATGGCCGCGCCTTCGCGCAGAAATTCGGGATTGGAGACAACCGCGAATTCGGCCTTGGGGCTGGTCTGGCGGATGATTTTCTCCACCTCGTCACCGGTTCCCACAGGCACGGTGGATTTGGTGATGACCACGGTCGGCTGGCTGATCGCCTCGCCAATCTCGCGTGCGGCATCGCGCACATAGCTGAGGTCGGCAAAGCCGTCGCCGCGCCGGGAGGGGGTGCCGACGGCGATGAACACCGCCTGGCACTGGGCGACGCTGGCGGCGAGATCGGTCGAAAAGCTGAGCCGTCCGGCGCGGACATTTTCCGCGACCAGCCGCTCCAGCCCCGGCTCGTAAATCGGCATCTTGCCCGCAAGCAGGCTCTCAATCTTGGCTTCATCCTTGTCGACACAGATTACGTCATGGCCGAAATCGGCAAAGCAGGTGCCCGAAACCAGGCCGACATAGCCCGATCCGATCATCGCGATTTTCATAATTTTGGCTCCAGCGGAGAATTTATGGCAGCCGCTTTATTGGGCCGCTTCGCCAAGGTCAAACCCCGCGACACCGGGGCGGACGCCTCACACGGCGAGGCGCAGGTGTCCGGGTGCCTCGGGCTGGCTCGGCTGATCGGGCCATATGCCGCGCGTGTCATAGACGATCTTGTCCGCGCGTTCGGCCAGCGGTACCGATTTGAACACGTCATGATCGACCAGCACGATGAAAATGTCGTGGCTCTCAATTGCATCGTCCAGATCGATCAGTTGCGCTCCGGTCCCGTCATAGGCGGGAGGCAGGGCGCTGGCATAGGGTTCGACAATGCCGATCCGGCTGCCATGGCTGGCGGCCAGCGTTATCGCGACCTTGTTGGCCGGACTCTCGCGGAAATCATCGATATTCGCCTTGAACGCCAGCCCCAGACAGGCGATCCGCGCCTTTGGATTGCGGGCAATCAGCGCTTCTGCATGGCGCAGCACATGATCGACCTTGCCATCATTCACATTGCGCGCGGTGCGGATCAGCGGGGTTTCCTCAGGCGCGCCATGGATGATGAACCATGGGTCGACGGCGATGCAGTGACCGCCCACGCCCGGTCCGGGCTGCAGGATGTTGACACGCGGATGGCGGTTGGCGAGGCGGATGACCTCCCACACGTCCAGTCCCATCTTGTCCGCGACAATCGACAGCTCATTGGCAAAGGCGATATTGACGTCGCGATAGGCATTTTCGACAAGCTTGGTCATTTCCGCCGAGCGGGCATCGGTGGTGACGCACTCGCCGCGCACGAAGCGGCGATAGAAGGTCAGCGCCTTGCGCGCGCAGCGCGGGGTGATGCCGCCAATCGAGCGATCATTATTGGTCAGTTCCTCGATGATCCGGCCGGGCAGCACGCGCTCCGGGCAATAGGCGATGGCGATATCGGGAATTTCCTGGGTCAGCCCCGGAATCTTGAGGTCGGGGCGCAGCCGGGCGATCAGGTCGCGCATCTTTTCGGTCGTGCCTACGGGAGACGTGGATTCCAGGATGACGGTATCGCCCGGTTTCACCACGGCGGCGACGCTCGTCGCAGCCTCCAGCACATAGCTGATGTCCGGCGCATGATTTTCATCAAAAGGGGTGGGGACCGCGATCAGGAAGACATCGGCAGGCTCGACCTGCAGCGAGGTGCGCAGCGTGCCGCGTGTCACGACGCCCTGGACCAGCCCGTCCAGATCGACTTCCTCGATATGGATCCGGCCCTCGGCAATGGTCTTGACGACATGTTCGCTGACGTCGACGCCCAGCACGCGGCAGCCCGAACGGGCAATAACCGCAGCTGTCGGCAGGCCGATATAGCCCAGACCCAGGACACAGACTTCGGGCTTTTTCTCGGAGATCATTGCGGACTTCCTGCATTATGGCCGCAGGAACCCGTGAGGCCTCCCGCTGATGCCGCAAGCCTATGCGCAATGGGGTAAATATTTCGGTAAGTCCGTTGCCGCTTCTGCCTTGCGGGCAACAAAAAAGGCGACCGCAGCCGCCTTTTTCAAAAATTCGATGCCGTATCAGACGATCACGGGCTGGCGGGCGAATCGTCCTTGTTGCCAGCTGCAACGGCTACGCCGCCGATAATCGCTGCTGCCGCCAGAATGGCGAGAATGATTCCGGTGCTGCCGCCACGACCTTCATTGGCCTCCTTCTGACTGGCTGATTCGCGCTCAACAGGAGCGTTGTCGCTCTGCGCGGATTGCGCCAGAACCGGCGTGCTGCTGATGGATATCGCGGCCAGAGCGGCCAGTGCGGGCTTCAACTTGATCATTATTTTTCCTTCTCGGCTCTGCTCGGAGAGTGCGAATTCGCTTTCCCTATGCCATGAACTTGATGGTGTTGCAACTGCGAACACCGCTTCAGAATCACGTTTCGTCGAAAATTTCCATTATTTCTGTAATGTTTAAGTTTCGTTAACCGTAATGCGATTTTCATTGCGTCGCAGCGTAATAATATCTGTGATGCGCTCAGCTGCCTTCCCATCCCCGAACGGATTATGGGCGCGCGCCATGCGGGCATGTTCCGCGCCATCATCCAGCAACTGAACGCAGGCAGCGACAATTTGTTCCCTGCAGGTGCCGACCAGCTTTGCGGTTCCCGCGACAACGCCTTCCGGGCGTTCGGTCGTCTCGCGCATCACCAGCACCGGCTTGCCCAGCGCCGGGGCCTCTTCCTGCACGCCGCCGCTGTCGGTCAGCATGATATGTGCCTCCATCTGGAGCCGGACGAAATTGGGATAGTCGAGCGGTTCGATCAGCGCGACATTGGCCAGGCCGCCCAGCCGTTCATGCATCAGGCCGCGTACATTGGGATTGGGATGGACGGGAAAGATAAAGGCAATGTCGTCGCGCTGCGCCAGCTCGGCAATGGCATTGGCGATATTGTCCAGCCCGCCGCCGAAATTCTCGCGCCTGTGGCTGGTGACGCCGATGATCCGGCGACCGGCGAAACGGTCCAGCACCGGGGCCAGCAATGATGCAAGCGCGGGCCGCGCGTTCAGCCGGTCGCGCATCATCAGCAGCGCATCGATCACGGTATTGCCGGTAATCCAGATCTGGTCGTCAGAGATATTCTCGCGGCTGAGCGCATCGGCGGCGGTCGAGGTCGGCGCGAAATGCTGATCGGCAATCGGCGCGATCATCCGCCGGTTCACCTCTTCGGGCCAGGGATGCAGGATATTGCCGCTGCGCAGCCCCGCCTCGACATGGCTGACCGGAATCTTGCGATAATAGGCGGCCAGCGCGCCGGCCATCGCGGTCGCGGTGTCGCCCTGCACGATGACCCTGTCGGGCATTTCCGCGTCCAGCACCGTGCCGATGCCGGTCAGCAGCCTTGCGGTCAGCGCATCCAGGCTCTGATTGGGGGTCATGATGTCGAGATCGTGATCGGGCACGATTCCCGCAATTTCGAGCACCTGATCGAGCATTTCGCGATGCTGGGCGGTGACGCAGACAATGGGTGGCGGCCCGTCGCGCATCTTGAGGGCATCGATCACCGGCCACAGCTTGATGGCCTCTGGCCGGGTGCCGAACAGGAACAGGTTACGCAATGGGCTTGCTCCGCAAAAATGCCGTTTCGCGATGTTGGTAGCGGCAAAAACCGAAGAAAAACCTAAAACTGCGCCCATAAGGGGCATGTTGCTGGAAATCGCCGCGGAGCGGTGCTAGTCGGCGCGCGAACCCGCTGGCTTGTCCGGCAAATCGAACCGGGGCTGTTTGCATGAAATTCCTTGTTACCGGCGCTGCCGGATTTATCGGTTTCCATCTTGCCGAGCGTTTCCTGTCGCGTGGTGACCAGGTCGTCGGCATTGACAGCATCAACGATTATTATTCGCCGCAGCTCAAGCGTGACCGGCTGGCGCGCACAAAGGAGCGCCATCCGGACGGCTTCGCCTTTCACCAGGTCGATTTTGCCGATCATGCGGCGCTCGATGCGGCGCTGAAGGGCGAGGAGTTTGACGGGATCGTCCATCTCGGCGCGCAGGCCGGGGTGCGCTATTCGATCGACAACCCGCGCGCCTATGTCCAGTCCAACCTGGTCGGCCATCTCAACCTGCTGGAGGTCGCGCGCGAACGGCAGGTGCCGATGACCTATGCCTCGTCAAGCTCGGTCTATGGCGGCAATGACACGCTTCCCTTCCGTGTGGAGGATCGGGTCGACCATCCGCTCTCGCTTTATGCCGCGACGAAAAAGGCCGACGAGCTGATGAGCGAGACCTATGCGCATCTCTATCGCCTGCCGCTCACTGGCCTGCGCTTCTTTACGGTCTATGGCCCCTGGGGGCGGCCCGACATGGCGATGTGGCTGTTCACCAAGGCGATATTCGACGGCAAGCCGATCAAGGTGTTCAATGGCGGGGAAATGCGCCGCGACTTCACCTATATCGATGATATCGTGACTGGCGTGGTTGCCTGCGCCGACAATCCGCCAGCCGATGACGGCGCGATCAAGGCGGGCGGCAGTGTCTCCCCGCACCGGGTCTATAATATAGGCAACCACCGGTCGGAGGAACTGATGCGGATGATCGGCCTGATCGAGCAGGCCTGTGGCCGCGAGGCGGTGAAGGAAATGCACCCGATGCAGGATGGCGATGTCAAGGAAACCTTCGCCGATATCAGCGCGATCCAGACCGATCTGGGTTTTGAGCCGGTCACCACCATCGATGAGGGCGTGCCCCGCTTTGTCCAATGGTATCGCGACTATCATGGCGTATAGATGATCCGGCGGGCGGCGGCATCTGCCGCCCCTGATGATCGTTCAACACATTATTTTCGGAAACATCAGCGTATGAGCGAAGCGGCAACCGGCAATATCGATCCCAGGACGGTGGACGGCTTTGGCGACGAATGGGATGCGTTCGACCAGAGCGGTCTCAGCGAAGCCGAGCATGAGCAGCTCTTTTTTACCTATTTCGGGATTTTCCCGTTCGAGAGCCTGCCCGATGATGCGGAGGGGTTTGATCTGGGTTGCGGATCAGGGCGCTGGGCCATGAAGGTGGCGCCGCGCGTCGGTACGCTGCATTGCATCGATCCGGCAGAGGCTGCGCTGGCAGTGGCGAAGCGCCGAATGGCCGATCTGCCCAATGCGCGCTTTCACCATGCCGGGGTCGATGCCATACCGCTGGACGATGGCAGCCAGGATTTCGGCTATTCGCTGGGCGTGCTCCACCATATCCCCGATACCTCACGGGCGATGGCCGATTGCGTGCGCAAGCTGAAATCCGGTGCGCCGTTCCTGGTCTATCTCTATTACCGCTTTGATGACCGCCCCTGGTGGTTCCGCGCGATCTGGCGGGCCAGCGATCTGGTCCGCCGCTTCATCTGCCGCTTGCCCTTTGGCCTGCGCCGTTTGGTGACGGAGGTCATTGCGGCGCTGGTCTACTGGCCGCTGGCGCGTGGCGCGGCGCTGCTTGAAAAGCTGGGCATGAATGTTTCCAACCTGCCGCTCGCCAATTATCGCGCGCAGAGTTTCTACACCATGCGGACCGATGCGCTCGACCGGTTCGGCACCCGGCTGGAGCAGCGTTTCACCAAGCCTGAGATTGTCGCGATGATGGAGCAGGCGGGGCTTGCTAATATCCGCTTTTCGGACGGTTTCCCGTTCTGGGTGGCTTGCGGGACAAAGCGCTGAGCGGCGCGGCTGAACAAGGATAGGCACGATGTGCGGTCTGGTCGGATTGCTGAGCGATGGACGCGCCGATCCGGCCATGCTGCGCCGGATGGCGGACAGCATCGCGCATCGCGGACCGGATGACGAAGGCATCTGGACCAGTGAAGGCAATGTCACAGGTTTCGGCCATAGGCGATTGTCAATAATCGATCTTTCGGCTGCCGGACATCAGCCGATGACGTCTGCATGCGGGCGATATACGCTGGCCTATAATGGCGAAATCTACAATCACCTCGCCTTGCGGGCAGAGCTTGCGGAGCCGCCACAAGGCGGATGGCGAGGCCATTCGGACACCGAAACCATCCTGGCCGCGCTGACCCGCTGGGGTGTTGCTGCGACCCTCGACCGGCTGGTCGGCATGTTCGCTATCGCCATTTGGGATCATGGCGAGAGCAAGCTGCATCTGATCCGTGATCGCATGGGGGAAAAACCGCTTTATTACGGATGGATAGGCGGAGTTCTTGCATTCGCATCGGAAATGAAGGCGTTGCGTGTGCTGCCGGGGTTTTCCGGCGGGGTCGATCCCGAAGCGCTCAACTATTATGTGCATCGCGCCTATGTGCCCGCGCCCTGGTCAATCCATCCGCAGATTTTCAAGCTGGAGCCGGGCTGTCACCTTGCGCTCGATGCCGCCGCACTTGCATCGCCGCCCTCCGCGCCGCCATCGGCCCCTTGCTCGCGACCCGGGCTGGAGCTGCGCCGCTACTGGTCGGCGGACCGGGCAGCGCGTGCCGGGCAGGCCAGCCTGTTTGCCGATGAAGGGGCGGCGCTTGAGGCGCTTGAGGCGCAGCTGCGCGAATCGATTGCGCTCCAGACCATATCCGATGTGCCGCTGGGTGCCTTTCTCTCCGGCGGCGTGGACAGCTCGCTGATCTGCGCGCTGCTCCAGCAGGAACTGGGCGGTAGCCTCAAGACCTTCACCATCGGCTTCGACGATCCTGCCTATGATGAATCGCCGCATGCGCTGGCCGTGGCGCGGCATCTTGGCACCGATCATCATCCGATGACCGTGACAGCGGAGGAGGTGCGTGCGGTCATTCCGCAATTGCCGGTCATCTATGATGAGCCGTTCGCCGATTCCTCGCAAATCCCGACACATCTGGTGGCGCGGCTGGCGCGCAGCAAGGTGACGGTCGCGCTGTCGGGCGATGCCGGGGACGAGCTGTTCGGCGGCTATACCCGCTATCTCAGCAGCCGGCGCTTGTGGAACCGCCTTGGCGGCATGCCGGGTCCGCTGCGCAAGGCGGGGGGACATGCCATCGGG
The DNA here is from genome assembly GCA_041396885.1 of Blastomonas sp. GTDB lineage: Bacteria > Pseudomonadota > Alphaproteobacteria > Sphingomonadales > Sphingomonadaceae > Blastomonas. The sequence goes on from JAWKXS010000001.1 coordinate 447,349, forward strand.
CTGGTGCCGCCGGGGCTGTGGCGGCTGGCCGGAAGGCTGCCCATGGGCAAGCGCCTGTCGCTGCTCGACGTCAAGGCCGCCAAGCTGGCCCGGCTGATGCGCCGCGCCGACAGCATGGCGGATGTCTATGCCGACCTGATCGACATATGGGGGGCGGACAGCCCGGTGAAGGGTGGTCATGCGCTTGGCGATATCGCGCCGGGCGGTTTTGCCGATCCCGAACATGACATGATGCTGGCCGATACACTCGGCTATCTGCCCGGCGACATATTGTGCAAGGTGGACCGGGCAGCGATGGCGGTCAGCCTGGAAACCCGCGTGCCGTTCCTCGACCATCGCATTGTCGAACTGGCCTGGCGGATGCCGCTGGCGATGAAGATCCGTGACGGCTTGGGCAAGCTGCCGCTGCGCAACCTGCTCTATCGGCATGTTCCCCGCGATCTGATCGAGCGGCCCAAGAGCGGTTTTGCGATCCCCGTTGGCGAATGGCTGAAGGGGCCGCTGCGCGACTGGGCAGGCGACTTGCTGCATGACAGCGTATTGCAGGCGCATTTCGATACCGCGCCGATCGAGCGGCGCTGGCGCGAACATGCCTCCGGGCGCCGCGACTGGACCCAGTCGCTCTGGACGATCCTGATGTTTTCAGCCTGGCTCCGGACCGGGGCGGATCAGCCGCAGTCCAGCTCATAAAATTCGCGGATATGCCGCCAGGCATCGCCTGCCGTCTCGACCATGGTGAACAGGTCCAGATTATCGTGTGAAATCGTGCCTTCCTCGGCCAGCGCCTCGAAATTGATCACCCGGTTCCAGAAATCCTTGCCGAACAGCAGGATCGGGATTGGCTCCATCTTGCCGGTCTGGATCAGCGTCAGCAGCTCGAAAAACTCGTCAAAGGTGCCGAACCCGCCGGGAAAGACGGCCACTGCGCGGGCGCGCAGCAGAAAGTGCATCTTGCGCAGTGCGAAATAGTGGAACTGAAAGCTGAGATGCGGGGTCACATATTCATTGGGCGCCTGTTCATGCGGCAGCACGATGTTGAGGCCCACTGATTCCTTGCCGGCATCGGCTGCGCCGCGATTGGCCGCTTCCATGATCGAGGGGCCGCCGCCCGAACAGATCACGAATTGCCGCTTGCCATCCTCCCAAACGCCGCAATTGCTGGCCAGCCGCGCCAGTTCGCGCGCTTCGTCATAATAGCGTGCCTTGGCCGCCAGCCGTTCGGCAACGATTTTCTGCTGCGGGGTCTTTGCCTCGGCCAGCAGCGCTTCGGCCTTGTCGGGCGATGGGATGCGGGCCGATCCGTATATGACCAGCGTCGAGCCGATACCTGCCTCGTCGAGCAGCATTTCGGGCTTCAGCAGTTCAAGCTGAAAGCGCACCGGGCGCAATTCCTCGCGCAGCAGGAATTCGGTATCGCGAAACGCCAGCAAATAGGCGGGGTCGCTGGTCTGCGGTGTGTCGCTGGGAGATGCGTCGGCAGTGCGGGCATCCTCTTCGGCGCGGCGAAAACGCCGGTCGGTCAGATCTTTTTTTGTCATTGCCACGCAAATAGGCCTGCGGTGCGGCAAGGGCAATCGCCAATATCGGTAGCGCTTGCTGGTTGCCGGACGATCAGCGGCAAAAGGGCTTGGCGCTCATGTCCAGATGCAGATGATCGTGATGCGCCGCATTGTAATCGGGGCTCAGCACCGTGCCGAAGCGGCGGCATGCGCTTTTCTGCACCGCGCGCAGAAAGGCGCGTTCCTGCGTGGTGCCCCCCGACCAGCCATTCTTTACCGAAATGCGCCGCCCATCGGCCAGCACGAATGCGGAAACATCGATGGCATTGGCATGGGCATGTTCGGAAAGCTTTGCCGAACCGGCAATGGTCCGGCAGTTATAGCTGCCGAATGTCTCGATGCGCACCAGCGTGCTGCCCAGCATCTGTTCGGCGGCACGCGCCACGCCATATTGCGCCCAGCCGGTAAAGGTCCGGGCCAGCGGGCAGGTCACCGGGCCAAGATTGGCGATTGCAAGGTCCGCCCCGCCGGCATTGCTGGCGGAGAGGTTGATGCGCGACAGGCGCACACTGCCCAACTGGGTACAGCCGCCGCCCAGATACTGGTCGGGCAGCGGGGTGAAACTGGCCTTGGCCAGGCCCAGATCGGTCAGGCATTGCGATGCTGCCGGACCCTGGGCGAACGACTGTCCCGCACTCATTGACGGCCGGGGCGGCGGCGCGCCGCCCGATTGTGCGGCGGGCACCATGCCGCATCCGCCCAGCAATGCGGCCAGCGCGGCGACCAGTGCTTTCCGCTGATTTTCCGGCGAACTCTTGTCCTGGGTAAAGCGGCTGTCGCGCTTTTTGGATTTCACCCGGTCCTCGCCGCGCGACCGGTTGCGGCGCTCAAACCCTGCGCTGTTCGCAGCGGCGGAATCAGGCGGCGCACCGTCATTTCCGGTGGCGTCCATGCCGGTGCCCGATTGATCCATGCCCATGTTCATCATGACCGGGCTTTTAACCTCATGATGCTTAAGGCTGGCGTGACGGACAGGGTTAACGGGGCGTTTGCCATGAATGCGCGAAACCGGTCCGCCCGAAATTCCCGCTTGCCAATGCTGCAATGCAACCTTAGACGCGTCGACGGGCCACGCGGTCCCAACGCCGCGCGTGCTCTCTGCAAGGAGACGCATTACATGACTGAACTGACCAAGCCGGGCGTGAAGCCCGTGCGCCCCTATTTTTCCTCCGGTCCCTGCGCAAAGCCGCCGACCTGGGAAACCTCCAGACTAGGTACCGAATCACTTGGCCGCTCGCATCGCGCGAAGATCGGCAAGACGCGCCTTGGCCTCGCCATCGATCTGATGCGCGAAGTGCTGGGCGTTCCCGATACCCACCGCATCGGCATCGTGCCCGGCTCTGACACCGGCGCCTTTGAAATGGCAATGTGGACGATGCTCGGCGCAAAGCCGGTAACGACGCTCGCCTGGGAAAGCTTTGGCGAGGGCTGGGTAGCCGATGCCGTCAAGCAGCTGAAACTCGATCCCGCGATCTTGCGCGCGGATTACGGGCTGTTGCCCGATCTCGGTTCGGTCGACTGGAGCAGCGACGTGCTGTTCACCTGGAACGGCACCACATCGGGCGTTCGTGTTCCCGATGGGGACTGGATTGCGGCAGACCGCGAAGGCCTCTCCTTCTGCGACGCGACATCGGCGGTGTTCGCCTATGACTTGCCCTGGGACAAGCTCGATGTGACGACCTTCTCATGGCAGAAGGTGCTGGGCGGAGAGGGCGGCCATGGCGTCATCATTCTTGGCCCGCGCGCCGTCGAGCGGCTGGAAAGCTTTGCGCCCGACCGCCCGCTGCCGAAGATTTTCCGCCTGACCAAGGGCGGCAAGCTTATCGAGGGCATTTTCAAGGGCGAGACCATCAACACGCCGTCCATGCTGGCGGTCGAGGATGTGATATTCGCGCTGAAATGGGCTAAGTCTGTCGGCGGTCTGTCCGGCCTAATCGCGCGGAGCAACGCCAATGCAGCGACGCTGGGCGCCATTGTCGAGGCGCGCGACTGGCTGGGCCATCTCGCCTCCGATCCGGACAGCCGTTCGACGACCTCGGTCTGCCTCACCGTCGAGGGTGCCGATGCCGACTTCATCAAGAAGATGGCGTCGCTGCTCGAAGCGGAAGGCGCGGCCTTTGACATAGCCGGATATCGCGATGCCCCTGCGGGCCTGCGCATCTGGTGCGGCGCGACGGTCAACACCGCCGATGTCGAGGCGCTCGGTCCCTGGCTCGACTGGGCCTATGCCGCAGCGAAGGCCGCCGCCTGAATCATCCCCTTTCGTCATTCCCGCAAGAGCGGGAATCCAGAATGCACCTTGTAAAATACCCGCACTGGATCCTCGCACAAGCGGGGATGACTTTTCCGAACAGAAAGGCAAATCCATGCCCAAAGTACTGATTTCCGACAAGATGGACCCCAAGGCAGCACAAATATTCCGCGAACGCGGCTGTGAGGTCGATGTCATTACCGGCCAGACGCCTGAAGAGCTGAAGGCGATTATCGGCCAATATGATGGCCTGGCCATTCGCTCGGCCACCAAGGTCACGCGCGAGATTCTGGATGCCGCCACCAATTTGAAGGTCATCGGCCGCGCCGGGATCGGTGTCGACAATGTCGATATCCCCTATGCCTCTTCGAAGGGCGTGGTGGTGATGAACACCCCGTTCGGCAATTCGATCACCACCGCCGAACATGCCATTGCGATGATGTTCGCGCTGGCCCGCCAGCTGCCCGAGGCCGATGCCTCGACCCAGGCGGGCAAATGGGAAAAGTCGCGCTTCATGGGTGTCGAGCTGACCAGCAAGACGCTGGGCCTGATCGGCGCGGGCAATATCGGATCGATCGTTGCCGACCGGGCGCTGGGCCTGAAGATGAAAGTGATTGCCTATGACCCGTTCCTGACGCCCGAGCGCGCCGTGGAGCAGGGGATCGAGAAGGTGACGCTGGACGACCTGCTGGCGCGGGCCGATTTCATCACCCTGCACACGCCGCTGACCGATCAGACGCGCAACATCCTGTCCAAGGAAAATCTTGCCAAGACCAAGAAGGGCGTGCGGATCATCAACTGCGCGCGCGGCGGCCTGATCGACGAAGCGGCGCTTAAGGAAGCGCTCGAATCTGGGCAGGTGGCTGGCGCGGCGCTGGACGTGTTCGTCGAGGAACCGGCAAAGGAAAACCCGCTGTTCGGCACGCCCGGCCTGGTCTGCACCCCGCATCTTGGCGCATCGACCAGCGAGGCGCAGGTCAATGTCGCGCTGCAGGTCGCCGATCAGCTGTCCGAATATCTGGTGACCGGCGGCGTTACCAACGCGCTCAACATGCCCAGCCTGTCGGCGGAGCAGGCCCCCAAGCTGAAACCCTATATGGCGCTGGCGACGCAGCTTGGCACCATGGTCGGGCAGCTAGAAACTGGGCCGATTCGCGGTGTCTCCATTGAGGTGGAGGGTGCCGCCGCCGAGCTGGACCAGAAGCCGATTACCGCTGCGGTTCTGGCCGGGCTGATGCGCGCCTATTCAGACAGCGTGAATATGGTCAATGCGCCATTCCTGGCAAAGGACCGGGGTCTGGACGTTCGCGAAATCCGGCATGAGCGCGAGGGCGATTATCATACGCTGGTGCGGGTATCGATCACCACCGATGAGGGCGAGCGTTCGGTTGCGGGAACATTGTTCGGCAATGCCATTCCTCGCCTGGTCGAGATTTTCGGCATCAAGATCGAGGCCGATCTGCACGGCAACATGCTCTACATTATCAACCGCGACGAACCCGGCTTTATCGGCCGGCTGGGCACTGCGCTCGGCGAGGCCAATGTCAATATCGGAACCTTCCACCTTGGCCGCCGCGGTGGCGTGCAGGGTGGCGAGGCGGTGCTGCTCCTCTCCATCGACAGCAAGGTCGAGGAACCGGTGCTGTGGAAAGTCTGTCAGCTGACCGGTGTGAAATCGGTCAAGAGCCTCAGCTTCGACGGATAACGCTTAGAGTATTTTCAAGTCAGATGGATACATCTGACGACTCGGAAAATACGGTAAAACAAGAGCATAGAGCGCAGGTTTTGATTCAATCAAAACCGAACGCGCTCTAATGTCCGGGCCGTGGATCGCCATGGCCCGGATCGCGATGCCGGTCAGGCCTTGCCCTTGTCGAAGATCGCGGCGCCAAAGCCGCGCGCGGCGGGACGGGCCTGGCCAAACACGCTGGCGCTGCCGCGCCGGGCCTGGCGGAACGATGTCTCGGCAAAGGTCGTCTCGTCAAAGGACAGGTCCTCGTCCAGGACCGCGCCGAAATTGCCGCCCTGTGCCCAGCGGACAATCGCGCTGAAGCTGCCAAAGCCCTTGCAGAAAATCTCGATCTCGTCGCCCGGCTCCAGCGCGGCGCTGGCCTTGCCGCCGATGCCGTGCGCCGAATAGTTGCGCAGCAGGCCGCTGGCGGTGCCAAAACGGTCATTGCGGATCAGCACCTTGACCAGGCATTCATAGCGCGCCTCGCGATCGCCCTGATAGTCGTCAATGACCGGGCGGGAGGCGAATTGCGGGCGGGTTAGCGGGCGTTGGGCAAATGGCATGGCGGTTACTCTCTCTGTCAGGGGAGAGGGTAAGCGGCAGCGCTGAATATTTGGTAAAGGCCGCGTTAGGGATAATGTGCGCAGCGCTGGAGATGTTCGGTCATGTCCGCCAATTCGGCATGACCGCTATTTGTGCCCGAGCATGCGCCGTCATTCCGGCGAACGCCGGAATCTCCCGCCCCATTCTCTGACGCTGCCAGAAAGGAAGACCCCGGCTTTCGCCGGGGTGACGGGTAAAGATATGGGGGCAGATCGGGGAATTGTCCGGAAGAAACAGCAAAAGCCGGTTTCCCGCCTGCGCGGGAATGACATTTACGTCTCAACCAGATTGCATTGTTTTGGATCACTTCGTCATTGCGAACGAAGCGAAGCAATCCAGTGCGGTTTGTTGCTGCTACTGGATCGCCACGGCCCTTTCGGGCCTCGCTATGACGATTCAAACTGATGCCATCATGCATGGGCTGAATCTTGATCGCGGGTGCTTATGGGCCGTGCGGATATGGCATTGCGGCGCAGCAACGAAAACGGGGGCCGACATTGCTGCCAGCCCCCACTGCGCCTGATCTTGATCGATCCAGCATTTGTCCGCAAATTGCCAGGGCCGCCAGGCGGTGGCGGTGCCATCGGGTTACGCAAGCGCAGATCCCTTCGGCTCCCCGGATTTTCAGGATAGCTTTCACATTGCTGCAAAAGCCTTTTCGCCAAATCGTTCCCTTTCCGGCGTCCGGCTCGCGCGAGGCCCGGTTTCCTGGCCCGAAGGCCGCTATATCCGGGTCCGCGCTTGCCTGATGTCCTTACCGTCCCGGCGTTCGTGGTCGTGCAGGGTGGCCCAGAGGGCGTTACACATCCACGCGCACATGGAATTTCAGGGCATCGCACCGATCATAATATTTGCCGTTTCTTGCGAAGCGCCGCCTACTATGTCCGATGATCGGTTCTCGGTTCGACCTTCGGCCTGCCAGCTCGACATTTCTGCCAATCTTGCCTGCCTTGCCCCATCCCCGGATTTCCAGCGTCACCGTTGCCGGTTTTGCCTTGTTTCCAGACCATGAAGGCTGTCTTCTCCGACCTGCAAGCAGGCCTTTGAAAACCCCGTTTCTCTATCCTTTTCAAGGCCTTGACTGTCTCCAGCCTTGGTCTTGTTCGGGGCTTCTTCCGGGTTGCCGTTCTTCCTTCCGACACCTGAAAGGTCTCATGCGATTTCGAGTCGTGCCAATCAAATTCTGAAAAGTTATCCACAGGCTCGCCGCGTTTTTGGTGGATAAGCTGGAGGAAAGGCATAATCATGCCGAGCGCGGCATCATCATTATGCTGCGCAGTAATATTATGACCTCGATTTTGGGCGATTCGGGCCTCGCCAGACCGCCTTTCTTCAGCGGTCGCGACGTCCCAGCAGCCTCAGGCGGAGCGCGTTGAGCTTGATAAAGCCCTCGGCATCCTTCTGGTCATAGGCCCCGGCATCATCCTCGAAGGTGACATGCTGTTCGCTATAAAGGCTGTTCGGCGATTTGCGGCCGACCAGATGCACCCCGCCCTTGTAGAGCTTCAGCCGCACCGTGCCCGACACCTTGGCCTGGCTGTGGTCGATTGCCGCCTGCAGCATCTCGCGTTCGGGCGAGAACCAGAAGCCGTTATAGACCAGCTCGGCATATTTCGGCATCAGCTCGTCCTTGAGGTGCGCGGCGCCGCGATCCAGCGTCAGCTGCTCGATGCCGCGATGCGCGGCATGATAGATGGTGCCGCCCGGCGTCTCGTACATTCCGCGGGATTTCATGCCGACAAAGCGGTTCTCGACCAGGTCGAGCCGCCCGATGCCATGCCTGCGGCCATATTCGTTGAGCGTTTCCAGCAGGGTTGCCGGGCTCATCGCCTCGCCATTGATCGCCACGCCATTGCCGCGCTCGAAATCGATGGTGATGGTTTCCGGCGCGTCGGGCGCATCCTCCGGATTGACGGTCCGCGAATAGACATAGTCCGGGGTCTCTTCCCACGGATCCTCCAGCACCTTTCCTTCCGAGGAGGTGTGCAGCATGTTGGCATCGGTGGAAAAGGGAGCCTCGCCGCGCTTGTCCTTGGGAACCGGAATCTGGTTCTTCTCGGCAAAGTCAATCAGCGCAGTGCGGCTGTTGAGTGACCATTCGCGCCAGGGCGCGATAACCTTGATATCGGGATCGAGGCCATAATAGCCCAGTTCAAAGCGCACCTGGTCATTGCCCTTGCCGGTGGCGCCATGGGCAACCGCATCGGCGCCGACCTGGTGGGCAATCTCGATCTGGCGCTTTGAAATCAGCGGACGGGCGATCGAGGTGCCCAGCAGGTAGCAGCCCTCATACAGCGCATTGGCGCGCATCATCGGGAACACATAGTCGCGGGCAAATTCCTCGCGCAGATCGTCGATGAAGATATGTTCGGGCCGGATGCCCATCATCTCCGCCTTTTTGCGGGCCGGTTCCAGCTCCTCGCCCTGGCCGAGATCTGCGGTGAAGGTCACCACTTCGCAGCCATATTCGGTTTGCAGCCATTTCAGGATGACGCTGGTGTCGAGACCGCCCGAATAGGCAAGAACGACGCGCTTGATGTCTTTGCTCATGATTGCAGGGTCTTTCCGGTGCTGCGATTGGGCCTTGTCGGTGCGCCCCCTATCATCGCCGGCCAGCAGCGGCAAGCCGCTGTCAGGGCGTGCCGAGCGTTTCGCAAAGCTGCCATGCGCCAAGCGCCATGAACAGCAGTGCGGCAATGCGCTGCAGCCATGTTACCGGCACCCTGTCAATCAGGGCCTGACCGAGCAAGACGGCGGGAACATTGGCAATCATCATGCCCAGCGTGGTGCCGAGCGCGACCAGACCCACATCCATATAGCGCGCGCCCAGCGCGATGGTGGCAATCTGCGTCTTGTCGCCCATCTCGACCAGGAAAAAGGCAATCAGCGTGGTGAGGAACACACCGCCGCGCGTCCGGGTGGCGCCGCTGTCATCGTCATCCATCTTGTCGGGGATCAGCGTCCACAGCCCCATGGCGATAAAGCCGATGGCGACCGCCAGGCGAAACGCACGGCTTTCGAGCAGTCCGGCAATTTCACTGCCGACCAGCGCCGCCAGCGCGTGATTGGCGATGGTCGCCACGAATATGCCGAGGATGATCGGCAGCGGCTTGCGAAAGCGCGTGGCGAGAATAATGGCGAGCAGCTGGGTCTTGTCGCCCATTTCGGCCAGCGCAACGATCAGCGTGGAGGTGAGCAGGGTTTCCATCATGCCCGCTTAGTCGAAGCGGGTTATTGCGCAAATCGGATTGTGATAGGGTCGCCTGAACATCAGGGGGAACGGCATGGCCAAGGCGGAACTCAAGACCAGGGAAAATGATGCAAGCGTTGCGGCGTTCATCGCCGGTGTGGATTCAGAGGTGCGGCGCGCCGATGCGCAGACCTTGCTCGAACTGTTCGGGCGGGTTACGGGGCTGCCGCCGCGCATGTGGGGGCCGTCAATCATCGGCTTTGGCAGCTATCACTATAAATATGACAGCGGGCGCGAGGGCGAGATGTGCAGGGCAGGTTTCAGCCCCCGCAAGGCCAATATGGTGCTGTACCTGATTGCCGCCTATTGCGACGAGGATGCAGCGCGCGAGCAGGAGCGGCTTTTGGCCGGGCTGGGCAAGTACAAGACGGGCAAATCCTGCCTGTATGTCAACCGTCTCGACCAGGTGGACATGGCTGTGCTGGAAAAGCTGGTGGCGAACAACTGGGCGGAGATGAACCGGCGCTATCCGGATTAACGGGATGGAGCCGTGAGGAGCTAAATGCCCGCATACCATTCATAATCGGCGACATCCTCCCAATAGCCGCCGCGCCCGCCATAAATGCCGGTAAGGCGCTCCACAGCCTCGATGCGCATGACATATTTGGCGTGCTTGTATCCCAGCTGGCGCTCGACCCGCAGCCGCAGCGGGGCACCATGGCCGACCGGCAGCATCTGATCGTTGAGCGCCCAGGCGAGAATGGTCTGCGGATGGCGCGCGTCGATCAGGTCGATGCTCTCATAATAGGGCACGCCGCCCAGCCGGTCTGCGCAATGAAAGACCAGATAGCGCGCTTTCGGCATCAGCCCCGCGAGATCGAGGATGTGCGACAGCGGCACGCCGGTCCATTTGCCGATGGCGCTCCACCCCTCGACACAGTCATGCCGGGTTATCTGGTTGCGGCTCGGCATTTGGCGCAACTGGCCAAGCGGCAGTGCAAGACGTTTCTCAACCAGACCGTCGACCTTCAGCGACCAGTCTGCAAAGCCATTCTGCACCATGGCCTGATAACCTGCTTCCTGCGGGCGGCGGGTGCCGTTTTCAGGGAATTTGCGGGAGATATGATGCGGGTCAAACTCGCGGGCCAGCGCCATGCGTGCGGTCAGCGCGCGCTGCGCCGCCTCATTTCCCTGCTCCGCAAGACGCAGCGTGCGCCGCCAGCTGTCACTTTCGTTCAGCCGGTCGCAGCCGCTCAGCAACAGTCCGGTGCCAGCACCAATGCCGCCGATCAGCGCGCGGCGGCTCAACAGGCTGCGTCGCCCGGTCATGCCGGTCGCCCCCGGACCATGGTGCGCAGCCGGGCCAGCGGACGGCTGACCAGCAGCATCGCCATATGGATGAGGAAAAAGGCCAGGAGCGAAAAGGCGGTGATGAAATGTACCGACCGCGCCGATTGGCGTCCGCCGAACAGATCGACCAGCCAGGGCGCAGAGGCATCCATGCCCGGCGCCATGGCAAGGCCGGTGGCGATCATGACCGGCAAGGCCAGGAATATTACCCCGATATAGGCAAATTTCTGAAGGATATTATAGTGTTGCAGCTCAGCCCTGTGACGCATCGAAAGGCTGAGGTGATCGCGCATGTCACGCCAGATGCTGCGCGGATACCATTCGGTGCGGCTGAGGTGCAGGCGGCGGCGAATATGGCCATTGGCAAGGCTGCCGATCATATAGGCGGCAAGTCCGCCCGCCATCAGCCAGGCGAAAAAGAAATGCCAGCGCCGCCCCGCCGCCAGATCATAGCGCGAGGGTATCGTCGCCCAGGACGGGAATGCCCAGGTCTGGATGCGTCCGCGATCATCGGTCCAGTTGCCGATCCAGCCGGTGCTGGGGATGCGCGTTTCGCCGATCCGGACATAGCTTTGCGTGGGACTGGAGCCGACCGCGAACCAGGCATAGTCATTGAGGTTCCCTGCATGCCCCCAATAAAGGCGGGGGTGTGCGTTGAAGATAGTCAGCCCGCTCATCAGCATGACCGGCAGGATGATCACATTTGCCCAGTGCCACAGCCGGGTCAGGCGCGGATGGCCGGTGGTCGGCGCAGGATCGGCTGGCGGTTCGCTCACGGGACCGTTCATAGCCATGGTTTCGCGCCAAGGCCATGCCGGGTTACAGCAAGGTGTTCCCCGTCGCGATCAGCCGAGCGCTGCCTGCTTCTCCTCGGCAAGCCGGTCCAGTTCGGCGCGGCTCTTTTTCTCGCTGGCGCTTTTCAGCTGCCCGCATGCGGCCATGATGTCGCGGCCACGCGGGGTACGGACGGGCGCGCTGATCCCGCCTTCAAACACGATGTCGGAAAAGCGGCGAATGCGCTCCGGGGTCGAGCATTCATAGACCGCGCCAGGCCAGGGATTGAACGGGATCAGATTGACCTTGGCGGGCAGCTTGTAATGCTTGAGCAGGCGCACCAGTTCGCGGGCGTCCGCATCGCTGTCATTCTTGTCCTTCAGCATCACATATTCAAAGGTGATGCGCCGGGCATTGCTGGCACCCGGATAATCGGCACAGGCCTGAAGCAGGTCCTCCAGCCCGAACTTCCGGTTCAGCGGAACGATCTCGTCGCGCACTTCCTTGCTGACGGCATGGAGCGACACGGCCAGATTGACGCCGATCTCCTCGCCGCACCGGTCCATCATCGGAACGACGCCGCTGGTGGATAGCGTGATCCGGCGCTTTGACAGCGACAGGCCATCGCCATGCATGATGACGGCCAGCGAATCGCGGACATTGTCGAAATTATAGAGCGGCTCGCCCATGCCCATCAGCACGATATTGGTGAGCAGGCGGCCATCGGAGGAATAGCTGCTCTCATCCTCCTCGGCTTCAAGGCCGTCCATCGCCCCTTTGGGCCATTCGCCCAGCGCATCGCGGGCGAGCATCACCTGGCCAACGATTTCCCCCGGCGTGAGGTTGCGGACCAGCCGCATCGTGCCGGTATGGCAGAACCGGCAGTTGAGCGTGCAGCCCACCTGGCTGGATATGCAAAGGGTGCCGCGATCCGCATCGGGAATGAACACCATCTCATAATCCTGCGCATCATCGGTGCGCAGCAGCCATTTGCGCGTGCCGTCGCTGGAAATCTGCGCCTCGACAATCTGCGGACGGCCAATGACGAAGCGTTCGGCCAGAAAGGGCCGCATCGTCTTGGCAATATCGGTCATCGCCTCGAAATCGGTGACGCCGCGATGATAGATCCAGTGGAACAGCTGTTTGGACCGCAGTTTCGCGGCCTTGTCGTCCAGTCCGGCAGCGGCCAGCAGATCACGAATCTGCTCGCGCGCCAGCCCCATCAGGTCGACACGGCCATCCTCGCGCGGGGTGACATTGCGCGGAACGGGCACGGGATCGATATGGCCGGGGATAGCCATGTCCATATTGTTGCTTGTCTGCATGCGCCGCACATAGGCAATTTGCCCGTCAAATACTACAGCTTGCTGACGCACTTTCTCCGGGCGTTCCCGGCACCCCGTTCAACCTGAAAGAAGGCGCTGGTTTTTTGGCTCAGTCGATGAGTTCCAGCGCCACAGCCGTTGCTTCGCCGCCACCAATGCACAGCGAGGCAAGGCCGCGCTTCTGGCCATGAGTCTCAAGCGCGGACAGCAAGGTCGCCATGATGCGCGCGCCGCTCGCGCCAATCGGATGGCCGAGTGCGGTCGCGCCGCCATGCACATTGATAACGTCATGGGCGATGCCAAGGTCGCGCATCGCAATCATCGACACACAGGCAAAGGCTTCATTGACCTCGAACAGGTCGACATCGCCAATCGCCCAGCCTGCCTTGTCCAGCGCCTTCTGGCTGGCATCGACGGGGGCAGTGGTGAACCGGGCCGGAGCGTGGGCATGCGCCGCCTGGGCCACCACTTTCGCCACCGGCTTGATGCCCAGCCGGTCTGCGACGCTCATCCGTGTCATGACCAGAGCGGCGGCGCCATCGGAGATCGATGAGGCATTGGCTGCGGTGATCGTGCCATCCTTGGCAAAGGCGGGGCGCAGCGAGGGGATTTTGGAGGCGTCGCCCTTCATCGGCTGCTCGTCCTTGTCCACGTTAACGCTGCCCTTGCGACCGGCGATTTCGACGGCGACGATCTCCCGGTCGAATGCGCCCGATGTCTGGGCATTCTGTGCGCGGGTGAGCGAAGCGATGGCATATTCGTCCTGCGCCTCGCGGGTGAACTGATATTCCTGCGCGGTTTCCTCGGCAAAGGCACCCATTGCCTTGCCCGGCTCATAGGCGTCTTCCAGCCCGTCCAGGAACATGTGGTCCATGGCCCGGTCATGGCCCAGACGCGCTCCGCTGCGATGCTTCAGCAGCAGATAGGGGGCGTTGGTCATGCTCTCCATGCCGCCTGCAACCACCATGTCGATCGCACCCGATGCCAGCGCCTCGCCACCCATGATCGCGGCCTGCATGCCGCTGCCGCACATCTTGTTCACGGTGGTCGCCTCTACAGATTGCGGCAGCCCGGCCTTGAGCGCCGCCTGGCGTGCGGGCGCCTGGCCCAGACCGGCGGGCAGGACGCAGCCCATATAGATGCGCTCCACCGCATCGCCCGCAATTCCGGCACGCGCGACGGCGGCCTTGACCGCTGCTGCGCCCAGATCGGTTGCCGACGCATCAGCAAGCGCGCCCAGCATGCCGCCCATGGGGGTGCGGGCATAGGACAGGATGACAACGGGATCGGCGGACATGGGCAGGCTCCTGATTTGATGAGTCGCGGCTATGTATGCCCTGGCCCCGATGCAGGCAACCTTATCCGGCGACCGCCCTGATTGAGCGCCGCCACCATGCGGCCCAACAACCGGGTTCAAATGCAACCGCTTTGGGCCTAGGGAGGCGATGACGGAATGGAGAGAATCTGATGTCCCTGATGCCGCAATTCGATTTTCAGCTTGGCGAGATGGCCGATCATATCCGCGACAGCACAGCCCGGTTCGCGGCGGACCGGATCGCGCCGCTGGCCGCGCGGATCGATGCGGAGGACTGGTTCCCGCGCGATGAATTGTGGCAGGCGATGGGCGATCTTGGCTTGCACGGCATCACCGTGCCGGAAGAGGATGGCGGGCTGGGGCTCGGCTATCTGGAACATGTCGTGGCGGTTGAGGAGGTCAGCCGGGCGAGCGCGTCGATCGGGCTTTCCTATGGCGCCCACTCAAACCTGTGCGTCAACCAGATCCGCCGCTGGGGCAATGCCGAGCAAAAGGCGAAATATCTGCCGGGCCTGATTTCGGGCGAGCATGTCGGATCGCTGGCCATGTCAGAGGCCGGGGCGGGATCGGACGTGGTGTCGATGAAGCTGAAGGCAGAGGCCGTGCAGGGCGGCTATATCCTCAATGGCACCAAATTCTGGATCACCAATGCCAGCCATGCCGATACGCTGGTGGTCTATGCCAAGACTGCGCCCGAGGCTGCATCGCGTGGCATCACCGCATTTTTGATCGAAAAGGATATGGACGGGTTTTCCATCGGGCAGAAGATCGACAAGGTGGGCATGCGCGGATCGCCGACTGCCGAGCTGGTGTTCAGCGATTGCCTGGTGCCGGAGGAAAATGTGATGGGGCCGCTGCATGGCGGTGTCGGCGTGCTGATGAGCGGCCTTGATTATGAGCGCGTAGTGCTGGCGGGACTGCAGCTGGGCGTGATGCAGGCCTGTCTCGACACCGTGATCCCCTATGTTCGCGAGCGCAAGCAGTTCGGAAAGCCGATCGGCGCATTTCAGCTGATGCAGGCGAAGATTGCCGACATGTATGTCGCACTCAATTCCGCGCGGGCCTATGTCTATGCGGTTGCCAAGGCGTGCGACGCCGGACAGACGACGCGTTTCGATGCGGCTGGCGCAATCCTGCTCGCCAGCGAAAATGCGGTGAAGGTCGCCAATGAGGCAGTGCAGGCGCTGGGCGGAGCGGGCTATACCAAGGACTGGCCGGTGGAACGCTATATGCGCGATGCGAAGCTGCTCGACATTGGCGCGGGCACCAATGAAATCCGCCGGATGCTGATCGGTCGCGAGCTTATCGGGGCAGCATGAGATGGCGGATGATGCGGCGGTCACCGCCTATCTGGAGGGCCTGCCGCCCGACACGCGCGCCGCAATAGATGTACTGCGCGCGATAGCGGGGACAGCGCATCCCGGTCTTGTTGAGCGGATCAAGTGGAACGCGCCAAGCTTTGCGCTGGGCGATGAGGATCGCATCACACTGGGCGTTGAGCGCAAGGGCGGCGTGCGGGCTGTCCTGCATCGCGGGGCCAAGGTGAAGGATGCCAGCGGGTTCCGCTTTGCCGATCCGGACGGCCTTGCCCAGTGGCCAACGCCCGATCGCGGCGTGCTGCGTTTTGCCGATGCCGCCGAAATCGAGGCACGGCGCGACCCGCTGAACGATATGTTCCGGCGCTGGATGGAGGTGACAAGATGAGCGAGTTCACCCTGAACGCGCTGCAATATTATGGCGCAGGGGCGGCATTGCTCGCTGCGCTGATGATTTCGCTCAATCTGGGGCTGCGCTGGACCGGATGGGCCTTCGTGATATTCGTCACCAGTTCCATCGCATTGATCGCCTGGGGGTTTTTTCAGGAGGATAGCGAGGGGATAGGCTTTCAGAATATCGGCCTGCTGGCTATCAATCTGGTCGGCGTCTATCGCTATCTGATCGCAGGGCAAAGGCCCCAACCCGCCAGCAAGGAGCAGGGAGCATGAGCGCACCGGTACTGGACAGCAGGATCGATATCGCATCGGAGCAGTTTCGCGCCAACAGCGCCCATAACCGCGCGCTGCGCGACCGGCTCTGTGCCGATGTTGCAAAGGCCGCGCTGGGCGGCGAGGAGCGCCATCGCGAACGGCATGTGGCGCGGGGCAAGCTGTTGCCGCGTGACCGGGTGGAGCGGCTGCTCGACCCCGGATCGCCCTTTCTGGAAATTGGCCAGCTTGCCGCCTGCGACATGTACGGCGGAGACATTCCCGGCGCGGGGATGATAGCGGGTATTGGCCGGGTTTCGGGCCGCCAGTGCATGATCGTGTGCAATGATGCGACGGTCAAGGGCGGCACCTATTATCCGATGACGGTCAAGAAGCATCTGCGCGCGCAGGAAATCGCGCTGGAGAACCGCTTGCCGTGCATCTATCTGGTCGACAGCGGGGGCGCGAACCTGCCGCACCAGGCCGAAGTCTTTCCCGACCGCGAGCATTTTGGCCGCATCTTCTTCAACCAGGCCAATATGAGCGCGCGCCAGATACCGCAGATTGCCTGTGTTATGGGCAGCTGTACGGCAGGCGGTGCCTATGTCCCCGCCATGTCCGACGAGACGGTGATTGTCCGCAATCAGGGGACGATCTTTCTCGCTGGCCCCCCGCTTGTGAAGGCGGCGACGGGTGAGGAGATCAGCGCCGAGGATCTGGGCGGCGGCGATCTGCACGGACGCAAATCGGGCGTTGTCGATCATGTCGCGGAGAATGACGAGCATGCGCTGACCATCGTGCGCGATATCATTTCGACCCTGCCCGGCGAACGCTCGCCCGATGTCGCGGTGAAGGAGCCGCGCGCGCCCAAATTCCCGGCAGAGGAGCTTTACGGCATCATTCCCGATGATGTCCGCGCGCCTTATGACGTCCATGAGGTGATCGCCCGGATCGTCGATGGCAGCGAATTTCACGAGTTCAAGGCGCTTTACGGCAGTTCGCTGGTCTGCGGCTTCGCGCATATCTGGGGCATGCCGGTCGCGATACTGGCGAATAACGGCATATTGTTCAGCGAGAGCGCGCAAAAGGGCGCGCATTTCATCGAGCTGGCGTGCCAGCGGCGGGTGCCGCTGCTGTTCCTGCAGAATATTTCCGGCTTCATGGTCGGCGGCAAATATGAGGCGGAGGGCATCGCCAAGCATGGCGCAAAGCTGGTGACGGCGGTGGCAACCGCACAGGTGCCCAAGATCACCGTGCTGGTCGGCGGGTCGTTCGGCGCGGGCAATTACGGCATGTGCGGGCGCGCCTATTCGCCGCGTTTCCTGTTCACCTGGCCCAACAGTCGGATCAGCGTGATGGGCGGGGAGCAGGCGGCATCGGTGCTGGCCACCGTTCACCGCGATGCCGACAAATGGGACGAGCGCGAGGCGGAGGCGTTCAAGGAACCGATCCGGCGGAAATATGAGGATGAGGGCAATCCCTGGCACGCCACCGCGCGGCTGTGGGATGATGGCATAATCGACCCGGCGCAGACCCGCGACGTGCTGGGCCTGGCGTTCAGCGCGTGCCTCAACGCCCCGGTCGAGGAGCGCGCGCAGTTTGGCGTGTTCAGGATGTGATGCCGAATGTTCGGCAAAAAGGGCGAGTATTTGTGATGCTGTCAAAACTGTTTCGTTGGCCTGCGGTTCTTCTGGCCGTTCTTGTCGTCAGTCCGGCCCCGCTTCAGGCGCAGGATAATGGGTCCGCCGACTTTGTTCTAGGCAATCAGCACAAGAGCGCGTTCAAATATTCAGATGCGCTGAATGCCTATGAAAAGGCTGCCGAAAAGGGCCATGTAAACGCGAAAATCCAGGCAGGCGCGCTGTGGTGCAACGGATATGGCGGGATCATCGCCAGCCGGTCGCGGGCGGCCAATCATTTTCAATCAGCGGCCCTGACCGGAAACGACAATGCGGCGGAGCATCTCGGCCAGCTCTACATCCACGGGCAATGCTGGGGCTCTTATTCGCGCAAGTTTGAATCGGCATCGCCCTTTGAAATGCGCTTTTTCGAGCAGTGCTTCGAAAAGACCGGGAACAATGTTTGCCGTTACTATCAGGGTTTTGCCGCGTATCGCGAAGGGCGCTGGCAAGAAGGCATCGACATTGTGAAAGAGTCAGGAGCGGCAGGCTATGAGGATGCCGCGCTGACGCTGAAATTCATGTCGCCCAATGGCCCGCCCGGGGTGCAGGCCGCTTCGCGACCAGCCTCGCAAAAGCCGGTTCAGGCGGCGGTCGATTATTCGAAATTGACGGTCGGTGACGGCTGGGCAGCCTATGAAGGCGGCGACTATGCCAGGGCCTATCAGATATTCAAATATCACAGCGATCGCGGCGATGGCGATGCCTATCTCGGCCTCGGCAACATGTATGAATTTGGCCATGGCGTCGGGCAAAACCCCGGTACCGCGATGCGCATGTACGGGAATGCCAGGGACAAGGGCAATATCGTCGGTACATTCCTTTATGGCTATATGATCCATTCCGGCCAGGTCTGGAGCAGTTCCGACCTCAAGCATCGCAGGATCGGCATCAAGTTCATCCAGGAAGCTGCCTATGCGGGCTTGCCGGCGGCGAAGACATATCTTGAGGAGCATGCGAAGATCGTTGCCCGGGACCAGGCCCAGTTCAATGCAAGGCTGCAGGCCCTGACCAAACCCTGCAGCGACACCTATATTCGCGGCGAGACGTCCGATGGCCGCCGGTACAAGGTGATGCGGTGCAACTGACATGACGGGTGTGGGACATGATCAAACCGATTGGCTTCCTCCCCGCTACGGGGAGGTGGCAGCGCGCAGCGCGGACGGAGGGGAAGTTACGGCCGCTGCCGTTTCGGTTATCGCCTGTGCGGACAGCCTCCGAAGCCCATTTGCGACGGGAAGTAACACATGATTAAATCCCTCCTCATTGCCAATCGCGGCGAGATTGCCTGCCGCATCATCCGCACGGCGCGGGCCATGGGTATCCGCACCGTCGCGGTCTATTCCGATGCGGATGCCAGCGCGCTGCACGTCCGCTCGGCGGATGAAGCCGTGCATATCGGCCCGTCACCTGCCGCCGAGAGCTATCTGATTGGCGAGAAGATCATTGCGGCCGCGAAACAGACCGGCGCGGAGGCGATCCATCCGGGCTATGGCTTTCTTTCCGAAAATGCCGATTTCGCGCAGGCCGTGATCGATGCCGGGCTGGTCTGGGTCGGGCCGAAGCCTGCGTCCATCCGTGCCATGGGCCTCAAGGATGCCGCGAAAAAGCTGATGGATGCGGCCGGGGTGCCGACCACGCCAGGCTATCTTGGCGAAAACCAGGATGCCGACTTTCTTGCCGGACAAGCCGATGCCATCGGCTATCCGGTGCTGATCAAGGCGGTTGCCGGCGGCGGCGGCAAGGGCATGCGCAAGGTGGACGATCCCGCTGACTTTGCCGACAGCCTGCTTTCCTGCCAGCGCGAGGCGCGGTCATCCTTTGGCAATGATCATGTCCTTATTGAAAAATGGATCGAGAGCCCGCGCCATATCGAGGTACAGGTGTTTGGCGACAGCCATGGCAATGTCGTGCACCTGTTCGAGCGTGACTGCTCGCTCCAGCGCCGCCACCAGAAGGTGATCGAGGAAGCGCCCGCGCCAGGCATGGATGAGGCGACGCGCGCGGCGGTGTGCGGCGCGGCAGTACGCGCGGCGCAGGCGGTCGATTATGAAGGCGCGGGCACCATCGAGTTCATCGCCGACGGGTCGGAGGGCCTACGCGCGGACCGCATCTGGTTCATGGAGATGAACACCCGGCTGCAGGTCGAGCATCCCGTTACCGAGGAGATCACCGGGGTCGATCTGGTCGAATGGCAATTGCGCGTGGCAAGCGGCGAGCCGCTGCCGAAGAAGCAGGAAGAGCTGTCGATACATGGCTGGGCGATGGAGGCGCGGCTTTATGCCGAGGATCCGGCCAAGGGGTTCCTGCCCAGCATCGGGCGACTGGAATCGCTGCATCTTCATGCAACGCCGCCCCGATATTTCCGCGTTGAAACCGGGGTCGCCGAAGGCGACAGCGTCACCTCCTATTATGACCCGATGATCGCCAAGCTGGTGGTGTGCGGATCACAACGCGTCGACGTGATCGATGACCTGATGCACATGATCGCGTCGAGCCGGGTCTGGCCGGTGCGCACCAATGCCGGGTTTCTCTATGAGTGCCTGGACAGCGAGGCATTCCGCAATGGCGATTTGTCGACAGGCTTTATCGCAGCGGCAGGAGATGCCCTGATCCCTGCCGTCGAACCGGCAGATGCGCTATGGGATGCGGCGGCCTTGCAGATGATGGCGGACGTCATGGCCGGCAATGACAAGGCGCTGCCGAACAGCGGTTTCCGGCTGAATGCGCCGGTCCGGCGGGAGGTTGCGCTGGCATCGGGCGGCGATATCCGGATTGTTCCCATTCCCGCGATCGATGATGACAATGACGGATGGCTGGTGCCGGGCACGCAGCTTGCCGATGGCTCCTGGCTGCTGATCGACCGGGGGCAGCCGCATCGCTTTGCCCCGGCGCGTCATGAAGGTTCGGCATCGGGCACGGCCTCCTCGGGCACCATACTATCCCCCATGCCCGGCAAGATCATTGCAGTCGAAGTTGCGAAGGGCGATGCCGTGACCAAGGGGCAGAAGCTGGTCACGCTGGAGGCGATGAAGATGGAGCACAGCCTCACCGCGCCGTTTGACGGCATCGTCGCGACGCTCCATGCGAACGAGGGCGGACAGGTCAGCGAGGGAATGGTGCTGGTGGAGATCGAACCGCTGGCGGAGTGAGGGCTTTCGCCGAGCGGGATCGACCGGTTTTCATCTAGCCCTAGGGCGAATCGCGGCGATGCGATACCATGCCCGTCATGCTGGACGTGCTGCTCTATCATCCGGTGGTTGCGCCGGGGCTCGGCATGGTGCTGGGCGCGATCCTCGGCAGTTTCATCGCCGCGCTGGCGGTGCGCTGGCCGCTGGGGCAATCGGTGCGCCATGGCCGTTCGCATTGCGAGACTTGCGGCAAGACGTTGACGCCCGGCGAACTGCTGCCGATCCTGTCATGGCTGGTACAGCGCGGCGCGTGCCGGGCATGCGGCGCACCCATCGGGCGCGATGCCCTGGCGATCGAGCTGATCGCGGCGCTGATCGGCGGGGCATCCATGCTGCTGCAGCCGGGCTGGACCGGGCTGGGTGCGGCGCTGTTCGGCTGGCTGTTGCTGCCGCTGGCCTGGCTGGACCTGCGCCATTACTGGCTGCCCGACCGGCTGGTGCTGGTGCTGGCAATGGCAGGCGCCGTCTGGGGCTTTTTCCACTTTCCGCCCCTGCTGGTGGATCGTATCATCGGCGGGATTGCGGGCTTTTTCGGGCTGGCCTTTATTGCCAGCGCCTATCGCGTCATTCGCGGCCGAGACGGGCTGGGCAAGGGCGATCCAAAGCTGTTCGGGGCCATCGGCATCTGGCTGGGCTGGGCGGCGCTGCCGTTTGCGCTGCTGATTGCCAGCGGCATCGGCCTGTTGGCGGTGCTGCTGGCGATGGTGCGGGGCGAGCGGCCCGAAGCGGCGAACGAGGTGCCGCTGGGCGCCCTGCTGGCGCTGGGCGCATGGCCTCTCGCCGCCCTGCCGCTCCCGCTATAGGCCACTGATCCAAAGCCATTTCAAAACGAAACTTATTTCGCTATCATCCCGCCGACAAGAAAAGTCCGGGAGAGGAAACGCCATGGCCACCGCCGCCAACACCACAGATATCGCCAGCACTATGGAAGCGGTGCTGCAAAAGCAGCGCGCATCCTTCACCGCCGAACTGCCCGTGCCGATGGCCGTGCGCAAGGACCGTATCCGCCGCGCCATGCGCCTGCTGTACGAAAACCAGTCCGCGCTGGTTAAGGCGATGAGCGAGGATTTCGGCCATCGCAGCCCGGAACAGTCGCTGATGACCGATATTGTCGGCTCGCTGAATGTCGCGCGCCACACGCTGAAGCATATGGACAAATGGGCACGGCCCGAAAAGCGCGCTCTGCAATTCCCGCTTGGCCTGCTCGGTGCGCGGGCGCGGGTGGAGTATCAGCCGCTGGGCGTGGTCGGTATCATCGCGCCGTGGAATTTCCCGGTGCAGCTCTGCATGAATCCGGCGATCAACGCCTTTGCCGCGGGCAACCGGGTGATGATCAAGAACAGCGAATATACCGAGAAAACGTCCGATCTGCTGGCCGAACTTGGTCCCAAATATTTTGACGAGAGCGAGGCCGTGTTCTTCACCGGCGGGCCGGATGTCGGCCAGGCCTTTTCCGAACTGCCTTTCGATCACCTGATCTTCACCGGGGCGACCAGCGTTGGCCATCATATCATGCGCGCGGCGGCGAAAAATCTGGTGCCGGTCACGCTGGAACTGGGCGGCAAGTCGCCCGCTATCGTCGGACGCAGCGCCGACAAGGCCAAGGCGGCACGCTCCATCGCCATGGGCAAGATGATGAACGCCGGGCAGATCTGCATCGCGCCCGATTATCTCTATGTGCCCGAGGAGTCGGAAAATGAGGTGATCGAGAATGTGAAGGCGTCCGTCTCCACCCTCTATCCCACCCTGCTGGCCAATGACGACTATACCGCCATCGTTAATGAACGGCATCATCAGCGGCTTTCGGGCTATCTGGACGATGCCCGCGAAAAGGGCGCAGAGGTTATCGAGGTCAATCCCGCCAATGAGGATTTCAGGTCCGCCAATAGCCGCAAGATGCCGCTGCATATCCTGCGCAATGTCAGCGACGACATGAAGGTGATGCAGGACGAGATTTTCGGCCCGATCCTGCCGGTCAAGACCTACAAGTCGGTCGACGAGGCGGTTGATTTCGTCAATGGCCGGGATCGTCCGCTGGCGCTCTATTATTTCGGCCAGGATGGCGGTGAGGAAAAACATGTCACCGATCGCACCATTTCGGGTGGTGTGACGGTGAATGACACGCTGTTCCATGTTGCGATGGATGACCTGCCCTTTGGCGGGGTGGGGCCGTCGGGCATGGGCAGCTATCACGGCATTGACGGCTTCCGCCGGTTCAGCCACGCCAAGGCGATCTACAGCCAGCCCAAGATCGATATCGCCAAGATTGCCGGTTTCGTTCCGCCCTATGGCGAGGGGACGCGCAAGGCGATTGCCCGCGACAACAAGGTCTGACCGGCGCTTCATCGCTGGCGAAAAACGGCGTTGCATGGCGCGCGCCTTCGCTTTAGGGAGGCCGCCTTGCCGCGCGCCATGGCATATGGCTGGCAGGCCCCTGTGGTGGAATTGGTAGACGCGCTCGACTCAAAATCGAGTTCCGCAAGGAGTGCCCGTTCGAGTCGGGCCAGGGGCACCACCGCCCGCACATCCGAATCCTTTCAAGGTCGATCCAGGCGACCCATGCAAGCTATTATCCCGCTGGATGGATTGCGCACTTTGTGCCATCGCTTTGCGCCCATGCAATGAAGGTGAATTCATGAAGCGTTTCAGATACCTGCTGGCCCTGGCCGCGATACTGTCGTCCTTTCCGGCCGGGCTGGCCCATGCCCAGGCGGATAGTGCAGGCACTGCGGCGGCGAGCCCGGCCCTCAAGGCCGAGATGAAACGGGTCGAAGCGCTTTATGCATCGGATCGCGCCGCTTCCGAGGCGGAGGTCATTGCGCTGATCGACCGGATCGAGCGCGAAACCGGATTTGCGAACCGCGATGCGCTGAACTGGGGGGACAATCTGCGTTTCCTCTATTCGAGCCAGGGGCGTGTCGATGACAAGATCGCGCTGCTGACGCGCTTTCTCCATTCGCTGGAGGCCAGTGTCGGGCCGGATCATCCCTCCACGCTCGACTGGGTCATCCGCCTCGGCTTTGACCTGATGTATGCCGAACGCCATGGCGAGGCAGAGCCCTATTTCCTGCGCAATCTGGAGGCGCGGCGGGCGATGAACAGCCAGCCCGACGACGACACCCAGTATGAATTGACGCAGGCGGCGCGCAACACCGCGCAATTCTATGAAGATGCCGGTGATTATGAAAAGGCGGAGACCTATTGGCTGGAAACCATCGCCGCGGCCACCGCACATGTCGGGGAAGCCGATGAGGAAACCGTGGAATGGATGGATTTTCTGGGCCGCATGTATGGCGACAGCGGCCAGAGCGAAAAGCGGATTGCGCTCTATAACCGTATCATCGCGCTGAGAGAGCGGCATTTTGGCGCGGACGACTGGTGGGTCGAGATTGCCCGCGAGCGGCTGGCTGATACCGAATAGATTCTCCGGTCGGCCCGCCCCGGCCATGGCAAAGTCAATTGCCAAAGCAGCATATCCTATCTAACCAGGTTATATAGCAGTGGCCGGATCATTGTCCGGCCTCAGCATCCCGCTGGCAAGGCGGGGAGTGGGGAGAGGGACATGGCCGAGGATTTTGCAGGCAGGATTGCCGTCATTACCGGTGGCGCACGGGGCATGGGCCGTGCCTATGGTGAGGCGCTGGCGGCACGCGGCGCGAAAGTGGTGCTGATCGATCTGGACGGCGGGGAGGCCGAAGCCGCTGCCGCAGGAATTGGCGGCAAAGCCGAGGCCATTGTCCTCGATGTGACGGACGATTCTACGGTCGGCACCTGCATGGCCGGGATTGCCGAACGGCATGGCGGGATCGATATTCTTGTCAACAATGCCGCCATTCATTCGGCGGAGGCCGATCAGTATTTTGGCCAGCTTGGTCCGGCACGTTCCCGCCAGATGTTCGATGTAAATGTCTGGGGCGTCATCAATTGCTGCCTCGCAGCGCAGCCTTTCATGGCTGGCCGCCCCGGCGCCTCAATCATCAACATATCGTCCATGGCGTCCTATGGCGCGCAAAAGGCCTATGGCGTCACCAAATTGGCGGTGCGCGGCCTGACAGCGTCATTCGCCCATGAATTTGCGCCCGATGGCATCAGGGTCAATGGTATCGCGCCCGGCCTGATCATGACCGAAACGATCCGCAAGGAATTGCCCGAAAGCGTCATTGAACGCGTATTGCCCTATCAGATCATCCAGCGCGCCGCGACCGAGGATGATGTGACAGGGACACTGATGTGGCTCATTTCCGATGCCGCCGCTTTCGTCACCGGGGAGACGATCCGCGTGTCCGGCGGGGCTGCACTCACGGTCTAGTTCCTGTAACAGGCGACGCTGTCCTACAGCAGCCGGGACATGATATGACTGGCAGATGCATGTTTCTTTCCGCGCATCGGCATTGTTGAATTGCTGGCATTATAGCCCGAGTATTTGCCCGAATTCGGAGCCGCCGGTTTTCCCCGCCAGGACTGTGTAAACTGTGTAAACCTCGCCATCGGTCCAGACACCATTTCGGGGCCGGTCACCCGGTATTTTCCACCGCCATTCCCGGGGGCTTGCCAGCATCGTTCCGGCAAAGCAGATTGCAGGCCATGGACCGCGCCGGCCGCAAGGGCCTGGTGCCGGAAAACGGGGATAGCGAGAATGAAAATCATCGAATCAAGGGCCATGCTGCGCGTGCTGGCTTCGGCATCTGCAACGGGTATGGCGCTGTTTGGCGCGGGGATGGCGCTGGCGGCGGAAGAGCATTTTGCCGTGCTGGTCAATGGCGTGGATGTCGGCCATCTGGATGTCGACCGGGACAGCGAAGCCGATACGGAGGGCAATCCCGGCGGCGAGACCGTGAAGATCGATTTCGATTTCAAGAATAACGGGCGCGGCCCGACCATGAAGGAAGAGATTGTGCTTGATGCGACGGGATTCCCGGTCGCCTGGGAACTGACCGGCAATTCGACCTTCGGCAATGCCATTGATGAAGGCTATGCCGATGATGGCAGCATCGCGGTGTGGGAGGATTCCACCGGCAACGGGCGCGCCACGCCCGAAGGTCCGGCGCTCTATGTCGCGCAGGAGGGCAGCCCATGGAGCCTGGGCATTTATGCCCGCGCGCTGCTCGCCGATGAGGATCACAGCCTGCCCGCGCTGCCCGGCGGGACCTTGCGGCTGACCGAACTGGAAAGGCTGACCGTGCAGGGCGAGGGCGGGGCGCTGGATGTCGTCGCCTATGCGCTGTCGGGGACCGATCTTGCCCCGGATTACCTGCTGCTCGATGGCAAGGGCGATCTGTTCGCCAGCATCGCGCCGCGTTCCGCTGTGATCCGACGCGGTTATGAGGCGGAGGATGTGCGGCTGCGCGAACTGGCGGTGAAATATTCGACCGCGCGTTTCGTCGACATACAGAAGCGGGCCGCCCATCATTATGATGCGCCGGTGCGCATCACCAATGTGCGCATTTTCGATCCGGCGACGCTCGCGCTGACCGAGCCAAAGGCGGTGCTGGTCTACAAGAACCGGATCGCGGCGATTGAGCCCAATGACAGCCCGGCAACGCCCGGCGAGGTCCATATCGATGGCGAGGGCGGCACTCTGGTCGCCGGGCTCTATGAGATGCATGGCCATATGGGGCAGGAGGGCGCGCTACTCAACCTGCTGGCCGGTGTCACCAGCGTGCGCGACATGGGCAATCAGACCGATGTGCTGGCCGGGCTGATCGACCGGATCGAAAGCGGCGTGCTGGCCGGGCCGCGCATCACCCGCAGCGGCTTTATCGAGGGCAAGAGCCCATTCAGTTCCAATAATGGCATGCTGGTGACCAGCGAGGCGGAGGCGATAGACGCGGCGCGCTTCTATGCGGCGCGCGGTTTTCACCAGATCAAGATTTACAACAGCATGAATCCCGATTGGGTGCCCGCGCTTGTCAAGGAGGCCAAGTCGCTCGGGATGCGGGTTTCCGGCCATGTGCCCGCCTTTACCAATGCCGATGCTATGATCGCGGCGGGCTATGATGAGATGACCCATATCAACCAGGTGATGCTGGGCTGGGTATTGGAGGAGGGCGAGGACACCCGGACACTGTTGCGGCTGACCGCGCTCACCCGGCTGCCGGAACTCGACCTGCAGAGCGAACGGGTCCAGCGGACCATCAACGCCATGGCCGAAAAGGGCGTGGCCATCGATCCAACCTTCGCCATCCACGAAGCGCTGCTGCTCAGCCGCAACGGCACGGTGGCGGCGGGCATGGCGGACTATGTCGACAACATGCCGGTCGGTGTTCAGCGCAGCGCCCGGCAGGCCTGGTCGAAAATCGAAACGGCAGAGGATGATGCCGCCTATCGCGGCGCATTCGACCAGATCGCGAAAACCATCCGGATGATGCACGAACGCGGCATATTCATCATTCCGGGCACCGATATGGGCGGCGCCTTCACGCTGCATCGCGAACTGGAGCTCTATCAGCAGGCCGGGTTCAGCGCCGCCGGAATATTGAAGCGGGCGACGCTGGATATGGCGCAATATCTGGGTCAGGATCAGGCGCTGGGATCGATCGAGATGGGCAAGCTTGCCGATTTCTTCCTCATCCCCGGCAATCCTGTTGAGGATCTGAAGGCGATCAAGACGATCCGCATGGTGGTGAAGGACGGGGTCTTCTATTATCCGGAAGAGGTCTATCCGGAATTCGGGATCAAGCCTTTTGCCAAGGCTCCCATGGTTGACCGGCAGTAACCGGAAAGGCAGGATCGGACCCATGCTGTATCTGGTGCAATGTGGTGAAGGACATATTGTTCCCGCCAAAATACCGGCTGATCCGCGAAGCGCTGGATAATGCCGCGGCGCTCGATGCCGAACGCCCGTAAGAGTGAAGAGACTCGCCATGCCAAAGGATCGAAAGCCGACAATCTCGCTCGCTCAGGCTCGTGATGCGATGGCACACGTCTATAAACTCGACGGGTATGGATTCTTCACCGTGGAATCCGCAAAAAACCATCAGCCAGTTTTCAGGGCGACACTGACCAGCGCCCTGATCGAGCTCAATGAAGTCCTGAAATTTCTGGCAGCATCGGGCCAGCGGATCGACTGCAAAGGTGATGACATTCAGCCCGTGCTTAACGAAGGCGATCTGACTTCCCTGATTGCCGCCTGCCGCAACGCCGCATGTCACCTTGACAGCAATCACCGGCATGTCGAAAGCCGGAGAAGTTTCGTACTTTCCGCCAGCTGGAATCTTGTGTTCGGCAGAGGGCCGCCGCCAATTGGTGGGGAAAGCATCATTGCCATGCCATCCAGCCCTTTTGATGATGACTGGGCGGTTTATATGGGCGGGATTCGTCTTCTTATGGTTCGAAATTTTAGATGCGCTGTGAATAAGGCAGATGTCGCACTGAAGGCGATGAGGTGAGGCTGAAACCGTCCGATTGTGCTCAAGCCTGCTAATGTGCTGTCGATTGATACTCCCGACACCATGTTGTCCTCTATCTTTGCGGCCTGTGTCAGCCGCCGCAGCCGCGAGGCGATGCCATTGATCTGCCTCCTATCAGCGGCTTTGCGACCGCATCGAAGCGGGCCTTGTATTCGGGATGCTCGGTTCCCATCCAGCGATCCCACCAGGTGAAGTACAGGCCGTAATTATAGGTCCCGCTGCTGTGGTGCAGATCATGATGGGTGGTGGTGCTGATCCAGTCCAGCCAGGGTCGATGGACCCAGCCGGCCGGAAAGAACTCCACCCCGGCATGGCCGATGGCGTTGCGCATGATCATATGGGCCAGGAACAGGAATATGGCGCCCGGATGATATTCCGCGCCAAGCGTGGTGGCGGTGAGCAGGAAGATCGGCATGAACGCGGCTTCGGTCACGCCTTCATAGATGGAAAAACTGTAGGCGGCCCAGGGCGTGGGCGTGCGTGACTTGTGATGGTGCAAATGGGTGAGGCGGAACAATCGCTTGTGGTGCAGGCCGCGATGCATCCAGTAGAAATAGGAGTCATGGGCGATGATGATCACGGCGAGCTGCGCCAGCCATAGCGGCCAGCCAATTGCGGTTTCGGCAGTGCGAACCCATCCCGCCTCGCGCATCATGACGGTCGACAGGGTCGTTACCGCGAATACCATGACTGTGCGCAGCGATGACGATATCTCGCGCACATAGTCTGCACGGCTGGCGCGGCGGGTCTGGATGCGGCGCGCGCTTGCCCAGCTTCGCGCCAGCAGCAGGATCGCGGTGACCAGTCCGGCGGCGACCAGATAGCGGCCGAGATCGAACGACATGGCATTGATGAAGTGATTGCCAACGCGCTGGATCACATAGGTTGCAGTTTCGGTATTTGCGGGATCGGTCATCGGTTTATCGGCTCCATTGGCGGGCAGTGACCGTGCTGTCCTAGCCGATGGACCGGTGCCGCGCTCCGCAAGGGCGAAAAATCCCGGTCAATTTCGGAATCGATATGCTTTTTTCAGTTCCGACCAATGGCATCGCGGCGGAAATCGCTCGGCGCAGTGCCGGTTTCGGCGCGAAAGGCCCGGTTGAATGTCGGCAGCGAATTATAGCCCAGATCCATGGCGATGGTCAGGATCGGCATGTCGACAAGGTCGCGGTCGGCCAGCTTCTCGCAAGCCTCGGCGATGCGATAGCCGTTGAGGAAGCTGGAGAAGTTGCGGTGCCCTAGCCGCCGGTTGATCAGCGCGCGCAGGCGGTGCTCGGCGCTGCCCAGATGCGTGGCCAGCGCGTCTATGGTGAGGCCGGGGGTGCGGTAATAGCCATCGGCCATTGCCGCGGTCAGCTTGTCATTTAGCACGGCTTCGGATGGCGAAAGGCGAAGCGGAGACGGGGGAGGGGCGTCATCATCCGCTGCCTCGCCGTCCTGTGCGACCAGCAAATCGGGTTCGGATACCAGCAGAGCCATGCCCGCCGCCATGATGATCACGAAGATCAGCAGGCCGCTGACCGACTGGATTGCGAAATCATCGGCCCGCACACCGATGATGAGCTCATAGACGAGAATTCCGCCTGCCTGCAGCCCGACAGCCAGCGGCAGGAACAGGCGGATCCAGCGCCGCTTTTCGATCAGGTCGTCATTCCGGCCGGACAGGGCGAAAAAGACGAGATGGGCGATCAGCAGCAGCGACAGCAGGTGGATCGCGACAAAGGCCGGTTTGTGCAGCGGCGTGATGAAATGCGCGCAATACCAGAATATCAGGTAGAGCAGTGGCAGCAGGAACAGCAAGGGGCGCGGCAGCTTGCGATCAAAGAGCAGTGCGGCGAATACCCAGGTCCAATAGGGCGTCATCAGCGACACCAGATCGACCAGCCGGTCGGCCATGCGCCATGGATCGATCAGCCGGGTGGCATTGAGGAGATAGCAGATCGCGCCGCTGAGCAGGCCGGCCAGCGCGACCTTCATCGCCGGGCGCGATGGCCCGACCATCAGCGTCGCCAGCAACAGCAGCGCCGCCCCCATCGCCAATAGCCGCATGACAAAGTCGAATTCGCTGGACATGTCCGATGTCATAACGGTTTTTGAGGCGCGCGCCACCATCGCGCCTGATGCGGTTGCCGATGGCAGCGGGCATGTCGGTTGGCACCGGCACCACTCCCTTGACCTTGTGCCGAATCCCCGCTAAGGGCCGCGCTTCGCCGGTCCGGGCTGCCTTTTCGCCGCCTGTTTGCCAGCGAAATTACAGACAGGCTGAACAATGGCGTTCGGTGCGGGTGGAACAACGGCGGAGCCGCCACCACGCCTTCAGGCGGGCAACCGTGTGACAGGGCAAACGTATCGCGCTGCCAGAGTAACCTATCCACTAACAGGTGAAGTGAGAACTATGCCAACGATCAACCAGCTGGTCCGCAAGGGCCGGGTGCCGCAAAAGGCCAAGTCCAAGGTGCCCGCAATGGAGCAGAACCCGCAGAAGCGCGGCGTCTGCACCCGTGTCTATACGACAACTCCGAAAAAGCCGAACTCGGCTCTGCGCAAGGTGGCGAAGGTTCGCCTGACCAACCAGCGCGAAGTCATCAGTTATATCCCTGGCGAAGGCCATAACCTGCAGGAGCACTCGGTTGTGCTGATCCGTGGCGGTCGTGTGCGCGACCTTCCCGGTGTGCGTTACCACGTGCTGCGCGGTGTGCTCGATACCCAGGGCGTCAAGGATCGCAAGCAGAGCCGTTCGAAATACGGCGCCAAGCGTCCGAAGTGACCATGCCGGGGGCATGGTCATCCTGAAAAATTCGCTTCGGGCGAATTTGTTCAGGATCCATGGTCTCAACTGGTCCAAGGTTCGAAACTTTTTTGGAAAGGTTGGATCCGAGCCGCCAGATGGACCCTGAAACGAGTTCAGGGTGACGGTGAAGAGAGAGCCAACTGGAGATTTGAAACATGTCACGTCGTCGCAGGCCCGAGAAGCGGGTTATCCTGCCTGATCCGAAGTTCGGAGATCAGGTCCTTTCGAAATTCATGAACAACCTCATGCTGGACGGCAAGAAGTCCGTTGCAGAGCGCATCGTCTATGGCGCGCTCGACACGGTCGAGGCCAAGGCAAAGACCGATCCGCTGCAGATGTTCCACGATGCGCTGAACAATGTGAAGCCGGGCATCGAGGTGCGCAGCCGCCGCGTCGGCGGTGCGACCTATCAGGTTCCGGTCGAGGTTCGCCCCGAGCGCGCCCAGGCGCTGGCCATTCGCTGGCTCATCTCCGCGGCGCGCGGACGAAGCGAAACCACCATGGCGGCCCGTCTATCGGGCGAGCTGATGGATGCGGCCAATAATCGCGGCAACGCGGTTAAGAAGCGTGAAGACACGCACCGCATGGCCGAAGCCAACCGCGCATTCAGCCACTATCGCTGGTAATCCGGCAAGGCTGATCTGGTGTCGCGCCGCGTGCGGCGCGCCCAAGCTTGAAATCGGACTTTGGGGGGCTGGCAATCACCGGCCCCCTCAACTATAGGCCCACACGAAAACGGTCGGCACGGTTGTCGCCCGCCCCCATGGAGTAAAGATCATGGCACGCAGCCATCCGCTTGAGAAATATCGCAATATCGGCATCATGGCGCATATCGACGCCGGCAAGACCACCACGACCGAACGGATTCTCTATTATACCGGCAAGTCGTACAAGATTGGCGAAGTCCATGACGGTGCTGCGACCATGGACTGGATGGAGCAGGAGCAGGAGCGTGGCATCACGATCACCTCCGCTGCGACCACGACCTTCTGGAAGGCCGAGGACGGCCAGGGTCCCGAGCATCGCATCAACATCATCGACACCCCCGGACACGTGGACTTCACCATCGAGGTGGAGCGTTCGCTGCGCGTGCTCGACGGCGCGGTTGCCGTGTTCGACGGCGTTGCCGGTGTGGAGCCGCAGTCCGAAACCGTGTGGCGCCAGGCAGACAAGTACGGCGTTCCCCGGATGTGCTTCGTCAACAAGCTCGACCGTACCGGTGCGGACTTCTATTATTGCGTGCAGTCGATCATCGACCGTCTGGGCGCGACCCCGCTGGTCCTGTATCTCCCGATCGGCGCCGAAAGCGACCTCAAGGGCGTTGTTGACCTCGTCAACAATCGCGGCATCGTCTGGGAAGACGAAAGCCTGGGCGCGAAGTTCAACTTTGTCGACATCCCTGCTGACCTCGCCGACAAGGCTGCGGACTATCGCGAAAAGCTGATCGAGACCGCCGTCGAACAGGACGACGATGTCATGGAAGCCTATCTGGAAGGCAATGAGCCCGATGCGGCGACGCTGAAGCGCCTGATCCGCAAGGGTACGCTGGCCCGTGCGTTCGTGCCGGTGCTGTGCGGCAGCGCGTTCAAGAACAAGGGTGTCCAGCCGCTGCTCGACGCCGTGGTGGACTATATGCCGAGCCCGCTCGACGTGCCCGCCATCGAAGGCGTCAAGCTGGACGGCGAAACCAAGGACAACCGTCCCTCCAGCGACGACGCACCGTTTGCCGCACTCGCCTTCAAGGTCATGAACGACCCGTTCGTCGGATCGCTGACCTTTGCGCGCATCTATTCGGGCAAGCTGGAAAAGGGCACCGTTCTCAACACGGTGAAGGACAAGAAGGAAAAGATCGGCCGCATGCTGGAAATGCACGCCAATGACCGCAAGGACATTGACGAGGCGTTTGCCGGCGACATCGTGGCGCTGGCCGGCATGAAGGACACCACCACCGGAGATACGCTGTGCGCGACCAGTGCGCCGATCATCCTGGAGCGGATGGAATTCCCCGAGCCGGTTATCGAGCTGTCGGTTGAGCCCAAGACCAAGGCCGACCAGGAGAAGATGGGCGTCGCGCTCAATCGCCTGGCTGCCGAAGATCCCTCGTTCCGCGTCTCGACCGATCATGAATCGGGCCAGACGATCATCAAGGGCATGGGCGAGCTTCACCTCGACATTCTGGTCGACCGCATGAAGCGCGAGTTCAAGGTCGAGGCCAATGTCGGCGCGCCGCAGGTGGCCTATCGCGAAAGCCTCGCCAAGGAAGTCGAGCTCGACTACACCCACAAGAAGCAGTCGGGCGGCTCGGGCCAGTTCGGCCGGGTCAAGATCCGCGTCACGCCGGGCGAGCGCGGACAGGGCATCAACTTCATCGACGAGATCAAGGGCGGCAACATTCCGCGTGAATATATCCCGTCGGTCGAGAAGGGCATGCGCGAAACCGCAGAGACCGGTTCGCTCATCGGCTTCCCGATCATCGACTTTGACATTCACCTGATCGACGGCGCCTATCATGACGTCGACTCCTCGGCACTGGCGTTTGAAATCGCCGGTCGCGGCGCGATGCGCGAAGCGGCACAGAAGGCAGGCATCAAGCTGCTGGAGCCGATCATGAAGGTTGAAGTGGTGACGCCGGAGGATTATCTGGGCGACGTCATCGGCGACATGAACAGCCGTCGTGGCCAGATCCAGGGCACTGACTCACGCGGCAACGCGCAGGTTCTCGACGCACTCGTGCCGCTCGCGAACATGTTCGGCTATGTCAATCAGCTGCGCTCTTTCACCCAGGGTCGCGCGCAATATACCATGCACTTTTCGCATTATGACGAGGTGCCTGCGAATGTTGCCGCAGAGGTCAAAGAGAAGCTGGCATAACCGGTTCAAAGTCGTTATAGGCGCTCAACCTCGGGCCGGATTCGGGCTGCAAGCCGTCGGTTCTCCAATTGGGTGTTGACAGATTTGGATAGTCTCGCCAATGCGCGGCGCGGACTATCCCGGATAGTTAAGAAATGAAGGTAGGATAAAATGGCAAAAGCGAAGTTTGAGCGGAACAAGCCGCATTGCAACATCGGCACCATCGGTCACGTTGACCATGGCAAGACCACGCTGACGGCTGCAATCACCAAGGTTCTGGCGGAAACGACCGGCGGTACCGCTGTCGATTTCGCCAATATCGACAAGGCTCCTGAAGAGCGCGAGCGCGGCATCACCATTTCGACCGCGCACGTCGAATATGAAACCGAAGCGCGCCACTATGCGCACGTCGATTGCCCCGGCCACGCTGACTATGTGAAGAACATGATCACCGGCGCTGCCCAGATGGACGGTGCGATCCTGGTTGTGAACGCTGCCGACGGCCCGATGCCCCAGACCCGCGAGCACATCCTGCTTGCCCGTCAGGTCGGCGTGCCCGCTCTGGTCGTGTACATGAACAAGGTCGACCAGGTCGACGACGAAGAGCTGATCGAGCTGGTCGAGCTGGAAGTTCGCGAACTGCTGAGCTCCTATGACTTCCCCGGCGACGACATTCCCGTCGTCAAGGGTTCGGCTCTGGCCGCTCTGGAAGGCCGCGACGACAATATCGGCAAGGAATCGATCCTTGAGCTGATGAAGGCCGTTGACGAAGCCATCCCGCAGCCCGCCCGTCCGGTCGACAAGCCGTTCCTGATGCCCGTCGAGGACGTGTTCTCGATCTCCGGTCGCGGTACGGTTGTTACCGGTCGCGTCGAAACCGGCATCATCAAGGTTGGCGAGGAAGTCGAGATCGTCGGCATCAAGGACACCAAGAAGACCACGGTTACCGGCGTCGAAATGTTCCGCAAGCTGCTCGATCAGGGTGAAGCCGGCGATAATATCGGCGCGCTGATCCGCGGCATCGGTCGTGAGGAAGTCGAGCGTGGCCAGGTTCTCTGCAAGCCCGGTTCGGTTACGCCGCACACCGAGTTTTCGGCTGAAGTCTATGTGCTGTCGAAGGACGAAGGTGGCCGTCACACGCCGTTCTTCGCCAATTATCGTCCGCAGTTCTACTTCCGCACCACCGACGTGA
The DNA here is from genome assembly GCA_041396885.1 of Blastomonas sp. Taxonomy (GTDB): domain Bacteria; phylum Pseudomonadota; class Alphaproteobacteria; order Sphingomonadales; family Sphingomonadaceae; genus Blastomonas. The sequence continues at coordinate 482,524 of JAWKXS010000001.1, forward strand.
CCGGCGAAGTGATCCTTCCCGAAGGCACCGAGATGGTCATGCCTGGCGACAATGTGACGATCGGCGTGAAGCTGATTGCCCCGATCGCCATGGACCCCGGTCTCCGCTTCGCCATTCGCGAAGGTGGTCGCACCGTCGGTTCGGGGGTTGTCAGCACGATCTCCAAGTAATATAGGGCCACTTCGCCGCCCGGGTCGGATGATTCGGGCGGCAGTGGTTATTTAAGAGCCGCCCCGGCTTCGGACCCTGAAAAGGGACGATGGGTTTTTCGGGGCGGTTTGTTTTTGGCTCTTTCGCATCGGTATAGTGGACATGGAAACGCAGAACATCCGGATTCGCCTCAAGGCTTTCGATCATCGTGTGCTGGATCAGGCGACTGGCGACATTGCCGATACGGCCCGTCGCACCGGAGCGCTCATTCGCGGCCCCATTCCGCTGCCGACGCGCATCGAGAAATTTACCGTCAACCGCGGTCCGCACATCGACAAGAAGTCGCGTGAGCAGTTCGAGGTTCGTACGTACAAGCGGCTGCTGGACATTGTGCAGCCCACCCCGGCAACCGTCGATGCGCTGATGAAGCTCGACCTGGCAGCTGGCGTGAATGTCGAGATAAAGCTGGCCTAAGGGCCTGGCAGACAAGGGATACCGCACAGCGCCTTCGGGCATTTGACTGTGGTCCTGGTCCCCCGTCGCCTTCGGTTTCGAAGGCATCCAACCCGGACGGGGTGATCTTGAAGCTTTGGGTTGGCCCTCGGCTGTAGCCGGGGGTTTTTCGTTGGATAAGCCCGCATGGCTTTCATGCGGGCCTCTGTTGGGAGAATTGATCATGCGCACTGGCGTGATCGCGAAAAAAGTCGGGATGACCCGCTTGTTCCAGGAGGATGGACGTCACGTTCCCGTGACCGTTCTGGCTCTGGAAGATTGTCAGGTTGTTTCGGTACGCAATCAAGAGCGCGACGGATATGTCGCGGTTCAGCTCGGCGCTGGCGCTGCCAAGCCGAAAAACGTCAACAAGCCGCAGCGCGAGCAGTTCGCCAAGGCGGAAGTTGAGCCCAAGCAGCGGGTTGCCGAATTCCGCGTTGCCGATGATGCCGTGCTGGAAGTCGGCGCAACCATCGCCGCCAACCATTTCGTGCCGGGCCAGCTTGTCGACATTACCGGCCACACCCAGGGCAAGGGCTTTGCCGGCGCCATGAAGCGCTGGGGCTTCGGGGGCATGCGCGCCACCCATGGTGTGTCCATCTCTCACCGTGCCCATGGTTCGACCGGCAACCGCCAGGATCCGGGCAAGGTGTTCAAGAACAAGAAGATGGCCGGTCACATGGGTGATCGCCAGCGCACGCAGCAGAACCTGGAAGTGGTTCGCACCGATGATGCGCGCGGCCTGATCTTCGTCAAGGGTTCGGTCCCCGGTTCCAAGGGCGGCTGGCTGATGGTGCGCGATGCGGTCAAGGTTCCGCGTCCCGATACCGCGCCTTACCCCGCCGGGCTCAAGACCGCTGCCAACAACAATGATGTCGCTGACACGCCTGCCGAGGAAGCGCCTGCTCCCGAAGCGGTCGAAGGTCAGGAGGGCTAATCGATGAAAATCAAGGTCAAAACCCTCGACGCCAAGGCCAAGGGCGATATCGAGCTGAACGATGCCGTGTTCGGCGTCGAGCCGCGTGCCGATATCCTGCACCGCGTCGTCACCTGGCAGCTTGAAAACCGTCGCGGCACCGCCCGCGCCGCCCGCGAGCGCAGCGATGTTGCCCGCACCGGCAAGAAGTTCGGTCGCCAGAAGGGCGGCGGTACTGCTCGTCACGGCGATCGCCGTGCCCCGATCTTCATCGGCGGCGGCAAGGCGCATGGTCCGCGCAAGCGCGACTTCAACGTGTCGCTGAACAAGAAGGTTCGCGCGCTCGGTCTCAAGATGGCGCTCTCGTCCAAGGCGATGAACGACAATCTGATCGTCGTTGACGACCTGAACCTCGCCGACGCGAAGACCAAGCTGCTCAAAGGCCAGATCGCAAAGCTCGGTTTCGGCGCCAAGACGCTGATCATCGATGGCGATGCGGTCAATGACGGCTTTAAAAAGGCTTCGGCAAATCTGGTCGGACTGAACGTCCTGCCGGCGGTCGGTGCCAATGTCTACGACATCCTGAAACACGATACGCTGGTGCTGACCCGCGCCGCTGTCGAAAAGCTGGAGGCACGCTTCAATGGCTAAGAAAACCGACATTGATACGCGCCATTACGACGTGATCGTCGCGCCGCACATCACCGAAAAGTCGACTCTGCTGAGCGAGCATAATGCGGTGGTGTTCAAGGTTGCCGACAGCGCCACCAAGCCGCAGATCAAGGCGGCCGTGGAAGCGCTGTTCGACGTCAAGGTGACCGGCGTGAACACGATCGTGCAAAAGGGCAAGACCAAGCGCTGGAAGGGCAAGCCCTATCGTCGCAGCGACGTGAAAAAGGCTGTCGTGACCCTGGCTGACGGCCAGTCGATCGACATCACCACCGGCGTTAACTGAGGAACGGACCGATGGCACTCAAATCCTATAATCCGACAAGCCCGGCCCGTCGCGGCCTGATCCTTGTCGATCGTTCCGGCCTTTACAAGGGCGGTCCGGTCAAGTCGCTGACCGAAGGCAAGCGCAAGACCGGTGGCCGCAACAACAAGGGCCATGTCACCTCGCGCGGCATCGCCGGTGGTCACAAGCAGCGTTATCGCCTGATCGATTTCAAGCGGCGCAAGTTCGACGTGCCCGGCACGGTCGAGCGGATCGAATATGATCCCAACCGCTCTGCGTTTATCGCCCTCATCAAATATGAGGATGGCGAACTGGCCTATATCCTTGCTCCGCAGCGTCTGGCTGAAGGCGATACCGTTATCGCTGGCGAAAAGACCGATGTGAAGCCGGGCAATGCCATGCGGCTGAGCCAGATGCCGGTCGGCACGATCATCCACAATGTGGAGATGAAGCCGGGCAAGGGCGGCCAGATCGCCCGCGCCGCCGGCACCTATGCCCAGCTGGTCGGTCGTGACCGCGGCATGGTGATCGTTCGCCTGAACTCGGGCGAGCAGCGCTATATCCTGGGTTCCTGCATGGGCACGGTTGGCGCGGTTTCAAACCCGGACAATTCCAACCAGAATTTCGCCAAGGCAGGCCGGACCCGCTGGAAGGGCCGTCGTCCGCTGACCCGCGGTGTTGCGAAGAACCCGGTCGATCACCCGCATGGTGGTGGTGAAGGCCGCACCTCGGGTGGCCGTCATCCGGTGACCCCATGGGGCAAGCCCACCAAGGGCGCGCGCACCCGCAAGAACAAACAGACCGACAAGATGATTATCCGGTCGCGTCACGCGAAGAAGAAGAGGTAAATCATGGCTCGTTCCATCAGGAAAGGTCCGTTCTTCGACCTGTATCTGCTGAAGAAGGCAGAAGATGCGCAGGAAGCTGGCGGTCGCGCTCCGATCAAGACCTGGTCGCGCCGTTCGACGATCCTGCCGCAGTTCGTCGGCCTGACGTTCAACGTCTATAATGGTCACAAGTTCATCCCGGTATCGGTCAATGAAGACATGGTGGGTCACAAGCTGGGCGAATTCGCCCCGACCCGCAGCTTCCCCGGCCATGCTGCTGACAAGAAGGGCAAGCGCTAATGGGCAAGGCAAAAGCTCCCCGTCGTGTCGCCGAGAATGAAGCCTTGGCAGTCGGCACGACCATCCGCGGTTCGGCGCAGAAGCTGAACCTGGTCGCCGGTCTCATCCGCGGTCGCAAGGCCGAGGATGCGATGAACATCCTCACCTTCTCGAAAAAGGCCATGGCTGTCGAGGCCCGCAAGGTTCTCGCCTCTGCCATCGCCAATGCCGAGAACAACCACAATCTGGACGTTGACGCCCTGGTGGTTGCCGAGGCGAGCGTCGGCAAGGCGATCACCATGAAGCGTTTCACGACGCGCGCACGTGGCCGTTCGAGCCGCATCCTGAAGCCGTTCAGTCGGCTGCGCATCGTCGTTCGCGAACAAGAGGAGGCGTAAGCCATGGGTCAGAAGAGCAATCCGATCGGCCTGCGCCTGCAGATCAATCGCACCTGGGACAGCCGCTGGTTCGCCGAAGGGCGCGACTATAGCCGCCTGCTCAAGGAAGATATCGAGCTGCGCAACTTCATCATGAAGACGGTGCCGCAGGCAGCGATCTCCAAGGTTGTGATCGAGCGTCCGGCCAAGCTGTGCCGCGTTTCCATCTATGCCGCGCGTCCCGGCGTGATCATCGGCAAGAAGGGTGCGGACATCGAAAAGCTGCGCAAGCAGCTTGAAGCGATGACCGATGCCGCAGAGGTGAAGCTGAACATCGTCGAGATCCGCAAGCCGGAAATCGATGCCAAGCTCGTCGCACAGGGCGTTGCCGATCAGCTGATCCGCCGTATCGCCTTCCGTCGCGCGATGAAGCGTGCCGTTCAGTCTGCGCTGCGTCTGGGTGCCGAAGGCATCAAGATCACCTGTGGCGGCCGTCTGGGCGGTGCTGAAATCGCCCGCGTCGAATGGTATCGTGAAGGTCGTGTGCCGCTGCACACGCTGCGCGCCAATGTCGATTATGCCGAAGCCGAGGCGCTGACCGCCTATGGTATCACCGGCATCAAGGTCTGGATCTTCAAGGGCGAAATCCTTGGCCATGACCCGATGGCGCAGGACCGTCTCATGATGGAGGCACAGACCTCCGGCGTGCGTCCGGCGCGCTGAGGCTTTGAGGATAGGGTAAAGCACCATGTTGCAACCGAAGAAAACCAAGTTCCGCAAGGCCTTCAAGGGCAAGATCAAGGGCAATGCGCCTGGCGGCAGCGCGCTCAATTTCGGCTCCTATGGCCTCAAGGCCATGGAACCCGAGCGGATTACCGCTCGCCAGATCGAGGCTGCCCGTCGTGCCATTACGCGTCACATCAAGCGTCAGGGACGCTTGTGGATCCGCGTATTTCCCGACCTGCCGGTTTCGAAAAAGCCTGCCGAGGTCCGTCAGGGCAAGGGCAAGGGTTCGGTCGAATATTGGGCAGCGCGGGTCAAGCCGGGCCGCATCCTGTTCGAGCTGGACGGCGTCCCCGGCCCGATCGCCGCAGTCGCATTCGAGCGCGCGGCCATGAAACTGCCGATCAAGACCAAGGTCGTGGCGCGTCTGGGTGACACGTCTCACCTGGGAGGTGAAAAATGAGCGATATGGAAGACATGCGTACCAAGACCGACGATCAGCTTTCCGATGAGCTGGGCGCGCTGAAGAAGGAAGCGTTCAACCTGCGTTTCCAGGCTGCGACCAACCAGCTGGAAAAGCCGTCGCGCGTCAAGGAAGTGCGTCGCACGATTGCACAGATCAAGACACTGCAGGGCGAACGTGCCCGTGCAGCCAAGGCCTGAGGAGCCAGCCATGCCCAAACGAGTTCTGATTGGAACGGTGGTCTCCGACAAGACCGACAAGACCGTCGTGGTGAAGGTCGAGCGCAAGGTGAAGCACCCGCTTTACGGGAAGATCATCCGCCGTTCGAAGAAATATCACGCGCATGACGAAGACAATAGCGTCAAGGCCGGCGAGACCGTCCGTATCGAAGAGACACGGCCGATTTCCAAGCTCAAGACGTGGAAGGTGATCGAGCGGGTCAACACCCACAAGGCACCTGCCAAGGCAGAGCCAGCAGCCGACGCCTGAACCATTACAGGAACTGCCGGGCCAGGTCATTTTGACCAGAACGGTCCCGGCAAGCCAGACAAGAAGGAACCGGATCAATGATCCAGATGCAGTCAAATCTTGAGGTTGCCGACAATAGCGGCGCCAAGCGCGTTCAGTGCATCAAGGTGCTGGGCGGCTCGAAGCGCCGCTTTGCGGGCGTTGGCGACATCATCGTCGTCTCCGTCAAGGAAGCCGCTCCGCGCGGTCGCGTGAAGAAGGGCGATGTTCACCGTGCGGTGATCGTGCGCACCGCTAAGGACGTTCGTCGTCCCGATGGTTCGGTGATCCGTTTCGACAGCAACGCCGCCGTGCTGGTCAACAAGAGCGATGAGCCCATCGGCACCCGCATCTTTGGCCCGGTCGTGCGCGAACTGCGCGCCCGCAAGCACATGAAGATCATCAGCCTGGCTCCGGAGGTGCTGTAACCATGGGTATGGCAAAGATCAAAAAGGGCGACAGCGTTGTCGTTCTCGCCGGCAAGGACAAGGGCCAGACCGGCACTGTCGCCAAGGTGATGCCGAAGGACGGCAAGGTCGTCGTTGCAGGCCTCAACATGATGACGCGGCACCGCAAGCCGAGCCAGACCAACCCGCAAGGTGGCCTGGATCGCATCGAAGCGCCGCTGCACATTTCCAATGTCGCCGTTGCCGATCCCAAGGACGGTTCGCCCACCCGCGTCCGTATCGAGGAACGCGACGGCAAGAAGGTCCGCGTGGCTGCAAAGTCCGGGGAGACGATTGATGGCTGACAAATATATCCCGCGCATGCGCACCCGCTATGACGATGTAATCGTCAAGGCGATGACCGAGAAATTCGGTTACAAGAACCATATGGAAGTGCCCAAGATCGAGAAGATCGTCATCAATATGGGCGTTGGCGAGGCGAGCCAGGACAAGAAGAAGGTCCAGACTGCCGCAGCCGAAATGGAACTGATCGCTGGCCAGAAGCCGGTCATTACCAAGGCGAAGAAGTCGATTGCCGGCTTCAAGCTGCGTGAAGGCATGCCGATTGGCTGCAAGGTGACGCTCCGCAAGGAACGCATGTACGAATTTCTCGATCGTCTGGTGACGATCGCGATGCCGCGCATTCGTGACTTTCGCGGCCTGAACCCGAAGAGCTTCGATGGTCGTGGCAATTACGCCATGGGCCTGAAAGAGCAGATTATTTTCCCTGAAATCAGCTATGACGCGATCGAAACCGTTCGCGGCATGGATATCATCGTGACCACGACCGCGAAGACCGACGATGAGGCGCGCGAATTGCTGCGCCTGTTCGGTTTCCCGTTCCCGGTCGAGGCAGAAGCAGAAGCGGCCTGAGGGCCTGCGCAACAGAAAGGCGAGAACTTAAGTCATGGCGAAACTGAGTTCCATCAACAAGAATGAGCGTCGCAAGAAGCTGGTCAAGAAATATGCCGGCCAGTATGCGAGGCTGAAGGCAAAGGCGGATGACGCGTCTCTCGACGAGACCGAGCGTCTGATCGCACGGCTGAAAATGGCCGAGCTGCCCCGCAATGCCAATCCGACCCGCGTGCGCAACCGGTGCAACACCACCGGTCGTCCGCGCGGCTATTACCGCAAATTCGGACTGTGCCGTATCGAGCTGCGCGACCTGGCCAACAAGGGCCTGATCCCCGGCGTTACGAAGTCGAGCTGGTAAGGATTACAGACAATGGCAATGACCGATCCCCTGGGTGATATGCTCACCCGCATCCGCAACGGCCAGCAGGCCAAGAAGGACAGCGTGACCTCGCCGGCATCCAAGCTGCGCGCGCGCGTTCTCGACGTGTTGCAGCGTGAAGGCTATATTCGCGGCTATGCAGAAGAAGTGCTGGGCCGCCACAAGGGCCTGCGCATCGAGCTGAAATATTTCGAAGGCCAGCCCGCGATCAAGCATGTCGCGCGCGTTTCGAAGCCGGGCCGCCGCGTCTATTCGGGTTCCAAGGAACTGCCGATCGTGCGCAATGGCCTTGGCATCACCATCGTATCCACGCCCCGTGGCGTCCTGTCCGATGCGGAAGCGCGCGAACAGAATGTTGGCGGCGAGGTTCTGGCGGAGGTATTCTGATCATGAGCCGTATTGGTAAAAAACCCGTCGAGATTCCTGCAGGCGTCACTGCCAGCATGGCCGATGGCGTGCTGTCGATGAAGGGCCCCAAGGGCGAGCTGTCGATCCCGATGGTCGATGACATCAGCTATGACCTTGCCGACAATCAGCTTTCGGTGAAGCCCGCCAATGACACCAAGCGCGCCCGCGCCTTTTGGGGCATGCAGCGTACTCTGGTGCAGAACCTGGTCACCGGCGTGACCGAGGGTTTCTCCAAGACGCTTGAGATCACCGGTGTTGGCTATCGTGCCAATGTCCAGGGCAAGATGCTGAAGTTGCAGCTTGGCTATAGCCATGATGTCGATTTCGCCATTCCCGACGGCATCGAGATCAAGACGCCCGACCAGACCACGGTCGAGATTTCGGGCAATGACAAGCAGAAGGTCGGCCAGGTGGCCGCGGAAATCCGTCGCTGGCGTAAGCCTGAACCCTATAAGGGCAAGGGCATCAAGTATCGCGGCGAATATATTTTCCGCAAGGAAGGAAAGAAGAAGTAAGCCATGGCGAAACTCTCTCTATTCGATCGCCGTCGTCAGCGGGTGCGCTCTTCCCTGCGCAAGCATGCTGCCGGTCGTCCCCGGCTTTCCGTGCACCGCACCGGTCGGCACATCTATGCCCAGATCATCGACGATGCCCAGGGCAAGACGCTGGCTGCCGCCTCGACCCTGGTCAAGGGCAGCAAGGCCAGTGGCGCAACCGCCGAGGATGCAGCCAAGGTTGGCAAGCAGATCGCCGAAGCCGCCAAAAAGGCTGGCGTCACCACGGTCGTGTTCGATCGTGGCGGGTTCATTTTTCATGGCCGCGTCAAGGCGCTGGCCGATGCCGCCCGTGAGGGCGGACTGGAGTTTTGATGATGGCCGATGAAGTGAACACCAGCGAAGCCGCCGACAACCAGGGCGCAGAGCAGGGCGAGCGTCAGGGCCGTGGCGGTCGTGGCGGTCGCGGACGTGAAGGTCGCGGTGGCCGGGGCGGTCGCCGTGATGATCGTCGCAACAATCGCACCGAGGAACAGGGCGAAGAGCTGATCGAAAAGCTTGTCCACATCAACCGCGTTTCCAAGACGGTCAAGGGCGGCAAGCGCTTTGGCTTTGCGGCGCTGGTCGTGGTCGGCGACGGCAATGGCCGGGTCGGTTTCGGGCATGGCAAGGCGCGCGAAGTGCCTGAGGCCATTTCCAAGGCGACTGCCGCTGCCAAGAAGAAGATGATCCGCGTTCCGCTGAAGGAAGGCCGGACGCTGCATCATGACGGCAAGGGCCGTTTCGGTGCGGGCAAGGTACAGGTGCGTACCGCGCCGCAGGGAACCGGCATCATCGCCGGCGGTCCGATGCGCGCCGTGTTCGAAAGCCTGGGCGTTGCCGATGTGGTGACCAAGTCGGTCGGCACTTCGAACCCCTACAACATGATCCGTGCCACTTTCGAGGCGCTGGGCGATCAGACCAGCCCCAAATCGGTTGCGCAGCGTCGCGGCAAGAAAATTGCCGACCTGCTGGGCCGTGGCGGTGCGAGCGAAGCGGTGGCGGATGCCGATGCCGCTGCGATTACGGAGTAATTCAACATGGCGAAAATCAAGGTAAAGCAGACAGGTTCGCCGATCCGCCGTCCGGCGGTTCAGCGCCAGATTCTGGCCGGGCTGGGCCTTGGCAAGATGCATCGCGTTGTCGAGCATGAGGATACACCGGAAATTCGCGGCATGATCCAGAAGGTTCGTCACATGGTGGATGTCGTCGAATAATTACGGGCTGTCCTGCGGATGCGGGGACGGCAAGGCGCGAAACAAAGCGAAAGCGAGTGCAAAACATGAAACTGAACGAAATCAAGGATAATGCAGGTGCCCGCAAGGGCCGCATGCGCGTTGGACGCGGCATCGGTTCGGGCAAGGGCAAGACCGCCGGTCGCGGCCAAAAGGGCCAGAAGAGCCGTTCGGGCGTCGCCATCAAGGGTTTTGAAGGCGGCCAGATGCCGCTGCACATGCGCCTTCCTAAGCGCGGTTTCAACAATCCGTTCGGCAAGGACTATGCCATCGTCAATTTGGGCATGGTCCAGAAATTTATCGATGCCGGCAAGCTTGATGCCAAGCAGACCGTCGATCAGGCTGCGCTGAAGGCTGCAGGTCTGGTGCGCGGCGGCAAGCATGGCGTGCGCCTGCTGGCCAAGGGCGAGATTACGGCCAAGCTGAAATTCGCGGTTGCCGGTGCCTCCAAGGGTGCTGTCGAGGCGGTTGAAAAGGCTGGCGGATCGGTTGAAATCCTGGCCGCCAAGGCGGAAGCTGCGGAATAAAAAGGGCTGATTGGTCCACCCGGCTTGTCAAGCGCGCCCCGCCTCCCGATATGGTGAGCGCGGGGCGTCTTGCATTTCGTGCCGGAATTGCTGTTCCTCGCAATTGCGATTGCGCGGGGCAGGGGATAGAGCAGGGTTCGCCATGGCGGCACCTGCGGACATTGATTTGAAGGTATTGGGGTATGGCATCTAGGGCCGACAATCTTGCGAGCAATTTCAGTCTCGCCAAATTCGGACAGGCGACCGAGCTCAAGAAGCGGATCTGGTTCACCATTGGTGCGCTGATCGTCTTCCGCCTGCTCAGCCATGTTCCGCTGCCCGGTATCGATCCGACCGCTCTCGCCACGCTGTACGAGCAGACCAAGGGCGGCGTGCTCGATATCTTCAACACCTTTTCAGGCGGTTCGCTGCAGCGCATGAGTCTCGTCGCGCTGGGCGTCATGCCCTATATCACCGCGTCGATCGTGGTCCAGCTTGCCGCTGCCTTGTCGCCGACGCTTGGCGCTCTCAAGAAAGAGGGCGAGACCGGGCGCAAGAAGCTCAACCAGTATACCCGCTATGGCACCGTGTTCCTGACCGCGATGCAGGGCTATTTCATTGCTGTCGGCCTTGAAAGCTATGCCAGCGCCTCTGGAATTGCCGCCGTTGTCGCGCCGGGGATCATGTTCCGCGTCGGTGCCGTCATCAGCCTTGTCGGCGGTACGCTGTTCCTGATGTGGCTGGGCGAGCAGATCACCAGCCGGGGCATTGGCAATGGAATTTCGCTGATCATCATGGCGGGTATTGTCGCCCAGATGCCGACTTTTGTCGCGCAGATGGCGGAAGGCAGCCGCTCGGGTTCGATCTCGCCGGTGCTGATCATCGGCCTGGTCGCCATGATCGTCGGCCTGATCCTGTTCATCTGCTATATGGAACGCGCCCAGCGCCGCGTGCTGATCCAGTATCCCAAGCGCGCAACCCAGCGCGGCATGATGCAGGCGGATCGCAGCCACCTGCCGCTGAAGATCAACACGGCGGGCGTGATCCCTCCGATCTTTGCATCGTCGCTGCTGCTGCTGCCGCTGACCATCACGCAATTTGCCGGAAACAGCGCCTCTACCGACACTACCGTTGGCGGCTTTCTGGTCACGCTGAACCAGTATCTGCAGCATGGCCAGCCCATCTACATGACGCTCTATGCCATCGGCATCATCTTCTTCTGCTTCTTCTATACCGCAGTGGTGTTCAACCCGGAGGAGACGGCGGAGAATCTGAAGAAGAATGGCGGCTTCATCCCGGGCATCCGGCCCGGCAAGAACACAATGGTCTATCTCGACTATGTGCTGACGCGCATCACGGTCGTCGGTGCGGCTTATCTGACGCTGGTTTGCGTGCTGCCCGAATATCTGATTGCCCAGACCGGCATTCCGCTGTTCTTCCTGGGCGGCACCAGCCTGCTGATCGTGGTCAATGTGACGGTGGATACCATCACGCAGATTCAGAGCCATCTGCTTGCCCATCAATATGCCGACCTTATCAAGAAGGCGAAGCTCAAAGGGCGCTTGCGCTGATCGCTTCCATCTGGAAGGGTCAGGTCCAGCTATTCCGGATCGGGGGGATTGTCAGACTGTGAATATCATTTTGTTGGGACCGCCGGGGGCGGGCAAAGGCACCCAGGCGCAGCGTCTGGTCGACAATCGCGGCATGAAACAGCTTTCCACCGGCGACATGCTGCGCGCCGCCGTGAAGGCCCAGACGCCGGTCGGGCTGGAGGCCAAGGCGGTCATGGACGCGGGCAAGCTGGTGTCGGACGAGATCGTATCGGCGCTGATCGGTGACGAGCTGGATGCGCTGTCGCCCGAGACCGGAGCGATCTTCGATGGCTATCCGCGCACCGAGGCACAGGCCCATTCGCTCGATGATATCCTCGCTTCGCGGCACCGCCACCTGCACCATGTGATTGAGCTGGAAGTGGATGTGGACGCGCTGGTCGAGCGTATCACCGGTCGCTTTTCCTGCGCCAAATGCGGCGAGGGCTATCACGACACGTTCAAGCAGCCGGAGACCGAGGGCGTGTGCGACCGCTGCGGCTCGACCGAGTTCAAGCGGCGGCCTGACGACAATGAGGAAACGGTGCGCCAGCGCATGGCGGAATATCGTGCCAAGACTGCACCCATACTGCCCATTTACGAAGCGCGCGGCATTGTCAGCCGGGTAGACGGAATGGGCGACATGGACGAGGTTTCCGCGGCGATTGCCAAGATCCTGGGATAATGCCGGGCGGGCGATGTCGCGTGATATTCGCCCTTTCACCGTCACGCCAACCGGCTATGATCGCCGGAAATGGATCGGCTGGCGATCCGGGGAGATCATGATGCGTTTGCTGGGAATGCTGGCCATGATGGCTGGCGCGTGCCTGCCGGTGTCGGCCAATGCCGAAATTGTCGACCAGGCGGAAAACGGTTTCGTCGTGCGCCATGTCGTGGCGGTGACGACCGATGCCGAGACAGCCTATAAGATGGTGCGCAGCCCCGCCCAATGGTGGTCGGGCGAGCATAGCTGGACCGGCAACGCCGAGAATTTCTACATGGACGCACAGGCCGGGGGCTGTTTCTGCGAGCTGATCCCGGCAGGTGGCGATGATGCGGAGCGGTCGCTGCGCGGCAGTGTCCAGCATATGCGCATTCTCTATGCTGATCCGGGCAAGATGCTGCGGCTTTCAGGCGCGCTTGGGCCGCTGCAGAGCGAGGCGCTGAACGGGACGATGACGATCCTGTTCAAAGAGGTCAAAGGCGGGACCGAGATCGGCTTTGAATATGTGGTGGGCGGCTATATGCGCTTTCCCATCGAGGTGATCGCCCCCGCAGTCGACGGTGTGATTGGTGAGCAGGCATCGCGTCTGGCGATGGCGCTGGGTCCGCTGGTGCGTTCGGGCAAGGCTGCGCCCGGAGCAGAGCCGGACGAGGAGCCCAAGCCGAGCAAGCCCGGCACGGACGAGGCTTCCGAAGGCGATGATGCAGAGGCGGCCGATGCCGGTGCAAAAGCCGATGAAGAAGGCGCTAAAGAAGACAGGGGTCCGAGCCTGCTCGATGTCATGGCCGGGCTGGGCGACGACGATGAGGTTGCCGCTCCCAAGGACAAACCCAAGGACGAATAACCCCTTCGCAAGTCGGCATTTGGCGCGGCCAAGCCAATGTTTCTGCTATTCATTATCGCAGGAATGACTAGTATTGCGGCCTTCTGGCGGACGAATCGCGACAAGATTCGCCGCACCGGGCCGGGTCGCTGACATTTTGCAAGCAAGCCAAGAAGGGGCAGGACCATGGCCGTATCCGATCATGTCGATTTTCCGACATTCATGGAAGGCGTGAAAAAGCGCAATCCGAACCAGCCTGAATTCGTGCAGGCCGTTCAGGAAGTTGCCGAAGATATTTTCGACTTCATCCAGGACAAGGAAGAATATCACGCACAGCAGATCCTGCGGCGCATCGCCGAACCCGATCGGGTGGTGAGCTTCCGCGTCTGCTGGGAAGACGATAACGGCAATATCCGCGTTCAGCGCGGCTGGCGTGTTCAGAACAACAATGCCATCGGCCCCTATAAGGGCGGCATCCGTTTCCATCCTTCGGTGACGGAATCGGTGCTGAAGTTCCTGGCCTTTGAACAGACTTTCAAGAACGCGCTGACCGGCCTGCCCATGGGCGGCGGCAAGGGCGGTTCCAACTTCAACCCCAAGGGCAAGAGCGTGCGCGAGATCATGCGCTTCTGCCAGTCGTTCATGACCGAGCTGTATCGTCATATCGGTGCGGATACCGACGTTCCTGCGGGCGATATCGGCGTTGGCGGCCGCGAGATCGGCTTCATGTTCGGCCAGTACAAGCGCATCACCAACCAGTTCACCGGCGTGCTGACCGGCAAGGGCCTTGAATGGGGCGGCTCGCTGATCCGTACCGAGGCGACCGGCTATGGCGCTGTCTATTTCCTTGCCAACATGCTGGCAGCGAAGAATGACGATCTGACCGGCAAGACTGCGGTCATTTCCGGATCGGGCAATGTGGCCACCCATGCCGCCGAAAAGATCACCCAGCTGGGCGGCAAGGTGCTGACCCTGTCGGACAGCGGAGGCTTCATCCATGATCCCGACGGCATCGATCAGGAAAAGATCAACTGGGTCAAGGAACACAAGACCCATCGCCGTGGCCGCATCCAGGATTATTGCGATGCGTTCAAGGGTGCGTCCTTCCATGAAGGCAAGACCCCCTGGGGCGTCAAATGCGATGTCGCCCTGCCGTGCGCGACGCAGAACGAGCTGCTTGGCGATGACGCCAAGGAACTGGTCAAGAATGGCTGTATCGCCGTTTCCGAAGGCGCGAACATGCCGACCGACCTGGCTGGTGTACATGTGTTCAAGGATGCGAAGATCATGTTCGCACCGGGCAAGGCCGCCAATGCCGGCGGTGTTGCGGTGTCGGGCCTTGAAATGAGCCAGAATTCCGAGCGGCGCGCCTGGAAGGAAAGCGAGCTTCAGCAGATGCTCAAGGACATCATGGACGGCATTCACAACAGCTGCCTCACCTATGGTGACCAGGGCGGCGGCTATATCGACTATGTGAAGGGCGCCAATATTGCGGGCTTCAAGAAGGTAGCCGACGCGATGCTGGCCTTTGGCGTCGTCTGACAACGCCGGTCTGAATCGAGGATTGGGGGTGTTCCGTGCAACTGGCATGGGGCACCCCTTTTCACTTCCAGCCATGGGCAGGGACGCCCCGGCCGGATTTGCTGGCCCTGTCTCCCGGCCATGAAACAGGTTTTCGTCCAGCCAACTTCCCGGTAGATGATGGCGATGGACGATACGCCACCAAAACCGCGCAAACGACTGAAACAACCGCTCGATATCGGCTGGGCCGAATGCGTCGACCTGCCCGATCTGGGCCTGCATCGCATCAAGGCAAAGATCGATACCGGGGCGGCAACCTCGTCAATCCATGCAACCCGGTTGAAACCGATCCAGACCCCGGAAGGGCTGTTCGTGGAATTCTGGTTTCGCGCGCACAAAGGGGAGGCCGCGCGCAAATATCGCGCGCCAGCCGTCGAACAACGGCCGATAAAGAGCTCCAATGGCGCGGTGGAACTTCGCTATGTCATCGAGACGACCATGATGCTGGGTAGTCTCTTGTGGACCGGGCACATGACGCTCGCCAATCGCGGCAAGATGACTTTTCCCATCCTGATCGGACGCAGGGCGCTCAAGCGCGGGTTCAAGGTCGATTGCGCGCGCAAATGGGTGCTTGGCCGCCCCGAGGAGACTGACCGATGAAAATAGCCATGCTGGCCCGCAATCCGCGGCTCTTTTCGCACCGGCGGCTGGTCGAGGCGGCGGAGGCGCGCGGGCATTCGATCGATATCCTCAATACCTTGCGCTGCACGATGAACATCACCTCGCATCGCCCCTCCATCCTCTATGAAGGGCAGACCGTGGGCGGCTATGATGCAGTGATCCCGCGTATCGGCGCATCGGTGACGCAATATGGCCTGGCGGTGCTGCGCCAGTTCGAGATGATGGGCGTCTGGCCGGTCAACGAAAGCGTTGCCATCGGGCGGTCGCGCGACAAGCTGCGCTCCATGCAGATATTCGCCAAACATGGTTTGGGCCTGCCGGTGACCGCCTTTGCGCATGATCCCAAACAGACCGACGAGGTGCTGAAGATTGTCGGCGGCGCGCCTGCGGTCATCAAGCTGCTCGAAGGAACACAGGGGATTGGCGTGGTGCTTGGCGAAACCGAAAAGTCCGCGAAATCGGTTATCGAGGCCTTTCGCGGCGCGAATGTGAACATTCTGGTCCAGGAATTCATCAAGGAAGCCGGATCGAGCGACCTGCGGATTTTTGTGGTTGGCGGCAAGGTGGTTGCCTCGATGATGCGTACCGGGGCAGCGGGCGATTTCCGTTCGAACCTGCACCGTGGCGGATCGGCGCGGTCGATCAAGATCACGCCGGAGGAGCGCTCGACCGCGGTCAGGGCGGCCAAGGTGATGGGGCTTAACGTCGCCGGTGTCGATCTGCTGCGGTCCAATCATGGCCCGGTGATCATGGAAGTGAACAGCTCGCCCGGGCTGGAGGGCATTGAAACGGCGACCGGCATCGACGTCGCGGGCAAGATCATCGAATTCATCGAAGGCAATATGCAGCCCGGCAAGACCCGCACAAAGGGCAAGGGCTGACTCCCGGCTTTGCATTCGGCTCAAGGCGCGATTGACAGCATGGCTGTTATTAAGTCATCTGTGCGTGCCGGATGACAGCTGACCGATCCGGCGCCGTGGAGAGGAGCCGGAGCGATGCGAACAATTTTGGCCAGATGGCGCATGATGAAGGCTTGCATGCTTGCGGCCTTGCCAGTGCTGTGCGCGGCGCTCCTGTCCCCGGCGGCCCATGCCGGCGAGGCGGGAGCCGACCCGGAAAGTGCTGAACCGGCTTACAAGATCGATGTGAGCTGGCCCCGGGCAATCCCTAATAACTGGCTGATCGGTGATGTCAGCAGTGTCAGCGTCGACCGCCATGACCATATCTGGATTCTCCACCGGCCAGAGCGGCTGTCGCCGCGCGATACCCAGGCTGGCGCCAGCCCGCCCACCGCCAAATGCTGCATCGCCGCACCGCCGGTTATCGAGTTCGATGCCGAGGGCAATATGCTGCGCGCATGGGGCGGACCCGATCAGGTGGAGGACTGGTTCGATACGCCGCACGGCATTTTCGTCGATGATGAGGATAATGTCTGGCTGGTCGGGGCAGGCCCCAAGGACGGCCTGTTGCTGAAATTCTCCAGCGATGGCGAATTGCTGCTGCGCATCGGCCAAAAGGGCGCGTTTCTGGCCGCCGACGATCCGGCAATGCTTGGCAAGCCATCGGACATTCATGTCGATACGGCGCGGCGCGAGGTATTTGTTTCCGACGGCTACCGCAACCAGCGTGTCATCGTTTATGATGCCGATAGCGGCGCTTTCAAGCGGCAGTGGACGGCCTTTGGCAGAACGGTCAATCCGGGGCATTTCAACGTCCGCGACGAGGATGATCTGGCTGATGATGTCGAGCATGGCCAGCATGTCGACCCGCTTGAGAAATTCTCCATCGTGCATTGTGTTGCGATGATCGACGGAGAAATCCATGTCTGCGACCGGACCAACAGCCGTGTTCAGATATTCACGCCCGATGGCAAATATCTGCGCGAGATTTTCTTCAATCGCGAACTTGGCGGCCTGACCGGCTCGACCTGGGATGTCGCGGCACGGCCCGGTCATCCCGACCAGATGCTGGTGCTCGATGGCAGCAACAGCGAGATCGCGGTTCTTGACCGGCATAGCGGCGAGGTGATTGCCAGCTATCTGAGCAAAGGCCATTTTATCGGCCAGATGCACTGGCCGCATCAGCTGGCGGCGGACCGGCACGGTCGCCTTTATATTGCTGAAGTATCCTATAGCGGACGCATCCAGCGCTTTGTGCCCAACATGGCCGATGATACCGTGCCCGAGGCCAGCCTCACCGCCACCTATATTCCGAAAGAGGATATTGATCGCGTCAACAGCGCCAGTCCGGGCGGCGATCGCAATATCCGCGTGGTCGATATCGGTCACGAGAATTTCGCGCTGGGTGTCGTCCATCGCGGGCGTACCGTGGACGGGGTCCAGCTTGATCGCATGCAGCGCTCATCCGCGCCCGCTCCCGCCTGCGGACGGACCGGCGCGGCAAGCGCCGATGGCGGACGCAAGGGCGGCATCATCCATGATGGCCAGACCGAGGCCTATTATATCCTGTCAGGCGGCGGGACGATGTTTACCGATGGCTATCTGACGAACGGTCGCCATCTGGAGCTGGCGGAACTTAACGGCCCGACCTGTATCGGCACCGCCCATGACAGCATGGTCCGGGCGGTAAAGCCGGGCGATGTGGTGATCGTCCCTGCCGGAGTGGTCCATGGCTGGGTCGATGTTCCCGATCATGTCGATTATCTGAGCTTTCGTCCGTCGCCGGACCTGCTGACGGCGGGCTGGGTCAATCCGGCGCTTGCGGGAAATCCCTGACGGCTATCGTGTCCGGCGGCGCGTCAGCGCGATCCGAAGCCGCTGACCAGCACCATCACGGTGCGTACTGCGATCAATATGTCGATCCAGTATGAGAAATTCTTGATGTAGAAAAAGTCGTACTGGAGCTTTGTATTGATCGAATCCAGCTCGGTCACATGGCCCTGGTTGACCTGTGCCCATCCGGTGATGCCGGGCCTGACGATATGACGATAAGCATAAAAGGGCAGCTCGCTTTCATACCATTCGGACAGCGAGACCGCTTCGGGACGCGGGCCGATCCAGCTCATTTCGCCACGCAGGATGTTGATGATCTGGGGCAGTTCATCGATCCGGGTCCGGCGCAGAAAGCGGCCGATCCGGGTCACGCGCATATCATTGTCCTGCGTCATCGCATGGCTGGCATCGCCGCGCCCGTCGCTGCCCTGGGCCGCGTGCATTGTCCGGATCTTGATGACCTGGAATGTCGATCCGCGATAACCCATGCGTTCCTGGCGGAACAATACCGGTCCCGGCGAATCCAGCTTCACCAGCAGCGCGACGATCAGCATCGGGATCAGCAGCAGCGGCAGCGCGATGATTGCCATGACCAGGTCAATGAGCCGCTTGACCTTGGCATAGGGAATGCTGGGCAACAGCGCGCCGAAATTATTCTCCGACAGATGCTCGATCTGGACCTTGCCGGAAACCGATTCATAGACCTGCTTATAGTGGAAAACCGGAATGCCCTTCAGGGTCGCCAGCGCCAGCATCCGCTCCCATTCGGGGGCCATGTTCTGGTGCAGGTCGGCGACGATAAAGGCGTTGCGGCGGTCGGGCAGTTGCGGCCGGGCCATCGCCTCGCAATCAATTTCCTGCAGGGTCAGCAATTGCCTGGCGCGTTCGCCGGGCACCAGATGGAAGCGCGGCCCGGCGATCCGGCTGGTCGCCAGCGCCAGCAGGATGATGACGATGGAACAGCAGATCGCGTTCATGGTCAGGATCGCACCGCTATAGGGAATGCGCAGCACCAGAATGCCGAGCGCCAGCGCGCCAAAGGCAATTGCGAATGAGGGCAGGGCGCTGCTGAGCAGGGTCGTGCCCGGAAAGGCGGTGACCCGGCGCGAGAAATAGATGCCGACAATGACGGCGACAGTCGAGGCCGCCAGCGATACATGGGTCGAACTGCGGTCAAAGAACCGGCTCGGTTCGGGAAAGAAATAGGCGAAGGTCGGCAGCAGCGCGCCAAAGATCACACAGAGCAGCGCCTGCATGCGGAATGAATTGAGGATGCTGAAATCGGGCAAGCCGGTCTGGCGGGTCTGCGCTACGTTCATTGAAAACGCTCCGCCATGCGCCATGATCCACCTGTCTGTTGCCGATGCCGGATAGCGGATGCGATCACATTTTCTTCGCGATCACCGCACGGCCCGATAGTGCCCGGCATGCGGTGCAGGAAAAGAGATAAGAACGTCATGCCCAAACTGGATAACCCGTATCGCCGAACAATTAACCCTGACCCTAGCCCGGTTGCGGGACAGCGCCAGTGCTATGGCTCACTAGTGATCCCAATTTGAAGTTCGTAATACCTTCTGGCTGGCACTGGATGAACTTCAGATCCATCAGGGTCACTCGCAAATCTGTGTTTTTAGCCGGTTAGTCCTTTCGGCCGGGCGATCAAGCCTTTTCTGGCCGATATGCAAGACTTTCCGGCATTGCGGTCGCCATTATGGGGCAGCATTCGGGACGGTCGCGGGCCGAAATTTTCAGCTGTCTCCGGTCTGGCTGCGGCCGCGTTCCATCACGGCGCGGCGGCGCGCTTCGACATCTTCGGCATTGACCTTGCTGTTGGCCGATGTCGACTGGTCCGCCTCCAGCCGAAGTCCCTCGGCGAATGTGCGGGCATAGCCCTGATCGATGAGCTTTTTGTAGGCTTGCACCATGGCCGGATCGGCGCTGGCCATGTCATGAGCAAGCGCCTTTGCGGCGGGAAGCAGTGCATCGGGCGCAACCACGCGGTTGACCAGGCCCCAGCGTTCTGCAGTTTCGGCGTCGAGGAAATTGCCGCTCAGCGACAGTTCCTTGGCGCGGGAAATTCCGATCATGCGCGACAGTTTCTGTGACAGGCCCCAGCCGGGCATGATGCCGATCCGGGCATGCGTGTCTGCAAACCGCGCATTGCTGGAGGCGATCAGGACATCGCATGCCAGCGCCACTTCAAAACCGCCGGTAATCGCCACGCCATTGATCGCCCCGATGACCGGCTTGGTGCATTGCTCGATGGCGAGAACTGGGTTGTCTCGAGCATCGGTGGCGTTCGCCGCGCCCAGATTGCTGGTGTCCGCGCCCAGCTCCTTGAGGTCCAGCCCGGCGGTAAAGGCGCGGTCGCCCGCTCCGGTCAGCACGACCGCGCGGATCGCGTCATCCTGCTCGACGGCCAGCATTGCTTCGGCAAGGTCGCGGCGCAATGCCTTTGACAGGGCGTTCATCGCTTCGGGCCGGTTCAGGGTGACGATGGCGACGGCATCGTCGCGTTCAACGGTAATCAGACTCATTTTTGTTGCCTCATTAGATGGCATTTATGGGTTCACGGCCTAGATGTCTTCGGTCAACCGGCCATAAAGATCGGGGCGGCGGTCGCGGAAAAAGCCCATGCCTGCGCGGTGCCGCCGTGCGCGCTCAAGGTCGATGGTGGCGATCAGCGCGCCGGTTTCACTGTCGCCATATTCGGCTGTCAGATCGCCCCATTCATCGCTGATGAAGCTGTGTCCATAGAAACGCTGGCCATCCTCCGTGCCGATCCGGTTGGCGGCGATTACGGGCATGCAGTTGCTGACTGCATGGCCCTGCATGGCCCGCCGCCACATCCGGCTGGTGTCGAGATCGGCGTCATAGGGTTCGGAGCCGATGGCGGTGGGATAGAAGAGCAGTTCCGCCCCCATCAGCGCCATGGCGCGCGCGCATTCGGGATACCATTGGTCCCAGCATATGCCGACGCCGATGGTCGTGCCGAACAGGTTCCAGACGCGAAAGCCGCTATTGCCAGGGCGGAAATAATATTTTTCCTCATAGCCCGGGCCATCGGGAATATGGCTTTTGCGATAGACGCCCATGATCTCGCCGCCGTCGTCGATCATCGCCAGCGAGTTATAATGATGCGGTCCGTCACGTTCGAAAAAGCTGGTCGGGATCGCGAGTTTCAGCTGGCGCGCCAGTTTCTGCATGGCCGTGACGCTCGGATGCTCGGCGGTGGGCCGCGCAGTCGCGAACAGCGCCTCATCCTCGACCTTGCAGAAATAGGGGCCTTCGAAAATTTCGGGAGGCAGGATGATGCGCGCACCCTTGCCCGCCGCTTCCGCAACCAGGTCGGAGACGGCCGCAATATTGTCGGCCTCGCCCCCGCCCAGTGGCAATTGTAGCGCGGAAACGGTGATGCTGGTCATCGCGCCCTGTTCCTCGTCTATGCCTTTTTGCGGAACAGCAGGGTCATCCGGTCGGATTCGCCAATGGCCTCATATTTGGCGCGATCCTGGTCCTTCAGGCGCAGCGTGGGCGGCAGGGTCCAGACCCCGTTTGGCCAGTCTGCGCTGTCCTTTGGATTGGCATTGATCTCGCTGGCACCGACCAGCTCAAAGCCCTGTTCGTCCATAAAGGCGATAATATCGTCCTGCTTGAGATAGCCTTTGTTGCCATCGACATAGTCGGCCGGTGCATCGGCCTTGGCGCGATGCTGGACAATGCCGATCATGCCATCAGGCTTGAGCAGTGTCTTCATCGCCGCGATCTCGCCAGCTGCCAAGCCGCGCCGCATCAGATTGTGCATCATGCGGAAGATCAGAATCCGGTCGACCTTGCCGTTCCATTCGGCGGGTGCGGATGCCGGAGTGAAGGCGTGAATCTTCTCAGCATCAATGCCGGTTTCTTCTTCGACGCTGGCTGGCGTTTCGGCGGCGAACTTTTCCATCGCGGCCATGCGTTCGGCCTCCGGCGCGGAGGAGGAAGGCGATACGCCCAGCGCGATATAGCTGCCATGATCGATCACATAGGGTGCCAGAACCCGTGTGTACCAGCCGCCGCCCGGTGCATATTCGGCCACGGTCTGGCCGGGCTCTACCTGAAAGAAGGCCAGCGTTTCGGCGGGGTGGCGATACTGGTCGCGCGCCTTGTCACCCTCGCGGATATCGGCGGCCAGCACCTTTGCCAGCGCATCTTCCGCGCTCGGCATCTCATGATGGTTTTCCGCATTGGCGGGGTCATGGGCCGAATTGCAGGCAATGGCACTGGTCGCCAGTAGGGCGGTAATCACGAATTTGCGCATGGGGGGAATCCTCTCAATTGGGGTGGCATTGTGATAGCGACAATTTTTCTGCTTATGAAGCCTTGGCGGGCATTTGCTGCGATGCGCAGTGAAAGCTGCCCCCGCCGATCAACACTGCCGTTGCGGGCAGGCCGATGACCTTGCGGCCGGGGAAGCAGGCCTGCAGGCTTGCCAGAGCGTCCTGCTGAAATGGCGTTTCATAGACCGGAACGATCACAACATGGCTAGCGATCAGGAAGTTCATATGGCTGGCGGGCTGAACCATATCGTCAATCTCGACCCGGCCCGGCGATGCAACCGGCACGATATCCAGCCCGAACTTCGCTGCGCGGGCATGGGCATCGGCATAGATTGCGGCATTGGGATCATCATCGCCCGATGCAACCGGAATGGCGATCCGTCCGGGCGCGACGAACCGCGCGAGATTGTCGACATGGCCATCGGTATGATCGTTGATCAGGCCATCGCCCAGCCAGAGCAGCCGGTCTATTCCCAGATCGCGGCGGAGCCGGTCCTCGATTTGCTGGCGGGTCAGATGCGGATTGCGATTGGGATTCAGCAGGCATTGTTCGGTGGTGACGGCAAGGCCCGTGCCATCGACGTCGATCGCGCCGCCCTCCAGCACCCAGTCGCCCCAGGTCTTCTCCAGACCGGCCTCATCGGCTAGCGCGGTGCCGATTTCGGTGTCGCCGGGCATGACATATTTCCCGCCCCAGCCATTGAAGCGGAACAGCCGCGCCTGCATCCGCGCGCCATCGCTGACCACCAGCGGCCCGGTATCGCGCAGCCAGATATCGCCATAGACATGCTCGGCAATTGTTACGGCCGGATCGCACAGCGCCCGCGCCGCAGCGGCATTTTTTGCGTCGCGGCAGATCAGCCGGACCTGCTGGCCGCTTTGCGCAACGGCATTGGCAAAGCCCGCAATCTCTGTCTGGGCGTCCGCCAGCACGTCCGGCCATTCATCGGCAGCGTGCGGAAAGCCGATCCACAGCCAGTCCTGCCGTGCCCATTCGGGCGGCTGACGCAATGTCATGTCGTGGCGGTCCGACAGCGCGCCCTGCCCGAACGCAGCGGACAGGGCGGGCTTGTCACCAGGTCAGTCGCCCGAACGGCTCTTGTCGCGAATGGCACGGAATTCGTCACCTTCAACCCAGTTGGGCCAGCTTGTCGACATCGCCATGGACCGGCCAATCTGATAGAAAAGCTGCAGATCGCCCATCACGCCGGCCCAGTTCCAGTCGGGATCATATTCATCCTTGGGGCCGTGATAGCGGTTTTCCGTATAGTCCTTGGCGACTGCCGCGCCTGCTTCGGTGCCGCCATCGACCAGATCTTCGCCGCCATCAATATAGAGCATCGGCACGCCCAGCTTGGCAAAGCTGAAATGGTCGGAGCGATAGTAAAAGCCCTTTTCCGGGGTTGCTTCGGCGGTCGCGACGCGGCCAGCCTTTTTCAATGCAGCATCCATAAAGGCATCAAGCTGCGATTTGCCGCCGCCGACCACGGTGATGTCCTTGGACGGACCCGCGATCAGGAAAGCATCCATGTTGATCCCGCCAACGGTCTGCGACAGCGGGAAGATGGGGTTCGCGGCATAATATTCGGAACCGAGCAGCCCGGATTCCTCGGCCGTAACGGCCAGGAAGACGATGCTGCGGTCCGGAGCGCCCGCCTTGGTGAAGGCCTCGGCCAGCGCGACCAGGGCCGCTGTGCCAGTGGCGTTGTCGACCGCGCCATTGCAGATATCATCGCCATCGGCTGCAGCAGTGCAGCGGCCCAGATGATCCCAGTGCGCCGAATAGAGCACATATTCATCGGGGCGCTTGGCACCCGGCAATATGCCGATAACATTGTGCGACATGGTCTTTTCGATGGAATTTTCCATGCTGAGCGAAGCCTTGAGACCAAGATCGACGGCCTTGAAGCCTTTCTTCTTGGCGGCTGCGGAGAGCTTGGCAAGGTCCTGGCCGCCGGCGGCCAGAATCTTCTCGGCAACTTCCTTTTGTACCCAGCCATTGGCCTTGGTCTGGTCTGATCCGCCATTTTCGCTCTGCGGGTAATATTGCGGACCGGTCCAGCTCGATTCCACGACGTTCCAGCCATAGGCGGCGGGGAATTCGTCATGCACGATCAGCGCGGCAGCAGCACCCTGCCGGGCGGCTTCCTCATATTTATAGGTCCAGCGGCCATAATAGGTCATGGCCCGGCCATTAAACGGTCCTTCCAGGCCTTCGGTCTCATAATCGGGATCATTGACCAGGATGATGACGGTCTTGCCCTTGACGTCGACGCCATCATAGTCGTTCCAGCCCTTTTCCGGGGCGTTGATGCCATAGCCGACAAACACGACCTCGCTGTCCTTGATGTCGATGCTGGCCTGTTCCTGATAGCTGGCGGCGACCATGTCGGTGCGATAGCTGAACGCCATATCGGTCTTGCCGCCGCTGATCGTCAGCGGTGATACCTTGGTGGCATCGATGGCGACCAGCGGCACTTCCTGCAGCCAGCTGTCGCCATTGCCGGGCTTCAGCCCCGCTGCCTCGAATTTCTCGGTGAGCAGGGCGAGCGTCTTTTCCTCGCCAGCGGTACCGGGCGCGCGGCCCTCAAAGGCATCCGAAGAGAGCTGTTCGACCAGGGATTTCATCGTTTCTTCAGACAGGTCGCCGGCCTCGACTTCGGGAATGTCGAGCGTGGCGCTGTCACCATCGCTGCCCGGCTGGCAGGCGGCGAGGAGTGTGGCGGCTATCAGTGGGATTGCGTGGAGGCGCATTCTGGATTTCCTTGTCTCTTGGGACTTTCCCGGCGGGAAAGGATGGCGTGATTTGGCAGAGACTGGTTGCATTTGCAAGGAATGCCCGCTGGTCGGCCAATCTGCGATTGGTACTGATATGGGCGTAGCTGCAGACAGGAGTGTCCATTTTTCCAGTCGACAAATACCGTCCATTCCGGACCGATGGTTGTAATGCCGCTTGCCACATCGCAAGGGCGAGATACACATGGCACGGGATATCTGCCGGAGGGATTTCGTGGGGCGCAAGAAGCAAACTTTTGTAGGCAAGCATCTGGCGAGCATCATTGTGTCAGCAATTTTGCTCAGTAACATTGCTGCGATTGCACAGCAGGATACCAAGGATGACCAGCAGGCATCATCTTCCGACCCTGATTTCGATAAAGCGGCCCGTTTCGGCAAACGCGAGGATATTCTGGACGTCGCATTGTCTCCTGACGGTAACAAGATCATGGTTTTGTCTGCCGGGCCGGGAGCGATTACAGTCGTTCAATGGGCAGATTTGAACGGCGGTGCCGGGCTGCAGAGAGTAATGTCTTCGGACGGGCACCCAAATCAATTGCGCTGGTGCGAATTTGTGGCGAATGACAGGGTGCTGTGCAGCGTGGATGTCATCAAGACTGATGGTGTTGATGATATTGGCTTCAACCGAAAAATTGCCTTTGATCTGGACGGCGACAACATGCTGATCCTGGGCCAGTCGGCGAGCGATTATGATGTAAGGCTTCGTCAATATACTGGCAGTATCATTGACTGGATGGATGGCTCCGGCAAGGTCTTGATGTCTCAGGACTATATTCCCGAGGGCCGGAGCGACAGAATTGCGCGGCGTAATGATGAAGGGCTCGGTGTTGTCGAACTGGATACGCGCAGCAACAAGACTAGGAAGGTAGAAAACCCAAATCCTATGGCTATCGGCTATTGGGGTGACGGAGCTGATGGTGTGAGAATGGTGGCCTTTCGGGCCAATAGCGGTACGAATCGGAATGCTGGTTCCAGCTACCGCTTCGACTAT
The DNA here is from genome assembly GCA_041396885.1 of Blastomonas sp. Classification (GTDB taxonomy): domain Bacteria; phylum Pseudomonadota; class Alphaproteobacteria; order Sphingomonadales; family Sphingomonadaceae; genus Blastomonas. The sequence continues at coordinate 508,751 of JAWKXS010000001.1, forward strand.
CGGCTGAAGGGTGATCGTGAATGGCGCCGGTTCGGTACATTTGAAATCAATGCTGAAGGCAAGACGCGCGATTTCTGGCCCTTGGCCATCGATGATGCGGCCAACAAGGTCTACGGGCTCATGCCCAAGGATGGCCGTGATGCACTTTACAGCGTTTCGCTTGATGGCCAGTTCAGCTTTGAACTGGTTTTTGCGCACCCTAGGGTAGATGTAGGGGGCATAGTGCGCTTTGGCCAGGATGGACGGGTAGTGGGCGTTTCCTATGCGGATGAGCATCCGCAGGTTGTCTATTTCGATAAATATCTTAATGGACTGGCAAAAAGCCTGTCGAAAGCACTGCCCGGATTGCCATTGATATCATTTGTTGATGCGAGCGTTGATGAGAAGAAATTGCTCATCAGGGCCGGGAGCGATGATGATCCGGGCCGACTTTATATTTTCAACAAGGATGGCAGGCAACTAGCTGAAATAATGCACGTTCGGCCAATGCTGAATGATTTCAAGCTGTCGAATGTCGAAGCAATAACGTATCAGGCCAGCGATGGGACCAGCATTCCCGGCTATCTTACCTTGCCTCCGGGAATGGAACGGTCGACTGCCAGAAACCTGCCGACAATCGTAATGCCCCATGGCGGTCCAGCATCGCGAGACATTTGGGACTTTGACTGGCTTGCACAATATTTTGCAAATTTGGGATATGCAGTGCTGCAGCCCAATTTTCGCGGATCATCGGGCTATGGCGACGAATGGTTCGTTGAAAATGGGTTCAAAAGCTGGCGGGTGGCAATCGGAGATATTAATGATGGTGCCCGCTGGGCGATAGGTGAAGGCGTCGCCAATCCCGAAAAAATGGCCATTATCGGCTGGTCATATGGGGGGTACGCGGCCTTGCAGTCCGGTGTCGTGGAGCCAGGCCTTTTCAAAGCAATTGGTGCCATCGCGCCATTGACCGACATGAAGGACTGGACGGACGAATTCCGCAATTTCACGAACTTTCGGACCATGCAGCGTTATGTTGGCAGCGGTCCCCATATCGTTGAAGGATCACCGCTCCAGAATGTCGGCAGCATTTCGGTGCCGGTGATTCTGTTCCACGGAGACCGAGATATGAATGTCGGAGTGCGCCAGTCCCGCCGTATGGAGCAGGCGCTGAAGTCTGCTGGAAAATCGGTTGAATATCATGAGTTTAAGGATCTAGATCATCAACTGCCTGACAGCAACGTCCGTGCATTCATGTTGCTTCGCCTGAAGAAATTTCTCGACCGGACGCTTTGAATCGTCTCAATCGATAGCGGTCTCCGGACGACATGGCACGAGCATCCGGGAACAGATTTGCCGTCGGCGCGTATCAGGCGCAGGCAGGATCGTGCATTTGCGAAGGGAAGGGCGCTTGGCCGAAGGGCAGGATGATTGTTGCGCATCGGCGGCGGATTCCGTCGGCACGCCCCTGTCTGACGAGGAATTCCGGCAAGAACTGGGCGAGGCGATACCGCACCTGCGCGCCTATGGGCGGTCACTGACCGGCAATGCCGACATGGCCGATGATCTGGTGCAGGACACACTGCTCAAGGCCTGGCGCGCGCGGGCGCGCTTTTCGGCAGGCACCAACATGCGGGCCTGGACCTTCATCATCCTGCGCAACACCTTTCTCTCGCAGCGCCGCCGTGACAAGTTCAGCGCGGACTGGGATGACGTGACCGCCGACCGGCTGCTGTCGCGCCCGGCAGGTCAGGACGAACAGATTCACCTTGCCGACGTCCAGCGCGCGCTGATGCAGCTCCCTGACAGCCAGCGCGAGGCGCTGGTGCTGGTCGGTGCGGGCGGCTTTTCCTATGAGGAGGCCGCTGATATCTGCGGTGTCGCGCTGGGCACGATCAAGAGTCGGGTGGCGCGGGCGCGCGCCGCGCTTGAGGCGATAATCGACGACGGTTCCGGCAAGACCGGGGCGGCACGGTCTGCAGATCCGATGGGCGATATCCTGCGCGATGTGGATCAGCTGGCCGGATCGGCGCTTGGCGAGGCGGAGGAATAGCCGCTGATGACCAAGACCGATCAGGCTGCATTGACCGATGCCATGCGCCGTGCGCGCGACAATGCCCCGTTCCTGCAACGCGCGCTCGACCGCCGTCCTGAGCTTGCAACGTTGATGGAGCAGGGGCGGCTGGACGATGCGCTGGCCGCTTGCGGGTCCGGGGTGGATGCCGAGGCTGACGTGCGCGAGCGGCTGCGCCATGAGAAGCAGGGACTGGCGCTCGTGCTGGCGGTTGGCGATCTTGCCGGACTGCTGAGCCTGGAACAGGTGACGCGCCAGCTTTCCGATTTTGCCGACCGGGCGCTCGATGCCGCGCTGCAGGCGATATTCCTGGAACGCTATGAAGCCCCAGAAGTGCGCGGTTTCACAGTCATCACCCTTGGCAAGCATGGCGGGCGCGAACTCAACTATTCATCCGATGTCGATCCGATATTCCTATACGATCCCCAGACATTGCCGGTGCGCCCGCGCGAGGACGCCGCCGATGCGGCCCAGCGCATTGCCCGCAAGCTGATCGAGATCATGAGCGAGCGCACAGGCCATGGCTATGTATTCCGCATGGATATGCGGTTGCGCCCGGCGTCGGAGGTTTCTCCGCTGGCCCTGCCGATAGAGGCGGCACTGTCGCACTATGAATCGCAGGCGCTGACCTGGGAACAGGCGGCTTTCATCCGGGCGCGTGCCTGTGCCGGGGACCGCGCGCTGGGCGATTATTTCATGGAGAATATCCGCCCCTTTGTGTGGCGGCGTTCGCTTGATTTCGGAACGATTGACGAGATTGCGGCCCTGACGCGCCGCATTCGCGATCACTATAGCGAGGGGTTGTTGCTTGGCCCCGGCTATGACCTGAAGCGGGGGCGGGGCGGCATTCGCGAAGTCGAATTTTTCACCCAGATGCAGCAGCTCATCCATGGCGGGCGCGATTCCGCGCTGCGGTCCGGTGCGACGCTGGTTGCGCTGGAATCGCTGGTCGGCGCAGGCATTGTTCCGCGCGATGAGGCCGACATGCTGTCCGCGCATTACCGGTTGCTGCGCACCATCGAGCACCGGTTGCAGATGGTCGAGGATCAGCAGACCCACAGCCTGCCCGAACAGGCCGATGCGCTGGACCGAGTCGCCCGGCTGCACGGACTGGCCGATGGCGATGCGCTGGTCGGTCAGTTGCGTCCGGTGGTGCGCGAGGTTGCGGACATTTATGACTCGCTGGTCGAAAGCCAATCCGGCGGAGGCGATGCAGCGGCGCCGGGCAGCGATGGCCTGGCCGAGGAGCCGGAATTGCTGGAGGAGCAGCTGCTCGCGCTGGGCCATGACGAGCCTGCCCTGCTAGCCGCGAGGATCGCCAAATGGCGCGGCGGCAGCGCCAGGGCATTGCGCAGCCCGGCCGGACGCAAGGCGTTCGAGGCGGTGTTGCCCGCTCTCGCCGAGGCGCTTGCGGGTGCGCCCGATCGCAGCCGCGCGCTCAACCGGCTCGATGACCTGATCCACAGCCTGCCCAGCACCATCAATTTCTTCCGCCTGCTGGAGGCACGCCCCGGATTGCTGCAGCTGGTCGCCAATATCCTCAGCTATGCACAGCCATTGGCCGACGCGCTGGCGCTGCGCGGGGAACTGCTCGACGGCCTTATCGATGCGAGCGCCTTTGACATGGCGGGAAGCGTCGATGCGCTTGTGCGCGAATTTTCATGGGAAGAGGCGGGCGATGATTATCAGGCGCGGCTCGACCATGTCCGCGTCAGCGTCGGCGAAAAGCGCTTTGCGCTGGGCGCGCAGCTGATCGAGGGCAGGCAGGACCCGCTCGACGTTGCCGCGGGATATGCGCGGGTGGCGGAAGCTGCACTGGTGCGTCTCGCCGATTATGCGATTGCGGAATTTGTCGCCAGCCATGGCCGGATTGCCGGATCGGAGCCGGTGATACTGGCGCTGGGCCGTCTGGGCGGCGGTGCGCTGACCCATGCGTCCGACCTTGATCTCGTCTTTCTGTTCAGCGGTGATATCGGCGAGGAATCGGACGGACCGCGACCGCTTGGCTCGACCCGCTATCACAACCGCCTCGCACAGCGGATCATTGCCGCACTGACCGTGCCGACCGCCTCCGGAGCGCTTTATGAGGTGGATACCCGGCTGCGGCCTTCCGGTACGCAGGGCCTGCTTTCGGTTTCGACGCAGAGTTTCATCGAATATCAGCGGGAAAGCGCATGGACCTGGGAGCATATGGCGCTGTGCCGCGCCCGTCCGGTCTATGGCTCAAGCACCGCGCGTGCTGACCTGCAGGGCCGCATCGAGGCGTTTCTGGGCAGCGGGCACGATCCGTCCAAGATACTGGCTGACGCGCTGAAGATGCGCGGCGACATGGCTGAACACAAGCCGCCATTGGGTCCGATGGACGCCAAGCTGCTGCCCGGCGGGCTGGTCGACCTGGAGTTCATCGTTCACGCCCGCCAGCTGATCAGCGGCAAGGGGCTGTCGCCCAATCTGGGCGAGGCGGTGCAAGGCCTGGTCGCGGATGGCCAGCTGGGCGAGGATATGGCGATGGCGCACGACCTGTTGACGCGGCTGCTGGTCACGATGCGGCTCGTGGCGCCCGATGGCGCGGTGCCTTCGTCGGCCAGCCGGGCGCTGGTGGCGCGTTCCTGCGGGCAGAAGGACTGGAATTCGCTGATCCGGGCCTTTGCGGCTGCGCGCCAATGCGTTACCGGGGAATGGAGCAATGTGTTTGGCGTTCCGCGCGAGGCGTGAGCGCTGCATCTGACAAATTGACGGGAGCAACAGCATGACAGGCGAAGGCGAGATGGTGCCCGATGTGGCAATGACCCGGCCCGATGGATCGGTTGTAAAGCCATCGGACTATAAGGGGCGCAAATGGGTGCTTTATTTCTATCCCAAGGACGATACCCCTGGCTGCACCAAGGAAGCCCAGGCGTTCAGCGCGCTGGCCGATGAATTCAGCGCGGCGGGCGTCGATGTGCTGGGAGTCTCGAAGGACCCGCCGAAAAAACACGGCAAGTTCATCGAGAAATATGATCTCGCCGTACCTTTGGCGAGCGATGCGGAAGAGGGCATTGCCAACGCCATGGGCGTATGGGTGGAAAAGAGCATGTATGGCCGCACCTATATGGGCATGCAGCGCTCGACTTTTCTGATCGATGCGACCGGCAAGGTCGTCAGGGTGTGGCCCAAGGTCAAGGTTGCCGGACATGCCGAAGAAGTGCTGGAGGCGGCAAAGGCGCTTTAGGCGCCGCCCGCAAGTCCGCCATGCAGGATATCGGATCGGCCTCGATTGCGGTGCTCGCCGAGTGCGAGCCGCGCGCCAAGCTGATGCGTGCGCGTCAGGTCGCGCGCGACTGGCGTCTGGGGAGGCTTGTCTGGCGGTTTGATGTCGCGCCGCCGGATCGCCCCGGACGTCCCGAGCGCCCGGAATTGCTGCCGCCGAACCGCATGCCCAAGCGGGGCCGGGGCGGATCGGAGCGGGCGCGGATCGCGTTGCTCCACGCGCTGGCGCATATCGAATTTGCCGCCATTGACCTTGCCTTTGATCTGATTGCGCGATTCGGAGCGCAGTTTCCGCGAATATTTGTCGATCACTGGCTGAAGGTTGGGGCGGACGAGGCCATGCACTTCGCCCTGCTCGACCGGCGCCTGGTACAGCTGGGCAGCAGCTATGGCGCTTTGCCGGCCCATGAAGGGCTGTGGGAGGCGGCGGAGGCGACGTTTGACGACGCGCTCGCCCGGCTGGCGATCGTGCCGATGGTGCTGGAGGCGCGCGGGCTGGACATTACTCCGGCGACGATTGCGCGGCTGGAACAGCAGGGTGACATGGCCTCTGCGCGAATCCTTTCGCGAATCTATCAGGATGAGATTGCCCATGTGCGCTACGGCACAATCTGGTTCGAATATCTGTGCGAAGAGCGCAAGCTGGACAGAGAATCTCATTGGCGGGAGCTTGTGAAAACCCGCTTTCGAGGCCAGCTGAAGCCGCCATTCAACGACTCGGCGCGTGAGACAGCCGGTTTAACCCGCCTTTACTATGGTGCGCTTGCGTCCTGAAAAAATCTGACCCTAGATAGCCTCAACGAAGCCCGGATCAGAAAGTTCCAGAACTTTTCCGGCTTTGTGTGGGGGATCTGCCCGGCTTGGCAGATTAAGTTTTTGAGGCATTGCCATGGTGCAATGCGGGATTGGGTCAAATATTTATGGTCGCTCGGCTTTTTGCTTGTCTTGCATCGGTATCCGCCTTTCTTCTCGCAGCTGCGTCACCCGCACTTGCCAATGACGAAAGCGCGACCGATTTCTCCGCCGCCGCCGAAATGGTGACGGGTGAGAATGGCGAGGCGCTGGGCACGGCCAATCCGGAATTCAGGCAGCTGTTCGATGGCTGGAAGGCCATGGACAGCCGTTCGGTCGGCAAGGTCGCCATTCCCTCGCGCCAGCCGGTCGACAGCTATCGCCTCACCAGCCAGTATGGTTTTCGCGAAGATCCCTTCAAGGGCCGTCGCGCCCGTCACAAGGGTCTGGACATGGCAGGCCCGATCGGCACGCCGATCTATGCCACCGCCGACGGCATTGTCGGTCGTGCGCAATGGGTGAACGGCTATGGCAAATATGTCGAGATCAACCATGGTGGCACCATCCAGACGCGCTATGGCCATATGTCGCAAATCCTTGTCGAGCCCAATGAACGCGTGACGCGCGGCCAGATGATCGGCCTGATGGGGTCGACCGGCCGCTCAACCGGCAGCCACCTGCACTATGAAGTGCGCATTGCCGGCGAATCGGTCAATCCGATCCCCTTCCTCAAGTCCGACGGCTATCTGCTGAGCATGCAGGAGCGGAACGAAGCCCAGGGCGGTCCTGAGGACTGATCAAATTCGGTTATTGATTGCCGCCCGATAAGGAATTGGTCGGCGACCATTCTTTCAGGATATGCAGACAAGCCGGGTACAGCCCGGCTTTTTTGTGTCCGCAACGCGGGTATGGGGGCATTTGCCGATTGATTTAAGCGCACGATTAAACAAAGATGCGCCGCAGAGAATCGTGACTTTCCCTGAAGGGAAATGGCAATTGGTCGCGGCCACAGGAGAGAGCCTTCATGCATCCATCGGTTCACGCCCGTGAACATGGCGACAAGCCAGCCGTTATCATGGCTTTGACCGGCAAGGTCGAGACCTATGCGGAACTGGACAAGGCATCGAACCGGGTGGCCCGGTATTTTCGCAAGTGCGGTCTCAACACGGGTGACAAGGTTGCCCTTTGCCTGGAAAACCATCCCAATTATTTCGACCTGATATGGGGCGCGCAGCGATCCGGGCTGGTCTATGTGGTGATTTCCTGTCGCCTCACCGCGCCCGAAATCGCCTATATCCTGCAGGACAGCGGCGCAAAGCTGCTCATTTCCTCAACCTATATGGAACAGGTTCTGCCCGGCGTTGCCGAGGAATGCCCTGATATTCCTCAGCTCGTGTTCGGTGCGGGCGACGACCGCGATGCTGCGGCAGCCTTTGCCGATATGCCGGATACTCCGATAGCCGATGAGGAGCCCGGCGCCGCGATGCTCTATTCCTCGGGCACCACCGGACGGCCAAAGGGTATCATCCGCCAGGCCCCCGATGCCGATGGCATTGCCTTTCAGGATTCGCTGACCATGCTGGCCCAGGCGGCCTTCAGCTTTGCCTTTGATACCATCTACCTCTCTCCGGCACCGCTCTATCATGCTGCGCCGCTCGGCTGGTGCATGTCGGTGCACAAGCTTGGCGGCACCGTTGTGATGATGGACAAGTTCGATCCGGAAGACGCGCTTGCCTTTATCGAGAAGTACGAGGTCAATTGCAGCCAGTGGGTGCCAACCCATTTCGTGCGCATGCTGAAACTGCCGGAGGAGGTGCGCGCGAAATATGATGTTTCGACGCTGCGGTCGGCGGTTCATGCCGCTGCGCCCTGTCCCGTCCCGGTCAAGGAAGCCATGATCGGCTGGTGGGGGCCGGTGCTCAACGAATATTATGCGGGCAGCGAGGGCAATGGCTTTACCTTTGTCGGCAGCAAGGACTGGATGACGCACAAGGGCACGGTTGGCAGGTCGATGCTGGGGCCGGTGCATATCTGCGATGAAGACGGCAATGAACTGCCAGTGCGCAGCGAAGGTCTGGTCTATTTCGAGGGTGGCGGGCAGTTCAGCTATCATAATGATCCGCAAAAGACGCGCGAAGCCACGCATGAGCGGGGCTGGACGACGCTGGGCGATGTCGGCTGGGTCGATGAGGAAGGATTTCTCTACCTGACCGACCGCAAGAGCTTCATGATCATTTCCGGCGGCGTAAATATCTATCCGCAGGAAATCGAAAACCTGCTGGTCACCCATCCCGGCATTGCCGATGCAGCGGTAATCGGTGCGCCCGACCCCGATATGGGGGAAAAGGTGGTGGCCGTGGTCCAGCCGCTCGATCCGGCGAGCGCGGATGATGCGCTGCGCACCGACATAACCGCCTATCTGCGCCAGTCGCTGTCGGGCGTCAAAATGCCGCGCCAGATCGATTTTCGCGACGAACTGCCCCGGCATCCGACCGGCAAGCTCTACAAGCGGCTGCTGCGCGATGAATATTGGGGAAAGACCGACAGCCGCATTGTATGAGGGAAAGGGTTTAGGAAACGAAGCATGGCCACGCTGGCAGCAGAACGCCCGATCGCACCGGCGGATATCGCCGATGCCGTGATCGATCCCAGGGCATTTGGCCAATGGGATGACCTGCTCGACAAGTTCGGGGCATTGCGGCGTGACATGCCGGTCGCGTGGATCGAGCATGGCGGCCTGCATGATCCGTTCTGGCTGGTGACCCGTCATGAAGATGTCATGCGGATCAGCAAGGACAATGCCGGATTTCTGAACAATCCCCGTCCGGTCGTGTTCGGCCTTTCGGTGGGCGACCAGATGATCCGCCAGATTACCGGCGGCAGTCCGCATCTCGTTAATTCGCTGGTGGCGCTCGATGCGCCGGTCCATCCCGATTATCGCCGCCTGACCCAGCAATGGTTCATGCCTAAGAATCTGGCCGGGATCGAAGCGGAGATCAGATCGCTGGCACAGGCGACGGTTGAGCGGCTGGTGGCAACCGGCGGCGAGGCGGATTTCGTGCCCACGGTATCGGCGCCCTATCCGCTGCATGTGGTCATGCAGATTCTGGGCGTGCCGGAGGAGGATGAGCCGCGGATGCTGGTCCTGACCCAGCAGATGTTCGGAGGGCAGGATGAAGATCTCAACAAGTCGGGGCTGGCGAACCTGACGGCCGAGCAGATCACCCAGCTGGTTGCAGGGGCGGTCAGCGATTTCGAGCAGTATTTTGCCCGGTTGGCCCAGGAAAAGCGCGCCAATCCGTCCGACGATGTGGCGAGCGTGATCGCCAATGCCCGGATTGATGGCGAGTATCTCAGCGACCGGGACATGGCCGGCTATTATATCATCGTAGCAAGTGCCGGGCACGATACGACATCGGCATCCACGGCCGGGGCGATGATGGCACTGGCCCGCGATCCCGACCAGTTCCGGCGCATCAAGGCCGACCGGAGCCTGCTGCCCGGCCTTATCGAGGAGGCCATACGCTGGACCAGCCCGGTGCAGCATTTCATGCGAACGGCGGCGGCGGATTGCGAGATTGGCGGACAGGCCATTGCCAGCGGTGACTGGCTGATGCTGAGCTATGTCTCGGCCAATCATGACGACAGCGTCTTTGCCGATCCGAAGCGATTTGATGCGACGCGCAGCCCCAACCGTCATCTTGCCTTCGGTGCGGGCGCGCACCAGTGCCTGGGTCTGCACCTGGCGCGGCTGGAGATGCGGATATTGTTCGACGCATTGCTTGACCGGCTCGACTCACTTGAACTGGCAGGCGAGCCGAAACGGGCAAATTCGACTTTTGTCGGCGGGCTGAAGACCTTGCCGATCCGATTTACGGCAAGCTGAAGGGAATTCGCGCGGCGCTGGCCGCAAATGGTTTGAAATAATGCTGGCGAGGCCCCATTTCGGGCGCAGCCAGCGCGCATTCAAGGAGACAGGACATGGTGAAGCAGTACAAGAATCTGATCAATGGCGAGATGATCGAGACCGGCGAATGGCTCGACGTCGTCAATCCTGCCAATGAAGAGGTCATCGGCCAGGTCCCGGCATGCGGAGCGGGCGAGCTGGACAGCGCCGTTGCGGCGGCCCGGGCAGCCTTCAAGAGCTGGCGCAATGTTCCGATTGACGAGCGCCGCGAAGTCATTCGCGGAATTGCCGCCGCAATCAAGGCCAATCATGACGAGCTTCACCGCCTGCTGACATCGGAACAGGGCAAGCCTCATGCCCAGGCCGCTGGCGAGATTGCGGGCGCCTCCGCCATCATCAACGCCCAGTCGACGCTCGATCTGGAAGACGAGATCAACGAGGACAGCGACACCCGTCTTTCGCGCACCCGCCGCGTGCCGATTGGCGTTGTCGGCGGCATCGTGCCGTGGAACTTCCCCGTGCTGATGGCGGTGCAGAAGATTGCGCCCGCCTTGCTGGCCGGTTGCACCATCGTACTGAAGCCGTCGCCCTTCACGCCGCTGACGACGCTGCGCATCGCTGAGCTGATCGCCGGTGTTGTGCCGCCGGGCGTGGTCAACATCATCACCGGTACCGACGATCTGGGCCCGCTGATCACCGGCCATGCCGATATCGACAAGATCACCTTCACCGGATCGACCGCGACCGGCAAGAAGATCATGGAAGGCGCATCAAAGGACCTGAAGCGCATCACGCTGGAACTGGGCGGCAATGACGCCTCTATCGTGCTGCCCGATGCCGATGTCGCCAAGGTTGCCGAACAGCTGTTCTGGTCGAGCTTTACCAATGCCGGGCAGATCTGCGTGGCGGCGAAGCGCATCTATATCCATGAGGATATTTATGATGAGCTGAGCCAGGCGATTGCCGAATATGCCCGTACCGTGAAGGTCGGCGATGGATCGCAGCAGGGCACGGCGGTCGGCCCGATCCAGAACAAGAAGCAGTATGAGCGCGTGCTCGAACTGGTTCAGGATGCCAAGGACAAGGGCTATAAATTCCTGGTCGGTGGCGATCACGATCCCAAAATCCCCGGCTATTTCGTGCCGATCACGATCCTCGACAATCCGCCCGAGGATGCGCGTATCGTTGCCGAGGAGCAGTTCGGTCCGGTTATGCCGCTGATGAAATTCTCCACCACAGAGGAAGTCATCCAGCGCGCCAATGCCAGCGATTACGGACTGGCCGGTGCGGTCTGGACGTCCGACCCTGACAAGGGCGTGGCGATTGCCGAACAGCTGGAAACCGGCACGGTGTGGGTCAATGAATATCTCCACCTGTCGCCCATGGCGCCGTTTGGCGGGCACAAGCAGTCGGGCTTTGGCCGCGAATATGGCAAGGAAGGCCTGCTGGAATTCACCTATTCGCAGGTCATTACCGTCAAGCGCGAAAAGCAGCCTGCGGCCGCCTGACGTTCCGGCAGGCCGTTTGTACTGAGTAAAGCGAGCCGATCGGCGCGGCAATGTCGCGCCGATTGACCCCTTTGCACGGATGGTTTAATCGAGCGATTAAATTCAATGGATTCGCGTTTTCAGGAGATTGACAATGGCTGAAGCATATCTGGTGGAGGCGGTGCGTACCGCCGGTGGCAAACGGGGCGGCAAGCTTGCCGGCTGGCATCCGGTCGACATGGCGGCAGCGGCGCTTGATGCCATTGTCGAGCGGAGCGGTATTGACGGCACCAGCGTCGAGGACGTGGTGATGGGCTGTGTCGGCCAGGGTGGTCAGCAGGCCATGCAGGTCGGCCGCAATGCCGTGCTGGCGGCAAAGAAGCTGCCCCAGTCGACTCCGGCCGTGACCATTGATCGCCAGTGCGGATCCTCGCAGCAGGCAATCCAGTTCGCGGCGCAGGCCGTGATGAGCGGTACCATGGACATGGTGATTGCTGCAGGTGTCGAGTCGATGACCCGCGTTCCCATGGGCTCGACCGCGATGTTTCACATGAAAGAGGGCCTCGGCAACTACAAGTCGCCGGGTCTTGAGGAAAAATATCCCGGCATCATGTGGTCGCAGTTCATGGGCGCCGAGATGATCGTCAAGAAGCACGGCTTCACCAAGGACGATCTCGATCGCTTTGCGCTGGAAAGCCATCAGAAGGCCATTGCCGCGACCAATGCCGGTGCATTTGATGCCGAAATCCTGGCGCTCGAGGTGGAGACCGCAGACGGCAAGGAAATGCACAAGGTGGATGAGGGTATTCGCTTCGATGCAACGCTGGAGGGCATTGCCGGGGTTAAGCTGCTTCAGGAAGGCGGCGCGATCACCGCAGCCTCGTCCAGCCAGATCTGCGACGGTGCATCGGCAGTGCTGGTGGTGTCGGAACAGGCGCTCAAGGATCATGGGCTGACCCCGATGGCGCGCATCCACAACCTGACGGTGACGGCGGGCGATCCGGTCATCATGCTTGAAGAACCGCTGTTCGCGACCGACCGGGCGCTGCAGCGCGCGGGCATGAAGATCGACGATATCGATCTCTATGAAGTGAACGAGGCGTTTGCGCCCGTTCCGCTTGCCTGGCTCAAGCATGTCGGCGCTGATCCGGCAAAGCTCAACGTCAATGGCGGCGCGATTGCGCTGGGCCACCCGCTCGGCGCTTCGGGCACCAAGCTGATGGCGACGCTGCTCAACGCGCTGAAGGCGCGGGGCGGCAAATATGGATTGCAGACGATGTGCGAAGGCGGCGGCGTCGCCAATGTGACCATCGTCGAACGGCTCTGACGCCGGACATAACAGGAGACAAGTCATGGAATTGAGCAAGGATATTTCGGCCGTCATTACTGGCGGCGCTTCGGGTCTGGGCGCGGCAACCGCCCGGGCGCTGGCTGCAAAGGGCGTCAAGGTCGCGCTGTTCGATCTGCAGGAGGAAAAGGGCAAGGCCGTCGCGGCGGAAATTGGCGGCGTGTTCTGTGAAGTCAACGTCACCGATGATGCGTCGGTCGATGCCGGATTTGAAAAGGCGCGCGCGGCCCATGGCCAGGAGCGCATCCTGGTGAATTGCGCCGGTGTCGGCAATGCCATCAAGACGGCCAGCCGTTCCAAGCAGGATGGCTCGATCAGCCATTTTCCGCTGGAGGCCTTTAACTGGGTTATCCAGATCAATCTGGTCGGCACCTTCCGCTGCATCGCCAAATCGGCAGCCGGGATGATGACGCTCGATCCCATGGGTGAATATGGCGAGCGCGGCGCGATCGTGAACACTGCGTCGGTCGCGGCGGAAGATGGCCAGATCGGCCAGGCGGCCTATTCCGCGTCCAAGGGCGGTGTTGTCGGCATGACCCTTCCCATTGCCCGCGACCTGATGGGCGAAGGCATTCGCGTCAACACCATCTTGCCCGGCATTTTCGATACGCCGCTGCTGGCAGCTGCGCCGCAAAATGTGCGCGACGCACTGGCCGCCTCGGTGCCTTTCCCCAAGCGCCTTGGCCAGCCCGACGAATATGCACGGCTCGCGCTTTGCATGATCGAAACCGGCTATTTCAATGGCGAGGACGTCCGCCTCGACGGCGCGATCCGCATGGCTCCGCGCTGATGGCTGGCCGGGACTGCCTGGTGCATTCCCGGCAAGCGGTTAGCCAATAGCCAGAGCGCCAATAGCCAGGACAAGGAGAGGATGGGCGATGACCGGATTTACCCAGATCAAATATGAGGTGGCGGAAAAGATCGCCACCATCACCCTGCATCGTCCGGAAAAGATGAACGCCTTTTCCGTGACAATGATGGAGGAAATGTGCGCTGCATTCGATCTCGCCGATGGCGATGACGATGTCCGCGCAGTGATCGTGACCGGTCATGGCGACCGCGCCTTTTGCGCTGGAGCCGATCTGACGCCGGAGGGTGGTCGCGGACCGTTTTCCAGCGATGAAAAGGTCGGCGAGCTCAACGACGAGCGGGTACGCGATTCGGGCGGTCGCCTGACGCTGCGCATTTTCCGGTGCAAGAAACCGGTGATCGCTGCGGTCAATGGTGCCGCAGTCGGCGTCGGCGTAACCATGCAATTGCCTATGGATATTCGCATCGCCAGCGACAATGCCCGGTTCGGCATGGTGTTCGCACGGCGCGGGATTGTTCCCGAAGCGGCATCGAGCTGGTTTCTGCCCCGTATCGTCCGCCTGCCGACTGCGCTGGAATGGTCGATGACGGGCCGGATATTCGGCGCGGAAGAGGCATTGGCCGAGGGGCTGGTGCGCTCTGTGCATCCCCAGGGCGAACTGATCGGGGCGGCGCGTGCGATTGCGCGCGAGATTGCCGACAATACATCGGCGGTCTCGGTGGCGATGACCCGTGCGATGCTGTGGCGGCTTTCGGCGGCCGATCATCCGATGGCGGCGCACCGGATCGACAGCCGGGCAATCTATCGCCTGTCAAAGGGTGTCGATTCCCGTGAAGGCGTGGCAAGCTTCCTTGAGAAGCGTCCGCCCCAATATCCCGGCAAGGTAAGCGAAGACATGCCTGATTTCTTCCCGTGGTGGGATGAACCGGGCTATAGCTGATCATCACTTATGACTGACAGACTGGCAACCGAACTCAAACAGCATGGCCCGGTGGTCGTCGACACCGATTGCCTGTCGGCGCGCGACCAGTTGCTTGTGGCGGCGAGCGCGATCATGCGCGATGGCGATACCGTCGATATCTCGCTCAGCGAATTGTCGCTCCGGTCCGGCCTCAACAGTGCGCTGGTCAAATATTATTTTGGCAACAAGCAGGGGCTGCTGCAGGCGCTGCTCGACCGTGACATGCGCAATATTATCGCCAGCCTGGGCGCTCTGCTTGCCAAGGATTTCGAGCCGGACCAGAAGCTGCGTGTCCATCTCAACGCGGTGGTGCGCACTTATTACCAGTTTCCCTATCTCAACCGGCTGCTGATGCGGCTGGTGCGCGAAAGCTCGCCCGAGGCTGCGCGCAAGATTGCAGACGATTATCTGCGGCCCATTTCCAAGGCCTATGATGCGCTTATCAAGGAGGGCGTTGAAAAGGGTGTTTTCCGTCCTGTCGATACCCAGCATTTCTATTTCACGGTAACCGGCGCGGCGGATCGCTTTTTTTCCGCCCGGCTCGTGCTTCAGCATTGCTATGATACCGAGGATGTGAGCGAGCAGATGTGCGCCGATTATGCGGCGCATACCCAGGAAATGATTATGCGAGGGATTCTGGCACCTTAGCCGATCATTCCGGAAATCGGTCCAATCCGGGTCCAACAATCCGGAACATCGCTGTTAATTGCGCGTTTAACGCCGCATGTACCCGTTACAACCTTATGAAATGCGTTTTTTGCACGTTTAGGGCGCGGCATGAACGGTCATTTCCCCAAGGCGTCCGGAATCCGGGCGCAAAATGATTCGTCGTCTTCCGGCTGCGGCGATGACAAGGACAGGCGTCGTCTGAAGCAGGCGGCGGCCCGGCTTCGCTATGCGCTGGATCGCACCGCGACCGAATTCGACAATGGCGAGATTGCAAAGGCTCGCAATGAGCTGCGCATTGTTGCCGCAGAGTTGCGTGATGCGGGCTATTGGGCGGAAGACAAGGCCGAACTGCGCTCTATCGTCGCCCTGCTGTGGGAGGCCGATCGCTATGTCGGCACGCATGAGCTGCGCAAGGCTGCAGGATGCAGCGCCGAAGGCGGCGAAAGCTGATCTGAATTACAGGTTTTGCGCGGGCCGGGTCGCCTCGCGCAAATAACCGTTGCGGGCCGGGGCGGCTTTGAGGTCTCAAGCTTCCGGCCCGCAGCATCCCTTGTTTGTGTGCGTATCGAAAAGCGGCTCCCGCTTCAGGGAACGGCCGTCCAGACCTGCGTCTGGCAGAATGGACCGATACAGCCCTGCACTTTCAGCGTTCCGCCCTTGCCAAGCGTCACGACCGAGCGATAGCTCTTGCCGCTTTCGGGGTCATAAATCTGGCCGCGCCACTTGTCGCCATCTTCGGTGAAGCTGCTGAGTACCGGCAGGCCCAGCAATTTGCGCTTGCGCTGCTTTGGATCAGGATTGTTGATGTCCGTGGTCACGCCATCGCGGGGCTTTTCGATGAAGCGGGTGATCTTGCCGCACAGTGTCTTGCCACAGGGCGCGATGGTCACGATTGCGCGCTTGCCATCGGTGTACCAGGCGCCGGTTATTGGCTTTGCCGCATGGGCGGGCGCCGACAGGCCAAGCGCAGCCATTCCGGCGGCTAGTGAGAAGAGTGCTGTGTGGCGCATTGCGGCGTAATCCATCCTCTGCTTCTGACCCGAAAAGGGGTTTCTAACTTGTCGCGGGACGATAATATGGGGGAAAGGCCGATCCCGCAATCGGCCAGACTCTATAAGCATGAGGAGCTGGAACCCCCGATGAACAGGATAATCGCAAGCCTCGCCGCATCCACGATGCTGCTGTCCGCCG
Source organism: Blastomonas sp. (assembly GCA_041396885.1). GTDB lineage: Bacteria > Pseudomonadota > Alphaproteobacteria > Sphingomonadales > Sphingomonadaceae > Blastomonas. The sequence goes on from JAWKXS010000001.1 coordinate 525,219, forward strand.
GTTCGGCAATGGCCGCCAACCATGTCGTCACCGCAGGGGATGATGCACAGGAGCGCCTGCAGGAGGCGCTGATCGTTGCGGAACCGGGCGATGAGGTGATCCTCGAGGATGGCGTTTTCGTGCTGACCGACGGGCTGTCGCTGGACGTTGACAATGTCACGGTGCGCGGAGCCGGGCCGGACAAGACGGTGCTGAGCTTCAAGGAACAGCAGGGCGCGGGCGAGGGGTTGCTCGTCACCAGCGATAATGTCGTCCTGCGCGATTTCGCTGTGGAGGATACGCGCGGCGACGGCATAAAGTCCAAGGGAGCGGACCAGATCGTCTATTACAATATTCGCGTGGAATGGACCGGCGGACCAAAGGAAACCAACGGTGCCTATGGCGTCTATCCGGTGGAATCGGAGAATGTGCTGGTCGACAGCGTGACGGTGATCGGTGCGTCGGACGCAGGCATTTATGTCGGCCAGTCGCGCAACATCATCGTGCGCAACTCGGTCGCCCGGTTCAATGTCGCGGGGATCGAGATCGAAAACAGCTTCAATGCCGATGTCTATGGCAACTCCGCCATCCGCAACACTGGTGGCATATTGGTATTCGACCTGCCTAACCTGCCACAGCAGGGCGGCCATAATGTCCGGCTGTTCGACAATATCATTGCAGAGAATGACACGCCGAATTTTGCTCCGGCGGGCAATATCGTCGCCAGCGTTCCGATGGGTACCGGTGTGATGGTGATGGCCAATCACGATGTCGAGATTTTCGACAATGTGTTCAATGACAATGCCTCCTCCAACATCATGATCATTGGCTATCGCCGCGCCTATGAGGATGTGAATTACAATCCGATGGTGCGCAATGTCCGCATCAGCGACAATGCGCATGGCAAGGCCGGCTATGATCCGCAATTTGATGGCGGTGCGATGCTGGCCCAGGCTTTTGGCGGCACCCTGCCTCCGATTGTCTGGGATGGCGTGGGCGGCGAGGCTGCGGGCATGGCGTCGAGCGACAACGTTCCGGTGCTGTCGCTGGGCTTGGAAACCTCCGACCAGCCGGTCGAGCAGGCGCAGCCCGGGCTTGCATCGCTGAGCGGTGATGCGACGCCCGTCTTGCCGGTCATTGTCCTGCCTGAGGCCATGGAAGCGGCGATACGGTGAGATCCGCGGTTTTCACTTGGTCGCCGGAATGACGGATGGTGCGGTTCAGGCTTTTGCTGTCCTTGCTATGTGCTGCCCTGCTGCTGGGCGCGAATCCGCCATCGCCAGGCGTTCACGATGATCTGATTGGCGGCGATACCCTGCCGCAATCCCTGTCCGAATATGGCTTTTTTCTCGACCGGGCGGCGACGCAGCCAGCGCCCGGCGTGGTGCCCTATCGGCTCAATAGTCCGCTGTTCAGCGATTATGCGGAAAAGTTCCGCTTCGCCTATGTTCCCCAGGGCAAGACCGTTGCGACGGATGCTGACGGTCGCCTGCTGTTCCCGGTCGGCAGCGCGCTGATCAAGAGCTTTGGCTATCGCTACGAGGATCAGGGGATGCGCCTGCTCGAAACCCGCGTGCTGCTCCATCGCGAAAGCGGCTGGGTGGCACTGCCCTATGTCTGGAATGAGGATCGCAGCGACGCCGTGCTTCGCCGCGCGGGTAAGCGGATGGACGTCAATATCGTCCAGCCCGACGGACAGGCGGTTGCCTTTAGCTATGCCGTGCCCAACCAGAATCAGTGCAAGGGATGCCATGCCTTGAAGGGCGAAATCACGCCCATCGGGCCGAAGCTGCGCAATCTGGATGATGGCGAGCGGCTTGCCGACTGGCAGCAGCGGGGCTGGTTCGGCGATACCGTCGATGCGCATGAGGTGATGCCGGACTATGCCGATATCAGCGAGCCGGTTGATTATCGCGCGCGCGCTTATCTGGATGTGAATTGCGGCCATTGTCACAATCGCGCCGGACCGGCGAGCAATTCGGGCCTGTATCTTACCTGGGAAGAGGCTGATCCCGTTGCCCTGGGCCTTTACAAGCGGCCGGTCGCCGCCGGGCGCGGCAGCGGCGGGTTTGAATTTGCCATTGAGCCGGGCCATCCTGAACGATCTATCCTGATCAACCGGATGGAATCGACCGATCCTGGTGTTGCCATGCCCGAATTGGGGCGGGCGCTGGTGCATGGCGAGGGGGTTGACCTGATCCGCGAGTGGATCGCGGCCATGCCCGGCAAGGCGGAGGCGAAATGAGCGAATGGACCATTGGCGTGATCGGCGGATCGGGCCTTTACGAGATTGACGGGCTGGAAGATGTGCAGAGGATCCGCGTCGACAGCCCGTTCGGCGCGGCTTCCGACGAGCTGGTAATTGGTAATCTGGAGGGGCATCGCTTCATATTCCTGCCGCGCCATGGCCGTGGGCACCGCATCCCCCCGACCGAGATCAATGCGCGTGCCAATATTGACGTATTGAAGCGCGCCGGATGTACCGATCTGGTTGCAATTTCGGCTATCGGTTCGCTTCGCGAGGAACTTCCGCCCGGAAAGTTTGTCGTCGTCGACCAGTTCATCGATCGCACGGTCAATCGCCAGAAGAGCTTTTTCGGAACCGGCATGGTTGCGCATGTTTCCATGGCCGATCCGGTCTGTCCGCGATTGTCGGACATTGCCGAACAGGCAGTCAGGAGCGCGGGCGGCGACGTGCATCGCGGAGGAACCTATCTGGCGATGGAAGGGCCGCAATTTTCCTCGCGCGCGGAAAGCCATATGTATCGCGGCTGGGGGTGCGACGTAATCGGCATGACCGCCATGCCCGAGGCGAAGCTCGCCCGCGAGGCCGAACTGCCCTATGCGCTGATCGGGATGGTGACCGATTACGATTGCTGGCGTGAAGGCGAGGCGCATGTCGATGTCGCCAGCGTGATTGCGCAGATGCACGCCAATGCCGCGCTGGCCCGCGCGACGGTCGTCGAATTGGCCCGCGCCTTGCCGGAACGCCGCGAGGCCAGCCCCATTGACAGCTGTCTCGACTTCGCGCTGATTACCGCGCCCGATGCTCGTGATCCTGCCATGCTGGCACGGCTTGATGCAGTGATGCGGCGCGTTCTGACCGGCTGAGACTGCCCTAGGCCGTGCAGCTGGCTCCGCCCAGAACGCAGAACCGCGCGCAATGGGGATGGTTGAGTTTCACGCTGTCCAGCGCGCCCTGCAATGTCGGACCGAAATCGAACCGGGGATCATAGGGCAGCAGGGTGCAGGCGACGACACTGGGCTGCTCCGCGCCCTTGTGCTTCACCACCATGCGGCTGCTGGCGCACATGATGCTGGCGGGATCAATGCCCAATATGCCCCAGCAATCCACCGTGATCTCGGCAATGTCTGCGCTGGCATCCATTTCGGGAAACAGCACCAGCCGTGCCGGATCGCCTGCGTCCAGGGCGATGCCTTCGCCGGCAAACAGCCGTGCATAGCCATTTCGGGCAGTGGTTTCATCTTCCTTGGCGAGATGACGTCCGGCCACGGCAATGGAAAAACCGTTGTCCGACAGCCATTTGAGTCCGGAAATGGCTTTGTCCCAGCTATTGGGGCCGCGCTCGGCTTCATGCGCTGCCTTGCCATGATGGTCCAGGCTGACGCGAATGGTCAGCCGGTCACCATGGCGGGCCAACAGGTCGAGCAGGGCCTGCTGGTGACGTTCCATCGGGCGCATGGCGTTGGACAGTACGAGCACGGCAAAGCCGCGCTCCAGGCAGGTGGCAAGGATCGCGATCATGTCCGGGTTCATGAACGGTTCGCCGCCAGTGAACGCGATCTCGCGCGTACCCAGGTTCAGCGCGGCAATCTCGTCAAGATAGGCGATTACCTCGTCATGGCGGATATAGACCAGGGCGTCGTTGCGCGGGCTGCTCTCGATATAGCAGGTCTTGCAGGCAAGATTGCACAGGGTGCCGGTGTTGATCCACAAGGTGTCGAGCCGCTGCATGCCCACCGAGGCGCGCCTTTCACCTTTGGCTGTCGTGAGCGGATCGCGGAACTTGTCGGGATCGAGCGGTTTCGGCGCGACAAGCGCAAAGGGGCTGGTTTCTGCCATGGTCATGATCTTTCGTCCTGACGGATTGTGGCGCGATCAGCTGCTACCATCTTAGCTTCGCCAGCAGCTTTGCCCAGCGCCGCGTCCAGCGGTTGAAAACCTTGTGCTCCTCTGACGCGAAGGCGGCAGCCTTTAGATGCTCGGACCGGTTGGGATAGGGCAGGATCAGCGAGGCCAGCGCAAAGGGCTTTGCTGCGCCCTTGATCATCATGGCGATGGGAAGCAGCAGATCACCAGCATGGCGGCCAACCACGGTGCCGCCGACTACCTTTGATCCGACCCTGACGATCTTGACGAAACCAGCGGTATCGCCCTCGGCTATGGCGCGGTCATTATGGCTGAAATCCTCGCGCCAGACGCTGACCCGGCCGCCATGTTTTTTCCGTGCCGCGGCCTCGGTCATGCCGACCTGGCCCAGTTCGGGATCGACATAGGTCACCCATGGCAGCGCCCGGTAATCGGCCTTTGCCGGAATGCCAAAGCCGATTTCCATGACGACATTGCCGCCTTCATAGCCTGAGGCATGGGTGAAATGCGGGCCGGGCCGGCAATCGCCAATCGCATAGATATGCCGGGCGCTTGTCCGCCGCCGCCTGTCCACGATGATGCCGTGCCGGTTATGGCGCACCCCGGCCTTTTCAAGGTCCAGTGCGGAGAAATCGGTGGTGCGGCCGGTCGCGACGAGCAGATGGCTGCCGCTGACCGTATCGCCATTGTCGAGCGTCAGGCAAATGCCTTCGCTCTCGGCTGAAACGGCTTTGGCCTCGGCATTGGTGATGATGTCCATGCCCTCGGCCTTCAGCCGTTCGATGGCGATCGTCGCTGCATCGCTATCGTCCTTGGGAAAGGGCCGGCCCTTGGTGACGACCGTGACTACTGAACCTAATCGGCGAAATGATTGTGCCATTTCCATCCCGATTGGTCCGCCGCCAAGGACGATGAGGTGCTCGGGAAGCTCGGTCAGCGCCCACAGACTCTCATTGGTGAGATAGGGGATTTGGTCGATCCCCTCCACCGGCGGGACAAAGGGTTTGCCGCCTACGGCCAGCACGATGCGCGGCGCGCTGATCTCCCGCTCGCCATCGGCCAGCTTTACGGCCATGCGCTTCGGCCCCAGAAACCGGGCTTCGCCGCGCAAGACCTCGCACCCCATCTCTTCGAATCGTTCCTGGCTGTCGACTGGCGCGATAGTGGCGATGGCACCATGGATATGGGCATGGACCGCGCCATAATCGACGCGGGGCTGAGCATCGGCGATGCCCAGATGCGCGGAATGGCGAAATTCATGCGCGCGATGCGCCGCCGCGATCAGCGCCTTGCTCGGCACGCAGCCGCTGTTGAGGCAATCGCCGCCCATTTCCCCGCGTTCGACCAGCGCGACCTTGAGGCCCAGCATCGCACAGCCGCCTGCAGCGGTCAGCCCGCCGGCCCCGGCTCCGATCACGATGACATCATGGCTGTAGCGCATTATCCGGCTTCGTCCCCCTTGGCGCGAAAGTTACAGGCTGGACAGAAAATTCCATGCTTGTCGAATGCTTGCCCCGCATTGCATGCTGGGGATGCGCCGAATCCGTCGACGTTGCAAGAAAGGGCTGGGGCATGAACATCGAAAATTCGCGGAGCTATTATGGCGAGGTGCTGCAGGGTTCGGAGGATCTGAAGACCGACGCCTGCACCAGCGCGGACGCGCCGCCGCCCTCGGTCCGGGCTGCCCTGCGCAATGTTCATGAGGAGGTGAAGGCGCGCTATTATGGATGCGGCCTGATTGCGCCCAGCGCGATTGCCGGAGCGCGGATCCTCGATCTCGGCTCGGGAAGCGGCCAGGACGCCTATGTGCTGGCCCAGCTGGTTGGCGAAAAAGGCGGCGTTGTGGGGGTCGATACCACGCCCGAACAGCTCGCCGTCGCCAATCGCCACCTTGAATGGCATCGCGAGAAATTCGGCTATGCGGCCTCCAATGTTGCATTCATCGAGGGTGATATCGAGCGTCTGGATGAACTCGATCTGGAGCCTGGCAGTTTCGACATCATCGTTTCCAATTGCGTCATCAATCTGGTGGCGGACAAGGCCAAGGTGTTCCGCGATGCCCATCGCCTGCTGAAAACGGGCGGGGAGATGTATTTTTCCGACGTTTATTCGAGCAGGCGGGTGCCGCAGCATCTGCTCGACGATCCGGTGCTGCATGGCGAATGCCTTTCCGGCGCGCTTTATTGGGGCGATTTCCTGATGCTGGCGAAACAGGCGGGTTTCGATGACCCGCGCTTGGTCAAGGACCGTCCGCTGGGCATTGGCGATGCGCGCATTCAGGCATTGCTGGACGGCATAGATTTCTTCTCTGCAACATTCCGCCTGTTCAAGCTCGACGGGCTGGAACCGGAGTGTGAGGATTATGGCCAGGCCGTGATCTATCAGGGCGGCATTGAGGACGAGGATCGCCTGTTCACGCTGGACAAGCATCATTTGATCGAGCGCGGCAAGGTTTTCCCGGTGTGCGGCAATAGCTGGAAGATGCTGGCCGATACGCGCTTTGCGCCACATTTCCGCTTCATCGGCGACTTTTCGACCCATTATGGCATTTTCGAAGGGTGTGGGACGGGCATTCCGTTCAACCAGGTGACCGGTGATGGCGAGGTGGCGGCAAGCTGTTGCTGAACCGCCAGGCATGAGGGTCTTCATTACCGGTGCCAGCGGGCTGGTCGGCGGTGCGCTGGCTGGCGGTCTGCTGGATGCGGGGCATGAGGTGGCGGCGCTGGTCCGCGATCCGGGGGGCGGCATCATCGATACCGACCGGCGCGACCGAACCGCCGAGGCCGATCTGCATATCGGGGATGTTTCCCTGCCCGATTTCGGGATGGCCGACATTGGATCGCAAATAGACTGTTTGGTCCATTGTGCGGCAATTACGGACTTTATGGCGAGCGAGCAGGCTTTTGAGGCAGTGAATATTGCCGGGACGCGCCATGCTCTGGCTTTGGCGCGACGCTGGCAATGCCCGCTGCTGCATGTCTCCACCGCCTATGTCTGCGGCGAGGCTGACGGTGCGATCGACGAGGTTCCGGCCAATATCGATGGACAGTTCACCAATGGCTATGAGGCAAGCAAGGCCAGGGCCGAGACACTGGTGCGCGCCGCACAGCGCGAGGGACAGGTGGCGGCCATAGCACGGCCCGGCATTGTTGTCGGGCGGATGAGCGATGGCGCGATTGGCCGGTTTGACGGCTTTTATCACATGTTTGCGCTGCTCGGTTCGCCCTTGCTGGGCGGGGTTCCGGCCACGGCGCATGCCGGATTTGCGCTGGTGCCGATGGACCATGTCATTGTTGGGCTGATGGCGATGATCGCCGATATGCCGGGCTATGACGGCCGGATTGCCCATCTGGTGGCCGAACGGCCCTTCGCCATGGCGGATATGCTGCGGATCGTGGCGGATTATCCGGGAACCACTGCGGCGCATATCGTTCCGCCCCACGCCTATGACCCTGCAATACTTGACCGGCGCACCGCCATGGTCCACCGACGGGTCGGCAACCAGTATTTCAGCTATTTCAGCCGTGCACCGCATTTCGCCTCACGCACTGTCGAGGCGATTAGCGGGCTGAAAGCTCCTGTGATCGATGAAGCGGCATTCCGGCGGATGATCGACTATTGCGTTGACCAGGGTTTTCTCGACTGGCGCTGATCAGCGGATATCGGGATAGATATTCTTCAGCCTTTCCCGCGCCCCGAATGTCCACATCAGGCCGACCTTCAGATAGATGTAATTGGCCTTGAGCGGCCCCCATGCGGCGATACGCCGGTCCGAAGTGATGACCGGCTTGCGTGTCATTGTCAGCCGCCCGAGCCGGGTCATGCCGATGCACAGATCGGCCTCCTCCATGATCGTCGCATTTTCCGGAATTCCGCCGATTTCCAGAAAGTCGGCGCGGCGAAAGAACATCGCATGATCGCCGAACAGCAGGCGGACGCCGCGCACGAACAGGTGCGGATGGGTGAACAGCGGATACCAGGTCTTGATCCAGTTATGGATGGTCGTGCCCCAGCGGGTCTTGCTGCCCCGGATGATAGGCAGAAAGGTGGCCAGCGCGATTTTCCGGTCAGCCATGACATGGCGGATATGCGCAATCGCGTCTTTGGGCAGCAGGCTGTCGGCATGAAGGATGCAGACCAGGTCATGCTGCGCAGCCTCCACGCCCATGTTGATCTGTGGCCCGCGACCCCGGTTCGCGCACACCAGCGTGCGAAAGCCCGCCGCTTCCGCCAGCGCGACGGTCCGGTCGCTGCTGCCGCCATCGACCAGCAGGACTTCATCGGGCTGCGGATCGAGCGCGGCGATATTGGCGATGGTCGCGGGGAGCGCCTTTTCCTCGTCGAGCGCAGGAATCATCAGGGTGACGCCGGTCACGCCAGTTCCTCTGTCAGCCATGGCCATTGCGGCAGATCTTCGGGCCGGTCGCAATCGGACAGCGTTTCGATAAGCGCGACCGAAAGCCCCAGCGCCTCTGCACGGTGCAGCGTTTCCGGACAGACCTGCTCGGTGCTCCATGGCATGTCCGTCAGCAATTCGGGCCGGGCCTGCCGCATGCCGATCAGATAATATCCGCCATCCTTTGCCGGACCGATGACGATATCATGATCGTCCAGTGCCTTTGCGGCGGCGAGGATATGGCGGGGTTCAAGATCGGGCGTGTCCGCGCCGAAGAATATGTGCGGCATGTCGCGCGCGGCATCGATCAGCCGGTCGGAAAGATCGCCCTCAGCCTGCGGGGCCAGCGCGACATCCGTGCCCAGCCATTTGTAAAATTCCGCCTTCGCTGCGCCCGTATAGCGTATTTCGACGGGAAGGCCGGAACTCGAAAGCGTCGCGACAGTCCGCTCGGCAAGCCGCCGGTGAACCGCCGCCGCGCCCCGTTCACCCAGCGCTGGGATCAGCCGGGTCTTTGCCAGTCCGGGCAAGGGAAATTTGGCGAACAGGATCAGGATCGGCATATCCGGCATGGCGAATGGAATAGCGGGCAATCGCCCGGAAACAAGGCTTGCATTGGCCGCCTGCACCCATATGGTGCGCGCCGTTCCCGCGCTTGTGCAATCAGGACAGTTCATGACCGGCATTCTGCTTTTCGACTATTGGCGCTCATCGGCCAGCTATCGCGTGCGGATCGCGCTCAATCTCAAGGGTGTCGACTATCAGGCGGTTCCGACCAGCCTGCTGGCCGGGGAACAGCGCAATGAGGATTATCTGGCCCGCAACCCGCAGGGTTTGGTACCGATGCTGCATATCGATGGTGTTGATATCAGCCAGTCGCTGGCCATTATCGACTATCTGGACGCTCGCTTTCCCGAACCTCGCCTGATCCCGGCCGATCCGCTGGAGCGCGCAACTGCGCTGGCCTTCGCGCAGGTGATCGCGGCTGACATCCATCCGCTGAACAATTTGCGGGTTCTGAAATATCTCAAGCGGCAAATGGGTCAGGAACAGGATGCAATTGACGATTGGTATCGTCACTGGGTTGCGGAAGGCTTTGCCGCGCTGGAGGCGATGGCGCCGGACAGCGGTTTCCTGGGCGGTGATGCACCGAATGTGGCCGATGTGTTCCTGGTTCCGCAAATGTACAATGCCCGTCGGCTGGAGACGCCGCTGGATGCCTGTCCCCGGCTGGTGCGCATCGATGCGGCGCTGAATGGTATCGAGACGATTGCGGCTGCCGCCCCTGAACGGGTCAAGCCTGACGAATGATGTCTGTTACAGCAAAAGGCGCCTGGCTTGGTTGGACGGGTCTGGCCGGATGCCTGCTTGCCACCCCTGCCTTGGCTCAGGCCAGCCGCGAGCAGCGGGAGGAGACCTGTGCGGGTATCGAGGATATCTGCAATCCCGGTTATCGCGCCGATGATGCGGACGACATGCTGCCCGAACCCGTCGGGATAGAGATTGTCGTGGCCGGGCAGGCGCTTCCCGAGCCCATGGGAGACAAGGCCTATTCGCATATCGATGTGCCGATAGGCGCGGGTGCGGGCGAGCGGCTGGAAAACAGCCTGCGCAATGTGCCGGGCCTGCAGCAGTTTCGCCGGTCGGATGCGCGCAGCGCCAATCCGACGAGCCAGGGCGTTACCTTGCGCGGGCTTGGCGGCAATGCATCGAGCCGGGCGCTGCTGTTGCTCGATGGCGTGCCGCAGAGCGATCCCTTTGGCGGCTGGATTTCCTGGCCGGGTTATGACGTGCTGAACCTTGGCCGCATGACCGTGCGGCGTGGCGGCGGTGCAGGTGCGGAGGGGCCGGGCGCACTGGCCGGCAGCATCGACATGTCGAGTGCGCCGGTAAGGCCGGGCCAGCATTTGGTCTTCGGTGATGTTGCCTATGGCAGCCGCAACAGCCTTGATGTGCTGATCGGTACCAAACAGGCGCTGGGGCAGGGCGGGCTGACCCTGACCGGCAGCTATGCGCGCGGCGATGGTTTTGTCCCGATTCTTCGCGGCCAGCGGGGGATGGCGGACCGGCGGGCGGGCTATGAACAGGCGGCGCTGGCAGCGCGGATGGTTGCGCCCATATCCGGCACCGTCGAGCTGCAGGGTAATATCCGCGCCTTTACCGACCGGCGCGACCGGGGTTTTGATTTCAGCGACAATCGCAATCAGGGGGCAGATGCCAGCATCAGGCTGGTCGGGCGCGGCAAATGGCAATGGTCGGCGCTGGCCTATCTGCAGCAGCGCGATTACCGCAACAGCTTTGGCAGCCTGGCCAATGACCGCAATTCGGTCAGCCAGGTGCTCGATCAATATAGCGTTCCCTCAACCGGGCTGGGCGCGCAATTCGAGCTGCGACCGCCCCTGGGAGAGGCTGCAGAGCTGCGGCTGGGCATGGACTGGCGGCGAACGGTTGGCGAGAATCGCGAGGCCTATCTGTTCCAGAATGGTGTGGCCCAGCGGCTGCGCGAGGCAGGCGGGACCGGCGAGACCCTGGGTGCCTTTGCCGAGCTGAGCTGGCAGGCGGCCTATAATCTGCTCATTACCGGCGGTGCGCGCGCGGACCATTGGTCGCTCGACCGGGGCAGATTGTTCGAGACCAATATTGGCGGGCCGGACATCACCGACCTCTCCTTTGCCGACCGGTCAGGCTGGGAGGGCACCGGACGCATCGGCCTTGCCTGGGATGCGGGGAGCCTGCTGACCCTGCGTGCGGCGGGATATCTGGGCTGGCGCTTGCCGACACTCAACGAGCTTTACCGTCCGTTCCGGGTCGGAGCCGACGCCACCGCCGCCAATGCCGCCCTGTCGCCCGAGCGGCTCAAGGGTGCGGAAATCGGCCTGGACTATGAGATTTACACGATCCGGCTGAAGGCCACGGCCTTCTGGAACCGTCTCGACAATGCCATCGCCAATGTGACGCTGGCACAGGGGCCGGGCAACTTCCCCGGTGTTGGTTTCGTCTCTGCTGCCGGCAGTTACAGCCAGCGCCAGAATCTCGATGCCGTCGTGGCAAAGGGTATAGAGATTGATGCGGCGGCTGATATTGGCGCAATCGGCCTTCAGATCGGCTATGGCTATGTCGACAGCAAGGTGCATGCCGCCCCCGGACAGCCGGGCATTGACGGCTTGCGCCCGGCGCAGGTGCCGCGCCACTTTGCGACTGTTGCCGCCGACTGGTTTCCCAATGGCGGCGATAGCGGGCTGGCGCTGACCGGGCGCTATGTTTCGGGCCAGTTTGAGGATGACCTCAATGTCCAGCGGCTGGACGATGCCTTCACGCTCGATGCACGCGCAGCCTATCGGATCAGCGATGCGATGCTGATCGAACTGCGCGCGGAAAATATTTTCGATGCACGGGTCGAGGCCGCGATCAGCGGGACCGGTGTTGTCGAACGTGCAATGCCGCGCACGATTTGGGTTGGCGTCAAAGTCGATCTTGACTAGCGTCATGACCAGATGACCCGCAAGCTCGTGCGCCTTGGCGAATTCATGCCTTATCGGCTGTCGATCACCTCCAACGCGGTGAGCGATCTGATCGCGCGCGAATATCGCAGCAAGTTCGGCCTCAAGATCGCGGAATGGCGGGTGATGGCGGTGCTGGGCGATGTCGGCGAAATGACCCAGCGAGAGCTTGTCGCCGCGACGCGAATGGACAAGGTCGCGGTCAACCGCGCCACCAAGACGCTGGAGGAGCGCGCGCTGATCGTGCGCAATCCCAATGCGCGCGACGGCCGTTCGCACCATCTTACCCTGACCGGCGCAGGCAAGGCCCTGCATGCGGAGATCATGCCGCTGGCCATGGATATGGAATCGCGGATCATCGGAGCATTGAGCGAGGCCGAGCAGGCGACGCTTGCCGAAATGCTCGAACGCCTGTTGCGCCGCGCGGACAGCATCGCCGATCAATAGCTTTGCAGTGATCGCCCGATCGGTCTTTCGCCGAGGCTTCTCTGCGCTTGCATGATTTGGTTGCATTTGATACTATATTGGCAATCGGCAGGATATGCTGCCTTTTCCAAGCCATTCGTATCAGGAGTCCGCAAGCATGAGCGATGCCCCCTATCCCAATCCCGCAGGTCTGGACGGGTTCGAGTTCGTCGAATTTACCCATCCCGAGCCTGAAAAGCTGGCCGGATTGTTCACCGCTCTGGGCTTCACCCATGTCGGCACCCACCGGTCCAAAAATGTCCGGCGCTATACCCAGGGCGATATCAATTTCATCCTGAACATGGAGCCGGAAGGGCAGGTTGCCGATTTTCGTGCCAAGCATGGTCCCTCGGCTAACGCCATGGCCTTTCGGGTGCGCGATGCGCAAAAGGCGCTGGCCCATGCGCTGGCCAATGGCGCCGAGCAGGTGCAGGGACCGGTTGGCCCGATGGAACTCAACATTCCGGCGATAAAGGGCATTGGCGGGTCGAATCTTTACCTGGTCGACCGCTATGGCGCGCAGGAAATCTATGACGTGGATTTCAAGCCGGTCGAGGGCGCGAGCCGCAACGATAACAGTGTCGGGCTGCACACGCTGGATCACCTTACGCACAATCTGCGGCGCGGCGGGATGGATGTCTGGGCCGGGTTTTACGAGCGGCTCTTCAATTTCCGCGAGATTCGCTATTTCGACATTGAGGGTCAGTCGACCGGCCTGTTCAGCCGGGCGATGACTGCGCCCGATGACAAGATTCGCATTCCGCTCAATGAAAGCCAGGATGAGCACAGCCAGATCGAGGAGTTCATCCGGGATTATGGCGGCGAGGGCATCCAGCATATTGCGCTGGCCACTGACGACATTTTCAAGACGGTCGATACGCTGAAGGCCAATGGCATCCGCTTTCAGGATACGCCGGAAACCTATTTTGACATGATCGACAAGCGCCTGCCGGGCCATGGCCATGATATTGAAGAAATGCGCAAGCGCCGCATCCTGATCGATGGCGCGCCGGAAACCGGCGGAGGGCTGTTGCTGCAAATCTTTACAGAGAATATGGTGGGCCCGATCTTCTTCGAAATCATTCAGCGCAAGGGCAATGACGGATTCGGGGAAGGCAATTTCAAGGCGCTGTTCGAAAGCATCGAACTCGACCAGATTCGCCGCGGTGTGATCCCGGCAAAAGAGGAAGCCTGATGACCGTACCTTTCGCCCTGAAACGCATTCATCACGTCGCCTATCGCTGCAAGGACGCCAAGCAGACGGTTGACTGGTATGCGCGCATGCTCGGCATGGATTACATCACGGCCTTTGCCGAGGATAACGTTCCGTCAACCGGCGAACCCGATCCTTATATGCATGTCTTTCTCGATTGCGGCGGCGGCAATGTCATCGCCTTTTTCGAGCTGCCGACACAGCCCGACATGGGCCGTGACGAGAATACCCCTGCCTGGGTCCAGCATATTGCCTTTGAGGTTCCCGATCTCGATACGCTGCTTGCGGCCAAGGCGCATCTGGAGGCGGAAGGCGTCGACGTGCTGGGGCCGACCTATCATGGCGTGTTCAAGTCGATCTATTTCTTCGATCCCAATGGCCACCGGCTCGAACTGGCCTGCAGCATCGGCACCCAGGAACAGTTTGATGAGCTGAAGCGGGTTGCGCCGCTGATGCTGGAGGAATGGGACCGGACCAAAAAGGCTCCGCGCCACGCCGAATGGCTGCACAAGGACCCGGATGCCTGAGGGGGAGACGAACATGCCTCGCGCCGTTGGTCTGGACGATAAATTCTCTCTTTTTTCAGAGCATTGGCGGCCAAAGATAATAGGACAGGCCAATGGCCAGGATATCCGGATCGTCAAGACAAAAGGCGTGTTTCCCTGGCACAGCCATGCCGATGCAGAGGAGGTCTTCCTCTGCTGGAAGGGCGTTTTTCGTGTCGAATTTCGCGATCATGTCGTGACGCTCGACCCTGGCGAGATGGTTGTCGTGCCCCGCAATGTCGAACACCGCACCGCGAGCGATGAAGAAGCCGAAGTGCTGATCTTCGAACCGAGCGAGGTGGTGAATACCGGTGATGCGCCGGTTTCCGAATTTACCGCTCCTGCAGGAATAAACATCTGATGAAACTAGCTTCGCTGAAATCCGGCCGTGATGGCCATCTGGTGGTCGTGTCCAATGATCTCGCCTGGTATGCCGATGCCAGCCATATCGTCGACACTTTGCAGGATGCGCTCGACAATTGGGACAGGCTGGCCCCGCATCTTGAACTGCTGGCGCGCGACCTGGAGCATGACGTTATCCCCAAGGAGCGCTTTCACGAGCATGACGTGGCGGCTCCGCTGCCCCGCGCCTATCAATGGGCCGATGGATCGGCCTATGTGAACCATGTCGAACTGGTCCGGAAGGCGCGCGGTGCGGAAATGCCGGAGAGTTTCTGGACGGACCCGCTCATGTATCAGGGCGGGTCTGATGACATGCGCGGCGCCCGCGATCCGATCCTGCTCGCCGATGAGGCATGGGGATGTGATATGGAGGCGGAGATCGTCGTCGTCACCGGCGATGTGCCGCAGGGCGTTTCGCCCGAAGCGGCGTGCGAGTGCATCCGCCTTGTCGGGCTGGTCAATGACGTTTCGCTCCGCAATCTGATCCCTGGCGAGCTCGGCAAAGGATTCGGCTTTGTCCAGTCAAAGCCTGCCAGCGCCTTTTCGCCGGTATTCGTGACGCCCGACGCGCTGGGCGATTATTGGCGTGACGGCAAGCTGCACCGCACCTTGCTGGTCGATCTCAATGGCGTGCCATTCGGTCGTGCGGTCGCCTCGGACGATTGCACCTTCGATTTTGGCGTGCTGATCGCGCACCTCGCCCGGACCCGCAATATCGGTGCGGGATCGATCATCGGATCGGGCACTGTTTCCAATCGCGATGCCGATGGCGGACCGGGCAAGCCGGTTGCCGAAGGCGGGCTGGGCTATAGCTGCATTGCCGAAGTGCGAATGGTCGAGCAGATCAAGGACGGCGCGATGAAGACGCCGTTTCTGGGCTATGGCGACACGGTCCGCATCGACGTGCATGATGATCGCGAGCACACGATCTTCGGCGCTATCGAACAGACGGTGACGCCGCTGGCCTGATCCGGCCCGGATCGCTGCTTACTGCTTGTTGGAGAAGGCGTCGGCGATCGAGCAGGCCGCCGGACCCAGGATCACGATGAACAGCACCGGCAGGATGAACAGGATCAGCGGCACAGTCATGATCGCGGGCAGGCGGGCGGCCTTTTCTTCCGCGCGCATCATCCGCTCGTTGCGGAATTCGGCGGAGAGGACGCGCAGCGCGCTGGCGAGCGGCGTGCCGTATTTCTCTGTCTGGATCATGGTCGTGACAACGCCGCGGACCGAATCGAGATCGACGCGATAGGCAAGATTGCCAAAGGCCTGGCGGCGTTCGGTGAGGAAGCTCAGCTCGATTGCGGTCAGCGCGAATTCATCGCCCAGTTCGGGATAGGCGCGCCCCAGTTCCTTGGCGACGCGGTTGAACGCAGCGTCCACGGTCAGGCCAGCTTCTGCGCAGATCACGAGCAGGTCGAGCGCATCGGGCAGGCCCTTGCGGATGGCATCGGTGCGCTTGCTGATCAGGTTCTGCACGAACAGGTCAGGAGCCTTGTACCCTGCGATCAGGAACGCCGCGAACAGCCCGAATTTTTTGATGGGTGTCCAGTCGGTGGCGATGATGCCCAGCCCGTAAATGGCGAGCGCCGCGCCGCCACCCAGCACGATGGGCAGGATCAGTCGTCCGAAAATCACCGCGACCGCCAGTTCCTTCGACCGGATACCGGCCTGGGCGAGTTTCTGCTGGGCGGCCTTCAACTGTTCGTCCTGCAATACGCTGAGCGCCGACAACAGCTCGCGCATCTTGTCGGTGGTCTCGTTCTTGTGGACGATCTTGGCGCGCTTTTTCGCGGTCGAGGCGGTGATGCCCGCCTTGAGCTGTTCGCGCCGTTCGTTGAGCGCCTTGACGCGCTTTGCCATCGGGTCGCGAACGGTGGTCGCCGCATAGATGGCGACGAGCACTGCAAAGGTCGCAACAGCAGCGAGCAGCGTTGCCGCCCAGATGACGTCGATTCCCATGATGGTGGGGCCGGCCGGATCGTTCATGTCGTGTGCCTCCCCCTGCTCAGATCTCGAAACTGACCATCTTGGCCATGATGAATGCGCCGATGCTCATCCAGATCAGCCCGCCAATACCGGCGATCATCAGCCGTTCCTCGGTGAAGAATCCGCCCAGATAGCCGGGGTTGATCCACCAGATCATGGCGAAAACGATGAAGGGCAGGGCGCCGACAATATAGGCCGATGCCTTGGATTCGGACGAAAGCGCCCGGATCTTGAGCTTCATCTGCGCGCGCTTGCGCAGCACGTCGGAAAGGTTCGCCAGAGTTTCGGCCAGGTTGCCGCCCGTTTCGCGCTGAATTGCGAGGGTGATGCAGAAGAAGTTGAATTCGGGCGTGCCAAGGCGGTTCGCGCTTTCCTGCAGCGAATCCTCCATGGTGCGGCCGATCTTGATCCGTTCGGTCACCATCTTGAATTCCTCGCCCACCGGGCCGGGGATTTCATTGGCGACGACGACCAGCGTTTCGGTCACGGGCAGGCCCGAGCGCAGGCCGCGCACGAGCAGCTCGATGGCGTCGGGAAAGCTCGCGGTGAACTGGTTCAGGCGCTTCTTGATCAGGAAACCGACTGCGAAATGCGGCAGGCCAAAGCCGACCGCGGTGCCGACCAGGATCGACATGGGCAATTGCCCGGTACGGAACCACATGGCGATGGCGACGATGGCGCCAATACCGATGGCGGCCATGATGAACTGCCTGACCGTCCAGTCCTTGCCGGTCATGGCAAGGCGGCGGCTGAGCATCTGGATCTTGGTCAGTTTCTCGTCGTTCGAGCTGAAGCGCGGCTTGCGATTGGCAATCGCCTTCTTCATCTGCGCCTCGACCTTGGCATTGGCGTTTTCGCTATACCGTGCCCTGATGGTGGTCAGCCGCCTTTCGCTTGCCTTTTGCGCTGACGGACCTGCAAAGGCGAGGATGATCAGGGCAAAGAATGCCGTGATTCCAAGGGCCAATAGCAGGGTTTGCATAATACTCATCAGGTCGATCCGGGTCTTGGTGCATGGGGGAGCAGGGCCCCCCGTGCACCGGGTCAGTCAGTCTTGGCAGGCTTGCTGGGCAGCAGTGATTTGAAGTCGCCGAACTTGCCGAGCAGCGATTTCTTGGCGCCGCCCTTGTCATCCTCGGCTTCGCTTCCGCTTTCGCTGATGCCGATGCACTGGTCGGCCAGCGATTTCAGCACCGCACCGGCCTTGCTCGATTTGCCAGCTTCGATGAAAGGCTGGCCCAGCTTGGCGGCATTGGCGGCGATCTTGGGATCGGCGGGGATAATGAAGTCAAGCTTGCGCTCGATCGAAGCCTCGAAGTCGGCCCGGCTGATCTCCAGCGAATTGGGCTGAACCTTGTTGGCGACGGTCAGGACGCGCGCCTGGGGTGCGTTAGACTTGAGCCAGGACAGGATGCGGATCGCATCGCGTGCCGAAGCCAGCGTCAGTTCGGTAACCAGCACTGCGATATTCGCGTCCGACACCAGATGCGGATAGTCGATCAGCATGCCGCGCGGCATATCGACTACGGTGCATTCAAACGCCTGGCGGAATTCCTCCTGAAGCTGGAAGAAGGCCGAACCGTCGGTCATCAGCGGAGAGCTGATCGGGGCTTCCGCCGAGAGGATCGACAGCTTTTCATTGGCCTTGATCATCGCGCGTTCGATGAACAGTCCGTCGATGCGGCTGGGGTTGTCGATGGCATCGGTCAGGCCGCGGCCCGGTTCCAGATCCATGGTCAGCGCACCGGTGCCGAAATGGACATCAAGGTCCAGCAGCGCGGTCATGCGGTTCACCGACTTGCTGAAATGCCAGGCAAGCGAGGTGGCGATGGTCGACGCACCAACGCCGCCGCGCGTGCCGATCACCATCGTGCTCATATGCACATGCTCGGCTGCGCCGTCATTGGCCTTGGGCGCGTTGAACACGGCCTGGGCCTGCATCAGCGCATCGCGCAGCTGATCGGGGCCGACCGGTTTCAGCAGATAATCCTGCAGGCCGCTGGCGATCAGGTCGCGATAGAGGCGGACATCATTGACCTGGCCGAGCGCGATGACCACCGTGCCGGGTTCGCAAACCTCGGCAAGTGCATTGATATCGTTCAGCGGATCACCCGATTCGCTGAGGTCGACCAGCAGGATATTCGGGCTGGCGGTGATGGAGAGCGACTGCACAGCATTGCGCAGGCCACCCTTGTTGCATTTTTCGGGCGGCCAGCCGAGTTCGACGGCTACGTTGCGCAGGATGTCAAGCGTCGCATCCTCGCAGATAAATCCTGCAAAGGGATCGCGCGTGCCAGCTGTGCCGGGTTTCCAGGGTGCGTTCACTGGCCACCTCCCGATGACTGGGTTGAGTTTTGCTTGAGGCCCTGTGTCCCGGTGGGTTCGGCCTCGCGATAGGTCTTGATCGCCTTGTTCGATCCGCTGGCATCAACGGTGTCGCTGCCGGGCTGGCCGCGAACCAGGTCTTCCGGATTGGCGACCATGGCGGCCAGATTGCCGTTCATGGCGCATCCGAAATTGCTGCTGGTGCCGTTGTTGAAATTGGTTTCCGAGCTGGATGCCCAGTCGGGACAGCCGGGAACCGAAGCGGTCGAGCGGGTAACGACCACGCGGACCGTGCCGGGCCGGATACCGCCGACGGTGATCGGGGCATAATCGGATACGGCAACCCCGTGGCGAGAGGCGACCGCCTCCACCATGGCGGTCATCGCCGCGTCATTGCCCGAAGGATTGTCGATGGCGACCCGGTCACCATAGCCAAGGTCCATCGCGTCGAACCAGTCGGCCAGGCGCTGCATCTCATTGGTGGTGAGCGCACCGCCAAAGGTGTTGAGGTCGAGCGCGTAATTGGTGCGGGTCACGACCGGCTGATGCACCGAGTTCAGCGACCGGTTCTGGGCCATGTTGCCGCATGCCGTGACGCTGAATGCGGCGGCGATGGCGATCAATGCAGTGGATTTGCGCATGTCTTGTCTCCTCGGCCGTGCGGGCGTCATTCAAACGAGAAACCGGGGGCGGCGGACGCATCAGCGACCTTTGCACCCTTGGGGTTGGTTGCGGCCTGCTGGGGCCGCTGCTTGCTGCTGGCCGGAGCGGGCAGGGCCGGGGCCGATCCGATTTCCGGATTTGTGTCGGCGGGTTCGGCTACGCTCGGCTTGGGCCGGTCGCCGCCTGAAATCCCGTCGCTCTCCTGGTTGAGGAGAAGCCGCTGGGCATCATTGGCGGTCTGGAAACCGTCGGTCGGCAGCTTGATGTCGTTGGCATTGACCGGCTTCACCAGATATGGCGTCACCACAATGACCAGTTCGGTCTCGCCCTTGCGATAGTTGCTCGACTTGAACAGATTGCCCAGGATCGGCACGTCGCCAAGGCCGGGTGCCTTGTCGATGATGTTCTGCGAATTGTTGCTCAGCAGGCCGGCGATCATGAAGCTCTGGCCGGAGCCGAGTTCTACGGTGGTTTCGGCGCGGCGCACGGTGAGCGCAGGAATCTGGAAACCGTTGAGCGTGACCGAACCTGCCGACGAAATGTCGGACACTTCGGGCCTTACCCGCATCGAGATGCGGCCATTGGCGAGCACGGTTGGCGTATAGGCCAGGCTGACACCAAATTTGCGATATTCGATGGTGGTGGTGCCAAGGCCCTGATTGATCGGGATCGGGAATTCGCCGCCTGCCAGAAAATCCGCAGTCTCGCCCGAAAGCGTCGTCAGATTGGGTTGCGACAGGGTGGTGACCAGGCCGACTTCCTCGGCAAGGTCGAATGCGGCGGCAACGTCCAGCCCGAACAGGCGGCCTGCAGCCTGAACCGCAGTCGTGCCGTCGGTCGGGATCTTGAAATCGTAAATGGTCTGGCCGCCGACATTATAGACGAACTGCCCGGTCGAGGGATCGAACGGGGTCAGGCCAATGGTCCCGGCGGGAAGGCCGAGCGATGCCGACGGGTCAAGCCGCGGCAGGGCAGCGATCTGGCCGGCATTGAGGCCGGGCGCGCTGGAGATTGAGGCAAAGTCGCGGCCCGTGCGGCCGACGCCGAACAGGAAACCGCCCGACTGGTCGCGGGTCAGCAGGTTGGAGCCGATTTCCTTGACCAGCGAGCGGCTGACCTCGGCAATGCGGACCTGCAGATTGACCTGCAGCGGCGTCGCGGTCTGAAGGCGACTGATCACCTGCGTACCCTCGCCGACAAATGCCTGGACAAGCCGCTCGGCCTCGGCGCTCTCTTCGGGAGCACCGACCGTGCCGGTCAGCAGGACAACGCCGTTCAGCGTGTTGATGCGGATCTTGGCATCGGGCATCGCCAGCGTCAGCATCTGGTCAATCGAATCGATGTTCGAACCGACCCGGACGGTGGCCGAATAGATCACCTGACCCGCCGAGTTGCTGGCGTAAAGGGTGGTTTCGCCACCCGCCTTGCCAAACACATAGAGCTGGTTTGCCGATTTCACCTGCACATCGGCGATGTCGTCATCGGCAATGAAGATATCGGTCATCTTGCCCGGCAGGCTGACCAGCTGGCCGCGCCCGATGGACAGAACCAGTGTCGTCTGCGGAGACGTTGTCGATTGTGCGGCAACCGGTGCCGCGCTGAAGCCACCAAGCGTTGCGGTGGCAATGACGGCCCCCGCCGCCATCGCACCGCCCAGAAGCTTGCCCCCAAATGTCTTCGAAAAGCCCATGGTTATTTCCTTCCAACCGGTACGGCGGTCACATTATTTCCCCGTGCGACCCGCACCACAGGTCCGGTATGGACCTCCGTTACGCCCATGGCGTTACTCACTGGTCCGCTGGCAGCGACATTGCCGCCACCGGAATTGCTGTTGCCGCTGCTCTGCGGCGGAACCGTGCGACGCTGAAAGCGCGAAACATCGCCCCCGGTCACATAGGTCGTGTCCGTATCGATGGGGCGGGTCGCCAGCGTGGCCAGGAACTTGCTCTCGGCCTTGGTGTCTTCGCCCTCGGGCACCTTGATTTCGCCTGCGGCGATGGCCCGCTCCAGCTCCGCCTCATTATCGGCGATGGAGCGCAGCGAGAGGCTGAGCGTGCCGATGGTCTGGGCCACGGCAATTTTCTCGGCGATCTTGGGCGTGGCCTCGACGGTCACGGTGCTGAAGGTGCGGACAACGGCATTGCCTTCTGCATTTTCCGCGTTGACGCGCTGGTCAGTGGCCAGCACGCGCAGATTGCGGATGATCGTTTCGGATGTCTTGAGGTCCGGACCCTCGCCATTCACCGACTGGGTCAGCACCAGATCGATTCGGTCACCGGGAAACACGAAACCGGCAACGCCGGTGCGTGCCGATACCGGAACGGTGACAGCGCGCATGCCCGGCCCGAGCGCTGCGGCGAGGAAGCCGCGATCGCCGGGCTTCACCAGCGAACCCTGTGTGACGGGCTGGCCAGCGGTCACGGCGTGGCGGACAACAGTACCAAGCAGACTGTCAATCTGGGCCGTTTCCTCAAGGAAATAGGCGTTTTCTACCAGTTCGCTCGGCCAAGGCTGAAAGCTGATGCTGTCAGGCGTGATGATGGTTCCGACCGGCAGCGAACGATTGGCGACAAGCACCTTTGGACCGTCGGTCTTGGCCTCGATTGGCGCTGCTTCCAGCTGCGGTGTGGAAGAGCCGGTAAACAGGCTGCGCGCCATAAATGCCGTGCCCAGCGCGATTACAAGCGCGCCCACCAGCAGTATGATCTTCCTTCTATCCATGACTGTGACAGCCCCCAATAAGAGATGGAATGTTCAGCTTTTTATATAAAATGGTTAAGATATCGTTCTCCAAGCACCCACAGCCCGGCCAGCGCGATGGCCACCCCATAGGGAACCTCCAGCTGGCCTTTTCTGCGGCGTATGCGGTGCTCGATGGCCATGACCAGGGTCAGCAGGCCGCCCAGGATCGACATGATGACGATCAGCACGACCAGAACCTGCCAGGGCAGCCAGAGTGCGATCGCGGCGAGCAGCTTCACATCGCCGCCGCCCATCGCCCCCATGGCGAAGAAGATTGCAAACAGGCCAAAGGTAGCCAGGCCGACGCCCAGCTGGATTGCCATGTCCGGCCAGGGCGAAAGCCCGCTGGCCCACCAGAAGAGCGGCGCAGCAAGGGCGATACCGGCGCACAGCCAGTTTTCGATCTCGCGGCGTTTCAGGTCGGTATAGGCAGCATGCAACAGTGCAATTGCCAATCCCCCTGCCAGCCCGTAGACAAGCAAATCTCCGTACATGGGGGAATATCTAGGCCGAATGACTTACCAAAAAGTAACCATCGACCGTCGGGCGATACCCGATGGAGCCGTGGAAAGCCAATGGCATGCCCCTGACGGCTGGCCCATTCGCCGTATCGATCTGAAAGCGGGCGATGATGCGCGCGGGTCACTGCTGTTCATGCCGGGCCGGGGCGATATTTATGAGAAATATCTCGAAACCCTGGTTCATTTCCATGCCCAGGGGTGGAATGTCACCTCGTCCGACTGGCGCGGGCAGGGCGGATCGGGGCGGCTGACGCCCAATCAATATGTCGGCCATATCGATGATTTTTCGACCTGGATCGGCGATATCGCGTTTTTCTGGGAGCGCTGGAAAGCCGAAAACCCCGGTCCGCATGTCGTGATCGGGCACAGTATGGGCGGGCATTTGCTGGTTCGCGCGCTGATCGACAAAGTCATCGATCCGGTAGCTGCCGTGCTGAGCGCGCCGATGCTGGGGCTGCACAATTACGGACTGCCGCTGTCCTTCGGGCAGAAAATCGCCCGGCTGATGATGAAGCTGGGTGATCCGCTGCGACCCGCCTGGAAGGTGAGCGAAAAGCCCGCATCGCCGCTGCGCATCCGGCAAAAGCTGCTGACCCATGATTCGGATCGCTATGAGGACGAGCTGCAATGGTGGGCGCAGCGTCCCGAGCTGGTCATGGGACCGGGCAGCTGGACCTGGGTGGAGCGGGCGTTTGCATCGGCGCAGTATAACAGCGCGCCGGGACGCTATGAGGGGATTGATTGTCCGGTCCTGCTGATCGGCACGACGGCTGACCAGCTGGTGCGCTATGGCGCGATCGCGGAGGCGGCCGAACGTATCCCCGGCGCAGAACTCAAGACCTATGGCAAGGAATGCGCCCACGAAATCCTGCGCGAAGCCGATCCGGTCCGCGATGAGGTGTTGCGGCTGATCGATGATTTTCTGGAGCGCAAGGCGCATCGCTGATGCTCGATTATGATGTTGCGATCATCGGTGCCGGTATCGCCGGGGCGAGCCTTGCCGCCGAGCTGGCGCCGCATATGCGCGTGCTGCTGGTAGAGGCGGAGGACCAGCCCGGCTATCATGCCACCGGCCGGTCAGCCGCATTCTGGGCAGAAAGCTATGGCGGGCCGGATGTCCAGCCGCTGACCACGGCGTCGGGGCCATGGCTGCTTCGCCCGCCATCCGATATTTCCGACCGGTCCTTTCTGGCACCGCGCGGCGCGCTCACCCTGGCGCGGGCGGACCAGCGCGATGCGCTGCAGGTCCTGGTCGACATGTTTGCGGGCAGCGGGGTGCGGATGGAGCGCTGGGACCGCGAGGCGATCGAGGCGAAAGTTCCCGGCGTTTCCAGCGATATTGTCAGCGCTGTCTATGAGCCGGATTGCCAAGACATCGATGTTGGCGGGCTGCACAATGCCTGGCTGGCATCGGCACGGCGTGCCGGGGTAACGCTGGCGCTGAGAGCGCCGCTGACCGCCGCCCGCAGCATTTCCGGGGGATGGCAGCTGACAATTGGTTCGCAACAGGTATCGGCGGGATTGCTGGCCAATGCTGCCGGGGCCTGGGCTGATGAGGTTGCCGGCATTGCCGGGATCGATCCCGTTGGCATTCGTCCCTTCCGCCGCACCATCGTGCAACTGCGCACCGATCCAGCCCCTGCGCCGGACCTGCCCCTAACGCTCGGGATTGGTGGCGACTATTATTTCAAGCCTGAGGCCGGGCGCTTGTGGCTGAGCCCGCATGACGAGATTCCCAGTCCGCCCTGTGACAGCGCACCGGAAGAGATCGATATCGCCCTGGCAATCGAACGGTTCGGCGAGGTCGTCGACTGGCGGATCGAAGCTGTGGAGCGTCGCTGGGCGGGGCTGCGATCATTCGCACCGGACCGGTTGCCGGTCATCGGGTTCGCGCCACAGTCTGACCGTTTCTTCTGGTTCGCCGGGCAGGGTGGTTTTGGCATCCAGACCGCGCCCGCCGCCGCGAGCATGGCCGGATCGATCATCACGGGCCAGTCGCCATCGGAGATGATCGCCGGGATCGAAATGCGCAAATATGATCCTTGCCGCTTTGGCTGAACCTGTGCGTCCCAACCCGCTGGCCAATCGCACTTATTTGCCATAGCAATAGGATGCTGTTTTCAATGCGAGTCGAAGGAGGAGCCGCGTGGCCCACAAGTTTGAGATCTACAAGGACAAGGCGGGCGAGTTCCGCGTGCGTTTCAAATATAACAGCGAAGTGATGTTCTCGACCGAAGGTTATTCGAGCAAATCATCCGCCCAGAATGCCATCGATTCCATCAAGAAAAATGGTCCCGACGCGCCGGTCGAGGACAATAGCTGATTTTCATTGAATTGCGCAATTCCGGCATATTCCGGGATGGCGCAAAATTCGGGCGTAGCCCCTATCCGCCGGGCTGGGCGATGGCGGCTTCGCTGGCCAGCTTGTCGGCGCGCTCATTCTCGGCATGCCCGGCATGGCCCTTTACCCATTGCCAGTCGATCCAGTGCGGCGCGGCGGCGGCAACCAGGCGCTGCCACAGATCGGCATTGGCTACCGGCTTCTTGGCAGCCGTTTTCCAGCCATTGCGTTCCCACCCCTTGATCCATTTGGTGATGCCGTCGCTGACATAGCTGCTGTCGGTCGACAGGGTGATGCGACAGGGTTCTTTCAGGGCTTCCAGCGCGCGGATCGCCGCCATCAGCTCCATGCGGTTGTTGGTGGTGTTCTTCTCGCTGCCGGCCAGTTCCTTTTCATGCTGGCCATAGCGGATGATCGCGCCCCAGCCGCCGGGGCCGGGATTGCCCTTGCATGCGCCGTCGGTGAATATCTCGACCTTTTTCATGTGCTGGCCGCCGCAAACATCGCGGCACTGCCATGCTCCCGATAAAAGGCGAGGCGGCGGGTAAAGGCCGCAGGGTCCTTGCGGGACACCATTGCATCGGCAGGGGTATTGATCCAGTCATACGCCCGGCTGAGCGTGAAGCGCAGCGCGCCGCCGCGCGCCAATATGGGCAGTGCTGCTATCTCCGCCTCGCTGAGCGCGACCTGGCTGCGATAACCGGCGAGCAGCGCAACGGAGACATGCTTGTCGAACTGCTTGCCGTCGCCCGAAAAGCACCATGCGCTATGGGTCACGGCAAGATCATAGGCGCGGATATCGGTGCAGGAGAAATAGAAATCGATGAGCCCGGTCACTTCGTCGCCGATCATCAACACATTGTCAGGGAACAGATCGGCATGGATGACCGACCGGGGCAGGTCATTCGGCCAGTGCGTATCGAGATAGGCGAGTTCTTCGCCGACCAGCCGTTCCAGCGCCGGATCGATCCGGTCCCATGACCCGGCACATTTCGCGGCAAGATCGTGCCAGGCATCGGGACCCATGGAATTGGGCCGCTCCAGGGTGAAATCGGCGGCAGCATTGTGCATAGCACCCAGCGCCGCACCGGTCGCCGTCGCCTTGGCCGGACTGGGATGGCTGACCGAAAAGCCGTCGAGAAATTCGATAAGGCATGCGGCCTTGCCGCCCAGTTCCCGGATCTGGACGCCCTTGCGATCGGCAATGGCGGGCGGCACCCGGCATCCGCGAGTCGCGAGATGATCGAGCAATGCCATGAAAAAGGGCAGATCGGCTGTATCGACGCGCTTTTCATAAAGGGTGAGGATGAAGCGCGCCCGATCCGTCTCGACGAGGAAATTGCTGTTCTCAACCCCCTCGGCAATGCCCTTGAAGCTGCGCAGCACGCCGACGTCATAACCGGCGAGGAAATGCTCCAGATCTTCGGCGCTGACCTGCGTATAGACTGCCATCAGGCGGCACTGTCCTTGTCAGCGACCACATCGGCCAGGCTGCGTGGCAGCTTGAAGGTAATCCGCTCGGTCACGGTGCGTACCTTTTGCTCATCGACCGAGAAATGCTGGCCGAGATAGTCGATCACTTCGCGCACCAGCACTTCAGGGGCCGATGCCCCGGCGGAGAGCCCCAATATGTCGACGCCTTCCAGCCAGGCGATATCGATTTCGCTGGCACGCTGGATCAGCAATGCCGGTGTGCCCTGCCGTTCGGCTACTTCGACAAGGCGCAGCGAGTTGGAGCTGTTGGGCGCGCCAATCACCAGCATCTTGTCGCAGCTGTCGGCAATCTGCTTGACGGCATTCTGCCGGTTCGATGTGGCGTAGCAGATATCCTCGGCCTTGGGACCGATGATCGCCGGGAAGCGGGCCTTGAGCGTTGCGACAATCTCCGCTGTGTCATCGACCGAAAGGGTGGTCTGGGTCAGGAAGGCGAGGCGCCTTTCATCCTCCGGGCGGAGCGCCGCGACGTCCTCGACCGTCTCGACCAGCGTCATATGTCCCGGCTCGACCTGGCCGAATGTGCCGATTACCTCGGGATGTCCGCGATGGCCGATGAACAGGATATGTCGGCCGGCCTCTACCTGGCGCTCGGCCTGGCGGTGGACCTTTGACACCAGGGGGCAGGTGGCATCGAGATAGTTGAGCCCGCGTTCGGCGGCCTTGTGCGGAACGGCCTTGGGCACGCCATGGGCGGAGAACACCACGGGCACATCGTCCGGCACCTCGTCCAGCTCTTCCACGAAAATCGCGCCCTTGGCCTTCAGATTGTCGACAACGAAGCGGTTGTGGACGATCTCATGGCGGACATAGACCGGCGCGCCATATTTTTTCAGCGCCAGCTCGACAATATCAATGGCCCTGTCCACGCCCGCGCAAAAACCGCGCGGCGAGGCGATGAGAATCTGGAGATGGCGGCGGTCCGCCTTGAGGTTCGTTTCGGGCTTGTTCATCTGGCAATTCCTATGCCGTGCCCTATAAGGAGAAAAGCGCGCCGGTGGAAACCCTATTCACAGCCATTGCGCTTGCCATGGCAGGCCGATAAGGAGCGGTGGAACGGTGCGACCAGAGGAAATTTGCCCCGATATGACGATTAGAAAATCTGCCTTGGCTGTTGCCGGCCTGTCGCTGATCCTGTTGAGCGGATGTGTGAAGAATCGCGAGGTGCTCGACGCCGGGGGCGTTGGCGTCAATTCGACCCTGTCCGCCTGTCCCGATGTTGCCATACCGCAGGATACCGGCGATGTGACCATCTTCAATCCGCCGAGCAGCCGTGATGCAGCCGCCATCGACGTGGTCGCCAACATCACCAATGTGCGCAGCACCTGCGACGAGACCGGGCAGCAAATCTATACCAGCGCCACTTTTGACGTGCTGGCGCGGCGCAATGACAATCGCGGCGCGCGGACTGTGACATTGCCCTATTTCTCGACCGTCGTGCGCGGCGGAACCTCGGTGATCGCCAAGCGCGTCGGCGCGGTTACTATCAACTTCCCCGATGGCGCCTATCGCGCGCAGGGCAGCGGCACTGCTGCCGGCTATGTCGACAAGTCGGCGGCGACGCTGCCTGCCGACATCCAGGAACGCATCACCCGCAAGCGTCGCAGCGGCAGCGCCGATGCAGCCATAGACCCGCTGGCGGAACCCGATGTAAAGGCGGCGCTGCTGCGCACCAGCTTTGAACTGCTGATCGGTTTTCAGCTCACCGGAGAGCAGTTGCAATATAACGCGACCCGATGATGGGCGACGCGATATTTTCGCGCCGCCCTGAACTCTTTATGAGTTCACGGCCTAGTGTGAAAACCGGTGCGATCCCGGCGCGGATCGCCGACCCATCCATTTAGCGCCGCCGGGCCGCTTGCAACACAGCGCCGGGCGGTCGTCATCAATTCAGGATTGTTCCCCGTGACGCTTTATACCCGTTTTGCCGACCATGTTGACAGTGCGCTCGACGCATTGGAGGCGGCCGGAACCTTGCCTGCAGGCCTCTCCCGCACTGCCGTGACGGTGGAGCCGCCGCGCGATCCCGCCCATGGCGACATGGCGACAAACGCCGCGATGGTGCTGGCCAAACCGGCGGGCACCAATCCGCGCATGCTGGCCGAAGCGATTGCCACTGAATTGCAGCGGCTGGACAGCGTGGAGACGGTCGAGATTGCAGGGCCGGGTTTCCTGAACCTGCGACTGGACCGTGGCGTATGGCTCGATGAATTGCGTGAGATAGAGGCGCTGGGCAAGGATTATGGCCGTTCGGACATGGGCCGGGGCAAGACCGTCAATGTCGAATATGTCTCAGCCAATCCGACCGGGCCGATGCATATGGGCCATTGTCGCGGTGCAGTGGTCGGCGATGCGCTGGCCAGCCTGCTTGAGTTCGCCGGGCACAAGGTTATCCGCGAATATTACATCAACGACGCTGGCGGCCAGGTCGATGTGCTCGCCCGTTCGGCGCATCTGCGCTATCGCGAGGCTCTGGGCGAAGACATTGGCGAGATTCCCGAGGGGCTTTATCCCGGCGATTATCTTGTCCCGGTCGGCAAGCGGCTGGCCGAAGAGCATGGCGATGCCTGGGTGAGGCTGCCAGAGACGGAGTGGCTGGCGCTGTTCCGCGCCGAAGCGGTCAAGGACATGATGGCGATGATCCGCAAGGATCTGGCGCTGCTGGGGATTTATCACGACAAGTTCTCGTCCGAGGCGGAGCTGCATCGCGATGGCAAGCCCGATGCGGCGGAGGCGCTGCTGCGCGCACGCGATCTGGTCTATGATGGCCTGCTGGAGGCGCCCAAGGGCAAGACGCCAGAGGACTGGGAACCGGTCGAGCTGCCGCTGTTCCGGTCGACCCGTTTCGGCGACGATCAGGACCGCCCGATCAGAAAGTCGGACGGCAGCTGGACCTATTTTGGCGCTGACCTCGCCTATCATTTCGAGAAATCCGAAAGTGCCGATGAGCTGATCGACATCTGGGGGGCGGACCATGCCGGCACCGTCAAGCGGATCAAGGCCGCTGTTGCTGCCCTGACTGACGGCAAGGCCAAGTTCGACGTCAAGCTGGTGCAGATGGTGAAGCTGATGCGCGGCGGCGAACCGGTCAAGATGTCAAAGCGGTCGGGCACCTTCGTGACGCTGGCTGATGTCGTCGACGAGGTCGGCAAGGATGTGGTGCGGTTCACCATGCTGACCCGCAAGGCCGATGCCCAGATGGAGTTTGACTTCGAAAAAGTGGTCGAGGCCAGCAAGGACAACCCCGTCTTTTACGTCCAATATGCCCATGCCCGGATCCAGTCGATCTTGCGCAAGGCGGCCGCCGAGAATCTGGAGCCATCTGCCGAGCATCTGGACCGGCTGGGGGATGAGGAGATCGCGCTGATCGCCATGGCGGCGCAATTCCCGCGAATCATCGAATCGGCGGCGCTGAATCGCGAGCCGCACCGAGTCGCATTCTATCTGGGCGACCTGGCAGCGGCCTTTCACGCATTTTTTAATCTGGGCAATGACCGGCCTGACAAGCGGATCATGATGGTTAACGAACCGGAAACCAGTTCCGGCAGGCTTTTCTTAGCCAAGAATATCGGGCAGACTATCGCCAACGGGCTTGGAATTATGGCCGTTACCGCCGCGATGACCATGTAATCTTCGCTCCGGTGAACGGTCGTTTTGCCGGGCTTTCAGGGTGACGATGGACGGGATGAGGCGATGAACGAGACCGACAATAATCTGCCGGGCGATGGCGAGATCGAGGCGAATGAGCCCCAGGTCGAGCAGGAATTGGGCCTGGAAGAGGAAGAGCGTCTGCCCTGGCTGGAATCTGCCGAGGATTATGGCGAGGATGAATCGAGCACCGGGCGGGTGCTGGGCTTTATTCTGCTGGGATTGCTCGCGCTGGCGCTGATCGTTGGCGGCATTTACTGGCTTCAGAACCGCAATGGCATGGCCGAAGGTGACGGCAGCACGATTGCCGCGCCCGATGGTGATTACAAGGTCGCGCCCGAAGATGCCCAGGCGACTGAGGTCGAAGGTACCGGTGATGCCAGCTTCGCCGCGAGCGAGGGACAGAAGACCGAAGGCCAGCTGGCCGGAAGCGGCAGCGCACCGGTTGCCGAAGGCAGCGTGCTGGTTCAGCTTGGCGCGTTCAGCACCGAGGCGGCGGCCAATTCGGGCTGGACCGATATGGCGCGGCGCTTTGACTATGTTGGCGGCCTTTCCAAGAAAGTGACGCAGGCCCAGGTCGATGGCGGCACCGTCTATCGCCTGAGCGCGGTGGCGCCCAATGCCAATGCTGCGAATGTGGTGTGCGACAGGCTCAAAAAAGCGGGGGAAAACTGCCTCGTCATCCGTTGACGGGGTTCCCTGCTTGCCCAACATTGCTTGGCTGATGTTGGACGAAAAGCGATGATTTCTGCGATATTCGGGCTGTCCGGGCTGGTGCTGACGGATGATGAGCGCGCGTTTTTCCGCGATAGCGATCCGGCGGGCTATATCCTGTTCGGGCGCAATATTGCGGACCGTGCCCAGCTTCGCGCCCTGACCGATAGCCTGCGCGACCTGCATGGCCGCAATGATCTGCCGATCCTCATCGATCAGGAGGGCGGACGCGTTTCGCGCATGAAGCCGCCCGAATGGCTGGCCTTTCCCGCTGGCGGTGAATTTGACCGGCTTTATGACGTCGCCCCGGCAAGCGCGATTGAGGCGGCGCGCGCCAATGCGGAGGCGCTGGCGCTCGATCTCGCCGAAGTGGGAATAACCGTCGATTGCCTGCCTCTCCTCGATGTGCGCCAGCCCGATGGCACCAACGCCATCGGCGATCGCGCCTTGGGCAGCGAGCCGCTGCGCGTCGCGGCGTTGGGTCGCGCAGTTCTGGACGGGCTGGCGAGGGGCGGCGTGCTGGGCACGATCAAGCATATGCCGGGCCATGGTCGCGCCCGTGTCGACAGCCATATGGAGCTGCCGCGCGTTTCGGCGAGCGATGCCGAACTGGAAAGTGATCTCGCACCGTTCAGGGCATTGTCTGATGCGCCGATCGGCATGACCGGCCACATCCTGTTTGAGGCATGGGATAGCGAGAAATGCGCGACGCATTCCGCTCATGTCATCCAGTCGATTATCCGCGAACGGATCGGTTTTGACGGCCTGCTGCTGTCGGACGATCTCGACATGAAGGCGTTGCAGGGCGATGTGCCGTCGCGCGCGCATGATGCGATTGCAGCAGGCTGCGATATTGCGCTCAACTGCTGGGCGCGGATGGATGAGATGATCGGCATTGCCGGGTGCTTGCCGCCGATGCGGGCCGAAACCCGCGCACGGCTGGATCGGGTCTGTGCCGCTATTGGCGTGCAGCCCGATGTGTCGCGTCAGGCCGAACTGATCGCGAAGCGCGACGCGCTGCTGGCGCTGGCATGAGCGACCTGATCGACCCTCCTGCCGGTGATGAGCAGGGCTATATCTTCTTTCAGGAAGATGTGCCGCCAGAGACTGCCCGTGCCGAGGCGCTGCTTATCGATATTGAGGGCTGGGAAGGGCCGCTGGACCTGTTGTTGGACCTTGCCCGTCGCCAGAAGGTCGATCTGCGGCATATTTCCATCCTGCAGCTTGTCGAGCAATATCTCGCTTTTGTGGAGGATGCCCGTGAGCTGAAGCTGGAGCTGGCGGCGGACTATCTGGTGATGGCGGCATGGCTGGCCTATCTCAAATCGGCGCTGCTGCTGCCCGGCGATCCGGAAATCGATCCCTCGCCCGAGGAGCTGGCGATGCGGCTGCAATTGCGGCTGCAGCGGCTGGGCGCGATGCGCGAATCGGCGGCGCGGCTGATGGCGCGGGACCGTATCGGCCGGGATGTCTTTGCCTATGGACAGCCGGCCGGGCTGCGTGTCGTGCGGCGAACCCGCTTCGAATGCAGCCTTTATGAATTGTTGCGCGGCTATGGCCGGGTGCAGACGCGCAATGCGCCCAGCGTGCACATGGTGAAATCGCGCCGTGTCATGACGCTGGAGGATGCGCTGAACCGGCTCTCCATGATGCTGGGAACTGCACTGGACTGGACCAGGCTGGAGGCGTTTTTGCCGCAAGGCGCGCCCGATGATTTGCGACGCTCCGCCACCGCATCGACTTTTCTCGCCGTGCTGGAGCTGGCACGGC
Source organism: Blastomonas sp. (assembly GCA_041396885.1). Classification (GTDB taxonomy): domain Bacteria; phylum Pseudomonadota; class Alphaproteobacteria; order Sphingomonadales; family Sphingomonadaceae; genus Blastomonas. The sequence continues at coordinate 558,037 of JAWKXS010000001.1, forward strand.
AGGGCAAGGTGGATATGGAACAGGATGAACCCTTTGCCCCCTTGCTGCTAAAGGCTGCCCGATGAGTCAAATCGACCCGATTGTCCGCGCCGTGGAGGCAACGCTGTTCGCATCGGAAGCGCCGATGAGCGCCGAGGAGATACGGCGCCATGTCGGCGAGGATTGCGATGTGGGTGCTGCGCTGCAGACGCTGCAGGCGGATTATGACGGGCGTGGCATCGAGCTGGTGAAGCGCGGCGGACGCTGGCATTTCCAGACGGCATCGGACTTGTCGCACCTGTTGCGAAGGGAGACCGAACAGCTGCGCAAATTGTCGCGCGCCGCCACCGAGACTCTGGCGATCATTGCCTATCATGAGCCGGTGAGCCGAGCGGAGATCGAGGCGATTCGCGGGGTGCAGGTGAGCAAGGGCACGCTGGACGTGCTGATGGAGGAGGGCTGGATCAGGCCCGCCGGGCGTCGCGAGGTGCCGGGGCGTCCGCTAATCTATGCCACCACCGCCGACTTTCTGAGCCATTTCGGGCTGGGGAGCCGCCGCGACCTGCCCGGTATTGATGATCTGCGCGCCGCCGGACTGCTCGATCCGGTCGATCTGGCCATGGAACAATTCGACTTTTCGGGCGATGGTGATGCCGGGGATGACGAAGATCTGGCCGCGCACGACGCCGGCGAAATGGATGATTTTGAGACGGTTGACGATTGATCCAAACTAATCGCTGGAAAGCGCGTGTGAAAGCGCCTATCATGGCGGCAAAGGAGACCAATTTATGCAACCGAGCATCTGGCAATTGCTGATCGTCGCTGCGCTCGTCCTGGTGCTGTTCGGGCGGGGCAGGATTTCCGAAATGATGGGCGATGTTGGCAAGGGCATTCGCAGCTTCAAGCAAGGCATTTCCGATGACGATGCCAAGGCCAAGGATCAGGCTGCCCGCCGGCTGGAGGCCTCCAGCGCCAATCCGGTGCCGGAACGGGACAGCAGCAAGACCGCTGACTGATTATAGTGCGGTGACGGGATCGCCCAGCCGCACAGCCTCCAAGACCTGCAATGTTTGACATTGGTGCACCCGAACTGCTGCTCTGCCTGATCGTGGCGATTTTCGTGATCGGCCCGAAAGAGCTGCCCAACGCCATGCGCATGGTCGGGCGATGGGTTGGCCAGGCGCGCAGCATGAGCCGCCAGCTGCGTTCCGGGTTCGATGCCATGGTGCGCGAGGCGGAGCTGGAGGAAATGGAGCGCAAATGGGCGGCGGACAATGCCCGCATCATGCGCGATAGTCCGGCGAACAAGCCGGGCGCCGATGCGATGCAGCCACTGCCTCCGCCAGCGGCTCCTGAAGTCGTTGCGACGGAACAAGCTGCGCCACCGGCGGAAATGCAGGAGCCGGGCAAGGATGGCGCACCATGAGCGCCGATCCGCGCGGAGAGATTGACGACAGCAAGGCGCCGCTGCTCGATCACCTCATTGAATTGCGTCAGCGCCTCATCTGGTGTGTCGTGACGCTGCTCATCGCATTCTGCATCTGTTTTTATTTTGCCGACAAGGTTTTCGCGATCCTCGTCCATCCGCTGACCGTCGCATTTGGCGAGGGCGGCGGCGAGGGCAAGCTGATCTATACCAAGCTTTACGAGGCCTTTTTCGTGCAGATGAAGGTGGCGTTGTTCGCGGCCTTTTTTGTGTCCTTTCCGATCATCGCCAACCAGCTATGGGGCTTTGTCGCGCCGGGCCTCTATGCGCGGGAGAAGAAGGCGTTTCTGCCGTTTCTCGTCGCGACGCCGGTGCTGTTCGCGCTAGGCGCATCGCTGGCCTATTTCGTCGTCATGCCGCTGGCATTTGAGTTTTTTCTGGGCTTTGAAGGGGAAACCGGCGGGCTGCAGGCGGAGGCGCTGCCAGCCATGGGCGATTATCTTTCGCTGGTCATGCAGTTCGTGCTGGCTTTTGGCATCTGTTTCCAGCTTCCGGTTCTGCTGTTGTTGCTCAACCGGGCGGGGCTGGTCCAGCGCAAGACGCTGGTCGGCTTTCGCCGCTATATGATCGTCATCACCTTTCTGGTCGCGGCGGTGCTGACCCCGCCCGACATCATTTCGCAGATTCTGCTCGCGCTGCCGCTGTTGGTGCTGTTCGAAGGATCGCTGGCCATCATGTGGTTCACGGACCGCAAGGCCGCGAAAGCCGCTGCCAGACAGCCGGATGCAGTGACGGGTGATGAAGAGCCGACGGCCAGCGCGGCTGAATAATCCTGCTGCCATTCTGTCCTGGGTTTCGGAAAATTGCGTCTCGGGAAAATAATAAGCCCGGGCGCGATGAGAAGGGGGGAGGATCGCACGCCCGGGCTCATATGTGTCAGATAGCAAGGGAGGGGGGCTTGGAGTTGCTATCTGAACTGAATAACCCTTCGCCTCCGGCTTTGTTCCCGAAAAAAATCGGGCCGATGCAATTTTTTTGATCGGCCCTAGGCGGCGTGGACAAATTCCGCATGGTCGAGGCTTGAACCAAAAAGGGTCTGGGCAAGAAGCGAATGAGGCGAATAGTGGTGCTATTTAACGAGAGAGCGACGATGCCCAGGCCCTTTTTGGCCAAGTCCTTTGGATGGCCGGATGCGGGCGACTGGCTTTGTCAATCTGCTTATCCGGGGGACATGCCCCGCATTGCGCAGATTTCCGCGCCATTCATCCCGCATCCGACCACCTTGGCTCATGCAGAATTTGTCCACGCTGCCTAGGTTTCAGGAAATTCAGACCTTCACCAGCATCTTGCCGGTGTTCTTTCCGGAGAACAGGCCCAGAAATGCATCGGGCATGGATTCAATCCCATCCATCACTGTTTCGCGGGACTTGACGGCACCTGCGGCGATCATCGCGCCCATGTCCTGATGGAATTCGGGGAAGTCCGCCATAAAGTCGGATACGATGAAGCCGCGCATGTTGATGCGCAGCCCGACCAGCATCATCAGATGGTGCATTTCCTGGCTCACGCCCTTTTCAAAGTCGTTATAGACCTCGATCATTCCGCACATCGCATAGCGGGAAAAGGGCACTGAACAGGCCAGGGCGGCATCGAGATGCTCGCCGCCGACATTGTCGAAATAGACGCTGATGCCATTGGGGGCTGCTTCGCGCAGCTGGGGCAGCACTGGTCCGGCTTTATAGTCGATACAGGCATCGGCACCGAGTTCGCGGACCCAGGCGCATTTTTCCGGCCCGCCTGCCGAACCGATGGCCTTCATGCCCTTGGCTTTGGCAATCTGGATAACGGCGGAGCCGACCGCACCCGCAGCGGCGGAAACGAACACGACATCGTCGGGCTTTGCACTGGCGACCTTCATCAGGCCGAACCAGGCGGTCGCGCCGGTCAGTCCCATGTTGGACAGCCAGAGATGATCGGGCAGGCCGGTCTCGGGCAATTTGGTCAGCATTGCCATGGGTTCGGCAACAGAGACGTCGCGCCATCCGGCCATGTGCTGGACAAGATCGCCTTCCGCATAATCGGGATGATTGCTCTCGATTATGCGACCGACAGCGCCGCCCTGCATGGGCTCGCCAATCTGAAAGGGCGGGACATAGCTTTCGCGGTCCACCATGCGTCCGCGCATATAGGGGTCCACCGACAGCCAGCTATTGGCGACCCGAACCTGATTGGGGCCAAGCGGTGCGTCCGGCAGATCGACCAGCTCGAAATTCTCATGGTTCGGCATTCCTGCCGGGCGTGATTTCAGCGTCCAGGCCTTGGCCATCATCCTCTCCTCTTTATTGGATTGCACTTTGCAACCCTTATAGGAGCTTTTGGCCGGTTAGGAAGCCATTGCCTTGGCCATGGCGGTTTTTCCGCGATGTTGTCGCGGCACATTTGCTGGCGGCAAGCCAGCGCGGGGGCGAGGTCCTAATTGCTCGCCGGGCCGGAGGGTCGAGGCCAGGCACAAAAAAACGGGGCGCAAGGCCCCGTCTCTTGAAAGACAGATTGCCGTCAGCTCAGGGGCTGGCGGGCGAGTCGTCCTTGTTGCCAGCGGCAACTGCAACGCCGCCGATAATGGCAGCCGCTGCGAGAATGGCAAGAATGATGCCGGTGGAACCACCGCGACCTTCGTTAGCTTCCTTTTCGGATGCCGACGCACGGGTCACCTGGGTTTCGGTCTGCGCGTCCTGCTTCGCTGCTTGTGCGAGAACAGGCGATGCGGTCATGGCGAATGCAGCCATGGCAGCCGCGAATGTCCGAACTTTCATTTCTTGCCTCCGTAGATTCGCAATCAAACAAGCCATTAGTGCGAAAAATGGCCCGAAGCAACCCATTACAAATACAAAATCATTGTCAGCAGTCTGCTCTGCTGATCCCCTGTTAAGCGTAATATTCCGGTGCCGCAACAGTGAATTGGACAAAATCCCATATTCGCATCAAGGCGTTGCAAATGGGGCACGGACGCGCATCCGGCCTGCCGGTGATTTGCAGCCTTGCCGAAAGTCACGGATTCCGGGGCGTTTCACCCGAACGCTGATAGCGCCTGACGCCGCCGACCCAGGTTTCGACGACCTTGATGGCGCGAATATCGCCTGGCGAGGCAAGCGTCGGATCGACATCGAGCAGGATGAAATCCGCGCGCATGCCGGGCAACAGCATGCCGATTCGGTCCTCGGCAAAACCGGCATAGGCGGCGTCACGGGTAAAACCTGCCAGGACCTCGGTCCGGCCAAGCCGTTCCTGCGGCTGCCACCCGCCAAAGGGTTCGCCATTTTCGTCCTCACGGGTCATTGCCGCAGCGAGCCCGGGAAAGGGATTGGCCGATTCAACCGGAGTGTCAGATCCGAATGCAATGCGGCCACCGGCATCAAGGATCGATTTCCAGGCATAGGCTCCGGCCAGCCGGTCCGGCCCGAGGCGCGCTTCGGCCATCAGCCGGTCAGATGTCTGGTGAACGGGCTGCATCGATGCGATGATGCCATGGCCCGCAAGGCGCGGAATATCGGCCGGATCAACGATCTGGGCATGTTCGATGCGCCAGCGGCGATCACCGTCATAGTCGCGCGAAAGTTCCTCGATCGCATCGAGCAGCTGGGCATTGGCGGCATCGCCAATCGCATGGACGGCAACCTGGAATTCATCCATCGCCGCGCGGCTCATCAGGTTGAGCAGCTGCGTATCGCTGAGGAATGACAGGCCGGTCTGGCCGGGCATGTCCGAATAGGGCAGTTTCAGCCGCGCCCCGCGCGAGCCGAGAGCGCCGTCGAGATAGAGCTTCACCCCGTTTAGCCGGAGCCGGTCTTCATAAAGCCAGGGTGTAGGCCGGGGACCCGCAATCCGGGCCATTTCATCGACGCCGGCGGCATAGGACATGATCCGCACATAAAGGCGGCCTTCATCGCCGGCACGGCGAAAGGCCTGCCAGTCATCAAGGCTGGTCCCCATATCGGCAATGGCGGTGATGCCGAAGGACAGCAGGATATCCTGTGCCTCGATCAGGGCAAGATCACGGTCGACGGCGCGCGGCTGGGGCACGAACTTTTCGACAAGTGCTGCGGCGCTGTCCACGAACACCCCGCTCGGCACGCCATTGGCCCGTTCGATGCGTCCGCCCGCCGGGTCCTTGCTGTTCTTGTCAATACCGGCGATTTCCATTGCCTTGCTGTTTGCCCAGCTGGCATGGCCGTCGATCCTGCTGAGCCAGACCGGGCGGTCGGGCACGACCGCATCAAGTTCGGCAGCGGTCGGAAAGCGGCCCAGACCCCATTTTTCCTGATTCCAGCCGCCGCCCAATATCCACGGGCGCTGCGGATTGGCGGCGGCATAGGCGGCGAGACGCGACAGCGCCTCATCGAGCGTGCTGCTGCTGCTGAGATCGAGAGTGAGTGCCTGAAAGCCGAGCGCCATGACGTGTCCATGTGCGTCGATCAGGCCGGGCATCAGCGTCTTGCCATCGCCATCGAGCCGATAGTCGAGCTTTTCCGGACGCTCGTCGCGCCTTTGCAGCAGTTTCAGCACCCGGCCATCATCATCGATGACCAGTCCGGTGAAGGTCTTTACCTTGCCCTTTTCGTCGAGCGTGAAGCCGTTCACATTGTCGATCAGTCCATCCGCTAGGGCGGGCGAGGGCAGGACCATTGCGCCCATCGCCAAGGCTAGAGCGGCTTGTTTTGCAAAGTTCATTTGCGTGGCATTCTCTTGACCAGAGCGCTGGTGTCCAGACGGCCAAAGCCCATTTTCTGCGCATCCGAATAGAATTGGTCGATCAGCGCGGCGACCGGCAGGCTGGAGCCATTGGCGCGGGCCTCATCAAGCGCGAGGCCAAGGTCCTTGCGCATCCAGTCTATGGCGAATCCGAAATCGAACCGGTCCTCCGCCATGGAATGCCAGCGATTATCCATCTGCCAGCTTTGCGCTGCGCCGCCGGAAATGGCCTCGAACACCTTTTCAATGTCGAGACGGCTGCCCTGGGCAAAGCGCAGCGCTTCGGAAAGGCCGCCCAATATCCCGGCTATGCAGATCTGGTTGGCCATCTTGGTGGTCTGGCCTGCCCCCGGTCCGCCGACATGGACGATGCGCGAGGCATAGGCCGATATAATCGGTCGCGCTGCCTCCATCGCCGCCGAGGTACCGCCGCACATGATGGAAAGCGCGCCGTTTTCGGCGCCCGCCTGGCCTCCGGACACAGGTGCATCAAGGCACAATATCTGCTTTGATTTCCCCTCTACCGATATCTGCCGGGCGATACGCGCAGACACGGTCGTGTGGTCGATGAACAGCGAATCCCTGGCGAGGGTGGTGAATGCGCCGTCGCGGCCCAGTATCGCCTGAGCCAGATCGTCATCATCGCCAACACAGCTGATCACGGCGTCCGCACCGTCGGCGGCCTCCGCCGGGGAGGCAGTGGTCTGTGTCTGCGCCGCCAGGGCAGGGTTGGCCGCCAGCCACGCATCATATTTTGCCGCCGTCCGGTTATAGAGGGCGAGTTCGTGTCCGGCATTGCCGAGGTGACGCGCCATTGGCCCGCCCATGACCCCGATGCCGATAAATGCAATTCTTGCCATGGGATGCGTCCTAACGGCTGTTTGCAATCCGCGCTAGATACGTTAGGGGCGGCGCATGACCGCCCAGCTAGACCTTCAGTCCATTCGCGAAGCGCATGAAACCATTGCGCAGGCGATTGTCCGTACCCCGACCTTGCTCAGCCGCACGCTTTCGGAAATTACCGGCGCGACCGTCTATCTGAAGTTCGAAAACCTTCAGTTTACCGCAGCCTATAAGGAACGCGGCGCGCTGAACTTTCTGAGCCGGATGGACCCGGCGGCGCGCAACAAGGGCGTTATCGCGGCATCGGCGGGAAATCACGCCCAGGGCCTGGCCTATCACGGCACCCGCATGGGCGTACCCGTTACCATTGTGATGCCTGGCCCGACGCCAACCATCAAGATTCAGCAGACCGAGCGGGTGGGCGGCAAGGTCGTGCTGTTCGGCGAGCGATTCGATGATGCCTATGCCCATGCACGCGAGCTGGAGGCGAAGGAAGGGCTGACCTTTGTTCACCCCTTTGACGATCCGGTGATCGCAGCGGGGCAGGGGACGGTTGCGCTTGAAATGCTGGAGGATGCGCCGGATATTGACCATCTGGTGATCCCTATTGGCGGCGGCGGCCTGTTTTCCGGCATGGGCACGGCGGCGCGCGCACTCAAGCCTGAAATCGGCCTGACGGGTGTGCAGGCGGAGCTTTATCCGTCCATGTATGCGACGCTCAATGGGCTCGACATGCCTTGCGAGGGCGATACTCTGGCGGAGGGCATTGCCGTCAAACAGCCCGGCTCCTTCACACAGAAGATCGTTCGCGAGCTGGCCGATGATATCGTTCTGGTGAGCGAAACCCATCTTGAAACCGCCGTGAGCCTGTTGCTGCAAATCGAAAAGACCGTTGTTGAGGGCGCTGGTGCGGCCGGTCTCGCGGCGTTGCTGGCCCATCCCGAACGCTTTGCCGGAAAGACGGTCGGCGTGGTGCTGTGCGGCGGCAATATCGATACGCGGCTGCTCGCCAACGTGCTGCTGCGCGATCTTGCCCGGTCCGGACGGCTGGCGCGGCTGCGCATCCAGCTGCAGGACCGGCCCGGCGCGCTGTTCAAGGTGATGCGCGAATTTGACCTGCACAATGTCAACATCATCGAAATCTATCATCAGCGGGTGTTCACCAACCTGCCCGCCAAGGGCCTGATTACCGATATCGAGTGCGAGGCGCGCGACCGTGCCCAGCTCGAAAGGCTGGTCGTGGCCCTGCGCAAGGACGGCTATGACGTGACCCAGGTGGAGCTCGCCTGAAGATTTGCGGCTGCCGCTGTTGCAAAGCGGAACAATGCTGTCCGCGGTCCTTGCCGTGCGGCCATTCTTTACGGCCATGCTTGCCGGTTTAACTATCTTTATTGGTTAAGGGTCTTTCGCTCGCACGGTCTTGCGTTATGATCGCCTTCAACAAGCCGCAGGGCACGAAGCCGGTCAGGCTTCGCTTGAAAATGGGTATCGTGATTTTCGGGCTCCGGACGAGCCATCCAGCGCGAAATCACTTTGGAGGATCGGTCGTACAGTGAGTGCACCAGCACGATTTCCGCGTTTTTTCGTCACCAATCCCGGCCCTTGCCCCTATCTGCCCGGCAAGAGCGAGCGCAAGGTGTTTACCGAGCTCAACGGGCCGCATGCCGACGAACTGAACGATGCGCTGGGCCGTATCGGCTTTCGCCGCAGCCAGAATGTCGCTTATCGGCCGAGCTGTGTCGACTGCAAGGCGTGCATTTCGGTGCGCGTGGTGGCGGACAAATTCCGCCCCAATTCCACCCAGCGCAAGCTGCTCAAGCGCAATGACGACCTGATCGTCTCGGCCTGCCGTCCCTGGTCGACCAATGAGCAATATTCGCTGCTGCAGCGCTATCTGCGCGCGCGTCATCCGGGCGGCGGCATGACCGAGATGGACGATATGGACTATGCCGACATGGTCGAGCAGACGCCTGTCAAAAGCTATGTCATCGAATATCGCGAGCCATCCGAAACCGGAACGCCGGGCCGGCTGGTCGGCGCCTGCCTGACCGATCAGCAGGGCGATGGCCTGTCGATGATCTACAGTTTTTTCGATCCCGAACATCCCGATCGTACCGGCCTTGGCAATTTCATCATCATGGATCATATCCTGCGCGCTTCCCGCGCGGGGCTGCCCTATGTCTATCTCGGCTATTGGGTAAAATCCGCGCCGCGCATGCAGTACAAGACCCGCTATCAGCCGCTTGAACTGCTCGGTCCCGATGGCTGGTATCCGTTCGATCCGGCACGCGACCTGCCGAACGCGGGATGACCCGGACCGGTCCCGGTTTGCGCATCGCCCTGCTTGCATTGCTGGCGGTGGCCTGCAGCGGGGGCAGCAAGGGAGAAGCGCCGATGGCCCAGCCGATCATGCAATGGCCCGATCTGCTGAACCAGCCGCGTCCCGGCCCCGATCACACCATCCGCTATGGCGATGATCCGCTTCAGCTGGTCGATATCTGGGTGCCGCAAGGGCCGTTGCCGCATCGCGCGGTCATCATGATCCATGGCGGCTGCTGGCAGACGGACATCGCCGAGCGCGACATCATGAACTACATTGCCGATGACCTGCGTAAGTCCGGCATTGGCGTCTGGAATATCGAATATCGCGGGGTTGACCGGCCGGGCGGCGGCTATCCCGGCACCTATCATGATGTCGGGCAGGCCGCCGACCTGTTCCTCGAAAAGGGTCCGGACTATGGCTTTTCGACGCGCCGGATCGTGACCATCGGGCATAGTGCGGGCGGGCATCTGGCGCTGTGGCTGGCGCAGCGGCCCAAGCTGATGCAGACATCGGATATCCGCGGCGACAATCCGGTCCGACCGGACGCCGCGATCAGCCAGGGCGGGCTTCCCGATCTGCGCGAGGGGACGAAGCGGACCGGTCATCCCTGCGGCACCGATGCCCCCGGCCTGATGGGTGGCGGACGATATGCCGAGACGTCGCCGCCTGAAATGCCGGTCAGCGACGCGGCGCAATATCTGTTCAACACCGATCGCGATCCGGTTGCGCCGCCCGCTTATGCCGATGCCTATAAGGCGCGCATGGCGGCAAAGGGCGTGACGGTCGAAACCATGGTGCATGGCCCGGAAGGGCATGTCGAGCTGATCGCGCCGAAATCGAAGAGCTGGGCGGCGCAGAAAAAGCTGATCATCGCGCTGCTCGAAGATGAGCGCGATCCGGCGCAACAGGCCGACTGATCCAGCCTCAGGGTTTAAGCAACCTTAACCATATTGCGCGATAGCGCCGGGATGCTCTCCCTTATCGCCCATCGTGCCTTTGCGGCATTTCTGTCCGGTCATGGAAAACGGCCGGAAGGTGCCAAGGACGATTATCCGGCAAGCATTGGCGCGCAGGACTGGCCGGTCTGGCCATGGCAGCTGATCGGGCTGCTGGCGCTGATTGATGGTGCGTTTCTCGCACTTGGCAGGGCGGAGCTGACCGGATCGTCCTGGCTCTATGTCATGGGATCGGCTGGCGTTGCGGGGCTTGCCATGCTGGGTTCCGGCTGGCTGCGCAGCCATGCCCTGTTGTGCACGCTGTTCCGGGGTATCGCGTTCAGCGCGCTCGCCTGGCCGGTGCTGCGGATTTTCAACTATCTCAGCATGACCATCCCCTTTCCCATGACCGATGCGCTGCTGGCGCAATGGGATGCGGCGCTGGGCTTTGACTGGCTGGGCTATCTGCAATGGCTGAATCAATATCCGCCCCTGCTGCTGCTGATGGACATGACCTATACCGGGCTGGAGAAATATGCTGCGGCCTTTTTCGTGCTGATCGCGCTGTTTCCCGACAGTCGTCATCGCTGCTTCGAACTGATCGCGCTGTTCGTGAGCACCGCGATTCTGTCGATGGTGATCGGCATTTTCTTCCCGGCGCTTGCACCCATGGGATATTATGCGCCCGATGTATCCGGCCTGCGCATGATCGATGCAGGCATCGGCATCTATCATATCGACAATCTTGCGGCGTTGCGCGAACAGGCGAGCCCCTTGCTCAATCTTTCCGACATGCCGGGCCTCGTCACTTTCCCGTCGTTCCACACAGCCATGGGCGTCGTGCTCATCTATGTGTGCCGGGGCAATCGCACCCTGTTCGGTATCAGCCTGGTGATCAACCTGCTGATGATCGCGGCGACGCCCTTGTTCGGCAGCCATTATCTGGTGGATCTGATCGGCGGGGTGGCCGTTGCGCTGTTCGCGATTGCCGCGCTGCGCCGGGCCGAGCGAAGCCATTACGCCGAAGTCAGGCCGCAAGGCCGCTTACTGGTTGCGGCGACGGAACGGCCAGTCGACAGCGCCGCTGGCCCATAGCGCCCACCAGATGATGACCGGCTGCAGCGCGAGGCGCGGGCCATGATACCACCAGCTTAGCCTTGTCCCGCCAATCGCAATGTCATTGATCGCATGGTTGAAATTGGCGGGCCACACGCAAAGCGCATAGAGCGCCAGGCCGATGCCCGCCGCGACCCGAAAGCGCCGGGTCAGGAGGCCGATGGCTCCAGCTATTTCACAAATTCCGGTCAGCAGCACGACCTGTTCGGGCCAGGGTACCCAGGCGGGCGTGATGGCGACGAATCCGCCCGGTGATTTGATATGGATGACTCCGGCGATGAAATAGATCAGCGCAAGCAACAGGCGGAATGCGGCTCGCCAGCGAGATGAGCGTTCGGGCATTTAGCCATGGTGGCGTCAGACCCGCTGTTCCGTCAAGCTCCGCCAGATCGTTCTTTTGCAGATGTCCCGGATCAGGCGATAAAAGTGCCGGAGATCCAGGTGATACTGAGCGCAATGATGGCAAGAACTGTCGAGATGCCGAGCACATAGCGCACGATATGCGGTGTATCGCCACCGCGCGCCTCATCGGTCTGCATCTCGATATGCTCGCCGTTTATGTCCTTTATCCGTTGCATGGAACATTCCTTTCGCGGTTCAGTTCGGCCGTGCCGCCGCTCGGGCGGAACGATCCTGACAATGGATCAACGACGGGCGAGCAAAGGCGTTCCGATTCAAGTGCAGTGGCAATGGACCGCGACCGGCTTAGCCGGAGCTTGCTGACTGCTCGATTCGTGCCTGTTTCATCCCGTAGAGGCACAGGCCCAGCATGATGGCGTTGCCCAGCGCGTCAAGCATCCCCAGCGGCGTGAACAGCGGATCGACGACCATGAACCACCAGTTGAAGCCGAAAAAGGGCAGCAGGGCGATGGCGTAGACCATGAAGGTCGTGCGGGTAAACCGGCTGAATCCGACGAACAGGCCACCCAGACATGCCTGTGCGCCAAAGCAGCCAATGGCGAAATTGACCAGCGGGTCGCCGGTGATCCGCTCGGGCCGGATCGTCAGCTCGATAACGCTTTGCGGGCTGACCAGACACCAGCCGCCCAGGATCAGGAACACGGCGGCTATGCCCCACTGGATCTGGCGAACGGTCATGACGGCTGCCCCGGAGCCCAGCCGGGCGGCGCGAGCGTAAAGCCCGAAAATTCAAAGCCGGGCGAGACGATGCACGACACCAATGCCCAGTCCCGGTCGGCACGCGCCGTCTGCCATGCGCCCGGTGCGATGACATGATGGGGCAATTCTCCCGCCATCACGTCGGGGCCAAGGCTGACGCTCGTTACGGGTCCATCGTCGCCCGGAGCAGCGGAAAGTGACAGCGCGCTGCCGGCATGCCAGCACCATATCTCGGTGGCGTCGACCCGGTGCCAGTGCGATGCCTGTCCCTGCTCCAGCAGGAAATGGATGGCCGTTTCGCTGGCGCGTCCATCCGGGCCGTTCTCGCCCCGCCAGGTTTCGCGATACCAACCACCTTCGGGATGCGGCTGCAATTCAAGCTTTTCTATCAGGGATTTGGGACCAATCATTCAGGATTTTCCCGAAGAAAAATGAGCCTCCACCTGGACGCCAATCGCGCTCAGCGTATCGAACAGTTTTTCCGGATCGCTGTGCCGCATCAGCGCCATTGCCTCTTCCGCACCCTCGGCGATCATGATCTCGCGCACGCCGCTTGCAACACCGTCAAGGATGCGCCGTGCACATTCGGCAGGGTCCATGCCATTGGCGATGGGACCGTCGGTCTTGCCATGGCGCGATCCATCGGCGGACAGGGCATTGTCCGAAACATTTGTGCGGATCGATCCGGGCAACACGGTGTGAACCTGCAGCCCATGGGTCTGTTCGGTTTCCGCCCGCAGCGCATCGAGATAGCCGATCAGGCCGTGCTTGGCGGCGCTGTAGGCGGTGCGCAATGGTGCGCCGATACGCCCTGCGACCGAGGAAATGCCGATGATCCGCCCTGATCCGCGCGCGATCATGTGCGGCAGCAGCAGCTGCGTCAGCCATATCGGCGCGAGCAGATCGACGGTGATGACCCGGTCATAGACATCCAGCACTGTATCCTTCGCCAATGCCCGCTGGCTGATCCCGGCATTGTTGACGAGAATGTCGACATTGCCGCGCCAGCCAATCGCCTGTTCAACGATGCCGGGCAGCGTATCGCGGTCAGTCGTCTCGAACGGCAACATCAGCGATTGCGCGGGCAGGCTGTCCGCCACCGCGCGCAGTGCATCCTCGCGCCGGCCTGACAGGATCAGGGCAGCACCCTCGGCGGCAAAGGCTCTAGCAAGCGCTTCGCCAATGCCGGATGATGCCCCGGTTATCCAGACTGTCTGGCCGTTAAAACGCATAACCGATCTCCCTCCCTGTTCAGGCCTTTTTCGGCGGTCGCGGCAGGAAGGGCGAGGTACGCTTCACATAATCCGCATAGCCGGGTCGTGTCTTGTGCAGCCCCTTTTCCAGCAGCGCTGCGCCAGACCATTTCACGAGCGTGAAATTGAGGAACAGCGGTCCGATAATCGCTGGCAGAATGAGCATCCAGGCCATGCTGTCCAATGCGATCAGGAATATGCCCCACCAGAAACAGGCGTCACCGAAATAATTGGGATGGCGGGTATAGCGCCACAACCCGGTGTCGAGGACTTTCCCGGCATTGGCGGGGTCGGTCCGGAAGCGCTTGAGCTGTGCATCGCCAATGCTCTCAAAGGCGATGCCGGCCAGCGCCGCCATGGCGCCGATTATCGCGAGCAGGCCCAGCGGCGGTTCAGCGATGAAACTTGCATAAATGCCGAGCTGTGCGGGCAGGCAGGTGATGAACAGCAGCGGCCCCTGCAACAGGAAAACCTTGAGCAGCGCGGTCTTTCCCCAGCTCCAACCCTTGTCCTCGATGCTGGCCGCCATGATCCGGCGATAGCGCGGGTCCTCGCCATGCGCGCGCCAGCGGGTGAACAGGTGCCAGGACAGGCGAAGGCCCCAGATCGTGACCAGCATCAGGATCAGGGCAGCGCGGGGGAAGGGATGCTCGCCCTGCGCCCAGCTGGTCCAGGCCAGAATGACCATCCCGAATGGCCAGAAGGCATCGATGAAGGAGACATCTCGCAATTTGAGGGAAACCAGCCAGAGCAGCAGGATGACGCCCATCAATACCGCGAAATTCAGGCCCAATAGCTGCCAGACGGTCATCATTCGCCCTCCTTGCCGGTGATGCTGGTCATGGCCTTGTCCGGATGTTTCGGGGTGACGGTGCGATAGACTTCGGCAACCTTCGCCATGTCCGCCTCATAATCGCCGGTTGGCCAGATCGCCGGGCCGAGTCCGCCGGTCTTTGTTCCATAGTCCATCAGGCCTACTACCATCGGCACTCTTGCGGCCATGGCGATATGGTAGAATCCTGTTTTCCAGACGCGTACCGATCCGCGTGTTCCCTCCGGGGCGATGGTCAGGATGAATTCATCGCGCCGGGCGAATTCAGCGGCCATCTGCTCGACATAATTATGGCCGCCGCTGCGATCTACCGGCACGCCGCCCATATCCAGCAGAAAACGGCGGAACGGCCAGCGGAACAGCGATTGCTTGGCCATGAAATGCGATTTCACGCCCAGCGCATCGGTCAGCCCCAGAAAGTAGAGAAAGTCCCAGTTGCTTGTGTGCGGAGCGGCAATGATGATGAAGCGGCGCGGTTCGGGAATGTCGCCCTGTGCCGTCCAGCCATGGCTGCGGTAGAGGCGGATCAGTGCCCAGCGCATCAGGCGAGAGGCAAGCCCTGGCCTGGCGTCGCTTTGCACTGGTTCGGCCATGTTTTCCTCTCCCGGCTTTTTCCGGTTGTGCAGCCATTTGCCATCATGCGCAATTGGCTTGTTTCGCCCGCGCGGCGGCGATAGCGTTCCGGCCATAATAACAATGCAGGATTGAACCATGACAACCCAACAGGGATCGGTGCCGGTTATCTCGGCAACCGGGCTGTTCACGCCCGATGACAGCATCAGCAATGCCGAGCTGGTCGAGAGTTTCAACAGCTATGTCGAACGCCACAACAAGGCACATGCCGATGCCATTGCCGCCGGGGAAATGGCCGCGCTGGAGCCGAGTTCGGTTGAGTTCATCGAAAAGGCCAGCGGCATCAATGCGCGCTATGTGCTGGCCAAGGAATCGATCCTCGATCCCGAGATCATGTGTCCGCGCTTTCCCGAACGGCCCAATGACGAGATTTCGATCCTGGCCGAGATCGGCGTGAAGGCGGCGCGACAGGCGCTGGAAAGGGCGGGGCGCGATCCGGCAGATGTCGATGCGGTGCTGGTCGCCTGTTCCAATATGCAGCGCGCCTATCCCGCCATCGCCGTGGAGATACAGGATGCGCTGGGCATGGGGGATGGTTTTGGCTTCGACATGAATGTCGCCTGTTCATCGGCCACCTTTGGTATCCAGACCGCCGCCGATTACATCCGGTCAGGCAATGCCCGTTCGGTGCTGGTGATCAATCCGGAAATCTGTTCGGGCCATCTCAACTGGCGCGACCGGGACAGCCATTTCATTTTCGGGGATGTCGCCACCGCGATCCTGGTCGAGGCAAAGGAGATCGCTCCGCCCGGCCATTGGGAGATTGTCGGCACCAAGCTCAAGACACAGTTTTCCAACAATATCCGCAATAATTTCGGATTTCTCAATCGCGCCCATCCGGAAAGCCGCGACGCGCCCGACAAGCTGTTCGTGCAGGAGGGGCGCAAGGTGTTCAAGGAAGTGGTGCCGATGGTTGCGGCGATGATCGTCGATCATCTCGAACGGCTGGCTATTCCGGGCGGCGACCTGCGCCGCATGTGGCTGCACCAGGCCAATGCGAACATGAACAGGCTTATCGCGGCGCGGGTATTGGGGCATGAGGCAAGCGCGGATGAGAGCCCGACCGTGCTGGACCGTTATGCGAACACTTCCTCGGCCGGGTCGATCATCGCCTTCCATCTGCACAGCCAGGATCTGGCGGCGGGCGACATCGGCCTGATCTGCTCGTTCGGCGCTGGCTATTCGGCTGGCTCGGTCGTGCTGCGCAAGGCCGGATGAAGTGAGCGTTCGCGTTGAAACACTGGATGGCGGCGCGATTGCTGCGGTGCTGGACGACCTTGCCGCCCTGCGCATCACCGTGTTTCGCGAATGGCCTTATCTCTATGATGGCGATGCCGGTTATGAACGCGCTTATCTGGCCGAATTTGCCGCCGCGCCGAATGCGGCACTGGTTGTAGCGCGTGACGGGGCAAGGATTGTCGGTGCCGCCACTGCGTCACCCATGACTGCGCAGAAGGCTCAGTTCAGGGCGCCGTTCGAGGAGCGCGGCATCGATACGGCCGCGCTGTTCTATTTTGGCGAGTCGGTATTGCTGCCCGATTGGCGCGGGCAGGGCATCGGCAAGGCATTTTTCGATCATCGCGAAGCTGCTGCGCGTGCGGCGGGCGCGCTAAAGGCCAGCTTTTGCGCGGTTGAAAGGCCCTTGGACCATCCCGCCCGTCCGGCGGACTATCGCCCGCTGGACGGTTTCTGGCGCGCTCGCGGCTATGCGCCGGTGCCGGGCTTCGTGACCGAATTTCCCTGGCGCGACCTTGGCGACGAAGAGGAAACGCTGCACCCCATGCAATATTGGCTGGGTGACATTGTGGCTGTGCCCGTTCAGGGCTGAAGCGTGGATGGCGGGTCCGAACCGTCCATCGAATCCTCCAGGCCTTCATCAAGGTTATGCTTGTCGCGCGGCGCATCCTCGGCTTCGTCGTTGGTCTCGGCCTTGCGCCGTTCGGCCTGATCTGCGGCGATTGCGTTGCGGGCCTTTTGGCGCTCGGGTGTCGCGCGCGTTTCTGGGTACGGAGCGTTCGTCCCCCGGGGATCGGCCATTTCCGGCTTCATCTTGATGAATTGATCGGTCATCTCAAGTCTCCTTGGATAACCAACGAGCAGGAATGAACCGAGTTCCTTGGCAGATATTAGCTGGTCGACACTCCCGCGCGCTTCAGCTCGGGCTCCAGCTTCCGGGTCAGCCAGAGCCACCACATTTTGAAGTCGGCAATCAGCGACCAGAGCGGATAGGTGAATGTGGCGGGCCGATTGCGCTCCACGCGCCAATGGCTCATCCAGGCGAAGAAATACCCCGCAACCGGCATGGCCAGCGCCAGCCATGCATTGCCGCTCAGCACGGCCGCGGCTGCCAGCATCACTACCAGGCTGGTGCCGATATAATGCAGGCCACGGGTCAGCGGCTTTGCATGCTCCTGCAGGTAAAAGGGCCAGAACTGGTCGAAACTGGTGAAGCGATTGGTCGTCATGGCTATGTTTTCCATTGTCTCCGCTTCGGGGATTATAGCATGCTGGGCGCATGGAGCCATCCCGGGATGATCTGCTGTTTGTCTATGGCACGCTGCGGCGGGGATCGGACCATGCAAATGCGGCGCGGCTGGCGCGCGAAAGCGTCTGGCTGGGACAAGCCAGTGTTGCAGGGCGGCTGATTGCGCTCGGCTGGTATCCCGCGTTTATTCCCGGCAGAGGGGGCCGGGTGACCGGCGATGTCGTGCGGCTCACCGACCCGGCGAGCAGCTGGCCTTGGCTCGACACATTTGAAGGGTGCGGCCCTGACGATGCCGAGCCGCATGAATATCGCCGCGAACGGTTGGCCGTTTCAGGCCTTGCCAATGTCAGTGCGGCAATGGCCTATGTCTGGCAGCGCGACCCGGCCGGCCATGCCGTCATCGCATCGGGCAACTGGCTTGACGGATACTTGCCCTAATCCATCATAAGCGGCGGTTTGATCGCTGTGCTGTTTTTGGGCCGTCTTAACAGCAGCAGCAGCGGGATGGCGGCGATGTTGATCAGCATCATCAGCCAGAAGTCGTCAATATAAGCGACCATCGCTGCCTGGCGAGTAATTTCGCCATTGATCCCGGTCAGGATTGCGTCGCCATATTGTCCGAACCGGGCCAGCTCCGCATAATCGAATGTCGTAAGCGAGCTGTCGGTGACATGGCCGACCAGATCATTATGGCTGACCTGAACATTGCGGGCAAACAGCGCGGTCATGAATGAAATGCTGACCGACGCGCCGATGCTGCGTGACAGGTTGAGCAGGCTTGCCCCGTCTGTGCGGAATTGCGGGCTGAGCGTTGCAAAGGCCAGTGTGTTCATGGGTATGAACACCAGCCCCATGCCCATTCCCTGAACGACGCCCGACGAAACGACCGGCCACCAGTCCATCTCCAGCGACCAGCCCGACATGAGCCAGAACGACCAGGCCGACAGGCTTGCCCCCGTCACCATAAGGATGCGCGGATCGATCAGTGTCACCAGGCGGCCGGCTATTGCCATGCTCACCAGCACGCCGACGCCTCTCGGGGCCATCATGAATCCGGTGTCGATGACAGGATAGCCGAACAGGTTTTGCAGCATGGGCGGAATGAGCGCAGCGCTGGCGAACATGACCAGCCCGACCACCAGCATGAATGCGAGTGCGGAGACGAGATTGCTGTTCGCAAAAATTGCCCGGTCGAACAGGGGATGCGGGCTGGTCGCCGAATGGACGATGAAAATCCACCCTGCCGAAATTGCGATGCCGAGATATAGCAGCACTTCCCAGCTGTCGAACCAGTCAACCTGATGGCCGCGATCCAGCATCAGCTGCAAGGCGGAAAGTCCGATCGCCAGCATGGCAAATCCGAACATGTCGAACCGGCGCTTGCGGATCGGCTTGTCGCGCAGCAATGCGATGAAAATCAGCGTGGTGGCGATGCCGAACGGGACGTTGATGTAGAAGACCCAACGCCAGTTGAAATTCTCGGTCAGCCAGCCGCCCAGCACCGGTCCCAGGATCGGCCCGACCATGATTCCCATGCCCCAGATCGACATGGCGCGCGCATGCTGGCTGGGCTTGTTGATGTCGAGCATCACACTTTGCGACAGCGGTCCGATAAAGGCCGCGCTGACCCCCTGCATCACGCGAAAACCGACCATTTCGGGCAAGTTCGTCGCTATGCCGCAGAGCATGGAAGACAGGGTGAAGCCGACGACCGAGAGGATGAACAGCCTGCGGACCCCGAACTGGTCCGAAAGCCACCCGGTTATCGGAATGGCGACGGCGGTAGCCAGCATATAGCTGGTCAGCACCCAGGTTACGGTGTCGGCTGTCGCACCAAGGCTGGTCTGCATATGCGGCAAGGCGACATTGGCGATTGTGGTGTCCAGAATCTGCATGACGGTTGCCATCATCACGCTGATCGACACCAGCCATTTGTGCTGGACGATCAGCGCAGGGACATCATGATCCTGCTCCACGTGTGCTGGTCCTATCGCTCGCCTTTGGGATCGGTATCCACCGTTACCTCAACCGACAGTCCCGCTATCAGGCGGCGTGGCGGCGTGCCCGTGATGCGGATGCGCACCGGGACTCGTTGCGTGACCTTTACCCAGTTTCCGGTCGCGTTCTGGGGCGGCAGCACGGAAAATTCGGCACCGGTGCCCGCGCCTATGCTCTCGACCACGCCAGCAAGTTTCATGTCCGGATAGGCATCAAAGCGGACTTCCGCAGGCTGGCCGACTTCCATATGGGCCAGATCGGTCTCCTTGAAATTGGCCTCGATCCAGCTCTTGTCATCGGCGACAATGGTGACGGCAGGAATGCCGGCCACCATCATCTGTCCCTGTTGCAGGCGTTCGGTCTGGACGATCCGGCCAGCAAAGGGCGCGCGCACGATCGAGCGACGCAGATTCAGTTCGGCGGCATCGCGGTCCAGCCGGGCCTCGGCAATGGCAGGATTGACGCCCGGCATGGCCGATCCGGTCGCCAGCCTTGCCCGCGCCCGCGCCGAATTGGCCTCGGCAGCATCGAGCCGCGCACGCGCCTGTTCCAGCTTGTGCTGGGCTTCATCCAGCCGGGCACGCGTGGTGAAGCCGCGTTCCATAAGGGCTTGCTGCCGTTCCAGATCGATCTTCGCGAAGCGGATGTCCTCTCGCGCTGCCTCGATCTCGGCTCCGGTTGCACGATAATCGCTGCTCATCCCCTGCAGCGACACCTGGGCAGAGGCGATATCGGCATTTGCCTGGCGGATTGCCAGTTCATAGGGTTCGGGATCGAGCCGGAACAGCAAATCGCCAGCCTTGACCGACTGGTTTTCCTTCACGCCGATCTCGACAATCCGGCCACCGACTTCAGCGGCCACCGAGACCCGGTCCTGCTGGACATAGGCATTGTCGGTCGAGACATAGCGGCCGCTCGTCAGCCAGAAATATCCTCCAGTTGCCAGCAACAGCAGGGGCACCAGCGCCATCAGCAGCCGGACCCGCCATTTGCCTTTTGCTTGCCGCTTCGGCTCGACGGGTGCAGGCGCGGGCGAAGCATCCGGCAAGTCTTCGCTCGCCAGGCTATCGCGCGGAAAATCGTCGATACGGTCAGTCATTGCAGCTTTGCTTGCGCGAGAGGTTTGCGCGCACCCTGTCAACCAGGGTGTTCAGCACCGTTTTCTCTTCTTCGCTAAGCCCCTGCAGCGCCTCCTTGATGATGATGTCCGCGCGGCGATACATTTCATTTTTCAGCGGTTCCGCCTTTTTGGTGAGATAAATCTGCCAGGCGCGCCGGTCGCCGGGATCGGGCCGTCGCTCGACCAGTTCGGCATCGGCAAGCCGGTCGATCATCCGCGACAATGTAATGGGCTCGACCTCCAGATAATCGGCCAGCTGAGACTGGCGCAGCCCCGGCTGATGGTTCAGCCGCGCGATGATGCGCCATTGCAGGCCGGTCACGCCCAGATCGCGAGTGTTCGCGTCAAATGCGCGCCGGAACAGGCGGGCTGCATCATTGAGGAGATAGCCAATACTGTCGGTCATCACGCGTGATATAATAGCAATTGCTAGTAACACAACAAAATTGTGCAGGGTGTTTTTGCGATTGTCCCGGCGTCAGGGCATTGCCATGATGATGCCATGACACTTGCAGCCGATCTCTACTGGTCCTTCCGTTCGCCATATAGCTATCTTGCCATCGGGCGATACCGGGAAATCCAGGAACGCCATGATGTCGAAATCCGTCTGAAGCCGGTCTATCCGCTGGCCATTCGCGAACCGGATTTCTTTGAGCGCAACCATCCCAACTGGCTGCGCTACACGCTGACCGACGTATTCCGGCTGTCCCAATATCTGGGCATACCTATCGCTTCGCCCAATCCCGACCCGATCGTGCAGGACATTGTGACCCGGCGGATCGCCGATGAACAGCCCTATATCTTCCGCATTGTGCGCATGGGACAGGCGGCGGCCCGCGCAGGCAAGGGCCTGGCCTTTGCCGACGAGGTTTCGCGGCTGATCTGGGGCGGCACGGCAGGCTGGCATGAGGGCGATCATCTTGCCGGAGCCGCGGCGCGCGCCGGTCTGGACCTGGCTGATCTGGAAGCGATTGCGGTTGAGGAAGCCGAGGCGCTCGATGCGGAACTTGCCGAAAACCAGGCGGAGCTGGAGCGGGCGGGTCATTGGGGTGTGCCGACGCTGGTGTTCAATGGCGAGCCGTTTTTTGGGCAGGACCGGATCGAGCTTGCGCTTTGGCGGATGAAACAGGCCGGCCTAGAGGACAGGGCCGAATGAAGAACTGGAACTTCCGGTCCTTTGACGGGACAGGACTGGCGATCCACGAAACGGGCGAGGGGCGTCCGCTGGTCCTGCTGCACGGACTGTTTTCCAGCGCGGAAATGAACTGGAACAAGTTCGGTCATGCTGCACTGCTGGCCAATGCCGGTTTCCGCGTCATCATGCCCGATCTGCGCGCCCATGGCCACAGCGAGGCACCGCACGATCCCGCTGCCTATCCCCGCGATGTGCTGGTGCGCGATGCCCTGGCGCTGATCGACCATCTGCAGCTTGACGATTTCGATCTGGGCGGATTTTCGCTCGGCGCGCGGACAACCGCAAAGCTGCTGACCGGCTGGTTGGAACCCGGCAAGGCAATCCTTGCGGGAATGGGGCTGGAAGGGCTGGGCGGCTGGGACCAGCGCCGCCTCCATTTCCGCAATGTCATCGCCGTGCGCGATACGGTGAAGCGCGGCGATCCGGAATATATGGCGGTCCAGTTCATGAAGACCATGAAGATCGACCCTGTCGCCGCCGGGCATCTTCTGGAGAGCTTTGGCGATGTTGATGTCGATGCGCTTTCGTCGCTGAACATGCCGGTCCAGATTTTGTGCGGAGAGGATGATTGCGACAATGGCTCTCCCGATGCGCTCGCGGAAATCCTCCCTTTCGGCACGCTCAGCCTTGTACCCGGCACGCATATGTCCAGCGTCACTCACAAGGCGTTGGGAGAGGCGATGGTTTCATTTCTTACCGCTTGACCTTGGGGCCGCATCGGACCAGTTTGCGCCCATCGCCGAAACCGCTGACAAGAAGCAGAGGAAAGCTTTGATGAAATCGTTCAAGACCCTTATTTCCGCCGCCGCTCTCGCTACCGCGCTGGTGGCAACGCCTGCCTATGCCGAGCACCATGAAGCCGCGCCCACTGCCGACGATGCCCACGCCTTTATCGAGAAGGTGGAAAGCGAAATGGGTGACTGGATCATCGAGGCGGCCAGGATCGCCTGGGTCAATGCCACCTATATTACCGATGACACCGATGCGCTTGCGGCGGCTTCCGGCGCCGAGGGCACCGAAATGTCGGTTCGCTTCGCACTGGAGGCTGCGAAATACGCCGATGTCCCGGGTCTTTCCGCCGAGGACAAGCGCAAGCTCGACAAGCTGCGCGGCGGCATTGTGCTGCCTGCACCGACCACCGAGGGTGCAGCGACCGAACTGAACGAGATCGCCACCAGCCTCGGCTCGCAATATGGCAAGGGCAAGGGCCAGCTGCGCGGCGAGGCGATCAACGGATCGGATATCGAGGCGGAGATGGGGACGAACCGCAACCCCGATGAGCTTTCCGAAATGTGGGCGAGCTGGCACGACAATGTCGGTGCGCCGATGAAGGACGATTATGCGCGGATGGTGGAAATCGCCAATCAGGGCGCGCAGGAACTGGGCTTTAAGGATGTGGGTGCCATGTGGCGTTCCCAATATGACATGCCCGCCGATGATTTCGCAGCGCTGACCGAGAAATTGTGGCAGCAGGTAAAGCCGCTCTACGATCAGCTGCATTGCTATACCCGGACCAAGCTCAACGAGAAATATGGCGATTCCGTCCAGGCGAAGACCGGCCCGATCCGTGCCGATCTGCTGGGCAATATGTGGGCGCAGGAATGGGGCAATATCTATGATGTCGTCGCGCCAGCCGGGACTGGCGATATCGGCTATGACATTGGCGACCTGCTGACCGCCAAGGATTACGATCCCATCAAGATGGTGAAGGCGGGCGAGGGCTTTTTCTCGTCGCTCGGTTTCGATCCGCTGCCTGAAACATTCTGGCAGCGTTCGCAGTTCATCAAGCCTCGCGACCGCGAGGTTGTATGTCATGCCAGTGCCTGGGATATCGACAATGTCGACGATCTGCGCATCAAGATGTGCATCAAGGTGAATTCGGACGATTTTGTTACCATCCACCACGAGCTTGGCCATAATTACTATCAGCGTGCCTATAACAAGCAGGATTATCTGCACCTTGATGGCGCCAATGACGGCTTTCATGAGGCGATTGGCGACGCCATCGCACTTTCCATCACGCCCGATTATCTGGTCAGCATCGGCCTGCTCGACGAGAGTGCGGTACCCGGTTCCGACAAGGACCTTGGACTATTGCTCCGCCAGGGCATGGACAAGGTTGCGTTCTTGCCCTTCGGCCTGCTGATCGACCGCTGGCGCTGGGGCGTGTTCGACGGTTCGATCAAGCCGGAGGATTACAACGAGGCCTGGACCGGGCTGCGCCTGCAATATCAGGGCATTACGCCGCCGGTCGACCGTCCTGATGATGCGTTCGACCCTGGCGCGAAATATCACATTCCTGGCAATACGCCCTATACCCGCTATTTCCTTGCCCGCATCCTGCAGTTCCAGTTCTACAAGGCTGCCTGCGACATTGCCGGATGGGAAGGGCCGCTCCACCGCTGTTCCTTCTATGGCAACAAGGAAGTGGGCGAGCGCCTGAACGCGATGCTGGAAATGGGCGCATCAAAGCCCTGGCCCGATGCGCTGGAAGCCTTTACCGGCACTCGCGAAATCGACGGCACTGCGATGGTGGAATATTTCAAGCCGCTGCAGGACTGGCTGAAAAGGCAGAACAAGGGCAAGAAATGCGGCTGGTAAGCTGAATGTGCGGGCGGGGTTTTCGGTGATCCGGAAGCCCTGCTTGCAAATGTAGCGCGCTGTCTTTCAGGCAGCGAGTTGCTGGCTGCCCCTGATCAGCCGGCCCGGCAAGGCTCCGGTGGGCTGTCCGTTGCGATAGGTGACGACACCTGAAACAATGGTGGCAACATAGCCGTCTGCACCTTGCCGCAACCGGCGTCCCCCGGCAGGCAAATCCTTGACAACTGTCGGTGCGTGCAGTTTCAGGGCGTCAATATCGATAAGGTTGATATCGGCCTTCGCGCCTATCAACAGCCTGCCGCGATCGCCCAGGCCGATCATGTCTGCGGGCTCGCTGGTCAGGGCGCGGATTGCCTGTTCCAGGGGAATGCGCGCGTCGTCCGTGGCATTTACACACCATCGCCTGAGATAGAATGTCGGGAAGCTGGCATCGCAGATCATGCCGTAATGCGCGCCGCCATCGGCCAGGCCGACCACAGTGCCCGGGTGTGACAGCATTTCGAAAATCGCGTTGAAATTTGCATCCCGGTAATTCGCGCCCGGCTGGTACAATATGGCCTTGCCTTCCTGTTCCAGCAGCAGGTCATAGGCATATTCCTCCGGCGTCATGCCGAGTGCGGCGGCGCGATTGTCGATGCGCTCGGCAATGTCGGGCTCATAATCCGGATCGGCACCCATGGGATAGGCAAAGCGGAAGGCCTTTACAGTGGCCAGCGAAACGGGGTTGCTGTCTTCGGGCTGCTCGGACAGCAATTGCGCCCGGAATGCCGGATCGCGCATTGCGGCAACTTTTTCCGCCAGCGGCTTGTCTAGCAGCGGCCGGAAGCCCGGATGCAGCGAAAAGGGATGAAAGCTGAGGTCGAGCCCGTACAGCATGCCGACCGGGCGCGGCGCAACCTGTGCACGGATCGGCAGGCCAGCATCGCGTGCATCTGACAGCGCGCGCAGTGAAACGCGCCATTCTTCCGGGTCTCCGGCGGGCATTTGCAACAGCGAGTAGGAAAGGGGACGGCCTGATGTCTCGGCGATCCGGCGCATCAGGGCGAATTCGTCTTTTGCCGGGCCCATGACCCGCGGGATGATCTGGTAAACGCCTTCGCCTGCATCGCGCAGACCCGCCGCAAGGGCGGCGAGTTCATCCTCCTCGGAAAAGAGGCTGGGGGCCAGTTCGCCGGCTTTGGTGCGGTGCATGAGGTTGCGGGAAGTGCTGACGCCCAGCGCGCCAACGCGAATGGCTTCGCTGGTGAGCGTGCGCATCCGGGCAAGGTCGTCGGCATTGGGCGGCTCATGTGCCGCGGCACGTTCGCCCATGACATAGACCCGAAGCGCCGAGTGCGGGAGCTGGGTGGCAATGTCGATGTCGAGTTCTCGCTCGTCGAGCGCATCGAGATATTCGGGGAAAGTTTCCCAGTTCCAGGGCAGCCCTTCCGTCATCACGATTTCGGGCACATCTTCGACGCCTTCCATCACCGCGACCAGCATGTCGCGCTGTTCGGGCTTGCAGGGTGCAAAACCAACCCCGCAATTGCCCATCAGCACTGAAGTCACGCCGTGATTGGATG
Organism: Blastomonas sp.; assembly: GCA_041396885.1. Classification (GTDB taxonomy): domain Bacteria; phylum Pseudomonadota; class Alphaproteobacteria; order Sphingomonadales; family Sphingomonadaceae; genus Blastomonas. Next base: position 584,206 of record JAWKXS010000001.1, read on the forward strand.
ATGGTGCAAGGCGGTTTTCCCATGTCGCCTGTCCGTCAAAATGGGTGTGCACGTCGACGAAACCGGGTGTCACGATCAAGCCATTGGCATCGATTTCCTCGTCGCCCCGTCCTGCAAATTCGCCAATTGCGGCGATGCGACCGTCGCGAAGGGCAATATCGGCTGCAATACCCGGGTTTCCCAGCCCGTCAAACAGTGTGCCGCCGCGGATCACGATATCAAAATCAGCCATTGATGCTCTCCTAGTCCCGGCGTCGACCCTCCGTCATCATGCGGAGATGCGGATCAACTATGGAATGCCGGTATGTCGCACGCCTTGCGATATTGCTGTTGCAGCCTTTCGACAAGTTCGGCAACGGTGGGTATGTCGCTGATCAGATCAATGCCCTGGCCTGCCGACCACATGTTTTTCCAGGGCCGAACGGTTTCGGGAAGATGGTCATATCGCATCCCCCGGCCTTGGGGTGATGGCAAATTCCGGGGATCAAGGCCAACGCGCTCCATCGATTTGACCAGCCAGTTGGCGGGAACCCCCGCAATCTTGCCGGTAAACATCAGGTCTTCCGAACCGCTCTCGACCAGCATGGCATGATATTCCGGATCGACACGAGATTCCTGGGTAGCGATGAAGCGGGTCCCCATATAGGCGAGGTCCGCCCCTAGAATTTCCGCAGCGCGAATGGCTGCGCCAGTCGATATGGAGCCCGCCATCAACAGCGTGCCGTCGAACATTTCACGGATCCTGGGGATCAACACCAGATGACCGACATTCCCTGAATGTCCGCCACCGCCCGCACCAACGCAGGTCATGCCGTCAACTCCGGCCTTCATGGCCTTTTCCGCAAAACGCAGCGATACCACATCGTGCCAGATGATCCCGCCCCAGTCATGAACCTGGCTGGCCAGTTCGGTCGGATCGCCGGTGGCGCTGATAATGATCTCAACGCCATAGCGTCCGCACAGGTCAAGATTGGCGCGCAGCTCATCCTCCGGCATGCGTGTGGCCAGATTGACCGCCAAAGGACCGACCGGTGCATCCGGATTGGCATCGGCGAACCGGTCGAGCCGGTCACGAATGTCCTTGAGCCATGACTCGAACGTTTCGATGTCACGCGCATTTGAACGCGCCAATGCGCCCACCACCCCCGCGCAACAGGCTGCGCTGACCAGTTCGGGGCGTGAAATCAGGAACATTGGCGCGCATACCGCCGGAAGCGCCAGATTATGGCGAATGCGGTCAGGCAGGGCCATGAATTGTCCCTCTCGCCAATGATGACAGACCGGCGTTCATGCCGCTTTCCTCTCCACGAAACATCCTAAACATCTATATGATTATTGGGGTGTTGCAATTGGACTTGTCAAGCGTTCTGTAGGTCGGCGTTTCCGTTACCATTTGCGGCGGAACTGTGCACCGCGAAACCGGGCCAGCAGCTGTTCGCGGCGTGCGGGCCGATCGACATGCGGCGTGTCCGCTGGCAGATGGTCGCGCAATTCTGGCAGTTTCACCTGCTTCAGCGTCGGTGCAGGCGCTGAGCTGGCCTGATACCAGCGGCCCTGGACCACGCCCTTGAACCGGCCTGCAGTATCCAGCCAGTTTGGTACACCGGGATCAACCGCAGAAATGACAGCGCGAAATTTTCCATCGCTGTCGCGCCGGGCCTGAAAACCGTTCAGGCTCGATTGGCATTTTTCCCAGTCAATCGTGTTGAAGAGCTGGTCGGCAAGCAGGACGGCCCAATAGCGCACTTCGTCGGGCACTTCGGTTTCCAGGACCAGTGCCTCGCCTTCCGAAAATTCGAACAGTCCTTCATAATAGGTCTGTTCGGCCAGGCCGCCAATATCGGACCAGCTGTTCAGGACCACGGTGTTGACCGGATGCTGGCTGAGCGTCTTTACGAAATGCACGAACAGCTGCGCATAGCGTTCCGGGAATCCAGCCAGACGTTCGAGGCGATAGGCGATTTCGTCGGGGGTTGGCCGGGTGAAGTCGCCTGCATCGTCCAGCCTCTCTATGGCAATGCGGCTGTCGACCTCATTTTCCCAGTCATAGCTGGCCTCGCGAATTCCGATGGTGCGCGCATTGGCCGGCAGGGCATACCAGTCACCGGTATAGCCTGCAGGCCGTTCGGCGCTGAGGATGACAGAGAATGCGCCGTCAGCACCGAGGGTCAGGGTGTCGACATCGATATGACCCAGTGACGGCCCCGGCTTGTCATCGACGCCGATATAGCCCGATCCTATCCCGATATGGACGAACAATGTCGTGCCGCGCGTGCCGGACAGGCGATAGCTGCCATGGCCTTCGACAAAGCTGGTTCGATACATATAGTCGGGATTGGGTGCTGCGGACTTGATGACCGGGTTCAGAAAGGTGAAAAATGCCGGAACCCGGCTGTCCTGCGCCAGTATCGGGGCATAGCCCTGCGACAGGCTCATCGCCATTTGCTGGATCGCCTCCTGTTTCAGCCATGGATCGTCCGGGTCGATAACATGTTTCAGGCTCTGGTCGATCCCGGCGATCAGCTCGATGAACTGCGCCCATTCCATGGGGACGGCGGGTCCGATGGACATGACCTTGTTCCTCTCAGTTACGCGGAATACGGGCGAAAAACTCTTCGCCTGCCGGTTTCAGGTTTATGAGCTCGTAATAATGGCCGAGCAGCTTGCGGGTATCGGCATAATGATAGTCCAGCGCATCGCCGAAACTGCCGCTGTGCGCGGTGGGGTGACCCGCTGTTTCAAGCCGGGCAACCGTTGCGCGATAATCGTCATCGCCAGACGCCAGGAAACCCAGATGGTGGAGGCTGACGCCATCATGTGCGTCGGGAATGTAATCGCGATAGATGCTGTCACTGCCGGGATCGGGTTCGATCATCTCGATCATGACCTCTCCGGCATAGGCATTGCCGATAAATCGCGTGCCGTGTCCCGGCCCCAGCAGGGCCTCCATATCCATGACATCCCATTTCGAAATGCCGAAATCTTCGGCAAATCTTTGCGTGGCCGCAGTGAGATCCCTGACCACATAGGCAAGCTGGAAATGCTTCTGAAACAATATCGGTGCGGTCATGTTCATGCTCCTGCGGTGACTATTTGGTCGAGATCGAAGCGGGCGATATAATCGGCAAAGAGCGGTGCAATGCTCTCGCGTTCCACTTGCCTGTAGCTGTGCGATGATCTGGCATCGGGCGGATTATTGCCTGCCCAGGCCTGAAAGCGCTTCTCCGCCTCGGCGGACATCGGTATCCCGAAATGCCCGTAAATCTTCTCGATGACCTTCATCGGGTCCTGCCGGATTTCTTCCTGCCGGACATGGCAGAAACGGTCTGGCAAACGCTCGGCAGCGGCCATTGATCGCCGCGCGCCCTCTGCCCAGAATCCCGCCTCCCGCGCGAGCAGACGTTCCCGGTCGACCGGTTCGCCCGTCATCAGCTCGCGAATTCCGCCCAGCAGACTCATCAGCGAGGACATGGATGCTGCGGGATGCCGATGGGTCTGGACGATGCACGCATCCGGGAATGCGTTCAGCAATGCATCGATGCCAAAGACATGGCTGGGGTTCTTCAGCAGCCAGCGGCGCGCATCATTCAGCCCGACCAGCTTCAGTACCTCGCGGTATCGCAGGAAAGAGGGTGTCTCGTCGGCATTGCGAAACCAGGCGTCATATTGCGGCACGTCGATATTCGATGCGAACCAGTTGCACACGAAACTCTGGGCCATGGGCATCAGGCATTCATCGACTTCATCGGCGTCGGTCGAATGGGCGGCCATGATCTCCGGTGCCATGGCGCGCATAGCCTCGATTCGCTGGACACAGGCCTGATAGGCGGGATGCGTCTCCCATTGGTCCCGTGGCGGGCGGACCATTGGATTGCCCGTCAGCCAGCGTTCGAATCCCTGAAATTGCGGGTCCATGCTCAGCAATTGATGAAGGGCGGTCGTTCCCGTGCGAGGAAGGCCGATCACGATCAGCGGGCGCTCAACCGGTTGGCTTGCATAGTCCGGATTGGCGTTCCATCCGGCCTGTGTGATCAGTCTTGCGGACAGCGCGCCCGAAATCACACCGTCTGCAGATGCCTGGGCGGCTGCTCCGCCGGGCGGGTTGTCGTCCAGCGCGTCGAGTAATACGCGCATACCCTCCTCATATCGGGTGTCGCCAAAATCGTCATGACCCGTTGCCGCGACCGCCGCCGCGTGCATCTCGTCGAACCGGTCGCGATAACGCGTCATTGATCGAGCCATGGGTCGACGAGAAGCTTTCCGCCGCCGCCCTGACCGGCGCGGAACTGCTCGAATGCGGGGGGCATGGCGCCTAATGACACCGTGTCGGTCACCATGGCGCGGGCGCGGTCTCCGTCGGCGTCGAGCGCACGTGCGCATTCGGCATAGTCCTCCCGCGTATAGACCAGCGAAAAGCGGACACTGACATCCTTCATCAATGCCATGCCGGGCACGAACTGGTCGGGAACCATGCAGAAGCCCAGGGACACGATGCGCCCCTGCGGCCTTATCAGGGCAATGGACCGGGCGATGGTGCCGGGAACGCCCGCACATTCGAAGATGACGTCGGGGTTTCCGCCCAATGCGGCGACAATGTCCTGCTGGGCCGCATCGCCTTCAAGGATGAAATCTTCCGCCCCCATGGATTCTGCGAGAGGCTTGCGGCGATCGCTGCTGGCCAGCAGCGCAACCGACCGGACACCCCGGCGGCGCAACCAGAACAGGACCGACAGCCCGATAGGCCCGGGACCGATAATCAGCACCTTGTCATCCGCGCTGACCTCGCCAAGCTGGACGCCGCGCAGTCCGACCGCGAACGGCTCGACCAGCGCGCCATCGGCGAGCGACAATGTCTGCGGCAAAATGGTTGCGCCGCGTTCGCTGATCTTTGCATATTGGGCCAGACCGCCGCCATAGCCCTTCCAGCGGGAGCAGAGCACATCAATCCCGGTCCGGCACGCATCGCATTCGCCACATCCAACCACGGGCAAGGCGGCGACCCGGTCGCCGACCTTGATCCGCTCCATTCCGGGTCCGACAGCGACGACCTCTCCGGCATATTCATGGCCAAGCTGGGAATTTGCGGGCAGCGTGTAGCCGTGCCCGCTGGTCGAATGGAGATCGGTGCCGCACACCCCGCAGCGCGCGACCCTTATGATTGCCTCGCCCTCGCGGGGTTCGGGTTCAGGAATTTCCTCGATTGCAAGCGGTTCGCCGACGGTCTTGAACAGTGCTGCTTTCATTTATCTCTCCTGGTTTTGATATTTGTGTATATGATTGTGACAGATGTGGGCGATAGTCCCAAATGGGAGGATGGGAGGCAAAATGGACGGAGAGGTCGAAAGTCTCCTGCTGTCGATACAGTCCGGGCCGCTCGAAACGCCGCCCTGGTCGGGCTTTGTCGCTGCCCTTCGCAGCCATCTGGGCGGGAATTTCGCCAATCTGATTTTCAGGCCGGTCGGCGGCGATCCAGCCTCCGCAGTCGAGGTTCATGACGCTGTAGATCCGCCAGCATGGCTGTGGGACCGCTATAGCGACTATTTTGCCGATCATGATCCCATCCCCTATTTTTCGATGCAGCCTGGGCGGGTCTATCGCTATGAAGAGCTTGATGGAGTTGCCGAAATCGGGCGTGACGAGTTCAGGGAAGATTTTCTGCGCGCCGCCGGTTTTGAGCATTTCCTGATATTCCGGGTTACCGAACCGGAGGGCTGCAATATCTGGGTTTCGGTCACGCGATCGCCGGACATGTCCGATTTCAGCGATGCGGAGCGGGCATTATGTGCCCGGCTGGCAAGGGCGATGGTCCCGGCGCTGGCCTGCTATTCCGCGTTGCTTGCGAGGGAAACCGAGACGAGGGTTTACCGCCGGGCCGCAGATCACCTGGCCTTTGGCGTTGTGACTCTGGATGCACATGGCAAGGTAATCGGAATTGACGACGCCGCGCGCCGCCGGATCGACGAAAGCGGATGGCTGAAAATAAGCAGCGGCCGGTTATGCGCATCGGAACCGCGCATTGATCTCGCATCGCGGATTTCCGCAATGATCGAGTCCGGCAAAAACGAAGCCATTCATCTTGGCGATTGCGACGGCATCGATCTGTTGTTCGTGCCGCTCGCGGCGCGGGCAGATGCCGGGCCGAGAGCAATCCGGCTGATGCTCTATCTCTCCGGTCGTCGTGCTCCGGATCGCGACATGTCACGGCACATCGCGACCCTGTTCGGGTTGAGCGAAACGCAGGCCCGGCTGGCCATGTTGCTCGCAAATGGCCGCCCCCTTGTCGATGCCGCCGCGGAGATCGGCATTACCGAACAGACCGCCCGCACCTATTCCAAGGATATATTCTCACGCACCGGAACGGCCCGGCAAGGAGAGCTGATCCAGCGAATTTTGACGAGCGTGGCGGTTCTCAACTAGGCCGTAAACTCATAAATTCCATCATTGAGGTTTGAAGCGAAATGGTTTGCTGCAAGGAGAAATGGCGAAGGAATATGTCGATATTTCAAGACGTTTCGACGTAGCAGCGGGCCATTTCGGTCAAATCCCAAAGGACACCAAAATGGCTGCCATCCTGTCCCGAAAGCCGCTTGAAAAGGCAGCCAGCCTTCCCGGCGCGGCTTTCGGGACAATCTGTTTGCCATTTTGATGCCTCAATAGATGGCATTTATGAGTTCACGGCCTAGGCGAAACCAGAGGCCTGACCTTGCATCGTCACAACAATTCGGGATTCGCCAGCGCATCGGCAATTGCCCTGGTGAAGCGGGCAGCATCGGCACCATTGATGATGCGATGATCATAGCTCAGCGACAATGGCATCATCAGGCGCGGCTCGAAGCTGCTTCCATTCCACACCGGATGCATGCGCGACGGCGTGACGCCCAAAATTGCGACTTCCGGCTGGTTTATGATCGGTGTGAAGCCGGTGCCGCCGATGCCGCCAAGCGACGTAATCGTCATGCAACCGCCAGACATTGCGCTCATCGGCAACCCCTTGTCTCTTGCCTGAGCGCTTAGTTCTGACAGTTCGGTGGCCAGTTGCGCGACATCCTTGCTGGCGACATCGCGCAGGACCGGGACCAGCAGGCCGAGCGGACCATCGACGGCTATGCCGACATTGAAGTATTTCTTGAGAACGAGCGATTTGCCGTCCTCCGATACCGAGGCGTTGAACTGGGGAAACTCATCGACGGCCTTTGCCAGCGCCTTCACAAGGAAGACCAGGGGCGAGACTTTCTGACCGGGGGGCATCGACTTGCGGTGCGAATCCAGCGCCGTAACGTCGACATCATCCTGATGGGTGACATGCGGGATCTGCGTCCAGCTCTGCGTCAATCGCCGCGCGACAACCTTCTGGAAATTGCTGAGCGGCAGCGTTTCAACTTCGCCATAGGCTGCAAATTGCGCTTCGAATGGGGTGTCGTTCATGTCATCCTCGTAATCGGTCGTAATATTGCGGTGGTCGCGAAAAATTCCGGCGGCGGCGGGTTGTCCAAATCGATTGCCCGACTGGCCGGCTGCGAAAACGGACTCTGCTCTTGCACGAATACATCATAATCATATAGACCTTAATTCAAGAGACATAAGATTTTATGGCGAGGATCATGACCGAAGAGGATTATGCGGCGCTGGGGCTGAAGGCACCGCCCGCCAGGATCGATGTTCCAGGCATGCCGGGTGATGTCGCCTCGCTGATCGAGCGTGCAGCCGCGAAATGCCCCGATGACGAGGCACTGGTCGACGCTCGGCGATCCTACAGTTTTCGCGAACTGGCTCAGGCTGTTGCGGCGGCATCGGCGCTTATGGATGAAGCTGGAATCGGGCAGGGCGATCGTGTCGCTGCGGCGCTGGGCAATGAGAATAATCTGGTTGTCGCATTCTTCGCGGCGATGCGGCTGGGCGCGGTGTGGGTCGGGATCAACAAGATCCTGCCGGTGGACGACAAGCGCCACATATTGGCGCATAGCGGCGCGAAGCTGTTCATTACCGACACCAGTCTTGAGGACCAGGCGGATGCGCTGCGCGGTGATGCGCCCGATCTGGCGCATCTCTGGATTGTCGATTCTGCTGCGCGTGATGGCGGCTGGAATGCAGCGCTCGCCGATGCAGCCAATGCGGTTGCCCCTATGCCGCAGATCGATCCGTTCGCGCCAGCGGCAATCATGTATACCAGCGGCACGACCGGAGTGCCCAAGGGCGTGGTGCACAGTCAGCACAACATGATCGTCGTTCCTGCTGCAGCGTTCGCGCACGGCCTGATGGCTCCGGATGCGCGACGCGGTTCGGCGCTTCCGCTGACGATTACCAATGTCATGATTCTAGGCCCGGTCTCGGCCTTTCTCGCCTGCAGGCCATTTCTGTTCGCGCCTTCGATCAAGATCGAACCCCTGATCGAGTGGATTGGCGAGAAGCAGATCGGCCAGCTCGCCTTTGTGCCCACCATGATCTACGACCTGTTGCAGGCCAATTTGGATCTGCCGGAGCATTTTCGCATGTCGTCGGGAGGCGCGCCGCTGCCTCAGGCCATTCGCGAGACGTTCTTCCGGCGCTATGGCTATCATATTTCGCCATCCTATGGCCTGACCGAGGCGCCGACTGTCGTCGCGCACAGCTTCGACGCAGTTCCCCCGGAAGGTGCCAGCGGACACACATTGCCTCACCTGGAGATCACAATTCGCGACGGCGATGGCAGTGTCTTGCCGACAGGCACGGTGGGGGAGGTCTGTTTCGGGCCGGTGCAAAATGGTGCATGGGCCAATGTCTATACGCCGCCGCTAGGCTATTGGCGGGACAGCGAAAAGACGGCGGCGCTGTTGCGCGGCGGCGTGGTCCATTCGGGCGATCACGGCAGTCTGGACGAACAGGGCTGGCTCACCATCGCCGATCGCAGTTCGGAACTGATCTTGCGTGGCGGATCGAATGTCTATCCCGCAGAGATTGAGCGCGTGCTGCACAGCCATGACGGGGTCGCCGATTGCGCCGTCATCGGCCGTCCGGATCTGCGCATGGGGATGCTGACGGTGGCCTGCATCCAGCCTGCAAGTCCGGAATCGGACAATGCAGCACTGGAAGCCGAGCTTGTAGCGCTCTGCCGGGAAAAGCTGACGCGATACAAGGTGCCCGACGAATGGCAGTTTCTTGACGCCTTTCCACGCAATGCAATGGGCAAGGTGGTGAAACCCAGGCTGCGCGAGATGGTGATCAGCACCGACTGATCGATCCAACGCATTGCCAGCAAGCCAGGAGGAAACATGCCACAGCCAGGAAAATTCTATCATCGGCTGACAGGCTGGCGGGCAATTGTAACCGGCGCCGGAACACAGGGTGAGGGCGTCGGCACGGGCAAGGCTATCGCCGCGCTGTTTGCTGCCGAAGGCGCGCGGGTGGCGCTGCTCGACCTGGACGAGGAGCGTGCGGCGACGACGCTTGATCTGGTGCAAAGCCTGGGCGGGGAGGGGCTGGTCGTGACAGGCAACGCATCCGATTCCGATGATGCGGCACGCATGGTGCGCGAAAGCCTTGAATGGCTCGGCGGGCTTGACGTCCTTGTCAACAATATCGGTATCGGGTCGGGTGCCGGGCAGCTGCACGAAGTGGCGCACGAGGATATCGACCGCGTGCTCTCGGCCAATCTCGGCACGATCTACGCCATGTGCCGCCATGCGATCCCGGCGCTGCTGGAAGGAACCGGCAAGGCCATCGTCAACATTTCGTCCGTGGCTGGCATTCGCGCGCATGGCAACGCTGCCTATGGCCCTAGCAAGGCGGCGGTCCAGCAGCTTACTGCAGAGCTGGCCGTGATGTACGGGCGTGAGGGCATTCGCGCCAATTGCGTGGCGCCGGGCCATATCGTCACGCCGATGGTCGCCGCGCATCTGGAGGGTGATCGACGCCGCATCCGCAGCGCCATCGCACCTCTGGGCGTGGAGGGTGATGCCTGGGACATTGCCCAGGCTGCACTGTTCCTTGCCGGACCAGAAAGCCGGTTCATTACCGGGGTGACATTGTCTGTCGATGGCGGGGTGACACAGATCGGGCCGCTGGCCGCCTATGAGCAGGTATCCGGCTGATGAGCGGGCCATATGATTCAGCATTGGCGGACCATGAAAGCCGGATTTCGGCTGATGCCTTGCTGGCCGAAGCGGAATTGCGCACCGGGCTGAGCGATTGGGGTGGCGCGCGCTGGGAGGAAGAGCGCTTTCGCCACGATCTTGGATTGCTGTGCGAGGAGATTGAGGCCGGTGCCAGGCTGAGCGTGGCTGGGCGAAGCCGGACGCATAGCCGGCTGCTGACAATGCTGGTCTCTCGCCTCGGCTATCTCGATGCCCGCAAGCTTGCCACCGGAGCGGATGCCGAGCGGATCGTCGCGCCGCTGATCGGATCGGGCATGCCGCGTGCCGGAACCACATTCCTGCACGGACTTATTGCGCAGGACCCGGCAAATCGCGCGGTGCCCGCATGGGAGGCCGCAATTCCCGCGCCGCTTCCCGATGATTCCGACCGCGCCGCGCTTTATGCGGACATTCTCGCCTTTCAGGGAATGACGGCGCCGGATGTCACCGCCATTCATCCCTTTGGCGCATCGCTTCCAGAGGAGTGCATCTTCCTGCAGGAAGGCAATCTGGGCAGCCTATACGGCGTATACTGGAATGTGCCCGGATTTCAGGCGGCCATAGCGGACAAGATGGAGTCCGCTTTTCGCTGGCAGAAGAGGGTCATGGTCTATCTGCAACATGGCCGGCCTTTGCGTCGCTGGGCGCTGAAGGGGCCGGGACACATGTTCAGCTGGCGCGAGCTGCTGATCGCCTTTCCCGATGCGCGTCTTTATGTGAACCATCGTGATCCGGGAAAGGTGATCCCGTCCATCGCCAGCTTGTTTTGCAAGCTGCGTTCGCTGTTTTCCGACGAAGCCATCGATCCTGTGGCGCTCGGTACCCAGCAGCTCGCCGCCTGGCAATTTGCGGTCGATGAATATGCTGCCTGGCGGGACGGTGCCGGAGCGGACGCGCCTGTTTGCGATGTGCTGTTCACAGAGCTCGTGGCTGATCCGCTCGAGACGGTGAAGCGCGTTTATGGCGAACTGGACATAGACCTCACTGCGGAAGCGAGCGAGGCGATGGCGCGGCATCTGGAAACCGATCATCATGCCACCGCGCCCAAGCGCCCTTACACACTGGCCGAATACGGGCTTGATGAAGCCGCGATTGAAGCGGCGTTTGCCCCCTATATCGAGCGATTTTCAATCCAGCGGGAGAAACGTCTATGACGGACGATCAGGCGATCAATCCTCTGGCCAATGGGGGGCAGTTTGCCGGCGAAGCGGATGTGCGGGCCATGCTGGGCGACGCAAGGATAGCCGCCGCACGGTCCCAGATCGAGGCCTTGTTCGCGCGAGGCTATGGTGATCGCATTCCGCTTGAATCGCGTCCGTTGCTTGGAGCGTTTTGCGAGGAATATCTCAACAACTGGCTGTTCAAGGCAGCCGCTTCGGATGCGCAGCATCCCCGCTTCGTCAGGGATTTCATGCCCGCCTATAGCTGGCATGGGCACGACGTTCCGGGCGCACGCACCGGCGGGGACAATCCCGATAATTGCTACCGGCTCGCCGGGATCGAGCATGGCACGCGCTATCGCGTGACGGGAAAAGTGCTGGAGGGGAGGCCAGCCAACACTTCCTTCACCCTGACTGCCAATTACGGCACGTCGCAGACCATCCAGACCATAGAGGATTTCGAGCTTGAGATCGGGGCCGATGGCAGCTTCGAGATTCTGATCGACGACGGAACGGGCGAAAAGACACCTAACCATCTGGTGACGCGGCCAGGCGTCAGATTCCTGTTTGTCCGCGATTCGATGATGGACTGGGCACAGGAGACCCCGCTTCAGCTGTCGATCGAACGATTGGGCGATGCCAATGCCGGTCCCGTGTCACTGGAAGAAATGACCTTGCGGGCTGTGCAGAATGCGCTGGGCGACCTGCATCTCTATTTCTGGTTCCAGAATGTCTGGAGCGGGCTGAAAGAAAACACAATCACACCAGCCCAGGCATTTTCAGGGTCGGGTGGCGGCCTTGTTACCCAGGGGATATCGAACGGCAATTTCCGGCTGGGTCCCGACGACGCGGCCATAATCGAATATGATCCCGCCGGTGCCGGATATGCCGCCGTCCAGCTGACCGAGTGGCTTTACCGTTCCCGCGACTATCACCGGATTCAGTCAAGCCTGACGGCTGCACAGTCCGCAGCCGATAGTGACGGTCTTGTCCGCCTGGTGATCGCGCGCCGTGATCCGGGTGTCTGGAACTGGCTGGATACGGGCGGGCATGAGCATGTGTTCTCAATCCTGCGCTGGCAAAGAATGCGTGCGGACGGGCCATCCATTTCCTCCAGCCTGCGCCTTACAACCGTTGACAGGCTCAGGGCTGAGCTGCCGGCTGAGACGCGCTGGATCGATGCGGATGAGCGCAAGGACCAGCTGGAAACCCGCCTGGCGGCATATGGCCGTCGCATTCGATAAGCCCTTGCCTTTTGCATAAACAGGATACTAAATAAGCCATATAAGGAATCGGGATATCGAGGAGAGGCGGGCGCATGACCGAAGCACCGAAAAGCCATTTGCCGTTGCGTATCGAGGAAATCACTGCCGAATGGCTCAGCGCCGTCCTGTCTGAAAATTATCCCGGTACCGTCGTTACCGAGGCTCATATCGGAACTGTGATAGCGGGCACCGCAACCAAGGTCCGGCTGCTGCTTTCCTATAATGATGCAGGCCATGCCCATCGCCTGCCACCCACCATGTGGCTGAAGGGTGGCTTCATACGCCATGCCTATACCTTCGATGAATCCTTTGTAAATGAAGCGAAATTCTTTTCCAGCTGGGCGCCGGAAATGAATATCAACATTCCGCGCGCCTATTGGTCCGGCTGGCATGAAGAGGTGCAGGGACTGGTCCTGATGGAAGATCTGGCGGCGCGCAATGCCAGCTTTGGCAACGCAACCCGGCTGATCACAATCGATCAGCAGGCACAGACACTTGAATTGCTCGCGCGCATGCATGCGCGGTGGTGGCAGTCACCTGAGCTGAAGCAGCTCAAGAATTTCTCCTCTGTCTGGCAGGCTGCCGACCGGGTGGTGATGATGATGCTGGAGCCGGAATATTTCAATTCGTGCATCGATCATCGCCGGTGCGCGGCCTATGTCGGCCCTTATCGTGACCGGGAGCGGATCATGGCCGGGCTGCGCATGCAATGGAAACGCTCGCTGGAAATCCCGCAATGTTTCTCGCATGGCGACGCGCACCTTGGGAACATGTTTTTCGAGGCGGACGGACAGCCGGGTTTTCTCGACTGGCAGGCCTGGCAGGAAGGTCCCTATATGCATGATGTGGCCTATTCGATCATCGGCAACCTGAAGGTTGAGGATCGACGTGCGGCAGAAAAGGACCTGCTGGCCGAATATCTTGAAGCGCTCAGAACCCATGGCGTCACAAACCCGCCGAGCCGCGATGATGCGTGGGAAGCCTATCGGCGTCATGCCATGCACGGGTTCATGTGGCCGTTCACGCCGCTGGAAATGCAGCCGATCGAGATCGTCACCGCCGAAGGGGATTGCTTTGGCGCCGCCGTTTCCGATCTCGATACATTCGGGGCGCTGGGCGTCTGATCGAAACCATGGCCGATGGTCCCGAATTGCTTGCGGTGGCAGGCGCGCGGAACCTGCGCGACATTGGCGGCTGCATTGCTGCGGACGGACGGCGGGTGCGGCGCGGCATGATCATGCGCGCGGGGCATCCCGGTGAACTGACAGAGCAGGGTCAGGCGCAGTTTGCGGCGCTGGGCATTTGTTCGATACTTGACCTCAGGACGACCGAGGAGCGCGCCGAATTTCCCTATCCCGGCCACCTGGTCACAGATGTGCGTTACTGGGCGCGCGACTATGATCTCAGCCGTGGTGATATCGTGGCTATGCTGCGCGATCCGGCTACCCGGCAGGCCGATATGCATGCCCATATGCTCGACAGCTATCGCCGTCTTCTTTCCGAGCAGCGTCTGGCGGCTTCGGCAATGTTCGAAATCCTGCTCGCTGGACAGACACCGCTGCTGATCAACTGTACCGCCGGGAAAGACCGGACCGGGGTGCTTGTTGCGCTTTTGCTTTCTGCACTGGGGGTGTCGCGCGAAGCGATCCGCAGCGATTATGTGCTGACCGAGCGGGTGCAGGACCCTGGCGCGGCCCTGTTTCATGTCGATCCGGAAGGGCCGTTCGCCTATCTGCTGACGGTCGATCCGATGGTCTGGCGCACGATGATGCGTGCGGCCCCGGAATATATCGATGCAATGTTCGCATCACTTGCGGGAAGTCACGGCTCTGTCGAGGCATTCCTCGCTGACACCTGCGGTATGGATGCGGACAGGCTGGAGCAATTGCGGATGCTGCTGCTGGAAGGCTGACAGCATTCGCGACTATGCTGTGCTGGCCAGCGCCTTGCAGAGCAGTTCCACCTGCAATTTCGCCATTGCCCGGAAATCATCGACATTGTCGGCAGCTGCGCCATAGCCGCGGACCGCAAAGACCAGCCCGCGCGCCAGGTGCTGGCTGCTTGCCATGGGCGTCTCTGCCGCATTTTTGTCGATCAGGCTGGCAATCTCGCGCTCAAGTTCCTGATAGACGCGGCGCACCACAGGGATGGAGAGATCGTCCATATCGCGGGCATCGGGCGTGCGAAGCTGCAGATCGAATACCTCGACAAGCCACAGATCGCAGGCGATGTACAATTGCCCGGCAAGGTTATGCGCCTTGCCCAGAGCGGACCGAATCTCCGCCATGCGGATCCGGTTGAGATGCAGAACGGCCGCCTCGAACAGTTCTTCCTTTCCGGGAAACAGCAGATACAATGCCGGTCGCGACATTTCCGCCGCGCGGGCAATGTCGCCCATGGTGGTACGCGCAAATCCGTATCGGATAAACTGGTCGGCCGCGGCCACTACCGCACGGTCGGCTTTTGTTTCGGATGCCATCCTCTGTCCCCTGTCCGGCAAGGGGCTAGGCCGTGAGCTCCATTTACGCAATGACGTTTATTGTCACAATGTCATGCATCTTTTTGGGTGGCGGCCCTATTCGCCGGTAAAGCGCGGCTTTTCCTTTGAGGCGAACACCTTGACGGCGGCCAGATTATCCTTGGTGCGTGCGGTGCGCCCCACGGCCAGTGCTTCGGCTTCATAGGCGCTGTGGATATCCTGGCGCAATCCGTTTGCGATCAGCGCCTTGATCTCGCCAAGCGCCAAGGTCGCGCCTTCGGCAAATTCGCGGGCAACCTCGGTTGCGCGATCGTGCAGCCTGTCATGGTCCACCGTTTCGCCGACAAGGCCCCATTCGAGTGCGGTTGCCGCATCGATGCGTTCAGCACGCATCAGCATGCGTTTGGCGCGTGGTATTCCGATCAATCGCGGCAACAGCCATGAAAGGCCTGAATCGGGGGCCGAAGCCAGTTTGGCAAAGGGTGTCTGGACCCAGGCCTGATCGGACATCACGACATAATCGGCGGCCAGCGCAACACCCAGGCCAATGCCGATCGCAAGGCCGTTCAGGCCCGTAACAACCGGAACGGGCAGATTCTGCAAGCGTCGCAACACCGGGTGATAGAGCGTTTCCGCACCGCCGAGCGGGGTAATGGTCGATTTGCCTTCCGCAATCGCCTTGCGGTTCATCATCAGGTTGTAGCCGGCGCAAAAGGCGCGCCCTTCGCCGGTAAGCAGAACGGCTCGGCATTTTCGGCGGGGCTTGGCGATTTCTGCCAGCGCCATCGCCAGAGAATTGGCCATGTCATCGCCCATTGCATTCAGCCGGTCCGGATCGTTGAGCGTAATGGTGGCGAGCGCCCCGTCAAACTCCAGCCGGACATAGGTGTAGTCGATCCGCTCGGGGATGTTCTGCGTCATTCGACGAGTCCTGCCTGCTGGTTGGCCTTGCGCCAGAATTCGCCGCCGACAATGCCGTCAATTTCAATTTCGGCCACTTCGGACACGCGAACGAAAAGCATGTAGATCCCGATGACGTGGATCAGTTCGACGATCTGGCGCGGCGAATAGAATGCGGCGACGGCATTGAAGACAAAATCATCCACGCGGACCGTCTTCACCACCTGCCGCGTGAAGGCGAGCAACGCCTTTTCTCGGTCGCTGAAAACCGGGTCGCCAAATCGGTCATCGGCAATTGCCGCGATCTTCGCATCGTCGATCCCGATAGCCCTGGAGACTTCCATATGCTGCGCCCATTCATAAGCGCCGCGATCAAGATGCAGCACTGCGAGCACACAAATCTGCCGTTCCAGCGGCGGAACTTCGATCCCCGTCATCATGCCCTGCACGGCAAGGCCAATGCCCGGCTGGATCGTCACGGCATGGGCGAGAACACGCGAGAGGTTGAGCTTGCCGCCGGGCTTGTTGTCATAGGCATCGCGCTGTTCGGCCGTGAGGTCTTCCACAGCGACGGGGGGAATGCGGTTCATCTGTCCTCTCCTTGGCGCGAACTTGGCGGTGAAGCGGATTCGATGCAAGTATCAATTTAACTTAGATATATGATTATTGCGCGCACTTCGTGCCCGAAAATCACTCTGTCAGCTAGGGATTCTCGGGTGAAAAAATCGCAAATCGCTGCTGGCGGATGACTGGCCGCGTTACAGCCAGGCTGACATTTTTCTCAATAAGCAACTGTACTAAATGGATTTATGTCCCGCTGCAAAAGGTCGCTCACAGCTTCCGGACGTGGCGGTAACGGGCGTTGGCAAATTTTCGTATTAATCTACAGAATAATATATACGATATTGACAATGGTGAAGCGGTCGCTAGGCTCGCCACAAGAGTTCCGGAAAAAGGGACTCGCAGCAAGATGGGCCAACGTGTCCGAAACGGGAGGGGAATATACCCATGCATAAATTGAAAGCTGCATTGTTCGCGGGTACGGCGGGGCTCTTGCTCGTCCAGCCAGCCTATGCCCAGAATGGAGAGCAGGCTGATTCCGATCAGGAGGCCGAGCGTTCCGGTGGTTTTGACGAGATCGTCGTCACTGCACGCCGTCAGGAAGAGCGGCTTCAGGATGTTCCGGTCGCGGTGTCGGTTGTTACCCAGGACCAGATGGATCAGCGCGGCACATTCAATCCGGTCGATCTTGTGCGCACGACGCCTGGCCTTGCCGTTTCGGCATCGGTTTCCAATCGCAACAACCTGACCTATACCATTCGTGGCCAGGGCTTTTCGTTTGGCACGGTGTTCCCGGCCGTCATTACTTATTTCGGCGAGGTTCCGATTTCCCGCCTGACACAGGGGCAGTTCTATGATCTGGCCAATGTGCAGGTGCTGCGTGGCCCGCAGGGGGTCAATTTCGGTCGTGTTACCGATGGCGGCAACGTCATGGTTACGCCGCAGGCTCCCAAGGATGATTTTGGCGGATATGTAAACGTCAAGGTCGGCAATTACGGGCTGAGGGGTGTTGGTGGCGCCATCAACATTCCGCTGGTCAAGGACAAGGTGCTTTTCCGCGGTGCCTTCGATACCGTGCGTCGCGAAGGTTTCACCCGCAATGTTGCGACCGGCCAGAAGCATGACGATGTTGAATATGAGAGCTTTCGCGGATCGCTGACCATTCGTCCGACGGACTCGTTCGAAAATACGACGATCGTATCCTATCAGAATACCCATGATAACGGCACGGCTGTGGTCTTCGCGGGCATTAACAATGCGGCACTGGGTGCAAATATCGGCAACCTCGCATTTCTGTTCGCCGGCGGGTACGGGATTGATGCCAATGGCAGCGTGAAAGCCATGGCCCCCGGGCTGACGCCGTTCACTGCTGCCAATTATCTCGCTGCACAACAGGCTCAGCTTGACGCACAGAATTTGCGCGGACCACGCGCCATTTCGCAGGTCGATCCGCTCTACAGCAAGCGCAAGAACCTCTATATCGTCAATCGCACCGTTGCCGATCTGACCGATGATATCCAGCTGATCAACGTGTTCGGCTATGTTCGCGAGAAAGAGGATGAGGCATCGAACTTCGGCGCTGCCAATGGCGCTGCGGTGCTTACCTGCCATTCGGCCTGCCCGAATACCGATTTGCTGTTCACCAATGCCGAGCAGTTCAGCGAGGAACTCCGCGTTACAGGCTATGCCGATGATGGCCGGCTGAACTGGACAATCGGCGGTTATATGGACGAGCAGCGTCCGGGTGGTCCTTCTGAGAATGCTACGATCAACGTCGCTGTTCTTCAGCGTGTCGGGGTCAATGACATCAAGACCAAGTCGCGTGCTGTCTACGGATCGCTTGAATATGCGATCACCGACAATCTGAAGGTCAATGGCGGCCTGCGCTACACGCACGACACCGTGCTGTCGCAACAGGCAACCTATCTGAGCCCGCTGCCGGGCGGCGAGGCCGCGCTCAAGGCATTCCTGATGGGGCCATTTGGCGGCAATACGCCGGAAGCGCTGGCCGATGTCATTGTCGCATCGACCTTTGCGCCGATACCGCATGGCCAGTGTACCGATTATGGCTTTGGTTCGCTCGATCTCGGGCCGCCAGCAGGCGTGGTTGCGCTGAACAATGTGCTGGGCACGGCCACCTGCAAGGTGACGCGCGGCAAGTTCAACTCGACGACCTGGTCGCTCGGCGCCTCTTATGACACCGATGCGGGTCAGCTATTCTATGCCAAGGTCAGCAAGGGCTATCGTCCGGGCGGTGTGAACGGCACAACGCCTCCGGGTCTCGACCCTGCCTATGCGCCCGAGACGGACGTTTCGTTCGAAGTCGGTGTAAAGGCAGATTTCGATCTGGACGGCGTGTTCCTGAGGACGAACCTCGCCGCCTATACGGACCGGTACAAGAACATTCAGAAGAATGTCGTTCTTCCAGGAGCCGTGCCTGTTTCCCAGGTCCAGAACGTCGATGACGGCCGGATCAAGGGCATCGAACTTGAGGTCAGTCTCATCCCGACCGATGGCCTGACCCTGGGCGGGACCTTTGCCTATACCGATGCGAAGTTTGACCGTCTGGTTCCCGATCCGGCGAAGAATCCGTGCGATCCGACCTCCGTGTCGATTGTCGGTTTCTGCTCCAACAACCGTTTCAACTCGGTTCCCAAGACCCAGTTCACGTTCAATGTCGACTATACGCTTCCGCTTGACGCGAATATTGGCGAGATCACCATCGGTGGCCGCCTTTACCATCAGTCGAGTGTTGCGCTTACCGATACCAGTTCGCTCAACCCGAATGCGATCGAGCCCAAATACACGACCATCGATCTCAACCTGAATTGGAAGGATGTTGGCGGGCAGCCGGTCGACCTGGGCGTCTTCGTGACCAATGTGACCGACAAGCTGTATCGCATCGGCAATAACGATCTGACCCAGCGTTCTTCGCTTGGTGTCCGTGGCAATATTTATGCTCCGCCACGCATGTGGGGTGTCAGCCTGAAGTATCGCTTCGGGGGGGACGCATATTGATGGCGTGATGTCGCCCTTCATCCGGCGGCATTGGCACTCTGCAGCAGCGATTCGGTCGGGAGGTGAGAGCTTCCCGGCCGCAATGCTTTATCCCATGGCGAATGAACAGTTCACAGCGCAGGAAAAGGGTCCGCCATGTTCAAGCGAATGACAATTACAGCCCTGTCTCTCTTTGCTCTCCTGCTGGCAGCGCCGGTTGTTGCTGATGATCAGGCTGGCGAGCTGGCACTCCCGGCATGGCCCCTGTCTACTGCTGCGCCCGCCGGTGCTCCGAACATTCTCGTGATCCTCACTGACGATATCGGTTTTGCCGCATCATCAACCTTTGGCGGCCCGATTCCCACGCCGACGCTAGACCGGCTGGCCGAACGCGGGCTGCGCTATAACCAGTTCCAGACTTCAGCAATCTGCTCGGCAACGCGCGCAGCTTTGCTGACCGGGCGCAATCCCACGCGCGTTGGCATGGGTGGTGTCACGAACAGCGTCAGCTCGCACCCCGGCCACACCAGCATCATCCCGGCGAGCGCGGCGACTATCGCGCGGACCTTGCGTGACAATGGATATAATACGGCAATGCTGGGCAAGGCCCATTTCACGCCCAAATGGGAAACCGGACCGACAGGCCCCTTTGACCGCTGGCCGACCGGACTGGGCTTTGAATATTTTTACGGCTTTCTGGACGGCGATACCGACCAGTTCGCGCCTCAGCTCTATCTCGGCACCCAGCCAGTTGAGCCGCCGCTGAACGATCCTTCCTATATCCTGGACCGGGATCTGGCCGACCAGGCCATCGCCTGGCTGGATACCCAGCATTCGTCCGAGCCCGAAAAGCCGTTTTTCATCTATTATGCACCGGGCACGGCCCATTCTCCGCATCAGGCGCCGCGCGCTTGGATAGGCCGTTTCAAGGGACGTTATGACAAGGGCTGGGATGTCCTGCGTGCCGATATTCTTCATCGCCAGATTGCCATGGGGACCGTGCCGGAAGGTACCCGCCTCACGCCGCGCCCGGCGGAAATTGCCGAATGGGATTCGCTGACAGCTGAAAAGCAGCGCCTCTATGCCCGGATGATGGAGGTTTATGCCGGAGCGGTGGCCTATGCTGATGACCAGATCGGGCGCGTGCTGGATGCCATCGCGCAACAGGGCGAACTTGACAATACCCTGGTGATTTTCGTGCAGGGTGACAATGGCTCCAGTGCTGAAGGCGGTGCGAATGGCCTGTTCAATGAACTTGCCGGACTGAACGAGGAGAATGCCGAGGATTATCCGGTCGCGCTGGCGCATATGGATGATCTTGGCGGACCGCTCACCTATGGGCATTTCCCGGCCGGTTGGGCCCACGCCATGTCGACGCCCTTTCCCTATTTCAAGCGGGTTGCCTCGCATCTGGGATCAACCCGCAATGCCATGGTCATGTCATGGCCAAAGGGGATGCCCGAAGCGCATGGCGAAATTCGCAGCCAGTATCATCATGTGATCGATGTCGTTCCGACGATCCTTGAGGCGGCAGGGATAGCGGCGCCGACGGCAGTGGATGGCGTGAAGCAGATGTCGATGGACGGTGTCAGCATGCTCTATTCTGTCCGGAACGGAAAAGCCGAGTCCGCGCGCCAGGTGCAGTTTTACGAGCTTTCGGCCGATGCTGCCATTTATGCAGATGGCTGGCTGGCAAATACCCGCCCGGTGACGATGCCGTGGCAGTTTACGGGCATCAAGGACGTTCCTTTTGCTGATCGCATATGGGAACTTTACAATCTGGCAGAGGATTTCAGCCAGTCGGCGGACCTTGCCAGCCGCAATCCCGAAAAACTGGCCGAGTTGCAGGCGCTGTTCTATCGCGAGGCGGAGCGCAACAATGCGATGCCTATCGCCCGTTCGCCACGCGGCCTGCCGGCACCCGATCCCAATAGGGGGCGCTCAAGCTTCACATATGCAGCTGGTGTCAAGCGTATACCGGCATCGCTGGCACCTGCAGTGGTGAACCGGTCCTTTTCGCTGCTGGCCAATGTCGAAGCTCCCGAGGGCGGCGGGAACGGAATGCTGGTTACCCAGGGCGGGCGTTTCGGCGGCTATGGGCTGTTCATTCGCAACGGCGTTCCGCGCTTCGTCTACAACAAGCTGGGGCTGGCAAGGACGGTTGTCGACTGGAATGAAACCTTGAAGCCCGGCAGCCATAAGATCCGGCTGGATTTTGACTATGACGGTGGCGGACTGGGCAAGGGGGCAACAATCCGGCTGTCCGTCGATGGCGAAGCGCCGATAACAATGCGCATGGAATCGAGCATCCGTCTGCTGATGCCGCTGTCGGAGACATTTGATGTCGGGCTGGATACCGGCACACCGGTCAGCGAGGATTATCGCGTCCCGTTTGCCTTCGATGCATCGCTGCAGGATGTGACCGTGATTCTGCGCTGACGGCAGCGGCATTATTTCCCGGCAGCGGCTTCACGGGCGCGCTTGGCGGCGCGAAGCATTTCGATAAACGCATCGGTTTCGCGCTGCAGATAGGCGTTGGGATCGGTCTCTAGGGCGTTGGCCTGAAACATCTCGCGGGTCAGGCGCATTTGCAGTTTCGGGACGCTCGCCAGCTTTTCGGCAACCGCAACCGCCTCGTCAATGACCTGGTCATCGGGCACAACACGCGTGATGAGGCCGATTTCCTTTGCTTCCTGCGCACCCAGCTTTTGTGACGTGAGGCAGATATCCAGCGCCCGGCTGTAGCCGACAAGGCGCGGCAACAGGGCTGTGCAGCCGAGTTCGGGCATAAAACCAAGCGACAGGAACGGAAAGCTCCAGGTTGAGCCTTCGCCGCCGATCCGGATGTCCATGGGCAATAGCTGTGTCACGCCAAGGCCGATAGCTGCACCATGGACCGCGCCGACCATGGGCTTTGATCGCGCAAGCAGGTGAATCCAGCCCGTGTCCTGCATCATGCAGATCTGGGCAATGTTAAGCTTCCTGCCAGTTTCGGGATCAATTTCCGGACCGGCCTTGAAATCGGTTCCTGCACAGAAAATCGAGCCTTCATGTGTGAGGACGATAGCCCCGATTTCATCATCGGCATTGGCGCACTCGATCGCCGCTTCGGTCTCGCGATACAGCGGCGGGCTCCACGCATTGCGCCGTTCCTGCCGGTCATAGGTTATGACCGCAACGGGACCGCGCTTTTCATAGCGGATATTTTCATAGGTCATGCCGTCACCTGTCGAAATGCAAAGGCACTT
Organism: Blastomonas sp.; assembly: GCA_041396885.1. Lineage (GTDB taxonomy): Bacteria > Pseudomonadota > Alphaproteobacteria > Sphingomonadales > Sphingomonadaceae > Blastomonas. The sequence continues at coordinate 606,925 of JAWKXS010000001.1, forward strand.
TGAAAATCGGGCAGATAATTCCGCCTGCGTCGCATTGCTATTGCTTCAGCCGCTCAACCTCATGACGGTACATCTCGTCAATATTTTCCTTGGCGGGTTTTGGAAGCTCGACCGGAGCGCTGCGGGTGGGCAGCAACACGACCGCGTTGCCCGGCGAGACAATGGTGCCGTGCTGGTTCTCGACCCAGACGTCCAGATGCACTTCGTTGCGTCCTTCTTCCTGGACCTTTTTGCGAACCTTGCCTTTGATCCAGTATGTATCGCCGGTGTAGACGAATTTGCGATGCTGGCATGACAGTTTCCACAGCCAGCCATCATCGCCCATCCAGTTGGTGCAGATGTTGGTGAGGAATGTCTCGCGCAGGCCGCCATAATCATAGGGAATGGGGATGCCGAGCTCATTGGCCCAGGCCTTTTCCCAGTGAAGGCGTTGCACGGTATCGGGCACATTGAGTTCGTTGGGCGTATAGAGACCCGGCACCTTGGCGCGGATCTTCCAGCTCTGGCGAAACGCGCCGGGCGGGGTCAGCTGCATGCCCCAGCCGACATGCCAGACGACCAGATCGCTGGTGCGCAGCGGACCGCGCACGATTGTCTGCATCTCCTCGCCCTCGATGACGTCTTCCCAGTAACGGGTTTCCGCACCCCGGAGCTTTTCGGCGGCATAGCAGGCGTCGATTTCGGCAAGCTGTTCCTTGGAATAGGGGGTGGGGAGATCGTATTCCTTCTTCTTTTCCTTCGATGCGTGCCGTTCGGCGCGAATCCATGTCCCGCGCTGAATGGCGTGAAGCTCGTCATTCTGGTTGCGATAGATATAGCCGTTGATTTCCGAGACGGTGCGTCCCGCAAAGCCGCTCTTTTCGTTGACCTGAACGCCGATCATCGCGAAGCGCTGCTTGAGCTGGTCGCCCAGCCGCAATGGCCGCCACCATTCGAATTCCATCTGTGCCTGATAGGAACCAAGCCCGGCCAGCGGATCGCCCTTCATCATGGCCTTTACTTCGGGCGTGATGGGCGGGGCATCGGATTCGCCCATCGTGTAGAGAAAGTTGGGCGGTGCGATCAGCCCGCCCCAGCGGGTCGATTCGCCATAATTCATGTCACACCACAGCGGATTGTCATCGCCATATCCGAAAGCGAAATGGCGTGTGCCGTCCCATGTCACCTCATAATTATGCGGCGGGGTTGGCTTGTTGACCTGTATGCCGATGCGCTCGCGCAATTTGGCAATGCCATCATCGGTAAGGATGCCATAATTATCCGGCAGGTCTTTGGTCTTGGCTTCGGCCATGGGTCCTCTCGCTTCTTCTTCTGATGTGCTGACCTTGACCCATGCAGACCTCAGCAGGGTTAATCAAGTAAATTCTATATATGATTATCGGCGAGCATGCTGGTCATCAGCGCTGCGAGTTCGGCTTTCTTGATCTTGCCGGAACCTGTCGCGGGAAGGGTGTCTTCGTCCAGCGCCACTATGTGCCGGGGAACCTTGAAGGAGGAAAGGCGCGTTTTCAGTTCCGTGATTACCGCGACCTCGTCCAGAGTGCGGCCCGGTGCCATCAGCACCGCTGCGACAAGACGTGTTTCTCCCCTGGACTCGATGCCTACGACACCCGCTTTTTCTATTCCCATCAATCCGGTCATCACAAGCTCGACCTCGAGCGGCGCGACATTCGCCCCGTGGATCTTGACCATCTCCCCCTTGCGTGCCTCGAATTTCAGATAGCCGTCCGCATCCAGCATGCAGAGATCGCCGGTCGCATAATAGCCTTGCTGATCGAATGGCTCGTGATGTTCATAACCGTTCAGCCCCTGCATCAGGCAATAGCCTCGCACCAGCAATTCTCCGGTTTCGCCAGCGGGAAGGGGTGCTCCTGTTTCCGGATCAACGATCAGCAACTCGACGCCGGGGACTGCACGTCCCTGCCAGGATGGCCGGTCTTCGGGCAACAGTTCATCATATCGTGCTGATGTGTGGCCGCCCAGCGTCTCTGTCATTCCAAAGGTGCGGGCAAAGCGGGAATTGGGATAGTGCACTGGCTGACCAATCCGCGCGGCAAGATGATCGCTGACATAGCGCCCGGCGCTTGCCACGCCCGCTGTGTCCATATTGAGTCGCACAATGTCATATCCCGCAGATTTCAGCTCGTCGGATTCGCGCAGCACATCGAACCAGCCGACGTCCCCGGCCAGTGCATTGCCGCTCTCCTGCTCGATCAGCCGCAGGACATTTGCCGGCGAACCGTCATTTGTCGTGATCAGGCAGGCGCCATTGTTGAGGCTGTAGAAAAGCGTGGCGACAAATCCCGCCACCCAGAACATCGCGCGCGTCGTGATGACCCTGTCGCCCGGGCCAAAGGGCGTATAGCCCATGCCCATCTGCCAGCTGTGCCGGACCAGCGGGCCATGACCGTGAATGACACCCTTGGGATTGGCGGTGCTGCCTGATGTGTGGATGATGCAGGCGGGATCGGCTGGCACAACAAGCGATTCAAGCTCGTCCAGCATGGCCTGATCGACATGGTCGCTCCCGTTCATCAGCTTTGCGAAGGGCGTTGACCATGGGCGCGATTGCGATCCGATGACATGAATCTGGCGCAGTCTTGGTGCGCTTGGCAGGTAAAGCGGCGGTCCCTTTTTCTCTGCAAGTCCCGGCAATGCCTGTTCGAGGCGGGCGAGATAGTCATGGCGCAAAAAGCGATCCGCGATGATCAGCTGATCGAATTCGGCGTTGGAAAGGACCCAGGCGAGCTCGGGTGCCTGATAGAGCGTGCTCAGCGGTCCTGCGATTGCGCCGATGCGCATGACTGCCAGCACCGCGACGACAAAGTCGGGCGATGGCGGGGCAAGGATGGCGATCCTGCTTCCCTTGCCTGCGCCACATTCGATCAGCGCGCGCGCAACCCTGGCCGATTTCTCGTCCAGCCCGGCAAAGCTGATGCGGTTGCCATCCGACACAATCGCTTCGCGGTTGCCATGTACGGATGCGAAATGGCGGACAAGGCCGGGCACGGTTGCCGGGAAATCAGGTTCAGGGATCATGCAGCCTGCGCTGTGGACTGTCTTCATATTCCTCTCCTGATCCGCCTTATAGACACTATGCAGAGCTTGTCTTTGGCAATAAACAGATAGATAATATATATAACTAAGACAAGCGGAGCAGGATATGAGCCAGCCCATTCCCGAACTGACGCCCCGGCCCGATCACGTGCCCGAAGAGCTGGTTGTCGACTATGACTACATCCGCCCGGAGGGGATGGAGGAGGTTGGCGTCTACAGCGCCGTGAAGCGCCTGCATGATGGTCCGGATATCATCTGGTCACCGCGCCATGGCGGTCACTGGATGGTTACGCGTGCAGAGGATGTGCGGTTCGTTCAGGAGAATTACGAGATATTCAGCCATGAGGAATTCATGATTCCAAGGACGCTGATGCCGCTGAAACCGCTGCCGCTCGCCGTCGATCCGCCCAACCATGCGCGATACCGCGCCGTCATCAATCCCGGTTTTCTGCCCAGCAAGGTTGCCAAAATGCGTGATGATGCGCGCGAGCTCACCATAGAGCTGACGGAAAAGATGAGGCCCAAGGGTCATTGCGAGTTTCTGGGGGAATTTGCGCGAGTCATGCCGGTGACGATGTTTCTGCGCATCGTCGACCTGCCAATTGATCGGCGCGAGGAATTTGTCGAATGGGGGATAGCGATCATGTCCTCCTATGATCCCGATGTGCGGCTGGCGGCGCAACTGCGCGTCCGCGACTATCTCAAGACTATCTTGGACGCGCGCGAGAATGGCGAGGGGGATGATCTGCTGACCCGGGTCGCTGGATGGCGGCGCAACCCTAGGTTTCAGTCAGAGGAAGAGGTGCTGTCGATGGCGACGCTGCTGTTTGCGGGCGGGCTGGACACCGTCGCTTCGGAGCTTTCCTATATCACCCATTATCTGGCGCAGCATCCCGAACAGCAACGCCGATTGCGCGAAGAACCGGAGATCATCCCGGCGGCGCGCGAAGAGTTTATTCGCCGCTTTGGCCTGTCAAACACCGGGCGCATTCTGACCCGTGACTTTGAATATAAGGGGGTCAGATTCAAGAAAGACGAGATGATCATGGTGCCAAACAATCTGTCCGGCATTGATGATCGCCTATACGATTGCCCGATGGACGTCGATTTTGATCGCAATGCGCCCTCGCACAATACCTTTGGCAATGGCCCCCACAAATGTGTGGGCGCGCAGCTGGCAAGGACAGAAATCGATGTCTTCCTTGAGGAATTTGTCGGACGCATGCCGGAATTCCGGCCCGACCCTGAACGCCGAAATGTCGAGCATTGCGGCTCTGTACCGGGCTTTGACGAGCTTTATTTGCGCTGGGACTAGGCCGTGAACTCATAAATGCCATCTATTGAGGCATCAAAATGGCAAACAAATTGTTTCGAAAGCTGCGCCGGGAAGGCTGGAGACCTTTCCAAGCGGCTTTCGAGACAGGATGGCAGCCATATTGATGTCCTTTGGGATTTGACCGAAATGGCCTGCTGCTGCGTCGAAATGTCTTGAAATATCGACATATTTCCTCGCCATTTCTCCTTGCAGCAAACCATTTCGCTTCAAACCTCAATGATGGAAATTATGAGTTCACGGCCTAAATGGCTGACAGCGCGGTTTTTGGCGACTAGCCTGCAGACAATATCTTTGCCTGGGGAGCCATTATGCCTGTCTTGAAAACCCTTGGTCGCGGCCTGCTGGCCGGGATTGCCTTTTCCGCTCTTGCCGCGCCTGCCATGGCCGATGATCTGCGGACCGATATTGCCGCGGACATGGATTCGCTGATGGAAATCTATCGCGACCTGCATGCCAATCCCGAACTCAGCTTTCAGGAAGTGCGCACCGCGAAATTGCTCGCCGCCGAAGCGCGCAGGCTGGGCTTCAAGGTGACCGAGGGTGTCGGCAAGACCGGCGTTGTCGCGGTCATGGAAAATGGCCAGGGGCCGGTGGTCATGGTGCGGGCCGATATGGACGGACTGCCGGTGGTCGAGCAGACCGGACTGCCCTTTGCTTCCAAAGTTCGCGCGATGAGCCCCGCCGGAATCGAAACGGGGGTGATGCATGCCTGTGGCCATGACACGCACATGACCGGATGGGTAGCGACGGCGCGGCAGCTTGTCGCGCGCAAGGACCAGTGGTCGGGAACGCTGGTGATGATCCTTCAGCCCGCCGAGGAGATTGGTTCAGGGGCAAAGGCCATGCTTGATGACGGGCTGTTCACGCGCTTTCCCAAGCCCGAATATGTGATGGCCTTTCACGATGCCGCCGCAACTCCGGCGGGGCAGGTCGGCTATACGCCCGGCTATGCGCTGGCCAATGTCGACAGCGTCAATATCACCGTTCATGGCGTTGGCGGGCATGGTGCCTATCCGCACACGACCAAGGATCCCATCGTTCTGGCCAGCCGCATAGTCGGGGCCTTGCAGACACTGGTCAGCCGGGAGGTCTCGCCGATTGACTCGGCAGTCGTGACTGTCGGCAGCTTTCAGGCGGGATCGAAGCACAATATCATTTCGGACAAGGCGGAACTGCTGCTGACGGTGCGCAGCTATTCGGACGAGACCCGCCAGCTGCTGCTTGACGGGATCGCCCGGATCGCCAGGGGCGAGGCGATTGCCGCCGGTATTCCGGATGACAAGATGCCCGAAGTGACGATGGACGACACCTTCACGCCATCCACCTATAATGACCCCGATTTCTCGGCAAAAATGGCCGCCATAATGGCCGACCGGCTGGGTGCGAACCGCGTCGTCAAATCGACACCTGTCATGGGCGGGGAGGATTTCAGCCAGTTCCGCCGGGCCGATCCCGACAATATCAAGAGCATGATCTTCTGGGTCGGCGGTGTGCCCCAGGACGAATATGACAAGGCGGTGGCAGAAGGGACGACCATGCCCTCGCTGCACAGCCCGTTCTGGGCACCCGAAGCCGATACGGTGATCGCGACGGCGGCGGAGGCGATGACCGCGGCGGTGCTGGACATCATGGCCAGGCCGGGCGGCTAGCCGACATTTTGCTGATCGATATTGAGAATAAATCTCAATAATACAGATCGATTTTAGCGATCAACACGGTTGAGAAAATTCCATGGCTGTGGGATCGTCCGCGCTGTAGGGACGACTCCACATGGACACCTCAAACTGAAAGGAAATGCTGGATGCAACTTAAGGGATCGAAGACCGAACAGAGCCTGAAAGACGCTTTTGCCGGTGAGAGCCAGGCCAATCGCCGCTATCTTTATTTTGCGCAAAAGGCCGATATTGAAGGCTATAATGATGTTGCCGCCGTGTTCCGTTCGACCGCCGAGGGCGAGACCGGCCATGCGCATGGCCATCTGGAATTTCTGGAAGAATGCGGCGATCCCGCCACTGGCGAACCCATTGGTTCGACCGCCGACAATCTGAAATCGGCCATCGCCGGTGAAACCCATGAATATACCGATATGTATCCGGGCATGGCCAAGACCGCACGCGATGAAGGCTTTGACGAAATCGCCGAATGGTTCGAAACCCTGGCCAAGGCTGAAAAAAGCCATGCCGGCAAGTTCCAGAAGACTCTGGATACGATGCTCGCCGAAGCCTGATCGGCTTCCCGCAGGACAGGAAATGGCCCTCTTCCCCGCATGATTGCGGGGAAGGGCGGCTTCCTGCTTCCCTGACTGTTCAGAAAGACCCATGATGAGCGAAGGTTGGAAAGAGGGCAGCCTCGATGCACCGGTGCGTCACGCCATTCCCTGGCGCGAGGAGAGCTTCTATGATGAAGTCGCGCTGGAGGCAGAGCTTCGCCGGGTCTTTGATATTTGCCATGGCTGCCGCCGCTGTTTCAACCTGTGCGACAGCTTTCCCCGCCTTTTCGACATGGTCGATGAAAGTCCGAATGAAGAGGTAGATGATCTTGATGCCGGGCAGCTGGCGTCGGTCGTCGATGCCTGCACGCTGTGTGACATGTGCTTCATGGTCAAATGCCCCTATGTCCCGCCGCACGAATTCGATCTCGATTTTCCCCATCTGATGCTGCGCCATCGCGCGGTCGAGCATCGCAAGGGCAAGACCGGCTTTGTCGATCGCGAACTCGCCAAGACGGACCGCAACGGCAAGCTGGCCGGGGCAGTGTCGGAAATGGCGAACTGGGCGACACGGACGGACAACGGGCTGACGCGCGGGGTCATGCAGGCCGCTCTGGGCATCGACAAGCGCGCCCATCTGCCTGACTTCGCCAATGTCTCGCTCGTCAACAAATGCGCGGCAAGCGTGCCTGTCGCCAATCCCGATGCGCCCGGATTTGGTCGCAAGGTCGTGTTTTACGCAAGCTGCTATGACAATTTCAACGATCAGACGCCGGGCGATGCGGCCCTGAAAGTGCTGGCGCATAATGGCGTGGCATGCCGGGTCGAGCATCCCGAATGCTGTGCCATGCCAAAGCTGGAAAATGGCGATCTGTCCGCCGTTTCCAGTGCAGCTTCACGGGTAGCGGCCTATTTTGCGCCGCTGATCGATCAGGGCTATGACGTGGTCACGGTGACGGCCAGCTGCGCGCTGATGCTGAAATTCGAATGGCCGCTGATCGAGCCGGATGATGAGAATGTCCGCAAGCTCTCTGCGGCGACCATGGACATCAGCGAATATCTGGTGAAGCTCTCGAAAGAGGCTGGCCTCACCCCGATCGAGGCCATGCCGGCCAGTATCGGCGTGCATTTTGCCTGTCATGCCCGCGCCCAGAATATGGGACCAAAGGCCGTGGAGATGCTGAAGCTCATTCCAGAGGCAAAGCCCGCCCTTACCGAGCGCTGTTCGGGCCATGGCGGCAAATGGGGCATCTACAAGGATAATTTCGATCTGGCGGTGAAGGTGGGGCGTCCTGCTGCGCGCAATCTGGCCAAGGACAAGCCCGACATCATGGTCAGCGAATGTCCGCTTGCGGGCGAGCATCTCAAGCAGGTCATGACCCTTGGCGGCAATGAAGCTGTGCCCGAACGGATTGGCCACCCTGTCGAGGTGATGGCCAGGGCTTACGGGCTCTGATCACCGCGCTGGCCCAGGAAGAAATCAGGAAGCAGTATTCACCATGCCCCGCGATCAGCGAACCATCACCCCGTCCGATATCATGCCGCTTGGCGATTATGAGGTGATCCGCAAGGACAAACGCCAGGAAAGCATCCTGCGCAAGAAATATACCCGCCTCTCGGTCGGTCCGCATGCGACGATCAGCTTTGAAAGCTGGGACAGCATGTGGCTGCAGGTGCAGGAGATGCTGCGCGTGGAACGCGGCGGCGACGAGCAGCTCGCGGATGAACTGGCGGCCTATAATCCCATGATCCCCAATGGCCGGGAGCTGACGGCGACACTGATGTTCGAGATTGAGGATGCGGTTCGCCGCGATGCCTTTTTGCGCACCATTGGCGGTGTGGAGGCGCATATCTTCCTGACGGTCGGTGCGCACAGGATTGCTGCTGTTCCCGAACAGGATGTCGAGCGCACCAGCGCGGCGGGCAAGGCCAGTGCAGTGCATTTCCTGCATTTCCCGATGAATGACGCCGAACTGGCCGATTTTCGCGATATGGGCGTGCAGGCGATGATCCAGATCGACCATCCCAACTATGGTCATGCCGCGATCTTCAACCGCGACACGCGCGATTTCCTGATCCGCAACTGCCTTTGATCCCGCCCGTCACGGGCGATTAATTGCCGCCTTCAAGCATTCCGGCGTCGGTTTCGCCAGGGGCCTGGAGCGGGCGGGCATCGACCATCGGTGCGCCGAATGACTGTTCGTCGGAGGCGCTTTCCGGCGGCAACATCGGCAGGGACTGGCCAACGTCGTCAGCAGTCATGATCTTGACCACGCCTTCCTTGCCAAAGCGCGGCGCAGAGGGTGCGGACGATACCGGCCCAGCCGCATTTTCGCTTTCAATGGGTGGCGGGGCGGTCTGCACAATTGCGTTTTGCTGGCCGCCGGGTGCAGGTGTCGCCACGCCTTGCGGAATCTCCGCATTCGCACCCTGATCGTCGGTTGGCAGCGAATCTGCGAAGATTGCTACGCTGAACAGGACCGATCCGGCAATGAAGAGGCTTTTCTTGAGCATGGCGAAAGCAGGATTATGGCTGCCTGTTGGTTGTGAATGCGGGTGTGCCGACAGGCTAGCGGCATTTGGTTAATTAAATCTGGCTCTGGCTTGCGGCACTGCCAAAAAAACCGCCGATGCCCAAGGACACCGGCGGAGCACGCTTTCCTCCCCAGGAAAGTCGATTGCAGTGCTGGAAAGCGGGAAGTGATTAGGCCGTGAACTCATAAATGATGTCCCAGGGGTTTTGACCGAAATGGCCTGCTGCTGCGTCGAAATGTCTTGAAATATCGACATATTCCTTCGCCATTTCTCCTTGCAGCAAATCATTTCGCCTCAAACCTCAATGATGGCATTTATGGGTTCACGGCCTAAATCAGCCCCCATGTCCTTTCCGCTATCATTGTTGCGGCATTGTCCCGCCGGCCAGATTGCTCCGTCGCGGCTGGCAATGCTCTGGCCCGCAAAATGAGGCGCCGGTGTGTGTTCCACCGGTCGCCTCATCCTCTCCCACATTCTTTCACGGGCGGGTAATTTCTCAGGCGGCGAACTGGTTCATGGTGTTGTCCTTGCCGGACGCCTTCAGCGCCGCTTCGCCGGCAAAATATTCCTTGTGATCATCGCCAATATCCGAACCGGCCATGTTCTGGTGCTTCACACAGGCGATGCCCTGGCGGATTTCCTGACGCTGGACGTTGAGGACATAGCCGAGCATGCCCGCGTCGCCGAAATATTCCTTGGCCAGATTGTCGGTCGACAGAGCTGCGGTGTGATAGGTCGGCAGCGTGATCAGGTGATGGAAAATACCGGCCCGCTGCGCTGCATCGCGCTGGAAGGTGCGGATCTTCTCATCGGCTTCGGCGGCCAGTTCGGTGGCGTCATAATCGACACTCATCAGCTTGGTGCGATCATAGGCGGAGACGTCCCTGCCTGCTTCGGCCCAGGCGTCATAGACCTGCTGGCGGAAATTCAGCGTCCAGTTGAAGCTGGGCGAGTTGTTATAGACCAGCTTGGCATTGGGGATGACTTCGCGAATGCGGTCGACCATTCCGGCGATCTGCTCGACATGCGGCTTTTCGGTCTCGATCCACAGCAGGTCCGCACCATTTTGCAGCGAGGTGATGCAGTCGAGGACACAGCGGTCTTCGCCGGTTCCGGCGCGGAACTGGTAAAGGTTGCTGGGCAGGCGCTTGGGCCGCATCAGCTTGCCGCCGCGATTGATGATGACATCGCCATTGGCCTGGGCGATATCGTCAATTTCTTCGCAATCAAGGAAGCTGTTATACTGGTCGCCAATGTCGCCCGGTTCCTTGGAAAAGGCGATCTGCTTGGTGAGACCCGCACCCAGCGAGTCGGTGCGCGTGACGATGATGCCATCATCGATACCCAGCTCCAGAAACGCATAGCGGCAGGCGCGGACCTTGGCGAGGAAGTCCTCATGCGGAACGGTAACCTTGCCGTCCTGGTGGCCGCACTGCTTTTCATCGGAAACCTGGTTTTCGATCTGCAGCGCGCAGGCACCGGCTTCGATCATCTTCTTGGCCAGCAAATAGGTCGCCTCGGCATTGCCGAAACCGGCGTCAATATCGGCGATGATCGGAACGACATGGGTTTCATGATTGTCGATAGCGTTGATCAGGCGCTTTTCCTCGACCTCATTGCCCTGTTCGCGGGCAGCATCCAGATCGCGGAACATCATGCCCAGTTCGCGGGCATCGGCCTGCTTGAGGAAGGTGTACAGTTCCTCGATCAGCGCCGGAACCGAGGTCTTTTCGTGCATCGACTGATCGGGCAGCGGACCGAACTCGCTGCGCAGCGCGGCGACCATCCAGCCGGACAGGTAGAGATAGCGGCGCTTGGTTGAGCCGAAATGTTTCTTGATGGAAATCATCTTCTGCTGCGCAATGAAACCATGCCAGCAGCCCAGCGACTGGGTGTAATTGGCGGGGTCCGCATCATAGGCGGCCATATCCTCGCGCATGATCTTTGCGGTGTAGCGGGCAATGTCCAGCCCGGTGTTGAACCGGTTCTGGATCCGCATGCGGGCGACAGATTCAGCGCTGATTCCATCCCATGTACCGTTGTGGCTTTTGATGAGCGCCGAGTTCTGATTGATCTGGTCCTGATAGGTCATTGTGCGATTCCGTGAATTGGCGGTGGGAGAAAAGCGGGCTTTCTGTGTGCCCTTGCAGCATGAATGCCGCAGCTGCGAAAAAATCGCGAGGAAAATTGTCAAAAAAACTGGCAATAAAGTCGAAATAATGGCAATATTGTTTGTAAATTTGTAAATTTATTTACAATCAGGGCCTTTCAGGGAATTGCCATGGCAGAACGGAAGATTTTGGCGGGTCCGGCAGTGCGTCGCCTGCGCCGCGCGGCGGGCATGACTCAGGTCGCCTTTGCCCAAGCTGTCGAGATTTCGCCGAGCTATCTCAATCTCATCGAACGCAACCAGCGGCCCTTGTCGGCAGCGGTCATGCTGCGGCTGGCCGAACGGTTTGATTTTGATCCGCGCGAATTGGAGCGCGATGCTCCGGGCGGCGGCATGGATGCACTGCGTCGGCGGCTCGCTGATCCGCTGTTTGCCGATCTGGGCATCGACCGGACGGAGATGGAAGAATGGGTGGCGGCAGCACCTGCGACCGTCGAGGCCTTTGCAAGGGCCTATGAGCGCATGTCCGAAGGCGGGGGTGCGGGTGGCGGAGCGCAGGTGACGCCGGTCACGCTGGTCCGCCGCGAAATAGAACGCTGGCGCAATCACTTTGCCGATCTCGACGCAGCTGCGGAGGAACTGGCGGAGGAATTGCGGCTAGTGAGCGGCGATCTCTACACTTCGATTGCCGACCGGTTGCGGACCCGTCACCAATTGTCGATCCGCGTGCTGCCCGATGCCGTCTTGCCCGGCAAGCTGCGGCGGCTCGACATGCATGCCCGCCAGCTGCAGCTCTCGGAGATGCTCGATTCCGCATCGCGCACCTTTCAGGCGGCCTATTTGCTGGTCCAGCTGGAATATCGCAATGAGGTCATGGCTCTGGTCAGCGGGGCCGGTTTTGACAATCGGACGGCAGACCGGCTGTTTCAGCGGCACCTGACCAGCTATGCCGCCGCCGCGATCATGATGCCCTATGGCCGGTTTCTGCGGGCTTGCGACCAGACAGGATATGACATACTGGTTTTGCAACGGCGGTTCGGGGCGGGATTTGAACAGGTCGCCCATCGCCTGACGACGCTGCAGCGGGTCGGCAGCCGGGGACTGCCGTTCTTCATGTTGCGGATCGATCGCGCGGGGCAGATTTCCAAGCGATATGCCGGTGCCAGCCAGTCCCTGCTGGCCGATGCGGAGCAAAGCTGCCCCCTGTGGCGGATACATCATGCCTTTGCCCAGCCGGGGCAGACCATGGTCGATCTTGTCGCATTCGAGGAGGATCAGCCCTGGCTCACCATTGCGCGCACGGTGCAGGGCGCGGCCTATGGGGCGGGGGGCAAGACCGCCGAATTCGTGGTGGCCCTTGGCATTGCCGCAAGCCATGCTCAGTCGCTCATCTATGCACGCGGCGTCAGCCTGGAGCTGGAAAGGGCGACGCCAATCGGTCCGGGCTGTGCCGCATGCCGACGCGCAGAATGCCTGCAGCGATCAAAGCCGCCGCGCGGCATTACCCTGCAGTTCAACGAGCGGGAACGGGGACTTACCCCGTTTGAATTTCAGCGCAATTAGGCAGTTTTGGCAGGGTAGCTCACAATCCGCTGCATTTACTCGGGGGTTTGGCGGACCTCGCAATAACGGTTCACTTCACGTGTCACGTCATTCCCGCGTATGCGGGAATCCAGTTCGACATGTTTCGTGATATGCAAAGGCAGGAACTGGATTCCGGCCTTCGCCGGAATGACGGGGTTTGTTTCGGCTAAGCAGCATATTGTGAAAACAGCCTGCGATCATCACATCGCAGGCCGCCTGTTTCGGGGAAATGCTGACGGTCTGACATAGCGCTGTAAAATTCACCGACACTTTACCTTTGCGCCTTACAACTCCTTGTCGAGCGATGGTTCTGGACCATCCTGTTGTCGACAAGGGAAGCGTCTGGCGATGTTCCGACTGTTCAAACATTACGTGCCACATGCGGTCATGCTGCTTGGCCTGATCGATTTCTGCCTGTTGCTGGCTGCCGCAGAGATTGGCTGGATCTGGCGTGCGCGCGAAATCGGCATGATGGTGGAACCCCTCCAGCAGCGGCCATTGCCGATCCTGACCTTTGCCATTCTCCTGCAGACGGCGATGGTCGCGGTGGGCGTCTACGGATCGGAGGCGCTGCAGTCGATCCGTTTTGCGACCGCGCGATTGCTGGTGTCGGTATCGCTGGGCATTATCTTCCTGTCGCTGACCTTTTTCCTGCTGCCGGGCACAACGCTTTGGCGGTCCAATTCGCTCTATGCCATGGGCCTTGCGATCGTCTTTCTGATCGCCAACCGCATCTTTCTTGGCAGCATGCTCGGATCGAGCGCCTTTCGCCGCCGGTTGATGGTGCTGGGAGCAGGCAAGCGCGCGCAACGTATCCTCGATCTTTCGGAAAGGCCCGATTGCGGCTTTGTCGTAGTCGGCTTTGTCGGCATGAATGATGGCGCGCAGGTTGTCGACGAGGCAATCAACCGCGATGCGATCAAGAATCTCGCCAAGCATGTTGAAAACCTCAATGTCAGTGAGGTGGTGCTGGCGCTTGAGGAAAGGCGCAACGCCCTGCCGCTCGACGATCTCTTGCGGATCAAGACCACGGGGGTCCACGTCAATGACCTCTCGACCTTTCTGGAGCGTGAAACCGGCCGGGTCGATCTCGATACCGTCAATCCCAGCTGGCTGATCTTTTCGGACGGCTTTTCGGCTGGTCGCCGGATTTCCAGCTTCGCCAAAAGGGTCTTTGATCTGCTGGCCAGCGGGCTGTTGCTGGTGCTGACTGCGCCTGTCATCGTGATTTTCGCGATTCTGGTAAAGCTGGACAGCAAGGGACCAGCTTTTTTCCGCCAGCAGCGCGTGGGCCTTTATGGCCAGAATTTCGATATCATCAAGCTGCGGTCGATGCGTACCGATGCGGAGATCGACGGCAAGGCGCAATGGGCGCAAAAGGATGATCCGCGCGTGACACGCCTGGGCAAGTTCATCCGCAAGGTGCGGATCGACGAGCTGCCCCAGGCATGGTCCGTGCTGAAGGGCGATATGAGCTTTGTCGGGCCGCGCCCCGAACGCCCCGAATTTGTCCAGAGCCTGGCGGGTGAAATGCGCTATTATAATGAGCGGCATATGGTGAAGCCCGGCATTACCGGCTGGGCGCAGATCAATTACCCCTATGGGGCCTCGATTGAGGATTCGCGCCACAAGCTCGAATATGACCTCTATTACGCCAAGAATTATACGCCGTTCCTCGATATCCTGATCCTGCTCCAGACGCTGCGCGTTGTCCTCTGGCCAGAGGGCGCCCGCTGACATGGCAGCCTATTGGAATGAACTGGGCTTTTGGGGGCCGTTTGCCGGAGCGATCCTGATCGCGCTGGTTGCGGCTAGCCTGATCCGGCGGCTGGAAAAGGCGCGTCCGGCAAAGCCGTTCCTGGGCGACCTGGCACTTCTGGGCGCGCTGATTGCGACGAGCATCTGGTCATTGGGGGTTGCGCTCAGCGGGTCGACCGGGGTTGCCGCTGCACTGACCGAGACGGCGCGCAACGCCTCCTGGCTGCTGTTCATGTTCCTGATGGTGCGTTCGGCGCGCAGCCAGCCGGTGTCGCTTGTCGCGATCTATGCCGTTCTTGGCCTGATCCTGGTCATCCAGCCGGTCATCGACATCTGGCGGCTGGGACTGGCGGAGGGCATGGTGCTGCGCGAAATCGCGCTGACCTCAACCCTGTTGCTGCGCATGCTGTTCGCAGTCGGCGCGCTGGTGGTTGCCCATAATCTCTATGTGGTTGCCTCGGCGCAGACCCGCGCGACCATCCGCCTGCCGCTGACGGCACTGGCGGCGATGTGGCTCTATGACCTTAATCTCTACATGCTCGCCTATCTGGCGCGCGAGATGCCGGTCGATCTCCTGCCGCTCCGCGGGGTAGTGACGCTGCTGCTGGTGCCGTTCTTCGCAATGGCCGCGACCCGTTCAGGCGGCTGGAAGCTGCAGCTGTCGCGCAAGGTGGCAATCCGCTCGATCTCGCTGGTGGCGATTTCCGGCTATCTGCTGCTGATGATCGCCATTGCCCAGCTGCTGCGCATGGCGGGCAGCGACATTGCCAGCATGGCGCAGACCGGGCTGGTCATCGGCATGTCGATTGCCGCACTGGTCCTGATTCCATCGGAGCGTTTTCGCGCATGGTTCAAGGTGAAGGTTGCCAAGCATTTCTTTCGCCATCGCTATGACTATCGGCTCGAATGGATGCGCTTTACCGATACGATCGGGCGGCCCGGCGATGGCGCTGCGCCATTCCATGAGCGTGTGATCAAGGCGATTGCCGATATTGCCGACAGCCCGGCGGGACTGTTGCTGACACCCAATGACAATGCCCGGCTGGAATTGCAGGCAAGGTTCAACTGGCCGACCGCGCTGGTGCCCGCGCGCGCCTGTACGGCGACGACGATCAGCTGGTTTCAGGGCGGTGGCCGGATCATCGAGCTCGATGCGCTGCGAAATGGCCGCGATCCGGGCACGGACCGCTCTGCCATACCCGACTGGATCGTCGAGGAGACGGCGGCCTGGGTGCTGGTACCGCTCGTCCATTTCGACCGGCTTGCCGGGCTGGTCGTGCTGGCCCGCCCGCCGATCAGCCGCACGCTCGACTGGGAGGATTTCGATCTGCTGCGCGTCGCCGGTCGGCAGGTCGCCAGCTATCTTGCCGAGGCACGCAGCCAGGAAGCATTGCTGGAGACCGAGCAGTTTGACGAGTTCAACCGGCGCTTCGCCTTTGTGATGCACGACATCAAGAACCTGGTCAGCCAGCTCAGCCTTGTCGCGCGCAACGCCGAAAAACATGCCGACAACCCGGCCTTTCGTGCCGATATGATCGACACTCTGCAGAATTCGGTCGGCAAGATGAAAACCCTGATCGCCCGGCTGACGCGCTATACGCGCGCGGATGGCGATGTGACCGGACCGGTCGATGTCGAGCGGCTGGTGGCGACGGTGATCGGTGACAAGGGACTGGCCGAGCGCGTCCATATCCAGACGCTGCAGCGCGTAAATGCACAGGCCAATGCCGCCCAGCTGGAGCAGGTTATCGGGCACCTGCTGCAAAACGCCATTGACGCCAGCGGTCCCGCCGGGCCTGTCTATGTGCATATTGGCCGTGATGCCATGAATGCGCAGATCGAGGTGGTGGACCAGGGCTGCGGCATGTCCGCCGAATTCGTTCGCAGCAAATTGTTCAAGCCCTTCATCTCCAGCAAGCCCGATGGCTTCGGGATCGGAGCCTATGAAGCGCGTTCGCTGGTCGAGGCGATGCACGGGCGGATCGATGTCGAGAGCCGGGAAGGAGAGGGCACCCGCTTTCTGGTCGAGCTGCCGCTTGTCCGGCAGCTTGGGGAACCGGATATGCCGGTGCACGAGGATCGATATTCACAGGGCGACAGGGTCGCGGAAAAGGTACGCTGACAATGAATGACATGAGCAGGATATTGCTGCCCAAGCTGCTGGTCGTCGAGGATGACGAAGGCCTGCAGAAGCAGCTCAAATGGGCGTTTGATGATTTTGAGGTCATCAGCGCCAGCAACCGTGCCCAGGCCATTGACCTTTTGCGCTCCGAAGAGCCCGATGTCGTCACCCTTGACCTTGGTCTGCCGCCCGATCCCGACGGGACCAGCGAGGGCTTTGCGACGCTGGCCGAGATCAAGCGGCTGAAACCCGATACCAAGGTGATCATCGCCTCTGGCCATGCCGAACGGCAGAGCGCGCTCGATGCAATCGGCAAGGGAGCTTATGATTTCTATCGCAAGCCGGTCGATATTGACGATCTTGCCCTGATCGTGCGCCGCGCCTTTCATGTCCATGCGCTGGAACTGGAAAATGTCCGGCTGGCGCAGAAAACCGGCGAGGATCACCGGATATTGGGGCAGGTCATCACCGCCGATCCCGGCATGGTCAAGATTGCCCGGACCATCGAGCGCGTGGCCAATACCAATGTGTCGGTCATGCTGCTGGGCGCGAGCGGTACCGGCAAGGAATTGCTGGCGCGCGCACTGCATCAGAAGAGCGACCGGGCCGATGGCGCATTCGTCGCGATCAACTGCGGTGCCATTCCCGAAAACCTGCTCGAATCCGAATTGTTCGGGCATGAGAAAGGAGCCTTTACCGGGGCGATCAAGACCACCATGGGCAAGATCGAGCAGGCGGCCGGTGGCACCCTGTTTCTCGACGAGGTCGGCGACATCCCCCTGCCGTTGCAGGTCAAGCTGCTGCGTTTCCTGCAGGAGCGGGTGATCGAGCGGGTTGGCGGACGTCAGCCAATCTCGGTCGATACGCGCATTGTCTGTGCGACCCATCAGAATTTGCAGGCGATGATCGAGGAAGGACGCTTTCGCGAGGATCTGTTCTATCGCCTCGCCGAACTGGTTATCTCCATTCCGGCGCTGGGCGAGCGGCCCGGCGATGCGGCCCTGTTGGCCAAGCATTTCCTGGCGGGCTTCGCGCGCGAGATGAACCCGTCGATCAAGGGATTTGCCCCCGATGCGCTGGCCGTGCTGGATGCATGGCACTGGCCGGGCAATGTCCGTGAACTCGAAAACCGGGTGAAGCGCGCGGTCATCATGGCCGACAGCCGTCTGGTCAGCGCCGATGATCTGGATCTTGCCGGCGATGGAGACGACCTGCCGTTCCTGAACCTCAAGGCGGTGCGCGAACAGGCGGACCGCAAGGCCATTCGCCAGGCGATCGCCCGGACCGAAGGCAATATTTCGGGCGCAGCCAAGCTGCTGGGGATCAGCCGCCCCACGCTGTATGACCTTCTGAAACAATATGATTTGCAGAACTGATCCTTCTTTCCGGGTGTGGGCAGGGGCCTTGATTGCCGTCCTGCTGGCCGCGCTGATGGCATTTTCCGTGCCGCTGGCGGCGGGAGACCGCGCCGCTGGTCGTGCTGCCATGGCCAAGGCCGATGCGTTTCGTGCGGCGGGCAATTATCGCGCTGCGCGGATCGAGATGATGAATGCGATCCAGGCCGATCCCGACTGGCCACAGGCGCGCATCCGCCAGGCAGAAATCTTCCTCAAGCTGTTCGATGCCGTCGGTGCCGAGGCGGAATTGCGCCGGGCACTCGATCTTGGTGCAAAGCCCGACGCCATCCGCCATTTGATGGCCGATGCGCTGTTGCAGCAGGGCGATACGCTGCGCGCACGCAAATGGCTTACCGAAGGGCCGGTGGCAGGCGATCAGGCCGGATATGCGATGCGTTTGCTGGGCAGGATCGAGCTTGCCGATGGCAATCTGGACGCGGCCCGCAGCGCATTCGACCGGGCGCTGGCCTATGCGCCCGATGACAGCATGCTGTGGGTTGATATTGCCCGGTTCCGGTTCCTGGCGGGTGATCAGGGCGGGGCTGTTCAGGCCGTCGACCATGCCGTTGCCCTCGACAATGCCAATATCCGCGCCCTGCAGTTTCGCGGGGAACTGATGCGCTCCCAATATGGGCTGGTTTCCGCTCTGCCATGGTTTGAGCGCGCGCTGGCCATCGATCCCAACGATGTTCCGGTGCTGGAGGAATATGGCGCGACGCTGGGCGATATGGGCCGGATGAAGGCCATGCTGGACGTGGCGCGCCGCATCATAGCGCTGCAACCGCGCAATCCGCGCGCCTATTTCATGCAGGCGGTGCTTGCCGCGCGTGCCGGGAAGTTCGACCTTGCCCGCGATCTGGTGCAGAAGACGGGGGACGCCATGGAGCGTGTGCCCGCGATGATGCAGCTGGAAGGGGTGATCGAATTCCAGCTGGGCAATAATGTCCGCGCAATCGACCGGTTCGACCGGCTGGTGACGCAGCAGCCGCATAATATACAGGCGCGCAACCTGTTGGCGCGCGCGCTCTATGCCGAAGGGAAATATCGCGATCTGCTCGATCGCTTTGCCGCCGATGCTTCGCGCGACGGGGCGGGAGCCTATTTGCAGACGCTTGTCGGGCGCTCGCTTGAGGCGATAGGCGAGCGCGAGGCGGCGGCCAATTTCCTCGACAAAACACTGGAGCAGGACCCGGCGCTGCTGACCACTTTGGACGAGCGGCAGGACCTGATGCTGCTGGCCACTGCGGCATCGCGCGACCCCGGCAGCGCCAAGGCCGTCATTCCCTTTGTCCGCCAGCTGGTTGCCAATGGCAATTTCGCAAGGGCACTGGGTGAGGCGCAGCGTCTGGCCGATGCCAATCCGGGCGCTCCCGATGCCCAGATATTGCTGGGCGATGTCCACCTTGCCGCCGGCAATAGCGTTGCTGCATTGCTGGCCTATGACCGGGCAGCGGCCATCCGCCTTTCCGAACCACTGATGGTGCGCATGGTGACGGCGCTGCGTGGTCAGGGACGCGGCGGCGAATCCGAACAGTTGCTGCTGCGCTTTGCCGGTTTCACGCCGGGCAATGTGACCGCATCGCGGCTGCTGGCCAATGCCTATATCGACCATGGCAACTGGCCTGCGGCGTCATCGCTGCTGACTGAATTGCGCGCGCGGCTGGGCGACAATAATCCCGGCCTGCTGAGCGATCTGGCGATGGCGCAGCTGCGCACCGGCAATGCCATGAAAGCCCGCAAGACCGCCTATCGCGCCTATCATTCCCAGCCAGCCAGCCCGCTGGCCACCCATGTCTTTGGCCTGGCGGTGAGCGAGGCAGGCGGACGCAAGCTTGCCGCTGTCCAGCTGCTGGAAAAGGCACAGGACATGCGCCCAGGCAATCCCTGGCTCGCCTATCATCTGGCACGTGCCTATGCGGCGGCGGGCGAGAAGCGGGAGGCAATCGCAGCGCTAGGGCAGGCGCTTAATGGCGGCCCGTTTCCGGAGCGCGATGCGGCGATGGCGATGCTTCAGAAATTGCGCGCGGGCTGAACCGCCGCGCCGGTCAGCTTGCTTCGCTGGCCAGCAGTTCTTCGGGCGTAAGGCCGATACGCTTCATCTGGCGGAATACTGGTGGCCATATATTTGCGAGAAAATCGGCGCGTTCCATGGCGCGGAGCTTTTCCTGCGCGCCCTTGGCAACATACATGCCGACGCCGCGCTGAACCTCGACCAGACCCTGATCCTGAAACATCTGATAGGCCTTGGCCACGGTCAGCGGATTGGCCTGCTGTTCGCTGGCAAAGGCGCGCACCGAAGGCAGCATCTGGCCTTCCGCGAAATCGCCATCAAGGATTGCTGCCGCAATGATGTCGCGCAGCTTCAGATAGACAGGTTTGGAATCGGCCATAAGTGCTTCACTGACATAATACAGCGTGTCGGGTCAAGCAAAAACCGGTGTCGCGCGGGCGCAATCAGGGTTGCCAGCGGGTAAGAACCTGGTCGAGCGAGGGGCGCGGACGCTCCTCCAGCGGCTGTCCCGGTGTTCCGATGAACACGAACCCGCTGATCCGCTCCGGTGCAGTTCCGAACAAGTCGCGCACATTGTCGTCAAAGGCCGCCCAGCCGGTAATCCAGCTTCCCGCAAAGCCATGGATATGGATCGCGTGCAGCAGGTTCATGACAAAGGCTCCGCTCGAAAGCTCCTGCTCCCATTGCGGGATTTTCGAGCTTTCCCTGGGTGAATGGAGCACCGCCAGCAATTCGGGGGCCTGCCGGGCGAAGCTTTCCATCGCCTCGATCTCCAGTCTTCCTGCTTCCGGCTTGGCGCAGAAATAGGCAGTGGTCAGCCGTGCGGCAAAGGCTTCGCGCTGTTCGCTGCCGATATGGACCACGCGCCACGGGGCGAGCTTGCCATGATCGGGCGTGCGCATGGCGGTGGCGACGATTTCGCGGATGGTGTTTGCATCCGGACCGGGCGCGATCAGGTCCCGGGGACGCGCCGAACGGCGGCTTTTGAGGTAGGTTGTAATATCTGACAAGTCGTTGAAGGTCATTCTGTCCGTTTCTTATGCAAATGGGCTGAAAATGTGCCGAGCGGTATCAATGGTAACAATCGGCTTCACAGCGGGCATTTTTTGGCTAGGTTGGCGGAATCACATTCCGGCAAGGGGGCTGGCCGGTGTTACTCATCTAGGGAGAGATACTTATAATGGCCAGTGCATATGCGCAGAGCGGCGACGCCAAGGGCACGTTCCTGGGGCATCCAAAAGGACTTTTCGTCCTGTTTTTTGCCGAGATGTGGGAGCGCTTTTCCTATTACGGGATGCGCGCCCTGCTCATCTTCTATCTCACCAAGCACTGGCTGTTTTCCGATGAGCAATCCGGCGTCATCTATGGGGCCTATACCGCGCTGGTCTATATCACCCCGGTTCTGGGCGGCTATCTGGCCGATAAATGGCTGGGGCAGCGCAAGGCGGTGCTTTACGGGGCTGTGCTGCTGACATTTGGCCATTTCCTGATGGGATTTGAAGGGGTTGGCGGCCAGGATCAGGCTTCGCTCAACATTTTCTGGCTCGCGCTTGCCTTCATCATCGTCGGTTCGGGTTTTCTGAAGGCCAATATATCCGTGATCGTCGGGCAGCTTTATCCGCGTACCGATGTGCGTCGCGACGGTGCCTATACGATCTTCTATATGGGCATTAATCTTGGCGCGGCGCTGGGTTCGCTGCTGTGCGGCTATCTGGGCGAAACCTATGGCTGGTCCTATGGCTTTGGCGCAGCAGGCGTCGGAATGCTGCTCGGCCTGATTGTGTTCGTGGTGTTCAAGCCGCTGCTGCTGGGCCGGGGCGAAGCCTCCGATCCGGCCAAGCTGGCTGCCCCGGTTTTCGGCATCAAGCTCGAATGGCTGCTCTATCTGGTCGGCATTGTCGCGGTCGCAATCTGCTGGTGGTTGGTGCAGAATCAGGCGGTTGTCGGAACGCTGCTGGGCGTGGCGGGACTTATCCTCGTCGCCTATGTGATCTTCACGGCGGTGGTAAAGCTTGAGCCGCATGATCGCGACCGCATTTTCGCGGCGATGTTCCTGATCTTCGGTTCGATCCTGTTCTGGGCATTGTTTGAGCAGGCTGGCTCTTCGCTCAACCTGTTCACCGACCGTCATGTCGATCGTGGCGGCGTGCCGGCATCGGTATTCCAGTCGATCAATGCCATCTATATCGTGCTGCTCGGCCCGGTATTTGCCGGTCTTTGGACATGGCTGGGCCGTCGTGGAATGGAACCTTCGGCACCCGCCAAGTTCGGACTGGGTCTGATGCAGCTGGGCGCGGGCTTTCTGGTGCTGGTTGCCGGCGCGGCGATGGGCAATGGCGCGCTGGTGCCGGTGATCTTCATCTTCCTCATCTATCTGCTGCACACCACTGGCGAGCTGTGCCTGTCGCCTGTCGGTCTCAGCGCCATGAACCGGCTGGCTCCTGCGCACATGGCCTCGCTGATCATGGGAACCTGGTTCTTCGCATCGGCAACCGGCAACTTTGCGGCTGGACTGATTGCTGCTGCGACCGGTTCCGAAGCGGCATCGGGCGAGGGCGCAGGCAAGGAAGTCGTGCTGGGCGTCTATAGCCAGATCGGCTGGATTGCGGTTCTGGTCGGGGTTGCGGTCATCATCGTATCGCCGCTGATTAAGAAGCTGATGCATCTCGATACGCTGCAGGACGGCAATGTCGGCGATGATCTGGAAGGCGCTGGCGAAGCAGGCGAGCCGCAGGCTGCGGGCATCCATCCGGCAACGCGCACCAGCTGATCGATTTGAATCTGGCGGGCGGCGATGCCCGCCTGCAATAACAGGGAGACGGGAATGCGTTCAGCGATGCTGGCGCCATTGGTCGCGATTGCCTTTGCGGGCTGCGCCAACATGGCTTCTGACGATGCGGTGGCAAGTGCCAGCGCACAGGATGACGAGGGCGAACGCGTCAGCATCGCAGAGGACCCGTTTCCCAGTACATACCGGCCCTATCCGGGGCGTCCGACCGCCATTCGCGGGGCGACCATCTTTGATGGTGAGGGCGGGCGGATCGATAATGGCGTGGTGTTTGTATCCGATGGCAAGGTTGTCGCGGTGGGCGATGCCTCCACGGCCATTCCTGCCGATGCGATGGTTGTCGACGGAACCGGCAAATATGTGACGCCCGGCATTATCGATGTGCACAGCCATCTTGGCAATTATCCCTCGCCGGCAGTCGCGGCGCATTCTGACGGCAATGAGGTATCGGGCCCGGTAACGGCGGATGTCTGGGCCGAACATGGCGTCTGGCCGCAAGACCCGGGTTTCAGCCGTGCGCTTGCCAATGGCGGCATTACCTCTCTGCAGATATTGCCCGGTTCGGCGAACCTGTTTGGCGGACGCTCTGCGGTCCTGAAGAATGTGCCCGCCCGCACCATGCAGGGCATGAAGTTTCCCGGCGCGCCGCAAAGCCTGAAAATGGCGTGCGGTGAAAATCCCAAGCGCGTCTATGGCAATCGCAACCAGAAACCCGCCAGCCGCATGGGCAATATCGCGCTCGACCGTGCCACCTGGGCCAAGGCAGCGGAATATAAGGCAAAGTGGGACAATTATGATCGCAAGGGCGGCACCCCGCCGTCGCGCGATCTTTCCATGGATACGCTGAAAGGCGCGCTGGAAGGCAAGATCGCGATCCAGAATCACTGCTATCGCGCCGATGAAATGGCCATTGTCATCGATATGGCCAAGGAATTCGGCTATCGCGTCGCCGCCTTTCATCATGCCGTGGAGAGCTACAAGATCGCGGATCTGTTGCGCGAAAACGGGATATGCTCGGCGGTCTGGGCCGACTGGTGGGGCTTCAAGATGGAGGCCTATGACGGCATTCCGGAAAATGCCGCGCTGATCGCCAATGCCGGGGCTTGTGTAATCATCCACAGCGATGATCAGGACCAGATCCAGCGCCTCAACCAGGAGGCAGCCAAGGCGCTCGCCGATGGTCGGCGCATGGGCATTGAGATCAGCGATGCAGAGGCAATTCGCTGGATCACCTATAACCCCGCCATGGCAATGGGCACGTCGGATTGGACCGGCAGCCTGAAGCCCGGCAAAATGGGCGACATGGTGCTGTGGAACGGCAATCCGCTCAGCGTCTATTCGCGGCCCGAAAAGGTCTGGATCGACGGTGCGCTGATGTATGATGCCTTTGATCCGGCGATGCGTCCGGTAAGCGATTTCGAACTGGGCCAGCCGGGTGAAGGAGACGTGAAATGAAGCGCTTCCTTTTGACCGCGTCGGTCGCGCTGGCCGCCATTGCCAGCCCCGCCATGGCGCAGAATGTGGCAATTACCGGCGGCAAGCTGGTGGTCGGCGATGGCAGCGCCCCTGTCGAAAACGCCACGGTTGTGATCCGCAACGGCAAGGTTGTTGCCGCCGGTTCGGGCATTGCCGTTCCTGCCGGGATGGAACAGGTCGATGCGAGCGGCAAATGGGTCACGCCAGGCATTTTCGCCGGGTTCAGCAGGGTCGGCCTGATCGAGGTTGATGCTGTCAGCCAGACCAATGATGAGGATGCTGACCATTCGCCCTTTTCGGCGGCAATCGATGTTGTTCCCGCGATCAATCCCAGCGCATCCTCCATCGCCGTAAATCGTGCGGCAGGGGTGACCCGGGCCGTGGTTGCGCCGGGGGCAGGGCGGACGATCTTTGGCGGTTTTGGCGCGATTGTCGATCTGGGCGAGGATTATGACGCGGTCACGACCAGCCATGCCTTTCAGTTTGTCGAACTGGGCGAAACCGGATCGTCGCGGGCGGGAGGAAGCCGCGCGGCGGCACACACCCTTTTCCGGGCCATGCTGTCCGAGGCGCGGCGCTATGCCCGCAATCCGGCGGCCTTTGAGTCCGATCTGCTGACCCGCCAGGATGCCGAGGCGCTGGGCGAGATTGTCGACGGTCGTACCCGCCTGCTTGTCCATGTCGAGCGGGCTGCCGACATCATCCAGACGCTGAAACTGCGCCAGGAATTTCCGGCGCTGAAACTCGTCATTGTCGGCGCCGCCGAGGGATGGCTGGTCGCCGATCAGATTGCGGTCGCTGGCGTGCCGGTCATCGCATCGGCGCTCAATGACCTGCCCGAATATTTCGAAAAGACCGCCGCGACCCAGTCCAATATCGGTCGCATGAAGCGTGCCGGTGTTCAGGTCTCGATAGGCATGATCAATGACCGCGACGCGCATCAGCTACGCTATTCCACCCAATATGCAGGCAATCTGGTTGCACTCAACCGTGTTCCGGGAGCTACCGGGCTCAGCTGGGACGAGGCATTTGCGACGATCACATCGGGTCCGGCCAAGGCGCTTGGGCTGGACGGCGCAATGGGCAGTCTCAAGGCCGGAAGGGTGGGCGATGTCGTGATCTGGGATGGCGACCCGCTGGAGCTTTCGTCCGCCCCCGTGGAGGTCTATGTCGATGGCGTGCGGCAGTCGCTCGAAAATCGCCAGAGCAAGCTGCGCGATCGATATCGCAGCCTTGATGAGGGCCAGCTGCCAAGGGCCTATGATCGCTAGGAGATAAACGGGGTTCGACCGGCGCTCGGACCATGCTTGGGGGAGTATGCCATGGGTGACATGATTGGCTTGATCGCGGCGACTATCGCCTTTGTCGGCGGGCACTTCGTGCTGTCGCACCCCTTGCGGGCACCCATGGTGGCGCGGCTGGGCGAAAATGCGTTTCTGGGCGTCTATTCGATTTTCGCGCTGGCAGCGCTTGGCTGGATGATTCTGGCTTATCGCGCGGCTCCATCGGGCGAGGCGCTATGGGCTGCCAATGAGGCGATATGGATCGTCGCGACGCTGCTGATGTGGATCGCCGCAATATTCTGGGCGGGGTCGCTGGTCGGCAATCCTGCCCTGCCGAATCCTGCAGCGAAAAAAGCCGCCATCAAGGAACCTGCGGGCGTTTTCCGGATCACACGTCATCCGATGATGTGGAGCTTTGCCATCTGGGGCTTTGTTCACCTGCTCATCGCGCCGCGCGCCGACAATCTGGTGCTGTGTGGCGGGATCATCATCCTGGCGCTGGTCGGATCGCGTCTTCAGGAGCGCAAGAAATTCGTGGCCATGGGCGATGCCTGGGTCCAGTGGCAGTCGCGAACCAACTTCATTCCCTTTGCCAGAGGTTTCGCCTTTCCCGGCTGGATGGCGGTGATTGTCGGAACCGTCGCCTGGCTGGCGCTGAGCTGGCTGCACATGCCGCTGGCCGGGATGCCTGCCGGGATATTCTTCTGGCTTTAGGACCGGAACCCTATAGCCGGACAGTTCTCATCAGCGCCTCGCCATAGCGATTGCCTGCAGTCTGGCCACGCGGTGCCGCTTCGTCGAGCCGGTCGAGATCCTCGCTGGTCAGCGTCACATTGCTGGCCGCCATCGAATCCTCCAGCGTGGCACGGCGCTTGGTTCCCGGTATCGGCACGATATCATCGCCCTGGGCGAGCAGCCAGGCGAGGGCGATTTGTGCCGGGGATACGCTGTGCGCATCGGCAATCGCCTTGACGACATCAACGATCTCCATGTTCCGGGCAAAATTTTCTTCGCTGTAGCGGGGATCGTTGCGCCGGAAATCGTCTTCGCCCAGATCGTCCCGTGACGTTATCTGCCCAGTCAGAAAGCCGCGCCCAAGCGGACTGTAAGGGACAAAGCCGATGCCCAGATCCTGGCAGACCGGCAGGATTTCCTCTTCGACATCGCGTTCCCACAGCGAGTATTCGGATTGCAGCGCGGCTATGGGATGTGTCGCTGCGGCACGCCGGATCGTTTCCACACCGGCTTCGGAGAGGCCGAGATAGCGGACCTTCCCTTCCTCGACCAGCCGGCCCATTTCCCCGACTGTTTCCTCGATGGGGACATTGCGGTCGACCCGGTGCTGATAGAACAGATCGATGACGTCGGTGCCCAGCCGTTTCAGCGATCCTTCGCAGGCGCGGCGGACATTGGCGGGCGTGGAATCGACGCCGGTCATCCGGCCATCCTCAAACCGGAAGCCGAATTTGGTGGCAATCACCAGCCGGTCGCGCCGTCCCCTGATCGCCTGGCCCAGCAACTCTTCATTGCGATGCGGGCCATAGACTTCCGCCGTGTCGAAAAATGTAACGCCAAGCTCGATGGCGCGATCGATGGTGGCCAGCGATTCCTTTACGTCGGCGGCGCCGTACATGCTGAGGCCAATTCCCGCCATCGGCATGCAGCCGACGCCCAGTTCGGAAACCTGCAATTCCTTCCCCAGCTTGCGGTATTTCATGCAATGTCCCCTTCCTGTCGCGCGATCATTATTGTGACGGCCATGTCCATCAGGACGTTGCCCAGTGTCCGCATTATATCCGGGAACACCTCTATCGCCAAAAGGATTGCCAGCACCTCCACCGGAAGTCCCATGGCGATATTGATCGGGGCGATCGAACTGATGAAGCTGATCGATCCGGGCAGGCTGACCGCGCCCATTGTGGTGATGGCGGCGACCACGACGCCCGCCATCATCTGGCCAAATCCGACTTCATATCCCAGCAGGTGCGCGACATAGATCGACACTGCCAGATTCATGCAGGGGCCGGTGGCGCGGAACAATGCGACGGCGATGGGCAGCACCACTTCGGCGCTGCGTTCGCCAACGCCAACCTGTTTGACGCCGGTCACCATCGCGGGCAGCGAGGCGAGGGACGATTGGGTCGAGATTGCCACGGCCTGTGCAGGGATGCTGGCGCGCAGAAAGGCCAGGGGGCCGATCCGTCCGCCCAGCCCGGCAACCAGAAAGGCGGCGAGCCATATGACCGTGCCGACGGCAATCACAATCAGCACATAATGGCCGATGGCGCCAAAGGCGGTGGCACCCACTTTGGTGCCCAGCACTAGGCCAAGCGCGGCCACGCCAATCGGTGCCAGCGCCAGCACCCAGCCGATCAGCACGATCATCGCATCGGCCAGGGCCTGAAATATGCGCTGCAAGAGCTCGCGGCTGTCCTGCTGGAGGCGTGTCACCGCAAAGGCAAAGGCAAGGGTAAAGACGATCAGCGGCAATATCGCATTGTCGGCGGCGGCGGCGACCGGATTGGTCGGAACGATGGCGCGCAGAAATTCGCCAAATGCCGGGACTGTCCCGGTATCAGGCGCGCCGCCCAGTGCGCCCTGCAAGGCATCGCGTGCGCTGTCACCCAGCGGGAACAGGCTCAGCAAGGCTGGCGTGACCAGCGCCGCCATGATCGAGGACAGCCAGAGGATCGCGACCATCCAGCCAATGGCGCGCGCGGTCATCTTGCCCGCACTCGCCATTTCCGCCGTTCGCAATATTCCGGCGAGCAACAGCGAGAAGACCAGCGGGATGACGGTCATCTGCAGCGCATTGAGCCAGATCGAGCCGATGGTGTCGGCGATCATGGTGATATCGGGCGCGCGTTCGCCCAGCAGTATGCCGATGGCGATGCCCGCGAGCAGCGCGACAAGCACGATTATCGTTTTGGCCATGATGGCGGAACCCTTCGCAATATTGATGCCGACGATACAGGGCCTGACGGGCGAGACAAGCGACGTGGCGCGTCCGATGCCGATTTGCGGCTTTGCCCCTTGGCGGCAATGCGATAGGGGAAGCGTCACGGATTGTGAATGGTGAGGGACGAGGCATTTGACTCGCAAGTTTTTCGGTACCGACGGGATCAGGGGCGAAACCAATAGCGGCGTGATGACCGCCGAAACCGCGATGCGGGTGGGCCAGGCGGCGGGCGCGCATTTCCTGCGCGGGGAGCATCGCCACCGGGTCGTGATTGGCAAGGACACGCGGCTTTCCGGCTATATGATGGAAAATGCGATGGTCGCCGGTTTCACCAGCGTCGGCATGGATGTGGTTCTGGTCGGGCCGATGCCGACCCCGGCGGTGGCGCTGCTCACGCGATCCATGCGTGCCGATCTGGGCGTCATGATCTCCGCCAGCCACAATCCCTATCGTGACAATGGCATCAAGCTGTTCGGGCCGGACGGGTTCAAGCTCTCCGACGAGGATGAGGCGGAGATTGAGCGGCTGATCGAGAGCCGGGTGCCGCTCGTCGCAGCGGAGGATATCGGGCGTGCTCGCCGGATCGAGGATGCGCGCGGGCGCTATATTCATGCGGTCAAGGCATCACTGCCCGATCAGGTTCGTCTTGATGGCCTGAAGATCGTCGTCGATTGCGCGCATGGCGCCGCCTATCAGGTCGCGCCATCGGCATTCTGGGAATTGGGGGCGGAGGTCATCGCCATTGGCGTTGGCCCGGATGGCCGCAATATCAATGACGGCGTCGGCTCGACCCATCTCGATGCGATCCGCGCCAAGGTGGTCGAGACGGGAGCGCATATCGGCATTGCGCTTGATGGCGATGCGGATCGCCTGATCGTGATCGATGACAAGGGCGAAATTGTCGATGGCGACCAGATCATGGCGCTGATCGGGGCCAGCTGGGCGCGCGATGGCCGCCTGGCCGGTGGCGGCGTGGTGGCGACGGTCATGTCCAATCTGGGGCTGGAGCGCTTTCTGAACGGGCTGGGACTGGATTTGATCCGTGCCAAGGTCGGCGATCGCCATGTGCTGAGCGCAATGCGGGCGGGCGGCTATAATGTCGGCGGTGAACAATCGGGCCATATGATCCTGCTCGACCATGCGACGACGGGAGACGGAACCGTGGCGGCGCTGCAGGTGTTGGCCGAGGTGGTTCAGGCGGGCAAACCGACCAGCGAGCTGTTGCATCTGTTCGATCCGGTTCCGCAACTGCTCAAGAATGTCCGTTTTTCCGGCGGTCGGCCGCTGGACGATGACAGGGTCAAGGCGGTTATATCCGAAGCCGAGGCCGAGCTTGAGGGACGGGGGCGGTTGGTCATCAGGCCATCGGGTACCGAACCGGTGATCCGGGTCATGGCCGAAGGCGATGATGCCGCCCAGGTCGAGCGCGTGGTCGACCGGATATGCGATGCGGTGGCGGAGGTGACGCGCTGATGCTTGCCATGCGTCCCGATTGCGAGCGCTGCGGATGCGATCTCGCGCCCGATTCGGACGGCGCGCATATCTGTTCCTTCGAATGTACCTTTTGCGCCGATTGCGCACGAGGCCCGCTCGGCCGTATCTGCCCCAATTGCGGAGGGCAGCTGTTGCCGCGCCCGCCCAGGCCAGCGGCATTGCTGGCAAAATTTCCCGGCTCGACCGAGCGGAAATACAAAGCCAAGGCGTGATGCCTGCTGATCGCGTCATTGCGCGCGTCCTTGTCATTGCCGGATCGGATAGCGGCGGCGGGGCCGGAATTCAGGCTGATATCAAGACGATTACCATGCTTGGCGGCTATGCGATGACCGCGATCACCGCCGTTACCGCGCAGAACAGCATGGGTGTGTCCAGCGTGGCGTCGATGTCGCCGGACATGGTCATCGAACAGGCCATGACGACG
This sequence comes from Blastomonas sp., assembly GCA_041396885.1. Lineage (GTDB taxonomy): Bacteria > Pseudomonadota > Alphaproteobacteria > Sphingomonadales > Sphingomonadaceae > Blastomonas. The sequence continues at coordinate 637,468 of JAWKXS010000001.1, forward strand.
GTTTCCGATTTCGGGGTGGATGCAATCAAAATCGGCATGCTGGGGTCCCCTGAAACAGCCGATGTGGTTGCCGAATGGCTGTCCGCTAACGGACATGGCGGCGCGCCCGTGGTCTTTGATCCCGTGATGGTTGCGACATCGGGTGCGGTGCTGGCGGACGAAGCGACCATCGCTGCATTTGGCAGGCTTATGACGCTGGCGACGCTGGTGACGCCAAACCTGCCTGAGCTGGAGGCGCTGGGTGGTGAAGCCGCAGTGCTTGCCCATGGCTGCGCGTTGCTGGTGAAGGGCGGACATGGCGAGGGCGATATGCTCACCGACCGGCTGATCGACACGGATGGAACGGAAACCTTGTGGTCCGATCCGCGCATCGACACGCGGCACAATCATGGAACCGGCTGCACTCTGTCGAGCGCGATTGCGAGCGGTCTGGGGCAGGGCATGGAGCTGGCTCAGGCGGTCGAGCGGGGCAGGCGCTATGTCCGCGCTGCGCTAGCCGCTGCACCCGGCATTGGTGCGGGCCATGGTCCGCTGGGGCATGGCCTGGGAAGAGCAGGTTTCGAATGAAAAGGGCGGCTGTTGCCAGCCGCCCCTTCGTGAAAAAGCTGTGCTTTGCGATCAGCCGCCGTGATTGGCGTTCACCATCGCATAGAACATCGGGAAGGACAGCAGCGTGTTGGTGCGCGACGCGATCAGAGCGATCTTCGCTGCGCTGGCCTTTGCTTCCGGCGTCGCCTCGACAATGCCCAGCACCTTTTTCTGTGCCGGCCAGATCAGGAACCAGACATTGGCAGCCATGATCAGCGCCAGCCACATGCCGATGCCGATCAGCCGGAACGATGGGTCGAGCAGCAGTGCCTGATGCAGATAGCCGGTCAGATGTGCCACAGTCAGGCCGGTAACCACCGTCAGCAGCGCTGCCCAGCGAAAGAAGAACAGGGCAGAAGGCGCAATATGCTTGGTCACCGCCGGTTTGTGCTCATCGGCGATTTTCGGCATGGTCGGAACCTGCACAAAGTTGAAATAGTAAAGCAGGCCGATCCACAACACCCCGAAGAACAGGTGTGCCCAGCGCATCGCGCTGTTGAGCTGGTCGCCATTGGGACCAACGCCCAGCACGACCAATATGGTAAGAAGCAGTCCGGCCCCTACGACCAGATGCACATTTCCAAAGAATTTTGCCATTTCGGTTTTCCCCCTCATGTCAATTGTTGCGACTGACGCGACAGGAATAGCATTTTTTCGAAAAATAGGAAAAGCGCCAAATTTCGGGTTCACATGCTGCTCATAGAACCCATATGGAACTGGTGCGTTGTTTCTGCGCGCAGAAACGAAAATCCCCGAAAATGGAGCAAGAAATGGCCTTTGTCCTTCCCGATCTTCCCTATGCCAAAACCGCCTTTGGCGACCTTATTTCATCCGAGACCTTCGATTATCACCATGGCAAGCATCACAATGCCTATGTGACCAAGGCCAATGAGCTGGTCGCTGCGGACGCCGGTCTGCAGGGCAGGTCGCTGGTCGAGCTTATCAAGTCGAGCAAGGGCGGGCTGTTCAATCAGGTCGGGCAGATCTGGAACCACAGCTTTTACTGGCTGTGCCTGTCGCCCGAAAAGCAGGAGCCGACCGGCGATCTGAAGGCCCGCATCGAAAAGGATTTCGGATCGGTCGATGCGATGCTCGACGCCCTAAAGGCAGAGGCCGTCGGCCATTTCGGCAGCGGCTGGGCCGGGCTTGTGCTGGATGGCGACACGATCAAGGTCGCGTCATGGCACGATGCCGATTGCCCCATTGCCCATGGCCAGACGCCGCTGTTCATCCTCGATGTATGGGAACATGCCTATTATATCGACTATCGCAATGCGCGGCCCGGCTATGCCGATGCGATACTGAAAGGCGCGGTGAACTGGGATTTCGTTGCACAGAATCTGGACGGCAAGGGCGCGGATCGCGCCGATCAGCCGGGCTGATCCTTCACAGGAAAATTTTGAATGAGGAAAAGGGGCGGGCCAGTGGCTCACCCCTTTTTTCGTTTGTCCTATTTCTTTTCGGTTTCGCCAAAATCCATGCCGTGACGCATCAGCAGCGGAATTTGCGACAGGGCGAAGATCAATGACAGCAGCGTCACGCCCCAGACCTTGACCGTCAGCCAGGTCTCGAAATTCATGCGTCCCGCCTCGATCAGCCAGTACATGACATGGTTGGCAAGGGCCATGGCAGCAAAGAACAGTCCCCAGTTTCGCGACAGTTTCAGCCAGCCCGTCTCGTCAAGGCTGTCATAGGCGGCCTGCAGCAGATATTTGAGTAGCGGACGGCCCATTGCCCAGCCGCCCAGCAGCAGGGTGGCAAAACCGGCATAGATGATGGTCGGTTTCATGACGATAAAGCGTTCGTCATGGAAATAGATGGTGAGGCCGCCAAAGCCGACCACCAGCACTGCCGACAGCCACAGCATCGGGGAAACCTTGCCCAGCTTGAGCCGGGAAACGGCAACCGCGACCAGGATCGCGATCATGAAGGCAATGGTGCCGTTAATCGCCGCGCGGGTCGAGGCGAGTGCACCTTCGCCCGACTGGGTGAATTTGAAGACCAGGAAGAAGATCAGCAGCGGCCCGAAATCGATCAAGAAGGTCAGCAGGCCGTTCCCCTTTGGCGTTGTTGCTGCAATGGCCTCTTCCTGGGGCATTTCCTCACTCATTTTGCGCCTCCGGCAATGATCTGCGCCAGATAATCGGGATCAAATGGCCGCAAATCGTCAATGGTTTCGCCCACCCCGATCGCATGGATCGGCAGGCCGTATTTTTCCGCCGCCGCGACCAGAATGCCGCCGCGCGCGGTCCCGTCCAGTTTCGTCATCACCAGCCCGGTGGCTCCGGCCACTTCCTTGAAGGTTTCGATCTGCGACAGCGCATTCTGGCCGTTTGTGGCGTCCAGCACCAGCACCACATCATGCGGCGCAGCCGGGTTCAGCCGTCCCAGCACGCGGCGGATCTTGGCAAGCTCGTCCATCAGCTCGCGCTTGTTCTGCAGCCGTCCGGCGGTGTCGACGATCAGCACGTCAATGCCCGTCGCGGTCGCTTGTTTGACCGCATCGAACACGATGCCTGCGGAATCGCCGCCTTCCTTGCCCGCGACAATGTCGATGCCCAGCCGCTCCGCCCAGATCTTGAGCTGGCCGATGGCGGCGGCGCGGAACGTGTCCCCGGCGGCCAGCAGCACGCCATAATCCTGTTCCTGAAACAGATGGGCCAGCTTGGCGATGGTCGTGGTCTTGCCCGATCCGTTCACGCCGATCACCAGAATGACCTGCGGGCGCGGAAACGCGATAATGTCGAGCGGCTTCGCCACGGTACGCAGGACCTTCGCGATTTCCTCGCCGACAATCTCGCGCAGGCCTGCCTCGTCCAGCCCCTTGTCGAAGCGCCCTTCGGAGAGCCGGGCACGCACGCGTGCGGCCATTTCCGGGCCAAGGTCGGAGACGATCAGCGCCTCTTCAATTTCGTCAAGCTGTTCGTCCGTCAGCTTGCTCTTGGAAATCAGCCCGGTGATGTTCTGGCTCAGCCGGTCGGATGTCTTGCGGAACCCGCCCAGCAGCCGGTTGCTCCAGCTTGTCTTTTCTTCGCTCATATCAGGGCCGTTCCTGTCATCATTTCGTCCATGCATCCGGTCAGCCGCGCCCTGACGATGGCGTGCGGTGTCGCCTGGCGGTCGAGCCGGACGCGCGCGAAATTCCCGGTGATGCCGTGCAATCCGTCATTTTCCATCAGCAGTTCCGCGTCACTGCCGATCAGGCTGCGTCGCCATTGCGCGGCGCGGCGCGTCGTCGCTTCGCGAAGCTCGGCGGCGCGACGCTTGATGACGCTGCGGTCAAGCTGCGGCATGCGCGCGGCGGGCGTTCCCGTGCGCGGGGAGAATGGAAAGACATGGCCATGCACGATGTCGCATGCCTCGATAATGCTGAGATTATTGGCGTGCATCGCTTCATCTTCGGTCGGAAAACCGGCGATGATATCGGCACCGATGGCAATTTCCGGACGTTGTGCTTTCAGCCGTTCCGCCATGGCAATGGCATCGGCGCGGCTGTGGCGGCGCTTCATCCGCTTCAGGATCATGTCGTCGCCCGATTGCAGCGAGAGGTGGACATGCGGCATGATCCGTTCCTCACCCGCAAGGAGATCGAACAGCCGCTCGTCAATCTCAACCCCGTCGAGCGACGAGAGGCGGAGGCGGCGCAGTTCGGGCACATGGGTCAGGATGCGCTCGACCAGCTGGCCCAGTGTCGGCTGGCCGGGCAGGTCATGGCCATAGCTGGTGACATCGACGCCGGTCAGCACGATTTCCACATGGCCGTTCGCGACCAATGTCCGCACCGTGTCGACGACCGCGCCCGCCGGCACCGAGCGCGAATTGCCGCGTGCATGCGGAATGATGCAGAAGGTGCAGCGATGGTCGCAGCCATTCTGTATCTCTACAAAGCCGCGGCTGCGCCCTGAAAAGGCGGTGGCAAGATGCGGTGCAGTTTCGCGCACCGCCATGATGTCGGCGACGCGGACCTTCAGATCGCCTGGAGAGGGCCGAAATAGCGCCGGTTGCTGCTTTTCGGCATTGCCCAGAACCAGATCGACCTCCGGCATGTCGGCAAACATCGCCGGTTCCAGCTGGGCCGCGCATCCGGTCACGACAATCCGTGCATCCGGGCGGTTGCGGCGCGCGCGGCGCACTGCCTGCCGGGTCTGGCGAACCGCCTCATTGGTGACAGCACAGCTGTTGATGACGACCAGGCCTTCTTCATCGCCAAGCTGTTCGCGCAGCGTCTCGCTTTCGGCGATATTGAGGCGGCAACCCATTGAGATGAATTGTGGACCGTTTTCCGGCGATGGCCTGATTGCGGGACTGCTGGCCATGGTCAAAGGTCGATTTCGCCCGTGAAGACATGGGCGACCGGCCCGATCATGGTGATCAGGCCGCCTTCTGCCCAGGCGATTTCAAGCACGCCTCCGGGCAGATGCACGGTGACGGGACTGGACGCTAGCTTGCGACGGATCGCTGCCACTGCCGTGGCGCAGGCGCCGGTGCCGCAGGCGAGTGTCAGGCCCACTCCGCGCTCCCATACGCGCAGATGCACGCCATCATCGCCGACATGCGCGACATTGACATTCACCCGTTCGGGAAAGACCGGATCATGCTCGATCACCGGGCCAAGTCTTTCCAGATCAACAGCATTGCTGTCCGCAACGAAGAAAATGACATGTGGATTGCCGATATTGACCGCCATCGGGTCGTCCAGCATTTCCCAGGCCAGCGGCAGATGCGCGGTATCCATGGCATAGCCGAGCGGAATCTGGTCCCATCCGAAACGGGGCTCGCCCATATCGACGCTCACGCCCCTGTCGCCAATGCGCCCGTGCAACATGCCCCCGGCGCTGTCGATGGTGACGTCGCGGCCCGCCAGCCATGTGACACAGCGGGTGGCATTGCCGCACGCCTCCACCTCGCCGCCATCCTGATTATAGATGCGCATGAAGAAATCGGCCTGTGCGGAAGGCTCCATGACGATCAGCTGGTTACAGCCAATGCCATGCTGGCGATGCGCGATCTGGCGGACGGTTGCGCTGTCCAGCGGCAATCCTGCCTTGCGGGCATCGAAAATGACAAAGTCATTGCCCAGACCGTGCATCTTGTGAAAGCCGTGAAGCGCCATTTGCCGCGCTCTAGAGAGATTTTACTGGAAATGGAACATTTCACCGCCGGAAATCACCGTAAAAGGGAAAATTGGGCTGGGTTCCAGGCTGGATCAGGGGCGTGCGGGCTTGTGATGCCGATCGTCGGTACGCTTGACGTGCCCCGACGTAGCCCGATCAGCCCGCTGTCCCATTGCCTGCGGCCTTGCGGAATTCCGCTTCTCCGTCGGCGGACGCATCGTCATCGGGTGTCTCGGCATGCAGCATATGGCGGTCGGCCAGCATGCGCCGGGTCTGTTCGATGGTCAGCGGCTTGCCGAAATGGAAACCCTGGCCTTTTGCGCAGCCCATGGTGCGCAGCTGTTCGATCAGGTCGCCATCCTCAATGCCTTCGGCGGTGATCGGCAGGCCCATGGATTCGCCCAGCAGGCCGATCGTCTTGACGATGGCGTGGCTTTCCTTGCTCTCGATCATCGACATGATGAAGCTGCGGTCGATCTTGATCCTGTCAAAGGGCAGCGCGCGAAGATGGGCCAGCGATGAATAGCCGGTGCCGAAATCGTCCAGCGCCACGCGGATGCCCTGGTTCTTCAGGCTGCCGATAATCGACTGGGCCAGTCCGATATTTTCGAACAGGCAGCTTTCGGTGATCTCGATCTCCAGCCGGTTCGCCGGAAATCCGGTTTCCACGAGCAGCTTGACGATTTTCTGCGCCAGCCAGGGGTCACGCAGCTGCACCGGCGAGATGTTCACCGAAATGCTGAGCGAAGGATCCCAGTTTCGCGCATCGATCATCGCCTGGCGCATCACGCAGGTTGAAAGCTCGCCGATCATGCCGGTGTCTTCGGCGATCGGGATGAATATCTCGGGGGATACCAGGCCCAGTTCGTCGGAATTCCAGCGCGCCAGCACTTCGAAACCGATCAGCTTGCCGGTGTTGAGGTCAATCTGCTGTTCATAATAGGGCACGAATTCGCCATTGCGAATGCCCGCGCGCATGCCGGATTCGATCTTGTTGCGGAACTGAACCTCATTTTCCATGCGCTGGTCGAACCAGCTGAAGCGGTTGCGGCCCTGCTTCTTGGAGAAATACATGGCGATGTCCGCGCGGCGCATCATCGTGTCCAGATTGTCATCGCACAGGTCCGCTCTGGCGATGCCGATCGAGACGGTGACGGTCAGTTCGGGATCGTCGCCATGCTGGGTGCCGTTGATCGGCTGGGCGATGCGCTCGATAATATCCTCGGCGATGCGCTGGACCATTTCGGGCATTTGCGGATCGAAGATGAACGAGCAGCCAAATTCATCGCCGCCCAGACGGGCGACATGGGCATAGGGCGGGGCGGCCTTGCGGATGCGTTCGGAAACCTCGACCAGCACCTTGTCGCCTGCATCATGCCCCTGGATATCGTTGATATTCTTGAAATTATCGAGATCGAGCATGAGATAGGCGACCGATTTGCCGCGTTTCGCGGCGTCGGCGATCAGGATGGCGGTCGATTCGCCGATGGCGCGGCGGTTGAGGCAATTGGTCAGCGGATCGGTAATCGCCAGCGCCTTTGCCTGCTCTTCCGCATGCTTGTGCTGGGCGATTTCCTGCGTCAGTTCGCGATAGCGCCGCCAGCCGAAAATGATGAGCGCTATGTTGAGGATCAGCGCAGTGACCGCAATCCGGTTGGGGGTGACGCCAAAGCCGAGGAATTTCTGGACGACATCGGGCAGAACCTGGCTGCCGGTCGCCACGAACATCAGGATTGCAGCGGTGATGATCCCGCCGGCCACAAGGTCGCCGCCGACATGGAATCGCCGCCCGCCGGGCAGCACTTCTGTCTGGTGCGTCTTGTTGGCCATGAAAACCCGATCAATCCCCAGAATTCGGCCGCAACCGGGTGCGGCCTTCCCCTGCCTGGCGCCGGATGGCCGCTGGCAGGTTGATGACACGCAATCCGTTCTGCGCCATGCAACTGTCCGAGTGATGCACAACTATGCCTAAGATCGGGTTAACAGCCTTGCTCCGCTGCATTTTTTCCGGGCCAGGCATTCGCTGGCGGCTGGATGCTTGCCAAGGTTCGCGAATTGCTATAGGGGCGCATCCAAATTCGCGACTTCGGGTGATGGCGCGTTCATGCAGATGCAGGGAATTCCGTTCGGGAATTCGGTTGCACGCCGGTTGGCGAGGTTTCGCCCACCGGCGATTTTTGCGTTGACCTGTCATTGCCCGGCATCCGGCATCTGGCCGGGAGGAATGGCATATGTTTGATAATCTGTCCGAACGGCTTGGCGGTGTATTTGATCGCCTGAAGGGTCGCGGGGCGCTGAAGGAAGATGATGTCCGCGCAGCCATGCGCGAGGTGCGCATCGCCTTGCTTGAGGCTGATGTCGCGCTGCCCGTCGTCCGCGAATTCATTGCCGATGTGACCGAACAGGCGGTCGGCCAGAAGGTTCTGAAATCGGTCGCGCCCGGCCAGCAGGTGGTCAAGATCGTCAATGACGCGCTGACCGCAATGCTGGGGTCCGAAGCGAGCGATCTCGACCTTGCCGTTGCTCCGCCTGCCATCATCATGATGGTTGGCCTGCAGGGATCGGGCAAGACCACCACCACCGCCAAGATCGCCCGGCTGCTCAAGGAAAAAGAGCGCAAGAAGGTGATGGTGGCGTCGCTCGACGTCCAGCGTCCCGCCGCGCAGGAGCAGCTGGCGGTGCTGGGCGAGCAGGTGGGTGTCGCAACCCTGCCGATTATTGCCGGCCAGCAGCCGGTGGAGATTGCCCAGCGCGCCATGCAGGCCGCGAAGCTGCAGGGCGTTGATGTCGTCCTGCTCGATACCGCCGGGCGGCTGCATGTCGACCAGCAGCTCATGGACGAGATGCGCGCGGTCGCCAATGTCTCGACGCCCCGGGAAATCCTGCTCGTCGTCGACTCGCTGACCGGCCAGGACGCGGTCAATGTCGCACAAAACTTCTCCGATCAGGTCGATCTGACCGGTGTCGTGCTGACCCGGATGGACGGCGATGCGCGCGGCGGCGCGGCACTGTCAATGCGTGCGGTGACCGGCAAGCCGATCAAGTTCGTCGGTGTCGGCGAAAAGATGGATGCCATTGAGGCCTTTCATCCTTCGCGCGTTGCCGGGCGCATATTGGGCATGGGCGACGTTGTCAGCCTGGTCGAAAAAGCTGCCGCAACAGTCGAGAAGGACGAGGCGGACAAGCTGGCGGCCAAGATGGCCAAGGGCCAGTTCGACATGAATGACCTGCGCATGCAGCTGCGCCAGATGACAAAGATGGGCGGTCTGGGCGCGCTTGCCGCCATGATGCCGGGCATGAAAAAGGCCAAGGCGGCGATGAATGCCAGCGGCATGGATGACAAGGTGCTGCTGCACATGGATGCGATCATCGGTTCGATGACGCTGAAAGAGCGCGAAAAGCCCGCGCTGATGAACGCCAAGCGCAAGATCCGCGTCGCCAAGGGGTCGGGAACCACGGTTCAGGACGTCAACCGGCTGCTCAAGATGCACAAGGAAATGGAAGGCGCCATGAAGAAGATCCGCAAGATGGGCGGATTGAAGGGGCTGGCGTCCATGTTCTCCGGCAAGATGGGCGGCATGGGCGAGGGTGAAATGCCCAGCGATGCCGATCTGGCAGGCCTGATGGGCGGCAAGCCGGGCGGTGCACCAGGACTGCCCGGACTTCCCGGCGGCATGCCTCCCGGATTTCAGAATTTCAGGAAAAAGTAATTTAATCAGAATATTGTATCAGAAAGGTAAAATATAATGGCAATTGCAATGCGTCTTTCGCGCGGTGGCTCGAAAAAGCGTCCCTATTACAAGATCGTGATCGCGGACAGCCGCAGCCCGCGCGATGGCAAGTATCTGGAGCAGATCGGCACCTATAATCCGCTGCTCGCAAAGGACAGCCCCGAGCGCGTCAAGCTCAATGAAGATCGTGCAAAGCACTGGCTGTCGGTTGGTGCCCAGCCGAGCGATCGCGTCGCCCGTTTCCTCGATGCGGCTGGCGTCAAGGAACGCGCAGCGCGCAACAACCCGAAAAAGGGTGAGCCGGGTGCGAACGCCAAGGAGCGTGCTGAAGAAAAGGCCGCCAAGCTGGCCGAGGCCGAGGAAGCCGCCAAGGAAGCCGCTGCTGCTCCTGCTGAGGAAGAAGCTGCGCCCGAGGCTGAGGCCGTTGAATGTGCCGCTGCCGAAGCGCCTGCTGAAGAAGCCGCCGCCGAGGAAACTCCTGCAGCTGCTGAAGAGGCACCTGCCGAAGAAGCTGGCGAAGAGAAGGCCGAGGGCTGATTGCCCGGTCCTGAACGCCCCGTCGCGCTGGCCGTCATTATCGGCGCGCATGGCGTGCGGGGTGAGGTTCGGCTCAAGCTGTTCAGCGACAGTCTGGACAGGCTGAAGCCGCACAAGCTTTATAATGCGGGCGCGCTAACGCTGCAGTCGCTCCGTCCCGGCAAGGGCGGGGCGATTGCCCGTTTCGCAGAGATTGCCGATCGCGATCGCGCCGAGGCATTGCGCGGCACGGAACTGACGGTGCCGCGCACGGCCCTGCCGCCACTGGGCGAGGGTGAATATTATCATGCCGACCTGATCAGCCTGCCTTGCCTCTCGACCGGAGGCGATGATCTGGGGCGCTGCGTCGCGGTCCATGATTTCGGCGCGGGCGATGTGCTGGAGATTGAACGGCCGGACGGCAAGCGGTTCATGGTGCCCTTTACCGATGACGCCGTGCCCGAATGGGATGGCGGGCGGCTCGTCATTGACGCGTTGTTCGCCGCATAGTATATACATTATGTATATACGGAGGCCGTGATGGGTGAAGAATATATCGCCAAAAGTTTCAAGTCAGGCAATTCGGTGGCGATCCGCATGCCTGCCGCCCTGGGCATCGAACCAGGCCGTGAATGGGTCGTGACCGTCGAAGGTGGCGAGTTCGTCATCCGGGCCAAGGCCAAAGAGGCAAAGAAGATCGACCTGACGGGTATTGCGGGTTCAATTCCCTGGCTGAAACCTTTGGCGCCTGAAGATCGCGAAATCGAGGCGCGAGAACTCGACTGGGAAGGAAAGCTGTTGAAGCGTGACTGAACCGCTTTTTCTGCTCGATTCCAATATCGTGATTTACATATTGCTCGATGCGAATTGTCCTTCTGCTAGGATGGTGCAATCGATGCAACCGGGATCGATTGTTACTTCTGCCATCGTTCATGCCGAGGTGATGCGTGGCATCCCCGAGAATGAACATGAAGCGCGCAGAAGTGCGAAAGCTTTGTTCGATATTGTCTCTCCACTGCCATTTGGTGTTGGCGAAGGTGAATCATATTGCCGCATTCCGTTCAAACGTCACCGTTTTGACCGCCTTATCGCCGCACACGCCCTGTCGTTAGGATTGACGCTTGTCACGGCGAATGAGTCGGATTTTGCCGATGTTCCCGGCCTCAGGGTTGAAAACTGGACTGTTTGAAGCTTCCCATGACCTTCGCCGCGCAGATTCTAACCCTTTATCCGGACATGTTTCCGGGGCCGCTGGGGCAAAGCCTTGCCGGGCGGGCGCTGGCAGAGGGCATCTGGTCGTGCAGGACGATCAATATCCGCGATTTCGCGCATGACCGGCACCGCACCGTGGACGATACTCCGGCTGGCGGAGGCGCTGGTATGGTGTTGCGCGCCGATGTGCTGGCGGCAGCAGTGGATAATGCGCTGGCGCGTCATTCCGGCGCTCCCGTCATTGCCATGACGCCGCGCGGAAAGCCGCTGACACAGGCACGGGTCAGGGAGATTGCAGCCGGACCCGGGGTGACAGTGCTTTGCGGCCGATTTGAAGGATTTGACGAGCGGATTTTCGAGGGCCGAGATATCGAGGAGGTATCGATCGGCGACTATGTGCTTTCGGGCGGTGAAATCGGTGCTTTCGTGCTGCTCGACGCTTGCATTCGCCTGCTTCCCGATGTAATGGGCGCGGCTTCAAGCGGTGTCGAGGAGTCTTTCGAAGACGGATTGCTCGAATATCCGCAATATACCCGACCTCAAATATGGGAAGGGCGCACGATCCCCGAAGTGCTGCGATCGGGGGATCATGCGAGGATCGCCGCATGGCGCAAGGCCATGGCGGAGACCGATACACGGCTAAGGCGGCCGGATCTTTGGGAGCGTCATCGGGACGCTGCGGATCGGTCGCCCTCTGGTGCGCGGCGCGAAGATGAAGGATAGGTCCATGAACCTCATTCAGACGATCGAACAGGAATCGATCAGGGAATTTGAAGCCAGCAAGCAGATCCCCGATTTCCGGGCTGGCGATACATTGCGGGTTGGCGTGCGCGTCGTTGAAGGCGAACGCACCCGTGTCCAGAATTTCGAGGGCGTGTGCATCGCCCGTTCCAACCGGGGCCTTGGCTCCAACTTCACCGTCCGCAAGATTTCGTTCGGCGAAGGCGTGGAACGCGTATTCCCGCTCTATTCGCCCAACATCGATTCGATCACGGTGGTTCGTCGTGGTGTCGTGCGTCGCGCGAAACTCTATTATCTGCGTGGCCGCACCGGCAAACGTGCGCGTATTGCGGAACGTCGCGACAACCGCCCTGCAAAGGACACGGCCGAAAGCTGATCGAACAGCCAAGGCGATAATCCGAAAAGGGGCGGTCCGGCTGGATCGCCCCTTTTTTCTTTGTCTGCAATATTCGGGACGGGTGCCGGGCGCTCAAGGTGCTTGCCCTGGCCTGTCAATCTAACCTAGAGCGCGTTCGGTTTTGATTGCATCAAGACCTGCGCTCCAGGTCATTATGTTGCCGCATTTTCCAGGTCGTCAGATGCAGCCATCTGACTTGAAAATGCTTCAGGGCGCAACCCAACCGAGTGATCAGGAAGGATCAGAAATTGGCGTATAAGGTAGCAGTGGTCGGTGCGACCGGGAATGTCGGTCGTGAAATGCTCAATATCCTTGCCGAGCGTGAGTTTCCGCTTGCGGATATTGCCGCTGTTGCTTCGCCGCGCTCGACCGGCAGCGAGATTGAATTCGGCGAGACCGGCCGGATGCTGAAGGTCAAGAATATCGAGCATTTCGATTTTTCGAACTGGGACATTGCCCTTTTCGCTGCCGGTTCCGGTCCGACCAAGATTTATGCGCCCAAGGCTGCTGCTGCCGGTTGCGTGGTGATTGACAATTCATCGCTCTATCGCATGGACCCGGACGTGCCGCTGATCGTTCCGGAAGTGAACCCCGATGCGATTGACGGCTACAAGGTGAAGAATATCATTGCCAATCCCAATTGCTCGACGGCGCAAATGGTCGTGGCACTGAAGCCGCTGCATGATGCCGCGACGATCAAGAGGGTGGTGGTATCAACCTATCAGTCGGTGTCGGGCGCCGGCAAGGAAGGGATGGACGAACTGTTCGAGCAGTCGCGCGCTATCTTTGTCGGCGATCCCAAGGAAAATCGCAAGTTCACCAAGCAGATCGCCTTTAACGTCATTCCCCATATCGATGTCTTCATGGACGATGGATCGACCAAGGAAGAATGGAAGATGGTGGTGGAGACCAAGAAGATCCTCGACCCGAAGATAAAGCTGCATGCAACCTGTGTGCGAGTGCCGGTTTTCGTCGGCCATAGCGAAGCGATCAACATTGAATTCGAGAAGGAGCTTTCGGCAGAGGAAGCGCAGGATATCCTGCGCACCGCGCCGGGGATCATGCTCGTCGACAAGCGGGAGGATGGCGGATATGTGACGCCGGTGGAATGCGTTGGCGACAGCGCGACCTATATCAGTCGCGTGCGCGATGACCCGACGGTCGAAAACGGCATCTGCCTGTGGTGCGTCAGCGATAATTTGCGCAAGGGAGCGGCGCTCAACGCCGTGCAGATCGCGGAACTGCTAGGACGGCGGCACTTGCAGAAAGCCTGATTTGGCGGAGGCTGATCTGCAATGCCAATGAGGCGTCCGCTGATCATTTGACAAGAGCCCAATCTGTTCAGACCGGGCCTCTGCTAAGAGCTTGATGCTGATCGATCAAACCTAGCTTGAAACCGGAATGTCGCTATTTCGGTTTGGCGGTTCCGTCTTCGGCATCCGGTTGTGAAGCAGTCGCCCTGGCCGGATCGATAGCCGCGCCGGAAATCAGCGTGTCGAGCGAGGAGCCGTCAAGGCCGAGCTCCTTCATCAGGCCGTCGATTACCGGCGCCTGCGCACGATAGCTGAGCGCGGCGGCAACGGCGTCGCTGGCAAGATTTCCGCTACCCGCTGGCATCGAGCCGGCGTTTCCCGCCTTGCCGCCGCCATTTTGCGTCAGCCCGTCCACCTGAACGATCTTGATCGAATCGATGGCCTCCATTGGCTTGGCGGCTTCGCGGATCACCTCGGGCAGCACGTTCAGCAGGGCAAGCTTGGTCTGCAGCGAAATCTGGTCCGAAGAGAGAATATTCGCCGCCTCGTTGATGGCCCTCTGACCGGCTGCCTCCACCTCAAAGCGGACCCGTGAAGCCTCGGCACGCAGTTTTTCGGCCTCGGCCTCGCCTTCAGCCTCGCGGCGGATGGCTTCGCCGCGATTGAGAGCGGCTTCTTTCTCGGCCTCTGCCTCGACACGAACCCGGATGGCGTCACGCTCGGCCTGTTTCGCTGCCTCGATCAGCTCGATCCGCTTGGAACGTTCGGCAATTTCGGTTTCGCGGCTGGTCGATACCTGTTCTTCTGCGGCAACTGCCTTGGCGCGCGCCTCGTCGGCCTCTGCCTTTGCCTGGCTTTCCTCGCGGCTCTTGTTCTGGATGGCGATCTGCTGTTCCTGCCGGGCGATTTCAATGGCCTGCTGCTGGGCGATAGTGGCCTCCTGAATGGCCCGGTCTGCCTCGATCTGCTTGGCATCGATGATCTGCTTGGCCTGGATGCGCGCCTCTTCGGCCTCGCGATTGCGGATCGCCTGTTCGCGTGCCACTTCCGATGCCTGGGCGGCACGGCGCACCTCCACTTCGCGTTCCTGTTCCAGCCGGGCAAACTCATTGTCTCTGCTGATCTCGAACGAGCGCTGGTCGGCCTCCAGGTTTTTGCTTTCGATCTGCACGCGGGTGTCCTGCTCGATATCGTTGCGCGCCTTTTTGCGCAGCTCGATCTGCTCGGTCAGCTTGGTCAGGCCTTCAGCGTCAAAGGCGTTGTTGGCGTTGAAATGCTCGATGCTGGTCTGGTCCAGCCCGGTCAGCGAAACCGACTCCAGCTCCAGACCGTTCATGGCGAGGTCGGCAGAGGATACCTGCTGCACCTTTTGCACGAATTCGGCGCGCTGTTCGTGCAGCTGGTTCATCGTCATGCCTGCCGCGACCGAACGCAGTGCATCGACAAACTTGCCCTCGACCAGATCCTTGAGCGCTTCCGGCTGCATCGTCCGCAGGCCCAGCGTTTGCGCCGCCATGGCCAGCGACCCGGCATCGGGGCGGACGCGCACATAGAATTCCGCCTTCACGTCGATCCGCAGCCGGTCGAGCGTGATTAGCGCATCGGCATTCTTGCGTTCAACCGCCAGACGTACCGTGTTCATGTTGACCGGCATGGTCTCGTGCAGGACGGGCAGCACCAGAGCGCCGCCGTTCATGACCACTTTTTCGCCGCCAAAACCGGTGCGGACAAAGGCTATTTCCTTGGTGGCGCGGCGATACAGCCGGGTGATGATGATCCCCAGGATCAGCAATACGGCAATGACGACGCCGACAATCATGGCGATGGAAATCAGGTTTTCTGGCATCATGGTCCCCAGGGATGGCTGGCTTGCACGGCGGGAATCACCGGCATCTATGCGTGGCGCAAGGCTAGCTTGCCGTCGTCACAGTTCCTAGCAGAATCCGGTCCGGATCGCGGCAATTCCGGATGCGGTTTCAGTCCAGCCGGGGCAGGCTGTTATTGCCGCGCGAAATGGCCTTGAACACATCCCCTTCGCGGCGGACGAGAATAATCTCTTCCCCCTCATTCAGTATCTGTCCGGCATTGTCGGGCTCCACCATCACATAATGGTCCAGTCCGAACTGATCGCGGACCCGTGCGCGAGCCGGGGAGGCGGTTTGCGCCTGGCCAAGCTGGATCTGCCCAAATCGCCCGATCAGGCTGTCTATATTTATGGCGGTCGTTTCGTCATGCGGCATGATGCGGGCGAGTGGCCGGGCGACGGCGCCGGTCAGGGGCGCGGCGACAATGGCTGCAACCGGTGCAGCGAGCCACGATGTCAGCATCGAGCCGGTCAGTGCCTGCCAGAATTGCTGGCCAGATATGCCGATAATGCCGAACAGCGCCAGAAAGATGACGAGCAACATCATCAGCGGCAAGCGGCCAAAGCCCAGCAGGGCGAGCAGTCCATCGGCAGAGGCATCGGCAATGTCGCCATCCAGATTGGCGTCCATGTCCAGCCCGTCGGCAAAATCGCCAAGCCCGAGCGCCTGGATGACGCCGACCAGCAGCATCAGCACCAGCGCTGCGGTAAAGACGATATTGCCATCAGCCAGCAGGAAATCGAACATCATGGCTACCTTGCGGGATTGGACCGGAAGCTGCGACAACTAGCTGTCGGCGACACCGTCATATTTGAGTTCGAGGAAGCGGCCCTGGATCGCCAGCTTGTCGACTTCGCCTTCGGCAATGGCGCGGGTGGTCGAGGCGATTTCGCGCTCGATCACGCCAAGGCCATGGACCAGCTGCTCCTCCGGCGTGCGGCCACCGCGCGCTTCCTTGCGCATCGTCTCCGGTATGCGGCGATAGCCGGTGACCAGTTCGGGCAGATGTTCGCCGACCAGCTTGCGCACTTCGCGCGCCGCATCGCTCTTTTCGTCCAGCGTCTGCAATTGCGGGGCAAGCGCATCGAGCTGAACACCGATGCTGTCGATGAGGGTAATGGCGGGCGGCGGCAGGGCCAGACGCTGCGATTCCAGCCAGATTTCAGTCTTGCCTGCCAGCGTCTTGAGGTCGCCCTGGCGCAGTTTCTCCGGTGTCGGCATTTCCATGCGCGGATAGCGGTAGAAAAATGCAACCGATCCGGCAATGGTAAGGCCGGTCAGCATGACGCCGCCAAAGCCGATGCCGTCGATGATCGCGCCAACAATGCCCGCGCCGACAATCACCGTGCCGGCAGCGATGGCCATATAGCCGACTTTTTTCCAGAAATGCCCGCGCTTCAGCGCCCGCGATTTCATGCCGATCGAATGGTCCGAACGCACTCGGTTCAGCGTATTGCGGGCATCGGCCAGGGTCTGGTCGGATCTGCTCATGCCGCTGGCCTCAATCCTCCAGCGCGCTGAGCAGGCCGGGACCCGCCGAAGCGCTCGACTGTGCCTGTGAGGCGCCCTCGGCCCTGGCGATATAGCCCTTGGACTTTTCCACCTCGGTCGACAGCGTTTCGACGGTCTGTTTCATGCTGTCGAGCGCCTTCAGCTTGAAGGTGTCGATGCTGTCCATCGTGTCATAGATGTTCTGGAACGCGCGCTGCAGCGTTTCGACCGGGATGGTCGAGCTTGCCGCCTGTTCGTGGATGCGTCCGGTCTGGTCCTTCAGCATGGTTCCGGTGGAATCGATCAGCCCGGCCGTGGTCGAGTTGAGCGCGGTGATCTGGTCAAGCACAAGCTTCTGGCCGACCAGCGCCTGGGCGACGGTCACGGCGGTGCGCAGCGCGCCGACCGTGGTCGTGCTCGCCCGGTCGACACCCTTGACCAGCTCGACATTGTTCTTCTTCACCAGATCGAGCGCGAGATAGCCCTGCACAGTCACCGCCATCTGCGTCAGCAGGTCCTGGGTGCGCTGTCGCACATAGAAAAGCGCTGTTTCGCGAATGGCCTTGGCCTTGGCGGGATCGGTCGAATCTAGGTCCGCCGCCTTGTCCTCCAGCCGCTGATCTAGCGTTTTCGAGACATGGATCATCTGTTCAAGACGGCCCATGGCCTGCCACAGATTCTGCCGCTCGACATCGATGGCGGCATTGTCCATCAGCAGCTCGTCCTTGCCGCTTTGCAGGCTGGAAAGGATCGACTGGATGTGCCCTTGAGAGCTTTTATAGCTGTCGAAATAATTGCGCAGCTTGCTGCCGAACGGGATGATTCCGAAAATCTTGCGCGGAGCGAGCAGATTGCCCTTTTTGCCGGGATCGAGATCCTCGACGGTACGCCGCAGCTCGGCAAGGTTCGATCCGACCGAATTGTCGCTGTCCATGGCGCGCACGGGACGATCGAGAAAGCGGTTCGAATGGCCCGCCGCATCGCTGATTTCCTTGCGGCCCATATTGGTGATCTGATCGACGCGCTTGCCGAATTCGGGCGAATTGACATCCTGCGCGACAAGATCGTCGATGAAATTGTCGACCTTGGCGTCGAGCTTTGACTTTACCTCATCTGCCACGGGAACCAGCCCCGCCGATTTTTCCGGCGCGACGACCGGCACCGGGTTCGGTGCCTCAAGCTTCAGTTCCTGTTCCAACGTCGCGGTTTGCGTCGTCATCTGCATATGCTCCCAATATTCCCTAGGCCCGCCGCTAAAATGGGCGGGATGATGCCGTTAGGCAAGGGAATTGCGCCAACTGTATTAAGATAGCAATACAGCAGGGCCGGTTCAAGGGCAGCTTGCAGCGATCGGGAAGCTTTTCAGGCCGCCAGTTCGTAGGGCTGGATTTCGCCGGACAGATAAAGGTTGCGGGCCTTGGCGCGGCTGAGCTTGCCGGACGAGGTGCGGGGCAGGGTGCGGGGCGGAACCAGTTCGATGACACAGTTCATGCCGGTGATCGATCGCACCTTGTCGCGAATCTCGTCGCGCAGGCGGCGGCGTTCGCCTTCATCGGTGGTGCGGCACTGGACCAGCACGGCCGGGGCTTCCTCGCCCGCCGGGGTGGTGATGGAAAAGGCGGCAATATCGCCGGACTTGAAGCCGGGCAGCTGTTCCACCGCCCATTCGATATCCTGCGGCCAGTGATTCTTGCCGTTGATGATGATCATGTCCTTGGCGCGACCGACAATGTAGAGATAGCCATCGATCATATAGCCCATATCGCCGGTATCCAGCCAGCCATCGACCATGCAGGCCGTGGTCGAATCCTCGTCGCGGAAATAGCTGTGCATCACCGATGATCCGCGCGTCCAGACCTTGCCGATTTCATGATCGGACAAGACCTTGCCCTTGCTGTCGCGGATTTCCAGATCCATGCCCAGCACGGCCTTGCCGCAATTGACGATGGCGCGATAGCGCTTAGGCCGGCTGGCATCGACTGGTGCGCCGGACAGGCGCGATTCCTCGACCAGATCGACGACAATACCTTCGCCCGGCGGCATCAGCGTCACCGCAAGGGTCGATTCGGCAAGGCCATAGCTGGGCAGGAAATTCCGGGCGTCGAACCCGGCATCGGCAAAGGCGTCGACAAAGCTCTGCATGACATCCGGGCGGATCATGTCCGCGCCATTGCCGGCGATGCGCCAGCGCGATAGATCGAAGCGTTCGGCGACCTTGGACTGGCTGCCGATGCGGCGGGCGCAGATGTCATAGCCGAATGTGGGCGAATAGGAGCAGCTGGTGCCCTTGTTGCGCGAGATGAGGTCGAGCCAGGCGAGCGGACGCCGGGCAAAGTCTTCGGTCTTCAGATAATCGGTCGAAATCTGGTTGCAGACCATGGAGAGCAGGCAGCCGACCAGCCCCATGTCATGATACCAGGGCAGCCAGGAAATGCAGCGATCGGTTTCGCACATGTGCATGCCATGGGCATGGGCGGCGGTGTTGCTGAGCAGCGCGCGGTGGGTAACGGCGACGCCATGCGGAAAGCGGGTCGAGCCGCTGGAATATTGCAGATAGCAGATATCGTCGGGATCGGCCTGGGGCAGGGGCGCAACCAGCGCTTCGGTCTGCTCGAAACTGCTCCAGTCCTCGCCGCGCACGCCGCATTGCCGCGCAGCCTCTGCCCCCATTTCGGCAAGTTCGGAGGGGTAGAACAGAAAGCCCGGATCAGCAGAGCGGATCTGCACGGTCAGCTGGTCGATATAATTGTCCTTGCCGCCAAAGCTCGTCGGCAGCGGCAGCGGGGTCGGCCATGCCCCGGCATAGATGGAGCCAAAGAACAGCGCCGCAAATTCGGGGCTGGTTTCGGCGACGATGGCGATGCGGTCGCCCGGCTTTACGCCATTGGCGATGAGGCGATAGGCGGTGCGGATCGCGTCTTCGCGCAGTTCAGAATAGGGATAGGGACGGGTCAGCGTGCCGCGCGGATCATGAAAGTTCAGCCCGCGAAGGGTCGATGCAGCATAGTCCAGTGCTTCGCCCAGCGTCGCAAAGTCGGAGAATCGGCGCGGAGCTTCATCATAGGTGGGGGTTGGTTGCAGTTCGGTCATGCCGGAACCTTTTGCTTTCCTGTCTCTTCGGCGCCGTGCCCGCTCAAAGCGGGCGGGGCCGACCCCGCATGGGAACGCGCAAGCCCTTGCAGACAGCGCGAAATCCGGCAGGTCATCTGTCCAGAGTGCCGCTTAGCGCAACACAGGCGTTCAAATTTCGACCCGACTGTGGCACAAAAAAGGCGATGTATCGCAAGTCGCCCAAAGGTTCCAAGCCTGCGTTGAATAACAATGCCTTGCGTGAGCTGGCCCTGCATTATGCCGGGCGCTATGCGACGACCCGGCACAAGCTGGTCCGGTACCTTGAGCGCAAGCTGCGCGAACGGGGATGGGAAGACGATATCGAGCCCGATCTGGAGGCGCTGGCCGAACGCTTTGCAGAGCTGGGCTATGTCGATGATGCGGGGTTTGCCGAGGCGCGGACGCGGTCCATGCTGGGCCGCGGCTATGGCCAGCGCCGGGTTGACGAGGCGCTGCGGGCGGCCGGCGTGGGTGAGGCCGACCGGTCATCGTCTGACCCTGACAGCGACGCCATGTTTCGCGCCGCGCTGGTCTTTGCGCGGAAACGGCAGATCGGCCCCTTCGCCCGCGATGCTGCCGATCCGGACCGCAGGCGCAGGCAGATACAGGCCTGTTTGCGGGCGGGGCATGATTTTGCGGTTGCGCGCGCGCTGGTTGAGGCCGATGCGATGGATGCCATCATGATCGACAGGTTGCGCGAAATTGCGCAGGAGGAGTTTCAATGAGAATCTGGGGCTGGGCCATTGTGGCGGTGCTGGCGCTTGCCGGATGCCGCGCGAGCGAGCCGGTTGCGGCATCGGGCGAGGCCGAGGGGCAGGCGGCAAAGGCGGTTTCGCCAGCCGGGCTCGATCTGGTTGACCTGACCATCAAGGGCGCAGGCAAATCGCATCATTTCGCGGTCGAGCTGGCGCAAACGCCCGAACAGCAGGCAAAGGGGCTGATGTTCCGGACCGAGCTTGCCGCTGATGCCGGGATGATCTTTCCGTTCGACCCGCCTCGTCCCGCCAGTTTCTGGATGAAGAACACCGTCATTTCGCTCGACATGATCTTCATCGAGCGCGACGGGACGATCCAGCATATCGCCGCGAACACAGTGCCTTATTCGATTGATCCGGTCGCATCGCGGGGCGAGGTGGCGGCAGTGCTGGAGATTGCCGGTGGCCGCGCCGAACAGCTTGGCCTGGCGGTCGGCGACAAGGTGCGCTGGGATCATCCGTCGGGCGCAAATTAGCGTATTGCGTAGAGATGTTTCAGCATTGATCCATTGTATTGCATTATATAAATTTTATTTATTTATATAATTTTTACAATTTCTTCGTATTTCAAATAGAAATTATATTAGCTATGGCCTTCCAATAAAATCCAAATTGCCCATAGTCGCCTGATATGGAAGTACATTTACTGTTATAACTAGGCGAACATCGTTAGGTCGAAATTGTTTGTTCAATGGTTCAAGTAAATCTCCTGTTTCCAAGGAAACACTATCGATCAAACTGTCATCTTCAAGCAAACAAAATACTCGTTCTCCATCTAATTCTCTCGTCCCGCCACCCATTTCTTGCTTGTTTAACGGACGACGCAACGCGTCGAAAAGTGTTTTTAGGCGATTGTCGAGGTCACCTCCACTGACAATTGAGCCCGAGCGACCGGGACGGAGAAATAGTATGTCAAGCGAGCAATGAAGTTGCCATCGTTCAGTGACAAGCGGAACAAAACCGATTCCATCGATCATGAAATTGTTCGCGAGAAAATCCTGCAAGTTTATATGGTTGTTCGGAGACAGCGCGTCGAATGGTTTTTCTGGATCAGTTTTCCGATCTTTCAGGAAGCTGGTTTGCTCCCACAAATGCTTCAATTGCGGATGAAATGCCATCCGGATGTCGCGCTTATGAGATGCTCGTGGATTTGTTTTGCTCGCTCCCAAAAGAGGACCAGCGTACGTGAGGCGAAATCGCATATAGACCTTATCGTTTTTCGTGGATGAGGAATGCTTATGTGCCACATCTTTTCTCCCCCGTCCTGCATCGCATGCTGATTGAATTATGACGAAATTCATTCGACTCAGTCGCATCGCGGGGTGAGGTGGCCGCTGTACTGGAGATTGCCGGTGGCCGCGCCGAACAGCTCGGCCTGGCGGTCGGCGACAAGGTGCGCTGGGATCGTCCGTCGGGCGCAAATTAGCGCCGGGCAGCGGCAATTTTTCGTTGCGGATGACGGGCCATCGGCGCTAAGCGGGCGGCCATGGGCATATTGGGAAAAATCTTCACCTGGTGGGATGGCGCGACCATCGGCACATCGATGTTCAGCGCGATGAACGGCGAAAAGGTGGGAGAGGACCATCAGGGCAACCGCTATTATCGCGGCAAGCCCGACAAGCAGGGTTTTGAGCGGCGCTGGGTGATCTACAAGGGTGCCAATGATGCGAGCCGCGTTCCCGCCGAATGGCATGGCTGGCTGCACCACAGCTATGATGATGTGCCCGAAAGCCATTTGCCGCCGCCGCGCATCTGGGAAAAGGATTATGTGCCCAACATGACCGGAACGGTCGCGGCCTATCGCCCCGCTGGCGCTCTGGAAAAGGGCGGCAAGCGGGCCAAAGCGACCGGCGATTATGAGGCCTGGGCTCCGGGCGAATGAGCCGGGTTCGTATTGTCTGGCTTGCCATCGGCCTGATCGTGCTGGCCGGGGTTGGCTATGCCGGATATTATTTCGGCAAGGACTATCTGGCGGCTGACCGGTCGGGCAAGCCTGATCTGGATGCCGCCCCGCCTCCGCGCGCGGCGGTGTTCGATACGCCTGCTGAAGCTGAAAATGCCACGCCGATGGCACAGCGCGTCGCCACGCTGGGCCTGCTCAACAAGCGCAACGGGGAAACCCGCGACCTGGAAATGAAGCCAGGTGAATCGCGCCGGATCGGCAATGTCGTCGTCAAGCTGGAGGCGTGCGAGCGCACCGCGCCATGGGAACCGGTTCCGGAAACCGGGGCTTTTGTGCAGCTGCTCGTCGAGGAGCGCGCCAGCGCGCGCGCTGAACCGCAATGGCGCAGGGTGTTTTCCGGCTGGCTGTTCAAGGAATCACCCTCGCTCAACCTGGTCGAGCATCCTGTCTATGATGTCTGGGTCAAGAATTGTGCGATGCGTTTTCCCGGCGAGGAAGCGCGGGCCAAGGCGGACAGCCCGGCGGCCCCTTCGAATGCCGCAGCGTCCCCGGCCAATGCAGCAAATGCGCCGGACAATGGCGACGATGCTGCGGCCGCGGCACCTTCACCCGCACCCGCGCCTTCCGCTGCCGAATAGCTGTAGCGCGGTCGTGCCCGCATGTCGGGTGGACGCGCGCCGACTGTCGCTGAACTCAGGCGTGCGACATATTCGGCCTGGCTGATCTCGATGGCGCCCAGCGAGCGCAGATGTTCGGTCATGAACTGGCAGTCGAGAAGTCCATAGCCCGCCAGCCGCATCGCCCCGACCAGCCATGCCAGCGACACTTTCGAGGCGTTGCTGGTCCGGCTGAACATGCTTTCGCCGCAAAAGGCGCGGCCGATCGACACGCCGTAAAGGCCGCCGACCAGCTCTCCGTCCAGCCAGCATTCCACGCTATGGGCATGGCCCATGCTGTGGAGCGTGCAATAGCTGTGCTCGATATTGCGGCTGATCCAGGTCTGGTCACGATCTTTGGCGGCTTCGGCGCAGGTCGCGATCACGGCGGCGAAATCGCGGTTCATGCTGACTTCGAAACGATCCGATTTCAGTGTCTTGAGCAGCGATCTGGAGCAATGAAAACCGTTGAGCGGCAGGATTGCGCGCCGCTCCGGCTCGACCCAGAAAATATCGGGATCATCGCGTGCATCGGCCATCGGGAATATGCCGAGCGAATAGGCGCGCAGCAGCAGCTGAGGGTCGATGAGCTGGGGTGGCGGGGTGCCGTGCATGACGGGAGAATACGGAGATCGAGGGCAGGCAACAAGCGCTTTGCCGTGCATTTGACGATCATCACGCTTGCACAGCGGCAAGCTGCAAGGTAAAGGGCCGCCCCTGACTGCAGGAGTGTAGCTCAGCTGGTAGAGCGTCGGTCTCCAAAACCGAATGCCGGGGGTTCGAATCCCTCCACTCCTGCCATTTTCCCCATATCCCTGACAGCTGCGCTGGCCCCCTGTCGGCACGATCCGGCGGATCGCGCGTGCCTTCACGAAATCCGGCTTGCCAGCCGCCGCCGGGACAGGGCAATATCGGGCCAATCACAGGAATAATTCCATGACGGAGAGGGAGATATGGCCGAAGCCGATCCCGATATTGCGATTCTGGACCGCTGGCTTGAGGGCCGGAGTCTTTCCGACTGGCGCGAAGAGTTTGACGAGCGCGGATATATAATTTTTGAATCGGTGCTGGATGATGGAGAGCTGACGGCGATCCGCAGCGCTCTCGCGCCGTGGATCGATGCCGACATCAAGGGCCGCAATGATTTTGAAGGGCTGCGCACCAACCGTATCTATGCACTGCTGGCGAAATCGCCGGTCTTCGCCGATCTTGTCACCCATCCGCTGGCGCTGGCCTTTGCCGAGGCTGACCTTGGCCGTGATTGCCTGCTTTCCGCCTGCCTCGCCATCAACCTGCAGCCGGGCGAGACCGTCCAGCCCTGGCATTTCGACGACAGCCATTATGCGGTGGCGCGTCCCCGCGAATCATGGGGAGTGAGCACATTCTGGGCCATTGACGCGATGACCGAGGATAATGGCGCGACCGAGATCCTGCCCGGCAGCCATGAATGGGCCGATGCCGAATTCGCCGGATCGATCCGGCCCGATGATTTCGCCCGGCGGGAGATTTGCGAGGGCATGGATCCCGGCGCGCATCCCGATGCGATCAGGGCGGTGATGCCTGCGGGGTCGCTGATGATCGCCAAGGGTACGCTGTGGCACCGGGGCGGGGCAAACCGGTCCGTTGCCCCGCGCCTGCTGATAACCCCGCAATATTGTCCCGGATGGACCCGCCAGCTGGAAAACATGGCGCTCGCGGTCCCGCCCGAAAAGGCTCGCGACCTGCCGGTTCGCGCCCGTGAATTGCTTGGCTATTCGATCCATCCGCCGTTCATGGGCTATGTCGATGGCATGCATCCGGAACGGCTGATCGCGGGGTAGCGGGCGAGGCTGCCGACGCAAGGATTCCCCTTGCCTCGCCGAGTTTCTGCCGTTAAAGGGCTGGCTTTCTCCGACATCGGACATATATGGAACTCGGCCGGACAGGGCCGGACGCCTTGTGCCTGTTCGGAGAAGCGCAGTTTATTCAGGATCGGGTTAGACCATGGCCAAAGAAGGATCGAAAACCAGCCCCGGCGAATTTGTTCGCCAGGTGCGTACCGAGGCTTCCAAGGTTGTGTGGCCGACCCGTCAGGAAACCATCACGACGGCGATCATGGTGTTCATCATGATGCTGATCCTGGCGGTATTCTTCCTGGGCGTGGATTCGGTGTTCAACTGGATCGTCAAGTCGCTGCTGGCGCTGGCCTGAGTTTCGGCCGGACCCGGGGGCAGGTAAAACAGAGTTCGGAAAGTCATCAATGTCGCGCTGGTACATTATTCACGCCTATTCGGGTTTCGAGAACAAGGTTCGCGATGCGATCATTGCCGAGGCCGAACGCATGGGCCTTTCGCAGCTGGTCGAGCAGGTCGAGGTGCCGACCGAAACGGTGACCGAGGTGCGTCGCGGCAAGAAGGTCCAGACAGAGCGGAAATTCTTTCCCGGCTATGTGCTGGCAAAGCTGACGATGACCGATGATGTGTATCACGTCGTCAAGAATACGCCGAAGGTGACCGGATTCCTCGGCCCCAATGGCAAGCCGCAGCCGATCAGCGAGGCGGAAGCCGCGCGCATCCTCAACACCAAGGAGGAAGCCGCCAACGCACCGCGTCCCAAGATCGACGTCGATTACGAGATTGGCGATCAGGTCAAGGTTCTCGAAGGTCCGTTCGCCAGCTTCAACGGCGTGGTCGAGGGGCTGGATTTCGACAAGGCGCGGGTCAAGGTTTCGGTTTCGATCTTCGGACGCGCGACCCCGGTCGAGCTGGATTTCGAACAGGTCGAACTCGCCAAATAGGCGATGGTCGAAAGAGATTTGGCCGGGGCCTTGCCCTTGCCAATGCACTGCGGGAGGTGCGCCCTCGGGCAAGCCGATTGACCGCTTAATTTGAGGGCGTTTTCCGAAAGGGCCGCCCGACAGAATGAAGGAGTGAAGACATGGCCAAGAAGATTGATGGCTATATCAAGTTGCAGGTGCCAGCCGGCGCTGCCAATCCCTCGCCGCCGATCGGCCCAGCCCTGGGTCAGCGCGGCGTGAACATCATGGAATTCTGCAAGGCATTCAACGCCGCCACGCAGGACCTTGAAAAGAGCATGCCGATCCCGACCATCATCACGGTCTATGCGGATCGCAGCTTTACGTTCGAGACCAAATCGCCCCCCGCAAGCTTCCTCATCAAAAAGGCGGCCAAGCTGAAATCGGGTTCCAAGGAGCCCGGCAAGGTTTCCGCTGGACAGATTGCCCGGTCAAAGCTGACCGAAATCGCCGAAGCAAAGATGAAGGATCTCAACGCCAACGATCTGGAAGCGGCAACGCGGATCATCGAAGGCAGCGCCCGTGCAATGGGCCTCGAAGTAGTGGAGGGCTGAAACCATGGCAAAGCAGACGAAAAAGGCCAAGGCTCTGGCCGGCAAGATTGACAGCGAAAAGCTGTATGGCGTCAACGAAGCGATCAAGACCGCCAAGGAACTGGCAACCGCCAAGTTTGACGAGACGATCGAGGTTGCCCTGAACCTGGGCGTCGATCCGCGTCATGCGGACCAGATGGTTCGCGGCATGGTGTCGCTGCCCTCGGGCACTGGCAAGGACATGAAGGTTGCCGTGTTCGCGCGCGGCGACAAGGCCGAAGAGGCGCTTGCCGCCGGGGCCGAAAAGGTTGGTGCCGAAGACCTGATGGAAGACATGCAGGCGGGCAATCTCAACTATGACCGCGTCATCGCGACGCCGGACATGATGGGCATTGTCGGCCGTCTCGGCAAGACGCTGGGTCCCAAGGGCCTGATGCCGAACCCGAAGCTGGGCACGGTGACGCCGAATGTCGGCCAGGCCGTCAAGGACGCCAAGGGCGGACAGGTGGAATTCCGGGTCGAGAAGGCCGGGATCATCCATAGCGGCATCGGTAAGGCGAGCTTTACCGATGAAGCGCTGCGCGCCAATTTTGACGCCTTTGTCGACGCCATCGTCAAGGCAAAACCGGCAGGTGCCAAGGGCAAATATCTGCGCAAGATCGCCATCAGCTCGTCCATGGGGCCGGGCATCAAGGTCGATATTGCCGAGGTGCAGAACGCCTGATCGGGCCTTGCTGGCCAATCAGTATTGAAAAGGGGCCGGGGGAGCGATCCCCCGGCCCCGTTTCGTTGCGTGATGGCCGGGCTGTTGGAAGCATTGCAAAAATATGCGGAATTGACGGTTCGTTAACCATGTTTTCCCATATGGTGTGGTTCAACCGGGTCAACAGCGCGCATGCAATATGATGAAAACGAACGATAAATTGTCAGCCGCATGGGATGCTCTCTGCAAATCCCAGGCGGTGGTCGAATTCGACGCCGACGGGCATGTTGTCTGGGCGAACCAGGTTTTTCTGGACGCGCTTGGCTATTCGCTCGACGAAGTCGTCGGCGAGCATCATCGCATCTTCTGCACCGAGGAGTTCGCCAGGTCGGATCTTTATGTCCGTTTCTGGCAGAAAATGGCGGCGGGCGAGTTCAAGCGCGGCC
Source organism: Blastomonas sp. (assembly GCA_041396885.1). Classification (GTDB taxonomy): domain Bacteria; phylum Pseudomonadota; class Alphaproteobacteria; order Sphingomonadales; family Sphingomonadaceae; genus Blastomonas. The sequence continues at coordinate 665,277 of JAWKXS010000001.1, forward strand.
TGTTCAAGCGCTTTGCCAAGGACGGGCGGCCAGTCTGGCTGCAGACCAGCTATAATCCGATCCTCGACGATGCGGGCAAGGTTGTCGGCATCATCAAGTTCGCGACCGACGTCACTGCCGACAAGATGCGCAATGCCGAATTTGAAGGAAAGATTGCCGCGATCCAGAAGTCGCAGGCGGTCGTGGAATTCGGTCTGGACGGCACCATCCTCGACGCCAACCAGAATTTCCTCGACATAATGGGCTATGGCCTTGGCGATATTGTCGGGCGTCATCATCGCATCTTTTGCAGCGAAGCCCATGTGCGCTCGATCGAGTATCGCGCATTCTGGAACAAGCTGGGGCGGGGTGCCTTTGATTGCGGAACCTATGAACGGGTGGCGAGGGACGGCACGCCGGTCTGGCTGCAGGCCAGCTATAACCCGATCATGGACGCGGCAGGCGAGCCGGTGAAGGTGATGAAGATCGCCAGCGACGTGACCGAGAAGGTGCGGCTGGAGCGCGAGGTGCATGAGCAGCTCAATCGCGGCGCACAGTTTCAGGATCAGCTGGAAACGCGCGGAGTGGCGCTGGAACGCGCCATTGCCAATATCAGCCGCATCGTCGCCTCTATCGACGAAATTGCGTCACAGACCAATTTGCTTGCGCTTAACGCCACTATCGAGGCGGCCCGGGCGGGCGATGCCGGGCGCGGCTTTGCCGTTGTGGCGAGCGAGGTCAAAAAGCTCGCCAACCAGACCCGCCAGGCGACCGAGCAGGCGGCGGCCATCGCCCGGGACGATCTCGGTTATGATGAGGTAACGGGGCGCTGCGACGCGGCGTAGGGCGATCGTGGCCGTTTCCCTTCACACTGCTTGACAATTGGCACGCTTTGGCTAAAGCAGCCCGCGTTCCGGCCAGATGGTCGGGACGATACCGTCCGAGACAGTTGGTGAAGGCAATCTGGTCTTCTTAATTTCCAGCCTAGACGGGGACATGTTTTCTGCGAAGGCGGTTGCGGTTCTGCCCTGCCATCTTCGGACATTGATCGCGCCGTGCGCCGATCCGTGCTTCAGACAGCATCCCCACGGACATTCGCCGTCCGGGGTGCTGCAAGGCTCTCCAGACATTGTTGAACCGGATATGGCGCGGCTTTTGCCTGTCATGTCCGACAAGTGGAGAATGGCATGGATCGTGCTCAAAAAGCAGACGCGGTTGCCCAGTTGAACGCCATGTTCTCCGAAGCAGGGGTTGTGGTGATTACCCGCAATCTCGGTCTGTCCGTGGCCCAGTCCACGGCTCTTCGGGGGACAATGCGCGAAGCGGGCGCCAGCTACAAGGTAGCGAAGAACCGCCTTGCCAAGATCGCCGTCAAGGGCACCGCGTATGAAGCGCTGGCAGAAATGCTGGTCGGTCCTACCGCGCTGGCCTCATCAAGCGATCCGGTTGCGGCCGCAAAGGCTGCCGTCGAATTCGCCAAGACCAACGACAAGCTTGAAATTGTCGGCGGTGCGATGGGCGAAACGGTGCTCGACGCCGATGGTGTGAAGGCACTTGCCTCGATGCCGTCGCTCGACGAGCTGCGCGGCAAGATTGTCGGCCTCATCAACGCTCCGGCTACCAAGGTTGTCCAGGTTATCCAGGCACCGGCAGGTCAGCTGGCGCGGGTCTTTGGCGCTTACGCGGCCAAGGAAGCGGCATAATTTCGATCAATTCCGATTTGTTTGCCGGTCCGCCCAAGGTCGTCCGGCGAATGTGAAATTCTGATTTTTTGGAGATAGAAAATGGCAGATATTGCAAAACTGGTTGAAGAACTCTCGGCCCTGACCGTCATGGAAGCCGCCGAACTGTCCAAGGCTCTTGAAGAAGCATGGGGCGTCAGTGCCGCTGCGGCTGTTGCCGTGGCTGCTGCTCCGGGTGGCGGCGGCGACGCCGGTGCCGCTGCTGAAGAGAAGGACGAATTCGACGTCATCCTGACCGGCGATGGTGGCAAGAAGATCCAGGTCATCAAGGAAGTCCGCGCTATCACCCAGCTGGGCCTGACCGAAGCCAAGGCTCTGGTCGAAGGCGCACCGAAGGCGATCAAGGAAGGCGTGAACAAGGCGGAAGCCGAGGACATCAAGGCCAAGATCGAAGCTGCTGGCGGTACCGTCGAGCTGAAGTAAGCCTGGCGCTTTCTCCGGAAAGCTTCAGCAGAAAAGGGCGGCCCGACGGGGCCGCCCTTTTTGATTCATCAGGCCGGGACCCAGTTGCCGTGAAAGCCTGGCGGGATGCGGTGCGGAATGCGGATGACCGCCTGCGCCGGACCGGCAAAATCATCGGCATTCAGGATCTGCAGCTCGGTCGTCTGGCTGTTCATGTCGATAACCAGCCCGATCAGCCAGCCATCGTCTTCCGCGCCATCGGCGCTGCGCGGCACGAACACGAATTCGCCGGGGTGCCGGTTGGGGCCGAAATCGCGAACCTCCGCGGTTCGTGCCTCAAGATCGTGCTTGAACAGGCGGGTTTCGGCGACATCCATTTCGCGATTGGCATTTTCCGCGAGCGCCATTGCATAGATATAGCGATAGGGGCGCGTCGTCCGCCGCTCGTCATAGCGCGGGAATTCCTGGTTATGCGCATGCAGCACATCGCGGCTGACCTTGCGGGCGACCGGATCGAGCGTCCAGCGTTCGAGGCGCGACCATTCGCCGCCCGGGCCGAAGGTCGATGCAGCATAGGTGCTTTCATGGACGACGACATCGACGACCACCTTGCCGTCATCCGTCTCAAAGGCATTTGCGGGATGATAGACATAGCAGGGATCGACATCGCACCAGATCGTATCGGCACCGCTGCCATTGCGGGGGCACAGGCCGACCCGCGCGGGGTGTGACGGGTTCCAGTCATAGGGGAAGGCATAGCCGGAGATCATCCGCCTCATCGAGAATACGGCCGGCAGATCGAACACCAGCACATGGTTGCGGGTGATCGCACAGTCATGGATGGAGGGGCCGTCCTTGACGGCAATCGGCTCTTCCCGAACGACCTTGCCGGCTGCATCGATCACGACGTGCCAGACGGTATCCATGGTCTGGGCATCATAGCATATTGCATGCAGCTCATCCGTTTCCGGATCATGATGCGGATGCGCCGAATAGCTGTTGGAAAGCGTGCCATCAAAGGGGTTGTGGGCGATGGTGTCCAGTCCGTCGCTGAGCTCGACCGGATGGCCGCCCGCCTCGACAATGGCAAAGGTGCGGCCATTGATACCGACGATATTGGTGTTCGCCATATCGGTCCGGGGATTGCGCTTGCCGGGTGCGGGTTCCTCGCCCAGCGCTGCGCTGACCGCATTGGAGCGAATCCAGCGGTTGCGATACCATAGAGCCTTGCCGTCGCTGATCCGGATGCCATGGGCCATGCCGTCGCCGATGAACCAGTGATAGCTGGCCGGGTCGGGCGGTGTAACCGGGTTCGGGCCTATACGCAGATAGCGCCCGTCAAGCTGGGGCGGAATGCTGCCCTCGACAGCCAGTTCCTCCAGCGTTTCCTCGCTGGTCATCGGCTCATGAATGCCTGTCAGATAGGGATGTGCGCGGTCGGGCTTTGGCATGCGCTTGCGATTATAGCCGGCAAGCGCCACCGCTCCCTTGGTGACTGCCGAACGGATCGACTTTTCGATGATGCTGGCCATGGATTCTGCTCCTCTCAAATACGAGCCTTGGCAAAACGACTCGCAATGTTTACGGTGCTAACATGACAAGGAATGGTAACAGTGTCAACATTGCGCGTGACGACAAGGCCTATCATCATGGCGATCTGCGCAGCGCGCTGGTCGAAACCGGGCTGGAGATGCTGCGCAATCGCAGCGTCGACGAACTCAGCCTGAGGGAGATGGCGCGCACCGTCGGCGTCAGCGCGACGGCGGTCTACCGGCATTTTTCGGACAAGCAGGCCTTGTTGCGTGCGCTGGCGATGGAGGGGCTGGACATGCTGGCCCGGAACCAGAAGCGCGCCGCGTCCGATGCCGGGGGCGGTCGCGAAGGGCTGGTCGAGAGCGGGCTGGCCTATGTCCGCTTCGCCGTCGATCATCCTGCCCTGTTTCGCCTGATCATGGGCAAGGCACCGGCGGTCGATCTGCTGACCGCGCCGGATGACCGGGTGGGGGAGGCGATGCGCGGACTGAGGCTGGGCATTGCCGAGGTCAACCAAGGCGGTGAGCCGGGCAGCCGTGCGGAGATATTAGCGGCGTGGTCAATGGTGCACGGCGCGGCGATGCTGACCCTCGACGGACTGGTCGCCTATGATGAGGAACTGGTCAGGGCGATGCTGTCACGCCGCTTCGCGCGCTGATCCGGCAAGGCTCGCCTGTTCGCCTGAGGCTGGTGATGCTTCCGGATGCGGCGCGATATGATTGTCGCGTTTATCGCGCAGTTTGAGCGGTTCGCCCAGCGGCACCAGCGGATACAGCATCTGTCTGAACCAGTGATGCTCGCCGCCGGGAAGGCCGTAAAAGCGCGGCCGTCCCTCGGGAATGTGCAGCGTTCCGAACATGCGGTCATAGATGGAAAGCATGGTGCAGAAGTTGCGATAGGCCTTCCCGTCCTTGCCAAAGCCGTGATGGGTGTGATGGATGCGCGGGGTCACCAGCACCAGTTCCATGGCCCAGAGTATCTTGTCACCAAAGGGCAGGTGGCGTGCCATCATTTCATCCCAGCGGAAATCGCTGTGCGTCAGCGCATTCCAGCTGAGCATGGTGAGATAGAAAGCCGTCGCCGCGCCATAGGCACCCAGATAGAAGGCAATTGCCGTGGTCCAGGTATAGCTGTGGACCAGTGGCCAGACCAGATTTGACCGGTACATCAGCGTGACATTGACATAGGGCGCGCTGTGATGGGTGCGGTGCATGCCATAGAGCAGCTTGTGACGGTTGGAATCATGCGCCATGCGGTGGATCCAGTACTGGAAGAATTCCGCTACGACGAACAGCACCGGAAATGTCAGCCAGAAGGTAACACTGGCCAGCGCATCCTTATAGGCGGGCAGGGCCAGGCCGATCAGCGTCGCCGTGATCAGTGCGACAATCGGACGGGTCAGCTGGCCGCCGATCAGCGTCGATGCGATGATGAAATAATCCTGGCGGTGGTGCACCTTGCGATGGCGACCGGCGATAATCTCTATGACCAATATGCCGACGACCAGCAGGATGATCCAGTAACTGCGCTGCATGTGCTTGCCTCCATCACTCTCCGCTCAGGTGATGCCCGATCCAGTAACATGATTCAAATGCATTATAGTTTGCCAAGCCATGCAATATGTGCATGTCTTGCGGTCTATGGATTTGCGCAAACTTCGACACGCCACGGTTCTCGCCGAACAGGGCAGCTTCGCGCGCGCCTCCGAAGTGCTGCACATTACCCAGCCGGCGCTGAGCCGCAGCATACAGGCGCTGGAGGCTGAACTCGGCTTTGAGCTGTTCAACCGGCTGTCGACGGGCGTCAGGCCAACGAGCGAGGGCAGCCAGCTGCTGCGCCACGCGGAACATGTGCTGCGTGAAGCCAACGGCCTGATGCGCGAGGCGAGCCTGTTGCGCTCGGGCGAGGCGGGCAGCCTGGCCTTTGCCGTGGGTCCGATGTTCGCGCCGGTGCTGATGCCCGTGTTCACGGCACTGGCGCAGGATTATCCGCGCCTTGACGTGCGGGCGGAGATCAAGCCGATAGCCGAAATGATCGCGATGCTGCTGGCCGAAAAGATCGAATTCTTCGTGGCGGATAGTGTCGAGGCGGAGAGCAGGGCGGGCGTGCTGGTTGATCCGCTGGTCGAATTGCCGGTCGGATATCATGTGCGCAAGGGGCACCCGCTCGCGACGCAGGTAATGGTTGCTCCCGAAGAGCTTGCGGCATTTCCGCTGGCTGCACCTGCCTTTCGTGCAAGGCCCGAGTCAGGACGGCCCGGGCATCTGGCGGAAACTGCCTGGCAGGGCCGGTTTATCTGCGAGGATGTACGCACGCTGAAAGCGGTCGCGCTGTCCAGCGATGCCGTGATGCTGGGAATGGGGCCTGCGCTTGAACCGGAGCTGGGCAGGGGAGAGATTGTGCGCGTCAATGTCGCCGGTCTTGCCCAATGGGCCTCTCATGTCGGCCTGGTCCGCCTGTCCGGACGGACGCTCTCCGCAGCAGGCCGAAGGACCAGGGACCTGCTGCGGAGCGCGATTGCCGAAGACCGGCAATAGGGGCGGGATCGATCAGGCGCCGCTGAGCGCGCGGCGTGACGAAGCGGTTTCGGTCAGCTTTGCGGCTTCTGCGATCCAGGAGCGCTGGCGCGTTTCCGCCGTGACCGGCCGGTTGCCCTGGGTCATGCCATGGCGTAGCATGAACAGGGCACGACGCTTGCGGTTGGGGCGTGAGCGAAAGGGGTTGGTCGAGCTCGGGGGCTGCGCAATCATCGCTTCCAGCAGCTGGCGGTCAACCGGTTCCCAAAAGGGCATGACCCGGCCATTGCCACCCTGCAGGCGGGCAGGGCGCACCGATTGCGCTGCCATGGGCGCGGGTTGTTGGGTTTCGGCAGCATAGTGCTTCCGGTCGAAATCGGGCGTCAGCCGGATTTCCTGCGGTCGGGCCATCGCGGCACTGGTCGGCATGGCCATGGCGGGCAGCGGTTCGGCAGTTGCCGCCCTGGCCCGCTCGTTTGCGGTCAGCGGATGATCGCTGGTCGTCCGGGTTCCGGGATTAGCGGCGGTGTGAACGAGCGGCTGAATGCGCTTTTTCGGGTGCCGGTTGCGGCGAGCGGCGGCATAGGCTCCGCCGCCCACGCCCAGCAGCGCCAATGCTCCGGCCAGCCAGGCCCATTCAGGAATATCGGCAGGGCTGTCGATCGCTGAAGTTGCGGCCTCTCCATTTGCGACAACCGGTGCGGTTTCGGCAAAAGGGGTGTCGATGGCGGGTGCAGGTGCATCCATGGCTGCGCTATCGGCAATGGTCTCATCGTTCGCGACAGCAGTGTCGGGGGCGGCAGCGGTGCTGCTTACCGGCGCGGCAGTTTCGCGGGCCTGCAGTGCCGGGCGAGGCGCTGCTTTCGCTTCTTCCTGAACCGGTGTGATGCGAACCGGCGCCGGCCTTTCAATGACCGGTGCGGGCGCAATGACGGGCGTTGCCGGGCCGACCATGGGCGCAGGCGGTGTGGCAGCGGCTGGAGGTGGCGCGGCGGGTGCGGGCCGGACTGGCTCGGGAGTGAATACCGGCGGGGGAACCGGGCTCGTCGTCGCGGGCGCGGTCGTGCTGGCAGCCGGGGCGGGGGCAGGCGCTGCGGGCAGCGGTGCAATATCCTGGGCCAGCACGGGGGTTGCGGTGAAGGCGAGGACTGCGGCAATCGCGGCCCTGGCCGGGCGATGGGGGAGAATGGTCTTCATCATAGCAAGCCCCCAACGCGCTGGTCCGCCGAAATCGTTCACGGGAAAACGCAAAATTCCGGCGAGCCGTTTGGCTGGGGCGGCCAGTTGATGAATTGTGCGTCGTCGCATGCTGCTTGCCGCTGGCGTGCGAAATATTGTTGCGCCGGTTTGACAAGCCGGTGCCGCAAATCTATATGGAAATCCTACAGTCGGTGTTTCGAGACATGGCGGGTTTTGCGCGGACCTGCCGGACGAATGGAAATTCCGGTTCTCATAAACGCGAAAGCTGCGGTTCTCATGGCTGGGAATACGCGGCTTTTTGTCGTTTGTCCGTGCTGTCAAATGCATGAAAAGGGCGAAATTTTCAATGGCAACCAAAGCGAAAACACCGGCGGCTCTCAAGCCGACTGCCAAAAAGCGCATCCGCAAGATCTTCGGCGATATTCACGAAGTCAGCGAGATGCCGAACCTGATCGAGGTCCAGCGCGAATCCTATGAACAGTTTCTGCGTTCCGACCCTTCGATCGGCTATGTTTCGGGTCTCGAAAAGACGCTGCGCAGCGTTTTCCCGATCCGCGATTTTGCTGGCACCGCCGAGCTGGATTTCGTCCATTACGAGCTGGAAGATCCGAAATACGATACCCAGGAATGTCGCCAGCGCGGCATCACCTATGCAGCGCCCATGAAGGTCACGCTGCGGCTGATCGTGTTCGAGGTCGATACCGAAACCGAAAGCCGCTCCGTGCTCGATATCAAGGAGCAGGACGTTTACATGGGCGACATGCCGCTGATGACCGAGAACGGCACGTTCATCATCAACGGCACCGAGCGCGTTATCGTCAGCCAGATGCACCGTTCGCCCGGTGTGCTGTTCGATCATGACCGGGGCAAGACCCACAGCAGCGGCAAATATCTCTTCGCCGCACGCGTCATCCCCTATCGCGGTTCGTGGCTCGATTTCGAGTTCGATGCGAAGGACATTGTTAATGTCCGTATCGACCGCAAGCGCAAGCTGCCGGTCACCGCCCTGCTCTATTCGCTTGGCCTCAACAGCGAGGAAATCCTCGACTATTTCTATGAGAAGGTGACGTTCGAGCGTGCCAAGGACGGCTGGAAGATTCCGTTCGTCGCCGAACAGTGGCGCGGCCAGAAGCCGAGCTTCGACATTGTCGATGCCAATAGCGGCGAGATCATCTTCAAGGCTGGCGACAAGGTAACGCCGCGTGCCGCCAACAAGGCGGCCAAGGACGGCCTTGAGATGCTGCAGATTCCGACCGAGGAAATCTTCGGGCGCTATTCGGCCTATGACCTGATCAACGAAAAGACCGGCGAAATCTACATTGAGGCCGGTGATGAAGTCACCGCCGAAAACCTTGAAAAGCTGGATGGCGCCGGGGTTGACCGGATCGTCCTGCTCGATATCGACCATGTCACCACCGGTCCGTGGATCCGCAACACCATGAAGGCCGACAAGGCCGATAATCGCGACATGGGTCTTGACGCCATCTATCGCGTGATGCGCCCCGGCGAGCCGCCGACGCGCGAAACCGCCGATGCGCTGTTCGAAGGCCTGTTCTTCGATTCCGAACGTTATGATCTTTCCGCCGTTGGGCGCGTCAAGCTCAACATGCGTCTTGACCTTGATGCCGCTGACGATGTCACGACGCTGCGCCGGGAGGATATCCTGGCCGTGGTCAAGACCCTGGTCGACCTGAAGGACGGCAAGGGCGAAGTCGACGATATCGACAATCTCGGCAACCGCCGTGTCCGTTCGGTGGGCGAGCTGCTGGAAAACCAGTATCGTGTCGGCCTGCTGCGCATGGAACGCGCGGTCAAGGAGCGCATGTCGAGCGTCGATGTGTCGACGGTCATGCCGAACGACCTGATCAACGCCAAGCCTGCCGTGGCCGCCGTGCGCGAGTTTTTCGGTTCGTCGCAGCTCTCGCAGTTCATGGACCAGACCAACCCGCTGTCGGAAGTCACCCACAAGCGCCGCGTTTCGGCGCTTGGCCCGGGCGGTCTCACCCGCGAGCGTGCCGGTTTCGAGGTTCGCGACGTTCACCCGACCCATTATGGCCGTATCTGCCCGATCGAGACGCCCGAAGGTCCGAATATCGGCCTTATCAACTCGCTCGCCTCGTTCAGCCGGGTCAACAAATACGGTTTTATCGAAACACCCTATCGCAAGGTGATCGAGGGCAAGGTGACCGACGAGGTGATCTACCTCTCCGCCATGGAGGAGCAGAAGCACACCGTCGCCCAGGCCAATGCCGAGCTCAACGATGATGGCAGCTTTGCCGAGGAAATCGTTTCCGCCCGCGAGGCTGGCGAATTCCTGATGGCGCCGCGCGAGCATGTCACGCTGATGGACGTCAGCCCCAAGCAGCTGGTGTCGGTTGCCGCATCGCTCATTCCCTTCCTGGAAAATGACGACGCCAACCGTGCGCTGATGGGATCGAACATGCAGCGTCAGGCCGTGCCGCTGGTCCGTGCCGAGGCTCCCTTTGTGGGAACCGGCATGGAAGAGACCGTGGCGCGCGATTCCGGTGCCGCCATTGCCGCGCGTCGTGCCGGCATTGTCGATCAGGTCGACGCGACCCGTATCGTGATCCGCGCGACCGGCCAGGTCGAGGCAGGACGTTCGGGCGTGGACATCTACACGCTGCAGAAGTTCCAGCGTTCGAACCAGAATACCTGCATCAACCAGCGCCCGCTGGTGAAGGTGGGCGACGTCATCAACGAAGGTGATACCATCGCCGATGGCCCGTCGACCGATCTGGGCGAACTGGCACTGGGCCGCAACAGCCTGGTCGCGTTCATGCCGTGGAACGGCTACAATTATGAGGACTCGATCCTCATTTCCGAACGCATCGTGAAGGACGACGTCTTTACCTCGATCCATATCGAGGAATTCGAGGTGATGGCCCGCGATACCAAGCTTGGGCCTGAAGACATTACCCGCGACATTCCCAATGTCGGCGAGGAAGCGCTGCGCAATCTCGACGAGGCGGGCATTGTCTATATCGGTGCAGAGGTGCATCCGGGCGACATTCTGGTCGGCAAGATCACGCCCAAGGGCGAGAGCCCGATGACGCCGGAAGAAAAGCTGCTCCGCGCGATCTTCGGTGAAAAGGCCAGTGACGTGCGCGACACCTCGCTGCGTCTGCCGCCGGGTGTTGCCGGTACGGTCGTCGAGGTCCGGGTGTTCAACCGCCACGGCATCGACAAGGACGAGCGTGCCCTGGCCATTGAGCGTGAGGAAATCGAGCGCCTGACCAAGGACCGCGAGGACGAGCGCGCCATTCTCAACCGCGCCACCTATAACCGCATCCGCGAGATGCTGCTGGGCCAGATCGCCACAGCAGTTCCCAAGGGCGTGAAAAAGGGTGCGGAAATCACCGAGGAGCTGCTCGAGGAAGTCGAAAAGCATCTGTGGTGGAAGTTCGCAGTGCAGGATGACGCCGTTCAGGCCGATTTCGAGGCTGTGAAGGCGCAATATGACGAAGCCGTGCAGCGCATCACCGAGAAGTTCGAGGATCGCCGCGACAAGCTGGAGCGGGGCGACGAGCTTGCGCCCGGCGTGCTGAAGATGGTCAAGGTGTTCGTCGCGGTGAAGCGCAAGCTGCAGCCGGGCGACAAGATGGCCGGACGTCATGGCAACAAGGGTGTCATCAGCCGCATTCTGCCGGCCGAGGACATGCCGTTCCTGGAGGATGGCACGCCGGTCGACGTCGTGCTGAACCCGCTGGGTGTGCCGAGCCGCATGAATGTCGGCCAGATTTTCGAAACCCATCTGGGCTGGGCCGCGCGCGGTCTGGGTCAGCAGGTCAAGAAGGCGCTGGAAGAATGGCGCGAGGCCAATCCCGATCCGCAGGCGGGTACTCCGCCCGAAGCGGTGAAGGAGACGCTGAAGCACGTTTATGGCGAACAATATCATGACGATATTGACGCCAGGAGCACGGGCGAAGTCGTCGAGCTGGCCGGCAATCTGGTCAATGGCGTTCCCATGGGTACGCCGGTGTTCGACGGTGCCCGCGAAGCGGACGTTTCGCGCATGCTGGAACGCGCCGGGCTGGATGCTTCGGGCCAGGTCGATCTTTATGACGGCCGGACCGGGGACAAGTTCCATCGCAAGGTGACGGTGGGCTATATCTATATGCTCAAGCTGCACCACCTGGTCGATGACAAGATCCACGCCCGCTCGATCGGCCCCTATTCGCTCGTCACCCAGCAGCCGCTGGGCGGCAAGGCACAATTCGGTGGCCAGCGCTTCGGGGAAATGGAGGTCTGGGCGCTGCAGGCTTATGGCGCTGCCTATACCCTGCAGGAAATGCTGACGGTGAAGTCCGACGACGTTGTCGGCCGCACCAAGGTCTATGAGGCGATCGTCAAGGGCGACGACACGTTCGAGGCCGGTATTCCGGAGAGCTTCAACGTTCTGGTCAAGGAAATGCGGTCGCTGGGCCTCAATGTCGAACTCAAGTCGCTGGACGATGCCACTGGCGATGATGATGACGATGCGCCTGACGCGCTGCCCGAGGCTGCGGAATAAGACCTCTCCCCCTCCCGTCTGCGGGAGGGGGCTGGGGGGTGGGTCATAACCACCCCTGGAAATATGCCCACCCCTAACCCCTCCTGTGAACGGGAGGGGAAATGGAGCAGACAAGATGAACGAACTGACGAAATTCCATAACCCGGCCCAGAAGCCCGAAACATTTGACGAGATCCAGATCGGTCTCGCCAGCCCTGAGCGGATCCGCAGCTGGTCTTTCGGCGAGATCAAGAAGCCGGAAACGATCAACTATCGCACGTTCAAGCCGGAGCGTGACGGCCTGTTCTGCGCGCGTATCTTTGGCCCGACCAAGGATTATGAATGCCTGTGTGGCAAGTACAAGCGCATGAAGTACAAGGGCATTGTCTGCGAGAAGTGCGGTGTTGAAGTCACCGTGACCAAGGTGCGTCGCGAGCGCATGGGCCATATCGAGCTGGCCGCGCCCGTTGCGCATATCTGGTTCCTGAAGTCGCTTCCCTCGCGCATCGGCCTGCTTCTCGATATGCAGCTCAAGCAGCTTGAGCGCGTGCTCTATTTCGAGAGCTATGTGGTCATCGAGCCCGGTCTTACCAGCCTGGAGAAATTCCAGATGCTGACCGAGGACGAGCTCCTCGATGCGCAGGACGAATATGGCGAGGATGCTTTCTCCGCCGGTATCGGTGCCGAAGCCGTGCGCCAGATGCTGATCGATCTCGATCTGGAGCAGGAGCGTGCCGATCTCCTTAAGGAGCTTGAGGAGACCAAGTCGGAGCTCAAGCCCAAGAAGATCATCAAGCGCCTGAAAGTGGTGGAAAGTTTCATCGATTCGGGCAACCGTCCCGAATGGATGATCCTGGAAGTCATTCCCGTCATTCCGCCCGAACTGCGCCCGCTGGTGCCGCTCGATGGCGGCCGTTTCGCGACGTCGGATCTCAACGATCTCTATCGCCGCGTTATCAACCGCAACAACCGGTTGAAGCGCCTGATGGAGCTGCGCGCGCCAGACATCATCGTCCGCAACGAAAAGCGCATGCTGCAGGAAGCGGTCGATGCGCTGTTCGACAATGGCCGTCGCGGCCGCGTCATCACCGGCGCAAACAAGCGTCCGCTGAAGTCGCTGTCCGATATGCTCAAGGGCAAGCAGGGCCGCTTCCGCCAGAACCTGCTCGGCAAGCGCGTCGACTATTCGGGCCGTTCGGTCATCGTGACCGGTCCGGAATTGAAGCTGCACCAGTGCGGCCTGCCCAAGAAGATGGCGCTCGAACTGTTCAAGCCGTTCATCTATGCCCGCCTCGACGCCAAGGGTCTTTCCATGACCCTCAAGCAGGCCAAGAAGTGGGTCGAAAAGGAACGCAAGGAAGTCTGGGACATCCTTGAAGAGGTGATCCGCGAGCATCCGGTTCTGCTGAACCGTGCGCCGACGCTTCACCGCCTTGGCATTCAGGCGTTCGAACCTGTGCTGATCGAGGGCAAGGCGATCCAGCTTCACCCGCTGGTCTGCTCCGCCTTCAACGCGGACTTTGACGGTGACCAGATGGCCGTGCACGTCCCGCTGAGCCTCGAGGCGCAGCTGGAAGCGCGCGTGCTGATGATGTCGACCAACAACATCCTGTCTCCCGCCAATGGCAAGCCGATCATCGTTCCCTCGCAGGACATGGTGCTGGGCCTCTATTATCTCTCGATGGACCGCGAAGGCGAGCCGGGCGAGGGCATGCTGCTGTCCGACATGGCCGAAGTTCACCAGGCTCTCGAAGTGGGCGCGGTGACGCTCCACTCGAAGATCGTCAGCCGGGTGCCGCAGACCGACGAGGCCGGCAAGAGCTTCATGAAGCGGTTCGAGACCACTCCGGGCCGCATGCTGATCGGCGAATGCCTGCCACAAGGCCACAAGGTGCCGTTCGATATCGTCAACCGCCTTCTCACCAAGAAGGAAATCGGCGACGTCATCGATCAGGTCTATCGTCACAATGGCCAGAAGGACACGGTCCTGTTCGCCGACGCGATCATGGGCCTTGGCTTCCGCTATGCCTGCCGCGCCGGTATCTCGTTCGGCAAGGACGACATGATCATCCCCGATTCCAAGGAGAAGACGGTCGACGAAACCCGCGCGCTGGTTGCCGATTATGAGCAGCAGTATCAGGACGGCCTGATCACCCAGCAGGAAAAGTACAACAAGGTGATCGACGCCTGGAGCCGTTGCGGTGACCAGGTGGCCAACGCCATGATGGACGAGATCAAGGCGACGCCGAAGGACGAACATGGTCGCGAGGCGCCGGTCAACTCGATCTACATGATGAGCCATTCGGGCGCCCGTGGTTCGCCAGCGCAGATGAAGCAGCTGGCCGGCATGCGTGGCCTGATGGCCAAGCCGTCGGGCGAGATCATCGAAACCCCGATTATCTCGAACTTCAAGGAAGGCCTGACCGTTCTTGAGTATTTCAACTCGACCCATGGTGCCCGCAAGGGCCTGGCCGATACCGCGCTCAAGACCGCGAACTCGGGCTATCTCACCCGTCGTCTGGTCGACGTGTCGCAGGATTGCGTCATTGTCGAGGAGGATTGCGGAACCGAGCGTGCGCTGGAGATGAAGGCTATCGTTCAGGGCGGCTCGACCATTGCCTCGCTTGCTGAACGCATTTTGGGTCGCACGCTGGCCGAGGATATTGTCGATGGCAAGGGCGGCGAAATCGTGCTGGCCAACGGCACCCTGCTGGATGAGGCTGCGGTAGCGCTGATCGAGGATATGGGCATTCAGGCCGCGCGCATTCGCAGCCCGCTGGTCTGTGAAGCGACGCAGGGCGTGTGCGGCAAATGCTATGGCCGCGATCTTGCTCGCGGTACGCCGGTCAATATCGGCGAGGCTGTCGGCGTTATCGCTGCCCAGTCCATCGGCGAGCCGGGCACCCAGCTGACCATGCGGACCTTCCACATCGGCGGTGCGGCGCAGCTCAACGAGCAGTCGAACCTCGAAGCGGTGGCCGATGGCGTTCTGGAATATCGCGATATTCCGACCATTGAGGACAAGCGCGGACGCCGTCTGTCGCTGGCCCGCAATGGCGAGATTGCGATCATCGACAAGGAAGGCCGCGAGCGGGCGGTTCACCGTATCCCTTACGGTACCAACCTGCTGGTGGCCGATGGCGGCAAGGTCTCGATCGGCGACAAGCTCGCCGAATGGGATCCGTTCACCATGCCGGTGATTACCGAAAAGCCGGGTACGGTGAAGTATCAGGACCTGCTCGACGGCAAGACCCTGATCGAACAGACCGACGAAGCCACCGGTATCGCCCAGCGCGTCGTTACCGAACATCGTGCGACCAGCCGAGGCAAGACGAAGGAAGACCTGCGCCCCCGCCTCACGCTGCTTGACGAGGATTCGGGCGAGGCTGCCCGCTACATGCTGGCACCAGGCGCAATGCTCTCGGTCCAGGACGGGCAGGAGGTCCATGCCGGTGACGTGCTGGCGCGTGTCAGCCGCGAAGCCGCCAAGACCCGCGACATTACCGGCGGTCTGCCGCGTGTCGCCGAACTGTTCGAGGCGCGCAAGCCCAAGGACAATGCGATCATTGCCAAGGTTTCCGGCCGGATCGAATTCGTTCGCGACTACAAGGCGAAGCGCAAGATCGCGATCCATCCCGAGGAAGGGGAATCGGTCGAATATCTGGTGCCCAAGTCCAAGGTGATCGACGTTCAGGAAGGCGACTATGTCAAGAAGGGCGATAACCTGATTTCCGGTTCGCCCGATCCGCACGACATATTGGAAGTGCTGGGCGTGGAAGCGCTGGCCGAATATCTGGTCAGCGAAATCCAGGAAGTCTATCGCTTGCAGGGCGTGAAGATCAACGACAAGCACATCGAAGTGATCGTGCGCCAGATGCTGCAGAAGGTCGAAATCACCAAGGGCGGCGATACCACGCTGTTGCCTGGCGAGCAGGTCGATTATGAGGAGATGCTGGAGCACAATGCCAAGCTCGCAGCGGGCAAGGAGCATGCCGAAGGCAAGCCGATCCTGCTGGGCATCACCAAGGCCAGCCTGCAGACCCGTTCGTTCATCTCGGCGGCGTCGTTCCAGGAGACCACCCGCGTCCTCACCCAGGCTGCTGTCGAGGGCAAGCAGGACTCGCTGATCGGCCTCAAGGAAAATGTCATCGTTGGCCGCCTCATTCCGGCGGGTACCGGCGCCGGCATGAACCGGATGCGTATCGCTGCTTCCTCGCGTGATGCCGCGCTTCGTGCGCAGCAGCGTGCGCTGGTCGAGGCGATGGCAGCTGCCGAGGAGCTGGAAGCCGAAGCGACTGCCGAAACGGTGGTTGCCGAGGGTGCCGCTGAATAAGCAGCACTGAAGCTGAGTTGAAAAAACCCCGTCCGGAGCGAACCGGGCGGGGTTTTTCTTTGCGACCCTTTGGGGTTGATGATGTCAATATTGGCGGCGTCAGTAATCCTCGGCCTGTTTGCTCGCCGTTGCGAGCCGGGTGGATGACCCATCGATCAGTCGCCGGGCCTCGGCAATGGCGTCGGCCTCGGCCAGTTCGCCCTTGTGGATTTCTGTCCCCATTTCGAGCAGCCGGGCGGAAATGACGGTGCCAGTTTCCGCCTCCTCGGTAACCCGGATGGCGCCCTCGCGCTGCAGCAGGGCATCCCAGGCTGCCCTTACCGCCGCCCAATAGCCCTTGGTATCGGCCCAATAGGCATCGGCCGCACCGACATCATAGTCATCGAAGCGGGTATAGCTGTTCAGTACATATTCCTGCACGATGGGCACCAGCTTTCCATCGACATTGGCCATCTTGGTATTGTCCTGAAAATGGATCCAGCCATTGGGCGTGGGTGAATGGCGGTTGATGGCGTAATAGCGATCATAGACCGGGTGACGGACGGCATCGCGGCGGGCAAGCGGCCGCCAGGTCCAGTTGGAGCGCCAGCGGCGGACGCCGCCCTGTGTTTCCCATTCGCCAATTCCGGCATAGCGCGGGCTGTCATCGACCTGGTAAACGGTCTGCGACCATCGGCCATGGGCGCGTTTGGGGTCCACGGCCTCGGCTACCCATTCGCCGGTATCCGAATAGACCAGCACGGTTTCCGGCTCATATTGCCAGTCCTGCCGCCAGTGCTTGACGATGAAACTCTCGCCTTCCTTGGTGGTCACCACCAGCAGATGCTGGAGCACGATTTTCGTGCCGCTGTCCTCGATGACGCGCACGCTTTCATGGCCACCGGAAATCTTGCGGTCGAGCGGCAGGTAATCGTCCGTCCAAGGCGTCGATTCCTGCATGTCGAAGCGCACCTTGTAATTTCCGGCCATGGCCAGAATGTCGGCGCGGTCGGCTTGCAGTGCCGCCTGTTCGGCATTGTCGCCGCGTTCCGGGATCGGCGGATGGGCCGCGGCGGGCAGGGGAGTGAAAGACAGGGCAAGCAATGCGGGCGTGAGTGCCAATTTCCATTTGGTCATGACATTTCCTTTCTGGTCAGAAGCTTAAGCTGATGGAAGCGGAGGCGTTGCGCCCCGGCCGGGTATAGGCATCGGTGACGGAGGAGCTGGCGGCGAGGCCGCGCACATCGCTCCACAAGGCGTATTTTTCGTTGCTGATGTTGAACACGCCGCCACGCAGCGTGACACCCTTGGCGATGCGGACAAAGGCGGTGAGATCAAGCACCAGCGATGCGCCGGGCCGGAAACAGTCTCCGGTGCAGACGCCAACCGTGTCGTTCAGCCGCTTGCGGTCATTGAACGTGCCGGAAAACTGAAATCCGAAGCGCTCGCCCGGGTCGCGATAGCCAAAACCGGCGACCAGCGTGAACGGATCGATGCTGGAAAGGGGAGAGCGGATACCGCCGGGATCAATGGTGTCGCCATCGGCAACCGCCAGAGCGAGGTCAGCGGTGAAGCCTGCTTCGGTGCGCAGCCTTGCCCGTGCCTCCCACCCCCGGATTCGTGCCCGCGTAATGTTGATGAACTGGAATATCGCCGGATCGCTGGGTGTGAACCCGCCACCCACGACTTCCTGGCTGATGAAATCCTTGTAGCGGCCATGGAAATAGGTGACGCCCGCGAACAGTGTCTTGCCGGAATAGCGCAATCCGGCCTCCCAGCTCTGGCTGGTTTCCGGCCGCAGATCGGGATTGGGTGCCGATGTATAGCCAAAGGCGAGGTTCTCGAAGAACTGGTTAACCTGGCCTGGTTCGGGCGCCTTGAAGCCTTCCGCATAATTTCCGTAGAGGCTGAAACCGCTGCCGATTTTCGCGACGGCA
This sequence comes from Blastomonas sp., assembly GCA_041396885.1. Lineage (GTDB taxonomy): Bacteria > Pseudomonadota > Alphaproteobacteria > Sphingomonadales > Sphingomonadaceae > Blastomonas. The sequence goes on from JAWKXS010000001.1 coordinate 683,408, forward strand.
GCGATCTTGGGCGTCAGCCGTGATCCGCTCTGGCCTGCCCCCTGAAATGTCGGCAGCAGCGGATCGTCGCTTGGGTCAAGGTCGTAAAAGTCAAAGCGCAGAGCCGGGTACAGTGTCAGCCGTCCATCACCGATCGATATCTCGTCACCGATGAACAGGCCGCCACGCGTGAAATCGGTTTCGGGGAAGGCACGGGTCGGAAAAACTTCGCCGGTCGGCGGCACAACTCCGTCGCGCAAGCCCCGTTGCCGGGTCAGGCTGACATCACCGCCATAGGCAAGGCGATGCCCCAGCGGGCCAGTCGCAAAGCTGCTGTGCAGTTCGGCACCGGCTCCGATGACGCGGTTCTCGAAGGTGTTGAGCCGCTCGCGATCTGCCGACGGGGTGCGGTCCTCATCGGTGAACTGTATATCCTTGCCGTCCTGCCAGTACAGCGCGAGCATCGCATCATCGACAAAGCTGCCATCGCCGGACGGAAGCCAGCTCCAGTCGAGCGTGACCCGTTTGCGTTTCGATGTGTCACGCGCCGTGAGGTTGTCGACTATCGTGCCAAAGCCGCTATTGCCAAGGCCGGACAGAACGTTCGTTTTGACAAGACTGTCGAGATATTCGCCGGTCAGGCGCAGCCTGTGGCCGCCGCCGGCATCCCATACCAGCTTGCCCAGCACCGCATCGGATCGTCCGTCCATCGGATTGGGAGCCGTGCGGGTTGATCCAGTCGAGAAATCCGTGCCGCGATTGTCGAGTTCCTGATAATCGCGCCGGGTATAGGCCAGCATGGCGGAGACAGCGCCGCTGCGGCCCGCGAAGATGGCGGTCTCGCTGAATTCCTGATCTGATGAGCTGTATCCGGCACGCAGCAGTCCGCCGACCGAGTCGCCTTGCTTGCCGATGAAATCCGCCGGATCGCTGGTCACGAAACTGACCACGCCCGACAGCCCGTCGCTGCCGTAAAGCGCCGAGCCAGGGCCGCGCAGGATTTCCACCCGCTTGACCAGCCCGATATCAACATAGCCACCGCGCCCGGAATCCTGCGCGCCAAAGCTGAAACCGTCGGGAACGCGGATGCCATCGACCTGGATGATCACCCGATTACCGCCAATGCCCCGAACCGTAAACCCTTCATTGCCTGCGCGGCCCGTGGAGCCAAGCGCTGCACCGAAGCGCGCCGGGGCTCGGCGAACCGTCACGCCGGGTTCGTACCGCACCAGATCCTTGATGTCGGTGGCGAGCTGATCCGCGATGTCGGAAGCCTCTATAACCGTGACGGACACGGGGGCATCTTCGACGGCGACTGCAGTGCGGGTGCCGGTAACGGTAATGGTGTCGCGGGGCGCATCGGCATCTGCCTCGTCGAGAGTGCCATCATCCAGTGCGGCGTCCCCGATTGCCCCGTCTTCTGCAGCGCCATTTTCCAGCGCCAGGGCAGGTGTGTTGGGGCACAGCGCCAATGCTGTGCCGATCATAAAACGCTTCATAATCCCCCTCAAATGCTAATGCGAATGATTCTCGTTAGCGTAATTCGGTCGAAAGGGTCAAGTTTTGTGAGCGACGGGCGAGACGCATGTCAGCCCATCGCCTGCCGTGCAATGAGGCTATACCATTGTTAAATAATGAGAAGATTTCGTCAAAATTATTTGGCTGTTACCCGGAAGCAGTCCGTCATTCCGGCGAAAGCCGGAATCTCCAGCGGGGAAACCTGGCGCGACAGGCAAGGATACCCCGGCTTTTACTGGGGTGACGGTTCAGCCAAAAACTCATTCAGACGGCGGACCGTTGGGTTCCCCTGTCAAAAGGGGTTGAGTGTATATCCCTGTTGCTGGAGCAGGGCATGCGCGGTCATGGCGGACAGGGCCATTTCCACATCGGGCAGCAGATCCTCTTTGTCGATCCCATAGGCCGAAGCGCTCTGGCCGCACAGGATGATCCTGACCCCATGTCTGGTCAGTGCGGCGATCAGCGGCGCATTGGCATTCGTTGCACCGTCATGGCTTTTTGCATAGACGGATTGCACGGTCAGGTCCTGCGATGCCTTGCCATGGACGACTACCGCCAGGCGGATGTTTTCGGCGGGAACCCCGGCGCGGACATGCATGTTGAGAAACCGCGCCACGGAAACCAGCGAACGGCTGAGTTCGCCGGACTTTGCCCCTTCGCTGACATCGAATGCGACATGGAACTTGGTATTGGCGGGTATTGCCATGTCGGCGTCGACATTGGCGACCGGCCCGAATTCCTCGATCAGCGGCCCGGTCGAGAAGCTGTCATTCTGGGCATGGGCCGGAACCGCCATCGCCGCAAGGGCAAGGGCGGCGGTCACGACAATATATGCGGGAAGATCAGCTGTCCTCGCCATCATCCTCTCCGCCTTCCTCATCTTCTTCCTCTGGTTCATAGGGCGTTATTTCTACGTCTTCGCCAGCTTTCAGGCGGTTAATTATGCTCCGGTAGTGGTCAGCCACCTTGGTATTGTGCGGAACGAATGCAAAGGGTTGCAGAGTTGCGATGGCAGCCTTTCGATCGCCGTCCTTCAGTTGCTGCACTGCGACCATTTGACGGATTTCATAGGCAAATGGCGCCAGTTCGAGCGCCATTTTCAATCCTCTTATTGCAGGTTCCGGCACTTCCTCTCCGGCCTTGACAAAGCTCTCATAGAAATAGCGCAGGGCGATGGGATTGTTGGGGTCAACGCGATTGGCGCTGACAAACTGGGCGCGTACATTATGCCAAGCCTCCGCTGTGTCCTCGTCTTCAGCAATGCGGGCAAGCGCATAGCCTTTCTGGATCAAGGCATCCATCTGGCTGGGGTCGATAGCAAGCGCCCGATCAGCCGCAGCAATGGCGGCGTCATTATTACCGGCATCTACTTCCGCTTCAGCCAGGGATGCGAGAACAAAAGGATCATTTGGAAAGCGTTCGGCAACCGAACGCACCTCTACGACCAGTTCCTTTGCCTGCTCTTCTGTCACGCCGCGTTTTGACTGGACTTTCAAAGGCATGATGGCGCCTTCGCCTTCGGTCATCTTGCGTACTTTTGCGGGAAGCGGATTCAGGTCCTTTGCATCATATTCGGTATAGCCGAGCCTGGGAGACCGCAAATAGCGATCAATATCCTTGTCCAGTTTCTCAAGGTCGCCAAAAGCGGATTCAGCTGCTGCAAGGCCATCAGGATTGGCTCCAAATGCAGAGAGATAACTGCCAAATTGACCCTGTCGGTCTTCGCCATAAGTCAGGTAATGGTATAGCCCCCAGCTGCGGGCATAGAAGGAATCATAGAGATTGCTGGTTTTTTTCGAGTAAGCTTCGGTGTCCAAAAGCAAGTCTATGGGAACGTCCTTGGCATAGGCCAAATCAAGCGTCCTGTGGAACGCCGGATACCCTAATTTAACCGTCTTGCCTTTCTCGAAGCGCGCCGATCCAAAGAATTCCGCAAACCCTTCCGTAAACCAGAGCGGAAAGCTGCCCGGAAAATTGATAAACATGAAGTGATGCGCATATTCGTGCAACAGCACTGTCTGGCTGAAATCGGGTTCACCAACATTGCTCATTTTGACGCGTGGAATAACCGCCAGCGATGCGCCAGCTCTGCTCTGATAAAAACCGGCTACAGCGCTGCGCCTGTCACCATAAAGTTTGCGGACATCGGAGATGCTGCCCACAACGTAGATCGATACGCGGTTTGACGGCCCCAGCTCGTAATCGGGAACATTCAGCATCTTCAGCATCGCCGAACGATAAAGTTCGAGCTGCTCGGTAAATTCCTGAACGTCACGGGCACTCTGATCGGCATAGACGACAAAGTTCGGGCTGTTCCCTTCATGCCATTCAGCGCGCGCTGATGACGGCAGCAGGACAGTTGTAACGACCATCGCCAATGCGGCGATCCATTTTGCAAACATTGTGCCTCCCCAGGCTGTGAATTCGGCAATCCGGAGAATAGTGACAATTTCGGCGGCAGGATGCAATCATGGCGGGCATTTTTCTGGTCCATGCCCGCCACAATGCGCCCTTTGGTTCAGCCGGAGAGTTTCCCGGCAATGCGCGCGACCTTTGCGCCCAGATAGTGCGCTCCGGCGAGGTCGGTTTCATGCGGAGTGCGACTGCCATCTCCTCCCGCTATCGTCGATGCGCCATAGGGCGATCCGCCGATGATCGCGTTATTCCCCATCTGTCCGGCAAAGCCATAGTCCAGCCCGACAATGGTCATGCCGTGATGCAGCAGGTTGGTCATCATCGAGAACAGGGTTGTTTCCTGCCCGCCATGCTGGGTGGCGGTTGAGGTGAAAACCGCGCCGACCTTGCCGATCAACGCGCCTTTCGCCCACAGACCGCCGGTGCGATCCCAAAAGCTCGCCAGCTGTGCCGACATCCGGCCAAAGCGGGTGCCGCCGCCCATGATAATGGCGTCATAGCCGGGCAGCTCCTCATGGCTGACCACCGGTGCTTGCTGGTCAAGCTTGTATCCCTGGGCCTTTGCGACATCGTCGGGAATGGTTTCGGGGACGCGGCCGATGGTGACGTCCGCGCCTTCTGCCCGGGCACCCTCTGCAACCGCCTCGGCCATGGTTTCGATATGGCCATAGGCCGAGTGATAGAGAATGAGAATTCTTGCCATTTTCGTGTCCTTTCGGTTGTGCCTTCGATCAATTGAATGCAGTTTCGGCGATCAGAAATTCGCTGTCGTCGTTAGCTGCGATGGTAAGCGTCTGCTCGTCATGAATGGCGGCGGCATCGCGTGTGCCCAGATCGACACCGTTGATGCTGATCGTGCCTTTCGACACAACCACATAGCTGGCACGGCCCGGGGCAGGGCGATGCGTCAAGCTCTCCCCGGCGGCCAGGGTCGCTCCCAATATGCGGGCATCGGCGCGGATCAGCAATGCGCCCTGCTCGACATCATCTGCATCCCCGCTGGCCAGCGTTTCCAGCCGTCCGGCGCGTGCGCCCCGCGGAAACTGCCGTGCGTCCCAGCGCGGTTCGCCTCCGGCTTCGCGGGGAAGTATCCAGATCTGGAAAAGCCGTGTCGTTTCGTTCTCCAGATTATATTCGCTGTGCCGGACGCCGTCGCCCGCGCTCATCACCTGAACATCTCCGGCCTCGGTCCTGCCCTCATTGCCCAGGGAATCGCGGTGGGTAATCGCGCCTTCGCGGACAAAGGTGATGATCTCCATGTCGCGATGGGGATGTGTCGGGAAGCCGCTATGCGGTGCGATTTCGTCATCGTTCCAGACGCGCAGATTGCCCCAGCTCATCCGGTTGCGGTCGACATATTGGCCAAAAGAGAAATGATGGCGGGCATCCAGCCAGCCATGCTGGACATGGCCAAGTTCGCCAAAGGGTCTTTTCTCGATCATTGTCGGTCTCCTTGAGGAGCGCCTTGCGGCTTTCGCCGTGCGCTTGCCGATTAGATAATGCGCCGCTATTGTTTCTGAAATAACAGTTTTGGAAAGGAATAGTTTCCAAAAATGCGCCTTCCTGATTTTGAAGCCTGGGCGGTCTTCGCCGCCATTGCCGAACAGGGCGGCATTAGCGCGGCAGCGGCAGCGCTGGGCACGACCAAGGCGACCATATCCAAGGCGCTGGCCCGGCTGGAGGCTGCGCAGGGCACTGTCCTGTTCCACCGCACCTCGCGCCGCCTGACGCTATCCGCATCGGGTGCCGCGCTGCTCGACCATGCCCGGCGGATCGTGGCGGAGGGCGTCGCGGCGGAGGAGGCGGCGAGCAATGAGGCCAGTGAGCCGTCCGGATGCATCAGGCTGGCCGCGCCGATGAGCTTCGGGCTGCGGGCGCTTGCCGAGCCGCTGGCCCGGTTCATGGCGGAATATCCCAAGATCACCCTCGATGTGCATCTGAGCGACAGCAAGGTTGATCTGATTGATGACGGTTTCGACCTGGCCCTGCGCATTGCTGCCTTGCCCGATTCCAGCCTCCGCGCCATTCGCATTCGCGGGGTCGAGCGGCAGCTGGTCGCGGCTCCCGCCTATCTTGATGCGCATGGCAGGCCTCAGCATCCCGATGATCTCGCGCACCATGCCGGCTTTTTATATGCCAACAGCAATCTGCCGGAACTCTGGCAACTCGTTCGCGGCGATGGCGCGCGTGCGCGGGTTCGTCCCAGGGCGGTGATGCAATGCAATAATAGCGACTTTGTCCTGCCGGCGCTGATTGCGGGGCAGGGGATTGCGTTGATGCCCGATTTCATGTGCGCCGATGCCCTGTCGCAAGGCACGCTGGAGGCAGTGCTTGGCGACTGGAACTTTGAGGAGATAGCCCTCAATATCGTCATGCCGCCATCGCCGCATCGCCCGGCCAGGGTGTCGGCATTGGTCGCATTTCTGCGCCGCGAACTTGCCTGATCGCTCCGGCAACAGTTGCATTATGGATACAGTCGGACGCGTTAGGATCAATTTTACCAATCCTCGCTAGAAAAAATTCGGGGGAATTTTGGGCATCCGAAATTGCCGAAAAACGAGTCGTTTCTGCGGGTTTGATGCCTGCAGGACATGCCGCGACTCGTGGAGTCAGGCCGGTTTAGGAAAAATTAACCTTTTGCGCCCATCTTTTTTATGGTTAATATTTTCAGCACGGTGCCGTTCCTTGGTCTGGAACGAAATGGGGTGCCGATGGCACATATGCAAAAAGGGGTGACCACATGCGGGTGCTACTGATCGAGGATGAACCCACCACCGCAAAAGCCATTGAGCTGATGCTGACGACTGAGGGTTTCAACGTCTACACCACTGATCTGGGCGAAGAAGGCCTCGATCTGGGCAAGCTTTATGATTACGATATCATCCTGCTCGACCTGAACCTGCCTGACATGCATGGCTATGATGTGCTGAAAAAGCTTCGCGTGGCCAAGGTGCAGACGCCGGTTCTGATCCTGTCCGGCATTTCGGAAATGGACAGCAAGGTGCGCAGCTTCGGCTTTGGCGCCGATGATTATGTGACCAAGCCTTTCCATCGCGAAGAATTGGTGGCTCGCATCCATGCGGTGGTTCGCCGTTCAAAGGGCCATTCGCAGTCGGTCATCCGCACCGGCAAGCTGGCGGTCAATCTTGATGCCAAGACTGTAGAGGTCGATGGCGCGCGCGTTCACCTGACCGGCAAGGAATATGCAATGCTGGAGCTGCTTTCGCTCCGCAAGGGCACCACGCTCACCAAGGAAATGTTCCTCAACCACCTTTATGGCGGGATGGACGAGCCTGAACTCAAGATCATCGACGTTTTCATCTGCAAGCTGCGCAAAAAGCTGGCGCTGGCCTGCGGCGGAGAGAATTACATCGAAACCGTATGGGGCCGCGGCTATGTGCTGCGCGATCCGGAGGCGGAGGGCGAAAGCCAGGCCGCCTGATCGGCGACAATATCGATTATCCGAAGGGCCGGGGGCAACTCCGGCCCTTTTCATTTATGAGTTCACGGCCTAGCGGCGCGGCGGCAGGCCTGCAAAGGTTATGATGCTCTCGCTGCCATTATCGGCGACCGCCGCAACGCCGAAGAAATGATCGTCGACGATCACGCCCTTGAACACATGGCTGGATGTCTCGCCGCCCTCGACCAGCACCGAATCCGCCCAATCCATGCTGTCCGCCCGCCGCCAGTAGATGCGATAGGCTGACGCTCCTTTGACCGGTGACCAGCTGACGGTCGTGTCGGTCGATACCGCACCAGCCAGCGTTGCCGCATCGGGCGCAAGCGGGGCCATGGCCAGTTCCCGCGCCAGTGCGACATTCACATTGGTGACCCTGGCCAGATAGGCAAAGTCCATCTCGTCGATGGTATCGCCATATTTGCGGCCATCCTCGGTGCGCAGGTCCTGGTGCTGATGGTCGTAATTTTCGACGCCGACGGTGAAGCGGACGGCAGGAAAGCCGAGGACCAGCGCTGGCAAATGGTCGCCACCCCGTCCAAACCGGTCAGGGCGGCGCACCCCGAAGACTTGAAGCCCGGACGCGCCAAGACCCTTGGCAACCCGGTCCGCCGCCCGCATCAGCGCACGGCTGGGCCCGTCATCCTCGCTGCCCGAATTGCGGCGGTTCATCGCTTGGTCGAGCGGTTCCGAAGCGCGGATGCCTTCGCTGAACACCCGCACCAAGTCATCGACGATGCGGCCATCCTGTCCGGTGCTGTTCCCGACAATGTCATTGTTGAGCTGGGCGCGAACCCGCCAGCCGCGCGCTTGTGCCGTTTCGGCAAGCAGCTGTCCGCCCCATAGCCCCTGTTCCTCGCCGGACAGCAGGGCATAGACAATGGTCGGTCCGAAACGCTGCTGGCTCAGCATTCGCGCTGCCTCGATCACTAGCGCAGTCCCCGATCCGTCGTCATTTGCGCCGGGTGCATCGCTGGTAAAATCCATCGGATCGGAAACCCGGCTGTCAATATGGGCGGAGATGATGATGATGTCATCGGGATCGCCGCTGCCGCGCTGTATCCCCAGAACATCGATGACATTTGCTCCGTCGGGCGCACGCGGCCCGAAAAAGCGCCGGTCGATGGTCTCCACGGTGATGCAGCCGCCACATTGCTCCCCGATCTCCCCGAATACGCTTGCCGCCCATCGCCGTGCCGCGCCAATGCCGCGTTCGGGATGATCGGGATCGCTCAGCGTATGGCGGGTGCCAAAGCCGACCAGCCGCTCAACCGTTGCGCGGAGCTGTTCGGGATCGGCCTCATTGACAGGCTTGGCAGTTGCTGTCTGGGCGGTTGCGGCACCGAGCAGCAGGGCGATGGCAATTGCTGGAAAGGCTTTCATGCCGCCAATCTGGCGCATTTGGCATAGGCGCTCAAGCGGATTGAACTGCCTGTGTCAGGCTGCCTTGGCTTCCGCCCCGGTTTGCAGATACCAGCGCCGGTTTTCTTCAAGGCACAGTGCGGTCAGGCGTCCGGACATATAGGCGCCCGTGTCGATGCCGATCCGGTTGTGGCATTCCTCGACATTCTCGCTGATCGTATGGCCATGGACGATGACCTTGTCATGCGGTTCGTCATCAAGGATGAATTCCTCGCGGATCCAGCGCAGATCCTTGATCCGCTGTTCATCCAGCGGAACGCCGGGACGAATGCCTGCATGCACAAAGGCATAGTCGCCGAATACGATCCGGCTTTCAAAGCGCGACACAAAGTCCAGATGCGCGCGCGGAAACAGCGTTGCGACACGCTCCGACAGTTCCTCGATTTGCAGCCGCTGATAGTCTTCGGGGCTGAGGCCATAGCTGAACAGTGTTTCCTTGCCGCCAATGCGGCAGAAGAACTTGACGTGCTTTTCATCGCCCGTTGCCGCGCCCAGCATCACCTCTTCGTGATTGCCCATCAGGAAGCGGACACGTCCGCCGCCCACCTCGGCAAGCTGCATCGCCCGTTCGACAACGCCCCGGCTTTCCATCCCGCGATCGACCAGATCGCCCAGAAAAATCAGGTGGATTTCAGCATTTGGCCGCGTTGCATCATCCTCGTCGATTCTGACGAGCAATTCATTGAGCAGGTCCAGCCGGCCATGGACGTCGCCGATCACATAGAGGCGGGTGCCCTCCGGAACAAAGGCACGATCAAGCGGCGAAGCCTTGGGTTTGCGTCGGATCAGCGAAGTCAGCATGGTCAAATCGGTCTTTAACGGGCGCGCCACAGGGCGCGGACAGCGCTATATGCACCTTTATGCGCCGGTTTCAACCATTGCGGTAAATTTGCGGTTACGCTTCCGCGCTACTCAACGGCGAAGCTGAGTCCCGCATTCCTCTGCAGCCTGTCGGCCAGACCCTCGCCCATCAGTGCGAAGGGAGTCCAGATGCCGCCCTTCCGGCTCGGCTGGTCGATGACCATGCACAGTGCCGCCTCGGCGATCATCTTGCTGGTCGAGCCATAGCCCGGGTCCTTGTCACCCTTGACGCCATAGCGGGCGGTCTGCCCGTCGGGCATCTCCGCGACGAACAGAACATCGTAAAACCCGGCCTCGCGCTCTTCGCGGCTTGGCCCTTCGCCTGGCTTTGGCCCGCCATCGCTGCCGAACATGCTGTTGGAGGCCATATGCTCGGCAATCGCCTTGCCCTGGTCGCCAGCGCCGGTCAGCACCATCTCGTCATACACAAAATCCTCGCCATAGCCGAAGCCGGTCAGCGCATTGGTGCGATGGACATTCTTGGTGTTGATCGGGGCCATGACAAAGGGCGCGGCCCAGCTGTCCAGCGTTTCATCAAATTCGGGACGGTTGCCCTTGGGCTGTGCAGGCCCCTGATGTCCCGCGGCGAGCGAGAATGGATCGGCAAGATAGCCGATCACGGCGGGGTCCTTTGCCGCAGCTGCCATGGTCGCCTTCAGGCTGGCTGCGGTGCCGCCCGAAAATGTCCCCTGCATGGCGCGAACCCGTCCCTTGATGCGGGGTGCCGGTCCGCCAAACGCCTCTTGGCAATGCTGCTGCAGCATATAGACGCCGCCATCGAACGGGATGGAATCAAAGCCTGCCGAAAAGACGATAGGTGCGCCGCTTTCGTGCGCGGCATCGTGATATTTGTCGATCATCTGCCGCATCCAGGCCGGTTCGCCGCAAAGGTCGAGATAGCCTGTGCCGGAGCGAACACAGGCCGCGAGCAGCGGTTCGCCATAAAGCTGATACGGGCCGACGGTGGTTATGATCGCTTTTGCGCGGTTTACCATGGCGTCCAGCGAGGCGGGGTCATCGGCGTCGGCAACGATCAGCGGCGTATCTGCGGGCGCGCCGATCTCGTCGCGCACTGCCTGCAGCTTGTCCGCCGAGCGCCCCGCCATGGCCCATTTCGGGCCATCGCCGCCAATGCCATAGGCGCGGGCGAGATATTCCGCGACCAGCCTGCCGGTATAGCCGGTTGCGCCATAGACTATGATGTCGAATTCGCGGTCCTGATGCGGGTTGGTCATGATGCGCTTGCCTCCTGTGATGCAGCCTTTGCCTGTGCCTCGGCGGCTTCGATGCGGGACTGGGCGTCCGCCTTTTCGGTCTTTCTCCGGTTGCGCAGGCTGTCAAAGCTGTAGGCCATGTTGCCATAGGCGAAGAGGATCAGGAATCCGCCTGCCAGGGCAATGTTCTTCAGGAACATTGTCATCTGCATCTGGTTGGCGAAGTCATTGTGAAAGAACAGGGCCGTGACGATGCAGAAACCGGAGAGAAGCAGCGCCATGGGGCGGACCAGAAAACCCAGCAGGATGCAGACGCCGCCGATCAGTTCAAACAGCGCTGCTGGCAGAGCCAGTCCGGCGGGAAGGCCGACTGACTGGATATAGGCATCTGTTCCGGCGATGTCCCCCAGCTTGGCCGCTCCGGCGAGAATGAAAATCAGCGATATCAGGATGCGCCCGATCAGCGCGGCAGGCGGTGCAAGCAGGTGCATGACTCGTTCCTCTCCACTATTTTGAACGAGTTGTGGACGCGCCATTGGCCGATGGCAAGGCTTGGTGATCCATTCGGCAGTTACGATGGACTGTGTGACTGGCAGTCGATGACCATATGCAGTTCGTCGAAATTCGCTAGAATGCATTTGCCCTGACCGTTCCATCATGACGCATGATAGGAAAAATTTTTGCAGTTGGTGCTGGATTGCTCTGCGCCTCCCCGATTTTTGCTCAATCTGAAGAAGTTGTGGCGCCACGTTGCGATTATGGCGCACCTCATCCTGACGCTCCTGATGAAATCAGACAATTTGATTTTCTGATCGGGGACTTTTCAGTCGACGCTCATATATGGTGGGACACTGGTTGGTCGCCCCCGCGACCAGGTGCTCCCGCGCGCTGGAACGGATGGTATGGTCTGGGCGGCATGACAATCGTCGATGAATGGTTCAACACTGACCCTGCTCAAGATCCCGTTGCGGGTCGAGGCATCAACGTACGAATGTTTGATGCGGAAAAGGGCGAATGGCAGATGATGTGGATCGCGACCACAGGAAAGCAGGTGCAAGATTTACGAGCCAAGGTGATTGATGATCAACTGACCATGTGGCAGGTCTACCCGGAAAATACTGATTTTAAAGCAGTATTTAATGTTATTGATGCCGACCACTGGGAGCGCATCCAGTATAAGCACAATGAGTCCGGAGAATGGGTTCCTGCCTATAAGCTGGTGGCAAGGCGAATATCCTGTTCTGTAGAAACAGATTGAAATTGATTACAGGCGGGGCAGCGTGACGCCCTGTTGCCCCATATATTTGCCCGCGCGGTCGGCATAGCTGGTCTCGCACGGTTCGTTGCCCTGCAGGAACAGGAACTGGCAGGCCCCCTCATTGGCATAGATTTTCGCGGGCAGCGGGGTGGTATTGGAAAATTCCAGCGTTACATGCCCCTCCCAGCCGGGTTCCAGCGGCGTGACATTCACGATGATGCCGCACCGGGCATAAGTCGATTTGCCAAGACAGATGACCAGCACGTCGCGCGGGATACGGAAATATTCCACGGTTCGGGCCAGTGCGAAGCTGTTGGGCGGAATGACGCAGACATCGGTGTTGCGATCGACAAAGCTGTCCGGATCGAATTCCTTGGGATCGACGACCGACGAATTGACGTTGGTGAATATCTTGAACTCGGGCGCAACCCGCGCGTCATAACCATAGGATGACAGGCCATAGCTGATGCACCCGTCGCGGCGCTGCGCCTCGACAAAGGGCTCTATCATGCCCGTTTCCTGCGCCTGTCGACGTATCCATTTGTCCGAGAGAATTGCCATGTGCCGTATGCTTTTGCCCTGTTTCAGGTCAAATTGGCGGGACCGAATGCATGTGGCAAGAGGGCGGACAGCCTGTGCTGTGCATAACCGGTGCTGTGCCCGCAGAAGATGAGCGGATCGGTCTGTCCCAGTTGCGCCACTTCATTGAGGACCTGGCGACAGCGCCCGCAGGGCGTGACCGGATCGTCGCCGCACCGCGGGGCTCCGTTTTCATCGGCAGGTCCGCCAACAACCGCCACCGCAACCAGCCCCTCGCGATGGCCCTGATGATTGGCCGAGAGGATGGCGGAGGTTTCCGCACAGACCGACAGGCCATAGCTGGCATTTTCGAAATTGCTGCCTGTCACGACTGTGCCATCGGCAAACAGCAGCGCCGCGCCGACATGAAACCCCGAATAGGGGGCATAGGCATGGGCCGCGGCACCAAGTGCCTGTGACAGCAGCGCTTCGGCATCGATGGGGTTGCTCATGGCCTTACTACGTTCCAGCGGACAGGTTCCTGGGCGCCCCTTATGGCATGGCGGCTGCTCGCCTGCCACATCACCCATGGCTTTGCGGCATAATCGGGCGGGAAAAAATCGCCGGTCAGCCAGACAGTGCGGGCAATGCCCTCGCTGATCCGATATTCGGCCTCGAACTCCGGGCTAACCTGCAACAGGGCAGGCTTTCCGGCATGGCTTTCAATTTGGTTAATCAGCGTGTTGAGCTCGCCCAGCACCAGCGAGCGATTGGGCCGGTCGGTGCAGCTTTCATCCAGCGATAGGCTGATTGCAGGCGGCAGCGCATCGGCAGTGCGCGGCACTGTGGTCACGAAAACGCTTGCCTGGTCGCTGGCGAGACGGCAGAGCACATATTCGTGCATCGCGCCCACGCGCATTCCGGCGTCGCGGGCATTGGCGAAATTCTCGGCAAAGCGGCTGTCGCGGCTGTCGGCACCATGGCTGGCGCGGATATAGGCAAAGTCCGCGCCCATGGTTTTGACGGTCGGCCAGGCGATGGGGCCGTCGATCTCGCTGATGGTGGGGCCCTGCAGCGGATATTGATCGCGCGATGGCGCCCAGCCCAGCACGGCCTGCCAGAGCAGCCAGCCAAGTGCTGCCAATATGGCCAATGATACCGCCAGCCAGACTAGCCTGTTTCGGACGCGCGAGGATGCCATGAACGATGCCCTGTTTCGCCCTCAGCCCTTGATGTGCAGGACGCAGATCAGGGTGAAGAGGCGCCGCGCGGTGGGGAAATCGATTTCGATCTTGTCCTCCAGCCGCTCGATCAGCAATTCGGCGGCATTGTTGTGGACACCGCGCCGTGCCATGTCGATGGTTTCGATTTCCTGTGCGGTGGCCTTGCGGATCGCCTGGTAATAGCTGTCGCAAATGGCGAAATATTCGCGGATAGGCCTGCGGAAACGGCCAAGACCCAGGATCAGCGTTTCCAGTGTTTCGCCGCTTTCCGCAGCAATGGTCATGGCCAGCCTGCCTTCGAACACGGCAAGGTTCAGGCGGAACGGTCCGGCATAGTCCTGCGGATAGGATTTGAGCGGCTTGAAGAAATTATCCTCGATCAGGTCGAATATCGCGATCCGCCGCTCCTGCTCGATATCGGCATTGCGCCAGACAATCGTCTGTTCGTCGAGTTCGACATGGATAATGCGCGGATCTGCCATCTGATTGTCTTTCGCGCAGCCCAGCGAGGCGGGCAAGGGGAAAATCGCCTGATACTGCTCCCGGCCCATGGCTGTGCACAGTCTTGTCTACCGGAATCGGGCTGATCGAACTTGCATGTGCCGCGTCTTGTGTGAAAGACTCCTCTCATGTCCGAAAGCATGTTGATTCATCCCGCGCCAAACCCGGCGGGCGAGGCGAGCGAAGAGCGTCGCCTGCCGCGCAATATAGAGGCGGAGGCTGCGTTCCTCGGCGCTTTGCTGATCGATAATCGCATTGCCGAGGAAGTGGCGATGAGCCTGAGACCGGAGCATTTCTTCGAAGATGTTCACGGCCGGATCTATGACCGCATATGCCGCTTGATAGAGGCCAATGTCACGGTGACCCCGGTAACGCTCAAGCCCTATTTCGAGGCGGACGAGGCGCTGAAGGAACTGGGCGGGCTGGGTTATCTGGCGCGGCTGACCGGGGAAGGGGCGGGCCTGATCGGCGCGCGTGACCTGGCCAACCAGATCTACAATCTCGCCCTTTTGCGCGAGCTGGTGAAGGTCGGGCGCAATCTGGTCGATGGCGCGATGGATACCAGTGACGCGGTTGATCCGCGCGGCCAGATCGAGGCAGCGGAAACCGCCTTGTTCAATGTTGCGGGCGGCGATCAGGCCGAGGGCGGGGCAGTCGAATTTCGCGTCGCCACCGGCAAGTCGCTCGACCAGATCGAAAAGGCGCTGAACAGCGGCGGGCATCTGTCAGGTGTGACTACGGGCCTGACCGACCTGAATGGCAAGATTGGCGGCCTGCATAACAGCGATCTGGTGATCCTCGCCGGGCGCCCGGCCATGGGCAAGACATCGCTGGCCACCAATATCGCCTTTTCCGCCGCGCAGCGCTGGAAACAGGATGAGGCAGCCGGGATAGCGCCTGACCGCAACATGGGCGCGCGCACCGCCTTTTTCAGCCTTGAAATGTCCGCCGATCAGCTGGCGACCCGCATCCTTGCCGAACAGTCGGAAATCAGTTCGGAAAAGCTGCGCATGGGCAAGATCAGCCGGGAGGAATTCTCCAAGCTGGCCGATGCCTCGATTGAATTGCAGGACCTGCCGTTGTTCATCGATGATACGCCGGGTCTGACCATCGCCGCGCTGCGCACCCGTGCACGCCGCCTGCAGCGGCGGCACAATATCGGCCTGGTGGTGATCGACTATCTTCAGCTCCTGCAGGGCACAGGGCGCAGCTCCGACAATCGCGTGAACGAGATTTCGGAGATCAGCCGCGGTCTCAAGACGCTCGCAAAGGAACTGGATGTGCCAGTGCTGGCGCTGTCACAGCTCAGCCGCGCTGTCGAAAGCCGCGAGGACAAGCGTCCGCAACTGTCCGACCTGCGCGAATCGGGATCGATCGAGCAGGACGCCGACATCGTATTGTTCATCTATCGCGACGAATATTATCACCTTGCGGTGCAGCCCGATGTGCCGAGCGAAAACAGCACGGTCGACGAACAGGCCAAATATGCGGTGTGGATGGAGCGCCATCTGGCGATACAGGGCAAGGCGACGGTGATTGTCGCGAAACAGCGTCACGGCTCGACCGGCAATGTCCAGCTGCGGTTCGAGAGCGAGATTACCCGGTTCAGCGATCTGGCGCGTGGCGATTACGAGCCCGATCCGTTCGATGACTAGCCTGACTTTGCCATAGCCGCCGGACCGGCCTGATCAGAATACCGGATCGTTTGCACCATCGTCATCGGCATCGGGAAGCGGCGTCACCTCGCCATGAATGCCGCATTCGGTCTTGTCCCAGCCCTTCCAGCGGCCCGAACGCGGGTCTTCGCCCGGCGCGACCCGGGACGTGCAGGGCGCGCAGCCGATAGAGGGATAGCCTTGCGCTTCGAGCGGATGACGCGGCAGGTCATGCTCTTCAAAATAGCTGTCCAGCATGTTCTTGGTCCAGCTGGCCAGCGGATTGATCTTGAGCCGGCCAAGCGCATCGGAACCGTCAATTTCAAAGCGCGGCAGGCCCGCACGAGTGGAGGACTGAAAGCCCTTGCGGCCGGTGATCGAGGCGTCGAAATGCTCCAGCGCCCTGGCCAGCGGCTTCACCTTGCGGATTTCACAGCATCCGTCCGGATCATAGGACCAGCGCAGCCCGTTGCCGTCGCGGGTCTCCAGATCGGTACTGTCGGGGGAGAGGATAACCAGATTGGCAAGGCCAAGCCGTTCGACCAGCGTGTCGCGATAGGCAAGCGTTTCGGGAAAATGCTTTTCGGTGTCGAGGAACAGCACCGGAATATTCGGATCGACGCTGGCGACAAGGTGGAGCAGCACTGCGCTTTCGGCCCCGAAGGACGAGACGATGGCGATATCGCCTACCAGGTCTTCGGAAAAGAGCGTGCGGAGCATCTCCGCGCTGTCCTGGCCGCGAAACATGTTGTTGAGACGCACCGCATCCTTTTCCGCAAAGCGCGGGCCGGTTTCGATCCTGTCGCGGATGCGGGTCTGCTCATTCATGCCGTTTTGCCCGCATGGCGAAGCGCCCAGACGGGGCTGCGCCCTTCCGACGTTGCCTGATAGACCTGCGGATAGCGCTCAAGCGCGGCTTTGGCGGCCTCCGGCGCAATGGCATGTTCGGGCGCGAAGCTGTCAAAGCCGCAGCGGCGCAGATAGGCAAGCTGATCGACCAGCACATCACCCTGCGCACGCAATTCGCCAGCATAGCCCGATTCGCGCAGGATTTGTGCTGCCGAATATCCGCGCCCGTCGCCAAATACCGGAAAGCCGATCTCGATCAGTGAAAGCCGGTCGAGATAGGGCAGCAACAGCCTTGCATCCTCATCGGATTCCAGCCGTACCGCCGTTGCGTTGGACTGTTCCAGAAACGCATCGAGCGTGACCGCCGGCTCCTCGGTCGGCTCGTCGTCGCGAAAGCGAAGGTGCGGATCAGCCATAAAGCGCCTCCTTGAAAGGGTCCATGCCGATGCGGCGATAGGTGTCGACGAAGCGCTCACCTTCCTCACGTGATTCCAGATAGATAGAGGTCACTTTTTCGATAGCATCGACAATGCCGTCCTCGTCAAATCCGGGCCCGGTAATCTTGCCCAGGCTGACATCTTCCGCGCCCGAACCGCCGAGCAGCAGCTGGTAGTTCTCCGTGCCTTTGCGGTCGACGCCCAATATGCCGATATGCCCGGCATGGTGATGGCCGCAGGCGTTGATGCAGCCGGAAATCTTCAGCTTCAGTTCGCCCAGTTCCTTCTGGCGCTGCTGGTCGGCGAACCGCTGCGATATTTTCTGCGCTACCGGAATGGAGCGGGCATTGGCGAGGCTGCAATAATCAAGTCCCGGGCAGGCGATCATGTCGCCGATCAGGTCCAGATTGGCCGCTGCCAGCCCTGCTTCGTCCAGCTTTTGCCAGATGGCGTAGAGATCGGCCTTGCGGACATGCGGCAGCACGATGTTCTGGGCATGGGTCACGCGCAGCTCGTCAAAGCTGTAGGTTTCGGCAAGGTCGGCCATCAGATCGATCTGGCCGGAGCTGGCATCGCCGGGAATGCCGCCCACCGGTTTCAGGCTGATATTGACGATGGCATAGCCGGGCTGCTTATGGGCATGGGTGTTCTGCTCGACCCAGATGCGGAAATCGGGATCGGACAGATCGACTGTGTCGGGCGCGGATGCATCAAAGGCGGGGTCGGTGAAATAGGCGCTGATCCGCGCCAGTTCCTCGACCGGCGGATTGAGGCCGAGCGTGCGCATATGCGCGAACTCTTCTTCGACCTGGCGGATATACTCATCCTTGCCGAGTTCATGGACGAGGATCTTGATCCGGGCCTTGTACTTGTTGTCGCGGCGACCATAGCGGTTGTAGACGCGCAGACACGCCTCGGCATAATGGATCAGCTCATCGGCGGGCACGAAATCCCTGATCTCCGGCGCGACCATCGGGGTGCGGCCCATGCCGCCGCCCACGAAGAATTTCGCACCCAGTTCGCCAGCATCGTTATGCACCAGCTGGATGCCGATATCGTGCAGCCGCATGGCCGCGCGATCCTCGTCACTGGCGATCACGGCAATCTTGAACTTGCGCGGCAGATAGGAAAATTCGGGGTGAAAGCTCGACCATTGGCGCAGCAATTCGGCCCAGGGACGCGGATCGGCAATCTCGTCGGCGGCGGCCCCGGCAAACTGGTCGGAGGAGATATTGCGGATGCAATTGCCGCTTGTCTGGATCGCATGCATCTCCACCGTGGCGAGATCGGCGAGAATGTCGGGCGCATCCTCCAGCTTGATCCAGTTATACTGGATGTTCTGCCGGGTGGTGAAATGACCGTAATCCTTGTCATATTTGCGCGCGATGTGCGCCAGCATCCGCATCTGCGCCGATGACAGCGTGCCATAGGGGATGGCTACGCGCAGCATATAGGCGTGCAGCTGCAGATAGAGGCCGTTCATCAGCCGCAGGGGCTTGAACTGGTCTTCGGTCAGTTCGCCCTTGATGCGGCGTTCGGTCTGGTCGCGAAATTCCGCGACGCGGGCATCGACCATGGCCTGGTCATATTGGTCATATTGATACATCAGATCACCCAGTTGCCGATGGCAGGATCGGCTGGCTTGAGGGTCAGGTCGGGACGGACTGTCGGTCCGAGCGCACGGATGCGCTCCTTGATATGCGCGGGGCGCGGACCATCCGCAGTGGCTTCGGCGTCGATGACGTAGGGCACGTTCACTCGCCGCGCACCTTCTTCTGCGCGCAATATGGCCTCTCCTGCATCGCCGACATCGACAGCATCCTCGACATGGATCGACCAGTCGCTGCCGGTCCACCAGGTCACTGCCCCGGTCTTGAGGTCATTGCCGGTAAGAAGTTTCATGGGTTGTTCTGCTCCGTTGGTTCGGGGGTCTTGCCCGACATGGCATGTCCCCTATGGGCAAAGGCGGCAAACATGTCGGCAGCGCTGGACCGGGTCACGACATCGCCCACTACCAGCAGCGCCGGGCTTTTCACCTGTTCGCGGGCGATCATCACACCCAGATCGGTGAGCAATGTGCGCAGCGCACGGGCATTGTGGCGCGTGCTGTTTTCCAGAACGGCGACGGGCGTGGCAGGGGATACGCCGTCGGCGATCAGCTTGTCGGCAATCGCGTCTGCTGTCGCAATGCCCATATAGATGACCAGCGTGCGGCCATGCCCGGCAAGTCCCGACCAGTCCTGCTCGGTCAGGCCCTTGCACTGCCCGGCCACGAACGTCACCGCGCTGGAGGCTTCGCGATGGGTGAGGGGCATCAGTGCTTCTGCCGCTCCGCCGGTCGCGGCGCTGATCCCGGGCACGACTTCAACTGCTACTCCCGCTGCCTGGCACGCCTCGACCTCTTCGCCGCCACGTCCGAATATGAAGGGATCGCCGCCTTTCAGCCGCACGACATCATGGCCGCACCGGGCCAGATCGACCAGCAGGGCGTTGATCCGCTCCTGGGGCAGGGTGTGGCGCGACCGCGCCTTGGCGACGCTGATCAGCTCGGCATCTTCATGCGCCAGCGCCAGGATTTCCGGGGAGACCAGCCCGTCATGCACGATGTGGCGGACGCGTCCGATCAGGCGGGCTGCCTTGACGGTCAGCAGGTCCGGATCGCCGGGGCCGGCACCGACCAGCCATATCTTGCCGGCTGTACCGGGCAGGCTGTGGGCAGATTGGGGCGTTTCGGTCATGCTTGTCCTGTTATCCGGATCGGTCGTTTGCGCAGCCGGGGCGCGTCTGGGTCCAGCCTATCTGGCGCGGACGATCCCGCAGTGCAAAACACAATGTTTTGCCCTGCTGATACCAATTCTTGGGTGGCTGTGGCGCTGTCGCCGGAGTCAGCTTGCCTTGAGGCCGATGCCGATATTGGCGCGCGGCTGTTCCAGCTCCGCCGACACCACGGGATAGGCGCAATAATCGGCGGCATAATAGGCGCTTGGCCGGTGATTACCCGACAGGCCGACCCCGCCAAAGGGCGCGGCGGATGAGGCACCATTGGTGGGCTTGTTCCAGTTGACGATGCCGGCGCGGATATTGGCCCAGAACTGCTTGAAATGATCCGGCTTGCCGCCAATCAGTGACGCCGAAAGGCCAAAGCGGGTGTTGTTCGCCTCGGCAATGGCCTCGTCAAAATCGCCGACCCTGATGACCTGCAGCAACGGTCCGAACAGCTCGATATCAGGGCGGTCGGCGATAGAGGTCACATCGACAATGGCGGGAGTCAGGAACGGTCGGTCCTCATGGGTGCGGACCAGATGCTTGATGGCGCGGCCGCCATTGCTGATGAACCACAAAAAGCTCTCGGTCAGGCCATCGGCCGTGCGGTTGTCGATCACCGGTCCCATGAATGGCTGGGGATCGTCAAAGGGTTCACCGATCAGCAGCCGGTCGGCCAGCTTCTTGGTCTCCTCGATCAGCGCATCGTAAATGCTGTCCTTGATGATGAGGCGACTGGCCGCCGAACAGCGCTGCCCGGCGGTGGTGAAGGCTGACTGGATGATCAGCGCCGCAGCATCGGGAATGCATGGCGTATCCCAGGCGATGATCGGATTGTTGCCGCCCATTTCGAGGGCAACGATCTTGTCGGGGCGCGCGGCCAGCTTGCGGTTGATGGCAATGCCGGCCTGCGCCGATCCGGTGAATAATATGCCGTCGACATCCTCATGCGCGACGAGCGCCTTGCCCTCGTCCGGCCCGCCGATCAGCAGTCTGACGACGTCCTTGGGGATTCCCGCGTCATGAAAGCATTCGACCAGCAGCGCGCCGGTCGCCGGGGTCTTTTCGGATGGCTTGAACACAACGCTGTTGCCGGCAATCAGCGCGGGCACAATATGGCCATTGGGCAGGTGCGCGGGGAAGTTATAGGGGCCAAGCACGGCCATCACGCCATGTGGCTTGTGGCGCAAGGCCATGGAACCGCCGAGAGCGCTGTCCAGCTTTCGCTGAGATGTCCGTTCGGCAAAGGCGGTGATCGAGATATCGACCTTGCCGATGACCGATTCTACCTCGGTGCGCGCTTCCCATAGCGGCTTGCCGGTTTCGCGTGCGATTGTATCGGCGAATTTCTCCGCTTTCGCGCGCACTGCATTGGCAAAACGGCGCGTCAGTTCGATGCGCTTGGTGATCGCCATGGCCGCCCATTCGGGCCATGCCGAACGCGCCGCCGCAACCTCCGTATCGACATCGCCGACAGGACCGCGCCAAAGCTCTGCCCCGGTTGCAGGCTCATGGGAGATGATTTCGGTCATGGATGCGCGGTTTTCGTCAGAATAGAGGCCGATTTCAGTCAGGAATGGGCGCTTATAGCAGGGTTAAACACGGGTTACGCAAGCGTAAAAAACATTGGTTGATACGCGCTGTCCGGCTCCTAAGTAGTATTACTAGGATAGGGCCTCCCCCATGGCACGTACTGCTGCGATCTTGTCATGGAGCGGCTGCCAGTCGTCGCGCTCGGCAATGGCGTCCCAGATGCTCTCGACTTCCTCGATATGCATGGATTGCGGCGCATCGCCTTGCCAATAGCTGTGGTTGCGCTGCCGCGCACATTCATATCCGTCGAGAATTCCGGCCAGCGCCTGCCATGCCTGTTCCGCTTCCGGATCACCGGGGATATCCGCAGGACGTTCGGACATGGCGCCGCCCATCCAGTCAAAGAAAAACCGGTCGATCCCGATCCCGCCGGACCGCATCAGACGTTCGGATGTTTCGATCAGGACGCGATCTTCTTCTACACCCTTGCTCCTGACCCCCAGCCGCCAGCAGAATTTTTCGACCATCGCCCGCTGATAGAGCGGACCAAAGCGCTCCAGCGCGGCGATCAGCGGCGGGGCATCGGATATCAGGCGCAGCGCCACCGCCAGCTGGCCAAGGTTCCAGTGGATCGCCTCTGGCTGTCGGGCAAAGCAGTATAGCCCGGCATGATCGAAATAGGCTGCGGTGAATCCCGGCTCCCATTGCGGGGTAAAGCGCCACGGCCCATAATCGAAACTCTCGCCGGTGATGTTCATATTGTCGGTGTTGAGTACGCCATGGACAAACCCGGCGACCATATAGCTGGCGGCGAGCGGTGCCATTGCCTCCACCGTCTTTTCGATCAGCAATGCTGCATTGTCTTGCGACCGCATGCCGCCATGGAACTGGTCGAGGCAATAAAGAACCAGCCGCTCCAGTTCCGCCTTGTCCTCCAGCGCGGCCAGACGCTGAAAGCTGCCAAAGCGGATATGGCTGTGGCTGAGACGCACCAGCACCGCTGAACGGGTGGGTGACGGCTCGTCATTGCGCATCAGCGCCTCGCCGGTTTCGATCACCGAGAAAGTTTTGCTGGTATCCACGCCCAGCGCTTCGAGCATCTCGGTGGCCAGTATTTCCCGGACTGCGCCCTTCAGGGTCAGGCGGCCATCGCCGCTGCGGCTGAACGGGGTGACGCCCGATCCCTTGGTGCCAAGGTCCATCAGTTGGTTCTGTGCATCGCGCATCTGGGCGAACAGGAATCCGCGGCCGTCGCCAATCTCCGGATTGTACACGCGGAACTGATGCCCGTGATAGGCCAGCGCCAGCGGCTGCTCCAGATTTCCGGGCAACGGCACGAAACGCCCGAAATGCTCGATCCATTCGCTGTCGCTCAACGCCGCCAGCCCGACGGTCTCTGCCGCCCGGTCATTGCGGTATCGCAATATGGTTTTCGGGAAATTTGCGGACTTTACCGGAAATCCGATGCCAAGCACCTGAATTTGCGGGTCGGGACGGTATGAAGAATCTTGCGGTTCGGCGGTCATGTCGCGATAGTGGGGTGCAAAGGGGACTGGTGCAACCATGGCAGATGGCCAGAATTCATATTCGGAACGGGTGTGGTGGTCCAATGACGGGCTGCGCCTCTATTTCCGCGACTATCCGGCCTTGCCCGAATTCGCCCACCGCCCTCCGGTCATCTGCATTCCGGGGCTGACCCGCAATTCGCGGGATTTCGCCAATGTTGCCGCGAACATTGCCGGGCAATGGCGGGTCATCTGCGTCGATCTGCGCGGTCGCGGGGAGAGCGGCTATGCCAAGGATCCGATGTCCTATGTGCCGCTGACCTATATTCAGGACATAGAGGCGCTGTTGCGAGCCGAGAATATCGAGCATTTTGTCGGCTTCGGCACCTCGCTGGGCGGGCTGATCACCATGCTGATGGCATCGACCAGGCCAGGACGCGTGGTCGGCGCGCTGCTCAACGATGTCGGGCCGGAGCTTAATCCGGACGGGCTGGCACGCATTCGCGATTATGTGGGGCAGGGGCGCAGCTTCCCGACCTGGATGCATGCCGCGCGGGCAATCGAGGAACTGCACGGGCCGGTTTTCCCCAGCTTTGGTGTGTCCGACTGGCTGGATGCCGCGAAAAAGACTATGAAGCTCAGCCCCGGCGGGCGGATCGTCTATGATTATGACATGAAGATTGCCGAGCCGTTTGCGGTGCAGGGCGCGGACCCCGGCGTCGACCTCTGGCCGACCCTGGCGGCGCTGGCCGATATTCCGACCCTGCTGGTGCGCGGCGGCCTTTCCGATGTGCTCAGCGACAGCGCAGCGGACCGGATGATGCACGTGATGAAGCAGGGCGAGCAGGTCGTCGTGCCCGATGTCGGCCACGCCCCGCTGCTCGAGGAACCCGAAGTGACCGCCGCCATTGCGCGGATGCTCGACCGGGTGGCGGCGACGCAGCCTGTTGCGAAAATGGCAGGCTGAACCCTTTTCATGCGTCCGGTAAAGCTGCTCCACCTCCACAGCACCTTCAACCTTGGCGGCAAGGAGGCGCGTGCCGTGCGCCTGATGAACCATTTCGGGGATCGCGCCGAGCACACCATCCTTTCCGCCGTTCCCGACGCCATGTCCGCGCGCGATGCCATTGACCGCCGCATCAAGGTCGATTTCCCCTCCGATGCTCCGTCGCTGCAGGGCAAGCCGGGTGTCATCCGCTATCAGCGGCTTGTCGATTATTTCCGCCAGTTCCATCTGGTGCTCAGCTATAATTGGGGAGCGATGGACGGGGTGATGGCCCGCACCCTGTTTGCCGGGCGCTATCGCCTGCCGCCGGTCATTCATCATGAGGACGGTTTCAACGAAGACGAGGCAGTGCGCCTGAAAAAACGGCGCAACTGGTTTCGGATGGTCGCGCTGGCACGCACCGACGCACTGGTCGTGCCCTCGCAAACACTGGAGACAATCGCGCGCAATGTCTGGAAACAGCCGGACAGCCGCATCCACCGGATCGCCAATGGCATCGAGCTGTCCGCCTATCTGAAGAAACCGCAGCGCGGGACCATTCCCGGATTCAAGCGCGAGCCGGGCGAGATCGTGATCGGCACGCTGGCTGGACTGCGTGCGGTGAAGAACTTGCCGCGACTGGTGCAGGCGGTGTCGGCAATGGGGCGTCCGGTGCGGCTGGTGATCGTCGGCGAAGGGCCGGAGCACGACGTCATCCGGTCCGAAGCGAGCCGCAGCGGGCTGGGCAGCCGTGTCCTGTTGCCCGGCTTTCTCGCCAATCCGGCCCGTTATGTCGGCTTGTTCGATATTTTCGCGCTGTCGTCCGACAGCGAGCAGTTTCCGATTTCGGTGCTGGAGGCGATGGCCGCATCGCTGCCGGTTGTTGCGCCCCGCGTCGGGGATATTGCCGATATGGTCAGCTCCGAGAACTGCGAGTTTCTGAGCGCCCCCGGCGATGCAGCGGGTCTTACAGCGGCGCTCGCAAGGCTTGCCGATGATGAAGGGCTGCGCGCCGCGGTCGGGGCCGCCAACCGGCGCAAGGCAGAGGCTGAATATGACGAACAGGTGATGTTCGCGCGCTATATGGCGCTCTATGGCCGGGCGATGCGCCGGCTCGATTTTGGCGAATGGGAGGAATAGGACCGTTTCATCGCCCGTTCAGGCGCTGATCCTATGCAGGGCGATGATGCTGCCCAGCCCGTTTCCGCCACGATACCGCTTGCGATTTTGCATTGGCAATCGGGCGCGCCTTTGCTTAAAGAACCCCACCGGGGCGCGGAAGGCGGTTGACGCCGATCCCGCCCCTTTGTTTTTAAACCGTCGAGTTGAATTCCAGGAGACCCCCAGTTGGCGCTGACACCGCAAAATCCTCCGGCCAATCCCGGCCGGTCCGGGCAGAATGATGATGAACGTCAGAATGTCTTTTTGCGCGAAGTCGACGAGGCCCTGCGCGAGGATCAGTTCGGCGATTTCGTGCGCCGTTTTGGCTGGTGGATAGTCGGGGCGATAGCTGCCGGTCTGCTGGGGCTGGCCGGTTGGCTCTATTATAACAGCCACAAAAAGGATGAGGCCGGGCTTCGCGGCGAGGAATTCGTGACCGCACTCGATGCCGTGAAGCGCAGCAATTTCGATGGTGCGGCAGGTGCCCTTGCCCCGCTGCAGGAGGCTGATCAGGACGGCTATCGCGCTGCGGCCCAGCTGTTCAAGGGCGCGCTCGACATGGAGCGGGACAATCCCAAGGAGGCCGCCAAGGCCTTTGCCCGGCTGGCAGCCGATACGGACGCGCCCAAGCCCTATCGTGACCTTGCGCTGATCCGGCAGACCGCATCGGAATATGACAGCCTGAAGCCTGAAGAAGTGATTAGCCGCCTGAAGCCGCTGGCCGTTCCCGGCAATCCCTGGTTCGGCAGTGCTGGCGAGATGGTGGCGCTTGCCCATATGCGCGCGGGCAAGCGCGATCTGGCAGGGGCGATGTTCCTGCAACTGTCCGAAGATGAAGGCGTTCCCGATACGATCAAGCAGAGGGCACAGCAAATGGCCGGTCTGATGGGTGTTGACGCGCTTGGCGACCCCAACAAGCTGGAGCGGTTCGCGCCGCCTCCGGCTGGCGCCATGCAGCAGCCCCAGGCCGCGCCCAGTGCACAATAAGGAGTTACTACCCGCGATGCGCAGATATAGCTGGTTATTCGCGATTTCCGCGTCCCTGATCCTGTCCGCCTGCGGTGTGCTGGGCGGCAGCGACAAGCCGAAGCAGACCCCCACAATCGGCAAGCGCACGTCAATTCTGGCGCGCGCGGAGAGCGGCGCGGAGGTTGACCCTAATATCGCCGATATTTCGGTCATCTATCCGCCCGCCGCGACCAATCTTGCCTGGAGCCAGCCCGGCGGCAATGCCGCCAAGGCGATGGGCCATGTGGGACTTGGCGCGCCGCTGGGACGGGTCTGGACAGCTGGTATTGCGGGCACCAGCACGCGCGTTCGCCTCGCCGCCGCTCCGGTGATCAGCGAGGGCAAGCTGTTCGTGATGGATACCGACGGGGTGGTCCATGCCTATGACTCGCGCTCCGGTTCGCCGCTCTGGACGACCAGCCTGCGCGTTGATGGCGACGGTGAATCCTCGCTGTTTGGCGGCGGTGCGAGTGTCGACAGCGGCCGCGTCTTTGCCACCAATGGCATTGGTGAAGTGGCTGCGCTCGATGCAGATAATGGCAGCGTCATCTGGAAGGTGAAGCCCGCCGGGCCGCTGCGTGGTGCCCCGACGTTGTCCATCGGCAATGTCTATGTGATGACGCAGGATAACCAGCTGTTCGCGCTGTCGCAGGTCGATGGCTCGATTGTCTGGAACAAGGCGGCATCGATTGGCCAGGCGGGCGTGTTCGGCGTTGCCGCTCCCTCGGCGGGCCAGGGCACGGTCATTGCAGGCTATTCCTCGGGCGAGCTCAACGCCTATCGCTATGAAAATGGCCGTGACCTTTGGGGCGATGCGCTGGCGCGCACCAGCATCTCGACCTCGGTCGCGACGCTGTCCGATATCGACGCCGATCCGATCATCGACCGCGGGCGTGTCTATGCCGTGGGGCAGGGCGGACGCATGGCCGCCTATGAGCTGGTGACCGGACAGCGCATCTGGGAACTCAACATTGCGGGCATTTCAACCCCGGCAATTGCGGGCGAATGGCTGTTCGTGCTGACTGACGATTCGCGCATCCTGTGCATTTCGCGGTCCAGCGGCAAGGTTCGCTGGATTTCGCAGCTCAAGCGCTGGAAGGATGAGAAGGACAAGAAGGGGCCGGTCTTCTGGACAGGTCCGGTTCTTGCCGGCGGACGGCTGATCGTGGCCAGCACCGAAGGCGTTGTTTCGTCGGTGGCAACAGGCGACGGCGCGATAACGCCGATGTTCGACCTGGGCTCGCCGGTGTCATTGCCGCCGGTCGTTGCGGACAATATGCTGTTCCTGCTTGACGACGGGGGACGCATCAGCGCCTTTCGCTGACGCGACCGGGCTGGCGGACGGAGCATTTTCCGTCCGGACGGCCCCGTGGCAGCGAATGGCGAAGCTGGGATTTCGATATGCTGCCGGAAATTGTCATCATCGGACGCCCTAATGTCGGCAAGTCCACCCTGTTCAACCGGCTGGTCGGCAAGAAGCTGGCGCTGGTCGACGATCAGCCGGGCGTGACCCGCGACCGTCGCATTGGCAGCGCCGAGCTGCTCGGCCTCAAATTTCGCATCGTCGATACCGCTGGTTATGAGGATGAGGATGCCGCCACCCTGCCGGGGCGGATGCGGATGCAGACCGAAGCCGCCATAGCCGGGGCACGTGCGGCGATTTTCGTGATCGATGCGCGCGCCGGTATCACCCCGCTGGATGAAGAAATTGCCCGCTGGCTGCGTTCGACGACGACCCCGATCATCCTGATGGGGAACAAGGCAGAGGGACGTGCGGGCGAGCCGGGCCTGATGGAATCCTATCAGCTGGGCCTTGGCGATCCGGTCGCGTTCAGTGCGGAGCATGGCGAAGGCCTTGTCGAGCTCTTCGAGGCCTTGCGCCCGCATATCGAGACGGACGATGATGCGTATGACGATGGTGTGCCGCCGCTGACCGATGTCGATGCGGAAACCGCCGATATCGAAGCGATGGAGGCCGCACCGCTGCAGCTGGCCATTGTCGGCAGGCCGAATGCCGGCAAATCCACGCTGATCAATTGCATGCTGAAGGAAGACCGGCTGATTACCGGGCCGGAGGCAGGGATTACACGCGACAGTATTGCCGTGGACTGGACCTGGCAGGCTCCAGACGGGCGCGAAAGGCCGGTAAGGCTGATCGATACGGCTGGCATGCGCAAAAAGGCGCGTGTGGTCGAGAAGCTAGAAAAGCTCTCTGTTGCCGATGCGCGCCGTGCGATTGACTATGCCGAGGTCGTGGTTTTGCTGCTCGATGCGACCAAGGGGCTGGAGGCACAGGATCTCAAGATTGCCGATCACGTCCTGCAGGAGGGGCGTGCGCTGATCGTGGTGATCAACAAATGGGACGTGGCCGAAGACGCCAGCCGCCTGTTCAACGGCATCAAGGCAGCGCTTGACGATGGCCTGGCGCAGGTTCGCGGGGTGCCCGTGCTGACCGTATCGGCGATGACCGGCAAGGGCATTGATGCGATGATCGGCGCGGCATTCGAGGTGCGCAGCACCTGGTCGCGCCGGGTTTCCACCGCCGGTCTGAACCGTTGGTTCGAGGATGCGATCATTGCCAACCCGCCCCCGGCTCCCGGCGGACGGCGGATCAAGCTGCGCTATGTGACGCAGGCCAAGACCCGCCCGCCCGGCTTTGTCGTGTTCGGTACGCGGCTCGATCATCTGCCGACCAGCTATGTCCGTTATCTGATCAACGGTATCCGCCGCGATCTGGGTTTTGAGGCGGTTCCGGTGCGACTGACGCTGCGCAGTCCCAAAAACCCCTATGACAAGGCAAAGTCATAGGCACGCCATGGAGTCGGCGGCACCAGCCCTGATCGATACGCGCGGCATGCTCTGCCCATGGCCGGCATTGCGCACGGCACGGGCGATGCGGGTCAGTTCGGCCCTGAAAATCCTGTTCGACGATCCGCAGGCAGAACGTGAGATAACGGCGCTGGCCCAGGAAAAAGGCTGGACAATCAATGCCTGCCCGGGCGGGTTTGAACTTTCGGGTCCAAACCGGACCGACTAGGTGCTGGCCCGGTGCGCGCGTCAATATTCTGTTTACCGGTTTCGGCTTATCCTTCGCATCCGGAGAAAACTGGGTTGCTGGAGATACCGACGTGGCATTTGAGAATTCGCCGCTGGTAAACTGGTCGGCATTTGGCGATGCACGATCCATGCTGGGTGCGGACTTTGTTCGCATTCTTGGCTATTTTCGCGAGGATGGCGAGAAATCGGTCCTCGCTATCGAGGACGCGCAGCGTCATGGCAAATCGGCGCAGCTGGTTATTCCAGCGCACACGCTGAAGGGCGAATCCTATCAGTTTGGCGCGGAACGGCTGGCCGCTGTTGCCGAGCATATCGAGATGACGGCGCGTCGCTGTGTCGAGCAGCACCAGAGCCCCGAGGAGCTGCTGGAGCATGTTGTCGGACTGCGCGAGCTGTTCCTGGAATCGATCAAGCTGCTCGAAAAAGAGGCCAATCCGCTGGTCGAACGGCGTGGCGGCTTCGGGCGCAAGCCGGTCGGGCATGCCATGACCAGCTTTGGCCGCGCCTGACACTCGGTCCGGTCAGTCGAAACCGGCCTTCAAAGGCCTGAACTTTCCAGCGTTTCCTTTCCGGCGTCAGCCTTCGACGGCGGCCGATTGCAGCTGGATGTAGTTTTCGATCCCCATCCGCTCGATCAGCTCGAACTGTTCCTCAAGCGTGTCGACATGGTCTTCCTCGCTGCGCAGGATATCGGCGAACAGGTCCCGGCTCACGAAATCGCGCACGCTTTCGCAATGGGCGATGGCTTCCTTGAGCAGGGGAATGGCCTCATGTTCCAGCGCCAGATCGGCCTTCAGGATTTCCTCGACGGTCTCGCCGATCTTGAGCCTGCCGAGAAGCTGGAAGTTAGGCAGCCCTTCCAGAAACAGGATCCGCTCCGACAGCGAATCGGCATGCTTCATCTCGTCGATGGATTCCTCATATTCGAACTTGGCGAGCTTGCTGATGCCCCAATTGGCAAGCATCTTGTGGTGCAGGAAATACTGGTTGATGGCGGTCAGTTCGTTTTTCAGCGCATCGTTCAGATATTCGATGACTTTGGGATCGCCCTTCATGGCCATGCTCCTGCAACAATTGGGATGGCCGACAGTATAGCGCAAATGGCGCAGAAATCAAAACCGGTTCATTGCCGAACCTGTTGATTTTTCGCAGGATTTTTCAGGGCTATTGCTAGGCGGTCGCAGCTTCTGAATTGATAATGCTTTGCGCGAACGAGAGGCACTGGCCGCATTTGGGCCGACGGCCAAGCCGTGCATAGACCTCGCTGGGGCGCCCGTCGCCATCGCGCAGCGCGGCCCGCAGGTCCTTTTCACGAATGGCATTGCAAATACAAACGACCATCGGGCTCCTCTTTCGAATCCGCCTATACCGCTAATGAGAACGTATCGCAATAGCGGTTTTGCCTGTGATCTGATTTTTGGAGCTGCCTATCGGCCAATCGCCATGGGCTGCAGCTTGCCGCGCGCCAGCGAACGCCAAAGCCATTCGAGTGGCCCATAGCGGAACCGCATCAGCCAGGGTTTTGACCAGAGCAGCATGATCGCCCATGCTCCAAGGACGAACAGATAGAGCGACGCACGGTTTACCTCGCCGAACAGCCCCAGCCCATAGCCGTAAAAGATGCAGGTCATGGCGATGCTGGTGCCGAGGTAATTGGTAAAGGCGGCGCGCCCGGCGGCGGCCACCCGGCGGATCATGGCATTGTCCGGCCAGGTCTTGCTGAGATGGACAAAGATCGCCGCCCATCCAATTGCCATGATGACGTCGAACGGCATGGAAAAGGCAATGGACGATCCGAATATGGCAAGATAGTCGAAGCCGGTGGTGAATTGGTAATATACGAGCGCCAGCAGTGGCGGAATGCCGATCAGGAAGCATATCAGGAACCAGCGGCGATAGGTTGCTAGGCTCCACTGGCCGGTCAGCATGCCGCTGCGATAGAGTGCCATGCCGATCAGCATCAGCCCGAGCGTTTCCAGGCCCGAAGCAAAAAAGCCGATCAGCGGTGTCCAGGCCAGCGGACCGGTGCGTTCTGCCAATATCCCGGCATAGCCGCCGCCATAAATGGCGAGTTCACTTTGTACCCGCGCCGGATCCTGGCCGAAATCGCCGCGCATCTGCTGCATGGCTTCATTGGCCGCCTTGATCTCTTCGGGCGAGGCCGCACCGCTGGCCAGCATGGCCTCCATTGCCTGAAACTGGAAGAAAACCAGCACCATGATCAGCAACTGGATGGTCAGCAGGCATATTGCCCAGTTGCGCGCGCCTGCCGCACTCAGATTGCGGAAGAAATAGAGCAGCATCCCGCACATGGCATAGAGCGCCAGTATGTCCCCGAACCAGATGAAATAGAAATGGAGGAGGCCAAAGACCAGCAGCCAGACCATTCGCGCATAATGGTTGCGCGCGGGGGAGTTTCCGCCGCGTTCCGCGCGTTCGATCACCAATATGGTCGATGCGCCGAACAGGATGGAGAACAGGCCGCGCATCTTGCTGTCGATCAGCACGAAATTCACACCCCAGGTCACCCAGTCAATGGCGAACGCGCTGCCATAGGCTGCCGGGCTCATATAAGCGGGCACGGGCATGGCAAAGGCGACGATATTCATCGCCAATATGCCCATCACGGCAAAGCCGCGCACGGTATCAAGGCTGAGATAGCGATCCTGTCGAAGCGATTTGCTGGCCATGGCAGTCTCCCCTGCTGGTGATGCTAGCGGCTGGGGTGGTAGCCGTCCAGCCGCAGAATCTTCCCGCTCAGTGCCAGGATGAGACGTCTTTCAGCGATTTCTTGATCGTCGCATGCACGGGAATGCGCGCATCGGGCGCAGGTTTTCCGACAACAAGGATCATCACCGGCTTTTCATCATCAGGCCGGTCGCACAGCGTGTTGAGAAACTTCATCGGATTGGGAGTATGGGTGAGCGTTGCCAGCCCGGCCATATGCAATGCGGTGATGAGCAGGCCGGTGGCGATGCCGACGCTTTCGGTTACATAATAGTTCTGCTTCCGCTCGCCCGGGTAAAGGCCGCCCTTGCGCTGTCCGAATATCACGATCAGCCAGGGTGCGGTCTCCAGATAGGGCTTGTCCGCATCGGTGCCGAGCGGGGCGAGCGCCTCCAGCCATTCCTGACCGGCCTTGCCTTCGTAAAAGGCGCGCTCTTCTGCTTCCGCTGCTTCGCGAATGGCGCGCTTCTTTGCTGCCGATCCAATCACCGCAAAATGCCAGGGCTGATGGTTCGCGCCATTGGGGGCGGTTCCCGCAGCCAGGATAGCGGTTTCAATGATGGCGCGGGGCACGGGATCGGCGGCAAACTGGCGACAGGTGCGACGGCTCGCAATGGCGTCGCGGAATGCCTTGACCGCCGCCAGACGTTCGTCATCTCCAAGGTCAGGCAGCCAGTCATAGGGGATGGTTTCTATTTCGCTCATGATGGCATGCGATAGGCCACAGACAGGGCAATGGCAAAGATCGAAAGTGCTTATTAACACTCTTGTAGGTAAATCGCTTTGTTGCTATCTACAATTGTGTCAGTTCGCTTCAGCGCATCGATTCAGCATAAGGCCCGCCGAATGACCGATATTCCGTTTATCAGCCCGGATCGCCAGAAGCCGCGTTTTCGTCCGTTCAAGGCGCTGAGCCATTTTCGCAAGCTGATCCGTGACAAGGAAGATACCGAACAGGTTTTCCATATCTTTGAATGCTTGCCGCGTCCCGGTTTTCGCGCTGATGCAGAGGCTTTTGTCACCAGTGCCAAGGGCCGGGCCATTCGCGCCAGCGAACCCTGTCTCCCGGACCTGCTTGACGATCATGCGCGGCTGCGCGCCATGCCAGTCGGCTCGCTGGCGCATGCCTATTGCGATTTCATGGAGTCCGAGGGGCTGAGCGCCGCCGGTCTGGTCGCCGAGTATGACAAGTTCAGCCGCAAGCGTCACAATGACCTGATCGAATGGTATGGCAACCGCCTGCGCGATACGCATGACCTGCTGCATGTGCTGACCGGCTATGGCCGCGATGCCCTGGGCGAACAATGTGTGCTTGCCTTTACCTATGGGCAGAATCCGGCGCCGGGCAATATCTTCATCGCCTATGCCGGCGGTCTCAACCTCAAGATGCAGGTGCGCAGCGATGCGCCGGTGTTCAAGGCGATTGCCGAGGCGCGCAAGCAGGGCAGGGCCTGTCCGCGCATATCGGAAATGAACATAATGGAACTGCTGGCAATGCCGCTGGCCGAGGCGCGCAGGATGCTCAACATCACGCCTCCTGTTCATTATCGCCGCGCGCACGAAGCTTTTCGCGCTGCCGGGCTGAATCCTTACAAGCTGCTCGCCGCCGCCTAGGATAAGGGTTCTAGAGTGCGTTCGGTTTTGATTGAATCAAAACCTGCGCTCTATGCTCTTGTTTTCCCGTATTTTCCGAGTCGTCAGATGTATCCATCTGACTTGAAAATACTCTAACGGCCTATCCGCGCAATTCCTTGCGGATTACCAGTTTCAGGCCAGACCAGATTTCGTCGATCGCGCAGACCTTTATGTCCACCCAGTCGCGGGGCAGGGCAATTTTGCGGATTGTGTCCTCGGTAATATCGGTTTCGACCCGCGATGCCTTTTTGGGCCAGCTCACCCAGACGAAACCGGCTGGATCGATCAGGCGCCGGAGATTGTCGAGATGCTCCTCCATCCGCGCGCACTCGGTCACGAATATGTGCGCGGCATTCAGTCCGTTCCCCGGAACGTCCTCGACCGACAGGTTGAAGCCAGCCTCGTCAATTTCGGCGCGCACGCTTTCCGGCATGTCCGCGAACCACACGCGCATGCCGTCCTTGAGGTTCAGCTTTTTGGCGAGCGGCGTTCCCGTATAGCCTGCGGTCATCAGTCCTGCATCCAGCCCTTGAAGAAGCTCTCATGCGCGCTGCGCAGTTCGTCGAGTGTCACCTTCATGACCATTTCTTCATGACGGACCTGTTCGATCTCGATCGAGACCATGCGATCGCCGCCGGAATAGCCGATCCGCTCGCAGCGAACGCCATGATCCTTGCAGATCGTGAAGAACGGATCGAGCGGCACAGGGTTTTTGATCGAGACGAGATAGCGGCCCTGCGCCTCACCAAACAGAAATGCGGTCAGTGGCAGGTTGTTGGGCAGGACCAGGTTCAGGCCAGTATCGCTGGCCATGGCCATTTCGCATGCTGCGACCAGCAGGCCGCCATCGGATATGTCATGGACGCCCTGAACCATGCCCGTTTCGATCAGCTGCCGGATCGCCTGACCGGCGGCAAGTTCCGCATCAAGGTCAACATGGGGCGCGCGTCCGTCATGCCGGCCGGCGATGATCTTTGCGTAAAGTGATTGATCCAGCCCCTCAGCCGATGGACCGATCAGATAAAGCTCGCCCATGCCGTCCCGGTTCAGACCCATGGTCATCATCCGGTCGAGATCGTCGATCAGGCCGACCGCGCCGATTGCAGGCGTCGGCAGGATGGCGCGAGGCACGCCATCGGGGCCGGTCGTCTCATTATACAGGCTGACATTGCCGCTGACGATGGGCATGTCGAGCGCCTTGCACGCCTCTGCCATGCCTTCGATGCAGCCAACAAACTGCCCCATGATCTCGGGCCGTTCGGGATTGCCGAAATTCATGCAATCGGTGGTGGCAAGCGGCCGGGCGCCGACGGCCGCCAGATTGCGATAGCATTCGGCAATTGCCTGTTTTCCGCCCTCATAGGGATCGGCATAGCAATAGCGCGGCGTGCAATCGGTGGTGATGGCAAGGCCGCGGTTCGTGCCGTGGATGCGCACCACGGCCGCATCGCCGCCCGGACGCTGGACCGTATCGGCCATCACCATGTGGTCATATTGCTCCCAGATCCAGCGACGGCTGGCCAAGGCAGGCGAGGCCATCATCCGGAGCAGGTCGCCGCCGATATCGGTGCATTCCGGGATACCGGCCAGCGGTTCGGCGGGCGGGGTTGCCACATGCGGCCGGTCATAGCTCGGCGCATCGTCGGCCAGCGGCGCCAGCGGGATGTCGCACACCGTCTCGCCCTTGTGGGTCAGCACCATATGGCCGGTATCGGTCACTTCGCCAATGACTGCGAAATCCAGCTCCCATTTGCGGAAAATCGCTTCGGCAAAATCCTCGCGGCCCGGCTTCAGCACCATCAGCATGCGCTCCTGCGATTCGGAGAGCATCATCTCATAGGCGGTCATACCGGTTTCGCGCTGCGGCACATTGTCGAGGTTCAGCTCGATACCGACGCCGCCCTTGCTCGCCATTTCGACGCTGGACGAGGTCAGCCCCGCCGCGCCCATATCCTGGATCGCGACAATCGCATCGGACGCCATCAGTTCCAGACAGGCCTCGATCAGCAGCTTTTCGGTGAACGGGTCGCCGACCTGCACCGTGGGGCGCTTTTCCTCGCTATCCTCGCCAAATTCGGCGCTGGCCATGGTTGCGCCATGAATGCCGTCGCGTCCGGTCTTCGACCCCACATAGACGATGGAATTGCCCGCGCCCGATGCCGCCGAATAGAAAATCCTGTCCTGCCGGGCGATGCCGACGGCCATGGCGTTGACCAGAATATTGCCGTCATAGGCCGGATCGAAATTGGTCTCGCCGCCCATGGTGGGCACGCCCACGCAATTGCCATATCCGCCAATCCCGGCGACCACGCCCTTTACCAGATGCTTCATCTTGGGATGGTCCGGGCGCCCGAATCGCAGCGCGTTCATCAGGGCCACGGGCCGAGCACCCATGGTGAAGACATCGCGCAATATGCCGCCAACCCCGGTCGCTGCGCCCTGATAGGGCTCGATATAGCTTGGATGGTTGTGGCTCTCCATCTTGAAGATGGCGGCAAGCGGATTGCCATCGGCATCGGGGCCGATATCGATGACACCGGCATTCTCGCCAGGGCCGCAAATCACCTGCGGCCCGGTTGTCGGCAGCTTCTTCAGATGGATGCGCGACGATTTATAGCTGCAATGCTCTGACCACATGACCGAGAATATGCCGAGCTCGACGAGATTGGGCTCGCGGCCCAGCGCGTTCAATATGCGGTCATATTCATCCGGCTTCAGGCCATGTTCGGCGACGATTTCGGGGGTGATGGCGGGGCTGGTAGTGCTCATGCCGCCACGCTTTAGTAACCCATGGCGATGAAGGCCAGCGCGGAAATGCGCCCTCTCTCCATTTTTCTATCGCGGCAGGAAACGCAGCAGGATGACCGCCGTCAGAGTGCTGGCCGTGCCCGTTGCGAAAGCACCCCATGCGATGTCGATCAGGCTCAGCTTCGTGCTCCACACCTTGAGCACGGCCTGGGCGGTCAGATCGAAGGTTGCATAGGCGATGGCACCGAACAGCACCCCGTTGATCAGCGCATCGCTCCAGTTGCCGCTGGCCAGCGCCGGGCGCACCGCGAACCAGACGATGCCGAACATGTAGATTGCATAAAATGCGAAGGCCGGGCCCTTGCGGAACTCATCGGCCATGATCTCTCCGATTACCGGACGATAGAGATTTGCGGCCATATTGCCGAGCCACAGGAAATCGAGCAGGCCGAAAATCAGCGCGGCAACGACATAGGCGGCAATATACTGGCTGGTCATGGATGTTCTCCGCATGGGGGGTCAGATTCTTATTTCAGGCCGGGACTGCGCATTTCGCGGCTGCGGCCCAGCCAGACGGCGAGCAGGGCGGCAACGCTATAAGCGGCAAGCGCGGTGATCGGCATATCGATGGAAAATTCTGCCGGTTTCGGCCCGAACCAGTCTATGGCGGCGAACAGCGCCAGCGCTCCTGCCAATATCCAGCCGGGCAAGGCCGATTTGCCGGGCCGCAGCTGCGTCTTGCGCAGATACCAGGCCAGCGCGCCGAACGTCAGCGCCAGTTCGAGCGGTATTTCAATGGCCGGATAGTTCCAAAGGCCCAGCCCCAATTTGGGAGGCGAGCCGAACAGGGTAAGGTCCGGGCGGTGGACCAGCAGGTCGAGAAACCAGTGGGACAGGACGACCAGACCGGCCAGTGCCGCTCCTTTCACGTTCCGCCAGATCAGCCTGACGAGCAGCGCAAACCCCGCTGCCCAGCCGATGCTGCCGGCCAGCGAATGCGTCCAGGGCATGTGATAAAGGTCCATCGGGTTCATCGCCGTCATGCCCGGCACGATCCGCATCCGTTCCACGCCGATCAGGGTGAAGGCAAAAAAGCCGTAATCGACCAACTGCCCGGCGACAAACAGCGTGCCAAGGCCCGGACCAGCCTGCTTTTCGGTGTTACAGGTTGCGGCCAGCATGGCCGGTGCAAAATGGCCGATGAACATGGCGAGTCCCCCTCCTGTTGTTTTGCCGGACTATCGCGCCGTTGGGTCCACCATGCAAACAGGCATTTTTGTGGCCATCGCTTGACCCGGCGCGGGGCAGGCGGCAATGCTGCTGCCATGAACGAGCAAGACGGGATCGCGGCGGACCTCAGTTTCGAGGATGCGCTCAGGCAGCTGGAAGAGATTGTCCGCAAGCTGGAGGATGGCGATGTGCCGCTCGACCAGTCGATCGACCTCTATGCCCGTGGCGACCGGCTGCGCGCGCATTGCCAGAAACGGCTAGACGCGGCGCAGGCAAGGATCGAGAAGATCAGGGTTGGCGCCGATGGCAATGCCATTGGCACCGAAGCTTTCGACGCCGGATAACCGGGGGTGAACGCGCCTGCCGATCCGCCGTCGCTGGACCTCGCCTTTGCGGCGATCGCCCGCGATGTCGATGGCTGTTTCGATGGCTTGCTGGCTGTGCCGGACGATCCGCGAGCGCCGCTTTACCGGGCGATGCGCCATGCAGCCATTGGCGGTGGCAAGCGGGTTCGTCCTTTGCTGCTGACTGCGACGGCGGAAATGTTCAATGTCGAGCGCCGTCTGGCGGTGCGGATCGGAACGGCGGTGGAGGCGATCCATGTCTATTCGCTGATCCATGATGACCTGCCCTGCATGGATGATGATGATGTCCGCCGGGGCAAGCCGACCGTCCACAAGGCCTTTGACGAGGCGGTGGCGGTGCTGGCGGGCGATTCGCTGCATGCACTGGCATTCGAGATACTTGCCGATGACCAGTCGCATCCCGATGCGTTCATCCGTTCCGAACTGATCGCGACGCTGGCGCTGGCCAGCGGCCCATCGGGCATGGCGGGCGGGCAGATGATGGACCTTGAGGCGGAGAAGGCGCGTTTCGACCTTCCCACCGTGACCCGGCTTCAGCAGCTGAAGACCGGCGCGCTGATTGCAGCGTCGGTCGAGATGGGGGCGATATTGGGGCATGTTCCGCCCGAGGCGCGGACCCATTTGCGCGGCTATGCCCGGGATATCGGCCTTGCCTTCCAGATCGCCGACGACTTGCTGGATGTCGAGGGTGACGAGGAAAAGGCGGGCAAGGCGCTGGGCAAGGATGCGGCAGCGGGCAAGGAGACATTCCTGTCTCTGCTCGGTGTGGAGCGTGCGCGCGAACAGGCGCATTTCCTGGTGGAGCAGTCGATCGATCATTTGCAGGACTATGGGCGAGAGGCAGATTTGCTCCGCGCGCTGGCCCGCTATATCGTCGAGCGTGACAGATAAAGACACAGGGGGTTTTCATGAGAATTGGTGTCTATCCGGGGACTTTCGATCCGATTACCCTGGGGCATATGGATATTATCCGCCGGGGCGCGAAGCTGGTTGACCGGCTGGTTGTCGGTGTCACGACCAATCCGTCCAAGAATCCGATGTTCGATGTCGAGGAACGGATGAACATGGTGCGCCGCGAAGTGGCCGGGATCGATGCGGAAATCCATGTCGTCGCATTCAACTCGCTGCTGATGGACTTTGCCGAGCGCGAAGGGGCGAGCATGATCGTGCGCGGCCTGCGTGCTGTGGCCGATTTCGAATATGAGTATCAGATGGCGGGCATGAACCAGCAGCTCAACGACCGCATCGAAACGGTGTTCCTGATGGCCGATGTTTCGCTTCAGCCCATCGCCTCGCGGCTGGTGAAGGAAATCGCGATCTTCAACGGTGACATCCACAAGTTCGTGACCGATGCGGTGCGCCAGGAAGTGGAGGCGCGCGTCGCCGAACGGGCGCCGAAGCGATAGAAAATAACCGACGGCAAACTGAAGTTGGTTCATGACAGCGACAGCCGCGCTTTCTATAAGGCCCGACAAATCCCGGATCATGCCCCGATGATCCGCCCCGCATGATGAGGTAAGCATCTTGATCCGTACCCTGTTCCGTTCCGCCATGCTGTTCCTGCTGGTCAGTTTCGGCGTCGCCGCAAATGCCCAGGATGCCGGTGCTCCCGCAGCCGATCAGCCAGCTCCTGCGATCGACCCCAATGATCCCGACAATGTCCTCTATCTGGACCTTTCGACCGGCGGCCGGGTTGCGATTCAGCTCTACCCGGATCGCGCGCCCCAGCATGTGGAGCGCATCAAGACGCTGGCGCGGCGCGGCTTTTACGACGGCATCATCTTTCACCGGGTGATCGAGGGTTTCATGGCGCAGACCGGCGATCCGACGGGCACCGGGACGGGCGGTTCGGAGCTTGCCGATGTTCCGGCCGAATTCAACAAATGGCCGCATTTGCGCGGGACCGTCTCCATGGCGCGCGCGCAGGACCCGAACAGTGCAAACAGCCAGTTCTTCATCGTCTTTTACCCGCGCTTTTCACTGGATAATAATTACACCAATTTTGGACGGGTGATTTCGGGCATGCAGTTTGTCGATGCCATTAATCGCGGAGAGCCGCCTGCCGCGCCCAGCCGCATTCTGCAGGCTTCGCTGAAATCGCAGAACAAGCCCGAGCCGAATTATGCCGCTGCCAATGCCGCAAATGCATCGCAGGCCGACCAGGTCATCTCTCTCGACGATCTGAACGCACCGATCCAGTAATATCGGGCCGCTTGCCGGCAGGACCGGCAACCTGCTGGCAAAAGCGGACCGGCCCGGCTATGCGGGCGCGCTATGCGTGTCGACATGTTTGATTTTGACCTGCCAGCCGAGAATATCGCGCTGCGTCCCGCCAGTCCGCGTGACAGCGCGCGGATGCTGCTGGTTGCGGGTGATGCGATATACGACCGCAATGTCCGCGACCTGCCCGGATTGCTGGGCCCTGGCGACATTCTGGTTTTCAACGATACGCGCGTCATACCGGCCCAGCTGGAAGGGCGCAGGGCCGGCGGCGAGGCCCGTATTGGCGCGACCCTGCACAAGCGGATTGATCTCAGGCGCTGGCAGGCCTTTATCCGCAATGCCAAGCGGCTGAAGCCTGGCGATATTATCGATTTTGGCGCGGACGTGCATGCGCTTGCCGAGACGCAGGGCGATGACGGCAGTTTTACACTTTGCTTTCAGGGCAACGAGCCGGTCGAGCTGCTGCTCGAAAGGGCAGGGCAAATGCCGCTGCCCCCTTATATTGCCAGCAAGCGGCCTACCGATGCACGCGACCGGCAGGACTATCAGACACGCTTTGCCGCGCGTGACGGCGCGGTCGCCGCTCCCACTGCCGCGCTGCATTTTACCGACCGGCTGATGGGCGAACTGGCTGCGGCCGGGATCGGGCACGCCATGCTGACCCTGCATGTCGGGGCGGGAACCTTCCTGCCAGTCAAGGTTGAGGATACCGGAGCGCACATCATGCACTCCGAATGGGGGAGCATCGATGCGGCAACGGCGGACCGCCTGAACGCCGTGCGCGCGGCGGGCGGGCGGGTGATCGCGGTCGGCACCACCGTGCTTCGCCTGATCGAGACTGCTACCGGTGAGGATGGCATTGTCCGCCCCTTTGCGGGTGATACCGACATATTCATCACCCCCGGCTATCGCTTTCGCGGCATTGACGGGCTGATGACGAATTTCCATTTGCCGCGCTCTACATTGTTCATGCTGGTCAGTGCGCTGATGGGTATCGATGTCATGAAACTTGCATATTCGCATGCAATTCGCAGCGCCTATCGATTTTATTCCTATGGCGATTCGAGCCTGTTGCTGCCCGAGCGAACATCCGGCTGAGCCGGATCATGGCGGGGCAGGCTGGTCTCCGCCAACCAGTCCGGGGACGCATTTCCTTGAAAAAACACGCTTTTCTGGCGATTCTTGCCCCGGCTCTGATGGCTGCTGCACCGGTTGAGAACAGTGCGATCCTGTCCCGTGCATCGTCTGACGCCTCGGCATTTGACCGCGCGGCGGCGCAATCCCGGTCGGGCGATGCTGCCGGAGACGAGGCGCTGGCCTGGTATTACGAGACCGGGACGGTGGTCCGGCGCGATGCCGTGCGGGCCGTCACGCTCTACCGTCGCGCCGCATTGGCCGGCCTGCCGCGTGCGCAATGGCGTCTGGGCGTGATGCTGGACGAAGGCCGCGGTGTCGATGGCGCGCAGCCCGATGAGGCATTTGAATGGTTTGCCGCTGCGGCAAATCAGGGCCACGGTCCGGCCTGGGCCAGCCTGGGCGTGATGTTCGCCACCGGTCGCGGTGCGGCGCAGGACTTCGAACAGGCGCTGAAATGCTATCTCAAGGCGGCATCGCTGGGCGAGGCTCACGGATTTTACGGGATCGGCGTTCAGTTTGCGATGGGTGAGGGCGTGAAGCCGGATCTCGGCGAAGCCACGAGCTGGATGCTGGTTGCCGAGGCGCTGGGCGATGACCAGGCGAGCGCCGCTCTGGAGCAGCTGGCCGGGCAGGGGCTGGACGATGCGATGGTGCGCGTGCGCGCTGAAGCCATTGCCGACGAATTTGGTATCGAATTGCCAGGCAATAATTCGATCTGATTCTATTCAGGCATTGCATTGCAAAAGGGGCGATCATCGTTGACCACCCCTTAATTCCGGATCAATTCCGGATCAGATCAGCATCAGGCTCCGGTCGGGACCGGCGGATCATTATCGGCGACTTCGGCGAGCGAACCGCCCTGCGGCTCACAATCGCCCTTGTCGACATATTTCCAGGCATTGCCCTGATAGTCGACGGTCGATGTGCCGGCGCAGCTGGTGCCGGGGCCAGCCTGGCAATCATTATTGCCCGCAAGTGCGATGCCGAAGCATTTTTCCTTGGCGGCCACTTCGGTGGTTTCGGTTGCCGATTCCTCGGCTCCGGCAGTTTCGTCACTCGCTTCATTGCTTGAACAGGCGGCGAGCGAGGCAGCAGCAATAATCGACGCGGCCAGCGCGCCCAGCTTGGTGGTATTGGTCATGGGGAAATCTCCTTTTGGCTGTTTCACCAAAGCACGGAACGGGCCACCCCCTGCAGCCCGCATACGCAATTGGTTGCACAATGGGGCGGACAGGTCAAATCCGGCCCGGTCGTTCAAATCCTTGCCCGTGCCAATGGATTCGCTAGAGCAGCGGGAAATGTTACAATCAGCCCCAAGATTCGCCTTTTCGATCAAGGCGCGCGACGGAAAGGCGAGGCTTGGCGAGATCGCCATGCAGCGCGGCACTATCCGCACGCCTGCTTTCATGCCGGTCGGGACGGCTGCGACGGTGAAGGCGATGAAGCCGCAGGCGGTTCGCGATCTGGGTGCGGATATCATCCTGGGCAATACTTATCACCTCATGCTGCGCCCCGGTGCGGAGCGGGTGGCCCGGCTTGGCGGGCTGCACAGCTTCATGGATTGGCCGCATCCTATCCTGACCGACAGTGGCGGATATCAGGTGATGAGCCTGTCCGCGCTCAACCGGATGAGCGAGGATGGCGTCGAGTTTCGCAGCCATCTTGACGGTTCGCGCCACATGCTGACGCCCGAGCGGTCGATGGAGATACAGCGCCTGCTGGACAGCGACATCGTCATGGCCTTTGACGAATGCACGCCCAATGGTGCCAGCCAGGAGGAAGCGGCGCGCTCCATGGAGCGGTCGATGCGCTGGGCGCTGCGATCACGACAGGGGTTTGACAGTGGCGAGGCGCATGCTGGCCGCGCCGCGCTGTTCGGAATCCAGCAGGGCGCGCTTGATGAGCAGCTGCGCGGACAGTCGGCGCAACAGCTGATCGATATCGGCTTTGACGGCTATGCCATTGGCGGACTGGCCGTCGGCGAGGGGCAGGAGGCGATGTTCGGCGTGCTGGACTACGCGCCCGGACAGCTGCCGGAGGATCGGCCGCGCTATCTGATGGGAGTGGGCAAGCCCGACGACCTGGTCGGCGCAGTGCTGCGCGGAGTCGATATGTTCGATTGCGTGCTGCCTTCGCGCTCGGGGCGCAATGGCCAGGCCTTTACCCGCTCCGGCCCGCTGAATATCCGCAATGCCCGCTTTGCCGAAGACCAGTCTCCGCTGGACGCCGCATGCCGGTGCACGGCCTGCAGCCGCTTTTCGCGCGCCTATCTGCATCACCTTGTCCGCGCTGGCGAAATACTGGGCGCGATGCTCATGACCGAGCATAACCTGCATTTTTATCAGGACCTTATGGCCAATATGCGAGAGGCTATCGCACGGGGTGGGCTGGCCGACTTCGCTACCGGTTTCCTCGCGGAATATCGCGCCGGCCGGGATTAGCCACAGGCCTTGAAGCGCGGGATGGTGATGCACATCCGCCCGCCCTCCAGATCGCGTTCAAAGGGCGTCCGCAGCTGTCGGGCGAGGCCGATCAGCACCCGGTCGATACCTTCGGCCAATCGCCTCTCAAGCTCTGCATTGTCCTTCAGGCCTTCGGATTCCAGTATCAGCAGGATCTTGTCGGGGTCTTCGTCGGTCGGCTTTGCAATGATCCTGATCGCGGTTCCGGGGCGGGTCGTGGTGACGAGGTCGAGCACTTCGGTCAGCAGAAAGGCTATCGGCACGCCGATATCCTGATCCACGCAGATGTTCTCTATGGAAAAGGATATGCACTGGGCGGGTTCGTCATCGTCGCGGCCTGCCTCGAAGCTTCCGGCGAGTTCACCCACCAGCGCGCGCAGGTCGATGCCGCGGCTCTGTTCGGTTTCGGCATAGTGGTTGCGGTGGACGACCGACAGGGCATCAACTCGCCGCCTGATCCGCGAATAGGCCTGGTCTGCCTCGGGCGTGTCGGCGGTCCGCGCATGCAGGCTGATCAGGCTGGCGATGATCTGCAGGTTGTTCTTGACGCGATGGTGCACTTCGCGGGTCAGGCGGATTTGCTGTTCCAGCCCTTCATCGAGGGCCTGCTTGTCGGTTGCGACCTTACCGGTCAGGGTCAGAAAGGCGTTGTCCAGCTCCTCGATCTCACTGGCATTCAGCATGGTGCGGCGCATCGGAGGCAGCAACTGGCCGGTTTCATAGCGGCGCATCTTGTAGAGCAGCCGGCTCATCGGTTCGAT
This sequence comes from Blastomonas sp., assembly GCA_041396885.1. Lineage (GTDB taxonomy): Bacteria > Pseudomonadota > Alphaproteobacteria > Sphingomonadales > Sphingomonadaceae > Blastomonas. The sequence goes on from JAWKXS010000001.1 coordinate 728,016, forward strand.
CAGCATGCGATTGACGACCAGGAAGCCGATCAGCGCGGCGGCAATGACGGTCAGGAACGGCAGCACCAGTGACAGGAATTGCGGAGAGCTCTTGCGCTCCCGCTCATAGCGCAGCATCAGTCGCAAGCCATAGATATCGGCCTGGCCGGTCATCAGCGAATCCAGCCGGTCCATCAGGCGCCGGGGCAGGGTGGTCAGCGCCAGAGACTTGTCTTCCCGACCCAGTTCAAGCTGGGAGATGGGAATGTCCTCGACCGGATCGGCCATTTCAAACAGGTCTGCCGAGGGATAGAACAAGGCTGCCTGGGCAATTGCCACCCGTCCCTTGACGATGAACAGGGCGCCTTGCGGATTGGCAAGAATGCTGGAATTGCGCGCCTCGGCATTCCTGATCGCCGCCCTCACCTGTGCATTTGCAGGGCCGATGATGCAGGGCTGGCTGCCATCGGCTGCAGCGTCGATGATTGCGACGACGCTGCTGCGCCGCGCCGAAAGCGTATTGCGCAACTGGGTGCAGCTTTCCGGACCATCCTCGCCCAGAGCGATCCGGTTTGCCGCGCTGCGGGCCGCCGCCATGTCAAGCGCCAGCTTTGACTGCAGGCGCTGGGCACTGTCATCAACATTCTGCTGCAGCAGTTTAGCGCGTTCGGATTGCGCCTGGCTCTCAAGCTGCTGTGCGGCGAGCGCGGCGATCACCGCCAGCGGCAGCAATGCCAGCAACAGGATCAGGAACATCCTGAGGCTGATCGGCATGCGCGTAACAAGCTGGCGCAATCGATGAAACGGCACTTTCGATGCGGTCATCGGCGCGCTATTTCAGCTTCTTGAGAAGGTCCATGAAATCCTGGGGAATATCTTCCTCCAGCGTGCGGCGATAAACCGACCGCAGCGCATCGCCTATCAGCTTTGACTGGTCGCTCATGCCGATGCGGTCTGCCCCGTCCGGAGAGGGCGGCAGCTTCCGGCGTACTGCGCGATTGTCTCGCTTGTCGTCGTCTCGATGCACTCTTTGCCGCCCGGTTCGCCCTGCAGAATTTCACTTGGTCTAGCAAGGCAGGTCGCAGATGCCAAGGGTGCCCGCTCATGCCCGTTACTAACCCCGATTTGCCAACACAGGTCTGGCGAAAGGGTGGAAACTTCCTCGCCTGATGTCGGTCGTCATGGAACAAAACCCCCATTTGCGCATTTTGTTCCGGAGAGAAGACGGGCTTGGTAAAAATCGCAATCATTTTCATACGCCTTTTGCCATATGCCTTTTGACAGTGCGACGGCGGGCCAATAGACATTGGGCTCCGCCAGCAGGAGATGCAGAATATGTCGCTCGGCCAGATTGTTGCGCCGCACTTGCCGCTATTGCGCCGATATGCGCGGGCGCTTTCGGGGGATCAGCATCACGGCGATGCCTATGTGAAGGCGGCGCTGGAGGCCATTGTTGCCGCACCGGAGATGTTCTCCACCAGCGTCGATGCCCGGCTGGAGCTTTATCGCGTATTTCAGGCGATCTGGTCGTCCTCGCACGAGGATACCATGGATGCCGACAGCTTCGATGCCTATCCCGATACCGGTGATGATGAGCGGCAGATCGTCACCAATGAGCGGCTGCGGCGCATTCCGCCGCTTTCGCGCCAGGCGCTGCTGCTGACCTCGCTGGAAGGATTTTCGCAGGCCGATGCGGCCTATCTGATGGACCTTTCAGAGAGCGAAGTGGCTGAGCTGGTCAGCCAGGCGCTGTCCGACATTGATCAGCAGATCCGGGCGAGCGTGCTGATTATCGAGGATGAACCGATCATCGCGATGGATATCGAGACCATCGTGAAAGACCTTGGCCATGAAGTCACCGGGATAGCCGTCACCCGTGACGAAGCGGTGGAACAGGCCCGGCGCGACAGGCCGGGGCTGGTGCTGGCGGATATCCAGCTGGCCGATAACAGTTCTGGGATCGATGCAGTCGCCGATATTCTGGGCGATCTGGACGTGCCGGTCATCTTCATCACAGCCTTTCCGGAGCGCTTGCTGACCGGCGAGCGGCCCGAACCGGCATTTCTGATTACCAAGCCTTTCCATCGCAACACGGTGCGTGCTGCAATCAGCCAGGCATTGTTTTTCCATGACAATATCGGCGAGAGTGTCGGATAGGCGCGACATTTGCTGACACAAAAAAGGCGGCCAATGGCCGCCTTTTTCTTGCATGAAGCAGAGCCCGTCAGCGCGAGTAGAATTCGACGACCAGATTGGGTTCCATCTTCACCGGATAGGGCACTTCATCCAGCGTCGGGACGCGGGTGAAAGTAATCTTGTCGGTACCATCGGGGGCGACATAATCGGGAATGTCGCGCTCGGCCAGGCTCTGCGCTTCGATCACCAGCGCCATTTCCTGCGCCTTCTTGCCCAGTGAAACAACGTCGCCGGGGCGCACGCGCCGCGATGCGATGTTGCACTTGGTGCCGTTCACATAGATGTGGCCGTGGTTGACGATCTGGCGGGCCGAGAAGATGGTTGGCGCGAACTTGGCGCGATAGACGACCATGTCCAGACGCTGTTCGAGCAGGCCGATAAGGTTCTGGCTGGTATCGCCCTTCATCTTGCTGGCTTCGGTATAGGCGCGCTTGAACTGCTTTTCGGTAACGTCGCCATAATAGCCCTTCAGCTTCTGCTTGGCGCGCAGCTGAATGCCGAAATCGGAAAGCTTGCCCTTGCGGCGCTGTCCGTGCTGGCCGGGGCCATATTCGCGGCGATTGACGGGGGATTTGGGACGGCCCCAGATATTTTCGCCCATGCGGCGATCAAGTTTATACTTTGAACTTTGACGTTTCGACACGCGTCATTCTCCAATTTGCTGTTATCCAAATGTCCCGGAGCCGCACCATGATGCCGGATTTGCACCATGCGGCCACCACTTCACCGGGGTGCGGGGCCAATTGCGAAGCGGCGCCTATGGCGCGCGTCGCTGGCAAAGTCAACCCTGGCGGGGCGTCGGTTGTTTGGCTCGACATCGGGCGGTTCCGGCAATAGGAACGCGCAATGTCCAGCACGATCAAACCGCCCACCGATTGCGAGACCATGGCCGATGTCCGCGCCGGTGTGGATGCGCTCGACGCCCGGCTCATTGAAATGCTCGCGCTGCGCTTTGGCTATATGGAGGCGGCGGCCCGGATCAAGCCGGAATTCGGGATGGTTCGCGATGAGGAGCGCAAGGCCGAGGTTATCGCCAATGCCCGGACAGCGGCCCTTGAAAAGGGCATTCCCGTCGGTCTCGTGACGGATTTCTGGGATCGCCTTGTCGAGGCCTCGATTGCCTTTGAACAAGAGCGCTGGCGCTTGCTGCGCGAGGACGGCGAGTCCTGACGAGCCTATGAATCGCGCGGCGGTTTTGACAGGGCGCTGAGCACGCCGCGCAGCGTGCGCACTTCATTGCTGTCCCAGCCCGGCTTGGTCAGCAGATTGCGGAGCGTCCGCTGGGTTGCCGCTACACGATCTTCCGGGAAGAAATAGCGCTTGGGCTCCAGCATCGCGAACAACTGCCCGATCATGCCATCCAGTTCCTCCTGCGGCGCGGGAGGATCAAGATCCACCTTTGGCGGTGAGGCAAGTCCGTCGGCGGTTTCTGTCCTGGACCATTCATAGGCCATCAGGATCACGGCCTGGGCAAGGTTCAGCGATCCGAATTCGGGATTGATAGGGACCGTTATGATGGTCTGCGCTCTTGCGACATCATCGGTTTCCAGCCCAGATCGTTCCGGCCCGAACAGGATTGCGCTGCGCCCGCTGGTCCGGGCAATTCCGGCTGCGGCCTGTTCGGGGGTGACAACCGGCTTGGTGACGCCACGCTTGCGCACCGTGGTTGCATAGACATGATTGCAGTCCGCCACGGCATCGGCGACGCTGTCAAACAGTCGCGCCTGTTCCAGCACCTTGTCCGCGCCCGATGCCGCCGGACCGGCGGATGGATTGGGCCAGCCGTCGCGCGGGGCCACAAGCCGCATCTCATCCAGCCCGAAATTCAGCATGGCCCGCGCGGCCTTGCCGATATTTTCGCCAAGCTGCGGACGCACCAGAATGATTATGGGCGGGAGTGCCAATTTTCTAACCGTTCGTCGCGAGCAGTCGCCTGGCCCGTCCAGACGCCTGTTCAGGACGAACGGTGATTGCCAAACAGCCCGTCACGCGCTTTCGGCATCCTTGATGCTGCTCGCCAGTTCCTCGAAATCGCGGGCCTCGGTGAAATCCCGATAGACGCTGGCGAATCGGATATAGGCGACGCTGTCGATTGCCTGAAGACCCTGCATCACCATTTCGCCGATCTCGCTTGAGGGTATTTCACTTTCGCCCGATGTTTCCACCTGGCGCTGGATGCCGGAGACCAGCTGGTCGATCCGCTCCTGCTCGATACCCCGCTTGCGGCATGCCAGTTCGACCGATTTCTCGATCTTGGCGCGATTAAACGGCTCGCGGCGTTTCTCGCTCTTCACGACCATGATGTCGCGCAGCTGGATACGCTCGAATGTCGTGAAGCGCGCGCCACAGCTCTCGCACTGGCGACGGCGGCGAATGGCCGCACCATCTTCAGTTGGCCGGCTGTCCTTTACCTGGCTGTTTTCATGGGCGCAAAAGGGGCAGCGCAAATCACGACTCCGGGTAAATCGGGAAACGGTCGCACAGCGCCTCGACCCTGGCGCGGACATCGGCTTCAATGGCGGGATCGCCTTCCTCGCCTTTGGTCCTGAGGCCCTCCAGCACGTCCGCGATCATGTCGCCAATGGCGCGAAATTCGGCAATGCCAAAGCCGCGCGTCGTGCCTGCAGGGGAGCCGACGCGGATGCCGCTGGTCTTCATCGGCGGCAGCGGGTCAAACGGGATGCCGTTCTTGTTGCAGGTGATGCCCGCACGCTCCAGCGCTTCATCGGCATCCTTGCCGGTAACGCCAAGCGGCCTCAGGTCGATCAGCGCGACATGGGTATCGGTGCCGCCCGCAACCAGATCGGCACCGCGCTCCTTCAGGCGGCTGGCGAGTGCCTTGGCATTGTCGATCACGGCTTGCGAATAGCTGCGGAATTCGGGGCGCAGAGCCTCGCCAAAGGCGACAGCCTTGGCGGCGATGACATGCATCAGCGGACCGCCCTGCAGGCCGGGGAATACGGCGGAGTTGAACTTCTTCCCGAGCGCCTCGTCCTGGGCCAGGATCATGCCGCCGCGCGGACCGCGCAATGTCTTGTGCGTGGTGGTGGTGGCGACATGGGCATGGGGGAAGGGCGAGGGGTGCAGTCCCGCCGCCACCAGACCTGCGAAATGCGCCATGTCCACCTGGAAATAGGCGCCAACCTTGTCGGCGATCTCGCGGAAACGGGCAAAATCGATATGGCGGGGATAGGCTGATCCGCCCGCAATGATCAGCTTTGGCTTGTGCTCCAGCGCCAGCGCCTCGACCTCGTCAAAATCGATGAGATGGGTATCGGCGCGCACGCCATATTGCACGGCGTTGAACCATTTGCCGGAAAGGGCAGGCTTCGCACCATGGGTGAGATGGCCACCGGCATCAAGGCTCATGCCCAAAATGGTGTCGCCCGGCTGAACGAGGGCCAGCAGCACCGCGCCATTGGCCTGCGCACCCGAATGCGGCTGGACGTTGGCATAGCTGCAATCGAACAATTTGCAGGCCCGCTCGATGGCCAGCTGCTCGACATCATCGGATGGGGCACAGCCCTGATAATAGCGGCGACCGGGATAACCCTCGGCATATTTGTTGGTGAAGACGGAGCCCTGTGCCTCCAGCACGGCGCGCGAAACGATGTTTTCCGAAGCGATCAGCTCAATCTGCTTCTTTTCGCGGCGCAGTTCCTTGCCGATTGCGGCGGCAACATCAGGATCGGAAACGGCGACGCTGTCGCTGAAAAATCCTTCGGAGCGGATGGAGGAAAGCGATGGGCTGGTCATGGAATAAGCTCCTTACAGGGCCGGCGCAGGCGCGGCGGAGAGTTTGTCGACGCGGCGCTGGTGGCGGCCGCCTGCAAATTGGGTGGTCAGAAAGGCGGTGAGGCAGGCCTTCGCCATGTCCGGCCCGGTCAGGCGCGCGCCCATGGCGATGACATTGGCGTCATTATGTTCGCGCGACAGGCTGGCCGACAGGGGTTCGGATACGAGCGCGCAGCGACAGGCGGGGTTGCGGTTGACGGCCATGGAAATGCCGATGCCCGATCCGCACAGTGCAACGCCGCGTTCGGCGGAGCCATCGGCGACGACGCTGGCGAGCAACGCGCCATAATCCGGATAGTCGACGCTTTCGCCGGTTTCCGGGCCAAGATCGGCGACCTCATGGCCATTGTCGATCAGCCAGTCGCGCAACAGCGCCTTCAGCTCGATGGCGGCATGATCGGATGCGATGGCGATCTTCATGATGCGGTCATGTCCTTTGGTCGTGCCCGCCAATTTGCAGCGCGGGCATGAGAATCGGATGGGCGCTATCTAGGCGAGGGGCGCGGGCGATGCCACCATGGATTGTGGTTGTGCCCAGTTTTCTTGGGCATGTTGCCAATTGGCGGCAATTAGCCTTTTTTTAAGATCATGCCGCGATCATGGCATCATGAGCAAAGCCATAGCCCAGCGCATGACGATGGAGTCGCAGAACACGGCCATGGATGCCGTGCGGATCATGCTGTGCATATTGTGTTGCAGCGCGCTGATTTTCGCGCGCAGCCCGCTTCCGTTTTAGTCCAGTTTCGCCAGCTTCTTCTCGATCCCCGACCATAGCCGCGCATAGGCTTGCCCGGCCGGGCATTTGGGGTCGAATGCACCCAGCGGCTTGCGTTCCTCCGCCATGCGCTCAACCGCGCTGGCCATCGGGATGACCGGCCATTCGGGATGGCGGGCCAGCGCCTGTTTGTGCAGGGCGCGGCGGCGGTCGACCATGGTGTAGATCGGCAGGATCGGGGCGTGGCTTCCCTTTTGCCGGTCGATATAGTCGCGCACTTCGGTCAGCGCGCGTTGCGAAAGCGGGGAGGGGATGACCGGCACGATGACCAGGTCGGCTGCCCGCAGCACCTGGTCTGCGGTTTCATTGAGGCCGGGCGGACAGTCGAGGATCACCCGGTCATATTTCCTGGCCAGTCCTTCCAGCAGTTTCTTGAGGCGCTTGCCCTTGCCCAGATTGAACAGCAGATGGTCCAGATCGCGCAGCGACTGATCGGCGGCGAGCAGGTCAAGTCCGTCCACCGTTGACGGCTGGGTCATTTTCGTTGCCCGGATTTCGCGCGAAAAGATCGAGCGTGCCTCATCCTTGGCGGTTTCGGCATTGCCGATCAGGTGGCTGGATGCGCCCTGCGGATCGAGATCCCAGAGCAGGGTGCGCCGCGAGGACTTGTTGACGGCCGACCATGCAAGATTGACGGCTGTGGTCGTTTTCCCCACCCCGCCCTTCAGATTATAGACTGCAATCGTGCGCATGGCGGACATTCCTGTGCTGTGGTCCTGATCCAGATTTGATGGACAATCCAGAACCCTAGCCACGGAATGTTACGGTTCAACTTATTCCGATGCGCTGTCCCCGGCTGGGGCGGTTTGCGATGCTGCGCCATCGCTCGCCGGTCCGGTGGGCTGATTGAGCCCCACATCGCTCAGCCATTGCCGCAGATCCTGCACGGTGCGTTCCGGCGCTTCCTCCATCGGGATATGGCCAAGGTCGGGATAGATGGTCCGGCTGCTCTGCGGCAGATTGTCAGCAAACCAGTCGGCGGCGCTGACCGGGATCAGCGTATCCTTTGCCCCCCACATCACCAGTGCTGGCGCTGTTATGCCCGCCATTTGTGCCGCCGTTGCCGGAACCCTTGGTACCTTGTTGCGCAGCCGCGTCGCATGGCGGTTGCCGGGATAGAGCAGCAGGTTCCAGTAGCGATCAATCTGCGCATCGCTCACCGCATCGGGGTTCGCGACGGTCTGGCGCACGCTTCGCGCCACCAATGTTCGCGGTGTGAAATATTGCAGCATCGGCCCCACCCATTCCGACTGGGCAAGCCGGAAGCCGAGCGGCAGGTTGGTCGGCGCGGAATCCGGCGCACCCGCCGCGTCGACCAGCACCAGCCCGCTGACCCTGTCAGGATAGGCCAGCGCATGGTTCCACGCGACCCAGCCGCCCATCGAGTTGCCGACCACCACATAGCGATCAATGCCCAGCTGCTCCATCACGGCGGCAGCGGTGTCGCTGAAGGATTTGGCGCTATAGTCGTCCTTCACCTGCGGCCCTGTCAGGCCATGGCCGGGCTGATCATAGCGGATGACGCGATAATCGCGCTTCAGATCGTCTGCCCAGCCTTGCCAGGTGTGCAGCGATGAGCTGGAGCCATGCAGGAGAAGTAGCACCGGAGCCTGTCGCGGTCCTTCATCGCGCAGATGCACCTTCTGTCCATCGGGAAGCGGCAGCATGACCGATGGCGGGCCGCCATAGGCCTTGCGCAGTTCCTCAGGATCGCGGTCGGGAGCATAGCCCCAGGCGGCGATAACGACAACTGTGAGGATGAGCAGCAGGACTAGCCATTTCAGTGCCTTCAGCATTATCCCCACTCCCTTTTTGTGTCGCTGTGACCGGCCTTAGAGGATTTCGCGGACCGTGTCTTGGGGACGGCACAGGCGCACGCCCTTTTCGGTCTCAACTAATGGGCGCTCGATCAGGATCGGTTCGCGGACCATGGCGTCCAGTATGGCGCCGTGATTGGCATCTTCGGCGGTCAGCCCCAGCTCTTCGGCAGGTGAACCGCGCACGCGCAGCCCTTCGCGCGGGGTGATTCCGGCATCGGCATAGAGCTGGACAAGCTTGTCGCGGCTGGGCGGTGTCTTGAGATATTCCACGACGGTCAGGTCAATGCCCGGTGTTTCCTCCAGAATGGCGAGTGTCTTGCGCGAGGTGCCGCAATTGGGGTTGTGCCAGATGGTGGCTTTCATTTCCGCTCGTCTCCGATCTGCAATTTGCGGGCATGAGCTTAGGCGAGAGCCGCTGGACGATCAATTTCACAATTTGACGATTTCACCCAAATCGCGCTTGCTATTGAGAACGATTCGCGATAGCTCGCCAACCCAATAAGGCTCGCTATTGCGAGTCATCCGCAATCGCATAAGGGGGTTATATGTCCATCAGCCAGCGGGATCGTTCCGCCGTTCAGCCAGCGTGCTCGCTGGCCGCAGCCATGTTGATGGCGATGCCGCTCACGGCACATGCCGCATCCGGGGATGCCGGTTCGGAGGCTGCCGTGGCTGACGATGCTTCAGGCGAGCTGGATGGCGATCCGATTCTTGTTATTGGCCGCAATGAAGAGATTGATATCGGCACGCTGCGCGGTCCCGTGATCGACGTCCCCCAGTCGATCAGCGTCGTCTCGCCAGAGACCCTGCAACAGCGTCAGGTGACGACGCTTGCCGATGCGCTTCGCAACGTAGCGGGGGTCACAACCCAGGTGGGCGAGGGCGGAACAGTCAATGGCGACCAGTTCTCGATCCGCGGACAAAGCGCACGCGATGATATTTTTACCGATGGGCTGCGCGATTTCGGCAATTTCACCCGCGACAGCTTCAATTATGAAAGCGTCCAGGTGCTCAAGGGTTCATCGTCCACCGCGCTGGGGCGCGGCGTGGCCGGTGGCGCGATCAATACCCAGTCGAAACGGGCACGGGCCGAAGACCGCTATATGCTGGCCGGCGGCGTCGGCACCGCCGATTATTTCCGGGCCACCGCCGATCTCAATTTCGGGCTGAACGAGACCACCGGCATTCGCGTCAACCTGCTGGGCCACAAGAATGACGTCGATGATCGTGACCGGGTCGGTGCGGAGCGCTGGGGCTTTGCGCCCAGCATCGGCTTCGGGATCGGTACGGATACGACTTTCGACCTGCTGTTCTTCCATCTGGAAGAGGACCGGATCACCGATTATGGCGTTCCGGTCATCCAGACCAGCAACACTGCCGATGTCGAGCGCCCGGCCAGTGAATATGGCATTGCGCGAAGCAATTTCTATGGTTTTGACGGCGACCGGGACGATACCAACGTCAATACGCTGACCGCTCGGTTCACCCATCAGCTGACGCCTTCGATCGAACTGGCAAGCGACCTGAAACTGGGCGCCTATGAGCGCGCCTTCCGCCAGACGGTTCCGGGATGCAACGATGCCTGTGGCGATGCCCTGCTCGATGGCGACCCGGCGACCGTGCCGACGGTCAGCGCCAGTGTGCGCGGCGAACAGCGCCAGATTACGCGCGGTATCCAGAATGTCACCACCGCGCTGTTCGACAACCCCATTGGCGGAATGCGCAGCGAGTTCCTGATCGGATGGGATCTGTCCTATCAGACCAATGACCGCGAAGATGATTTGCGGCCTGCCGCCGTTGTGCGCGACATTTTCAACCCGTCGCCCAATGACGTCGCGGTCATTCCCGGCACGGTCTATCAGACCCGTGACAGCCGGGCTACGGACATTTCCTTCTTTGTCGATGTTCGCCTGTGGCTGATCGATACATTGTCGGTCAATGCGGGCCTGCGCTATCAGCATTTCAAATCGGTGCAGGAGCAGATCGCGACCTCGACCAATACCGGTGGCGCGATCACCGAATGCAACGGCGCGACGGGAACGTTCACCACCTGTGCCTTTGAGCGCAAGGTGATCGATGATCTGTGGAGCCCCAAGCTTTCCCTGATCTGGGAGCCGTCAGATGACGTCAGCGCCTATGTCTCCTACAGCAGTTCAGCGGTGCCCCAGGGCAATTCGGTCAATAATGGCGGTACGCTCCAGGAAGTCGATACCGGCAACGCCATCAGCCGGTCGGACCTCGCGCCCGAAAAGACCAAGACCTATGATCTCGGTCTCAAATTTGCGCTGTTTGGCAATCGCATGCTGGTCCAGACGGCGGTCTACCAGATAGATCGCGACAATGCGAAGCAGGTTGATCCGCTGAGCAACGATCTGGTGGCTTCGGCCGAGCCGAAACAGCGGCTGCGCGGTTTCGAATTTGCGGCAAGCGGCACGCCGATCCCCGAACTGCAGCTGAGCCTCAACTATTCCTATATCGACAGCGAAATTCGCGAGGCCTTCACCAATGCGGGCGTGCTCGATACCGCCGCTATCGGCAAACAGGTGCGCTACGTCCCCGAACATTCGCTGTCCTTCTGGGGTGATTATCAGGCCGAACAGGGCAGCCTGAAGGGCCTGGAGATTGGTGGTGGCCTCACCTATCAGTCCAAGGTCTTCCTCAGTTCGCAAAATGACCAGGTGACGCCCGCCTATGTCGTGCTCGATGGCCTGATTGCCTATAATTTCGACCGTTTCCGCCTTGCCCTGAATGGCAATAACCTCACCGACAAGCTCTATTATGCGCAGGTCAATGGCGGGCGTGTAGTCCCTGCTGCGGGCCGTTCCTTCGTGCTATCCTTCGGCATGGAGTTCTGAACCGGAGGAGGAGGCACAGCGATGCTGGTCAGGGTCGAAAAGCTGCTCGATAGCGCGGAAGTGGCGCATTTCCGTGCCGTTCTGGATGCCGCGCAATGGGTTGATGGCAATGTCACGTCGGGCGAGCAGGCGGCGCTTGCCAAGCGCAACCTGCAGATTGCCGAAGACAGCGATGTCGCGCGTGACCTGGGCGAGATCATCCTCAGGAAGCTCGGCCAGAATGCGATCTTCAATGCGGCTGCATTGCCGCTGCGCGTTTTTCCGCCGCTGTTCAACCGCTATGATAGCGGGATGGGGTTTGACAGCCATGTCGACAATGCGATCCGCTATATCAGCAGCGCCCGGCAAAGGGTCCGCACCGACGTTTCCTCGACGCTCTTTTTGAGCGACCCTGAGGAATATGATGGCGGCGAACTGGTCATAGAGGATCATTATGGCGACCAGCGGGTCAAGCTCGCCGCCGGGGACATGGTGATCTATCCCGCCGACAGCCTGCATCATGTAACACCGGTGACGCGCGGCAGCCGGGTCGCAGCATTTTTCTGGACGCAATCCATGGTGCGCGATGATGGCGACCGCGCCCTGCTCTATCGCTTTGACCAGTCGATCACGCTTGCCCGCGCGGAAATGGGGGACAAGCATCCCGCCGTGCTGGGCCTCACCTCCACCTTTCACAACCTTTTGCGCAAATGGACCGATCTATGAGCAAATTTCTCTTCAACCAGTCGGGGCTGCTGTTTCTGCCCCGCACATGGCAGCGTCCGGTGGTGCTGCGCTGGTTGAAACGCACCCATGCCTGGACCGGATTCTGGGGCGCGATGATCTTTCTGCTGCTCGGCACCAGCGGCTTCTTCCTCAACCATCGTTCGCAGATGAAGATCGACACCGGCGAACCGGTCGAGGTCAGCGCGATGGACATTGCCGTTCTGGCCGGATCGATTGGCGATGCCGACGCGCTGGGCAAATGGGCGAAGGACGAACTGGGACTGACATCGGAGCCTCGTCCCCCGCGCGGCGGTCCGGGCGAAGGCAAGGGGGGCGAGCGCCGCAATGGCGGTGCGGGGCGCGAAAAGGCTGGCGACGAAGCGCGCAAGGCCTTTCTGGGCAAGGAACATGAGGAAGCGGAGAAGATCGAACTCGGTTTCAATCATCCCAATGGCAAGGTGACGGTGGAGCATGTCGCCGGTTCCGCCAGCGTATCTGTAAAACAGGAAAGCCAGAATTTCCTTGGTTTCATCAAGAATCTGCACAAGGGATCGGGCGTCGGTATCGCCTGGATCCTGCTGATCGACACCATCGCCGGTGCGCTCATCACCATGAGCCTGACCGGATTCCTGCTCTGGACCCGGCTGCATGGCTCGCGGATTGTCGGTGGCGGTATCGTGATCGCCAGCATCGGAGCGTTCCTGGCTGCACTCTGGCCCAGCCTTTTATAGGCGAGGCTAGCCAGACCTGCCTGGCTGAAGCGCAATTTCTTGGTGTGAGGCCAGTCTATTCTTCCGGTGGCGCGACCAGTGCTGGCACGGCCTTTGCCGCATCTTCCGGCGTGATGCCCGGCGGCGGGGCGGCGGCAATCCGTTCTTCGCGGCGGATCACCCGGCCAGCGCGCTTTATGGCCGCGCGGACCCTGGGATAGGTGCCGCACCGGCACAGATTCTGTATGGCTTCGTCGATTTCCCTGTCGCTGGGATTGCTGTTTTTCTTGAGCAGCACCGCCGCCGCCATGACCATGCCGGGTGTGCAGAAACCGCACTGAACTGCCTGTTCGGCGACAAAGGCTTGCTGAACGGGATGGCTGCGGTCCCGGCTCAGCGCCTCGATCGTGGTGACAAAACGGCCCTCGACCTCCGCGATGGTGACGAGGCAGGACCGGATCGCCTCGCCGTCGATTTCGACCATGCACGCGCCGCAATCGCCGTTGCCACAGCCATATTTCGTGCCGGTGAGATTGGACGCATCGCGCAGCGCCCATAGCAGCGGTGTATCGGGGGCCATGCGATACTGAACCGGCCGGTCGTTAACGGTGAATTTGGTCATGACCGGCGGTTCCGTAATGCAGGGGGCGGCGCAGGCAGGCTGTTATCAGTCGCGCCAGCTCGGATCGATCTTGTCGACCATGCGAACATGCGCATCAAAATCTGCCCGGCCCGGTTCCACCCCGGCCTTGACCTGGCTGATATCGCGCTGGTGCACGGTGATTACGTCATCGGAAATGGTGATCGGCTTGCCCATGGACATGGTGGCCAGCTGGATTTCGCAGGCCCGCTGCAGCGCCCAATATTGCACAAAGGCGACGGGCAGTGTCGGCGCAATGACCACCGGCCCATGGTTCTTGAGCATCAGGATGCGGTGATCGCCCAGATTTTCACGCAGCCGGACGCCTTCTTCCGAACGCACCGTGACGCCTTCGAAGTCATGATAGCCGATCCGCCCGATAAAGTTGCAGGCATAGAAATTGACCGGCTGCAGGCCGCCCTCAAGCGCGCATACCGCCATGGTGGCCGTGGTATGGGTGTGGATGATCGCATGCGCGTCGGGCAATTCGCGGTGGAACATGCTGTGCTGGACAAAGCCTGCCTGGTTCACCGGATAGGGGCTGTCATCCAGCTTGTTGCCGTCAATGTCGATCTTGACCAGGTTGGACGCGGTCACCTCGCTGAAATGCAGGCCGAACGGATTGATCAGGAATGCACCTTCCTCGCCCGGGACCTTGACCGTGATGTGGTTGTAGATCGATTCGGACCAGCCCAGCATCGCAAAGATACGGTAACAGGCAGCCAGTTCCTGGCGGACCTTGTGCTCTTTCGCGCTCATATTGCTGCCGGGCCTCAACTGGGTAGCCATGATTTCTCTCCTGTCCTTGCGAATTGTGTCTGCGACTATGGTGCCGGATGTCAGCGCTTATCGCACGAGTAAACAACCATTTTCAATCAATCCCGCTGCCGTGGAGCAATTGCGGTTGGCGGTTCTGGTTAACCGCGCGGCAAAACCGAATTGAATGTGAGCCGGATTTGTCCCACGACATGACATTTTTTGCGGACTTTACTTATATTTGTGCTTCATTCTGGTCAGTTTTGGACATATAGTTACCGGTGTACAGGGAGTAGGGGCTTTGTCAGACCCGGTCGAATCATTGACTGAAGCGCAGAAGAGTTGCCTCAGGCTGGTCACAAAAGGCCTGACCTCGAAGGAAATTGCATTGGAACTCGACCTGTCTCCGATGACGGTCGACCAGTATCTGCACAAGGCAAGCACTATACTCGCCGCCACCAACAGGCGCGATGCAGCCCGGAAATTCGCGAAAATCGAGAAAAATCAGGGGTTCAAACAATTTGAACTCAAGCCGGCAGGGCTTGTTCCATCCAGTGATACCGGCATGTTCGGAGTGTCCACGGTAGAAAGGGACGAACGTTCAGGCTGGCTCGGTTTCCTGCTTCGAATGCTTCTTCCCCCACCTTTGGGAGGGCGCGAAAATGACCTGAGTGCGATAGGCAAAAGTGAAGCGATTATTCGCGTGGCGGTCCTGTCGCTTATTGTCTTTACAGGGATCGCGCTGTTGATCCGGGCTGTCCTTAGAACGTTCAGCTAAGCCGGATCGTTCAAAAAATAACAAACCCCCAGCAACGTGCCGAAAGGTGCGAAGGAGAAAGTTATGTTCAAAATCAGCGAATCTGCAACCCGTGTCATCGCCAATGATACCCAGCATACCATCAGCGGCTATGACGAAGCCCTGCTGCGCAACGCCCGGCTGGCGGTGTCGGTGCTGGAGACGATCAGCACATCGAAGCTCCCCGTGCGCGACACCAATCATGTGCTGAAGGCCATGCAGAACAGTTCTGCGCATCTGCTCGAAGCACGCGCCGACATGGCCCGTGCCATCGGTCATCTCACCTCGATCAAGCGGCGCAGCAACCAGGCGCCCATGGCTATGGGTTGTCCTGACGAGGTCGAAGAAGTGTTCACTTCGGGAGAGAAGAGGGTCTCTGAAACAGTTGTCGGTTCCGGTATTCCAGAATCGGTGCTGGCCTGACAGATTGTCATTGGCCGTTACGTTGAAACTCGCAGGCAATGGTTGGCATAGGCGATGGTACAGCTTTTCTGGATCTTGACTTTGCTCGCTTGCGGCTATGCGGCAGTTTTTGGCGGCCGGGATGGTCGATGGGGCAGCATGCTGTTGCTGGTTGCCGTTATATTGACTGTTCCGGCCAACCGAGTGGATCGCACCTGGTCGGACACGCAATTTGCAGTTGCAGCTGTCGACACAGCCTATCTTGTCGGCATTTTCATTGTGGCTCTGAACAGTCGCAGATATTGGCCGATATGGGCTGCAGCCTTCCAAGTGCTCACTGTGCTGACGCATTTGGCGACCATGCTCGGACCCAGCGTAACACCGAAAATCTATTATGCGATGAGTACTTTCTGGATCGTTCCGCTGATATTCTCGATGGTCATCGGCGTGACGCTGGATCGCAACGCACAGCAGAGCGGAATGTTCGAAAAGCCCGCCTGACTGGCCGTGCTTTTGCCGTTCACGCACCGAAAAAGAGTAATGAACATGGCTGATGCAGATCTTATGGTCCTGCGCCGCTATCTGAAGATCAGGCGCAACCGCAACGGGCATTTTTCGGAGGATATTTTCTTCGATCCAGCCTGGGACATATTGGTCGATCTTTATGCGGCTGAACTGGACGGACGGCAGATTTCGATTTCCAGTGCCTGCCTGGCCGCGTCGGTGCCCCGTACGACAGCGCTGCGCTGGATCGAACGGCTGGAGGAGTTGCGCCTGATCGAGAGGCGGGCCGACCAGCTTGACCGGCGCCGCTCGAACCTGTCGCTCACGCCCAAGGCGCGGCACCGTCTCTCCAAATGCATGGACGAACTGTTCGCCTTTGCCCGCAGCGCCTGACCGCTGGCCCAACGCTGCCCCTCGCGCTATGACCGGCGAAGAGGGGAGGACAGCATGATTATCGTAACAGGATCAGCGGTGATGTGCGATGAGACACGCGCCGAAATGACCGCCATCAGCATAGCCCATTCGGTCCGTTCGCGGGGCGAGCCGGGCTGCATAGCGCATAGTGTCCATGTCGATTGCGAGGACGACGACCGGCTCGTCTATCTGGAGTTCTGGCAGGACGATGCCGCGCTCAAGGCGCATTTTGCAGTCCCGGAGTCGATTGCCTTTGCGCGCCGCCTTGGCGAACTGGCCGAGGGGCGGATCGCGATGCAGGTTCATCCCGTGGCAGGCAATGCGCCGGGCGGAGCGTGATCGGGCGGGCGTGAGTGGTCCGCAAATCGGTTAATTTCCTGCTGAAAATGCTTGAAATGCGCGGTGCTTGTTGGTAACGGCGGCGCGAAGGCTGCGGCCCCATGGGCGCGCGGCTGTTTGTTTTTGGCCCAATAATACGGCTTTGCAGACGGTTGATCCGCCCGATAGCGGGACTGCCGATATGGTGTGCAATGCCATCCAAGTGACTGGAGTTGTTCAGACTTATGCAAATCATGGTACGCGATAACAATGTCGACCAGGCCCTGCGCGCGCTCAAGAAGAAGCTGCAGCGTGAAGGGGTGTATCGTGAAATGAAGCTGCGCCGTCACTATGAAAAGCCGTCTGAAAAGCGCGCCCGCGAAAAGGCTGCTGCGGTGCGTCGTGCCCGCAAGCTGGAGCGCAAGCGCATGGAGCGTGACGGCATCAAATAAGGCCGTTATAGCAGACGCTTGAGACGGGCCCGCTTGTCGGGCCCGATTCGTTTCAGGCGGCGTTGCACCAGAATTTTTGACGGATTGTGATGCCGCTGCCCGAATGTGGAGAGGTGCCATGTCCGTTACTCGCGTTCCCATCCTGCCGATCGAAAAAGGTTCGCTCACCAAATTGTGGCTGGGCGTCGGGCTGGCCGTCGCGCTTGCCGGTGGTGCCGCCTGGGCAGGCATGGCCGGTGTTCCGCAATCCGCTGCCTCGTTCCTGGCGGGCAATGCCGGTGAAGATGGCGTGGTGACGACCGAGACCGGGCTGCAGTTCAAGGAACTGGCCAAGGGCAATGGCACATCGCCGGGGCAGGGCGATCTCGTCCTCGCAAAATATACCGGCAGCTTCACCGATGGCGAGGTGTTCGATTCAAGCGAGCGCCAGGTGTTTCCGCTGACCCCCGGGCCGGGCGCACCCGTACCCGGTTTCGCTGAAGGCCTGATGCGCGGCAGCTGTGGCGGCAAATACCGCATGTGGATCCCGCCCGAGCTTGGCTATGGCGAGGAAGGCATGGCCGATCCGCGTACCGGCGAACAGGCGATTCCCAAGAATGCCGTGCTGGTCTTCGACATTGAAATCATCAATTTCGTTTCGGAGCAGAAACTGCGCCAGATGCAGATGGAACAGTCGCAAGAGCCGCCCATGGGCGCCTGCGGCCCGCTCGTTCCCTGAACCGGGCCGCGCGGATAGATTTCTAGAACTGATCGGCAGCTTCTCGGCTGAGAATTACGCGTGTGATATGTCCGGAAATGGGGTGGAATGCAGACATGGCGTGCTATACTACTTCTTCATGGCCCTGACGCTTCAAACGCTTTCGGAACTCCCTCGCTACAGAGTTGTGTCAATTCTGCTAATCGTAGTCGTTTATGGGTTGCTTTTGGCCGCGCGACTTACCGGAACACCGGAATGGTTGGCTGCAATCGCTTGCTTGCCCCTCTCCATACTGTTGATAGTCATCACCTACCGAAGACTGCGCAACGCTGCTCTGTCCGGGGGGTGGATCGGTTTCATGATCCTAGTTTTCAATGTGGGGCCGGAATGGAACGGCTTCTACCTGGGCAACCTGATAGTTCTGCTGCCGGTAATTCTTGCTTGGGCAGCGCCGACCAATTCAGGAGCTAATCCGCAAACTGTTTAGGTCCGCAATCGGGTCGTTTTCGGCTCGTCCGGATTTTGGCCAGGAACGCGAACGCAGTTCTTCGGCGTAAAATCACCCACGTGCAATGACCGGAATGATATGGGACGCAGGCGTTCGGCTAGGGTCAGTTTGACGAGAGGTACCGATCATAGCTTCCGCCGTACCTCGCTACGATATCTTCAAAGTTCTTGAGCACGACGGTGACGGGTTTCCGTCCTCTTTCCTTAAATTCCCTGATCATTTCCTCGCCGATTATTGCGGAACCAAGCGTCCGCGCATCCGCTTCAAATCTCGCTATGTCGGCAGCATTGCTAAAGAAGATGTCACTTGAGATGCCATCTTGAAATCGGGTGCTGATGAACACCCGATCGGCTGGTATGCCAGCCTCGCGCATACGCTTTCCAGTGACCGTCGCAACTTTGCCGCAGCGATGGTTATCGCTTAATACCTCTTCGATAATCTTGCGGATTTCGTCAGGGTTACCGGTCATTCCGATGTTCTTTGTTGCTGGTCGCGCACTGCAGTCGTGCGATTGCTATTTCATTGCTTTATCGTCTGCAATCGGTTCGTTTGCCGACCGGCAGCGCGGCTCAGGCCGTGAGGGCCGCCTTTTTGGCGGTCAGGCCTCGCCGGTCTTGAGGCGCGGCTTTTCGCTGAGGCCGCCTTCGTCCATGATCCGGCGGCGCTGTTCGTCGCGTTCCTCATGCACCGATGCGATGACCGGTCCCATGGCCACGCCCAGATCGACCAGCACGGCTTCGGATAGCTGGAGCGAACTTTCCAGCGTTTCGGGCACGGCGATGGTGGCCCCGGCGCGATAAAGCTCCGCCGCATGCGTCGTGTCACGAGCGCGAGCAATGATGGCGAGATCGGGTATCCAGCCGCGCACCCGGCGGACAATCTGTGCGGCGAGCACAGGCTCATCCATGGTCAGCACCAGTGCCTTGGCATGGCCGAGCCGCAGCCGGTCGACCATTTCGGGCCGGGCGACGTCGCCATAGATGATCGGAACGCCTGCGCGCTGCGCCGATGCAACCACATCGACATTGGATTCGACCGCCACATAGGGCTGATCGTGCCGCTCCAGCATGCCCGCCACCAGTTCGCCGACCCGGCCATAGCCAAAGATCACCGTTCGCGGCGTCGCCACCACCTCATCGCTTTCCAGCGTCTCCGCGCCGCGCATCTCGATGCGGCGCGCCACATCATGGCCGACCCGTGCCAGCAGCGGCGTGATGGTGAGGCCGATCGCGGTGACAATCTGCCAGAATTGTGCGGTCGATGCCTGGATCAGCTGCGCCTGTGCCGCCGCCGCCAGCACGATCAGCGTGGTCTCCGAAGGGCTGGACATCAGCACGCCTGCCTCCGCCGCTGTTCCGCGCCTTGCCCCGGCAAAGCGCAGCAGCCCGCCTGTCACCAGCGCCTTGACGATCACCACGCCGGTCACCGCCGTGATCAGCGGCACCCAGTTGTCGGCAATTACGCGCAGGTCGATGCTCATGCCCACAGTGATCAGGAAGATGCCGAGCGCCAGCCCCTTGAATGGTGCGGTGATCAGTTCGACCTCGCCATGATATTCGGTTTCGGCGATGATCAGGCCGGCCAGCAGCGCGCCGACTATCGGGGAGAGGCCGACCGCCGATGTGGCGAGGCTGGCGACGATGACGACCAGCAGGCTGGCCGACATGAACAGTTCGGGGCTCTTCGTCCGGGCCGCCTGCGCAAAGATGCGCGGCAGCACCAGTCGCCCGAGAATGAGCATGCCGATGATTGTCGCAGCGCCCATCCACAGCGTCTGGGCAAGGCCGGACAGCCCGTCGCTGTCGGCATAGGGGGCGAGCGCGCCCAGCACGAAGATGATTGGCACAATGGCGATATCCTCGAACAGCAGCATCGCCAGTGCGGCGCGGCCAACGGGCGAGGTGGTGCCCGCCATTGGCAGCACCAGCGCGGTGGAGGAGAGGGCGAGGGCAAGGCCCAGGCCGATTGCACCGGCCCAGCTCTGGCCCATCAGGTTGAGTGCAAGGGCGATGATCAGCCCTGAAACAATCAGCTCCGCCGCGCCAACCCCGAACACCAGCTTGCGCATCTGCCAGAGGCGCTTGAATGAAAGCTCCAGTCCTATGGAAAACAGCAGCAGGATGATGCCGAATTCGGCAAAGGGGGCAATCGCCTCGACATCCGAAATGGTGATGTATGACAGCCAGGGATATTGGCCGGTCATCGAGCCCAGACCCGAGGGGCCGACCAGTATGCCGACCAGGATGAAGCCGATGATCGGGGTTATGCGAAAGCGGGCAAAGGCCGGGATGACAATTCCCGCCGCGCCCAAGATGACGAGCGCATCATCCAGCCCTTCTGTCGTGATTTCTCCGGCCATGCCTATCTATAGGCAGATCGCCCGGCCAAGGGGAAGGGATTTGCTGCGCTGCGGCGAATTTAGGACATTCCGGTATGCTCTTCGCGCGATTATGGCAGGTGCTGCCTATCCTCCGCCGCCGCCATGCGGCCCGGTCGGGCTGGTCTGCAGCGCGGGTTCGCGCCGGGACGCAGAGCCGCTATGGCCGACCTTCTTGTCCCATTCGATATGATAGAGATCGTAGCGCCTGTCGCTGAGATTGCGGACCGTTCCCTCGCTCCTCGCCCAGGCCAGATCGTCCAGATTGACATCACTCATCGTCAGCGTCTCGACATTTTCGCTGGCCTCCGCGGCGATCCCGTCCCGGGCAAAGGGCAGGTCGCAGGGCGTCAGGATACAGCTTTGCGCATATTGAATGTCCATATTCTCGACATCGGGCAGATTGCCGACATTGCCGGACATGACGACATAGCACTGGTTTTCGATGGCGCGTGCCTGGCAGCAATAGCGGACCCGCATATAGGCCTCGCGACTGTCGGTGCAGAAGGGCACGAATATGATCCGCGCACCTTCATCGACCAACCGCCGGGCCAGTTCGGGAAATTCGCTATCGTAACAGATGAGAACGCCAATCGGGCCGCAATCGGTCTGGATTGAATCGATTGTGTCGCCGCCCTTGATCTTCCACCAGTAACGCTCATTGGGCGTGGGATGGATCTTTTCCTGGCTGTGCAGCGATCCGTCGCGCAGTGCCACCAGCGCGACATTCTGGATATCGCCATCATCGGCACGGGTCGGGTGCGATCCGCCGATGATGTTGATATTGTGCTCCATCGCCATGCGCTGCAATTCGTCGCGAATACGCGGCGTGAATTCGCTCAGGGCGTCAATCGCCTCCTGCGGCCCCATTTTCTTGCGGGCAAATGACAGCAGCGACATGGTGAACATCTCGGGAAACAGCACGAAATCGCAGCGATAATCGGCGGCTACATCGACGAAATATTCGATATTGCGGACAAATTCCTCGAAATTGTCGACCGCGCGTGCCTGAAGCTGGCAGGTTGCGACCCGCACGCTGTCGACACCGCGCGGAACCTGGTGCGCGGGCGGGGCGTCGGGGTCGATATAGGGATTGCGCCACACCATATGCGCGGCATGGCCGCGCGATTGCCGGTCCTCGGGCAGATAGCGCTTGAGCACGCCATGAGGCTCGAATCCGTTGGCCAGCTGAAAACCGATGACCGGATCGCGCAATTTGCCCTCGATCACCTTTTGCAGATAGTCATCCGGGCTGTCGGCCTTTTTGGTGCGCCGGGCGCGATCATAGCCGGGCATCCGCCCGCCAAAGACAATGCCGTGAAGGTCGAGCTGTTCGGCCAGCGCGCGCCGCGCCTCGTAAAGGCGCTTGCCGATGCGGACCCCGCGCTGATCGGGATCGACGCACATTTCATAGCCGTAAAGCCATTCGCCGGTCGGCACATGGCGGGTGCCAAAACCATTGCCGCTTATCTCTTCCCAGTCATGCTCGGCAAAGGCCATGGCGGAGGTGACGCGCGACGATGCGCAATAGCCGACAATCGCGCCATCCAGAACGGCAACGAACTGGCCATCGGGGAAATTGTTGATCTGCCCGCGCAGCTCGCCAAGCTTGTATGGCGGCAGCTTGGGATAGGCACGTTCGATCAGGCGCGAAATGCGCGAAATGTCGCCCCGTCTGGCGGGGCGCACTTCCAGTCTTGCCTTGCTCGATTTGGCCATCTTGCCCCTTGCTCCCCTGGGAAGCGGGCGAAATTACTGCCAGCTGCCCATTTCGGATTCGAGATTCTGGACGATAGCCTCAAAGAACTGCTCGGTGGTCATCCAGCTCTGATCCGGCCCGATCAATATGGCCAGATCCTTGGTCATGTGTCCTTCCTCAACGGTCTTGATGCAGACGCGTTCCAGCGTTTCGGCAAAACGGGCCACTTCGGGCGTTTCGTCGAACTTGCCGCGATAGATCAGGCCGCGGGTCCAGGCGAAGATCGACGCGATGGGGTTGGTGCTGGTCGCCTTGCCCTGTTCGTGCATGCGATAATGGCGGGTAACCGTGCCATGCGCGGCCTCTGCCTCGACCGTTTTGCCATCGGGCGTCATCAGCACCGACGTCATCAGGCCCAGCGATCCGAAGCCCTGGGCCACCGTATCGGACTGAACATCGCCATCATAATTCTTGCAGGCCCAGACGAACTTGCCGGACCATTTGAGGGCGGATGCGACCATGTCGTCGATCAGGCGGTGTTCGTAGACAATGCCTGCCTTTTCGAACTGCGCCTTGAATTCTGCCTCGAATACTTCCTCGAACAGGTCCTTGAAGCGGCCGTCATAGGCCTTCATGATCGTGTTCTTGGTGGAGAGATAGACCGGCCAGCCGCGATTAAGGCCATAGTTCATGGAGGCGCGGGCAAAGTCGCGGATCGAATCGTCGAGATTGTACATCGCCATGGCGACGCCCGAGGAGGGGAACTGGAACACTTCCTCATCGATCAGCGTGCCGTCCTCGCCCTCGAACACCAGCCGCAGCTTGCCGGGGCCGGGCACGCGGAAATCGGTTGCCTTGTACTGATCGCCAAAGGCGTGGCGGCCGACAACGATGGGATCGGTCCAGCCGGGCACGAGCCGGGGGACATTCTCGATCACAATCGGTTCGCGAAACACCACGCCGCCAAGGATATTGCGGATGGTGCCATTGGGCGACTTCCACATTTTCTTGAGGTTGAATTCCTCCACGCGGGCCTCATCGGGCGTGATGGTCGCGCATTTTACGCCGACGCCATGCTCCTTGATCGCATTGGAGGCATCGACCGTGATCCGGTCATTGGTTTCGTCGCGCTTCTGCACCGACAGATCATAATATTTCAGATCGACGTCCAGATAGGGCAAGATCAGCCGTTCGCGGATCCATTGCCAGATGATGCGCGTCATTTCGTCGCCATCAATCTCCACAATCGGCTTGGCCACCTTGATCTTGGACATATGTCACTGACTTTCTTTTCGGGGAGGAATCGGAATGCAAAGTCTCTTAGCAAAGATCGGCCTTTGTTCAACCATATCGGC
The DNA here is from genome assembly GCA_041396885.1 of Blastomonas sp. Classification (GTDB taxonomy): domain Bacteria; phylum Pseudomonadota; class Alphaproteobacteria; order Sphingomonadales; family Sphingomonadaceae; genus Blastomonas. The sequence continues at coordinate 751,769 of JAWKXS010000001.1, forward strand.
AGAATTGCCGGGATTTACGCGGCGCGTTACCGTTTCGGCACAGCGTCCGGCGTCCATTGCCGATTGTATATGGCCGCCGCCCTGCCTAATAAGGCTGTATGTCGAATGAAATAATGGACAACCGGGGCCGGGGCCTTGCCAGCTGGCGAATGCCTCCGGTTCATCCCGAAGGTCGCAAATTTGCCGTGATTTCCGCAGCACTCTCGCTGGGCTGTGCGCTGATGGCCTGGGAGACGCTGGCCTGGCCACTGGCCGGACTGACGCTGGGCATATTGGCCTTTTTCCGCGATCCGCAGCGCGTCACGCCACAGGGCGACAAGGCAATCGTCGCCCCCGCTGACGGGCTGGTGACGCTGATCCAGCAGGTCAAGCCGCCGGTCGAACTGTCCGGGGCCAACGGGCTCGGAGATGAGCCCATGACCCGGATATCGATTTTCATGAGCGTGTTTGATGTCCACATCAACCGCGCGCCCATTGGCGGCACGGTCAAGCGCATCGCCTATATTTCGGGCAAGTTCCTCAATGCCGATCTCGACAAGGCCAGCGAGGAAAATGAGCGCCAGCATATCATGATCGAGCGCAGCGACGGGCTTCGTATCGGCTTTACCCAGATTGCCGGGCTGGTGGCGCGGCGAATCGTGCCCTTTGTGAAGGAGGGCGATCTGGTTGCCTCGGGCCAGCGTGTCGGCCTTATCCGTTTTGGCAGCCGCGTCGACGTCTATCTGCCCGCCGGGACCGAACCGCAGATCGTCAAGGGCCAGCGCATCGTCGCCGGCGAAACCATTTTGGCAATGCTGGGCGAAGCACCAGTTCTCGAGGGTGTCCAGCAATGATCCCGCCCGCCGCATATGGCAGACAGGCCTGATCGGCCATGGCCGGGGAAACGGGACCGGAGGATCCGCACATAATGCCGCGCGAATTGCGCAGGCGGCGCTTGCGCCTGCGCAAGGGGCTTACATTGCGCGCGATGATCCCCAATGCGGTGACGGCGGTAGCCCTGTGCTTCGGCCTCACGGCGATCCGTTTCGCCATTGCCGGGAACTGGGACGCGGCAGTCGCCTCGATCATTCTGGCCGGTGTGCTCGACGGGATAGACGGACGAATTGCCCGTTTGCTCAAGGCGCAGAGCCGGTTCGGTGCGGAACTGGATTCGCTCTCCGATGCCATTGCCTTTGGGGTCTCACCCGCGCTGGTCATCTATCTCTGGTCGCTCAGCGCCATGCCGAAATTCGGCTGGATCGTATCGCTGGCGCTGGCGGTGTGCTGTGCCCTGCGCCTTGCCCGTTTCAATGCTCAGATCGACCTGGAGGATCAGCCGCATAAATCGGCGGGATTCCTGACCGGGGTTCCGGCACCGGCGGCGGCCGGGCTTGCGATGCTGCCGCTTTATCTGTGGCTGGAAACCGGCCTCGACCTGTTCAGGCATTACAGCCTTGTCGCGCCATGGCTGTTGCTGATCGCGTTTCTGATGATTTCAAATGTTGCGACCTTCAGCTGGACGTCGCTCCGCGTCCGCCGCAACATCCGGCTGGAGATGATCGCGCTGGTGGCGCTGGTATCGGCTTCGCTGCTGACGGTACCCTGGATCACGCTGGCCGGAATTTCGATTGCCTATCTAATCGCCATTCCTTTCGGCATATTATCCTATGCAAAGGTCAGGCGGCAGCGCGCACAGCATTCCGGCTGAGTGCAGGACTGAACGAACGCTGGCCTGGCATCGCAGGACGCGAGCGGCCAGCAAGAGCAGGAACGCCGGATGCCCGGCGCGATTTTTCAGCCATGACGACGGGCGGGCTGGCCAGCCTGACGATGCTGACCGCGCCAAAGCGCGGCTTGCCCTGATATTCGTCCAGCAATTGCTCTATCCGGGCAAGGTTGCCGCGCACCATGGTGGTGATGACGAAAAGCGAAAAGCCAAATGCAAAGGCAAAGAACAAGGCGGTCAAAACGGTCATCATGATCGTGTTTCCATTCTCTCCGGCATCCCGGTTGCCGATCGGTCAAAGACCAGTTCCAGGAGCACTTGTGGATAACCCTGTGGAAAGCAGTTTGTTCCGCTTTGGATAGGCCGAACAGCTGTTATTCCCGTTAAGTTCCATTAATGTTCCATTATTGTTCCATCCTGTCAAGCCGCAATCTGTATCGAAATGCGAAGGCAGAGCGTCTTTTTTGCGGACCGGGAACAAATTAGGGCTGGATTTGCCCGTCCGATGCGGCTAATAGCCCGGCGCCCCGATTGCGGGGTAATCCACATGCCGGACATACATACCGGTGCCGGATGATCATCCGGTTCCCGTCTGACAGAGGCTCAACCGGAAGGAGAAAGACCATGGCGGCGCCAGTCGTGACCATGCAGCAATTGATTGAAGCCGGAGCGCATTTCGGCCACCAGACCCACCGTTGGAACCCGCGCATGAAGCCGTATATTTTCGGCGCGCGCAACGGCATCCACATTCTTGACCTGTCGCAGACCGTGCCGCTGTTCGCACGCGCGCTGGAATTCGTCGCCGCCACTGTTCAGGCGGGCGGCAAGGTCCTGTTTGTTGGCACCAAGCGCCAAGCGCAGCAGCCGATTGCCGAACTGGCGCGCTCCTGCGGCCAGCATTTCGTCAACCATCGCTGGCTGGGCGGCATGCTCACCAACTGGAAGACCATTTCGCAGTCGATCAAGCGCCTCAAGACGCTTGAGGAACAGCTTTCGGGCGATACTTCGGGCTTTACCAAGAAGGAAGTCCTGCAGCTTACCCGCGAACGCGACAAGCTGGAGCTGTCGCTGGGCGGCATTCGCGACATGGGCGGCATTCCCGATGTCATGTTCGTGATCGACGCTAACAAGGAAGACCTTGCGATCAAGGAAGCCAATGTTCTGGGCATTCCCGTCGTGGCGATCCTCGATTCCAATGTTGACCCCTCGGGCATTGCTTTCCCGGTCCCGGCCAATGACGATGCGGCCCGCGCCGTGCGCCTGTATTGCGAAGCTATCGCTCAGGCTGCCAGCAAGGGCTCGACCGGCGCCGCGATGGATTCAGGTGCCGATATCGGTGCGATGGATGCCCCGCCTGCCGAAGCTGCCATTGCCGAGGCCGCTCCGACCGAGGAAGCTCCGGCTGCTGATGCAGCGGAAGCTGCTCCTGCCGAGGAAGAGGCCGCCAAGGCCGAATAAGGCTGACGGTGACAATGCGGGTTTCGGTGCTGTCGGCCTGCATTGCGCTTCGCAAAACTGACACGATCCGCTGGCAGGGGGTTGCATCGCAATCTGGTTGGGCAATCCGGTTGGGCAATCCGGCTGGCGGATCGTTGAACCCATGATGATATGAGGATTTGAGACATGGCTATTACCGCTGCAGCAGTGAAGGAACTGCGTGAACGCTCGGGCGCGGGCATGATGGACTGCAAAAAGGCGCTGGCCGAAACCGATGGTGACATTGAAGCCGCAATCGACATGCTGCGCGCCAAGGGCCTTGCCGCTGCCCAGAAGAAGTCGAGCCGCACCGCCGCCGAAGGCCTGGTGGGCGTGGCCGTTTCCGGCACCACCGGCGTTGCCGTTGAAGTCAATTCGGAAACCGACTTCGTTGCCAAGAACGACCAGTTTCAGGATTTCGTCCGCAAGGTGACCGGTGTTGCGTTGGCAACCGGCGGCAATGACGTCGATGCCCTCAAGGCCGCGGCCTATCCCGATGGCGGCAGCGTCGAGGAAAAGCTGACCAGCAGCATCGCGACCATTGGCGAGAACCAGTCGATCCGCCGCATGAAGAGCGTGTCGGTCAGCCAGGGCGTGATCGTTTCCTATATGCACAATGCGGTGGCGCCCAATCTGGGCAAGATCGGCGTGCTGGTCGCGCTGGAGGGCGATGCCTCTAGTGACGCCATGGATGCGCTGGGCAAGCAGATCGCCATGCACATTGCCGCGGCTTTCCCGCTGGCGCTGGATGAAACCGGCCTTGATGCCGAAGTTATCGAGCGTGAGCGCGCAATCGCGCGCGACAAGGCTGCCGAAAGCGGCAAGCCTGCCGAGATCGTCGAAAAGATGGTCGATGGCGCGATGAAGAAATTCGCCAAGGAAAATGCGCTGCTCAGCCAGCTGTTCGTCATGGACAACAAGACGCCGATCCAGGACGTGGTTGCCAAGGCGGCCAAGGATGCGGGTGGCAGCATCGCCCTTGTCGACTATGTCCGCTTTCAGCTGGGCGAAGGCATTGAAAAGGAAGTGGGCGATTTCGCGGCGGAAGTCGCGGCAGCCGCCGGTCTCTGATCGTTCCGGACCGGGTTCCGCAACCCTGCGGCAACCCGGTTTTCGGCGTTGCGCGGCGAATGCCGCATGACGCTTGGCAGGCGCGCGCGCAGCTTCTATGGTGCGCGCCGTCCGCCCGGCCCGATGCCGGGCATATCCGCAATTGCCGGACAGATCAGGCCCGATAGTACATGACCACCCCCCGATATCGCCGAATCCTCCTGAAATTGTCGGGCGAGGCCCTGATGGGCGACAGCCCGTTCGGTATCGATCCCGTCACCGTTGCGCGGATGGCGGAAGAGGTGAAGGCGGCCAAGGATACCGGGCTGCAGCTCTGTCTGGTGATTGGCGGCGGCAATATCTTTCGCGGCATGGCGGGGGCCGCCAAGGGCATGGACCGGGCCCAGGCCGATTATATGGGCATGCTGGCCACGGTCATGAACGCGCTGGCCATGCAGAATGCGCTTGAACAGCTGGGCGTCCAGACCCGCGTGCAGTCCGCCATCGAAATGGACAAGGTGTGCGAGCCGGTGATCCGCCGCCGTGCCGAGCGTCACATGGAAAAGGGGCGGGTGGTGATCTTTGCCGCTGGCGTCGGTGCACCCTATTTCACCACCGATAGCGGGGCCGCGCTGCGCGCCGCCGAGATGAAATGCGATGCGCTGCTCAAGGGCACCAGCGTCGATGGTGTCTATAATGCTGATCCCAAAAAGGACAGCTCGGCGGTGCGCTATGATACACTGAGTTTCAGCCGGGTGCTGTCCGATGACCTCAAGGTCATGGATGCATCGGCCGTGGCGCTGTGCCGCGACAATAATATTCCGATCGTCGTCTTCAATATCCGCGAGACCGGCAATCTGGCCAAGGTGCTGCGCGGCGAGGGCGTTTCGACGATAGTACAGAACAAGGAGAGCTGAGCCATGGCGCAATATGACAAAAAGGATCTGGAGCGCCGCATGCAGGGCGCAGTGGAGTCGCTCAAGGGCGATCTTTCCGGGCTGCGCACCGGGCGGGCCAATACCTCGCTGCTCGATCCGGTGACGGTCGAGGTCTATGGCGCGAACATGCCGCTCAACCAGGTTGCGACGGTGTCCGCGCCCGAGCCGCGCATGCTGTCGGTCCAGGTGTGGGACAAGTCGAATGTCGGGCCGGTCGACAAGGCGATCCGCTCCGCCGGACTGGGGCTCAACCCGATTGTCGATGGCCAGAATGTGCGCCTGCCAATTCCCGACCTGACCGAGGAACGCCGCAAGGAACTGGCCAAGCTGGCCGGGCAATATGCCGAAAAGGCGCGCATCGCGATCCGCAATGTGCGCCGCGACGGCATGGACAGCCTGAAGACCGATGAGAAAAAGGGCGAGATCAGCGAGGATGAGCGCAAGCGCGCCGAGACCGAGGTCCAGAAGCTGACCGACGAGATGATTGCCCAGGCCGATGAAGCGGCGGCGCACAAGGAAAAGGAAATTCTCAGCCAGTGAGCCTCAACGCTCGCCAGCCGGAAACCGGAGAAATGGCAGGGCAGGCCGAGCCTGGCTGGCGAGAGCATGGCGCGCGCCATGTCGCGATCATCATGGATGGCAATGGCCGCTGGGCCAAGAAGCGTCACTTGCCAAGGCTGGTCGGGCATAAAAAGGGTGTAGAGGCCGTGCGCGCCACGCTTCGCGCCGCCCGCGATTTCGGGCTGGAGGCACTCACCCTCTATGCCTTTTCATCGGAAAACTGGAAGCGGCCTGAAGAGGAAGTGTCCGATCTGATGGGGTTGCTGCGCCATCATATCCTTGGCGAGGTGGATGATCTGATCGCCAATCGCATCCGCCTGAAAGTGATCGGCGACTATCGAGCACTTGCCCCGGATATCGTCGCGATGATCGATGACGTCGTCGCGCGGACCGCCGAATATGACGAAACGACGCTGGCGATTGCGCTCAATTATGGCGCACAGGATGAGCTGGTCAGGGCGGCGCGGCGCATTGCCGCCGATTGCGCGGCTGGCCGGATTGCGGCGGAGGATGTCGACGCGGCGCTGGTCGACACTATGCTCGATACCGGCGATATGCCGCCGCTCGATCTGATGATCCGGACGTCGGGCGAGCAGCGATTGTCCAATTTCCTGCTGTGGCAGGCTGCCTATGCCGAGCTGTATTTCACCGATACGCTGTGGCCGGATTTCGGCAAGGAGGAGCTGGAACGGGCCTTGCGGACATTTGCGGGGCGGGAGAGGCGCTTTGGCGGACGATAGCTCGCCCGGCAATGCTCGTCAGCGCAGCGAGCTGGCGACCCGCACGCTCTCCGCCATAGTGATGGTGTCGGTTGCGATGCTGGCGCTCTATCTGGGCGGCTTCGCATTCTGGTTGCTGCTGACGCTCGGCGCACTGGCCATGCAATATGAATGGGCGGGCCTAGTCGGGCGGCAGGCGCGCGCGAGATTGTCGATGCTGGCGCTGACAGTGCCGCTGTCCATGCTGTCCCCGCTTGCTTCTGGCCCAAGTTTTCTGGCGATTGGCCTGATTTTCGGGGCGATGCTGTTCATCTGGGCGATTGAGCGAGGCTTCGCACTGGGCTGGGGGATTGCCTATGCGGCCTTTCCGGTGCTTGCTCTGCTATACCTGCGCCAGCAGGATGATGGCCTGATGCTGGCGCTCTGGGCGATGTCGATTGTCTGGGCGACCGATATCGGTGCCTATTTTGCCGGTCGCGCAATTGGCGGGCCAAAGCTTGCCCCGGCGATCAGCCCCAGCAAGACATGGGCAGGCCTGGGCGGCGGTGTGTTTGCCGCCTTGTTGCTCGGCCTCCTTTTCTATCAGAATTTCGGCTTGCCGCTGGTGCTGGCGCTGGCATCGGGGCTGCTGGCGGTGCTGGCGCAGACGGGCGATCTGCTGGAGAGCCATTTGAAGCGGCAGGCAGGCGTCAAGGATTCGGGCAATCTCATCCCCGGACATGGCGGCGTTCTCGACCGGGTGGACGGACTGGTGCCGGTGGCGCCGGTCGCGGCGCTGGTGATGATCGCCCAGGCGCACTGGTTGCTGGGCTGAACGGCTGATGGCGAGTGTACGGCATCCGCAAAGCCTGGAGGGCAGGGCAACGCGGCGGGTTAGCATCTTTGGCGCGACCGGATCGGTGGGAAGTTCCACGCTCGATCTGATGCGGCTCGACCCGGGGGGCTATGATGTCGTCGCGCTGACCGCGCAGAGCCGGGTCGATGAGCTGGCGGCGCTGGCGCGTGAATTCCAGGCTGAACTTGCCGTCATTGGTGACGAGACGCTTTACCCGGCGCTGCGGCAGGCTCTGGCGGGTACCGCGACTGAAGCGGCGGCTGGTCCCGATGCACTGACCGAGGCAGCCGCGCGGCCAGCCGACTGGACAATGGCGGCGATTGTTGGCTGCGCAGGGCTCGCGCCGACCATGGCGGCCCTGAAACAGGGGAGGAGCGTCGCCCTTGCCAACAAGGAGGCGCTGGTTTCCGCTGGAGCGCTGATGACCGACATGTCGGCGCGCAGCGGTGCGTCACTGCTGCCGGTCGACTCTGAACATAATGCTATATTCCAGTGCCTTATGGGTGGAAATATAGAAGATGTCCGAAAAATCACCCTGACTGCAAGCGGCGGGCCGTTTCGGTCCCTTTCGCGTGAGGCGATGGCGAGCGTCACGCCCGAACAGGCGGTTGCCCATCCCAATTGGGACATGGGTGCCAAGATCAGCGTCGACAGCGCGACGATGATGAACAAGGGGTTGGAGCTGATCGAGGCGCATCACCTGTTCCCGGTCGGCCTCGATAATATCGAAATCCTCGTCCATCCCCAGTCTGTCATCCATTCCATGGTCGAATATCGCGACCGTTCGACACTGGCCCAGCTCGGTTCGCCCGACATGCGCATTCCCATCGCCAGCGCGCTCGCCTGGCCACAGCGCATGCGAACCAACTGTACGCCGCTGGACCTGGCGACCATCGGGCAGCTCAGCTTTGAGGCGCTGGACGACGAGCGCTTCCCGGCTCCAGCCTTGTGCCGGGCGGCCATAGCCGAGGGCGGAGCCAAGCCTGCCATATTGAATGCCGCCAACGAAATTGCAGTCGCCGCGTTTCTGGCCCGCAATGTCCGATTTCTGGACATCACCGCAATTGTGTCGATGGTGCTGGACGGCTATAGCCCTGCCGCACCGGCATCGATTGACGATGTGCTGGCCATTGATGCAGAGGCGCGCGCCAAAGCGCATGCGATAGTGGAGAGAATGGGCTGACGTGACAGAAAATCCGGGTTTCTTCCTGACCGTCATTGCCTTTCTGCTGGTGCTGGGACCGCTCGTCTTTGTGCACGAGATGGGGCATTATCTGGTCGGTCGCTGGTTTGGCGTAAAGGCCGAGACATTTTCGATAGGGTTCGGGCGCGAGATCAAGGGCTGGACCGACAAGCGCGGAACCCGCTGGAAAATCGGCATATTGCCGCTGGGCGGATATGTGCAGTTTGCGGGCGACATGGACCCGGCAGGCCGTACCGATCCGGAATGGCTGACCATGCCCGCCGAACAGCGCAACCAGACCTTCCAGTCAAAATCCCTGTGGCAGCGGGCATTGATCGTTTTTGCAGGACCGGCGATCAATTTCCTGTTCGCGATCCTGATCCTGGCGGGCTTTGCCTTTGCCTATGGCAAGAGCGTTACTCCTGCAGAAATCGCCATGGTCGCGCCGGAAAGCGCGGCGGCCGAGGCGGGATTGCTGCCCGGTGACAGGATTGTCGCGATTGATGGCGAGGCCATTGAGTGGTTTGACGAAATTGGCCGCCGCGTCGCGCATCGTCCGGGCGAGCCTATCGCGCTGACCATTGATCGCGGCGGTACGTCGCGGGAGATTGATCTGACAATTGGCACGATTGTCGAAAAGGATCGCTTCGGCAATGAATACCGGATCGGCCAGCTTGGCGTGGCGTCGATAAAGCCAGTTCTGCGCGATGTGCCGCTATGGGAGGCGCCGATCGTAGCGGTTGACCGAACCGGCGATATCGTCACGCTGATGGTTGAATCGATCGGCCAGATCATCACCGGTCGCCGTTCGGTCAAGGAACTGGGCGGGCCCTTGAAGATCGCGCAGATTTCCGGCGAGCAATTTGTCGCCGGGGCAGAACGCTTCATTTTCCTGATAGCGCTCATCTCAATTAACTTGGGGTTCATCAACCTGCTGCCAATCCCCATGCTCGATGGTGGTCACTTGCTTTTCTATGCAGTCGAGGCGGTTCGGAGGAAGCCTGCCAACCCCAGGGTCATGGAATGGGCCTTCAGGTCGGGCCTTGCGCTGGTGCTGGCGCTGATGCTGTTCGTGACCTTCAACGACCTTGTGTCTTTCGGCCTTTTCCGGTGATGAGATGGGTTGATTGATTGCGGCGGATGCGGCAGTGCAGGTCCGCGCTGCAATCGGGCTTTTCGGCTCCGCGACGCTGTGGTGACATTTTTTGCTTGGGTGGGAATTTTTCGTGAAAACAGACCAGAAAATAGCCTTTGGCGCACCGGCGATGGCGCTGTTGATGGGAAGCACGATCCTGGCTGGCATTGCCGCCCCGGCAGCAGCCCAGGTGGCCGCCGCCCCGACCGCTGCTCCGGCACCCGCCGCCCAGCAGGAAGTGATCCGGTCGATCACTGTCAACGGATCGCAGCGGATCGAGCCCGACACGGTCCGGTCCTATATCCAGATGCGCGTTGGCATGGCCTATTCGCAGGCGCTGGCTGACCAGGCGCTGAAAGATCTCTACGCCACGGAATTGTTCGCCAATGTGCAGATCCGCAACAGTGGCGGTGCGGTGGTTATCGATGTTCAGGAAAACCCGGTCATCAACCGCGTCATTCTGGAGGGCAACAAGCGGCTCAAGGATGACAAGATCATCCCGGAAATCCGCCTGGCCCCGCGCCAGATTTTCACCCGGTCAAAGGTGCGTGCGGACGTTGCGCGGATTGTCGAGCTTTACAAGCGCCAGGGGCGTTTCGCTGCGACCGTCGATCCCAAGATGGTCCAGCAGGACCAGAACCGCGTCGATGTGGTGTTCGAAATCAATGAAGGGCCACGTTCCAAGGTCCGCCAGATCAACATTATCGGCAATGATGTGTTCTCCGACAGCAAGCTGCGCGGTGAAATGGTCACCAAGCAGTCGCGCTTCTATCGCTTTTTCAGCTCGGGCGACACTTATGACCCGGACAAGCTGGCATTCGACCAGCAGAAGCTGCGCCAATTCTATCTGACCGAGGGCTATGCGGATTTCCGAGTGGTTTCCGCCGTTGCCGAACTTACGCCCAACAAGCGCGACTTCATCATCACCTATGTGGTCGAGGAAGGCGAGCGCTACAAATTTGGCGAGGTAACTGTCGATAGCCAGATCCGTGACTTTGACAGCGAGGCGATGGCCACCCGCCTGCCGATGAAAGAGGGTGACTGGTACGACGCAAAGATGGTCGAGGATACCGTCGAGCAGCTGAGCGAGACGGCCGGCCTGTTCGGCTATGCCTTTGCCGATGTCCGCCCCAGGTTCTTCCGCAGCAAGGAAGACCTGACCATGAGCATCACCTTTGAGCTCGCGGAATCGGCGCGTGTCTATGTGGAGCGCGTGGATGTCAACGGCAACACGCTGACCCAGGACAAGGTCGTCCGGCGCGAATTCCGCCTCAATGAGGGTGATGCCTTTAACGGCTTCCTTGTGAAGCGCACCGCGAACCGCATCAATTCGCTCGGCTATTTCCAGGAGAATCTGGAAATCGAGCAGAAGCAGGGCAGCGCGCCAGACCGCATTGTCCTTGAGGCCAATGTCGAGGAAAAGGCGACCGGCGAACTGCAGCTGTCCGCCGGTTTTTCCAGCATCGAGAATTTCATTCTTCAGGCTTCGGTGCGCCAGCGCAATTTCCGCGGCAAGGGCCAGACGATTGGCGTCAGCGTCAACTATTCGAGCTTTTCGCAGGCGATTCAGCTGAGCTTTACCGAGCCGTATCTGTTCGACACCAATCTCTCGGTTGGCGGCGAAATCTTCCGCCGCGATTTCAACAGCTTCAATTTTATCGGCAACAACCGCGAGACGACATTCGAGCAGCTTTCGACCGGCTTTGCGGTCCGGCTGGGTGTGCCGCTGACCGAATATGTATCGGCACTGGCACGTTATTCGCTGTCATTTGACGATGTCACTCTGGATCCCGATCTGTTTTTCTCTGACCCGGATGGGGACGGGATTTTCACCTGCGATCCGCTGCGCGCCGGTTTCTTCCTGTGCGATACCATCGGCAAACGCACGACATCATCTCTCGGCTATTCGCTGGTCTATGATGATCGCAACAATCGCATTCGCCCGTCTCGCGGCCAGGCCATTTCGATTTCGCAGGACTTCGCCGGTCTTGGCGGTTCGGTCAAATATCTGCGCACCCGGCTCAATGCTTCAAAGCATTGGGGACTGGGCAATAGCGGCTTTATCTTCTCGATCAGCGCTGAAGGCGGTCATATCCTGCCGCTTGAAAATCGCGGCAGCCCGGCGGCAGGAATTGACGATGTTCGCCTGACCGACCGCTTCTTCCTGGGCGAACCGCAGCTGCGCGGTTTCGATATTCGCGGCGTTGGTCCGCGTGTCATCCGCTTCGGCTTCACACCTGAAGTCAATGGCAATGGCAATGTCGTGAATACGCTGATCACGGATCGCCGCAATCAGACTGACGACGCCCTGGGTGGCCGCGCCTATTATCTGGGCCGTGCAGAACTCGAAATTCCCCTGGGCAGCGGTGCTCGCGAACTGGGGCTGCGTCCGTCGATCTTCGTTGATACCGGTGCAGTGTTCAATGTCGTTTCGCCGCCATTGCAGACGCCCCAGGCACGCGATGCGAATGGTGATCTGCTCTATCTGGTTGCAGATGCGAATGGTGTGATCACTTCTACGACCGATGCCGTGGATGATCAGGGCAATCCCAATACGCCCAGCCTGTTGTTCACCGAACGCTTTTTCGGCGACACTGCCAAGCCGCGCCTTTCGGTGGGCTTCGGGGTCAACTGGAATTCGCCCTTCGGGCCGTTCCGGATCGATATTGCCAGAGCTCTCCTCAAAGAAGAGGGCGACGATACAAAACTCATTACCTTCAATGTAGGAACCCAATTCTGATGCAAAAATTTTCCAAGTCCCTGTTTGCTTCTGCTGCTTTCGCCGCTCTGGCGATGGCTGCTCCGGCTTCGGCGCAGGTGAACGGTGTTGCGACCGTCGATGCGGCTATGGCGATTGCGGCTTCGCAGGCGCGGGGATCGGCTTATCAGCAGATCGCTACGACCTATGCCAGCCAGTATGAAGCCCTTCGTACTGGCCAACAGGAACTGTCGACGCTTAGCAAGCAGCTCGACACCAACAATGACAACCAGGTTTCCGATGAGGAACTGGCGGCGGCCCAGGCAGCCAAGAATCCGGTACTGCAGCAGATTCAGGCCAAGCAGGCCCAGGTGGCCACCGCCGAAGCCCCGATTGTCCGCGCGCAGCTCTATGCTCTTGAGCAAATTCTTGCCCAGTATTCGCCTGCCCTGCAGCAGGTGATTTCCGACAAGAATATCGGCGTCATCCTCTCACCCGACGCGTTTATCTACTATCCGCAAACTGCTGATGTTACCGGCGCGGTAATCGAGGTTCTCAACACCCGCGTGCCCGTGGTTTCGGCAGCTGCACCTGCCGACTGGCAGCCGCAACGCGCAACCGTCAATTTGCGGCAGCAGGTTCAGGAAGTTCTGGTCGTGGCGATGCTTCAGCAGCAACAGGCACAGCAGCAGGGCCAGCAGCCCGCTGCTCCGGCCGCGCAAATGCCCGAGGGTCGCTGAAACGCGGGTAAGGGCGCATGACCGGGACATCCTATGACATTCGCAAGGTGATGGCGGCGCTTCCGCACCGCTATCCCATGCTGCTAGTCGACCGGGTCGTGGACATTTTCCCCGACCAGTCGATCCATGCGGTCAAGGCGGTCAGCATGAACGAGCCGTTCTTTCAGGGGCATTTCCCCGGACGGCCGATCATGCCCGGCGTGCTGATTGTTGAGGCGCTGGCGCAGGCCGCCGGCATACTGGCGGTGGAATCGCTGGGGCTGGCGGGCAGCGGCAAGCTTGTCTATTTCATGGCGATTGATGGTGCGAAATTCCGTACGCCGGTGGAGCCGGGTTGCCTGCTGGACCTGCATGCCGAATTTGAACAGAAGCGTGCCAAGGTCTGCCGTTTCAAGGCACATGCCGATATCGATGGCAAGCTGGCCAGCGAGGTCAGCTTCACGGCGATGATCGCCGACCCTCCGGCCTGATCCTGCCAAAACCGAACTGGGCGCTTGTCATGCCGGTGATTGGCCGCTATGGCGCGCGCTTCACGCATTCCTGATGACTGGTCGGTAACCAGTCGCAAAGAGGATTTTCGACCGATGAAACAAGATACCCATCCCGATTATCACATGATCACCGTCCAGATGACCGACGGCACCAGCTTTCAGACCCGTTCGACCTGGGGCAAGGAAGGCGATACGCTGCAGCTGGATATCGATCCGACCTCGCATCCGGCCTGGACCGGCGGCAATCAGCGCCTGATTGACTCGGGTGGCCAGGTCGCGCGCTTCAACAAGCGCTTTGGCGGTCTTTCGCTCAAGAAAAAGTGATGGCGCGCGGCATTCCGGCCTGATCCGGAAAGGCCGCGTTTCTCCTATAGTCGCAAGTCCGGCAGCCAGCCGGACCATGCCGCATATTTCTCGCGCAGGATTGCGCGGGCACGCCCGGCTGTGGTCAGGGCAAAGCGGACATATGCGCCCGGCTTCAGCTGGCCGATCAGGTGCCGGTCGGCGCGGATGACCTCTGCAATGCGCGGATATCCTCCGCTGGTCTGGCCATCCACACCCAGCAGATAGGGCAGGCCGTCGGGCGGGCATTGCAGTGTGCCGGGAAAAACCGGTCCGCTCGCCAGTGCATCGACGGCGCATTGGCTTAGCCGCTCGCCTTCGAGCTTCAGGCCCATGCGGCTCGATCTTGGTGAGATCGTCCAGCGTTGTGCGCAAAGCTGTTCGAGTCCGTCCGGAAATGCCTCAGCCTCGGCCCCCGCGCAAATACGCAGCAGCCTTTCGTTCGTCCACAAGGGCTGCATCGCAGCTGGCGTGGCGGCAGGTTGCGGGCTTTCGCGCGGCGGTTCCAGCTGCACTTCATCACCCGCTTGCAGGGCGCGTCCAGCCAGTCCGCCAAAACCGCCTGGCATATAGGTTGAGCCGCTACCCATGATCGCCGGGATGGCAATTCTTGCCGACAGCGCCAGATAGCTGCGACAGCCGGACGCCGCATGACCGATCCGGATGGTCTGGCCCGCCCTGACGGGGATCGTTCGATGGTTTTCGTGCTTTGCGCCGTCGATTTCCAGCGAGCATGGCGCTCCGGCAAGTGCGACGTGCATCGCGATTTCGCTGCGGAACGACGCGCCTGACAGGGTGATCTCAAGCGCTTCATCAGCAGCGGCCTTGCCCACCAGCCGGTTGGCAAGCGCCAGCGCCAGCGGATCGGCTGCCCCGGCAGCGGGCATGGCGGAATCGCGAAATCCGAAGAATGGACTGCCCTGCACGCTCGTTTGCAACCCCGGTTCGGTGACGATGATGCTCATGCCCGCTTGCCCGTAGTCAGGGCATCATATTCCTGCCGGGAAAGCGGCTGGAACCGGACGCACATGCCCGCCCGCAGCAGCGCAGGCGGTGTTGCATGCGGATCGAACAGCCTTGTGACAACGCGACCGATGATCGGCCAGCCGCCGGGGCCGGGCAGGGCATATAGTCCGCACTGGTCGCCCAGCAGGCCCACCGATCCCGCCGCCAGCCGCGCGCGCGGATCGGCGAGGCGCGGAATGGCCGGAATGTCTTCGTCACAGGCCAGATAGGCGAATCCGGGCAGGAACCCCAGCATCGCCACATGCCAGTCACGGCTCGCATGCCATTCGGGCAGGTCGCCTATGGTCATGCCTAAACGTTCGGCAATCATCGCCTGATCGGGTCCGAATTCGGCCGCATAGCATATGGGCAGGGTGACTGTTTCGGGCGCCGACGCATTAGGTTCTGGCTGGCCATCGCCGGTCAGCAGCTCCACGATGAGCCGTTCAATTTCTTCCCGGTCAATGCTCGCCGGATCATATTGCAGGGCCAGGCTGTCAATACCCGGTACCACTTCCTGCCAGACGGTCTGCGCTTTTGCGATCCGGTAGAGATATTCGATCCGTTGCCGGTCCAGTTCCCTGAACAGGATGTGATCGTCTGTTTCGAATCTCTTTCCGGCGATGGTCATGCCAGTCGGGGCGCAGCGACGCTGATGCCCGCCTCGTCAAGCGCGGTGCGAATGTTCCGGGCGGTTTGCAGCGCGCCGGGGCTGTCCGAATGGATGCACAGGCTGTCGGCAGCGATCATGATTTCATCGCGATGCGCGGTCATCAGCCTGCCATGCTGGGCAATGGCGAGCGCCTGGGCGATGCGCGCCTGATCGTTGCATAATACGGCTCCTGGCTGGCTGCGCGGTACCAGCCGTCCATTGGCCTGATAGGCCCGGTCGATAAAGGCTTCGGCAATCCACTCATGTCCCAGTCGCTTTGCCGCAGCTTCCATTGCGCCGCCAGCCAGCCCGACCAGCGCCATTTCGGGAAAAAATTCGACAAATGCCCCAGCGACTTTTTCGGCCAGTTCGCCATTGTCGGCAAGGTCGTTGTAGAGCGCACCATGCGGCTTGATATGGCCGATCCGGACCCCGACGGCATCGGCGATCCGCTTGAGGCGCGAAACCTGTTCGACGAGATTCTCAACCAGCCTTTCGGTACCGATATCCATTGATTTGCGGCCGAAATTCGCGCGGTCGGGATAGGAGGGATGCGCGCCAGCGGCGATGCCAGCATCGCGCGCCGCCAGCAGCATCTGCCGCATCGATCCGTCGTCCCCGGCATGGCCGCTACAGGCGATGTTGCAGCTGCTGACATGGCGCATAAGGGCCATGTCGCGCGCGCTTTCCTCCGGCTCCTCGCCCAGATCGGCATTGAGGTCGATTGTCGTCCTCACGGCCAGACACCAATGGCCCGGAGGATCAGGCGCGCACCAAGCAGGAAGCAGACCAGCAATACCATGATTGCCGAGACGCGGGCCAGCGGGGAGAGCGAGAGTCTCTTGAAAGCGATCCACAGCAGGAAGGTCGCGACCACTGGCAGCAACAGGCCGTTGGCGGTCTGTGCAACAAGTATCGCAGCGGTCGCGTCGAGCGCCAGTGACGCGCTGAGCGTTCCGATGGCGATGACCGCAAGAGCAGTTGCCTTGAAGATCAGGCTGTGTCGTGTCGGATCGTCGGGCGCGACGATTTCCGCGACGACATAGCCCGTGGCCAGCGGTGCGGTGAGTGCCGAGGAAAATCCTGCCCCCAGCAGTCCCAGCGCAAAGGCGGTAGATGCAGGCTGGCCAAAGCCTTGTTTCAGTCCGCCGGCAATATCGCCCAAGGCATTGCCGCCCGCGCTGCCGCCATTGGCAAGTGCTGCGCCGACCAGAAGGATTGCCATGGAGAGCAGCCCGCCTGTCGCCACTGCGACAATCGTGTCCATCCGTGCCGCCGCGATGCCCTCTGCGTCAGCGGCAAATCGGCCCTTCACCGATGCCGCATGCAGGAACAGGTTATAGGGAACGATGGTCGTGCCGATCAGGGCGATGGCGGTGAACAGGCCGTTTTCTGGCAAGGCGGGTACCAGCCCTGCAAGTGCGGAGGACCAGTCCACCGGCAGCAGAAACAATGCGCCGACAAATGTCGCCGTCATCCCCAGCACCAGCAGGATCAGCAATATTTCGAGCCATTTCGGCCTCCCCAGCAGGACGAGGATGCCCGCCGCCAGTCCGGTTCCGATCAGCCGCAGGCCATTATCCTGTGCGCCGGGGAGGGCCAGCGACAGGCCAAGGTTGGCGCCCAGCAGATTCCCTGCCTCATAGGCGGCATTGCCCATTGCCAGTGCCAGCAGGATAAGGATCGCCATGAGCCATCGGCTCGCCTTGCCGGGAGCGGCGGACATCATGCTTTCCGCCAGCCCCTTGCCGGTTGCCAGTGCCACCCGCGCGGCGAGCAATTGCAGGATGATCGTGGCAAAGGTCGCGAACGCGAGCGCCCATAACAGGCCATAGCCGAAATTGAGCCCGGCCATTGAGCAGGCCGTGACAGTCCCGGGGCCGATAAAGGCGGCCGTCACCAGCATGGCCGGGCCGGGCCGCCAGGATCGCTGCATCACCATCCCCAGGGCTTTTCCCGGTACCATTTGGTGATGACATATTTTGTGCCTGCGCGCACTTTCATTCCATGGTGGATGGTCGACGGGTTGACCGATCCGTCCGGCCTGCGGTTGTTCCAGGCAAGCAGCTTGCCGGTTTCGGGATGAACGGTCTTGCCAATCGCCTTGAAGCGGGTCGCGCCGCCAGCCTCGGGCTCGTTGAGGTAGATCATGAACGTCCAGCTGCGCTGTCCCGCTACATTGGTGAACCGCTCATAATCCGCGCCACCCGGCTCGAAATAATCGGTATGCGCCTTGAATTCCTGTCCCACTGCGTAGCGCTGGCCCTGCACGGTTTCGCCATAGGCCGGATCGATCCCCGACAATGCGGAGAGGCGCGCATCAAGATCGACGACCAGCGGGTCTTCATTGCGCAGGTCACAGGTCTCGCTGGTGCGGAAATAATTGTCGCCATTGGGATCGGCGATGGTGCTGGGCCGCCGGTCGGCGTCAATCCGGGCAATCAGTTCGGCACACATGACCGGGTCCAGAAAGTTGCGATGAATGAACAGTTCCAGCTTGGGCGTCGGCACCCGCTGGATATTGGGATTGCGGATCATCGCCTCGACATCGCAGGCAGGGGGAGGTTTCTGGTCTGTCATGCAGCGGAGATAAACCCGCAACACGCCCGTTTTGCAAGGCCTGCATTGTCTGGATTCGGTCATGAAGACGGGGTAGGGCGTTGGCCATGCGCTCCACGCGATCCCGACCGGCCCGTGCCAATGGTTTCAGCCTGCTGGAAATGATGGTTGCCCTGGCGGTCTTCGCCATTGCTGCGCTGGCGCTGGTCAAGCTGCAGGGGGCGAGCGTCATGCAGACGGCAGAGCTCGACAGCCGCCTCTATACAGAGATTGCGGCGCGCAACCTGGCGGTCGAAATCATGACCGATCCCATGCCACCGGCGCTGGGTGACAGCTCGGGCGAGATTGCCAATGAAGGACGGGTCTTCCTGTGGCAGCGCTCGACCTCCAAGCTGCCCGACAGCGATCTGCTCAAGGTGGAGCTCTCTGTCAGGCAAGCCAGCGGATCGATGGTGACGCTGATGCTGGTGCGGGGCGGGGCATGACCGCGCCCGTCTTTGCCCGGCGCAGCGGTTTCACGCTGATCGAAATGATGGTCGCGCTGTTCATTTTCGGCCTGTTGGCGAGCGCGTCGGTTATTTTGCTGCGCCAGAGCGTATCGGCGCAGGCGCAAAGCGCGGTGCGGCTGGACGAGCAGGGGGCGTTGCGGCGATTCTCGGCACTGGCGGGGCAGGATTTTGCCAATCTCGCCGTCAGGGTTTCGCGTGACGAGCTTGGCGCGCCCGTCCCCGCCTTTGCAGCGAGCGAGGATTCGGGTCGGCTGATCGAATTTGCCCGCTTCACCGCCGTCATCGATCCGCGCGAGGCGGCATCGACGCTGCAGCGTGTGCGCTACGGCCTTGCCGATGGCAGGCTTGTCCGTTCGGTTGCGCGCTTCGGCGATGGCGCCGCGATGGGCGCTCCGCTGCCGGTGCTGGAGGGCGTATCCAGAGTGGCGATCCGCTATCGCGACAAGGCCGGGCTGTGGAACGCGAACTGGCAGCCGCAGCGGCAGGAGGATGTACCCGTCGCGGTCGAATTCAGCCTTTACCGCGATGCTGTTCCCAATGGCGAACCGCTGGTGTTGCGCTTCCTGATCGGAGGCAGGGAATGACCGGCTCTGGCGGGATTGCGAGCAAGGGCGAGCGCGGCATGGCGCTGCTGAGCGTGTTGCTGCTGGTCGCGGTGATGGCGATCATAACCACATTGGTGCTCGACCGGGTCAATCTGGCCATCCGCCTTGCCAGCAATGCCGATGCCATGGATCGTGCGCGTTTCATGGCACGCGGCGCGGAACAGAGCGTGGCGGAGGAGATCCGGCGTCGCCTTGCGCTCTCCCCGTCGCGCACCGTTGATACCGGCGGCTGGCTGGGTACGCCGCTGCCGGTGCCGTTAGAGGGCATGGGTGATGCCAGTGCGACGGTGCGGATCAGCGATGGCGGAAATTGCTTCAACCTCAATTCGGTGGTGCAGGGCAGCCCCGGCCAATATGTCACCCGTCCCTCAGGCATGGCACAGTTCAGCGCGCTGATGGTGTCGCTCGGCACGGACCGGGGGGAGGCCGATGCGATGGCGATGACGCTGGCCGACTGGATCGACAGCAATGATGTTGCCCAGCCCGGCGGTGCGGAGGATCTCTATTATCTCGGACAGACGACACCCTATCGCACCTCGGGCCAGTTGCTGGTCGACCGGGGCGAACTGCTCGCCATGAAGGGCATGACAAGCCAGCTTTATGAACGCATTGCGCCCTGGGTCTGCACCTTGCCCGATCCGGTGCTCTCGCCGATCAATGTCAACACGCTGGCCCCGGAACAGGCCCCGCTACTGGTCATGCTGGCGCCGCAGCGCATCAGCCTTGCCCGCGCCCGCGCGATCATCGCATCGCGGCCTCAGCTTGGCTTTGCGCGGATAGCCGATTTCTGGCGACCCCTGTCGCTCAGCCTCCGCGATCTGGGCAGCGATGTTGAAACCCAGCCGCAGATCGTCTCGCGCTGGTTCCGGATCGAGCTGGAGATCGTGCAGGGCAAAAGCCGTTTCGTGCAGACCAGCCTTGTCGATGCGCAGCTCAGTCCGGCGCGAGTCATTGCCCGGCGCGAAGGATTGTTCTGAACGGAGGCATTGCCGCAGTAACAGTCTTGTCAGTTGCTGTAACAATATTACCGGGATTGCCGGTAAACTTCGCCGTTTTCGTGCTTGCGGCGCGGCGCTTTGCAAGATAATGAGCCGCTGCAATCCTCGCTTGACGCCCGCTCGCGCCCGCTCCTAAACAGCGCGCTCGCAAGGCGCGAGCACCATGTGGCGACCGTAGCTCAGTTGGTTAGAGCGCCGGTTTGTGGTACCGGAGGTCGGGGGTTCGAGACCCCTCGGTCGCCCCATCATGGATTGCCTGCAACCCTGTCGGCAGTGCCTCGCGGACAAAACCGGCGACCGGTCCGCCGTTCGCCTGTGGGGGAATGGCGCATGCAGAATTTGTGGAACTTGCCCGATTATGACGATCATGAGGTTGTGCATTGTGTGCGCGACCGCAAATCGGGGCTGTCCGCGATTATCGCCATTCATTCCACTGCGCTTGGCCCGGCTGGCGGCGGCACGCGCTTCTGGCATTATGAGGATCGCGGCCGGGCGATAACCGATGCGCTGCGCCTGTCGCGCGGCATGAGCTACAAGAATGCCATGGCTGGCCTGCCCATGGGCGGCGGAAAGGCCGTCATCCTCGCGGACAGGGATTATGCCAAGACCCCGGCGATGCTCGATGCATTTGGTGATGCCATTGAAGGGCTGGGCGGCAAATATGTCACCGCCGAAGATATTGGCATGACCGATGCCGATATGGTCGCGATATCCCGCCGGACACGCTATGTTTCCGGCCTTCCGGTCGAGAAAAAGGGCGCGGCGGGCGGCGATCCCGGCCCGTTCACCGCGCGCGGCATCTATCTGGGGTTGAAGGCGGCTGTGCTGTTCAGGCTGGGCACGGACAGCCTGAAGGGCGTTCGCGTTGCGATCCAGGGCACCGGCAGTGTCGGTGGCGGACTGGCGCGGCTGCTGGCCGCCGATGGCGCGACGCTGGTGCTGGCCGATGCCAATGCCCAACGCGCCGCGACCCTGGCCGAAGAGCTGGGCGCGACGACGGTCGCTGCCGATGCGATCATGGATGTCGAGGCAGAGGTGTTCAGCCCCAATGCGCTGGGCGCGATCCTCGATGATGAGGGCATTGCCCGGCTGCGCGCGCCGATTGTTGCGGGCGGTGCCAACAACCAGCTGGCGCGCTCCCACCATGGCGAGATGCTGGTCGACCGCGATATTCTCTATGCTCCCGATTATGTGATCAATGCGGGCGGAATCATTTCGGTGGCGCTGGAGTATTTCGCACAGGAAGAAGGGCGCGAGTGCAAGGTTGATGAAGTGCTCGCGCGGCTGACCGGAATACCGCAGCGGCTGACCGGCATTTGGGAAGAAAGCGCGACGACAGGCGTATCACCGGCCAATGTCGCCGACGCGATGGCGCAAAGGCTGATCGGGCGCGTTTAGAGCGTCGCGCTGCATGATGGGTGCCGGTTTTGCCGGGCAAGCCCATGAAAAGCCTTGAGGCACGGTTCCCGGCATGGCAACAGGGCGGTGCCAGAGGGAATCTTTACAGCGCTTATATGCACGGCTTTGCCAATCCGACCCGGTTTCTGTCCATCGCGCGTCCGCTGACGCCGGTACTGCTCGTTTCGGGGCTGCTGCTGGTCGGTATTGCGCTCTATACGGGGCTTTTCTCGACGCCGGCCGACCGGCTGATGGGTGAGACTGTCCGCATTCTCTATATCCATGTGCCTGCCGCCTGGCTGGGCATGGCGGGCTGGACCAGCATTGCGATAGCCAGCCTGATCGAGCTGGTCTGGCGGCATCCATTGGCGGGGATAGCGGCGCGCGCGTCGGCTCTGCCCGGCGCATTCTTCGCTGCGATCTGCCTGATTACCGGTTCGATATGGGGCAAGCCGACCTGGGGTACCTGGTGGGTGTGGGACGCGCGCCTCACCTCGATGCTGGTGCTGTTCTTTCTCTATCTCGGCTATATTGCGCTGGCCGATGCGAGCCAGCGTGAAGCCGCTGCCGGACGCACGGGCATGAGCCGCGTGGCCGCCATTTTCGGGATGGTCGGGGCGATCAATGTGCCGATCATCAACCGGTCAGTCGTGTGGTTCAATTCGATCCATCAGCCTGCCAGCATTACCGCCGGAAAATCATCGATTGACGGGGTTTTTCTCTGGCCGCTGTCCCTGGCAGTGCTCGGATTTTCGTTCATCTTCGGCGCGGTTGTGCTGATGCGGATGCGCACCTTGCTTGCGCATATCCGGATCGAGGCGCGGATGCGCAGGATGGCGATGGCATGACTCAATGGACTTATGTCATCCTGGCCTATGCCGTCGGCATTGGCGGCACGCTGGCCCTGTTGCTGTTCAGCCGGTCGGCGCTGCGCCGGGCCGAAAAACAGTTTGACGAGATCAAAAGGAAATAACGCCTCATGGCCGCGCTGAAGCCCAAGCACCAGAGGCTGGTCCTGATCCTCATCGCCTTTTTCGCGGTCATGGCAGCAGTGCTGATCGCTGCGTTTGCGCTGCGCGACCAGGCATCCTATTTCTACACGCCGAGCGAGATCGGCACCAAGAATGTGGAGATAGGCAGGGCAATCCGGCTGGGCGGCATGGTCCGCAAGGGATCGATCCAGACCGACGCCGACGGGGTGACGATCAATTTCATCGTTGAGGATGGCGAAGGCGAGATTCCGGTCCGCTATCGCGGCATCACGCCCGACCTGTTTGTCGAGGGTTCCGGAGTGGTCGCCGAGGGACGCCTGATTGAGGGCGGCATATTCGTTGCCGATACGCTGCTGGCCAAGCATGACGAGAATTATATGCCGCGCGAGCTGGAGGATATGACCATCAACCAGAAAGAGCATCTGGGCGATACGGTGGAGGGCGGCGAATGATCGCTGAAACCGGCCTTGCAATCCTGTGGATCGCGGCGGCGCTGGCGCTGCTGCAACTTGTGGTCGGCAGCCTGTCGCTGACCGGCAGGGGCGGCGATGTTGGCGGTGCAGTGCGGCCGGTAGCAGTCACCCAGGGCGTGCTGGTTGCCATCAGCTTTGTTCTGTTGATCTGGCTGTTCGTGCGCACCGACCTCTCGGTAAAGCTGGTCTATACCAACAGCCATTCGCTCAAGCCGCTGATGTACAAGGTCGCGGGGGCCTGGGGGAATCACGAAGGCTCGATGCTGCTATGGGTCACGATCATGGGGCTGGCGGGCGGTTTCGTGGCGCTGTTCGAGCGGCGCTTGTCGGCGCGGACCATGGTTGCAACGCTGGCGTCGCAGGCCTTTGTCAGCCTGGGCTTCTACGCTTTCCTGCTGTTCTCGTCCAATCCGTTTGAGCGAATGCTGCCGCCAGCGGTGGAGGGGCAGGGCCTCAACCCGTTGCTGCAGGACCCCGGCCTCGCCTTCCATCCGCCGACGCTCTATATCGGCTATGTCGGGCTCTCCATTGCCTTTTCCTTCGCATGCGGCGCACTCATCACCCGCGATGTCGGGCCGCTGTTCGCGCGCGCCATGCGTCCCTGGGTCATGGGTGCCTGGATCTTCCTGACGCTGGGCATCACCGCCGGATCATGGTGGGCCTATTATGAGCTGGGCTGGGGCGGCTGGTGGTTCTGGGACCCGGTCGAGAACGCCTCGCTCATGCCGTGGCTGGCGGCGACTGCGCTGCTCCATTCGGTCAGCGTGCTGGCGACGCGCAATGCGCTGCGCGCCTGGACCATCGTGCTGGCGGTGATCGCCTTTTCCATGTCGATGGTCGGAACCTTCCTCGTGCGCTCGGGCATTCTGACCTCAGTCCACGCTTTTGCCGTCGATCCCGAACGCGGCAGCTTCATCCTGGCGCTGCTCGCAATTTATATCGGCGGGGCGTTTGCGCTTTTCGGCCTGCGTGCATCGACCGTCACCGAGGGCGCGCGGTTCAACCTGTTCAGCCGCGAAGGTTCGCTGGTCATCAACAATGTCATGCTGGTCGGCATTCTCGGTATTGTCCTGATCGGGACGCTCTATCCGCTGATGACCGAGGCAATGGGCACAAAGGTGTCGGTCGGGCCGCCTTATTTCAATCCGGTGGGTGCGATCTTCGCGCTGCCGATGCTGGTGGTCATGGCCGTCGGGCCATTGATGCGCTGGCGCAGCGACAATGGACGCAAGCTGGGCAATATGCTGGCGGTGCCTGCGCTGATATCGGCCCTGTCGCTGTTGCTGGTCGTGCTGTTCGCGGGATCAATAGGCATATTGCCGCTGCTGGGTCTGGCGCTGGCAGGCGGCCTCGCCATTGCCAGCCTGCTGCCTTTATGGAAGCGCAATCTGCGGCGGACGCCGCTGCATATCTGGGGCATGGTAATCGCCCATTTCGGGATCGCCGTGGCACTGGCGGGAATGGCCAGCGAAAGCGCCTTCAACACCGAAAAGCTGGTCGCATCAAATGCCGGTGACAGCCATCAGGTCGGCCCCTGGACTATCACGCTGGATTCGGTCCAGCCGGTCGCCGGGCCGAACTGGACGGCGCTGGAGGGCCAGCTCACCGCTCGCTATGGCGATTCTGCAAGCTCTACGGTCCTTGCGCCACAGGCGCGCACCTTTACCTCGCCTGTCACCGAAACCAGCGAGGCGGCATTGCTGACGCGCTGGAACGGACAGCTTTATGTCGTGCTGGGCGAAGAAGGGCAGGACGGGCGCTGGCAGCTGCGGCTGTGGTGGAAACCGTTCGTGCCGCTGATCTGGTATGGCGGAATATTGGTGGCGCTTGGCGGCCTGCTGGCGCTGGTCGGGCGCTTGTGGCGCGACCTGAAGCGTTACTGGCGTGGCGGCGAGGATGATGCCGAAGGTGCGGTCGCATGAGGCGCTGGACAATCTGGCTGCCCTTTGCGCTGTTCGGACTGTTCTTCGTCGTGGCCGCCGCCGGACTTTTGTGGCCGGGCGATACCAACATCACCTCGAAAATGGTTGGCAAGGAACTGCCTGCGTTCGATCTTCCGCCATCGGTTCCGGATCGGCCGGGCCTTGCCCGTGCTGATTTCAATAGCGGCAAGCCGGTGCTGCTCAACATCTTCGCCAGCTGGTGCGTGCCCTGTATTGCCGAGGCCCCGCAGCTTGAGGCGCTGTCACGCATGGGGGTGACGATCCATGGCGTCGCCATTCGCGACCGGCCCGATGATGTGGCCCGCTTTCTGGCGCAGAACGGCAATCCCTATACGCGGATCGGCGCGGATGACCGGTCGGCAATCCAGTTCGAGATCGGATCGTCGGGCGTTCCGGAATCCTTTATCATCGATGGCAAGGGACGGATTGTTCACCAGCATATCGGCGAGATTCTGGAAGGCGATATTCCGGGCCTCCTGCTCAAGCTCAAAGAGGCAGAGGGGAAATGAGACCGTCCGTCCTGATAGCGCTGGTCGCGGCCTTGCTTGCAGCGCTTGCCGCCGTGCCGCTCGGCGCGCAGCAATCACTGCCCCCGGCGCCTTATGCCTATCAGCAGCTGGAAGACCCGGAGCAGGAGGCAGAGGCCCAGGCGCTGATGATGACGCTGCGCTGCCTGACCTGCCAGAGCCAGTCAATTGCCGATTCCGATGCGCCGATGGCCGGAGATATGCGTCATGAGGTGCGCACCCGTATCGCTGCGGGCGAAGACCCGGAGGCGATCCGTGCCTGGCTGGTCGAGCGCTATGGTGACTGGGTATCGTACAGCCCCCGGCTGAATGCTGTCACCTGGCCGCTCTGGGTTGCGCCGCTGCTGCTGTTGCTGCTGGGCGGAGTCCTTGCCTGGCGGCGGTTCGCGAAGGAGAAAAGCTGATGGCCTGGTTCATCCTTGCGGGCGTGGTGATTGCCGTGGCGCTGGCGTTGGTCCTGCTCGGCAAGCTGCCGCGTGCGGCATGGGAGGTGACCGGTGCGGCGCTGTTGCTGGGCATTGCCGGCTATGCGTGGCAGGCTAATCCCGGCGCGCCCGGCCAGCCAACCGAGCCTGTGGAAAAACTGGCCGAGGTCGATCAGAACCAGATCCAGAAGGAACGCAAGGCCATGGGGTCGACCTATGGCGATGTTCAGGCCTGGATCGTGCTGGCCGATGCGCAATCGCGCCAGGGCAAATTCGCTTCGGCTGCGGCGGTGCTGCGCCAGGGGCTGAAAGACAATCCCGAAGACCCCGATCTCTGGGTATCGCTGGGCAGCGCGCTGATGGGGCACAGCAACGGCATGCTCACCCCGGCGGCGCAGTTCGCCTTTCAAAAGGCGGCGTCGATTGATCCTAACCACCCCGCTCCGCCCTTTTTCATGGGGCTGGCTCTGGCGACATCGGGGCGGCTGGAGGAGGCGCGGTCGCTCTGGCAGGAACTGCTCGACCGTTCGCCTGAAAATGCCGAGTGGAGGCCCGATCTGGAATCGCGGCTGGCGCGCATCGACGCCTTGATTGGTCAGGCAGCTCCCGCTGTGCCCGGCGCTGCAACACCCGCGCCATCGGCCGACGCACCCGTTGCCCAATAATCGGTCGCGAATGGCACATGATGTGCCGGGACTGGCATGTTGCACTGCGGAAATCGCCATGCTAAGGCCGCGCGCTGCCGCTGCATATGGCGGAAATCCTGCATTTGGTGTCTGCCCCGGCAGGTGCCGTGAGGCCTCTTGATGACCGAAGACAACAGCCTTCAATCTCAATCGCCTGAGGCCGAATGCGGTGCCGAGGAGGGGCAGGGCGGCCATCGTGACAAGGCTGTACTCGCGCTGGCTGCGGGAGCGATCGGCATCGTCTTTGGCGATATCGGTACCAGCCCGCTCTATGCCTTTCGCGAGACCTTTGCCGGACATCACCCGCTGGCGATTGACCAGCTGCACATTTTTGGCGTTGTCAGCCTGATATTCTGGTCGATGACGCTGGTCGTCTCGCTGCAATATGTGTCCATCCTGATGCGAGCGGACAATAAGGGGCAGGGCGGCAGCCTCGCCCTGGTTGCGCTGATCTCCCGCAGTGTCAGCCGCGGACGCTATGGCTGGCTGCTGGTCTTGCTGGGCGTGTTCGCGACGTCGCTCTTTTATGGCGATTCGATGATAACTCCGGCGATTTCCGTGCTGTCCGCGGTGGAGGGGCTGACGGTCGTCAATCGCGGCTTCGGCCCGCTGGTCCTGCCGATTGCGGTCGGCCTGCTGGTGTTCCTGTTCTTCCTGCAATCGCGCGGCACGGCCAAGGTCGGGGCGCTGTTTGCGCCGGTCATGATCGTCTATTTTCTCGTGATATCGGCCATGGGCATCGTCCAGATCGTGCTGCACCCGCAGATATTGCTGGCGCTCAATCCCTGGTATGCGGTGCAGTTCTTCATTTCAGACGGCTGGTTGGCGTTTCTGGCCCTTGGCTCGGTGGTGCTGGCGGTAACGGGGTCCGAGGCGCTCTATTCGGATATGGGCCATTTCGGGCGCGGCCCCATGCGCCTCTCCTGGTTCGGGTTCGTGATGCCATCGCTGCTGATCAACTATTTCGGGCAGGGCGCGATGATCATCAGCCTTGATCCGGTATCGGCTCAGACCGCCATCGAGAATCCGTTCTTCCTGATGGCCCCGGAGATGCTGCGCCTGCCGCTTGTCCTGCTCGCTACCATGGCGACCTTCATCGCCAGCCAGGCAGTGATTTCCGGCGCATTCTCCATCACGCATCAGGCCATTCAGCTCGGCTTTATTCCGCGCCTGTCGATCAAGCACACCAGCGCATCGGAAGCCGGACAGATCTATATCCCGGTGGTCAACTGGGCGCTGATGGTGGCGGTGGTACTGCTGGTGCTCAGCTTCCGCAGCTCGACCAACCTTGCCGCCGCCTATGGTATTGCCGTTACCGGCGCGATGCTGATCGATACCTGTCTGATGGCGGTGTTGCTGCTCGCCCTGTGGCGCTGGAAATGGTGGTATGCGGCCCCTGTCATCATCGTCTTCTTCGTGGTGGACGGTGCCTATTTCCTGGCCAATGCCACAAAGATTCCCAGCGGCGGCTGGTTCCCGCTGGTAATTGGCGGCATCGTCTTCACGCTGCTCACGACCTGGGCGCGCGGACGCAAGCTGATGCGCGAATCGATGATCGAAAGTGCGCTTCCGATCGAAGTCTTCGTGAAGTCGGCACAGGGGAGTGCAGCGCGGGTCAAGGGTACGGCGATTTTCATGGCGTCCAGCACGCGGGGGGTTCCGCCCGCCCTGCTGCACAATATGAAGCACAACAAGGTCATTCACGAACGCGTCGTGATCCTGACCGTCGAGATTTCAGAAGTCCCTTATGTCGCGTCATCGAAACGGGTGGAGGTTGAGGATCTGGGTCACGGATTCTATCGCATGATCCTGCGCTATGGCTTCATGCAGTCGACAGATATTCCGGCGACGCTGGCCAATGTGCCGCTATGCGGTGCGCCGTTCGACATGATGCAGACCAGCTTCTTCCTGTCGCGACAGACATTGCTGTCATCGTCAAAGCCGAAAATGACGATATGGCGCGAAAAGGTATTCGCCTGGATGCTGCGCAATTCCGCCAGCCCGATGGACTTTTTCCGCCTGCCGACCAACCGGGTGGTGGAACTGGGCAGCCAGGTCGAGATTTAGTCCTGGGTCGTTGTTCGGCTCGACAATATCTGCCGGAACGCCGGAATTCAGTAGTCTGACTTGGCGATCAGTTGGGCGCGTGCTTCGGCATATTCCGCCGCAAGCCGGTCAACCCGTTCGGCAACGCTTTCCACGGCATGGACGCCGCCAATACCCTGGCCACATCCCCAGATGTCGCGCCATGCCTTGGCTTCGGTATTGCCGCCCGATCCGAAATTCATCGTCTTGATGTCGCCCTTGGGCAGATTGTCCGGGTCCAGCCCCGAATTGATGATCGACTGGCGCAGATAATTGCCATGCACCCCGGTGAACAGGTCGGAATAGACGATGTCGGCGGCGCGGCCATCGACAATGCCCTGCTTGTAATCGGCCTCGGCCCGGGCCTCCTTGGTGGCGATAAAGGCTGACCCGATATAGGCAAAGTCTGCGCCCATGGCCTGGGCGGCAAGGATGGCGCGGCCATTGGCAATGGAACCTGACAGCGCCACCGGACCATCGAACCAGCTGCGAATTTCCTGCATCAGCGCAAAGGGAGAGAGCGTTCCGGCATGGCCGCCTGCACCGGCGGCAACCGGGATGAGGCCTGTGGCGCCCTTTTCAATCGCCTTGCGGGCAAAGCGGTCGTCGATGACGTCGTGCATGGTGATGCCGCCCCAACCCTGGACCGCCTTGTTCAGGTCCTCGCGGGCACCAAGCGAGGTAATGATCATCGGCACCTGCCATTTTCCGCAAATGGCAAGGTCCTGTTCCAGCCGGTCGTTGGACTTGTGGACGATCTGGTTGACCGCAAAGGGTGCGGCAGGCCGGTCCGGATGGGCGCGATTATGCTCGGCCAGTTCCTCGGTAATCTGGTGCAGCCATTCATCGAGCTGCGATACCGGGCGGGCGTTGAGCGACGGGAAGGAGCCGATGATTCCTGCCTTGCACTGGGCAATCACCAGTTCGGGGCCGGAAATGATGAACAGCGGCGAGCCGATGACCGGCAGGCGCAGATTATCGCAGAGCGGAGATGGCATGGTCATGCAGGCTACCCTTAACGTAAACGTCAATACTGTCCAGAGCTTTCGGGCCGGACATGGCGTCATCCGGCCCGGCTGGCGGCGTCAGACCCGGTTGATCGCGCAGAGCACCGCCTTGACCGATGCGGTCGAGACGTCCTCGTCAATGCCGACGCCGAATAGCACGCTGCCATCGGCCAGCGAACATTCAACATAGGCCGCCGCGCGCGTGTTGGTGCCATGCCCGATGGCATGTTCCTGATAGTCGACAATCTCGATGCACTGGCCGAGCGCATCGCAGAGAGCATTGACCACGCTGGAGATCAGGCCATTGCCCCGCCCGCTGAGTGCGATGGTTTTTTCTCCGTCGCTGACCTTGCCGACGAACAGCCGTTCGCTGCCGCTCTTGCGTTCTTCATAATCGACAAGCTGGTAACGGCCGCTGCCATCGAGGTGATAGCGCTGCTGAAACGCTTCCCAGATATCGGCGGAGGAGAGTTCGCGGCTAGTACGGTCGGCAAGTTCCTGCACGGTGCGGCTGAAATTGGCCTGAAGCCGCTTGGGAAGCTTGAGGCCCTGATCCTGTTCGAGGACCCAGGCGATTCCGCCCTTTCCGCTTTGCGAATTGACGCGGATCACTGCCTCATAGGAGCGTCCGATATCGGCTGGATCAAGCGGCAGATAGGGCACATTCCAATGCTGGTCGTTACGTTTCTCCTGCGCCTCGAAACCCTTCTTGATGGCGTCCTGATGGCTGCCGGAAAAGGCGGTGAAAACCAGTTCCCCGGCATAGGGATGGCGGGCAGGCACGGGCAGCTGGTTGCAATACTCCACGGTATTGACGACCTCATCCATGTCCGAAAAATCGAGACCGGGGTTGACGCCCTGGGTGTACATGTTGAGCGCCAGCGCGACGAGATCGACATTGCCTGTGCGCTCGCCATTGCCGAACAGGCACCCCTCGATCCGGTCGGCACCAGCCATCAGGCCGAGTTCGGCGGCGGCGATCCCCGAACCGCGGTCATTGTGCGGATGAAGCGAGATGATGACATGGTCGCGCCGGGAGATGTTGCGGCAGAACCACTCGATCTGGTCGGCATAAATATTGGGGGTAGACGCCTCGACCGTGGCGGGCAGGTTGAGGATCAGCGGCTTGTCTGCCGTCGGTTTCAGGACCTCCATCACCGCCTCGCATACTTCTAGGCTGAAATCGAGTTCGGCGGTCGAGAAGGTTTCGGGCGAATATTCGAAATGCCAGTCGGTTTCGGGATATCGGGCCGCCTGTTCCGTCAGGATATTTGCCCCGTCTATGGCGATCTGGCGCACGCCATCGCGGCTCAGCCCGAACACGACTTCGCGCCAGGCCGGGGAGACGGCATTGTAGAGATGGACAATGGCGCGGTGCACACCCGCCAGGCTTTCAAAGCTGCGCTCGATCAGGTCGCGGCGCGACTGGGTGAGCACCTGCACGGTCACGTCCTGCGGGATGCCGCCGCTGTCGACCAGGCCGCGGATGAAATCAAATTCGGTTTCTCCGGCAGAGGGAAAGCCGACCTCGATTTCCTTGAGGCCGATCTTGAGCAGCAGGTCAAAGAAGCGCCGTTTCTTGGCACCGTCCATCGGATCGATCAGCGACTGGTTGCCGTCGCGCATATCGGTGGAGAGCCAGCGCGGCGGCGCTGTGACGATCGCGTCGGGCCATTGCCGGTCGGGCAGGTTGACGCGCGGAAACGGAGAGTATTTTACGGATGGATCACTGAGCATCGGCATTTTGTTGCGCCCCTGTTTCTGGGAGTGTCTCTAACGGTCAGACTGGGCAAGACAAGCCCGAAGGCTGTTGCCTGTCGCTGTTCTGGGGGAGATTTTGCCCTTAGGCGCCGTGTGGAGCCGGATCGGGTCCACGCACAGATGGTCGCACGCCTAAGGGCGTGTAAGTCGTAGGGACAGGAGCGACGCGATATGCATATGGCCAGTCTTGTGCGCGAATGGTTAATAAATGGCAACCGCCTTTCGCGTGAATTTTTGGTCGGCCTGAAACTTTTTGATTGCGCGATGCGAATGATCCATTGACCGGCATGGAATGGATGGCTTGCCGGAGAGAAACGCCAGTCTGGCGGCGATGCTGCCGGACGGGGGCAAGAAGGAAGGAATTACCGATGAGAAAATCTGTTGTGGCAATGCTGGCCCTGAGTTTCGCGCTGGCCGCCTGTGGCAGCGAACAGCCTGCCGCCGATCCCGCCCAGGCCGTGGCCGCTGTCGAGCCGGTAGCGGTTATCGACGGCGCGCCGACCGGACCGGTCTATACCGAAATCGCCGGTGACAAGCTGGCGGTGTCCGGCTTTGACCCGGTCGCCTATTTCCAGGGCGAGGGCAAGCCGGTCGAGGGCAGCGCTGATAATGTGGTGTTGTATCAGGGCTATGAATATCGATTTGCGAACCGGGAGAATGCCGAGACCTTCGCCGCCGACCCCACCAAATATGCCCCGCAATATGGCGGAAACTGCGCATGGGCGGCCTCCAATGGCAAGCTCGCCCCTGGTAATCCGCAAAATTACAAGGTTGTCGACGGCAAGCTTTATCTGAACTTCAACGATACCGTTCAGGAAAACTGGGTGAAGGATATCCCCGGCTTCATCTCAAAGGCGGATGCCGAATATCCCAAATTCTCTCCCGAACAGCGTTATGACGATTCGGATGCCTGATCGCCATTGGTGACATTGGCTGACCGGCAATCATGAAAAAGGGGCGGTGCATGATCTGCACCGCCCCAATTTTTTGTCGACTGGTTTGCTGGTGCAAAAGCTAGTTCTTGGCCTTGTCGACCAGCTTGTTGGCACCGATCCACGGCATCATTGCGCGCAGCTGCGCACCGGTCTGCTCGATCGGATGGGCTTCGGCAGCCTTGCGCGCGGCCTTTAGCTCAGGCTGCCCGGCGCGGTTGTCCAGCACGAAATTCTTCACGAAGCGGCCCGAAGTGATATCGGCCAGTACGCGCTTCATTTCCGCCTTGGTTTCATCGGTGATGATCCGCGGGCCGGTGGTGATGTCGCCATATTCGGCGGTGTTGCTGATCGAATAGCGCATATTGGCAATGCCGCCCTCATAGAGCAGATCGACGATCAGCTTGGTCTCGTGCAGGCACTCGAAATAGGCCATTTCGGGGGCATAGCCCGCCTCGACCAGCGTTTCGAAGCCGGCCTGGATAAGGTGGGTGATGCCGCCGCAGAGCACCGCCTGCTCGCCGAACAGGTCGGTTTCGCACTCTTCCTTGAAATTGGTCTCGATAATGCCGCTGCGGCCGCCGCCGACACCCGAAGCATAGGCTAGCGCCACATCATGGGCGTTGCCGGTCGCATCCTGATGGATGGCGATGAGGCAAGGCACGCCGCCGCCGCGCTTATATTCGCTGCGCACCGTATGGCCCGGCCCCTTGGGCGCGATCATGATGACGTCGATATCAGCGGGCGGCTCGATCAGGCCGAAATGGACATTAAGTCCATGGGCGAAGGCGATGGCCGATCCGGGACGCATCCGGCCCTTGAGGTCATTCTCCCAGATCGCCGCCTGATGTTCGTCCGGTGCCAGGATCATGAGGATGTCCGCCCATTCCGCAGCATCGGAATTGCTCAGTACCTTGAAACCTGCCTCTTCGGCCTTTTTCGCGGTTGCCGATCCTTCGCGCAAGGCGATGGCGACATTGACGATGCCGCTGTCGCGCAGGTTCTGGGCATGGGCATGGCCCTGGCTGCCATAGCCGAGAATGGCGATTTTCTTGTTCTCGATCAGCTTCAGATCGGCATCGGCGTCGTAATAAACCTTCATGTGACTTGCTTTCCCTCTGTTTTCGTCAAAATCGCCGCGCCGAAACGGTTTCGGCACCCGGTACCCTGCGCAACGGCAGAGGCATGGCCGGACCCTGAAACCGGTTCAGGGCGACGGTCCGTGAAATTCAACAATTGCCTATCCCGCTTCGGCTCCCCGTGTGATCGCAACCACGCCGGTGCGGGCAACCTCGACGAGTCCCACTTCGCGCATCAGCGCGACGAACTGGTCGATCTTGTCCGATGAACCGGAAATTTCGAAGATGAAGCTGCCCGTGGTGGTATCGACGGGGCGGGCGCGGAAGATATCGGCCAGGCGCAGTGCCTCGATCCGGTGTTCGCCTTGTCCCTTGACCTTGACCAGCGCCAGCTCGCGCTCGACATGCGGACCAATCTCGGTCAGGTCCGAAACCCGGTGAACGGGCACCATGCGGTCAAGCTGGGCGATGATCTGGTCGATCACCGGCGGCGGACCCTTGGTGACGATGGTGATCCGGCTGACTGCATGGTCGATGCTGATATCGGCAACGGTCAGGCTGTCGATATTATAG
Source organism: Blastomonas sp. (assembly GCA_041396885.1). GTDB lineage: Bacteria > Pseudomonadota > Alphaproteobacteria > Sphingomonadales > Sphingomonadaceae > Blastomonas. The sequence continues at coordinate 785,851 of JAWKXS010000001.1, forward strand.
CCACGCGCGGTGAACATGCCGGCGATGCGGGCCAATATGCCCGGCTCATTGTCGACGATAACGGTCAGGACGTGGCGTTCGGCAATCTGTTCCTTGATATGCATCAGACCAGTGCCTTTGCTTCGTCTTCCATGGTGCCGGCAACGGCATCGCCATAGAGGATCATTTCGGTATGCGCAGCGCCCGACGGGATCATCGGCAGGCAGTTGGCGAGCTTTGCGACGCGGCAATCGACGATCACCGGGCCGTCATGGTCGATCATCGCCTGGATGCCGCTGTCCAGTTCCGATGCATCCTCGATGCGGATGCCTTTCCAGCCATAGGCCTCGGCCAGGGCGACGAAATCGGGCAGAGCATCGGAATAGCTGTTCGAATAGCGGCTTTCATAGGTCAGCTGCTGCCACTGGCGGACCATGCCCATATATTCATTGTTGAGGATGAACACCTTGACCGGCAGGCGATATTGCGTCGCCGTGCCCAGTTCCTGGATGTTCATCTGGATCGATGCTTCCCCGGCAATGTCGATGACCAGCGCATCGGGATCGCCAAGTTGCGCGCCGATGGCGGCGGGCAGGCCATAGCCCATGGTGCCGAGCCCGCCACTGGTCAGCCATTTGTTGGGATCGTCGAAATGGAAATATTGCGCCGCCCACATCTGGTGCTGGCCAACCTCGGTGGAGATGATCGGATTGCGGTGCCGGGTCGCCTCGTACAGCCGCTCGATCGCCAGTTGCGGCATGATCTCGGTCTTGCTCTCGGGATAGGCAAGGCATTCGCGCGCGCGCCAGCCCTTGATGCGCGCCTGCCATTCGGTGAGATCCAGCGGTTTCAGCTTTCGTGCCGTCCATGCCTCGATCAGCTGATCCAGAACCTCGCCGCAATCGCCGACAATGGGCAGGTCGACATTGACGGTCTTGTTGATCGATGAACGGTCAATATCGATGTGGATCTTCTTCGAATGCGGCGAAAAGGCATCGAGCCTGCCGGTGACGCGGTCATCGAAGCGCGCACCGACACAGACGACAAGGTCGGCCCTGTTCATCGCCATATTGGCTTCATAGGTGCCGTGCATGCCCAGCATGCCCAGCCAGTCGGGATGCGAAGCCGGGAAGGCGCCAAGGCCCATCAGGGTCGAGGTGACAGGCGCGCCGGTCAGCTCCGCCAGTTTCCGCAGCGCCGCCGATGCTGCGGGCCCTGAATTGATGACGCCGCCGCCCGAATAGATGACCGGTGCCTTGGCCGCCGCGATCATCGCAACCGCCTCGGCAATGGCATCGTCCTCGCCGCGTTTCACGGGAGCGTAGCGCTGGTTCGGCCGTTCGCTCGATGCACCCGCACCGGCAGTGGCGACCTGAACGTCCTTGGGAATATCGACGACGACCGGTCCGGGCCGTCCCTCAGTTGCGATATGAAAGGCCTCGCGGATCGTGCCGCCCAGCTTGCCGGGATCCTTCACCAGATAATTATGCTTGGTGCAGTGGCGGGTGATGCCGACGGTATCGGCCTCCTGAAAGGCATCGGTGCCGATCAGGCTGGTCGCGACCTGTCCCGTAAGGACAACCATGGGGATGGAATCGAGCAGAGCATCGGTAATTCCGGTAACGGCATTGGTCGCGCCCGGCCCGGACGTGACCAGCACGACGCCGGGCTTGCCGGTGGCGCGGGCATAGCCCTCCGCCGCATGCGCCGCCGCCTGTTCGTGCCGCACAAGAATATGGCGCAGCTTCGGATGCTCGAAAATTGCATCATAGATCGGCAGCACCGCGCCGCCGGGATAGCCGAAAATGACTTCGACACCCAGATCAACCAGCGTTTCGACCAATATTTCCGCGCCGCTTTTCTCGGCCATGTTATCCATCCGGTTCCAGTTGCACCGCCGATTGGCCGTTTCCAGCCGCCGATGCAAGCCATGACACTGCCATTGCAGCGCCGTTATCAATAGGAAGCCCGACGCGGACGGGCCGCGCCGGGCATCTGGGGAGCCTGTTCCGGTGAAAACACAATCACAGGCAGGGGCGCTCTATGGGATATAAAATGGCTTGTCAATAGCTAAAAACGAAATAATCTTACAATATCACGGATATTATTGTCATTAACTTCGCTTTCCTGGCGAAGCCAGCCCGGTGGCGGCTGGTTGCGGAACCAGGTATATTGCCGTTTGGCATAGCGGCGGGTTGCGATCTGCCCAGCCGTGACCATTGCTTCGCGGTCGCATTCGTTGCGCAGAAAGGCGGCGATCTCGGGCACGCCGATTGCGCGCATGACGGGCAGTTCGGAGGGCAGGCTGCGTGCCAGCAGCGATTCGACCTCTGCTATAGCTCCGGCGGCGATCATCGCAGAAAAGCGCTTGTCGCATCGCTTGTAGAGCCAGTCACGCGGCGGCAGCAGCACCAGCGGACGCAGATTGATCGCATCGCCTATCCCGCCCTCCAGCCGCTGCTGCCAGCTGCCAATCGTTTCTCCGGTCGAGCGGACGATCTCCAGCGCGCGGGCGATGCGGCTTGCGTCCTGCGGTTTAAGCCGGCGGGCGCTGTCCGGGTCTTCACGGGTCAGAGCCGCATGCGCGTCTGCCACGGGCAGGGCGCGCACCGCTGCACGAATATCCGGAGCAATATCGGGAATCGGGGCGATCCCGTCGATCAGCGTGCGCAGATAAAGCCCGGTGCCGCCGACGAGGATCGGAATGGCCCCGTGTGCATGCGCTGCCTCTATTTCGGTCCGCGCATCGGCGGCCCAGCCAGCTGCTGAAGAGGCAATCGCGCCGTCGAGATAGCCGAACAGACGGTGCGGCACCCCTTGCATCTCGGCCTCGCTTGGCCGGGCGCTGACAATGGCCAGATCTGCATAGACCTGTGCGCTGTCGGAATTGATGATGACGGCGGCGCGGCCTAATGCCTCCAGCGATTTTGCCAGCGCTACGGCCAATCCGCTCTTGCCGCTGGCGGTCGCACCGGCAATAAGCGCGACCGGCGGACGGCGCGGACCGGATTGCCGCAGCGGATCGTCATCATGCCGGGGGAGTGCATCTGTGCCCATTGCCACGCTGATAGCAGCAAAGACCTTGAATGCGGAAGATGTTGCGGCCGCCGAAAGCCTGCTCGCCGGGGCGGGGGTGTCGCTGACCGCGACTGAGTGGCTGGATGAAGGCAAGGCTGCGGATATCGGCTTTGATGGTGATCGGGCCAGGGCCAGCAACATATTGGAGCCATTGCGCAGCGCGCTGGATATCATTGTCGTCGATCAGGAGATGCGCGACGTCAGGCTGGTCGTATCCGATATGGACAGCACCATGATTGCCGCCGAATGTATCGATGAGCTGGCCGATTATGCGAACGTAAAGCCGGAGATTGCCGCGATTACCGAGCGGGCGATGCGCGGCGAGCTTGATTTCGAGGCGGCGCTCCGCGAGCGGGTGGCCAGGCTCAAGGGTCTGAGCGAACATGCGATTTCGGACTGTCTTGGCCAGCGGATCAGGCCGATGCCGGGCGCGCGAACGCTGATCGCGACGCTGTCCGCACGCGGAGCGGATTGCGTGCTGGTATCGGGCGGTTTCCACCAGTTTGCCGATGTGATCGGTGCTGAATTGGGGTTTGATGCGGTTTATGCGAACCGGCTGGTGATCGAGCATGGCCACCTCACTGGCGGTCTGGAAGGGACGATTGTCGATGCCGCGCGCAAGGCTGAGATATTGCGGGGTGAGATCGCGCGTCAGGGCCTTGCCAAATCGCAGTCGCTGTCGCTGGGCGATGGCGCGAACGACATTCCGATGATGCGCGAGGCGGGACTTTCCATCGCCTATCATGGCAAGCCCGCCGCGCGCGAAGCGGCGCTTGGCAGCGTCGATCATGGCGATCTCACCGCTGTGCTCTACGCGCTTGGGATCCCCAGCGCGCAATGGGTTGAGTGATGGACTGTTCGCGCCCTATCGTGCCTCGAAACCGTCCCGATAGTCTGGTGCCATGGCGGACAGGACAGCCGGACTGATCGGCAATTCGATGGCATATTCGCCCTCCGCATAAGGGCCTGCAACATATTCGGTTGCTATGAACATCATGGTGTCATTATCGCCGCTTTCGCCTTGTACCGGAAAGATGACGAGATCGTCATAGGCGGGGCAGTCTTCGAACATGTCGTCGCTGCCGGGGGGAGCCGGTGTGCCGCGTCGCCTGGCCCGCTCGGCATTGAGTGCGGTGCAATAGTCCTCGCGCGTCAGCTGCTGCAGCCTGTCCACGTCCATCAGCTCCGATAGCCCGACTTCCCGGTCTTTTGCTTGGTCCCAGAAAAGCGAAGCCACCGCATGATAGCCATGGGCACCGCCCGAATAGCCCTCGAATCCCGCAGAGAGGACCAGCAATTTCTGGGTGCTGGCAACGATCGACCAGTCCTTGTGAAAATAATGTCCGTTAAAGGGGAAGCCGCTCTTTTCGCGCTCGGCCATGTCTTCCCGGGCATAGCCCAAGCTTTCCTCATGACGTTCCCGCCGGTCCGCATCAATATGTGCCAGTAGCGCAGGCAGCCGGTCATCAATGCGAGGATAGCTGTATTCAAAGGAAAGGAGATCGCTGTTGTCCTCGATCAGCACGCGCTGGCCATCGGATCGAACGATGGGTCCGGCAGGGGCGGTTATGCCGCTGGCCTCGCTGCCTATGGGCGTACAGCCCGATACGGCAGGCCCGAGAATTGCAAGCAGCGGCCATGCCAAGGATATTTGCCATTTGTGGCAGTTTCGCATCTTGCCTCTCGCTCTGGCCGATGAAAATTTCTATGGGGAGAAACATGGCTGATTTCTCCAATCTCGTCCAGCCGGATACCGGTCAGGACGCTGTCGCAATCCACCTTGTTTCCAAGGCCGGTCTGGATGACTGGCTGAAGGCGCAGCCGGAGCGCAGCCGTGCGCATCTTGCCGCCGTGCGTTTCGCCGCCAAACCCAATGAACTGGTCATTGTGCCGGGCGACAAGGCCGATATGTGGGCCGTCGTGCTGGGGGTCGGCGATCCTGCGGCGCTCAAGCCCTGGTGCCTGGCATCTGCCGCCGACAAGCTGCCTGCGGGCCATTATCGTCTCGCCGGAGACGCCGCCGCCGGGCTGGCGCTGCATGGCTGGATGCTCGCACAGCATCGCTTCACTACCTATCGCAAGCCTGAGGATGAACCGGTCGGTCCGCGCATCCTGCTGACCGCCGATGCGGCGCGGATCGATATGGCGGTCGCGCTGGCTGAGGCTACCGCTCTGGTTCGCGACATGGTGAACACCCCGGCCGAAGATATGGGGCCGGACCGGATCGAGGCTGAGGCGGCGCACACAGCCGAGCGGCACGGCGGCATCATGACCGTGGTTCGCGGCGATGCGCTGGAACAGGGATATCCGATGATCCATGCGGTTGGACGCGCTGCCAGCCGCGAACATGCGCCGCGCCTGATCGAGATCAACTGGGGCGATGACAGCCATCCGCGCGTTGCGATCATTGGCAAGGGCGTCGCGTTCGATAGTGGCGGGCTGGACATCAAGTCGGCCGTCGGCATGCTGCTGATGAAGAAGGATATGGGCGGAGCCGCGCATGCCCTGGCACTTGCCGGGCTGGTCATGCGGCTGAAACTGCCGGTGCGATTGCAGATGCTGATTCCCGCGGTTGAAAATGCCATTTCCGGCAACGCTTTCAGGCCGGGCGATGTGCTCAAAAGCCGCAAGGGCATTTTTGTCGAGATCGGCAATACCGATGCCGAAGGGCGGCTCGTGCTGGGCGATGCCATGGCAAAGGCTTGCGAGGACAAGCCGGAGCTGATGATCGATTTTGCGACGCTGACCGGTGCCGCACGGGTCGCGCTTGGGCCCGATCTGCCCGCGCTGTTCGCCAATGACGATGCACTGGCCGAGGGGCTGGCGACATCGGGAACCGCTGCGGGCGACCCATTGTGGCGCCTGCCGCTCTGGGCAGGATATGAGGATATGCTGGCGAGCGAAATTGCCGATTGCAACAATTCAGGCGGCGGCTTTGCCGGATCGGTAACGGCGGCGCTGTTCCTGCAGAAATTTGTGGGTGAGGGCGTGCAATGGGCGCACTTCGATACCTATGCCTGGCGACCGGCGGCGCGTCCCGGCCAGCCAAAGGGTGGCGAAGCGCTGGGTCTGCGCGCCACCTGGCATTATCTGCAGTCCCGCTATGGCGGCAAATAAGTCCTGATTCTGGATGACCGCGCTGTTTCGCGAAGGTTGCAGTTTCGCGAAACTGTGACTACCGAAAACACCATGGATGGCCCTTCGATCTTCAATTGGGGCAATGGGGAATTACGGGGGCAATACGCTTTGAACGAAATGGGGCATCCGGCAATCCGCACCACAGGAGGCGAGGGCGGCCAGTTCCAGCTCAAGGGACCGCAAGAGGCTTTCGATCCCCGGATCACGCCGATCCGTGGCGACCTGGCCGATATCGCTCTCGCCGGACGGTTTTTCGCGCCGCACTATGTGGTGCCCGATATCCGGACCTGTGCGGCGGTGCGCACCATGGTGCGGGGCAGCGCCTCTCCCGATGCACGGGCGCTCAGCGAATTGCTGCATGGCGAGGGTTTCGCGTTGCTCGACATCAGCCGCGACTGGGCCTGGGGCTATTGCACCGCCGATGGCTATTGCGGCTATGTCCCGCTTTCGGCGCTGACCATGACCGGCGAACAGCCCGAACCCAGCCATATTGTCGATGCGCGTGGGGCGCTGGTCTTTGCCGAAGCCGATATCAAGTCGCGCGTGCTGCGCGAGCTGCCTATGGGCGCGCGGCTCGCCGCCGGTGAGGCCAGCGAATGCGGGGCATTTCTGGCGACCGGCGATGGCTATGTTTCGCGGCGCCATGTTCGCTCGCTCGATGCGCTCGATTGCGATCCCGTCGAACGGGCACAGGCGCTTGCCGGCGCGCCCTATCTGTGGGGAGGGCGCAGCGGTGCCGCGCTCGATTGTTCAGGGCTGGTGCAGCTGGTGATGGCGCTGGCCGGCATCGACGTGCCGCGCGACAGCGACCAGCAGCTGGCCTCTGTCGGCCGTTTCCTGGGCGATGACGAGGCGCTGAAGCGCGGCGATCTCGTATTTTTCCCCGGCCATGTCGGGATCATGTCCGATGGCGAATATCTGGTGCACGCCAATGCCCATTGGATGCAGGTTGTTACCGAACCGCTGGCCGATGTGATTGCACGCTTCCCGGCTGATGGCGGCGATCCGGTGATCGGTCGCAAGCGGATCGGCTGAGACCATGGCAATCGAGGTCTTTATTGACGGCGCCGCCGGGACCACCGGGCTGGAAATCGCCGACCGGCTAGCCAGCCGCAGCGAGTTTTCGCTGATCGTGCTTGATGACGCCGAGCGCAAGGATGTTTCCGCGCGCGCCGCCGCAATCAACCGGGCGGACTTCACCATTTTGTGCCTGCCGGACGATGCCGCGCGCGAGGCCAGTGCGCTGGTATCGAGCAACCACAGCCGGATCATCGATGCCTCTACCGCGCACCGGGTAGCCGATGGCTGGACCTATGGCTTTGCCGAATTTCGCCATGGCCAGCGCGAAGCGATCCGCACGGCGGCGCGGGTCAGCAATCCGGGATGCTATCCGACCGGTTTCCTTGCCCTTATCGCACCGCTGGTCGCGCGGGGGCTGGTGCCTGCCGATCATGGCTTTTGCGTCAATGCCGTGTCGGGCTATTCGGGCGGCGGCAAGGCGCTGATCGAACGGTTCGCCGATGCCGAGCCGGATATCGGCTTTCGTACCTATGCAATGTCGCTGGAGCATAAGCATCTGCCCGAAATGCAGGTGCATGCCGGGCTGTCGCGCGCGCCGATCTTTGCGCCTTCGGTGATCCGGGCGATGCGCGGCATGGTGGTAGAGGTGCCGCTGTTCCTGGACGGAGAGCTTGGTTTTGCCGATGCGCAGAGCCTGCACGATGCGCTTGACGATCATTATGCCGGGCAGGCGCTGGTCCGCGTTGCGCCGATTGGCGAGCCGGCATCGGAACTGCTCATCCATGAGGGCGCGCCGGGCGATGACACGATGACCCTGCACGTCTATCCGAGCGCCGACGGCTCCCAGGTGCGGCTGATTGCCATGCTCGATAATCTGGGCAAGGGCGCCAGCGGTGCGGCTGTCCAGAATCTCAACATCATGGCAGGCCTTGACGAAACGGCTGGCCTCAGGATCGCGCTCTAGAAAAAGGCCTGAATGCCGGTCTGTGCGCGGCCGAGGATCAGGGCATGGACATCGTGCGCGCCTTCATAGGTGTTGACCGTCTCCAGGTTCACCATGTGGCGCATCACCTGATATTCCTCGCTGATGCCGTTGCCGCCATGCATGTCGCGCGCGGCGCGAGCGATATCCAGCGCCTTGCCGCAATTGTTGCGCTTGACGATGGAGATCATTTCCGGTGCGAAGCGGCCTTCATCCATGAGCCGCCCGACCCGAAGCGAAGCCTGAAGGCCCAGCGATATTTCGGTCTGCATGTCGGCAAGCTTCTTTTGATAGAGCTGGGTCGCGGCCAGCGGCTTGCCGAACTGGGCGCGGTCCAGCCCATATTGGCGCGCGGCATGCCAGCAGAATTCGGCAGCGCCCATCGCCCCCCAGCTGATCCCGTAGCGCGCCCGGTTGAGGCAGCCAAACGGACCCTTCAGGCCATCGACATGGGGCAACAGCGCGTCTTCGCCCACTTCCACCCCGTCCATCTGGATCATGCCGGTAGTCGATGCGCGCAGCGACAGCTTGCCCTTGATCTTCGGGGCATCAAGGCCCTTCATCCCTTTTTCGAGGATAAAGCCCCTGATCGCGCCGCCATGCGCTTCCGACTTTGCCCAGACAACAAAGACATCGGCAAAGGGACTGTTGGAGATCCAGGTCTTGGCGCCGTTCACCACATAGCCGCCATCGATCCTGCGCGCGCGGGTCTTCATGCCGCCGGGGTCGCTTCCGGCATCCGGTTCGGTAAGGCCGAAGCAGCCGATCAGCGTTCCCGCGGTGAGGCCGGGAAGATATTTGCGCTTCTGCTCCTCGCTGCCATAGGCGTTGATCGGATGGATGACGAGCGAGCTCTGGACGCTCATCATCGATCGATAGCCGCTGTCGACGCGCTCCACCTCGCGCGCAATCAGGCCATAGGCGACATAGCTCGCCTCTGCACCGCCATATTCGCTGCCGATGGTCGCGCCCAGCAATCCCGCTTTGCCCATCATCGGGAACAGTTCAGGCGCATCGATTTCCTCGCGGAACGCATCGATCACGCGCGGCTGCAGCACATCCTGGGCAAAGCCGCGCGCGGCATCGCGGATCATCCGTTCCTCTTCGGTCAGTTGGTCTTCGATGAGGAAGGGGTCGTCCCAGCTAAAGGGTATCATGGCGCGCTCTGCTCCGGTCAAAAGGGGGTGAGCGCTGCCCTATCGCGGATCGGCGGTCGCATAAACCGGAAAATCTGCTGTGCTCGTGGGGGTGCAGTTCGGGCGGCCCGGCCGAAGGGAATGCCGGGCCAGCCCTGTCGCTTCGGGCGGATATCGGTTCGCCCGGTTCGGGATGCTGATGGACCGGGCGCTGCCCGACCACAAGATAGCTTTGCTTGGGCCGCATGAAGCCGCCCGGCAATGCCGCCGCTTGTCTGGCACATTTACCGGGGCTAGGCTTGCATTGAACGGAGTAAAGTCATGACCCTGCAAGTCCATCAGTTCCCCTGCCTTTCCGATAATTACGGATTTCTGGCGCATGACCCGGCGAGCGGAGAGACCGCCTGCATCGATACGCCCGATGCCGGTGAATATCTGAAACAGGCAGATGCCAAGGGCTGGCGGATAACCCAGATATGGAACACCCACTGGCATCCCGATCATGCGGGCGGCAATGAGGCGATCAAGCAGGCAACGGGGTGCAGCGTGATCGCGCCGCTGGGCGATGCCCCGCGGATTGCCGCGATTGACCGGACGGTCAGCCATGGCGAGCGGGTGATGCTGGGCAATATCGCCGCCATGGTGATCGATGTTGCCGGGCATACGCTGGGCCATATTGCCTATCATCTGCCCGATGAGGATACGGCCTTTGTCGGCGATTCCCTCTTTGCGCTGGGATGTGGCCGGATGTTCGAGGGAACGCCGGAGATGATGTGGCCGGGGCTGGAGCGCCTCCGCGCGCTGCCCGATGCGACCTGTATCTATTGTGCGCATGAATATACCGCTGCCAATGCCCGTTTCGCGCTGTCTGTCGATGGCGAAAATCCGGTTCTGGCGGATTATGCGGCGGAGATTGCGCGCAAGCGCGCGGCGGGCGAATGGACGGTGCCGGCCCTGCTGGGCCGCGAAAAGCAGGCAAATCCATTTCTGCGTGCTGACGATCCGGTGATGCAGGCGGCCATGGGACATGCCAATGATGCGGTCGCGACCTTTGCCGCGCTGCGTCTCGCCAAGGACAATTTCTGAAGCGTTGAGCGGCTGGTTTCGGGGCATCAGAAAAGCCCGGAACTGGCAATGGAGCCACATCCGATTGTCCCGTCGCGGTACAGCGCCGGGTTAACCACCTTTGCCCATTCCCCCATTGGTTAAAAATGCGTTAACCCGTCCGGGTGATGAAACGCAGAACATTCTTCCCGGTCAGGCCGGCGCCGAATTCCTTCCGCCGTTCGCTGCCTCAGCATATCCTGCAGGTGCCGGGCGAAGCTGCACCGGCGGTGCAGGGCAAGGGAGAGGATGTGCGGCTGTTCTTCCTCAGTTTCACGGCGTTTTTCGTGGCGATTTCGGCCTTTATCTGGTGATCGCTGGCGCGGACGGCGCGCTATATATTTTCCAGTTCATGATCGGGGTGCGGCTCAAGGCTGGCCTTGTGCAGCAGCCAGCCCAGCCAGGCCGATATCAGGCACATTGCCGCGCTCAGCAACAGCTGGTCCACCACGGCAAGTCCGGCCAGCGACAGCCCGATAGCGATCAGCGAGCCGACCACCATTGCCCCTGAATTGACGATATTGTTCGCCGCGATGGTGCGCGCCGTTTCCGACTTGTGCACCGTGGTGGTGAGGAACGCATAGAGCGGCACCACGAACATGCCGCCCGTAACCGCGATGCCCAGCAGGCTCAGCAGCAGGGGTATCGCCATGTCATGCGCCACGAATTCACCGACGGTGAACAATGATCCGCCGCTGTCGGGCACCCATTGGCGGCAAACAAGGTAAAAGGCGACGACGAACACCGCCATGAAGATCACCGATATGGGCGCAAAACGTGCCGATACCTTGCCCTTCAGCAGCGCGTTGATCGCCACCGATCCGATGGCGACGCCTATCGAGAATACGACCAGAAACAGGCTGGCGACTTCCTTGCTGGCGGTCAGCACATTCTTGGCCAGCGGCGGAAACTGGATGAACAGCACGGCTCCGATGGTCCAGAAAAAGCTGATCGCGATGATCGCCAGGAATACCCGGCGGATATGCATCGTCGCGCGGATCAGCGTGAAGGATGAGCGGATGATGTTGTAATCGATGACATGGCCGTCCTCGATGGGCGGAGCAGGGGGAACCTCGCGCCCTGCGAAATAGCCAATGATCGCGGTCAGCACCACGCCGATGGCCGCTACTTCGACGGGTATCCAGCCTGCCAGGATTGTTCCGAACAGGATCGCGATATAGGTGCCCGCCTCGACCAGTCCGGTGCCGCCCAGCACTTCATCGTCATTCAGATGCTGCGGCAGGATCGCATATTTGATCGGCCCGAAAAATGTCGAATGCACGCCCATTGCAAACAGCGCCAGCATCAGCAACGGGATGGCCAGCAGATCGACTGCCATGCCCAGCCATGCCAGCACCAGGCCCGCGGCACCGACCAGCATGATCAGGATTTCGCAGAATTTGACGATGCGGATGATCCGCGCCTTGTCGCGGGCGTCGGCAAGCTGGCCGGACAGGGCGGACAGGATGAAAAAGGGCAGGATGAAAACGGCCGTCGCAATGGCGCTGAACCATGTTTCCGCCGTCGCGTCATTATAGACGCTGTAGACCACGAACAGCACCATCGCATTCTTGAACAGATTGTCGTTAAAGGCGCCGAGCAGCTGGGTCACGAACAGGGGCAGGAACCGCCTCTTGTTGAGGAGGGCGACAACCGGAGTCATATGGCGGAAAATCCTCGTCCCGTTTTGCTCGCGCCTGTCCTGCCCCTCCTGCGGGGCAATTGCAAGCTGCGTTGATCGGGCGGCCGGTATCCATCGGGCAAGCGGTTTTGCGTTCGCCCATTTGCAAGCGGGGCGAATGCCGTTAAGGCTGGCGCGCGATGCTGACACTGCCCAACATATTGACGCTTTCGCGCATTGTGACCGTTCCGGTGCTGGTGGCGCTCCTGTGGTGGCCCGAATGGCGGCTGGGCTATCTGTTCGGCTTTGGCGTCTATTGCCTGATGGGCATCACCGATTATTTCGACGGCTATCTGGCGCGGGCGCAGGGCACGGTATCAAAGCTGGGCGTGTTTCTGGATCCTATTGCCGACAAGATCATGGTTGCCGCAGTGATCCTGATCCTGTGCGCCAATCAGGATATTTCGGGCTTTCACACTATTGCCGCACTGGTCATCCTGTTGCGCGAGATCACGGTGTCAGGCCTGCGCGAATTTCTGGCCGGATTGCAGGTTTCCGTTCCCGTCTCCAACCTCGCCAAGTGGAAGACAACATTGCAGCTGGTGGCGCTTGGTGCGCTGATCCTTGCCGGGGGGTTGCCCGATTGGCCGCTGCCGGGTCAGGTCGGCCTGGTCTCGCTATGGGGTGCGGCCATTTTGACCCTGATTACCGGCTGGGATTATCTGCGCGTCGGCATCAGGCATATGGACTGACTGCACCGACGCGCATCTATCATTTGTCAAACTGATCTCTTTTCCGTCAGTTCACCTTCTCGAATGCCCGGTCCGCGCTGCGGCTGCGCGTGGTGTGGAACAGCGGTGCCATGGGCTGTGCCGCGACATCGGCCAGCGCCACGGCGGTCTCGCAACTGGCGCATTCGGCGCTGGTGCGACCGACATGCCAGTGGGTGCCGTTGCATCCGGGGCAGTGATTGACCTCTCCCAGGTGATAAAGGGGAACAAAGCCGCGCCCGGCAATCCGGTCATAGAAACTATGGGGTGCAAAATGCATCGTCATGGTCTGGCTCCTTATGCAACCTGTCTCGCTCCAACGCATGAGCGCCGAAATGGTTCTCACGAGCGATGAAGCGATTCTGCATTTTCTCCATGAACGATTCTGGAATGGCTCGGTGTGACGCCGTTCATATTCGCGAAAACCGATTTCGCTTGCCTTTTCGCTCATTCGATATAAATATGATATCATAATTAATCGAAGGGAAAAGAAGATGGAAACGATTCGCGGTCTTGGTCTCAATGCCAGCACTGAACGCCCGGCACAGACGCAGAGCGGCTATCCCATGCTCGTGGTTTCGCTGCTGTTGTCGGTCGCAATGATCGGCGCGCTGGTTGTCGCAAAGAATGTCGACAAGGGCCTTGGCATTGGCCTTTTTGCAGTCATGGTGACGGCCTTTCTTGTCGTGATCTCGGGCTTTTACATGCTCAACCCGAACCAGGGTGCGGCGATCCAGCTGTTCGGCACCTACAAGGGCACGGATCGCAATACGGGGCTGCGCTGGCGCTGGCCGTGGCTGACCCGTCACAAGATTTCGGTGCGCGTTCACAATGTGACGTCCGAAACCGTGAAGGTGAACGATCTGCGTGGCAATCCGGTGGAAATCGCGTCAAACGTCGTGTGGCGCGTTTCCGATACCGCCAAGGCGCTGTTCGATGTCGAGGATTATCAGGAATTTGTCGATATCCAGATCGAGAGCGCCATTCGCGTGATCGGTGCCCGCTATCCCTATGACGATTTCGAAGCCGATGAGGTTACGCTGCGCGGCGACGCCGAAGAGGTGAGCGAGGAACTGGAAAAGCAGCTGCAGGAACGGGTGGTCGCGGCCGGTGTCACCATTGACGAATGCCGCCTCACGCACCTTGCATATGCCCCTGAAATTGCCCAGGCGATGCTGCGTCGCCAGCAGGCCGAAGCGGTGATCGCGGCGCGGTCGCGGCTGGTGGAAGGCGCGGTGACCATGGTCGAGCATGCGCTTGAGCAGCTGAGCGCCAAGGATGTTGTGCATCTGGATGACGAGCGCCGGGCGGCGATGGTGTCCAATCTGATGGTCGTGCTCTGTGGCGAGCGGGATACGCAGCCGGTGGTCAATGCCGGTTCGCTCTATCAATAAGGCTGCTGTAGCAGCACCGATAACTGCCTGCTGCGTCCGGTGTTTCCGCATCCGGGCGCGGCGGTGCAGCATGTGGCGGGTCGCTGATCGGCCCGGAAAGCGAGCATGATGCCGCCCAAACCGAAAAAATCCTTTCCGCTGAGGATAGAACCCGCGCTGTTCGACGCGCTGGAGCGGATCGCCGCGCGCGAATTTCGCAGCGTCAATGCGGAGATCGAGGTGCTGTTGCGCGAGGCGCTGTCGCGTCGCGGTGTCAATGTCGCCCCGCCCGAGGAACGGCCGCGCGGTCGTCCCTCAGCGAGGGATCGGGATCAGGAATAGGGCGATTATTCGAATATCGCGCCAAGATCGCTGGCTTCGACGCCATCCCGACGCTTGCGCAATGCCACATAGATGGATGCGATGATCGCCGACCCGATTGCAGTGACCAGGGTCGTCACCACCATCATCGCCAGGAAATAGGGCGTTGTCGCCATGGAATACTGGATTTCCTGCATAGCCGTTGCATAGGGGGTTGTGACGTCGGGTCCGAAATAGGCAGCGCCACCGCCAAGAATGCCACCGAGCAGCATCGCCAAAAATACATAGATGCCAAGGATCACCATGATCCGCTTTCTCGATCCCTGGGTGAGGTAAAGGCTTCGCCGCACACTGTCGACAAGGCCGCTATCCTCCATGGTCATGGCCGGTATGACGCAGCAGAGCAGTGCGGAAATGCCGAGCGCCACGGCCAGTATCGCCAGCAGTGCGAGCATGACGATAATGAACACGCCATAGGGTTGCGCGGTCTGTTCGGCAAAATTTGCGACTGCAAGGCCCATGCCTATCAGCAGTGCTGCGAAGATGATAATCAGCACCGCGCCTGCCAGAAAGGTGAAGGCGAGCAGCAAGGGGAATTTGCGGGCGCTGATGTTGAAACATTCCTCGACATTCACCTCGCCGGTGCTCATGTCCTCCACGCAGATCAGGACCAGCAGGGCCTGCGCCCAGATGGTCAAAATGGTGATGATGATCGTCGAGATCAGTTCGATTGTCTGCGCCAGTCCGTCGCCGAAATCGGCGGCCAGCCCGCGCGGGTTGAGCGGAGAGAATGCATAATTCTGGATGAAGCCGGGAATACCGACCATGACGAACGCCAAGCCCAGCAAGATTACCGGCCGGCGGGAAAATACCGCAAATGCATCCGAAATCACGCTGCCGATGCGCAGCTTTGCCGTGTCAGACAATGGACGTTCCGATATTCAGAATGAGGCTATCCCTCCGGCACGTGGCCGGAGGGAAAAGATGCCATACGGTACCGCTCAGGCGAAGACGTCTGCCAGCGAGCCGACATCGGTGCCATCTTTCAGCCGGCGCAGCTCTACATAGACAGACGCAACGCCTGCCGATGAGACCGCAGCGGAAATTGCCGATGCCGCGGCATTGCCGACCATGGCGACCGTCGGACCCATAAACGCGAGAAGTCCGAATGGAATACCGATGATGAATGAAAATATGATCAGCACCACAATAAGGCCCAGCAATTTCCATTTGGAGCCGCTGGTCAATTCGGAACTGCGGCTCATCGCATCGAATACGCCCTTGTCCTCAACGACAAGTGCAGGCGTGGCCACCATCCACATCAGGTAGAGGATTACGCCCGGCACGATGAGCAGGACGAAACCGATCATGACGCCGATGCTGACGACGATGCCCAGACCAATCAGCGGCAGCAGCTTGCCGAGCGCCTGATTGATGCAGGAGCCGAAATCAACTGCCTGCCCGGCAAGGTCCTTGGTCGTCGCGACGATCAGCGACGCCTGAAGTACCACAGATACGACGAGAAACACCAGATAGCCCGCTGCCCCGCCAATAATGGCGCCGGGGCTGTTCATGACATTCATCATGTCGACGGTATTTTCCGGATTGGCTGCGAACAGGCCGATCAGCAGCTGCGGAATGCCGACGATTATCAGCGAAAGACCTATGAAAATGACCGGATTGCGACCGATCACACCAACAATATTGTTGATGACATTTGAAATGCTTAGCGATTCAGCTTGGCTGGCCATGACAGATATACTCCCCCTATTGCCTGCACGCAGACTGACATATCGTTTCCCTAGGGTAAAGGCGCAAATTTCGGATGGAATTCGCCTTGTGCGCGCGGGATCATTCTGCGACATCTTGGGCCGTGACCGGGGCTGGACTGACATTGGTTGAAAAGCGGGACGGCTTTGACGAAGCCTATGCCTCGGTGCGCGGCGATGAGGCCATTCAATATGTGACCCCGAGTGCCAAGCTTCCCGAATCTCCGCCCGACTGGCTGCTGGACTTGTTGCGATGGATCGGTGAAGCGCTTGGTCCGGTCGGGAAAGTCCTGGCGATCATCTGGCCGTTCCTGCGCATAGGCCTGCTGGTCCTGCTGGCCGTGGCAGTCGCGATATTGATCTATGTCGTCCTCAGGCCGTATCTGGATGCATGGCGGGAGCGCAAAGCCCGGCCAAAGGCTGAGCAATGGGTTCCGGACCGGGAGATTGCCCGGCAATTGCTGGCTGAGGCCGATGCCCTTGCCGGGGAGGGGCGGTTCGATGAAGCGGCACACTTGCTGCTGTTCCGGTCGATCGAGGACATTGAAAAGCGCAAGCCCGATTTGCTGACCCCGTCCAATACTGCGCGCGAGATTGGCGCACTATCGGTCCTGTCGGAGCGGGCCCGCGCGGCATTCGGGGTCATTTCCTCGCATGTCGAGGCCAGTTTCTTTGCCCGTCGCCCGCTTGATCGCGATGCCTGGGATGCCTCGCGCAGCGCCTATAGCCGGTTCGCGCTGGAGGAGGGCTGAGCCATGGGCAATGCAAATCCCTTTTCCCGGCTGACGGTCGGCATCATCTTTGCAATCGGTTTCGCGGCTTTTCTCGGGCTGCTCTATGCGCTGGGTGCAGGCGAGTCCCTCCGCAATACCAACAATGGCGATGGTCACGCCGCCTCCAACAGCCTGATCGGCTATAGCGCGCTCTATCGGCTGCTGGAAGAGACGGGCAGCAATGTCGGTTATGCCCGCAATGAGGCGATGGCCGACACGTCCGGCCTGATGATCCTGACGCCCTCATTCGGCACAGATCCGGATGAGCTTGCCAGTTTTGTCGAGCGCCGCGCCTATACCGGGCCGACCCTTGTCATTCTGCCCAAATGGTTCGCCGCGCCCTTTTCGGAAGAACGTCGCGACTGGGTGCGCGTGCAAAGCCCGGCTGCAAAGGAACTGGGCGAGGCGCTTGTTTCGAAGCTGGTCGATGCGAAGATCGAACTGCAGGGCATGCCGGAAACAAAGCCAGCGCAAAAGGATATGAAACCGGCCAATGGGGCCGATGACCAGGATGAGCGGCCCCTGTCCAAGATGTCCAACGCCGAAATCCGCGAACTGCTTGCCGAAATGAACAAGTCGCTCGTACAGGCGAAAAAGGCCCGTGTTACGATCAGCGGAGACGATCTGGTTCCGATGATCATCGACGGTCCGTCAGGCAAGGCGCAGGTCGCCCTGATTCGCGATGATGGCTGGTATCCCGATTTCGATCCCGATGCGCCTGATGATCCCGATGATGACCCGTCCATCGATCAGGCGCGCTATCCGGTCTTCATTGCAGCCGATGCCGACCTGTTCAACAACAAGGGCATGGCCAGCCGCGCGCGCGCCGAACAGGCCATCGCCTTTATTGATACGATCAGCGAGGGCGATGGCGAGGATGTTACCTTTGACCTGACCCGCAACGGGCTTGGCACGGCTGACAATCTGCTTTCGCTAGCCTTTCGGCCACCCTTCATATCAGCGGTGATCTGTCTGGTGCTCGCGGCTCTGGCGCTGGCATGGATTGCCTTCAACCGCTTCGGCCCGCCGTTGCGCGAGGCACGGGCGGTCAATTTCGGCAAGTCTGCACTGGTGACCAATTCTGCCGGGCTGGTCCGGCGGCTTGGTCGCGACCATGTGCTGTCCGATGCCTATGCCGATCTGGTTCGCGAGCGTGCGGCGCGGGCGCTGGGTTTGCCCCAGGGGCTGCCGCGCGATGAGGTCGAGGCGCGGCTCGATGCGCTGGGCAATGCGGAGAGCGACGGCTTTGGCACGCTGAGCGCGTCCTTGCGGAGCGCGACCAAGAGGATTGATATCGTTCGGCGTGCGGCGGCGCTGTTCAACTGGAAAAAGGATAGAATTGGATGAAGATCGAGGATGTCAGCGCGCTTGCGGGGCGGATCAGGGCGGAAGTCGGCAAGGCAATCATCGGCCAGGATGAGGCGGTGGAGCATTTGCTGATCGCGCTCTTCGCATCGGGCCATGTCCTGCTGGAGGGGCCGCCGGGGACCGCCAAGACGTTTCTGGCGCAGTGCTTTGCCTCAACTCTTTCGCTTGATTTCGGTCGTATCCAGTTCACGCCCGATCTGATGCCCGGCGACATATTGGGTTCCAACCTGTTCAATTTCCAGACCAGCAAATTCACCCTGACCCGTGGCCCCATCTTTACCGATCTGTTGCTGGCCGACGAGATCAACCGCACGCCGCCCAAGACACAGGCGGCGCTGCTGGAGGCGATGCAGGAACGGCGCGTCACCATTGATGGCGAGGCGCACCGGCTTTCCGACCATTTCATGGTCGTGGCGACACAAAACCCGATTGAACAGCAGGGCGTCTATCCGCTGCCCGAGGCGCAGCTGGACCGTTTCCTGTTCAAGATGCTGATCGACTATCCCACGGTCGAGGAAGAAAGCCGCATCGTTGCCGAATATGGCCGGCGCATCGGTGCTCCCCGACCAGCCGCATTCGATATCTCCGCACAGGTCGATGCGGCGGGTCTTGCCGAAGCGACTGCTACGGTGTCGACGGTGAAGCTGGTTGACGATGTGGTGGGCTATATCGTCAGGCTGGTGCGGGCGACGCGCGAGACCGCCGATTTTGAAAGCGGCGCCAGCCCGCGCGCGGCGATCATGCTCGCCAATGCGGCGCGTGCGCGTGCTGCGCTCAATGGCCGCGACTATGTTATCCCGGATGATGTTAAGGCGCTCGCCGCATCGGTCTTGCGGCACCGTACGGTACTGTCGCCCGCGGCGGAAATCGAGGGCCGCCGCGTCGAGACGATTGTTGCCGATCTGATTGAACGGACGGAAGCACCGCGTTGATCTATCCCACCACCCGCTGTGCCGTGCTGATCGCGCTGGGCGCTCCGGTGGCTTTGGTGCTGTCGGCCTGGCGGCCTGATCTTTGGGCAATCGGCCCGGCATGGTCGGCAATGATAATGCTGCTGTGCCTGATCGACGGGCTTGTCGCGGCACGGCTCAGCAATTGGGAGGTGGATGCACCGCGCAGCATCGCGCTTGGCGATCCGCTTGCCGTCGGCATCACCGCGACATTTGGCGGCACCATCATGCCACGGTGCGGAGAAGCGAGCCTTGCCACCGATAGCGAGATTGTTCCGGGCGGGCGGTCCATGGCGGCATTGGAGCGCGATCGCGGCGAAGGCGGCCTTGCCGGACGTTTTGTTCTGGAACCGGCCCGACGCGGCAAGATAGTGTTCGATCGGGTATGGCTGCGCTGGCAGGGGCCGCTTGGCCTGTCATGGCGCCAGGCGCGCCGTGCGGTGGATGGCGCAATAGCGGTGCTGCCAAATATTTCCGCGATCCGCAGCCCGGCCTTTCAGGTGTTTCTGAAGGATGCGCTGTTCGGCCTGCTGGCGCGCAAGATGCGCGGCGAGGGCAGCGAGTTCGAGGCGCTGTCCGATTTCCAGGCAGGGATGGACCGGCGCAGCATCGACTGGAAGCAATCAGCCCGCCATTCGCGCCTGCTTGCCAAGGAGTTCGATACCGAGAGAAACAACCAGATCGTCTTTGCGCTCGATTGCGGATCGGACATGTGCGAGCCGGTGGCAGGCATTCCGCGCATCGACCGCGCCGTTTCCGCCGCCCTGCTGACCGCCTATGTCGCGCTGAAGGCGGGAGACCGGGCGCGCCTGTTCGCCTTTGCGGCGCGGCCGGAGGCGTCGACGCCCTTTGTTTCGGGCACGCGCAGCTTTCATCGCCTTCAGGCCGAGGCTGCCGATATCGACTATCGGCATCAGGAAACCAATTACACCCTGGCGCTGTCCACCCTTGCGGCGCAGTTGCAGCGGCGCTCGATGATCGTTGTTTTCACCGATTTTTCTGATCCGACTAGTGCCGAACTGATGCTGGAATCGGTCGGGCGATTGATCGACCGGCATTTGCTGTTGTTCGTGGTGATGGATGACGAGGATCTGCTCTCGATTCTGGATCAGCCACCCGAAACGAGTGACAAGGTTGCCGAAAGCGTTGCTGCGGCGGATTTGCTGGCGCAACGACGGCTGGTCATAACCCGCCTGCGCCATCTTGGTATCGAGGTGGTCGAGGGCAGCCATGAGAATATCGGGACGAGACTGATGAACGCCTATCTGAGCATCAAGCGGCGGGGGCAGCTATGAACGATGCGTCCATGTTTCGGCGCGAAGAGGATGTGGCGGCGGCTGCGGCACTGCGCAGCGACCGCTTTCGGCTGGAGCGGGAGGGCGACTGGCTGCGCCTTGAGCGTATTGTCGAACAGATGGAAAAGGGGCGGCCCGGCCGTATTGCCGATGACGAGGTGCGGGCGCTGCCAACGCTTTACCGGACTCTGATGTCCAGCCTGTCGATAGCCAGGGAAAGTTCGCTCGACGCCGGGCTGATCGCCTATCTGGAGGGGCTGGCGCTGCGTGCCTATTATCTTGTCTACGGCACACGGACCAGCTTTGGCGCGTGGTGCAAGGGCTTTTTCGGCGGCGCATTGAGCCGTGCGGTGCGGTCCATCGGTCCCGATCTGCTGATCGCGTTCGCCTGCATGATTGCAGGCGCCATTGTCGGCTATCTGCTGGTCGCCCATGATACGGACTGGTTTTATTCGCTGGTGCCCGCGCAGTTTGGCGATGTTCGTGTGCCCGGCGCTTCGGAGGAGGTGCTGCGCAGTACGCTGTTTGACACCGGAGCCAAGAGTCAGGACGGACTGACGGTGTTCGCAACCTCGCTGTTCAGCAACAATGCCCAGGTGGCGATCCTCGCCTTTGCGCTGGGCTTTGCCTTTGGCGTGCCTTCGATGCTGCTTCTGGTTCACAATATGGCGCTGCTTGGCGCGATGATGTGGGTGTTCGTCCAGCGTGGCTTGGGTATGGAGTTTGTCGGCTGGCTTTCTATCCATGGCACAACGGAGATGTTCGCAATCCTGCTGGCAGGGGCGGCTGGCATCCATATCGGCAGGTCGCTGGGCTTTCCGGGCCAGCGATCGCATCTGGCGGTGATGCGCGAGGCGGGGCAGCGCGGCGCGCAGGTCATGGTCGGCGTGATCGTCATGCTGCTTTGTGCAGGGCTGCTGGAAGGGTTCGCCCGCCAGCTGATCAACAATACCGGTGCACGCTATGCCATCGGCTATTCGATCCTCGCATTCTGGCTCGTCTATTATTTCCTCTTTGCGCGCAAAAGGGCGGTGTGATGGCCAGCGCATCGCTTCCCGCACAGCACGTCAATCCCAAACTGGCCAGGATACTGGTGACGCCCGAAGGCGTTGCCATGGATGTCAGCGTGGCGACGGCCGGCGCACGGCTCGGTGCATTGCTGATCGATATCGGCATCATCTTTGGCCTGTTGCTCGGCTTTTTTCTGCTGTTCCTGCTGATTGGCTGGGCCTATTCAGTGTCTGGTCTTCCCGCGTTGAACGATGGCTTCGCCGCGTTCATGATCGTCACAGTCATCATTGTGCTCTTTCTGGCGCGCAATGCCTATTTCCTGTTTTTCGAGCTTGGGCCAAGATCTGCCACCTGGGGCAAGCGTTCGGTCGGCATCAGGGTCGCCGCGCGCGATGGCGGCCGTCTCAGCGCCGAAGCGATCATTGCCCGCAATCTGGTGCGAGAGATCGAGCTTTTCCTGCCGCTCATGTTCATGGTTTCGACCGGCGTGCAGGGCGGGCTTACCACATTTGCGGGATGGGCCGGAACAATATGGGTGGGCATTTTCATGCTGTTCCCGCTGTTCAACCGCGACAGGCTCCGCTGTGGCGACCTGATTGCGGGAACCTGGGTGGTTAACAGCCAAAAGGTTTCGCTCGGTGCCGTGGTCGCCACCGGCGAGACCGCGCGGGAAGATGGCAAAGCGCTCTCTGAGCATGGCGGGCGCTATCAGTTCAGCGAGGACGAACTGTCGGTCTATGGCGAATATGAGCTGCAGACGCTCGAAAAAGTGCTGCGCGCCGACAATGTGGAAGCGCAGGAAACGGTTTGCGCCGCAATATGCGGCAAGATTGGCTGGAATCCTGGTGCGGGGGATGAACGGGCGTTTCTGGAGGCCTATTATACCCAGCTGCGCGCCCGGCTGGAGCGCAACATGCGGTTCGGCCGCCGCCGCGCCGACAAGCACAGCCAGGGCTGACGGCGACATGCGGTCATGGAGGAGTGATCGGCGATGAAGGTAATCGGCGCGGGTTTCGGGCGGACCGGCACATTGTCTATGAAGAAGGCGCTGGAAACGCTTGGGTTCGTCAAGACCCACCATATGGAGGAAGTGTTCCCGAGCGCTCGCCAGCAAAAATTATGGGTTGAGGTTGCCGAGGGCAAGCCGCCCCAATGGGATGCGATATTTGACGGGTTTGAGGCCTGTGTCGATTTTCCCTCGGCCAGCTATTATCGCGAATTGCTGGAGCATTTTCCCGACGCCAAAGTGCTGTTGACGGTGCGTGATTTCGACAAATGGTATCGCAGCGTCAATGAGACGATTTATCCAAGCAGCAATGCCGTTCCGGCGTGGATGCAGGCGGTCATACCCATGGCGCGGCGCATGGATATCATCGTCAACGGTACGGTGTGGGACCGGCTGTTCGGTGGCAAGTTTCTGGACAAGGAGCATAGCCGCAGGGTCTTTGGTGACTATATCGAGCAGGTGAAGCATAATGTTCCCGCCGATCGCCTGCTGGTCTACGAGGTTGGCGAGGGCTGGGAGAAGCTGTGCACCTTCCTGAATGTACCTGTGCCCGATGAGCCATTTCCCCATGTCAACGATACCGCAGCGTTCAAGCGCGGACTGCGCATCGTCCGCGGCCTTATCTGGTCAATCCATATTGGCCTTGCTGCGGCGGTGCTGGCGCTGGTCTGGTTTCTGCTGGGATAATTTCAGGCGGCGCCCAGCTTGCGCCAGGCGAGGTCGGCAAATTCGCACAGGAGCGGGCGTGTGTCGCGCGGGTCGATAATGTCTTCCACGCCAAAGCGTTCGGCGGTGCGGAAGGGCGAGGTGACGGCATCGAGCCGGGCCTTGATCTCTTCCAGTTTGGCAGCCGGGTCTTCCGCTGCCTCCAGCTCGGACTTATAGGCGACCTCCAGACCGCCTGCGATAGGCAGCGAGCCCCAGTCGCCCGAAGGCCAGGCAAAACGGTACTGGAACGTCTCCGCATTCGACATGGCAGAACCGGCGATGCCATAGGCACGTCGCACGATCACGCTGGCCCAGGGCACCGATGCACGATAGACCGCGTTCATCGCCTGAACGCCATAGCGGATGGTGGCTGTACGTTCGGCATCGGTGCCGATCATGAAGCCGGGATTGTCGACAAGGTGAACCACCGGCAGGCGGAACTGGTCTGCCAGCTTGCAGAACCGTTCGACCTTCTCCGACGTTTTGGCATCCCATGACCCGCCCAGAAAGCTCGGATCGCTTGCCAGCACTGCGACCGGCCAGCCATCCAGCCGAGCAAAGGCAGTGATCGCTGCGCGGCCCCATCGCCGGCCCATTTCGAACACGCTGTCCTGATCGAAGGTGGCGGCCATGATGCGCCGCATGGCATAGACCTGGCGCGGATCACGCGGGACGATGGACAGCAATTCCTCTTCGCGGCGCTCTGCCGGATCGTTTGATGCGGTGCGGCCGGCCAGCTGCCCGGCATGCGACGGCAGATAGGAGAGGAAACGCCGGGCAACCGCAAACGCCGCTGCTTCGCTCTCCACTTCCTCATCGACCACGCCGTTGCGGCAATGCATGTCCGTGCCGCCGAGTTCTTCCTTGCTGACATCCTCGCCGATTGCGGCGGCGACTGCCGGGCCAGCGGCAAACAGCTGCGACAGACCCTTGACCATCACCGAATAATGGCTGGCGACCGTGCGCGCCGCACCCATGCCTGCCGTCGGTCCCAGCGCCAGCGCGACCACCGGCACGGTTTCCAGGTTGCGCATAATGTCTTCCCAGCCTGGAACGGCGGGAACATAGGTATAGCCCATATCCTCCAGCGACTTAACCGACCCGCCGCCGCCCGTCCCGTCGATCATGCGGATCAGCGGCAGGCCCAGCGTATGCGCCATCTTCTCGCACTGCACGAACTTGCGATGCAGCGCGGCATCCGCCGCGCCGCCGCGTACCGTGAAGTCGTCAGCGCTTGCGACAACCGGTCGACCATCAATATCGGCGCGACCAAAGATGAGATTGCTGGGCGATGCCGCGATCAGCTTGCCCGTATCGTCATAGCTGCCGCGTCCTGCAATCTTGCCGATTTCGCGAAAGCTGCCGGGATCGACCAGTGCGGCAATCCGGGCCCGGGCGTCCATCTTGCCCCGCCCATGCTGGCGCGCGACCTTTTCTGCCCCGCCCATCTTCTCTGCTTCGGCTTCGCGAAAGCGCAGCTCTTCAATCTCGTCTTTCCAGCTCATGATCGAGGCTTAGCGCTGTGGCGGAAAAGCGCAAAGCCCGTTTCTATGGCTGGACAGGTGCAAACTGTATTGATACGGCAATACAGTGGGCTAACGGGGTTATTGCTGGGGAGAATATGCCATGAGAAAAATCACCGGAGCTTTCACAGCCATGCTGGCAGTTGCCGCCATGGGATTTGCGACCGGGGCCAATGCGCAGGAGCCTGAGGCACCGCCGCCCGTCGCCATTGAGATCATGCCTCTTGACCTTGCCGACGGACAGCTGGGCGGGGCGGGTGGCGCGGTCCTGCGCGAGCAGATCATGGGTGCACAGATTGTCGCGCTGGGCGAGGAGCACGGGCTGGCTGAATCGCCTGCACTGGGGCTGGCGATAGCGGCGGCCATGCAGGAAAGCGGCCCGGCCTATCATGTCGTCGAAACAGGTCCGCTCAGCCTTGAATGGGCGGAGCGCCGCCTTGTTGCGGGCGGAACGGCTTCGCTCGGTGCCGGGCTGAAGGGGCGACCGCTTGCCCTTCCGTTTCTGAACCAGGCCGAGGATGCCGAACTGGCGCTGGCCTTTATCGATGACAGCGGTTCGCGGCTGTGGGCAGTCGACCAGGAATTTGTCGGCGCGCCGCTGATCCTGCTGGAGGAACTGGCCCAGCTTGCGCCGGACGAGGAGGCGCGAAATGCGGTGGCCGAATGGCTGGAGGCAGAGCGTGCCGCCTTTGCCGATGGCAAGCCTGACGCAGTCATGCTGTTTCGTGCCACGACCAAAGATTTCGACCATTTGCGGGGCCTGTTTGCAGGGCAGGATAGGGCGCAGGCCATTATTGATGGTCTCGCGGAGAGCGCCCCCATCTACCAGGCCTATGGGGCGGGCAAGGGCTATGACAGCAATGCCCTGCGGATTGCGCTGATCCGGGCATTGTTCCTTTCCCATTATCGCGCTGCACCGGCGGCTGCGCCGCGCGTGCTGCTGAAAATGGGGGCCTATCATCTGGGTCGCGGGACGACGCCGACATTCATGCACGATCTCGGTTCTCTGGTCGATGGACTGGCGGCGGCGGGCGGCGGCCGGTCGCTGCACATTGCCTATATGCCGCTTGGCGGCGAGCAACTGGCGATGCAGCCTTCGGGTGATGGTCCTTTCACACGGGTGCCGATTGGCGACACCGCCGTTTCGGAGATTATGCAGACGCTCAATGCCGACCTGACACCCATGGACGGGCAGGGACTGTATCTGATTCCGCTGTCGCCGCTCCGTCCGCTGATGGGCAACCGGCGTATCCGTGCCCTGTCGCAGGACGCGCAATTCCTGCTGCTGGGCTTTGATTTTCTGGTCACGACGCGCGGCGCCCTTCCGGCAACGCCTCTGGCCGAATAGGTCCGCTGGCAAATCGCTTGGCAGGAATTTCGTTTTCGCGGATAGGGGCATCATGTCCCGCTTTACAATCCGCGAAGACGATCTCACCGGCGCTGCGATCATAGCGCTGCTCGAATATCATCTCGCCGAAATGATCCGCCATTCGCCGATCTGCTCGGTCCATGCGATGCCGGTCGAGCGGCTGCGCGGACCGGATGTTACTTTCTGGTCAGTCTGGGACGGCGACGCGCTTGCCGGGTGCGGTGCCCTGCATGAAATCGACCCCGATCATGGCGAGCTCAAATCGATGCGCGCCGCCCCCGCCTTTTTGCGTCGCGGCGTCGGGGAAGCGATGCTGCTGCACCTGATGGCCGAGGCGCGTTTGCGCGGCTATTCCCGGCTGAGCCTTGAGACCGGACGGCCCGAGCCGTTTCATGCCGCCCATGCGCTTTATCGCAAGCATGGCTTTGCCAAATGTCCGCCCTTTGCCGACTATCGCGAGGACCCGTTCAGCATGTGCATGACCCGACCGCTGTGATGCGCATCTCCGCTTAACATTGGCGGTCCGGCGGCCTATATCCGCTTCGACATGTCAGCCGAAAATCCCTCGCTGCGCCCCTGGCGCGATATAGAGCGTCGCCAGAGCCGCCAGATCATGGTCGGCAAGGTTCCTGTTGGAGGCGGTGCGCCGGTCAGCGTCCAGACGATGACCAACACGCCCACGTCCGATGCGCGCGCCACCATCGACCAGATCCGCCGCTGCGAAGAGGCGGGCGTGGACATCATCCGCGTATCGTGCCCTGATGTGGAATCGACCGCCGCGATGAAGCAGATCGTTCGTGCCGCGACGGTGCCGATCGTCGCGGACATTCATTTCCACTATAAGCGCGCGCTGGAGGCCGCCGATGCCGGGGTCGCCTGTCTGCGCATCAATCCGGGCAATATCGGCTCGGATGAGCGGGTGCGCGAAGTGGTGAACGCCGCCAAGGCCAATGGCTGCGCGATCCGCATCGGTGTCAACGCGGGCAGTCTTGAGAAGGACCTGCTCGAAAAATATGGCGAGCCATGCCCCGAGGCGCTGGTCGAGAGCGCGCTCGATCATATCCGGCTGCTCCAGGACCATGATTTTCACGAGTATAAGGTGGCGGTGAAGGCCAGCGACGTATTCCTGGCGGTTGCCGCCTATCAGCAGCTCGCCGACGCGGTCGATTGTCCGCTGCACCTTGGCATAACCGAGGCGGGCGGCCTGATCGGCGGAACGGTGAAAAGCGCTCTCGGCATCGGCAATCTGCTATGGGCCGGAATTGGCGACACCATCCGCGTGTCGCTCTCCGCCGAGCCGGAAGAAGAGGTGCGCGTCGGCTTTGAGATACTGAAGTCGCTGGGCATTCGCACGCGCGGGGTGCGGATCGTTTCCTGCCCCAGCTGCGCCCGGCAAGGCTTTGATGTGATCCGCACCGTCCAGGCACTGGAAGAGCGGCTGCAGCATATCAACACGCCGATGTCGCTCTCGGTGCTCGGCTGCGTCGTCAACGGCCCCGGTGAAGCGAGGGAAACCGATATCGGCCTTACCGGCGGTGGCGCTGGCAAGCATATGGTATATCTCGCCGGGGTCACCGACCATCATGTGTCGAGCGATGCCATGCTCGATCATATTGTCGGGCTGGTCGAAGCCAAGGCGGCGGAGATCGAGGCTGCGCGCGCCGAGGCGGAAATGAGCGATGCAGGCAAGGCCGCCGGTTCGGATATACTGGCTGCAGAATAGGCGTATCGCCCAAAGTCCGGGCGGATTGCAATTCCGGTTCGACCCGATAGTCTGTTTCTCTTGATGGATTTGCCCATGACAGGAGAAGCAATATGTCTGCCCGCAAGCGCGCAAGCGACTTTGATCCCCGGCTGCTCGAAATTTTTGACGGTTATGTCCATGGCAAGATATCCAAGCGCGAGTTCATTGCCCGCGCCGGGCAGTTTGCGGCGGTGGGCGTTACCGGTGCGATGCTGTTCGATCAGCTGAAACCCGATTATGCGCTGGCACGGCAGGTTGAGCCTGACGATCCGGCTATCGAGACGATGCGCATCACCTATCCCAGCCCGGAGGGTCATGGCAGCGTCGAGGGACTGATGGCCAAGCCTGCGGGTGCGACCGGCAAGCTGCCCGCCGTGCTGGTGGTCCACGAAAATCGCGGGCTGAACCCATATATTGAGGATGTTGCGCGCCGGGTGGCCAAGGCGGGGTATCTGGCGCTGGCGCCCGATGGCCTGACCGCGGCGGGCGGCTATCCCGGCACCGATGATGAGGGCCGGGCAATGCAGGCAAAGCTTGACCCGGTAAAGCTGATGGAAGATTTCTTCGCGGCTTTCGAGCATCTGCGCGATCATGACGGAAGCACCGGAAAGGTCGGCGTCGTCGGTTTCTGCTATGGCGGCGGCGTCTGCAATGCGCTGGCGGTCGCCTATCCTGACCTGGCTTGCGCGGTGCCCTTTTATGGCCGCCATGCCGATTCCGCCGATGTGCCTGCGATCCAGGCGCCGCTGATGGTTCAGCTGGCCGGACTAGACGAGCGCATCAATGCGGGATGGCCGGCCTATGAAGCCGCGCTGGAGGAGCATCAGAAAAGCTATAGCGTGCACTTTTATCCCAATGTGAACCACGGATTTCACAATGATACGACGCCGCGCTATGATGAGGCGGCGGCGATGCTGGCTTGGAAACGCACGCTCGCCTTTTTCGAGACCTGGCTGCACTGAACGGGGGTTTGAGCTGTCCGCAATTCATTCAGGAACAAATCACCTATTTCAAACGACTGCGTACCTTGTCGCTTTGAAGCTCCTTTGCGGCGTGGCGACCGATCCACGCCGTCACCGGGTCCATCGATCAGAAATAGATGTCGACATAATCGGTCAGGCCGTCGCATTCGGTCATTTCCTGCAGCCGCCAATATTTGCGGTTGCGGGTTATCAGGAATTCCATGTCGCCGCTGCGCAGGCAGAAGCGTCCATAATCGGGCGTATCGGCGATCAGTATCGTGCCGCGAAAGGTAAACCCCTGTTTGCCCATGGCGATCACATCGCCTTCGATCCGCAACAGCCCGGTATCGCCAGGCTCAGCCTGTCGGCCTGAAATGTGAACGGCATCGCCGCGCCATTCGGCCGACAGCTTTCCGCGACGATCCCAGCCGATCCATTGCAGCGTGGTGCCGCTGTTCGAAAACAGCTTTGCCATCATCGCCGGATCGACAACCCGGGTCTTTTCGACCGGATCGGGCAGGCCATCGCCATGAACATGCGGTACTGGCGCTGGTGCCGCTGCATTCTGGTCTGCCTGTGCGGCGGGGCCCGTCATCGCCAGAAATGGCGCGATCAGCATCAATGCGGCGAGAGGTGCGGGCTTCATGCTTGTCCCTTTCAAGACTGGTTGAGACGCGATGGCCGGGTGCCGAATGCGCTCAGCAGTGCGACTATCAGCAACGCAACCCAGGCAGGACCGATGCCGGCGGCGAGCAGGCCGTAAAGCGAGCGGGCCAGCGTTCCGGCAAGGCCGACTGCGCCGCCCAGCATCATGATGCCGCCCGCGATCCGCCAGCCGCCCGTCCTGCGCCAGACGAGCAGGCCGATGAGGATGCAATTGATCGCCAGCAGCGCAAATTTGGTGATGACGAAGGGGAACAGCCAGGCGGTCATGCTCTGGGTTCCGGGCAGCGCGGCCATGATGGCCAGCAGGATCTGGTCCTCTGCCTGATCGCACAGGCCGGCGATGATCGCTGCGCCGATGACGAGGCCGGCAAGACGGCTGCCCTGCTGCCGGAGCGCCAATGCTGCAAAGATCTGGAACAGGGTGAAGGCGGGAATATAGCCCAGAATGTCCAGCCAGGTGTGGCGCGTGAACGCCGCGACCAGCCGGGAAGTGCAGGGTTCACCGCCAAAGATCGTGGCGATATCGTCAGGTCCGCGCGCAAATTCAAAGGCCAGCACATCGCGCAGGTCGCTGGGACCGCACAGCGCCAGGCCTTCGATCCGGGTGAAGGCGATGGTGATTGCCAGCATGGCAATGCCCGCGAGCAGCGTCAGCCGCCACCACAGCCTTTGACGTTCATGGTGCTGCATGATCGCTATCCCTCCCTTTTCACTCCCGGCAAGGGGAATAGCATGGCCGGTAGCGGGGCGGCAATTGCCACCGCAGCATCGGGTCTGGACAAGACTTGCCGCCCGTCCGATAGCGCCAGGCATGGCCGCTTCCGCTCCCCCATCTTCCCCCGCACTGCCCGTGCTGGCCTGTATGGGCGCGATAGCCAGTTTCGGGGCGATGGATGCTGCCATGAAGGCGCTTTCGCTCGAAATGGGCACGCTCAACGCGCTGTTCTGGCGCTGTCTGGCGGCCAGCCTGATCGCCGGACTGCTTTATGGTTTGCAGCGCAACCGGATCGCGCTTGATGCGATACGGCTGCGCATTCATGCCCGGCGCGCGCTGGTGACGACGGCCATGGCGTTTCTGTTTTTCTACGGTCTTGCCCGCACGCCGATGGCGGAGGCTGCGGCGATTACCTTCATTTCGCCGCTGATCGCGCTCTATCTGGCTGCTGTGCTGCTGGGTGAGCGGATCGGGCGGCGGGCGGTCCTTGCCTCATTGCTGGGGCTGGCCGGGGTAGTGGTGATCATCGCGGGCAAGATGGGGGAGGGGGCATTTGACCGGGATGCACAGCAAGGCATTATCGCGCTGCTGGCCAGCGCCGTGCTCTATGCCTGGAATCTTGTCCTGCAGCGGGAGCAGGCGCAGATCGCTGCCCCGCGCGAAATCGCATTTTTCCAGAATGCCATGGTGACGCTGGTCTATGCGCTGGCCATGCCGTTCATCGGTATTGTGCCGGATGCCGAATGGCAGTGGCAGCTGATCGGGGCAGGCGGCGCACTCGCTGTGGTATCCGTGCTGCTCTTTTCCTGGGGATATGCCCGGGCCGAGGCGCAGCTGTTGGTCCCCATCGAATATAGCATGTTCATCTGGGCTGCGCTGTTCGGCTGGCTGTTCTTTGACGAAATGCCCGGCTGGGCAACGCTGGGCGGGACAGTGCTGATCCTGGCAGGGTGCTGGGTGGTGACGCGCGAACGCCCCGATCTGGTCGAGAATGCGCCGCAGTCCGAGGAGCTTGCCACCTAGTATGTCTGCAAGCGGTAAACGGGATGACCTGATTTTGGCGTTTCCGGACCTTTGTGCTAGGCGCGCATGAGGCAGGATCAGGAGGGCATCATCCCGTCAGTTCATCAGTATATTCGCGCATTTTTCCTGTTTCTGGCCGCTGCTATCGCCTCAAGCCTGGGCGAAAATGCAGTGGCTCGGCCCGCCATCGTCATTTCCGACGTTCAGATTCTGGATTTTTCCGGCGAGGGACCTGCTGTGCAGCCGTCCATGTCGGTGGTTATTCGTGACGGGCTGATCGAAGCCATCGGCCCCGCCGACGCTGTTGCCATCCCGGATGGTGCCGAAGTCATCGAAGGGCAGGGCCGGTATCTGATGCCCGGCATGGCCGACATGCATGTGCACATCTGGGACGAGGCTTCGCTGGGGGCGTATCTTGCCCATGGGATCACGACCGTCCGCAACCTCTCGGGCATGCCCGTTCACCTGCGGCTCGCTGACCGGATAGCTGAGGGGGAGCTGGCTGGTCCGCGCCTGTTGACGACAGGCCCGATCCTCAACAGTCCGGGTCCCAATGCCCAGCTCAATCACCAGATGGTGCAGACCGGGGAAGATGCTCGCGCGGCAGTCCGTACCCAGCACGCCGCCGGATATCGCGAGATAAAGGTCTATTCCAACCTCACTGTCGAGGCATGGCACGGTGCCCGTGATGAAGCGAAGGCGCTGGGCATGAGGATTTCGGGCCATTCGCCCGAAGGCGTGCGCGAGCCGGGGATGCCGCGTGATAAACCGTTCAACATTGCTTTTATCGACCTGCTCGATGACGGCTTTACGACGATCGAACATGTCGAGTCGATTGTCTGGCACGGGCTGCGCAATCGTTACGATCCGGTCGCCGCCAAGGCGCTCGCCCGGAAAATTGCCGACAGCGGTACGGCAGTTGATCCGACGCTGGTCGCCTTTCACAACCTGCTCCGCGTTGCCGAAACCCGCGGCGAGTATCTGAACCGGCCCGGGGTGGACATGATGAACCCGCTTCTGGTGGCGCAGGAACAGCCGCAATATGACCGCTGGTCCAGCGAAGCAATCGAACCCAACAGGGAGGCCTTTGAATTCTACAAACAGGTGACGCGCCTCTTTGCCGATGCGGGGGTGACGATGGTAGCGGGCAGCGATGCGGGGATTTTCACCAATATTCCCGGCGAATCGCTGATTGACGAGCTTGTGCTGCTGGCCGAGGCCGGACTTGCGCCTTTGGAGGTGATGCGGGCCGCAAGCTTCAACCCGGCAATTGTTCTGGGCGAAGAGGCGATGCGGGGAAGGGTTGCGGCGGGCCATGTCGCCGATCTCGTCATGCTGGCAGAAAATCCTCTTGATGATGTAACGGCAGCTGGAAAACCGGTGCTGGTTGTCGCAGCCGGGCGCGTGCATGATCGCGCCGCTCTCGATGCGATGCTGGATACGGCCCGCTCCCCCGTTGTCGAGCGTACCCAGAGCAATCTGGTGGAGGCGCTGACCGCGCAGGGCATCGACCCCGCGACATTATTTGGTCCCTGACGGCTGGCACTGTCCGCCGCCGCGGAATTGGCAGCCCATACGCCGGTCGAACTAGCAGTTTCGGCAATCGCAAATAGGTATCGATGCGTCTGCCAATATCCCCCATGCCCTCTTTCGTATTGCCCGCCCTTGCGCTAAGCGTTTTCCCGTAAATTTCCGATTCCTGCCTGACCTGCCGTATCGCTCGCGGATAGTCGCAACCGCCCGGCCGGTCCCGTCAGGCAGCCATGAAACTTTCAAAGGGAGACAGGGCCTTATGACCGCCATTGGACAGGACACGCTCGGCACGCGCGATACGCTCACCGTGAACGGCAAGACGATTGCCTATTATTCGCTGGCCAAGGCTGCGGCGAAGCTGGGCGACATCTCCCGCCTGCCATTTTCCATGAAGGTGCTGCTGGAAAACATGCTGCGCTTCGAGGATGGCGGCTTCACCGTCTCCACGGACGATGCACAGGCAATTGTCGACTGGCAGAAGGACCCCAGTTCATCGAAGGAAATCCAGTATCGTCCGGCCCGCGTGCTGCTCCAGGACTTTACCGGCGTGCCCTGTGTCGTCGATCTGGCGGCGATGCGCGATGCGATTGCAAAGCTGGGCGGCGATACCAGCAAGATCAACCCGCTGGTTCCCGTCCACCTTGTCATCGATCACAGTGTGATGGTCGACGAGTTCGGTCATCCCAAGGCGTTCGAGCAGAATGTCGAGATCGAATATTATCGCAACGGCGAGCGTTATGACTTCCTGAAATGGGGTTCAAAGAGCCTCGACAATTTCAAGGCTGTGCCGCCGGGAACCGGTATCTGTCATCAGGTGAATCTGGAGCATATCGCCCAGGCGGTGTGGACCAGCACCGATGCCGATGGCGCGACCGTTGCCTATCCCGATACCTGTGTCGGCACGGACAGCCACACGACGATGATCAACGGCCTTGGCGTGCTCGGCTGGGGTGTCGGCGGGATCGAAGCAGAGGCCGCCATGCTCGGCCAGCCCGTGTCCATGCTGATCCCCGAAGTCGTCGGTTTCAAGCTGACCGGCAAGCTCAAGGAGGGCGTTACCGCCACCGATCTGGTACTGACCGTGACGCAGATGCTGCGCGCTAAGGGCGTGGTCGGCCGCTTCGTCGAATATTACGGACCGGGCCTTGCCAGCCTCAGCCTCGCCGACCGCGCGACGCTCGCCAATATGGCGCCCGAATATGGCGCGACCTGCGGCTTTTTCGGCATTGATGACAAGACGCTCGATTATATGCGGCTCACCGGGCGCAGCGAGGAACAGCTGGCCCTTACCGAAGCCTATGCCAAGGCGCAGGGCTTCTGGGTGGAGGCTGACATGCCCGATCCGGTGTTCACCGATACGCTGGAGCTGGACATGGGCAGCGTCGTTCCGTCGCTGGCCGGACCGAAGCGTCCGCAGGACAAGGTTGTCCTCACTGACGTGGACGATGTGTTCAATGGCGATCTTGCCTCGGTCTATAACAAGTCCGCCCCGGTCCGCGTCGCCGTGGACGGCAAGGATCACGACATTGGCGATGGTGATGTGGTCATCGCGGCGATCACCAGCTGCACCAATACCTCGAATCCGGGCGTGCTCGTCGCTGCCGGTCTGGTCGCGAAAAAGGCCAATGAGCTGGGCCTGCAGCCCAAGCCATGGGTGAAGACCTCGCTGGCTCCGGGATCGCAGGTGGTGACCGATTATCTCATCAAGGCGGGGCTGCAGGAGCATCTGAATGCCATCGGTTTCGATCTGGTCGGCTATGGCTGCACCACCTGTATCGGCAATTCCGGTCCGCTGGCCGAGCCGATCAGCAAGGCGATCAACGGCAATGACATCGTTGCCGCGTCGGTCCTGTCGGGCAACCGCAATTTCGAGGGAAGGGTATCGCCCGACGTGCGCGCCAACTTCCTCGCTTCGCCGCCGCTGGTCGTCGCCTATGCCCTGAAGGGCACGGTGACCGAAGACTTCACCACCACGCCAATCGGGCAGGGCAAGGACGGGCAGGACGTCTATCTCAAGGATATCTGGCCGACCAATGCCGAGGTGGCCGGGCTTATGGCGTCGTCCATAGACCGCGACATGTTCGAGGCGCGCTATGCCAATGTTTATAAGGGCGATGATCACTGGCAGAAGATCGATGTGACCGGATCGGAAACCTATTCATGGCGCGCCGGTTCGACCTATGTCGCCAACCCGCCCTATTTTGAGGGGATGACGATGACCCCGGCACCGGTCGGCGACATTGTCGATGCCAAGCCGCTGGCGATCCTGGGCGATTCGATCACCACCGACCATATTTCCCCGGCAGGCAGCATCAAGGCGGACAGCCCGGCTGGCAAATGGCTGATGGAGCATCAGGTCAGCAAGGCTGATTTCAACTCCTATGGCGCGCGCCGTGGCCATCATGACGTGATGATGCGCGGCACCTTTGCCAATATCCGCATCAAGAATGAAATGGTGCCGGGGATTGAGGGCGGCATGTCGCGCTATGGCGAGGAAGTCATGCCAATCTATGATGCCGCCATGCGCCACAAGGCCGACGGAACGCCGCTGGTGGTGGTTGCGGGCAAGGAATATGGTACCGGCTCCTCGCGTGACTGGGCCGCAAAGGGCACCAATCTGCTGGGTGTGAAGGCGGTTATCGTGGAGAGCTTTGAGCGTATCCACCGCTCCAACCTTGTCGGCATGGGCGTGCTGCCGCTGCAGTTCAAGGATGGCGATACCCGCAATTCGCTTGGCCTGACCGGGGATGACAGCTTCACCATCACCGGCATTGCCGGGCTGTCGCCGCGTCAGGACGTGACCGTCACGGTCACCCGGCCCGATGGATCGACCTTCAGCTTTGAAACGCTGTGCCGGATCGATACCGCCAATGAGCTGGAATATTTCATGAATGGCGGCATCCTGCACTATGTGCTGAGGAAGCTCGCTGCTTGATCCAGCGCGGGAATTGCAGGGCTGGTCGTTGCTCTGGAAAGTATGCGACCGGCCCAGCAGTTATTTCGCTGTGGCCAGCGCTTCGCGGATGATCCCTTCGGGGTCGCTGGCCATGCGCGGCTTCAGATCAAACAGCATTACCATGCGATTGCCGCTGTCATAGGCTTCCCATTTCGGCAGACGCCCGGTGGCGGGCGTTCCGCTGCGCGCAAAGGCAATCCATGCATCGCTCATCATGTCAGCGATGACTTGCGGTTCCGTGCCGGGGCCGACAAAGGGGCGGCCCTGTTCGACATTGTCGAACATCAGCGGGATTTCCAGCATGTGCGGTGATTTGAGGTCGCCGTGATTGACCGGCGTTTCCCAGTCGAGACGGTAGACATAAACGGGCGCACCTCCCTGATCGGCCTTGCGGTCGGCAAGCTGATAGGTGCGGTCGATAAAGCTTGCGGCCATGGCCCGGTTGGCGATGTGGGAGAGGCTGTAGCCCGGATTGGCCGTGCGATAGGCCTTGGCCAGCGCCTTGCCGTGCGGACCGAAAGCGGTAACCAGCCGTTCAAACCCGGCCTCGTCGAGCTTCCCGAACCAGGGTTGCGAGGCGTTGAAAAAGGTCATCTCGTCCTTGTTCCAGCCGATCATCACCGGAATGTCGCGGGCCATTTCGGGCGCGTCCGGGGTAAAGGGATGTCGGGGCATCACCACCCCGTCCAGAACGGGCCGGAAATTGGGGCTGTTATAGCCCTTGTGAACCCGCGCAACGATGGCGCTGGCGCTGTCGAGCAGCTGTTCGGCGGGAACGGCCCGCAACTCCTCTTCGCTCGTCACGCCCAGATCGGCGAGCAGCTCGTCGGACAGCATCTGCATCTCGACAGGATCAGCCGCTTCAATACCGGCGCCGGACTGGATGATGGCCTTGTGAAACAGGCCCCGGGCGGAGGGCGTGGCGAGCAGATGGCTGACCTTCGATCCGCCGCCCGATTCCCCCATGATGGTGACGTTGCCGGGATCGCCGCCAAAGGATGCGATATTGTCCTGCACCCATTGCAGCGCGCGGATCAGGTCGAGTTGCCCGAGATTGCCTGATTGCGCATAGGCATCGCCGAACTTTTCGGCGAGCGGCAGATAGCCAAAGGCATTGAGGCGGTGGTTCACGGTGACGACTACGACATCGCCCCGCGCGGCCAGGTTGCGCCCGTCATAGGCGGGCCAGCCGCCCGAACCATAGGCATAGCCGCCGCCATGGATCCACAGCATGACAGGGCGTGATCCGCCATCGCCTGCCGCTGGCGTCCAGACATTGAGGAACAGGCAATCCTCATTGTCGGTCTTTTTCTCGGTCAGGGTGGGAAACAGCAGCTGCATCTGCCGCGTGAAAACAGGATCGCGATATTCGCGCTCCAGATAGTTCATCTGCATGCAGGGCGCGCCCAGCGCTGTTGCATCCCATATGCCCTGCCAGGGCCGGGGCGGTTCGGGCGGCATGAAGCGCCGCTCGCCAATTGGTGCTGCAGCATAGGCGATGCCCAGAAATGCATCGATCCCGTCATTCTTGACGCCCTGGATCGCACCTTCCGCTGTTCCGACGACGGGGGTAAGCGGCGGTGGTACGGTTTCACCAGCCTTCACCAGGCCGGGGATGCCAAGCAGCGCGGTAATCTGAACGGCAAGTGTTCGTTTCAAAATCGTGCGGAACATGCGCGACACCTCTCTTAAAATAGCTGTTCGGCGGCTTGGCACCCTGCTAACGAGCCTATCCGGTTCAGCACCAGCCAACAAGATGGAGTGAATGAGTGAGCGCAGTTGGGGGGGATAGCGGGAAAGCCATTCCAAAATCGGGCGCATCGTCCTTTGCGGAGGTCGTTGCTGCGCTTCGCCATTGGTGGGCGAATACGACCCGCGACATCGATCATCTGGCGGTGATCGAGAAGGTTCGGGCCGAGTCCGGCTTTACGCCGCGCTATGTGTTCATGATCTGCATGTCGGCGGGCATCGCCATTCTGGGCCTGCTGCTCTCTTCGCCGGCGGTGGTGATCGGGGCGATGCTGCTGTCTCCGCTCATGGGGCCGATTATCGGCGTTGGATTCGCGCTGGCCATCGGCGACTATACCTGGCTGAAGGAAGCGGGCAGGGCGCTTGGCTATGGGTCGCTGCTGGCGATCCTGTTCTGTGCATTTGTCGTCCTCTTGTCGCCGCTCGATACGGTCACGCCGGAAATTGCCGCGCGCACGCGCCCCAATCTCTTCGACCTTGCGGTGGCGCTGTTCTCGGCGCTGGCGGGGGCCTATGCGATGATCCGCGGACGCGAGGGCACCATTGTCGGCGTGGCCATCGCAACGGCCCTGATGCCGCCGCTGGCGGTGGTCGGCTTCGGGCTGGCGACGATGAACGGCACGGTGTTTGGCGGCGCGCTGGTGCTGTTCTTCACCAACCTCATGACCATCGCGCTGACCGCGACGATGATGGCGCGGATCAACGGCTTTCGCAGCAAATTGTCACCCCAGCAGACGACGTTGCAGAATATCGTTGTCGGCGTGGTGTTCTTCGCGCTTGCCGTGCCGCTTGGCTTTTCGTTGCAGCAAATTGCCTGGGAGGCCAATGCGACGCGCAAGGCGACGTCTGTGGTGCGCGACCAGTTTGACGACAAGGCACGGGTCAGCGCCATTGATTTCGACTTTGCCGCCGATCCCATTCGGGTGAACGCATCGGTCCTGACC
The DNA here is from genome assembly GCA_041396885.1 of Blastomonas sp. GTDB lineage: Bacteria > Pseudomonadota > Alphaproteobacteria > Sphingomonadales > Sphingomonadaceae > Blastomonas. The sequence continues at coordinate 824,437 of JAWKXS010000001.1, forward strand.
CCGAATTTCAAGGATGATGCCGAGGCGCTGACCCGGCGCATCCTCACCAGCGAGCTTGGTCGCCCGATTGAGGTCACGATCAACCAGTATCGTGTCGGCACCGGCTCGGGCGAGGCGGAAAGCGCACAGCTGGCGGCGGCACGCGCCAGCGAACAGGCCAGCCTTGAAGAAAACCGGATCGTCGATCTGGCCGATCGCATGGCGCTGATCGCCGGGGTGGGGCCGGAGAGTGTCGTTGTCGACCGCGCGGCGCGGCGTGCTTTTGTCAAGGCAAGGCCGCTGCCAGGGGCCGGTCTGGAGACCTATTTCACGCTGGAGGAGCGCGTGGCGCGGTTGCAGCCGGACTGGGTTCTGGAGGTTCGACCGCCTGCCGCAAGCCTGCCCGCAATTGAGCTCAAGGGCGATGCGCCGGATGATGACGGCGCCACCGCGCTCGACCTGGCCGCCTGGGCGTCGAAGCGCCTCGATTCCCCGCTCGGTGTCGTTGGCGAGGGCAGGGCACCGGACATTGTGCGCGCCGAATTGCGCAAGCGCGGTGTTTCGGTCGCGACCGCGCCCGGACGCAATGGCAACGCCGTCAGGCTGGTCTGGCTGCCGCCCGATCAGGCTCCGGCAGAGCCTGAAGGGGCAGGGGCGGACAGTCCCTGATAGCGGCTATTCTGCCGGAGCGACCCGGAAACTGCTCGACCAGCGGCCATAGCTGTTGCTGCTGATGCCGTTGCGGGTGGTCGCGCGATAGGCTTCCTCGCCCGGCATCATCGTGACGGTAATCGCGCCGCCATTGGCCGAAACCGCGCCCATATGCCGGGCCGCGCGGCAGATATGCGAATCGTCGGTATAGATATCGGTGCCCCAGACATTGTTTTGGCTGGCGATGGCCGTTGACGTGCAATAACAGCTTTCGATCCGGTCCGATGCGCGCCATTGGGAGGCATTTCCGGGGCATACAGCCAGCCGGGTGCCGTCCGCCAGGGCGTATCCGGGCGCTTCGCCGAAGCGGAAACTGGAATTCCAGCTGCCATATTCATTTGTCGCAACGCCATTTCGCGTGCTTCCCGGATAGCTTTGCTGGCCCGGCATCATCGTGAAGGTAACGTTGCCGCCATTGGCATCGACTGCTCCTGAATGGCGCGCGGCGCGGCAGATGCTGGAATCGTCGGTATAGATGTCGCTGCCCCAGACGGTGCCGCCGGATCGCACCGCGCTTTGCGGGCAATAACAGGTCACGGTCGCACCGGTGCCCTGATAGGATTTAGCGTCGGCCGGGCATTGGCTGGCATTCTGGCCCTGCATCAGCGCGGGCAGGGGCGGCGCTGCCGCAACCGGCATGGCCGGTCCGGCGAGGGTGAGCGCGCCAAGCGCGAATGCGGCAGATGAGGCAAGCATCTTTATCATGGTAACTCCCTTGTGACCTGACCCTGGACGGCATCCCTTTATGCCATTCAGGGTGGATAATGCCACCTTTCTGGCCGGGATTCAGGGCAAGGGCTGTGCGCCACAGCACTGCGTCCTGCCTCCGCCTGGCAAGGCACTGTGCAATTCGGCCAAGTCGCGGATGAAAAAGCGAAAATCCGGAATTTCGCTTTCAGGCGATCCTGTGTTCGTGATAAATCGCGGTTCTCATTTCAAGGAAAGGGTGAAATGCGTCTGCGCAAAGTCTGGCCGGTACTCGCCGCCCTGTTTCCGCTCATCCCTGCCGCCCTGTCGCCGGCCTATGCCGAGCCTGTCGTCATGGCCGATCCGCAAAACTGGCAGGGGCTGGATGAAGCTGATTATCGGGCCAGCATCCGCGCCCATATCGAAAGCATCGACAGCGCCCTGAATGAGGGCGGCAGGCCAGCCCAGGCGTTGCAGCGCGCGGTTACTCCGGCCGTTCAGCTTATCGCGACATTGCGGGCCAGCCCCTATCCGGCCATTGGCTGTGACGAGCTGGTGCCGCTGGTGGAGACGCTGGACGCAGGCTGGGTGCTGGAGCGCTGGTCGCCAGCCCTGTCTCCGCTCAATCCGCCGCTCAGCAACAATGCCGAGGAACAGGCGATGCGCGAATATCTCGCAGCATCGTTTGTCCAGCTCCGCACCGGTGCGTGCGTGGCTGCCCATGGTGCCTCATCGCCATCGGCTGAGGCGGCCTTGCGCGCGCAGAAGCTTTTCAATCAGGCAACGGGGCGCAGCAGCGATGCGGCGTCTGTCTTCGATACCGTCTATGCCCAAAGCGATGCGCCAAGGGCCAACTGGATTGCGGGCGCGCTGCAGCAGCTTGCCCGCCGTGCCGGAATTGCCCAGCAGCTTGGGGATCGCGCGGCCTATCTGCGCGATTCTGGCGAGCTTCGCCGACAGGCAGCAGCATCCGATCTTGATGCTTCGGTCCGGCTCGGCAGCCTTGGTACCGCTGGCTATCTCGCGCTGATCGCGGGTGAAACCGAGGCGACCCGCAAGGCGATTGCGCAGCTGGAGCAGATTGAGCCAGTGCCCGACCGGTCCTGCCTGCTGGGCATGGGGCTGGCCGGTCTTGCCGGGCAGGATTTCGGGCAATGGCGGTCCGCCGCTCCTGAGGCGTGCCGCACAAATACCAGGGAAGAGGAATATTATCGCGAGGTGCGGACTGTCGCCTCGGCCCTGCTGACCGAAATTTTCCTGCCCGATCTCGATGCAGCACGTGCCGCTCAGGCCTTTCCGGCATGGCGCAGCGCCAATAATCATGATCGCGCGGTGCGAAGCGTCCGGCGCCCCATGGCCGCCGCCAATGCACCCTATTCGGATTCGCTTGGCGGGGGCGGTGCAGCGAGCGAACTGGAGGCGGCGTGGTTTGCGCGCCGGAATGGCGATCCGCTGGCGAGTGTCGATGCCGCCTTTGCCGCCGCGCAGGATCTCGCCAGTTCGGGCTATGGCCACTCGCTGACGCTGCGTGCTGCTGAAATCGCCGCCCGGAACAAGGGGCTGGGCGATCTGGTCGCCGAATATGAGGCTCTTGCCGCCCGTCTCGCGAACTTGCCGCCGCCGACATTGGGAGGAGCACCGCAAGGCAATACTGCAAATGATGCCGCTTCCTTTGCACGATTGCGCGAGCTGTCAGATGTCATCAAGGCGCGCTTTCCGGAATATTTGGCGCTGTCCACGCCGCAAACCGTCAGCATTGGCGAAGTTCAGCGCGCTCTGGGAGAGGATGAGGCGCTGCTGATGCTGGTCAATACCAGCCATGCGGTCCATATCCTGGCGATTGACCGGCAGGGCGCGAGCTGGGAGAGGTCGCCGCTGTCATTGGCCGAGACGAACCGGTCGATCGGGCGTCTCGTCCACGATCTCAGAATGTCCTATCCGCTCCCCGAAACGGTGCGCCGTCGCTGGAATGCTCAGGATGGGCGGATTGCAACCTTTCATTCGGACCTTGCCTATGGCCTGTACCGGGCATGGATCGCGCCCGTTGCAGCGCGGCTGGACGGCAAGAAGCGGATCGTGACCGTTTCGGCGGGTATTGCCGCGACATTGCCGCTGGGCGTGCTGGTCACCGAGGAACCATCTGCTGGAGTGCATGATTTTGAAGGATTCCGCGCAGCTGCCTGGATGGCCGACCGCTGGGTGCTTTCGACAGCGGCCTCGGCGGACAGCCTGGTACGCAGCAGGTCAGAGGGCGCGGGTGCGACGGGCGCTGTCACCGGCTTTGTCGGCATTGGCGATCCGGATTTTGGCGGCTCGTCCGAACAGCGCGGATTGCCCGACCGGCCCGGTCCGCTGACGATATTGGGCGACGGCACGCATGGCGGCGTGGCAGAGGCGATGCGCGGACTGTTCAGCCTGCCCGGAACGGCACCGGAGCTTGAGGGGCTGGCTGCGATGATGGCACCCGATGCGACGATCATTACCGGGCTGGCCGCGACGGAAAGCGCCGTCCGCACACGGGACTGGAGCGGCGTTTCGGTCGTCAGCTTTGCGACGCACGGACTGATGGCGGTCAACACACCGGCGGGGCTGGTATCCGGCCTCGCCTTCACCCCGCCCGACGCGCCGGATGATGGCGATGATGGGCTGCTGGGCGCGAACGAGGTTGCGCTGCTAGACATGCCGATCGATCTGGTGATCCTTTCGGCCTGCGATACTGCAACCGCGCTCGCCTTTGACAATGGCGGCAGCATGACCGGGCTGGTGCGTGCATTCGGCTATGCCGGGGTTCGCCGGATCGTCGCATCCTATTGGCCGGTCGATGATGTTGCGGCGAGCACCATTACCCGGCGGCTGGTCGAACTGCGCAACAGCGCACCCGGCGATGAGGCGGCGGCCCTGCAACAGGCATCACGCGAATTCCGGATGGAACCGGACGGCGATTATTATCGCGATGACGGCTTTTATGACAGCCAGGCGCACCCGGCGATCTGGGGCGCATTTGCGGTGTTTGGGGAATAGTATTGGGGGCAAGCTGGATGCTGGGTTCGACAATCGGATGGTCGATCTTAGCAAGATTGGAAACAGGGAACGGCTAAAGCCGAAGGCCGACGACGAGCCGCATTGGCATCGTCTGCGAGCGGGTTGCTTCGTCGGATATCGGCTACCTAAGCGTGGTGGGAAGGGCAACTGGTTTGCTCGAGCTTATGACACAAAGAAGGTGGGATGCACCCGCAAGCAGCTACCTGTGTCGCAAACCGTAATACCAGTGGGTGCTAGAGTATTTTCAAGTCAGATGGATATATCTGACGACTCGGAAAATACGGTAAAACAAGAGCATAGAGCGCAGGATTTGATTCAATCAAAACCGAATGCGCTCTAGGCTGTAGTGACATTTTAATCACTTGAGCCACAGCATGATGCTTGCCAGCTTGATGAACCCGAGGAAGTTGGCGGCGAGCTTATCGTAGCGCGTGGCGATGCGCCGCCATTGCTTGAGTTTGGCAAAGAACCCTTCGATGCCCCAGCGCTGCTTGTAGGCGATGGTGTCGTATGAGCGGCGGATGCTGCGATGCCGCCGTGGTGGGATCACGGGTTCACCGCCCTGGGCGTGGATGAGTTGGCACAGGCTGTCGGCATCGTAGGCTCGGTCGGCGATGACCTGCCGGGCTGGCAGACCCCGGATCAAGTCGCAGGCCGGAGCCATGTCATTTTGCTGGCCGGGTCCGAGGGTGAAGCGCACCGGCAAGCCGAGAGCATCGACTACGGCATGGATCTTGGTTCCGAAGCCGCCTCGCGAGCGGCCGAGAGCCTGGGTTTGAACGCCCCCCTTTTTACCCTGGCCCCTGCTGCCTGGGCCTGAGCGCGGATCACGGTAGCGTCGATCGCCAGCCATTCGATGTCGGGATCGTCGGACACCGCCTCGAAGATCCGGTCGATTACCCCCTGCTCGACCCAGCGGTAATAGCGCCGCTTCACCGTCTGGTAAGCACCAAAGCGTTCGGGCAGGTCGCGCCAGCGCCCGCCTGAGCGCGCCAGCCACAGCAGCGCATCGAGAAACCTCCGTCCGTCGCTACGCGGCCCGCGCTTGCCCTTGCGGCCTCCCGGCACAAACTCACGCAACCGCTCCCACTGATCGTCCCTGAGAACCTCGCCTTCCACACCAGCCTCCAAAAGCCAGTGTTGAATCAGAACTCAGCGCAAATGGAAATCCCTAAAATGTCACTACAGCCTAGTGGTGAAGAAATTCACCAAGGCTGGTTCCGCAAGATCAATGGTCCGCGAATCCATGCAATTTCGGGCGAGGATTGTGTCTTTGGCGATGATGACAAGCTGTGGGACGAGATCATTTCATTGGTGAATAGCGGCAATGCTGAAGGTCACGCTCTGCGGGCAATTTGACGTTCTTTCGCGGCAAATCGCATCCAAATCGTCAGTTTTCGCTATTTCGGAGTTTTTCTGGCAACGCTAACCGGCGTCGGGGCGGGGGTTGGCAAGCCTCCGGTGACAGGGTGTTTCTCGGCCTAGGCAGGTTTCGGATCGTGGTTTGGTGAAGGGAGGAAAATCGAAGTTTGACGCTGGTGCCAATCACCGATCGCGGGAATTTCGGCTATTACAACAACGTCAGAAACCGGGCCGGTTGCTGCCTATCCAGTTCAGCGCACCAGACATAGGAAAGCCGACATTCGGGCCAACCAATGGGCGGGCCAGCAGTCGCCTCCCATAGTGGTCCTTACGGTCATGCATGGAGCGTTACGAAACCTGCTCTTCGTTCACATTGGGCAGATAGCTGGTCTCGCCCCATGGCGACCCTGACGATCCGCAATATCGCCTCCAAATTCGCATTCCGGTCAGGTGCAATGCCTCTCCCCTTGCGCTCCTGCATGCTGCGGTGCACAAAAGGGGAATGCGGATTGCGATTATCGATGACAGTACAGCGCGTGCCTCGATTATCGAGGAAGGCCTCGCTGCCGTCAACGGGTGTGAGATTTCGGTGATCAGTGGGCGCGACGGATTGCTCGCCAGGATTGCCGAGATCGGGCCGGATATTGTGCTGATGGACCTTGGTAACCCGTCGCGGGACGAGCTTGAGGAATATTTCGCGGTGAGCCGGGCACTGGCTCGCCCGATTGCCATGTTCGTGGACGAATCCGACGATGAATCGATTGCCGCGTCGATCGATGCGGGCGTGTCAGCCTATGTTGTCGATGGACTGTCCGCCAACCGGATCAAGCCTCTGCTCGATCTGGCCGTGAAACGGTTCAACGCCTTTGCCCGGCTGCAATCAGACCTTGCCGAAGCGCAAGGCAAGCTCGCTGAGCGGGACACCGTGGATCGGGCAAAGCGCATCCTGATGGACAGCAAGGGGGTGAGCGAACCGGAAGCTTATGGAGAGCTTCGCCGCAAGGCGATGTCCTCGAGCAAGCGGATCATCGACATAGCCGAGGCTGTCGTTACGGCGCATGAGTTGATGGGGGAATAATGGCCGAAAAGCTTACAATCGGGTTCCTGCCGCTGGTCGATGCCTGTCTGCCGATCCTTGCGCACGAGCATGGCTTTGCAACGGACGAGGGGCTGCAGCTGAACTTCTTGCGCGATGTGAGCTGGGCAACTGTGCTCGATCGCTTGCTCTACGGACATTGTGACGCTGCGCATCTCGTTGCCCCGCTGGCGATCGCGACCACGCTGGGGCGGGGGCGCCCGGCGCAGCAGTTGGCGGCCCCTTTCATCCTAGGCCTGAATGGCAATGCTATTACGCTGTCGCTGGAGCTGGCGGCCAAGGTCTGTTCCGGCGACGGGCTGGGCGATCCGCATGCCGTGGGCGCTGCCCTGCGCGACGAAGTTGCAAGGCTGGCGACTTCCGGTCGTAAGCTCCGCTTTGGCGTCGTGCACCGTTATTCCAGCCATAATTACATGCTTCGCTACTGGCTCGCCGCGTGTGGCGTCCGGCCTGATGAAGACGTTGAAATCGTCACAGTTGCGCCGCCTTTCAGTGTCGATGCGCTGGCGGCGGGGGAAATTGACGGGTCGTGCGTTGGCGAGCCATGGAACAGCATCGCTGTTGATCGCGGGGCTGGCAGGATCGTGATGGCTACCGCGCAGATCTGGCGACGCGGGGTGGAAAAGGTGCTGGGCATGCGGGCCGACCGGCTTGAGGAGCGGCGGCCAGCTTTCGAGGCATTGATCCGGGCCATGCGCAAGGCCGCCGCGCATTTCGTCGATCCGGCTAATTGGCAAGCCAATGCCGCTATCCTCGCCCGGCCCGAATATTGCGATGCTTCACCGGACATCATCCTGCGCGCCATCTCGGACAAGCTCGTCCTGCAAGCAGGGGGGGAGGCGATCACTTATCCCGACTTCATGTTCCAGTATCGCGAGGCGGCAAACTTCCCCTGGGTGAGCCAGGCGGAATGGCTCTACACCCAGCTGGTACGGTGGGATCGGCTAGAGTTTGATGCATCGGACGCAACAAAGGCGGCCCGTGTTTTTCGTCCCGACGTCTATCGCAGTGCGCTAAAAGGGACCGGAGATGTGCTTCCCGGCGCAAGTTCCAAGGTCGAAGGAAGCCTTGAAAAGCCCACTTCGGTTACTGCGCAACAGGGTTCTATCACACTGACGCAGAACAGTTTCTTTGATGGTACGCCATTCGACCCGGATGGGCTTGAAGCCTATATTGCAGCGCAACATTGATGCTGCATTGCAAAAATTGCACTTGCGCGAGCTTCGCCGAATCGGTTAGTTAGGTTGCGAACGGAGATGTCGCCCAAGGTTGGGCGGTCAAGAAAGCTTCGCTTCGAAATTCGAAATTGCGTGGCAACGTCGCCGCCCGATCTGGTCCTGAGGGGCCAAGTCGAGGCGGCTTTTTTTTGTTGTCCGCCAGGTGAAGGACTGACGTGATGAGCAAGACAGGGTTTTTCCGGTTCGACAGGCGCGGTGTGATGGCTGCGGTGCTTGCAAGCGTTGCGCTGATCGGCTGCGGTGGCAAGGCCGACGATGGCGGTGAGAAGGTCGTGGCTGCAGCGGTCGATGGCCAGGTTGAAAAGCCGAACCTGAAGCTGGGCTTCATCAAGCTCACTGACATGGCTCCGCTCGCCATTGCCAAGGAAAAGGGCTTCTTCGCGGAGGAAGGGCTCAACGTCACGCTGGAGCCGCAGGCGAACTGGAAGGTCCTGCTGGACGGAGTGATCGGCGGCCAGCTCGACGGGGCGCATATGCTCGCAGGCCAGCCGCTTGCCGCAACGATTGGTTATGGTACCAAGGCAGAGTTGATCGCACCGCTCAGCCTCGACCTCAACGGCAATGCCATCACCCTCTCGAACCGCGTTTGGGCGGACATCAAGCCGACGCTCCCGATGGAAGGGGGCAAGGTCAAGCACCCGATCTCCGCCAGCGTCCTGAAACCGGTGATCGCCAAGTTCGAGCAGCAGGGCAAGCCCTTCAACATGGGGATGGTCTTCCCGGTCAGCACCCATAATTACGAGCTGCGCTACTGGCTCGCAGCTGGTGGCCTCAACCCCGGTTATTACACGGCAGGCGATGTCGGTGGCACGGTCGATGCCGATGTGAAGTTGTCCGTTACTCCGCCGCCGCAAATGCCCGCGACGCTCGAAGCAGGCACGATCGAAGGCTATTGCGTCGGCGAGCCGTGGAACCAGGCAGCAGTACAGAAGGGCATCGGGGTGCCGGTCATCACCGATGACGAAATTTGGCACGATAATCCCGAAAAGGTCCTCGGCCTGCGCAAGGATTTTGCAGAGAAATACCCGGCCACAACTGCCGCCATGATTCGCGCGATCATCAAGGCACAGCAATGGCTTGATGCCGATGGCGGGGCCAATCGCAAGGAAGCGGTCGAGATCCTCAGCCGTTCCAGCTATGTCGGCGCCGATGCGGAGGTGATTGCAGCTTCGATGACTGGCAAGTTCACCTTTGAACAGGGTGACACGCGCGACGCGGAAGGTTTCAACATCTTCTTCGAGAAGTTCGCGGGCTATCCCTACTACTCGGATGCGGTCTGGTATCTCACCCAGATGCGCCGCTGGGGCCAGATTGCCGAAGACAAGCCCGACAGCTGGTATTTTGAAACTGCCAAATCCGTCTACCGCCCGGACGTCTATCTCGCCGCAGCCGGCAAGCTGGTGAAAGATGGTGTGATCCCGGCCGACAGCGTCCCGGACACGGATGGCTATCGCGGCGAACAGGGCGGCTTCATCGATGGCATTACTTATGATGGCAAACGGCCCAACGCCTATCTCGCGAAGTTCAATATCGGCCTAAAGCAAGGCCAGCGGGTGACTGCAGCTGGCGTTAGCGGAAACTGATGACCAGCGGCATGACAGGACAAGGAGGATCAGCGATGGCCACCCTTTATGCAGATACGCCTGCCGAAAGCGCCCCGGCAAAACAAGAGGCTCTCGAGCGCGCGCAGGCCAAGCCTGCGAAGAAGGCAGCAAGCGTGAGCGATAGTGCCGCGCCTGCCAGCCCCAACTCGCCATCGCTGCTGCTCGGCAAGGCGCGTGAAATAGGCAAGGCCATGCTTGCCCCGCTGCTGGGCATAGCCATCTTCCTAGGCCTGTGGGGCGTGCTCGCTCCGCAGGTTGATACCTCCCTTGGTGCCTTGCCGGGGCCGGTTGCGGTGGCGGAGCAAGGTGTCACCCTGTTCGATGAATGGAACGCTGCCAAGGATGCCGAAGCGCAATTCTATGCTGACCAGGATGCCCGCAACGCTGCGGCAATTGCGGCAGGCAACCCGGGCGCAGTACAGGATTTCGACTATGCCGGTCCGCCGACGTTCCTTGACCAGATTCTGACCTCACTGAAAACGGTCGCGCTGGGCTTCGTCCTTGCTACGCTTGTTGCGGTGCCAATTGGCTTGCTTGCAGGGTTGTCTCCTGGCTTTAACGCCGCGATCAACCCCCTGGTGCAGATCATGAAGCCGGTAAGCCCGCTTGCATGGCTGCCGATCGTGACCATGGTTATCTCGGCCATGATCACCAGCGCCGATCCGTTGCTGCCCAAGGCCTTCGTGATCTCAGCGCTGGTGGTAATGCTGTGCTCGCTCTGGCCGACGCTGATCAATACCGCAGTGGGCACCAGCAGCATCGACAAGGACCTGCTGAATGTAGGCCGCGTGCTCAAGCTGGGCTTCTTTGCCAAGCTGACCAAGCTCGTCCTGCCTGCGTCGCTGCCCTATATCTTCACTGGTATGCGCCTGTCGCTGGGAGTGGGCTGGATGGTCCTGATCGCGGCCGAAATGCTCGCGCAGAACCCGGGCCTTGGCAAGTTCGTGTGGGATGAGTTCCAGAACGGATCGAGCCAGTCGCTTGCCCGCATCATGTTTGCGGTGATCGTGATCGGCCTGATCGGCTTCATGCTCGATCGCCTGATGATGGGCCTGCAGTCGCTCGCGTCCAAGAACCACACGATCTGAGGGAGGGGGTGATGAGCGACCAGCCAATCCTTTCACTGCGCGGTGTCTCGAAAGCCTATACCGGCAAGACCGGCGGCACGACCGAAGTGCTCGACTCAATCGACCTCGATGTTCGCGAAGGCGAGTTTATCGCCATCCTCGGTTTTTCCGGCGCGGGAAAGACAACGCTGATTTCCAGCATTGCCGGGCTGGTCGAGCCTGATGCAGGCAAAATCCTGCTGCGCGGTGTGCCGATTGACGGTCCGGACAAAGAGCGGGGGCTGGTGTTCCAGTCCTACTCGCTCTTCCCCTGGCTCACGGTGGAGCAGAATGTTTCGCTGGCGGTGGATGCCGTGCACAAGTCCCGCAGCAAGGCGGAGCGCGCGGCACTGGTGAAGCAGAAAGTGGAACTGGTAGGGCTTGTCCATGCGATGGATCGCAAGCCCGCGCAGCTGTCGGGCGGGATGCGCCAGCGTGTCGCGGTCGCGCGTGCACTGGCCATGGAGCCCGAAATCCTGCTTCTCGACGAGCCGCTCTCGGCGCTTGATGCGCTCACCCGCGCGAAATTACAGGATGAGATTGAGCGTATCCGTGAGGAGGAAAAGCGAACCATCATCCTCGTCACCAACGATGTTGATGAAGCGTTGCTGCTGGCAGACCGTGTGGCTGTGCTCACCCCCGCACCAGCCGCCCGGATCGGGCAGGTCTTCGAAGTGGACGTGGCCCGCCCGCGTGACCGGAAAGCGGTCAATGATGACGCGCATTTCCAGTCGCTGCGCAAGCAGATCGTCTCCTATCTCGGCTCACTCAGTGATGAAGCCGGGTCCGTCGGGGAACGTTCTGTCGCGCTGCCCAAAGTGACTCCGCTGGACCTTGCCCCGGCGGCACAGTCAGACCTGCCGGAAGCCTATGTCGAAGCAGCGCAGAGCGCGGTGACGGATCGGTATCTCGAATTCTTCAAGCTCGACAAGATCTACCCAACCCCCAAAGGGCCGCTGAAGGTTGTCGATGACTTCAACCTGATCATGGAGAAGGGCGAGTTCATCTCGCTCATCGGGCACTCGGGTTGCGGCAAGTCGACCGTGCTGACCATGGCTGCTGGTCTTAACGTAATCAGCGGCGGTGGTATTGTGCTCAACAATCGCGAGATCGATGTCGCCGGGCCAGACAAGGCGGTGGTCTTCCAGGCGCCCAGCCTGATGCCCTGGCTGACCGCGCGGGAGAATGTTGCGCTGGGGGTAGAGCGGGTCTATCCGCATACCAGTAAGGCGGAACGCCGCGATATTGTCGACTATTACCTCGAACGCGTCGGCCTCGGCGATGCCATGGAAAAGATGGCGGCCGAAATGTCCAACGGCATGCGCCAGCGTGTCGGCATAGCGCGCGCCTTCGCCCTTTCACCCCGGTTGCTGCTGCTCGATGAGCCGTTTGGCATGCTCGATAGCCTAACGCGGTGGGACTTGCAGGATGTGCTGGTCGAGACATGGAACCGCACCAAGGTGACGGCGTGATCTGCCCCCTTCTGAGTGGCCCAATTTTTATTTTAGGAATGGCCACGAAGGAGGAATGGAATGGCAAGGAAGCACAGGCCGGAAGATATCATTGGCAAGCTGCGTGAGGCGGAGATCGTTCTGGCGCAGGGCGGGACGGTTGCAGATGCATGCCGGCGGATCGGAGTTACCGAACAGAGTTATTATCGCTGGCGCAAGGAGTACGGCGGCTTGAAGATGGATCAGGCTCGACGGATGAAAGAGCTGGAAAAGGAAAATACACGGCTGCGTCGGGCCGTGTCTGATCTGATGCTAGACAAGTTGATCCTGCAGGAAGCTGCCAAGGGAAACTTCTGAGCCCTGCGCGCCGCAGGCGCTGTATCGATCATATAAGGGACATGATGCCAGTGTCCGAGCGGCGGGTCTGCCGTGTGCTTGGGCAACATAGATCGACACAGCGCAAGACGCCGCGTGGGGCAGATGACGAAGCCGCACTCACTGAAGACATCATCGCCCTGACCAGACAATATGGTCGCTACGGCTATCGCCGGGTGACCGCCCTGCTGCGGGATGCCGGCTGGCATGTGAACCGCAAGCGGGTAGAACGCATCTGGCGCCGTGAAGGGCTCAAGGTGCCGCACAAGCAGTCCAAACGCTCTCGGCTTTGGCTCAATGACGGATCATGCATCCGACTGCGACCAGAGTATCCGGGGCACGTATGGTCCTACGACTTTGTCGAGGGGCGGACGCACGATGGTCGCAAGTTCCGTATCCTGTCGATCATCGATGAAGCCAGCAGGGAGTGCCTGGCCCTACCAGTTGCGCGACGACTGCGTAGCGAGGATGTGCTGTCAGCGCTGGCTGAACTGTTCGTCACCCGTGGGCCGCCGGCACATATACGGTCAGACAACGGCCCTGAGTTTATCGCCAACGCCGTGCAGCAATGGCTGGCGAAGATCGGTGTGAAGACGCTCTACATTACACCCGGCAGCCCTTGGGAGAATGGCTACTGCGAGTCCTTCAACGGCTCGATGCGAGACGAACTCTTGAACGGGGAGATCTTTTACACCCTGGCCGAGGCTCAGATCCTGATCGAAGCCTGGCGGCGGCATTACAACACCATCAGACCGCACAGCTCACTTGGCTACCGACCACCGGCCCCGGAAGCAGCGACACCACCATGGCTGCCCTCCGGTTCCGCTTCGCTCCACCTACGGGCAGCCATGGCGTCGGAGGCAATTATGCACTAACAAACAACACGGACCACTCGGTGGGGGCCGGTCAAGGGAACGGAGGAGCTGGAGATGACCACTCGCCTTGGCCTCGACATTGGCACCAATTCAATCGGATGGTGCCTGTATGACGGCGATACGATCCGCGACATTGGCGTTCGCATATTCTCTGATGGCCGCGATCCGAAATCGGGAGCCAGCCTGGCTGTCGACCGGCGCGATGCGCGGGCCATGCGGCGGCGGCGCGACCGCTATCTTGGGCGGCGCTCCGCGCTGGTCGACGTGCTGGTGGAGCGCGGGCTGCTGCCTGAAGACAAGCGCGTCGCGAAGGGCCTGCATGGCGAAGACCCCTATGAACTGCGCACCCGCGCACTCGATGAAAAGCTCGCTCCGCACCAGATCGGCCGGGCGCTGTTCCACCTCAACCAGCGGCGCGGGTTCAAGTCCAATCGCAAGGCTGACCGGGTCGCGAAGGATCAGGAAGATGGCAAGATCGCCAGCGGCACCAAGGCGCTCGATCATGCCAAGACGGAGGCTGGTGCCCGCACGCTGGGTGAGTTCCTGTACAAACGCGAGGTGAAGCGTGTGCGGATGCGGCCCGAGGCGGACGGTTACGACTTTTACCCTGATCGCAAGCATTATGAGGACGAGTTCGAGCAAATCTGGGTCAAGCAGGCAGAGTATCATCCCGGCCTGCTGACCGATGAGGTCAAGGCCGCGATCCACCGCGTGATTTTTTTCCAGCGCCCATTGAAAGCGCAGATTGTCGGAAAATGCAGCTTTGCGGGATGGTATGGCATTCCCGACGATGAAAAACGCCTGCCCAAGGCGCATCCGCTGTTTCAGCAGCGCCGGCTATATGAGGAGGTGAACCAGCTTGAGGTAGTTTCCGCAGGAGCGCCCTCGCGCAAGCTGACTCTTGATGAGCGCAACATACTGATCCTGAAATTGCAGGACAGCAAGAAGGTCACTTTCAAGACGCTGGGTCGCCTTATCAAGCTGAAGGACGGCGAACGCTTCAACAAGGAAAGCGAGAACCGCAAGGATCTGATCGGCGACGAGGTGCGGTTCGAGATGATGGACAAGGATCGCTTCGGCCCGGACTGGACGACCTTTTCGACCGAAAAGCAATGGGCGATCATCGACCGGCTGCTGAACGAGGAAGACACCGCAAAGCTGCTTGGCTGGCTGCAATCGGAGCACGGAGGGGATCGCGAAACTGCGGAGAATATCGCCAACGCACACCTGCCCGAAGGGCATGGCCGTTTCGGCCTGACAGCCACAACCGCGCTGCTTGAACAGCTCAAGGCCGACGTCGTCACCTATGCCGAAGCGGCGGTCCGCGCGGGTTATCACCACAGTGATTTCCGCGACGGCGAATGCCATGAAAAATTACCCTATTACGGAGAAATCCTCAGCCGCGAGATCGCGCCGGGCAAGGAGGATTATGGCGACGAACTGGAACGGCAATGGGGCAAGATCACCAACCCCACCGTCCATATCGGCCTCAACCAGCTGCGCAAGCTGGCGAATGCGATCATCCGCCAATATGGTCGGCCCGACTTTGTCTATGTTGAGCTGGCGCGCGAGTTGAAGCTCAACGAAAAGCAGAAGGCAGAGCATAACAGGCGCATCAAGCAGACGACCGAAGCGGCTGTAAAGCGCAGCGACGCTTTGAAAGAGATTGGGCAGCACGATTCGGGTGGCAACCGCATGCTGTTGCGCATCTGGGAACAGCTTAACCCTGCCAACCCGCTCGACCGTCGTTGCCCCTATTGCGGCGAGATGATCTCCATCGAGATGCTGATGAACGGGTCGGCCGATATCGACCATATCATTCCCTACTCGAAATGCCTTGATGACAGCGTCGGGAACAAGATCGCCAGCCATACCCATTGCAACCGGCAGAAGGGCAATGAGACCCCATGGGGGCGGTGGGGAGGAACACCTCGCTGGCCAATAATCCAGGATCAGATCGCTCGCCTTCACAAGTCCAAACAATGGCGTTTCGGTCCTGATGCGATGGAGCGGGTGGAGCGTGATGGAGGTTTCATCGCCCGCCAATTGACCGACACCCAATATCTGTCGCGTATCGCAGGCAAATACCTGTCAAGCCTCTACACGCCGGATGAAGGCCGCCGTGTCTATGCCGTGACCGGACGGATGACCGCCATGCTTCGCCGTCTGTGGGGGCTGAACGATATCCTGCCCGATCACAATTGGGTGGAGAACGAGCATAGCAACGCGCCCAAAAACCGGCTCGATCATCGCCATCACGCGATCGACGCAGCGGTTGTTGGCGCCACCACTGCCGCGATGATCCAGCGGATCGCCACTGCCGCAGGGCGTGCAGAGGAGCAGGATCTCGATCGCCAATTCGTCGATTTGCCGCATCCCTGGGAAGGCTTCCGTGAGGACCTGCGCGAGAAACTCTACGCCACCACCATTAGCTTCAAGCCCGACCACGGGCGCAAGGGCAAGCCGAAAAAGGATCACGACATCACGTCAGGCCGGTTGCACAATGACACTGCCTATGGCCTGACCGGTCGGATCAATGCCAAGGGCGTGCCGATCGTGGTCACCCGCAAGCCATTGCTGAGCCTGAAACCCGGTGATCTTACCGATCCAGACCGGATGCCCGACCGCAACCTGCAGGACGCCCTGTACACCGCGACACGCGGTGCCGACGGCAAGGAGTTCGAAAAGGCGCTGCGCGATTTCGCCAAACGAGACGGCCCGTACAAGGGTATCCGTCGCGTCCGCTTGACCGAACCGCTCAACGTGATCCCGATCCGCGACCAGGGCGGACGTGCTTACAAGGCGGTAAAAGGCGATGCCAATGCCCGCTTTGACGTGTGGCGCCTGCCCGATGGCAAATGGGTGACCAAATGGACGGATCGCGAGGGCAACGAACAATCAAGCATCATATCCATGTTCGATGCGCACCAGCGTGACTTTGTGGCAGCGCGTCCGCACCCGGCGGCGAAGAAGGTGCTCAGCTTGCGGCAGAATGATCTGATCGCGGTGGAGCGCGATGGCGGAGCACGGGAGATCATGCGCGTGGTGAAGTTTGGCGGGAACGGTCAGATATTCCTCGCGGCGCATAATGAAGCCGGGGCACTCAAGGCACGCGATTCAGATGGTCGTGATCCATTTAAATATACGTCCGGTTACGCCTCGACTTTGCAGAAGATAAAAGCGCGCCAAATCCGTATCGATGAATTGGGTCATATTCACGATCCCGGCCCATTCGACTGATACTCCTCCGGTTAACCATGTTGTTACTTCGCTCTGTTAGGCCTTTCCTTGCGAAATCAGCAAGGAGCGTTCGTCTGGCATGGACCGGATCGTCGACATCGCAACTGACAATGTGCACCTGTCCGCACATCGCGGCCTGCTGATTGTCGCGCTTGATCGCGAGGAAATCGGTCGCGTAGCACTCGACGATATCGCCGCCGTCATCGTTCATGCTTACGGCGTAACCTGGACCACCAACCTTGTCGTCAAGCTCGCACAGCGCGGCGCGATGATGGTGCTGTGCGCCGCCAATCATGCGCCCGTTGCCATGATGGTCCCTGTCGAAGGCCATCACGCCCAGAACGCAAGGTTCCGCGCACAATGGGACGCAACTTTGCCGTTCCGCAAACGCGCATGGCAAGCTGTTGTGCAGGCCAAGATCCGCAATCAGGGCAGCCTGCTCACTGCGCTGGGGCGGGACGAGGGACAGGCGCTATTGCTCATGGCAGAGCGGGTCAAATCCGGCGATACGGCCAATTCCGAAGCACAGGCTGCACGCCGTTACTGGCCAGCCCTGCTGGGCCCGGATTTCCGGCGGGATCGCGATGCCGAAGGCGCGAATGCTCTGCTCAATTACGGATACACCGTCATGCGTGCCGCCGTGGCGCGATCCGTGATTGCAGCAGGTTTGCATCCGACGGTCGGCCTTCACCACGCCAACCGCCTGAACGCTTTTGCTCTGGCAGATGACCTGGTCGAGCCCTTTCGTCCACTGGTAGATGCAACGGTCCGCCAGATGGTGGACGAAGGCGTCAGGGAACTGGATGGTGCGGCCAAGGCCCGTCTTGCCGCGCTGCTTTCCGCCGATCTGGAACTGCAAGGTTCGATCACACCTGCGAGTGTCGCGATCCAGCGTCTTGCTCAATCACTCGCGGCGAGTTTCGAACAGGGGCGGATTGAACTGGCGTTGTTCCATTGCCCCGCTCCGCTCGCATGGACAGCTATCGCCCGCCATGTTCCCGATGGCGAAACGCGGTGAAACTGCATGAGGAAGCCCATCTTAGCGGATACAGGCTTATGTGGATTCTGGTGATGTTCGACCTGCCTGTGGGCACGAAGGAGGAAAGTCGCGCGGCCACCAAATTCCGTGAATATCTTCTCGATGAAGGCTTTGAAATGAGCCAGTTTTCAATCTATGCCCGGTTCTGCTCCGGCAAGGAGCAATACGAGGCCTATATCCGGTGTATCGAACGCAATTTGCCGGACAAGGGCGATGTCCACATTCTCGGATTCACGGACCGGCAATATGAGAACATCATACGCTTCAACGGCCAGTCACGCCGCCGCCAGCGCAGGAATCCTGGTCAACTTGCTCTGTTTTGATGTGATACGCGAGCGGTTTTGCTGTTCCCGATGCGCCCTATTTTCGTTTATATCCAACGATATAGAGGCACATCGAGAATAACAGATCAGAAATCGCGGTCCAGCTGCAACATGACAGGGGGTGATCCAGCGCGGCGCGGTAGAATAACAGATCAGAAATCGCGGTCCAGCTGCAACTTCACGGCGATACGGTCCTGTCTGGCGGGAGAATAACAGATCAGAAATCGCGGTCCAGCTGCAACTCAGGAACGGTGGAAATCGCGGCGCGGTTCAGAATAACAGATCAGAAATCGCGGTCCAGCTGCAACCGCCAAGCGACGTGATCAGGCCCGCCAGATAGAATAACAGATCAGAAATCGCGGTCCAGCTGCAACGCAAGGCTGGTAAGCTCACTGGTAAGGCTTAGAATAACAGATCAGAAATCGCGGTCCAGCTGCAACGCGCCGAAGCCGCACTGCGCGAAAACATCGAGAATAACAGATCAGAAATCGCGGTCCAGCTGCAACGCAATCCCGTTCCGGGGCACATTAACGGAAGAATAACAGATCAGAAATCGCGGTCCAGCTGCAACCCCCTCAAAGCTGTCCAGAAACGGCCCACAAGAATAACAGATCAGAAATCGCGGTCCAGCTGCAACCTCGTCATCGACCTCGAGGCCCTCAACAAGAGAATAGCAGTTCAGAATGAGATAACTTGTTATATTGCCCCCGACGTTTTTGATGACCTTCTTGCTCGCGGCGAATTAAACAGTGGGCGTGCCTTGATGCTATCTGGCTCTTTCCAAAAGCGCGCGCGCCGTGACCTTATGCAAGTAGAGGATGTGACCCTCCTCTAAGAATTAGCCGTGACAATTCGCAAACGTCTTACTGGTCCACGTGAAGTCTCGGAAGGCGTGGAGGGGCATAGCCGAGGATTTGTGGGCAAATTGGAGTGCGGGCACGCGATGCTATTGCTACATCGAAAATACCCCTGATTGAAGGGGTGAGGCCATCTATCCATCTAAACCCTTGAAAATCATGGTGGACGCGGCAAGGATTGAACTTGCGACCCCACCCGTGTGAAAGATGGAATTGCGGACTATCTGGGGCTTTCTGGGACTCTAAAAACACTTGAAAAATAGACATATTTGTCTATACTTGTCTCAACAAGTCCATGCAAGTTTTTCATACCTGTTTCATACATTTCAGACAAAGGCAGTCCGCAGATGCCCGATCTCAGCAAGATTGGTGAGCGCGAAAAGCTGAAGCCGCGAGGTGACAAGGAACCTCACTGGCAACGGCTCCAGGCTGGTTGGTTTGTCGGATACCGACCGTCGCGGCGGGGCGGAAGGGGTTCCTGGTTCGCCCGCGTTTATGATGAGGATGCGCGCAAATACCGTCGCAAGAATCTTGGGTCCTATGGGGGCATGTCCGGTCACGAAGTCTTCGCCTCGGCCAAGAAGGATGCTGAGGCATTTGCGGGACTAATCGCAGTGGGAGGCTTGCGATCCGAAAAGCTGGACACCGTTGAAGATGCTTGCCGGGCCTATCTTGAAGACAGGCCGGGTCCAATCGCTGAAGGCGTGTTCCGCCGCCACGTCTACGATGACGTCATTGCCAAAGTGAAGCTGGACAAGCTGCGGAAGCATCATTTGCGTGCCTGGCGAAAGCGGCTCGAGGATGCGCCGGCGCTGATCAGCCGAAGCAAGGAAGGCGAGCCTCGGTTCAAGATACGAGCTGCCTCCACAGTCAATCGTGACATGGTTCCGCTTCGTGCTGCGCTTCGGCGTGTCCTGTCTCCCGGTGCCCCAAATACGGACGCAGCATGGCAAGAGGCACTGAAACCGCTGAAGGGCGCTGACCGGCGTCGCGATGTTTATCTGGATCGCGCAGAGCGCAAGAAGCTTTTGGCTGCACTTGCTGAAGATATCGAGCCTTTTGTCCGCGGTCTCTGCCTTTTGCCTCTGCGCCCTGGTGCTCTCGCAGCGGTGAAAGTCAGTGATTTCGACAAGAGGACCAGGACGCTGACAATTGGGACCGACAAGAACGGCGTTCCTCGACAGATCGGTGTTCCTGAGAACATTGCGGGTTTTCTGTCAGAACAGTGCAAGGACAAGCTGCCCACTGCTTCGATGTTCATGCGGGCCGACGGTGCACCCTGGTCCAAAGACAAATGGAAAGCTCCCATCAAGAGCGCGGTGAAAGCTGCCAACCTCCACCCGACATCTTCCGCTTACACTTTGCGCCACAGCGTCATCACCGACTTGGTGCGCGCCGGCCTGCCTATCCTCACTGTCGCTCAACTTTCGGATACGAGTGTCGCCATGATCGAAAGGCACTACGGACACTTGGTCCGCAATGACGCGGAGCATGCGCTGGCTCAACTGGTGCTTTGAGACTGAGACACAATCCTCGTCAGTCGCCTAGCCTGCCGGGGTTCTAACTTGTCGGGTGGACTACTCTGGTGAGCCAGATCAACTTGTAATGGCACAACATCAAAAACGTGCAATCGCACAACACAATTGACTTGTAAATGATCAGCATGATACACTTGCAATTGCGCAACACGATTCACTTGAGAATGCGCGCAAGGAGTGGCTGTGCCGAACCCGAATGAGAAACTTGCTGATGCCCTCGATGCCCTGAAAAAACTTCAGGACAAAGGCCAACGCGTGTTCCAATCGAAGGAATTCAGTCGCGCGCATCGCGAGAGGCTACTCAAGAACGGCTTTCTTCAAGACGTGATGAAGGGCTGGCTTATCTCGGCAAATCCGGGCGAGCAGGCTGGCGACACTACTCCCTGGTATGCATCCTTCTGGGAATTCTGTGCTCGCTATTGCGGCGAACGCTTCGGCGATGACTGGCATTTGTCTCCCGAGCAATCATTGCTCTTGCATGCCGGCCACACTGTCATTCCCTCACAGGTGATCATCTACAGCCCCAAGGGAACGAATAACACGGTCCAACTCCTGTACGGCACGTCACTCTATGACCTCAAACAACAGGAAATGCCGCCGCGCGACGATCTTGTGGGTCATGACGATCTTCGCCTCTATGCAATCCCGGCAGCTCTCGTGAAAGTGCCTGAAGGCTTCTTCCAGCGTTATCCGATCGAAGCCCAGGTTCTGCTATCGGCCATCACCGATCCGAGCGACCTCTTGCGGCGTCTGCTGGCGGGTAGCCACTCTGCAGTCGCGGGCCGTCTGGTCGGAGCGTTTCGTCGGATCGGAAAAGGCGATGTCGCTGATGAAATCGCCTCCACCATGAAGGCGGCGGATTACACGATCCGCGAGACCGATCCGTATGAGCAGGATCGCACGTTTGCAAATATCGAGTCCGCACGCGCACCGATTGTCGGGCGCCTGCAGGCGCTATGGTCGAGCCATCGCCAGACCATCATCGACATTTTCCCGAAATCGCCCGGCCTGCCGGACGATCGCGAAGCCTACCTCAAGGCAGTCGACGAGGTTTACAAATCCGATGCCTATCACTCACTGTCAATCGAAGGCTATCGGGTTTCTCCCGAACTGATCGAGCAGGTGCGCAGCGGGACCTGGAATCCTGACGATGTCAAAGGTGATCGTGACGCGCGTGATGCGCTCGCAGCCCGGGGCTACTGGCAGGCTTTCCAGACCGTGAAAAGCGATGTTGAGAAAGTTATCGGAGGAGAGGACGCCGGAAAGCTCGCCAGTAGTGCGCATCGTGCCTGGTATCGCGAACTGTTTCAGCCCTGCGTGACCGCTGGCCTCATCAGGACCGAGGCACTCGCCGGGTATCGCAACAACCCCGTCTATATCAAAAACTCACAGCACGTTCCGCCGCGTAACGAAGCTGTTAGAGATGCAATGCCGAAGTTGTTTGAGCTTTTGAGCGCGGAGGAACATCCGTCAGTTCGCGCGGTACTCGGGCATTGGCTGTTCGGTTACGTCCATCCCTATCCCGATGGCAATGGGCGGGTGGCGCGCTTTCTCATGAATCTGATGCTCGCATCAGGAGGCTATCCCTGGACTGTCATTCGCGTGAAAGATCGCGACCGCTATATGGCGGCGCTTGAGAGCGCGAGCGTGAAGGGTGAGATAGAACCCTTCGCATCGTTCCTCAGTGAGCAGGTGCAACGGCCAGCGCAGGAATGATCGAAGCTTTGGGGATGCCGCATCGGCGCCGATGAATTCGACTTCGTTGAAGCCAAAATGAAGCCGCCTACCTTCTTGCGTCTTGCCGAGGGGTGAAGCGATGCGGTCTGGTCCGGATGCGCCGTTAGCCGGTTTGGGCCGGATCGGCAGGCGTACTCCTATACCTACACGCGCGGCTCGAAGGACTGGCATCGAGTGGCTGCGAATGCCGAACGGAGATCTGTCCGAAAAATGTAGTAGAATTTCGGACAAGTGCTGGGAGATCAATCGTAGTAGGCTACGAAAACCAGGAGATAGGAATAGCTGAAGCTCGTCGTCTGATCTTGGGCCGGGAGATGACTGTTTGGTTTCGGCATCGGAAGCGTAAAAAAGCTCACATTCCGCAACCGACCCGACTTTAGGCGTTCTCGATATTGGACACGACGCCGAAAACCCACCGCTAGCTCCTCCAATTGAAAGAGCTCCTTTCACGATTGAGTTGGAAGTAAAACGGATGCCGAGGAAGCGGGCTGTCCCCGTAATATTGCTGCTAGCCCGTCATCTCGACCTTGAAGACAAGGTCATATTCGGGCCGCGTGCCGTGCGACCAGTCGTCTTTCTTGAGCGAGATCGTATGGGGTCCGCTCGTAAACTCGAAGTCTTCCAGTGCCTCAATCTTTCGCTCTATCCGCTTGGTTGGCCCTGATTGGCTTGCCTTGAGCAGGAGATAATGCGCTGCCTGTGAAAACAGTGCTCGCGCCTCTTCATCATCGTCAGGCGCATTGACGTTGAGTTTGAGCTTAAGCTGTTTTGCGCAACTCGCTTCGCCTTCAATGTAATAGGCGATGTTGTTTCGCGGAAATCCCCTGCCAAGAGGCTTGAGGTTGGTTTCTGCGAACCATTTCTCTTCATAGCCCTGATGGTAGTCTCGCGATTCAAGCTCGAAGGTCTGCATGAAATCCTTTGCTGACCACGGCGACCAGCCATCCTTCGGGTCGACTGGGGGCGGCGACTTCTCGCGCTTGAGAACGGTCCGCACACCCTCGAAAGCTTCGCGGATTGCTTTTTTCGTTTCGGGGCGATCGCGTTGCACAGCCCTTTGCCAGCGTTCGAGATAATCGAGATTTGCGCGGCACCTGAAGGCCGCCTGCAACTTCGCGTATCTCAGGAGCTTCTCGTCCATCCAGAGCGACAGGCTTGTGAAGATCCTCTCATAAGCCATGTAGACCCCGAGGCCGAACAGAAATGGAAGAAACAGCAGGGAGAGGAGAATTGGTATTAGGAACCCTTGGCCAATGCTCCCGCTTTAACCCCACGACAGGTCAGGTGAAACAACCGACCCGCATATTCCTCCAACATCGCGCAATCGGTCAAGAGAAGGTTCCTAGGCTCAGGACTCATTGATCACAACCAGTAGCAGACAGTTGCTGCGATGCAGATGGCGGACATGAAGGTGTGAGCACATCGGTCGTATCGGGTGGTGACACGTCGCCAGTCCTTGATGCGGGCGAAGACATTTTCGATCTTGTGGCGCTGGCGGTAGAGTTGCTTGTCGTAGGGTATTTGAACCTTGCGATGCCGAACGGGCGGGATGCAGGCGGCGATGCCCTGGCTTTCGAGCGCGGCGCGAAAGCCATCGCTGTCATAACCCTTGTCGCCGAGGAGCACCTTGGCCCTGGGAAGGCTCGGAAACAGCAGAACTGCGCCCTTATGGTCGCTCATCTGGCCTTCGGTCAGGAGCAGGATGATCGGTCTGCCCAGTCCATCGCAGACGGCATGGAGTTTGGAGTTCAATCCACCTTTGGTGCGCCCGATACGTCTGGGAACAGCCCCCCTTTTAAGAGGCTGGCGGCGGTGCGATGCGCCTTCAGGTGTGTTGCGTCGATCATGATCGCGTCGGGCTCTCCGGCCTGGCCTGCCAGTTCGGCGAAGATGCGGTTGAACACGCCAAGGCGGCTCCAGCGGATGAACCGGTTGTAGATGGTCTTGTGCGGGCCGTAGCCCTTGGGCGCATCGCGCCACATCAACCCGTGCTTGATGACGTAGACGATGCCCGACACGATCCGCCGGTCATCGACCCTCGGGATACCATGCGACAGCGGGAAAAACGGTTCAATCCGGCGCATCTGCGCACGGCTCAGCAGAAACGGAACATCCAACGAAAGCGCCTCCTCGACGCTACCGTTGAATCAACCTATCAAGCTTCATGCAAGCAATTTAATAGGTCCTGAGCCTAGTCAGACTGACTCAAGACCGAATGGTCTTCGCTAGGCATTCGCAATTCTAGCGATATCGAATTGTTGAAATAGATCGCTCGACATGGAACCGTTCCGAAGGATCAAATAGACACCTACATGTTCATAAGGAGAGCTGATCCAGCGTGCGTTTGGCAGGCAGGCCTTCGCCTCAAGCAGATCGTTGCTTTAGCTGCTGAGAACTGAAAATGCCGGTGTTCGTTTGGCTGCGGAATGTGTGACCTTCAACGCTCGTCTGAGGCATAGCTTGCAATCTGATGCGGCGTATTGTTGAACATCGGAAAATTGGCTTAACTCGTCACTTTCAAATCCAACAACCGTTTCGCTTTAGCGTAGTCCCAGCACACTTCACCGAAAAAGTGCTGTTGCGCGGCTTTGGCAGCAATCCGCTGACTAATTGCCGTTTGCATCTGCGGTTTCACCTCGAGAACCGCTGGCTTGAATGGCCAGAAGTCACCGATCCGGGATGCCTCGCGCTACGCGCGCGTGCGTGTTTTTCCTACTTCGTTTGAGGTTCCCCGATGCTGAATCTAGCCTACCGCAACCGACTCATTGATACAGATAATGCAATCAAATCACTCAGGTTCAAGATCACCAACTCCTTTGCCTACCGCGATCTCCCGATAGAACTACAGCAGTTTGTACACGGCCAGCTCTTCGGCAGCTGCAAGATCGTCAGCCGGACTCCATCTTCAGCGCTTTTGGCACGGAGAGCCTCTGCAGCCGCCCTGCAAAGTTCGGTGCAGATGTTCTTCAACGATCTACTCGCCAAAGCCCCGGAGCCATACTTCGCGACCTTTGCCTATCGAGCCGGAGAAGTTCCGATGGGCCATGGGCTGCGAAATACTCAAACTTTGATTCAGGATATCAGGGCCGCATTGCTAGAACTTGAGATGGACGGGGTTCTCACTCCAGACATTGATCTGCTGCTTCTGCGGGGCGAGCAAGTTCCAGTGGTGGCATTTCACCTGCACGGGATCGTCTTCTCAACCCGGCAATCGAGGCGTAGACTGCGCTTGAAAAAGACCGCCGAGAGGCTTGATGCCCTGCTCGGGATGCCGTCGCGAATGGCTAGCGGGAGTCACCTTACCGGCAAAAGGATGGGTGATTTCCGATCTCACGCTGAAAACATGGCGACATATGCAGGGAAGATTGTTGCCGCTCTGAAGGTCGAAACGAGGAAAGACGGCAAGCCTCATCTATCGCGCACACGTTCGCTTTTCACGCCCTATCATGCGTTCAATCTTCTCCATGCTTGGTCACAGATACCCGTGTCGCAAACCGTCATACCAGTGGGTGCTAGTGGCGAAGAGATTCACCAAGGCTGGTTCCGCAAGATCAATGGTCCGCGAATCCGTCCAATTTCGGGCGAGGATTGTGCCTTTGGCGATGATGACAAGCTGTGGGATAAGGTCATTTCATCGGTGAATAGCGGCAATGCTGAAGGTCACGCTCTGCGGGCAATTTGATACTCTTTCGCGGCAATGACCGGCCCCCACCGAGTGGTCCGTGTTGTTTGTTAGTGCATAATTGCCTCCGACGCCATGGCTGCCCGTAGGTGGAGCGAAGCGGAACCGGAGGGCAGCCATGGTGGTGTCGCTGCTTCCGGGGCCGGTGGTCGGTAGCCAAGTGAGCTGTGCGGTCTGATGGTGTTGTAATGCCGCCGCCAGGCTTCGATCAGGATCTGAGCCTCGGCCAGGGTGTAAAAGATCTCCCCGTTCAAGAGTTCGTCTCGCATCGAGCCGTTGAAGGACTCGCAGTAGCCATTCTCCCAAGGGCTGCCGGGTGTGACGTAGAGCGTCTTCACACCGATCTTCGCCAGCCATTGCTGCACGGCGTTGGCGATAAACTCAGGGCCGTTGTTCGACTGCATATGTGCTTACGCCCACGGGTGACGAACAGTTCAGCCAGCGCTGACAGCACATCCTCGCTACGCAGTCGTCGCGCAACTGGTAGGGCCAGGCACTCCTGCTGGCTTCATCGATGATCGACAGGATACGGAACTTGCGACCATCGTGCGTCCGCCCCTCGACAAAGTCGTAGGACCATACGTGCCCCGGATACTCTGGTCGCAGTCGGATGCATGATCCGTCATTGAGCCAAAGCCGAGAGCGTTTGGACTGCTTGTGCGGCACCTTGAGCCCTTCACGGCGCCAGATGCGTTCTACCCGCTTGCGGTTCACATGCCATGCCGCTGCGACATCCCAGCAGGGCGGTCACCCGGCGATAGCCGTAGCGACCATATTGTCTGGTCAGGGCGATGATGTCTTCAGTGAGTGCGGCTTCGTCATCTGCCCCACGCGGCGTCTTGCGCTGTGTCGATCTATGTTGCCCAAGCACACGGCAGACCCGCCGCTCGACACTGGCATCATGTCCCTTATATGATCGATACAGCGCCTGCGGCGCGCAGGGCTCAGAAGTTTCCCTTTGGCAGCTTCCTGCAGGATCAACTTGTTCTAGCATCAGATCAGACACGGCCCGACGCAGCCGTGTATTTTCCTTTTCCAGCTCTTTCATCCGTCGAGCCTGATCCATCTTCAAGCCGCCGTACTCCTTGCGCCAGCGATAATAACTCTGTTCGGTAACTCCGATCCGCCGGCATGCATCTGCAACCGTCCCGCCCTGCGCCAGAACGATCTCCGCCTCACGCAGCTTGCCAATGATATCTTCCGGCCTGTGCTTCCTTGCCATTCCATTCCTCCTTCGTGGCCATTCCTAAAATAAAAATTGGGCCACTCAGAAGGGGGCAGATCAGCAAATCGCATCCAAATCGTCGGTTTTCGCTCACTTCGGACTTTTTCTGGCAACGCTAACTGGCGTCGGGGCGGGGGGTTGGCAAGCCTCCGGTGACAGGGTGTTTCTCGGCCTCGGCAGGTTTCGGATCGCGGCCTAGTGATAGGGGGAAATTCGAAGTTTGACGCTGGCGCCAATCACCGATCGCGGGAATTTCGGCTATTACAATGACGTCAGGAATTGGGCCGGAAGCTGACTGTCTGCTTTTCGGCACCGAGCCCAAAACCTAACATGTGGACCACATCGTGAATGGACGGGAATACCGTAATCAAAGGACATGGATGTTTGAGCCGCTGATTTTTTCTAGACGTAAGCCAGCCTGTTCGCGGAGTTCAATTCAATGGGACGCTTCCAGCGATCTATTAGAACGGGAGCTTCGGCACCCAACATATCTGCTTCGCAGTGATCTTCCGGTCTCAAATCAGTCTGGAACAGACAGATCGGCGAGAGGATAGGCTTGGATTGTTCAGTGAAGACGATCTCCATCTTGACTTCCAGCTTGCCTTCGCGGTTGGCGTAGTCGGCGTAGAGATTGGATCGCTCACCATTTTCCAGAATGATCGCCGATCCATGCATCACCGTTAACGCATATAGCGTGAGCTGCACTTTACTGCTCTCCAGCAGTTCCATCTCGGCTCGATCAATTATTGCGCATTGCACGAGCAATTGGCCGAACTCTTCGAACAGCTGATCGGCGGTAAAGGCGGGGCACCAGATGAACCGATTTGCCAAGTACTCTAAGACGCGAAGTTCCTTGTCGGTCGGTTTGCGATTCTTCTCCAACTTTTCGAATCCGCGTTTCAGTCGTTGTTTCGCGGTGGCCTTGCTGCACTCGCATCCTTCAGCCATTTGAACGTCGTTGGCGAGGCGCAGGTTAGCATCGGCAGCCCGGCGTAAGTCCGTCAGGGTCGCTTCGATACCCCGCATTTTCATGCTCCAGACATCGAGACTGACGAAGACATCACGGCCAACTTGCGTGAGAAAGCCTTTTTCCCCGGGTGTCGCGATGGGCGACGAAGTTTCCCAATTCCCTGAAACATGGCTTGTTGGCCGCGCGTGACCGTAGACCCAAGAACAACCGATCAAAATCTATCGTTTTGTAATGGCCTCTCAAGATATTGCGGGCGCGGTTTTTCATATCTTCATCTATCACTTGCATCCCGTCCGCCACGCGAGGCAAGCTTGGCCTACTCCCTACCTTTCTTGGGCTGCTTGAAGTAGCCTTCGTTCATGTTCGGATTTGGAGTAAACCTCTTTGTATCCCAGACTATTCTGCCGACTTCGGTCGGCTCGCTTTCAATGCGATCGAGAGCTTCGTTAATTCGTTCGCATTGATCTTCGAGGACGTAAAAACGGTGCTTGTCGAGATAGTTTCTCGCCTTGTGATAATTGTCGAGATCGGCGGCCTCGAGCTCGACCACCACCTGTTCGATTTCCTCGCGGTCAATTTGCTTTCGCAGCAGTGGAATTATGTCAAGCGTGCCGTCCTCGGACAAAACCATTGCCATTCTGCCCTGCGAGCCATCGCCGACATATCTTACGGCAGAATTGTAGCGTGAACCACGTTCGGGGGTACACTCGGCGTTGGCGGTGCCATCGAGAATGATTCCGACCGCGTGGCAGACGCCGTTCGGATCGGCGATGATCGTACCATCTATGCTCGTGGCTCGTTCCAGCAGTTCCTTGTTGAGCGCTGTCGGTTCGATCTTCGTCCCCTGCGACTGCAACCGCTCCGCCTCTTCCGCTGCATCATCGGCAAAGACGATCATGCTGCCGCGGCCCAACTGAAAAAGAATACCCATGACGTTTTTCGCTCTGGCGACCGAGGCATCCGAGATGTTTTCGAAAATGCGCGTCATGTTTTCTTTCAGACGATCGCTCGAAATGGGCTCTTTAGGCAGGGTCGGGCGACCAGCACGCATATGCATGTAGATCGTGTTACCGCGACGAAAATCCCACTGGTGCCGATCGACAACATCAATGGCGTAGGGTTCTGTGCTGATGTCTGAAGTGGAACCGAGGCCGTAAACTTTTCCGTAGCCACTGATGAGGGCCGTCTCACGCGTCGCCATCTGCAACAGTTTTCGCAACCATCGCGTTTGTCGCAATGACACGGGGTTGGAAAAACGTAGAACATAATCGACGTTGGGATCATCCGCCGCCGCCAGTACAATTCGGCCCTTTGATACCTGTCCCTCGTACATAAGCTTAGTGATCTGTTCGAGCGGCTCGAAAAACCCGAAATTCATCATGTCACCGGCAATCAACGGTACGCGCATCAAGCTTTTTGCCGCACGGACTGCAATTTCCTTGGCCTCAAGCTGCATTTCGCTTCCCAGAGTGCGCCCCGGTTCCGGCCATGACCGGCATGTCTCGAATTGTGCCTGGCTAAGGATCTTCCAAATACATTCCATCAGCAGATTTGTCTCAGCGTCTTCCTGCATCCAGCGATAGGGAATGACCGAATGTACCGCCAAATTGCTTTTTGGAACTTGGATGATTGTGACGACATAGTAATTGTCGACGGGAGCGGCCAAGGAAGCGAAACTGCGCAGTCCGCTGCGTTCGTCCTCCGATGCCAGAAGGTTCAGAACTTCCTCTGTGATCACCTGGCGGTGAATATTCTCGGGCTTTTCTCTGTTGCTTACCTCGTCGCCGTAGAACATCTGCTGATTGGGGTGCTTTGGTATACCTTCCGCTACACGCTTGGGAAGCGAAGAAAAGAAGTCCTGATCCGGAAAACCGGTTTCGGGCTCTACACACACTTCATGCCGAACCTCCCGATCGGACATCGCCAATCCGACCAGAAAGACCTTGGGCTTTCCTTCGAATCCGATCGCCTCGAACACGTTTTGCGTGAGAATCTCGTAGTGGATTCGGAAGTGTTCCTGATAGCCCCACATGAACTGATCGATCGTCTTCAAGACTCTTACCACTCCTTCCAGAATCGCACGGCGGCGCTCAAAAAGGCATCAAACTCTTCCGATCGCCACGTGACCGGCGAGGTTGGATGGAGCAGAAAATACTGTTCGTTTGCGCAGACCAGCTTGCTTTTGTCCGATCTCAATAGCCAATTGATACAGCTGACTGCAGAGTCTTCACAGTTCGCCTCGAAGCAATTATCTGGAACGTTGTAGAGCATTCCTTCGATAAAGTAGGATGGAGCCAGCCCGGCGGTAATGTAGCCATCTTGGATCATCCGGTTGCGCATATTCTTGAAAATCCGCACGATTGGCTTGAAGCGCTGGTTCGTAGCGCCGTGTTTGGCCACACAATTGGCGGAATGCAGTTTCGGATAATTGATAATACGGTTGCCGGCAGAGTCCCAAAAGCAAAGGCCCTCCGTGTACGACTGGTCGTCCATTCCCTGAAAGCGCCAGTATTTGCGGTATTGCGCAGCAATTAGGACATCGACGTCTCGTCGATCGCCATTCCCGCTGACAAAGACGGCCTTCTTTCCGGGGACAACCAGATCGCCATATTTGGCCTGAAGGACCGCGATCACGTCCCGTTTGAAATCGGCATAGTCATACTCCGCCGACGAGAATGACGCATGGTATAATTCAAGGTCGCCAGGCGGTAGCTCGCCTAGATCCCGATAGAAGATGGAATCAATCTGCATTACGATATCGACATCGCTATCAGCCCAGATGTTTGTGCTGTTTCCATAGGATCCTTGCAGGAAACTCCGGTGCAGACGGTCTGAATAGGGGGTGGTCGACGCCTCCAATACGCCTTTGAGGCTCTGATAGGTGCTGCTCGATTGGGTGACCGAGCCCTGATGCGACCACGTCTCAAGCTGATTTTCTGGAATGGCCATTCAGGAACCTTCAACCGATAGAAGTTCGGAAAGCGCAGCTTCACGTTGCGCGAAGGACTCTGCCCCTAATTGGCGAAGCATATTGAGCTTATCGAGATCGTGTTCGAACAAATCCGTCGCCAATTCCGGACGCTCGAACGTATCGCTGATCCGGATGGTCGGGACATTCTTGAACAGAATTTCGCGGAGCTGGTCCATCGACTGGGTGTTTATCTCCAGTGTTTTTTGCAGCAATTGCACGCTCAGCAGGTACTTAGCCCATCGCGCGGCACTGAAGAGAGATCGTTTCGGTTCCGGATATACTCCGACGCCGATGCTCACGACTCTGATATTCTCTATCGGGGTATCGAGCGCCGAAGTCGCATCGGCCATGGCATAGAGCGTTGGATTGTTTGCGCAGTACCCGCCGTCCAGTAGTTCGATCTTGTCACCGGCAGCAGTTGTCACGACCTTGCGTTCGAAAAACGGATAGGCTGAACACGACGCCTGCACGGCATCGCTTATGCTGACGCCGAACCCAGGAACAAACGTCGCCGCACGTCCATGCGCCTGTGCCGTATCGCCTTTGAATATCATCGGACGTTCCGATTGCCATTTGGCCGACACGATACCGAGCCCTGTTTTTAGACTATCAAATCTCAGATCGCCGAACACCTGGTCGGCTAGGTGCTTAAGGGCGGCCGATTTCTTGGCCCTGCCCTTGTGCTTCATGATTTCGGGAACGTTGCTCTTGTAGAGTCTGTGAATCTCGTCGACGTCTTTGCCCAGCGCTATCAGAGCCGCGATGATTGCTCCTGTACTGGTTCCAAAAACAAGATCGAACCGCTCATGCAGGCGGCAGCCGATCATGGCTTCGATTTCCCGGAGAACGCCGAGGGTGTAAAAGCCCTTCGCACCTCCACCGTCGAGACACAGTACTCGCAACAATTCGTTTGATTTTCCTTGCTCCATAAACGCGCCCTCACGATCCAGAACGTGATCATACTAATATTTATTCATCATGCATATTTTCGTCTGTAGTGACTCCCGGTGCCAAACGAAGCAATCGCCCGCAATCGCGGCATTTCCACCGCGTGCCGACGATCAGCTCCCGCTCCCAAAGCGGAAAGCTTCCGGCGCAACCTTCAACCGGACAGAGCACGTCTTGCATTCTGGGCTCGAAATGCACTTTGCGATTGCCAATGTCGGTCAGCGTGTAGCTGGCGTCGCATTCCCAGCATTGCACCACGCGAGGCTCGCCATCCCGGCCCAATCGTCGGCGAATAATGGAGCCGCATTCATGACATTCGATTTCCCCGCGATTTGCCATCGAGGAATTCCATATATGTGAGCCGAGAACGACTTCGACTGCTTCGACGATGGCATCGCATCGTTTTCGCAGTTTTGTAAGGTCGTGAGCTTTTCCGTTATGGATCTGGTCGAGGGTTTCGGTGTGTAGATATGCGCCGAGTGCATCGTAATGTTTTTTGAGCGTCTGCATGTCGAGAACGTTGTCCGTTCCCAGCAGTCTCATGACTTCTGGTGTTTCTCCCGGAGTCGGTTCGCGGCCTATCGATATCCGAGCGGCTTTGTCAGCATAAGGATCGACCTCCAGCATCCGCTCCATGAGTTTCTTGGGCTGCCAGGTCATCATCGCTTTGGGGCCCAGATCATCAGCATAAATCTTGGACCGTTCGTAGGTCAAAGCCTCCATTGCCTTGCGCAGCTTGAGCGCAGCGAATTCCAAATCGTCGGTATCGCCCGATGCCAGCAGCACCTTCGCTTTATTCAAGCTTGCTCTGGCTCGGTTTCTGAAATCGTATGTCATTTCGCCTGCCACAATGCTTCCAATTAAATCCACTGCTGAAACAGAGCTCTTTTGCGTAACGCTTGGGGAGTGTTTAGCCAAACCATGGCCTCCAACATCCGCTTTTGGTCAGTTCAGTATGCGGACTGGATGTCCGAATTAGGGGCGCAAAGCTGACTCGGTATACTTTCACACTAGCGCTGCGACGGGTGATGGAGGCTTAAATGTGCTTGACCCGCGAATAAACGGTAATTTTTTGACCGTCGTCAAAAACTGATTGTTGCTTTTGCGGACCTTACTGGTCCCGCCGTCGCAATTGCAATGCCCTTAATTGAACGAGCCAGTTGTGCGGCCGATTGAGGTAATAAATCGGCGCCTGTCACTGTTGCCTGGCTCACCTTGCCGTTGCGATCCCAGCCCAGTTCAAAATCGATGGTACCCTTTATTTCGGGTCGGTTGCGACGCATCTCATTGAGCCAGTTTTCGAGCATTTCCTTGTCAATACGTTGATCGATCCTGACCCAGTTAATATCGGCGCCGACTGCCGTGTTGCGCTGCGTTCCCGGCTGCTTCAGTGGCTGAGGGGAAGCCCCAGCATAAGGATCATAGATGCCGCGACCGCCAGTCCCTCCGGAACTTCTGGACTGGCTGGTGCCGGGTGAGGATGATCGGGTGACCCGCAAGGATGATATCGACCATTCTACCGGGACGAGCGGTTCCACAAGAGTTTCACTCTCAGTTGGCGGGGCTGGCATGTCGGGCTGATTGGGTGCCCCCGCAGGTTCCTCTGCAGGTGAATTGACGATGGCGATGACATTGACTGGTTCGGCCGACAAACTTGGATCCACAGAGCGGTCGATCACATAGGCAGACAGTAACAGGAAAAGGCAAATATGCAGCGCAACGGTTCCCGCAAAAGCAGCCGACCGGTCAAATCGCAAGTCTGGCGCTATCTCGTGCAAAAAATGTGGAACTGAAAACATGCCGGACAGATCGTAACGACTGACCAGCCCGCTTCTTTCGACTGTCCACCGATGGGTCTCGACTAGGGGCATAGCAACATCCGGGCGGCGGCCGATGCGAGCCGCATGAACAATGACCGGTCCTAGCGTCAAAGTCCGATGGCGATGACCGCCAATCTGATCCGATCCGGACATATCTTCGCCGAATCGCTTGGGAGTCGATCAGTGCTTTCGTAACAAATGCGCTGGAGACAGGCGTGGCGCAACTGGCGGAAATATTGAGTGATACCGGCATGATCGACGGCGCCGATCTTGCGCGTGCGCAGCAATTGAGCGCACTCCGGCAGGTTCGCCTGTCGGCTACTCTATCCCAGCTTGGCCTTGTCGCGGATGACTTTGTTGCCCGAACTTTTGCAGATCATTTGCTGATTCCTCTGGCAGTTCCAGAGAACTTTCCTGAACAACTTCCTGCGATCGAGGGGCTTAACCAGCAATGGCTTGAGCGACATGCAGTCTTGCCTATCGGACTTGATGACAATGGCGTCACCATTGCTATGGCTGACCCTGAAGATCAGGCGACAGTGGACGGGATGCGGTTTGCGACGGGAAAGGGTGTCACGGTGAAAGTGGCTGCGCGGTCCGACATTCTCGATCATTTGCAGGGTCTGTCGGGCAGCGTTTCCGCAGGTTTCGAGGATGTGCCGGGTTCATTCGATCTGGAACGCTTTGCCGATGAAGGTTCGGATGCACCCGTTATTCGCTTGATCGACCGGTTGCTCGGCATCGCATCCAAACGCAAGGCATCTGATCTCCATATTGAACCCATGGCCCGCCATATTGCAGTTCGGATGCGGATTGATGGCAGTTTGCGCGAGATAGAGCGGCATCCGCCAGCGCTCGGAGAGGCCCTGGCAAGCCGCATCAAGGTGATGGCGGGACTGGATATTTCGGAGACCCGGCTTCCACAGGACGGGCGGTTGCGCCTTACTGCCGGAGGGCGGGATCTTGATGTGCGCGTTGCAACCACGCCGTCTGCGCATGGCGAAGCGATTGTCATGCGGCTATTGGGCAGGGCTGAGGTCCCGCTGGCTCTTGACCGGCTCGGCCTGGCGCCAACAGCGCTCGAGAAACTTTACAGAGTCCTTGAGAGGCCACACGGCATTATTTTCATGACCGGACCAACCGGCAGCGGCAAGACAACGACTCTTTACGCTGCGCTCAGCCATCTTCTGAAGCCTGATGTCAAGATTCTGAGCGTAGAGGATCCGGTGGAAATCCTGGTGGACGGCATCAATCAGGTGCAGGTGAGGCCTGATATCGATCTCAGCTATGCGCGAACGCTCCGTGCATTTTTGCGCCAGGACCCTGATATATTGATGATCGGCGAAATTCGGGACCGCGAAACCGCCGACATCGCACTGCGCGCGGCGCTGACCGGGCATCTGGTACTGACAACCCTGCACACCAATAGCGCCCTTGGGGCATTTACCCGGCTTAGTGACATCGGGATTGAATCCTATCTGTGTGCATCAACATGCATCGCTACAATCGCACAGCGTCTTGTCAGGACCCTTTGCGAAGCCTGCAAGCAGTCCGTCACGCCTTGCGGGCAATGGATGGATATGTTCGCTGATGCGGGACTGAATATTCCGGCGCAAATATTCGAACCAATGGGATGCCAATCCTGCAATGGGAGCGGATATAGCGGTCGCGCGCCACTGATTGAAGTCATCGAGATCGATGCCCAATTGCGGCTCGCCATTCGTGAAGAATGCGCGGAGAAATATGCCATACCGAGCGGCGACACGCTGTTCGGTCATGGGCTAGCGCTTATTGCGGAGGGCCGGACGAGCTGTGACGAGGTCGCAAGGGTTGTAGGCCTGGCATGACCCAATATCGATGCCTCAGCATATCCGGCAATGGCGTGCGCGAATGGCGCACTTTGGAGGCCGCAGACGAAGCCGCCTGTGTAGCCCGGCTGATGGCCGAGGGCTGGACCCCCTTGTCAGTGCGAAGCGGACAAGCAAGTATAGCCGAAGTTCTGCAACGCCCGATGCAGCTTGGAAGCGCTCCAGGTCTTGCTGATCAGGCTTTGCTGATTGGTCAGCTTGCAACGCTGGTGAAGGCGGGGCTGCCAGTGGATCGCTCACTGGATCTCTTGCGCGACACGGCGACAAAGCGAACGCAATCGCGCCTGCTGGGTCAGTTATTGGCATCGGTAAGGGCGGGTGAAAGCCTGGGCAAGGCAATGCAACAGCATGAAATGCTGCCACAATGGGCCATAGGCATTATTCGGTCGGCCGAGCAGGGCGGCATGTTGGGAGATGCCTTGCGAGCGGTTGCCGCAAGGCTTGAGGAGGCTGCCCAGACACGGCAGCGGCTGATCACGGCGCTGACATATCCCGCTGCAGTTCTGATTGCCACAATTGCTGCACTGATCATCGTGCTGACCAGCGTCGTGCCTCAGTTCGAACCCGTTTTCGCCGGTTCCGAAGATCGCTTGCCAAGGCTGACGCAACTTGTGCTGGCGGCGTCTCAACTTGTGCGCGACGACAGTCTGTTGCTGCTTGCAATGCTGCTTGGCGCTCCCGTTGCAATCTGGTTTTTGATGACCGCTTCCCACGTTGCGCCTTTGCGCGCACGCATTGTCCCTTTTTTGCCGGGCATCCGGCTCTATGACCAGATCGTTGCAGCCCGGTTCACCGGCCTTTTGGGCACATTAACCGGAAACGGCGTTACTCTGGTCCGGGCATTGCCGCTGGCGCGCAGAGGCCTGTCGAGCTCCCGGTGGCGAAGCGCAATGCAGATGGTGGAGAATCGCGTTCGTGAAGGAGAGAGGCTGTCTTCGGTCTTGCGCAGCGTGCCAATATTTCCGCTCACTGCAACGCGACTGATCGAAGTAGGCGAGCGGACCGGCAGCTTTGCAGCAACCTGTAATCATGCAGCCGAGATAATGGGCAGTGCCGCCAATGCCCGGATCGAACGATTTGTATCACTGGCAAATCCGGTCGCGACGATCCTGCTCGGCGGGGTCATTGCCGCCATGGTTGCGGGCGTCATGCTGGGCATTTTTGCACTGGGAGATTTCGCGGCATGAACAACGGTGTCCGCAACGGCTTTACTTTGATGGAAATGCTCGTGGTGCTGGTCATTATCGCACTCATAGCCGCAGTTGCAATTCCGCAGATTTCCAGCCTGCTGGGCAGCGCAAAATCAAAGGCGGCAAAGGTTCAGCTGCAGACCCTGTCCAACAGCCTGCGCTATTATGAAATCGATAATGGCGCGTTTCCGACAACGGACGAGGGATTGGTCCTGCTTTGGACAGTTGATGGCGACATGCCCGGCTGGAACGGCCCCTATGTGAGGGAAGCAGCGCAGCTCAAGGACCCTTGGGGACACGATTTTGTCTATGAGGCTCCCGGAGATTCCGCACCTTATCGCCTCGTGACGCTTGGAGCGGATGGCAAGGAAGGGGGGGCAGGCGAGGATGCCGACATATCCGCAATCCCCTGATGGCTTTACTCTTGTCGAATTGCTGGTGGTCATGTCCATCATGGCCTTGGGAGCGGTTCTGCTGGTTGCCGCCATGCCCAGCCGGTCGATGAAGGGGCTTGATGAAGCGCAGCTGATGCAGATGCTGGCAGATGTCCGTGCCGCGGCCATTGCTTCGGGTGAACAGACACATCTGGATTCGGACGAACTGGCGGCAGCCTCGGTCAAATTCAGGCCCGCAATAGGAGGAGCTGACTCACCGGTCTTTTATCCTGACGGCTCGAGCAATGGCGGCACCATAGAACTGGCGTCCGGCCAGACCATCGAACTTCGCTGGATTGATGGAGCGATGCATGCCGCGCGATGATGGTCCAGAGCGGGGTTTTACGCTTGTCGAGGTGCTGGTTGCCCTGCTGGTGGCAGCGCTGATTTTAAGCGTTGTGATGAACGGTGCGGTGCAGACAAAGGCGCGGTCATCCTTGCTTGCTGATCAGCGGGCGGCATTGTCACTGGCGCAGAACCGCATGGAAATGCTGATTGCCAATCCGGAACTGATTGCTGAAGCGGGCGGGCAGGATGGCGAAATGGGTTGGCGGATTGAGCATCGCGAGATTGCTCGTGATCCGCGCGGCCTTCGCGTTTTGATGGATA
Source organism: Blastomonas sp. (assembly GCA_041396885.1). Classification (GTDB taxonomy): domain Bacteria; phylum Pseudomonadota; class Alphaproteobacteria; order Sphingomonadales; family Sphingomonadaceae; genus Blastomonas. Next base: position 862,414 of record JAWKXS010000001.1, read on the forward strand.
TGCAGATCATCGTAACGGGCGATCAGGGGACAGAGCTTGCCCGTCTCGGGCGGCGAATTCTTCTGGCCGGAAAGGGCGGGGTCTTGCCGTGAACCGCAACGGCTTTACCCTCGTTGAAATATTGGTTGCCCTGCTGCTGGCGAGCCTGTTGCTTGTTCCGTTGAGCTGGACATTGGCGCAATTGTCAAATGATCTCAAAACTGAGCGCGATCATGCAGAATCGCTGCAGTGGCTGGACGACGAGCAGCTGCTGCGAACGCTCCTGACCGATGGTCTGTTCCGGGATGCAGACGGCCAGGCCTATCCCTCGCGACCGGACCGCCTGATATTCCGCGCCAGAAGCCCGATGGCTCTTGGTCGTCCCGGTTTTGTATCAATGGAGTTGCGTTCAGCCGATGATGCTCAAGGGGGCATGCTCATAGCCTTTCCCGGACTGGAACGCGACCTTTCGGCCACCCGGATCTTTGGCGGAAGCCACTCTGCAAACATCAAGACAGTCCGGGATGCGCAGGATGACGGTATCGTCAATCGGGTCGATCTGGAATTGACGGATGCTTCCGGGGCGCATCGCACCATGACTATTGTGCCGCGGACAACATCTCGTGGCTCGTGTGTTTTTGATCTGGTGGCCATGTCATGCAGGTAGCCAGCTTGCTTCAACCCGCTCTTGCACTGGATGGAATTCAGCGCTTTTTCAGATGGTGGCAGGGCGAACTCAGGGACATGCTGCCCAAGCGAAAGCCAAGCCTTGATTCATCAAGCGATGGTCTCCGCATCATTTTGGACGAATCCGGCACCGTCATTCAGCATATCTACAAGGGCGAAGGCCGCACCCTTGAGACGGATCGTCAGATTGACTCGCTGGATGAGGATGAATGGGATGAAATCAGGGGCCTTGCTGACAAGGCAAAACGTATCGACCTCGTGCTTCGTTCGGAGGATTGCCTTGGGATCAGGCTCAATATGCCGAAAGCGAGCCGGGCGCATATCGGTACGGCAATAACGCTGCAGTGCGCGCAACGTTTGCCTCTGCAGCCAGAGCATGTCGAATATGGCTGGAGCATGGCCCTTGCGGATAATTGGCTGGACATTGATCTTGTCGCGGCACGCCGGGAACAGCTTGACAGGCTTGAGGCGCTTTTTGACGGGCAAGACATTGCAGCTCCGGCATTTCTGGCCCGTAACTCGACCGATCGGATTGTGGAGGTTCGTGCCGCCCGTTCTCGCGAAGCTGATGAGAGCCGACGATACTGGGTCGGCGCCTGGATATTTGTCGCAGCCGCCATTCTCCTGACACCATTCATGACCGGGCTGATTGCCAAATGGCAAGTTGAGGACGACAGGGCCGTTATCGCCGAACTGGAAAAAAAGGCAGCGCCACGGCTGATGCGCGAGCGCGAAGCGAGGGCCAATGAAGCAAGCCGCCTTGCATTGCGGCCGCTGGCAATGCAACGCACCCTTGGCGAAACATTGTCCCCGATAGCTGCAAATCTCGCCTCAACCGACTGGGTTATCAGCATGGAGGCGGGTGAAGGCCGTCGGCTGGCGCTCCGGGTGGATGCTGCGGAAGCAGACAAGCTTGTCGAAGCCATGGGCAGGCTCTCGCAGTTCGATGATATCGAGGAACAAGGTCGCGATCCGGTCGGCGAAAACAGGCAGCGTGTAACGCTGGAGGGGCGGCTCAAATGATGGAGAGCCTGTCGACACCGATGCGCCGTTTTGTCGCCATTGCCCTGCTGTTCGGGGCGCTTTATTGCCTGTTATCGCTGATCCTGTTTCCTTCCCTTGATTTTATGGGTGACAAGCTTGCCGAACGCGCCGACGCCAGGTTTGAGCGGGCGCGGCTGGAGGCGGTTTTGAACGGTCCGCAAGACACCTTGCCGCCCGCAATCGAAACCGGTCTGCTGGTCGCGGCAACAGATGATGATATCGCTGCCATGGCACTCACCGAACATGTGTCGCGCCTTATCCTGTCATCGGGGCAGGGGCTCTCAAATGAACTGGTGCAGCCTGTCAAAGTTGGCCAGCAGGATATCGTCGCCGTCGACCTGGTGCTTGCAGGTCCCGAGGTTGAGATCATGCGATTTATAAGCAGTGCCGAAACCGGACGACCCATGCTGCGTTTTGTGAACTGGAAACTGGCTGGCGATGAAGGCAACACCGGTCAGTTGCGACTGACAGCACGTGTTCTGGCCGCCTGGAAGGTGCCATGATAGAGCGTGTTCCACGCTATGTCTGGCCGGTATTGCTGGGACTGGCGATCCTCATCCTCGGCCCGATATGGCTGTTGGACGACGATCAGGAATTAGCGATTCCAAAACGCACGGAACCTGTCCTTACCGAAATTACGCTGCGCGATGTGCCATCGCTGGAACCGGTGATTGCCGCCCCCTTGTTCAATCCGGCACGATCCCCGGTTGTCGAACTGCCTGACGAGGCAAGCCCGGCAGAAGCCGAGGCAGAACCTCCGCCGCCCGCTCCCTTGCCGCAACTGGTCGGGGTCATATCCGCACGGCGTGGCAAGGCGGCGGCAATAGTACGCACGGCCAATGGTGAGGAAGTGACGCTGAAGCGCGGTGAAACTGTCGAAGGCTGGCTTCTCAAGAGTGTCGGCAAGGGCGATGCGGTATTTGCCATGTCAGACCGCGTCGAAACAGTGCGTCTGGACTTTGGGAACCGCGCCATGGGTGGCGGGGCCGGTCCCGAGCCCGATACGGAAGCCAGGGGGAATGAGCAGCGTGATTGAACCAATAACAGGCAGATGCCCGATGCTTTGGAGGTTTCTGGCCTGCGGTCTTGCGCTGGCACTATGCTGCAATGGCCAGATTCGCGCGCAATCCGGACCTCATTCGTCGCAAGGCTCCGCCATCCAGTATGATCGCGTCAACGGCTATTCGCTTGCATTCGTGGACGCCGATGTACGCAGGGTCGTTGATGCGGTCATGGGGTCGATGCTCGGCGTAGAATATTCGGTTGACGCTGATGTTACCGGCAATGTTACCTTGCGCACGGCCCAGCCCGTGACCGAGGCTTCTCTGATACCGCTGCTCGAACAGGCGCTGGCGACGTTGGGCGCTGCCATCGTCAAGCGCGGGACCGGCTATCGCATAGTATTGCGGAACAACGCCCGAGGCCTGGGGCCGATCGTGTCAGCAGAGCGCGAGGGGCCGGGCGACCGCGGCTTTCAGCCCTCCAGTCCCGGCTATGCTTCAGAAGTCATCCGGCTCGATTTTGCAAGCGCGGTCAGCCTTGTGGCACTGATAGAAGAGTTTCTCGGGGAAGGGATCGCGGCGCCAACCCGCGACGGTACCAACAGCCTGAGGTGGTGCCGTTTTTCTGGACAGGGTGATAAGCTCAGCCTGACCTGAGGAATGGACTGGAATGAAGACGACGAGAAAGCGCTACAGCGCGGAGTTCAAGGCGAAGGTTGCGATGGAGGCGATCCGGGGCGATCTGACGCTGGCTGAATTGGCGGCCAAGCATGGTGTGCACCACACGATGATCGGCGCGTGGAAGCGGCAGGCGATGGATGGCATGGCCAGCCTGTTTGACGGCGGCGATCAGGCGGCCAAGGCCTGCAACGAGGCCGAGATCGAGAAATTGCACGCCAAGATCGGGCAGTTGCTGGTGGAGCGCGATTTTTTGGCACGAGCCTCCGGTCGATGAGCATGGACCGGAGGCGAAAGATGGTCGAACCGGACAACCCGGACCTGTCGATTGCGGCGCAATGCCGCCTGCTTTCGATCAGCCGGTCGGGCTATTATTACGCGCCGGTGCCAGAGAACGGCGCGACGTTGGCGCTGATGGCCTTGATCGATCAGGTGTTCATGGACTGCCCATGGTATGGCAGTCGGCAGATGGCCCGTCATTTGCAACGCATGGGCCATGCGGTTGGCCGCCGCCGGGTGCGGCGCCTCATGGCGAAAATGGGACTGACAGCGATTTACCAGCGCCCACGCACCAGCGATCCGCACCCCGAGCACCGGATCTATCCCTATTTGCTGCGCGATCTGGCGATCACGCAGCCCAATCAGGTGTGGTGCGCGGACATGACCTATCTGCCGATGCGGCGGGGCTTCCTTTACCTGGTGGCGATTATGGACTGGGCGGCGCGCAAGGTGCTCGCCTGGCGCATCTCGAACACGATGGATGCCGGGTTCTGCGTCGAGGCTTTGCAGGACGCCATGGCCCGTTATGGCAAGCCCGAAATCTTCAACACCGATCAGGGCAGCCAATTTACCAGTCGCGCCTTCACCACCGTGCTGCGCGAGGCCGAAGTGCGGATCAGCATGGATGGCCGGGGCCGATGGATGGACAATGTCTTCATCGAGCGCCTCTGGCGATCCGTGAAGTATGAATGCGTCTATCTCCACGCCTTCGAGACCGGCAGCGAACTGCGGGCGGGCCTGGCGCGCTGGTTCACCTACTATAACCACCACCGGCCTCATTCCGCCCTTGCCGGTAGAACCCCGACAGAGGCATATGGGCAAATCGGCCCATCAGATCATGGGGGGCATGCCCCCCATGATCTGATGGCCAAACTCGCGGCATGACGACATCGGCTTGAGCTTAATTTTGCCGCAAACCTGTCCAGGAAGGCGGGACCACCTCAGCCTGCTCATTAGCGGCAGTGCAGAGGAGCGCGATGCCGCCAAGCGGCTCATCGCACGGTTTGATGTCGACACTTTGGCGGCCATGCAGTTTGAAGTCTATTCCCTGGAAAATGTCGATCCCGACACATTGGTCGCCGAACTCGATGCGATATTCAAGCCGCCCTATGACATATTGGGATCGCGCGTCCGCCTTGTGCCACTGCCGCGATTGCGATCGGTGCTGGGGATAGCCGCAGAGCGCGCGGACCTGCTTCGGATCGAGCCTTGGATCCGAAGGCTGGACGCCGGGGTTTCAGGAAAGCGAAAGCTCTACAGCTATGCCGTGCAAAATGGACGCGCCCGCGACATTGCGGCTTCGCTGCAATTGGTGCTCGGCGGCAATACGCCAGGCAATTCGCTGCCGATCCAACCGGCAATTATCGATGTGGGCGGTAACGACGTCCGTGACAATGCCGCCGCGTCTCCGGCTGCATCCGCACAGACGGGTACTGATCTGGAGGGGGCTGGGCCGCGTATCGTTCCCAATGAACAGAATAACAGCCTGCTCATTTACGCCAATGGCGAGGAATATCAGTTTATCCGGGATGCGCTGGACAGGCTTGACCAGCCCGTCGCACAAGTCCTGATCGAGGCTATGCTGGCAGAGGTCACGCTGACAGATGACCTTCAATATGGCGTCAACTTCTCGGTGATCGACAATGGTTCCACCACCACCAGCATTGCCAACAGCAATAGCTCCAGTGCCGTTCCCGCCTCATCCTTTCCGGGATTTTCGGTCTCGGTAGTCGGGTCATCGGCTTCCGCGGTGCTCAATACCATCGAGTCCAGAACAAATGTGCGGGTGCTTTCTGCTCCCAAATTGCTCACGCTCAACAATGAACCAGCAACCCTGCAGGTTGGTGACCAGGTTCCCATCGTGACCCAGCAGTCGCAAAGCGTGCTCACGCCTGGCGCACCAATCGTCAACAATATCGAGCTGCGCGATACTGGCGTGATCCTCCAGGTCACACCCCGCGTCAATGATAGCGGCACCATCATCCTCGACATTGCCCAGGAGGTCAGCGATGTCGCGCTCACCACCAGTTCGGGCATCAATTCGCCGACCATTCAGCAGCGCCGCCTTACCAGCACCGTGGCGACCCGTTCCGGACAGATGATTGCCCTGGGCGGCCTTATTCGCAATTCCGTGACGCGCTCGAAATCCGGTATTCCGCTGCTCAGTCAGATACCGGTCATTGGCGGTTTGTTCGGCCAGACTAGGAATACCGGCAGCCGCACCGAACTCATCATCTTGCTGACGCCTACGGTGATCCGGTCCCCGCGCGATACCGATAGCGTGGTTGATGCGCTGATCGACGGCCTCGACCTTACCCGCCCGATGGTTGATCAGGGACGCGATGCCCAGATTGGCGGCAAGCGCCATGAGGAAGGGGCCTATACGCCCGACAGGCAATGAGCTGGAAAGCACCGCCTTTCGCGCATGATGGACGCGAGCGCGGATTTGCGCTGCTGACGGTCATGTGGTTCCTCCTGCTTGCCGGAAGCATTGTCGCGGTGATCATGCTCTCCACCCTGCGACGTGCCGAACACCATTCCGAACGCGCTTTACATATTCAGCGCGACCTAGCGATTGAGAGCGCTCTGGAAACGGTGATCGCCGATATGCAGTTCAACGGACCGCGCAGCCAATGGGCCATGCTGCCCGCCCGTGGCAGCTACAGAATAGAGGGGCTGGATATCGCCATCGAGATTGTCAGCGAAAATGCCAAGGTCGATCTCAATCGCGCTGACCCCGCGCTGATCGGGCGCGCACTGCGGGGCCTTGGCCTGAATGCCGCACAGCGTGCACCACTGCTTTCCGAAATTGCGCGCCGTCAAAAATCGGATATTCCGTTCGAGACGCTGGAGGATGCGCTGGTCCTCCTGCCAGCCGCCAATAGCCTCACTCATGATCCTGCTGACTGGCTGACCGTCTATTCCGGGCTGCCCGTGCCAGATGCATCGGCAATGGCGCCGCAACTGGCCGCCGCACTTGGCCAGGTGTCGCCTGGCAATCGCACGCGCTGGATGCAGGGACAGGTCGTGACGGTCAGGCTGAAAAGCGGGCCGGGCGGGGAGAAGGTCAGGCGGATTCGGCTGTCGCCCAATCGTCCGGGAGGCGCCGAATTTCTGTGATGGGCGCTAAGGGCCAGTTCATCGCCAGGCCGTCATAGCCAAAGCGGGTAGTCGCGCCGCCCGCTGTTTCGAACAGCCGTCTCGCCGGATCATATTTGAGGGTGCTGCCGTCGTAATACTCATAGGCGACATAGAAACTGTCCGGTCGGGTCAAACAGATGATTGAAAGTTAGGCGCTTGGCTAAGATGGCCGGGTCTTGCTCTTGTTGGCCAGAAGCCAAGCAGCTTTGTAGACTTTCCTATTGCCGCAGTGGAGAGGAAATTAGCGTATTGTCACCGTAATACCAATTCCTTTTCATTTTATTAAAAAAAGAGAAGGAACTCCATATTCATCCCGTCCTCTTTCTAATAAACAAGTAGTTCCATTTTTGCAATATATAGATATTTTTTCAATATCGTTATTTGATATATCAGTAGAGAAATCAATATGTCGAGATTTCAACGAAATTAATATTTTCTCTATATCATTAAATTCTGAAAGCAATCCGGAGCGCGTACATTCTCTATAAATTATTTCAAAGTCATATCTCCTAAGCTCAACAGAAAAGAGGAAAATCGCTGCCTCTTCACTTGAAGAAAAATCAACTGAAGAAATATGAATATCAAAGTAATCATCACCAGAAATAGATATCATTCTATATATTGGTCCTTTGATATTAAAATCATGCACAATGCATAATCTTTCAGACTTTGAAAATACTTCCAAATCTATCGTATTATGCATTGCCTAGAGGTCCCATTGTAGTGCACCGTCTCGGCTTTTCGTAAGCCGAAAGCTCCCGCTTTGATGTCAATTCTTGGAGATAGCCCAATGACCGGCTTAAATGGCACGCCAATCTTGAAATCAACGCCCTGTCGCAACGTTACCGAACCGTTGGGGTAAGAGGTCGCACGGATATACGGATTAGAGAGCGACGGGCCCACTTGGTGGAAGCCTTGTTCACCTGACGCGCGAACTAGGAACGTGAAATCCTTAAGCGCATCCGACCAATCACCTTGCAAACTGGAATTATACCTTCCTCCATCCCACTTCGGGTTTTGGCCCCAACTGTCGCCGTCCGGCGTATAAGCCACGCTACAAACATTAGCATCATTTTGCGTAAAGCTTCGATTCTTGCCCAAACCACCAGCTGTGTAGCTATTGCCAGGAACTACGAACTCTCCACCGCCAGACATTCCTATTGAGAGTGCCAACGCATATACTGAACCTTCCACAATAAGGATGCCATCATCATTGAAAAATTGGTTAGGGACCGTCCCGGTAACCACTATGGTTTCGCGCGGAGCAATCGGGCTGCTGCGCGGAAGTACAGGAGGCTGCAATGGAGGGTGAGGAGAATATCCCCCCTCACCATTCAGCCCCAGCGGATCGATGAAGTTGATGGGATCGCCGCCGACATAGGCATAGAGGTCTGGCGCCATCGCCATAGCCGATGGGGTCTGTCTGGGAGGGCGGCCAAGGGTAGGCGAGTACATGCGAGCCTTGTAATAATAAAGACCGATGCCGTCGAGCCAGGTCTGGCCGGTATATTGAAAACGGCCGATATTGATGATCCGGGAATGCCATAATCATCATAGCTGCTGATGCCGATCACCGCGCCGCTGCCATCGGTCAGCGCGATGACGCTGCCGCGCCTATCCTTGTGCAGATAGCGCTTGTCCGATGTTCCCGTGCCTTCATACCATAGCAGCGGATCATCCCATGCCCGGACCATGCACATATGGCAGCAACGCGTTCGATCCGTCACTCAGCGATCATCGCCAGGCCGTCAAGGCCAAAGCGGTGGTCGCGCCGCCCGCGGTTTCGAACAGCCGCCCTGCCGGATCATATTTGAGGGTGGTGCTGCCCGGACCGGTCTTGAGGAAATTCTCGCTCGAATAGGTGTAGCTCGACGTGCCGTCGCCGGTGAGGTTGCCCCGGCTGTCATGGGTGAAGCTAACCGCACCCGCGCTCATGATCCGGTTCAGATAGTCAAAGGTCGAGGAACGGTCGACATTGTAATGATCGGTCCAGGCATAGCTGTCATTCGAACGGGTCAGCTCGTCAATCTGGCTCGCCGGATTATAGCTGAAACCATGGGTGTTGTCATAGCTGCTGCCGGTCAGGTCCTGCGATCTTATCCGTCATGGTCTCGTCTATCTAGTTGAGTCGCGAGCGCAGCAAAGAAAATCGTCACGAAAACAATACCAAATCCAATAAAAGGTAATAATCCTACAGAAAGAGAAGAAGTCGTCCACCGTTGCTGATGTAAAGATGATTGAGCGCTCCAAAATCCATTAGCATAGAAATATGTTAAAGCTCCAGTAGATATTAGAAAAATACTTAATGAACTACGAGTTTTTACAATAATTTCAAGGCGAGCACATATCAAAGAAATGATTGCAAACGGGGTAAGCATTAAAATTGAATGGAAGAGATTTGCATATTTAAAATGATCGCCTATCGCATATGGCAGGGACACTGCCGAAAATGATATTCTTGCAATGACATCCGTCACCAAGGTTGCGGCGAGGAACGCCAAGGCCGATACGGAAAGATACACTCCTAGTTCGATTTTCTTGCTTCGATTTGTCATGCTAATGCGCATCCTTCGTAAGTGTGAATCTTCGATGAGGTGGCGCTGTCAAGGTTGCCCAGGCATGCGAGATTGGCGGTATTTCTCTTGGGCTCGGTCAAATGCCTCCTGCCCGCGCCAACGAACTGCGGAGTAATAAATCAACGCGGCAGCCGTGCAGATTGTATCTTCCGGGTCGGTCTCGAGGCAGAAGTCACGAATTTCAAGTAAGAACGTCGAATCGCAAGTGCCTTTGGAAGCACCTCTAGATCCATAGCAGTTATCGTGATTGTAGCAGGCGCGATTCCACGTCCCGCTAGGAAAACGATCGCCACCTTCTGCCCCACAGTAGTTGACCATTGGGTCATACTTCGATGGCTGCTCCTTTTTCGGTTTTTCCGGTGCTGGTGCTGTGACGGTAATGACATCGTATTCGTTCGAAGTTGAATATCCGCCTTCTAGCGCGTTTCTGATCTCTTCAATAGCAAGCTCGTGCAGGAAATCAGACAAGGCGTCACGCACACCCATTCCAGTTACGACAATTGTATTTGACGCTGCATGCGGCTCGATAGGCAAGACAGCATGCAGCTCTGCCTCTCTCGACAGCCCCGTTGGATCACGGGAGTTCACCGGATCGCCGCCGACATAGGCATAGAGGTTCATGCCATCGCCATAGCCGATGGGGTCTGTCTGGAGGAAGCGGCCAAGGGTGGGCGAGTACATGCGAGCCTTGTAATAATAAAGACCGATGCCGTCGAGCCAGGTCTGGCCGGTATATTGGAAACGGCCGATATTGGATGATCCGGGAATGCCATAATCATCATAGCTGTTGATGCCGATCACCGCGCCGCTGCCATCGGTCAGCGCGATGACGCTGCCGCGCTCATCCTTGTGCAGATAGCGCTTGTCCGATGTTCCCGTGCCTTCATACCATAGCAGCGGATCATCCATGCCCGGACCATGCACATAGCGGCGCAGCAACGCGTTCGATCCGTCATATTCGCCGATCATCGCCAGGCCGTCATAGCCAAAGCGGGTGGTCGCGCCGCCCGCGGTTTCGAACAGCCGCCCCGCCGGATCATATTTGAGGGTGGTGCTGCCCGGACCGGTCTTGAGGAAATTCTCGCTCGAATAGGTGTAGCTCGACGTGCCGTCGCCGGTGAGGTTGCCCCGGCTGTCATGGGTGAAGCTAACCGCACCCGCGCTCATGATCCGGTTCAGATAGTCAAAGGTCGAGGAACGGTCGACATTGTAATGATCGGTCCAGGCATAGCTGTCATTCGAACGGGTCAGCTCGTCAATCTGGCTCGCCGGATTATAGCTGAAACCATGGGTGTTGTCATAGCTGCTGCCGGTCAGGTCCTGCGACAGGCTGGCCAGGCGCGATACCGCGTCATAGCTGTAATTCTGAACCGCGCCATTGCCATAGGTGAGCGAGGTCAGGCGGCCCTGATTGTCATAGCCATAGCTGGCCAGGCTCGCCGAGCCGTTTTCCTTGATAACCGAAAGCGAGCCATCGTCGCGATACTCATAGGTGACATAGAAACTGTCCGGCCAGGTCAGACGGGTGCGGCGACCGGCAGTGTCATATTCATAGCTGACAGTGCCAAGCGGTCCTGTCGCGCTGGCAAGGCGCGACAGCGCATCATGCACAAAGCTGAGCGTCTGGCTGTCCTGGACTGCACTGGTCATGCGGCCAAGCAGGTCATATTCATATTCGGCATCGGGCTCGCTGCCCGGAAGGTCCTTATCGGTCAGGCGGTTCAGATTGTCATAGGCGAGGCCAATCGACGTGCCGTCGCGCAGGCGAAAGCTGACGACATTGCCATTGGCATCATAGCCGGGCTGTTCATAATCGGTGGTCGAACTGGCTCCGGCGGTGGTCGTCGAGGGAAAGCGCGTCTTGGTCAGGCGGTCATGGCCGTCATATTCATAGGTCGTCTTGTTGCCCTCGCCATCGGCGACGGTCGCGACCTGGCCATTATCGGTAAAGGTCGACGTCACCTCATCGCTGGCATCGGCAGTGCCGACCGCAGTCTGAACCTTGGTCACACGGCCATTGCTGTCATAGACATTCTTGACGATGCGATCCGGGCCGAAGCTGCCCGTGGTGCCCGCCGTACAGGCCGATCCGGGCAGCGAGCCATAAATTGCGGGGTTCATCCGCTGGGCTGTGCACTCCAGGCGCCCATGGCTGTCATAGCTATATTGTGACAGTGAATATGTCGAACTGGCAGCTTCCAGTGTTTCTTTCTCAAGGCGAAAGTTGGAATCATATGTCGCAACCATTTGTTCAAGAGTTGTGAACGAAGCCCAATCGGTATCGGATTGACTGTTAACAGTGCCCAATTCGACCTTTGTTCTGAGACCGCTGCCATTATAGGTCATGCGCATAGCCGAATGTTTTCCTGATCCACCTGCGTCTGGATCAGGATTGATAATTCCGATGGTCCGGCGTGCATCATCAAAGCGTGTCCGTGATCTGCCCCCTTCTGAGTGGCCCAATTTTTATTTTAGGAATGGCCACGAAGGAGGAATGGAATGGCAAGGAAGCACAGGCCGGAAGATATCATTGGCAAGCTGCGTGAGGCGGAGATCGTTCTGGCGCAGGGCGGGACGGTTGCAGATGCATGCCGGCGGATCGGAGTTACCGAACAGAGTTATTATCGCTGGCGCAAGGAGTACGGCGGCTTGAAGATGGATCAGGCTCGACGGATGAAAGAGCTGGAAAAGGAAAATACACGGCTGCGTCGGGCCGTGTCTGATCTGATGCTAGACAAGTTGATCCTGCAGGAAGCTGCCAAGGGAAACTTCTGAGCCCTGCGCGCCGCAGGCGCTATCGATCATATAAGGGACATGATGCCAGTGTCCGAGCGGCGGGTCTGCCGTGTGCTTGGGCACATAGATCGACACAGCGCAAGACGCCGCGTGGGGCAGATGACGAAGCCGCACTCACTGAAGACATCATCGCCCTGACCAGACAATATGGTCGCTACGGCTATCGCCGGGTGACCGCCCTGCTGCGGGATCTTAGGCTGGCATGTGAACCGCAAGCGGGTAGAACGCATCTGGCGCCGTGAAGGGCTCAAGGTGCCGCACAAGCAGTCCAAACGCTCTCGGCTTTGGCTCAATGACGGATCATGCATCCGACTGCGACCAGAGTATCCGGGGCACGTATGGTCCTACGACTTTGTCGAGGGGCGGACGCACGATGGTCGCAAGTTCCGTATCCTGTCGATCATCGATGAAGCCAGCAGGGAGTGCCTGGCCCTACCAGTTGCGCGACGACTGCGTAGCGAGGATGTGCTGTCAGCGCTGGCTGAACTGTTCGTCACCCGTGGGCCAGCCGCATATACGGTCAGACAACGGCCCTGAGTTTATCGCCAACGCCGTGCAGCAATGGCTGGCGAAGATCGGTGTGAAGACGCTCTACATTACACCCGGCAGCCCTTGGGAGAATGGCTACTGCGAGTCCTTCAACGGCTCGATGCGAGACGAACTCTTGAACGGGGAGATCTTTTACACCCTGGCCGAGGCTCAGATCCTGATCGAAGCCTGGCGGCGGCATTACAACACCATCAGACCGCACAGCTCACTTGGCTACCGACCACCGGCCCCGGAAGCAGCGACACCACCATGGCTGCCCTCCGGTTCCGCTTCGCTCCACCTACGGGCAGCCATGGCGTCGGAGGCAATTATGCACTAACAAACAACACGGACCACTCGGTGGGGGCCGGTCAACTTCCTGCTTCGCGCAAGCTGCGACCCATCCAGCAGGGAGAACTTGATGGGCTGTGCGGTATCTATTCGCTCATCAACGCGATCCGGCTCGTCAAGTTCGAAGTGGGCGCATACCGGGCGATTGAGAGCGAAGCGCTGTTCTCGTTCGCGGTCTATCGCCTCTCGGATACCGGCGATCTGCGGGAACGCATTTGTACAGGCGTGCCGTGGGGCGTTCTGAAGCAAGTCGGCCAGCGCATGGCCAAGGTGGCCAGCGAAGGCGGCGTTGCGCTGCGCGTCGCCCCGGTCAAGCGCGGGCAGGCCAACAGGATCGCGATAATCAAGCGTCACCTTCTGAGCGGCACGCCGATCATTGCTTCCGTGCACCGGGACCATCACTACACGGTATTAGCAGGATGGACGCCAACAAGAGCAGTCATCTTCGACAGCAGCGGCAGTCATTGGGTGCCGCTTGAATCGATACAGAGGACACTTTGCCTAGCTGTCAGCCTGCGATCAGGCGACAAGATGAGATAGCTCGCAATCGAGAGCGTTGGCGATTTTCGCGAGGCTCAAGATCGTGACGTTTCGTTCGCCGCGTTCGATTTTGCCCATATGGGACCGGTCGATCCCTGCAGCATCGGCCAGTGCTTCCTGAGAAAGCTCCAGTTCGTGTCGACGCGAACGGACCCTTTGGCCAATTCGGACCAAGACCTGAACATCACCATTCTTTCCAGAGACACGGGACATGCACGCATCTGGCCGACAAGGTGCCTATGCAGCCACGGTATTTACGACCCATTTATTATTGGCTATTCGAAGCCAACAGAAGGAGAAATGAAAATGTATGTGACATTGAAACAGCCCGGCACGGGCAAGGCCCGCAATTTAAAGGTCGGGTTCAGCTGGTTCTTTCTGCTGGCAACCCCGTTCTACGGTATCCCGCAATTTGTGAAGGGGATCTGGAAGCACGGCATCGTGATGGCGCTGATCGGCGTCACTGCGGTCCTGACGATGGGATCATCAAGCACAACCCTCTTCGGCTTGCTGCTGATTGCCGCAGCCATCTTCTATGGCATCAATGGAAATAAGATCGTTGCAAAGACGCTGCTTGCGCAAGGGTGGGAGTTCAGTGGCGATGAACATTCGATCCACCAAGCGCGCATTCGTTGGGGGCTGCCAGCATGAGCATCAAACTTCGAATTCGCGACCTTGCGCTTGCATCAGGAGCGTTCTTTGCACTGTCAGCCTGTTCAGCCGAACCTCTAACACCGGAGGAAGAGGGGACGATCAAATATGTCTACATGACCTTGCCGGACCATCAGGCACTAGCGATCAAGCAGAACCTTCGCCTTACAGGTCTCTACAGCGGCGAGCTCAATGCAGACTATACAACTGAGCTGGCCGAGGCGATCAACCAGGTACACTTCGACCTCGATCTTGTAGAAGACCGTTTCCAACTCGACACCGAAGCGGGGGCTGCAGGCTTCTTGCAAGAGCTCGCTTCAAGCTCGATCCGTCCAAGCCTCATCAATGATCTCTCCGTAAGCCCTGCCGAATTTGCCCAAATCCGGCCACCGGGCGACACGGTTGAACGCGATGGCCGCGAATGCTCCATCGATGGCGGCAGCTATTCGCGAAACGGGGAGGTCGTCAATCTCGCTTTCTACAAGGTCAATGGGCAGGCAGGGATCGAGCTTTACTGGGACGGTTGGCCCTCATCAGTGTTCCCTCAGCTCCTGCCAGTAAAGTTTGGCGACAAGACCCTACCGATGATGGTCAGCTATGAACGCCACGGCTCGGCCATCAATGCCGACATTTTCAATGTGAACGGTTTTTGGGTCACCGATGCGCTCAAGCAAGCAGATGGCCTAGAAATCGGACCGGAGACGAAAATCGCCCCGTTGGAGCTCCCTACAGGCAGCCTCTACCAGATTGGCTTGGCGCTGGAAGGGTGTTAGACTTTTGGCCAAAATGACCTGTGTGAACGCTAGCGAAGATAAAACAATCCCGAAAGCGCGTTTTTCATGGATTTTTCATGGAAATCCATGCCATCTCTTCTAAGTTGTTGAAAACATGGTGGGCGCGGCAGGGATTGAACCTGCGACCCCACCCGTGTGAAGGGTGTGCTCTACCACTGAGCTACGCGCCCGACGGGTTGCGGCGCAATCCATGGCCGCCCGACCGGACGGCCCCATTGCCAGAGGCGGGGCGGCTTGGCAAGAGCCTGTGAAGCCGCTCAGGATGCGGCGCGCAGCGCCTGTTCCGTCCGCCCGTCCGTGCCGGCATTGGCCTGGCTCAGCCCGTCGAAAATCGTGTCGATCACGATGCGCAGGTTCGCCTCGGTCGCGGTGCGCTCCATGTTGATCATCACGGTCGGGTTGCAGAAGGGCTGCACCATCAGATTGACCAGCGACACCATATGGTCGAGCTCATAGCCCTGGAAATAGCCCTCGGTCATGGCCTCGTCCAGAATCTCGCTCATATAATGGTCGGCTAGGTCGACATAACCGCGCACCACCTCCCAATGCTCCTCGCCGATTTCCATGGTGGCGGCAAAGGTCTGGGGATCGTCCTGATAACGCTGGCGCTTGATCGCCAGGCGGCGGGCGAAGAACTCATAGAGCTTTTCGCGCGCGGGGAGGCCAGACGCCAGCACGCTTTCCATCGCCTCGTCGAGCGCGGCGAACCAGCGTCCGGCCATTGCCTCGAAAAAGGCCTCCTTGGAATCGAAGAAGCGGTAGAAATTCGACTGGGACATGTCGCAGGCGGCGGCAATGTCGGAAATGCTGACATTGATCGCGCCGCGCAGGCGGATCAGGTCATCGGCGGCATGGAACAGCTGTTCGCGGACCTGGTCCGGATCGGTCTGGGGACGGGCCATTGGGGAATCCTTTCGGAATGGCGTATTATTTAAACAATGCAGTTTTAGAATAAATAAGATATTTTATCAATTATTATTTTTCAAGTGCAAAGGACGCACGCAGCCAGCCGGGAATTGCAAGGGATGCAAGGTCTTCAGACCGGCGGTGATCGACCGCCAGATCCAGATCGGGATAGTCGATGCGGCGGCGCTTTTCATCGGACTGGGCGAGGGGCAGCACGACGATGCGGCGGTTGACCTTTTGCCGCCAGTTCATCCGCGCGGTATTTTCCTGTCCGACATAACAGCCCTTGGAAAAGCTGACGCCGTTGAGTTCCATGGCATTGCATTCAAGCCATAATATGTCGCCCAGCTCATTCGAGCCTTCCGGAACGCCCTGGCCGAGGCGATGGGCATGCCACCGGGCGGAGGCGTCGCCGCCATTGCCGGGCGCTCCGATCCAGCGATGGCCGAGCGCGGAAAGGCGCGGATCATGCGGTCGCTCCGCTGCATCTGGCGACCAGTGGACGGCAAGCGCCGGTTCAGCCACAATCGCGATCTTGCGGCGCAGGCGATAGAGCGACAGCCGCTTGATGAGCGCATCGGCAACATCGGCGGCGCAATCGATCAATATGCCGGTGCCGTCATCCCATAGCAGGAAATCGAACATGGTCTTGCCCTGCGCGCTCAGCAGCGCAGCCCATTGCGGGGTATCGGGCAAGACCAGCGCCATGTCCTGCGTCACCAGGCCCTGCAGAAAGCCGCGCACATCCTCATTCTCTGCCATTGGAGAAATGCGGATCAGCGCGCGGTCGTCCAGTCTGGTATCTGCCATGGAGCTAAGCTAGGGAGCGGTGCAGCCATTACAAGCATGTTGAGCCTTCTGGCAGAACAGGAAATTGCGTGACCGAGCGACTGACCATCCGCCGCCCCGATGACTGGCATGTCCATTTGCGCGACGGTGCGATGCTGCAGGCGGTTGCCGGGCACAGCGCGCGGCAATTTGCGCGTGCCATCGTCATGCCCAATCTTGCCCCGCCAGTGACGAGCGCGGCGGCGGCGGCGGCCTATCGCGAACGGATCATCGCTGCGGTTCCGCCAGGCCTGGCTTTCACGCCGCTAATGACCTGTTACCTGACCGACAGCACCGATCCCGCCGATCTGGGAGCGGGCCATGCCGACGGAATTTATACGGCGGCAAAGCTCTATCCCGCCAATGCCACGACCAACAGCGCCCATGGCGTCACCGATATCGCTAATATCCGCAAGGCGCTTGAGACGATGGAGCGGATCGGCATGCCGCTGCTGGTTCATGGCGAAGTCACCGACAGCGACATCGATATTTTCGACCGGGAGGCGGTATTCATCGACCGCATATTGACGGCCCTGGTCCGGGATCTGCCGGGTTTGAAGGTCGTTTTCGAGCATATCACGACCCGCCAGGCGGTGGAGTTTGTCGAAAGCGCCGGGCCGAATGTAGCCGCGACGATCACGCCGCATCACCTGCATATCAACCGCAATGCGATTTTCGCCGGGGGCATTCGTCCGCACGCCTATTGCCTGCCGGTCGCCAAGCGCGAACAGCACCGGCTGGCACTGCGCGCGGCGGCGACATCGGGATCACCGAAATTTTTCCTGGGGACCGATACCGCGCCGCATCTTGTCAGCGCCAAGGAGGCGGCCTGCGGTTGCGCCGGCATATTCAATGCGCCCTATGCGATGGAAAGCTATGCTCAGGTGTTCGAGGAGGAGGGCGCGCTCGACCGGCTGGAAGGTTTCGCGTCTGAACACGGTCCGCATTTTTACGGCTTGCCGCTCAATGAGGGGCAGCTGACGCTGGAGCGGACCGGGACGCCGGTGCCCGAGGCAATTGAAACGGCGGCGGGTCCGCTGGTGCCCTTTCATGCCGGGCAGACAATCAACTGGCGACTGGCCGGTGCCGGGGATCAGGCGGCGGCCTGAACCTTTCGGCTGCGCTGCCAGATGTCGAAGCTGAAAATGGCGATGGCGATCCAGATCAGCACGAAGCAGACCAGCCGGGTGGTATCGAGCGGTTCCCGATAGACCAGCCAGCCGAGAATGAAGGCGATGCTGGGCGCGAGAAACTGGACAAAGCCGAGCGCGGCATAGGTCATGCGTCGTGCCGCCACTGCAAACAGCAATAGCGGGACGGCGGTAACCGGGCCGCCCGCGGCCAGCAGCAGCGATGTCTGCCAGTCCAGCCCCATGCCCGGATGTTCGCCATAGGCCATGAACCATATTGCCAGTGCTGCGGCAAAGGGCATCAGCAAGGTCGTTTCCATAGCCAGCCCCGGCAGCGACCCCAGCGGCATGACCTTGCGGATCAGTCCATAGCTGCCGAATGAGAGGGCGAGGGTCAGGCTGATCCATAGTGTGTCGAGCGCGCCGCCGAGCAGCAGCGCGACGCCGCTGGCGGCGATTGCGACCGCGAGAAGCTGCATCCGGCTCAGCCGTTCCTTCAGGAACAGCGTGCCGAGCAGAACATTGACCAGAGGGTTGAGATAATAGCCGAGCGACGATGCCAGGATATGCCCCGAATTCACCGCGATGATGTAAACGAGCCAGTTGATCGCAATCAGCGTCGAACTGGCGCACAGCAGGAGCAGGAGGCGGCGGTCACGAAAGGCGACCAGATATTCCGGTATCTGGCGGCGGAACAGCATGATGACGATGCACACCGGCAAGGCCCAGATCACCCGTTGCGCCAAAATCTCCAGATTGGCGACATGGTCCAGAATCTTGAAATAGAGCGGCAGAAATCCCCAGGCCAGATAGGCGGCGATGGCGGCGGGCAGCCCGCTTGGCTGTTGTGTCTCTGGCGTGGCGTTCATGTCCGCGCGTTAGAGCAAGCCACCTCCGAGCGAAAGCCGGATAATACAGATGACCAGCACGATCAGGCACAGATTGCGGCCGCTGTCCTTGCTGGACAGGAAGCCGAACAGCAGGCCGATCAGGGCGATGGGAACGATCAGCCAGTTGAGCGCTCCCAGCAGCGGAATGAAGGCCGGAATTGCGAGGATCAGCGCGACGATGCCGATCAGGATGGAGATGATGTTGAGCATGTGTATTATATAAGCAATACGGCAAGAAAGGGCAAGACAGGCAGGCAAATATTCTGCTCCGGTCGATATTGCATATCTCTAAAAACAATGAAATATATTACATTTCATACTGTTTTTATTGATTTAAAAAATCCCAAAAGGTCGTTGTGACCGGCCCCCACCGAGTGGTCCGTGTTGTTTGTTAGTGCATAATTGCCTCCGACGCCATGGCTGCCCGTAGGTGGAGCGAAGCGGAACCGGAGGGCAGCCATGGTGGTGTCGCTGCTTCCGGGGCCGGTGGTCGGTAGCCAAGTGAGCTGTGCGGTCTGATGGTGTTGTAATGCCGCCGCCAGGCTTCGATCAGGATCTGAGCCTCGGCCAGGGTGTAAAAGATCTCCCCGTTCAAGAGTTCGTCTCGCATCGAGCCGTTGAAGGACTCGCAGTAGCCATTCTCCCAAGGGCTGCCGGGTGTAATGTAGAGCGTCTTCACACCGATCTTCGCCAGCCATTGCTGCACGGCGTTGGCGATAAACTCAGGGCCGTTGTCTGACCGTATATGTGCCGGCGGCCCACGGGTGACGAACAGTTCAGCCAGCGCTGACAGCACATCCTCGCTACGCAGTCGTCGCGCAACTGGTAGGGCCAGGCACTCCCTGCTGGCTTCATCGATGATCGACAGGATACGGAACTTGCGACCATCGTGCGTCCGCCCCTCGACAAAGTCGTAGGACCATACGTGCCCCGGATACTCTGGTCGCAGTCGGATGCATGATCCGTCATTGAGCCAAAGCCGAGAGCGTTTGGACTGCTTGTGCGGCACCTTGAGCCCTTCACGGCGCCAGATGCGTTCTACCCGCTTGCGGTTCACATGCCAGCCGGCATCCCGCAGCAGGGCGGTCACCCGGCGATAGCCGTAGCGACCATATTGTCTGGTCAGGGCGATGATGTCTTCAGTGAGTGCGGCTTCGTCATCTGCCCCACGCGGCGTCTTGCGCTGTGTCGATCTATGTTGCCCAAGCACACGGCAGACCCGCCGCTCGGACACTGGCATCATGTCCCTTATATGATCGATACAGCGCCTGCGGCGCGCAGGGCTCAGAAGTTTCCCTTGGCAGCTTCCTGCAGGATCAACTTGTCTAGCATCAGATCAGACACGGCCCGACGCAGCCGTGTATTTTCCTTTTCCAGCTCTTTCATCCGTCGAGCCTGATCCATCTTCAAGCCGCCGTACTCCTTGCGCCAGCGATAATAACTCTGTTCGGTAACTCCGATCCGCCGGCATGCATCTGCAACCGTCCCGCCCTGCGCCAGAACGATCTCCGCCTCACGCAGCTTGCCAATGATATCTTCCGGCCTGTGCTTCCTTGCCATTCCATTCCTCCTTCGTGGCCATTCCTAAAATAAAAATTGGGCCACTCAGAAGGGGGCAGATCAGTTGTGATGCGTTCATGAAACCCGTTGCGTCTCGCTTCGTTGATATGCCGACCGGTCATGGAGCCGGTGTGCAAGGAGACAGGTGATGAAAAAGACGATGATGATAATTGCCGCTGCTGCGCTTGCGGCTCCTGTGCCGGTTCTGGCCGATCCGCCAGGCCATGCCCCGGCCTGGGGATATCACAAGAAGGACAAGCGGGCCTATTCGCAGGGCTATCGCGACGGACGCCGCGATGCACAGCGTATCAGCGCAGACACCCGTATCTGGCGGGGCCGTGACGGGCGCTATTACTGCAAGCGCGATGATGGCACCACCGGCCTGCTGATCGGTGCCGCCGCAGGTGCGGTGATTGGAGCGGAAGTCGCTGGCCGGGGCGACCGGACCCTTGGTGCCCTGCTCGGCGGTGTGGGCGGCGCGATCCTGGGGCGCGAAATCGACCGTGGTGATTATCGCTGCCGCTGACCGGTCGCTGATGGCCGCGTGATGCGGCCTTGTTAAGCCTTTCCACTAGTTCACAAGCCAAGCGGCCTGCCTTGTGCAGGTCCGTGTTGGGGGGTGCCGTGCTCAGACCCCGGGTGCGGCACCCTATCCTGTTTGCGGCTGATGCGATCCGGTCCGCTTTCCTGACAATTTGCCGTCAGTGTCGTTGCGGGCTGTTCAGCTTCACTCGTTTATACATGAACACATCGAGAGCGAATCGGAAGCAACAGCAACCCGGGTCGCTCGCAAAATGACCGGACGCCAAAGGGCACAAGGTCGCCAAAGTGGAGTAGATGAAATGAAGTCAGCAATTTTGACCGCCGCTGCGGGTCTTGCCCTTGCCGCCACTCCGGCGATGGCTGCTCCGCTTGCCCCCGCTCATGCTCCGGCTGCAACGCCGGTTCAGTCGATCGAATTTGAAACGGTAGCCCATGGCTATGACCGTTATGGCGATTATGACTATCGCCGCGCCGGCTATCGTGACTACCAGCCTGGCGACTATTATCGCGGTGACCGCCATGACCGTCGCGGCCGCTATGATCGCGGTGACCGTTATGACCAGCGCTATCGCGGGGATCGTGTAAGCCGCAACACCCGCGTCTGGCGCGGCAATGATGGCCGCTACTACTGCAAGCGCGACAATGGCACGACCGGATTGCTGATCGGTGGCGCAATCGGCGCGGTGATTGGCAACGAGGTTGCCGGACGCGGTGACAAGACGCTTGGCGCAATCCTGGGCGGCCTGGGCGGCGCATTGCTGGGCCGCGAGATCGACAAGGACGATTATCGCTGCCGCTGACACAGTTTTATCGAATTGCGGGCGGGCGGCCTTCTCCCCCCTCAGGCCGTCCGTCCGCAACCTGATGGTGGTGTTCCCACCAACTCTGCCCGTTTGACGGGTCCTTTCGACTGGCACTCCGCCCTCAAAAAACGGAGTGCCCTTTTTGTTTCTGCGCTTCCGGTTTCACACGATACGAATTGCCTTTTTGTCCGGCCCGCTTATGGTCCGCCTTCCTGCCGGGGGAGGGCGCGATGATAAACGGACCGATATTGGTGACCGAAAGGCTGATCCTGAGGCCGCCTGGCGCAGAGGATCTCGATGGCTGGGCCGCGTTCCAGTCCGATGCCGATACCACCCGCTTCATCGGTGGTGTCCAGTCCCGGTCGGAAGCATGGCGCAGTCTGTGTTCGATGGCGGGAGCCTGGCATATTCGCGGGTTCGCGATGTTCTCCGTATTGCTGCGCGACAGCGGCGAATGGATTGGCCGGATCGGTCCATGGGAACCCGAGGGCTGGCCCGCGCCGGAGGTCGGCTGGGGTATCGCGAAATCCCATGAGGGCAAGGGCTATGCCTGTGAAGCGGCGGTGGCTTGTCTCGACTATGTGTTCGATATTCTGAAATGGGACGATGTGATCCACATTATCGATCCTGAGAATACGCCTTCCATCGCGCTCGCCAAAAGGCTGGGCGGCGCCAACAAGGGGCCAACCAGTATGCCCCATCCCTTTCAGGACGCGGTGGTCGATGCCTGGGGGCAGAGCCGCGCCGAATGGCAGGAAAACAGGAGGATGTTCAAATGAGCGAGAATTATGTCGATCCCAGTCCGGAGGGATTTCAGGCGTTCAAGGACCTGCCGCGCGATCGGCCCATCGCCATGCTCAACATGATCCGCTATCATGAAAAGGCGCAATATCCCTCCGACCATCCCTATGCCGCCGAAGCCCTGACCGGGGAGGAGGCCTATCGCCGCTATGGCCGCGAAAGCGGACCTGTATTTCTGAGGGTTGGCGGATCGCTTGCCTGGGGCGGGGATTTTCAGGCGATGGTGATCGGCCCGTTCTCCGAACATTGGGACAGGATATTCGTCGCCCGCTATCCCAGCGGCGCAGCGTTTCTGGAAATGGTGACTGACCCGGATTATCGCAAGGCGGTGGTCAATCGCAATGCCGCAGTGGCGGATTCGCGGCTCATCCGTATCGATCCGCACGAATCCCAAGGCGGGACATTCGCCTGACAAAAATCCGCCCGATTGCGGCCTTTTTGAAAGAATTAACCGCAATTCCTAACGAAATCTTAACGATTTCAGGGCCATGGCTAACAACGTGTTAACATATCCGGACCGTGTACCGGATGCAGACCCGTTCAGGAGCGCAGCCATGGTCCGCACCCCTTTCGCAGCTTTCAAAACGCGCCCGGCGCTGCCCGCAATTGCGCTGGCGCTGGCTTTGTCGCTGAGCGCCTGTGGCAGCAGCGAGGCAGAGGGCGATGCCGCCGATGCCGATGCGGCGCTGCTGGATGATGCGCAGGATCCGGCGATGACCGGTGCGCTGGAAGACCAGATACTGGTCGATCCCGATCTGGTCGATCAGTCCAACCAGAACGCCGTTCTCGGCCAGTCGGGCAATGACGGCCTGCCATCGGGCACCGCACCCAAGGGCGCTGCGGCTGCGGGCAAGGCCGCTGCCGAGGCGGAACTGTCAGGCACCAAGATGCTGAGCGCGCCTGAACCGCGCGTGGTGAGTGCCGAAGAGTGCAAGGATTGCAGCCAGGGCGTAACCCTTGGCGCAAAGGCGGAAATGCAGCAGGGCGGCAAGGGCAGCTGCAATGCCAAGCTGACCTATGCGATGGGCTGGGCCAATCGCATGCCGGAAGCTTTCAAGGTCTATCCGCGCGCCAATGTGAAGGAAGCCGCCGGTTTCGAGGGCGGCAGCTGCAATGTGCGTGTCGTCAATTTCACCACGCCGGTCGCGCTGAAGAATGTCGTCGACTATTATTACACCAAGGCACGGCGCAGCGGCTATACTGCCGAATATCAGCTACGCGATGGCGAGCATGTGCTGGGCGGTGTAAACGAATCCACCGACGGCGCCTATGTTCTGTTCCTGCGGCCGATGAGCAATGGCGGGACCGAGGTCGATATCGTCGCCAATAACGGCGCTTAATTGTCGCTCTGATCGGCCTCGATCCGGGGCCGGTCAGGCCATTCCTTGATGTGCAGATCGCGTTGCGGGAACGGGATTTCGATCGCGTTTTCCTGAAACAGCTCCCATATCCGCATCAGCAGCCGTCCGCGAATATTGCCCATGCCTTCCTGCGGATCGTTGATCCAGGCGCGGATTTCCCAGTTGACGCTGCTGTCGCCAAAATCGGTCATCCACACCTTGGGTTCGGGGCGCTTGAGGATGCGCTGCGTTTCATCCACCGCCTGGAAAAGCAGCTTCTCCACCAGCTTCATGTCGCATTTATAGGACACACCGACTTGTACGCGCATGCGGACATTGGGATCGGAATAGGACCAGTTCTCGACTTCGGTGGTCATCAGATTCTCGTTCGGAATCAGATGCTCTTTCCCGTCACGTGTCAGCACCGATACTGCGCGCACGCCGATCTTGTTGACCCAGCCGAAACTGTCGCCGACCACGATGATGTCGCCCGGCTTGATCGAGCGATCCATCAGCAGGATGATTCCCGCGAACAGGTTGCCGATGGTCTTCTGCAGGCCGAAACCGACAGCCAGGCCGAATGCGCCGGAAAAGAAGCTGAGCGCGGTCAGGTCGATGCCCAGAAGGTCGAGCCCGATGAAGAAGGCGGCGATAATGATCGCAACGCTGGCGATCTTCTGACCGAGCAGCTTTTGCGCGGCATCGAGCTGGGAGGAGCTGTTGATCGAATGGGCGACGATCCGCCCGACGATGCGGACGGCGATGAGCAGCAGCAGCGCGGTGGTGACGATGGTGACCAGCCACAGCAGCGAAAAGCGCCGCTCGCCTACATCGAAGCCGACCCGTTCCATGGCCGCCGTGATCGGCTCTATCCCGCCAAACATGCCCGCAAGGATCGACACCAGGGTCAGCACGCCCAGCGCGGTGCCGAGCCAGTCGGGCAGGCGGATGCCGCGCACCAGATCGTTGACGAACAGGCCTAGCGTGATCGCCAGGGTGATGCCGAACACGACCTCGGCAATCTGCGTCCAGCTCCACAAATTGACCATCATCGCGACGATGATCGCTGTGGTCAGGCGGCGGGTCATGTCGCGGATGCGGCGACGGGCCAGTTCGCTTTCATAGCCGGCGCGTGCCTCCCAGATACCCGCGAGGCGCGGTCCCAGCGTCCGGCTGAGCAGCCATCCCACAAACAGGGCCGCAGCGGTAATCAGCGCCGCGATGGTTCCCTCGACATACTGGATATCGGCTGCCCCGTTCCAGCCCATCGCCCTGATATAATGTGAGAACTGCCCGATCATTGCGTGGCCAGTGTAAACACTGACAGCCCCTTGGCAAGATCGGCGATCAGGTCGTCGGCATCCTCCAGCCCGATCTGCAGGCGGACGACGAGATGGTTGGCAGGGTCCATATCGGCTGGCGGCCATGGTGTCGCGCTGCGATACGGAACCGGATCGACGGGCAGCGCCAGGCTTTCAAAGCCGCCCCAGCTATAGCCGATGCCGAAATGCTCAAGGCTGTCGATCATCGCGGTGCGAGCGGCGTCGCTGCCGCCTTTCAGGATGAAGGAGAACAGCCCGCTCGATCCTTTGAAATCCCGCTTCCACACAGAGTGGCCAGGGCAGGAGGGAAGAGCGGGATGCAGCACACGGGCCACTTGGGGCTGTTCGGTGAGCCAGTTGGCAATCTCGAGTGCCGATGCCTGGTGCTGGCGCAAGCGGATATCGAGGGTGCGCAGTCCGCGCAGCGCCAGCCAGGCGTCATCGGGGGAGATCACCTGGCCCAGCTGCTGTGCGGTGCGGCGCAACCGCGCCCAATATGGTTTTGTCGCAGTGACAGAGCCGAGCATGATGTCGCTGTGCCCGCCAATATATTTTGTACCTGCAATGATGCTGAGATCGACACCCATCGCCATGGCGGGCAGGAACAGCGGCGTCGCCCAGGTATTGTCGAGCAGCGTGATGACCTTGCGAGCCTTTGCGGCGACACAGATGGCGGGAACATCCTGAACCTCGAAGGTCAGGCTGCCGGGGCTTTCCATCCAGACCGCCCGGGTGCGGTCGCAGATCAGATCGGTGATGCCAGCGCCGATCAGCGGATCATAATAGCGCGTCTCGACGCCCCATTGGGCCAGAAAGGCGTCGGCATAGCTGCGCGTTGGATCATAGCTGCTGTCGGTCATCAACAGCACATCGCCGGGTTTCAGGACTGCCAGCAGCGCTCCGGCAATGGCGGCAACGCCCGATGGGTAGAGCATGGTGCCTTCGGCGCCCGGCTCCATTTCGGTCAGCGCTTCGGCCAGTGCCCATTGGGTCGGCGCACCCCGGCGACCGTAGAAGAAGCGGCCATCGGCATTGGTCGACGGCCCTTTGCGAAGCGCAGCCACATCGGGATAGAGATGGGTGCTCGCCCGCCATATCGGCGGATTGACGACGGCACCGGGCTGGTCGGCAGTGCCGGTCCATTCCGCGCGCCGCCCCGCCATGGCGAGACGCGTAGCCGCCGCAGCCTTTTTGTCCTCGCTATCCCGGTTGCCGGTCAAACCATGCCTCTCTCAATGCCCCGTGCTGGCAGGAGTCAGGGCGCAGCGATGCCATGCCTTGCCGGATATCCGGTCCTCCCGGAAACGGGCAATGATCAGGCCGCGCCCGTTTCCTTGGGCGTGTCGGCATCGGCACCCCATTCGCTCCAGCTGCCGTCATACAGGGCAACGTCGGTCTTGCCGAGCAGATGCGCGCCAAAGGACAGCACCGCAGCGGTCATGCCCGATCCGCAGCTGGTGACGATCGGCTTGGCGAGATCAACTCCTGCGCCTTCAAATGCAGCTTTCAGGGTGTCGCCAGTCTTCCAGGTGCCATCCGCATTGAACAGGCTGGTATGCGGCAGGCTGCACGATCCGGGGATATGGCCGCTGGCGATGCCGGGACGGATATCGGGCTCTTCGCCTGTGAAACGCGCCGCCGGGCGGGCATCGACCACCTGCTCGGCCTTGCTGTGCAGATTGGCCAGCATGTCGGCCTTGGTGCGGACATTCTTGTTGTCCTGCCAGACGGTGAAATGGCGGTGGCGCAGATTTTCCTTGCCGGTCTTCAGCGCGCGGCCTTCTGCCTTCCATTTGGCAATGCCGCCATCGAGAATCGCGACTTCATGCGCGCCGAACATGGTCAGCATGAACCAGGCACGGGCAGAGGATTTGAGCGGGCTGTCATCATAAAGGACGATGCGGCTGCCATCCCCCAGGCCGAGCGATTGCATGCGGCTGGCGAATTTTTCGGGAGGGGGCAGGGTGTTGTCGATGGGCGAATTGCTGTCCACCAGTTCACCCAGATCCATGAATACGGCACCGGGAATATGACCGGCCTCATATTCGGCCTGGGCGTCGCGCCCGGCATCGGGCAGAAATTTCGTGGCATCGACGATACGAAGGTCGGATGCTCCCATTTCATTGGCAAGCCATTCGGTGGAAACAAGCGAATCCATAATAATCTCCCTAGTGAACAGCGATTATAGTGCATTTTCGGCACGGGGAAACCGCCCGAATTTCGAGTTTGTTGCGCTGCACCATGGCTTCTATCGACTCAATTCCGGCGCGTCGAGATGGTAAAGCCGATTATCGTGATCGAATAAAGCTGCGAATGTCGCTCGATAGCCGGGCGAGTTCGGGTGCGTTGACGTACATCATGTGCCCGGCCTGATAATAGCGCCAGTCGATCCGCTCTGCCGGAATGCCGGTGCGAGAAAGGGAATATTCTGCACCGAAAAAGGGCGTCGCGAAATCATACCAGCCCTGTCCGACAAAGATCCTGAGACCGGAATTTTCACGCAAGGCCTGGCCGAGATAGGGCGCGACATTCTTGTAATAGGTATATTCATAGCCGTCGGGCAGGTCCCAGTCCCATTCGCGTACCCCGCCAATGGTGACATATTGCCGGTCCGGGCTGAATTTCAGCGTATCGCGAACATAGGCGTTGAGCGCAGCAGTATAGCTCGCATCGATGCCGTAAAAGCTGGGGTCATTGTCCGGGCTTTCCCCGGCATTGTCGAAATCGCGGCCGGTATAGCGCGCATCGAGCCGTCCGACGGTCAGGCCCCGGTCGCGGAGCAGCTCCTTGTAAAAGCGGCTGGCATAGACACGCAGATCCGCCTGTTCCAGATAGGTCTCCGACAATCCGGTAAAGCGGGAGAGCTTGCGGCGGATCGCAGCCCGCTCCTCGCCCTTGAGCGCATTGCCCTTCATCAGCGCCGCCAGATATTCGCCCGTGGCAAAGGCCCGCGCTTCCTCGACAAAGGCCTCGGTCGAGGCGGGCGGATTGGCGACCTTGCCATGATAGAGGGCGGTCGCCGCCATGCTGGGCAGCATCAGCACAAAGGGCATTTCATTGCCCGGAACCTCGGCCTGCGCGCCGAAATCTAGAATGGTGGAAATCAGGATCACGCCATTCAGCGCGACATCATTATAGCTGCCTTCCAGTTCATGCGCGACGGCGGCGCTGCGGGTCGTGCCATAGCTCTCGCCACCCAGATATTTGGGAGAATTCCAGCGATGATTTTCCGAAAGCCAGATTCGGATAAATTCCGCCACGGATTTCGCGTCCTTGGTGACGCCCCAATATTCCTTGGGGTCGGTATCACCCAGAGCGGTCGAAAATCCTGTGCCAACGGGATCGATAAAGACAATATCGGTGACATCCAGCAGGCTGTCCGGATTGGCGATCATGTTATAGGGCGGTGCACCATCATCGGTGCCGTCGGACGGAATGGCGACGCGAACCGGACCGAAGGCCCCCATGTGCAGCCAGAGCGAGCCTGAGCCTGGCCCGCCGTTGAACAGGAATGTCACAGGGCGATTGGGTTCTGCGGCTTCCTTCACATAGCTGATCGAGAAAATGCGGGCCTTGGGCGTGCCCTTGTCGTCTTTCAGATAGGTTTCGCCCGCTGTTGCACGATAATCGACCCGCTGGCCGCCAAAGGTTCCACTGTGCCGGGTAACGGAAATTACCGGATCGGGAATGGCGGCTGCGGATTTTTCGCTGCCCTTCGTTTCCTCTCCGGCCAATGCCGGGGACATGCCCGTCGCGCCAAGGATGAGGGCAAGGGCAGCAGCCAGAAATGTTGGGCGCATGGATGATCTTTCGCTGTAAATGCTCGGCAGGAGGCACAGCTATGCCATGCACCCGGCAGGGTTACAATGTCGCCAGGACCGGCAATCCGGATCAGGCGGCGATCAGGGGACGCTGGCCGATGCCATGGATGCGGCGGGGGCCGAGTTCGAGGCGGATCGGCGCGACCTTGGCGGTGGGCGGGTCGCTCTCCTCGCCCAGCACATAAGACATGACAATGGCATAACGGCTGTTGTCCGGCTCTGTATAGCCGATCCAGAAATGCGCGACGGGCACGAACAGCAGCCGGTTGGCCATGCGGATCGGTTCGATCGATTGCAGCGGCAGCCGCATCGTACCTTCGATGGCGGTGTTTTCGCCCGGTGCGATCCAGTCCGCATTGTGCAGCAGCGGCAGCTGCGATGCGCCTTCCAGCGCGGCAATCTCGCGCGGCATGTCCTTTTCCGCCTGGCGAATCGCTCCATGAATCGCGATTTCGCCAACCGGGCGTTCGCCATTATTGGCGATGTCGATGCGATAGGCGATGACCGCGTTGATCAGCGTGGTTTCGGCGCGGACGGGCTGGAACGTGACCTGAATCGGTCCCTTTGTTTCCGCTGCAATCGCTGGCGGCACGACCGGTTCCGGGTCCGTTGCCACAGGCGATTTTGGCGCTGGCGGCGGGTTTGCCGGCAAAGGTGGCAGGGCGATTTGCGGAACCGTCGCCATGGCAGGCTCGCGGCGGTGCCAGTACCACAGGGCAAGGCCCGCGATCAGGCCTAGCGCCGCCAGTGCAAAAATCCACCAGCCGATGCCCGGGGTCGATTCACCGGCTGGACTGCTGCCACTTGCAGAGGTTGCCGGGCCGGGAAGAAGCGGCGGTGCGGCGACTGGCGGGTCTGATGTTGCGGTGTCCTGCCCACCCGCTGGCTGTTCGGGGGCAGGATTGTTGGCGGCGGGCGCAGATGCCGGGGATGGCGCGCTGGCTGGTGCCTCGCGCTGGTTGGCGCGACCGGCATCGGCCTGGCCTTGCTGTGCTGCCTGTCGGTATCCCTGAGGCAAGGGCTGGACAGTCGCGCCGCTGGCGGACGGACGCGATGGTTGCGCGCCACTAACGGGCTGCGCCTGATTTCCGCCCGATGGGGCGGGGGACGGCGCGGCGGCGGGGCCGATCTGGCGCGGCGGCAATGATTCAGAATCAACCGGTCCCTGAACATTGCTGGGCGGCTGTTCCTCGCTATTGCCGGGGCGCAGGCGGAAGGAAGTTGCGCTACCCTGCTGCGCCATGCTGGGCAGGGCGGCCATCAAAAAGGTTGCAAGGGCAAGCAGGATGAGGGCACCGCGCGCCAGAAAGTCGGCGCGGGATCGCCGCTGCGCCTGATCCCTGCCATGGCGCTCTGCAATCCGCGCCAGCGCCCCTTCATCTGTCACCGCGATCCGGTGCATTGCCTGTCGCTCCCTGTGCGTGTCGGCGGTCGTTGGTCCGGCCTGCCCGTGGTCCAAGCCTATTTGGGTGCCCGCCGATCATTGGCAAGGGTATTCCCGCCGCTTAATCAGCAATGAACGCATGGCGGGGCATGACATGAGCCGTGCGCTGGGCTAGACGAACCGCATGACAGATGCCCCCAATCCTCGCTTTCTGGGCCAGGCCAGCGCGCTGCCGTCGTCGCCTGAAACAGCCGAACTTGACTATGTCGCCAATCCGCGCCCGGACGAGCTGTATCTGGTGCGTTTCTCCGCGCCGGAGTTTACATCGCTCTGTCCGGTGACGGGCCAGCCTGATTTCGCGCATCTGGTGATCGACTATGCTCCGGGCGATACCATCGTCGAGAGCAAGGCGCTGAAGCTGTTTCTGGGCAGCTTTCGCAACCATGCCGCCTTTCATGAAGACTGCACGGTGGGCATCGGGCAGCGGCTGTTTGCCGAAATGAAGCCGAAATGGCTGCGTATCGGCGGATACTGGTATCCGCGCGGCGGCATTCCTATCGATGTGTTCTGGCAATCCGGAGCGCCGCCAGAGGGGCTGTGGCTGCCCGATCAGGGCGTGCCCGGCTATCGCGGACGCGGATAGCGCCAATTCATGCTTTCAAAGCATGAGTGCTTACACTATTGTCAACAGCATGAGCCTGACCCATGACCACAGCATTGCCGTCCAGCCGCATGACATTGATTTCATGGGGCATGTGAACAATGCCAATTATCTGAACTGGGTGCAGGAGGCGGTGCTGGCACACTGGCAGAAGGTTGCGCCTGCACAGGCGGTCGCCGAACATCTCTGGGTCGCGCTGAAGCACGAGATTACCTATCGCAAGCCCGCCTTTCTGAACGATGATGTCATTGCCACCGTGATCCTGGAAAAGGTGCACGGCGCGCGCGCCTTTTACGATACGGTCATCCGGCGCGGCGAGGAGGTGCTTGCCGAGGTCAAATCAAGCTGGTGCTGCATCGATGCGGAAACACTGCGCCCGGCCCGGCTGGCCGAAGACGTCAAGCGGCGGTTCTTCGGCGGCTGAATGCTCCGCCTTATGGAGCGTCCAGCCCCAGCGCGGCCTTGATTGCAGCCCAGCTCACCAGCTTGAAATTCTGCGTTGCCTGTCCATCGACCATGTCGTTGGCGCCATCCTGCGCGACGAACAGGCCGGACGGATATCCGGAACCGAAATCGCCGGTGACGATATCGATACCGTCGGTTTCGCTGGTCCCGTCAATCGCGCCGCCCTGGATGCGGAAACGGCCCAGAAATTTCATGTCGGGCAGGGCATAGACGGCATAGGCATTGTCGCCCTGGCTTGAGGCGATGAGGAAACGCCTGCCATCGGGATCGGCGGCAATCGCCAGCCCCTCGACATCGGCGACGATTTCCCTGCCATCGGCGGATGCCACAAGCTCCGGCGTGCGGGCGGGACTGGCCGGGTCGAGCCGCCAGATGCCGCGCATTTCCTCGCCCACGTAAAGCATACCAGTAGCCGGATCGATCACGCATCCTTCAATCTGGGTCTCTATCTTCCAGCTTGCGCCGATGCGGCCTTCAACCTTGCCATCCTTGTGCGTTACCAGCACTTCGCGCACCGTGCCGTCCTTGATCGCGGCGTAGACCGCGACTGCGTCGGGCGCCCCCACCATGGCGATGCGCGGGGCCGGAGCGAGGCACAGGCCATAGGCTTCTCCCGGACCGCTGGCGATCTTGCCAAGCGGCGAGAGCGCGCCGCTGTCCGGATAAAGCCGGAACAGTGCGATATGCGAATTGAGCGGATCGGTCCGGTCGCTGGCGGCGACGAGAATGCCGTGATCGCCATCATGAAGGGCAACATTGTTGAGCTGGCCCGCGGGAACGAAGCTCAGCACCTCGCCCTTCATGTCATAGCTGTACAGCCCAGCCTTTTTGTCGGTGCCGACAATGATGCTCTTCGCCGGATTGGCCGGATTGCGCCAGATGGCCGGATCATCGGCGGCATCGGCATTGGCGGTGCCCACCGGCCGGGTTTCGCCGCTCGCCGCAACATTTGCCGCAGGCAGGCCAGTCACCAGAGGCGTTTCCGAGCCGGTGCCGCCCGTCGCGCATCCCGCCAGCAATGCGGGCAGGATGCAGGCGATGGCAGACCGGGCAGAGTGACGACTGATATGGATCACAGCTTCACCTTGACGCCGAACTTGGCGGTGATGCCATATTCCTCATACTGCAGCAGGCGGCGGCGATTGTCGCGTGCCTGATAGGCGAAATAGGGTTCGTCGGTGATGTTGATTACCTCGCCAAACAGCTGGACGTTTTTCGTTACATCGAACTTGATGCTGGCATCCAGTCCGAAATGATCGGCGACAATGCGGTCCTCGGTGGCGTCGCCGCCGATTTCATCCAGATATTTGTCGCGATAGGTGCCCGCCAGACGGAAGCTGAACGGACCCTTTTCATAGCCCAGCACCGCATTGAAGGTGTTGCGCGATGATGTTGGCAGGTCGATCTCGCGTCCGTCGTTCAGCAGGCCGGTGGCGTTGGTATAGGTATAGTTGAACTGGATGAGCAGGCCGTCCAGCGGTTCGGGCAGGAAGGTCAGAGCCTGGCTGTAGCTGAATTCAAAGCCATAGACTTCGGCGCTGTCGCCATTGATCGGAATGACTGCCTCGTCATAGGCGATGCCATTGAACGTGCCGGGATTCTCATCGTTGAAATCGACGATGAAATTCTTCACGTCCTTGTAAAAGAAACCGGCTGAAATTGCTGCATTGGTTGAGAAATAATATTCCGCCGACGCATCGAAGTTCCAGGCTTTATAGGGGCGTAGCGCGGGGTTTCCGAATTCGCCTTCGCGTTCGCCATCATCCGCTTCCTCGACAACGAAGCGCGGTGCAAGGTCGCCAAGATTGGGCCGAACCAGCGACTTGTACCCGGCGAGACGCAGCACGACGTTTGGCTGAGGCTCGTAGCGGAAGGTGATGCTGGGCAGCCAGTCGGTATAATCATTCTGGAAGCGGTTGGGCGTCACGCGGACAAGATCATCGCCATTGGGCGCGCCTTCTTCGATCAGCTCGACCAGATTGCCCGAGATGTCGTCGCTCGTCCGCTCGACCCGGACGCCGCCGATGATCCGCAGCGTATTGCTGTCCCAGCGACCGAGCAGATATCCGGCCAATATGTCTTCATCAACGCTGTAGTCCTCGACCGCCGAGCCGAAATCGCTCTCGATCGGGTCCAGTTCGAAATCGCCGAAATTGGCGCGGAAGAATTCGGTTGCGCCGGTATAGCTCGGCACTGGCGAAATGTCCGTTATGCGATAGGTCTGGGTTCCCAGAACATCGGCCAGGGTGAAGTCGCCATCATAATCGCCGTAGAATTCCAGGTCGAAATCATAGCTTTTCTTGCGCCAGCGAGACTTGACGCCGCCCTGGATGGTGAATTCGCCGCCGTCCATGAACGAGGTGTGCGAAAGGTCGGCGCGCAGGGCATATTCCTCATCTTGCGAATTGGAGGGGAAGCTGCGTTCGATCCGGTTGAAGCTGTATTCGGACGGATCGGTGAACAGCGCCGCACCGCTGGTGATCGAATAGAGCGGGATCATGTCATTGGAATAATCGAGATTCACATCGACACCGTCACCATCAAAGCGGGCACGGAAGCGGGCGGGGTCGATGGAGTCCGCTTCATATTCGCTCGATTTGGCCCAGCTGCCCGAATAGCTCAGCTTCCAGGGGCCGGTTTCGGTGTCGCCGCCCAGCACGAGCGATTTGATCTTCTGGCTCTCGAACCGGTCCTTGATGTCGCGGCGCACCTCGATACGGCCATCGTCATCGGTGAACTGCGCGCTGTTGGCGTCGCCGCTTTCCGGTTCCTCGTCAAAGATCAGGGTCAGGCGGCGGCGATATTCCTGATCGTCAAACTGGCTGTAAAGGCCGCGCGCATAGAGCGTGGTGGTGTCCGAAGCGCGCAGATCAAGGCTGAGCGACGCGCTGATGCGTTCGCGGGTCACGTCATAGTCGCGATATTCCAGCTCCTCGACATAGCCAACGCCATTGCCTGCAACATCCCAGCCATCGGCCTCCACATTGTCGCTCTCAAACTTGCGGCGATAATAGGATATGCCGCCGGCAATGCCGAAATCATCGCTGAGCCTGGTTGAGAAATCCAGGCTGGCCTTGGGCGAAACGCTGTCGCGAAACTCGTTATAGCTGCCCTCGGCCTTGATCGTCAGCAGATCCTTCTTTCGGTCAAACGCGCTGACCGTGTTGATCTCCACCGATGCACCGATGGTGTCGCCGTCCATATCGGGGGTCAGCGATTTCTTGACCTCAATCGATTCGATAAGGTCGCTGGAAATCACGTCGAGTGCGACTGAGCGGACATCGCTCTCCGGAGAGGGGAGGCGGACGCCGTTCACCGAGCTGCTGTTGAGATTGGGATCAAGACCGCGAACCGAAACGAAGCGGCCTTCGCCCTGATCGTTGAGGATATTGACACCTGACAGGCGACGCAGCGATTCGGCGACATTCTGATCGGGAAATTGGCCGACCGCATCGCGTGTCAGCACGCTGGATACGCCATCGGCGGCGCGCTGGCGCGAGAGCGCGCTGGCCTGGTTGGCGGCCTGGCCGATGACCAGGATTTCGCTCGATCCGGCGACGCCCATTTTGACGGGCACGGTGGCGACGCCATCGTCGCTGACATTCACGGCAATGCTGACATCGGGTGCGCCGACATAGCGCACTTCCAGCGTATAATTGCCCGCCGGAACATCGGGAAAGCGGAAGCTGCCGTCGCGGGCGCTGGTGGCGATGCGGTCGAGTTCGACAATGCGCAGCTCGGCAGCCTGCAGGGCAGTGGTTTCGTCAAGGTCGGTGACGGTGCCGACGACCTCGCCCGCCATGGCGGCGGTCGACGGAAAAATGGCGGCGGCGGCCAGTGCGGCTGCCAGGGTGCGACGCGATATTGGGGTGATCTTCTTCATGGTGCCCTCCGAAAGTGATGAGGGCGCCTAGGCGGGCAATGTTATCGGCAGATTGCGTTCGGCCTACACTTCAGGGTCAATCCAGCGTCATTTTTGTGAAACCCAGCAATATCGCCATGTTGCGGCGCAGCACCTGCGCGCCAGCCGCCGTTTTTTCGCCGGAAATTTCGTTTCTGGTCTCGCCTGATGCTAACCGGCAACGCCCAGCGTCAACAATATCGCGAAAAAGGCGATCAGCACGAACAGGATGCAGACCATCAGCACGGACAGGCGGATAAAGGTGCCGAACCGTGTCAGGCCATAGGCGTGGCGAAGCTGCCGGTACATGTGGAACGGAATGTAGAGCACCGCCAGGGTGGTGACCAGTCCGCTGGCAATGCTGAATTTCGTTGCCAGCGCCACGAGAATGAACAGCAGCGACATGAATGCAATGGAATAGGTGGTGAAAACCGCATGGTCGTAAAAGCGATGGCCGCGCACGCCGATTGTGGCCAGCCAGACAAAGGGAATTGAGAGCGGGATCAGCAGCCAGGCAAATTTATAGCCATTGGATTGCAGCTTGTAGAGCAGCAGATCGGGATTGGCATTGGCCTTTTTGAGGGCCTTGGTCGCCCATTGGTCAAATTCGGGCCAGCCCAGATTGACCTTGTTGTCCGTCAGCAAAGATCCGCTATTGGCACCCTGAACATCGGGATATTTTGCAAACTGGCCCATTGCATAGCTCATGCCGTTGCGCTCGCGCTTCGCGTCGCTGATCTCTTTCTCCAGCGCCTCGCGCTCGGCTGTGTCCTCGCTGGCGGGCAGGCCGGCGAGTTCCTGCTCCATTTCGGCAATATTCCTGTCCATTTCCTCCGCGTCCACGCGAAGTCCTGCGGACCAGTCACCATTCATGACAGAATCCGGTGCTTCGACGTGGACGACATCCT
Organism: Blastomonas sp.; assembly: GCA_041396885.1. Classification (GTDB taxonomy): domain Bacteria; phylum Pseudomonadota; class Alphaproteobacteria; order Sphingomonadales; family Sphingomonadaceae; genus Blastomonas. The sequence goes on from JAWKXS010000001.1 coordinate 898,722, forward strand.
TGCCGTCAAAATCGGGTGAGCCGACATAGGAGAAGATCGCAAACATCATGAAGATGGCGAACAGGAACAGCGCCATGGGCGAAATGAATCTCGCGCGTTCGCCATGGACATAGCGCCGGGTCAGCTTTCCGGGATGCCATGCGAGCAGCGGCAGGGTGCGCCAGAACTTGCCGTCAAAATGCAGGACGCCATGCAATATGTCGTGCCAGAAGGCCGAAATGGAGCGGTGGATATGCGCCGACTGGCCGCATGCATGGCAATAGGGGCCGGTCAGGACCGTCTGGCAGTTCAGGCACTCGCCATGGCCGGAGTCATCGGTTCCAGCTTCGCCTGCCCGTTTTTCAAGCGCACGGCTTAGCATGGCGCCTTCGGCAATGGTGCCGACCGCATCGATTTCGCTGCTCATGTCGCCAGAATCTCCCGCTGCATCCCCCTTGCCGCGCAAGGGCCACAGCATAGCGGCAAATTCGCCCAATGCCATGGTCTTCTGGATTGCCGGCTGGCTTTCCCTTTGCGTCAACTTGCCGCCCGCCGCCGATTGATATAATGTTACAACATTACAAACTGCTGAGGAGAGGTTCGATGATTGCCCATTCCCGGACGGTTGTTGCCAGGCGCCATCTGGCGCTGCGGCGTGGTCCCGCGCCTGGTGCCGTTATCAGCGATATCAACATCACGCCGCTGATCGATGTCATGCTCGTGTTGCTGGTCATGCTGATCCTGACCATTCCGATCATGACACACAAGGTGCCGGTCGAATTGCCCCAGGGCAATGGCACCGCTGCCGAGCGCGAGGTGCATAATCTGACCGTCGATCCCGCCGGTCGCCATTTCTGGGACGGGCGGGAATTGTCACGCGATCAAGTGGGGCGCCAGCTTGCCGCGATGGCACGTCGCCAGCCCGAAGCATTGCTGCACTTCGATGTCTCGCCGAGCACGCGTTATGATCTGTTTGCGCATGACATTGCCATGATAAAGCGTTCGGGCGTCACCAAGGTCGCGTTTATCGGCCTGCGCAAGCCCGAAGACTGGTAAGAGAGCTTTGGAGCGGTCTTGCATTGTGCGAGCAAAGACGATTGCCAGCTGACGGACAATCTGGCTAAAGGCCGCTCCATGCCCAGTTTCGATCCGCGCTCGTTTCGTGATGCCCTTGGCCAGTTTGCCACCGGCGTTACCATCATCACCACCCGTGCCAGTGACGGCACTCCAGCCGGGGTAACCTGCTCCAGCTTCAATTCGGTGTCGCTCGATCCGCCGCTGATCCTCTGGTCGCTGGCACGCACATCGCGATCCATGGCGGCCTTTGAGCAAAGCGATGCCTTTGCGGTGCATGTGCTTGCCGCCGATCAGGATCCGCTGGCCAATCATTTTGCGTCCAAGGCGGAGGACAAGTTCGCCGGTCTGGAATTTGGCGGCGGCGAAGGACCGCCGCTGTTCGATGGTTGCAGCGCGCGGCTGACCTGTGCGATGCGCCACCGCTATGATGGTGGCGATCATGTTATCATGGTCGGCGAGGTGCTTGAATTCGAGCATGACAGCCGGGCCCCGCTGCTGTTTCACGGCGGCGGCTATGCCGACAAGCTGGCCAGGGAAAAACAGGGCGGGCAGGGACCGGCGGTGCTCTACGAGCAGGATGGCCGCATCGCGACGATCACCCTCAACCGTCCGGATTCGCGCAATGCGCTGGCCGAGGAAGTGATCGCGGCGCTGATCGACTCGCTGGAACGCGCCGATGCCGATCCCGAAATCGACTGCGTCATCCTGACCGGTGCGGGCGAGAGCTTTTGCGCAGGCGGCAATATCAAGGACATCAAGGCACTGACAGCCGAGCGGCACATGTCGCCGCTGGAGCTGGAGCGCTGGTATCGCGAGCATATCCAGCGCATCCCGCTGGTCATGGACCGCATGTCGGTGCCGGTCATCGCCGCCGTCAATGGCCATGCCATTGGTGCAGGCTGCGATCTTTCGACCATGTGCGATATCCGCATCGCGTCTGACAAGGCGGTGTTCGCAGAGAGCTTTTTGCGGGTAGGGATCATCCCAGGCGATGGCGGGGCCTGGCTGCTGCCGCGCACTATCGGCATGGCGCGCGCGGCACAGATGCTGCTGACCGGCGAGTTCATCGATGCCGCCAAGGCGGAGCATTACGGGCTGGTCTCCGAAGTGGTCGCGCATGACGCGCTCATGGACCGCGCCAGTCAGCTGGCGGCGATGGTCGCGCAATTCCCGCCTGCGGCTATCCGCAAGTCGAAACGGCTGCTGAAGGATGCGCGCGATGTGACGCTGGCAGAGCATCTCGACCAGGCGGCGATCTGGCAGGGCGTTCTGCAGCAGCAGGACGATCATCGCGAGGCGATTGATGCGATCCTCGAAAAGCGCAAGCCGCGCTTTCAGGGGCGCTGATCCAGGGCATTATTTTTCCGGTGATGTTACCGTGAACCTGGTTGTCCGGGAGCGCTGGCGGATGCCAAAGGTTAATTTCTGTGTTGAACAAACAACGAAAATTAACCATTAAAGTCGTTGAATTACAACGATAATCCGAATCGGTTGCGGTGTATCTGACAGGCCGATTCTGGCAAATTAACCAATTCGCCGCATTCCTGCCCCAAATGAAAATAGCCCCGGCAGAGCCGGGGCTATTCAGTTGAAGTCATTGGACTTTTATATCAGCCCCAGTTGCCACCTATGATCCAATCCCAGATGCCACGGGCCGGTTTTTTGGTACGCTTTGCCATAAAACCTCCTTATTTGAGCGCACTTTTTTGCGCGCCCAAGAAAGAAAGTTACCAAATCAGGTTATGGTTAACAAGGCGATAACCATCCGGAACGGGCCAATCCGCCCGTTACAGGGGCAGGATGCCGGACGATCCAGGGGGTAAAATGGCGGGGTATGGCAGGCAGGCTGTCACCTTGTGCAGGTCTTGCCCAAACGTGTCCGCTTAGTCTCCGGCGATGAACGCGGTCATGTGCCAGACGCCACGATCATCGCGGTTGAAGATCGCGCGATAGTCAAGAACGCTGCGGACATCGCGAGCCGCGACCCAGCCGCTGACTGCTTCTTCGTCCCCTGCAATGGTCGTGACCGAATGCCAGTCGGCATTTTCGGGATCGTCCGAAACCTGGGCGAGCAGCACGTTCCAATGCAGCTCGCCAATGATTTCGGCGTCATCCGAAGGCGATTTGCGCAGCGGTACCTGTGCGTTGAGCGGTATCATCGCCATAAAGGAATCGACATTGTCAGGCAGCGACCAGAAATAATAGGGGATCGCTGCCGCTCCTTCCTGTTCGGCACAACCCAGCACCAGTATTTGCTGCAACTCGTCCCAGAATTGTTGCTGGCGTTCCGGGTCGGCCATCCAGCGTTCCTGAAATTCGGCAAGCCCGCCACCGCCGCCGAAGTCGAGCAGAATATCCGGATCGAGCAGCTTCATCAGCTTTTCGGATGAGCGGATCTTGGCCGCCGTCCGCAAATTGCGCAGATAGTCGCCAAAGCCCGGCAGGTCTCCGCACTTGTTCTCCGGCGGTACGGCAAGCCCGGGAATTTCCGCCGGGCCCTTGCTTTTGGCCTCCTCGGCAATTTCCCTGGCACCGGGCGGCGGCGGTTCCGGCTGGGATGAGCAGCCGGCAATCATTGCGCACAGGGCCAGTGAGCCCAGCGCCATCAGGCCTGTCCTGTTATTCGGCGGCATCCTGCATGTCGCTGTCTGTCGGGTCACCGGAAGATTGCTCATCGGTCTCATTCTGGCCATAGCGCGGCAGAATATCAACCATCGGCACTTCTTCCAGCTCGCGCTTGCCGGTCTCGATATTGAGTTCGGCAAAGCGCCGTCCGGTGCTCAGCACGTTGCGCTCAAAGCTGCCAACGAACCGGTTGTAATTCCCGACCGCATTGTTCAGCCCGGCACCCATGCGCTTGAGATGTTCGGCGGATACCGCCAGCCGGTCGTACATTTCCTTGCCCAATGCGCCGATCTGCTTGGCTTCGCGCTCCAGCCCCTCCTGCCGCCAGACGCTGGCAACGGTGCGGGCAATGGCCACCAGATTGGTCGGTGTCGCCAGCAAAACCTTCTTGTCAAAGGCATGATCCCAAAGCGCCGCGTCATGCTCCAGAGCAGCGGCCAGGAAATGTTCGCCGGGCACGAACATGATGACATAATCGGGCGCATCCTCGAACTGGTCCCAATATGCCTTGCGCGACAGGCCGTCGATGTGCGTGCGCATCGACTGGCAATGCGACGCCAGCGCGATCTTCCTCGAATCATCGTCATCGGCTGAAAAAGCGTCCTGATAGGCGTTGAGCGATACCTTCGCATCGACGACCAGCGACTGGCCGCCCGGCACGCGGATGATCGCATCGGGGCGCAGGCGGCCATCATCGGTGTCGACGCTCGCCTCCATCCGGAAATCGGTGTGTTCGGCCAGCCCGCAGCTCTCCAGCACGTTGCGCAACTGCTGTTCGCCCCAGCGCCCGCGCGCCTTGGGCGCGTTGCGCAGCGAGTTGACCAGGCGCGAAGCCTCGGCCTGAACCCGCTCCTGGCCCATCCGCACCTGTTCAATGGTCGCCAGCACGCCCGAATAGGCGGCCTTGCGCTCATCCTCGATCTTGCGAACGCTTTCCTCATAGGCCCGCAGCTTCTCGCCCACAGGATCGAGCAAGGTCTTGAGCCGCGCCTCGCTTTTTTCTTCGGACTGGGCAAAGCGCCGGTCGGCATTTTCCAGAAACGCCTTTTGCGCCTCGCCGAGCAGCTTGCCGCCAACCTCGCTGAATTGCGCGCTCAGCGCTTCGCGTGCCTCGATCAATTGCCTCAGCTGCTTGTCGTGATTGACCGCATCGGCCTTCAGCGCCGCATTGTCCGCCATCAGCATCTCGCGCTCGGTGCGCAGCGCTTCCAGCCGGTTTGCAAGCTCATCGCTGCGCTGGGCCCGTTCGCTTGCGGCGGCAAGGTCGCGGATGGCGGCATTGAACTTTTCGGACAACGCCTCCGCCTTTGCTTCGGCTTCTTCGCGCTCCTGCCGCGCATCGGCGACGGGACGCCCGCCCAGCCACCAGCCAAGACCAAGGCCAAGCAGCAGGGCGATAATCGCGATCAGGGCAAAGGTCATTTCAGCGCTCATGCGCGCCACCTCCATGCGGAACGAATGGAGAACCTAGCGCAGCCGGGCACCCATGGCAATGTGGATTGCAGCAGTTCGTGGCGCGGCGCGCCACGTCGCGCCGGTTTCGGGAGCGGTGCGCTGCGGTCAGGCAGCAGCCTTGCGCTGTTTGTCGAGCTTTTTCAGCACCATCTGCCGCTTGAGGCGCGACAGGTGATCGATGAACAATATGCCCTCCAGATGGTCCATTTCATGCTGGAGGCAGGTCGCGAGCAATCCCGTCAATTCTTCCTGATGCTGGTTTCCATCAAGATCATGCCAGCGCACGGTCACGCTGGCGGGGCGCTCGACCTCGGCATATTGATCGGGCACCGACAGGCAGCCTTCGCTATAGACCGACAATTCGGGCGAGGGATCGACCAGCACCGGATTGATGAACACGCGGGGATCGTTGATCACCCCGTGATCGTGATCGCAATGTTCGCCATGATCGTGATTATGCGGCGCCGGTTCCTGAAGATCGATGACCAGCACGCGCAGCGGCACGCCCACCTGGATCGCGGCAAGGCCGATGCCGGGCGCATCGTACATTGTCTCGAACATGTCGGACACCAGCGTCTTCAGTTCGTCGTCAAATGCCTCGACAGGACGGGATACGGTTTTGAGCCGCGGATCGGGCACTTCTAGGATCGGGAGTATGGCCATGCGTGCAAAAATAGGCGCTGGCCGGATGGGGGTCAAGATGACCGGCGCAATTGTTGCCCAGGGGAGGTGACTAAGCCCCGGACCGGCTCAGGCCATCGGGCGGCGGGCGCGCAGCGCCTGGGCCAGCGTGCCTTCGTCCAGATAATCGAGTTCGCCGCCCATTGGCAGGCCATGGGCCAGCTGGGTCAGGCGGACCGGGTATTTCTCCAGCCGTTCGGCGATGTAATGTGCGGTCGTCTGCCCCTCGAGCGTCGCGTTCATCGCCAGCACCACCTCGTCAATCCCGCCCGCCGCGACGCGATCGACCAGGCTGGCGATGCCCAGATCCTCCGGCCTGACGCCATCCAGCGCCGATAGCCGCCCGCCGAGCACATGATAGCGACCGAGAAACAGCCGGGAACGATCCAGCGCCCAGAGATCGGATACTTCCTCCACTACGCACAGGGCACGGTCATCGCGGCGCGTGTCGGTACAGATACCGCAGGGGTTGTGCGTATCGACATTGCCGCAAATCGTGCAGACGGAGAGCTTGCGGCGCACCCGGTCCATCGCCTCGACCAGCGGATCAAGCGCGGTTTCGCGCTTCTTGAGCAGGTGGAGGACCGCGCGTCGTGCCGAACGGGGGCCAAGCCCGGGGAGCCGGGCCAGCGCCGAGGCCAGCTCTTCAATCTCTTGCGATGCCATGGGGCGACCACTAGAGCATTTCCAGGCCGGATGGAAACATCTGACAACATGGAAAATGCGGCAATGAAAGGATATGGAGCGCCGGGTTTTGCCGCTGCCAATACCGAATGCGCTCCAGTGGCCTGTCCCGGGGGATGGGACTGCCAGCTGTCAAAGGAAATAGGGTCCGAACGCTGATGCGTCTGATATTCATGGGAACACCGGACTTTGCCGTCCCGACACTGCGCGCTCTGCACGGCGCGGGGCACGAGATTGTGGCGGTCTATTGCCAGCCGCCGCGTCCTGCCGGTCGCGGCAAGCAGCTGCAGGCCTCCGCCGTGCAGCTGTGCGCAGGCCAGCTGGGGCTGGATGTGCATACGCCGCAAACGCTGCGCAGCGATGAGGCGCAGCAGGTCTTTGCCTCCCATAACGCCGATGCCGCCGTGGTCGCGGCCTATGGCCTGATCCTTCCCCAGGCGATTCTCGACCTGCCGCGTCTGGGGTGCCTCAATGTTCACGGTTCGCTGCTGCCGCGCTGGCGCGGTGCGGCGCCGGTGCAGCGCGCGATCCTTGCCGGTGACGAGATGACGGGAGTGACCATCATGCAGATGGAGGCAGGGCTCGATACCGGGCCGATGCTGGCCAAGCGCGAAACGCCGGTCAATGGCAAGACGGCGGGCGACCTGACCGGTGAAATAGCCCAGACGGGTGCGGAACTGATGGTTGCGGTGCTCGAGAACATATCGGGCTATCCGCCAATGGTTCAGCCCGATCATGGCGTGACCTATGCTGCAAAGATCGGAAAGCATGAAGCGCGGCTCGATTTCAGTGCCGGGGCGGAAGAGGTCGAGCGACAGGTTCGCGCTTTTAATCCATGGCCCGGCGCGTTTTTCGAACATGACGGGCAGCGCTATCGCGTCCATGCTGCCGAGTGCATTGATGGCAGCGGGGCGGCGGGCACCGTCATTGATGACAGGCTGGGCATAGCCTGTGGTGAGGGTGCTGTGCGGCCCGTCCTGGTCCAGCGAGCGGGCAAGCCGAAAATGGCGCTCGATGAATTTCTGCGCGGCAACAGCATTCCGGCAGGCACCATGCTTTCATGACCCGGTTTGCGCTGACGCTGGAATATGACGGTGCGCCCTATATGGGGCTGCAGCGGCAGGCGCACGGCCCCAGCATCCAGCAGCATGTCGAGGAAGCGGTTGGCGCGATTACCGGCGAGGATGTCACCCTGCATGCCGCCGGGCGCACCGATGCGGGGGTTCATGCGCTGGCGATGCGTGCACATGTCGATGTGGAAAAGCCGCTGACCGCCTTTCGGCTGATGGAGGGCGTGAATGCGCGCCTGCGCCCTGAACCGATAGCGGTTATCGCCTGCGAAACCGTGCCCGATGATTGGCATGCGCGTTTTTCATGTATCGGCAGGCGCTATCTCTATCGCATCGTCAATCGCCGCGCGCCGCTGGCGCTGGATGCCGGCCGTGCCTGGCAGGTCGCGGTCGATCTTGATGCCGATGCGATGCACCGCGCCGCGCAGCATCTGGTCGGCTGCCATGATTTCACGACCTTTCGTTCGGCGCATTGCCAGGCGCAAAGCCCGGTCAAGACGCTCGACCGGCTGGATGTGTCGCGTCATGACGGCGAGATAGAGATTCGTGCGGAGGCACGCTCCTTTCTGCACCATCAGGTGCGTTCGATGGTGGGGTGCCTGATGCTGGTCGGGCGCGGCAAATGGTCAGCCGATGATTTGAGGCTGGCGCTGGAGGCGCGCGATCGCAGCGCGCTGGGTTTCAATGCGCCGCCCGACGGGCTGTATTTTACCGAAGCGATCTATCCAGACGGCTAGAAAATCTGCTCCAGCACAGCGCTGTGATCGCCTCCGGACAGCAGCATGCGGCCCTCGGGGGTGTAGCGGATTGCGGGTGTATTGCCCAGAATCGCGACAAGCGCATTTTCCTGACCCGCAACCGGACCGATACAGGCCATGCGCGTCATCGCCAGCGGTCCTGTTTTCAGGCGGTTTTCCTCGACCTGATAACTGCCCGACATGCGGTTGCATCCTGCCGATCCGCTGATCCTGCCTTGGCTGAAATGCAGCTCTGCGGCGCGTTCAGATGCGGTCGGCTCACCATCGATGGTGATAATCGCCCAATGGGTGTCGTCCAGACTTTCAGGGGGAAGGGCAGCACCGCCACAGCCATGATAATCCACACCATCGGCACTGATCAGCACGGTGTCGGCATAGCGGCGGTCGCTCATCCCGTCACTGCACGGGCTGTGGGTGATGTCCACGGTCAGCCGGTCGGTAACATAGCGCCAGCCATTGAAGCTGGGCCGACCCTCGGGTTTGGGAACGGCAATGCGGGTTTCGCCATAATTGCCCTCATAGCGCAGCTCGCTATCGGTGATCGTCAGCAGCCAGCCCGGTTCGGTGCCGAGTGCGCGATAGCTTTCATCCGGTTCTGCGGCTTCGCCGACCGATTGTGGCGGCGGACAGGCGGTGAGTGCCAGGAACAGGGCAGGGGCGAGCAAGGATGCGATTTTCATGGCGCTGCCAATAGCAGACCCATGCTGGCGGCGCGATGAACGGCCGTTCGGGGCGATGCGACTAGAGTATTTTCAAGTCAGATGGATACATCTGACGACTCGGAAAATACGGTAAAACAAGAGCATAGAGCGCAGGTTTTGATTCAATCAAAACCGAACGCGCTCTAGGCCCGGCGCTGCTGGTTCAGCACCTCATAGGCCATTACCGCACAGGCAATCGCCGCGTTCAGGCTATCGGCCTTGCCGCGCATCGGCATTTTGACCAGATGATCGCACGCCGCCTCATAGTCGGCAGGCAGGCCCTGTGCTTCATTGCCGACCAGAATGAAGCTGGGCGCGCCATAGCGAAGCTGCTGATAATCCATGTCGGTATTGAGGCTGGTGCCGACCAGTTCGCCCGGCCCTTCGCGCAGCCATGACAGGAAGCGGTCCCAGCTGGCATGCGCGATCTGCTGGGTGAAAATCGCCCCCATGCTGGCGCGCACCGCTTCCACCGAAAAGGGATCGACGCACTGATCAATTAGAATCAGGCCGCCCGCGCCTACGGCATCGCCGGTGCGCAGCATGGTGCCCAGATTGCCGGGGTCGCGCAGTGACTGGGCGACCAGCCATATCGGGGCGCTGGACCGGTCAAGCCTGCCCAGGTCGAGCGAAAGATCGTCAAAAATGCCGACCAGCGCCTGGGGATTTTCCTTGCCGGATATCTTGCCCAGAATGTCGCTGCTGGTTTCGAAAACCGTTCCGCCATTGGCCAGAACTTCCTGCTCAAGAATATCGGCCAGCGGATGGGGATCGCGTCCGGAGGCCATGAACAGCTGGACGGGCAGCACGCCCGCTTCGCGCGCCTCGGTCAGCAGCCTCAGCCCTTCGGCCAGGAACCGCCCCTCGCGCCGCCGCAGCTTTTTCTCGCGCAAGGCGCGCGCCGCCTTGACCACGGGATTGGAAAAACCGGTAATTTCGCGGCGATGATCGCCCATCGGATCAGTCCTCGCCAAAGCCATCCATGACAAGGCCGACCAGTTTCTTGAGCGCCGTTTCCGATCCGTCACCGGCGACGCAGATGCGGATGGTGTCGCCGCGCGCCGCGCCGAGCATCATCAGGCCCATGATCGAGCTGCCCGTGACCTGGTTTTCATCCTTGGCGACCGTGACCGTCAGGCCTTCGGGCAGGCGCGATACGGCGGTGACGAACTTGGCGCTGGCGCGGGCGTGCAGGCCGCGTGCATTGGTGACCAACACCTCTTCGCACAATCCGCTCATCCTTCCTGGCCTAGCAGTTCGGACGCAACCGAGATATATTTCTGTCCGGCCTCGCGCGCCGCCGCCACCGCGTCGCGCACGTTCATCACCTTGCGTGCGCCCTCCAGCCGGATGAGCATCGGCAGGTTGACCCCGGCAATCACCTCGACACGTCCTGCCTCAAGCAGGGATATGGCAAGATTGGAGGGAGTGCCGCCGAACAGATCGGTCAGGATGATCGCGCCCTTGCCGCTGTCGACCTGATCGATGGCGCTGGCGATTTCGCTGCGGCGCTCTTCCATATCGTCATGCGGGCCGATGCAGATGGTGACGATATTCTGCTGTTTGCCCACGACATGTTCCATCGCGACAAGGAATTCTTCGGAAAGGCGGCCATGGGTAACGAGTATGAGGCCGATCATGGATTCAGTCTTGGTCACGAAATGTCTTGATCCTGATTATTGCGTCCGGCTGGCGCCCGGCCCGGCTGTCCTTCAAATGCGTCTACCGGCCTCGATGTCAGGTTGCGATGTTCGACAGTGGGACAAAAGCCCGCGTCGTGCAAGCGCTTGCTGAGCTGTTCGGTGACATAGACGGAGCGATGGCGGCCACCGGTACATCCGATGGCGATGTTGACATAGGCCTTTCCCGCCGCCTGATAGCGGGGCAGCAGGAACTCAAGCAGTGAAGCAATTCGCTCGATCCCGCCTTCATAAGCGGGGTCCTCGTGGACGAATGCACCAACGGCATCGTCGAGGCCCGTCATCGGCCGCAGCCTGTCGTCCCAGTGCGGGTTGCGCAGGAACCGCATGTCAAAGACCAGATCGGCACTGGGCGGCATGCCGCGTGCAAAGCCGAAACTGGTAAGCGTGATGGTGGTACGGCTTGCCTGGTCGTGACCAAAGCGTTCGCGGATCAGCTTTTGCAGGTCATTGCTGGACAGCGGCGTGGTGTCGATGACATTTTCGGCCCAGCGACGCAGGGGCTGAAGGCGGCCGCGTTCCTCGGCAATGCCTGCCGAAGCCGGCCGGTCGAGCGCCAGCGGATGCTTGCGCCGGGTTTCATTGTAGCGCCGCTCAAGCTCTGCCCCCGCACAATCGAGGAACAGCATGGTGATCGCATAGCGACCGTCCTTCTGCATCTTCTTGATGCGGCGGATGATTTCGTCGGGATCGAAGCCGCGCGTGCGGCAATCAAATCCGATGGCCATGGGCTGTTCGCTGTCTTCGCGGCCCAGTGGTTGCGGCGTATCGATCAGGCGGGCAAGCAGGCGGATCGGAAAATTGTCAATGGCCTCCCAGCCCATATCCTCCAGCGTCTTGAGCGCGGTAGTCTTGCCGGCACCGGACAGCCCGGTGACGAGCATGACATTCTTGACAGGGCCGGACGGGTGATCCGGCGCATTGTCGCTGTCCGTGCTGTCCGCCTCGCTTGCCAAAGATTCAGTCCCGTCCATGTCACGCAATTGGGAGGTTGTCGCCAGGGCTTTAATTGCCAGAATCTCTGGCGTTTCCTTGGATAACCGGCTCTCTAGGGTCTGTGGGGATGCATTGCACGAGCCACGGTTCGTGACCCGGATCGGCGCGGGGCAGGAGCGAGAGCGAAGGCAGACTGGACGTCTGTCGAGCGCGAGCAACGCCGCCCGAGCCGATCCGGGCCGAACCCCGAAGGGGCCGGGCGGGAAACGGCCATTCCCGCGTCGTTCGTCCTTGAATATGCCAGCATGTTCTTTGTCCTCACTCCTTGGACTGACCGTTTCCCGACACCGGCCGTGGCCGTGTGATGTATCCCCGCAGACCCTAGAACTTCTGGCCATAATGTTGCAACGCCCATTCCGCCTTGATTGGCAGCACCGTCCCATTCGGGGTCAGCCGGATCATCGGAATTGCCATTCCCAGCAATTCGATCTGTCCGGCTTTGTCGATCCAGCGCGGTGCATCGGGATCGAGCGCCAGCACCAGCGCGACCGGCACGTCCCGCCGGGAAGGGCAGGGCAGGATGCCCAGATTGCGCACCTCCAGCTGTCCTTCGATATTGGGGGCGGGCGATGCCAACAGCGTGCCGCTGTTCGAAATTTCATCGCGCGTAAGCATGACCTGGTCGTCGCCGATCAGGTTCGCACCCCGGTCGACCAGGGCAAGCGTCAGCTCCGATTTGCCGATGCCCGATGGTCCGGTGATCAGCATTGCGCGATCCCCGATGGCGATGGCGCTCGCCGCGAACAGGGTTTGCAATGACGGACCGCCGGTCATCGCGCTGGCGTGGCATTGTCCGCGCCATCGTCCCTGGCGACCGGCAGCAATATCTCGAAACAGGCACCTTGCTGGCCATCATCGCGGTCGCGCACGGTAATGCTACCATGATGACCTTCGATAATGGTGCGGGCGATGGCAAGGCCAAGGCCGCTATGCTCGCCAAAGCTCTCATCCTCGGGGCGTACCGAGTGGAAGCGGCGGAAGATCATTTCGCGCTCGCTGTCGGGAACGCCGGGGCCTTCATCGACAACCCTGATGTTGATGACATTACCGGTCCGGGTCGCGAATATCTGCACGATCCCGCCGCTGGGCGAGAATGACACGGCGTTGTCGAGCAGATTGTTGATGACCCGTTCGATACGCGTTCCTTCTCCCGATATCGTCGCCACCCCCTTGCGCGGGCGGGCAAAGGCGATTTCGCATCCGCGGTTGAGATCGGCGGCCTCGCGGCTCCGGAGCAGATTTTCGATCATTTCGCCGAGATCGAGCGATTCGAACTTGATCCGGGTCAGCTGGGCATCGACACGCGAAGCCTCTGAAATGTCGGTGATCAGCCGGTCGAGCCTGAGGACGTCATTGCAGGCCACATCCAGCAATTGCTCGCGCAGATTGTCATCCTTGACCGACTTCAGCCCGTCGAGCGCCGAACGCAGCGATGCCAGCGGGTTCTTGATTTCATGGCTGACATCGGCGGCAAAGGCTTCGGTTGCATCGATCTTCTGGCGAAGCGCCATGCTCATGTCCGACAATGACCGGGCGAGCAGGCCGATTTCGTCGCGGCGCGAGGGCAGGCGGGGCACAACCACTTCGCGCGCGCGGCCCAGCCGCACCCGCATCGCTGCGCTGGCAAGCCGTCGCAGCGGACGGACGATGGTGCGTGCCAGGAACAGCGACAGCAGTACCGAGACGAGCGTGGTGATGAGGATGATGATCGAGAGGTTGAAGCGTTCGGCGCGCACGATCCGGGTAATGTCGCGGGCATTATAGGTCATCAGGATTGTGCCCTGGTTGCGCGATATGCGCGCGGCTGCGCTGACCACAGGGGTCCGGTCATCGGCATAGCGAAAGGTCGCGGTCGGCTGGTTCGATGACGCCGCCGTAACCGCTTCGGGCCATGCGTCGAGTACATCCTTGGCCGGTTCGGAGAATTGTTCGACGTCGGGCGCTCGGACGACAAAGTCGATGCCGCGATCGAGAAAGCGGGCTGCATGGCGCCGCCATGGTTCGCTGTCCGGGTCGCGCAGTTCATAGGATGGCGGCGCGGCGGCAAAGCTGTCAAAGCCGAGCTTGCCGCTGGCATTATAGATGCGCAGCCTTGTCCGGTTGCGCTTGCCGATCTCCAGCAGCATGGCCTCGCGCTCCGGCGAATCTATTCGCGATGCGGCGCGGGCGATTTGCCAGACCGATTGCCTTGCCTGTTCCAGCCGCTCGTCGGCGATCCGCGTGCGATAGCTGTCGAGATAGAAGAAGCTGCCCGCCAGGATCGCGATGGCGAATATGTTCACCGCCAGGATTCGCGATGTCAGCGAAACCCGGCTGGACCATTTGAGGGTCAGATCCTCGTCAGGGCTCTTCGGAGAATCGGTATCCGGCGCCATAAAGAGTGTCGATTGCGGAAAATTCGGGATCGGCTTCGCGGAACTTGCGGCGCAGCCGCTTGATGTGGCTGTCGATGGTGCGGTCGTCGATATAGACATCGTCCTGATAGGCGGCATCCATAAGCTGGTTGCGGCTCTTGACCACGCCGGGACGATTGGCGAGCGCCTCCAGGATCAGAAATTCGGTTACGGTCAGGGTGACCTTTTCGCCCTTCCAGCTGACCATATGCCGTGCCGTGTCCATGGCCAGAGATCCACGTATCATGGGTTCGCTCTGTTCGACCGGCTTGTCGCTGTCGCTGGCGCGCATCAGCTCGCTGCGCCGCAATATCGCCTTGATACGCGCAATCAGCAGGCGCTGTGAAAAGGGCTTGGTGATATAGTCGTCCGCGCCCATGGCCAGGCCCAGCGCCTCGTCCAGTTCCTCGTCCTTCGAGGTAAGGAATATGACCGGTACGGCGCTGTGTTCGCGCACCCGGCGGAGCAGCTCAAGCCCGTCCATCCGTGGCATCTTGATGTCGAACAGGGCAAGATCGGGCGGATTATCGACAATGGCCTTCAGCGCGGTTTCGCCATCGGTATAGATGCGCGTCACAAAACCCTCGGCCTGCAGCGCAATGGACACCGACGTAAGGATATTTCTGTCATCGTCGACAAGGGCGATGGTGGCTGACATGCAGTAATGCTATCCTTTGTCCCGCCGGTAAAATCATGCCCGGCCGCCGGTGCAATAGCCCGGTAAATAGGGGCATGGCAACGCTGCGGCAATGTCGCGCCGAAATTGTGGATAGCGCGGTTTGACGAACAGTCGCCGGTTGACTATGCGGAGCGCGCGTCGGCCCGACCAGCGCAATAACCGGGCAACAAGGATCAGAGGACCAGGCACGTGACCATCCATTCAGCTATCTCGCTCGAAAATCAGGGATTTTCGACTTCCGCACAGATTAACTGGAACCTGGGCACGGCCCGTCTGGTTGAAGAATCACTGTGCAATAGCGAGGGTGTTCTGGCCGCCGAAGGGCCGCTGGTGGTTGCAACTGGCAAGCACACTGGCCGTTCAGCCTCTGACAAGTTCATCGTGCGTGACGCCGAAACCGAGAATAATGTCTGGTGGGGCAAGACCAATGTCGGGATGACACCGGAGAATTTCGCCGCGCTCAAGGCCGATTTCATCGCGGCGCTTGCCGATCGCGACAAGCTGTATGTGCAGGATCTGTTCGGCGGATCGCAACCCGAACATCGCGTCCATGTCCGCATCATCAACGAGCTGGCCTGGCATAACCTGTTCATCCGCACCATGCTGGTGCGCCCGACAGAGGCGGAGCTGAGCGCGTTCGTGCCCGAATATACGATCATCGATCTGCCCAGCTTCCGCGCTGATCCGGCCCGTCATGGAACGCGCGGGGAAACGGTTATCGCGGTGAACCTTACCGAAAAGCTGATCCTGATCGGCGGCACCGCCTATGCCGGTGAAATGAAGAAATCGGTGTTCAGCCTGCTCAACTATTTGTTGCCCAAGGATTCGGTGATGCCGATGCACTGTTCGGCCAATATCGGCCCGAATGGCGACACCGCTATCTTCTTTGGCCTTTCCGGAACCGGCAAGACCACGCTTTCGGCGGACGCCAGCCGCACGCTGATCGGCGATGACGAGCATGGCTGGTCCGACAGCGCCGTGTTCAATTTCGAGGGCGGTTGCTATGCCAAGCTGATCCGGCTCGACCCTGAGGCGGAACCGGAAATTTTCGCGACCACGAAACGTTTTGGCACCGTGCTTGAAAATGTCGTGATCGATCCCGAAACCCGTCTGCTCGATCTGGACGACAACAGCCTCGCCGAAAACACCCGTGGCGCCTATCCGATTGATTTCATCCCCAATACCTCTGCCGAGAATATGGGTCCGGTGCCGCGCAACCTGATCATGCTGACCGCCGATGCGTTCGGCATTCTGCCCCCGATTTCGCGGCTGACCCCGGAACAGGCCATGTATCATTTCCTGTCTGGCTATACCGCCAAGGTTGCCGGCACGGAGATCGGGGTTACCGAGCCTGAGGCGACCTTCTCTACCTGTTTTGGTGCGCCTTTCATGCCCCGCCACCCCAGCGTGTATGGCAATCTGCTCAAGGAGCGGATCGCCAAGGGTGGCGTCACCTGCTGGCTGGTCAATACCGGCTGGAGCGGCGGCAAATATGGCGTTGGCAAGCGCATGCCGATCAAGGCGACTCGCGCACTGCTGAATGCCGCGCTCGATGGCAGTCTCAACCAGGCGGAATTCCGCATCGATCCCAATTTCGGTTTCGAGGTGCCCGTAAGCGTCGATGGCGTGGACAGCGCGATTCTCGATCCGCGCTCTACCTGGGCGGACCCTGTGGAATATGACGCCACCGCGCAAAAGCTGGTGCAACTGTTCATCGACAATTTCACCGAGTTTGAGAGTCATGTCGACGAAGCGGTGAAACAGGCAGCACCTGGCCGACAACAGGCCGTCGCCACCGCCTGATAGGGCCCGATCTGATCGGGCCGGAATTTTCCGAAAGCCCGATCATGACCGAAACTGAAAAATACGAACCGCGCCTCTTTGCCGATCCTGCCGAGATTGTCCGGCTGGGCGAGGGGCTGCTCGCTTGTGAACTGACGCGCGAGGACTGGACACACGAAGCGCATCTCGCCGCCTGCCTTTGGCTGATTCGCGAAAGGCCCGATATCGCGCCCGAGCGCGATCTGCCCGCCATTATCCGGCGCTTCAATGAGAGTGTGGGCGGGGTCAATGACGACCATCAGGGTTATCATGAGACGATAACCCAGTGCTATATTGCCGGGGTTCGCAGCTATCTGCAGCGCATGCGCGCAGATGCGGACCTGCTGGTGCTGGTCAACGGGCTGTTGCAGGCCCCGGAAGGCCGGAGGGACTGGCCGCTCCGCTTCTACAGCAAGGAGCGATTATTCTCCGTCGCTGCGCGTCGTAGCCATGTCCCGCCGGATATCTCTTCAGCCGGATGATGCCGCGTCAGTCGATCAGTTCGGCGGGGACTTTTCCGCCATTTTTGGCAAGTTCGCGCATCACTGCCTTGTGCAGCCAGATGTTCATTTCCGCGCTTCCGTCCTTGGCGCCAGTATAGCCCAGTTCCTCGGCCAGCTCCTTGCGATTGGCGAGGCTGGAATCGAGATCGAGCAATTTCATCAGATCGACGATGGAGGTGCGCCAGTTGAGCTTCTGGCTCGATGCGGCGGCTTTCGCTTCCATCAGTTCCTCGACATCGACGACCACGATGCTGGCCTTGGCGGGCGCCGCCTGGGTCATCGGGATTGCCGGTTTCTCGGCCGTTTTCGGGGCTTCCTTTTCATCCTTGCCGAAAATGGCATTCTTGATGCTGCTGAAAATTCCCATCTGCTTTCTCCTGCTGGTTTTCCAAGCATAGCCTAACAGGGCTTTGTTGCAAAACGGGGGCGACAGGAAATTTTCGGCTTCATCTTGCTGTGCAGCGTCAATGGACCTTTCGGCACTGTGCCGCTATGGTCGCCGAGTGCAGTGGATCAGGGCGGCGCTCAACCGGCGCCGTCATAATGGCAGGGGAAATCGGCATGGATATCATGGATATTATTCAGAAATCGGGCGGGCTTGAATCGATCGCGGGCGAACTGGGCGTCGACAAGTCCGTCGCCAAGTCAGGAGCAGAGGCGCTGCTCCCGGCGATCATGGGTGGCTTCAAGAAAAATGCGCAGGGCAGCGGCGGCATTGGTGACCTGGTCGGCATGATCGGCGGCCTTGGCGGGGGCGATCTGCTCAAGAATGTGGTGTCCTCAGGGCCGACCGATGTCGGCAAGGGCAATGAAATTCTCGGCCAGATTTTCGGATCGAAGGATGTGAGCCGCTCGGTCGCGGGCAAGGCAGCGGAGCAGACCGGAGTCGATCCTTCGATCCTCAAGAAGATGCTGCCAATGCTTTCCATGCTGGTGGCGGGCTATATGGCCAACCAGGCCGGTGGCGGATCGGCCAAGCAGTCTGGCGGCGGCGGACTGGGCAGCCTGCTCGGCGGATTGCTGGGCGGCGGCAAGAAATCGGCCAGCGGTGGCGGTCTGGGCGGCCTTGCATCGATGCTCGATATGGATGGCGACGGCAATCCGCTCGACGACCTGATGGGGATGGTCGGCAAGCTCAGCAAATAATACCAACCTGCACTGATTTTCGATCAGGCTGACGGCGGCATGGCGGAAACTCCAATATTATACAGTTTCCGCCGCTGCCCCTATGCCATGCGCGCGCGCATGGCGCTGCTCGCCAGCGGGACATGCTGCATCATTCGCGAGGTCAAGCTCTCCGCCAAGCCGCCCGAACTTGCCGAGGCGTCGGCCAAAGCGACGGTGCCGGTGCTGGTTCTGGCCGACGGGAGGGTCATTGACGAGAGTATCGATATTGCGCGCTGGGCGCTGAAAAAGAGCGATCCGGAGGGCTGGCTGGAACGCTCCGATGATGATCTGATCGCCGCCAATGACGGTCCGTTCAAACATGATCTTGATCGCTACAAATATCCCGAACGGCATGGATCGGATGCGCATTTGCACCGGGCAAGGGGCGTTGAATTCCTGAACCGTCTGGAAGACCGGCTTGCGAAAAACCAGAATTTGTGCGGATCAGGCAGAGGGCTGGCCGATATGGCGATCATGCCCTTTGTCAGGCAATTCGCGCATGTCGATCGCGAATGGTTCAGCGCATTGCCCGTGCCTGCGTTGCGCACATGGCTGGACCGGCATCTCGCCTCGGCATTGTTCGCCAGTGCGATGGTTCGCCTGAAACCCTGGGCTAGCGGCGACGAGCCAGTATTGTTCGGGCAGTCTGCTCAGCCATACGCGAACTGAATGCGCCTCAGCTTACCGCCTCCAGCGAGATCACTCCGTCCTTGACCGCCGCGATGCGTGCCCTGGTGCCCGCCGAAAGGGCGGGGCCGCGTGCCGGCCAGACCGAATCGCCGACCTTCGCCCGGCCGCCGGTCTCGGTCACATCCTCGACCACTTCGACAATCTGCCCGATCATTCGCGTTGTCCGGTCATTGAGCAGCGGGTCCTCGCTGTCGATGGGGTTGTCGCGATACCAGCGGCGGCCCGCATAGACCGCCCCGGCCGACAGGATTGCGAACAGCAGCAGCTGTGCCTCGACGGGAACGCCGAGGATCAGCGTGATGACACCGACAAGCGCGGCGGCGGCGGCGATCCAGATGAGGAATACGCCCGGCACCACCAGTTCCGCCAGTCCCAGCAGCACCGCCAGGCTCAGCCATTTCCAGTGATTCTCCGCCCCGACCAGTTCGGCCCAGAGGTCGATCATCATCCCTGTCCTTCAGGTCCGTTGCCAAAGGGTTGCGGGCGGCGGCGCGGCGCTGCCGGGGGCGCGGCAGGCGGTGTCGGGCTGGAGCCAAAGGCATCGCGCGCCAGTTCGCCAATGCCGCCCAGCGTTCCGATCAGCTGGGTCGCCTCGACCGGGAACAAAATGGTCTTGGCATTGGGCGAGCGTGCGAATTTCTCGATGGCCTCGACATATTTTTGCGCGACGAAATAGTTGATCGCCTGCGAATTGCCGTTGGCGATGGCTTCGGACACCATCTGGGTGGCGCTCGCTTCGGCCTGGGCTTCGCGCTCGCGGGCCTCGGCATCGCGGAATGCAGCTTCGCGGCGGCCCTCGGCCTGCAGGATCTGCGATTGCTTTTCGCCCTCGGCCTTCTTGATCGCGGCTTCGCGCAGGCCTTCCGCTTCAAGGATGGCGGCGCGCTTTTCGCGCTCTGCCTTCATCTGCCGCGCCATGGCGTTGGAGATATCGGCAGGGGGACGAATGTCCTTGATCTCGACGCGGTTGATCTTGATGCCCCAGGGCGAGGTCGCGTCGTCAACGACGTGCAGCAGCCGGGCATTGATCTCGTCGCGCTTGGACAGGGTCTCATCGAGGTCCATCGAACCCATCACGGTACGCAGGTTGGTCGTCGTGATGTTCATGATGGCGTTGTAGAGGTCGGAGACTTCATAGGCCGCCTTGGCTGCTTCGAGCACCTGGAAGAACACCACCCCGTCGACCGCGACCATCGCATTGTCCTTGGTGATGATTTCCTGGCCGGGAATGTCGAGCACCTGCTCCATCATGTTCACCTTGCGGCCCACGCGATAGAGAAACGCCGGATAGAAATTGAATCCGGGGCGTGCGACATTGGTGAAGCGCCCGAAATATTCTATCGTATAATTATAGCCTTGGCGGACGATCTTGATACTCGCAAACAGGTACAGGATCGTCAGTATGACGAGCAGCAACAAAAAAGTTTCCATGGGGCAGTCCTCCTCGCCGCAATCGGGCGTCCCGTTTGCAAAGATTGCGCCGCCCGCCGGGCAAAATCAAGCAAATCCGGGTGCAAGCCATGCAGTTCGGGGCAGCCCATAGCGGCGCTGGCCAGAGTGTCCTGATGCCGTTGGTCGAAATCTGTGGGATGGTCGGGCTGGTGCGCTTGCCTGATCGCGGACAATTCGCCAATCAGCGGGCCATGAACCATTTCACCCGATTGGTGCTGGCCCTGTCATGCCTGCCAGCGATCAGCCCCGCGCTCGCCCAGCATGCGCCCATTACCGAGGATGAACTGCGCGAGCATATCACCGTGCTTGCCAGTGATGAATTTGAAGGGCGCGGTCCAGGCACCAGGGGCGAAAACCTCTCCATAGACTATATTGCGCGGCAATGGGCAGGTTTTGGCCTGGTATCGGGCACCGAAGATCCTGATCATCGCTGGTTTCAGCCAGTCCCGCTGGTCGAGCGGAATCCATGGGCGTTCAGCGCGCAATTTGCCAGAGGGGGCAAGGCGCTGAAATTGCCCGCCGACCGGATCCAGCTGGTTGGTCGCGATGCCGCCAATCAGGCCCGTGGCGGCCTGATCTTTGTCGGCTATGGCGCGGATGCCGATGGCAAGGTCATTGCCGATGTGCGCGGCAAGATCGCTATCATGATGACCGGCCAGCCCGATTTCGCGCCGGATGAAAACTACCCCGCCCGCGCCGAACGCGCCGTTGCGCTGGCCGATGCCGGGGCAGAAGCGGTCATCTCTGTCCTCGGCCCGCAATTCTCATGGGCGGCTGTACAGAACTCGCTGAAGCGCGGCGCAACCAGTCTTGGCGATGCTGATCGCGACGCGGCGATTACCGGTTTCATGGCAGGGGACTATGCCGCGATGCTGTTTGAGGGTGCAGGCAGCGATCTTGCGATGCTCCAGCAGGCCGCTGCCAACCCTGAATTTTCGGGAGTCGATCTTCCCGTTTCCGCAGAATTCATGGCGACCAGCACAGTGAGGCGGTTCGACTCGCATAATGTGATCGGCAAGTTGCCGGGCCGGATCCCGGGGAGCGGCGCGGTGGTGCTGACCGGTCATTGGGATCATCTGGGCATCTGCCGCGACGAAAGCCATGATGATCGCATCTGCAACGGCGCTATCGACAATGCCAGCGGCATTGCCGTCATGACCGCCATGGCAAAAAGGCTGGCGGAAGGGCCGTCGCTCGACCGTGATGTGTATTTCATTGCGACCACGGCGGAGGAACGCGGCCTGCTCGGTGCGCGCCATTATGCGGCGCACCCCGCCTTTCCGCTTGAAAATATTGTCGTTCTTTTGAATATCGATACCATCGCCGTGCATCAGGCCGGTGCGCCATCGGCCATCATCGGACGCGGAACCAGTCCGCTGGCCGAAGAGATTGACAAGGTGGCGGCTGAAATGGGCCGGACCGTCGAGCTGTCCGAGGATGCAAATTCGTTTCTGCGCCGTCAGGACGGATGGGAGTTCACCAAAAAGGGCGTGCCTGCCTTCATGGTTGGCGGGTCCTTTGCCGATCTTGATTTCCTGCAGAATTTTCTTGGCGAGGATTATCATCAGCCGAGCGATGAGGTGAATGACCGCCTCGTTCTGAGCGGCGCGCGCGAGGATGCCGAGCTCCATCTCGCGCTGGTCCGCCATTTTGCGGACAGCCAGAAATATCCGGTTCCAGCCACCAGAGCCAGATGACAAGACATTGACCCGCCGGGACGGAGCCGATTTTGGCTGAGCGCAAGGCGCGAGGAAGGAGCCATGCAGCGCATAGTGACCGACGAGCAACGCAGCGATCGGCCAAAATCGGCCCGTCGCCATGCGGTTGCCGCTGGCAGTCCTTCGGATGGCGTCGCATCGCTTGTTCGGGCAACCAGCCCGATCTGTGCGATGCTCCTTGCCGAAAAACAGCCAGCGGCAATCACGGAGGGTCAATGTCTTGTCATCTGGCTCTAGCGAATGATCGCAGCCTTGTTTACATGGGCCGCCACGACTCGAATCGCATGAACAAGGTGGCGCGCTATGGACATTCCTCTGGGACTAACATTCGATGATGTCCTGCTGCGTCCGGCGGCTTCGGAAATCGTGCCCGGCGAGGCCGATACCCGCACCCTGCTGACCCGATCCATCGGCCTCAACATTCCGGTCATTTCGTCCGCCATGGATACGGTGACGGAAGCGCAAATGGCTATCGTCATGGCGCAGATGGGCGGCATCGGCGTATTGCACCGCAATCTTGATATTTCCGAGCAGGTTGCGGCGGTGCGCCAGGTGAAGCGCTTTGAATCGGGCATGGTCGTCAATCCCATAACCATCGCGCCCGATGCGCCGCTGTCGGAAGCGCGCGCGCTGATGAGCCAGCATAATATTTCGGGTATCCCGGTAGTTGAAAGCAGCGGGCGCCTCGCCGGCATCCTCACCAATCGCGATGTCCGGTTTGCCGAGAATCCCGACCAGCCGGTCAGCGAACTGATGACGCATGAAAATCTGGCGACCGTTCCTGCCGATGTCGGACAGGATGAGGCAAGACGGCTGCTGCATCAGCGCCGGATCGAAAAGCTGCTGGTTGTCGATGGTGACTATCGCTGTGTCGGCCTGATTACCGTCAAGGATATCGAAAAGGCGGTGACCTATCCGCATGCCACCAAGGATGCGAGCGGGCGGCTGCGCGTCGCGGCGGCATCGACGGTCGGGCAAAAGGGGCTGGATCGCTCGCTGGCGCTGATCGATGCCGAATGCGATCTGATCGTGGTCGATACCGCGCATGGCCACAGCAAGATGGTTTCCGAAGCAGTGGCGGCGATCAAGCGTCATTCCAACAGCGCGCAGGTAATCGCGGGCAATGTCGCGACCGCAGAGGCGACGCGGGCACTGATCGATGCAGGTGCTGACGGGATCAAGGTGGGCATCGGCCCGGGCTCGATCTGTACCACCCGCGTTGTCGCGGGTGTTGGCGTTCCGCAGCTCAGCGCCATCATGGAAGCAGCCGAGGAAGCCGACAAGTCCGGCGTTCCGGTGATCGGTGATGGCGGGCTGCGCACATCGGGTGATGCCGCCAAGGCGCTTGCCGCCGGTGCCTCGACGGTGATGATCGGCTCGATGCTGGCGGGCACCGAAGAAGCGCCCGGCGATACCTTCCTCTATCAGGGGCGTGCCTATAAGAGCTATCGCGGCATGGGTTCGGTCGGGGCGATGGCGCGCGGCTCGGCGGATCGCTATTTTCAGCAGGATATCAAGGATCAGTTCAAGCTGGTTCCTGAGGGTATTGAGGGACAGGTGCCCTATAAAGGCCCGGCGCGCGATGTGATCCACCAGCTGGTTGGCGGTATCAAGGCTGCCATGGGCTATACCGGATCGCGCACCATTGATGATCTGCGCCGCAATGCGCGGTTCGTGCGCATCACCAATGCCGGGCTGCGCGAAAGCCATGTCCATGACGTGTCGATCACCCGCGAAGCGCCCAATTATCCGACCCGCTGACCCTGGCCCTGCGGTTCGTTCCGCCACGCGAGGCATGTCATGACGCCTTCGGCGCGGGTACAGACCGCGATTGAGTTCATCGATGCGATCATTCGCTCGGCGCGGGATAATGGCGCAGCGGCGGACAATCTGATCGCCCAGGGGTTTCGCGAACGTCGCTATATGGGATCGAAGGACCGGCGCGCCGTGCGCGATCTGGTCTATCGGGTCATCCGCGCATTTGGCGATTCCCCGCTATCGGGCCGTGCGGCGATGATTGCGCTGGCAGAGACGGATGCGGATCTGGCGGCTTTGTTCGACGGGTCGCATTATGGACCGGCGGCTATCGATGCCGATGAACCACGCGCTTCGGGCGGGGCTGTTCCCGGCTGGCTCGAGGATCGCTTTGCCGAACCCGTCGATGCGGCCGAAAGACAGGCGCTGCTTGGCCGTGCGCCGCTCGACATTCGTTTTCGTCCTGACCGGATCGATGGCGGTGCGATCCGCCGCTTGTGGCCGGCCGCCCGGTTTCACGATGCGCTTCCGGCAGCAGCCCGTCTGGAGGCAGGAACCCGTATCGAGGAGTCGCCCTTGTGGGAGCAGGGTGCGCTGGAGGTTCAGGACTGGGGCAGCCAGGCGATTGTCGCTGCCTGTGGCGCCATGGCGGATGCCTGCCTGATCATCGATCTGTGCGCCGGGGCAGGCGGCAAGACGTTGGCGCTGGCGGCACAGGCACCCGAGATGTGCCGCATCATCGCATCGGATGTCAGCCGCGCGAGGCTCGACCAGCTGGAGCCACGCCGCATCCGGGCAGGGCATGGCAATATCGAGACCTTGCTGCTCGATCCCGGTCGCGAATGGGACAGGCTTGGTGCGCTGGCGGAACAGGCCGACCTGGTGCTGATCGATGCGCCGTGCAGCGGGACGGGCACATGGCGGCGCAATCCGGAAACCCGCTGGCGGCTGACTCCGGAGCGGCTCGACCGTCTTGTCGATCAGCAACGCCGCCTTATCGAACTCGCCTCGCGCCTTGTGCGTCCGGGCGGGCAGATGGTGTATGCGGTCTGCTCCTTGCTGGCGGCGGAAGGGTCGGACCAGATCGGGGGCTGGGTTGCTGACCATCCTGACTGGAAGGTCGATCTGCCCGCTATTGGCATGGGCCGTCCGGTCCGGTTCAACCATGGTTCACCGGCAGGCATTATCGTGACGCCACAGCATGATGGAACGGACGGCTTTTTCTTCACCCGGATGCTCAAATCGTGCTAGTCAATCCTGTGTCCAGATTTCGGGAGCTCTTGATGCGTTACACACTTCCCGCCATCGGCCTGTCGATGGCGCTTGCCATGGTATCGAGCAGCAGCTTCAGCCAGGCCCCCAGCTACGTCGTCGATCCGCGTTCGACGGCGCTGCTCGATGAAGGCTATGAAGCGCAAAAGGCCGAGGATTTCGACGCGGCAACCGATTATTACGAGGCCGCGCTTGCAGTCGATCCGGGCAATCGCGCCGCCTATATTGCGCTAGCCCAGATTGCGCGCGCGCAGCGTCTCCCCGGCAAGGCCGTGCGGCTGTATCGCGAGGCGCTGGCGCTGAATCCCAATGACGTTGGCGCGCTGGCAGGGCAGGGCGAGGCGCTGATCCAGCGCGGTGCAGTGGAAAAGGCGCGGCGGAACCTTGCGCGTATCGAGGCGCTGTGCGGCAGCGAATGCAAGGAAAAGGACCAGTTGCTGGCTGCGCTTGACAAGCATGATGCCGCGCCGGTGCTGTCCGCCGAAGCCGTCAAGGTCAGCCCGACGGTAAGTTCGTCAGAACAGCCCTAAAACCCGTAGACCAGTGTCGCGCGGCTGATCGTGTCGAACGATTTGAGATTGCCCGGCGGATTGCTTTCATAATTGACCGAATAGGATAGCCGCGCCGAAAGGTCGCCGGTTACCTTGGCGCTGAGCGCTGTGGTGGCATTGACCGATGTGTTGGACTGGTCGGAAATCGCCGAGGCATTTTGCGACAGTGTCAGATTGTCGGCGATGGTCCAGCTCAGATCCATTGATGCGAGCCCGGCGAGGTAATTGTCGGTCCGTCCGCCGACAAATTCGGTCATGCGCCAGGCGGGGCCGGCCTTGACGTTCATGACCAGCTTTTCGCTGTCGATCACGCGATAGCCCAGCCCTCCCGATGCGCCATAGCGCGCCGAAAAGCCCTGAAACCGGTCGCGTTCATATTGGGCCAGCCCATAAGCGAACAGGCGTTTGGAGAATTTGTAATGCGGCTCCAGCGTGATCCGCAGGTTTTCCGTGGTGGTAGCGCCATTGCTGCGCTGAAAATCGAACTGGGCGGCGACATTCTGTTCCCATTTGGCGCCATCGCGTTGCAGCGTCAGCGCGGCGCTGGCGCCAATCGTATCCGAATTGCCCGATGCAAAGGAACCGCCCAGCTGTCCTTCGCCCGACCATTTGTCGAAGAATCCGTTCTTCTCTTTTTTTGCGGCCGCTCCATTCTTTCCGGCCTCGGCCAGCGCGATTTTTTCCGCTTCCGCCTTTTTGGCGGCCAGTGCGGTGCGATGGCTTTCCTGCTGGGCCTTCAGGGCGTCAGCCTGTTCGGGATGCGCCTTTATGGCGAATTTGAATACCGTCTCGATTTCGGTTTCATCGCCCTCGGCAAGTGCGGTGTCGATCATCGATTGCAGGTCGCGAGAAACCGGCTGGGCCTGGGCAGCGATGGCGGGGGAAACGGAGAGGAGAGCGAGCGGCACAGCGCCCGGCAACAGATAATGCATGGAGAAACCCTGGATGGAACACCTATTGTCTTGGTTGATCCGCGAGGATCAGATGAGGGGAAGAAACTCGTCGACAATCGCCCTGTAAAGTCGTTTCTTGAACGGGACAATCAGGTCGGGCAGGGCTTGCGGCCGGGTCCATTGCCATTGCGAGAATTCCGGATTCTCGGTCGCAATGTCGATATCTTCATCGCGTCCGTGGAACCGCATCAGGAACCACCATTGGCGCTGGCCGCGCCACTTTCCGCCCCATATCTTGCCCAGCATCTCGTCGGGCAGGTCATAGAAATGCTCTTCCTTCGATTGTGCAATTATCGCGACCTTGTCCGCCTTAACGCCGGTCTCTTCCCAAAGTTCCCGCAGCGCGGCTTCGCGCGGCTCTTCTCCCTTGTCGATGCCGCCCTGGGGCATTTGCCAGGCGCTGCTGTCGGGATTGTCCAGACGCTGCCCGGCAAAGACCAGCCCGCTGTCATTGACGAGCATGATTCCGGCACAGGGGCGATAGGGCAGGCTGGCATTATCGGGCATGGTTCCTCGTCTTATTGTTCCGGTGCGTGGCCAAGTCCGGCCAGCAGAAGTTTCCAGTGGCCATATATGGTATCGCAATCGGTCTGTGCAGAGGGGATGGCCTTGCGCAGGCAGGTAAAGCCATGGATCGACCCCGCAAATTCAAGATAGACGGTATTGACGCCCGCCTCGACCAGCTTTGCGGCATAGGCCCGGCCCTGGTCGCGCAGCGGATCAAGTCCGGCGGTTGCCAGCAGCGTTGGCGGTGACGCAGGAATGTCGCCATGGATGCAGTCGCGACGCGGGTTGCCATTGGGCGCGGCATAGCATTTGTCGAACCAGTGCATGGCGTCGCGGGTCAGCAGATAGCCCTCGGCAAAATCACTGAACGAGCCTTCGCCCGCCAGCCCGTCGACCGCCGGATAGATCGGTGCCTGCATGATCAGCGGGACGCTGGCCGGACTGGCGGTAAGCGCCTGGCCGACGACCAGCGTCAGATTGCCGCCCGCGCTGTCGCCGGTGGTGATGATGCCGGTGATATCGAGGCCCAGTTCCTTGCCATTGTCGGCAACCCAGCGGGTCGCCGCTTCGCAATCATCGGGTGCCGCCGGAAAGGGATGTTCGGGTGCCAGGCGATAATCGACCGCGATCAGCGGCAGGTCCATCTTCGATGCGATATCGGTGCACCAGCTATGGTGCGATTCCAGATCGCCGATGACGAAGCCGCCGCCATGGAAGAACAGGATGACCGGCCCGGCCGAACGGGATTCACGGGCATCATAATAGCGCAGCGGAATATCGCCCGCCGGTCCGGGGCAGACAAGGTCGCGGACGATGGCAAGAGGCGCGGGTTCGGCCTCTGCCAGCATGCCCATGGCGGTATAGGCCATGCGTGCGTCGGCGATTGGCATGTCCCACATATCGGGCTGTTCCGAAGCGGCCAGCATCATCAGCACGCCGCGAACATCGTCGCGCACATAGGGCTGCGCACTGGCCGTGCCTGCATTCATCGCTGGTGCCTCGATAACGTTGCTCATCTCTCCACTCCTTGCTGTTCTTCCTGCAGATTTTGGGTGGAAGCTAATCGGAAATTCCGGACCGGTCCATGACCAAATTTCAATTTGCAACCGGTTGTTTCGCTGCGCCGCTACAGGCAATCGTCTCCATGTCAGGTCGTGCTGCGGAAAGCGGGAAATGGCCGTTTGACATAAAAACTACATTGTCCCCTTGCGATGCTGCGCCTAGTGATGCACGACTTTCGGTCCCAAAAGCCAAAGAGATGATGCCATGGCGACAGCCGCTATAGACCTTGTTGACGATGCACCGGCCATGCCCGAAGCTGTCGTTGTCCGCTTTGCGGGCGACAGCGGCGACGGCATGCAGCTGACCGGCGGTCAGTTTACCCTGTCCACCGCGCTGGCCGGAAACGACCTTGCGACCTTCCCCGATTTTCCCGCCGAAATCCGCGCGCCCCAGGGCACGCTGTTCGGCGTTTCGGCGTTCCAGATCAATTTCGGCTCGCGCGAGATCGATACTGCAGGCGATGCCCCCGATGTGCTGATCGCGATGAACCCGGCGGCGCTCAAGACCAATGTCGAGGCGCTGAAGCCCGGCGGCCTGATCATCGCTGATGAGGGCGAGTTCGGCGATCGCAATCTTGCCAAGGCGAAATATGATGCCAATCCGCTGGAGGATGGATCGCTCGCCAAATGGCAGCTGATGAAGCTCAACATTTCGCAGCTGACCATGGATGCGGTGAAGCCATTCGGCCTTGGCAACAAGGAGGCGCTGCGCTGCAAGAACATGTGGACGCTGGGCCTGGCGCTGTGGATGTTCGACCGCGACCGCCAGCCGATCATTGACTGGCTGAACCAGAAATTCGCCAAGGCTCCCGAACTGGCCGAAGCCAATGCGGCGGCGCTGAATGCCGGCCATGCCTATGGCGAGACTGCCGAGCTTGCAGGGCCGGTCCGGCAGCAGCATGTCGATGCCGCGCCTGCCATCCCCGGCCTGTATCGCACGGTTACGGGGGCGGAGGCGATTTCGCTCGGTCTTGTCGCCGGGGCGCAGCTTGCCAATCTGCCGATGTTCTTTGGCGGCTATCCGATTACGCCGGCCAGCGCGATCCTGCATCATTTGTCGC
Source organism: Blastomonas sp. (assembly GCA_041396885.1). Classification (GTDB taxonomy): domain Bacteria; phylum Pseudomonadota; class Alphaproteobacteria; order Sphingomonadales; family Sphingomonadaceae; genus Blastomonas. Next base: position 928,031 of record JAWKXS010000001.1, read on the forward strand.
GTCTCAAGGAATATAAGGTCACGACATTCCAGGCCGAGGACGAGATTGCCGCAATCTGTGCCGCCATTGGCGCGAGCTATGCCGGATCGCTGGGTGTTACCAGCTCATCCGGGCCGGGCATCGCGCTGAAGGGCGAGGCGATGGGCCTGGCGATCATGACCGAATTGCCGCTGGTGATCGTCAATTCGCAGCGCGGCGGACCATCGACCGGCCTGCCGACCAAGACCGAACAGTCGGATCTTTACCAGGCGGTCTATGGCCGCAATGGCGATGCGCCGATGCCGGTCGTTGCGGCGCGTTCGCCTGCTGATGCCTTTGAATGCGCGATCGAGGCCTGCCGGATTGCGGTGGAGTACATGACCCCGGTCATGCTGCTGACCGATGGCTATATCGCCAATGCCGCCGAGCCGTGGAAGGTGCCGGATATGGGCGGCTATTCGCCATTCCCAGTGTCCTTCATGGAGGAGGCACCGGAAAGCGGGTTCCTGCCCTATGGCCGTGACAACAAGCTTTCACGGCCCTGGGTAAAGCCAGGGACGCCGGGCCTGATGCACCGCATTGGCGGCATCGAAAAGGAAGTCGATACCGGCCATATCAACTATGCGCCCGGCAACCATCAGGCGATGACCGATCTGCGCCAGAACAAGGTGCAGGGCGTTGCCGACAGCATTGGCGACCAGCAATTTGCGCTGGGCGATGCGAATGACGATCTGGTCGTGGTCGGCTGGGGTTCGACCTATGGCCCGATCCACCAGGCGGTGCTGCGCGCGCGCCGGGCGGGCAAATCGGTGGCGCACCTCCATATCCGCCATATCTGGCCGATGCCGAAAAACCTTGGCAGCTTGCTGAAGGGCTTTGAGAAGATTCTGGTGCCGGAAATGAATACCGGCCAGCTGAAGACGGTGTTGCGCGACCAGTATCTGGTCGATGCGAAGCCGCTGAACAAGGTTTCGGGCCAGCCCTTTACCATCGCCGAAATCGAAGCGGCGATAGAGGCCATGCTGGGATAATCCTGCAGCGCGCCGAACTGATATCAGAAAGCTTTTTGACAAGAGTATTGGCTCATGAATGATCTGACACCGATCAAGACCACTTTGAAGGACTGGGAAACCGATCAGGAGGTCCGCTGGTGCCCCGGTTGCGGTGACTATGCGATCCTGAAGGCGGTGCAGCGCACCATGCCCGATCTTGATGTCGCGCGGGAGAAGACCGTCTTCATCTCGGGTATCGGCTGCTCCAGCCGCTTTCCCTATTATATGGAAACCTATGGCTTTCATACGATCCATGGCCGTGCTCCAGCTATCGCAACCGGCGTAAAGCTCGCCAATCCGGAGCTGGACGTGTGGATCATCACCGGCGATGGCGACGCGCTGTCAATTGGCGGCAACCACACCATGCACCTGTTGCGGCGCAATCTGAATTGCCAGGTCATGCTGTTCAACAATGAGATTTATGGCCTGACCAAGGGGCAATATTCGCCCACCAGCCGGGTTGGCACCAACAGCCCGTCAACGCCCTATGGATCGGTCGACCGGCCGGCCAGTCCCTGCGCCTTTGCGCTGGGATCAGGTGCGCGTTTCGTGGCGCGCGGCTTTGACGTCTCGAAAAAGCTGCCCGAAGTGCTCAAGGCTGCGCATGCCCATAAGGGCGCGGCGTTTATCGAGATTTTCCAGAACTGCATCGTCTATAACAAGGATGTGTTCGACGATTTCGCGGCGCCCAAGGGCGCCGAGGACCGGCAACTATGGCTGGAAGACGGACAGCCCATGCTGTTCGGATCGGAAAAGACTGGCGGCGTGAAGGGCATTGCGCTCGATACCGAAAAGCTGACGCTCAAGACGGTCGATGTCGTCGATGGTGACTGGCAGGGCGCAGGCGTGCTGGTTCACGATGTCACCAACCGTTCGGTGGCGCATATGCTTGTCGAGCTGCCCTTTGGCGATTTCCCGATGGCGCTGGGCGTGCTGTATGATGATCCGCGACCGGTGATCGAGGATGGCGTGCATGAGCAGATTGCCGCAGCATCGCTGGGCAAGACCCCCGATCTGCAAAAGCTGGTCAGCAAGGGGCAGACCTGGACGGTATCCTGACCGGCGGAGCCTGACGCCGCGCAATGGATAATCTGACGCACAGCCTTGTCGGGTGGGCGCTTGGCCAGACCGGGCTCAAGCGCAAGTCGCGCAAGGGGCTGGCGGCACTGATCCTCGGGGCAAATCTGCCCGATATCGATGTGTTTTTCGGCTGGGTCAGCTGGGTTCCGCTGGCCACCCATCGCGGCGCGACGCACAGCCTCTTCGGCTTTTTGCTGCTGCCGCCCTTGCTCGCCGGACTGCTCTGGCTGCTTGATCGCTGGCAGGTCCGGCGCGGCGCGCAATTCAGCTCCGGACTGGACATGCGCGCCGGATGGCTGCTGATGCTCTGCTATATAGGCGCGGCGACGCATCCGCTGCTCGATCTTCAGACCATCTATTCGGTGCAACTGCTCTCGCCGACGGACCATCGCTGGTTCCACAGCGATTCGCTGTTCATCATCGATGTCTGGCTGCTGAGCGGGCTGGCGCTTGTAATCTGGCTCTCGCGAAGGCGCGAGCGGACTGGCGGTATTTGGCGCAAGCCGGCCGTTGCCGCATTGCTGGCGGGTATCGTCTATATTGGACTCAACCTTGGCATCAGCGCACAGGCGCGCCATGCGCTCGCCATGAACGCGCCCAATGTCACGCCGGACAGGGTTTTTGCCGATCCGCATCCTGTATTGTTCTGGCGGCGACGTCTGGTCTGGCGGCTTGATGGACAGATCGGGCGGGCGGAATATGATCCGCTGAAGCGCTTCTTTGCGGTCAGCGAAATTCAGGGGCCGTGGCCGGATAATATGGACGACCCGCTGGTGCGCCGCGCCCGCCGCGCAAACGGCGATATGCTGCGTTTCCTGCAATGGTCGACAATGTCCATCGCCAGTATCGAATGGCAGGGTTGTACTGCAGTGGTGACAATTGCCGATGCGCGCTATCCGGCCTCGCTGACCGGCGCGCGCTTTGCGCGGTCCGTGACACTGCCCGATGCGTGCAGCCAGAGCGAAATGAAACAATGAGCCGCCCCCGGATTGTCTGGTTCCGTCGAGACCTCAGGCTGTCCGATCAGGCGGCGCTGTCCGCCGCGGCATCCGCCGGGCCGGTCATCCCTGTCTATGTGCTCGATGACGAAACACCCCGGCATCGCAAGATGGGTGGCGCATCGCGATGGTGGCTGCACCATTCGCTGGCGAGCCTTGACGAGCATTTGCGGGCAAAGGGTTCGCGATTGATCTTGCGGCGGGGCAGGGCGGCGGACGTGCTTGCCAGGCTGGCGGAAGAGACCGGAGCGGTCGCGGTGCACTGCCTGCGCCATTATGAACCATGGTGGCGTAATGCCGAAAAAGATCTGAAGCAGGCGCTGGGCAATGGCGCTGAACTGATGCGCCATGATGGCAATTATCTGATGCCGCCGGGCAGTGTCACCACCGGGAGCGGGCAGCCCTACAAGATATATACGCCGTTCTGGCGCGCGCTGAGCGAGCATATGCCGCCGCAAGAGGCTGGCCGGGTGCCGCAGGCCATTGCCGCGCCATCCAGCTGGCCGGTATCGGACACGCTCGATCAATGGGGGCTTTTGCCCGTCAAGCCCGATTGGTCGAGCGGAATTGCGGAGGCATGGACACCGGGCGAGGAAGGCGCACGGGCGCGGGTCGCAGCGTTTGTGGACAAGGCCGCCGAATATGACAGCGGTCGCAATCTGCCGTCACAGGAGCTTGTCTCGCGCCTGTCGCCACATCTCCATTTCGGCGAAATATCGCCCGCCTATGTCTGGCACCGGGTGAGCGGGCAGGGCGGCGATGTCACCACCTTCTGCAAGGAACTGGTGTGGCGCGATTATGCCCAGAACGTCATCCTGCAATATCCCGAATATGGCGCGAAAAATGGCCGCGACGCGTTCGACGATTTCCCGTGGCGCGATTTGCGTTCATCGGCAGTGCGTGCCGAATTTGACGCCTGGTGCCGGGGCAGGACCGGCTATCCGATCGTCGATGCCGGAATGCGCCAGCTCTGGGCAACCGGATGGATGCACAACCGGGTGCGGATGATCGCCGCCAGCTTCCTCATCAAGCATTTGCTGATCGACTGGCGCGAGGGCGAGAAATGGTTCTGGGATACGCTGGTCGATGCCGATTACGGATCGAACGCCACCAACTGGCAATGGGTGGCCGGGACCGGGATAGATTCCAACATGTTCGTGCGGATCATGGCGCCGCTTAGCCAGTCGGAAAAGTTCGATGCGGGCGATTATATCCGGCAATGGGTGCCGGAGCTGGCACATCTCGACGATCCCTATGTGCATGATCCCGAAGAACATGGCTGTCGTTCCGCAGACTATCCGGCCAGGATCATCGGGCATCGCGAGGCGCGCGCGCGGGCGCTGGCCGCGCATGATGCGATGAAGCAATCCGGCTGATCTCGTCGACTGTCACATTGCAGGAATCGCAAGTGCACCGCATAATAGCCTCATGAATGCCCAGCCCCCGCCAAGAGGACGCCATGTTGTAAAGGCCGGACGCGGATTTGCGACCGCCGGGCTCGTCTCGCGCCTGTTTGCGCGCGGTTTCGGTCCGGTGATCGACCGTATCGATGCCGGGCTGGCCCATGGTTCCATCCTTGCGACATTGCCCGATGGTTCGCGGCGGATGCTGGGCGGTCGCGGTGCCGGGCCGGTGGCGGAGATACATCTTCACGACTGGCGTTCGCTGCTGCGGCTGGCCAGTTCGGGTTCGGTCGGCTGGTACCGGGCCTGGGAACTGGGTGAATGGTCCAGCCCCGATCCGGTTCCCATCTTCGATCTGTTCACGCGCAACCGGGCGACGCTGGGCAATGCCGGGCGTGCCAAGGGTCTGTCGCGTCTCGTCAACAGCGTTCAGCATGCCCTGCGCGGCAACAGTCGGCGCGGCTCGCGGCGAAACATCGAATTTCACTATGATCTCGGCAATGATTTCTATGCCGCCTGGCTCGATCCGACGATGAGCTATTCAAGTGCGCTGTTTTCCGCAGCGGATAGCGATGAGACGCTTGAGCAGGCACAGCATCGCAAGATCGCGGCTATTGCCGACCGTCTGGCAGCACAGCCGGGCGATCATGTGCTGGAAATCGGGTGCGGATGGGGATCGCTGGCGCATCACCTCGCGGCCGAGCGGCAGCTTCGCGTGACGGGGCTGACCCTGTCCGAGCAACAGGCCGAATGGGCCTTGCGCGCCAATACAGGCCTGCCGGTCGAGATTCGCATTGCCGATTATCGCGATGAAACCGGCGTTTACGATGCCATTGCCAGCGTCGAGATGGTCGAGGCTGTGGGGCAGCAATATTGGCCCGATTTTCTGGATGCCCTGCATCGCTGCCTGAAGCCGGGCGGACGCGCCGCGCTGCAATATATCCGCATCGCCGACGATATATTCCAGGCCTATTCGCAGAGTGCGGACTTCATCCAGACCTATATCTTTCCCGGCGGACTGTTGCTGTCGGAAAGCCGGTTCCGTGCCCTTGCCGAGGAGCGCGGCTTTGCCTGGACCGATCAGCAGGACATGGGCGACAGCTATGCCAGGACGCTGAAACTGTGGCGAGAAAATCTGGACATGGCGGTGGAGCAGGGGCGCATGCCGCCGGGCTTTGACGAACGCTTCTTGCGCCTTTGGCGATATTATCTGATGTATTGCGAAGGCGGATTTCGCGGCGGTGGCATCAATGTCGCGCAGGTGACGCTGATCAAATAACGATAAGCAATTTCGGGGAGGATAGTGTGATGAAGTTTCTGGTGCCTGCCATGGCCGCGGCAATGCTGTGTGCCTGTGGTCCTGTAAAGGATACCTCGCCGCAATCCGTATCCGCTGCGCCAGTGCTTACCGCAGAGGAGCAGGCGCGGGTCCAGAAAGCGGGGGCGGAAATCCTGTTCTGGTCGGACGATCAGCGCAGCGCGAATTTCCGAAAGATGGAGGATATTTTCCCCGGCACTGTTGCGCATCACGGCAAGGTCCGGGTGCTGCCCAAAGGTGCGCCGCTCAACCTTTCCGATGAGGCGGTCAGTGCGTTCATGGCATCGCAGAATGTCGCCGGGCTGATGGTGCTGCAGGATGGCAAGGTGCGCCTTGAAAAATATGCGCTGGGATTTGCGCCTGATCAGCGCTGGACCAGCTTTTCGGTTGCAAAATCATTTACCTCGACACTGGTCGGCGCGGCGGTGAAGGATGGCTATATCCGTTCGATTGATGATCCGGTGACGCGCTATGTCCCCGAACTGGCGGGCAGCGGCTATGACGGGGTGACGGTGCGCCAGATCCTGACGATGACATCGGGCGTCAAATGGAATGAGGATTATACCGATCCGCAAAGCGATGTCGTGAAGATGCTGTCCGTGCCCATTGCGGAGGGTGTCGATCCCAATACCGCCTATCTGTCAAAGCTGCCCCGCGAAGCCGCGCCCGGTAGCAAATGGGTCTACAAGACCGGCGAGACGAACCTGATCGGGGTTATCGTCGCGCGCGCCACGGGCATGCAGATCACCGATTATGCCGAGCAGAAGATCGTGAAGCCTGCCGGGTTCGAGGGTGATCTGTTCTGGATGATCGATACGGTCGGGCAGAATATCGGTGGCTGCTGCCTGTCTATCCGCCTTTCCGATTATGCGCGCATGGGCCAGTTCGTGCTGGAAGGCGGCAAGGGGCAGGTACCCGATGGCTGGTTTGCCGAAGCAACCAGCGCCCAGGCTGATATAGGTCGCTCCGGTTTTGGCTATGGCTATCAATGGTGGACCTATCCGGCCCAGACCTATGGCGCGCAGGGCATTTTCGGGCAGGCGATCACCATCATTCCGGAAAAGAATATGGTGATTGCGGCGGTCAGCAACTGGCCACGGGCCAGTGCGACCGAATTGCGGATGGGGCAGCTGATGTTCTTCAAGCAGCTTGTCGAAGCCGCCGAATAGGCTCCTATCCCTCTATGTCGAGCCGGTATCCGGTTTCAAAACCGGAGGTCAGAAGCGTGACCAGCCGGTCGGCCACGACTTCGGGGCGTTTCAGTGTGTGTGGGTCTTCGCCTGGATAGGCGAGCTCGCGCATGCGGGTTCGTGTCTTGCCAGGATTGACGATGGCGGTGCGGATTCGCGAGAGCTTCTGCACCTCGTCGCCATAGGCCTGGACAAGGTTTTCAAGCGCCGCCTTGGATGCGCCATAGGCACCCCAAAAGGCGCGGGGGCGGTCACCGACCGAGCTTGTCATGGCGATGACACGCGCATCACTGCTGCGTTTCAACAGCGCGTCGAAATTGGCGATGAGCGATTGTTGCGCGAGCAGGTTCAGGGTCAGGAGCTGATTGAACTCCTTGCCGTCAATCGCGCTGACCGGACCGAGCGAACCTAGCATCGCGGCATTCATGACCATGATGTCGAGCGCGTCCCAGCGCTGGCGCACCGCGCTTGCAAGCCGTGCGATCGAATCGCCATCGGTCAGGTCCAGCGGGGCGATGGTCGCAGCGCCGCCCGCGTCGAAGATCTGCTGTTCGACCTCCTCAAGGCCGCCAGCGGTGCGGGCGACGAGGATGACATGCGCGCCCGCCTTTGCGAGCGCAATCGCGGTCGCCGCGCCGATCCCCCGGCTTGCCCCGGTGACGAGCGCCAGCTGGCCATCCAGCATTTTTTCCGTCGCGTCGCTCATGGATCGCTCAGCCGCCGACGCGCTCGGCCAGCAGGGTAAGCTGATCGGGTTCGTCACGCTCGGCAAGGTCGGTCAGCCGGGTCGGATAGTCGCCGGTAAAGCATGCGTCGCAATAGCGCGGACATTCCGGGCTGCGGCCGGTTTCGCCCAGCGCCCGGTAAAGCCCGTCTATCGAGACAAAGGCGAGGCTGTCGGCGAGGATGAACTTGCGCATTTCCTCCACCGATTTCTGCGCGGCCAGCAGATTGGCGCGTTCGGGCGTGTCGACGCCGTAGAAACAGCTGTGCATGGTCGGCGGGCTGGCGATGCGCATATGTACTTCGGCTGCACCGGCATCGCGCATCATCTGCACGATCTTGAGGCTGGTGGTGCCGCGCACGATGGAATCGTCGATCAGGACGATTTTCTTGCCATTGACCAGCGGCCGGTTGGCATTGTGCTTCAGCTTCACGCCAAGATGGCGAACCTCATTGCCCGGCTGGATGAAGGTGCGTCCGACATAGTGCGAGCGAATGATGCCCAGTTCAAAGGGGATACCCGATTCCTGCGCATAGCCGATTGCGGCGGGCACCCCGCTATCGGGCACCGGAATGACCAGATCGGCGTCGACCGGGCTTTCCATGGCCAGCTGAGCGCCGATTTCCTTGCGCACCGAATAGACCGAATTGCCATCGACAATCGAATCCGGGCGCGAAAAATAGACATGCTCGAATATGCAGGGCCGCGATCCGGTGTCGCCAAAGGGGCGGTGAGACGTCATTTCGCCATCGCGAACGACGATCATCTCGCCCGGTTCGACGCTGCGCTCAAATACTGCGCCGACAACGTCCAGCGCGACCGTTTCGGACGCAAAGATGACCGCATCGCCCAGCCGTCCCATGACGAGCGGGCGGACGCCGAGCGGATCGCGACAGGCGATCATGCCCTGCGGTGTCATGCAGATCAGCGAATAGGCACCCTCGACCTGGTGCAGCGCATCGATGAAGCGGTCGAGCAGGGTGCGATAGCGCGATGTCGCAACCAGATGGATGATGGTTTCGGTGTCCGAAGTCGACTGGAAGATCGAACCGGAACGGACCAGATCCCGCCGCAGCTTCATCGCGTTGGAGAAATTGCCATTATGGGCGATGGCGAAACCGCCCGAGGCGAGATCGGCGAACAGCGGCTGTACATTGCGCAGGCCCGAGCCGCCGGTCGTCGAATAGCGGACATGCCCCATCGCCATTTCGCCGGGCAGCTGGTCGATGATTTCCTTGCGGTCGAAATTTCCCGCGACATGGCCCAGCGCGCGGTGATTGTGGAATTCCGAGCCACTGAAACTGGTGATTCCGGCAGCTTCCTGGCCACGATGCTGCAGGGCATGCAGGCCAAGCGCGACCATGGCCGACGCATCGGGAGCGCCAGCTACGCCGAAAACGCCGCATTCTTCATGCAGCTTGTCATCATCGAACGGGTTGGTGCCGAGCATCGCTAAGGTGATTCTTCCGCCTTGATCGCCTTCGCCGGTCCTATAGGGGCATGGATCGGCTTTGTCTCCATAATGTCAAAAAAACTTGCGGATGGATTGCCGACGGCCAGCGGCCATTTGTCTCAGCATGGTTGCGTGCCGTGCGGCGGGCGCTAAACCAGCCGCCATGGATACAGAACGCGAAACCGGATCGGTGCTCGATCCCAAATATGATGGCGCTGGCCTGTTGACGGCGGTGATCACCGACGGCGCCGACGGAACCGTGCTGATGGTCGGCCATATGAACCCCGAGTCGCTGGAACTCACCCTAACGACCGGCAAGGTGCATTTCTTCTCCCGCTCTCGCCAGACGCTGTGGCTGAAGGGCGAGACGTCGGGCAACGTGCTGGAACTGGTCGAGGCGCGGATTGACTGCGATCAGGATGCCGTCTGGATTTCGGCCCGCCCGGCAGGCCCGACCTGTCACACGGGCGAGCGATCCTGCTTCTATCGGCGGATTGTTGATACCGAACGGCTGGAGCGCTGCGAATGAGGCTGTCGCTGGCGGCTGTCGCCCTCCTGTCGTGCATGCTTGCCGGTTGCGGCGGGCTTGACAGGCAGCCCGATACAAAGGGGCAGGGCAATCTTGAACAGGCGGCAATTGATGCCGGGCTGGTTGTGGCCGAATCCGAACTCGACCTTCAGGGGTTATATGAGCGGCAAAGCGGTCTTGGTACCGACCGGTTCTGCGCCATCGGCGATCGCGTTTCGGGCTATCGGATCGGCGTGCTCGCCGTGTTCGGACGCGACAGCCAGTGCGAGGCGCAGGGAAGGGCGGTTCAGGATGGCGCCCGGCTTGCCATCACTCTGGACCGCGATGCGAATGGCAAGGCCGTGACGGGCTGCGCTTTCGAGACCGGTTTTGACGGCACCAATATCCGTCTGCCCGGCAATGTCCCGAACAGCTGCGCCAAGCTGTGTTCGGACCGGGCCAGCCTTGCCGGGGTCAGCATGGTTCTGACCGATACCGACCTGGCGGCGGCGCAAAAGGCGCGCGGCCGTGCGCTGAAGCGCCTTTGTCCGGCGGCTGACTGACTTGACGTTTACGTTAGCGTAAGTTACAAGCGGTTTCATGCACGACCGCTCCACGCTTGGCACCATCGACACGCCCGATTTGCGCAATCGTGCGCAATACAGCATTTCCGACTTGTCGGAAGAATTCGGCGTCACTGCAAGGGCGCTGCGATTCTATGAGGATGAGGGGCTGATTGCGCCACGGCGGCGCGGAATGTCCCGCGTCTATTCCAAGCGTGACCGGGCCCGGTTAGCGTGGATCATGCGCGCCAAGAATGTGGGTTTCAGCCTGGCGGAAATCCGCGAGATGATAGACCTGTATGATGTTGGTGACGGTCGCCGCGAACAGCGCCGGGTGACGTTGGAAAAATGCCGCGAGCGTGTCGCCAATATGGAGCGGCAAAAGCACGATATTGAAAGCGCCATCAGCGAATTGACCGCGTTTATCGACATGGTCGAGCGCGTCGAGCTGCATAGCGAAGACTGAATGGCTGCCAGCGCAGCCCCAGAACAACCAGATTTAGAGAGAATGCGGAAGGACCCCCCGATGCCCCAGTATAACGCCCCCGTGAATGATGTTCGCTTCATTCTCAACGAAGTGTTGGGAATCGAGAAATACACCAACCTGCCGGGCTTTGAGAATGCCTCGCCCGACATGATCGATGCCGTGCTGACGGAGAGCGCGCGCTTTGTGGAAGAAGTGCTGTTTCCGCTGAACCAGGTTGGCGACGAGCAGGGCTGCACCCGTCATGATGACGGCAGCGTGACCACGCCTGACGGTTTCAAGGAGGCCTTTGACCAGTTCCGCGAAGCCGGCTGGGGCACGCTGACCGCGCCGGAGGAATTTGGCGGCCAGGGCCTGCCGCATGTGCTGGGCTTTGTGTTCGAGGAATTCATCGCCTCGGCCAACCAGGCCTTTGCCATGTATCCGGGCCTTACCAATGGTGCGGTCGCCGCGATCCTGGCCAAGGGATCGCAGGCGCAGAAGGAAACCTATGTGCCCAATATGGTATCGGGCCAGTGGACCGGCACCATGAACCTGACCGAACCGCATTGCGGCACCGATCTTGGCATGATCCGTACGCGCGCGGTACCCAATGCCGATGGCAGCTATGCGATTACCGGCACCAAGATTTTCATCTCCTCCGGCGAGCATGACATGGCGGAGAACATCATCCATCTGGTTCTGGCCAAGACCCCCGATGCGCCCGACAGCACCAAGGGCATTTCGCTGTTCATCGTGCCCAAGTTCATGGTGAAGGATGACGGAACGCTGGGTGACCGCAACGGTGTCAGCTGTGGTTCCATCGAGCACAAGATGGGCATTCACGGCAATTCGACCTGCGTCATGAACTATGACGGTGCCACCGGCTTCATGGTTGGCGAGGAAAACAAGGGTCTGGCGGCGATGTTCATCATGATGAACGCGGCGCGGCTTGGCGTCGGCATTCAGGGCCTTGCCCAGGGCACCGTCGCCTATCAGAACGCGGTGCAATATGCCAAGGACCGCCGTCAGGGCCGCGCCCTTACCGGACCAGCCGATCCCCAGGAAAAGGCCGATATGCTGTTCGTGCATCCCGATGTGCGCCGCATGCTGATGGAGGCAAAGGCCCTGCTGGAGGGGCAGCGGGCTCTGTGCATGTGGGGCGGGCTGCAGGTCGATCTGGTCCATGTCGCCCAGACCGAAGAGGAACGGCAGGCCGCCGATGACCTCATCAGCCTGCTGACCCCGGTCATCAAGGGCTATGGCACCGACAAGGGCTATGATGTCGCGACCAACATGCAGCAAATCTATGGCGGCCATGGCTATATTGCCGAATGGGGCATGGAACAATATGTCCGCGATGCACGGATCGCGATGATCTATGAAGGCGCCAATGGCGTGCAGGCGATGGACCTTGTCGGTCGCAAGCTCGCGCAAAATGGCGGCCGCGCGATCCAGGCGCTGTTTGCGCTGGTCGATCAGGAATGCGCCGATGCCAAGGCCAATGAAGCGCTGGCCGATTTCGCGTCGCGGCTTGAAAAGGCCAATGGCGAACTCAAGGCGGCGACCATGTGGTTCATGCAGAACGGAATGGCAAATCCGAACAATATCGGCGCGGGCGCACACAGCTATATGCATATCATGGGCATTGTCGCGCTGGGCCTGATGTGGCTGCGCATGGCGACTGCTGCCGATGCGGCGCTCAAGGCTGGCACCGGAAACGCCAAATTCTATGAGGCGAAACTGGTGACGGCGCGCTTCTTCGCCGAACGGATCATGCCCGATGCAGGGGCCTTGCGCCGCAAGATAGAGGCTGGATCGGATGCGGTGATGGCGCTTGATCCGGAGATATTCGAGGCCGCATGACATTGGGCATCATGCCTGAAATCTTGACATTTCGGGCATTTTGATCCATATCTTCCCTTCAAGGAGAAGCGTTATGCGTGGACCATATGATCTGTTCTGAGTGGTGACGATGCGGGCATTCCTCGCACGATCCCAGTCGAATCTACCAAAATACCGCGCCTTTGGAACAATCGTTCCGAAGGCGTTTTTTGTCGTTTCCGTGCTGATTCTGATCCTGGCGTGGATATTCGCGCTGATCGGCCAATTCGATGATCAGATCGGCAACCTGATAACCGCGACGGTTGCCGCCGCATCCATTGTGTACAGCGTTTCGCGCGCGCAGCAGGCGAGCAAGGACCAATATACCTTCAACCTGCTCGCCAACCGTTTTGAAAATGCCAGCTATGAAACCAATGTATCGCTGCTCAGCGAATATCGCCGGCAGAAGATTGTCGATCACGAAACGACGCTCGATGACCTGCTGGGCATAAAGACGCTAAGCTCCGACTGGATCGCCAAGCCGAAGCCGCCCTATTATGCGCTGGTTCCGGTGCTCAATTTCTGGGAACATGTCTGCACGGCCTATGTGGATGACCGCATAAATCGGAAAATTCTGGAAGACAGCGTGCAGGACCTGATCCGCGATCTGGTGGCGCGCTATGGCCTTATCATCGGCGATATGCGCGGCGAGGATGACGAAAATCTGGAGCATCTTTGCTGCGTCTGGTTCGTTGTCGCCAGCCAGGCCGAACGTGCGCTGACGACCCCGAAACTTGGCCCGGTGCCCAAGCGCCTGAGCCCGGATGACCAGTGGCGCTGGAAGAAATGGGCAAAGGCCAAAAAGCGCGCCCAGCCCTGATCGATCCAAGGCTGGAATTCGCTAGTTCTCATTGCCGCTTTTGCGGTCGGTCATTCCGGCAGGAAATCGGGCACCGAAAGATAGCGCTCGCCAGTATCATAGTTGAAGCCGAGAATGCGGCTGCCCGGTTTCAGATCGGGCAGTTTCTGCGCAATGGCGGCGAGCGTCGCGCCCGATGATATGCCGACCAGCAGCCCTTCTTCACGCGCGGCGCGCCGGGCCATCTCCTTCGCATCAGCCGGATCGACCGCAATTGCGCCATCGATGGACTGGGTGTGCAGGTTGCCCGGAATAAAGCCCGCGCCAATGCCCTGAATGGGATGCGGGCCGGGCTGGCCGCCGCTGATGACCGGAGAGAGTGTCGGCTCGACAGCAAAGGCCTTCATGTCGGGCCAGCTTTTCTTGAGCGTTTCCGCACAGCCGGTCAGATGGCCGCCAGTGCCGACGCCGGTGATCAGCACATCGACGGGATTGTCTGCGAAATCGGCCAGGATCTCCTGTGCGGTGGTGCGGACATGAACGTCGACATTGGCAGGATTCTCGAACTGTTGCGGCATCCATGACCCCGGGGTCGCGTCGATCAGTTCCTGCGCGCGCTCAATCGCGCCCTTCATGCCCTTTTCCTTGGGCGTCAGGTCGAATGTCGCGCCATAAGCCAGCATCAGCCGCCGCCGCTCGATGGACATGCTTTCCGGCATGACCAGCACCAGCTGATAGCCCTTGACGGCAGCGACCATGGCCAGGCCGACGCCGGTGTTTCCGCTGGTCGGCTCGATGATCGTTCCGCCGGGCTTCAGCGCGCCGCTCTTTTCCGCGTCCTCGATCATCGCCAGGGCAATGCGGTCCTTGATCGAGCCGCCGGGATTGGAACGCTCCGACTTGATCCACACTTCGGCATCGCCGAACATCCGCTTCAGGCGAACATGCGGGGTGTTGCCAATGGTGGCGAGGATCGAATCTGCTTTCATGGCTGCGGCTCTCCTGATCGGTTTATAGGTTCCAGATTTGCCGGAGCGGGCCGGCGGTCAAGATCGGTCGGCTGGTCGAAAGACTTTGCCGCGCCGATCTGCGGGAAAAGTCGCGCCCAGAGGATTGTCACCATTATAGCGCCGACGCCGCCTGCGACAACCGCCCAGACCGGCCCGATCAGGCCCGCCAGCATGCCGCTTTCGGCTTCGCCAAGCTCGTTCGAGGCAGAGACGGTCAGTTGGGCAACGGCGCTCACCCGGCCGCGCTTGCTGTCCGGTGTGTTGAGCTGGATCAGCGAACTGCGCACATAGACGCTGAACATGTCGGCGGCACCGCAGATGAACAGGCAGGCGATAGACAGCCAGATAACGGTGCTGAATGCAAAGAATATGGTGGCGATGCCGAAGATGATGACGCTGCCCATCATCCGGTTGCCGACATTGTGGCGCAGCGGAAAGAAGCTGAAGGTGACGGCGATCACGGCAGCACCTGCGGCAGGCGCGGCGGCGAGCATTGACAGCATGGTTTCCGGATCGGCGCCGGTCAGTATGTCGCGGGCAAAGACCGGGATCAGCGCGGTTGCTCCCGCCAGCAGCACCGCAAACAGGTCCAGCGTTATGACGCCCAGTACCAGCTTGTTGCGCAGCACATAGTGCATGCCCTCCCGGATCTGCGCCAGCGGACCGGCTTCTGCGGGCGGAGATCGCGGCACCGGCCCGACCAGGAACATGCCGAGCGTCGCGACGCCGAACAACGCTGCGCTGACCGCATAGGGCAGATAGTCGAAAACGCGATAGAGCGGCCCGGCAATGGCTGGCCCGATCAGCATTCCCGCCTGCCAGGCAATGGACGACAGGGCGATGGCCGTCGGGATCGATTCCTTGGGCACGAGATTGGCGGCCAGCGCGCCATGGGCGGGGCCTAAAAACGCACGCGCGGCACCCAGCATGACGGCAAAGGCATAGAGCATCCAGAGCGAGAGCACGCCGCCACGGGTCAGCAGCGCCAGCGCTGCGGCGAGCAGCGTCAATATGGCGAGGACGCTCCGGATGACCCATCGCCTGTCGATATTGTCGGCTACCCAGCCGGTCACCGGCGTCAGGAAGAACAGCGGCAGGAATTGCAGCAAGCCGATCAGGCCCAGCCGGGTCGCGCTCGCCTCTATGCCCATTGTTTCGCGGGCGAGGTTATAGGCCTGCCACCCGACGATCAGCATCATCGAATAGAGCGCCAGCATCGATGCCAGCCGCACCACCCAGTAGATGCGATAATTGGCGATGCTGAACGGGTGCGGGGCTTTCCCGGCGGTCATGGCCGTGGCGGCCCGGCAGGAGCCGCCTGTGCCTTGCTGTGGATCACTCCGCCGCTGCCTCCGCCCCGGCCTTGTCGAGATCACATTGATAGACAAGAATTTCGTTCGGCTGGGCGGGCAGTGCGGCACGCAGCGCCTTTTGCATGTCGACCAGTTCGCTCAGCACCTCGGTCTCGCCAGTGCACTGGTCATAGCGATAGCGGGCGCGGATCTCGCGGGCCTTTTGCATGGTCGGGATGTCGAGCAGGAAACGCTCGGTACGGAACTCGCGCAGATCGGGATCGAAATGATTGATCGAAACCGTGTCTTCCGAATTGGGCACGAATACGCGCGACCATTCATTGGTCTCGCGCCCATATTGGGTGCGCTTGTTGACGCAGCCATTTGCATTCCAGTCGATCTCCAGCGGTTCGACTTCGCTCAGCGTGATGCGGCTGCGTTCGGGAATGATCCGGCAGACGAGCGGTCCGGCCAGCGGCTTGCCTGTCTCCGCCTTGTCCTTGCTGCCCTGTTCCATCCGTTCGGTCGCAATATCCTCGGCATCGGCCAGCGACGGGCGGGTCAGGAATATCAGTGCGGCACCGAGCAGCAGCACTGCGCCGCCCGAACAGGCGGCAATGCCGGGGTTGCGCTTGCCCTTGTCGAGCAAGAGTCCGCCTGCACCGCCGGAAAGCACCGCCAGCGCCAGCAGCAGCGCGGCAATGGCGATACGGTTCTCGCGGCTGTTCTCAATCTCCAGCTCGGCCTTGCGCAATTCGCGCTGGTAACGCGCTTCTTCCGCTGCCTTGCTTGCCGCACGCTGCTCCTGCTGCTCGCGCATGGCCAGCCGGTTGCGCTCGGCCTCTTCCGCGCTCAGATCGGCGGCGGAGCGGCAATCGGTCGCGACATTGCTGTAGGAAATCTTGGCGGCGCGCAGAAACCCGGCCAGCTCCCTGTTGGAAACGGCGAAACCGAATTCGGCATCATTGCCGTCGGAAAGCGATCCGAAGCTGTTGACCCCGACGACGCGGCCGCAATTGTCGACCAGCGGACCGCCGCTATTGCCTGCGGCGAGCGGTGCCGTGTGCAGCAATGTGTCAAATTCCCTCGATGTGCGCCCGCCCGATACGACGCCTGGAGTCTTGACCGGGGCCATCGGCTCGATCAGCTGGTCGAGACTCAGGCCCTGGGCGCGGTCAACCGCGCCGGGATAGCCGATGGCGACGACATCGGTGCCATCGGCAACCGCCGCGCCATAGACCGCGACGGGCGGCAGGCGCCCCTCCTGCAGCTGGATCAGCGCCAGATCGTTGCGCGGCGATACCGCGAGCAGCTTGCCGCCAAAGCTCTTGCTGCCCTGGGACGGGATGATGCCGATCAGGACGGTCGAATCCTCCTGGACCGGGCGCACGACATGGGCGTTGGTGACCACCTTGTCCGGCGAAACAGCAAAGCCGCTGCCATGTCCGATATAATAGACCTTGCCATTTTCCTGCGCGACCAGAACGATGCGGACGACCGAGCGGCTGGACGCGGCAATGTCTGCCGGATCGGCCTGGGCCGGACCGGTGAACAGAAGTGCGGCGGCAATTGCCATTATCCAGCATTGCAGGCGGCCAAGGATCGCAGGTTCGGCAAGGCGCATGGAAATCGGCTCCTTTCGCGCCCTTCTTTAATCGCTTGGGGATTGAGGTCCAGCGTCTATCGCAATTGCCCTCAAACAAAGCTGTAAGGATCGACATCCACCGTCACGCGCACGCTGTTTGGCCAGGCCAGCGGGTCCAGCCAGTTGCGGATGATCCGCTGCATTTCGGTGCCGCGCCGGGCATGGACCAGCAGCCTGTAGCGATAGCGGCCGCGCAGCAGGGAAAGCGGTGCCGGGGCAGGGCCATAGACCTGAAAATCGTCCATTTCGGGTGCCGCGAAACCGATGGAGCGGGCAATATCCTCGGCCTCGCGCTGGTCTTCGGACGATATGATGATTGCCGCCAGCCGACCGAACGGCGGGACATTGGCAAAGCGGCGCGACTCGGTTTCCGCTGCGTAAAAGGCATCGCGATCGCCGCGCACCAGCGCGTCGATCACTGGCGCATCGGGGCAGCGTGTCTGAACCAGGACCCGGCCCGGCTTGGCGGCACGTCCGGCGCGTCCGGCGACCTGGGCGATTTGCTGAAACGTGCGTTCGCTGGCGCGCAGGTCGCCGCCTTCCAGGCCGATATCGGCATCGATCACGCCCACCAGCGTCAGTTCGGGAAAGTGATAGCCCTTGGTGACAAGCTGGGTTCCGATGATGATGTCCACCAGCCCCTGTTCGACGGCGGCAACGAAATCGGCAGCGCGCTCGGGCGACCAGACCGTGTCGGACGTGACCAGCGCCCGGCGCGCCTCGGGAAACAGCGTGGCCACCTCATCGGCGATGCGCTCAACCCCCGGACCGCAGGCGACGAGGCAATCGCACTCGCCGCATTCGGGACAAGCTTCGGGAGGGGGCATGGAATGCCCGCAATGATGGCAGGCCAGCCGCCGACCCAGCCGGTGATCGACCATCCAGGCGCTGCAATTGGGGCATTTGAAGCGATGTCCGCAATTGCGGCATAGCGTCATCGGGGCATAGCCCCGGCGGTTGAGAAACAGCAGCACCTGCTCGCCGCGCAGCAATGTCTCGCCAATCGCCTCGACCAGCGATGGCGCCAGCCAGCTGCCGCGCTCGGGCATGTCCTTGGTCAGGTCGACCGCCTCGATCAGCGGCATGGTGGCGCCCCCGAACCGCTCGGTCAGCTCCAGATGTTCATAGCGTCCCGCCTCGACCATGACGCGGCTTTCAATAGCAGGCGTCGCGCTGGCCAGGATGACCGGGCAATGTTCGAACTGGCCGCGCATGACGGCGACGTCGCGGGCGTTATAGCGGACCCCGTCCTCCTGCTTGAAACTGGTCTCGTGCGCTTCATCGACGACGATGACGCCCAGCTTGCGATAGGGCAGGAACAGGGCCGAACGCGCGCCCACCACAATGGCCGCTTCGCCATGGCAGATCGCGCGCCAGGCGCGGCGGCGCTCGGCTTGTTTCAGCCCCGAATGCCAGGGCACAGGCCTCACTCCGAAGCGTTTCTCGATCCGGTCCAGAAAGGGCTGGGTCAGCGCGATTTCGGGAAGCAGCAACAGCGCCTGGCGATCCTGCCTCAGGGCCTGGGCTATTGCCTCCATATAGACTTCGGTCTTGCCCGAACCGGTGACACCGTCGAGCAGGAATGGCGTCGTCTCGCCATTGCGCACGGCATCGGTCAGGCGCTGCGCCGCCTTTGCCTGGCCGGGGTTGAGGCTTGGCGTGAAATGATCCGGGTCTGGGCGCGGATAGGGACGGTCCAGCGATACCTCGACCGGATGGAGCGCGCCTGTGTTGGCGAGGCTGCGGATAACCGCGTCGGATACCCCCGCCTTTTCCGCCAGTTCGCGGATGGTAGCCTGCTCGCCCCTGATGGTGTCGAATACCTGCTGGCGCTGCGGGGTCATGCGGGCGGGCGGTGGACCGTCGAGCACATATTCGGTGATCGTCCGGTCCCCGCGCAACGCCGCCGAAGAGGACAGCGCCATGCGGGCAACCGAGGCCGGGCTGGCGAGATAGTAATCCGCCGCCCATTCGATCAGCCGCCGCAGCGGCCTGGCCAGCGGCGGGACGTCATAGCGCTCCAGCACCGGACGCAGGCGGTTTGCGCCGACTTCCTCGACAGTGAAGCGTTCGCTCTCCCAGACGATGCCGTCAATCTTGCGCGGGCCGAGCGGAACGCTGACGATTGCGCCCGGTTCCAGCTCCATTCCATGCGGCACGCTATAGTCGAACGGCCCTACAGCCGCATTGAGAAGAAGGACGCGCACCCGATTCATCATGGCCAGCATAGCCTCGCCAGCAAGGTGCGTATATCCGGTTAACGGGTCGGACCGCCCCGGCTATAACGGCCCCGAATCATCGCTGAAAGGGAACCAGACCCGTGAAATTCTTTGTCGACACCGCCGATACTGCCGAAATCGCCGATCTTGCCTCCACCGGCCTTCTCGACGGCGTGACCACCAATCCGTCGCTGATCCAGAAATCGGGCCGCGATTTCATGGAAGTGACGAAGGAGATTTGCGGTCTGGTCGATGGCCCGGTTTCGGCGGAGGTCGTCGCGCTCGACCATGAGACAATGATGAAGGAAGCCGAGATCCTGCGCAAGATTGCCGACAACGTCGCGATCAAGGTGCCGCTGACCATGGACGGGCTGAAAACCTGCAAGAAGCTGAGCGATGAAGGCACGATGGTGAATGTGACGCTGTGCTTTTCCGCCAATCAGGCATTGCTCGCCGCCAAGGCCGGGGCCAGCTTCATCTCGCCCTTTGTCGGCCGCCATGACGATAACGGCTTTGACGGCATGCAGCTGATCGAGGACATTCGCCTGATCTATGACAATTATGCCTTTGAGACCGAAATACTCGTCGCCAGCATCCGGCATCCCGTCCATGTACTTGAATCGGCGAAAATCGGTGCCGATGTCGCCACCATGCCGCCCAACGTCATTCGTGGCCTGTTCAAGCACGTCCTGACCGACAAGGGGATTGAGGGCTTTCTGGCCGACTGGGCCAAGACCGGCCAGTCTATCGGCTGAGTTTGATGTTCGGCGGCTGCGTTCCTGGCGTCAAAAGCCCGAAGGCGCAGCCGACACGATACCCAGCTGGCCGCTGTTGATCTGCTGAACCTCCAGCAGGCGTTCGGCAATGCCCGAAGAGCCAAAGCGGAATGCTCCGTCAATGCCCACAAATCCGCCGGTATCGCGCAGCCGGTCGACCGGGAAGGGTGTCCCCACTTTCCAGTCGCGCGCGATGCGGATAGTCAGCAGCACCGAGTCATAGCCAAGGCTGGACAGGCGGAACGGATCGGATGCGAACTGGTTGCGGTATTTGGTCGCATATTGGCGATAAATGCCGTCCGGCACGCTAGCGAACCAGGCACCGCGCATGGCGGGTGCGCTGACCAGGCTGTTGTCGGTATTCCACAGCTCCGTGCCAAGTATCCGCGCGCTCGCCCCGCCATTGTTGCGGATCAGCGGCACGACGCGCACGGCGGCGGCCCCGCTATCGGCAACCAGAATGGCCTCATAGGCGCTGTCCTGCTGCATCCGGCGGAGCGCATTGTCGAGCGACCGCTGTGTCCGGTCAAAGGATTGCAGCGTGACGACCGTGCCGCCCGCCGCCTTGACCGAATTGAGCAGCGAGGTAGATGCGCGCTGGCCATAGGTGCCCGCAGGCACCAGCCCGGCAAATTTGGTGATGCCCTGGCTGCGGGCATATTTTACCACCCGGTCAATCGACTGGTTGGGCACATAGCCCATGATGAAGACGTTGCTTCCGGCAACCCCGGTATCATTGGAATAGCTGATGATCGGGATGTTCGACGCGCGCGCGGTTTCGGCAATCGCGACAACGTCATCACCCAGCAGCGGGCCCAGGATCAGCCGGTTGCCATCGGCAATCGCCTTTTGCGCAGCGGCCTTTGCCCCGCGCGCGGTATCATAGCTGGTGATGCGCAGATTGTCGGCCTTGGTGTCCAGCAGCGCGAGCGTGGTCGCATTGGCGATGGACTGGCCGACCGCGGCATCCTTGCCCGAAAGCGGCAGCAGCAGGGCGACGCGGTGGCGCGTCTCATCGGTGGGCAGCGTATTGTCGATCGGTGTTTCGACGACATTCTCGGTCGGCAGCTGCGGCGTTTCAGTCGTTGTCTGTGGCGGCGGCGCGTCGGGAATGATCGTCTGGCAGCCCGCCAGAAACACAGTGCCGAGCGACAATGCGACAAGTTTCTTCCAGCCCGGAATCCTGATTTTCACGGCTTGCTGCTCCCATCCTGTCAGTCCATGAATGCGTTATGACTCATGACCTTGAACCGGGCCTGTATATCGTCGCCACGCCAATCGGCAACCTGGGAGATTTGACCCAGCGTGCGATAGAGGTGCTGGGCAGGGCGGATCATGTGGCCTGTGAGGACAGCCGCGTCACCGGAAAATTGCTGCACCGCCTCAACCTCAAAAAGCCGATGCTGCGCTATAATGACCATAGCAAGGCACAGGATCGCGAGCGGATCATTGCCCTGGCGCAGACCGGAATCGTCGCGCTGGTGAGCGATGCTGGCACACCGCTCATTTCCGACCCCGGATACAAGCTGGTGCGTGATGCGCAGCAGGCAGGCATTGCCATCACCTCGCTGCCGGGGGCAAGCGCGGCCATTGTCGCGCTGACATTGTCCGGCCTGCCCACCGATCGTTTCTACTTTCACGGCTTCCTGCCAGCCAGACCGGCTGCCCGCTCGCGCGAGGCCGAAACGCTCTCGGCGATCGCCGCAACTCTGATCTTCTATGAAAGCGGGCCGCGCCTCGGCGCCTGCCTTGCCGATCTCGCCGCGCTCTGGCCCGACCGGGAAGCAGCGGTGGTGCGCGAGATCAGCAAGAAGTTCGAGGAGGTCCGCACCGGCAGCCTTGCCGAACTGGCGGCGCAGTATGGCGGTGATGCTCCGCGCGGGGAAATCGTGCTGCTCGTGGGGCCGCCGGGCGCTCCCGAGGCACCGGATGAGGCGGCCATCGATGCCATGCTGGCCGAGGCCCTGCGCGATCATGCGCCCTCGCAGGCTGCGGCCCTGGTGGCGCGGCAGACGGGCGCTGACCGCAAGCAGCTTTACCGGCGCGCCATGGACATGAAATCCGGGCATGACGGCGAATAGGCGCAGACGGGCCGAGACAAGGGGGCGCATGGCGGAGCAGGTCGCGGCCTGGTGGCTGCGCTTGCATGGCTGGCGCATTGTCGCACAGCGGCAGAAAACACCGCGCGGCGAGGTTGATCTGGTCGCAAGGCGGGGGCGGACGCTGGCGTTTGTGGAGGTGAAGCTGCGCGGCAAAGGCGCGGACCTTGCCTTTGCGATTGACGAATATCGCCTCAAGCGGGTCGCGGCGGCGGCGGAAATCCTCGCCCCGCGCTATGCAGACAGGGCCGAGACGATCCGTATCGACGTCATGCTGCTTGCGCCATGGCGATTGCCGCACCATCTGGTCAATGTCTGGCATGGCCGATAGGCTGGCCGCGCGAACAGCAAAAGCACAGGGAAACAGCATGAGCCTTAAGGTCGCCGTACAGATGGACCCGATGGAGAGCATCAATATCAAGGGCGATTCAAGCTTTGCCCTGATGCTCTCGGCGCAGGCGCGCGGGCACAGCCTCTATCACTATGATGTCGCCGAACTGAGCTATGAAACGGGACGCCTCACTGCCCTTGCGCATCCGGTGACGGTGCAGCGGGTCGAGGGCGATCATTACAGCTTTGGCGATCCGGTCCGGCTCGATCTGGGCAAGGATGTCGATGTCGTGCTGATGCGGCAGGACCCGCCCTTCGATGTCGGCTATATCACCGCCACCCATTTGCTCGAACGGATCGAGGGCGAGACGCTGGTCGTCAACAATCCGGCATCGGTGCGCAACGCCCCCGAAAAGGTCTATGTGCTCGATTTCGCGGAATATATGCCGCCGACGCTGATTACCCGCTCGCTCGACGAGGTGAAGCGCTTTCACCGCGAGCATGGCGCGATTGTCGTAAAGCCGCTGCATGGCAATGGCGGCAAGGCGGTTTTCCGCATCGATGAGGATGGCGGGAATCTGGGTGCCCTGGTCGAGCTTTTCGGGCAGATCTGGCGCGAGCCCTTCATGGTGCAGCCCTTCCTTCCCGATGTGGCCAAGGGCGACAAGCGCATCGTTCTGATCGATGGAGAAGTTGCAGGCGCGATCAACCGCAAGCCGGGCGAGGGCGAGTTCCGCTCCAACCTTGCGGTCGGCGGCTATGCCGAAAGCACGAGGCTGACCGAGCGTGAAAAGGAGATTTGCGCGGCCATGGGACCACAGCTTAAGGAGCGCGGCCTGATCTTTGTCGGCATTGATGTGATTGGCGGCAAATGGCTGACCGAAATCAATGTGACGTCGCCGACCGGCATTGTCGCCATCGACAATTTTGACGGTGTCGATTGCGCGGGAATGATCTGGGACGCCATAGAGCGCCGCCTCGCCGCTTGACTGACTGGATCGTTCAGCTGATCGAGGGCGGTGGCTATTGGGCCATTGCCTTGCTGATGTGCCTGGAGAATGTCTTTCCGCCCATCCCGTCAGAGGTCATCATGACACTGGGCGGCATCGAGGCGGGGCAGGGCCAGCTGAATTTCTGGGGCGTGATCGCTTCGGGAACGATCGGGTCGGTTGCCGGCAACTATTTCTGGCTGATGGTTGGACGCCGCATCGGCCTTTCAGGCATGCAGCATTTTGTAGCGCGCTGGGGCCGGTGGCTGACGCTCAACACGGACGATGTCGACCGGCTGAACCGGTTTTTCCACCGGCATGGCAGCGCGACGATATTCTTCGCGCGCATGCTTCCCAATGTGCGGACGCTGATTTCCCTGCCCGCAGGCTTGTTCGAGATGCCCCGCTGGAAATTCCTGGTCTGGACGGCTGCGGGAACATCGGTCTGGAATATCGCGATTGGCGGGATCGGCTATCAACTGGGCAGCCGGATAGAGGAAATCGATGCGATCACCGGTCCCTTGTCGGTCGCGATCATCGCGGTCATTGTCATCGTCTATGTCTGGCGGTGGCTTGGCTGGAAATCCGGTTCGGGTAACGGCTGACCGTCTCAGGCGCGCGGGTGCGCATTCTCATAGACGTCCAGCAGATGCGCGGCGTTGACCTCCGTATAGATTTGCGTCGAGCTGAGGCTGGCATGGCCCAGCAGTTCCTGAAGCGAGCGCAGATCTGCGCCGCCGGCGAGCAGGTGCGTTGCGAAACTGTGGCGCAGCGCATGTGGTGTCGCGCTATCGGGAAGGCCGAGCGCGTGCCGCGCGCTCTGCACCGCGCGCCGGATCAGCGCGGGGGAGAGCGGCCCGCCCCGCGCACCGCGAAACAGCGCCTCTCCGCGAGAGGGCGGGTAGGGGCATAGCTCGGCATAGGTCGCTATCGCATCGCGCACCGCAGGCAATATCGGCACGATGCGCTGCTTGTTGCCCTTGCCGGTAATGCGCAGCACATCGCCGAGCGGCAGAATGTCGCCAGTCAGCCCGGTTGCCTCGCTGATCCGCAGGCCACAGCCATAGAGCAGCAGCAGCACCGCCCAGTCGCGCGCCTGCACCCAGGCAGGGCCGTCGCGTCCGGCTATTTCGTCGGCCAATGCCAGTGCCTGGCCGGGCGACACGGGCCGGGGCAGGCTGCGCTTGATGCGTGGCCCGCGCATGGCGGGCGGGACATAATCATCCCTGTCCAGCGATTGCGCAATATAGCCAAGGAAAGCGCGGATGGCGGAGAGCTCGCGAGCCGTGCTGCGATTGGCAAGGCCGTCGCCGCGCCGGCTGGCGAGAAATGCGCGCAGGTCGTTCTGGCTGATGCCCAGCAGCGCCGCCGATGTCGGTGCCTCGCCCCAATGCCCGGCCAGAAAATCGCTCAGCCTTTCGGCGGTGGCGATATAGGCCCGCACGGTATGTTCCGAACGGCGGCGATCATGGGCGAGGTGGTCGCGCCATTCTGAGATCACTGCATTTATCAGGTCCGCCATAGTTCCAGAGTATCAGGCGACAGCTTCCGGCTCAATCGCGACGATCTGCGGCAGGATGGCATCGAGCAGCGGCATGCCCTGGGCGGTGACGGTCAGCCGGTCCGCTGCTTGCTCGACCAGTCCGAGGCCCGCCAGCCGCACCACTGCATCTTCGTCGATCAGATCATTGGCGGTGAACCCGAAGCGTCGCACCAGTCCTGCAACATCGATACCTTCGGCAAGGCGCAGGCCCATCAGCAATGCTTCCATTGCCATGGTCCCGGCCGACAATTGCTCGGTGCTGGCAAGGCCATGGTTGTTGCGATCCACCCCCGCCAGATAGTTTTCCGGCTTGCGATGCCTGACCGTGGCAATGCCATTGCGCCGCCCATGCGCGCCGGGACCGATCCCGGCATAATCGCCATAGCGCCAATAGGTGAGATTATGGCGGCTCTCCTCGCCGGGCCAGGCATGATTGCTGATCTCATAGGCGGGCAGGCCGGCTGTGCGGGTCATATCGGCGGTCAGTGCGAACAGATCGGCACCATGATCGTCATCGGCGGGCACAAACACGCCCTGGCGGACCAGCGTTTCAAACCGCGTGCCCGGTTCGATGGTCAGCTGATAGAGTGACAGATGCCCAGTGCCGATGGCCAGCGCGCGTTCCAGCATGGCGCGCCAATCGTCGAGCGACTGGCCGGGCAGCGCATAGATGAGGTCAAAGCTCACCCGGGCAAAACAATCCTGCGCGGTATTTACGGCGGCCAGCGCTTCATGCACACCATGCGCGCGCCCCAGAAAGCGCAATGCCTCATCGTCGAATGACTGGACGCCGAGCGAGACTCGGTTGACCCCGGCCCTGGCGAGGTCGGCAAAGCGCCCGGCCTCGACCGAGGAAGGATTTGCCTCCAGCGTGATCTCGCATCCATCGACCGGCGACCAGTGCCGCGATGCTGCATCGATCAGGCGCTCGACAAGCCTTGGCGGCATCAGCGAGGGCGTGCCACCGCCGAAAAATATCGACCCCAGCGCGCGATTGCCCGTTTCCTTCGCTTCAAGCTGCATATCGGCGAGCAGCGCGTCCAGCCATGCCGCCTCATCAATCGTCTCGCGGACATGGCTGTTGAAATCGCAATAGGGGCATTTGGAGACGCAGAATGGCCAGTGCACATAAAGCGCCAGCGGGTCGGTTCTTGCGGCGTTCAGATTGACCAGGCTATGCGGGGCGTCATGCATTTCAGTTTCGCAATTAGACTTTCGGCACATGCAATACCAGCCATGCTGGTCGCGGCCTGTTCGGTGATACCTGCGGGCCAGCCGGATGGGGAGCGTCCGGAGATGCCGGAAGTGGTTGTAAGCGAACGGGTCAGCGACGAGCCCGCGCCGCGCGGCGAAAACCGGCTGGAGCAGGTCATGCTCGAACGGCACAATGCGGCGCGCCGCGCCGTCGGAGCGCCGCCACTGCAATGGGATGATGCGCTTGCCGGCGATGCGCTGGACTATGCCCGCTATCTGGCGCGGAATCGCAAGTTCGAGCATGCCGACCAGAGCGGATGGACGGTTCGCCAGGGCGAGAATCTGTGGATGGGGACGCGAACGGCCTTCACCTATGACGAGATGGTGGGCGGCTGGATCGATGAACAGCGCTTTTTCCGGCGCGGCATTTTCCCTCAGGACAGCAGCAGCACCGGTCGCTGGCAGGATGTTGCCCATTATACGCAGCTGATCTGGCCGACGAGCACGCGGATCGGCTGCGCTATCGCCGCCAATGACAAGGATGAATTTCTGGTCTGTCGCTATTTTCCGGCGGGAAATATTGCTGGCCGCGATCCGCTAAAGGGCTAGACCGCGAATTGTCAGCCGTCCTCGCCGAACGCTCCTGCGACAAGTTTCCGGAAGGCGTCGGCACGGTGGCTGATCGCATGTTTCGCTGCCGGATCGATCTCGGCAAAGGTCTGGTTCATACCGCTCGGCACAAAAACCGGATCATAGCCAAAGCCCATCACGCCGCGCGGCGGCCAGGTCAGCGATCCATGGGCCTTGCCTTCAAATATCTCATAATGACCATCGGGCCAGGCCAGCGCCAATGTGCAGACGAACCAGGCGCTGCGATCGGCATCGGGGCCGATTTCGGCGAGTTTTCCCTCGACCTTGCCCATTGCCATGTACCAGTCGCGACCCGGCCCGCCCTCATAGCGCTGCTTTTCCGCCCAGTCGGCGGTGTAGACGCCCGGTGCACCGTCCAGCGCCGCGACGCACAGCCCGCTGTCATCGGCCAGCGAGACACAATTTGCGCCCTCGGCTGAGGCACGCGCCTTGATCAGCGCATTTTCGGCAAAGGTCGTGCCGGTCTCCTCCGGTTCGGGCAGGCCCAGCTCGCCCGCGGAAACCGGTTCCATCCCGAACGGGGCGAGCAGGTCGCGAATTTCGCGGACCTTGCCCTGATTATGGCTGGCGATCACCAGCCGACCGGGGCAGAGCCTGCGGGTCAAGTGACGGCCTTGTCCTGGGCATCGAAAATCCGGCTGCAACCCATGCGGGCCAGCCGCAAAAGGCGCAGCAGCGCTTCCTCGTCATAGGGCGCACCCTCGGCCGTTGCCTGTGCCTCGGCGATCTTGCCGCCTTCGATCAGCACGAAATTGGCATCGGCATCGGCACCGGAATCCTCGATATAGTCAAGATCGAGCACCGGATTGCCCTGATAGATGCCGCAACTGATGGCGGCGACCTTTGCGGTGATCGGATCGGATTCGATCTTGCCTTCCTCAATCAGCGTATTGACGGCCAGGCGCAATGCGACCCAGGCCCCCGATATGGAGGCGGTGCGGGTGCCGCCATCGGCCTGGATGACGTCGCAATCCAGCGTGATCTGCCGTTCGCCAAGCTTTTTGAGGTCAACCACAGCGCGCAGCGACCGACCGATAAGCCGCTGGATTTCCTGCGTCCGGCCCGATTGCTTGCCGCGAGCGGCTTCGCGCGATCCGCGGGTATGGGTGGCGCGGGGCAGCATGGAATATTCGCCGGTGACCCAGCCTTCACCCTTGCCGCGCAGCCATGGCGGAATGCGTTCTTCGATGCTTGCGGTGCACAGCACGCGGGTGTCGCCAAAGCTTATGAGGCAGCTGCCCTCGGCATGCTTGGTGAAACCGGTTTCGATGGTGATGGCGCGCATTTCGTCTGGCGCGCGACCCGATGGACGCATGGGTGATTCTCCTCTGGCTGTCGGCGCGGCCTTAAACGCAGCGGGGATGGAATGTCACGCTATCTTGAGCAATGTCGATAAAATCCCTAGCTCTTGGTGATGTCGTCCACTCCGATCACCGAACTGAATGACCGCGCGCGTGACGTGTTCCGGATCGTCGTGGAGAGCTATCTGGACAATGGTGCGCCGGTGGGATCGCGGACCATATCCAAATCATCGCTGCTGAACCTCTCGCCCGCTTCGATCCGCAATGTGATGCAGGACCTTGAGGAATTGGGTCTGCTCGCCGCGCCGCACACCAGCGCCGGACGCATGCCAACCGAACAGGGCCTGCGGCTGTTTGTCGATGGCATGATGCAGGTTGCCGAACCCAGCGCAGAGGAGCGCGCGGCGATCGAGGCGCAATTGTCGGGTGACGGGCCGATTGAGGCGGCGCTGGCGGCGGCGACCCAGGCACTGTCCGGCCTGTCGGCCTGTGCTGGTATTGTCATGGTGCCCCGGCGTGAGCCGGTGCTGCGCCAGTGCAGCTTTGTGCGCATATCGGACCGGCAGGTGCTGGCGGTACTGGTCGGCAATGACGGCAGCGTGGAAAACCGGCTGTTCGAAATTGATGGCGATGTCGGTGACAGCGCGCTGGTCGAGGCAGGCAATTTCGTAACTGCCCGGCTGTCCGGCCACAGCCTCGCCGATGCGCTCGCGCGGATCAGGGGCGAGATCGAGGCAGAACGTGCCGCGATTGATGCGGCGAGCAGCGATCTGGTGCGGCGCGGGCTGGCGCTCTGGTCCAAGGACAGCGCGGAGCGCCCGGTGCTGATCGTGCGCGGCCAGGCCAATCTGCTCGACAATGAGGCTGTTTCCGATCTTGAACGGGTCCGCAAGCTGCTGGAGGAACTGGAGGAAATGCAGGAGATTGCGCGGCTGCTCGATGGTGCGCGCGAGGCGCAGTCGGCGCGCATTTTCATCGGTGCCGAGAATAAATTATTTTCGCTTTCCGGCTCTTCCGTGATAGCCGCGCCCTATCGTGACGGGGAGGGCCGGGTGGTCGGCGTCGTTGGCGTAATCGGCCCCACGCGCTTGAATTATGCCCGGGTCGTACCCATGGTGGATTTCACGGCAAACAGCCTTACCAGATTGATGAAATGAGTAGCAGCAAGTGAACCAGAGCGAAGACAGGGAAAAAGTGATCGATACCGAGGTCGAGGCGGAGCTTGAGGGCGTGCCCGAGGCGCTGCGCGAAGATGCAGACGATAATGGACAGTCGCTGGCCGAGCAGATTACCGGGCTGGAAAACGCCCTGGCAGAGGCGAAGCAGGAAGTTCTGTACGCGCGTGCGGATACCCAGAATGTCCGCCGTCGCCTTGAAAAGGAAATGCAGGATGCCCGCAACTATGCCGCGACCGGCTTTGCGCGCGATATCCTGTCGGTCGCCGACAATCTGGCGCGCGCGCTGGAGTCGATCCCCGAAGATCTGCGCGGTGATGACAAGTGGAAGGGGTTGGTGACGGGCCTGGAAGCAACCGGACGCGAGCTGGAAACGGTATTCGGCAAGCATGGCATTGCGCGGGTCCCGGCAATGGGCCTGCCGCTTGATCCCAACCAGCATCAGGCGATGATCGAGATTCCCTCTGCCGATGCGGAGCCGGGCACAGTCATTCAGGAGATGCAGGCGGGCTATATGATCCGCGAGCGCCTGTTGCGCCCGGCCCTTGTGGGTGTCGCCAAAAAGCCCGAATAGCGCACGCAAGGCAACGGCTGAGCCTTTGCCGGGCGCAGTCCGGCGCAGCCTTGCCGCATCTGCGGAACCCTTTTGGCTGTCGGCCGTAAATCGGGAACAACCTGTAATGGAGAGTTCCCATGGTCCGCAAATCGCTGATTCTCGCCCCTGCACTGGCCCTTTCACTTGGGGCCTGTGCGCAAAACTATGCCGGTGAAGGCGCCGTGGCAGGCGCGCTGGGCGGTGCGGCGATTGGCGCGGTGACCGGCAATGATGTCGGCGAGGCTGCTGCGGTCGGTGCAGCCGTCGGCGCGGCAGCAGGCTATTTCATCGACAAGAATGATCGCTGTGACGGCTATGACCGGCGTGGTCGCCTCGATGATGATTGCTATGGCAGGCCCGGCTATCCCAGCCGCCGCTGATCTGAATTCGAGCGGGATGAAATTAATCTGAAACAGCCCGTCATTCCGGCGAAAGCCGGAATCTCCTAAAAGAAAAGATGAGCACGGCAAACAAGGAGACCCCGGCTTTCGCCGGGGTGACGATTCAAGGAAATGTCGTCAAACGCTACAACGCAAATTCGGCAGGCAGGATCGCGCGATATTGCTCGACGCTGGGAGACCCGGCGACGGGCATGCCCTCACGCGCCAGAAAGGCGTGGCGGACGATCTCCGCCTGCTGTTCAAGGCCATAGCGTTCAAGCGGCCAGCCCGGCTTGATGCTGTAGGAATAGCGGCAAAAGGGGTGCCGCCTCAGCGGCAGGAAAATCCCCTTCTGATATTGCCAGACATGCACCATTTCATGGATGAAAATGCCCTTTGATGCCGCGCTGGCGCACGAGAAATCATCGCAATAACCGGGACTTTTCGGGTGGAAATGGATGTTGCCGGTTGGTGCCATGATGGTCCGGCGCGGCTGAAAGAATATCCATTTCCTGCGCGAAATCCTCACCCGGTCATAGGCGATGGCATCGCCGAACACGGATCGGGCGAGGCCGATTTCTGTATCGCGAAGGGGGCGGTCGGTCAGTTCAGCTGTCCTGTGCCTGATGGCCTGCGTTCGCCGATCCCATGTTGCGCACGGGCGCATCGACAAGGATGCGATCGCCGTTGGAGAAGATGAATTCAAGGCGCAGTTCGCCCGAATTGCGGCCCGAATTGTCGACGCCGAACAGCATGGCATGCTTGCCGCCGGGTTCAAACGTCACTTCGCCGCGCGCCGGGATCGGCACTTTGGTGATCTGTGCCATGGTCATCAGGCCGTCGACCGGCACATTGTCATGCATCACCGTGCGCAGTGCCTGTGGCGCCACGACCTCCAGCAACTCGACCGGCTGCGGTCCGCCATAGACCGTGAAATAGGCTGCCGCCGGGCGGTCGGCGATTGGCGACATGATGATATAGGCCTTTTCGACGCGAAGCTGCGCCGGGGGCTCGCAGGATGTGAGGAACAGCGCGCCGACAATCGCCAGCAGTCCGAAAATTCTTGAAATCATCCTGTCATTCCTTTGCGGGTCGGCGCAATTGGCCGGTTCGTCCCGCATATCTAGTCCGCGCCCCTCCTTGTGCCAAGAAAAAGCGCACCTATATGCGCAGTCGGGAAGGGAATCCGGCATGTCTCTGGCTGCCGGACCATCGTCATTGTTTTGAACATGGAAGAGTATTCGAGGATCATATGGCAAAAGTTATCGGTATCGATCTTGGAACGACCAACAGCTGCGTCGCGGTCATGGACGGCGACAAGCCGAAGGTTATCGAAAATTCGGAAGGTGCACGCACCACGCCATCCATCGTGGCCTTTACCAAGGACGGCGAGCGCCTGATCGGCCAGCCTGCCAAGCGCCAGGCGGTGACCAATCCCGACAACACCATTTTTGCGGTGAAGCGCCTGATCGGCCGCCGGTTCGATGATCCCATGACCAAGAAGGACATGGAGCTTGTGCCCTATGACATCGTCAAGGGCACCAATGGCGACGCATGGGTCAAGGCTGGCGGCGAGGATTATTCCCCCTCCCAGATTTCCGCCTTCACGCTGCAGAAGATGAAGGAAACCGCCGAGAGCTATCTGGGCGAAACGGTCAGCCAGGCGGTGATTACCGTTCCGGCTTATTTCAATGACGCCCAGCGTCAGGCCACCAAGGATGCCGGCAAGATTGCGGGCCTTGAGGTGCTGCGCATCATCAACGAGCCGACTGCGGCTGCGCTGGCCTATGGGCTGGACAAGAATGACGGCAAGACCATCGCCGTTTACGACCTTGGCGGCGGCACGTTCGATATCTCCATCCTGGAAATCGGCGATGGCGTGTTCGAGGTGAAGGCCACCAATGGCGATACCTTCCTGGGCGGCGAGGATTTTGACTCCAAGCTGGTCGAGTATCTTGCCGAGGGCTTCAAGAAGGACGAGGGCATTGACCTCACCAAGGACAAGCTCGCCCTGCAGCGCCTGAAGGAAGCTGCGGAAAAGGCGAAGATCGAGCTGAGCTCCGCGCAGACGACCGAGGTCAACCTGCCGTTCATCACTGCCGACCAGAATGGTCCGAAGCATCTGGTGAAGTCGATCAGCCGCTCCGATCTGGAGAAACTGGTCGCCGATCTCATCAAGCGGACGCTGGAGCCGTGCAAGAAGGCACTGGAAGATGCGGGCATGAAGGCTGCAGAAATCGACGATGTGGTGATGGTCGGCGGCATGACCCGCATGCCGCGCGTGCGCGAGGTCGTGAAGGACTTTTTCGGCAAGGAACCGCATGTCGGCGTCAATCCTGACGAAGTCGTTGCCATGGGCGCGGCGATCCAGGCCGGCGTGCTGCAGGGTGACGTCAAGGACGTGCTGCTGCTCGACGTGACCCCGCTGTCGCTGGGCATCGAGACGCTGGGCGGCGTGTTCACCCGCATGATCGACCGCAACACGACGATCCCGACCAAGAAGGCGCAGACCTATTCGACCGCTGACGACAATCAGCAGGCGGTGACGATCCGCGTGTTCCAGGGCGAACGCGAAATGGCGGCGGACAACAAGCTGCTGGGCCAGTTTGATCTGGTCGGCATTCCGCCCGCACCGCGCGGCGTGCCGCAGATCGAGGTGACCTTTGACATCGACGCCAACGGCATTGTCAACGTGTCCGCCAAGGACAAGGGCACCGGCAAGGAACAGCAGATCAAGATCCAGGCTTCGGGCGGTCTTTCCGATGCCGATATCGAACAGATGGTGCAGGATGCCGAGAAATTCGCCGAGGAAGACAAGCAGCGTCGCGAATCTGCCGAGGCGCGCAACAATGCCGACAGCCTGGTCCATTCGACCGAAAAGCAGTTGGAGGAGCATGCCGACAAGATCGATGCCGGACTGAAGGGCGAGATCGAAGCAGCCATTGCCGAGGTCAAGACCGCGCTTGAGGGCGAGGATGGCGAAGCGATCAAGGGCAAGACCGAGGCGCTGGCACAGGTCGCCATGAAGCTGGGCCAGGCCATTTATGAAAAGGAACAGGCCGCTGCTGCCGAAGGTGCGGCGGGTGCCGAGGCTGCCCCGGAGGACAAGGATGACGATGTCGTCGATGCCGAGTTTTCCGAAGTCGATGGCGACAAGAACTGAGAATGACGATCCGTGCCGTCCGTTCGGTTGCGAGCGGGCGGCATGATCGCGTGAAGGGGCGGGCCATGATGCGGATGTTCCGGCGGACTGGCCCGGCCTTGTCGCACAAGGTTGATTGCGGGCTGTCCTGAATGAGTGTCGACGTCGAATATTATGAATTGCTGGGCGTTTCGCGCACCGCCGATGATCGCGAGATCAAGTCGGCCTATCGCAAGCTTGCCATGCAATATCATCCCGATCGCAACCCCGGCGATGCCGAGGCGGAGGCGCGGTTCAAGTCGATCAGCCAGGCCTATGATTGCCTGAAAGACCCGCAAAAGCGTGCAGCCTATGATCGCTATGGCAAGGCGGCGTTCGAAAATGGCGGTGCGGGTGCCGGTCCGGCGGGCGGCTTTTCCGATCTTGGCGATATTTTCGATACCATATTCGGCGGCGGCTTTGGCGGTGGCGGCAAGCGCGGACCAGCGCGTGGCGCCGATCTGCGCTATGATCTGGAAATCAGCCTTGAAGATGCCTTTCATGGCAAGAATACCGAAATAACCATCGATGTTGCGGCGACCTGCGAGACGTGCAGCGGCAAGGGTGCCGAGCCGGGCACGAGTGCGCGGACCTGCAATTTGTGCGGCGGTACCGGCAAGATGCGCGCGCAGCAGGGCTTTTTCGTCGTCGAGCGGACCTGCCCCAATTGTCACGGGCGCGGCGATGTGATCGAAAAGCCGTGTCGCGACTGTCGCGGCGAGGGGCGTGTCGATCAGACGCGCGGCCTTTCCGTCGATATCCCCCCTGGCGTCGACAATGGCACGCGTATCCGGCTTTCGGGCAAGGGCGAGGCTGGCCCGAACGGTATGCCGCCCGGCGATCTGTATATTTTCGTGCATGTCACGCGCCACCGCATATTCGAGCGGGACGGCACGACCTTGCTGACCCGCGCGCCGATCAGCTTCACGACCGCCGCGCTGGGCGGCGAGATCGAGATTCCCGGCC
This sequence comes from Blastomonas sp., assembly GCA_041396885.1. Taxonomy (GTDB): domain Bacteria; phylum Pseudomonadota; class Alphaproteobacteria; order Sphingomonadales; family Sphingomonadaceae; genus Blastomonas. The sequence continues at coordinate 962,791 of JAWKXS010000001.1, forward strand.
TTGATGGCAAGCGGCACCGGATCAACATCCCGGCGGGCATCCAGTCGGGCAAGCAGCTGCGCCAGCGCGGCGCGGGCATGCCGGTGCTGCAGGGACGCGGGACAGGCGACATGGTCATCCAGATTGATGTCGAAACACCAACCCGGCTGTCATCGAAGCAAAAGGAATTGCTGCGCGAGTTCCAGTCGACCGAGACGGGTGACGAAACCCCCAATTCCAAGGGCTTTTTCGCGCATCTCAAGGATATGTGGGGCGATATGACCGACTGACCGGTCTTGAATCGGCAGGCTCCTACTTCTGCACTATATGGCCAGAGCCGGCCCGAATTTCTCCTCAATCTCGGCGCGGATGCCGGGGACCAGATCGGGATCAACGGTCAGGCGCTCGGCTTCCTCATCCAGGATCGCCATGAACGCATCACGCTTGTACCGGGCGATTTGCTGAGCGGTGAAATGATCGGGATTCCGCGCGGTCGAGATCAGCAGGTCGACCATCCGCTCGGCACCGTGCAGCCGTCCCCAAAGATAGTCATTCTCGCGATAGGCGCGGCTGAAAAACGCGCCGAAACTGTTGAATTCAATGCCCTTCAGCGTTGCCTCCGCGCCGCCCGACCGGATTGATGGCGCATCGTCCGGCGAAATCCGGTCGACCTTGATCGGATCGAACTCATTCTGTCCCTCGCCTTGCAGCAGCGGCAGGGTGGCAATGTCGTAAAAGGGAAAGCCGAGATAGGTGAGCAGCATCGAGCGCCGCTCCTCGCGCGGCAGCAGTGCCAGACTGCGCGCCAGCTGTTCATCGACAAGCGCATCGATACCGCGCAGATCGCGCCGCTCGGCCAGCGCGTCGAGCGCCTGTCCGGGTTGATAGGGGGCCTCTGCGGCAATTGTCTCAAAGCCGCTGCCGAGATTGCTGACGGTTTCGCAGTCAAGATAATGGGACAGGCAGGAATAGATCGTTTCCTGCATTGCCACCACTGCCTCTGCCGGTGCGGTTCCGGTATCGATGATATCCTGCCCCAGCCGCCGTGCCAGAAATTTGAGGCGACGGATACGGAAGCCCAGATCCTGCGATTTGAAAAAGGTTATGGCCTCTGCCGTTGCCCCGCCCTTGCTGTCCGAAAGGCGCTCAAGGCCGCGCCTTCGCAACTCGCTCCAGAGCGCTTCGCGCAACTGCTGGTGATAGAGCATGTCGCCGCCCTTGTGCGCGCGGCGAAAGGTGCGGATGATGTCCTCGATTATGCCCGACAGCTTGAGCTGGCCATAGGCGGCATAGGTGAAGCCGGCCATTTGCGCTGCCTTGTCCTGCGCCTTGTTGCGCCACCCGGCCAGCCGTTTGGGCGTTGGGTTGTCGAAGAACAGCGTGCGCCCGAACAGTTTTGCGATATCGGCATCGACTTCGGCACGCAGGCTGTCGGTGATGTGGCGCATCCGCCTGATCCGGTTTGTGCGCGTCTCGATGCTTTCCAGATTGTCGCGAATGGGCTGCTCGCGCGGAATGTCCGAAATCGCGCCGAATATGGTCGAGAAAAAGCCGGGCAGTTTCTTGCGCGACTGCGCCTCATTCTCGCGATCCTCGATCCGGGTGAAGTCGGGCTTGGGATCGATATAGACGAAGCGGCGATCGACCTCGCGATGGGCTGGGCGGTTCTTGAGCGCGTCGATGGCCTGCGAAAAGGGGGCATTTGCCAGGACTGACCCGTCGATCAGCACGGCATCCTCGGCCTTGCCGGACTGCGCCTGACGCGGGAAAATCCGGCCCAGAAAGGCCGCACGGCCCGGCCATGCAATCTTGCGCTGGTCGAGCATGCGGTCGATTTCCCCGACATTGAACGGCGGGAATGCGCCGGGAAAGCTGGCGGTTGCCCGCGCCGCAAAGGTCAGTTCGGCAGGATCGGCAAGGCTGTCATCCTTGCCCGACATGAAACTGAACCCGATTGTCAGCCGATGTTCGCTTTCGACCACCTCGGCCGGGCTGTTGAGCCGCAGCTTTTCCAGATGGCCGTGAAAATCGGTCACGGTGACGAACAGGTCGAGCGGCTGGCCGCGCGGGATCAGGCGCGGCCCGGCGGGGCCGTCCGCCATCGCCTGATGCGCATCATAGAGCAGCCTTGAAAAGCCGCTGCCGCTGAATGGCGGGGCAAACCAGCGCGCCCGGATGAATCGGGACAGCTTGGTCCTGACCTCGCTGCGCGCCTCCTTCGCCACGGTGCGCTCGACAGCTCCGCCAGGCCGGGAGAGCACCAGCCATACCAGCGGCTGTGCCCAGAATTTGCTGAACCAGTGGACCGGCCGGGCATCGGGATCGAGCAGCACGTCGATATCGGCGCACTCAAGCCACAGATCGGTCAGCGGATCGAGCGATTGGCCGGTCGCCAGCGCCTGTGCCAGGAATATGCCGTTAATGCCGCCCGCACTGGCCCCCGCGATGATATCGGGCAGTACACGCAGCATCACCTCTTCGCGCGCTGCCATGTCCTGCAAAATCTGCCGATAAACGGCCTGGCTGCCGCCTGGCGCGGGATCGCCTGCATGAAAATTCCGGCTGGCACGCGCCAGTCGCCAGATTTCCTTGGTGATGCCGTGCATATAGACGGCAAGGCTGATGCCGCCATAGCAGACCAGAGCAAGACGCAGTTCCTTCTGGCGCATGACGGTGCTGTAGCAATCCTCCTGAACCTGCTTCCCTGCGGGCCTTGCCTTGGCTCCGTTTAGCCTAGCCTAACTGATCCGCAAGTCCAAAGCGGCGATTGCGTTCTTCTTTCGTTCCGTGTAAGCGAAGTCATGGCAAAGCTCAGGAAAAGCTATGTATGTCAGGCGTGCGGTAGTGTTTCGCATCGCTGGCAGGGGCAATGCGCCGATTGTGCGGAGTGGAACAGCCTGGTGGAGCAGGCGGCTCCGACAGCCTTTTCATCAAAGCATGACCTTCAGACCGGCGGGCAGGCGATTGTGCTGGGCCGGCTGAATGAGGAAACCGCGCTTCCCGAACGCACATTGACCGGCATTGCCGAGTTTGACCGGGCGCTGGGCGGCGGGCTGGTCGCCGGATCGGCGACGCTGATGGGCGGCGATCCGGGCATCGGCAAATCCACCCTGTTGCTGCAGGCATCGGCAAATCTGGCGCGGCGCGGCCTGCCCGTGGTCTATATCAGCGGCGAGGAAGCAGCCGATCAGGTGCGGCTGCGCGCCAGACGACTGGGCCTTGCCGATGCTCCAATCAGCCTCGCCTCGGCAACATCGGTGCGCGACATATTGACTACCTTGCGCGGTCTGGAAGCACCCGCGCTGGTGGTGATCGATTCGATCCAGACCATGCACAGCGACCGGATCGAGGGCGCGCCCGGCACCGTCAGCCAGGTTCGGGCATCGGCGCAGGAACTGATTCGTTATGCAAAGGACAGCGGCAGCGCGCTGATGCTGGTCGGTCATGTGACCAAGGATGGCGCGATTGCCGGGCCGCGCGTCCTGGAACATATGGTCGATACGGTGATGAGCTTTGAGGGAGAGCGAAGCCATCAATATCGCATCCTGCGCGCGATCAAGAACCGTTTCGGCGCCACTGAGGAAATCGGCGTTTTCGCGATGGCGGAGGCGGGGCTGAGCGAGGTCTCCAATCCGTCATCGCTGTTCCTGAGCGAGCGCGAAGAGGATATGGCGGGCGCGGTGGTGTTCCCCGCGCTTGAGGGGACAAGGCCGGTGCTTGTCGAGATTCAGGCGCTGACGGTGCGCCTTGCGAGCGGGGCCACGCCGCGCCGCGCGGTTGTGGGCTGGGACAGCGGGCGGCTGGCGATGATCCTTGCAGTGCTGGAGGCGCGATGCGGCCTCAGCTTTTCAAGCTGTGAGGTCTATCTCAACATTGCTGGCGGCTATCGCCTGACCGATCCTGCCGCTGACCTTGCCGTCGCCGCGGCATTGGTCTCCGCGCTGTCGGAACGGGCGGTTCCGGCCAAGTCGGTGACGTTTGGCGAATTGTCGCTGTCGGGCGAGCTGCGTCCGGTCGCCCATGCCAGCCTGCGGCTTCGCGAAGCGGCCAAGCTGGGCTTTGAAAAGGCGCTGGTGCCCGCTGCTCTCAAGGCGGAGGGGCAGGGCATGCGGCTGGCCGGTTTTTCGCGGCTGGTGAATCTCGTTGACCATCTGCTGGGGCGTGAGTAGCGGATTCAGCCATGACGGCGATGGATATCATTGTGCTCGCGCTGCTGGGCGGCGGCGGGATTCTGGGGTTCAAGAACGGCTTTGTGCAGGAAGTCCTGTCCTTTGCCGCCTGGGCCGTGGCGATAATCGCTATCCGGCTGTTCCATGACCCGGTCTCGCTGTGGCTGGTCGAACCGGTGGGCAGCGAGGGCGGCGCGGCGACACTGGCGCTGATCGGCATATTTGCGGTGAGTTTCTTCGCGGTGCGCTGGGGCGCGGCCTATATTGGCGGGCGCATGCGCCGGTCCACCCTTGGTCCGCTCGACCGGGTGCTGGGCTTTGGTTTCGGCGCGCTCAAGGGCCTGATTGCGGCCACGCTGCTGTTCCTGCTGGCGATGATGGTCTATGAGGTGATCTGGCCGGAGGATGAGCGGCCCGAATGGATGACCAGCTCGCGCACCTATCCGCTGCTCAACGCATCGGGCAATGCGCTGGTCGATGCCATTGAGGAGCGCCGCAAGGGACTGGAGGAGGCGGATTGACGCAGTCAGCATCGGTATCGGCGCTCTATACCCGTCCGATTCTGGCCGAGGCGGTAAAGCTGGCGCGCTGGCCGCTTGACCGTCCCTTTTCGTACTCCGCCGAATTGCGCTCAAAGACCTGCGGATCGCTTGTTGCCATCGGGTTTGATTGTGATGGGCGAGGCTATATTTCAGCACTGGGGCTGAAGGTTAGCGCATGTGCATTGGGCCAGGCGTCGGCGGCGCTGTTTGCGGCGCACGCCATGGGCAAGGACCGCGCCGCGATCGAAACGGCGACACGGGATTATCAGGACTGGCTGGAGCAGCGGCGGGATGATCCGCCCGACTGGCCGGGTATTGCCATGCTGGCAGGAGCGCGCGATTTCCCGGCGCGCCATCCCTCGCTGCTGCTTGCCTTTCGGGCGGCACTCGCGGCCTTTGATGCAGCGGCGGAAAACAGCCGTGATGCCGGAGCATGCTCATGACAGCGGGCGAGGCGGTGCCAGCGGCGATACCTGCCGGTGTGGACCTGTTTCTGTCGGGAGCCTTTTTGCTGGCCGCATCGCTGGTGTGCGTACTGCTGTTCCGGCGTGTCGGGCTGGGGGCGGTGCTCGGTTATTTGCTCGCGGGCATATTGATGGGGCCACAGGGACTGGAGATTGTCGACGATCCTGAACTCATCTTGGGGTTTGCGGAAATCGGAATCGTGCTGCTGCTGTTCCTGGTGGGGCTGGAGCTGGCTCCGGCGCGGCTGTGGCGGTTGCGCCGCGAGATATTTGGCGTCGGGCTGGCACAGGTTGCGCTGTGCGGGCTGGCGCTGGCGCTGCTGGTGCAGCTGGTGACGGGATCGACCTGGGGCGCGGCGCTGGCCTTGGGGCTGCCGCTGGCCCTGTCCTCCACCGCGCAGGTGCTGCCCATGCTGCAGTCGCAGGGGCGGCTTAATACGCCGGGCGGCGAGCGCGCCTTTTCTGTCCTGCTGTTTCAGGATCTTTCCATCGTACCGTTGCTCACGATCATCGCTGCCCTTTCGCGCGCGCCGCGAACCGAAACGGTTTCGGGATGGCTGCTGGCGATTTATGCAATCCTCGCCATTGGCGGGCTGGTGCTTGCGGGCCGCTATGTGCTCTCCCCGCTGCTCAAGCTGATCGGCAGGATTGCCGAGCGCGAGCTGTTCATCGTTGCGGGCCTGTTCGCGGTGTTCGGCAGTGCTGCGCTGATGCACAGCCTGGGGCTGTCTCCGGCGCTCGGCGCATTTGTGGCCGGGGTCATGCTCGCCGATTCGCCCTTTCGGCATGAGCTGGAGGCGGATATCGACCCGTTCCGCTCGATCCTGCTTGGCCTGTTCTTCCTCGCCGTCGGCATGATGCTCGATCTTCGGACCATCGCCGATGATCCGCTGTTCATCGCGGCGATGGCGTTTGCGCTGGTTGCGATAAAGATCGCGATCATCTTCCTGATCGCCCGGCTGTTCGGGGTGCGGACCCGTCCGGCGCTGGTGCTTGGACTGCTGCTCAGCCAGGGCGGCGAATTCGGTTTCGTGCTGTTTTCCGAAGCGCAGGCGGCGCTGCTGATCGAACCCGAGGCATCCAGCCGGTTTGGCGCGATTGTGACCCTGTCCATGGCGACCACGCCGTTCCTGATGATGTTCGCGCAGCGCTTTGGCGGCGTCAGGGGACGAAGCAGCGAGGATTTTGACGATCCGGAACTGGCCAGCCAGGCCAATGCGATCATCATCGGCCATGGCCGGTTCGGCCAGACCGTGGCGCAGATCTTTTCGGGCGCGAATATCTCCGTGACCCTGATCGACCGCAAGCCCGACCAGATCGAGCTGAGCGGCGAATTCGGGCGCAAGGTATTTTATGGCGATGGCACGCGGGTCGACCTGTTGCGCCGTGCCGGTGCGGAGCAGGCCGATGCGTTGCTGTTCTGCATCGATGACCCCAATCTTGGCGTGGCGGAGCTGGAGCCTGTTGCGCAGGCATTTCCGCAGGCGCGGCTGTTCATCAGGGCCATTGACCGGCTGCATCTGTTGAAGCTGAAGGATGCGCCGATTTGCGGGGCGCAGCGCGAGCTGATCGAATCGGCGATCAAGATGGCGCGAACCGGACTGGTCAAGATCGGCACGGACGAGGTGCTGGCCGACCGGGTTATCGAGGAATATCGCCGCCGCGACATGGCCCGGCTGAAGCTGCAGGCCGATGAAGGCGATATGCGCGCGGGCATGCACCTCTCCTTTGGCGGCGAGGATTCAGAGGATTTCGATCTGGAGGCGGGACGCGACCGCTAAAGCTGGACTGGACGATCCGGCAGCGGTCATTCGCCCCGGATTTCGGACAGGTCCAGGAATTGGGCAACGTCCTCAAGCTGCACATCGCGCGCCATGAATGTCTGGCCAATGCCGCGCGCCAGCAGGAACGGCAGGGTACCGCCATCCATTTTCTTGTCGTGCAGCATATGGGCAACCAGCCGCTGTCCGCTGGCGGTAATCCCGCAGTCGGCAAGTGTTGTCGGCAGGCCGATTGCCGCAAGATGGCCGGTGACTCGCCGGGCTTCCGCATCGCTGCACAGCCCGAGCCGCGCCGAATAGCGAAAGGCCATCGCCATACCTGCGCCGACCGCCTCGCCATGGAGCAGCGCATCGCCAAATCCCGTTTCCGCCTCCAGCGCATGGCCAAAGGTGTGGCCAAGGTTCAGCAATGCGCGGACATCCTGCGTCTCGCGCTCGTCTGCACCGACAATCCGCGCCTTGGACCGGATGCTGTGGGCGATGGCATGTTCGAGCGCCGCCGGTTCGCGATCCAGAACTTGGGGGCCGTTTTCCGCGCACCAGCGGAAAAATTCCGGGTCGTCGATCAGGCCGTATTTCACCACCTCGGCATAGCCGGCGCGCATTTCGCGGTCGGGCAGGGTGGAGAGCATCAGCGGATCGATCAGGACAAAGGATGGCTGGTGAAAGGCACCGACCAGATTCTTGCCCGCCCTGTTGTTGATCGCCGTCTTGCCGCCAACCGATGAATCGACCTGCGCCAGCAGGCTGGTCGGGATCTGGACAAAGCCGCATCCGCGCTTGACGATGGCTGCCGCAAAACCGGTAATGTCACCGATCACGCCGCCGCCCAGCGCGACGATATGATCCTTGCGCTCTACGCCCTTGTCGAGCAGCCAGTCGGTGAGCCTTTCCAGCTCCTGCCAGCTCTTGCTGCCTTCGCCTGCCGGGATGACATGAAAATGCGGCTCGATATTTGCGGCCCGGCATTGCGCCTCGATCCGCTGGCGATAGGGCGCGACCAGATTGCTGTCGGTGATCCACAAGAGGCGGCCGCCGCGCGCAAAGGGCAGGATGTGGCGGTCGAGCGCATCAATGGCCCCGGCGCTGATCTCTACATCATAGGCGCGATTGCCCAACGGCACATTTATCCTTGCCATTGTTCAAGCGCCTCCAGGATTTTCTGTACGGTCTGGACATGCGGACCGCGTGCGCTGTGGACATGGATCGGGGCCAGCGCATAGACCGGGTCGCGCTTTGCCGCCAGCTCGGTCAATATGTCAACCGGATTGCCGTTCTTGAGCAGCGGGCGGGTGTCGCGGCGAGAGACCCGTTCGGCGAGCGTCGAAATATCCGCTTTCAGCCAGATCGCGATTGCGCGGTCCAGAATCAGCGCACGTGTGTCGTCGCACATGAACGCGCCGCCGCCAGTGGCGATGACCCGCGGATTGCCATCGATTAGCCGCGCGATGACACGCCGCTCGCCATCGCGGAAATAATCCTCGCCAAAGCGCTGGAATATTTCGGATATGCTGAGCTGCGCGGCCTTTTCGATCTCTTCATCGGCATCGACGAACTGCATGCCCAGTTCGGCGGCGAGCCGCTTGCCGACGGTCGATTTGCCGACACCCATCAGCCCGACCAGCACGATGGCCCGGTTGAGGCTTCTGCCAAGTGCGCGATGCGCACCCGAAACGTCGATATTGGCATTTTGCTGCATTGCCCGACCGCCTATAAATGGGCTAGGCGAATGCGCAAGAGCATCGCGGGGCGGATTGCCCCGGCTGGAGAAGATTTGGAATGACTATTATCGGCCTGCAAAAGGCCCGGAAAAAGCGGCCAAAGGGACCGATCATCCTCGGCCTTCTGGCGGTCGTGCTGGTCGGCTTTGTCGTCCTGCTTTACGTCAAGGGCGGCGAACAGTCACAGGAACGGGTTGAAAAGCCCGTTGCCATCCCGGCCGGAGCTGCCTGATGCAGTCCGGGTTTCGGCAACGTCTGGGCGCTTCCATTGCGCTGGCGGCGCTGGTCATCGCGACCGGCCCGGCCATGGGCCAGAATGACGCGCCGGAATCACTGCTACCGCCCGGTTTCGACCAGCCCTCGCCATCGCCGAGCGAACCGCCGCCGCCCGCTCCGGCGCAGCCTGCACCGCAGCCAAGAACACCCCAGCCCGCATCCCCGGCGGAAATCTTGCCAAGTGTCGGGACACCGGGTTCGTCCTCGCCTGCGCAATCGCCTGCCGATGCGGTCGAGGAAGACGAGTCGCTGGAGGAGCAGTTCGCGCTGGCCGCCAGCCTGCCGCCCGAGGCGCGCCAGTCCCTGATGTCGATCGGCGTGATGACGCCGGATATCGGCGGCTTCCGCGCCGATGCGCTTGGCAATGTTCGCGGTCCCTATGTCGCAAGTTTGCTGCGCTCGACCGGCGGACGGCTGGTATCACGCTGGGGCACGATCCTGCTGCGCCGCGCCCTGGTCAGCCGGCTGGACACGCCAGCGGAGATCAACGGGGCCAATTGGGCGGCGGAGCGCGCATCGATGCTGCTGAGGGTCGGCGATGTCGATTCCGCGCGGCGCATCGTGCAGCAGGTCGATGGCAGCGATTATTCGCCGCAGATGTTCGATGTCGCGCAGCAGGTCTATCTTGCCAGCGCCGACCCTGCCGGAATCTGCCCGGCCATGCCGTTTCTGCCCGACAATAAATCGACGCCGCAATGGCGGATGCTGCGCGCCATCTGCGCATCCTTTGCCGGAGAGCAGGGCAGGGCGGGCGAGCTGATCGACCGCGCGCTAGCCGAGAAGGTTGCGGATGAAATCGACATGCGCCTTGCCGAAAAGGCGGTGGGTGCCGGGATCAATGGCCGCCGTGCGGTGACCATCGAATGGGAAGGCGTCGACCGCCTGACCAGCTGGCGCTTCGGGCTGGCGCTCGCAACCGGACTGGAGCCGCCTGCCGGGCTGTACCAGAATGCCGGGCGGCGCTTTCAGGCGTGGCGGGCGGGCGCGCCGATGGTGCCGGTCGGATCGCGGATGGAGGCGTCGAACGTGGCTGGTGCGATGGGCGTCATGTCCAACGGCGATATGGTCGATCTTTATGGCGCGGCCTATGACGATCCGGCGGCGGGCGATGACAAGCGCGCCATGGGGGCGCTGCTGCGCTCCGCCTATGCGCAGCGCGATCCGGCGGACCGCTATGCCGCGATGACGGCGCTGTGGGATCGCAACGAAAACGCCTTTGTCCGCTATTCCTCGCTGGTGCTGACCGCCGTGGCGGCGGCCCGTTTCCCGGTGTCGGATGACTATGCCGATGAAAGCAGCACGCTGATCGCCTCGATGCTGTCGGCAGGCTATGACCGTTCGGCAATGCGCTGGGCAAGGATTGTGCCGGAGGGCAGCCTGGGCTGGGCTCTGCTGGCGCTGTCGGCGCCCCGGACTGATGGTCAGTCAAGCGAACAGCAGATCGATGCCTTTGTCGATGATGACGACAGCGAGGAAGCCCGCAAGAGCCGTTTCCTTGTTGCCGGACTGGCCGGGCTGGGCCGGATTGCCGATGGCGACCGCACATCGTTCGAGGAACGGCTGGATTTCAGCCTGGCCCGCCAGACCCGCTGGACCCGCGCAATCGACGCAGCGGCAACGCGCAAGGATGAGGGGATGGTCGCAATCCTGGCCGCCGTCGGCATGCAGGGCGATGACTGGTCGGCGATGACGCCGCTGCATCTCTATCATATCGTGCGATCGCTGCGGATGGTTGGGCTGGAGGCCGAAGCCCGGATGATCGCCGCAGAGGCGGTAACGCGCGCCTGAGCGCCGTGGCCGTCGCCGATTCCATACTGATCGAGCGCTTTCTGGAAATGATGGCGGTGGAGCGCGGAGCCGCCGCCAACACCATTGCCGCCTATCGGCGCGATCTGGACCTCGCATCGGAAGCGCTGGGGGGCGGGCTGGGCCAGGCCGATGGCAAGGCACTCGCCCGTGTCGGCCAGCAATGGTCCGATCTTGCCGCGACGACCATTGCCCGCAAGACGGCGGCGCTGCGCGGCTTTTATGCCTTTTTGCGCGCGGAGGGCGAAATAGACGGCGCACCTGAAAAGGCGCTGCCGAAACCGGCGCTGCGGCGGCCATTGCCCAAGACGCTGGGCCATGGCGATGTCGAACGGCTGTTCACGCTTGCCGAGGAAGAGGCCGGCAAGGAAAGCGCCGGTCCGGCTGCGGTGCGCTTGCTGGTGCTGCTGGAACTGCTTTACGGATCCGGGCTGCGCGCCAGCGAACTTGTCGCCTTGCCGCGTGCTTCGCTGGTACGGGGCAATCCGCTGCTGATGATCGAGGGGAAGGGGGGCAAGCAGCGCGCCGTGCCCGTATCGACCCGTGCGCGGGCGGCGCTGCAACGCTGGGCGGCGATGATCCCGCAGGATTCGCGATGGCTGTTTCCCTCGCGCAAGGGGCATTTGTCGCGCATCCGCCTCTACCAGATACTGAAGGACCATGCCGCACGCGCCGGAATCGATCCCGCGCATATCAGCCCGCATGTGCTGCGCCATGCCTTTGCGACCCATTTGCTGGAGGGCGGGGCCGATTTGCGGACCCTGCAGACCCTGCTCGGCCATGCCGATATCGCGACCACGCAAATATACACCCATGTCGACAGCAAGCGGCTGGTGGAACTGGTCAATGCCCGCCATCCGCTGGCGCACTGGCCCTCGCCGCCGGGTCGCAATGGCGCAATCGCGGATTGACCGTTACAGTTGCGACCATTAACGCGAGTGCGCAATGACTAGCTATCTGGAATTCGAAAAGCCGATTGCGGCGCTTTATGCGCGTATCGATGAACTGCGCGAGACGGCGGACAGCGGCGATATCGATATCGAGGCGGAAATCGGCAAGCTGCAGGTCAAGGCCCGCAAATTGCTGGAATCGACCTATCGCACGCTCAGTCCGTGGCAGAAGACCATGGTCGCGCGCCATCCCTCGCGGCCGCATTTCAAGCATTATGTTGCGCATATCTTCGATGAGTTCATCCCGCTCGCCGGGGATCGTGCCTTTGCCGATGACCAGGCGATATTAGGCGGCTTTGCCCGGATCGGCGATCAGCGGGTGATGCTGATCGGCCATGAAAAGGGCGATGATACCGAAAGCCGCATTCGCCACAATTTCGGCATGGGCAAGCCCGAGGGCTATCGCAAGGCGATCCGCCTGATGGACCTGGCCGACCGTTTTGGCCTGCCGGTCATCACGCTGGTCGATACCTCAGGCGCCTTTCCCGGCATCCAGGCGGAGGAGCGGGGGCAGGCGGAGGCAATTGCGCGTTCCACCGAGAAATGCCTGTCGCTCAATGTCCCGATGATCGCCTGCGTCGTGGGCGAGGGCGGCTCTGGCGGCGCGGTCGCGATGGCCGCAGCGGAAACCGTGCTGATGTTCGAGCATGCCGTCTATTCGGTGATTTCGCCCGAAGGCTGCGCCTCGATCCTGTGGCGCACAGCCGACCGGGCGAGCGATGCGGCCGAGGCGATGCAGATCACTGCCGCCAATCTGAAGAAGCTGGGCGTGATCGACCGGATCGTTCCGGAACCGGTGGGCGGAGCCCATCGCGATCATGCGCTCGCCTGTGCCGAGCTGGGCAAGGCCATTCGCGAGGAACTGGCAAAGCTGCAAAAGGTGCGTCCCGATGCACTGCGCGAAAAGCGGCACGCGAAATTCGCGGCCATGGGATCGCTCTGACGGCTGCTGCCGGTCAGGCGAACTATTCACCAACTCAGGACAACAAAAAAGGGCGGCGAATTGCATCGCCACCCTCTTTGCATGACCCGGCCATGGCCGGATCATATGTTCGCTAACGCTTATTCGGAGATCAGGTCGTCCGAAACGGCGTTGAAGGTCGAGGTCAGGTTGTTGCCCAGGCTGCCCATGGCAGTGATGGCGGCAACTGCGATAAGAGCGGCGATCAGGCCATATTCGATAGCCGTGGCGCCCTTCTTGTTGGCGAAAAGATTGCGAATGGTCTTCATAACAGGTCTCCTTGGATTTCGGTCTTCACTACCCCGCCCGCCCTTGATTTCTTGGATGAGCAATTCGGGGATACGTCAAAGGTCTTGCCAAAAGTTTAATATGCGCCCGTAAATTTTTCCGACGATTTCGTGGTTCATTCCTGGACAATATTGTCCTCGACATGGTTCCACATCTGGCCGCTCTTGTTTCCGAACGTGCCCATGGCACCCATGGCCGCGACGGCGATAAGGGCCGCGATCAGGCCATATTCAATGGCTGTCGCGCCTTTGCGGGAAGCAATCAGGTTTTCGAGAAAGCTTTTCATCGTCGATACTCGTCATTGACTTGGAGTTACGGCCTGGCGCAGTTACTGGCTGAAATCCCTTAACAAACCATTGAGGATTGCCGCCGAGGTGGAAATTTTTCCGACATATTTGCATGTGGTTGCGGGCCTGCTGGTCGATGCGGACGGGCGGGTTCTGGTGCAGAAAAGACCGGCGGGTGGCAGCATGGCGGGCCTGTGGGAATTTCCCGGCGGCAAGATCGACGCTGGCGAAACGCCCGAGACCGCGCTTGTCCGCGAACTGCGCGAGGAACTGGGCATCGAGACCGAGACAGCGTGCCTGGCACCGGCCGCCTTTGCAAGCGAGCCGCTGGCCGACCGGCACCTGCTGCTCCTGCTTTATGCCTGCCGCAAATGGCGGGGCACGCCGCAGCCGCTGCATGCCGAGGCTCTGCAATGGCTGAAGCCCAATCAGCTTTTTGCGCTGGAAATGCCGCCAGCGGACCGGCCGCTGATCGGGCTTATCGACATGATGGTGTAGCGCTTTCGGCTTTTCTGGCCGATAAGGCAAAAAAGAGATTGCGTTGCTGGGCCGGTCTTACTATTGGCCAAGCCCCACGCGCCCGTAGCTCAGCTGGATAGAGCACCAGACTACGAATCTGGGGGTCAGAGGTTCGAATCCTTTCGGGCGCGCCATTTCCCTTTCTGATGCAGTTATTGCCATGGCGATCGGCGCTATTCGCCCGATGGCGTGGCGGGTGCCGCGATCGTCTCGCGCCGCTGTTGCACTTCCTGCTGGACGAGCGCGCGGGCCGCCGATCCGGCAACGGCGCGATATTCCGATACGGTCTTTTCCGGCTGGCCCGTCGCCGTATCGCGCGCCCGGCGTTCGGCTGCATCATAGCGATCGGTGACGCGCCAGCGGTCGGCGGATGCGTCGCTGTTTGCGGCTTGGGCGCGCGGACGATAGGGTGCGTCATAAGACCAGCTGGCCGACTGGTCATAATAGGCATCGCGCTGGCGGTCCTTGCGCCGTGCGGGCTCGTGCGGCGAGAGAATTCTGGTCCCGTTGCGATAGCCGCCGCGTTCTGAATAGGCATAGGAGGGCGGTCTGCGGACCGGTTCCAGCTGCCGTTCCGGTTCATGTTCGACATAGGCGTTGCTGCCCAGTCCGAACCGTTCGACCGCGTCGAGCTTTTCGCCGCCGTGCATGGCGACATGGATCGTTTTTTGAACCGGTGTCGCGGCAATATAGCCGGCAATCCCGGCGACCAGGGCACAGGCGGCCAATATCAGCATGGTACGCTGGCGCGGGGTCAGCCGGGCAGGATTTGCCCTAATCCGGATGCTGCGTGTTCTGCGCCTTGCCATCTTTGCCTCAGATCGTTTCCTCAATAGGTGATGATCTTGACCTTGTCGCCGGTGCGCAGGACCGTATCGGATGACAGCGCATTCAGCACCATGAAGCGTTCGAGCTGATGGTCTTCAAACGCCATGCTCCCGGACAGGCTCGACATGCTGTCACCTGCCTTGATGGTCACGACCCGCACGAATTTCGGCTTGATCGCCGCTGCTTCGCTACTGCTCAGCGAGCGGAACGAGGCAACCATGGAATCCATTGCGCCCAACCCCTGTCCGGCCGGGGTGAGGGTGATGAAATGGAACGCCTTGTTCGATGCGGTCGCATAGGCATAGACGGTAAGGTCGACATTGGACTGGCCGTTATTGACCGTCAGCTGGGTATAGGCTGTGGGGATGCCGTTCACCGTTGTCCGCCGGATGGTCGAAGCGGGAAGGCTGCTGCCGTCGCCGGCCAGCGATTTCAGGACATTGCCGACATAGGTTTCCAGATTGCCATTATAGGCCGCCGTGCCGAACTGCGCCTTGGCATTACTCCCCTGGATCGAGACCGCGCTGGTGCCGTTCTGCATGGCAAAGCCCTGGGGAATGGTGAAGGCGATACGCAGATCGGGGTGCAGGAAATTGCGTCCCTCAATGACACCCTGTTTCGGATCGTCGCCATACATCATGCCATCAATCGCGGCCAGAAAGGCGGCGCGATTGCGCTCGCCGACCGCGCTGGTCTCGGTGGCGCGGGTCAGGGCCCGGGCAACGCGCTTGTCGGGATCGGGGTGGGTGCTGCTCCATTCGGGTATCGAGCGGGTGTTGCCGCTGATCTGCTGATCCAGCCGGTTCTGCGCGGCAAGACTGGCCAGCATCGACGACAATGCCTTGGGATCATAGCCCGCATCGACCAGATATTCGATGGCCAGATCATCCGACTGGGTTTCCTGGCTGCGCGAATAGCCAAGGGTGAGAAGCTGGGTGCCGGTGCCGACCCCCTGGGATAGGATCTGCCCGATCTGCGATCCGCCCGCGACCTGGCTGATCAGCACCTGGCCCAGCACGTTGAGGATGGCGTTGCGCTGTGCAGTGCTCTGGCGCTTCTTGCTGTGGCGGGCAGCGACATGGCCGACCTCATGGCCCAGCACGGCGGCAAGCTCTGCTTCGTCATTCATCAGCGCCATCAGCTGGCGCGTTACATAGACATAGCCGCCGGGGATGGCGAAGGCGTTGTTGACCGGGCTGTTGAGCAGTGTGACGTCGAACGCATCGGGCTCTGCGGAAAGGCCCGATTGCACCGCGATCCGCTGGCCGACGCGGGTCGCATAGTCCGCCTGGGACCCGTTATATTCGCCGCCAAATTCGGCGCGGATATCGGGATCGGCCTGCTCGCCCTGCTGGCGTTCCTTGGCAGAGATGGGCGCGGCCTCTCCGGCAGAAACGGGCGCGGCGCCGGTCATTCCGCCCGTGGTACAGGAAACCAGCGCCATCGGCGCGGCTGCGATCAACAGGAACCTGCGAAACATAACTAGCCCTTCCTCATCCGATTTGCCCTTATACGCCGGATCGCGCTGGCCGGTTCCCGGCCATTTGCTGATATCTACCCAGTAGCGCAGGGCACTGTCAAAGGGCTGGTTGTGCGCGGCGGTTGCATGATCCGTGGTGCGTGCCTATCTGCGCTGCAGATTCAGGGAAGGATGAGGGCAGCATGACCGGCGATATATTTGACGATGATGATGACGTGCCGCCCGCGCTGGCCAAGCCTGCGGTGCCCGACGAGGTTCAGGAGGCGATCCGCACGCTGATCCGCTGGACCGGCGATGATCCCACCCGCGAAGGCCTGCTCGATACGCCGAAGCGGGTCGGGCGCGCCTGGCTGGAATATTGCCAGGGCTATGGCGAGGATCCGGGCGTGCATCTCAGCCGCACATTCGAGGAAGTGGGCGGCTATGACGAGCTGGTGCTGCTGAAGGACATCCCTTTCCAGTCGCATTGCGAGCATCATATGGCGCCGATCATCGGCAAGGCGAGCATCGCCTATATGCCGAGCGACCGGGTTGTTGGCATATCAAAGCTGGCGCGGGTACTGCATGGCTATGCCCGGCGCCTGCAGGTGCAGGAGCGGCTGACGGCAGAGGTCGCCAAGTGCATTTGGGAGCATCTGAAGCCGCAGGGCGTGGCCGTGGTCATCGAGGCCAGCCACAGTTGCATGACTGCGCGCGGCGTGCGCACGCCCGGCGTCGGGATGATAACCAGCCGTTTGCTGGGATGTTTTCTGGATGATCCGCGCAGCCGCGAAGAGGTGATGAGCCTGATGGGCTATTAGGCCTGATGGGCTGTTAGCTGCCTGACCGGATGTCGTGAAACATGAAAAAGGGCAGGCCGAACGACCTGCCCTATTTTCTTGCCCAGAAGGCGCTCAGAGGTTTTCGAGCATATGCTCGGCACTGGAAACCTTGAAGTCGCCCGGTTCCTCGACGAACAGCTGTTCGACCACGCCGTCATTGACGACCATTGCAAAGCGCTGGCCGCGCTGGCCCATGCCAAAACCGCTGCCGTCCATGGTCAGGCCTACTGCCTGGGCAAATTCGCCATTGCCGTCGGCCAGCATGGTGACATCGCCCGAGCCCGACGCCTTGCCCCATGCGCCCATGACAAAGGCGTCATTGACCGCAGTGCAGGCGATTTCGTCAATGCCCTTGGCTTTGAGGGCATCGGCCTTGTCTACAAAGCCGGGCAGGTGCTTGGCCGAGCAGGTCGGCGTGAATGCGCCCGGAACCGAGAAGAGAGCGACCTTGCGGCCTGCGAAATACTCGTCGGAACTGACCGGCTGCGGGCCTTCCGCCGTTGCCTTGACGAATTTGGTGCTGGGCAGTTTTTCACCCTGTTTGATCATCTGCTTTCTCCTCTATATCCGGCCATCCCGGCTTGACCGTCCCAATTTTGGGGATGCGAATGCGATTATCAAGGCTTGATCGTCGCAACTTCGAACCGCTTTGCAGCTTTATGTCGAAATAAACATATAAAGTAATCTTTATATTTGCATGTCTGGCCGTGCTTGGTTATGGAGCGCGCCATCGTCCGCCCGATATCCGGCGGACATCATATTCTCAGGAGACATGACGTGGCATCAGCCCCCACCCTCGACAAGAACGACTATATAGTGAAGGACATTGGCGAGTCTGACTTTGGCCGCAAGGAGATTGCGATAGCGGAGACGGAGATGCCTGGTCTGATGGCGCTTCGGGAGGAATATGGTTCATCGCAGCCTTTGAAGGGTGCGAAGATCACGGGGTCGCTGCACATGACGATCCAGACGGCGGTTCTGATCGAGACGCTGGTGGCATTGGGCGCGGAGGTGCGCTGGGCATCGTGCAACATCTATTCGACGCAGGATCATGCGGCGGCGGCGATTGCCGCGCAGGGCATTCCGGTGTTCGCGGTGAAGGGCGAGACGCTGGCCGAATATTGGGACTATGTCGACCGCATCTTCGACTGGGGTGCAGAGAGCGGGGAGACCTGCAACATGATCCTCGATGATGGCGGCGATGCGACCATGTATGCACTGTGGGGTGCGCGGGTCGAGGCGGGCGAGGCGCTGTTCACGCCGGGCAATGAGGAAGAGGAATGCTTTGTCGCGACGCTGAAGCGGCGTCTGGAGAAGTCGCCGGGCTATCTGACCAGGACGGTGGCGGCGATCAAGGGCGTGTCGGAAGAGACGACGACGGGCGTTCACCGGCTGTATGACCTTGCCAAGAAGGGCAAGCTGCCTTTCCCGGCGATCAACGTCAATGACAGCGTGACCAAGAGCAAGTTCGACAACAAGTACGGTTGCAAGGAGAGCCTGGTCGACGGCATCCGGCGCGGCACCGATGTGATGATGGCGGGCAAGGTTGCTGTGGTGTGCGGCTATGGCGATGTCGGCAAGGGCTCGGCGGCTTCGCTGCGCGGTGCGGGCGCGCGTGGTGGTGACCGAGATCGACCCGATCTGTGCGCTGCAGGCGGCGATGGACGGCTTTGCGGTGACGACGCTGGAAGATGTTGCGCCGAGCGCGGACATCTTCGTGACGACGACGGGCAACAAGGACGTCATCACCATCGATCACATGCGGGCGATGAAGGACATGGCGATTGTCGGCAATATCGGCCATTTCGACAATGAGATCCAGGTCGGGGCGCTGGCCAACCTCAAATGGACCGAGATCAAGCCGCAGGTCGACATGGTGGAGTTTCCCGATGGCAAGCGGATGATCCTGCTCTCGCAGGGCCGCCTTTTGAACCTGGGCAATGCCACCGGCCATCCCAGTTTCGTGATGTCGGCCAGCTTCACCAACCAGGTGCTGGCCCAGATCGAGCTGTTCAACGATGCGAGCAGCTATGAAAACCAGGTCTATGTGCTGCCCAAGCATCTCGACGAGAAGGTCGCGCGGCTCCACCTCGACAAGCTCGGCGTCAAGCTCACACAGCTCACCCCCGAACAGGCCGACTATATCGACGTCCCAGCCTCCGGACCCTTCAAATCCGATATGTACAGATATTAGAGAGAGGGGGCGCTGGCCGCCCGACGACACTGGTCGAAACAAAAAGCCCGTTGGTCCGCCAGCGGGCTTTTTTGTTGGCGCGCCGTGATGTGCGCGGCTAGCCTTGCGTATTGGATCAAATCGGGGGGCTGTTCATGAAATATCGTCTGACCTGCGCGCTTGCCGCAGCTTTGTTGCTCCTACCTGCCCAAGGCATGGCGCAGAGCAAGGGCAAGGACAAGGAAGCGGCATGGGATGTGAATGCTCCGCCGCTCAAGACGCGGCAAATCCCGATATCGGTCGATGAAGGTACATGGATGAATCTTGACGTCAGCCCGGACGGCAGGACCATCGCCTTTGACCTGCTGGGCGACATTTACACTATCCCGATCGAGGGCGGCCCGGCGAAGCGCATCGCCGAAGGCCTTGCCTTCGAACAGCAGCCGCGTTTTTCGCCCGATGGCAGCATGATCGCCTTCACTTCGGATCGCGGCGGCGGTGACAATATCTGGATCATGAACAGCGATGGCAGCAACAAGCGCGCGCTCACCAGCGAGGATTTTCGCCTGCTCAACAACCCGACATGGTCGCCCGACGGGCAGTATATCGCGGCGCGCAAGCATTTCACGACCCAGCGATCCGCCGGAACCGGCGAAATCTGGCTCTACAATATTCATGGCGGCAAGGGTGTTGCTCTGGTCAAGCGCCCCAATGAACAGCATCAGAAGGAACTGGGCGAACCGATTTTCGCGCCCGACGGCAAGCATATCTATTATGCCAAAAACGCCACGCCGGGCGGGACATTCGAATATGCGCAGGACAGCAATCGCCCGCTGTTCGTGATCGACCGCTATGATATGGAAAGCGGCGAGATCGAGCGCATAGCCGGAGGACCTGGCGGCGCGGTCCGCCCGACGCCTTCGCCGGACGGGCGCTGGCTTGCCATGGTGCGCCGCGAACGGGCGAAGAGCAAGCTGTACATCAAGGATCTCGCCAGCGGCGAGGAGCGCAAGATCTATGATGATCTCGACCAGGATTTGCAGGAAACCTGGGCCATTCAGGGCGTCTATCCCAATATGGACTGGGCCCCGGATGGCAGGCTGGTGTTTTGGGCCGGGGGCAAGATCCGCGCCATCGATCCGGCGAGCGGCCAGTCCGCAATCATCCCGTTCAGCGTGAATGACAGCCGCACCATCATCGACCCCGTCCGGCCGAAAGTGGCGCTGGGCGAGGATGTGGTGAAGGTGCGCATGCCGCGCTTTGCCAGCGTCTCGCCGGACGGCGCCTGGATGGTGTACGAGGCGCTCGGCAAGCTTTATGTGCAACCGGCAAGCGGTGGCACGGCACGCCCGCTGGTCGCAAATGGCGGCAGCGATTATGAGCTCTTTCCGGCCTGGTTACGCGATGGCAGCCAGATTGCCTATGTCAGCTGGGATGACCAGCGGCTTGGCGAATTGCGCGTGGTTCCGGCAGGCGGCGGCGATGCGCGCGCCGTCAGCACCCATCCCGGCCATTATCGCCGCCCGGCCTTTTCGCCCGATGGCCGCTATATTGCCTATGAATCGGGAAGCGGCGGCGGGCTGACTTCGGACAACCGGTCGGGCGAGCCGGGCATCTATCTGCTCGACCTCATGGCGGGCACGGCCGTGCGGATCGTCAAGGACGGTTTCGAGCCGCAATTCGGACAGGAATCGGATCGCATCTATTTTTCGCGCAATGGCAGCGATGGTCTGGAACTAGTGAGCGCCAGCCTTGCCGGGCATGACGAGCGGGTTCACGCCAGCGGTGAACTGGTTGCCAATTACCGCGTGTCACCCGATGGCCGGAACCTGGCATTTCGGGAGAATTACGCAGCCTATGTGATGCCGTTTCCGCCCGGCGGAGCGAAGGTCGGTTCGGGCAAGGATGGGACCGCTCTGCCGGTGGTGAAGGTGAGCGAGGGCGGCGCGACCTATCCCGGCTGGAGCAGCAATGGCGCGACGCTGAACTGGTCGCTAGGCCCTGCCGTTTATTCGGCCCGGGTCGCGGATATGTTCGCACCCGCGTCATCCGGAAAATCGGGCGCAGCCGCATTTTCGCCGCCAAAGACCGGCGTGGCGATCAATGTCACTGTAGCAGCGGACAAGCCTGCCGGGCTAGTCGCTCTTACCCATGCGCGTGTCGTCACCATGGCCGATGCCGATGGCGGAGTCCTTGACGATGCGACCATCCTGATCCGTGACAACCGGATTGTCGCGATTGGCAATGGCATTGCTATTCCTGGCGATGCAAAGCAGGTCGACCTTGGCGGCAAGACTGTCATTCCCGGCCTGATCGATGCCCATGCCCATGGTCCGCAGGGTGAGGATGACCTCATCCCGCAGCAGAACTGGAGCGCGATTTCGCATCTCGCGCTGGGCGTCACCACGATCCACGATCCGTCGAACAGCGCATCGGAGATTTTCGCGGCGGGCGAATATCAGCGCGCCGGCAAATATCTGGCCTCGCGGCTGCTATCGAGCGGGGAGATTGTCTATGGTGCGAAGGCACCGGGCTATTTCGCCGAAATCAACAGCCTTGCCGATGCCAGGGCGCATGTCCATCGCCTCAAGGAGCAGGGTGCCCAAAGCATCAAGAACTATAACCAGCCCCGCCGGGAACAGCGCCAGCAGGTGGTCGCCGCTGCGATTGGCGAGAATATCATGACCGTTGCCGAGGGCGGGTCGCTGTTCAGCATGGATATGACGATCATTGCCGATGGCAACACCACGCTGGAGCACAATATACCCCAGGCAAAGCTGTATGAGGATGTGCTGGATTTCTATGGCGCGACGCGGGTCGGCTATAATCCGACGCTGGTGGTGACCTATGGCGGGCTGGCCGCCGATCCCTATTGGCGCGGCCACACCGATGTCTGGAAACACCCGCTGCTGAGCGCCCATGCCCCGCCGCGCTATCTGGCTGCTGTGTCAGCCCGGCGTGTCATCGCTCCGGAAGAGGATTATGTCGATGCGGCTTCGGCCAGCCAGGCCAAGGCGCTAGCCGATCGCGGTGTGCTGGTCGGCATTGGCGCGCATGGCCAGGAGGAAGGGCTGGCCGCGCACTGGGAACTCTGGTCATTCGTGCGCGGCGGCATGTCCCCGCTTGAGGCGCTGAAAGCGGGTACGATCATGGCGGCGCGCTCGCTGGGCCTTGATAGTGATATCGGATCGCTCGAACCGGGCAAGCTCGCCGATCTTGTGATCATTGACGGCGACCCATTGGCCGATATCCGCGACAGCGACAAAATCAGCCATGTCATGCTGAATGGGCGGCTTTATGATGCCGCCACCATGAACGAGCAGGTAACAGGGACGCATGCCCGTGCCCCCTATTATTGGGAGCAGTGATGTCCAGACTAGTTACAGATGTGACATAATTGCCACGATCAGTATAATATTTCTGCAAAACTGGCGAAAATCGGCCTGCAGGCTTCCAATTTCAAACTCCGGGCAATTATAGATTCGGAATCGAATTTACTGGGGAGCCTTAAATGAGTCGTTCTATTCGTTCGCGTGGCCTTGCCGCCACGGTTTCGCTGCTGTCCTTGAGCGTCGCTGCAATGCCTGTTGCTGCTAATGCACAGGATGATGAACAGGAAGAAGTCGTCGCGCCGATGCAGGAAAGCGCCGAGAGTGGCAGCGATGACGGTATGATCGTCGTTACCGGCTCACGTATTCGCCGTTCCGAATATAACAGTGCTGATCCGCTCACCATCATTGATCCCAATGTCGGCCTGAAACAGGGCCAGGTCGATACTGGCGAGCTGTTGCGGTCGTCGCCCATTGCCGCCGGTTCGGTTCAGATCACTTCGGTCATTTCGAACAATTTTGTCACCAATGGCGGTGCTGACGCCCAGACCATTTCACTGCGCGGTCTTGGTCCTGAGCGCACCCTGGTGCTGCTCAATGGCCGTCGCGCGGGTCCGGCTGGCGTGCGTGGCGCGGTTGCATCCTTCGACCTTAACGTGCTGCCCTCCTCAATCATCCGCAGCGTTGAAATTCTGAAGACTGGCGCATCGTCCATTTATGGTTCGGATGCTATTGCCGGTGTGGTCAATATTCTGACCAAGACCGATACCGATGGTATTGAAGTGCGTGGCTTCGGTTCGCTGACCGAGCATGGCGGTGCAGAAACCTATAATCTCAGCGCTACCTACGGCAAGGATTTCGGTCGCGGCCATTTCCTGATTTCGGCGGATTATTTCAAGCAAAATGACTTGCGGCGTAACCAGCGCAAATATCTGGACTGCGAGGAAGAGTTCCTGACATTCCAGGCTGGCGGCCGCGCCGATATTATCGATGCCCGTACCGGTCAGCCGGCATGTGGCGGTGTGATCGGAAATCTGATCCTTACCAACAATGACTTTACCGGGCCCGGCTTTTCTCAGGGCCTGCTTGCGCCCAACGGCTTCCAGCTGTTCATCGGCCAATATGCCGTCGGCAATGAACTTGACGGTATTGGCATTCCGTTCAACGGCTTTCCGGGCGTCACGGCTCCGGCCAATTTCTTCGGCCTGAATTTTGATGGTCCCTCGACCGGTGTTCTGAACCAGTATCTGCCGCTTGAGCAGAATTCGGACGTTTTTTCGGCCGTTGAACGCTTCACCGGCTATCTGGATGCGTCCTATGAAATAACTGACAATGTCGAAGTCTATACCGAGTTGCTTTTCAACAACCGCAAGAGCAAATCGGATGGGTTCCAGCAGCTTGCCGTGTTCCAGTTCACGGGCAATTCGATCCTGCCAGCATTCTTTTGCGATCCCAGCTTCGATTTTAATTGCTCCAATGGTGATGCAGGCGATCCGTTCAACAATGAATTTTCGGGTAACTTCTTGCTTCGCCCGCTGGTCCTGACTGAATCGGATTTTGCGACAAATATTGACTATTATCGCAGCGTGCTCGGTTTTCGGGGTGACTTTGGATCGACGCTCGAAGGCTGGACCTGGGATATCTACAGCCAGTACAGCCGCTCGTCGGGCAAATATACGCAGGATGTGATCATTGAGGATTCCCGCTTTACGCAGGATTTCCGCACGGCATCCTGTGTTGGCCTGAATACCACTGTTCGCAACGTGCCCTGTATCGACATCGACTGGACCGATCCCCGCGTTCTGGCCGGCAATTTTACGCCCGAGGAAGCGGCGTTCCTGTTCGGTGAAGAAACCGGCAAGACGATCTTCAAGCAGTGGTCGGCCGAAGCTTCCGTTGCAGGCCAGCTCTTCTCGCTGCCTGCCGGTGATGTCGGTGTCGCTCTTGGTACCACCATCCGTGATGACCGGATCAATGACACTCCGGGCGATTTTACGCTGGCTGGTAACGTTTTCGGACGTACCTCTTCGGGTATCACGGCCGGCAAGACCGTTACCAAGGAGCTGTTTGGCGAACTCGAAATTCCGCTGATATACAACACGACGTTCTTCCAGCGTTTCGCGCTGTCGGCTGCTGCCCGTTATACCGCAGTGGATGCAACGCGGCGCGATGGTGCTAAGGATGATTTCAGCGATTCAACCTGGAAGGTCGGTTTCGACTGGGAGGTTTCTGACTTCCTGCGCTTCCGCGGCAGCTGGGGCACCTCATTCCGTGCACCCGCGCTGTTTGAGCTGTTCCTTGAAAACCAGACCGGTTTCCAGTCTCAGCAGGACATTGATATCTGTATCAATACTGCGACGAGGCTGGCGCAGGGCACGATCAGCCAGCGCGTGTTTGATAATTGTGCTGCAGCGGGCATCCCGTCCAATTTCCAGGGCGCAACTGGAAGCGCGCTGATCACTTCGGGCGGTGGGCTTGGCAATCTGGAGCCGGAAACCTCCACGGCCAAGACCTTCAGCGTTGTTCTTACCCCGGAAGGCTGGATCTGGGGCGGCATGCAGGCTCGCATTGCTGTCGATTATTTCGACATCAAGGTGAAGGATGAGATCACGACGCTCGGCGCCGCAAATATCATCTCGGCATGCTATGGTTCGCAATTTGGCCTGTCGGATCCGATTTGTAACCAGATCACGCGTGCGGCATCAGGCCCAAGCCAGTTCAACATCACTGATGTTCGCGACACGTTCGTGAACATCAACAGCCAGCGCAATCGCGGTTTTGACGTTACCGGGACCTTTATTCAGGATCTCGGCAATCTTGGAACGCTGACGCTTCTGGCGCAGATGACCTGGCAGGTTGAAGACGTCGTGACCCTGTTCGATGGTTTCCCCGTCGACCTGAATGGTGAAAATGGCGAACCGCAATGGGTTGGCGATTTCAACCTGACCTGGGACAAGGGCCCCTGGAGCGTGTTCTACGGACTCGACGTCATCGGCGGAACGTCCGATCTTGAGGATTTGATTGCAACGCAAGGTGCACCTTGCCGGACCTCGGTTTTCCGTCCCGGCGGTCCGTTCTGTCCTGACGTTCGCCTGTCGCCGACCTTCTATCACTCGGCTTCGGTGACCTATGACTTTGATGACCGGTTTTCGGTGACGCTCGGTGTTGCCAACCTGTTCGATACCGCACCGCCGCGCGCATCGACGGTGTTCTCGGGCATCTCGAATGTTGGCCAGGCACCGGTCTTTGGTTCGCAATATGACCTGGTTGGTCGTCGCGCGTTCCTGAGCGTTGGCGGCAAGTTCTAAAAAACCGTCTGATACGGGTCTGAAAGGGGTGGCGGAATTCCGCCGCCCCTTTTTTTGTGCACAGCCTGCACTATCAAGCCACTGGAGAATTTTGACCGTTTCCCTATTACGGGATGAGTAGCAGCGCGATTTCAGGGCCAGACCGGATGATGACATGCTGATTTCCAGCACCGCCATGATGGCGATCGGCATCGTCATGGCCGTCTGGCTCGCCGTTGCGGTCTGGGCGATCACGACCGGCCTGTCGATGCGGCGCGGCGCGCGCGGTGCACGGCGGCAGCTGCGCCGTTTTACCCGTCTGCTCGATGGCGCACCGGCGCTGCCGCTGGTCGTGCGGGTCGATGGCCGGCTGGAAGGGCCGGACAGGCTGGCCAAATGGCTGGGCCTTCAGCGTTTGCCGGGCTATCTGAGCGAACTTGACAGCGAACGCGGCGGGCTCGCCTCGGAGGACCTTGCCGCGCTTTCCGACCTCATCACCCGCGCCCAGAAGAGCGGTGGCCCGTTCACGATGAGCTTTTCGGTCAAGGGATCGGAGCGTTATCTGCGTGTCGAAGGACAGCTGGCCGATCCGGAAACGGTTGCCCCGGGTGCTGCGCTGCTGTGGATTTTCGACGATACCGACAGTGCCCGGAACATCAGGGCGCTGACCGGCGATGTCGAGGAAGCGCAAAAGGCGTTCGGGGCGCTGTCGGGCCTGATCGAAGCTGCGCCCATGCCCATGTGGTTCCGTGCCCGGGACCTCAGCCTGATGCTGGTCAATACTGCCTATGTTCGCGCGGTCGGGGCGAGCGACGCGCAGGAAGTGTTGCGCGACGGGGCGGAACTTCTGGAAACGGTCGATGGCGTCAGTCCGCTCGCCATTGCCGCAAAGGCGGCTGAAACCGGCGAAGCCCAGTCGCGCACTGTCTCCGTGACCATGGCGGGCAAACGCCGCAACATGCTGGTGGTTGACCTGCCGCTGGGGGATCGCGGTGTCGCGGGATATGCCGTTGACGTTCAGGATCTGGAAGATGCGCGCAGCGAAATGGAGGATTTCAGGGCCGCGCAGCGCGACATGCTCGACAATCTGTCGGCGGGCGTGGCGCAATTTGACCGCAAGCGGCAGCTGATCTTCTGCAACCAGCCCTTTCAGCGGCTGTTCGCGCTCAAGCCGCAATGGGTTCAGGAAAATCTCGAATTTGACCGGCTGCTGGACCGGATGCGGGAGGCGAACCGGCTTCCCGCTGTTCGCGACTATCCGGCCTGGCGCGCCGAGCATGGTGACTGGTTCCGGGCGACCGGGGCGTTGCAGGAGAACTGGCTGCTGGCCGACGGGACGCATTTGCGGGCGATTGCCCAGCCTGCGCCCGATGGCGGATTGCTGCTGATTTTCGAGGACCGGACCGAGCAGGTTCAGCTTGCGAGCGCCCGCGATACGCTGCTGCGCGCCCGGACAGCGACCTTCAATAATCTGTTCGAGGCGCTGGCCGTCTTTACTTCGGACGGGCGGCTGCACCTTTGGAACAATCGCTTTGTGACCGTCTGGGGCATTGCCGAATCCGTGCTTGCCGAGCATCCACGCGCGGACGAACTTCTCAAGAAGCTGGCACCCGGCCTTAAGCGGCCCGCCCATATTTCCGCGCTGCGCGAGGTTATCCGGGCTGCGACACTGGATCGCATCCAGCGC
Organism: Blastomonas sp.; assembly: GCA_041396885.1. Classification (GTDB taxonomy): domain Bacteria; phylum Pseudomonadota; class Alphaproteobacteria; order Sphingomonadales; family Sphingomonadaceae; genus Blastomonas. The sequence continues at coordinate 990,139 of JAWKXS010000001.1, forward strand.
AGCGGCGAACTCGTCATGAAGTCGGGCGCGATCTACAATTTCACCGGGCTGCCGCTTCCGGACGGCAATGCGCTGTTCACTATGATCGACGTGACCGATGGCAAGCGTATCGAAAATGCCTTGCGGGAGCGCAATGAGGCTTTGGTTGAGGCCGATGCGGTCAAGACCCGCTTCCTTGCCAATATGAGCTATGAATTCCGGACCCCGCTGACGTCGATTGGCGGTTTTGCGGAGATGCTGTCGAGCGGCATTGTAGGCGAACTGAGCGACCAGGCGAAGGAATATGTTCAGGCGATCATCCAGTCGGTCGACCGGCTGTCGTCGCAGATCAACAATGTTCTCGATCTCAGCCAGAGCGAGGCGGGGACATTACCGCTGAAGCTGGAGAAAATCCTTGTCGCGCCGATACTCGATCAGTGCCTTGCCGATGCGGGGAAACTTGCCGCCGAACGACAAATCACGCTTGAGGCCAATGTGTCGGAAGAACTGGGCGAGGCCATGGCGGACAGGGCGCGGCTGGGCCAGGCCATTGGCGCAGTGCTCGACAACGGATTGCGCTATACGCAGCAGGGCGGGCGGGTCTTGCTCCATGCGGACCGCCATCGTGGCAAGGTCCGGGTCATCATATCGGACAATGGACCCGGTCTGGATGGCCGTGCGCAGGCCCGCGCGCTCGACGGATTTGCGCTCGCGGAGGATCAGGCGGCAAGCGGGCAGCGCAAATCGGGCCTGGGGCTGCCGCTTGCCCGGCACCTTGTCGAGGCGCATGGCGGCAAGCTTGAACTGGTGTCCGAACCGGGCGAGGGCACGATGGTAACGATCAGCCTGCCATGACGTTGATGATCGCCGATGAAGCGGCCATGGCGGGGCTGGGCCGGTTGCTTGCAGACGAGATACGGCCTGGCGACATAGTCGCGCTGTCCGGCTCGCTCGGTGCGGGAAAGACGACGCTGGCCCGTTCCATCCTGCAGGCTCTGGGGCACGAGGATGAGGTGCCGAGCCCGACCTTCGCTATCCTGCAATATTATGACCCCCCGCCGATCCGCATCCCGGTCATTCATGCCGATTTCTATCGGCTGGAAAGCGGGGACGAGCTGGAGGAGCTGGGCCTTGATCTGGCTGGCGATCAGCTGCTGATCGCCGAATGGGCGGAGAATATTGGCGGTCTGGCGGGGCCGGCAACGCTGGAATTGCGGATCGAAAGACAGGATGCTAGCGCTCGGCGGGTTGTGGCCCATCCTGGCGTGCAATGGGTGGACCGGTGGAACCGGATTGCGGAGCGAATATGCAAACCGAACTAGACAGCAAGTTTGCATCCTTTCTTGGCGGTCTGGGCTGGAACGGCGCCGAAATTCAGCCGCTGGCCGGGGATGCCTCATTCCGCCGCTATTTCCGTATCGTACGGAATGGCGAACGCGCCATGCTGATGGATGCACCGCCACCACATGAAGACCCGCGCCCGTTTCTGTCGGTCGCGCGCTATCTTGCTGAACAGGGGCTGCGTCCGCCCCGGATATTGGGCGAGGATCTGGCGCAGGGCCTTGTCCTGCTGGAGGATTTTGGCGATTGCCGGATGCGCGAGGCGGTGGACGGTCCAGATGCCCATCGCGAGGATGAGATTTACCGGGCCGCCATCGATACGCTCGCCGCGCTGCACGACCGGCCTGCCGCGCAGGTGTCGCCCTATTCGCTGGCCGAATATCAGCGTGAAGCGGGCCTGTTCACCGAATGGTATTGCCCGGCGCGCGGCCTTGACGTGGATGCGGTAGGTTATCGCCAGGCATGGGATTCGGTGCTGCAGCCGATGATCGCGGCGGATGCACCGCCGGTAACGGTCCTGCGCGACTATCATGCCGAAAACATCATGCTGCTCGACGATGGCGGGCAGGGGCTGCTCGATTTTCAGGACGCGCTGGTCGGCGATCCGGCCTATGACTTGGTGTCGCTGTTGCAGGACGCGCGACGCGATGTCTCGCCGGCGCTCGAAACCCGCATGCTGGATCATTATCGGGCCATTGCGCGGCCCGGTTTCGATCTCGACCGGCATTATCACCTGCTTGGCGCACAGCGGAATGCCAAGATTGTCGGCATCTTCATCCGCCTGTGGAAGCGCGATGGAAAGCCACGCTATCCATTGCTGATCCCGCGCGTGTGGGAGGCGCTGGAGCGTGATCTCGCGCATCCGGCGCTTGGTCCTGTCGCGGCGTGGTTCGACCGCAATATCCCGGCAGAACTGCGCGATCCGGCTGGGCCGCTGGGCGGAGATTTCGGCCTGTGACCAGGGCAGCGACCGCCATGGTGATGGCTGCCGGGCTTGGCAAGCGCATGCGTCCGCTCACCGCGAGCATGCCCAAACCGCTGGTGAAGGTGGCGGGGAAGCCGTTGATAAATCACTGCCTTGACCGGCTGGCAGATGGCGGAATCGAGCGGGCGGTTGTCAATGTCCACTATCTTGCCGATTCGCTGGAGGCGCATTTGCGCGCGCTCAGGACGCCGCTTGAAATCGTCATTTCCGATGAGCGGGAGGAACTGCTGGAAACCGGCGGAGGGCTGGTAAAGGCACTGCCGTTGATCGATGCGGACCCGTTTTTCTGCGTCAACAGCGACAATATCTGGGTCAATGGTGCTGCCGACAGCCTCAACGAATTACGCGCCGCATGGGATGCCGAGCGCATGGATGCGCTGCTGTTGCTGGTGCCGCATATGCGCGCGTTCAACTATTCGGGCATTGGCGATTTCCGGCTGGATTCTCTGGGGCAGGTCAGCCGCCGCGCGCCGGGCAAGGTTGCGCCCTTTGTCTATACCGGTATCCAGCTGCTCTCCCGCTCGCTGCTGAGCGATCCGCCCGGCGATGCCTTTTCCACCAACATCTTCTGGGATCGCGCCATTGCTGCGGGTCGGCTGTTCGGGATTGTCCATCAGGGATTGTGGTTCGATGTCGGCACGCCCGGCGCGATTGCCCCGACTACGGAAATACTGACGCGTGGCTGAGCGGCGGCGGCCTGGCATTTCGGCCATCGCCGCCCACCGCCCCTTTGCAGATGATTTCGCCAGCGGCCTGCTGGCCCGCCATGGCGAAGATCGCCTGGCGCTGGCGCGCACAACTCTGCTGATTCCCAATCATCGCGCGGGCCGGGCGATCAGCGATGCCTTTGTCCGCCAGAGCGGAAAGGGCCTGTTGCTGCCGCGCATGGCGGTGATTGGCGACATTGATCTGGGCGAGAGCCTTGGCAATCTGTTCGATGCCATGGGCGACGGCCCGGCCATACCGCCCGCCATTGAGCCGATGCGGCGGCTGTTCATTCTGGCCGATTTGGTCAGGCAGTCGAGTGACAAGCCGCCCGAACTGCCTGAAGCCATGCGGCTGGCCAGTGATTTCGCCGATGTGCTCGATCAGCTGCTGATCGAGGAACTGACCGCGGACGATCTTGCCGAAATCGACGCGGGCGATCTTTCCGTCCATTGGCAACAATCGCTGGACCTGTTCTTGCGGGTCGCGCGGCAATGGCAAGAGCGGCTCGGCGAGCATGGCCGGATTGACGCTGCTGACCGGCGCAACCGCCTGCTGAAACATGCGGCAGAGCGATGGACGCATGCGTCGCCGTCGACCCCGATCATCGCGACCGGCATCACCACCGCTGCCCCCGCCATTGCCCGGCTGTTGCGCGCGGTCGCGTTTCTGCCAGCGGGGGAGGTCGTCATCCCCGGTCTGGATCTTGACCAGCCTGACACTGTATGGGAGGCGCTTGGATCGGTTACACCACAGCCAAAGGACGCGCCGCGCCAGCCGGGGCCGCCGCCTGCCTATAGCCATCCGCAATTTCATTTGAAGCTGCTGCTGAACGCCATGGGGATCGACCGCAAGGAGGTGACCGACTGGCCGGTGATCCAGCGCAAGGCCGCCAGCGACAATCGGCCCCGGCTGGTCCGCAATGTGTTTCTGCCCGCCCAGCTCAGCGATCAGTGGCAAGGCCTGGACAAGGCGGACAGCGACACCAGCGGTATCAGCCTCATCGAGGCGGCCAATCCTGATGAGGAGGCGCAGGCCATTGCCTTGCTGGTCCGGCAGTCGCTGGAAAAGCCGCGTCAGCGCATTGCCATCATCACCCCGGATCGCAGCCTTGCCGCGCGCATTTCGGCACATTTGCGACGCTGGGATATCGTTGCGGATGACAGTGCAGGGCGGGCGCTGGCGGTAACGCCGCAGGGCAGCTTCCTGATCGCACTTGCGCGCTGCCTGGCCGAGAATTTTGCGCCGGTTCCGCTGCTGGCGCTGCTCAAGCATCCGCTTTGTGCCGATGGTGACGGACGGCTGGCCTGGCTCGATCAGGCGCGAATGCTCGACCTGATGCTGCGTGGCCCGCGTCCCGCGCCCGGACTGGAGGGCATTGATGCCCGGATTGCGGCGACGCGGGGCGGCGCTGGCGACGACTTCATGGCCTGGTGGGGGGCGTTGCGCGCACTGTTCGCATCTGCCGGGCGGGAGCGTGACCGGACGCTGCATGATTGGGCGACTTTGCTTGCCGGGCTGGGCGGAACGCTGAGCGGCATGGCGGCATGGCGCGGACAGGCAGGGCGCGCAGCCAGCGGGCTGATCGAGGAGATTGCCGCGATTGAAGAGCTGGGCGCGGAGAGCATCAATGCGGCACGCCTCCCCGCAGTGCTGCAGGCGCTGATGGCGGATATCGCGATTCGCCCGGCCTTTGGCAGCCACCCGCGTGTCGCCATTTATGGCTTGCTGGAGGCGCGCCTGCAAAGCGCCGACACCGTCATTTGTGCCGGGCTGAACGAAGGCAGCTGGCCGCAAATCCCCTCGCCCGATCCATGGCTCGCGCCGATGGCGCGCCGGGTGCTCGGCCTGCCGCTTGCGGAAATGCGCATCGGTCTGGCTGGGCAGGACCTGGCGGGGGCGCTCGCTGCGCGCCGGGTGGTGCTGACCCGGTCGGCGCGCGATGCCTCTGCTCCGGCGATTGCTTCGCGCTTCCTGCTCAGGATCAAGGCGGTGGCGGGGGAACGGTTGCGCAGCGACGATGGACTGCTGGCGCTCGCCCGTGCAGTGGATGGCCGCTTGCCGGCGATCAGGATTGCCCAGCCAGCCCCCATGCCGTCGCGGTCCCAGCGCAACGTACCCGTCTCCGTGACCGAACTGGACCGGCTGCGTGCTGACCCGTTCGCCTTTTATGCGCGCAAGATCCTGCAGCTGCCCGCGCTCGATTCCGTCGATGCGGAGCCGAGCGCCGCGTGGCGCGGCACCGCCGTGCACAAGATACTGGAAGACTGGATCAACAAGGACAGTCAGGCCGATGACGCGCTGTTGCCGCGCGCCCGGAGGTTTCTGGACGATGCCAATGTCCATCCGCTTATCATCGCGCTATGGCGGCCGCGCCTGATCGCCGCGCTTGAGTGGATCGCCGCCGAGGTGGCGGGCAATGAGCAGGCCGGGCGAACCGTGCTGAAGGCGGAATGCAAGGGCAGGGCAGTGCTGGACGGGGTGACGATCACCGGAAAGGCGGATCGTATCGACCGGCTTGCCGATGGCACGCTTGCCATAGTTGATTACAAGACCGGCCAGCCGCCAAGCGCCGCGCAGGTGCAGCAGGGGTTCGCACTGCAGCTGGGCCTGCTGGGCATGATCGCCGAGCGCGGCGGCTTTGAGGATATTGCGGGGATTGCCGGTGCCTTTGAATATTGGTCGCTGGCCAAATCCCGCCGGGATGGCGAGGCGCAGTTCGGTTATGTCGCGTCGCCCGTGCGCGAAGGAAACAAGCGAAGCGGGCTGCCGCGTGACGAGATGGTGCCCGTCGCGACCCGCTTTTTGAGCGAGGCGCTGGCCGACTGGATATTGGGGGACAGCCCGTTCACCGCAAAGCTCAATCCCGATCAGGCCGTGTACACCGATTATGACCAGCTCATGCGGCTCGATGAATGGTATGGCCGGCAGGCAGACGGATCATGAGCGGCGGCGGATCGAAGATATTCCCGCTGGTCGGCGATCAGCAGCGCGCGGTGGAGCCGGATGACAACATCTGGCTGAGCGCGTCCGCCGGAACCGGCAAGACCCAGGTGCTGACCGCCCGGGTATTCCGCCTGCTACTCGAACAGGATGTGAAGCCGGAAAGCATCCTGTGCCTGACCTTTACCAAGGCAGGCGCAAGCGAGATGGCGAACCGCATCAACAGCCAGCTCGCGGCCTGGGTCCGCATGGACGATATCGCGCTGTGCAAGGACCTCAAGCATATCGGTGCACCGGTCGATGAAGCTACGCGAAAGCGCGCGCGCAGGCTGTTCGCCCGCGTGCTCGATGCGCCGGGCGGCGGGCTGCGTATCCAGACCATCCACAGCTTTTGCCAGACCCTGCTGGCCGGTTTCCCGATGGAGGCCGGGATCATGCCGGGCTTCAAGGCGATGGAGGACCGCGACCGGATGGCGATGGCGCGCGAGACCATGGCGGCGATGCTGGAGGAGGCGGAGCGCAATGGCGATGCACGGCTGCGCGAAAATCTGGAGGCGCTGAGCCTGCGCATGGGTGCGGAAGATACCGAATCCTTCCTGCTGCGCTGTGCGGGCATTCCCGATGTGATGGACCGGCTGGCGGGCGATATCCGTCCCTGGATCAATGACGCGCTGGGACTGCCGCGCGGTGAGGATGGCAGCGGGCTGGCCGCGCTGTGCGACGATGCGGCACTGGACCTTGACGCAATACACGCTGCCGCACAGGCCAATGCCGCCTGGGGCAGCAAGACCGGTATTGAGGCGCATGAAAAACTGATGGCATTTTGTGCCGCCAGCAATGCCGGACGGCTGGACATGATCGCCATGGTGCTGGGCGTGTTCCTGACCGCCAAGGGCGAGCCGCGAAAGACCTCTGCAAAGCTGCTCGATGCCGAGCCGGGCTATGAGGATATGGCCGCGACCATCGTCGATCAGATCAGCGCCATTGACGAACGACGCCGCCTGATCGCGTTCTCAGAGGAATTTTCGCGCGCGCTGACCGTCGGGCGGGCCTTCGCCTATGATTTCGCCGATGCAAAGCTGCGCGCCGGGGTGATGGATTTCGATGATCTGATCCGCAGCGCCGCCGATTTGCTGTCCGACAGGCCCATGGCGGAATGGATCCGCTACAAAATGGATCAGCAGTTCGATCACATTTTGGTCGATGAATCGCAGGACACCAATGCCCGGCAATGGCGGATCATCCGCGGCCTTATATCCGATTTTTTCGCCGGCGAGGGCAGCAAGCCGGACCGGATGCGGACGCTGTTCACGGTGGGCGATTTCAAACAGGCGATTTTCGGATTTCAGGGCACCAGCCCGCAAAATTACGAGGCGGCGCGGCAAGTGATCGGGCGCGATGCTCTGCATGGCGAACGGCCGCTGCTCGACCTCTCGCTCAACCGCAGCTTTCGCTCGACCCAGCCGGTGCTCGACGTCGTCGATCGCTCGCTGGAGCTGTTGCGGCCCGAAATGCTGGGTCTTGAGGCGGAGATCGCCGTCGAGCATCGCGGACAGCCCGGCGCGGGCCATGTCGAGCTGTGGCGTCCGGTCCAGCCGGGACTTGGCGATGATGACGGGGATGACGGCGCGGTATTGTCTGGCGATGGCGATGGTCTGGAAAGCTGGCTGTCGAGCGCAGACCGCATTTTTGCGCAAAATCTCGCGATTGCGATCCGCGACTGGACCAGCGGGCCACCGGACAAGCGGCTTTGGCTCCACCGCAAGGGCAAGGCAACATCGGGCTGGGCACGGCCTGGCGACTTCATGATTCTGTTGCGCAGGCGCGGCGATCTTGCACCGCTCGTCGTCGCGCGCCTTCATGCGCTGGGTGTTCCGGTTGCCGGGATCGACCGGCTCCGGCTGGGCCAGCCGCTGGCGGTTCAGGACCTGATCGCGGCGATTCGCTTCGCGCTGCAGCCGCTCGACGATCTCAATCTGGCAACATTGCTGGTATCGCCACTGGTCGGCTGGACCCAGGAAGAATTGCTGGCGCATGGCCATCGCGACCCTGGCAAGGTGTTGTGGCCGCATCTGCGCAGGCTGGCGAAGGGGAATGCTGCGCTCGCCGTATCGCTTGAGCCGCTTTATGCCATGCTGGCCGCCGCCGATTATGGCACGCCCTATCAGTTCCTTGAATCCCTGCTGACCGGGCCGATCCAGGGCAAGGCGAAACTGGTCGCCCGGCTGGGCCGCGAAGCGCTCGATCCCATTGGCGAACTGCTCAATATCGCGCAGATGTTCGAGCGCGACCATGATGCCAATTTGCAGCAATTCCTGCACTGGTTCGAACAGGGCGATGAAGAGATCAAGCGCGAGATTTCGGAACAGTCCGATGCGGTTCGCGTGCTGACCGTGCATGGCGCCAAGGGTTTGCAGGCCCCGGTGGTGATCCTTGCCGATGCTTGTGTCGATCCGGATCAGGCGCGCAATCGCGGCTTTGACTGGGCGGTCGATCCGGGGCTCAGCCTGCCGGTCTATGCGTTGCGCAAGGAGGAGCGTGTCGGCCCGTTGCGCGATGCAGCCGATGAAGTGAGCGCCCGTGATCTGGAGGAGCATTGGCGGCTGCTCTACGTGGCCATGACCCGCGCCGAAGAGCGGCTCTATATTGGCGGAACGCTGAACCGGCGACAGAAGGAAGCACCGGAGAAAAGCTGGCATGCACTGCTCGACCGCAGCCTGGAGGCGATGGGCTGTGACTGGCAGGAGGGTCAGGCCATGGGCTCCAGCCGCATCCATGCCGAGGGCGATTGCCGTGACACGGCAGCGCCTGACAAATCAGCGGAGCCGGTTCGCGACGCCGAGCATGCACAGCTGCCCGATTGGGCGCTGGCACCTGCTCCAGTCGAGGCGAGGCCATCGCGTCCGCTTGCGCCATCCGCCCCTGGTGAGGATGATCTGCCCTATCCGCCAAAGGCAGCGGGCGGCGATGACGGTGCGGCGACGCGCGGTACGATCATGCACAGCCTGTTCGAGCGCTTGCCGGATGTTCCGGCCGACCGTCGCCACGCGGCGGGCATGCGCTGGCTGGCCGAACAAATGGGCATTGCCGATCCTGATATGCAGCAGGACATGCTGGCGCCGGTTCTGGCGGTGATCGAAAATCCGGAATGGGCGGAGATATTCGGTCCCGATGCGCTGGCGGAGGCACCGGTCGCGGCGGTGGTCGGCGAGGATGTCGTTTCGGGCACGATTGACCGGCTGCTGGTGCGCGATGATGATGTGCTGATCGTCGATTTCAAGACCGGGCGAAACCCGCCGGAAAGCGCTGGTGCCGTTCCCATGGCCTATCTGCGGCAGATGGCGGCCTATGCCCGCGCGCTCGCGGCAATCTATCCCGAACGCACCATCCGCGCCGCGCTGCTCTACACTGAGATTCCGGCGCTGATTGAATTGCCGCCGGAGTTGCTGGCACCGGTCAAGCTCAGCTAGCGAGGTCCAAATGTTTATTTGTGGGCGGATGTCTTGAGGGCCGGGCCATCACATCCTAGATTTGCATCAAACAGACAGGAGTCCAAGATTATGGCGACCAAAGCAGTAAGCGACGCGAGTTTCGAAACCGATGTGCTCAACGCCGATGGTCCGGTTCTGGTCGATTTCTGGGCCGAATGGTGCGGCCCGTGCAAGATGATCGGCCCCGCGCTGGAAGAAATCAGCGATGAACTGGACGGCAAGGTGACGATTGCCAAGCTGAATATCGATGACCATCCCGATGCACCGGCCCGCTATGGCGTGCGCGGCATCCCGACGATGATCCTGTTCGACAAGGGCCAGATTGTCGAGACCAAGGTTGGCGCGGCGCCCAAAAGCGCGCTGAAAGGCTGGCTGGAAGGCGCGCTTCCCGCCTGATCATGCAAAGATGCTGGCGGCCTCTTCCCATAGCCGGGGGGAGGCCGCAGCAATCAGGCCCTTGCGACCATCGGTTATCCGATAGGGCGAGCCATCGCGCCGCGCGGCTTTCCCGCCTGCCTCATTGATGAACAATATGCCCGCTGCATGATCCCATGGCAGGGTGCGTTCGAACAGGGTGATATCGTTGATGCCCAGTGCCAGCCGGGGATATTGTTCGGCGGCACAGCGCGGAATATCGACCAGCTGATAATGGCTTGAAGCTGTTTTGATCAGCGCGTCGCGGTCCGCCGGATCGACGAACATGGTCGAAATCGCTGCAACAGGTGGCAGCCTGCCCGATTCCCGTGCGATGACCGGCATGTCATCGATCCATGCACCATGCCCTGCATATGCATGGCAGAGACGGCCGGACACTGGGTCAAATATCCAGCCCGCAACAACCTCTCCGGCTTCGGCCAGGGCGAGCAATATACCGAAAGGCTGTTTTCCGGCGGCAAAATTGGCCGTCCCGTCGATTGGATCGATGATCCAGCATTGCGCGCCATGCAGGCGGTCCATGACTGACGGGTCAGCCGCAACCGATTCTTCGCCAACGATCAGCGTGCCGGGCAGAATTTCTGCAAGCCGCTCGGCCAGCAGGGCTTCGCTTTCCTGGTCGGCAATCGTCACCGGATCATCGACGCCCTTCATCTGCACCTGATCGGGAGACAGGTTGCGGAAATGCCGCATCAGAACCGTTTCGCCAACATGCCGCAACAGCGCGCTGACCGGCTCGTGCAGGGGGTGAAAGGTCATTTGGTTCTAGGCCGTGAACTCATAAATGCCATCTATTGAGGCATCAAAATGGCAAACAGATTGTTTCGAAAGCCGTGCAGGGAAGGCTGGAGACCTTTTCAAGCGGCTTTCGGGACAGGATGGCAGCCATTTTGATGTCCTTTGGGATTTGACCGAAATGGCCTGCTGCTGCGTCGAAATGTCTTGAAATATCGACATATTCCCTCGTCATTTCTCCTTGCAGCAAACCATTTCGCTTCAAACCTCAATGATGGAATTTATGAGTTCACGGCCTAGCTACGATAATCGGCGTTGATCGAGATATAGCCATGGGTGAGGTCGCAGGTCCAGATCGTGGCTTTGCCATCACCCAGCCCAAGACCGACATCGATCTCGATCTCCATGCCCTTCAGATGCGCGGCGACCGGGGCCTCGTCATAGCCCTCGACGACCATGCCGCGTGCCGCAACCTCGATGCCGCCAAAGGCAATGGAGAGCAGGTCGCGCTCGGCGGGCTGCCCCGCCTTGCCGACCGCCATGACGATCCGCCCCCAATTGGCATCCTCGCCCGCTATGGCCGTCTTGACGAGCGGGGAGTTCGCTATGGATTTGCCGATGATGCGCGCGCTTTCGTCCGATACCGCGCCACTTACCCGGATTTCGATGAACTTGCTCGCCCCCTCGCCATCGCGGACGACAAGATGCGCCAGCTGGCGGCAAAGGTCGTCAAGGGCGGCGGCAAATGCGTCTGCGCCCGCTGAATCCCGGTTCGCAATGGTCTCGTTGCCCGCCTTGCCGGTGGCAAAGGCCAGCACCGTGTCGCTGGTCGAGGTGTCGCTGTCGACAGTGATGCAGGAAAAGCTGCGCATATTTGCTTCGGAGAGCATGGTTTGCAGCATCTCGGGCGCAACCGCAGCGTCGGTGAAGATATAGCCCAGCATGGTGGCCATGTCGGGTTCGATCATCCCCGAACCCTTGATGATGCCGACCAGTTCGACCTTTTTGTCACCGATCATTGCGGCGGCATGGGCGCCCTTGGGAAAGGTATCGGTCGTGGCGATGGCGCTGGCGAGCGTCTGCCAGCTGCACGGTTCAGCGACATAGGCAGCCTCCAGCCCCGCGCTCGCCTTGTCCTGCGGCAGGGGCACGCCGATCACGCCGGTCGATGACAGGAATATCTCGTCCATGCCGCAATCGAGCTGCTTCGCGGTCCTCTCAGCCATCATGTCGACCGCTGCGCGGCCCCGATTGCCGGTAAAGGCATTGGCATTGCCGGCATTGACCAGCAGCGCGCGGGCCGATCCGCCGGACAGTGCCGAGCGGCAATGCTCCACCTCGGGCGAGGGGCATTTGCTGCGCGTCATGACCCCGGCAACGCTGGTCCCGGCGTCGAACGTGAGAAAGCTGAGATCGGCCCTTTCCCAGTTCTTGTATCCGGCATTGACGGTGCGGCGCACCAGTCCGGCAATCTCCGGCAAGTCGGGAAATGGCGTGGCAAGCGGTGAGGTGGTGATCTGCATGCCCGCGGATTAGCGGCAATTATCTTCGCCCGCCAGTCATCAAAATCATGGACCTTGCGCCATTCAATGCCTATGTGCGACCGGTTGGACCGGGTTCACGGCCCGGATAGAGGAACTGATTTGCGCTTTTTGCTCGCCCTGCTTGCGATACTCACCGGCGTTCAGGCCGTGGATGGCGCGCGAGCGGCGGAAAATGCACATGCCGAGGCCGGGCAGCAATGCGAGGCCATGGGCGAACTCGCCGCTGTTGCTGTCGCCGATCAGCATGGCGCTGCCTGGCATCTCGCCTTTGCTGTTCAGCAGCCGGTTTCCGCTGGCTGTGCGACCGTCCAGCCCTTTGCAGCGCCGCGCCATGGCCTGGATGCCGGCGTCGTTCATCGCTCGGATCGCGCCCGCGAATAAGGCGCTGCTGACCGCGGCCACGCCCGGTTATTCCTGAATTTTTCGGCATGGACCTGTTCCTGCCAGACCGCCGGATCACAGCCATCCGGCAATTTCCCGATATTCAAGACCAAGGATATGTCCATGTTCGGCACCCTCGCCAAAACGCTTTTCGGCTCGTCTAATGACCGATATGTCAAGTCGCTCTCCAAGATCGTTGCCCGCGTCAACGCGTTCGAACCGCAGATTCAGGCGCTCAGCGATGAGCAGCTTGCGGCCCAGACGCTCAAGTTCCGCCAGCAGGTTGCCGATGGCGCAACGCTTGACGATATCCTGCCAGAGGCCTTTGCAACCGTTCGCGAGGCATCGGTGCGGACGCTGGGCATGCGGCATTTCGATGTGCAGCTGGTTGGCGGCATCGTGTTGCATCGCGGCGAGATTGCCGAAATGCGCACGGGCGAAGGCAAGACGCTGGTGGCGACGCTGGCCTGCTATCTCAATGCAATCGAGGGCAAGGGCGTCCATGTCGTCACCGTCAATGACTATCTGGCGGCGCGCGATGCCGACTGGATGGGGCAGATTTATCGCTTCCTCGGGCTGACCACCGGGGTGATCGTGCCTAACCTGTCCGAGACGCAGCGCCGCGAGGCCTATGCTGCCGACATCACCTATGCGACGAACAACGAACTCGGCTTTGACTATCTGCGCGACAATATGAAGCATGAGCGCAGCCAGATGGTCCAGCGGCCCTATAATTTCGCGATTGTCGATGAGGTGGACTCGATCCTGATCGACGAGGCGCGTACCCCGCTGATCATTTCGGGACCGACCGACGACAAGTCGGAGCAATATATTGCGGTCAACGCCATCGTTCTGCAGCTGTCCGAAGAGGATTATGACAAGGACGAGAAGACCCGGCAGATCAGCCTCACCGAGGACGGCATCGAAAAGGCCGAGCGCCTGCTGGAGGATGCCGGGCTGATCGAGGGCACCAATCTCTACGCGCCTGAAAACACACAGATCGTCCACCATCTTGACCAGGCCCTGAAGGCCAATGTCATGTTCAAGCGCGACACCGATTATATCGTCAAGGATGGGCAGGTCGTCATCATCGACGAGTTTACCGGCCGCATGATGGATGGCCGCCGCTGGTCGAATGGCCTGCACCAGGCGGTGGAGGCCAAGGAAGGTGTCCAGATCAAGCCGGAAAACCAGACTTTGGCATCGATCACCTTCCAGAATTATTTCCGCATGTATCCCAAGCTGTCGGGCATGACCGGCACGGCTGCAACGGAGGCTGCTGAATTTTACGACATCTACAAGATGAACGTCGTGACCATCCCCACCAACAAGCCGGTCAACCGCATCGACGAAGAGGATGAGTTCTACAAGAACACCACCGACAAGTTCCAGGCGATTGCCAAGGCAATCCGCGAGAAGAACGAGATCGGGCAGCCGGTTCTGGTCGGCACGGTTTCCATCGAAAAGTCGGAGCTTCTTTCCGAATATCTCAACAAGGAAGGCGTCAAGCACGCGGTGCTGAACGCCCGTTTCCATGAGAGCGAGGCGCATATCGTCGCCCAGGCCGGCCGGCTGGGCGCGGTCACCATCGCCACCAACATGGCCGGACGCGGCACCGACATCCAGCTGGGCGGCAATCTGGAATTCCGCATTGAGGATGAGTTGCAGGATATGGCCGAAGGGCCGGAGCGTGAAGCTGCAATCGAGCGTATCCGCGGCGAGATTGTCGAGGAAAAGGCGAAGGTTCTGGAAGCAGGCGGGCTGTTCGTGCTCGCGACCGAACGGCATGAGAGCCGCCGCATCGACAACCAGCTGCGCGGCCGCTCCGGTCGACAGGGCGATCCCGGCCTCAGCCGCTTCTATCTTTGCCTGGAGGATGACCTGCTGCGCATTTTCGGGCCGGATACGCTGTTTGCCCGGATGATGAAGAACAATCTGGCCGATGGCGAGGCAATCGGTTCCAAATGGCTTTCCAAGGCCATTGAGACGGCCCAGAAAAAGGTCGAGGCCCGCAATTACGATATCCGCAAACAGGTCGTCGAATATGATGACGTGATGAACGACCAGCGCAAGGTGATCTATGAGCAGCGTGCTGAAATCATGGATTCCGAAGCGGTGGACGATGTCGTTCTGGACATGCGGCACGATACGGTGAACGCGCTGGTGGGCGAGGCCTGCCCGCCGGGCACCTATCCCGAGCAGTGGAATATCCCGCAGCTGAAGGAACGGGTGGCCGATATCTTCATGCTCCAGCCCGATCTTTATGGCTGGATGCAGGAAGAAACGCTGGAGCCGGAGATCATTGAAGAGCGCATTCGCGAGATGAGCGATGCGCAGCTGAAGCAAAAGGTTGATGAGGTCGAGCCGAGCCTGTGGCGTTCCATCGAGAAATCGGTGCTGCTGCAGACGCTGGACCATCACTGGAAGGAGCATCTGGCGACGCTGGATGCGCTGCGCCAGGTCGTGTTCCTGCGTGCCTATGCGCAGAAAACCCCGATCAACGAATATAAGCAGGAGGCCTTTGGCCTGTTCGAGCGCATGCTGGAAATCATTCGCGAGGACGTGACCCGCACGATCATGGGCCTGCAGGTTCAGCAGCCAGAGGTGCCGCCGCTCCCTGAACTGCCCGACTTCCTTACGACCCATATCGATCCGTTTACCGGCGAGGACAACAGCGCCGATATCGATGGCGGCACATTGGGAACCGTTGCCCAGACATTGCCGCCGCGCCAGGTCGCCGCGACCCCGCAGGATGAGGATTTTGCCAGCATGGCTGTCGGCCGCAATTCGCCCTGTCCGTGCGGATCAGGCCGCAAGTTCAAGCATTGCCATGGCAAGGCGGCCTGACGAGCGGCTGACATGCATCGGGCGATGAGGCTGCTGGCGGCAGGTTCGCAATGGGCCTGATCTGGCTGGCACTGGGCTTTGCTGGCACCGCATTGCTCTATGCCAGTGTCGGCTTTGGCGGCGGATCGACCTATAATGCGCTGCTGGTGCTGGTCGGGACCGATTTTGCCGTCGTTCCGGTGATCGCGCTGATCTGTAATATCGTCGTCGTGACCGGCGGTTCCATCGCCTATTGGCGCGCCGGATCGCTGCCCTTCAAGCGGCTATGGCCGATCCTGATACTGAGCGCGCCATGCGCCTGGGCGGGCGGACGCATCCCGGTCGACCGGGATCTGTTCGTGCTGCTGCTCGGTGTTTCGCTGCTGATTGCAGGCGTATTGATGCTGCTGCAACGGCAGGATGACCAGCGACCGGAGCCGCAGGCGGAAACCGCGCAGCACGGTTCGGCGATCAGCTGGCCGATCGGCATGGCCGTCGGTTTCGTGTCGGGCATGGTCGGCATTGGCGGCGGCATATTCCTGGCACCGGTGCTGCACCTGTTGCGCTGGGATCTGCCCCGGCGGATAGCGGCGTCGGCCAGCCTGTTCATTCTGGTCAATTCGCTGGCGGGCCTGATCGGCCAGCTCATGAAGAACGGTACCGCGCAAAGCCTTGCGATAGCCGAGACACACTGGCCGCTGATCCTTGCCGTGCTGGTCGGCGGCCAGATCGGCAGCCGGATCGGCGCCAGCATCCTGCCGCAGAAATGGGTACGGATGGCGACGGCGATCCTGATCCTCTATGTCGCCGCGCGCCTGCTCATCCAGCGATAGCGAGGCAAGACCGGTCGTCGCGAAGCTGCAAGGCTCGCGTAGCAAGGCGGTGCGGATTGTCTGTGAAAAAATGGCTCCCCGGGACGGATTCGAACCATCGGCCAACCGGTTAACAGCCGGTTGCTCTACCGCTGAGCTACCGGGGAGCAGCCCGACCAAGTCAGGCGAAGCGCGCCTATAGCAGCGGCTTTGCAGGTTTGGCAAGCGCCCAAAAGCGCCTCAGACGATAAATTGTTCGGCCGCGATCCGCTCGTCCAGACTATGACCCGGATCGAACAGCAATGTCAGCTTGCGCGCCATGTCCGTTGCCACCTGGATCTCACGAATGTCTCGGATTTCCTTTTGATCTGCGACCGCGCTGACCGGTCTTTTGCCCGGTTCCAGAACCCTGAAACCGATGCGCGAGGAATCGGGCAGGATCGCTCCTTTCCAGCGGCGGGGGCGAAAGGGACTGATTGGCGTCAGCGCCAGCATGCCGCAACCCAGTGGCAGGATCGGTCCATTGGCCGAGAGGTTATATGCCGTCGATCCGGCGGGCGTCGCCACCAGCACACCGTCGCAGACCAGTTCGCCGATGCGTACATAGTCATTGACCGATACTTCCAGCTTTGCCGTCTGGCGGGTCTCGCGCAGCAGCGACACCTCGTTGATCGCGGGATAGCTGACCTGCTTGCCCGCCATGGTGGTTGCGGTCATCAGCAGGGGATAGACCTCAAAGGTCTTGGCGCGGGTGATCCGCTCCAGAATCTGGTCGCCATCGTGCCAGATGTTCATCAGAAAGCCGACGGTGCCGAGATTGAGGCCGTAAACGGGGCGGATGCGGCGGCTGTCGAGCATCTGGTGCAGCGTCTGCAGCATGAAGCCGTCACCGCCCAGCGCAACGATGATATCGGCATCGTCAAACGGTGCCCAGTCATGGCTGGCGGCGATGCGCTTGGCGGCACCCTGCGCCTTTTCGGTAGGGGAGACCGCAAGCGCGATCTTCATCTGGCCGGCATTTTTCAATATTTTTCCCCGAAATCCGGCTGGTTGACCGCAAATATCGGGCATGAATGACAGTTTCTAGACAGTTTTTCAATTTGTTGCTGGCATAGGGATGCCTGATAGCGTGTCAAAACGGGCATGGAGACATTGACGGACAATCGCGGCACTGCACTGGAGCAAGGGCCGGGCCTTTCGTGCCTGGTGCTTTCGCGCGCCGGTGACATGGCCGCTGCGCTGGCCGTTGCAGGGTTCGATGCCGATGATGAATCGGGCAAGCCCCATGATCTGCTGGTCATCGATTTGCGGGCCGATGCCGCGAATATCCTGCACGCACATGATGGCAGTCGCCACAGCGCTCGCGCCACGCTGGTTATTGCCGACCCCGGCGATGCCGTGATGCAGGGCTGGGCTGGAAAGGGCGCGATGACGCACTTTCTGGCCGTGCCGATAACGCCAGCGGCGCTGCAATGGCAGCTGGCGGCGATCCGGCAGTTTCTGCGCCCCTCGGGGGACGGTCTGTCGCGTTTCGCCGCCTGGCTCGCCGATGCGGTGGATGCCGTGCCCTATCCGGTGCATTGCATGCTGATCGGCATGACCCGCCTGGATGCGCTCAACAAGATACAGGGACAGGCGAGCGGCGACCGGATATTGCAGGCGGTCGAGGAAAGGCTGGCGCATTTCTGCACGGCGCAGGGACTGGGCGGCGCGGCTGTATTTCGCCTCGGCGCGGAGTTTCTGATCGGCTGGCGCGGCGATGGCGGTCGCGAACAGTGGCAGGACATGGCCGAGAAGGCGCGCGAAGCCGTATCCAGGCCCTATGATCTTGCCGGGCGCACATTGCGGCTTGGCGGGCGGACCGCGCTTGGCATTGCGCGGACGGGCGAGAGCGCTGCGGATATTGTCGAGCGCCTGCAATCGGCGCTCAATCGCGCGCGCCTGCATGAATCCTCGCCCGTTCAATGGGCTGACCGGTCAGCTGACGGGGCACCGGCAAATGCGGCGCAGCTGGAGCAGGACCTGCCCCAGGCGCTGGAGCAGGGGCAGCTGGCCGTGGTTTACCAGCCGCAATTCCTGGTCAGCGACGGACGGCTGATCGGTGCCGAGGCGCTGGCCCGCTGGAACCATCCGACGCTGGGGGAGATTGGCGCGGGAACACTTTTTGCCATCGCCGAAAAGGTCGATCTCACCTGCGCGGTTTCGGTGGCGGTGCGTCGGCTGGCACTGGAAGAGGCGGCGGCATGGCCCAAGGCGCTATCCGATATTCGCCTGTCGCTGAACGTCACGGCGCAGGACCTGACCGACAGGTCCTTTGTCAGCCATGAACTGGGGCGGATCGGCCAGTCCGGCTTTGATCCCCGGCGGCTGACGCTGGAGATCACCGAATCTGCCTTGATCCCGAACATGCGCCGCGCGGCCAGCCTGTTCGGCAAGATCCGCGATGCCGGTCCGCGTATCGCCGTGGATGATTTCGGCACCGGTTATTCCAACCTGCTTTATCTGAACCGCCTGCCGCTCGACTATCTCAAGCTCGACCAGGCCATGACCCGCGACATGGATGGCGAACAGCGCGACCGGATCATTGCCCGCAGCATCATCGCGCTGGGCAAGGCGCTGGGGCTGAAAGTTATCGCTGAAGGGGTTGAGACGGAGGGTCAGCTTGCGGCGCTAAAGGACGAGGGTTGCGACCATTTTCAGGGGTTCCTGCGCGGTGCAGCGATGCCGGGCGAGGCCTTTGTCACCTTTGCCATGCGCGCCAATTGATGCCGACCGGCCTCAGGCCGCAACCGCTTTTTTGCGCCTGACGATCCCCGCCAGCCCCTTGGACAATTGCAGCAGGCCATTGATCCGCGATGCCGGGTCGCGCCACACCCGCTGGATGATCAGCTTGTTGTCGGGACGCAGTTTGGCGACGCCCTGAAGCCGCTCGACATAGGCCAGCAGCCCTTCGACTTCGGGGAAATTGTCGTGGTGGAAGCTGACAAGTGCGCCGCGCGCGCCAACCTCGATCTTGGCGATATGCGCGGTGACGCAGTTCTGCTTGATCTCCATGATCTTGATAAGGTTGGCCGTCTCGGGCGGAATGGGACCAAAACGGTCGATCATTTCGGCGGCGAACCCCTCGATCTGGTCGTGATTCTCCAGATCGTTCATGCGCCGGTACAGCGCCATGCGCACCGCGAGATCGGGCACATAATCCTCCGGGATCATGATCGGCGCATCGACGGTAATCTGTGGCGAGAATTTCTGCGTATCGCGCTGCAGGCCCATGCCATGGGCCTTTGCCTCCAGAATCGCGTCTTCCAGCATCGACTGGTAGAGTTCGAAGCCGACCTCGCGAATATGGCCCGACTGTTCGTCGCCGACCAGATTTCCGGCCCCGCGAATATCGAGATCATGGCTGGCCAGCTGAAATCCGGCGCCCAGGCTGTCAAGGTCGCCCAGCACCTTCAGGCGCTTGTCCGCCGTCTCGCTGAGCTGCATGTCGGCAGGCGTGGTCAGATAGGCATAGGCGCGGGTCTTTGACCGGCCGACCCGGCCGCGCAACTGGTAAAGCTGGGCCAGGCCGAACTTGTCTGCACGGTGGATGATGAGCGTGTTGGCGCTGGGAATGTCCAGCCCGCTTTCGACGATGGTTGTGGAGAGCAGCACATCATATTTGCGGTCGTAAAAGGCCGCCATGCGTTCCTCGACATCGGAAGGCGCCATCTGGCCATGCGCGGTGATGAAGGAGATTTCGGGAATCTCGTCGCGCAGAAAGCGCTGCAGCTCTTCCAGATCGCTGATCCGCGGCGCGACGAAAAAGCTCTGTCCGCCGCGATAATGCTCGCGCAAGAGGGCTTCGCGAATGATCATCGGATCCCATGGCATGACATAGGTCCGCACTGCCAGCCGGTCGACCGGCGGCGTCTGGATCACCGAGAGCTCGCGCAGGCCCGACATCGCCATTTGCAGTGTCCGGGGGATTGGCGTTGCCGTCAGCGTCAGGACGTGCACATCGGTCTTGAGGGCCTTCAGCCGCTCCTTGTGATTGACGCCAAAGCGCTGTTCCTCATCGACGATGACGAGGCCCAGCCGCTTGAATTCGATGGCCTTGCCGAGCAGGGCATGGGTGCCGATGACGATATCCATGGTGCCGTCGGTCAGTCCCTCGCGGGTGGTCTTTGCCTCCGCCGCAGGGACCAGTCGCGACAGCCGTCCGATGCGCAGCGGAAACCCCTTGAACCGTTCGGTGAAATTGGCGTGGTGCTGGCGCGCGAGCAATGTCGTGGGGGCGATGATTGCCACCTGCATCCCGGCCATGGCCACGGCAAAGGCTGCGCGCAACGCCACCTCGGTCTTGCCGAAGCCGACATCGCCGCAAACGAGACGGTCCATCGGCTTGCCCGATGCCAGGTCGTCGAGCACCTCGGCGATCACCCGGTCCTGGTCTTCGGTTTCTTCATAGGGGAAACGGTCGACAAAGCTCGAATAGCTGGCCGCGTCGATATCCGCCCGCTCCGCCTTGCGCAGGGCGCGTTCGGCAGCGGTGCGCATCAACTCCCCGGCAATGGCGCGGATGCGCGATTTCAGCGTCGATTTGCGTCGCTGCCACCCTTCACCGCCCAGCTTGTCAAGCGTGGTGCCGTCGCTGTCCGAGCCATAGCGGGTGAGAACGTCGATATTCTCGACCGGAACATAGAGCTTGTCGCCGCCCGCATAGGTCAGTGCCACGCAATCATGCGGGCTTTGCCCCACGGGAATGGACATCAGCCCTTCATAGCGCCCGATGCCATGATCGTGATGGACGACCAGATCGCCCTGCGACAGTGCCGAAAGCTCCGCCAGAAAGGCGTCGGCCGACTTGCGCGTCTTGCGGCGGCGGACCAGCCGGTCGCCCAGCAAATCCTGTTCGGTGAGAAGCTCTATGCGGGCAGTGCAAAAGCCATGGGGCTGGGGCAGCACGGTCATCGCCAGCATGCCGGTGGCCGCAAGGCCCTGGGCCTCCTGCCAGCCATTGGCGGTGCCGATCTGTTTCACGCCATGGTCGGCGAGCAGTGCGGCGAGGCGCTGGCGAGAGCCTTCGCTGTAACAGGCGATGACCAGCCCGATGCCTTCGGACTTGCGCTTTCGGGCATGGTCGGCAAGCGCGGAATATACATTCTCGCCGCGCGCGCGCTCGGGTGCGAAATCGCGGGCGCCGCGAATGTCGAGTGCAACGACGGTATCGCCGGGCGGCTGATCGAATGCGGACACATCATGCGCGCGGGCGGCGGCAAGGCGATCCTGCCATTCATCCGGGGAGAGATAGAGCGCATCGGCCCTGAGCGGACGATAGCTGCCCGACGCGTCGGCCATCACCCGGACGCGGTTGTCGTGATAGTCATTGATTGCCTCGAACCGCTGTTCGGCAATCGTCGCGGCGGCACCATCGCACAGGATGACGCTGTCATCGCCCAGATGATCGAACAGCGTCGCCATCCGTTCCTCGATCATCGGCAGCCAGTGTTCCATGCCCGCCAGACGCCGGCCATCACTGACCGCTTGATAGAGCGGATCATTGGTCGCGCCCGCCCCAAATGTCTCCCGATAAGCCGAGCGAAAGCGCTTTATGCTGTCTGCATCGAGCAGCGCTTCGGACGCGGGAAGCAGCAAATGGCGCTCGACCCGGTCAACCGAACGCTGGCTGCCGGGATCAAAGGCACGGATCGTATCGAGTTCATCGCCGAAGAAATCGAGCCGCAATCCGGTTTCGCGTCCGGCGGGCAGAATATCGACCAGATTGCCGCGCACCGCAAAATCGCCCGCATCGGCGACGGTATCGGTGCGGACATAGCCCTGGCGCTGCAGCTTGGCGGTCAGATCCTCGCGTTCGATGACCAGTCCGGGCTTCAGTTCCAGCCCGATCTGGCGGATCTGGAACGGGGTCAGCGTGCGCTGGGTCAGGGCGTTCACGGTGGTGAGGACCAGCGATGGGCCACTGGCCGGGCGTTGCAGGCGATGCAGCGCGGTTAGGCGCCGGGCAGTGATCGCCAGCGACGGCGATGCGCGGTCATAGGGAAGGCAGTCCCAGGCCGGGAATTCGATGATCTCCGTTTCGGGCGCGAAAAACGGCACGATATCGGCCAGCGCATGCATCGCCGCATCGTCCGATGCGACGAATACCAGCCGGCCCTTGGCTGCGCGCGCCAGATCGGCCAGCAACAGGCCGTGCGCGCCGGGCGAAACGCCTGCCAGCACAAGCTGCCCCGGGGCAGCGATGATTTTCTGTAACGGTTCCATGTCGGGCAGTCAGGGTGTTCAGCGATTAATCTCGATAAAGTCGAGCTTCTGCATTGCGGTCATCATCTCGCCGGCATAGCGGTCGGGCACCGGCTGGGTTCCGATTGCCCATGCCATGACATCGACATCATCTTCCTCCAGCAGCGCCTCGAACCAGTCCATCTCGCTATCGGTCCAGTCTTGCCGATAGCGGTCGTAATAGCCGCCGATCATGAAATCGGCCTCGCGCGTGCCGCGATGCCAGGCGCGAAAGCCGAGACGGCGAAGGCGCGCTTCTCTGTCCATGGTGTCGCTCCTGCTTGCGGGGATTAGGGTGCTCGCCTAGTCTGACGTTCATGATCCGTCGTGACCAGCTTTTCCTGCGATAGACATGCGCCCAGCGATACTCAATTCCTTATTCGCCGAAACCGCATCGCTCAAGGGTGTTGGCGCGACGCTGGAAAAGCCGCTGGCGCGACTGGACCTGACCCGGATACGCGATCTCGTCTATCATCTGCCCAGCGGTTTTATCGACCGGCGCAGGGTCGCCAGCCTTGACGAGGCGGGGGAGGGCGAACAGATCGTCATTCGCCTGACCCCCGCCGAATATCGCGCCAGTCGGGGGCGCGGCCCGTTCCGCGTCATGGCGTGCGACGATGCGGGCAATTTTGCTGCGCTGATCTTTTTCGGGCGCAATCCCGGCTGGGCGAAAAAACTGCTGCCGCTTGGCGAGACGCGGATCATCGCGGGCAAGCTCGAAATCTATGGCGAGAGCTGGCAGATCGTGCATCCCGATCATATCCTTGCAGAGACCGAGGCGCACCAGCTTGATGCCCGCGAACCGGTCTATCCGCTGTCCGAAGGACTGACCCAGAACCGTATCGGCGCGCTGGTCGATGCCGGGTTGCAGCGCCTGCCCGAGCTTGAGGAATGGATCGAGCCATCGCTGCTCAATCGCCAGCAATGGCCGGGCTGGCGCGATTCCCTGATGCTGGCCCATGCCGGACCGCATGATCGCGCCCGCGACCGGCTGGCCTATGACGAAATCCTCGCCGGACAGCTCGCCTTTGCACTGATCCGGCAGAGCAACCGGCGGCGCAAGGGCCTGCCGCTTCAGGGCGATGGCAGCCTGACCGGAAAATTGCCGCTGCCCTTTTCGCTGACCGGGGCGCAGCGCCGGACCATTGCCGAAATCGCGGGTGACATGGCGCAGGCCGTGCCGATGCTGCGCCTGCTGCAGGGCGATGTCGGATCGGGCAAGACCGTGGTGGCAGTCATGGCGATGCTCGCGGCGGTCGAGGCTGGCGCGCAGGCGGCGATGCTGGCGCCGACCGAAATCCTCGCGCGCCAGCATTATGAGACGGTTTCGAAAATGCTGTCAGGCTTGCCGGTGAGCGTTGCGGTGCTGACCGGACGCGACAAGGGCAAGGCGCGCGAAGCGACGCTGATGGGCATTGCCGATGGATCGATCCATATCGTCATCGGCACCCACGCCCTGTTTCAGGATGCGGTCAGCTATCGCAACCTTGGCCTCGCCATCATCGATGAGCAGCATAAGTTCGGGGTCGGCCAGCGCCTGTTGCTGCAGGAAAAGGGCCGGGTTTCGCCGCATGTCCTGGCAATGACCGCAACGCCCATCCCCCGCACCCTGACGCTCAGCCATTATGGCGAGATGGAGGTCTCGCGGCTCGACGAACTGCCGCCCGGACGCCAGGCCATCGAGACGCGGGTTATAGCCAGCGACCGGATCGATGAAATCGTGGCGGGTTTGGAGCGCCATATTGCGGGCGGCGGGCAGGCCTATTGGGTGTGCCCGCTGGTTGCCGAGAGCGATACCAGCGACCTTGCCGCTGCGGAATTGCGCGCGGCGGCGCTGGCCGAGCGGTTTCCGGGCAAGGTTTCGCTCGTTCACGGGCAGATGCCGGTCGAGCGCAAGGATGCGATGATGGCCGATTTCGCGGCGGGGCGAACCGCCTTGCTGGTCGCGACGACGGTGATCGAGGTGGGCGTCGATGTTCCCAATGCAACGCTGATGATTGTCGAGGCGGCGGAGCGGTTTGGCCTTGCCCAGCTGCATCAGCTGCGCGGCAGGGTCGGGCGCGGATCGGAAAAGTCGATCTGCCTGTTGCTGCGCGGTCATGCGCTGAGCGAGACGGCGCGCGCGCGGCTCGCGCTGATGCGCGAATCGCAGGACGGCTTTCACATTGCCGAGGAAGATTTGCGGCTGCGCGGCGGCGGCGAGTTGCTGGGCACCCGCCAGTCAGGCGAATCGGGCTATCGGGTTGCCACACCCGAACAGGTGCAGCGCCTGATCGGGATCGCCAATGACGATGCGCGGCTGTTGCTGGATCGCGATGGCGGGCTGGAAAGCGCGCGCGGAGAGGCGGCGCGTGTCGCGCTGTACCTGTTTGAGCGGGACTATGGCGCCCGGCTGCTGCGCGGCGGCTGATACAGGCTCAGTGCGGGCGGCGGGGGCTGGATGCCGGTTTCAGCGCGTCGATCAGTTCCATGAACTCATTGAGGCGGATCACCCGCTCCATCTGGAAACCCGAACGGCCGCCCAGCGACCAGATGAGGTGCGCCTCGATGCGTCCGATGACGGGCAGGCGGATGACGATGCGCTCGCCCTTGGCCAGCGGCATGTCGCCCTCTGTCATGAAACCGTTGGCGGATATGTTGACGATATGGGTCTTGATATCGCCCATATGGCGATGTTCGGCGATCGTCGCATGATTGACGGCATGACGGGCCGCACGCCGCTGTTCGACCACACCCAGTTTTGCGCCTCGGGACATCATAATACCCACCTCGTTACAAATACGGGTGAATGATCCGCCAAAGTTGCAAATAAAGTGTAAATATGCGGAACGGCTGAGGGTTAAACCTCCGTAACATTCAGGGTTAACCGGCCACCAATATCCCGTGCTTCTTCTTGCCGGCGGATATCCGGATTTCGCCGCCGTTCGCCGTGATCGCCTGCCGCTCGTCGCTTACGCTCTCGCCGTCGACCCTTGCGCCGCCGCCCTTGATCAGACGCTTCGCCTCGCCATTGGATGCCACCAGTCCCAGCCCGACCAGCGCCTCGACAATGGAGATTTCGCCGGTGATCGTCATGCGGGGAAGGTTCTCCCCGGCGCCGCCCTGTTCAAAGGTTTTCCGCGCGGTTTCCGCGGCATTGCGGGCGGCATCCTCGCCCCGGCAAAGCGCTGTCGCGGCATCGGCCAGCATGATCTTGGCGTCGTTTATCTCCGCCCCTTCCAGCTGTTCGAGCCGGGCGATTTCTTCCACCGGCATGTCAGTGAACAGGCGCAGGAAACGACCGACATCGCGGTCATCGGTGTTGCGCCAGAATTGCCAATAGTCATAGCTGGACAGCCGGTGTTCGGAGAGCCAGATCGCGCCATCGACGGATTTGCCCATTTTGGACCCATCTGCCCGCGTGATCAGCGGGGTGGTGACGCCGAAAAGCTCCGCGCCATCTATGCGGCGCGCCAGCTCGATTCCATTGACGATATTGCCCCATTGATCCGAACCGCCCAGTTGCAGCCGACAGCCATGCTGGCGCGACAGCTCCAGGAAATCATAGGCCTGCAGGATCATATAGTTGAATTCGAGGAAGGTGAGCGGCTGTTCCCGGTCCAGACGCAGCTTCACGCTGTCAAAGGTGAGCATGCGGTTGATGGTGAAATGCCGCCCGACATCGCGCAGGAACGGAATATACTGGAGCGCGCCGAGCCAGTCGTCATTATTGACCATGATCGCGTCGGTCGGCCCGTCGCCAAAGGTCAGGAACTGTTCGAAACAGGTGCGTATTTTCGCGATGTTGGCGGCAATGCCATCTTCGTCGAGCAGCTTGCGGACTTCGTCCTTGCCCGATGGATCGCCGACCTTGGTAGTGCCGCCGCCCATCACGACGATTGGCTTGTGCCCGGCCTGTTGCAGACGCCGCAGCAGCATGATCGAAACCAGATTGCCGACATGCAGCGAGTCGGCGGTGGCATCGAAACCCGCATAGCCGGGCACGATTGTGCTATTGGCAAGCTTGTCCAGCGCGTCGGCATCGGTAATCTGGTGAACAAATCCGCGTTCATCCAGGCTGCGGAGCAAAAGGGATTGAAACTGGTTCATGGCGCGGCGCTTAGCATGGAGATTTCCGGTTGAGTAGGGTTTTGGCGAAACGGGCGCTTGTTCCGCATCCGGACACGCCCGATCCCGATTTTTCTGTCACGGCAAAGCTGTCGCTGATGGGCAGCGACGTGCTGAAGATCGACTATGTCGTTGCCGGCCTGGTGGGGCGGCTGGCTGTCCCCGATGAACGCGTGCCCGTGCGCGAAGATGGCCTGTGGCAGGCGAGCTGTTTCGAGGCATTTGTCCGACCCGGTGCTGGACAAGGCTATGCCGAGTATAATTTCTCGCCCTCGCGATGCTGGGCCAGCTATTGGTTCGATGGCTATCGCGAGGGCATGGCACCCATGGCGGACAGCCAGATCGAGATATTCCGCGAGGCCGTGACCGGAGAACGGCTGGCGCTGACGGTCCTCTGCCATATCGGCGCGCCATGGGGCCGGGAGATCGACCCCCTCAGGGCGCAATGGGGCCTGTCGGCCATATTGGAGTATCGCGATGGAGCAAAAAGCTATTGGGCGCTGGCCCATGCGCCGGGCAAACCCGATTTTCATCATCCGGCTTGCTTTGCCCTGCAACTGACGGCACCAGATGCGCCATGAAATTCGGTATTGATCGCCTCCTTTCGGAGTCTGAATTGCGCGCGCCGCTCGCGGGCAAGCGCATTGCGCTGCTGGCGCATCCCGCCTCGGTGACCGCGTCGCTGGTCCATTCGCTGGACGCGCTGGCGGGGCTGGACGATATCACCCTGACGGCGGCATTCGGCCCGCAACACGGGCTGCGCGGCGACAAGCAGGACAATATGGTCGAATCGCCCGATTATAATGATCCGGTTCATGGCGTTCCGGTATTCAGTCTGTATGGCGAGGTGCGCCGCCCCACCGATGCGTCGATGGACAGTTTCGATGTGCTGCTGGTCGATCTGCAGGATCTGGGCTGTCGCATCTATACCTTCATCACGACGCTGCTTTACGTGCTGGAGGCGGCGGCGCGGCATGGCAAGGCGGTCTGGGTGCTGGACCGGCCCAATCCAGCGGGCCGTCCGGTCGAGGGGCTGACGCTGCGATCCGGCTGGGAGAGTTTCGTCGGGGCGGGACCCATGCCGATGCGCCATGGCCTGACGCTGGGGGAGATGGGGCACTGGTTCGTGCGGCACTTCAATCTTGATGTGGATTACCGCGTCATTGCGATGCAGGGCTGGCGCGCCGATGCCGGTCCGGACCATGGCTGGCCTGCCGAACGCATCTGGATCAACCCCAGCCCCAATGCGCCCAATGTCAACATGGCGCGATGCTATGCCGGAACGGTCATGCTGGAGGGCACGACATTGAGCGAGGGCAGGGGCACGACCCGCCCGCTGGAGCTGTTCGGTGCGGCGGATATCGATGCGCTCAAGGTCATGGCGGAGATGCAGGCGCTGGCCCCGCACTGGCTGGAGGGATGTGCCCTGCGCGATATCTGGTTCGAGCCGACCTTTCACAAGCATGTCGGGAAACTGTGCAGCGGGGTGCATATTCATGCCGAGGGCGCGCCCTATGATCATGACGCATTTCGCCCCTGGCGGTTGCAGGCGCTGGCCTTCAAGGCGATCAGGCGGCTCTATCCGGACTATGAATTGTGGCGCGATTTTCCCTATGAATATGAGCTTGGAAAGCTGCCCATCGATGTCATCAACGGCAGCCCGCTGCTGCGCGAATGGGTCGATGATTCGGCAGCCCGTCCTGGCGACCTTGAAGACATGACCCGGCCCGACGAGCAGGCCTGGCGAGCGGAAATCGCCCCAATCCTGCTTTACGCTGGCTAATATGCAGATCAGTGACCGTGCTTGCGGCCCAGTTCGCGCATGGCATCGTCCAGCCCGTCGAGCGTCAGCGGATACATGCGGTCATTGACCAGATCCTTCACCATCTTGACGCTTTGCGAATAGCCCCACTGGTTTTCCGGCACGGGGTTCAGCCAGGCTGTCGCGGGATAGGTATTGCACAGCCGGTGCAGCCAGACTGCGCCTGATTCCTCGTTGAAATGCTCGACTGAACCGCCCGGATGCGAAATTTCATAAGGGCTCATCGAGGCATCGCCGACAAAGATCACCTTATAGTCATGGCCATATTTGTGGAGAATGTCCCAGGTCGGGGTGCGCTCTGAAAAGCGGCGGCGATTGTCCTTCCACACGCCCTCGTAAAGGCAGTTGTGGAAATAGAAGAATTCGAGATTCTTGAACTCGCTGGTGGCGGCGCTGAACAGCTCCTCGCACAGCTTGATGAACGGGTCCATCGATCCGCCGACATCAAGGAACAGCAGCAGCTTGACCGCGTTGTGGCGCTCCGGTCGCATCTGGATATCCAGCCAGCCTTGCCGCGCCGTCCCTTCGATCGTGCCTTTGAGGTCAAGCTCGTCGGCATTGCCTTCGCGGGCGAAACGGCGCAGGCGCCGCAACGCCACCTTGATATTGCGGGTGCCCAGCTGCTTGGTGTTGTCGAGATTCTGGAACTCGCGCTTTTCCCAGACCTTGATCGCGCGCTTGTGCTTTGATTCGCCGCCGATCCGCACGCCTTCTGGATTATAGCCGGAATTGCCATAGGGAGAGGTACCGCCGGTGCCGATCCACTTGTTCCCGCCCTGATGACGCTTTTCCTGTTCTTCGAGGCGCTTTTTCAGCGTCTCCATGATTTCTTCCCAGGAGCCGAGCGCCTTGATCTTTTCCATCTCTTCTTCGGACAGATATTTTTCGGCGACGGCCTTCAGCCAGTCCTCCGGGATAGCGGCGTCCATGCCATTGCCGTACATGGTCTCTATGCCCTTGAAGACCTTGGCGAAAACCTGGTCGAACCGGTCGAGCAGCCCTTCATCCTTCACAAAGGTTGCGCGGGCCAGATAATAAAATTCTTCCGGCGACTGTTCGATGACCTGCTGGCTGAGCGCTTCGAGCAGGATCAGGTGCTCCTTCATGGAAACCTTGATCCCCGCCACCCGAAGCTCATCCATGAAATTGAAAAACATCGAAATTCCTCAGCGCTGCAATGATCAGGCGGCAACCGCTTAATCAAAAATGTCCTTGCCAAAAGCCTTAACGTGAATTGCATGCGGGGCAAAGCAGGAATACCGATGGCAGCCGGAACGCCCGGATTTGCGTCCTTTTCGGACCGATTTGCCGCAAGGCGTTATCCGGCTGTTAACCATGTTGCGCGATGATCCTGCGGTAACAGGGATCGTATCGCACATAATGAAACACGAAGCAGAATTCCGTCCGGGTACCGATGCTTTCCACGAAATGGCGGAAAGCTGCGGCGAAGCCGTTATCGGCTGCAGCAAGGTCGGCGGTATTGTCGAAAATGTCATGGGCCGCATGGTCATGCTGGGGGAAAAGCGCACCTATCTGGAGCGCATTGCCCGCGACCTCAGCGACGAGCAGGAGCAAGTCGTGGCTGCGACCGCGACCGCGCGGGCGCTCTCGCAAAAGGTGCGCGGCGAGCTTGCCGGGAGCGTCAAGACCGTTCGCATTTCGGTTTCCGACTTTCAGGCGATTATCGAACTGATGCTGGAACTTGGCGAGGATATCGCCGGATTTGCCGAAGCAATGGACCAGGTCGTCAAGGCCAGCGAACAGATCGATACCATTGCCAAATCGACCAATATGCTGGCGCTCAATGCCGCAATCGAGGCGCAGCGCGCCGGTGCTGCAGGCGCGGCTTTTGCAGTGGTCGCATCGGAGGTAAAGAAGCTGGCGCTCGATACCCGCCAGGCGACCGACCGGATTTCAAGTACCATGGGATCGCTTGGGCGTAGGGCGGATGCCTTTGTGTCGCGGATTGGTGACGGTGTGGATCGGAGCCGCAATGCCCAGCATCATGTCGAAACGATCAGCTCGACCGTGGATCGCGCCATCAAGATGGTGTCCGATGTCGACCGGAAAACCGATGAAATTGCCCAGGCGAGCGCCAATGTCCGCGCCAATACCGGCGAGCTTTGCGACAATCTGTTCGTCTTTATGAGCGATGTGGACCGCTGTGCCAGCGATCTGGAAACCGGGCTGGGCTTCAGCCGGGAACTGGAGCACCAGCATAACGACATGTTCGACAAGCTGTTGCATTCGGGCATGTCGGCGGCGGACAACCCGTTTGTCGAGCTGGCGATGCAGGGGCGTGATGAGGTGGCGCGGCTGATCGGCAAGGCGCTGAAAGACGGAACGCTTGCTGCTGATGCGCTGTTTGACCGCGAATATGTCGCGCGCAATGAACCGGGAATCGAGCGCTTCGACACGCGCTTCAACGAATTTGCCGATAGCGTGATACAGCCGGTGCTGGACCGTTATGAGGCGATGCGCCCCGGTATCCATGGTGCGGTGATTACCAATGAGGACGGCTATCTGCCGACCCATATCAGCCGCCGCACGCGGACACCGACCGGCGACAAGGCGCATGACGATGAATATTGCCGCAACCGGCTGAAACTGCTGGACCATACGACCGCAGAGGCGGTGCGTCGCAAGGACAAGCCCTTCTATGCCGCAGTCTACCGCTTCGATCACGCATCGGGCGCGTTCGAGGTCGTGCGCAACATCTTCGTCCCGCTATGGTTTGACGGGCGCTATTGGGGCAATTTCGAGCTGGCCTACGCCATTCAGGAATAGTGGCCTGATGCTGGTCAGCCGCCCTGGCGGCGCGACATGAAGGCCAGCCGCTCGAACAGCATCACGTCCTGCTCATTCTTCAGCAACGCGCCATGCAGGGGCGGAATCGCCTTGCTGGGATCGCGATCCTGCAGCACTTCCAGCGGCATGTCCTCATTCAGGAGAAGCTTCAGCCAGTCGAGCAGTTCGCTGGTCGAGGGCTTTTTCTTGAGGCCGGGCACTTCGCGGACATCGTAGAAAATCTCCATCGCCTTCTGGACCAGCAGTTTCTGGATGCCGGGGAAGTGGACGTCGATGATTTCCTGCATCGTCTCGCGATCGGGAAACTTGATATAGTGAAAGAAGCAGCGGCGCAGAAATGCGTCGGGCAGTTCCTTTTCATTGTTGGAGGTGATGACGACGATTGGCCGTTCCAGCGCCTTCACCGTTTCCTTGGTCTCGTAGACAAAGAACTCCATGCGATCGAGTTCCTGCAACAGGTCGTTGGGAAACTCGATATCCGCCTTGTCGATTTCGTCGATCAGCAACACGGGAAGCTGTTCGCTGGTAAAGGCTTCCCACAATTTGCCGCGCTTGATGTAATTGCGAATGTCGTGGACGCGCTCATCGCCCAGCTGGCCATCGCGCAGGCGCGCCACCGCGTCATATTCATACAGGCCCTGCTGCGCCTTGGTGGTCGACTTGATATTCCATTCGATCAGCGGGGCATTGGCTGCCTTGGCGATTTCATGGGCCAGAACGGTCTTGCCGGTGCCGGGCTCGCCTTTGACCAGCAATGGCCGGCGAAGAGTGACAGCTGCATTGACGGCGACCTTCAGGTCATCGGTCGCCACATAGTTCTTGGTGCCCTCGAAACGCATAAAACCTCTTATCGTCTGGATTTAACCGGTCGATTAAGCGTTAGGGATGCGTTTGGCGCTTGGCAAGCGTCAAGAATGGACCGAAGGAATTTGCCAAAGGATGCGCCGATCTGCGCGCGTTCTCAATAGCCGTCGAGAATGCGGCGGCTGGTGCGCCGCGCGGCCAGCATGTCCCAGAACAGCTGGTGCTGCTGCAGCATCTGGGCCGCGCCAAAGGCCATGGCCCGTTCGATGAGCCGGTCCTGCCCGGCAATCCCGGCAAGCTCGACGGTTTCGGCAAGCTCGGGAAGCTGGCATTCGCGCGCCTCCATGCCCACGCGCCGGGCGATGATTTCCAGCACCGCGCGGATCGTCGTCCAGTCTATCGCCAGGGCAAAGGCGGCGCCGACGGCACAGCCATTGCGATCCGATTGCGAGAGATTGTTGAGCGCCGAGCGCAGCGCGATGATCGCGGGCGTGCACTGGTCCTGTCCCGGCGTGCTGGCAATGGGTCCGGCGGCGACGGTCAGCTTGGTGAGCAGCGCGCGTTCTCCGGCAAAGCCTTCACAGGCGCTGGCCAGCCATTTGCCGAGTTCAGGGTCTGCACTGCGCGTCGCGGCATAGTCGATCAGGCCGGGATAGCGGCCATGCAGCAGGCATATGAAATGGGCGACATCGGCAAGGTCTGCGGCGGCAGGTGGGCTATCCCGGTCGAGCATCGCGTGAACAAAGGCATGGCGCTCGCTGGCACCCTGGCTCAGCGCTTCCGACAGGCTTGAAGGCGCCGATTTTGGCGGATTGGCGTGCGCTAGGCCTTCAAAATGGTTCGACACGGGTAAAACCTCTTCATCGAGCGGCGCTGCGTCCAGCCCCGCTTCTGGAAAAAGGTTTTTAGCCTGACTTTCTAAACACTGTGTTTACAAAGCCGCCGACTGCCCGGATCGGACGCAAATTATTGCCTATTGGTCGAGGAAACTGCGCATCTTGCGGCTGCGCGAGGGATGCTTGAGCTTGCGCAGCGCCTTCGCCTCGATCTGCCGGATACGTTCGCGTGTCACCGAGAATTGCTGACCCACTTCCTCCAGCGTGTGATCGGTGTTCATGCCGATGCCAAAGCGCATGCGCAGCACGCGTTCCTCGCGCGGCGTGAGGCTGGCGAGAACACGGGTCACCGTTTCCTTGAGGTTCGACTGGATCGCGGCATCGACCGGAATGATCGCGTTCTTGTCCTCGATGAAATCGCCCAGGTGCGAATCTTCCTCATCGCCAATCGGCGTTTCAAGGCTGATCGGTTCCTTGGCGATCTTCATCACCTTGCGCACTTTTTCCAGCGGCATGGAGAGACGCTCGGCCATTTCCTCGGGCGTCGGCTCGCGGCCCTGTTCGTGCAGGAACTGGCGGCTGGTGCGCACCAGCTTGTTGATCGTCTCGATCATGTGGACCGGAATGCGGATGGTGCGCGCCTGGTCGGCGATGGAGCGGGTAATCGCCTGCCTGATCCACCATGTTGCATAGGTGCTGAACTTGTAGCCGCGCCGGTATTCGAACTTGTCGACCGCCTTCATCAGGCCGATGTTGCCCTCCTGGATCAGGTCCAGGAACTGCAGTCCGCGATTGGTGTATTTCTTGGCGATGGAGATGACGAGGCGCAGATTCGCCTCGACCATTTCCTTCTTGGCGATGCGCGCCTCGCGCTCGCCCTTCTGCACCATGTTGACGATGCGGCGGAATTCCTTGAGGCTCATGCCCGCAGCGGCGGCGATGTCGCCAATCTCGCTGCGGATGCGGTCCACGGCGGCGACTTCGCCCGTGGCAAAGGCATTCCACTTCTTGTCGATTGCCGACACGTCCTCCAGCCAGTTTTCGTCCAGCTCATGACCGATATAGCGATCGAGGAAATCGCGGCGCGGCACCTTGTGACGCTCGGCGAGGCGCAGCATCTGGCCGCCCAGAGCGGTCAGGCGGCGGTTGAACGAATAGAGCTGGTCGACAAGATATTCGATCTTGGTCGCATGGAACTGGACCGATTCAACCTCGGCGGTCAGATCTTCGCGCAGTTTCTGATATTGTTTTTCCTTCGCCGCCGGGAAATCGTCACCGATACCCAGTGCTTCAAGGCGCGTCGCCTGAATCTTCTCGAACTTGCGGAACAGCGAGGTGATGCGCTCGAATTTCTCCAGGGCATCGGGCTTCAGCGCCGCTTCCATCTGGGCGAGCGAGAGCGTGTTGTCCTCATCATCGTCATCGTCCTGACGGCGCGCCCGCCGCTCGGTCAGATTGGCTTCGTCATCATCCTCGTCGGACGAATCCTCTTCCTCGATATCGTCTTCATCCTTGAATGACGGGCCAGCAGTCTTTTCGCTGATCTCGTCATCATCGCCATCCTCATTTTCGAGGCTTTCCGGCGCAGGCTCCTTGGACAGCATGGCATCGAGATCGAGAATCTCGCGCAGCTGCATCTCGCCCTCGTTGAGCGCGGTTGACCATTCGATAATGGCGTGGAAGGTGATCGGGCTTTCGCACAGCCCCAGGATCATCGTGTCGCGACCGGCCTCGATGCGCTTGGCAATGGCGATCTCGCCCTCGCGGCTGAGCAGTTCCACCGCACCCATTTCGCGCAGGTACATGCGGACCGGATCGTCGGTGCGGTCGACGGTTTCCTTCTTCTTTTCGACGGTCGGGCGCGAGCCGCCGCTATCGTCGGAATCATCGCCAGCCGCATCGACCGCCTCGACATCGGGGGCGGGGCCATCCTCGGCACCATCCTCGTCATTCTCGACGATGTTCACGCCCATTTCGGAGATCGCCGACATGACGTCCTCAATCTGGTCGGTGGACATCTGGTCTTGCGGCAGAGCCTCGTTCAGCTCGTCATAGGTAATATATCCGCGCTTCTTGGCGCGTGCGATCAGCTTCTTGATAGAGGCTTCGTTGAGATCGATCAGCGGTGCATCGCTGCTGTCCGCCTTGCTGGTTTTTTCCGCTTTGGTAGCCAAAATTCCGCTTCCTGCCTGTCTCGTTTCCCCGCTCCGTCGAACAGGGCAAACTCATATTCCCGTTTCGGCCAATTCGATCAGCCGCTGTTCAAACTGCCTCTTCTGGAGCCGCAGCCGCTGCTGCTCCTCGAAAAGCCGTTCGTCGAATTCCTGCTCGAACCGGCGCGTCACATCGCGCAACGCCGCCTCAAGCCGTGGTCGGACGATCATGACTTCGATAGCTTCGGCGAGGTCCCGTTCCGCCTCTGCCCGTGCTTCGAGTGCGAGATCGTCCCGCTTGCAGAAAGAAAACGGCGGCGGATCGGCTTTATGAAGCCGCTCTGCCAGTCCCCTTTTTCCCCGCTCGCCTAATATGGTAAGAAGGCCTTCGGTATCAAGCCCTTCCAGCCTGTCTGCAACAGCAATCAGTTCGCCGAGCAGTTCCGCCAAATCCGGCGAGTCGGGCGCACATGCCGTCAGGCTCTCGATATGGCGCGAAATCATGCCCGGATAGCGGATCAGGCCGGTCATCACCGCGCGATGCAGCAACAGGTCGGCGCTGCCCCGGCTGAAGCTCTGCGTCTCGCGGTCCGCGCCGCGCTGCAGCGGCTTGCGCGTCGCCGGAAACCGGCCCTGAAAGCCGCCCGGTCCGCTTTGCGGTGTCCGGCTGAAGAATGTTGCCGAAAAGCGCTCGTTAAAGTCACGGCGATAGAGCGAACGGATTTCCGGGTCGGCAATGGCGTCGGCATGGTCGAGCAGCCGCTTCTTGAAACCCGCCCGCTGTTCAGGCGTTTCGATGGGCTGGACGGCAAGCTCATGCTGCCACAGCCGGTCGAGCAGGCTTTGCGGCCGGGCCAGAATATCGGCAAAGGCCTGCGGTCCCGATGCCTGGATCAGGTCGTCCGGGTCTTGCCCGGCTGGCAGGGTGGCGAAGGACAGGCTGTATCCGGGCCGCAACAGGGGCAGGGCGCGTCCGGCTGCGCGCATCGCCGCGCGCTGGCCCGCGCTGTCGCCATCGAAGCAGAGAACCGGGCTTTCGACCATCTTCCACAGCATCTCGATCTGCATTTCGGTAAGCGCGGTGCCCAGCGGCGCAACTGCGTCCTCAAACCCTGCCTGTGCCAGGGCAATAGCATCCATATACCCTTCGACGACGATCATCCTGCCGGACTTGCGCGACGCCGCACTGGCCTTGTCGAGATTGTAGAGCGTGCACCCCTTGTCGAACAAAGGGGTATCGGGGGAGTTCAGATATTTCGGTTCGCCTTGCCCCAATATGCGCCCGCCAAATGCGATGACCCTGCCGCGCGCATCGCGAATGGGGATCATGATACGGCCGCGAAACCGGTCATAGCTGGGCTTGCCGTCTACCCGGATCAGCATCCCCGCCTCGATGAGCAGATCCTCGCCCAGTCCCGAAAGGGCGGATTTGAGGGCGTCGCGCGAATCAGGGGCAAAGCCGAAGCCGAAGCGCGCCAGCGTTTCGGCGCTGAGGCCGCGCCGCTTCAGATAGTCGCGCGCCTCGGCCCCCGCTGCACCCTGCAGCTGCGTTACGAACCAGTCCTGCGCTGCCTGGGTCACATCGTGCAGGCTGGCGCGCTGCTCGGCCATTTTCGCCGCGCGCGGATCGGGCGCGGGGACGGTCATCCCGGCCTCCGCAGCCAGCTCCTTGATCGCGTCCATGAAGCCCAGCCCCTGATGATCGGTCATGAACCGGATCGCGTCGCCATGCGCACCACAGCCGAAACAGTGATAAAACCCCTTGGCGTCGTTGATCGTGAAGCTGGGGGTCTTTTCATTGTGGAACGGGCAGCACGCCTTGTATTCGCGTCCCGCCCGCTGGATCTTCACATGGCGGCCGATGATCGTCGACAGCGTCAGGCGCGATCGCAACTCATCCAGCCATTGCGGGGACAGGCTCATCGTTCAGAGGCCCCTTGGTCCGTTCACCCCAAAGCCGCCTTGACCAGGCCACTGGCCTTGCTCATGTCAAGCTGGCTGCCATGGCGCGCCTTCAGTTCGGCCATCACCTTGCCCATATCCTTGATGCTTTCGGCGCCGATATCGGCCTTGATCGCCTCGATGGCCGCCATTGTTGCCGCCTCGTCCATCTGTGCGGGCAGGAATTCCTCGATCACCACCAGTTCGCCCTTTTCGGCATCGGCCAGCTCCTGGCGTCCGCCATCCTCATACATCTGGATCGATTCGCGGCGCTGCTTTGCCATTTTCTGCAGTACCTCGACGACCATCGCATCGTCATCGGCAGGGGCATTGCCGGTGCGCAGTTCGATGTCACGGTCCTTGATCTTCGCCAGTATCAGGCGAACGGCGGCAGTGCGCGGCTTGTCACCGGCTTTCATGGCCGCAACCTGTGCAGCCTTGATCGAATCGCGAATCATCGCGTCCTCCTCTAATTCCCGCTCTCATGCCCGGAATTTCGGCTTTTTCCACGGATTTTGGAATAAAGGACGATCATAGCCGCAATAAAAACTTTTTCATAGATTGACCCTGTCGGGCAGGGGCCATAGTGACCCGGCAATTTGGCTTCGCACACGCAAATGTCCGGCCAGATGCATAATCACGTCGCATAATCACTAAGGATCGATGACCATGGCAGCAGCCGTTACCCCCGCCCAGCCAAAAGGCGCAACCGGGGTGCTGCTGTTGGCGGATGGCAGCGCGGTATGGGGCAGGGGCTTTGGCGCGGCCGGAAGCGCGGTGGGCGAGGTGTGCTTCAACACCGCCATGACCGGCTATCAGGAAGTGATGACCGATCCCAGCTATGCCGGGCAGATCATCACCTTCACCTTTCCGCATATCGGCAATGTCGGCACCAATATCGAGGATGTCGAGGCGGACAGCCCGCATGCGCTGGGCTGTGTGGTGCGCGAGGATGTGACCGCGCCCAGCAATTTCCGCAATGTCCAGTCCTTTGACCAGTGGATGGCGGATAATGGCCGGATTGGCCTTGCCGGGGTCGATACCCGCGCGCTTACCCGCCGCATCCGCATGGCCGGTGCGCCCAATGCGGTCATCGCGCATGATCCGGAGGGTCGCTTTGATCTCGACGCCCTGCTCGCACAGGCCCAGGCCTGGCCGGGGCTGGAAGGCATGGACCTTGCCAGCGATGTCACCCGGCTCGATAGCGGCACATGGACCGGCGGCGCATGGCGGCTGGGCTTCGGCTATGCCGATGGCGGCGAAGCCGAACCTGCAACAGCGCATGGCGGCCGCCCCCATGTCGTCGCCATCGACTATGGTGCAAAGCGCAACATCTTCCGCAACCTGGTGCGCGCCGGGGCAAAGGTGACGGTGGTGCCCGCCACCACCCCGCTGGCCGACATATTGGCGCTGAACCCCGATGGCGTGTTCCTTTCCAACGGGCCGGGCGATCCGGCAGCGACGGGAGAATATGCGGTGCCGGTTGTCCGGGGATTGCTGGAGCGTGACATGCCGCTGTTCGGCATCTGCCTTGGCCACCAGATGCTGGCGCTGGCGGCGGGCGCGAAGACACTGAAAATGCATCAGGGCCATCGCGGCGCGAACCATCCGGTGCAGCGCGTCGGCGGCGGATGGGATGCGACCGAGGGGCTGGTCGAGATTACCAGCATGAACCATGGCTTTGCGGTGGATGGCGCGACGCTCCCCGCCAATGTCGTCGAAACGCACAAGAGCCTGTTTGACGGCTCCAATTGCGGCATCGCCTTTACCGACAAGCGCGCCTTTGGCGTGCAATACCATCCCGAAGCGAGCCCCGGCCCGCAGGACAGCTTCTACCTGTTCGAGAAATTCGTGGGGGGATTGCGGTGAGAAGTTTCGTGCTTGTCCCCTCTCGCCGTCAGGGCGAAGGTGGCGTTCACAGTGCGGGCCAGCCGTTCTTCAGTCATTCCAGTTCACCTTCACCCAACCCTTTCTGTCAAAGAAGAGGGATTTGGAGCGCTTCCGTAAATGCCTAAACGTACCGACATCACATCCATCCTCATTATCGGCGCCGGCCCGATCATCATCGGCCAGGCGTGCGAGTTCGACTATTCGGGGACGCAGGCGTGCAAGGCGCTGAAGGAAGAGGGCTATCGCATCGTCCTGGTCAATTCCAATCCGGCGACGATCATGACCGATCCGGATATGGCCGACGCCACCTATGTCGAGCCGATCACGCCCGAAATCGTCGCGAAGATCATCGCGCGCGAACGCGCCGAACGGCCCGATGACAAGCTGGTCGTGCTGCCCACCATGGGCGGCCAGACCGCGCTCAATACCGCGCTGGCGCTGGCGCAGGACGGCACGCTCGACAAATATGGCGTGGAGCTGATCGGGGCCAATGCGGAGGCCATCGACAAGGCCGAGGATCGCGAGAAATTCCGCGCCGCGATGGACGCTATCGGGCTGGAAAGCCCGCGTGCCGCCATCGCTTCGGCTCCGCCGATCCGCGATGCAGAGGGACGCGTTACCGGCTATGACCGCGCCCAGGGCGTGGCCAATGCCATGCATGAGCTGGACAATATCGGCCTGCCAGCGATCATCCGCCCCGCCTTTACCATGGGCGGCACGGGCGGCGGTGTCGCCTATAATCGTGAGGAATTCGAGCATTTTGCCCGCACCGGCATCGATGCCTCGCCGGTCGGCCAGATCCTGATCGATGAAAGCCTGCTCGGCTGGAAAGAATATGAGATGGAGGTGGTGCGCGACCGCAAGGACAACGCCATCATCATCTGTTCGATCGAGAATGTCGATCCGATGGGCGTCCATACCGGCGACAGCATCACCGTCGCCCCGGCGCTGACCCTGACCGACAAGGAATATCAGATCATGCGCAACGCCAGCATCGCGGTGCTGCGCGAAATCGGTGTGGAGACGGGCGGATCGAACGTGCAGTTCGCGGTCAACCCCGATAGCGGCCGGCTGATCGTGATCGAGATGAACCCGCGCGTGTCGCGGTCGTCCGCGCTCGCCTCCAAGGCGACCGGCTTTCCCATCGCCAAGGTCGCGGCAAAGCTGGCCGTCGGCTATACGCTCGATGAGATCGACAATGATATCACCGGCGTGACCCCGGCCAGTTTCGAGCCGACCATCGACTATGTCGTGACCAAGATTCCGCGCTTTGCCTTTGAGAAATTCAAGGGTGCCGAGCCGATCCTGTCGACCGCGATGAAATCGGTCGGCGAGGTGATGGCCATTGGCCGCAATTTCCAGGAA
This sequence comes from Blastomonas sp., assembly GCA_041396885.1. Taxonomy (GTDB): domain Bacteria; phylum Pseudomonadota; class Alphaproteobacteria; order Sphingomonadales; family Sphingomonadaceae; genus Blastomonas. The sequence goes on from JAWKXS010000001.1 coordinate 1,030,324, forward strand.
TCGATGCAAAAGGCGCTGCGCGGACTGGAGACCGGACTGGACGGCTTCAACCGGGTCGAAGAGCTGGAAGGGGCGAGCCGGGAACAGCTTGGCGAGGCGCTGTCGCGGCCCACGCCCGACCGGCTGCTGCATGTTGCCCAGGCGATGCGCGAGGGGATGAGCGTTGCGGAAATCGCGGCGATCACCCGCTATGATCCGTGGTTCCTGGAGCGGATCGCCGAAATCATCGCTGCAGAGACTGACATATTGGACAATGGCCTGCCGGTCGATGCCGATGGCCTGCGCAAGCTCAAGTCGATGGGCTTTTCCGACCGGCGGCTGGCAACGCTGGCGGTGCGTTCGGTACATGTCGCGGGCGGCCTTGGCGAGACCCAGGCACGCAGCCATGGCCTGCTTCATGATGCGCTCCAGGCGATGGCGGGCGCGACGAGCGAGGCCGAGGTGCGGTCGCTTCGCCACAAGCTGGGCGTGCGCCCGGTCTACAAGCGGATCGATACCTGCGCGGCGGAGTTCGAGGCGAAAACGCCTTACATGTACTCGACCTATGAAGCCCCGATATTCGGCGCGGCTGAGAATGAGGCCCAGCCGAGTGATCGCCGCAAGGTGGTTATACTGGGCGGCGGCCCCAACCGGATCGGCCAGGGAATCGAGTTCGATTATTGCTGCTGTCATGCCTGTTTCGCGCTGTCCGATGCCGGGTTCGAGACGATCATGGTCAATTGCAATCCGGAAACGGTCAGCACCGATTATGATACGTCGGACCGGCTCTATTTCGAGCCGCTGACCACCGAGGATGTGCTCGAAATTCTCGATGTCGAGCGCTCGACGGGCGAACTGGTCGGCGTGATCGTCCAGTTTGGCGGACAGACGCCGCTGAAACTGGCCCAGGCGCTGGAGGATGCGGGCATCCCCATTCTCGGGACGTCTCCCGATGCCATCGACCTTGCCGAGGATCGCGAGCGCTTTGCGAAGCTGGTCGACAAGCTTGGCCTCAAACAGCCGGCCAACGGCATGGCGCGCAGCCGAGAAGAGGCCGTGGCGGTCGCCAATCGCATCGGCTATCCGGTGCTGATCCGGCCCAGCTATGTGCTCGGCGGCAGGGCGATGGAGATTGTCGACGGACAGGCCCAGCTGGAGGATTACATCGCCACTGCCGTGCAGGTGTCCGGCGACAGCCCAGTGCTGATCGACCAGTATCTGCGCGATGCCATCGAGTGCGATGTCGATGCGCTGTGCGATGGCCAGGACGTCGTTGTCGCGGGCGTGTTGCAGCATATCGAGGAAGCCGGGGTTCATTCGGGTGACAGCGCCTGCACCCTGCCGCCCTACAGCCTGTCCGATACCCTGATCGCGGAGATGGAGCGCCAGGCCGGGCTGCTCGCCCATGGCCTGAAGGTCCGCGGTCTCATGAACATCCAGTTCGCGATCAAGGATGACGAGGTTTACCTGATCGAGGTCAATCCGCGCGCGAGCCGGACCGTGCCCTTTGTCGCCAAGGCGGTTGGCGCGCCAGTCGCAAAATATGCCGCGCGGGTCATGGCGGGCGAAATGCTCTCCCAATTCCCGCCGATCCGGCGCGACATTGACTATATGGCGGTAAAGGAGGCGGTTTTCCCGTTCTCCCGCTTCCCCGGTGTCGATCCGGTGCTGAGTCCGGAGATGAAGTCGACCGGCGAGGTCATGGGCATCGACCGGGATTTCGGAACCGCCTTTGCCAAGTCACAGCTGGCCGCGAGCATGGACCTGCCGCTTTCGGGCACCGCCTTCATTTCGGTCAAGGACAGCGACAAGCCGGGCATATTGGAGGCGGCGCGCGGGCTGGTCGCGCAGGGGTTCACCATTGTCGCGACGGGCGGAACCGCATCCTATCTGTCGGGCGAGGGCGTTCCGGTCGTGCATGTCAACAAGGTGGCACAGGGCCGACCGCATATTGTCGACCGGATCAAGGATGGCGAGGTCGACCTGATCTTCAACACCACCGAAGGATGGCAGAGCCTGAAGGACTCGCAATCCATTCGCGGATCGGCGCTGACCGGCAAGATTCCGTACTTCACGACCGCGGCATCCTGCCGCGCGGCGGTGGAGGCGATTGCCGCGCTCAGCCAGTCCAGCCTTGAAGTAAAGCCGCTTCAGTCTTATTATAGCGGTTCTGACGCCTGAACTCCCCGACATATTGCTTCAGTCAGGCGGCTCCCGAAGCGGGCCGCGGGCAGGGGCTTTTGACTGTACAGGGCAGTCGACAGGGGCAGGGCGCAGGCCTGTGAACGAAGGGATATGCCGATATGGCAACCGTTGAAAAAATGCCGATGCTGGCCGAAGGCTATGAGAAGCTGACGGCGGAATTGCGCCTGCTGAAGGACGAGCGCCCGAAGATCGTCGAAGCGATCGAGGAAGCGCGCGCGCATGGCGACCTTTCCGAAAATGCGGAATATCACGCCGCCAAGGAGCGGCAGGGCCAGGTTGAGGCGACCATCGCCGATCTGGAAGACAAGCTCAGCCGTGCGCAGATCATCGATCCGACCACGCTTTCAGGCGACAAGATCGTTTTCGGCGCGACCGTGACCTTGCTCGATGAGGACGACAAGCCGGTGCGATACCAGATTGTCGGCCAGGCCGAGGCCGATGCCCGCGCGGGCAAGATCAGCTATAATTCGCCGCTGGGCCGCGCGCTGATCGGTCGCCAGATCGATGACGAGGTGGAAGTAAGCGTCCCCTCCGGCGACAAATATTATCTGGTCTCCAAAATCGAGTTCATCTGACCGCCATGCGCATCACCCTTGGTCCCATCACCAAGGCGCTTGTAATTGCCAATGCCGCTCTCTGGCTGGTGCCGTTCGTCAGCGGCCATGAAGAGGCCGTGCTTGTCGAGGGCGGTTTCTGGCCTATCCGGATCAGCGAGTGGCTGAACGGCGGCCTGATTCCGGGACCAGGCGGGCATGAATGGCTGATACCGGCTGCGCTGACCCCGCTCAGTTCGGCCTTTCTGCATGGCGGCCTGCTGCATCTGGCCATGAACATGCTTGTCATTGCCATATGTGGCAGCGCTGTCGAGCATGCGCTCGGCCCGGTCCGCTATGCGATCCTGTATCTGCTGGGCATCTATGCAGCCTGTATCGGCCATTATTTGTCCGGTCCGGATTCAGCGCTGCCCATGGTTGGCGCAAGCGGTGCGATCTCGGCGATACTGGCGATTTATTTCCTGCTGATCGCGCGGCGCATACCGCGCGGTTTTGGCCCGGTGCCACCATTGCTCGTGCATATGGCCTGGCTCGCGCTGGCCTGGATCACGATCAACCTGTTGGCGGGGCTGGCGATGGAGGGCAGCATCATTTCCATCGCCATTTATGCGCATATTGGCGGTTTCATCGCCGGGCTGGCCCTGTTTCTGCCGCTGACCCGGCATTTGCGCCTTGCCGCGCGGGATTAGTCCTCGTCGTCGGGCAGTTCGGGTTCGAGCAGCCGGTGGAGATGGACGATGACATATTTCATCTCGGCATCGTCCACGGTGCGCTGGGCATGGCTGCGCCACACCTCTTCGGCCGTTGCAAAATCAGGATAGACGCCGACAAGGTCCATCTTGTCGAGTTCGCAGAATTCCAGCGTGCGCGGGTCCTTGACCCTTCCGCCAAGCACCAGGTGCAATTTGCTCATCATGTTCGGTTTCCCCGGAAGATATGGTGCGGCCCAAAGGCGATCATCCATGATGCCCCGGCCAGTTGGCGCCGCTTTAGCCAGATGACATGACATTGATCCACCGTGATTGTCGCTGACTGCTTTTCGGCAAGGAGCATCGTGTAGACCGGGCTGGTTGCCCGGACAAGCGATGCGACGCCGTCCGAAGGACAGCCAGCGGCAACCGCACGGCGGCGGGCCGATTTTGGCTGATCGCTGCGTTGCTCGTCGGTCACTATGCGTTGCATGGCTCCCTCCTCGCGCCTTGCGCTCAGCCAAAATCGGCTCCGTCCCGGCGGGTTAATGTCATGTCATCTGGCTCTAATAGCGGCAGTTTTCGGGGATTGCATCCCCATCTCCGCAAAAAAATCCGGATATTGTTCGCTATGGCTGAAAAGCGGGTTTAGGCCGTGAACCCATAAATGCCATCTATTGAGGCATTAAAATGGCAAAAAGATTGTTCCGAAAGCCGTGCAGGGAAGGCTGGAGACCTTTTCAAGCGGTTTTCGGGACAGGATGGCAGCCATTTTGATGTCCTAGGGGATTTGACCGAAATGGCCTGTTGCTGCGTCGAAATGTCTTGAAATATCGACATATTCCCTCGCCATTTCTCCTTGCAGCAAACCATTTCGCTTCAAACCTCAATGATGGCATTTATGAGTTCACGGCCTAGTCGCGCCCGGCACGCCAGTCGCGATAGGCTTCCCACAGCCTGTGGCCCTGGCGGATCAGCGGCTTGCGTGCCAGGAACAGCCCGATCGCGCCGCCGGCAGCGGCCAGCTTGCCCTTGTGCCTGCCCGCCAGTTCGGCGGCATCGCGCCCCGCATCCATGGCTGCGTCGGTGGCCTTGTCGATCATTTCGTCGCGCAGATTGGAGGGCTTGAACCGGGTTTTCGCGCTGCCAAGTGCGGACGAAAAGCGCGATCTTGCCTGACCGCGCGACCGCGCCAGTTCGGCAATCCGTTCCTCGTCCCGGTTGCTCATGTCGTTTCCTGCCCCTCATCGTCGATGGCAAAGGCCCTGCTGACCCGCCGGACCCGGCGCATGGCGAGCCAGAAGCACAGCGCCGCCGTCAGCGCGATTGACAGCGTGACCGCCGCCATCGCTCCCCATGCGCCGAGCAGGGGAATGAGCGCGATCATCGTGCCTATGACCAGCGCCAGCAATGCCCCGGCAATGCACACCAGCCCGATGAAAATGAACAGCGCGATGGCGCGTGCCTGCCGCCCGGCGAAGCCGATGCGGCTGCGCTGGAATTCAAATTCGCTTTCGACCAGCGCGCGCCCGTCGGAGTAGAGCTGTTTCAGCTGTTCGCCGAGCGCGGGCTGGCCGGCCGCCGGATCATCCGGCGCGCCGCCAGCGCCACCCCCGATTTGCGGATCAGCCGTGAATTGCGGATCGGCTATCGCTCAATCCTTGCGCGAAAAGACCGAACTCACGGCCTTGGCCAGCACCAGGCTGGCGATGGTCGCGATGCCGATGGCGAGCGCCGGGCTCTTGCGGACAAATTCCCGCGTATCCTTGCCCAGATCCTCGATCTGCTTGGTGCGAAGACGGTCGGCCGCCTCGTTCACGGAGCGCGAAGCGCTGCGCGCATAATCGCCATAGCGCTCGCCGACATTCTCGTCGATCACCGCCGCCGTCTCGTCGATCAGCTTGCTGAGATTGGCGATGGCGTCGCTGGCGCGGTCCTTGATGTCGCTCGCATAGTCCACGGCCTTGCCGGATGCGGATTTCATTCTTTCTTCCACTTTGGCCCTCACATTTTCGGTGGTCAGGATTTCCGGTTCCAGCCTTTCGACCTCGGCAACGACAGGCTTTTTCGGTGCTGCCGGTTTTTTCGGCGCAGCGGGCTTCTTCGCTGCGGGCCGGGCGGCTGTGGCCGCTGCCGTCTTTTTGGTGGCGGCAGGCTTTTTCGCGGCTGGCGGTTTTTTGGCAGCCGTGGTGCGTTTGGTCCGGCCTGCGGGGCTGGTCTTGCTTTCGTCATTCGCCATGAAATTCAACTCCAGATTCACTTGCAGCTGGTGTTGCTGCATCCATCCCGCTTGCCTGTCTCTAATTCTGGTGAATCCTGCGGTTTTTTCAAGTGCCTTGCAGAAATACATGTGCGGATCGCGCATGGTTGCCATGTGCCGAGGAACGGCATAGAGGGGCGCGGAACACAGGCTCGCAAAGACCGGCAGGAAAGGGACGTTATGACCGTCATCATGGATATTCACGCACGCGAAATTCTGGACTCGCGCGGCAATCCCACCGTGGAGGTCGACGTCCTGCTCGACGATGGCAGCTTCGGACGCGCCGCCGTTCCCTCGGGCGCATCGACCGGTGCCTATGAAGCGGTTGAAAAGCGCGATGGCGACAAGGGGCGCTATCTGGGCAAGGGCGTGCTGGAGGCCGTGAAGGCCGTGAATGACGAGATTTTCGACGCGATTGTCGGGCTGGATGCCGAGGATCAGCGCGATATTGACCTGGCGATGATCGATCTGGACGGCACCGACAACAAGTCACGGCTGGGCGCAAACGCGATCCTGGGCGTCAGTCTTGCGGTTGCCAAGGCGGCCGCCGATGCCCGTGGCCTGCCGCTGTACAGCTATGTCGGCGGGGTTTCGGCCCATGTTCTGCCCGTGCCGATGATGAACATCATCAATGGCGGGGAACATGCTGACAATCCTATCGATTTCCAGGAATTCATGGTCATGCCGGTCGGCGCGCCGTCGCTGGCCGAGGGTGTGCGCTGGGGTGCGGAGATCTTCCACACGCTCAAAAAGGGCCTGCATGAAAAGGGCCTGGCGACGGCGGTTGGCGATGAGGGGGGCTTTGCGCCCAATCTCGCCTCGACCCGCGATGCGCTCGATTTCATCATGACATCGATCGGCAAGGCCGGGTTCAAGGTGGGCGAGGATGTCGTGCTGGCGCTCGATTGTGCCGCGACCGAGTTTTTCCGCAACGGCAAATATGAGATCAGCGGCGAGGGCCTCTCGCTCTCTCCGGTCGAAATGGCCGATTATCTCGCCGCCCTGTGCAAGGACTATCCGATCCGGTCGATCGAGGATGGCATGTCCGAGGACGATTTCGAGGGCTGGAAGGCGATTACCGATCTGATCGGCGACAAGGTCCAGCTGGTCGGTGACGATCTGTTCGTGACCAATTCCGCGCGCCTTTCCATGGGCATAGACAAGGGTCTTGCGAACAGCCTGCTGGTCAAGGTCAACCAGATCGGCACGCTCACCGAGACGCTGGAGGCTGTCACCATGGCGCAGCGTGCGGGTTATACCGCCGTCATGTCGCACCGTTCGGGCGAGACCGAGGATGCGACCATTGCCGATCTGGCGGTCGCCACTAATTGCGGTCAGATCAAAACGGGCAGCCTGGCGCGATCCGACCGGCTGGCCAAATATAACCAGCTGATCCGCATCGAGGAGGAACTGGGCGGCAGCGCAGTCTATGCCGGAGCAGCGATCTTCGCCTGATTTGCGCAAATTGGGTGCGTTTCATCGTATTTCAGGGTGAAAGTTACTTGTAACCGCCTGAAAAACGTGATTCATGTTCGTCATGGCACGGCGAAAACCACAGATCAGGACGTTGAAGGCGGCGCTTGCGCCCGGCCTGGGGCTGGTCGCGTTGCTGGCGATTGGCGGCTATGCGCTGCTGGGGCCGACCGGCGTGCTCGCCTGGGGCGATTATCGCCAGCAGATCGAGCAGCGCTCGGTGGAGCTTGCCAAGCTGGAAGAACAGCGCGATGCGCTGCGCAACCGGGTCGAATTGCTCGATCCCGATCATGTCGATCCGGACCTTGCAAGCGAGCTGATGCGCAAGAAACTGAACGTTGCGCATCCCGACGAAATTATCTTCCAGCTGAAATAGCAGCGCGCTTGCCGAAACCGCTATCGATAAATCGGTTTCCGTAACGCCAATCCCGTTGCGCCTCATCACGCTTTGCCCTTATATGCGCGTGCAAACCGGATGAAAGGTAGTGGTCTTGGCCAAATCCCCCGCCCCGAAATCGACGGCAAAACCGGCCCCGAAAAAGCCGGTCCCCAAAAAACCAGCTGAAACGGGGGGCGATGCCCCCGGTCCCGCGCAGCGATACGGGGCAAGCCAGGACGAACTGCTCGAATTTTACCGGCAGATGCTGCTGATCCGGCGGTTCGAGGAAAAGGCGGGACAGCTTTACGGCCTGGGACTTATTGGCGGGTTCTGCCATCTCTATATCGGGCAGGAGGCGGTTGCCGTCGGCCTGCAATCGGCGCTGACCGAGGGGCATGACAGCGTCATTACCGGCTATCGCGATCACGGCCATATGCTCGCCTATGGCATCGATCCCAATGTCATCATGGCCGAACTGACCGGACGCGCCGCCGGGATTTCCAAGGGCAAGGGCGGTTCGATGCACATGTTCAGCGTCGAGCAGAAATTCTATGGCGGCCATGGCATAGTCGGTGCGCAGGTGTCGCTCGGCACCGGACTGGGCTTTGCGCATAAATATCGCGGCGATGGCGGCGTGTGCCTTGCCTATTTCGGCGATGGCGCGGCCAATCAGGGCCAGGTCTATGAGAGCTTCAACATGGCCGCCCTGTGGAAGCTGCCGATCATCTTCGTGATCGAGAATAACGGCTATGCCATGGGCACCAGCACCAAGCGCTCCTCGGCCGAGGAGGAAATGTACCGGCGCGGCGCGAGTTTCCGCATTCCGGGCATGCAGGTGAACGGCATGGACGTGCTGGAGGTGCGCGGCGCGGCAGAGGCGGCGCTGGAATGGACCCGTTCGGGCAAGGGACCGGTCCTGATGGAGCTCAAGACCTATCGCTATCGCGGGCATTCCATGTCTGACCCCGCCAAATATCGCAGCCGCCAGGAAGTGCAGGATGTGCGCGAGAAATCCGATCCTATCGAGGGCTGCAAGGCCGAGCTGATGCGAATGGGTGTCGAGGAGGATGCCCTGAAACAGATCGACAAGGATATTCGCAAGATCGTGAACGAGTCCGCCGATTTTGCCGAAAGCTCTCCCGAACCGGAAGCTGGCGAACTCTATACCGACGTTCTGGTGGAGAGCTATTAATGGCAATCGAACTGAAAATGCCCGCGCTTTCCCCGACCATGGAGGAAGGCACGCTCGCCAAATGGCTGGTGAAGGAAGGCGACAGCGTTTCCTCCGGCGACATCATCGCGGAGATCGAGACCGACAAGGCGACAATGGAGTTCGAGGCGATTGACGAAGGCGTTGTCGCCAGCATTCTGGTTGCCGAGGGCACCGAGAATGTGAAGGTCGGCACCGTCATCGCAACGATTGCCGGCGAAGGCGAGGATGCCGATGCAGCCCCTGCCGCTGCGCCTGCACCCGCTCCGGCCGAGCCCAGGGCCGAGCAAGCCGCGCCAGCAGAGTCTGTTGCCGCCTCTGCGCCGCAGCCCGCCCGCGAACGACCGGCTGATCCTGCCATTCCCGCCTGGACCGAAATGGTGAGCACGCCGGTGCGCGAAGCGTTGCGCGACGCCATGGCGGAGGAAATGCGCGCCGATGATGCCGTGTTCGTCATGGGCGAGGAAGTCGCCGAATATCAGGGCGCATACAAGGTTACCCAGGGTCTGCTGGAGGAATTTGGCGACCGGCGGGTGATCGACACGCCGATTACCGAGCATGGCTTTGCCGGGATCGGGGCCGGGGCGGCGATGGGCGGCCTGAAGCCCGTCATCGAGTTCATGACCTTCAACTTCGCGATGCAGGCCATCGACCATATCATCAATTCGGCGGCCAAGACCAATTACATGTCGGGCGGCCAGATGCGCTGCCCGGTAGTGTTTCGCGGACCCAATGGCGCGGCCAGCCGCGTCGCGGCGCAGCACAGCCAGAATTACGGGCCATGGTATGCCAATGTCCCCGGCCTGATCGTGATCGCGCCCTATGATTCCGCCGATGCCAAGGGGCTGCTCAAGGCGGCGATCCGCTCGCCCGATCCGGTCGTGTTTCTGGAAAACGAGCTGCTTTATGGCCGCAGCTTCGATGTGCCCAAGCTGGACGACTATGTCCTGCCGATCGGCAAGGCGCGGACCATGCGCGAGGGCAGCGATGTCACCATTGTCAGCTATTCCATCGGGGTCGGCATCGCGCTGGAGGCAGCGGACAGCCTGGCGGGCGAGGGTATTGATGCCGAGGTCATCGATCTGCGCACGCTGAGGCCGCTGGACAGCGCCGCTGTGCTCACCAGCCTTGCCAAGACCAACCGGCTGGTGGTCGTGGAGGAAGGCTGGCCGGTCTGCTCGATCGCTTCGGAAATCGCGGCGATCTGCATGGAGCAGGGCTTTGACGATCTTGATGCGCCGGTGCTGCGCGTCACCAATGAGGATGTGCCGATGCCTTATGCGGCCAGTCTCGAAAAGCTGGCGTTGGTCGACAAGGCCAAGGTGATCGCTGCCGTCAAGAAGGTCTGTTACCGCAGCTAGAGTATTTTCAAGTCAGATGGATACATCTGACGACTCGGAAAATACGGTAAAACAAGAGCATAGAGCGCAGGTTTTGATTCAATCAAAACCGAACGCGCTCTAGCGCCTGTGCCCGGCGCATTGTCAGCAGCCGTCATTCCGGCGAAAGCCGGAATCTCCTGCCGGGAAATATTACCTGGCAGGCACGGAGACCCCGGCTTTTGCCGGGGTGACAGCTTTCTGTGATACCATCCTGCCCTAGCGGGTCAGGCGCAGTTCCGAAATCTTCTGGGCGATCTGCGTAAAGGTGTTGGTCAGCTGAGAGGCGTTGCTCGCCTCGAAGGCGCTGCCATCGCTGGCGCAGGTGCGCAGGTCATCGGTCAGGCCGGTGCCGAAGGCGACCACCCAAAGCCGCATGCCCTTGCCCTTGATCGCTTCGCAGATAGCCAGGGTGCGGCTGCGGTGGCGTTCATATTCGCTGGGGTTGCTGCTGCCGACGCGATGGTCGAGCGATTCAATGCCCCAGCCAGCGGCATAGTCGGAATAGGGCTGCAGCTCGCCGTCTGTCATGAAGATCACATGGCGCGATACCGTGCCGTTATTATTGGGTGCTTCGGTCACATTGGCGGAGAAGATGCCGGTGGGCGAGGATATCCGCGCGCCCCAGATAAGGCCGATATCGTGATAGGTATTGCCGCCGACGACCATGCCGTTGACATAGCTGAGCACAGCGTTGCGCGTCATGCTCGACAGGAGGCGAGCCTTGGTCGGGCAGGTTGCGTAGCGAGACCCGTTGCGCAGATAGTAGACATTTTCCCAATAGGGTCGCCATTTTGTCGCCGTGTTGTTGGGGATGCGGTCTATTTCCAGATCATAGGCGCCCGATCCGGTGCTGGGCAGGATGCCTACGCCGGGCGAATAGCTGAACGATCCGGCAGCAACGGTATCGCGCTCCTCTATACAGCCTTCCCAGCGATCATATGTCGTTGAACTGTTGGTCGGCAGCACAACTTGCGGGTTGGTCGTTTTTATCGAACGGACAAAGTCGTAGACCTCATAGGTTCGTTCCAGATATTCATAAGAAGAGAATGTCGCACCCGGCGTATAGGTGGGGGAATAGACATAGCTGGAAGTGGAAGTGACGCGGGTCCGTTTTCTGACGCAGGTTTTGTTCCCGCTGCCGCTCCACGGCTCATAGGCGCCGCCCCATGTCCAGCGGTTATAGGTGGTGGTGGTCGTGCTGCTGCCGCTGGTCTGAACTGTCGGGTTGCCCGATGGCGACGGGCTGAAGCCGGAAAAGCTGTCATTGTCACCATAATCCTGGCAACGGCTGCGGCTGATGTTGCTCGAATAGGTCTGGTAGTCGACCTGGGTCGATTCATTGTAGACGGTGCTGCGCCAGATCGGGCGGCGCGATTCATAGGCCCAGCTGTCACTGCTATTGCCGCCCACCAGATATTGCGGATTGAGATCGTAGATCAGTTCGCCGACATTGGTGTTCACCGAATAGGGCACAAAGCCATAGCGGATGCGCGTGTCGGTACCCGTCGCGGCGGTGGCCAGCGTGTCGTAAAAGCTCATCACTGCATTGCGCAGGGACTGGATGCGCGTGGTCGACCCGCCGGACCCGCTGGAAATGGCACCGCCCATCGAACCGGTGGTGTCGAGGATGAAGGTAATGTCGGAGTTGCCGACGTTCAGTTCTGCCTCGCAGGTCACCTCGATCGGGATGTTCTCCTTGCCGAACATGCCCATGATCGTGGTCGGGACATTGACGGTGGCAGTGCCCAATACACGGCTGGAACCGCTGGGGTTGCTGGTCGTGAAATCCAGATCGGTCGATTCCATATAGCCGTCATGGAAATTGACGTCGAAGAAATCATCGGCGGCGTTGCGCGCTTCCTGGTCATAGGTGCCGTGCTCCATCGCCCGGCGGCCCGCCAGCACGCCTGCATCACAGGCCTGCTGGATGCGCGAGCGCACCATATAGCCACGGCTCATATCGACCGCGCCGCCGATCATCGCGCACATCGGGATCAGGCCCGCAGCGACGATGGGCAGCACATTGCCGCTCCGTGATTTCAGGATTTTTGTGAGGAAACCCCCATTTGCACACGCAGCGCGACTGGTCGCGCAAGACAAAGCCTTGCCCATATTGCCCGTTCATTCCGACTTGGCAGACGCCGTTAAAACACGAATTTCAAAAGATAATCAGGGCCGGACTACGCCCGCCGGCAGACGGGAAGCATCGGGGCCACCCAGACTCTTTGGAAAGAGTTTGGATGGCCTCGGCCTGATTTTTAGCATGGATATGTTAAGACGCGGTAAACGCCTGCGCGGGAATCTGCGTCCTGTCAGAGGCAGACAAGGTTCAGGACACAGAGGTTTCCGCCACCATTTCCATCATTGCCCGGCCCATTGCCGTTTTGGCCCGGAGGATTTCCGCTTCCTGCCGCAGCGGCGGCAATCTCGGCATCGCTGGTCTGGGGCAGGATGTCGTCATATTTGTCGCAGGTCGACTTGCGTGCCGCCGCGACATTGTCGAGCGGATCGTCGCCCAGATCGCGATTGTCGCGCACGGTATAGGCGGCCTCTTGCCGCAGCAGCCGCCTGCCGATGAACATGTCGCCGAACAGCGGCTGATATTCATAGGTCAGCTCGACGAACATCACCGCCGAACCGGCTGCAGCCTGAACCTGATTGCCATCGCCGCCCATGCCGGTGAAGCTGGTATTGCTCTCGCCCGTGCCTTCGCCGCCATAGTCCGAATTGTTCTGCGACTTGCCCTTGCACCGCTGCCACTGGATGGTCTGGCCGCCCAGCGCATTGATCTCCAGGCTGGATAGCACGGAGCGTCCATCCTCGAACACGTCGATATGCCCGGCCTGGATCGCCGCCGCCTGGAACACGTCGTTGATTTCCGCCTCGCTGACTTCCTTGGCGCCAAGGCTGGCATCCAGCGTGCCGATACGCGAGGCATTGTCCGCCATGTTGAGGGCGACCTGGCTCATCTTCATCTGGGTGATGGCCAGATTGGCGACTTCGACCCCGTAAAAGCCCAGGCCGATGAAAATGGGCAGGGTATAGGCGAACTCGATCAGCGCGAGACCCGAGGTGTCACGCTTCAGCCGCTTCAGGAAATTGCGCGATGCAGAGGAGATCGAGGCGATGCTGGCCATGCTGGTACCTTTCAGTCGCACCGGACGGATGTTGCGCGGTTGGTTTGATCGCCATAGGGCTGATTGCGCAGGACGGTGCTGGACACGATGGTGGCGTCCTGGCCTTGGCCGATCATGGCATAGAGCGGGAATTTGCGGTCATAGGTCATGCTGACCGAATAGAGCACGACGTCGCGGGCGCCGCCGACTCCCGTCTTGCCGACATCGGCATCCCAGGTCAGGTTCTCATTCTCGTCAGTATAGCATTCGCCCGCATCGCGGACGCCATTGTCATTCTGGTCCTCGAAATCCTCGGCGCGGCCGACATCGGCAAAGTCGAGATAATTTTTGCGGTCAAACGCGAATGTGGCGTTTGCGCCCAGCGGCCCGATCAGGTTCTGTACGCGTGCATCGATAGTGGAGAGGCCGGCAGGACCCGATTCCAGAGTCGCATCGCGTGCCGCCTTTTGCACCGCACCGTCGAGGATCGCCCGGGCATAGACATTATAGCCAAGGTCGAAAATGCCGAGCAGCATCATGATAAATGTGGGCGCGACCAGCCCGAATTCGACGGCGGTGACACCGCTCGAATCGCGCCGGATCGTCCGGAAGAATTGGGCAATACGGTTCATCGTGTCAGCCTCAGTTCGGCAATTTGCTGGGCAATATTCTCAAAGCTGGTTTCCAGCTGGTCGGAATTGGTGGCGTGGAAGGCGCTGCCTGAACTCGCGCACGTCTCCAGATCGTCGGTCAGGCTGGTGCCGAAGGCGATGACCCACAGCCTCAGCCCCTTGCCCTTGATCGCTTCGCACAGGGCGAGCGTGCGGCTGCGGTGGCGACTGGAGTCGCTGGGATTGTTGCTGCCCCCGGTCACCCGCGCGTCGAGCGATTCAATGCCCCAGGCGGCGGCATAATTGGCAAAGGGCTGCAGCTCGCCATCGGTCATGAAGATGACGTGGCGCTGCACCGTGCCGCTATTGTTCGGTGCCGCCGTGACATTGGCAGAAAAGATGCCGGTGGGTGAGGAAATCCGTCCCCCCCAGACCAGGCCGATATCGTGATAGGTGTTGCCGCCGGTGCTCAGCCCGTTGACATAGGTCTGCACCTGGGCACGCGTCATTTCATCCAGAAGCCGCGCCTTGGCCGGGCAGGTTTCATACTGGTCGCCATTGCGCAGATAATAAACCTCGTTCCAGTAAGGCCGCCATTTGGTCGCCGTGCTGTTGGGCACCAGGTCGATGTCCATGTCATAATCCTGGTCCGCGCCCGAATCGGGCACGACGCCGGTGCCGGGCACATAGGAGAATGAGCCGGAGGCGACCGTGTCGCGTTCCTCGATACAGCCTTCCCAGCGGTCATAGGTCGTGCTGCTGCGTGTCGGCAGGACCACGGCGGGATTGGCGCTCTTTATCGACCGCAGGAAATCATAGACGTCATAGGTCCGCTCCAGATATTCATAATAGGCGAATGTGGCGCCGGGCTGATAATCGGGCGTGTAGCTAACCTGCGTATCGGTTTCCGTCCGGGTTTTCTTGCGGACGCACGTCCGCCTTCCGCTGCCGCTCCATGGCTCGGTATCGCCGCCCCAGGTGTGACGGTCATATTCAATGGTTACATCGCCATAGGTTATCGGCGTTCCCTCAGGATTCGGGCGGAAATTCCATCCCCCGCTCTGGTTGAAGTCTTCATTGTCGCCATAATCGCGACATTTCGATTTGCTGATGGTGGTCCCGTAGGTCTCATAGGTGACGGTTACATCTTCGGTGGTGGTTTCCACCCGCCAGATCGGACGCCGCGATTCATAGTCCCAGGTCTCGCCGCTATTGCCGCCGACCAGATATTGCGGATTGAGATCGTAGATCAGCTCGCCGACATTGGTGTTCACCGAATAGGGCACAAAGCCATAGCGGATGCGGGCATTGCTGCCTGACGACGCATCGGCGAGCACGTCGTAAAAGCTGAGCACAGCACCGCGCAGCGCGGAAATGCGGGTCTCATAGCCGCCATTGCCGTTGGAGATATAGCCGCTCATCGATCCGGTCGTGTCGAGCACGAAGGTGATATCCGAATTGCTGACGTTCAGCTCTGCCTCGCACTCTACCTCGACCGGGATGTTCTCCTTGCCGAACATGCCCATGATCGCGGTGGGCACATTGACGCTGGCCGTGCCCTCGACCTTGCTGGTGCCGCTGGGGTTGGTGGAGGTGAACTCCAGCGTATCGGTGCCCTGATAGCCATCGGAGAAGTTGACGTCGAAGAAATCGTCGGCTGCATTGCGCGCCGCCGAGTCATAGGTGCCCTGGGCCATGGCGCGGCGGCCGGCAAGAACACCGGCATCGCAGGCCTGCTGCAGCCGGGCCTTCACCATATAGGCGCGGCTCATGTCGACGGCACCGCCCACCATGGCGGCCATAGGGATCAGGCCTGCGGCGACGATGGGCAGGACGTTGCCCGCCCTGGACCGCAACAGCGCATTCAGGAACGACGTGCGGGGCCGCGCGGTTGCACGTCCCCTGATCGGCGATTTCGCTGCGCCGCGGTCGTTTTTGCCTGGAATGTCCGTCATAATCTCAAGCCCGATGCTGGTTCCCTCACAATTCCCGGACGTTTTTTACGCGTGAAATGGTAATCAGGGGGGGAAGGGACATGGTTAGCGCGCCGTTAACCTTGATCGGGGCCGGATTATCGCCAATGTCGGCGCGATGGATTCCGCGCAATTGCAGCTTTCGCCGCTTGATCGGCTCATTCTGGCCTATGCCAGGGCACAGGATCGCCCGATATTCGCGGCGGTTTTCGCGCTGGACGCGCAGCTGGCCGCCATCGTCCGCGACAGCCGGGAGCCGGTGCTGGGCCAGATGCGCCTGCAATGGTGGCATGACGTCATTTCCATGCCTGCCGGGCGGCGTCCGCGCGGCAATCCGCTAGTAAATGCTCTTGGTAAACTCGATGGGGCGGGATCGTTAACCGAACGGCTGCTGCCCATGGTCGATGGCTGGGAGGAACTGCTCGTCGCCGAGACGCTCGATGGTGAAATGATCGCCGGATTTGCAATGAAGCGCGGTGCGACGATGTTTGCTTTTCTCGCCGATAGTCTGGGCGAACCCCTCGACCTCGCCGCTGCGGGCAGGGCATGGGCGCAATGGGACCTGGCCCGGAACATCAGCGAACCCGTTGTCTCGGCGGAGATTTTCGGGCGGCTCGCGCAAGACCCGATCGCGATGAAGTGCCTGTCCTTGCCGCGTCGGCTGCGGCCGCTGTCGATCCGCATGCGCCTGATGCAGATTGACATTTTGCGGAGGGAGACGGATCGTCCGCTGATGCGGCCGGTGACGGCATGGCGGGTGATCCGCCACGGCCTGATCGGCGGATAGGAGGAGCGTTCATGTCCCGGATATTGCTGGGTGGCCTGGCCGCCATCGCGATGCTGATTGCCGGATATGCCTATATCCGCGCCTGGCAGGAGCCTGATCCGCTCGCCGCCTTGCCGCCGCCGCCCGCCCTGGCCGAGGAGGAGGGGCTGCCTGAAACCGATCCGGGCGACATGATGGGGCCTGCCCCGCCCGAGGCGACCGAGCTGACCCGCGAACAGCGGCGCTTTGCACGCTATGACCGCAACAGCGACCGGCTTATCACCCGCACCGAGATGATGGCCAGCCGCAGCGATGCATTTCGCAAGCTCGACAAGGACGGCAACAACCTGCTGACCTTTGAGGAATGGGCGGTCGCGACCAGCAATCGCTTTGCCGGGGCCGATGCAAATGGCGATGGCAGGCTGACGCCGCCCGAATTCGCGACCACCCGGCCGGAGCGGCGACCGGCGTCGCGCTGCAGATGTTAGCAACTTCGGATATTGCAAATCCGCAGTGCTGAGCTCGTCGAAGCACGTTCAGCCTGATTTTGCCAAACCTGTAGACGCCCTTCGACAGGCTCAGGGCTACGGGATTATTGGCGATAATTTTCGCTTACGTTTCTGACAGCCAGCGGGCGAGGTCCTGCATCGCGCGCGCGGTCATGGCCTGTTTGCGCTCCTTCTTGTGGACCTTGTCCTCCAGCGGCGGAAACAGCCCGAAATTGACATTCATCGGCTGATAGTCGCTGGCATCGGCGCCGCCGGTAATGTGACCGAGCAGCGCCCCCATCGCGGTCGTCGCGGGCGGCGGCGGGAATGCAGCGCCCGTCGCCTCGCATGCCGCCATGCGTCCGGCCAGCAGGCCGATGCTGGCGCTTTCCACATAGCCTTCGCAGCCGGTAATCTGTCCGGCAAAACGGATATGCGGTGCGGATTTGAGGCGCAGCTGTTCGTCGAGCAGTTGCGGCGAATTGAGGAAGGTATTGCGGTGCAGCCCGCCAAGCCGCGCAAATTCGGCCTTTTCAAGGCCGGGAATGGTTCGGAACAGCTCGACCTGCGCACCATGTTTCAGCTTGGTCTGGAAGCCGACCATGTTCCACAGAGTGCCCAGCTTGTTGTCCTGGCGCAGCTGGACCACCGCATAGGGCCAGCGTCCGGTGCGGGGATTATCGAGGCCAACCGGTTTCATCGGGCCATAGCGCAGCGTATCGACGCCGCGCTCCGCCATGACCTCGATCGGCATGCATCCCTCGAAATAGGGCGTGTCCTTTTCCCATTCACGGAATTCGGTCTTTTCGCCCTCGATCAGGCCCCGGTGAAAGGCGAGATACTGGTCCTTGTCCATCGGGCAATTGATATAGTCCTTGCCGTCACCCTCCGGGCCAACCTTGTCCCAGCGGCTCGCCATCCAGCAAATGTTCATGTCGATGCTGTCGCGGTGGACGATGGGGGCAATGGCATCGAAAAAGGCCAGCGATTCCGCGCCGGTCGCAACGCCAATGCCAGCGGCAAGGCCTGCTGCGGTGAGCGGTCCGGTGGCAATGATCGCCAGCCCCGATTCGGGCAGCGCATCGACCCTTTCGCGCACGATTTCGATCAGCGGATGCTCTTCCAGCGCCCGGGTCACATGCTGCGAGAATATGTCGCGGTCGACCGCCAGCGCAGACCCGGCGGGAACCTTGGCCTGTTCCGCCGCCGCCATGATCAGCGAATCCATCGCGCGCATTTCGGCATGGAGCAGCCCGACCGCGTTGTTGCGCGCATCGTCCGAACGAAAGCTGTTGGAACAGACCAGTTCAGCCAGGCCGTCGGTCTGGTGCGCGGGCGTCATGTCGCCGCTGCCGCGCATTTCGGAGAGGCGCACGGCGATGCCCGCCCGGGCCAGCTGCCAGGCGGCTTCGCTGCCCGCAAGTCCGCCGCCGATGATATGAACCCTGTGTGTCTGCATCGCGTCGCTCTAGGTCATGAACTCATAAATGCCATCTATTGAGGCATCAAAATGACAAACAGATTGTTCCGAAAGCCGCGCCGGGAAGGCTGGAGACCTTTTCAAGCGGCTTTCGGGACAGGATGGCAGCCATTTTGATGTCCCAGGGGATTTGACCGAAATGGCCTGCTGCTGCGTCGAAGTGTCTTGAAATATCGACATATTCCCTCGCCATTTCTCCTTGCAGCAAACCATTTCGCTTCAAACCTCAATGATGGCATTTATGAGTTCATGACCTAGCGACGGATCACGCAAAATAACAGGGGGGCGTGCACGGTCCGGCGCGCATGTCATGAACCGTGGAATATTCCCTTTCATGTCAAATCATTCTAAGGCTCCAACCCTGCAAAGCTGAAGCGGGAGGGGAATGATGGTCGTCAAACGCGCGCTGGTCGAATCGCGTCCCTGGCTGCTGCTCAGCCTGCTGGCGTCCATTGGCTATTTTCTCGCCAACCGGGCGGCAACACCCTTGCCCGATGCCGCGCTGATCGCCTGGAAGGGCAGCTGTGTCGCGCTGCTGGCGGTCTATGCGCTGGTGCGGCACCACAGCATCGACGGCAGGCTGATCGCCATCGTCATGGCGTTTGGCGCGCTGGGCGATGTGCTGATCGAGCTGGATTTCCGGCTGGGGGCACTCGCCTTCATCGCCGGGCATGTCGTGGCGATCTGGCTATATATGCGCAACCGGCGCGAGCGGCTCGCCGCCAGCCAGCGGCTGCTGGCGATGATCATGATCCCGGCGCTGACCTTCATCGCCTGGGCGCTGCCGTTCGAGCGCGAGGGCGCGAACGGAATAGCGCTTTACACCCTGTTCCTCGCAACCATGGCGGCAGCGGCCTGGACCAGCCGCTTTCCGCGCTATCGCGTCGGTTTCGGGGCGCTGCTGTTCGTCTTTTCCGACCTGCTGATATTCGCGCGCATGGGGCCGCTGGAGGAATCGATCCTGCCCGCATTGCTAATCTGGCCAACCTATTATTTCGGGCAATTCCTGATCTGCACCGGCGTTGTCCAGACCTTGCGGCACAAGGACCCGCGCGTCGCCAGCTGATTTTCGGACGTCTGGGAGCGGATCAGGCCGCGCCGATGGTCGTGCGGTGGAGCAGGCGGGCATGCCCTTCATAGCCACCGGTCGCGCGGTGAAGAACCGAGCGGTTGTCCCACATCACCAGCATGTTCGGCGACCATTTGTGGCGATAGACGAATTCATCGCGTGTCTGCCACTGATACAGTTCCAGCAACAGCGACATGGCTTTGTCCTGCGCCATGCCTTCGATCCCGGCAATATAGCCGATACAGCTGAACAGCCCCTTGCGACCCGTTTCCGGGTGCTTGCGGATAATCGGGTGCAACTGGGTCGCACTGGCATCTTCTGACGGGCGGATGTCCATGGAACGGCCCTTCGCCCGGTCGGCATCGCCATAGGCCCCGTCGGGTGAATAGGCGTTGCGCGCACTGTGCACGGCGATGCATCCCTCCAGCCGTTCGCGCAGTTCATCGGGCATGGCATCGAGTGCCGCGTGCTGGTTGGCGAACCATGTGTCGCCGCCCATTGGCGGAATGGTGATGCCGTAAAGGCAGGTCCCGGCAGGCGGTTTTTCCTGAAAGCTCCAGTCGCTGTGCCAGTTTTCGGCGAATAGCGGAGCGGTCTCGTCAGCATTGCGGCTGATCGCGATCACATGCTTGCGGCCCTTCACCGGCGCGATGAAGGGATCGTCGCCAAATGGACCGAAATACAGCGTGAAGCGCTCCAGATCATCATCGCTCATCGCCTGATCGGGAAAGGCGAGGACATGATGTTCCAGCCAGGCCGCCCGAATATCGGCGACTATTTCATCGGTCAGGGGACGGGACAGGTCCGGGCCGCAAATGCTTGCGCCACAGGCCTGGCCCGAGGGGATGACCTCAATCGCCATCGGGTCCCGTAGTTTCGGCTTCGGCTTCGCACTGTGCGACGGCGCAATCGCCGTCCTCGTCATTTTCCTCGATCAGCGCGGCGCTGACGACATGCTCATTCTCGTCGACATTGAACAGGCGGACGCCTGCCGTGCCGCGCCCGATTACGCGCAGGCTGTCCAGCGGCATGCGGATCAGCTTGGCCTGATCGGTGACGAGCATCAGCTGGTCGGTCTGGGAAGCCGGGAAGCTGGCCACAACCGGGCCGTTGCGGCGGATATTGTCGATATTCGTCACGCCCTGGCCCCCGCGACCTATGCGGCGATATTCATAGGCAGAGGAGAGCTTGCCATAGCCGTTGGCACACACCGTCAGGATGAACTGCTCGCCTGCCTCAAGCTCGGCAAAGCGGTTGGCGGCCATGTCCGGCTCGCCTTCCTTTTCCGCCTTCCATGGGGCAAAGCGCAGATAATCCTCGCGTTCTTCCTGGCTGGTGCCAACCCGGTGCAGGATCGACAGCGATATCACTTCGTCGCCATCCTTCAGCGTCATGCCGCGAACACCGGTCGATGTCCGGCTCTGGAATTCGCGGACATCATCGGCGGCAAAGCGGATTGCCTTGCCGTTGCGGCTGGCCAGCAGCACATCGTCATCCTCGCTGAGCAGCGCAACGCCGATCAGCCGGTCGGCGCTGTCATCGTCGAAACGCATGGCAAACTTGCCGTTGGAGGGAATATTGGTGAAGGCGTCCATGCTGTTGCGCCGGACCTGGCCAAGCGCGGTCGCGAACACGACGTTCAGCTTGCCCCAGCTTTCCTCATCCTCGGGCAGGGGCAGCACGGTTGAAATCGTCTCGCCCTCGGCGAGCGGCAACAAATTGACCATGGGGCGGCCGCGCGTCGACGGGCCACCCTCAGGCAGCCGCCAGACCTTCAGCCGGTAGACCTTGCCGTGATTGGAGAAGAACAGCACCGGATTATGGGTGGAGGTGACGAACAGCGAGGTGATGACATCCTCGTCCTTGGTCGACATGCCCGCGCGGCCCTTGCCGCCGCGACGCTGCGCCCGGAAGGTGTCGAGCGTGGTCCGCTTGATATAGCCGTCCAGTGTGACGGTGACGACCATCTCCTCGCGCTCGATCAGGTCTTCATCCTCGATCCCGTCCCATGCAGGGGCGATTTCCGACAGGCGGGGCGTGGCAAACTCTTCCTTCACCGCGACCAGTTCGCCGCGCATTACCTCGTACAGCTTGGCGCGATCCGCCAATATTGAAAGATATTCTTCAATATCGAGGGCAAGCGCTTTTAACTCATCGCCAATCTCGTCACGGCCAAGCGCGGTCAGGCGATGCAGGCGCAGATCGAGGATCGCCTTTACCTGCCGGTCGCTCAGCGTATAGCTGTCGCCCGATATTTCGGTCTCAATGGCCTCGATCAAACGTATATAGGATGCGATTTCGGCGATCGGCCATTGGCGTGCCAGCAGGGCAATGCGCGCTTCGGCAGGATTGGGCGCGCCGCGAATGATCCGCACCACTTCATCCATATTGGTGACGGCGATGACCAGGCCGAGCAGGATATGGGCGCGATCCCGCGCCTTGTTGAGTTCGAACTTGGTGCGCCGGGTAATCACCTCTTCGCGAAACTGGATGAATGCCTCGATCACGTCGCGCAGGTTGAGCACTTCAGGCCGTCCGCCGCGAATGGCCAGCATGTTGGCGGGAAAGCTCGATTGCGCCGGGCTGTGCCGCCACAGCTGGTTCAGCACCACCTCCGGCGTTGCATCGCGTTTCAGGTCGATGACGACGCGCACGCCTTCGCGGCTCGATTCGTCGCGAATGTCCGAAACGCCCTCGATCCGCTTGTCCTTTGCGGCCTCGGCGATTTTCTCGACCAGCCCGTTCTTGCCGACCTGAAAGGGAATGGAGGTCAGCACGATCGACCGGCGATCATTGCGCCCTTCCTCAATCTTGTGGCGGCTGCGCATCAATATCGATCCGCGCCCGTTATGATAGGCGGCCTTGGCCCCTGACTGGCCCAGGATCAGCGGTGCGGTCGGGAAATCGGGGCCGGGAACGATTTGGATCAGCTCATCGATGCTGATCCCCGGATTTTCCATCATCGCCAGGCAGGCGTCGATCACCTCGCCCAGGTTGTGCGGCGGGATATTGGTCGCCATGCCCACGGCAATGCCGCCCGCGCCATTGACCAGCAGATTGGGGAAGCGCGCCGGCAGCACATGGGGTTCTTTTTCGCTACCGTCATAATTGGGTGTGAAGTTGACCGTGTCCTTGTCGAGGTCGTCGAGCAGGCTGTTGGCAACTTTTGTCAGACGCGCTTCTGTGTAGCGTTCTGCAGCCGGCGGATCGGGGTCCATTGAACCGAAATTGCCCTGGCCATCGATCAGTGGCACCCGCATCGACCAGTCCTGCGTCATGCGCGCCAGCGCGTCATAGATCGCGCTGTTGCCATGCGGGTGATATTTGCCCATGCAATCGCCTACGATACGGGCCGATTTGCGATAGGGTCGATTATAGTGATAGCTGTTTTCCTGGCACGTCCACAAAATCCGGCGGTGCACAGGCTTCAGGCCATCGCGCACATCGGGAAGCGCGCGGCTGACAATCACCGACATGGCATAGTCGAGATAGCTCGACTTCATCTCGTCGACGATGTCTATCCGGGCAATATTTTCGGGTTCCCGCGTTGCGGTATCTTCGGTCATTCCTGCGCCTTGCTGATGTTCTTGCAGATTGGCCGCTCACCCTAGGGGAGGGGGGCTGAAAAGGCCAGTTTGGCCGCCCGCCAAAGGCATGTTTTCAACAGAAAACTGCCATGGTCCGGACAGCCGAAAAACAGGCTCTGTGCCGCGATCAGGCGCGGGTGAAGCGCCAGCTGTCGGCGGTGCTTTCGGCCGGATCGAACGCATAGCCGTCCATCGCGAAATCCTTGAGCGCATTAACCCGGTCGAAACGGTTCTCGCACATATAGCGCGCGGCCATGCCCCGGGCGCGCTTGGCGGCGAAGCTGATGAAACGCGGGCCATCGGGGCCGTCCTGCCGGAAATCCACATCGATGATGCGGATGCCGCGCTTGCGCAGGCCTGGCTCGGCTGCGGCGAAATATTCCTGGCTGGCGAGGTTGAGCACGCAATCGCCGCCGCTTTCGGCAAGGTCATCGGCCAGCCGGGCGGAGATCCGGTCACCCCAGAAGGCGACAAGCGACTTGTGGCGCGGTGCCCAGCGCGTGCCCATTTCCAGCCGATAGGGGCGAATGGCGTCGAGCGGTTTCAGCGCCCCGTAAAGCCCGGACAGGATTCGCAGATGATCCTGGGCAAAGGCCATGCCTGCCTCATCCATGGTTCCCGCCTCGAATCCGCGATAGACGTCGCCGTCAAAGGCGTGGATCGCGGCGCGCTGCGGCTGTTCTGCAAAACCCCGATAGCGCCGGTAGTTGAGCTCGATCAGCTTGTCGGACAGCGGCATGATCGCGCGCAGCGCCGGTTTGCTTAGCCGTGACGCCGCCTTAACCAGCCGGTTAGTTTCGGCCGGAAATGCGGGCGAGCTGCTGCCATGGTCGGGAACGGGCGACTCAAAGTCCAGCGACTTTGCGGGGGAAAGCAGGATGATCATGATGACGCCGCGAATAGACGAGCCGGGCCGCCCTTGCCAAGGGGCGAGACGCCGGAACGCAAACCATCGTTCAACGTTCGTTCAGTGTGGCGGCTCTAAATATGAACACATGATGCGATTGTACCGAACAGCATGATCCTGTGGCCTGTTGAACGCCGCGCCATATGGATGTTGCCGTTAAACCCGGTTGTCGTTTTCCCCAAATATTCATAGAGAGTTTTCAACTTCCCGATCCTTGAGATCGCAAAAGCATTCGGAGGATTTCACCATGTCTTACAAGCCCCATTTCAGCCTGTCGCTGGCCCTTGCCCTGGCTGCCGTTGCCGGTGTCGGCATGGCGCTTCCCGATACCGCTGCGCACGCAGCGAAGAAAAAGGAAGAAAAAGGCCCCAAATTCGATCTGAGCAAGGAATATCGTGCTGCCTATGGCGAGGCCGACAAGGCGCTGAAGGGCGGCGATCTCGCCGCGGCAAAAACCGCCATCGATGCGGCGCTGGCGCTGGCCGCCAATGATGACGAGAAATTCCTGTCCGGCCAGCTTTACATCACCCTGGGCAGCAACGCCAAGGACATGGCCTATCAGCGCAAGGGCGTCGATCTCTCGATCGACAGCGGCAAGATCAGCCCCGAAGATGCGCCGCGCATGTATTATTATTCGGGCAATTTTGCTTATAATGCCGGGGATTTCGCGCTTGCTCGCCAGCGGCTGGAGCAGTCCATTGCTCTGGGTTATCATGAAAATGAGATCGAAGGCATGCTGGCCGCCGCCTATTTCAAGGAAAATATGGTCGCCGGTGGCCTTGCTGCACTTGAAAAGGGCATGGAATATCGTGCCGCCAATGGCCAGACAGCCCCCGAAAACTGGTATCTTTCGGCGCGCGACCGTGCGCTTGGGACCGGTGACATTGCCCTGTATCGCAAATGGGCGATGAAATGGGCATCGGCCTATCCTTCGGAGCGTTCATGGCGCGATGCCGTTGTCTCGACACGCTACAAGGCGAATTTCACCCAGCTGGAAAACCTTGAGCTGCTGCGTTTCATGCACGCTGCCAAGCTGATGACCGAATTGTCCGACTATCAGGAGCTTGCCGAGGAAGCGACCAAGGAGCGGCTGATCGGCGAAATCGCGACGACCCTGCAGGAAGGGGTCGATATCGGCCTGATCCAGCCGGGCAGCCCGCTGGTCTCCGAATATCTGGAGCCTGCCAAGAAGCAGGTCGCCGACGACAAGTCGTCGCTCCCCGCGCATCCTTCCGAGGTTGGCGGATCGGGCAGTCCGTCAATCCTCATGAACTTCGCCGATGTGTGGCTTGGCTATGGTGACTATGCCAAGGCGGTCGAGTTCTACCAGGCGGGCCTTGCCAAGGCCGGTTCCGATGCCGGGCGCGGCAATATCGGTATCGGCACCGCCAAGGCCATGGCCGGCGATCATGCCGGGGCCGTTGCCGCCTTTGATCTGGTGAGTGACGGAAATCGCGGTGCGACCGCGAGCCTGTGGAAGACCTGGATTGCCCAGAAAACGGCGACCATGGCGGCTCCCGCAGCGACCGAGGCCGCTGCACCGGCGGCCTGATCCGGCATCAGCGATAAAGGGGAAGGGGGGGCTTGATGCGCCCCTTTTTCTATTGGTCGAGCGGCACGCCCGGCACCTGCTTTGAGGTACGGATGGTCAGCGACGTCTTGACGCTGGCGACATTGGGCGCGGGGGTCAGCTTGGAGGTCAGGAAGGCCTGGAATTCCTGAAGGTCACGGGCGACGATCTTGAGCACGAAATCGATTTCGCCATTGAGCATATGGCATTCGCGCACTTCGGGAAGTGCGTTCACATGATCCTCGAACTGCTTGAGATCGGATTCCGCCTGGCTTTTCAGGCTGACCATCGCAAAGACAGTGATCGCAAAGCCCAGTTTCTGGGGATCTATATCGGCGTGAAAACCCCGGATAATCCCTTCTTCTTCCAGCGCGCGGACCCGGCGCAGGCATGGCGGTGCGGTCAGGCCAACCTGGCTGGCGAGTTCGACATTGGTGATTCTGCCGTCCGACTGAAGCCGTGCCAGCAATTGGCGATCAATACGATCCAGATTGGCCATAGCCTGCCCCCCAGTACCCATGCGCACGCTGCTTTTGCTTTGCGTCGCACTGGCGACCGTTAAAACCCCTAATCAGACAAAAACCAGCCTTAACCTATAATATAATTATCCGCAAAGGCAATTGTCCCACATTGCGACGCGCCAAAAACCCGCCTTTAACTTTCTACTAACCGTCATTATCGCGGACGGATGGCCAGCTATTTTCTATAGCCTTGCCCTTGGATTCGTAACCTGTGCGATTTGATGACCGGCTCTCGACAACGCTTAAAAACCCGCTTCCCGGCGGGACGGAGGCGTGCGCCCAGTATCGGCAGATTATCGACATTATCGGGCAGGACAGCAGTTCCGGGTCAGGCGAAGCCGTTGCCGGTGCATTGCTGAGGCTGCATGCGCTGCGCGCAAAGATCGATGCGCGCGACCGGCTGGGTGCCGTGCAAAGCCTTGCCGGACGGCTGACCTCGCCGGTGCTGGTGCAATATCTGGCGGGCGAGGATCCCGAAATCGCCAATGCCGCCATGAAGGCGGCACGGCTGGAGGATGAGCAGTGGCTGATGGTCATTCCCCGCCTGCCGGTCCGGGCGCGGGGCATGCTGCGGCATCGTCGCGATCTCAGCGAACCGGTAAAGGCGATGCTGGCGCGCTTTGGCGTGACCGACCTTGCCCTGCCGGGCCGGACTGTCGAGTCCGCCGAAGAAGAAATCCAAAGCGTACCGGAATTGCCCGAGGCCGAACCGGTCGCTGAGCGTGCGCCACCGGCGGCACGGCAGGATATTGGCGAAATCGTCCAGCGGATCGAGGCTTATCGCAGGAACAGGGAGCGGTCGGCTTCCGCCGCACCGGCTGAGTCGGCTGGTCGTGCGCCGAATTTTCGCACCGGAACAGCGGAACTGCCATTTCCCGATCTGCAACAGGACGAAATCGCCCGGTTTGCCATCATGACCGACGCCAATGGCATGGTCTCTGCCGTGGACAAGGTGCCGGTCGGCAGCGTTTACGGCATTGGCCTGGCGGCGCCGGCTATGGCCGATGCGCCGGGGGTGGATGCCGCCGTTGCTGCGGCATTCCGGCGCCGGGCACCAATCCGGGCCGGACGTATCCGGCTCGCCGGTGATGGCTGGCAGGCCGGGGAGTGGCGCATCGCCGCCGATCCGCGATTTGACCGGCATACGGGCCGGTTTACCGGCTATGCGGGTATCATCCGCCGTCCCAGGCCCGACGAAGTCGCAGAAGGCGCGGCACAGCATGGCGCTGGCCCCGCCGGTGCCGACGGATTGCGGCAGATATTGCACGAATTGCGCACGCCGCTGGGTGCGATCATGGGCTTTTCGGAGATCATCGATCAGCAGCTGTTCGGGCCGGTGGCATCATCCTATCGCACGCTGGCGGGACAGATTTCGCGGGACAGCGCGCATCTGCTCGAAGGGTTTGACGATCTCGATACCGCGCTCAAGCTGGACCGGGGCAGCCTCGACAATGACAGCGGCCATAGCAGCGGGCAGTGGGTCGCCGACCGGCTGGCGACGCGGCTAAGGGCGCTGGCGGATGCGCGATCCAGCCGGTTGTCGATCGAATATGCGCCGGATTTTGCCGGCTATGACATTTCGCATCGCGAGGCGGACCGGCTCCTGCTCCGGCTGACCGGCGCGCTTCTCTCGATTTGCGCGGCAGGCGAGACGCTGCATGTGGCTATGGCGAGAGCAGAGGGCGCCGGGCAGTCATTCATGATCGCACGCCCGGCGGCAATCGCAGCGCTGGCCGAGGCTGATCTGCTTGCGACCGATGGCGATGGTGTCGCGGCGGGTGACGATGCGCCCCTGCTGGGCCTTGGCTTTTCGCTGCGTCTCGTGCGCAGTCTGGCGATGGTGCATGGCGGCAGCCTGATCGTCGAGACGGACCGGCTTTGCTTGACCTTGCCGGGGATAGCCCATAGCGACAGGGATGACAGGGCAGGGCGGGCCGAATAGACCCGCACAGGGATTGCAGGGCCGGGCTTGAGATGGGCCAAACCTGAAACGGGGGTGTAGCGGTGGCTTTTCAGCACAAGCCGACCAGCAATGACATGATCCGCATGCCCGGCAATTTCGGGCAGCGCTTCCTCGTCACCGTGGATGTCGAGGAAGAGTTTGACTGGAACGCACCATTCCGGGCCGATGGCTATGGCCTGGAGACTGTCCGGGCCATCCTCGCATTTCAGGAACTTTGCGAAGAATATGGCGTAAAACCTCTTTATCTGGTCGATTTTCCGGTCATCGAATCTGCAGACGGGGCGGAGATCTATGGCGGCCTGGTTCGTGAAGGCAAGGCGGATGTCGGCATTCAGCTGCATCCCTGGGTGAACCCGCCGCACGATGAGGAAGTGACGACCTATAACAGCTTTGCGGGCAACCTGCCCGAACAGCTTGAGGCGGAGAAGCTGCAGCGGCTGGCCAGCAGCATCGAGCGCGCCTGTGGCAGCAAGCCGCTTGCCTATCGCGCCGGGCGCTATGGTCTTGGCGCCAACAGCATTGGCCTGCTGGGCAGGCAGGGCGTGCGGCTCGATACATCGGTACGGTCGAATTTCGACTATAGCGGCGAGGGCGGGCCGAATTTCGCGCACCTTCCGCTGCATCCCTATTGGCTGGACCGGGCGAGCGGCCTTGCGGAGCTTCCGGTGACGACGGTTTTCTGGGGAATGCTGCGCAAGCAGGGCAAGATGCTGTTCCCGCATGCCGCCCGGTCGCCCATGCTGCGCGCCATTCTGGCCCGGACGGGCATGCTGGAGCGGATTGCGCTGACGCCCGAGGGCATTTCGGTGCGGGAGGTCATTCGCGGCATCGATATCGCGCTGGATGACGGTCTGCCGATCCTCAATTTCTCCTTTCATTCGCCATCGCTGGAGCCGGGGCACACGCCTTATGTCCGCACTCCGGAGGATGCCGAGGCGTTTCTCGACTGGTGGCGGCGGGTGTTCGATTATCTGCTGCTGCGCCGGATTCCGCCGGTTTCGCTGGGCGAGATCATTGCCGCCATCGATGCGGGAGAGGCGGGCTGATTCCGGCTTGCCAAGCGCGGACGCTCTGGAGTATCGCCGCCGCCGCGAGCATCGCGGGGATGGGCCTGTAGCTCAGTTGGTTAGAGCTGGCCGCTCATAACGGCTAGGTCGGGGGTTCGAGTCCCTCCGGGCCCACCATCCGCATTCTTTCCCTGCCCAGATGATTGTTGCGTTTCCGCCGGAGGCCGACTAGGGGATGCCGCGCGTCGGGGAGTGGCGCAGGCTGGTAGCGCACCTGGTTTGGGACCAGGGGGTCGCAGGTTCGAATCCTGTCTCCCCGACCACTTCCGTATCATGACCGGCCAAGAGCCTATTCGCTTTCCCCAGTGCTGAGGGAGGCAGTGTCCTCGGCAATCTCGGCTTCCTTGATCTTCATCGCCTCGTCGGCAGCCTGTTCCAGCGTCCTGGCGGCGGCATCGACCTCGGCCTCCTGCTCTGGATCGATGCTGATCGTCTCGGGTTCGGCGGGTTCCTCGGCATCGCTGCATCCCGCCAGCAAAAGCAGCCCGGCAAGCGCCAGCGACCGGGTCAATGCAAGGCGTGACGTCATGGCGTCACCGGTCCGATATCCATCTCGCTATTCGCCAGAATCGCCAGCGTTGCAGCCCATGCCGCGACATTCTGGCGCAGCATGACGGGATCGATCCGGTCCAGCGTGTCATTGGCGGTGTGATGCGTGTCGAAATAATGGGTGCCGTCCTGTTGCAGGTCGACCACCGCGAGATTCTGCGCGGCTATCGTCGCGCCGACATCGGCGCCCCCGCCCGCAGGCGGCATGCCGCGCCCGATCCCCAGCGGGGCGAGCGCCTTTACAATGGCATCGCTGACCGGCTTGGCCGCTTCGGGCAGCTTGAAATCGACCCGCCAGACCCGGTCCGCCCCGAAATCGGATTCCATTGCCAGCACATGATTGTCACTGCCATGGGCAGCAGCATAGGCCTTGCCGCCCCATATGCCGACCTCCTCGGCACCGGCCCAGAGCAGGCGAATGGTCCGGCGCGGCTGGCCATGCTGCTTCACCAGATTGGCCGCCGCCGTGATGATGCCGCAGCCCGAAGCATCGTCAATCGCGCCGGTGCCGAGATCCCAGCTGTCGAGATGGCAGGCGATTAGGATGATCCCGGCATCGGGATCGCTGCCCGGCAGGTCGGCGATGACATTGCCCGATTGCTGCTCGCCCAGATTGCGCGGCGTGAGCGTCAGTTTCATGCGGACCGGCTTGCCGAGCTTCACCATCCGGGCGAGATTTTCGGCGTCGGGAACCGAGAGCGCTCCGGCGGGGATGGGGGTCACGCCCTCGGAAAACCCGGTATTGCCGGTATGCGGCATGCGGTTGTTGTCGGTGCCGATCGAGCGGATCACAATGGCGGCAGCGCCCTTTTTCGCGGCCAGGTCAGGGCCAACAAAACGCGCCGTGCCAAATGCGCCATAGCTGGAGCCGTCCTGGGTGCGGTGCATGGCATGATCGACAAAGGCGATCTTGCCGGAAAGGCTGGCGGGGGCCGCAGCAACCAGATCGGCAAAGGTCGGGAAATAGACGATTTCACCTTCCAGCCCCGCATCGCCGGTGCTGGCCGAATTGCCGAGCGCGGTCACGATCATTTTCTGCGCATAGGGCGCAACGATCTCCGCATGTTCCTCGCCCCGGACCCAGGTGGGCATGGCAAAGGGCTCGATGCGGACATTGGCAAAGCCCATCGCCTTCAGCCGCGCGGCGGCCCAGGCCCTTGCCTCCGCCTCGCGTTCGGTACCCGCCTGGCGCGGACCGATCCGCGTGGTCAGATCCTCGACAATCTGCCACGCGACATCGTCGGTCAGCGCCTGTTCGCGCAGAGCTGCGGGATCATGGGTGGCAAGAGCGGGCGAGGAAAGGGCGGCGGTCGCGGCCAGCGCGGTCAGAAAAGGGCGTATCATGTGCTCAGGATTAGCCCCGGCACCGGCATTTGCCAATGGCGACTTGCGGGATATGCGGGTCGCGGCTAGAGCGCGTTCGGTTCTGAGGAATCTTCGCCCGCGCCCCATATGTTTCCATTGCCGCGTTTTCAGAGTCGCCAGCTGTTTCCATCTGGCCTGAAAATGCTTTAGGGGAGCGGCAAATCCGCCATTTCAAAGAGGACACGACCAGCCATGGCCGCACAATATGCCTTCGTCATGAAGGGTCTCACCAAGACTTTCCCCGGCGCGAACAAGCCGGTGCTGAACTCCATCCACCTGCAATTCTATCAGGATGCCAAGATCGGCATTGTCGGCCCCAATGGCTCGGGCAAATCGACGCTGATGAAGATCATGGCGGGACAGGATACCGAATTTCAGGGCGAGGCCTGGCCGGGCGAGGGGATTACAGTGGGCTATCTGGCGCAGGAGCCGGAACTGGACCCCAGCAAGACGGTGAAGCAGAATGTGATGGACGGGGTGCGCCCCGTGGCCGATCTGGTTGACCGCTTCAACGAGATCAGCACGATCATGGCCGATCCGCCGGAAGACGCCGATTTCGATGCGCTGATGGAGGAAATGGGCGATCTGCAGGAAAAGATCGACGCGGTGGATGGCTGGACGCTCGACAACCAGCTGGAAATCGCCATGGACGCGCTGCGCTGTCCGCCGGGCGACGCCAGTGTCGAAAATCTCTCGGGCGGCGAACGCCGGCGCGTCGCGCTGTGCCGCCTGCTGCTTGAAAAACCGTCAATCCTGCTGCTCGACGAACCGACCAACCATCTGGACGCGGAGAGCGTCTCCTGGCTCGAAAAGCATCTGATCGACTATCCCGGCAATGTCATTCTGGTCACCCATGACCGCTATTTCCTCGACAATGTCGTCAACTGGATCCTCGAACTCGATCGCGGAAAATATTTTGTCTATGAAGGCAATTATTCGACCTATCTCGACAAGAAGGCCAAGCGGCTCGAGCAGGAATCCCGCGAGGATGAAGGGCGCCAAAAGGCGATCAAGGATGAGCTGGAGTGGATTCGCCGCTCGCCATCGGCCCGGCAGACCAAGTCAAAGGCGCGTATCAAGGCCTTTGACGAACTGGTTGAGGCGCAGGAAAACCGCAGTCCCGGCAAGGCGCAGATCGTTATCCAGACCCCCGAACGGCTGGGCGGCAAGGTGATCGAGGCCAAGGGGCTGACCAAATCCTATGGCGACAAGCTGTTGTTCGAGGATCTGAGCTTTACCCTGCCTCCGGGCGGTATTGTCGGCGTAATCGGCCCCAATGGCGCGGGCAAGACGACCCTGTTCAAGCTGATCACCGGCAAGGAGGAACCCGATAACGGGTCCATTGATATCGGCGATACGGTGCGGCTGGGCTATGTCGACCAGAGCCGCGATCACCTCGACGGTGCAAAGAACGTCTGGGAGGAAATCTCCGACGGTCTGGATTTCTTCAAGCTGGGCAAGCATGAGGTCGCGACCCGTGCCTATGTCGGCGCGTTCAACTTCAAGGGGCCGGATCAGCAGAAGAAGGTCGGACAGCTTTCGGGTGGTGAGCGCAACCGCGTCCACATGGCCAAGATGCTCAAAGAGGGCGGCAACGTGCTGCTGCTCGACGAACCGACCAACGACCTTGATGTCGAAACGCTGCGTGCGCTTGAAGAAGCGCTGGAGAGCTTCGCCGGATGCGCCGTGGTCATCAGCCATGACCGCTTCTTTCTCGATCGGCTCGCCACGCATATCCTTGCGTTTGAGGGCGACAGCCATGTCGAGTGGTTCGAGGGCAATTTCGAGAGCTATGAGGAAGACAAGCGCCGCCGCCTGGGCGACGAGGCCGATCGCCCGCACCGGATGACCTACAAGAAACTGACGCGGTAGGGCATCGTCCCTGTCTCGCGACTGACGAAGGAACAGCGGCGCTGTCCTACAGGGCTCGCCCTGTGTTAGAGTATTTTCAAGTCAGATGGATACATCTGACGACTCGGAAAATACGGTAAAACAAGAGCCTAGGGTTCGCCGGTTCTTTCTCATCGTCGGCAACAGCATCGTCACTTTTCGAATTGCCGAAAAGACTGATTTTGCGCGCGCCATGAAGGGAAGCGTTTTTCCGCTTTGGACAGTGTAAACTGTGTAAACCTGCATGGGGATTTCAGCAGGTGAATCCGGGCATTCAGCGCAATCGCTTGACGCGCAGATGGCCGCTTGCATCGCGCTCCGTCTTGAAATTGTCCGAAGCCTCGAACATGTCCGACAGCCGCTGAAAACCGTAGTTTCTGACATCGAAGCTGGAGCGGTTGCCGGCGATCTTGCCGACTTCGCTCAGCGAGGCATAGCCGCGCTCATCGCGCTTGCTGGCCTGATAGGCGTCGACCAGCAGTTTCAGCAGCGCCTGATCGACCGCCGGCTTGCCGCCGCCCGGCTTTCCCTGTTCCCCGGCATCGGCCTTTTGCGTTTGGCCATTTTCATCGCGATGCGCCTCGATCAGCGCGCCGACATCGATGAAGCGGCTGCAGGACTGCTTGAAGGCATCGGGCGTTTTCGCGTTGCCAAAGCCGTAGACCGGCAGCCCTTCCTGCCGGATGCGCATGGCCAGCGGCATGAAATCGCTGTCCGAACTCATGATCCCGAACCCGTCCACCCGGCCCCGGAACAGCAGGTCCATGGCATCGATGGTCATTTTCATGTCGGTGGCATTCTTGCCCTTGGTCATGTCGAACTGCTGCTGCGGCTCTATGCCGAAGCGATGGACCAGATCGGCCCAGCCCTTGAGCGCAGGCTTGCGCCAGTTGCCATAGGCGCGGCGGATATTCACGGTGCCGAGCTCCGCCAGCACGGTCAGCACCGGATCAATGCCATGATGGCTGGCATTGTCGGCATCGATCAGAAGGGCGATGTTGGGCGAGTTGCGATGCATTTCCGTCATGGCCTGAACATGGGCTGCGCGGGCGGAAAGATCAATTGGCGAGCGGACCGGGTTCAGCGCTGTGGCGTGGTGACAGCAGCGTGACCAGCACGATCATCGCCATGCTGGCCGCAAAGCCGGGGACGATCTCGTAAAGCCAGCCGCTCCATCCCGCGGCGATCCAGGCGATCACCACGGCGGCACCGGTCACAAGTCCGGCAATCGCTGCATTGGCGGTCATGCGCGGCCAGGTCAGCGACAGGATGATGAGAGGCCCGAAGGCTGCGCCGAAACCGGCCCAGGCATTGGAAACCAGCCCCAGCACTTCGCTTTCAGGGTCAGCAGCAATGGCGATGGCGGCCATCGCGACCAGCAGCACGCAAAGTCGCCCGACATTAACGATTTCGCGCTCGCTGGCCTGTTTGCGCAGGAACAGCCGATAGAAATCCTCGGTCAGCGAACTGGACGAGACGAGCAGCTGCGAACTGATCGTGCTCATGATCGCGGCGAGCAGGGCGGCGAGCAGGAAGCCAGTGACCAGCGGGTGGAACAGCAGGTCGGCGAGCACGATGAAGATCGTTTCGGGATCATCGATGGCAAGGCCGTTGCGCACAACATAGGCGCGTCCGGCAAGGCCGACACCGATAGCGCCGAGCAGGCACACCAGCATCCAGCCCATGCCGATGGTGCGCGCGATCGCTACATCCTTGACGCTGCGTACAGCCATGAACCGCACGATGATATGCGGCTGGCCGAAATAGCCTAGGCCCCAGGCGACCGCCGATATGAAGCCGATCATCGTCAGGCCATGGGTGATATCAAGAAAGCCGGGCTGAACCTCTGCCAGCGATGCGCCCGCGCTGCCGCCCGGTCCGAACATGACGACCAGCGGCATCAGCACCAGCGCCACCACCATGATGCACCCTTGTACGAAATCGGTGAGGCTGACCGCCAGAAAGCCGCCGATCATGGTATAGGCCAGCACCACGCCGGCGGTGAGCCAGATACCCGTCATATAGTCACTGAGCCCGGCATTGCCGAACAGTCCGGCAAAGCTGGTCTCGAACAGCTTGCCGCCGCCGACCAGACCTGCGGCGGTATAGACGGTGAAGAACAGGACGATGATGACGGCGCTGACCAGACGCAGCCCGGTTGCCCTGGTCGGGAAGCGGTTGGCGAGAAACTGGGGAATGGTAAGGGCATTGCCCAGCCGCTCGGTCTGTTCGCGCAGGCGCGGCGCGACGATGATCCAGTTGAGCAGCGCGCCGACAAACAGGCCGATGCCGATCCATGCCTCGACCAGACCCGCCACATAGAGCGCGCCCGGAAGGCCCAACAGTAGCCAGCCCGACATGTCGGAGGCTCCGGCGGACAGCGCTGCGACGGCGGGGTGCAGCTTGCGACCGCCCAGCAGATAGCCTTCGCTGTCGTCGGTGGACTTGCGCCAGGCGTAAAGGCCGATGGCGAGCATGAGAATGAAGTAAAGGGCGAGGGTGATCAGTGTTCCTGTCTGCATGCCGGCTGCATCTAGCAGGCGCACAGACCACTGGCCACCCCGGCGGCCGGATCAGTCCACAGGCTGGAAGCTGCCGCTTTCATGATCGAGCAGGTGTAGGATGCCGTCGGAGATCGCGAAATAGGCGCCGATCAGCTTCAGCGTACCCTTGGCCTCCTTGTGCTGGACACAGGGGAAGGTGCGCAGATTGTCGATGCTCACCTGCACGGCGGCCTGTTCCATGGCGCGCAATGCCGGACGGTCGGGATCATGGCCATGCTCGCGGACCACCTGTTCGCGCGCGGGACCGAGCATCTTGATCCAGTTGGCGATAAAGCCGCCCTGGCCGGGCTCGGCATCGGCCAGCTCCTGGGTCAGCGCCGCCTGGCAGCCGCCGCACATGCCATGGCCCATGACCACGACTTCATCGACCTTGAGGACCTGGATGGCGAATTCGAGTGCCGCCGATACGCCATGATAGCTGCCCTCCAGCTCAAAGGGCGGGACCAGCGCCGCAACGTTGCGCACCACGAACACCTCGCCGGGGCGGGTGTTGAAGATCTGGGCAGGGTCAACGCGGCTGTCGGAGCAGGCGATGATCATGACACGAGGGCTCTGGCCCTCGCGCAGCGTTTCCCAGCGTTCGCGCTGTTGACGCCAGCCGGTGCTGCGAAACTGGCGATAGCCTTCGAGAAGATCGGAGAAACTGGACATGGCCGCACCCTATAGCCTCCAAATTGGGGGTGGCAAGAGGGGCGGGCTAAGGCTATCTGCACCTTCATGAACGACGCCACCAAGATCGACCTGCCCGGCGAACGGGCACCGCGCCAGCGCAAGCCCGACTGGATCAGGGTCAAGGCCCCGACCAGCAAGGGCTTTAACGAGACGCGCAAGCTGATGCGCGACCTCAACCTCAACACCGTGTGCGAGGAAGCGGCCTGCCCGAATATCGGCGAATGCTGGACCAAGAAGCATGCGACCGTGATGATCTTGGGCGATGTCTGCACCCGCGCCTGTGCCTTTTGCAATGTCAAGACGGGCATGCCGCGCATGGTGGACGCCAAGGAACCCCAGCATGTTGCCGATGCGGCGGCGGCAATGGGGCTGGAGCACATCGTGATCACCTCGGTGGATCGTGACGACCTTGCCGATGGCGGTGCAGGCCAGTTCGTGAAGGTGATCGAGGCGCTGCGCAAATCGACGCCGCAGACCACCATCGAGATACTGACGCCCGATTTCCGCAACAAGCATGAGGCGGCGGTCGAGGCGATCGTTGCCGCCCGTCCCGATGTGTATAACCATAATCTGGAAACCGTGCCGCGGCTCTATCCGACCATCCGCCCCGGCGCGCGCTATTATGCCTCGCTCCGCCTGCTGGAGATGGTGAAGCGGCTTGATCCGTCGATCTTCACAAAGTCAGGCATCATGCTGGGTCTTGGCGAGGAGCGGCTGGAGGTGCACCAGGTTATGGACGACATGCGCTCTGCCGATGTCGATTTCCTGACCATGGGCCAGTATCTGCAGCCGACGCCGAAGCACACCAAGGTGATCGACTTCGTGACCCCGGCGGCCTTCGATGCCTATGCCGCCATTGCCCGCGCCAAGGGCTTTTTGCAGGTCGCATCGAGCCCGCTGACCCGGTCCAGCTATCATGCAGGCGAGGATTTCGCACAGATGAAGGCGGCGCGGGACGCAAAGCTCGCCAAAGCGCTGGCCAGGGGCTGACATGCCCGAACATCGCGAAACGCGCATCCTGCCCTATCGGCCGGAGGACATGTATGCGCTTGTCGCCGATGTCGCACGCTATGGCGAGTTTCTGCCCTGGGTCGTCGCGACGCGGATCCGCAGCGACAGCGACAGCGAGATGATCGCGGACATGATCGTCGGCTTCAGGCAGCTGCGCGAGAAATTCACCTCGCGCGTGCTGAAGGACCCGCACCGGTCGATCTGTGTCGAGTATCTCGACGGGCCGTTGCGCAACCTCGAAAATCGCTGGGATTTCGCGGCAACCGGCGACGGCCATTGCCAGCTCGATTTCCATGTCGCCTTCAATTTCCGCAACCGCATGTTCGAGATGCTGGCCGGGCAATATTTCGACAAGGCGTTTCGCAAGATGGTGGGCGCATTTGAGGATCGCGCCGACCAGCTTTACGGCAACAGCAGTTCCAGCGCCGTCTGAGCGGCGAGTAGGCGGAGTTCGGCGCGGCTGAGCGTGCTTCCGAACTGCTTCTGCTCCGCGTCGATATCGGTTTCCTTCTGGTCCTTCAACGCCCGCGCAAAGACGACAGTTCCGACCGGTTTCTCATCGGTGCCGCCATCTGGCCCGGCAACGCCGGTAATGGCAACGGCAATGTCCGCGCCAGACCGGGCGAGGGCACCGCGCGCCATCGCCCAGGCGACCGCGACCGAGACAGCACCAAAGGTCTCGATCAGTTCTTCGCTGACATTGACGGCGTCGATCTTCGCCTGGTTGGAATAGGTCACATATCCGCAATTGACGACTGCCGAACTGCCGGGAATCTCGGTAAGCGCCGCCGTCACCAGCCCGCCGGTGCAGCTTTCCGCCAGCGCTACGGTACGTCCGGCAGCGGCGTTTTCGCTGATGACGCGCCCGGCCAGTTCAACCAGCGACTCAGGCAGCAGATGTTGTTGTGTATCCGCCATGGCTCAGCGCTTGCCGGCCTTGTCTGCGCAAATGGTGAAGGGTCGCTTCTCGCCGGGTTTTTCGTCCTTGCCGACATCGTAAAGGACGACGAACAGCTTGCCGAAATTCTCGGGCGGCAGAGGCAGCAGCGCGTCGAACACCTGATCAACCGTATCGCAATCTTCCGCCTCGAACTTGCCCGCGACCTCTTCGGCGACGATCGATTCGAACAGCGGGCGCAGCAGCACATCGTCAAGGCTGGACAGCTCATTCGATCCGGTCAGTATGGGCAGGGTTTTGCGCGCTTCGGGCCAGGCGGCATCGGCGGCGGGCTGGAACACCTTGGTGATGCGATTGCCAGAAGTGTAGAGCGATGCCGTTGGCGCAACCTGCTCCGCGCATTTGCGTTGCGCGCCGCGGACCAGCGCTGGCAGCACGGCGACGACCAGCTTTTCGGCCTGTGGCCGGGTCAGGCATTTGGGTGCGGCCTGCTTTTGCGCGGCAACGCCCTGGGCCATGCAAAGCGCGGCAAGCGCTGCTCCACAAACAAATTTACGCATCATCGACATACTCCTGATCCTGGTTCCCGTTCACTGGTCCAGATCACCATCGGGCAAGGAGACGGTGGCGATTGCCTCGGCGGCAATGCCCTCCTTGCGCCCGGTATAGCCCAGTTTTTCGGTCGTGGTGGCTTTTACGGAAATTTTCGCAACCGGAATGTCCAGTATCTCCGCAATCCTCTCGCGCATTGCCTGACGGTGCGGCCCGATCTTTGGCGCTTCGCAGATGATCGTCGCGTCGATATTCTCGATCCTAGCACCGGCATCCCTGATCAGGCGCGCAGCATGGGCCAGGAAACGGTCCGAGCTTGCGCCCCGCCACTGCGGATCGCTGGGCGGAAAATGGTCTCCAATATCGCCCAGCGCCATAGCTCCCAATATCGCATCGGTTATCGCATGCAGCGCGACATCGGCATCGCTGTGCCCCGACAGACCCTTGTCATGATCGATCCGGATGCCGCAAAGCCAGAGTTCTTCGCCTGAAACCAGCCGATGGACGTCAAAGCCTGAACCGGTCCTGAAAATTCGCTGCGGGGCAGGCATTTGGGGAAACTCCTGGGTAAAATCCTCGGCAAAGGTAATCTTGGCGAGTGCCTCATCGCCATCGACAAGCGCGATGCCATGCCCGGCCCGGCGCATCATTTCAGCGTCATCGGTCGCCTCCAGATCATCGGGCCAGTTGCGGTGCACGGCGAGAATTGCCTCGAAATCAAAGGCCTGGGGTGTCTGGATGCGGCGCAGCTCGTCGCGGTTGACGCGTTCGCCCAGCAGCGCGTCGTTCAGGCCCGATATGCTGTCGACCAGCGGCAGGGCAGGCACAGCGCCAATATGGCTGTTCAGGGCATCATCCAGCCGGCGGATCATTGCGCTGCCAAGGCCCGGACGTGCGGCGTCGTGAATGAAGACCCGCCCGGGCGGCGTGTCCATCTGTGCTATCGCCTCCAGCCCGGCCAGCACGGATTCGCGCCGGGTCGCGCCGCCGGTGACAAAACTGGCGTTGGCCAGAGCGCCGACTGCCTGCTGCGCCATGGCATCCTGTCCCTCACCAATCGCAATGACGACCCGGTCGAACATCGCGGATTGTGCAAATGCTTGGGCGCTGTGCCACAGCATCGGCTGGCCGCGCCACGGGCGATATTGTTTCGGCAATTCCCCGCCCGCCCGTTCACCACGGCCCGCCGCAACGATCAGTGCGGTCCTGCGGGGCATTGGGGGATTATGCGGTTCGCTCATCATCCTGTGTTCGCAATGGTCGGAATGACGCCGCCTAACCCATGACGGGCTTGCCCGCCAGCGGCAATCCGACTATGGGCTGCCTAAATTTTAGGCACCATGACCATGCTCTCACCCATCACCATCGGCAATATCGCCATCGCCCAGCCGGTAATTCTGGCGCCGATGACCGGCGTGACCGACATGCCGTTCCGGACGCTGGTCCGCCGCTATGGTTCCGGCCTCAACGTGACCGAGATGATCGCCAGCCCGGCGATGATCCGTGAAACCCGGCAATCGCTGCAAAAGGCGGCCTGGCATCCGGTCGAGGAACCGGTTTCGATGCAGCTGGCGGGATGCGATCCGGCGGAAATGGCTGAGGCGGCGAAGCTCAATGAGGATCGCGGCGCGGCAATTATCGACATCAACATGGGCTGTCCGGTCAAGAAAGTGGTCAATGGCGATGCCGGATCGGCGCTGATGCGCGATCTGCCGCTCGCCGCACGCCTGATCGAGGCGACGGTAAAGGCGGTCAGCGTGCCGGTCACGGTCAAGATGCGCATGGGATGGTGCCATGACAGCCTGAATGCACCCGAACTTGCGCATATCGCCGAGGATCTGGGCGCGCAGCTGATCACTGTGCATGGCCGCACCCGCAACCAGATGTACAAGGGGCATGCGGACTGGGGCTTTATCCGTTCGGTGAAGGACAGGGTGCGCCTGCCGGTTATCGCCAATGGCGATATATGTTCCATTGAGGATGCCGAAACTGCGCTCGAACAGAGCGGCGCCGATGGCGTGATGATCGGGCGCGGGGCCTATGGAAAGCCATGGCTGCTGGGCCAGGTCATGCACTGGTTCGCCACTGGCCAGCGTCGCCCCGATCCGGGCATTGACGAGCAATATGCACTGATTGTCGAACATTATCGGGCAATGCTCGATCATTATGGCGCGGATGTCGGCGTGCGCGTCGCGCGCAAGCATCTCGGCTGGTACACCAAGGGCCTTGCCGGATCGGCCGAGTTTCGCAACCGGGTCAACCAGATCGACGATCCGGACAAGGTGCTGGCGATGCTGGGGGAATTCTACCGACCCTGGCTTTGCCGCGATGCAGCCTGAACAAGCCGGGCCGCGGCGCGCCATGACACCGCCCGATCTGGCAGCACAGTTTTTGAGCCTGCCCATGGCGGTGCTGATGATCCGGCCCGACCGGACCGTCCACTCCGCCAATCCGGCCGCTGAAAACATGCTGCACCAGAGCGCGCGGCGAATGGTCGGCCAGTCGATTGTCGATCTGGTCCGGTTCGAGGATGACCGGATCGTCAGTGGCCTGATGGAGCCTGATGCCAATTTCGCGGCGCATAATACCCAGCTGTTTACCGGCGACAGGATCGGGCGGCGGGTCGATGCCTCGCTCGCCCCGATCGGCCAGCATGACGGCTGGCAGCTGCTGGTCCTGAATGATTCAGGGGCGGGAGCCGATCTGCTGGACGCCGATCACGCCACCGACGGCTTTACCATTCGCGGTCCCGAAATACTGGCGCATGAGATCAAGAACCCGCTCGCCGCGATCAAGGGCGCGGCGCAGCTTGTCGAGCGTCAGGCCGATGAGAAGGGCAGGCGGCTGACCGAGCTGATCCGTACCGAGGTCGACCGGATCGCCCTGCTGATCGACCAGATGCAGTCGCTGACGCGCCAGACGTCGCAGCCTCCTGCCGCATGCAACATCCATGAATCGATCACTCATGCCTGCGAGATTCTGGAGGCGGCGCATCCGGGCGAAATCAGCGTGGTGCACGAATTCGACCCGTCGATTCCGCCAATTCTTGCGGTGAATGAGAGCCTTGTGCAGATCATCCTCAACCTGCTGACCAACGGCATGGAGGCCTGCAAGGATCGGCCCGAGCCGCGGCTGATCGTGTCGACCCGTTTTGTCAGCGGTGTCAGCCTCAGGCTGGCGCATGAGAACCGATTTGTGTCTCTGCCGGTCGAGGTGCGCATCAGCGACAATGGCCCTGGTATTCCCGACAGCCTGAAAGAGGATGT
This sequence comes from Blastomonas sp., assembly GCA_041396885.1. Lineage (GTDB taxonomy): Bacteria > Pseudomonadota > Alphaproteobacteria > Sphingomonadales > Sphingomonadaceae > Blastomonas. The sequence continues at coordinate 1,072,340 of JAWKXS010000001.1, forward strand.
TTTCTCTCCCTTTGTGACGACCAAGCCGTCAGGGCAGGGGCTGGGGCTGGCGCTGGTGCAAAAGCTGGTTCGCGACATGAACGGGCGCATTGTTCATGATCGCGACGAGCGCCGGGGTCTTACCAACTTCAAGATATTCCTGCCGCTGGCAATCGAAAGGCGAAACAGGTCATGAAACAGTCGGTCCTGCTGGTCGAGGACGACCGCGCCATCGGCCAGGTCATTACCGCGGCACTGGAATCCGAGGGCTATCAGGTCGATCACTGTATCTCGGTCGCGGCGCGGGACCGGATGCTGGGCGAACAGGAATATTCGGTGCTGCTGAGCGATGTCATGCTAGCCGATGGCGACGGGATCGCGACGCTAGCGCAGGCGCTGGAGAAGCAGCCCGACCTGCCGGTCATCATCCTTTCGGCCCAGAACACTCTGGATACGGCAGTGCGCGCCAGCGAAGCCGGATCGTTTGAATATTTCCCCAAGCCATTCGATCTTGACGAGCTGATCAACGCAGTGCGCCAGGCCATTGCCAACCGCAAATCGGTTCCCGACAGCGAGGATGATGCCCAGGGCGAGGGACAGTTGCCGCTGGTCGGTCGCAGCCTGGCCATGCAGAATGTCTATCGCATGATCACGCGGGTATTGCGCAACGACCTCTCCGTGCTGATCCTGGGTGAATCGGGCACCGGCAAGGAACTGGTCGCCGAGGCGATCCATCAGCTCGGCCATCGCAAGCAGGGGCCGTTCGTGGCGGTGAACATGGCCGCCATCCCTGCCGAACTCATCGAATCGGAGCTGTTCGGTCATGAAAAAGGCGCGTTTACGGGCGCGGTCCAGCAGAGCATCGGCAAGTTCGAGCAGGCGCATGGCGGCACGCTGTTTCTGGATGAGATTGGCGACATGCCGATGCAGGCCCAGACCCGGCTGTTGCGCGCCCTGCAGACCGGGCGGATCACCCGGGTCGGCGGCAACCGCGAAATAGAGCTGGACGTCCGGATCATCGCGGCCACCAACAAAGCCTTTGCACCGCTGATCGAAGAGGGCCAGTTTCGCGAAGATCTTTATTACCGGATCAACGTGGTTCCCATCGACCTGCCGCCCCTGCGCGACCGGACCAGCGACGTGCCGGCACTGGCCGATCATTTCCTGGCGCTGGCGGTCAAGGAAGGCCTGCCGCGCCGCTATTTCAGCGACGACGCCATGGAGCTGATGCAGCGCCAGCCCTGGCGCGGCAATGTCCGTGAATTGCGCAACCTGGTGTTTCGCGCAGTGGTGTTCAGCCGCGACGACGTGATCGGAGCTGACGCACTGGGGCGGTTTTTCGATGAGGTTCCGGCTGCTGACAAGCCGGTGGAGCAGAGTGCGGGTTTTGACGCCGCCATCCGCGCATTTCTGGATGAGAGAACGGGACCGGACGGCAATATCTATGCAGAGGCGCTGGCCGAATTCGAACGGCCCTTGCTGCTCCATATCCTCAAGGAATGCGACGGCAATCAGGTGAGGGCTGCGCAATATCTCGGCATCAACCGCAATACGCTGCGCAAGAAACTGTCGGATCTTGATATCGATGCGCTGTCGCTGCGATAGCAGCATGACACTGCGATGAACGGGGGCGGGCAAGCGCCGAAATACCGGTGAACCCAAATATCGGCTTGTTTTTCCGCAACGCAACTGTTGTATAGAAGCAACGATGCAGACCCCCGGTGCCCAGAAAACAGCAGCTGACCCTGTGCGTCGGTCGATGCGAACGCTTTCTGTGCTGATGCGCAGCGGGCGCATCTATCCCTGGCTCGAAATTGGCGCAGTCCTGCTGCTTCTGGCTGTCATGGCGCTGAGCTGGTGGATCATCGAGGATCATCGCACCCGCCAGTCGCTGCTGTCCGCGCCACTTACCGCCACCCTGCTGGTCGCCAATCTGATCCCGGCAATGACCCTGCTGGCGCTGATCGGGCGGCGCGTTGCCGTTCGCAGGGCAGCCAATGCGCTCGATCAGGGCAAGGGACAGCTGCATGTGCGCTTCGTTGCGCTGTTCTCGGTCATTTCGTCGATCCCGGTGCTGCTGGTGGTCATCTTTGCATCGCTGCTGTTTCAATATGGCGTGGAGTTCTGGTTTTCGGACCGTGCCCGAACGATGCTGGAGAACGCCAATGACCTGGCGCGCGGCTATTATGAAGAAAGCCGCCGCGACGTCAGTGCGGAAACCGTGGCGATGGCCAGCGATTTGCGCGAATATCTGTCGCAAACCCGCATCGACAGCCCTGAATTTGCCGAAGCCTATATCTTCCAGGTGCTGAGCCGGAAGCTCAATGAATCGGCGATCGTCGAAATCGGCAAGGACGGTGTGATCCGGACCGCCGCGATCATCGACCCCGACAATCGTGCCTCGGCTGACCGGGTTACGCCGCAGGTGGTTGCCCAGCTGAACAGCGGCAAGGATATGGTGGTTTCCGCAGGTGCCGACCGCATCGAGGTGGTGACCGCACTGGACCGCGACGCCAAGATCTATCTCTATGCTGCGCGCGCATCGAACCAGCTTGCGCTCAGCCAGTGGAAGCGCGCGCAGACGGTGCTCACCGACTATGAAGCGCTCTATGCCCGATCCCAGTCTTTGCAGGTCCGCTTCAACATCGCGCTGTTCCTGGCCTCGCTGTTGCTGGTCGGCATTGCGCTGTGGGTCGCGCTGCGATTTGCCGACCGCATGGTGCGGCCGTTGACCGATCTGGTGGGTGCTGCCCGAGAGATCAGCACCGGCAACTTCGCGACCCGGGTCGAGGGAACGGGCCGTACCGATGAAGTCGGCATGCTGGGTCGGGCGTTCAATCGCATGGCCGAGCGGCTGGATGCGCAGACCTCCGCGCTGATCAACGCCAACAGCCTGCTCGATAACCGGCGCGCCTTTACCGAGGCGGTGATTGAATCGGTGACAGCCGGTGTCGTCTCGGTGGGGACAGACGGCACGATCCGGCTTATCAATTCCAGCGCCAAGAAGCTGCTTCATCCTTCCGAGAGCAATTTGCAGGGCAGGCCGCTGCGCGAGGTTGCGCCTCAGCTCGCCCGGCTGGTGGATGAGGATATGGGGGCATCGATCATCCAGTTCGCGGTGGAAGGCGAATTGCTGACCCTGGCGGTGAAGATCGCCCATGGAGCCTATGGGCAGGTCATCACCTTTGAGGATATTACCCAGCAATTGCTCGATCAGCGTCAGGCGGCCTGGTCCGATGTCGCCCGCCGCATTGCGCATGAGATCAAGAATCCGCTGACGCCGATCCAGCTCGCCGCCGAGCGCCTCAAGCGCCGCTATGGCAAGCAGATCGATCCGGATGACCAGGTGTTCGTCCAGCTGACCGAAACCATCGTTCGCCAGGTCGGCGATCTGCGCAATATGGTCGATGAATTCTCATCCTTTGCGCGGATGCCGAAACCGGTCTTTCGCGAGGAGAATCTGTTCGATCTGGTCCGCCAGGCGATTTTCCTTCAGGAAGTTGCCCATGCCGACATCGCCTTCACCCTGGAAGGCGAGATGGACGAGGGCGAGATTTACTGTGATCGCCGCCAGATCGGCCAGGCTATCACCAACATCATCAAAAATGCTGTCGAAGCCATTGAGGCGCGGCTGGCCGATGCCGGACAGGATGGGCCAAAGGGCGAGATTGTCGCCCGGCTGACCCGCACGGGCGATGATTACAGGCTGACGCTGGACGATAACGGCATTGGCCTTCCCGCCGACCGTGACCGCATCGTCGAGCCCTATATGACGACGCGTGAAAAGGGCACTGGCCTCGGCCTCGCCATCGTCAAGAAGATTGTCGAGGAGCATTTCGGCGAAATCCTGTTCGAGCCCAATAGCGCGAACGGCACAAGGGTGACGCTGCATTTCAATGTCCGCACGCTGCGCCAGGTGGCGCTGAGCGATATTCATCCTTCGGCAAGGCCCGCACATTCAGACGAGGCCGAAAAAGACACGATGACAGAGCAAGGAAACGCCTGATCCCATGCCACTTGATATTCTAGTTGTTGATGATGAACCCGATATCCGGGACCTGGTTTGCGGGGTTCTGGACGATGAAGGCTATCTGACCCGCCAGGCAGGGGACAGTGACCAGACTCTGCAGGAAATTGACGAGCGCCGTCCGTCGCTGGTGCTCCTCGATGTCTGGCTGAAGGGCAGCAAGCTCGACGGGCTGGAACTGCTGGATGAGATCAAGGCACGCGACCCCAATTTGCCGGTCATCATCTTTTCGGGCCATGGCAATATCGATACCGCCGTGTCGGCAATCTCGCGTGGTGCCAATGACTTTATCGAAAAGCCTTTCCAGGCGGAAAAGCTGCTGCTGCTGGTATCCCGGGCTACCGAGACCGACCGGCTCAGGCGCGAAAATGAACGGCTGCGCGAACAGCTGGGCGTGTCGGATGAGCTGACCGGCACATCGAGTGCGATCAATGCGGTGCGGGCCACGCTGAAACGGGTGGCGAGCAGCGGCAGCCGCCTGCTCATTACCGGGCCTGCGGGGGTCGGCAAGGAAGTCGCCGCGCGCCTGCTCCACGGCTGGAGCGGCAGGGCTGATGCCGCCTTTGTATCGGTCAATTCGGCGCGGATGACGCCTGAACGCTTTGAACAGGAACTGTTTGGCGTGGAGGAGCAGGGCAAGCTGGCATCGCCCGGCCTCCTCGAAAAGGCCCATGGCGGAACGCTGTTCCTCGATGAAGTCGCCGATATGCCGCTGTCGACTCAGGCAAAGATCCTGCGCGTGCTGACCGACCAGAGCTTTACCAGGGTCGGCGCGACGCGGCAGGTGAAGGTCGATGTACGCTTTGTTTCGGCGACCTCGCGCAATCTGGAGAGTGAAATCCAGGAGGGGCGGTTCCGCGAAGACCTGTTCTATAGGCTCAACGTCGTTCCTGTCGCGATCCCCGCCCTGTCCGAAAGGCGCGACGACATACCTTCGCTGGTCGAGCATTATCTGGCCCGGTTCGCCAGCGAACACGCCATCCGTCCGCCGGAAATCTCCAGCGAGGCGCTGGCGGCGCTGCAAAGCTATAACTGGCCGGGCAATGTCCGCCAGCTGCGCAACATGATCGAGCGGACCATCATCCTGGCGCCGCGCGGCAGGCTGCAGACCATAGAGCTGGACATGTTGCCGCCTGAACTGATGCAGGGCGGCGATACCCGGTCGGTGGGAATCTCCAGCCTGATGGGTGTGCCGCTGCGCGAGGCGCGGGAAAATTTCGAGCGTGAATATCTGAAAATCCAGATCAAGCGTTTTTCCGGGAACATTTCCAAAACTGCCGAGTTTATCGGCATGGAGCGGTCCGCGCTCCATCGCAAGCTCAAGCTCCTTGGCCTCAACGATCGATAGAAACCAACGGCATCCGGAATGCACAAATCAGCCTGTCAGTTGCAAATAACTGAATTAGCAGGGGAATCGCTTGGTTTGCGTTACGGTAACAGCAATTTTTGGGCGGATTTTCATTTGGCCGATCAAGGATATTGAGTTATCTCTCACAGACATTGTGGCAATAGGGCCACCAAGACCGGGGGTCGCAAATGACCGAAAAGGCGCAAAATATCCAGGACCTGTTCCTCAACAGTCTCCGAAAATCAAAGACACCCGTCACCATGTTCCTCGTCAAGGGCGTGAAGCTGCAGGGCATTGTGACATGGTTTGACAATTTCTCCGTCATGCTGCGGCGTGATGGCCAGTCGCAGCTTGTCTACAAGCATGCCATTTCGACGATCATGCCGGCGCAGCCCATGGATCTCTCTGCCTTTGCAGAGCTTGGCAATGGCGGGGCCAATGGCCGCAAGCCGAAAATGCTTCAGGAGATATTCCTGAAGGCCGTGCGCGATTCAGGCGTTCCGGTAACGATGTTCCTGATCAATGGCGTGATGCTGCAGGGCAAGGTTGCCGCCTTCGATCTGTTCTGCATGTTGCTGGAGCGCGAGGGCATGGCACAGCTTGCATACAAGCATGCGGTGTCGACCATTCAGCCCAATGGTCCGGTGGACCTGAGCGGCGACTGGAACGAAGACGGCGATACGGACGACGATTGACTGATACCGAACGCCGCGATCTGGCGCGCGGTGACCGCGCGATCATCGTCTATCCCGATCTGCCCGACCGGCGTCATATCGACAGCGAAGCACGGCTGGAGGAGGCGAAGGGGCTGGCCCTTGCCATCGGTCTTGATGTTCGCGAGGCGCGCGCCTTTCGCGTGCGCTCGCCGCATCCGGCATCGCTGTTCGGCGGCGGCCAGGTCGACACCATCGCCACCATGGCGCGCCAGCACGAGGCCAGGCTGGTCATTGTCGACGGGTCGCTGAGTGCGATCCAGCAGCGCAATCTGGAAACCCGGCTGGAATGCAAGGTCATCGACCGCACCGGCCTGATCCTCGAAATTTTTGGCGAACGTGCCGCCACGGCTGAAGGGCGATTGCAGGTAGAGCTTGCACATCTCGATTATCAGGCAGGACGGCTGGTGCGCAGCTGGACCCATTTGGAGCGCCAGCGCGGCGGCTTTGGCTTTCTGGGCGGCCCCGGCGAAACCCAGATCGAGGCTGACCGGCGGATGATCCGTTCGCGCATGGCCAAGCTGCGCCGCGAGCTGGAACAAGTGAAGCGCACGCGGGGCCTGCATCGCGAACGTCGCCAAAAGGCTCCATGGCCGGTGATTGCGCTGGTCGGCTATACCAATGCGGGCAAGTCGACGCTGTTCAACCGCGCCACGGCTTCGCAGGTGATGGCGGAGGATTTGCTGTTCGCAACGCTCGATCCGACAATGCGAGCGATTTCGCTGGCGGGGCTGGACAAGGCAATCCTGTCGGACACGGTGGGCTTTGTCTCCGATCTTCCCACCCAGCTGGTCGCCGCGTTCCGCGCGACGCTGGAGGAAGTGCTTTCGGCTGACCTCATCATCCATGTTCGCGATATTTCGCATCCCGATACCGCCGCGCACAAGGCGGAGGTGCTCGCAATCCTTGCCGAACTGGGCATCAACCGGACGAACGAAAGTGATGATAGCGCGCCCGAACAGCGCCTGATCCCGCTGATCGATGCGTGGAACAAATGGGATCTGGTCGGCGAAGAAGATCGCGAAGCGCTGTTGTCCACGGTACATGGCGATGTGCCAGTCTGTCCGGTGTCTGCGCTCAGCGGGGAAGGGGTTGATGCGCTGTTCGACCGGGTTTCCCAATTGCTGGTGGCCGGCAACCGGGTCCGCGAGATCGATCTTGATCTCGACGAAGGGCAGAAGCTCGCATGGCTGCACGCGCACGGCCTTGTCATTTCAAGCGAGGACAAGGCCGGTCGCCGCCATGTCACCGTACGGCTATCGGACAAGGACTGGGGCCGTTTTCAGTCGCTGTAGGTCAAGGCCGGAGAACAGCATTGCGTTTTCAAGCTCCGTCATTCCGGCGAAGGCCAGAATCCAGTTCCTGCATCGTCACATTGTGAATCGGAGTGACCTGGATTCCCGCCTGCTCGGGAATGACGTTTCATCATTTGGGGACGTCAACGTCACTTCGACAGGCATGTGGTGATTTGGAAATAGTTGCGGGCCTGGCTTGAGACTGTCCGTTCAGGCCTTGGGGCGGGACTGGAGCGAGTGATATTTGAACGCCTTGCGCGCTTCATCGAGCCGCATGCCCCCGCGACAGGCGGCGCGGATATTTTCCTCGGCCGCCTGGATTTCTTCGGCGGCATCCAGCACGGCAGCTTCATGCTCGGCGGGCAGAACGACGACGCCGTCGGCATCGCCGCGCAAGATATCGCCTGGTGATACGCGTGCGCCGCCGATATTCACCGGACATTGCATCTTTTCGACCTGCACCCGGTCTTTGCCGGTGCGCATCCAGTTGCCTCGGCTGAATACGGGATAGCCGAGCTCGCGGCACAGCGCGATATCGCGGTTGATGCCGTCAATGACCGTCCCGCCAAGTCCCCGCCGATGCGCAATCTCGGTCAGAATGTCGCCCCAGATGGTCGCATCGTCGCGACCGCCATTGTCGATCACCACGACATGCCCTGCCGGCACGTCATCGATGAAATCGCCTACCGTTCCGGGCGGTGTTGAGGCCGGACCGCACAGCATCGTAAAGGCGCGCCCAGCAAGCGCGAAGCCCGGATCGCGCGGCGATATGCGATAGCATTGGCCGACAATACCCAGTCGGTCCAGCGCGTCGCTGAGCGTGGCGGTATCGAGCCGGGCGGCGCGGGCTACATTATTGTCGGTAATGTCGGCCATCACAGTTCTTCGCTCAGCATATGTTCGTAATTCCCGCCCATGACCTCACCAATAGGCGTTCCAGCCTCAATGGCGCGGATCATTGCCTGTTCGCGTGCAACGATTGCTTCCGCGGCTTTCAGCACCCTGTCGATATTGTCCGGGCTGATGATGATCGTCGCGCTGTTGTCGGCGACGATATAGTCGCCCGGATTCACCGTGACGCCGCCGATGCTGACCGGAATGTTCGTCCCCTGATCGACGATGCGCCCGCGCGCGGTGAAGCTGGTGGTGCGGCTTGCGAATATCGGAAAGCCGAGGTCTCGTGCTTCGTCGATATCGCGAACCGGACCGTCGGCGACCACGCCGCGTACCTTCTGCATGATCGCGCCCCGCGTCAGCAACCCGCCCCAGCATCCGGCCTCGACCCCGCTCGTCTGTTCGACGACGATGATCGACTGCGCATCGCTTGCCGCTATCGCTGCGGTGCCCAGATGGCGGGGCGGACCCGGTGGCGGATCGCCCGGTGCGACCTTGAATGTCACGGCGCGTCCGGCAATCCGGCCCTGGCCTGACCGCTGCGGCAAATGAGTGACGGCACCGGCAAGCTGCAGGCTGTCGAGCGCGTCGGACAGCGCACAGCAATCAATCGCCGCCAGCCTGTCGATGTTGGGATCGGATGCAGTCATGATGGGAAGGAGTCCTTCGTCAGGGTCGATTCAGCCGCGACCCAGATAGGGCTGCGCTATGGGCAGGACCGTGGCGGTCAGCAGATTGGCATCGTCCGGCATCGCCGCCATGGTGAGTATCACACTGGCGACGGTGGTCCCGGCCATGGTCTTGTCGCCGACACGGGAAAGGTCTTCAGGCTGGCCGGCAAGCTCGCTCACCGTCGATCCCGGGAGAACGATGGAGACAGTGATGCCATGCTCGCGCGCCTCCAGTGCAAGTCCGCGGGTCAGCCCCTCCATGCCATATTTGCTGGCGGTATAAGCAATTGCGTTGTTGCGCGGCACCTGCGCGGAAATGCTGCCGATATTGATGATGCGGCCCCTTTTGCGCGGGATCATGACACGCAAAGCCTCGCGTGCGCACAGAAATCCTGCTGTCAGGTTGAGCTCGATCGTCGCGCGCCAGGTTTCCATGGTCATGTCGACAGCTGCGCCATGGGTGGTGGAGCCTGCATTGTTGACCAGCATGTCGACCGGTCCAAAGGCCTCGCTCTCGGCAAACAATGCCTTGACGTCTTCTTCCTGCGTCACGTCGGTGGGGCGGATCAGGATTTCTGCATCGCCCAGCTCGGCCGCCAGCGCCTCCAGCTTTTCCCTGCGACGGGCCGCGAGGATGAGGCGCGCGCCCTCTGCCGCAAAGCTGCGCGCAACAGCCGCGCCAATCCCGGAACTGGCTCCGGTAATCAGGATGGTACGTCCAGAAAGCTTGCCGGTCACAAATTACTCCATTGTGTAGAAAGGAATTTTCGGCGGTGCTCCCTGATCCTTGAGCGGGGTTGCCAGCATGGCCGGACGTTGCGAGAATTCCGCCTCCCAGGCTGACAGGGCAGGGCGTCCCTCGCGCCATGCCTCGCCAACCGGGCGGAAGTCCAGATAACCCAGCGCAACGCCAATGGCTATGGTGCCGATGTTGAGTCCGCATTTTTGCAGGGCGGGTGCGCTGCGCTCCATCAGGTCCAGCGCAGCGGTCATCTTGGTCGCAAAGGCCTTTTGATGGGCGATGGAGCGATGGCCGTCGCCCCGATAATATTCGTCGCGCCGGGCGACTGCGATATCGGCCAGTCCGTCGGCCAGTGCCTGCCAGGTCAATGCCTGCCAGCGCCGGTCCGGATCGGCGGGAAACAGCATGCCGCCCCCGGCCAGCATGTCCAGATATTCGCAGATGACGCGCGAATCATACAGGACCTGGCCATCATCGGTGACCAGCGTGGGTATCTTGTTGAGAGGGTTTTCCTCCATCAGCTGCACATTGGTGCGCGTCGGCGCGACCCGGCTGCGAACCCAGTACATCTGGTCGGAGAGGCCCAGCGCATGCGCGCAGACCATTACCTTGCGGACATAGGGAGATGCAGGGGACCAATGGAGTTTCATGCTGCCAATCCTTTCATCCGTCCTTTCGGTATGTCTCCAGTCCGGGACGATAGGATTTGTCGTCGAGGAACTGGGACATTCCCTTTGTTTTTCCGTTGCTGGCGTCGGTCTGCCTGACCTGGGCCGCCTTTGTGGTCAGATATTCCGATGACGCATCCCAGGTCATGGAACGGACCATCTTGAATGCCGTCTTCGCGCCGTTGAGCACTGTCAGGTTCTTGCCGAGCAATTCCCTGGCCAGGGCACGTACATGGTCCTTGAGCTGGGCCAGCGGCACCGATTCATTGACGAGGCCAATGCGCACCGCCTCCGGTCCGTCAAAGGTGCGCCCGGTCATGATGTACATCAGCGCGTCGGTGGGGCGCATCCGGTCCGCCACGGCCTTGGTGACGTTGCCGCCGGGAATGATCCCCCAGTTTATTTCGGACAGTCCGAAGGTCGCCTCATCGGCGGCGATGGAGAGGTCACAGGCAACCAGCGGCGTGAAGGCGCCGCCAAAGCACCAGCCATTGACCATGGCGATGGTCGGCTTTTCATAGAACATCAGCTTTCGCCACTGCCAGTTATAGGCGGTCTGGCGAATGCGCCGCACTTCGGCGGGGCGCAGCCCCTCGGTCTCGCGAAAATACTCCTTGAGGTCCATGCCCGCCGAGAAGGAATCGCCGGCACCGGTAAGGACGATCACCTCGGCGCGCTCATCGAGTTCGAGTTCGTCCAGAATCTCGACCATTTCGCTGTTCAGCGCAGGACTCATCGCATTGCGCTTGTCGGGCCGGTTCAGGATGACCCAGGCAATGCCCTCGTCAAACTCGACCCTGACACAGCTGCGCTCGATTGTTTCGCTCATATATTGCTTCTTTCCTTATTCAGCCGGAACCGCTTCCGGTTCCAGCCCCAGCTGCTCGGCGGTCACGCCTGCCGCATCCCATATCTCCCGAAGCAGTTCGGGAGGCTGGCCATATTGATAGGGATAGCCCCTGAGATGGCGGCCGAGCACCGGATGGGCGATCAGCTCCTCACGGGTGAGGCCGCGATCATAGCGATCTGCATGCACCAGCGGCAGCGGGACCTTGCTGGCCTTGGCGGGGTCACGGATGATGCCTTTCGGGTCCTCGCCCTTTGCTACCTTCGCCATGTCCTCGAACATCTGGCGGCGGAACATGCCAATGCCTAGGTCGCTGCGCGCCAGCTGTTCCTTGGTGCGGTCGGCAATTGTGCCCTGGCCGACCCAGGCGATGAAATCCTGGTTCATCACATGGCTGGAAATCCATTTGCCGCGCTCATCGACCACCGGACCGTGCCAATAGGGGATGCTCTTCTGGACAAAGGGCTCGCTCTCCACCGGCATGCGCTGGAATGACCAGGCGATTGACAGGGTGTTCTCATCGTCGATCGGCACGCGCCATTCGAAGTGATCGCCCAGAAATATGCCGACCGGCCACAAGAGAGTCCGGCCAACCGACCACAGATCATGCTCCTCGTCAGTGTCTTCGCGAACCCGCTTGTAGACAAAACCATGCTCGAATTCGTCGAAGCCGATTTTGAGGTGCCTTGGGCCATAAGGGCCTTCCTGTCCCTTCAGGCGAACACTCCAATTGGCATGCATCCATTCAAAATGAACCGGATCAATCGAGTTTTCCTGGCATTGCGCCCAGTTGCAGGGGATATCCGAGAGGATGACCTGGCGGAACCCGTTGGGCCAGCTGAACGCCTCATATTCGGGAAGCTCGGGGGCAGGGGCAGGGCCGAGATAGGCCCAGATCATCCCGCCCAGCGCGCGGACCGGATAGGCGGCAATCTTCACCTTGGCGCGGATATTCGGGTTATCGTTGAACGCCATGTCCTCGAATGGCTGCTCGCGGCACTGCCCGTTCTCATCGAACAGCCAGCCATGATAGTTGCAGCGCAGCCCGCATTTTTCGACAAAGCCGAAGGAAAGGTCAGCGCGCCGGTGCGGGCAGTGACGGTCGGTTAGGCCCAGCTGCCCGCTCAGGTCGCGGTACAGCACCAGATCCTCGCCCATCAGACGAACGGCCTTGACCGGATGGTCGTCCAGCTCGCTTTCGGCGGCGATGGGCATCCAGTAGCGGCGGAGCAATTCGCCCATGGGCGTGCCCCGGCTTACCTGCGTGAATTGGCGGTTCTTCTCTTCGCTCAGCATCGTCTCTTGCCTGGTCCAGTTCCGTTCGGTCTATGGGTTGATCGGTTCGCGGGGCGCGGATTGACTGCTTTCATGGCGCATCGCCAAAGGGATCGGTCGCACCCTCGGGCAATTCAAAGCCATGGGCGTTGAGCGTCATCGCAACCAGCGTGTAATATCCGATCAGGGCTGTCAGCTCGACGACGCCCTTGGCGCCGTAAAGGCCGCACACTGCTTGATGGGTGGTTTCCTCGACGGTGTGGTTTTGGAGAAGCTGCAGGGCGTAATCGTGGATGATCCGGTCTGGACCGTCCTGAAATTCGGGTGTCTGCCTTGTGCGGATCGATTCTATGATCGCGGCCGACAGCCCGGATTCCAGGGCCGGCTGTTCATGCTGAAACCATTCAAAGGAGCTGTTGCAGGCGCGCGCGGTGACAAGGATCGCCAGTTCGCTGTGCCGCGCCTCCAGCGATGTTCCATAACGGAGCAGCGCTCCCAGCTTCTGCCAGTGATCGGCCAGTTCAGGATTATGCAGCGCCGCGCGAAGCGGACCGACAATGCGTCCTCGCGGTCCGGATATGATCGAATCGTGTACCCGCCGCTGATCGGGCGTCATGGTTTCGGGTTCCGGAAAGGGGATACGGGGCAATGCGGGCTCCACCTGCTTCGCGCCGGGAGGGCGCCGGGAACAATCGGTTCAGGTGGCTGACGAGGCATTGGCCACCGGTTTAAAAGACGTATAAACCGGTTTTATGACCTTTGTCGATAGCGTTCAGGCGATCCCGGACCATGCTGGTCGATTTCCTGCAGAATTCGCCTTATTTCAGCTTGATATCCAGGCGCACGACATCGCCGCGATAGATGCCGTCGGACACCATGATCAGCCTGCCACTATCCGAAATGGCGGTGCGATGGACATTGGCGACGGGCACATTGAGCGGCACTTGCAGCATCTGCGCGGTGATCATGTCCGCCGCGCCGATGGTCAGCGATTGCCGCGCATCCGCGACATTGACGCCGCGAATTCCGGCCAGCAGGTTGAGCGCAGTCTTGGTGGTCAGATGTTCGCGACTGACCTTTTTGCACAACGATTCGTCGAGCCAGGTATCGGCGATCAGAAAGGGCTTGCCTTCGCGCCAGTGCCTGCGGCGAAAGCGGCGATAGCTGCGTGCCCGTTCGCCATCATCCTCAAGCACTGGGGGCTGCTGGCCCGACTCCTCGTCGAGCAGCTCGATCGTCGCCCCGGGGCGCGAGCGCAACAGGCCCGACCAGTCGGTCTCCACCTCGCACCACAGCTGTTCCTGCGGGCGATAGGTGACGAACGTGCCCTTGGCGCGGAAGCGTTCGATCAGCCCTTCATCGTTCAGAATGCCCAGCGCCTGCCTGACTGTGGCCCGCGCCACGCCATATTCATTGGCGAGTTCCTCGACCGTGGGGATTTGCGATCCGACCTGCCATTCCCCCGATGCGATGATTCGCCTGAACAGGGTGCTGAGTTGCATATAACGGGGTATGCCCCGCATATTGGCGGCCAAGGGCTGCTCCAGCCTTGCTGTGCTATCAGTCATAAATCTGTTCATAGCAGCCAATCGCGCCGGGGCAAATCTCATATGACGAGACATACATGGCCATTGTCAGCCGGTTGTTTTGGTCGCGCGCAATCCATCATCGAAAAACGAACGCGGGGCAGTTGCTTTGACAAACTTCAAAAGGTCAGTTTAATAGCCCTATGACGCAAGGCGATGATCCGGCATGACTGAAATAGAAGCGACGCATGGCGCGCCCGGGCAGTCTCTGGCAGCGCCGAAACTGCTTCACTGGAGCCCGAAATCGCCCTTTGTGCGCAAGGTTGCGATGGTCATCCATGAATGCGGACTGGCCGGACAGGTGACATTCCAGCGTACCGTCGCGGACCGGCTGGCACCCGATCTTGCCTATATGAAACGCAATCCGCTGGGCACCATCCCGGCGCTCGAACTCAGCGATGGCAACACCCTGTGCGACTCGCCGGTGATCTGCGAATATCTGCTCGCTTTTTCGGGTAATCATGCCTTGCTTCCCGGCTCGGGACCGGAACGGTTTGACGTCCTGCACCGCCAGGCCTTTGCCGATGGCATGCTCGATGCCATTCTCGTCTGGCGGCAGGAGGGGCTGCGTCCGGAAACTGAACAGAGCGCCGCGCTCAACAGCGCCTATCGCATCAAGGCTGATTGCGCGCTGGATGCCATGGAGGCGGAGGTCGGGAGCTGGCCGAAGACGCTCGACCTGGGGCAGATCGCGGCGGGAGTGGCGCTCGCCTATCTCGACCTGCGTTTCGCGTGGCTCGACTGGCGGGCGGGACGCAACAGGCTGTCGCAATGGGCCGCAGCATTCGAGATGCGCGAGAGCGCCATCGCTACGCGCCCTGCGCTTGACTGACATTTACCGGAAGGAATGAAATTTGGCTGGTCCGCTGTCGCATCTCAAGGTTCTTGATCTCAGCCGCATTCTTGCAGGCCCGTTTTCAGGCCAGATTCTGGCTGATCTGGGCGCCGACGTCATCAAGGTCGAGCGGCCCGGTGCGGGCGATGATACGCGCAGCTGGGGGCCGCCCTTTCTGGATGACGGGGCGGGCGGCAAGGGCGATGCGGGCTATTATCTGGCCTGCAACCGCGGCAAGCGTTCGGTTTGTGCCGATCTGTCGACTGCACAGGGTCAGGAACTGGTCAAGGCGCTGGCGGCGCGCTCGGACATCGTGCTGGAAAATTACAAGGCGGGCGGCCTTGCCAAATACGGGCTGGATTATGCTTCGCTCAAGGCGATCAGGCCCGACATTATCTATTGCTCGATCACCGGCTTTGGACAGGATGGTCCGCGTGCCGGACAGAGCGCCTATGACTTCATGATACAGGCCATGGGCGGCCTGATGAGTGTCACCGGAGAGGCGGATGGCTATCCCGGCGCGGGGCCGCAAAAGGTTGGCGTGCCGATTGTCGACCTGATGACCGGAATGTATGCCTCCATCGCGATCCTGGCGGCGGTCGCCCGCCGCAACGAAACCGGCGAGGGCGAATATATCGATATCGGCATGCTCGACGTGATGGTCGGATCGCTGTGCAACCAGGCGCAGAATTATTTCGGATCGGGCAATGTGCCCCGGCGCAGCGGCAACCGGCATCCCAATATCCAGCCGCAGGACGTGTTTCCCTGTAAGGATGGCTATGTCGTGATCGTTGTCGGCAATGACGGCCAATATGTGAAATTCTGCGATGTGATCGGCCGTCCGGACCTTTCCAGCGATCCCCGCTACCGGACCAATGGTGATCGGGTGACGAATCTGGATTCGCTGATGCCGCAGATCGAGGAGGCTCTGGCGGCCGATGGCATGGCGGGCTGGGTTGCGCGGCTGGAGGCTGCCGGGGTGCCCTGTGCGCCGATCAACACCGTGCCGGATATTCTGGCCGACCCTCAGGCAATCCATCGCAACATGCTGATCCATCTGGAGCATCCCAATGCCGGCAAGCTGCCGATGCTGGCCAGCCCGATGCGTTTTGCCAATGCGCCGCTGGAATATCATCGGCATCCGCCACTGCTGGGCGAGCATGATGCAGAGGTGCGGTCCGAACTGGCCTGACATGCGCCGCTTGGAAATCTGGCGCATAGGCGGTTGCATGGAATAAGCCTTGCTGCTAGACGAACTCCTATAGTTCATATTTATGGCCTTTATGACGGGCCGGAAGCCGCAAGCGCATTTCTGCGCCAGAGGGGACGGGAAAGACCATGGCTAGACTGACCCACGGATTTGGCACTTCGCATACCCCGATGCTCAATACCGAGCAGGAAGATTGGGCGAAATTTGTCGAACGCGATGCAACCGGCAAGTTTCTCGACAAGGCCGGGCAGCCCGCCACCTATGAGAGTCTGCTGGCCGATGCCGATGTTGCCGTGGCCGGGCAGATTGTACCCGACATGCTCGACAGGAGGTTTGTCGAGTCGCAGCTGGGACTGGAGCAGATGCGTGCGGCCATCGCCGCTTCGGGCATCGATGTGCTGATCGTCGTGGGCGACGACCAGAAAGAGCTTTATCACGAGGATAATCTGCCGAGCATCCTCGTCTATTATGGCGAAACGATCCGCAACAGTCCCCGGCACAAGGCCAATCCCAATCCGCTGGCATGGTGGCAACGCGCGCGCGGCGGATATTATGTCGATGAGGGGGAGACGCATTTCCCCGTCGATGCTCCGCTGGCACGCCACATGATTGCCAGCCTGATCGATGCCGAATTCGATATCGCGACCAGCAATCGCCTGCCTGAGGGTGCGGGCGAGGGTCATGCCTTCGGGTTCATCCACCGCAAGCTGATGGACGAGACCCAGCCCATGCCGATCGTGCCTGTGGCGCTCAACACCTATTATCCGCCAAACCAGCCGACCCCGGCCCGCTGTCTGGCGCTTGGCAAGGCCATTCGCGACGCGGTGGAGAGCTATGCGGAGGACATTTCGGTGGGCATCATCGCCTCGGGCGGACTCAGCCACTTCACCGTGGACGAAGATCTCGACCGGGGGCTGATCGCGGCCATGCAGGCGCGTGACTATGATGCGATGCGGGCCATTGATCGCGCCAAGCTGAATTCTGGCAATTCCGAAATACGCAACTGGATCACCATAGCCGGGGCCTGCGATCATCTTGAACTGGTGCGGTGCGATTACATGCCCTGCTACCGGACCGAGGCCGGAACCGGAACCGGCGTATGTTTTGCCGAGTGGAAATAGGGACAGGCCCGAAAATCAAGGACGGACAGCGATGCGCCAGCGCAGCATAAACATCGAATCGATCAAGCATCCCCAGCCCATTCCGCTCGCCTGCCGGGTCGGCAGCCTGCTGGCGACATCGGGCATTATGGGCCGCGATGGCGAGACCAGGATCATGCCCGAAGATGCTGCCGGGCAGGTTCGCAACTGTTTCCGCAATCTGGAGCTGGTGCTGGCCGAGGCGGACATGGACATGGGCGATGTCGCCAAGATCACCTTCTATGTGAAGGATGATGGTGCCCGCGATGCGATCAACGAAGTGTGGCTGGAATATTTCCCTGACCCCGCCCATCGGCCCGCCCGCCATGCCCAGGTGATGCCGCTGCGCGGTGCGGTGCTGGTCCAGCTCGACGTTCTTGCCTTTGCAAAGGAATAGCCATGATTATCGATGCCCATGCCCATGTCATCATGACCAATGCCAATTACGCGAAAATGGCGACGCTGGCCGGTTCGCGCAACAATCCGCCTCAGCCGGGAACGCTGCCTTCGGATGAAGAGGCAGAGAAGACCGCGCTTGGGCTGCTGGCGAAAATGGATGAGGTGGGCACGGACGTGCAGTTTCTCTCGCCGCGCCCCTATCTGCAGCTGCATTCGCTTGGTCCCGCCGGCGTGCCGCTTTACTGGGCGCGCTATTGCAATAATCTGATCCATCAGCAGTGCCAGATGTTTCCTGACCGGCTGAAGGGTGTCGCCGGACTGCCGCAATTCCGGGACACCTCGCCTGAAAATTGCGTCGAGGAGCTGGAACGCTGCATCAATGAACTCGGCTTTATCGGCTGTATCCTCAATCCTGATCCAACCGAGGGCGATGGCATTCCCCCGCCGGGGCTGGGCGATCGTTTCTGGTATCCGATCTATGAAAAGCTGGTCGAGCTGGATGTTCCGGCGCTGATCCATTCGGCGGGCTGCTGCCATCCGCGTGAGAGCTATACGCTGAAATTTATAAATGAAGGCAGCGTCGCCGTGATGTCGCTGCTCAAATCTGATGTGTTCAAGGATTTCCCGACGCTGAAAATCATCATTTCGCATGGCGGCGGCGCGATTCCCTATCAGATCGGCCGTTTCCGCGCCGGGTCGTGGCGGCGCGGCAAGGAATTTGATGACGAACTGCGCCAGCTTTATTTCGACACCTGCCTTTATTCAAAGGAAGGGCTGGAACTGCTGTTCAAGATCGTCGGTCCCGACAATTGCCTGTTCGGAACGGAGCGGCCGGGCACCGGATCGGTCATGAGCCCGCATTGGGGGCATCATCTCGATGATCTGAAGCCGGTTATCGAGGGGATTGATTTCCTGTCCGCCGAGGACAAGTCCAAGATTTTCGAGGGCAATGCGCGAAAGCTCTATAACCGGGCATTTGCCTGATCGCTGAACCCCGTTGCCAGTGCCGAAGGGCGCTGCATGAAATCGTCCTGCCATTGGGCGAGGCGGTTTCTGCCGGTGCGCCAGTCGCGCTCGGGAAAGCGAAAGTCGAGATAGGACAGCAGCACGCCGATGGTGATGTGGCCGATATGGAGCGGCTGCTCGCCTGAAAATTCTGCCTGTTTCTCCAGCCAGTCGAGGCTGCGATCCAGCCGGGCCGCATGCGCGCCGATCAGCTTTTCGGACTGCAATTCGGCTGGACGTCGCAATTCTGCGCGCCACAGCAGCAGGATCGAAAGCAATTCATCGCCAATCGCCTGCAGCGACATGGCCCGCCACCTGTCCCGCCCGTCCGGAAACAGGCCGCCGCCGGCCAGGCGGTCCAGATATTCGCAGATGACCGGCGAATCGACGATGGTATCGCCATCGTCGGTAATGAGCGTCGGGAGCTTTTGCAGGGGGCTGGCCTCGGACAGGCCGGGATCCGGTTCGCGCTGGGGAATGGCGATGCTGATCACTTCAATCCGCTCGGCCAGACCCGCTTCATGTGCGACCAGCAGCGCCTTGCGGGCAAAGGGCGAGCGGCGGGACCAGTAAAGCTTCATGCGGCGCTCCGGAATGGATGTTCCCGCGCCATATCAGGCTTCGCCAAACCCATAAATGTCGAGCGTGGTTTCGCCTGCACGAATCCGCTCCAGCTTGGCCTGTTCGTCGGCTTCGCGATCCTCTCCCGCCCGGATCGTCTGGGCTGCCATATCCTGCGGAATAGCGACAACACCGTCGCGGTCACCGACAATCAGGTCGCCCGGATTCACGATTTGCGGCCCGATGGAAATAGCCTGTTGCAGCTGCGCAGGCACATCGAATCCCTTGATGGTCCCGCGAATGGCGACACCGTTGGAGAAAACCGAAAAGGGCATTTCGGCAAGGCCTGCGGTATCGCGGACGCCGCCATTGATGACCAGTCCGCCCAGCCCGCGTACCATTGCGGCCTCGTTCAATATGTCGCCCCAATAGCCCGCTTCGATGCCGCCACTGGTATCGACCACCAATATGTCGCCCGGAGAGGCGCGATAGAGAGCGCGGTGAATCCACAAATTGTCGAACGCGGGCACGATGACGGTATAGGCCGGGCCTGCCAGCCGCATTCCGGGCGCCACCGGCTTGATGGCGGAGGGCAGGGCTCCGATCCGGCCTGCGGCCTCATGCAGCGTTGCCGAACCCAGCCTTTTGGCCCGTTCCAGCTGGTCTTCGCCCAGCCTGATCTGTTGCGTCATATTGCCAGTTTTCCTGTTCCGGTGTCGTTGTTCAGGGCTTTACCATGACCTCGACCAGCACCTGCCGCCGCTCCTCGCGGACGATGCGTGCCGCTTCATCGAGCATGGTATCGAGTTGTTTCGGATCGGAAATCCGCACTGTCCACGCCCGCGAAGCCTCGGCAACCTTGCAGTAATCCGGTGCTGGCTCCAGCGACGTCAGCGGCACCTGATTGGCCTTTGCCGCATAGCCGTCGGGGTAGATTTGGAGCGACGTGTTACGCACTGCATTCCACACGCCGTTGTTGAAAACGATGACCATCAGGGGCAGGGCCAGCGCCTCGGCGATCTGGTGACAGGCAACCGGATTGGCAAACATATAGGCGCCGTCGCCAAGCGTCGCGATGGTAAGCCGTTCGCGGTCCGCCAGCTGCATGCCAAGCGCGGCGGGAAAGCCCCAGCCCAGGCCGCCGGCGAGCGGATTCTGGAAGATCTGGTCATGCCCGGCAAAGCGCATGGCGGGGATTTTTGCGCCCAGTTCGGTAATGACCCGGCCATGGTCTCCGGCCAGGCGATTGATCGCCCTGCTGACCTGTTCGGATGTGAGAACCCCTTCATCGGGCCGGGCGGCAAGGCTGGCCTCTCGCCGCTTGTTGTTGCGCTCGGCAATGGCAGCGTAGCGCCGGGAGCGATCCCGCTCGGGCATGCGCTCGGCCAAGCCTGCGATAATATCCGCGCTGCGCCCGGTCAGTGCGATATCGGCAGGAAAGTTCCTGACCGGCGTGCGCAGATGATACGGATCGGCCCCGGCAGCGATGACCTTGGCACTTTCGGCCAGCCTGTCCCGATGCGGCAGCCAGGGTACGATGACATCGAGTGCCAATATGACATCGGCCTCGGCGATCTCGGGCGCCATGTTGAACCCGGCATGCATGGGGGAGAGGCCCGATAGCGAGGAACGGGTGATCGCCATTTCGACGACCGGAATGGCGTGCTGTTCTGCGAATGCACCAAGAGCCGCGAAACCCTCCGCATCGGGCGCGCCATCCGCCC
Source organism: Blastomonas sp. (assembly GCA_041396885.1). Lineage (GTDB taxonomy): Bacteria > Pseudomonadota > Alphaproteobacteria > Sphingomonadales > Sphingomonadaceae > Blastomonas. The sequence goes on from JAWKXS010000001.1 coordinate 1,093,258, forward strand.
GCTGGACGATGATGAGCGGGCGCTCGGCCTTGTCGAGAAGCGCCGCCGCTGCATCGAGTTCAGCCGGCTGGGGTGCAATACGCGCTGGCGCATTGCGCGGCGGAGCGGTCGGCAGCTCCGTTTCGGCGCACAGGACCTCGCGCGGCAATCCCAGATAGACCGGTCCGCGCGGATCCGACATGGCGGCGGCAAAGGCACGGTCGACCAGTTCGGCGGCTTGACTGGGAAAGGCCAGCAGCCCGTCCCATTTGGTCGCGTCGCGCACCAGTCCAAACTGGTCGCGCATATTTTGGCCCCAGGCGATGGGTGATGTGCGATGGCCAAGCGGGCCGTCATCCATGACCGATGTGATGCCGCTGGCAACAAGCATGGGGATCTGGTCCGATGCAGCGTTGAGCAGGCCCATCACGGCGTTGGCCAGCCCGACATTGGTATGCACCATCACCGCTTGCGGCCTGCCGGTGGCGAGATAATAGCCATGCGCCATGCCGATGGCGGCGCTTTCATGCGGGATGACGATGGTTTCGGGCAGTTTTTCGCCAAGCGCGTTGCCGCGCGCAATCGCTTCGATCACGGGCGCGAAATCGGTGCCGGCATTGGCAAAGAAATATTCGACGCCATTCTCGCTCAGCCGGCGCAGGAACACTTCGCCTGCGCTGACCGTGCTACGTCCGTCCTCAGCCTTTGTCATGCAGGCGTGTCATAAGGTGGCGGAACGAATTCATGCTCGGTCATCACAAAGCGCTTGAATGATCCGAAATTGGCCTTGCCATCGGCGAGCCAGGCCCGGCGCCCCTCTGAATCGGGTGTCTGCTCGTCCGGATCGGGCGACATCCAGCTCTGGCCGATAATGCCGACCTCGCCCAGTTCTTCGATCTGCGGCATGCCGGGCATGGCCGGGGCGCGGATGATCTCCGACAGCACATAGCCGCGCAGGCCGGGCACATTGCGCGACAGCGGACCATGCACCTCAAGAACATGGCGGACGAAATCTTCGCGGGATTGGCCTTCCTTCGGATAGAGCAGCGTCATCACCTTCTTGCCGCCCCGCTTTGGCGGCACAAAGACATGCTCGCGGGTCACATAGATGTTGAGCGCGCCGATATAATTGGGCGCGGCGGCCAGCCATTCGCGCACATGCGGATTGGTCTTTGCCTGTTCGGCCCGCCTGATGCCGGGCGCCTGCCAGCTTTCGGCGATACCATCCAGCTGCACCGCTCCGGTGGCGCTGGACTGCGCAGCGCCGGGATCAACGGCGATTTCGCCCAGCACAAAGCCCTCAATCCCCGGGATCTGGCGAGCGCCCGGCCCATGGCTGCCCAGCCAGTGCTGGTGAAATTCCTCAAGCGTCAGGCCCGGCTTGCGGCGAATGAAGGAAATCGACTTGTGCAGCATGTCCGCAGGCTCCGATGTTTCTGTTGATGCGGCCAATAGCGGGGACAAGGGGAGGGTGCCTCCAGCCATGGTGGCGAGTGCCCCGCCCGTGCCAAATTTCAATATGTCCCTGCGTGGCAGGCTGGTGAAAATTTCCGCCATTCGGCTCTCCCGTTCGTGCATTGGTGACCCGAAGGCAACTTGAAAAGACTAACAAACTAGTTCATTGAGTCAATCGAAAGGCGTGAATTGCCGGATGCGGGAGGAAGGAATGCCATGGTTGCAGGACCGGACGGGGTGGGCCGTCGCGAAGCAGGATTGGCATTGTTCGCTGGCGTGCTGGCCGCAGCCATACCGGGTTCGCTAATGGCCATGTCGCCGCGTCCCGCCTTCAAGTTCACCGAATTCATCCGGCGCAATGCCGCGCTCGATGCCGATGGCTTTCTGAAGCACTGGCAGGATGTTCGCGCACCGTTGCTGCTGGAACTGCCGGGCCTGAAGGGGCTGGCATTCAACCGGGTCATTCCCGGTCGCTCGCCCGATGCCGCCTTTGATGGGGTGGTTGAAATGTGGTTCACGAGCGAGGCCGCCTATCGCGATGCCTTTGACAGCGCAGAAGCTGGCTTGCTGCGGTCCTTGGCGGAGGATTATCCGCGCTTTGCGGCGGGTGCGGCCATGGGTTTCACGACATCGGAAATTCCCGTCATCAACCGCGCAAAGAGCGTTCCGCGCGGAACGGCCAAGCGCATGGGGCTGGTCGGGCGGCATCCCGGCACCCGTGAGGCGGCGTTCTTCCGCGAATGGATGGAGCATGCGGGGGATGCTGCGGATCAGCCCGGTCTTGTCGAATATCTGCTCAATTTCCGGACAGGTCTCAGGCTGCCCAGCATGGCGTTTGACGGCTATGCGGAAATGTGGTGGGCCGATTGGGAAGCTTTTGAAGGCGCGCGCCAGGCGATCCGTCCGACCCTGGGCAAGCGGCTTGCCTTTTTCGACGCGCATGAACTGCTCTATGTCGAGGAATATATGGCACGCGAACCCGTTTTGGGCTGATTTCCGGCGACGTTGCAGCCGATCAGAAACCGTATAGCCGTGCCGGATTGTCGACCAGAATCTTCTGGCGAAGCCCGGCGTCACCGTCGACCCAGTCATCCAGCAGGTCCAGCATATAGCCCGGATCGGGCGGATCGGGAAAATTGAGCAGCGGCCAGTCTGTCCCCCAGACCAGATTGTCGGCATTTGCCTCGATCATCGCATCGTGAAACGCCCGCACATCGCCGAAATCGCCGAGCTGGCGGCTGTTGCGGAAGACGATATTCTTGATCCAGATTCGCCCCTCACGCAGCAGAGCCAGAAGCTTTTGTACGTCCGGATCTTGGATGATCCGGTCGGACGGTCCGATGCGGGCCATATGATCGAGCACCAGCGGAACTCCGAGCGCGAGCAGCGCATCAATCTCCTGCATCAGCGTGTCGAAAGGCGCGAAAAGCTGGGCATGCAGGCCGTGTTCGCGAAATTTCGGAGCGACAGCTAGCAGCGTGTCAAAGCCCGCAGCACCCGCCAGGCGCTTGCCGGTTTCCTTGCCGATGATCTCTGTAAACCTTGCCCCGCACATGCCGCCTGCCTTGAGCATTTCATAGGCGTCATCATCGAAAGTCCCGTCGACGACAGCAATCCCGCGCCGGCTGGCAGGATTGCGGGCGATAGCGTCAAGCGTGCAGCGATTGTCGGTCGCATAGGCCGATGCCTGGACGATCACCGCCCGGTCAAATCCCAGCGTCGCCAGCATATCTGCATGCGCCTCTGCCGTGCGCAGCGGCGGCGTATAGGTGCGCCCCTCGGGCAGCGGAAATGAGTCGAATGGCCCGAAGACATGGGCATGGGTGTCGCATGCTCCTGCCGGCAGGGGCTTTGTCGGCGCGGATAGAGGCAATGTGTCGGTCATGAATCAGGTCCGCCAGATTGGGATCAGCCAGATGTCCATAATGGACAGCGTCCGTCCTTAACAAATATCATTGGACTAGCTCAATGGTCTTTTGTACCCCTTGAACATCGTCTCCCCTGATCGTTCCGGTTGCGGGGAAGGCGCAAGACATAATGACAGATATTCAGAGGATTCCATGGCGCTCGCTCCCAATTCAAATGTCAAATCGCTGGTCGCTGACGCCCCCTTGTCGGGCTTTCAGATCATGGTCGTGCTGCTGTGCGTCTTCATCAATATCTGCGACGGCCTCGATACCGTATCGACGGCCTTCGCTGCGCCAGTGCTGATCAGGGACTGGGGGCTTCCCGCCAGCACCATGGGCATCATTCTCAGCGCAGGGGCGGTCGGACTGATGATCGGAGCCTTGCTGATTGCACCACAGGCTGACCGCTTCGGGCGTCGGCCCATGATCCTTGCCGGGGTGTCGGGCAGCGCCATGGCCATGTTCGGCATGGCGCTCAGCAATTCGGTTGAAATGCTGGTGCTGTTCCGCGTTCTTGCGGGCATTGCCGTGGGTTCGCTGCTGCCGTCGCTCAGCGTGATGGTGGTCGAATATTCCAATGAAGCCAAAGGCAATTTCTTCCTGGCGATGGTGCATATCGGCTTTGCGCTGGGTGCGGCGCTGGGCGGCGCGCTCGGCGCGACTTTGCTCGATGATTATGGCTGGCGGGCGATATTCGTCGTTGCCGGTTGTCTCACGGCGCTGGCGGGGGTCGTCACGGCATTCTTGCTGCCCGAATCCATCTACTTCCTGACCACCAAACAGCCGCCAAACGCACTGGAAAGGGCCAATAATGCCCTGGCCAAATTGCGCCTGCCGCCGCTTGAAAGCCTGCCCGAGAAAAAGGCGACTGCACGGCGCACACCGGTTGCAATTCGTCCGCTGTTCGTCGGTACCTTGCTGTTTGCAACCAGCTTTATGTGGCTGGCGTCGTTCCTGCGCTATTTCATCAGCTATTTCCTTACCGGCTGGAAGCCGCAGGTGCTGGTGCTCGCCGGATTTACCGCAGAAAAGGCGGCGGCCGTCGGTATCATAACCAGTCTTGCCGCTTCGCTGGGCGTGTTCGGCATGGGTCTGCTCACTACCCGGTTCAAGGCTCCCAATGCGACGGCGATTACCTTCCTGCTCGCCGCGGTCAGCCTTGTCGGCTTTGGCATATTCACGGGCCCGGTTGCGCTGGTGCTGTTCGCGATCCTTTCCATGTTCGCGATTGAGGCGACCTTTACCGGGGTGATGATTACCAGCGCGCGCCTTTATCCCGACGATATCCGCGCGACCGGCTTCGGCTTTACCATCGGCATGGGCAGGCTGGGCGCGATTTTCGGTCCCTATATTGGCGGCCTCGTCATCGGGCTAGGCTTCGACAAATCGGCCTATCTACCCTTTTACGCCGTCATGGCGGTGATCGGGGCGTTTGCGATCTATCGGGTCGGGGCGATAGCATTTTCGGGGCGCGACCGCGACGAAGCGCCAGCATGAATAACTGGTCAAACCGCTCCTGTTTGTCGGACAAGCCTGCCCGTGGCTGAATGCCGGTGACGATAAGCCTGACAATTGACCGGATCAGTGCCTCTGCGCCTTCGGAAGCGGGCAGCCGGTTCGGCTGGGCGCGGCAGGGTGGCGGTGCGATTGCAGGTGACGAGCGATACCGGCTGCGATTCGGCTCGTTCGAAGCCAGCGGCGATGCGCTTCTATGGGCCGGTCACGCGGTGCTGGGAGAACATCATCTGCCCTCCGCCGGATCGGCACTGCTCTGCAATTTCGCCGATGTCGCGCCTGAGGCCGAGGAAGAGTTCAATGCCTGGTATGACAGGGAGCATGTGCCGCGCCTCTCTGCCTTGCCGGGTGTCGAGAGGGTGACGCGCTATCGTTCGGAAAGTGCAGGCCCCGCCTATCTGGCGCTGTTCGAGCTGGCATGTCAGGATATCGCCCGGGGCGAAGCCTGGCTGGAGGCGGCGCGCACGCCATGGACCGCGCGGATGAAGCCCTTCACCCGGGGATTTCGCAGCTATATTTTCGGTCCGGTTTCGGCCAGACCGCAATAAGCGTCAGGCCTGAAGGATGGTGACGGCGCAGTTTCCGCCCGCGCCCAGAACATGCCCCAGTCCGGTCTTTGCCGACTGAACCTGGCGCGGCCCCGCTTCGCCGCGCAATTGCAGGACAATCTCGTGCACCTGGCCCAGATGGGATGCACCAACCGGTTCACCCTTGCTGATAAGGCCGCCACTCATATTGACCGGATGCTTGCCGGTCAGCTCCGTAACGCCCTCGTCGATCAGGCGACCGCCTTCGCCTCGCGGGCAAAGCTTCAGCTCCTCATAAATCTCCAGCTCGCAAAACGCATCGGTGTCCTGCACCTCGAAGCAGTCGATCTGATCGGCACCAAATCCAGCCTGTTCATAGGCCTTCTGGGCGGTCACTTCGGTCGGCCCTTCATTGTTGACGCGGGCGCTCATGCTGTCTGCCGGGCAGCGGAAATCGGCGGAATAGCGTGCGATTGTGTGTTCGCAGGCGGCAATCCGGATCGGCTTGCGGGCGCCGATCTTGCGGGCATAGTCTTCCGATGCGACGACAACTGCAGCGGCACCGTCATCGGGCGCGCAGATCTCCAGGCGGCGAATCGGATCGCAGATCAGCGGCGAGCCGAGAATTTCCTCCAGCGTGAATTCCTTCTGATACATGGCATTGGGATTGTGCACGCTGTTGCGGTGATTTTTGTGGGCGATCTTGGCGATCTGCAAATCGGTCGTGCCATATTCATGCATATGGCGCATCGCCCGCATCGACCAGTAGGACGGGTTCAATGACATGCCCATTTCGATCTGCCAGTCGGCATAGATCATGCGCGGGTCCATGAAGCCGCGCGGCATTTTTTCCGCGCCCAGTACCATCACGACGTCGCAGACGCCCGACTTGATCGCGAGTACGGCCTGACGCAGCGCTGCGCCGCCGCTGGCGCAGGCGGCCTCGATATCGACGATCGGCATGTCGGTCGCGCCCAGCTTGCGCAGGATGCGGGCGCCAGATGTCGCGGGCAGGTACATGCGCGAGAGATAGGAGGCCTGAATATCGCCCCAGCTGACCCCGGCATCTTCCAGTGCCATGCGAGCCGCGTATGAACCGATTTCCTCGGCTGTCTGATCGAACCGGCCAAAGGGATGGATGCCGGCGCCAATGATAACAACGTCTCTCATGTCCAGCTTATCCTATCGGCTTATATGCAAATTCGACGACCTGATCGGGGCGCAGGCGCGGGGTGAATGCCACGGCCATGCCGATGGCCACATTGTCCGGGTCGCCGCTGATTGGAGCGACCACGCGCAGTCCTTCGGGCAGTTCGATCAGCCCTAGCGCATAGGGGCGAAAGGGCTGTTCGCCCTTGTAATCACCGGGTGGCGGATAGCGAACGACCGTAAAGCTCCAGACTGACCCCGTATCGGAAAGCCGCACCGGCGCAATGTCATCGCCGCCGCAATTGGGGCAGAGCGAATTGGTGCCAAGGGTCGTTTCCTGGCAATCCTGGCAGCGGCTGCCCGCCAGCGCGATGCGCGACAGATCGTGAAGATCGCCGGTAAACAGCCCGGCGCGGACCGGTTTTATGGTGTCTGTTGCGGTCATCTCTATTGCCTTGCCCCTGTCACTGTGCCTGTCGCTGTTCGTTCCTTCAGGCCTATAGAACAGTTATATGACCTTTATCAACCGGCTTATCATCCGGCAGTCGCGAGATATGGCATCTCCGGACGGTTTGACCGGACTGCAGTGCCGATGTTTGACCCTTTACCTTGGCGGTGCCTCCATCTACGCAAAAATTGCAAGGGCGTCAGTTTTCAGGGTGTCCACAGGTTCAGGACAGGGGATTTCAGGCATGGCCGTTTCGGAAACCACACCGATCATTGTCGGGGTTGGCCAGATCAATGACAGGCCGGATAACCGCGTCGAGGGCATGGACCCGATCGAACTGATGGCAGCAGCGCTTGAAAAAGCTGAGCAGGATGCAGGGGCTGGCCTGATTGCCGATGCCGATTATCTGGGCGTGGTGCAGCAGATATCCTTTCATCATCTTGGGAATGTCTGTGCGCCGCTGGCGGAGCGTCTGCGAACCAGCCCGGCGGAGTCCTTTCAGACTCATGGCCCCAATGGTGACAGCCCGGTCATGCTGCTCAACGAGGCGGCTAACCGCATTGGCGCGGGCGAGGCCCGGATCGCCTTGATCTGCGGAGCAGAGGCCTTGCGGACGGCTGCAGCGCTTGCGGCAGCCAGCACTCCGGGCAAGAAAGTCGATGCCACACGCGAAGCCGCACAGCGGCGCGAGCCAAGCTATGCCCAGAGCTATGGCCTGGTAGCTCCGGTCGATGTCTATCCGCTCTATGAAAATGCTCTGCGCGCATCGCTGGGCCAGTCTTTTGAAGAGGCCCAGGCCGAAAGCGGCAAGATATGGTCGCGTTTTTCCGAAATTGCCGCCGGGAACGACAATGCCTGGATACGCAAGCCGGTGAGCGCCGCCGAGATTGTCACCCCTTCAGAGGCGAACCGGCCAATTGCCTATCCCTATAACAAGCTGATGGTTGCCAATGCCTCGGTCAACCAGGGGGCGGGTTTCATCGTCACATCAGTTGGCGAGGCGCGCGCGCGTGGCATTAAGGAGGACCGCTGGATCTATGTCGGCCATGGTGCGGCAGCGCATGAGGCGGAAAGCCCGATGCGCCGGGACCGCTATGACCGTTCGGCCAGCATGGAGGTCTCGATCCGCAAGACGCTGGAGCTGAATGCAGTCAGGCCGCAGGATCTTGATCTTGTCGAACTTTATAGCTGCTTTCCGTGCATCCCGAAAATGGCACGGCGGATCATCGACTGGCCGGTCGACAAGCCTGCCAGTGTATTTGGCGGGCTGACCTTTGGGGGCGGACCCATCGGCAATTATATGAGCCATGCCGTTGCGAGCATGGTCGACCGGTTGCGGAGCGAAGGCGGCACCGGCCTGCTGTTCGCCAATGGCGGCTATGCCACGCATAATCACAGCATCGTCATCGCCAGCCAGCCCATTGCGGCGGCACAATTTCCGAAAAGCTATGATTTCCAGGCGGAGGCCGATGCCCTGCGCGATCCGATCCCCGATCTTGATCGCGACTATGCCGGTCCAGCAAAGGTTGAGAGCTATACGGTCTTTCATCGCCGCGATGGTTCACCGCGCAACGGTGTCGTGGTTGCCATGACACCCGAGGGCAAGCGCACCCTTGCGAATGTTCCCGGCGACGATGTTGCAACGCTTCAAAGGCTCATGAGCGCCGATGACGAACCCGTCGGAGCGGCTGGAACGATCATGGCATCGGACGGGCCGTTGCGTCGCTGGCATTTTGCCTGAGCCGGATTGGGAGAACAGAAAATGACTGCAAAACAGCCATCGCAGCGCGCTCTGGAAATCGGTGCCAGGGTTGAAGCCTTTGTGCGTGATATCATCGTCTCCTATGAACAGGATCCCCGGCGCGATCACCATGGCGCACCCACCGATGAGCTTGTCGACGAAATGAAGGCAAAGGCCCGTGCCGCCGGGGTGCTCACGCCGCATATCCTGCCCGATGGCGATCATCTGACCCAGGTCGAAACAGCCTATGTCCTTCAGAAATCGGGGCTTTCTCCTTTGGGGCCGCTGGCCGTCAACACCATGGCGCCGGATGAGGGCAATATGTACCTGCTCGGCAAGGTCGGCAGTCCGGAACTGAAAGCCCGTTTCCTGAAACCCATGGTCGAGGGCAAGGTCCGCTCCGCCTTTTTCATGACTGAGCCTGCCGCTGAGGGCGGGGCGGGATCGGATCCGTCCATGATGAAGACCACATGCCGGATGGACGGCAATCACTGGATCATCAACGGCCGTAAATCCTTTATAACCGGTGTGGACGGCGCAAAGGTCGGCATTGTCATGGCCAGGGCGGAGGAGGGGGCGTGCATGTTCCTGATCGACCTTCCCGATCCGGCGATCCGGATCGAGCATATCCCCAATACCATCGACAGTTCGATGCCGGGTGGCCATGCGACGCTGACCATCGATAATCTGCGCGTTCCGGCAGACCAGATGCTGGGCGAGGCAGGCGAGGGCTTCAAATATGCGCAAATCAGGCTGTCGCCGGCCCGGCTGTCACACTGCATGCGCTGGCATGGCGCGTGCGAGCGCGCCCATGAGATTGCGACGGACTATGCGAACCGGCGCGAGGCCTTTGGCAAGACGCTGATTGATCATGAAGGCGTCGGTTTCATGCTTGCGGAAAATCTTATCGACCTGAAACAGGCCGAACTGATGATCGACTGGTGCGCCGCCATTCTGGATACCGGGTCGCTGGGCACGGCGGAAAGTTCGATGGCGAAGGTCGCCGTTTCCGAGGCTCTGATGCGCGTAGCCGACCGCTGCGTGCAGGTGATGGGCGGAACCGGCGTGACCGACAAGACCATTGTCGAGCAGGTATTTCGCGAGGTCCGCGCTTTCCGCATCTATGACGGCCCGACCGAGGTCCACAAATGGAGCCTTGCCAAGAAGATCAAGCGCGACTGGAAAGCGCAGCACTGACCCCGCCGCAAAGCGCCGATTTCCTGTACTTTTCAGCGGATTTGGTAACTATTTGCTAAAGCCTGCAATGTTACAGAAGTTTAATGTCGCGGCGATCACAAATGGAAGAGCAGGTTATTGTCCGGAAACCGCCCCCAGACCGGGGTGCGGCTTCGCTGCTCATGGGCTTCGACAGGCTGCCGATTTCAAAGGATTCGCCGCTCGCCATCGGCACCATGTGGCCGATGATCATCATCGCACGCACTGCGGTGGTCTTGCTGCTGGTGCTGAGCGGGAATATCGAGCTTCCGACAAGTGTTTCGCTGGCGTCGATCTGCCTTGCGACCTCGCTGCTGCTGGATATCGGTTTTGTAATCGTGGCGAGGGGACCGCTGGGCGCAAAAATACCGCCCGCCTATGCTGGTCTGGTTACATCCTCGATCATCGCGGTCACATGCTGGACGTTCAGCCTTGCCATTGCCGATCTCACCGAAGTGGGCGATGCGACGGCGATTGCGACATCGCTGCTCGTTCAGATCGGGTCGCTGCTGGTCATGCTCGCGGCGATTGGGTCACACAGCTATCTGATGCTGACCGCGATCATCGCATCGGCTGCGGCTGTGGCGATTGGCTGGCGCGATCCTTCGATACTTGGCGGTACTTCGCTGTTCGCGACGACGATCTTCCTGATTGCCCGGTATCGCAAGAACAGGGAAAAGCTGATCCGCGACGATGAACAGTCCATTCGTCTGGTGAGCGACCGTGCCCGGCTGCTGCTGGCCGACTATGAAAATTCCGGTCGCGGCTGGTTCTGGGAAACCGACCGCCAGGGGCGGCTGACCTATCTCAGCACCAAGGTTGCGACAGACACAGCCGGTTCGCGCGATGCGCTGATCGGCCAGATGCTGAACAGCGTGGTTGCAACGCCGCAGGATAACAGCTCGGGCGAGCGCACGCTGGGTTTCCATCTTACCGCGCGTACTGCCTTTACCGATCTGTCGGTTCGGGTTGCCAACATCCCGGAAGAGCGCTGGTGGTCGATGTCCGGCACGCCATTCTACAATGATCTCGGCCAGTTTACCGGTTTCCGGGGGCATGGCACCGACTTGACTGAGGTGCGACGCTCACAGGATGAAGTCAAACAGCTCGCGCGCTATGACAATCTGACGGGCCTCGCCAATCGACTCTACATCAAGGAGATATTCGGCAAGGCGCTGGTCAACGCCCGCAACCAGCCCAATCCCTGTTCGATCTTCATGCTCGACCTCGACCGGTTCAAACAGGTCAATGATACGCTGGGCCATGCCGCCGGCGACGTCCTGCTGAAGCAGGTGTCCGAACGCCTGACCCGAACCATCGGCCAGAATGGCCAGGTGGGCCGCCTGGGCGGAGACGAGTTCTTTGTCGTGCTTCCCGGCATCATCAATGATGAGAAGCTTGCTGAAATCGCCCAGCTGGTCATCAACAACCTCAGTCATCCCTATATGGTCGAAGGTAACCAGATCGTCATCGGGGCGTCGGTTGGCGTCGTGACCAGCGACGGCAAGCATCGCGAAGATGCCGATGCCATGATGCGCAATGCCGATCTTGCGCTTTATTCCGCCAAGGAAAATGGTCGTGGCACCTATCGCTTCTACCATGAAAGCATGCATGAAAGCGCCAAGGAGCGGCGCAGGCTGGAGGAGGACCTTCGCACCGCGCTGGGCACGGGCGGACTGTCGCTTGCCTATCAGCCGGTCGTGCATGCCGCATCAGAAGTCATTACCGGCTATGAAGCGCTGGCGCGCTGGGAACATCCCGAGGCCGGACCGATCAGCCCGGGCCTGTTCATTTCCATCGCCGAGGAAGCGGGCCTGATTACCCAGCTGGGCGAATGGGTATTGCGCACGGCCTGTGCCGATGCGGCCAGCTGGCCCGGCGCGGTCAGGGTCGCGGTAAACGTCTCGCCTATCCAGTTTGCCGATCCCGCCTTTCCGACCATCGTTCTCAACACGCTGGCGCAAAGCGGGCTGGCACCGGAGCGGCTGGAGCTGGAGATCACCGAGACGGTCTTCCTTGACGGCGGCACCAATGTCGAAAAGATTTTCGACCGGCTGAAGGGCATTGGCGTCCGGCTGGCCCTTGACGATTTCGGCACCGGTTATTCGGCGCTCGGCTATCTGAAGAAAGCGCCGGTCGACAAGATCAAGATCGACCAGAGCTTTGTACGCGGTGCAGTGTCCATGGGTGGCCCGAACAGCGCTATCGTGAAGTCAATCGTCACGCTTGCCGATGCGCTCGACATGGAAACAACGGCAGAGGGTGCGGAAACGCTCGATGAGCTGGAACTGATCCGTGCGCTGGGCTGTTCGCATGTCCAGGGCTATGTCTATGGCAAGCCGATGAGCACCGATGCGGTTCGCGAAATGCTCGAAGCGCATGACGGCAAGGCGGTCGCATCGGGATACAAGTCCAGCCGCCAGCCGCGTCACAAGGTGCTGCGGACCATTGGCGTGTTCCATGATGATTATTGCTACAAGGGCAAAATCCGCAATATTTCATCGGGCGGTGCACTGATCGAGGGGCTTTGGGATGTTCCGGAAGGCACCAGATTCGAGATCAGCCTGGCTGAGCGCGTGCGGGTTGCGGCGATAACGCGCTGGTCCACCGGCGACATCATGGGTGTTCAGTTCATCCAGCCCATCGACATTGACCGGTTCCACCAGTCGGTGCCGCCTCGGGTAGTCGAAGGTCCTATCGAACCTGTGGCGGAGCAGCGCCAGGCCTCCTGAAACGCCCAAGGCTTAATGCCGCAAATCTCCGCCTGCCAGTAATTCTATTCTCCGATAATTACAGTCAGCGGCTATCAGCCGCATGAACCGTCTGGCCAAGCACGTTTTCAGCATATACAGATGCCATTTGAAAACATCGCAAAGCCTTTGGAGAGGAACATATCATGCTGCTACCCACTTCACTTGTCGGTTCCTATGCACAGCCCGATTGGCTGATCGACAAGGAGAAGCTGGCCGGGCGGTTCCCGCCCAGGGTGCGCGCGACGGAATTGTGGCGGGTCGATCCGCAATATCTGGAAGAGGCCTTTGACGATGCGACGATCCTGGCTATCCGCGATCAGGAGCGCGCCGGGCTGGACATCATCACCGATGGCGAAATGCGACGGGAGAGCTATTCCAACCGCTTTGCAACCGCGCTGGAGGGGGTTGATCTCGACAATCCCGGTGTGGCCCTGGATCGCAGCGGCGAGCCGAACCCCGTTCCGCGCGTTACCGGCAAGATCAGGCGCATGCACGCGGTCGAGACACGCGATGTGGAGTTTCTGCGCGCCAATACAGACCGGATGATCAAGATCACTGTGCCCGGCCCCTTCACCATGGCCCAGCAGGCACAGAATGACTTTTACGCGGATGAGGCCGAAATGGCCCATGACTATGCCGTTGCCGTAAATGCCGAGATCAAGGACCTGTTCGCGGCCGGTGCCGATGTGGTCCAGATTGACGAGCCCTATATGCAGGCACGGCCGGATAAGGCCCGTGCGTTCGGGCGGGACGTGCTGCGCACCGCGCTGGATGGCGTCAAGGGACGCACTGCGCTGCACATCTGTTTCGGCTATGCCGCGCTCATCCATGCCCGGCCGGAGGGCTATTCATTCCTGCCCGAATTTGCCGATACCGATATTCAGCAGATTTCCATCGAAACCGCCCAGTCGGACCTCGATTGCGCGATACTGGAGACACTGCCCGGCAAGACGATCATTCTTGGCGTGCTCGATCTTTCCACCCCGGAGATTGAAACGCCCGAACTGGTCGCAGAGCGCATTCGCCGCGCTTTGCCGCATGTGCCGCCCGAGAATCTGGTGATAGCGCCCGATTGCGGCCTTAAATATCTTCCGCGCGACATTGCCTTTGGCAAGATGAAGGCAATGGCCGATGGTGCCGCCATCGTGCGCGCCGAACTCGCATAAAAAGGGCAGAATTGCAGGAATAAATGGTCGGGGAGAGAGGATTCGAACCTCCGGCCCCTGCCTCCCGAAGACAGTGCTCTACCAGGCTGAGCTACTCCCCGACCGATGCCCCGGAACCCTAAGGTACCGGGAGGCAGGCGAGCGCCTATAATGGAGCGAGCCAGCCCATGCAAGCGGGCATTTGGGCGAAACCGGGCTTTTGCGCTGGCAAGGCGGTTGATGGTGATTTGCGCGTCTGCATGCTAACAGGCGGGCATGACGATGACAGCCGAGTCCCGCCCGCCTCTGGCCGTGGCAAGCCCGCATTATGAGCAGCAATATCTCGACCTGATGGCCAGCACCTGGCGCGAGGGTTTCGAGCGTCTGGACCGCACCGGGGTCGGAACGCGGTCGCTGTTCGGCGCGACGATGCGCTTCGATCTATCGGAGGGCAGGGTGCCGCTGCTGACCACCAAGCGAGTCTATTGGAAGACCGCGGCACGCGAGATGCTGTGGTTCCTGACCGGCGAGACGAATATCCGTCCGCTGGTCGAGCAAAGCGTACATATCTGGACTGACTGGCCGCTCGATACATACCGGCGCGCGACCGGCGAGGAGATTGATCGCGACGCATTCGAGGCGCGTATTGTTTCCGATCCCGAATTTGCCGAGCGCTGGGGTGATCTCGGCCCGGTCTATGGCAAGCAATGGGTCGACTGGCCTGTCTATGATCCGGTGGAGGGCCAAGACGGCCTGTTTCGCAAGCGGTCACATGGGATCAACCAGATTGCCGAACTGATCCAGGGCATCCGCACCAATCCGGGATCGCGCCGCCATATATTCGAAGGCTGGAATGTCGCCGAACTCGACAGCATGGCTCTGCCGCCCTGTCACAAGACCTATCAATTCTATGTTGCCGATGGACGGCTGTCCGGTCTGTTGTACCAGCGTTCCTGCGATCTGGCGCTGGGCGTTCCCTTCAACATCTTCTCCGCGGCACTGCTGATCCACATGATCGCCCAGCAATGCGACCTTCAGCCCGGCGAACTGGTCTGGAATGGCGCCGACGTCCATCTCTATACCAATCATGCGCATCTGGTCGAACAGCAGCTGGAGCGTTTGCCATCAGGTGATCCCCGGCTGGAGATTGTCCGCCGTCCGGCATCCATATTCGATTATGAAATCGGGGATTTAGTTGTCAGCGGCTATGCTCCGCAAAGCCATATCGCCGCGCCTGTCGCCGTCTGACCGGCATTTTTACGGCGATAAGGACAGGACTATTGACCTAAAGGGAGAATGGTAATAATATAATAGCCGCTCGTAATTTAAGGATAGCCGATAGCGCAGAGCGAGCAGATGCCGGGGAGAGACTATGGC
Source organism: Blastomonas sp. (assembly GCA_041396885.1). Taxonomy (GTDB): domain Bacteria; phylum Pseudomonadota; class Alphaproteobacteria; order Sphingomonadales; family Sphingomonadaceae; genus Blastomonas. Next base: position 1,108,469 of record JAWKXS010000001.1, read on the forward strand.
CCAGAAATCCGCCAAGCCCAATTTGCCGTCGCTGGCGCTGCACGTGCCGGAACCGCGCTTTCGCCCCGGCGACACCGCCGATTATTCCGATCTTGAGATTCCGCCCGTAGATGCATCGGTCCGGCCTGATGAGGCTGTTGCGCCCGCCGATATTGCCGGGCTGGCCTATGGCCTGATCCGTGTGCTGGACGAGAATGGCAAGGCAGGCGGTGCATGGAACCCCAAATTGCCGCCCGAGACGATGTTGCGGATGCTGCGCACCATGGCGCTGACCCGGGCCTTTGACGAGCGGCTTTACCGTGCGCAGCGACAGGGCAAGACCAGCTTTTACATGAAATGTACCGGGGAGGAGGCGACCTCGATTGCCGCCGCAGCCGCGATGCATGGCGATGACATGGTGTTCCCCAGCTATCGCCAGCAGGGCATATTGATCTGGCGCGGCTATCCGCTGATCGACATGATCAACCAGATCTTCTCGAACAAGGGAGACAAGCTGAAGGGGCGGCAGCTGCCGATCATGTATTCGGTCCCCGAACTTGGCTTCTTCACCATATCCGGCAATCTGGCGACGCAATATCCCCAGGCGGTCGGCTGGGCGATGGCCAGTGCGATCAAGGGCGATACCCGTATCGCATCGACATGGTGCGGCGAGGGATCGACGGCGGAGGGTGATTTCCACAGCGCGATGACCTTTGCATCGGTCTATAATGCGCCGGTCATCCTGAATGTCGTCAACAACCAATGGGCGATTTCGAGCTTTTCGGGATTTGCCGGTGCGGAACGCACGACCTTTGCGGCGCGCGCCATCGGCTATGGCATTGCCGGACTGCGCGTCGATGGCAATGACGCTCTAGCGGTCTATGCCGCGACGCAATGGGCAGCGCACCGCGCACGGACCAACCAGGGACCTACCCTGATCGAGCATTTCACCTATCGGGCCGAGGGGCACAGCACATCGGATGACCCAAGCGCCTATCGCAGCGCCAATGAGTCCGCCGAATGGCCGCTGGGCGATCCGATCCACCGCCTCAAGCAGCATCTGATCGCGATTGGCGAATGGGATGAGGAACGGCATGCCGCCATGGACATGGAACTGGCGGAAACGGTCAAGCAGGCCGCCAAGGAAGCCGAGAAGAACGGCATATTGGGCCATGGCATGCATCAGCCGTTCGAGACCATGTTCCAGGATGTGTTCGAGGAACTGCCCTGGCACCTCAAGGAACAGAGCGAACAGGCACTGGCGGAAAGGGCTGCCAAATGGCCAAAAAAATGAATATGATCGAGGCGATCAACAGCGCGCTCGACGTGATGATGGATCGCGATGACAATGTCGTGGTGATGGGCGAGGATGTCGGCTTTTTCGGCGGCGTTTTTCGCTGCACGGCGGGACTTCAGCAGAAATATGGCAAGACCCGCGTGTTCGACACCCCGATCAGCGAATGCGGCATTGTCGGCGTGGCGGTGGGCATGGGTGCCTATGGCCTGCGCCCGGTGCCCGAAATTCAGTTTGCCGATTATATCTATCCGGGCATTGACCAGCTGATATCGGAGGCGGCGCGTCTGCGCTATCGTTCGGCGGGCGAGTATATCGCCCCGATCACCGTTCGCTCGCCCTTTGGCGGCGGCATTTTTGGAGGCCAGACACACAGCCAGTCGCCCGAAAGCCTGTTCACCCATGTATCGGGCCTGAAGACGGTCATTCCGTCCACACCCTATGATGCCAAGGGCCTGCTGATCAGTGCGATCGAGGACAATGACCCGGTCGTCTTTTTCGAGCCGAAGCGCATCTATAACGGGCCGTTCACCGGCTATTATGACAAGCCGGTCGAGCCCTGGTCGAAACACCCGGCATCGGACGTGCCCGAGGGGCATTACCGCATCCCGCTGGGCAAGGCCAATGTGGTGCGCCCCGGCGAGGCGCTGACCGTGCTGGCCTATGGCACCATGGTGCATGTCGCGCTGGCGGTGGTCGAGGCGCATAGCGTCGATGCCGAAGTCATCGATCTGCGCACCCTGTTGCCGCTGGACATAGAGACTATCGAGGCCTCGGTCGAGAAGACCGGACGCTGCCTGATCGTGCACGAGGCGACGCGGACCAGCGGCTTTGGCGCGGAGCTTTCGGCGCTGGTGCAGGAGCGCTGCTTCTATCATCTCGAAGCCCCCATTGAGCGGGTCACCGGCTTTGACACACCCTATCCGCACAGCCTGGAATGGGCGTATTTCCCTGGCCCGATCCGTATCGGCCAGGCGATCCAGAAGATCATGAAGGACTGACCATGGGCAAATATGTTTTCAGATTGCCGGATATCGGCGAAGGCATTGCCGAGGCGGAAATTGTCGCCTGGCACGTCAAGGTTGGCGATATGGTCGAGGAAGATGGCCGCATTGCCGACATGATGACCGACAAGGCCACGGTGGAGATGGAATCCCCGGTTTCGGGGCGAATCCTGTCAGTTGCGGGGGCTGAAGGCGATGTTATTGCCATCGGCTCGACGCTGGTGGAGATCGAGGTCGAAGGTGATGGCGACAGCGCGGCAGACGAGGCAGATGAGAAGCCCGCTGAACCGCCGGCACAGGTCGAGGAACAGGCGGAGCAATCACCGCCGGCCCCTGTCGTCGCTCCCGCACCCGTACCCGCGCCTGCGCAAGTCACGCCGCCGTCATCGCCTGCCAGCGCCGCACCATCTTCATCCTCCGAAAAGGTGCTGGCGTCGCCTGCGGTACGCCAGCGTGCCCGGGAACTCGGCGTCAATCTGGAGCGCGTGCGGCCGCAAATCGGTGACCGCATCCGTCATGCCGATCTTGATGCCTTTCTCGCCTATGGCGGGGGCAGGGCCGGTGGCGGTCGCCAGGCCGATGAGGACATCAAGGTTATCGGCATGCGCAAGCGCATCGCCCAGAACATGGCGGAGTCCAAGCGGCATATCCCGCACTTTGCCTATGTCGAGGAGATCGACGTGACCGCGCTGGAGGCGATGCGGGCCGATATGAATGCGGCGCGCGGCGAGCGGCCCAAGCTTACCGCGCTGCCGCTGATGATCGCGGCGATTTGCCGCACGTTGCGCGATTACCCGATGCTCAACGCCCGCTATGATGATGAGGCCAATGTCGTGACCCGCTTTGGCGCGGTCCATCTGGGCATCGCTACCCAGACCGATGCCGGTCTGATGGTACCGGTCCTGCGCGGTGCCGAAAGCATGTCAGTATGGGATATGGCGAGCGAGATCGCCCGGCTGGCCGAGGCCGCGCGCACCGGCAAGGCAAAGAGCGAGGAACTCTCAGGGTCGACGCTGACGCTGACTTCGCTGGGCACGCTGGGCGGCATCGCCACCACGCCGGTCATCAATCGCCCCGAAGTGGCGATCATCGGCCCCAACAAGATTGTCGAGCGTCCGGTTGTGGTGAACGGGGAGATTGTCATCCGCAAGATGATGAACCTCTCCATCTCCTGCGATCATCGGGTGGTCGACGGCTATGACGCGGCGAGCTTTGTCCAGGCGCTGAAACGGCGCATCGAAACGCCGGTGTTCATCTTCGCCGACTGATCAGGGCGCGAGAGCGCCGCGTTCAGCGCACAATCGCGCGGAAGGTAACCTTGCCGCTCTCTCCGGCGGCTAGCTTGCGGGGCATGCGCCAGCGCAAATGGGTCACATCCGATGGCTGGGCAGCACGCGTGCCGCCCTGTGGCAGCGTGACGCGCAAACCGTCCAGCCGTCCCCAGCTGCGGCCGTTGTCGACCGAGACAATCTCGTCGCCACGCACGGTCCGGTCGAAGCGGACGGTGCGGGGCAGGGGATTGGTGACGATGAAATCGCTGACCTCATCGGTGCCCTGGTTGCGATATTCGACAATGTAGATCAGCTTGTCGCCCGGCTTCACCGTGTCCGGCTCTTCCAGCACAATATGGCTGCCCGCGCTTTTGCCATTGCCGCTGCGCTCGACATAGACCTTGCTGGTCAGCGCAATGCTGTCCGCAGCCACCGCTTCAAGCGGCAGCGCCAGCAGGAACAAGGCGATCAGCATTCTCAACATATATGCCCCCAGGCAGGGCGCGTGACGAGCGCCAGCCATGGCGCGATCAATGCCAGCCAAGTCCGAAAATATGGTTAATGGCTGGTGAAGCACGATTGGCGGTCGCGCTTATGCCGCTGGATTATCGCGGGGAATCATGGCAATCGGGCATGGAAAGGGAGGCAAAGCCGCATCATGGCCGAACTGCCGCAGGAACGAACAGCCGAGGATGAGCTGCGCCGGGACCGGCTGCTGGCCTCGCTTTCGCTGATGGGCGGGGTTGCCCTGTTCCTGGCCTTTCCCTTTGCGATGCGCGCGGGCGCGGAGTTTTTCCTGCCGCTGACCATTGCCATCATCCTGTCGATTGCATTGGTGCCTGCGCTGGAATGGTTTGAGCGGCGGGGCCTGCCTTCGGCCCTGTCCGCGATGCTGTGCACCATATTGTTCCTGCTGCTGGCCAATGGCGCGCTGGCGCTGATCATCGTTCCGGCGACCGACTGGTTCGTCGACCTGCCGGACAAGATTCCCCAGGTCATGAAAAATCTGGGGCCGTTGATCGATCTGTACTCGGACCTGCAGAAATTTGTCGACGATACCGCGCGCATGGTGACGTCCGGCACCATGGCAGAGGTTCAGAAAGTGGCGATCGATTCGCCCAATTCGCTGCTCGACCTGTTCGCCAGCGCTGCTCCCGCCGTCGCCGTGCAGATGGCCTTTGTCATCCTGCTGATCTTCTTCTTCCTGTCGGGCTGGACCAGCCTCAGGGAAAACACGATCAACAGCCGGGGCAGCTTTACCGGGGCGATGGCGACGGCGCGGGTCATCCAGAATGTCGTGTCGGCGACGTCCGCCTATCTGACGACGATCACCATCATCAACATGCTGCTGGGCGTGTCGGTGGCGATCGTGCTCTGGCTGCTCGGCATGGAATCACCGGCAATGTGGGGCGGCATTGTCGCGCTGCTCAATTTCATCCCCTATCTTGGCCCGGCACTGGCGGCGATCCTGCTGGCGCTGGGCGGGCTGATGACTTTCAACGATCTTGGCACCGCAATGATCCCGGCGCTGGTCCAGATCGGCTTTCATACCGTCGAAGCGAATGTCATCACGCCGACCATATTGGGCAGGCGGCTGACCATGAACCCGCTCCTGATCCTGATTTCGCTAAGCTACTGGGCGTGGATATGGGGTACGCCGGGTGCGTTGCTGGCGGTGCCTCTGCTGATCATCATCCAGACGGTTGTTGCCGCCGCAGGCAAGCCGGATATTGCCGGGTTCCTGTTCGAATCGGGCACCTTGTCGAGAGGGTCTGCACAGAGTTTCGTGGCAACCCGGCCGATGGGCGCGCCGCCTCCGGACGACCCTCCCCAAAATAGCGATCCAAAAAGTGGAAAGGCCAGTTGACAGGGCGTCTGCCCTCCTATAACTGCGCCGCTCCAGACCTGATGCGGGTGTAGCTCAGTTGGTTAGAGCGCCGGCCTGTCACGCCGGAGGTCGCGGGTTCGAGCCCCGTCACTCGCGCCACTTATGTGGCCAAATTCTCCCGCAACGCATCATTTTTCAGCCTGGTCGGCAATGCGCCACCGGCCCGTCTCCATCCACACCAGAACCGGCCTGACCGGGAAAATCCAGGCGATTCCGGCGATGGTGTAGAACAGCGCCTGCAACAGCATCGGCCAGTTGCCGATGGTCGCCGAATAGCTGGCGACCAGCACCGCCCAGATGGCGATGATCGCAAGGATCAGGAATATCCCGGCAGGTTTGCGCCAGCTGGGTTTCATATCGTCTCTCCGGTATCGCGCATCAGCACCTGCACCTCTGTAACAATGGCATCAAGCGGGACGTCATGGCGTTCCACCGGGACGGCGTCGACCTGTTGCACTGACCAGGCGAGGCCGATCAGCCGGGCATCGGGATTTTCAGCGCAATAGCGGTCATAATGGCCGGCGCCCTGGCCAAGCCGGTTGCGCGCGGCATCGAATGCGACCAGCGGCATGATCAGCAGGTCCGGTTCGGCCAGCGGCATGGATATGCCGGGCTGCAGGAAACCAAAGGCTGATGGCTCCAGCGTCTCATCCATGCCGTCCCATTTGCGGAACTGCATGGGCGCGTCGCGCGAGGCGAACCAGGGCAGAGCGAGCGTCATGCCCCGGTCCAGGCAGTAATTCGCATAGCCACGTGTCCGCGCTTCGCTGCCCAAGGGGTGATAGAGACCGATCATATCGGCTGCCTCGAACAGCCCGGCTATGGGACCGGGCGGGCGCGAGAAAACCAGGCTGGATATGGATGCCGGCAGCGCAGCGACGAAACGCTGGCGTCTGGCGCGCATGGTGCGGCGCAGTTCGGACTTTTGCCGGGCTGTGTTCGCCATGATGCGTTGCGCGCCTGTTCAGCCTTGCGGGCGGGGATGCCGGTTGCAAGCAATAGGGGTGGAACCGCCATGGCCGTTTGCTGGAAGATCCTCTGACGCCAGTAACGTCAGGTGGGCGCCATATGCATCTGGCCTGGGCCAGGACAGGGACGGCTCCCTTGGATGATGTATCGCCTCAGGGATTTTCGCTACAGCTCGCACCGGGCAGTTCCGCAAATCATCTAGGGTGTTGCGGTCGCTTCCTCAAGGGCAGAAGCGAGCTTTTCCATTCTCTGCGCCAGATGCTCCAGCGCGCGGGCGGCCCTGGCCTCGCTCTCGTCATGCGCCAGCAGGTCGCCCTGGTCGCTCGCAACGGGCGTGTTTGCAGGCTCCGAGGTGCTGGCGGCCGAGCCGGCATCCTGCATCTCTGCCAGCTGATCGGCGAGCAGCAGCGATGAAAACAGCAGCATCCGGCTTTCGTTGAGTGATGGTGTCGAACCGGTTGCCTGGCGTGCGACCGCGTCGACCATAGAGCCCAGACGGGCAAGATGGGCCTCCTCGCCGGGCTGGCATGTCACCATGAATATGCGATTGGCGATGGAAAGTCTGACGTCAGGCATGCATGGCTCCCCCCAAAATGCCTCCTAGCCGACGCTGGCGCGTCCCAATAGCGCATCGATCTGTTCAATGGCTTGCCCAGCCGCCGATTTCAGGGCGTCATGCCGCGCCTGCAGCGCCTGGTCCGGATCAGGCTGTGCCGAACCCGATGATGCGGCGGCCAGCTTGTCGATCAGGCCCGACTGTGCGGCCTCGATCCGGCTCAAAGCGCGCTCCATTTGTCCAATAGCAAGGATAAGTCGTTCATTTGCCATGAAAGAGAATTAGCAGGAAAAAATTTAATGTCCAATTTTTGACAAGAGGTGGGGGAGTCGAACTTGACGCGACCCGATGCGGCTACCAAAGGAGGGGCGCATGGCGAATCGTTAACGGAAAATCCGGGGCGGTTCGGCCAATTCGGCCTTGCAGCAGGAAGGGGCGACGATGAGCGTAGCATTCGAGGAAATGGCAAATGCCATCAGGGCATTGTCCATGGACGCGGTGCAGGCTGCCAATAGCGGCCATCCCGGAATGCCGATGGGCATGGCCGATGTCGCGACTGTACTGTTCGGCGAATATCTGAAGTTTGATCCCTCTGCGCCGGGCTGGCCTGACCGGGACCGTTTCGTGCTTTCTGCAGGTCATGGATCGATGCTGATCTATGCGCTGCTGCACCTCACAGGGTATGGCAGCCCCACCATTGGCGATATTCGCAATTTCCGCCAGCTGGGCAGCCCGTGTGCTGGCCATCCGGAGAATTTCGAGATTCCGGGCGTTGAATGCACGACCGGGCCGCTGGGCCAGGGGCTGGCCATGGCGGTTGGCATGGCGATGGCCGAACGGCATCTGAATGCGGGTTTTGGCGACGATCTGGTCGATCATCGCACATGGGTGATCGCCGGTGATGGCTGCCTGATGGAGGGCATCAACCACGAAGCGATCGGGCTGGCCGGGCATCTGAAGCTGGGCCGCCTCAACGTGCTGTGGGATGATAACCGCATCACCATCGATGGCGCGACCGATCTTTCGACCAGCGAAGATGTCCGGGCGCGGTTCAAGGCGACGGGATGGCATGTCGTCGATTGCGATGGCCATGATCCCAAATCGATCCGTGCGGCGATGAAAAAGGCGGTTGCCGATCCCCGGCCTTCGCTGATTGCCTGCGCGACGATCATCGGCAAGGGCGCGCCGAACAAGCAGGGTACGTCGGCAACCCATGGCGCGCCGCTGGGTGCAGACGAAATTGCTGCTGCCCGCGAGGAACTGGGCTGGAAGCACGCCCCGTTCGAGATTCCCGACGATATTGCCGAGGCATGGCGCGCTTTTGGCGAGCGCGGCAAGGCAGATCATGCTGCATGGCAGGAACGACTTACAAAGCATGAAAAAGGCGACGAATTCAGCCGCCGCATGGCTGGCGATCTGCCGCGCGATTTCTCGCTGGCGGGGCATATTGGCGGCCTGATCGAGGAGCCGCAAAAGGTTGCGACGCGCAAGGCCTCCGAGCTTGCACTGGGCGCGATCAATGCCCAGTTGCCCGAAACGGTGGGCGGATCGGCTGATCTTACCGGGTCCAACAACACCCTGACCGGCGGCATGGGTGTCATGACGGCGGCGGATGCCTCGGGCCGCTATGTCTATTACGGCATTCGCGAATTCGGCATGGCGGCGGCGATGAACGGCATGGCGCTGCATGGCGGCATCATCCCCTATGGCGGTACGTTCCTGGTCTTTTCCGACTATTGTCGCAATGCCATCCGGCTTTCGGCAATCCAGCGCCAGCGGGTGGTCTATGTGATGACGCATGACAGCATCGGTCTTGGCGAGGACGGCCCGACGCATCAGCCGGTCGAGCATGTCATGAGCCTGCGCCTGATGCCCAATCTGCTGGTGTTCCGTCCTGCCGATGCCGTGGAAACGGCGGAATGCTGGGAATTGTCCCTGCGCCAGGCCAATGGTCCGTCGGTGCTCGCCCTGACCCGCCAGGGCCTGCCGCAGTTCCGCCGCATGAAAGAGGATGAGAACCGCTGTTCGCGCGGCGCGTACCGGATCAAGACGGCTGGCAATGGCCGCAAGGTCGTGTTGCTGGCAACCGGATCGGAAGTTGCGCTGGCACTCGAAACCGCCGAAGCGCTGGAGAAACAGGGCATTGGCGCGGATGTCGTGTCGATGCCGTGCTGGACCCTGTTCGATGCCCAGCCGGAAAGCTATCGCAAGGGTGTGATTCCCGATGATTGCCTGAAGGTTTCCATCGAAGCGGGGTCGACGCTTGGCTGGGAACGCTATGTCGGCAGCGATGGTATTGCCATCGGGATCGACAGTTTCGGCGCTTCGGCTCCCGCGGGCGACCTGTTCCGGCATTTCGGCCTGACCGCCGACCAGATTGTTCCGCGCATTGCCGCTGCCCTGCAGATGGAAACCGCCTGATTTTTGAAGGAGTTGTGACTCATGGCTGTCAAAGTTGCCATTAACGGATTTGGACGTATCGGACGACTGGTGACGCGCGCCATATTGGAGCGTCCCGATTGCGGCCTTGAGCTGGTTTCGATCAACGACCTATCCGATGCAAAGGCTAATGCGCTGCTGTTCAAGCGCGATACGGTCCATGGTCCGTTCCCCGGCGATGTGAAGGCTGAGGGCGATGCCATGATCGTCAATGGCAAGGCGATCCGTGTCACCGCCGAACGCGATCCGGGCAAGCTGCCCCATGCTGATCTGGGCGTGGATATCGTACTGGAATGTACCGGATTCTTCCAGTCAAAGGATGCCTCCGCGCCGCATCTTTCCGCCGGTGCAAAGCGTGTGCTGATCTCTGCACCTGCAGGCGGTGTCGACAAGACGGTGGTCTATGGTGTCAACCATGACAGCCTGACCGGTGATGATATTGTCGTCTCCAATGCCAGCTGCACCACCAATTGCCTTGCCCCGGTTGCACAGGTTCTCCACCAGGCCGTCGGTATCGAGCGCGGCATGATGACCACGATCCACAGCTATACCAATGACCAGCGGATCCTGGACCAGATTCACCCCGACATGCGCCGTGCGCGTGCTGGTGCCGCCAACATGATCCCGACCACCACGGGCGCCGCGCGTGCCGTTGGCCTGGTGCTGCCGGAACTCAACGGAAAGCTGGACGGCAGTTCGGTGCGGGTGCCGACTCCCAATGTCAGCCTGGTCGATCTGACCTTCATGCCCAGTCGCGACACCTCGGTCGAGGAAATCAATGCGGCGCTCAAACAGGCCGCTGAAGGCCGCCTCAAGGGCGTGCTGGCCTATACCGACGAGCCGCTGGTTTCGAGCGATTTCAACCATGACCCCGCCAGCTCGACCGTCGACAGCCTGGAAACCGCGGTCATGCAGGGCAAGCTTGCCCGTGTCGTCAGCTGGTATGACAATGAATGGGGCTTTTCCAACCGCATGGTTGATACCGCAGGCGTAATGGCGGGCCTGCTCTGAGGATCGAAAAGCGGCGAAACGGAAGCGAACGACGGACATGAGCTTCAGGACGCTCGACGATATGGGGGACATCCGGAACAAGCGGGTGCTTGTCCGGGTCGACCTTAATGTGCCGATGCAGGATGGCGCGGTGTCCGACGATACCCGCTTGCGCGCCGCAGCGCCGACATTGCTGGAACTGGCGGACCGGGGCGCAAAGGTGTTTGTGCTCTCCCATTTCGGGCGGCCCAAGGGTGTTGCCGATCCGAAATATTCCCTGACACAGCTGGTGCCCGCCCTGTCCCATGTGCTGGGCCGTCCGGTCGAGTTTCTCGATGGCTCGGCGGGTCAGATTATCGCGGTGCAGGGGATGAAAATGCCGTCCGGCACGATATGCGTGCTGGAAAATACGCGCTTTCATCCGGGTGAAGAGACCAACGATGCTTCGCTGGTCGAGCAGATGGCGAAGCTTGGCGACGTATATGTCAACGATGCCTTTTCCGCCGCGCACCGTGCGCATGCATCGACAGCAGGGCTGGCGGGCGACATGCCCGCCTTTGCCGGACGCGCGATGGAGCGCGAGCTGAAGGCTCTGGAAACCGCGCTGGGCAATCCGGAACATCCCGTCGCGGCAGTCGTGGGCGGCGCCAAGGTTTCGACCAAGCTCGACGTGCTGACAAATCTGGTCGGCAAGGTCGATCACCTGATTATCGGCGGCGGCATGGCCAACACCTTTCTGGCCGCGCGCGGGGTCGATGTCGGCAAGTCGCTGTGCGAACATGATCTGGCCGATACCGCCAATGCGATCCTTGACGCTGCCGATGCGTCGGGCTGCACCGTGCATCTGCCTTATGACGTGGTCGTCGCGCGTGAATTTGCCGCCAATGCTGCCAATCGCACGGTCAATGTCCATGAAGTCGCCGCTGACGAGATGATCCTCGACATTGGCGAGGCAGCAGTCGAGGCGCTTTCCGATGTCCTCAAGACGTGCCGGACGCTGATCTGGAACGGGCCGATGGGCGCGTTCGAGATTGAGCCTTTTGACCGGGCCACCGTAGCGCTGGCGCGGACCGCCGCTGCCCTGACGCGCGAAGGCTCGCTGGTGTCGGTTGCGGGCGGCGGCGATACCGTTGCCGCGCTCAACCATGCCGGGGTCGCCGATGATTTCAGCTTTGTCTCGACCGCAGGCGGTGCCTTTCTGGAATGGATGGAAGGCCGCGAATTGCCAGGGGTTCAGGCTCTATTGAAGTAGCAGCGCGGCATCGCGCCTTACCAGCATATGCAAGACCGGAGTTATCGATGAGTGCCACCGCAGATTTTGACGCAATGCTTGCCAAGATGGAAAAGGGCGCGGGGTTCATTGCCGCGCTGGACCAGAGCGGCGGTTCGACGCCAAAGGCGCTGCGCGGCTATGGCATAGAGGATGATGCCTATTCGGGCGATGAGGAGATGTTCGCGCTGATCCATGCCATGCGCAGCCGTATCGTCACCGCGCCCTGCTTCAACGGCGAAAAGGTGATCGGCGCGATCCTGTTTGAAAAGACCATGGATGGCGAGGCCGACGGCAAGCCGGTTCCGGCGCTTCTGTGGGAACGCGGCGTGGTTCCGTTCCTGAAGGTCGACAAGGGGCTGGAGGATGAAGCCGACGGCGTTCAGATGATGAAGCCCATGCCCGAACTCGATGCCTTGCTGGAGCGGGCCAATGCCAGGGGCGTGTTCGGAACCAAGATGCGGTCGGTCATCAACAGTGCGTCGCCATCCGGCATTGCCGCGATTGTCGAACAGCAATTTGCGGTTGCGAAGCAGATTCTGGGCCATGGCCTGATGCCGATCATCGAGCCCGAGGTGAATATCAAGAGCGCGACACGCGGCGAATGCGATGCGATCTTGCGCGATGAGATCCTGAAACAGCTCGATCTGCTGCCTGATGGCATGCAGGTGATGCTGAAGCTTTCCATCCCTGCAGAGGCCAATCTGTTCGCTCCGCTGGTCGATCACCCCAAGGTTCTGCGCGTCGTGGCGCTTTCCGGCGGTTTCAGCCGCCCCGAAGCCTGCACCGAGCTTGCCAAGAATCGCGGCATGATTGCCAGCTTCTCGCGCGCGCTGCTGCAGGATTTGCGGCATCAGATGAGCGATGGCGAGTTCGATGCTTCGCTGGGCGGGGCAATTGACGAGATTCATGCAGCTTCGGTTGCCTGACCGGTACGACGGGCGATGTCCGATCCGCGCTGCCAGCTTTACCTGATTTCTCCCGCCGAAACCGGCGGCGTATTTCCGGATATGCTGGCCGCCGCGCTGGATGCCGGTCCGGTTGCCGCGTTCCAGTTTCGCGTCAAGGATTTGGACCAGCATGAGGCGGCCAGGCTGGTGGAACCGTTGCAGCGGCTGTGCGCCGATCACGACTGCGCGTTTATCGTCAATGACAGCATCGCGCTTGCAAAAAGGCTCGGCGCGGATGGCATTCATCTGGGGCAGGGCGATGGCGATCCGCGCGAGGCACGGCAGGAGCTCGGCCGCGATGCACAGATCGGCGTGACCTGCCATGCCAGCCGCCATCTCGCGCTGGAGGCCGGGGATGCCGGGGCGGACTATGTTGCCTTTGGTGCCTTCTTCCCCAGCACGACCAAACAGGTCGAGCATCATGCCGATCCGGAGATCCTGACCTGGTGGTCATCGTTGATGGAATTGCCGTGCGTGGCGATTGGCGGGATCAGCCCGGACAATGCCTTGCCGCTGATCGAGGCGGGCGCGGATTTTCTGGCGGTTTCGGGCAGTGTCTGGAATGCGGCGGGCGGACCGGCCTCAGCCGTTCGCGCCTTTTCGGATATTCTGGCCAAATAATTTCAGGCTGATTCGACCTCGGCATTTTCGTCCGCCTTGTGCTGCAGGCGGTCGAGATAGGTTACGAAATCGCTCTCAAATTCTTCGACAGGCGGCAGATCGGTCTTGCGCCGGGCCTTGCGGCGCACATGATTCTTGCCGAATATTCCTGCGGCAGGTGTTCCAGCGTTGAACATTTGCATCTGGCTCTAAAACCCCGACAAGCGGTGATGCGACCGCGATCCTTATGCACCATCCCCGATTGCTGTGACATTAATCACAGGCGAGAAAATGCGATAGGAGGAAAGCGACAATCTTCCGGATTTCCTGCCCGGTGTTGCATGCTGTCCACAAGCCTTGCCTACAGGCTTTAAAATGCTCTAGAGGCGCTGGCTTGTTTCCAACTTCAGCATCGATGGAAGTCATCCCATGAAAATCAGCGGCGTCGACATTCGCCCCGGCAATATCCTCGAATATGAGGGCGGTCTCTGGAAAGTGGCCAAGATCCAGCATACCCAGCCCGGCAAGGGCGGGGCCTATATGCAGGTCGAGATGAAGAACCTGGTCGATGCACGCAAGACCAATGTGCGGTTCCGGTCCGCCGATACGGTGGAAAAGGTGCGCCTCGACACCAAGGATTTCCAGTTCCTCTATGCCGATGGTGACAGCTTCGTGTTCATGGACCAGGACAGCTATGAGCAGATCAACATCGCCGCTGCCATGCTTGGCGACGAGGCGCCGTTCCTGCAGGATGGCATGCAGGTGACGCTGGAAATGTATGACGAAAAGCCGATTTCGGTGCAGCTTCCCGACCATATCGAGGCGGAAATTGTCGAAGCCGATGCCGTCGTAAAGGGGCAGACGGCCTCGTCCAGCTATAAACCGGCCATTCTGGACAATGGCGTTCGCGTCATGGTTCCGCCGCATATCAGTTCGGGCACGCGCATAGTGGTTGATGTCTATGCGCGCGAATATGTGCGCAAGGCTGACTGAGGAACGATCGCAAAATGCCCGCACTCTCAGCCATTATCCGCGTCATGGAAGGCGCAGCCCGCAAGGCGGGCATGCGCCTGCGCCGTGATTTCGGCGAAGTCGAGCATTTGCAGGTCTCGCGCAAGGGACCGGCGGATTTCGTATCCAAGGCGGATCAGCGCGCCGAGCGCACCATCTATGACGAATTGTGCAAGGTCCGGCCCGGCTGGGGTTTCCTGCTGGAAGAAGGCGGCGACATTCCGGCGGAGGAGGGCAAGCCGCGCTTCATCATCGATCCGCTCGATGGTACGACGAATTTCCTGCACGGCATTCCGCATTTCGCCATTTCCATCGCGGTCCAGGAGCGCACGCTCGACGGCAAGGGCTGGGGCGATGTGACGGCGGCGCTGATCTATCAGCCGCTGACCGATGAGACCTATTGGGCAGAGGCCAATCGCGGCGCATGGCTGGGCGACCGGCGACTGCGCGTTTCGGCGCGCCGCGACCTTTCCGAAGCGGTGATTTCCACCGGCATCCCGTTTCTGGGCCATGGCGATCTTGGCCAGTGGAGCCGTATATTCGGCGCCATCGCTCCGGAAGTCGCGGGAATTCGGCGTTTTGGCGCAGCCTCGCTCGATCTCGCTTGGCTTGCCGCCGGGCGGTATGACGGCTTTTGGGAAAGCGGCCTGCAGCCCTGGGACGTCGCGGCGGGGATATTGATGGTGCGCGAAGCGGGCGGTTTCGTGACCGATTTCCGGGGCGGATCGCAGGCTATCGAGCGACAGGAGCTGCTGGCGGGCAATGATGCGCTGCATTCGCGGCTTCACAAGCTGCTGGCGGGTGCCCTGCGCTGAGGTGCATTGCCGCCTCGCGGCATTCTGGTTGCGCTGCAAAAAAGCTGCCGAAAAGGGCCGTCTTGCCCTTGCGATGACCATGGCGACGGCCTAAAGCGGGTGCAGATTCAAGGCGTTCAATCCGGGGAGCGAACATGGCCGAATATCTGCCGATATTGCTTTTTCTGGGCGTCGCGCTGGGGCTGTCTGCGGCCTTTGTCTTTCTGCCCATGGGTGTTTCCCGGCTGACCGGAACGCACAACCCGACCAGCGCCAAACTCAGCGAATATGAATGCGGCTTTCCGGCCTTTGAGGATTCGCGCAGCCAGTTTGACGTGCGCTTCTATCTGGTCGCGATCCTGTTCATCATTTTCGATCTGGAGGCAGCATTCCTGTTTCCCTGGGCGGTCTCGCTCGAGCAGATTGGCTGGGCCGGCTGGCTGACGATGATGGTCTTTCTGTTCGAACTGGTCATCGGCCTTGTCTATGCATGGAAAAAGGGAGCACTCGATTGGGAGTAGTTACCGATACGCACACCGCTGGCGGACAGGCCATCGTGCCGCCCGATGCGGATTTTGCCAATGCGCTGACCAGTGAAGTCAACGACAAGGGCTTTCTCGTCACCTCGACCGAGGAGCTGTTCCAATGGGCGCGCACCGGTTCGCTGTGGTGGATGACGTTCGGCCTTGCCTGTTGCGCGGTCGAGATGATCCACGTCAACATGCCGCGCTATGACATGGAGCGGTTCGGTGCCGCGCCGCGCGCCTCGCCGCGCCAGAGCGACGTGATGATCGTCGCTGGTACGCTGTGCAACAAGATGGCGCCCGCGCTGCGCACCGTTTACGACCAGATGTCCGATCCCAAATATGTGATCTCCATGGGCAGCTGCGCCAATGGCGGCGGATATTATCACTACAGCTATTCGGTGGTGCGCGGCTGTGACCGGATCGTTCCGGTGGACATTTATGTGCCGGGCTGCCCGCCGACTGCCGAGGCGCTGCTCTATGGCGTGATGCAGCTGCAGCGGAAGATCCGCCGCGTCGGCACGATCGAACGCTGAGGGGGCGGGAATGGGGCATTCTGCACCGAAAATCGCGGTCCTTGACGGTATCGCTGACGCCATAGCGTCAACGCTTGGCGACCGGCTGATCGAAACGATCGACGCGCATGACGAGCTTGGCTTTCTGGTTCGCCGCGAGGCTGTAGCCGAAGTGCTGGATATGCTGCGCGAGCATCATGAATATCAGCAGCTGGTCGAGATTGCCGGGGTGGATTATCCCGAGCGGGCGGAGCGGTTCGAAGTTTGCTACCATCTGCTGAGCCTGACCCGCAATCACCGCATCCGCGTGAAATGCCGCACAGATGAGGCTACGCCGGTGCCTACCGTCACCCATATCTGGGAGGTTGCGGGCTGGCTGGAACGCGAAGTTTATGACATGTACGGGGTATTGTTTGCGGGCAATACCGATCTTCGCCGCATCCTTACCGATTACGGGTTCAAGGGCCATCCTTTCCGCAAGGACTTCCCGCTGACCGGCTATCATGAGCTTCGCTATTCCGAGGAGCAGGGGCGCGTGGTCTATGAGCCGGTGAAACTGGCCCAGGATTTTCGCAGTTTCGACTTCATGTCGCCATGGGAAGGGGCCGATTACGTCCTGCCCGGTGATGAAAAGGCTGAGCCGGAAGCGCCCAAGGTCGACAAGCCGGTCACGACCGACAAGAAATCGGATACCGGTGCGGGCGAAGGCAGCGGCAAGGAAGCTGCAAAGCAACAGTCAAATGGCAGCCCGGCACAGGAGGACAAGGGCAAGGCACCCTCCGCTCCCGACAAAACCGCTCCTGCCAAATCCGGCAAGAAAGGTCAGGAATGATGGCCGATTATCTGGAAGAGATGCTGGACGAGCGCGACGCAGCTGATCCGACGCGCGGCGATACCGAGATCCAGAACTATACCATCAACTTCGGCCCGCAGCATCCGGCGGCGCATGGCGTGTTGCGCATGGTGATGGAACTGGACGGCGAGATCGTCGAGCGCGTCGATCCGCATGTCGGCCTGCTGCATCGCGGCACTGAAAAGCTGATCGAGTACAAGACCTATTTGCAGGCGCTGCCCTATTTCGACCGGCTCGATTACTGCTCTCCGCTGGCCATGGAATACAGCTATGTGCTGGCGGTCGAGAAGCTGCTCGATCTGGAGGTGCCGCTGCGCGCCCAGTATCTGCGCGTATTCTTTGCCGAGCTGACTCGCATCTGCAACCACATGCTCAACATTGGCGCGCATGTCATGGATGTCGGTGCGATGACGCCCAATTTGTGGCTGTTCGAAATCCGCGAAGACTGTCTCAATTTCTTTGAGCGGGCTTCGGGCGCGCGCATGCACAGCGCCTATTTCCGCCCCGGCGGTGTGCATCAGGATGTGCCGCTGAAGCTGCTCACCGATATTGGCGACTGGCTGGACAGCCGCCTTCCGCAATTGTTCGAGGATGCGATGAGCCTGGTCGTCGGCAACCGTATCTTCAAGCAGCGCAATGTCGATATTGCCGTGGTCAGCAAGGATGATGCGGTGCGCTGGGGCTTTTCCGGGCCGATGATCAGGGGTAGCGGCATTCCATGGGATTTGCGCAAGTCACAGCCCTATGACGTCTATGACCGGATGGAATTCGATGTCCCGGTCGGCACCAGCGGCGATTGCTATGACCGGATGATGGTCCGGGTCGAGGAAGTGCGCCAGTCTGCGCGGATCATGAAGCAGTGCCTTGCCGAAATGCCGGATGGGCCGATTGCGTCGCTGGACCGCAAGGTCGTACCGCCCAAGCGCGGCGAAATGAAGCGCTCGATGGAGGCGCTGATCCATCACTTCAAGCTCTATACCGAGGGATTTCATGTTCCCGCCGGCGAAGTCTATGTCGCGACGGAAAGCCCCAAGGGCGAATTTGGCGTCTATCTGGTCAGCGATGGCTCCAACAAGCCCTATCGCTGCAAGATCCGTCCTACCGCCTTCTCGCATCTCCAGGCCATGGATTTCATGACCAGGGGGCATATGCTGCCCGATGCCACTGCGATTCTGGGCGCGATTGATGTTGTGTTCGGGGAGTGCGACCGGTGAGGCTGGCACGCATGTCCCTGATGCTGGGCGTTGCCCTGGCAATGGCAACACCGGCAGCTGCGCAGCATGATGGCCGCGAGAGGGATTCGGCGGGCCAGTTGTTCGAATTTTCCATCCATCTGATGAACAACCGCTTCTTTCTCATGGAGAAATATTCCGGCTGTCTGTGGTCACGCATGCTGCTGGCGGATGGAAACTGGAGCGGCGAATGGGTGTTGGATCGCGGCATTCCCGGCGTCTGCGGCGCGTTGCATCAGCGCGCCATCACCGTGATTGGCACCTTGCAGGGAAGGCTCTGAAATGGCTGATGCGCCCAGAATCCCGGATGAAGCCGAAGTACGCGCCAAATGGGGCGACTTCGCTTTCACCAAAGCCAATGCCGAAAAGGCGAAAACGATCATCGCCCGCTATCCCGAAGGGCGGCAGCGTTCGGCAGTGATGCCCTTGCTCGATCTGGCGCAGCGGCAGGTCGGTGCCGATACCGAGACACAAGGATGGCTGCCGGTGCCGGTGATCGAATATGTCGCCGACATGCTCGATATGCCGTTCATGCGCGCCTATGAAGTGGCGAGCTTTTACACCATGTACAATCTCGCGCCGGTCGGGCGCTTCCATGTGCAGGTGTGCGGCACGACGCCCTGCCTGTTGCGCGGATCGGACGATGTCATGGCCGCCTGCAAGAACAAGGGGCTGGTCAAGGGGGCGACCACGCCGGACGGGCTGTTCACGCTGACCGAGGTCGAATGCATGGGCAATTGCGCTTCCGCTCCCATGGTCCAGATCAACGATGATAATTACGAAGACCTGGATTATGACAGCACCACCCGGATTCTGGAGGAGCTGGCGGCAGGCAAGCAGCCCAGGACCGGGACGCAGATCAAGGGACGGCACACGGTGGAGCCGCTTGGCGGGCCAACCACGCTGGCAGCCATGGTCGACGCCAATCACGATTATCGGGGGGAATGGTAATGGGGAAGGTCGCCAAATCCGGCTTTCCGGTGATTGGAGTTCTTTTTCTGGTACTTGGAGTGTTCAAGTTCCTGAGCGGCGAAGCCTCGGTAGTCTGGTTCGTGCTGGCCTTTCTGTTCGGCGCATTTGGCATTTTCGGTTCCCGGAACAAGGATGGCTCTGATGCTCGCTGACAAGGATCGCATCTTCACCAATGTCTATGGCTATCAGCCATGGAATTTGAAGGCTGCGCAGGCACGCGGCGACTGGGACAAGACGAAGGACCTGATCGCGCTGGGCCAGGACAAGATCATCGAGGAGATCAAGGCCTCGGGACTGCGCGGGCGCGGTGGTGCAGGCTTCCCCACCGGCCTTAAATGGTCGTTCATGCCCAAAGAGGCTCCGAAGGACCATAATGGCAATCCGCGCCCGAGTTTCCTGGTCATCAATGCCGATGAATCCGAACCGGGAAGCTGCAAGGATCGGGAGATCATTCGCCATGATCCGCACAAGCTGGTCGAAGGGGCGCTGATCGCCGGGTTCGCGATGCGCGCGCGTGCCGCTTATATCTATATTCGCGGTGAATATATCCGCGAGGCGGAGACGCTGTTTGCTGCCGTGCAGGAGGCCTATGACGCTGGATTGCTCGGCAAGAATGCGGCCAAGTCGGGCTATGACTTTGACGTGTTCGTCCATCGCGGGGCGGGGGCGTATATCTGCGGCGAAGAAACCGCGATGATCGAGAGTCTTGAGGGCAAGAAGGGGCAGCCGCGCCTCAAGCCGCCCTTTCCGGCGGGTGCCGGGCTTTATGGCTGCCCGACCACGGTCAATAATGTCGAGAGCATTGCGGTCGTACCGACGATCCTGCGTCGCGGCGCGACCTGGTTTTCCGGTTTCGGACGGGAGAATAACAAGGGCACCAAGCTGTTCCAGATATCGGGCCATGTCGAAAAGCCCTGTGTTGTCGAGGAAGCGATGAGCATCCCGTTCCGCGAGCTTATCGAAAGACATTGCGGCGGCATTCGTGGCGGATGGGACAATCTGCTCGCAGTGATCCCCGGCGGTTCATCGGTGCCGCTGGTTCCTGCCGAACAGATCATGGATGCGCCAATGGATTTTGACGGGCTGCGCGATGTTCAGTCCGGACTGGGCACTGCTGCTGTCATCGTGATGGACAAGTCGACCGATATTGTTCAGGCGATTGCGCGGCTCAGCTATTTCTACAAACATGAAAGCTGTGGCCAGTGCACCCCGTGCCGCGAGGGCACCGGCTGGATGTGGCGCGTCATGGAGCGGCTGCGCACCGGCGATGCGGACATTGGCGAGATCGACACGCTGCAACAGGTGACCAAACAGGTTGAGGGGCACACGATCTGCGCCCTTGGCGATGCAGCGGCATGGCCGATACAGGGCCTTATCCGCCACTTCCGCCCCGAGCTTGAACGGCGCATTCGCGAGAGTGGCGGTGACACGGCTGTGCTGGAGGCTGCAGAGTGAGGCGGATCCGCGCCTTTTTGCTCAGCCTTTCGCTGCTGCTGGGCGGTTTTGCCACGCCTGCACTGGCAGGCGAGCAATCGGCATCGGAGCAGAAGGTCAGTGCCATCCAGTTCTGGAAATTCTCCACCTGTGTCGTGGCTCGCGATCAGTGGCTGGTCGACGAGATTCTGGCCGCCGAGCGCAGCGGCGGCGAATATAAGCCGCAGATGAAGAAGCTGGCCGAGAAAAATCGTGATTGCCTTCCGCGTAAGTCAAAGCTCAGCATTTCGGGCAAGCTGTTTCTGGGCGCGCTTGCCGGGGCTTCGCTGAGCCGCAAATATGACGGGTCTGTGCTTCCCGACTTTTCGTCCATTCCGCAGATTTACGCGATTGGCGATGCGCCCGATGGGGCGGACAATCGCGCGGTGCTGAAAATGGGGCTGAACCAGTTTGCCGAATGCCTGGTCCGCCAGGCTCCGGCAAAGGTAATCGGCCTGTTGCAGACCGAGCCTTTTTCGCCTGCCGAAAATGAAGCTTTTGGCGTCATGCAGCCCGAAATGGGCCAATGCCTGCCCGTCATCGACGGCAAGAAGCTTGGCTTTACCCGCCTGCATCTGCGCACGCTTTTTTCTGCCGTCGCCTATGATCTGGATTCCCGCCTGCAGACGCAGATTGCCGCGTCGGCGATCACAGGAGGAACTGCACGATGATGGTTATGCCGGTCCTCGCATCGCCTCCGATGACGCACGCGCGTGAACAGAATGAGAGTGAAGCCTAATCATGCCCATAGTCACCGTTGACGGCGAAGAAATCGAGGTTCCGGCAGGCGCGACCGTGCTGCAGGCTTGCGAGCTTGCGGGCAAGGAAATCCCGCGATTCTGCTATCATGAGCGCCTTTCCATTGCCGGCAATTGCCGCATGTGCCTGGTCGAGGTGAAGCCCGGGCCACCCAAGCCGCAGGCCAGCTGTGCCTTGCCCGCGATGGACAAGCAGGAAATCCGCACCAATAGCGAGATGGTGAAAAAGGCCCGCGAAGGGGTGATGGAGTTCCTGCTCATCAACCATCCGCTCGATTGCCCGATTTGTGATCAGGGCGGCGAATGCGACTTGCAGGACCAGTCAATTGCCTATGGCCGTGGCGGATCGCGCTATGATGAGAACAAGCGGGCGGTCACCGAGAAATATATGGGTCCCATCGTCAAGACGGTGATGACCCGCTGCATCCATTGCACCCGCTGCGTGCGCTTTGCCGAGGAAGTTGCCGGGGTCGAGGAAATCGGCGCGGTCGGACGCGGCGAGAATATGCAGATCACCAGCTATCTGGAAAAGGCGGTGAACAGCGAGCTTTCGGGCAATGTCGTTGACCTGTGCCCGGTTGGTGCGCTCACCGCCAAGCCGTACGCCTTCGAAGCGCGTCCCTGGGAGCTGAAAAAGACCATGGGCGTGGATGTGATGGATGCTCTGGGCACCAATGTGCGGTTCGACAGCCGGGGCAGGGAGGTGCTGCGCGCACTGCCGCGGGTCAATGACGATGTGAATGAGGAATGGGCCAGCGACAAGACCCGCCACGCGGTTGACGGCCTGATGAAGCGCCGCCTTGATCGCCCCTATGTGCGACGCAATGGCAAGCTGGAGGCGGCAAGCTGGGCCGAGGCGTTTGAAGCGATCCGGGCAGTGGATGCAGGGTCCAGCGTCGCGGCAATTGCCGGCGATCTGGTCGATTGCGAAACCATGTTCGCGGCGCGCGAATTGCTCTCGAAAATGGAGTCCACCCTGATCGAAGGTCGCCAGACCGGCATGGACTACGATGTATCAAGCCTTGCTGCGGTCAACTTCAATTCGACCCTGAACGGGATCGAGATCGCCGATGTGATCCTGCTGGTCGGTACCAATTTGCGCTGGGAAGCGCCGCTGGCCAACACCCGTATCCGCAAGGCGATCAAGCGCGGCGCGCGGGTTTTCGGCATCGGTCCCGAGGTCGATCTGACCTACAAGGTCGAATGGCTGGGCAATGATGCTGCTCTCGCGGGCAAATTGCCCAAGTCCGCCGCCGATGCGCTCAAGGGTGCCGTGCGGCCTGCCCTGATCATGGGCGGCGGAGCGCTGACCGTGCCGGGCCTGCATGGCGCGCTGCTGAAGCTGGCCGACAAGTACAAGCTGGTTCGCGAGATCGACGGAGAGGCTTGGAACGGGTTCAATGTGCTGCACATTTCGGCTGCGCGCATGGGCGGCCTGATGCTTGGCTATGCACAGCCGGGCGGTATTCGCGATATTGTTGCCGCCAAGCCGAAACTGGCGCTGTTCTTGGGCGCGGACGAGGTCGACTTCACCGGCTTTGAGAGCAGTTTCAAGGTGTTTATCGGCCATCATGGCGACAAGGGCGCACATGCCGCCGACGTCATCCTTCCGGGTGCCGCCTATACCGAGAAGAACGGCACCTATGTGAATATCGAGGGCCGGGTGCAGATGAGCGACAAGGCCGTATTCGCGCCGGGCGAAGCGCGCGAGGACTGGTCGATCCTGCGCGCGCTTTCCGATGTGCTGGGCCATGTGCTGCCGTTTGACAGCTTCGATGCCTGTCGCGCGGCGATGGTAGCGAGTGTTCCCGCACTCGGCGCCGAGGGACTGGCATCCTATGACTGGTCGCCGCCAAAGCTTGACGACAAGCCGGCGGGACCGATCCCGCATCCGATCAAGGATTTCTATCTCACCAACGCGATTTGCCGTGCAAGTGAGACGATGCAGCGCTGCTCGGCAGAGCTGCTTCATGGCGCAACCATGCTGGAGGCGGCAGAGTGACCGAATTCTTCCAATCCTATCTTGGTTTCGGCTGGGGCTGGTTCGTGGCCAATCTGGCGGGCATTTTGCTGATTGCATTGCCGCTGATGCTGGCGGTGGCGATGATCATCTATGTCGACCGCAAGATCTGGGCCGCGATGGCCCTGCGCAAAGGCCCCAATGTTGTCGGGCCCTTTGGCCTGCTGCAAAGCTTTGCCGATGGCCTGAAGGTCTTCCTGCAGGAAACGATCATTCCGTCGGGCGCAAACAAGGGGCTGTTCCTGATCGCGCCGATCATCACCTTCACCGTTGCGCTGATGGCCTGGGCGGTCATTCCGTTCCAGGCGGGCGTGGTGCTGGCGGACATCAATGTCGGCCTGCTCTATATTCTGGCGATCAGTTCGCTCGGCGTTTATGGCGTGGTGATGTCCGGCTGGGCATCCAACTCCAAATATCCGTTCTTTTCAGCGATGCGCGCCGCCGCGCAGATGATTTCCTATGAAGTCTCGATCGGCTTCATCATCATCTGTGTTGTCCTGTGGGCGGGCAGCTTCAACATGAGCGCGATTGTCGAGGCCCAGCGCGGCCATGGCCTTGGCGTGGTCAATGCCTTCGGGTTCAACCTGCTGCTTTTCCCCATGGCGGTGGTGTTCCTGATTTCGGCCTTGGCGGAAACAGCGCGCGCGCCCTTTGACCTGACCGAAGCGGAATCGGAATTGGTCGCCGGTTACCAGACCGAATATTCCTCGATGAGCTTTGCACTGTTCTGGCTGGGCGAATATGCCAATGTGCTGCTGATGTGCGCGCTCAACGCCATTCTGTTCTGGGGTGGCTGGCTGCCGCCCATAGACTGGGCGCCGCTTTATTATGTGCCCGGCATCATCTGGCTGTTCGCCAAGATATTCTTTTTCTTCTTCGTCTTTTCATGGGTGAAGGCGACGGTGCCGCGCTATCGCTATGATCAGCTTATGCGGCTCGGCTGGAAGATATTCCTGCCCCTGTCGCTGCTGTTCGTGGTGCTGGTCAGCGGATGGCTGATGTATTCCAGGGTCGGTTTTTGAGCGCACTGGTCGCCTTGACCCTGGCCCTGGCGCCGTTTGACTATCCGCCGGCGGCGGAGGACCGCCTATCGGACGAGGATCGCGCCGAGATGGTCGCGCTGATCACCGAGCGCGAGGAGCGCGAACGGGCAGAGCTTCAGGCGCGCACCGGCAAATCGGGTCGGCGTTCGCGTACCGGCGCCACCGCTGCGCCGATCCCATGCCTGACGCCGGAGGAAAAGGTCGAATGTCTTGAAGACGATAATACTGCCGACAAGCGGATAGTCTGCGATCTTGCCGATCCGGCAGGCAAGTGGCACCGGCTGGCGGTTTCGGCAACGGCGCAGCGCAATTATGTGTCGCTCAAGGATCGCGGCGCGGTGATGACGCTGCCACAGGAGGCGGTTGTGGATAGCGATCCCGATGGCTTGCTGGCTGGGTTGAATCCGGGGCGGTCGAACGACTATCTGTTCCGCTTTGGCGATGGCAGTTCCGAAGCCGTGGCGAAGCTTTCCGCCGCCCGCGTCAAGCCGACCTGGTCGACCGCCAGCCTGATCCGGGGCGAGGGGGATGCGGCCCGATACTATACCGGTTTCTGCGAGGCAGAAATTTTTCCGCGCGGCCCGCTCTCCATGGCTGAAGTGCGGGAGCACGGGCTGTGAGCGCGGCGCTGCTTCTGCTGGCCGCCGTTCAGGCCGAACCCGCCTATGCGATCCAGCCGGGCAGCATTTCCTATGGCTCGCCCGAAGAACTCACCGAATCCGCTTTTGAGATGGATTGCCGGGTGTTTGACCGGCGCAAGAAGTCCTACAATGTCAGCCTGCGCTCCAGCGGCGGGCGGGCCTTTTACCAGAACCCCGATTTCCCGGAGACGTCCTTTGTGCGCGTGACCGAGCAGTTCCTGCATGTCGTGCGCGACAAGAGCAGGATATTCGAGTCATTCCGGAAATCGAAGAAATTCAGCTTTGGCAGGACGCAATTCGCCGGACGCTATGATCATGGGTTCGAGGTCATGTTCGAGCCAAGCGACCGCTTCGACATGATCACGATTTACCGCCATCATGAGGATAATTACTTCGACGCGCCGGAAAAGGTCTATACCGGCTTTTGCAAGGTGCGCGAAATTCCCCAGAAACCGTTTTCCCGCAAGGAAACCGACGAAATCCTGAAGGCCTGTCCGGAAGGGCGCTGCCCATGAGCGCGCCGTCCTTCTGGTCATGTCCGTTGTTTACATGCACATCGATGCCCGAAAGCGTTTTGAAATGACCATTGCCCAGACGATCAAGGCCTTCACCCTTTACGAGTTCGTGAAGGCGCATGCGCTGACGCTGAAATATTTTTTCAAGCCCAAGGCGACGATCAACTATCCGTTCGAGAAGAACCCGCTCAGCCCGCGCTTTCGCGGCGAGCATGCGCTGCGCCGCTATCCCAATGGCGAAGAGCGCTGCATTGCTTGCAAGCTGTGCGAAGCGGTCTGCCCGGCCCAGGCGATCACGATCGAGGCCGAGCCGCGCGAGGATGGTTCGCGGCGGACCACCCGCTATGACATTGACATGACCAAGTGCATTTATTGCGGTTTCTGTCAGGAGGCCTGTCCGGTCGATGCCATCGTCGAGGGGCCGAATTTCGAATATGCGACCGAGACGCGCGAGGAACTGATCTACGACAAGGGAAAACTTCTGGAAAACGGCGACAAATGGGAGCGTGCCATTGCCGCCAATCTTGAAGCCGATGCCCCCTATCGTTAAGGGGCGGAGACTCACAGTGACGAGGTTGAACGAATATAGTTTCCGGATTGGTCGGGGCGATGCCCGGTTCCCGGAAATTTACGAAAATCATGCCGCTGGCAGGCCGGTGGCATATGGTTTTGGGGGCGCGTTTTCTTGATACAGATTTTCACCTTCTATCTGTTTGCGGTGCTGGTGATCGCATCGGGCGCGTTCACCATTTTGGCGCGCAACCCGGTTCATTCGGTGCTGTGGCTGATCCTCGCCTTTTTCAACGCTGCCGGGCTGATGGTTCTCGCCGGAGCAGAGTTCATCGCGATGCTGCTGGTGATTGTCTATGTCGGCGCGGTTGCGGTGCTGTTCCTGTTCGTGGTGATGATGCTCGACATTGATTTTGCCGAGCTGCGCGCCGGATTTGCAAAGAACCTGCCGCTGGGCGTTCTGCTGGCGCTGGTTTTCCTGGCGGAGCTGGTGTTCGGCATCGGCGCCTATAAGGCAGGCGGCCTGGCGCTGTCAGACACGGCGATCAATGCGCCGCGCCAAGACGCCAGCAATATCCAGGCAGTTGGCGAACTGCTCTACACCAAATATATCTTCCTGTTTGAAAGCGCCGGGATCATCCTGCTGGTGGCGATGGTCGGCGCGATCGTGCTCACCAATCGCAAGCGCAGCGGCGTTCGTCCGCAGATCGTATCGCGGCAGGTTGCCCGCCGCCCCGAGGATGCGACCTATAATACACAGCCCGCTATCGGGCAGGGGGTAGAGCTGTGATCGGCATCGAACATTATTTGGTGATCAGCTCGATCCTGTTCGTGATGGGCGTGCTGGGCATTTTCCTGAACCGCAAGAATGTGATCATCATCCTGATGGCAATCGAGCTGATATTGCTGGCGGTGAATATCAACCTGGTCGCGTTCAGCGCGTTTCTGGGCGACATGGTGGGGCAGGTCTTCGCCATGTTCGTGCTCACCGTTGCAGCGGGCGAGGCAGCTATCGGCCTTGCCATATTGGTGATTTATTTCCGTGGTCGCGGCACCATCGCCGTCGATGACATCAACCGGATGAAGGGCTGACGACATGAGCATAATCCTCATCGTCTTCCTGCCCCTGCTGGCGGCGGTCATTGCCGGGCTGGGCAACCGGATCATCGGCAATGTGCCGACCAAGCTGGTGACGACCGGGGCGCTGTTTGTCGCCTGTGCGCTGTCCTGGCCGATCTTCATCTCCTTTGTTGGCGGCAGCGCCGAAGACAGCGTCACCCCCGTGTTCGAATGGGTGCGTTCGGGTGATCTGGCCTTTGCATGGTCGCTGCGCGTTGATGCCCTGACAGCAGTGATGCTGGTCGTCGTGACGACAGTGTCCGCGCTCGTCCACCTCTACAGCTGGGGCTATATGGAGGAAGACCCGGATCAGCCGCGCTTCTTTGCCTATCTCTCGCTGTTTACCTTTGCGATGCTGATGCTGGTTACGGCGGACAATCTGGTCCAGATGTTCTTCGGCTGGGAAGGTGTGGGCCTGGCATCCTATTTGCTGATCGGCTTCTGGTTCAGAAAGCCCAGCGCCAACGCCGCTGCGATCAAGGCCTTTGTCGTCAACCGCGTCGGCGATCTTGGCTTCATGATGGGTATTTTCGGTACCTTCCTGGTGTTCGGAACGGTTTCCATCCCCGAAATCCTCGATGCCGCTCCCGCCATGGCTGGCTCGTCGATCGGCTTTCTGGGGATGCGCGCCGACACGATGACGGTGCTTTGCCTGTTGCTGTTCATTGGGGCCTGCGGAAAATCGGCCCAGCTGGGTCTCCACACCTGGCTGCCCGATGCCATGGAAGGCCCGACCCCGGTCAGCGCGCTGATCCATGCGGCGACCATGGTAACGGCGGGCGTGTTCATGGTGTGCCGCCTGTCGCCGATGTTCGAAACGAGCGAGACTGCCATGGCTGTGGTCACGGCGGTCGGCGCCGCAACCGCGCTATTCGCCGCGACGGTCGGGCTGGTGCAGACCGATATCAAGCGCGTCATCGCCTATTCAACCTGTTCGCAGTTGGGCTATATGTTCTTTGCGGCGGGCGTCGGCGCCTATGGCGCGGCGATGTTCCACCTCTTCACCCATGCATTTTTCAAGGCGCTGCTGTTCCTTGGCGCAGGCTCGGTCATCCATGCGATGCACCATGAGCAGGACATGCGCTATTATGGCGGCCTCAGGAAAGAAATCCCGCTGACCTTCTGGGCGATGATGGCAGGGACGCTGGCGATTACCGGTGTCGGCATTGTCGGGGTTGGCGGCTTTGCCGGCTTCTATTCCAAGGACGGCATTATCGAGGCAGCTTTTGCCAGCGGCACGGAGATCGGGCAGATCGCCTTTGCGGTGGGCGTCACCGCCGCGCTGCTCACCAGTTTCTACAGCTGGCGGCTCATGTTCCTCACCTTCTGGGGTACGCCGCGCTGGATCCAGTCCGAACATATTCAGCACAGCGTGCACAAGACGCCCGAGACCGCCGAGGATTCAACCGGCGGCTATCATCCGCATGAAAGTCCGCTCAACATGCTGATCCCGCTTGGCGTGCTGTCGCTGGGCGCGGTGTTTGCCGGTTTCGTTTTCCATGGCGCGTTTATCGAGGCGGAGACGGGCGCGGCCTTCTGGCGCGGCAGCCTGGCGTTCAACGAGCATTTGATGCATGAGATGCACGAAGTGCCGCTCTGGGTGAAGCTGGCATCGACCGTGGCGATGCTGACCGGTCTGGTGATCGCCATATTCATGTATCTGCGCAGCAAGGATGCGCCTGCACGCCTCGCCGCGCAATTCCGGGTTCTCTACCAGTTCCTGCTGAACAAATGGTATTTCGACGAACTCTATAATGTGCTGTTCGTGAAGCCCGCTTTCTGGTTCGGGCGGCTGTTCTGGAAACAGGGCGATCAGGGCACGATTGATCGTTTCGGACCCAATGGCGCGGCTGCGGCCGTGGCGCTGGGCAGCCGGATGAGCGCCCGGCTCCAGACCGGCTATCTCTACAGCTATGCACTGGTGATGCTGCTCGGCCTGGTCGGCGCGGTCACCTGGGCGATGACGCGATAGGGCGGGGCAGGACATGAACGAACTCGGTTTCCCCATTCTCTCGTTGATGCTGGCCATTCCGATGGCCGCCGCGATTGCCTGCCTGTTTGCCTCGGCACAGGCGGCGCGCTGGATTGCGCTGGCGGCAACGCTGGCCGATCTCGCGCTGGGCATCGTGCTGTGGATCAATTTCGATATTGGCGGCGCGCAATGGCAGTTTGTCGAAAGCGTTGCGCTGTTTGACCGTTTCAGCTGGGCGCTTGGCATTGATGGCATCGCGCTGATGCTCATCATGCTGTCGGTATTCCTGACGCCGATCTGCATCGGGGCAAGCTGGGAAGCGATCCAGACCCGCGTCGGCGAATATATGGCGGCCTTCCTGCTGATGGAAACGCTGATGATCGGCGTGTTCAGCGCGCAGGACCTGTTCCTGTTCTACATATTCTTCGAGGCTGGCCTGATCCCGATGTACCTGATCATCGGCATCTGGGGCGGAGCCGACCGGATTTACGCCAGCTATAAATTCTTCCTCTACACGCTGCTCGGATCGGTGCTGATGCTGATCGCGATGTTCTGGATGGTGAATGAGGCGGGCACGACCGATATCCCGACGCTGATGGCCTATGACTTCCCGGTCGAGGCGCAGGCATGGCTGTGGCTGGCCTTTTTCGCGAGCTTTGCGGTCAAGATGCCGATGTGGCCGGTGCATACCTGGCTGCCTGACGCGCATGTGCAGGCGCCGACTGCCGGATCGGTGATCCTGGCGGGCGTGCTGCTGAAAATGGGCGGCTATGGCTTTATCCGCTTCTCGCTGCCGATGTTTCCGGCGGCCTCGGTCGATTATATGTGGCTGATCTTCATCCTGTCGATGGTCGCCGTGGTTTACACCTCGCTGGTCGCGCTGGTGCAGCAGGACATGAAGAAACTGATCGCCTATTCCTCGGTTGCGCATATGGCGATTGTCACTGTCGGCCTGTTCGCCTTCAACCGTCAGGGGCTGGAAGGATCGCTGGTAGTGATGCTCAGCCACGGCCTTGTGTCGGGCGCGCTGTTCCTCTGCGTGGGCGTTATCTATGACCGGCTGCATACCCGCGATATTGATCGCTATGGCGGCCTGTCGATCAACATGCCGCGCTACGCCCTGCTGTTCCTGCTGTTCACCATGGCGTCCATCGGCCTGCCGGGCACCAGCGGCTTTGTCGGCGAATTCCTGTCGTTGATTGGAATTTACGAGGTTTCGACCTGGGTCGCGCTGATCTGCACGACCGGCATCATCCTTGGCGCAGCCTATATGCTCTATCTCTATCGCCGTGTTGCCTATGGTGACCTTGTGCATGAAGATGTGAAGGCGATGACCGATCTTTCCGGGCGCGAAATTGCCCTGTTGCTGCCGATTGCCATCGCGGTGATGTGGATGGGCGTCTATCCGGAAAGCTTCATCGCGCCGATGCGCAATGATGTCGGCGCGCTGGAGGCGCGGCTGGCGTCGGTCAAGCCTGATGGCGATGCGCATCTCAAAATGGGCAAGGCCCCGGCCAAGAGCGGTCATGGAGAGCATGGCGGCGATGATCATGCTGCGGGGGGGCAGCGCTGATGGACTATTCGATCTGGTTGCAGCTTGCCGCTCCCGAAATCCTGCTCAGCCTTTCCAGCCTTGCCCTGCTGCTCATTGCGGCATGGGGCGGTGATCGCTCGGCCCGGCTGGTCAGCATCTTGTCGGTGACGGCACTGTTCGGTTCTGCGGCGCTGGTGCTGAATTTCCTGTTCGGCGATGCCTTTAGCGAAGGTGCCGATGCCTTTTTCGGCCAGTATCGCATGGATGATTTTGCATCGCTGGCGAAGCTGCTCATATTCGGTTCGGCCATCGCCTCGATCATTGTCGCGCCCGGATTCTTTGACCGGCTGGGCGGATTGCGCGCAGAATATCCGCTGCTGATCGTCTTCGCCTGTATCGGCATGGGGCTGATGGTTTCGGCGGTTGACCTGCTGACGCTTTATATCGGTCTGGAACTGAACAGTCTCGCAGCCTATGTGCTGGCCAGCATGCTGCGCAATGATGACCGTTCCGCAGAGGCAGGCCTCAAATATTTCGTCCTGGGCGCATTGGCGAGCGGCATAATGCTGTTCGGCATGTCGCTGATCTACGGCTTTACCGGAACGACCAGCTTTGCGGGTATCCGCCTGGCGCTGGAGGCCGATATTGCCCCGGGCGCACTGTTCGGCATCGTCTTCATGCTCGCCGGGCTGGCGTTCAAGATCAGCGCGGTGCCTTTCCACATGTGGACGCCGGATGTCTATGAAGGCGCGCCGACGCCGGTTACGACCTTCTTTGCGAGCGCACCCAAGGTTGCCGCCATAGCGCTTACGATGCGCGTCGCCATAGAGGCCTTTGGCAACCAGCAATCGGCCTGGCAGCAGATTGTCATCTTCGTGGCGCTGGCCTCCATCGTGCTGGGGGCGGTTGCGGCCATTGGCCAGCGCAATATCAAGCGGCTGCTCGCCTATAGCTCGATCAACAATGTCGGCTTCATCCTGATCGGCCTGGCCGCAGGCACTGTCGAAGGCGTATCGGCGATGCTGACCTATCTGGTCATCTATGTCGCGATGACGCTGGGCAGCTTTATCTGTGTGATCGACCTTAAGGATGCGGAAGGCAGGCAGGTTGAGGATATTGCCAGCCTGGCCGGGCTTTCGCGTACCCGGCCCGGTATTGCCGCAGCCATGGCGATCTTCATGTTCTCGCTTGCCGGTATCCCGCCGCTATTCGGTTTCTGGGGCAAGTTCCTCGTCTTTGACGCAGCGGTGTCGGCAGGGCTGGTGCCGCTCGCGGCCATCGGTATTGCCGCATCGGTGATCGGCGCATTTTACTATCTCAAGGTCGTCAAGGTCATGTATTTTGACGAACCGGCCAATGTCGTCGCGCCGGGTGGTGCGGCTGAACGGCTGGTGCTGATCGCGCTGACCGCGCTGTTCGTGTCGCCGCTCGGCTATCTGGCGACGCTCGCGCTCGCACCGGTTACCGCCAGCGCCGCCAAGGCGCTGTTCTGGGCGGCTTGATCGAAACCGTCGAACACACCGCATCGACCAATGCGGACATGCTGGAGCGCGCCGGGCAGGGCGCGCCCGAGGGTTTGTGGCTGCGCGCCCTGCGCCAGACCGGCGGACGCGGCAGGATGGGGCGCGAGTGGAAAAGCCCTGAGGGCAATCTCTTTGCCAGCACCATTGTGCGCCTTGCCGCAAATGATCCGGCGGCCCAGGGGCTTGCGTTCGTGGCCGGGCTGGCCGCGCATGATGCGATAGCCTCGTTCCTGCCGGAGCCGGTCGCGCCAGTGCTGAAATGGCCCAATGACGTGCTGGTGAACGGTGCAAAGATATGCGGGATATTGCTGGAGCGGCGCGACGATGCGGTCATCGCCGGGTTCGGGATCAATGTGGCGGTTGCGCCTGAAGTGCCCGGACGGCAAACGGTTGCGCTCGCCGAATATGATAGGGATGCCGATGCCGGTGCGGTATTGGAGCGACTCGCGGATGGTTTCGCCCGCATGCTGGCCGAATGGCGGCAATCTGGCCTGCCAATGCTGTTGCAGCGCTGGCAGCGTCATGCCCATCGTCCCGGCCAGCCGCTGATGGTGACGATTGGCGAGGGACAGGCATTGTCGGGCGTCTATGACGGGCTGGACGATGACGGTGCCTTGCGGCTGAGGCTTGAAAATGGCAGCGTCCGGATCGTAACTGCCGGCGATGTAGAAATGATCCGCTGAACGGTAAAAGGAACGGGACGCCATGCTGCTTGCAGTAGATGTCGGAAATACCAATGCGGTCTTTGCCCTGTTCGACAAGGGCGAGATTCGCGCGCGCTGGCGTATTTCGACCGATCCGCGCAGGACCGGCGATGAATATGCGGTCTGGTTGAATCAGCTTATTGCGATGGAGGGCCTGACCCGCGCCGATATCGACCAGGTCATTATCGGCACCGTGGTGCCGCGCGCGCTGCATAATCTTCAGGTGCTTTCGAGCAAATATTTCAATGTCGAGCCTTGGATTGCCGGGCAGGGGGCCGCCGACTGGAGCATGGCCATCGATGTTGAGGAACCCGGCTCGCTCGGGGCGGATCGCGCGCTCAACACCATTGCGGCCCATGCGCTGTATGAAGGTGATCTGATCGTCATCGATTTCGGTACTGCGACGACATTCGACGTGGTCGATTTTTCAGGAGCCTATAAGGGCGGTATCATCGCGCCGGGGATCAACCTGTCGCTCGATGCGCTGGTCAATGCCGCCGCAAAGCTCCCGCGTATCGCCATTGAGGCGCCCGACAAGACCAGTTCGGTGATCGGCCGCAATACCGAGGATCAGATGCATATCGGCGTTTATTGGGGCTATGTTGCGATGATGGAGGGGCTTGTCGCGCGGATGCGGGCGGAGATCGGCCGACCTGCCAGGGTCATTGCGACAGGCGGCCTCGCCGTATTGTTCGATGAGCATACCGACATTTTCGATTCGGTCGAAAGCGACCTTACCCTGCAAGGTCTGGCGATGCTGGCGGAGCAGGCGAGCCGCTCATGAAACCCGGAAAAGAACTGCTCTTCCTGGCCCTTGGCGGGTCGGGTGAAATCGGCATGAACGTCAATCTTTACGGGTGTGACGGCAAATGGGTGATGGTCGATCTGGGCATGACCTTTTCCGATCCGGCCTATCCGGGTGTTGAACTGGTTCTGCCCGATCTGGAATTTATCGAGGAACGCGCCAGCGACCTTTTGGGCATTGTCCTCACCCATGGACATGAGGACCATATTGGTGCGATCCCCTATCTGGCCGCCGACCTTGGCGTGCCGCTCTATGCGACACCGTTTACCGCCGGGCTGATCCGGCTCAAGCTGGAGGAGCATGGCCTCCTCGATGATGTCGAGCTGAACGTCATCGCCAATGAAGGGTCGCTGCAGCTCGGGCCATTCGGTTTTCGCTATCTGCCGCTGGCGCACAGCATCGCAGAGGGCAATGCGCTGCTGATCGAGACGCCCTATGGCCGGATTTTCCATACCGGCGACTGGAAGCTGGACGAACAGCCATTGGTGGGGGTTCCGTCCACGCCCGAACAACTGACGGCGATCGGCGATGATGGCGTGCTCGCCCTGGTGTGCGATTCCACCAATGTCTTCAACCCGTCCGCCTCCGGCTCCGAAGGGGCGGTTCGCGACTCGCTGATCAAAACAATCACGCCGCTCAGGGGGCGGGTGATCGTCACCACCTTCGCCTCCAATGTTGCCCGGCTCGATACGCTGGGCGCGGTGGCTCGGGCAACCGGTCGCCAGCTGTGCATGGCGGGGCGCTCGCTCGACCGGATTACCGAGAATGCGAAGACGCACGGTTATCTCGATGATCTGCCGCCGCTGATCGATTTCGATGCGGCCATGCGGCTGCCACGGGGAGAGGTTCTGGTGCTGGCGACAGGCGGACAGGGCGAGCCGCGCGCCGCGCTGGCGCGAATGGCGGATGGCAACCATCCGATCAAGCCGGAGCGCGGCGACACCATTGTCTTTTCGTCAAAGCAGATACCCGGAAACGAGATCGCTATCGGGCGGATCCAGAACAGTTTTGCCGCGCAGGGTGTGGAGATGATAACCGACCGTCAGGCCGCCATTCATGTTTCGGGGCATCCGGGCAGGCCGGAGCTGGCCGCCATGTATGGCTGGATCAGGCCGGAGATACTCGTGCCCGTCCATGGCGAGATGCGCCATATGGCGGAGCAGGCCCGGTTTGGCAGCGAGTGCGGCATTGCCAAAACCATTGTTCAGAAGAATGGCGATCTGGTGCGGTTGGCCCCGGGCAAGCCCGGCGTGATCGGCCAGGAGTTTTCCGGGCGTCTGGTGCTCGATGGCGACGTCATCATAGCGGCCAATGGCGCGACCATGAATGAGCGGCGGCGGCTGGCCTTTGCGGGCTATGTGTCGGTCGCGCTTGCGCTCGATGCCAAGGGGCTGATGTCCGGCACGCCGGTCATTCATCCCGTCGGCCTGCCCGTCGAGGATGACATGGACGCATTTCTCGACGAGGCCGGTGATGACCTGCACGATGCAGTGACCGAGCATCGCAAGAGCCGCCATCGCGGTGATCTTGAGAAGCTGAAGGAGGCCGTACGCCTCGCCGTCCGCCGCTGTGCTACCCGCTGGACCGGCAAGAAGCCCGTGGTCCAGGTTCTGGTCGTGGAGGCCTGATCGCCATGCAATGGACGTCGATGCTGGCAATTTATGTTTTGTTCTGGGTGATTTCGGCCTTTGTCGTGCTGCCCTTTGGCATAAGGTCCGCGCATGAACTGGGCGAGGAACTGGTGCCGGGGCAGGCCGATGGCGCGCCCGGCAATTTCCGCCCCCTGCGCGTCGTCATCCGCACGACGCTGCTTGCAGCATTTGCCTTCGCGCTGTTCTACGCCAATTATGTCTATGGCTGGGTCGGGCTGGACGATGTCAATTTCTTCGGCCGACCGCCAATCGCCGATAGTTAATCGCGCAGCCGTTCAATTGCCTGGGCAAGCGCGACATAGAGCTTGCCGGTATCGGACGAGAGCAGCGTCACACCGATAACGCCGCCATCGCGGGTCGACAGCACATTGCGCAGCATCGCCTCGAAATCATGGATGAATCGGTTCACCTGTTCGGCAAAATCCGGATCATCGGCATAGAATTGCGCGATTTCCTTGACTTCGCCGCTGTCGAGCAGGCGCACCGCCCGCCGCGTGAAGATGCCGCGATCTCCCTTGAGATAGGCTGCCCAGCTGGTGCTGCTGACGTCTGCCGCGATCACCCTGGCAATGTCGATTGATGTTGAATTGAGCGATTCGTTGAGCAGCGCGACACGGCGCGCAAAGGCGTTGTCCGTGCTTTCCTCGGCGCGCTCGCGTGCCTCGGCAACGCGGCGCTCCAGATGCGATGTCAGCTCGTCGACCTTGACCAGCTGATCCTTGAGATGGAGCGAAGCCTCGCCGGTCGCACCAATTGCCCGCTGCACTGCGGCTTCGAGCTTGCCGACGACCTCCTCGGCCTTGGCGCGGACATTGCGCTCCAGAACGTCGCGGCTTTCCTTGCCCAGCTTTTCGGCGGCATCGGCAATGGCGCTGCCCAGCACGGCCTTCAGTTCCTGTCCGGCTTCCGAAGCGTTGCGCTGTACATCGCGCAGCGTCTCAGCGAGCCGGGTTTCGGCGAGGCTGGCAAGGTCGTCCGCCTCCTGCCGCGCGAGCTGAACCTGTTCGATCAGGCCGGAAATATCTGCATTGCGGCGGTTCCATCCGCTGTCATGCTCTGCACCGATTTCGGAGAGCGCCTGGCGATGCTCGGCAAGCCGTGCGTCCATCTCGGCGATCCGCGATGCAAGCTGATCTCCGGTGCGCCCCGCGTCGCCGAGAGTTTCGCGCAGGCTTTCGAGGCTGGCGAGGCTCTGGCTGCTGCGCGTATCCAGATCGGCCAGCGCCTCTGGCATAGCCTCGCTGATGGCCGTCCTGTTTGCCTCCAGCCGGGCAAGCAAACTATCTGCTTGATCCAGAAACTGTTCGGCGCGTCCCTGTTCCTGTGAGAAATGTGATGCCAGCCGTCCCAGATCGTCATCGATTGCCGATAGCGCAAAGGCCAGCCTTGCGGTGCGCTCGCTGCCCTGCTCGTTGAGCGTCACAAGGCGGCTATCGGCCTCGTCCAGCTGTTGCTGCACCGCGCCGGTTATCGAGCCGATTGCGCGCTTATGCTCTTCGCTGCTGCGCGCCAGATCATCCAGCCGGTCGGTCAGTTCGGCTATGGTGGCGCTGTTGCTCTCCCGCATCTGGCCGATGCGTTCGTCCAGCGTGCCGGAAAATTCCTGCATCTGTGACTGGAGCGCCTGCGACGTGTCGGCAAGCAGTGACTGGTTCTGCGCGCGGTGCTCTGCAAGCGCCTCGCTGCTGCTTTCAATCTGGCCGATCATATGGGTGACCATGTCTGACAAGGCGTTTTCGGCTTCGGTGGCGCGTTCGCGCAGCACGGAAATCTGGCGGTCGGCTGCCTGGCCAAACTGGTTCAGCTTGTCGAATGCGGCAATCATCTCCCCGACCTGGCCTTGTGCCGTCCGCCCGGCATTGCCGATCTGGTTGGTCACATCCTTGGCCGAATTGGCAATGACCGGCAGATGGGCGCGCAATTTTTCCATATTGGCGCTGGAAGCCTCGCTTACCTCGCCAATGGTGCGCATGCGCGCCTCATTCTCGCCGACGATTTTCTGCAGCTCATCGGCGCACTGGCGCAGCCGGTCAGTCGAAACCCGGCCCAGCGATTCCAGTTCGCGGCTTTGATTGGCCAGAAATTCGCGGGCGAGCGACAATTCGCCGTTTATCGTGCTCATCCGGTCATGCAGGGCATCCGATTCCTCGCGCAGCGACCGGCTGATCGCATCGAAACGCTGCGCTTCTGCGGTGGAATGACGTCGTGCCAGCAGGTAAATGGCGGCCAGCAGGATCAGCGGGATCGATCCCTGCACGATAAGGTCGGCGCCTTCGCCGGGTGTCAGGCCATCGCCTATGGTTTGCCATTGTCCCCAGAAAAAAAATGCGATCCATAACAGGGCAATGAGGCCAAGGCTGATAGCCCAGTAATAGCCGCCGCGCGGCGGCCTGACAGGCTCCTCGTCAAGCCAGCGGTTTTCGTGCAGTTGCTCCTGCTCATCGCTGTCAAGGATGTCGCCGTCGCTGGCTTCATGGCTTCTGTCACGCAGAAATGCCTCCCCTTCGCCCATGCCAGAGGAGTCATCGGAAAGATCGACAATGAGTTTCTTGCCCGCCATTTCCGCCTGTTTACCATAAATATTGAGCATCGAAACCGAAAGTTAAGCTGCGGCGATTATGACATGGTCCCATGGCATATGAAACAGGATCGCTGGATGTTGCGCTGAACGCCGTTGTCGGGGACGATCAAGCCCTTATGGCGGAACTGCGTCAGGCCTTCATTTCCAGCGCGGAACGCCAGATCGACCTGCTGCAGCGCTCGCGCTGCGATGCGAACTGGCATTTTGCGGCGCTGAGGCTGAAAGGCCTGGCCGCGAGCTTCGGTGTGGGGCAGGTGATCGAGCTTGCCGATCAGGCGCTTGAGGGTGCTCCGGGTGATCCGGTCGTGCTCCGCTCGCTGCAACAGGCTGTATCGGGGCTCAACCGGCTGAACTGAGCGGCGGGCTGCACCGGGAAGCCAAAAGCCACGCAGAATATCAGCCTGATTATTTGGCAGCGCCGTGTTGCGGGGATATGAGGAGCATCTTTCCTTCCCTTCCCGGATTCGTTCCTTGCGCCACGCCATTCTCAGCCTGATCGAACCCTGCGCCGATAGCCGCACATTGCTCGGATTCCTGTCGTTTGCGGACGGTAATGTCATCATGACCCAGATGGATCTCGCCTGCCGTTTCGGCTGCCGGTCGATCATCTGCCTGGTCGAGCAGGCCCCGGAAGATCTGGACGCCGTGATTGACTATGCGGGCAGGCTGGGCCTGAAGTTCGCGCTGGTGCGGTCTATTGCGGAACTGTCGGCTTTGCTCACCGCCGATGACGAGATCATCCTGATCGCGGACGGATTGGTGCTGGCGATCAGCGACGCGGAGATTGCCGCCATTGGCAAGGGCCCGGCAATTCTCACCTTCTGTCCCGCCGACAGCCAGGGCGAGCTGGTGCACGGCTTTGAAAGGATGGATATCAACCATGTCTGGGCCGGACTGGCGCTGTTGCGCGGCAGCGATGTGATCGCGGTCGGGCAACTGCCCGGTGACTGGAATGTGCAGTCGGCGGCGCTTCGTGTCGCTGTGCAGCGCAACCACAGGCGGATCATCTGGCCGATGGCGATGGTCGAAACGGGACGTGCGACGCATCCGTATCGTGCGGAGGATATCAGGGCGGAGCTAATGCTGACTGACCCCGATCAGCCTGAAACACCCCTTTCCAGGAACAAATTATATAACAAAGCATTATCATCGCTTTCTGCGATCCTCTGGAAGAAGCC
Organism: Blastomonas sp.; assembly: GCA_041396885.1. Lineage (GTDB taxonomy): Bacteria > Pseudomonadota > Alphaproteobacteria > Sphingomonadales > Sphingomonadaceae > Blastomonas. Next base: position 1,147,608 of record JAWKXS010000001.1, read on the forward strand.
TCAGATCCGTCCCGCATTGCGCTCGCTGGCGATGATACTGCCCGCCGCCGCTATCGGTCTGGGATGGTATGGCTGGGTGGCGACGGGACTGGCGGCATTATGGGCGGGAAGGGCGATGGGCCGCCTTGATAGGAGGTTCTTCCGCGTTTTGCAGGGATTTGTCGCGCCTGGCTGGCTGGTGGCGCTGGCCGATGTCATGGCGGCGCTCGCCCTTGTCGTGCTGGTCTGGCGATCGGCCATGCCGGATTTCAGGCTGTCCGCACTGTTTGCGGTGCTGATGACGCTGGGACTGTGGATCGTGTTGCGCCGTACCGCTACAAATGGCGATCTTGCGGCGCGATTGCAGGGGCTGCTGCGTGCGGCGCTGTTGCCGGGGGCGTTGCTGGCCAGTATTCTTTCCATGCTGCCGGGCTGGATCATGCTCTGGTCGCTGCTCGCGCTGGCGCTGTTGCTATGGTCCGGACGTGAAACCGTGACCGAGCCCGATGCCGCAGAATGACTGGGTTTTTTGCTGTATTGGACTAACGCCATCTTAACCAAGGCGGGATAGACGGACAGGATGGACGAAACAGGTTCCAGCGTCGGTTCCCGCCAATCCGGTCAGGGCCTGTTGCAGGCTGCCCTGGCCTTGCCCGATCTTGCGACCGAATTGCCCGTTGTCCTCAAGGCCCGGCTGTTCCCCGACAGCGGTTTCGAACCGCGCGAAGATGATCTCGGTCTGGTCTCGGCCTGGATCGATGCGCTGCGCGAGCAGGTCGAAAATGGGCTGGCCGATGCGGGTGCCGGACCAGAGATTTCGGGCAAAGTCTCGCGACGTCCCTTTTCGGACCGCGCGATCCTGACTCAGCTTATGGCCAGAGCCGTTGAAATGCGCCTTGCCCGCAATGCCCCCGCCATCGGTATGCCGGACCCGGAACTGCCCGAAGCGGTGCAGCAAAGGCTTGGTTCGGAAGACCCCGATACGGTCGAGATCGCCATGGCGCTGCTGATCGCGCAATGCCGGTTTCTGGCCAACGGTCGGGCCTTTCACCTTGACCTTGGCGAGCTTTCCGCAGAGCGGACAAGCGGTCTTGTCTGGCGCTCCGTGTCGCAGTTGCAGGATGACGGCATTGGCGAGCCGGTTGCCCTGCGTGCCGCCGCCGAGAAATTCCTGGCCGGCTTTGATGAGCGCGAGGGACGTCCGCATGCGCTGGAGCGGTTTTGCCATTGGCTTGCCTTGCCCGAGGCGCGGCAGAACTGGTCGGTCGCCCATAATGGACCGGCGCTGTTGCTGGCCATGCTGGCACGGGTATCGGGCCTTGGCTTTGATGCCTGTTGCCTCTTGTGCATCGAGCCGGGGCTTGCCCGCCTTGCCATCGTTGCACGGGCTGCGGGGCTTTCGGGACATGAATGCCTGGCATTTCTGGCCGACATGGCCGAGCTGGCGCGGCTGGGTGTGCATGACCTGCCCGATCTGGCGGCAATCGAGGCAGTGGGGCAGGATGAGGCGCAGCAGATGGTCGCGCGCTGGCGCAACCACGCCGCGTCGCTTGACGATTGGATGGACGGATGACCATGCAATCGCGGCTTGAAAACCCCGTATCGATCAGGCTTTCGCGCAATGGCCATGTCATCAGCGCCGATCAGCCGCTGCTGCAGCTGCATTTCGAGGCTGGCGGACGCGATCAGGGCGAGCTGGCATTGCCGCAATTGCTGGCCCTGGCTCGCCAGAGCATGGCGATGGGCATGCGCCTGTCCCGTGCGGCAAGCATTGCCGATGCATCGCGGCGGATAAGCCTGTGGTGCGATGTCACGCCGTCCCCCTCCATGGTCGAGATATTGGTGCGCGACTGGCAGGAAGAGCCGCTTGCGCCCTATGTGCCGCCGCAGGGCGATGGCAGCGATGCGCCTGCATTATGGGCGCTTTCCGGTGACGGGCATGTCCGTCTTGATGCCGAGCAGCGCATTGTCAGGATAACCGCTCCGGCCGATGTTTCGCCGGGCGAGGAGCGGGATTATCTGCTGAAGCACTGGAGCGAATATTTTGCCGTTGCTGACGGCATGGACGGGCATCGCCCGTGGCAGGTGTTTCAGATCCACAGCCTCGCTTTTCCGGGTGACGAGCGGCAGTGGCGGGTGGAGGTGGTTCCTGACATGGGTGCGCAGAACCGGGTGCTGGGCTTTGATCTCGTGCTGAGTGCGCCGCGTGCGGCCAAGCCGGATGGCGCGGAGGGTGCGGCTGTTCCCCGGCTGCTGGATGATGCCCAGCTTGCCCGGATTTTCGGTACACGGATCGGCCCTGCCTTGCGGCGGCCCATCGGGCGTATCATCGCCAATGCGGAGACTATTGGTGGCAGGCTGGACGGTCCGATCCGCGCTGAATATGCGAATTATGCGAGCGACATCGCAGCGGCGGGTCGCCACCTGCTGACTCTGGTCGACGACCTGGCCGATCTTGAGGCGATTGAATCGAGCGGTTTCAGGGTAGAGAGCGAGGCAGTCGATCTTAGCGATGTGGCGCGCCGCGCGGGCGGATTGCTGGCGCTCAAGGCCTCGGACCACCGCATTCGCCTCGATCTGCCCCGCGACGACGAACTAATGCCGGTCATCGGCGAATTTCGCCGGGTGCTGCAAATCCTGCTCAACCTGATCGGCAATGCCATTGCCTATTCGCCGGACGGATCGGTGATCTGGGTTCGGCTCGACGAGAGTGACGACATGGCTGCCGTGATCGTTGCTGACCAGGGGCCGGGCATGAGCGATGAGGAGCAGGCGAAGCTGTTCCGCAAATGGGAGAGGCTGGGACGCAGCGGCGATGGCGGCAGCGGCCTTGGCCTTTATATCTCGCGCCGCCTTGCCGAAGCGATGGGTGGTACGCTCACGGTCCAGAGCGCGCCGGGGCAGGGCGCCCGCTTTCGGCTGGAACTGCCCAAAAATGCCGATGGAGCGTCATCGGGCGCATGAAAAAGGCCCGGAAAATCCGGGCCTGTTCCATCATTTCGACATTGCTGGAGCCGAAAGCGATCAGCGGTCGCCGATCGCCACATAATCGCGCTCAGTCGGGCCGGTATAAAGCTGGCGCGGACGACCAATCTTCTGGCCGGGGTCGGAGATCATCTCGTTCCATTGTGCGACCCAGCCGACGGTGCGGGCCAGCGCGAACAGCGCGGTGAACATCGTCGTCGGGAAACCGATGGCAGAGAGAATAACGCCCGAATAGAAATCGACATTGGGGAACAGCTTTTTCTCGATGAAATAGGGATCGTTGAGCGCCATTTCCTCAAGCTGCAGAGCAACGTCGAACACCGGGTCCTTGACCTTCAGCGCGGTAAATACCTCGCGCACGGTCTGCTGCATGACGGTCGCGCGCGGGTCGTAATTCTTGTAGACGCGATGGCCAAAGCCCATCAGGCGGAACGGATCATTCTTGTCCTTTGCCCGCTCAATATATTCGGGAATGCGGCTGGGATGGCCTATCTCATGCAGCATGTTGAGCGCCGCCTCATTCGCGCCGCCATGCGCGGGACCCCACAGACAGGCGATGCCCGCAGCGATGCAGGCAAAGGGATTGGCACCCGACGATCCGGCCAGCCGCACGGTCGAGGTCGATGCGTTTTGCTCATGATCGGCATGCAGGATGAAGATGCGGTCCAGCGCCTTTTCCACCGCCGGTTCGACATAATAGGGCTCGGCAGGCACGCCAAAGGTCATGCGCAGGAAATTGCCGGTATAGGACAGCGAATTATCCGGATAGAGGAATGGCTGTCCGATCGAATATTTATAGGCCGCCGCGGCGATGGTCGGCATCTTCGCGATCAGGCGATGGCTGGAGATCTTGCGATGCTCCGGGTCCGAAATATCGGTCGAATCGTGATAGAAGGCCGACAGCGCGCCGACCACGCCGCACATCACCGCCATGGGATGGGCATCGCGCCGGAAGCCGCGATAGAATTGCATCAGCTGTTCATGCAGCATGGTGTGGCGCGAAATCGTATATTTGAAATCGTCATATTGTTCTGCGCTGGGCAGTTCGCCGTTCAGCAGCAGATAGGACACTTCCATGAAGCTGGCGTTTTCGGCGAGCTGGCCGATGGGATAGCCGCGATGCAGCAGGACGCCTTCATCGCCATCAATATAGGTCAGCGCGGATTCGCAGCTGGCGGTGGAGGTGAAGCCTGGATCATAGGTGAAATGGCCGGTTTGTGCATAAAGCTTGCGGATATCGACGACATCCGGGCCGACCGAGCCGCTCAGCACGGGGAGCGGAACATCCTGCCCGGCAATGTTGATATTAGCGTTATCTGCCATCTCGTGTCTCCTTCAGCTTCTGGTCCATCCGATCCCTATCGATCAATCGCATCCTGAATTCGCGCCAGGCTTTCTTCGCGGCCCAACAGGACCAGTACGTCGAATATGCCCGGCGAGCGCGCCTGGCCGGTCAATGCCGCCCGCAAGGGCTGGGCAAATGTTCCAAGCCCCGCTCCATCGGCTTCGGCCAGTTGCTTGACCTCGGCCTCCAGTGCTTCCAGCGTCCATTGAGACTGGTCCGCCAGCACCGGCTGTATTTTCTGCAATACCCCTATGCCATCACCTTCTAGCAAAGAAAGCGCTTTGTCGTCCATCGCTATCGGTCGGGAGCGAAACAGGAATCTCGCGCCATCGGCGAGTTCGTTGAGGTCGCGCGCGCGGGTTTTCATGACCGGCATGGCGCGGATCAGCAGTTCGCGATGTGCCGCCGCATCGAATTCGGGTACCAGCGCGGCAATGCGCGGCGAAACAAGGTCGGCCAGATATCCGTCATCTGCCTCCCGCATGTAGATGCCGTTGAGGTTCAGCAGCTTTTTTGGATCGAACCGCGATGGCGCGCGTCCGACATTGTCGAGCGAAAACAGCTCAACCGCCTCGTCCCGCGCAATGACTTCCCGGTCGCCATAGCCCCAGCCCAGCCGCAGCAGATAGTTGAACATGGCATCGCTCAGCACGCCCATATCGTCGCGATAGCTCTCAACGCCGAGCGCCCCATGACGCTTGGAGAGCTTTGCGCCGTCATTGCCATGGATCAGCGGGATATGCGCATAGACCGGTTCGGGCCAGCCCATGGCGCGGATCAGCGCCAGCTGGCGAAAGGCATTGTTGAGATGATCGTCACCCCGGATCAGATGGGTGACGCCCATGTCGTGATCGTCGACCACCACCGCGAGCATATAGGTGGGCGTGCCGTCCGAGCGCAGCAGGACATAATCGTCAAGTTCGCTCGCCGAAACCGAGACTTCGCCCTGGACCGCGTCGGCTATTGTCAGCCGGCCTTCGCGCGGTGCCTTCAGCCTGACGACATAGGGCGCGCCCGCCGGCGCTTCGGCAGGGTCACGATCCCGCCAGCGGCCATCATAGCGCATCGGCTGCTTCTTTGCGCGCTGTTCGGCGCGCATCGCTTCCAGTTCCTCGGCGGTCGCAAAGCATTTATAGGCCTGTCCGGCCTCGATCAGCTGATTTGCGACCTCGACATGGCGTTCGGCGCGCTGGCTCTGGAAAACCGGCGTGTCGTCCCATTCCAGGCCGAGCCAGTCCAGACCTGCGAAAATGGCGTCGATGGCCTCGGGTGTGGAGCGTGCCTTGTCGGTATCCTCGATCCGCAACAGGGCCTTGCCGCCATGATGCCGGGCAAACAGCCAGTTGAACATGGCGGTGCGAGCGCCGCCAATATGCAGGAAGCCGGTGGGCGAGGGGGCAAAGCGGGTCACGACCGAAGGATTTCGGTCCATTTTCGTCATAGTATCGGTGTCGCCGCTTGCGCTCAAACCGGCATCCTTTCAAGCTGTTGCCATGGTGAATGGCAGAGCCTCTAGCACGGCTTTCGGGCTGCGCCAAACGGTGTTCAATCGCCTTTTGCATCGTGCAGGAAGCTTGCGGATTTTCGCCGGGAAATTCCTTGAATCAAACCGCGTGCAATTGCCGGTCTGGATACCGGTGGGCTATGCTTGCGGCATTGCCCTGTGGTTTCGGCTGCAAGGGTTCTGGACGGTGATAGCCGCCATTTCTGCATGCCTTGCGCTCGCACTGGCGGCGATGGCGGCGGCGCAGCGCGGCGAGGGTTCAAGCCTTTTGCGTCGATGCCTTGTCGTTGCGCCGCTGCTGGTCGCATTGGGCATCGCTACCATTGCCGCTCATGCCGCATTTGGTCCTGCAGGAACGCTGGAGCGGCCACGGTATGGCACGGTCAATGCCCGGATTGTGGAGCGCGAAGAGCTGCCCGCCCGCGACATTGTCCGCTTTGTCATGGAATTGCCCGAGGACGATCTGCTGCCCCGGCGTGTTCGCGTCAATCTGGACATGGCTGATGATGTTCCGGCGCTCAGGGCTGACGCTCTGATTCAGGCGCGGGTGCGGCTGATGCCGCCTGCCCAGTCGGCGCTTCCCGGCGCCTACAGCTTTGCACAACGCGCCTGGTTTGACGGGATTGGCGCCAGCGGCACCATGCTGGATGCGCCGAGGGTCCTGCGCGAGAGCCGCTCGCAAAACGCTTTTGCCGATCTGCGCGCGCGGCTTTCCGCGCATATCCGCGCACAGCTGGACGGCAGCGCCGGGGCGATTGCGGCGACGCTTGCCACCGGCGATCGCGGCGCGATACCCGATGATGATGCAGAGGCGATGCGGCGCAGCGGACTGGCGCATCTGCTTTCGATCAGTGGCCTGCATGTCAGTGCGGTAATTGCCGCGGCATGGCTGCTGACGATGAAGGTGCTGGCGCTGTCACCGGGCCTTGCCATGCGGTTTCGCCTGCCATTTGCGGCTGCGGCAATGGCGGCGCTTGCCGGTCTTGGCTATACCTTGCTGGCTGGAGCTGAGGTGCCGACGATCCGGGCCTGTGTTGCGGCATTGCTGGTCCTGCTGGCGCTGGTTCTGGGGCGCGATCCCATTTCCTTGCGGCTGGTGGCGACGGGCGCAATGATCGTGCTGGTCATCTGGCCAGAGGCGCTGGCCGGGCCAAGCTTTCAGCTGAGCTTTGCGGCGGTGACCGCGATCATCGCCCTGCACGATCATCCCCGCATGCGGGCATGGGCATCGCCTGAGGAGAGAGGCTGGCTGAGAAGGGCAGGGCGGTTCCTGTTCTCGCTGTTCTTGACCGGCCTGCTCATCGAATTCACGCTGATGCCGATTGCGCTCTATCATTTCCACAAGGCGGGGCTTTACGGCGCGCTGGCCAATCTCATCGCCATTCCGCTGACTACCCTGGTCATCATGCCGCTGGAGGCGGTTGCCCTTGTTCTCGACATTGCCGGGCTGGGCGCGCCATTCTGGTGGCTGGCCGGGGTAGCGCTCGACTGGCTGCTGGCCCTCGCGCGGTTCACGGCGTCCGCACCCGGATCGGTTACCTATATGCCCGACATGGGCCGCACGATCTTTGCCCTGTTCGTGTTTGGCGGATTATGGCTGTTCCTGTGGCGCAGCCGGGCGCGCTACTGGGGGCTGTTGCCGATCCTGATTGCGACAGCGGGTGTTGCTGCGCTGAAATCGCCCGATCTTCTGGTGACGTCGGATGGTCGTCATGTCGCGATCCGTGCGGGCAATGATAATCTGGTGCTGTTGCGCGAAGGCCAGCCCGACGGATATGCGCGCCAGATGCTGCTCGAAACGGCAGGATTTTCGGGCGAACCGCAGCTGATCGACGCATGGCGCGGTGCCCGCTGCAATCCCGAATTCTGTTCGGTCCTGATTTCCGCGCCGGACAGGACGTACCGGATATTGCTCAGCCGGAATCGCGAATATGTGCCCCAGCGCGCGCTGCATGCTGCCTGCCGCCGTTCAGATATCGTTATATCCGACCGCTGGTTGCCGGGCGCATGCAGGCCAAAATGGCTGCGGATCGATCGTGCCTTCCTTGCGCGCCATGGCGGCTTGGCGATCTATCTCGACCAGCGGCGGGTTGATACCGTTGCCGATGAAGATGCCGGAAAGCCCTGGTTCCCGCCTGCGCGGGAATGACGCAGAAATGGAGTGAACCGTTACCGGAACTCCGGCAGATCAGTGATAGCGGCGCAGCAGCCCGGCCAGCTTGCCCTGAACCTGTACTTCATGCGGCGCATAAAATTGCGGTTCATGGGACGCATTGGCGGGATCGAGCCGGATCATGCCGTTTTCGCGGCGCAGATATTTGAGCGTCGCCTCTTCATTGCGGACCAGCGCGACCACAATCTCTCCGTCGCGCGCGGTTTCGGTGCGGCGGACGAGCGCGAAGTCGCCATCGAAAATTCCGGCATCGATCATGGAGTCGCCCGATACTTCCAGCGCATAATGCTCGCCGCTGCCAAGCAGCGCAGCCGGGACAGGCAGAACTTCATGGCCTTCAAATGCCTCGATAGGCGCGCCTGCGGCGATGCGGCCATGCAGCGGGATTTCCAGGACATTGGAATTGGCCGGTTCGGGCAGTTCGATATGCCTGGCAGTGTCAAGCGGCGCAACATTGCCGCCCATGCGTACCGCCGCCTTGGGCTTCACACTGCCTTCGGGGGTTTTGAGAATTTCCAGCGCCCGTGCCCGGTTGGCAAGGCGGCGAATGAAGCCGCGTTCCTCCAGCGCGCTGACCAGCCTGTGGACACCGGACTTTGATTTGAGGTCCAGCGCCTCCTTCATCTCTTCAAAGGAGGGGGAAATGCCGGAAGCCTCCAGCCTGTCCTGAATGAAGCAGAGCAGTTCATGTTGCTTGCGGGTCAGCATCGCTTTGTTCCTTGCCAGCCTTGTGAACGAATAAGGAACAATTACGAAACAAAAACGGCCTAGTCAAGCAGGGTTATTCTTTTTGCACATCAGAGCGGCAGAAATTGAACAATTTCTCCATTCAGGGCAGGCGGTGCGTTGATGGGCCGGACGATGAGTGCATCGGCCTTTGCGAGGATGCCAAGCGCGGCGCTGTCCTGGCTGGTAAGCGGATGGAGCACGCCATCGCCAAGGGTAGCGCGCAGGAATTCGAGACGACTGCCACCGGCGGGCAAAGCCGTGCCAAGCGGGGCGTGACGAACGGCGGGCAGGGGCTGCGATGCCCCCGCCAGATACCGGATGAGCGGCAGGAGAAACAGCATTGCGGTGACGAACGCCGAAACCGGATTGCCCGGCAGCCCGAGCATAACCGCCTTGCCCAGCCTGGCGGCGAGAATGGGCTTTCCGGGTTTCATTGCGACCCGCCAGAAATCAGGCGCCGCGCCCAGATTTTCGAGAGCCGGTACAATCTGGTCATGGTCGCCGACCGACGCGCCGCCTGTCGTCACGATGATATCTGCCTTATCATGTTCCCGAATGGCATCGGCGATGACGCTGGCAGAATCGGGGATGATCGCGCCGATGGTGACGGTGCAGGGCAGGCGGTTCAGCATGGCGGCCAGCATCAGCGCATTGCTTGCCGGAATCTGGTCGGCGCTGTCCGGGATGCGGCCCGGCGTGACAAGTTCATCGCCGCTGTTGAGGATCACGACATGGGGCAGGCGTCCGGTTTCGACCCAGCCATGCCCGGCCATGATTGCCAGTGCGACCCGCGCCGCCGTCATTTCATCGCCTGCATCGAGCAGCATATCACCTGCGGCAAAGTCCTGCCCGGCGGGGCGGACATGCTTGCCGCTCCGGTCCGGTCCGTCCCTCCGCAGAAAAACCTCGTCGCCGATCCGCTCCACATCCTCCTGCACGACCACGCTGTCGGCCTCTTTGGGCAGCACCGCGCCGGTCGAGATACGCACGCATTGCCCCGCCGCTATCGAGCCGGGAAACTGGTGTCCGGCTGCGCTTTCGCCGATCAGGCTCCATGGGCCGGGCATGTCGGCCCAGCGGATCGCATAGCCGTCCATGGCGGAGAGGTTTGCCGCAGGCTGGCTGCGCAGTGCGGCAAGGGGAACTGCGAGATAGCGCCCTGCGGCTTGCGTGATGTCGATCTGTTCGCCTTCAAGCGGCACGGCCAGCGCGAGCAGGCGCGCCTGCGCCTCATCCAGCGGCAACAGGCTCATGGCCGCGCCCAGTCGCCCGACTTTCCGCCTGATTTATGGAGCAGGCGAACCGGGCCGATTTCCATGCCCTTGTCGAGTGCCTTGGCCATGTCATAGATGGTCAGCAGTGTTATCGAGACTGCGGTCAGCGCCTCCATTTCGACGCCTGTGGGTCCGGTGGTCCGCACCGTCGCCCGCGCGCTGATGCCCTTGTCGAGCATATCCAGTTCAACCGAGACATGGCTGATGGCCAGCGGATGGCAAAGCGGGATCAGATCGCTGGTGCGCTTGGCGGCCATGATTCCCGCGATCCGGGCGGTGCCAAGGACATCGCCCTTCTTGATATTGCCGTCGCGGATCGCCGCCAGTGCCTCGGCGGTCATGTTGATCCGTCCCTCGGCAATGGCTTCGCGCTGCGTGTCGGATTTAGCGGAGATGTCGACCATGTGCGCCGCGCCCTTGTCGTCGAGATGGGTCAGCCTGGTCATGATCCTCAGCCTCCGGTCAGCAGGGCGCGGGTCGCCGCTTCGACATCGCTCTGGCGCATCAGCGATTCGCCGACAAGGAAATTGCGCACGCCGCATGCCGACAGGCGCAGGCAATCATCATGGCTGTTGATGCCGCTTTCCGATACCAGCAGTGCGCCTGCCGGAGCCAGTGCCGCAAGCCGTTCGGTGGCGGCAATGTCGGTCGTGAAGGTCTTCAGATCGCGATTATTGACGCCGATCAGCCGGGACCTGAGCATGCTGGCCCGTTCCATTTCGGCCTCGTCATGGACCTCGACCAGCACATCCATGCCATGGTCCAGTGCAGCGGCTTCGATTTCCGCCATCATCGCGTCATCCAGCGCGGCAACGATGATCAGGATCGCGTCTGCGCCCAGCGCGCGCGCCTCGGCCACCTGCCATGGGTCCACCATGAAATCCTTGCGCAGGCAGGGCAGGTCACAGGCAGCACGCGCCGCGACAAGATAGCTGTCATCGCCCTGAAAATAGGGCTGATCGGTGAGCACCGAAAGGCATGCGGCCCCGCCCGCCTGATAATCGCGGGCATGCACCGGCGGATCAAAATCGGCGCGGATAAGGCCCTTTGACGGGCTGGCCCGCTTGATCTCTGCGATCAGGCCAAATTCGGCCTGCGAGGCGGCTTCGAGCGCGGCTCGAAATCCGCGCGGCGGCGACTGCTCGCGCGTGGCGGTTTCCAGATCGGCAAGGCTGCGCTCTGCCTGTCGCCGGGCGACTTCGGCCCGCTTGGTCTCGCATATCTCGGCCAGCTTGTTCATGAATAGGCTATCCAGCAGTTGAGCAGCGCATTGGCCAGCCCCTTGTCGATCGCCTCTGCGGCCTCCTCGACACCGGAATGCAGATCATCGGCCTCACCGGCCACCATCAGCGCGGCGGCGGCATTGAACAGCACTGCATCGCGATAGGGGCCATGTTCGCCCTCCAGCAGGCTGCGCAGGGCGGCAGCGTTATACTGCGCATCCCCGCCCCTGATCGCGCTGACCGGATGATGGGGCAGGCCTGCATCCTCGGGCAAAATGCGGCGATGGCGGATGGCGGTGCCCCTGACTTCGGCCAGCAGATTGCCGCCTGCCAGGCTGAGTTCGTCCAAGCCTTCCTCGCCGGAGACAATCATCGAATAATCGGTGCCGAGTTCGGCCATGGCCTCTGCATAGATGGGTACATAATCGGGCCGGGCGATGCCCAGCAGCTGGCGGCGCACGCCCGCCGGATTGGCAAGAGGACCGATCAGGTTGAATATGGTGCGCCGGCCAATATTCCGGCGGACCGGCGCCAGCCGCCCCAGCGCCGGGTGATGCCGCTGGGCAAACAGGAAACAGATGCCAAGGTCGACCAGCGTCTGCTCGGCATATTTCTCGGCCAGGTCGAGATTGAGGCCCAGCGCTTCCAGTGTATCCGCCGCACCCGCCTTGGACGAAGCGGCACGATTGCCGTGCTTGGCGACCGGAACCTCGCATGCCGCGACCACCAGAGACACGGCTGTCGAGACGTTGAGGCTATGATGGCCGTCGCCGCCGGTGCCGCAAACGTCGATGGCATTGTCCGGCGCCTTCACGCCGATCACCCTTTTGCGCATTTCGGATGCGGCGGCGGCGATTTCCGTCGCGGTCTCGCCGCGTTCGGAAAGGTCGATCAGGAACCGGGCAATCTCGCCCTCGGGGATGTCCCTGTCGAGGAGATTGGCAAAGGCCGCACTTGCCTCTGCCGATGTCAGCGGCGAACGGGTATCGGGCAGCATCGTCATGCCGTGAAGCTGATTTCGGGGATGTTGCCGACCGGCAGCCCCGCCAGCGTCATGAAATTGGCGAGCAGCTTGTGGCCGTGTTGTGTCGCGATACTTTCGGGGTGGAACTGCACGCCATGAATGGGCAGGCTGGCATGCCGAAAGCCCATGACATGAGCATCATCTGCATCGTCGCTGGCGCAGCGGGCATTGACCAGCAAGTTCTGGGGCAGGCTGTCCTCCGGAACGATCAGCGAATGATAGCGGGTTGCGGTGAACGGCGAGGGCAGGTCGGCAAAGACGCCGCTGCCATCATGCGTGACGGGCGAGGTCTTGCCGTGCATCAGCCCGCCGCGAACCACTTGCCCGCCAAAATACTGGCCGATGGATTGATGCCCCAGACAGACGCCCAGTAAGGGCTTCTGGGCATCGGCGCAGGCGGCGACGAGATCGAGCGACATGCCCGCCTCATTGGGCGTGCACGGGCCGGGCGAGATAAGGAAGGCACTGGCATTGGTGGCGATGGCTTCGCGCGCGCTCATCGCATCATTGCGCTCGACCCGGACATCCGCGCCCAGCTCCATCAGATAATGGACCAGATTATAGGTGAAGCTGTCATAATTATCGATGACCAGTATCACTGTCCGTACCCCGCTTCGCTTGCCTGGCGCACGGCCTCGCGTGCTGCGGCGAACAATGCGCCCGCCTTTGCCTCGCATTCGCGCTGTTCATAATCGGGCTGGCTGTCTGCGACAATTCCCGCACCTGATTGAACATGCATGGTTCCGTCCTTCAGGATGGCGGTGCGCAGCACGATGCAGCTGTCGAGCGATCCATCAGGTGCGAAATAGCCGACGCCTCCTGCATAGGCGCCGCGCGTCTCCGGCTCCAGCTCGGCGATGATCTCGCAGGCGCGCACCTTGGGCGCACCGCTCACGGTCCCGGCGGGGAAACCGGCAAAGACGGCGTCGATTGCATCGCGCCCCGCCTGCAGGCGTCCGGTGACGTTCGACACGATATGCATGACATGGCTGTACTGTTCGACCGTGAAGCTGTCGGTGACGCGCACGCTGCCGGGTTCGGCATAGCGACCCGTATCGTGACGGCCAAGATCGAGCAGCATCAGATGTTCGGCGCGCTCCTTGGGATCGGCCAGCAGGCTGGCGCGGTTTTCGGCATCCTCCGCCGGGTTTCTGCCGCGCGGACGGGTTCCGGCAATCGGGCGAATGGTGATTTCCCCCTCGCGTACCCTCACCAGGATCTCGGGACTGGACCCGATCAGCGAGAATTCGGGCAGGTCCAGGAAATAGAGAAAGGGGGAGGGGTTTATACGCCGCAATGCGCGATAAAGCTCGATTGCGGGCAAGGCGAATGGCGCTGTGAAACGCTGCGCCAGCACGACCTGGAATATGTCTCCCGCCTCGATATAGCTTTTCGCCTGCGCCACCATCTCATGATAGCGACCCGGCGGCATTTGCGGCTGCGCCTCGATGTCTGCCAGATCGGGCAATTGCGGCGGAGCCGGGTGGGGCAGGGTTCCATCGAGCAGGCGCTCTGCATTGTCGAGCGCTTCATCGGCCCGTTCGATCTGTCGTTCAGCGTCCTGTACCGAACCGCTCCACAGCGGCGCGACGAGGAACAGCTCATCCTTCAGCCGGTCAAATACCAGCAGCACGGTTGGCCGGACGAACAGCATGTCAGGCAATTGCAGCGATGATTCCGGCGCGCGCGGCAGCTTCTCGACCAGGCCAACGGTCTCATAACCGAAATAGCCGACCAGACAGGCAAGCGCTTTTGGCAGGGCGTCGGGCACGTCCATCCGGCATTCCCCGGCCAGATCGCGCAGGGCATTGAGGGAGTTCTCGGCAACCGAAGCAAAGGCGGTGCGATCCCATTGCCACTGGCGGTTGATCTCGGCTGCCTCGCCATGCGCCCGAAAGACGAGGTCCGGGGCGATGCCCAGCAGGCTGTGGCGCGCGCGCGTTTCCCCGCCCTCGACCGATTCGAGCAGGAAATCGCCGCGTTCGGGCTCGAACAGCTTCAGCGCCGCCGATACCGGGGTTTCGGTATCGGCTATGCGCCGCCGGAAGATCAGTGTGGATTGACCGGCCTGCAGCGAGGCGAGCGCCTCTGGGACATGCTCGCTTCGCGCCATGCCTTAATTGCCCTGGTTGCGGCCGCTGAGCTGATCGGTCACGGCCTTGATGGCCGCCGGATTGCGCTTGATCGTCAGTTCGGCCTTCACCGCGTTGATGAACTGTTCCTCATATTCGCTGGCGACCACGCGGCGGAATTCCATCGCCGTCTGATCGATCAGGCCCTGCTGCTTGCTGGCGTCGCCCGAAATGATCTTGCGCAGGTGAATGACGAACCAGCCGCGCTTGCCGGGCGCTTCCAGAACCTTGGTCGATCCCTCCGCCATGCTGAATAGCAGCGCAACGGGCGGCGGCACGCGCTGGCCACCCTCGGTGATCTGGCGACGGGTCGCGCCGATCCGTTCGATGGCCGGAATCCTTATCTTTGCGGCGGCGGCACCCTTGGTTACATCATCAATGGACTTGGCGGCCTTGCCCAGCTTCTCGGCCAGTGCCTTGGCCGCTTTGGAGCCTTGCGCAAAACGATAATCTGCCTCGACCTGTGCGCGGATATCCTTGAGCGGTGGCGGAGCAGCCGGAACGATGGTGTCGATATCGAACAGCGCAAATTCCACGCCCGGCTGGACTTCTACCAGCTGGGGCGAACTGTCCTGGTCCATCTGGAAGGCGAGCGGCAGCATGGCGCGGAGCGCACCGACCGCCTGAAAGCCCGGCTGTTGCGGAGAGGAGCCGTTGGCGAAGACCAGCGGTGACGTCTTGATTTCCAGATCTTCGGCCTCGGCAATCTCGGACAGGGTTTCGCCATTGGCAAAGCGATCCTCAAGTCCCTCGGTAAATTCCGCCACCGTTTCGCGCAGCCGGGTCTCGTTGAGTTCGTTGCGAATGTCCGGCGTTGCCTCTGCCAGCGTCTTGCCGGCGGTCCGGCCAATCCGGCGGACCCTGACAACATACCAGCCAAGTCCGCCTTGTTCGAGCCTGGCGAGTTCGCCCTGCTTTGCCGAGAAAACCGATGCTGCAACCTTGGCAGAGGAGGACGCGGTATAATCGGCGCGGGTCTGGGCATCGAGCGCGATGGCGGACAGGCCGACCGACTCCGCTGCCTGTTCGAGCGACGATCCTGCCTTGACCTTGGCCTCAAGCGATTTTGCGGCAGCTTCCGTGGGCGCGATGACCTGGGTCAGGTCACGCTGTTCGACAGAGGCATATTGTTCGCTGCGCGAATCATACACCTCCTTGATGTCCTTGTCGGTGATGGTGATCCCTGCCCGGAAGCGGGTGCTGGTGAAGCTCGCATAACGGATGACGCGCCGCTCCGGGATGCGATAATTATCGCCATTGTCTGAATAGAATTTCTGCAGCGCCTTGGAATCGATCGCACCCTTGGGGAAAAATTCGCTGGAGGGAATGAAGGCGATTTCGCCTTCGCGCCCTTCAAGCGTCAGGTCTGCATAGGGTTTCGCCATCCGCTTCGGCATGCGCGCACCGACCTGAACCGGGATCAGCAGCTGTTCCGCCATCAGCGTGCGGCGAAGACCATCGCGGATGCGCTGCTCGCTGGCGCCCTGCTGTTGCAGCATGCGACGGAAATTATCCTCGTTGAACTGGCCGCTGACGTCGCGAAAGGCCGGATTGCTGACAATCTCGCTGTCGATCAGCCGCTTCGAGATGAACATGTCATGGGCATTGCCAAACTGTTCGAGCGCATAGGCGTCGATCATCTGGTTCAGCACTTCATCGACACCGCCCTGATCGACAAACGCCGCCATGTCGATGCCGGGCCGTTCCTGGCGCACCTGATTATAGGCATTGTTCACGGTCTGGTTGAAATCGCCAAGCCCGATGGAGTCATCGCCAATATGCGCGATCTTGTCATCGCCGCCAATGCCGCCAAATGCTCCGCTGCCGGTTACATCACTGCTGGCAAAGGCCACCGCGATCAGCGCGACAAAGCCCAGCGTCAGGGCCAGGCCGATCTTTGACTGAAAGATGGAGCGGAAAAAACTGATCATCGCGTTAGCATGCCTTGTTCGGGCCGACCCTTGCGTGCCGGGTGATCCCATGGAAATTCGGGCTGCTTTAGGCGGGTTCGCCCGGCCCTTCAAGACCGGCAATGCACTGTCTGTCCGCGGACATGCAATTGCGCAACTGGCCAAGCCGGTTTCATTTTGCTAGCCGCGCCGGGAACATGTGACAGGCATGGGCGCGCATTGGCCAATCAGGGGGATTTGAACGTGGCGGACCGCAAATATATCGTCGGCAACTGGAAGATGAACGGTCTTGCTGAAAGTCTGGATGTGCTCGCGCAAATCGCCAGTGGCGCAGCGCTGCATCCTGCCGTTGATGTTGCGATAGCGCCGCCAGCGACCCTGATCGCAAGGGCTTCGGGGGGGGCAGGCGTGATCGGCATCGGTGCGCAGGATTGCCATGCCGCCGCATCAGGCGCGCACACCGGGTGCCTTTCTGCCGCAATGATCGCAGAGGCAGGCGCGCAATTTTCCATCATTGGCCATTCGGAGCGTCGCGCCGACCAGCATGAAACCAGTGCCGATGTCGCTGCCAAGGCAGCCGCCCTGCATGCCGTCGGGATGGGCGCGATACTGTGCATCGGTGAAACGCTGGCGGAGCGCGATTCCGGCAATGCCGTGGCGATTGTCTGCGATCAGCTGGAACAGTCGCTTCCCGCCAGTGCCGATTCAGGCTGGCTGACCATTGCCTATGAGCCGGTTTGGGCCATCGGGACCGGCAGGATTCCCGAAATGGCGGATATTGCTGAAATGCATGGCGCATTGCGGGGCGTGCTGACCCGGATTCTGGGCGAAGGCGGCCAGCATATCCGCATCCTGTATGGCGGTTCGGTCAATCCCGGCAATGCCGCCGACATCCTGCCGATTCCCGATGTCGGCGGGGCACTGGTCGGCGGAGCGAGCCTGAAGGCAGAGACGTTCCTGCCCATTGTCGAGGCTGCAGCAGCGCTTTAGCGCGTCCCGCGGGGGAGCGCATATTGCAACCGGGCAATGCAATCGCTATGTGCGCGTCCTGAAACATTCCATCACAATCAGGTTGCACCCCGGTCATGTCATCGCTTTTTCTCTTTTTCACCATTGTCCAGGCGCTGGTTGCGGCCGCTCTGGTCGGTGTCATCCTGATGCAGCGCTCTGAAGGCGGCGGCCTTGCCGGTGGCGGCAGCCCGTCCGGCCTGATGTCCGCGCGCGGTGCCGCTGATTTCCTGACCCGCACGACCACTTTCCTGGCGATCATGTTCGTCAGCCTGTCGATCGTGCTTGCTGTTCTGGCTGCCGGTACCAGCTCATCGGGTTCGATCGATACCAGCCTTGATCGCAACGCAGCCGAAGCGGGTGCGGTTCCGGCTGGCGAGCCTGCCGATCCGCTTGCCGGTGCGACGGGCGAGGGCGGCGCAACGGAACAGGGCGCGGCGCCTGCCGGTGATGCTGCCGATCCGCTGGCCGATGTCGACCAGCCTGCTCCTGCCAGCGGCGAATAAGCCCAGGCAGAACGGATGATCGCCGGGCGGTTTCACCCGCCCCGGCACGATTATTTTTCCACCACCGGATTCGCCAGCTTGTCAGCGGGCGCGAAGAGGGGCTAACGCTCTACTCCCATGGCGCGATATATTTTTATTACCGGCGGCGTGGTCTCATCGCTTGGCAAGGGCCTTATGGCGGCAAGTCTTGGAGCATTGCTCCAGGCGCGCGGCTATAATGTGCGTATCCGCAAGTTCGACCCCTATCTGAACGTCGATCCGGGCACCATGTCGCCCTATCAGCATGGCGAGGTCTATGTGACCGATGACGGGGCGGAGACCGACCTCGACCTCGGCCATTATGAGCGCTTTACGGGCGTTTCCGCGCGCCAGTCTGACAATGTGACCTCGGGCCGCATCTACCAGACGATCATCAGCAAGGAACGGCGCGGTGATTATCTGGGCGCGACGGTGCAGGTCATCCCGCACGTTACCGATGCGATCAAGGAATTCGCCCAGCGCGATACCGACGATCTGGACTTTGTGCTGTGCGAAATCGGCGGCACGGTCGGCGATATTGAAAGCCTGCCCTTTATCGAGGCGATACGCCAGCTGCGCAACGAGCTGGGCCGCGACCAGACGGTCAGCGTCCATGTCACGTTGGTGCCCTATATTTCGGCGGCGGGCGAACTCAAGACCAAGCCGACCCAGCACAGCGTGCGCGAACTGGCATCGCTGGGCGTTCAGCCCGATATCCTGCTGTGCCGCTGCGAAAAGCCGCTGCCCGAGGGCGAGCGCGCCAAGATCGCGCAATTCTGCAATGTCCGCAAGGAAGCGGTGATACCGGCGCTCGACGCACATTCAATCTATGCGGTGCCGCTGCAATATCATGCCGAAGGACTGGATACCGAGGTGCTGCGCGCCTTCGGCATTTGCGATGCCGATGCCCCCAATCTCGATCGCTGGCACGACATAATCGACCGTCATTCCCACCCCGAAGGCGAAGTGACCATCGGCGTGGTCGGGAAATATGTCGGCCTGCCCGATGCCTATAAATCGCTGCACGAGGCGCTGGTGCATGGCGGGCTGGCCAACCGGGTCAAGGTCCATGTCAAATGGCTCGACGCCGAGCTGTTCGAGAATCGCGATGATTCAGAACTGGCTGCGGCGCTTGAGCCGATGCACGGGATTCTGGTGCCGGGCGGCTTTGGCGAGCGCGGCAGCGAAGGCAAGATAGCCTCGGTCCGCTTTGCGCGCGAGCGTGACGTGCCCTTTTTCGGCATATGCCTTGGCATGCAGATGGCGTGTATCGAGGCGGCCCGCAATACATCGGGAATATCGGGGGCATCGACGACCGAATTTGGCGAGACCGACGAGCCGATTGTCGGCCTTATCACCGAATGGATGAGCGAGACCGGCCTGCAGAAACGCAGCGCCGAAGGCGATCTGGGCGGCACGATGCGGCTTGGCGCCTATCCTGCCAGGCTTTCCGGAAACAGCCGGGTACACAGTATCTATGGCAGCGACGAGATCAGCGAACGCCACCGGCATCGCTATGAAGTCAACGCTGCCTATATGGAACGGCTGACCAGCGGCGGCCTGGTGTTTTCGGGAATGTCGCCCGATGGCGAACTGCCCGAAATCATCGAGCGCCCCGAGCATAGCTGGTTCGTCGGCGTGCAATATCATCCCGAGCTGAAGAGCAAGCCGTTCGACCCGCATCCGCTGTTTGCGAGCTTTATCGAGGCGGCGGTCAAACAAAGTCGCCTTGTCTGAACCTGTTCAGCGCCTTGATTGGCCCTGAATTTTTAAAGACTTGGCCGATTGTGCGCTGGCGCACAGCAATCTATCCTGATTCGCACCATATAGATGGCTGTCCGGAGCAAGTCCGGGCGAACAGGGGCAGCAGCAGAAACAGCGATGCTCCGCGCGTTCGCCGGTCGGTTCATGCCGGGCAGAAGGGAGGCAAGGAGCAGTTCAATGCATGCAACCGAACTGGCAGGAATATTGGCGAGCCACAGCCTGTTTGCAGACTGTGAGAGCGACGAACTTTCCGACATTATCCTGCGCGGCCATTTTGTCCGGTACAAAAAGGGCCAGGAGATTATGGGGCAGGGCGATGAGGGTGATACGCTGCTCATCTTCCTCACCGGATTTGCCAGGGTCAGCATGGTGGCAAGCAATGGGCATGAGATTGTGCTCGACTATGCCGAGCCGGGCTATGTGGTTGGCGAAGTGGCTTTTCTGGATGGCGGACAGCGTACCGCCACGGTTCAGGCGTTGAGCGAGGTGACGGCGCTGTCGCTTTCCCGCTCTGCCTTTGACGAGGTTCTGGAAAAGCACCATCTGCTCGGCCTGCGGATGCTGAAAGCGATGGCGCGGCGGTTGCGGCAGGTGAACGACGTGATCGAGGCTGACCGCGCCTTTACGTCAGGCCCCAGGCTGGCACGCTATCTGCTGCGGCTGATGGTTGCGGGATCGAGCGACGGCAAGCTGAAGCTGGATCTCAGCCAGAGCGAACTGGGCAACTTTGTCGGCCTGTCGCGCGAGCAAATCAATCGCCAGCTTTCCGCCTGGGTCGATGCCGGCGTGATCAAGCTGGAACAGGGTAGGGTGTGGATCATCGACCGCGACCTGCTGCTGGAGATTTCCGAGGCCGAATAAAGCGGCAAGGAGGGCAGTAATGCGATCCTTCCAGACCGAGACGAGTTTGACAGTTTCTCTTTTCCACGGGTTTCTGCGACCCGACCTGTGCGAAATGGGAAGTGCGTCCTAACCGGGCGCTGGGGGCGGATCCTTTGAGGGTCTGCCCCCTTATCCGTTGTACTTTCTCGTGATACCGACCTGTGCCGGATATGAAAAAGGGGCGGTTTGCACCGCCCCTTTCGCTGTTCGGGGAGAGTAAGGGATCAGGCAGCGGCGCTGTCGCTGTCCTCATCCTTCTTGTCGACCACGGTCAGGCGGGGTTCCTTGCCGATGGCAATCTTTTTCGGTTTCATTGCCTCGGGAATTTCGCGGACCAGATCGATTGCCAGCAGCCCGTCTTCCAGGCTGGCCGATTCGACCCTCACAAAATCGGCGAGTTCGAAACGGCGCTCGAAATTGCGGTTGGCGATGCCGACATGCAGGAAATTCCCGTGCGCTTCGCTTTCGCTGTCCTTGCGACCTGCAATCACCAGCAGGTTCTGCTGTGCGGTGATGTCGATTTCATCTGGCTTGAACCCGGCAACGGCCAGCGTGATGCGATAGGCGTCATCGCCCTGGCGTTCGATATTGAAGGGGGGATAGTTGTCGCCCTGCGAGGCGCGGGCGTGATTTTCGAGCAGGTCGAAAAGCCGGTCGAATCCAACGGTCGAGCGGCGATAGGGGGTGAAATCAAAACGGTTCATCACAAAATCCTTTCAAAAAGCGATTTCAGGTTTCTGGAGCCCGTGAAGGCGCTCCGGTCATGATGCCCATCCGGGCCATCATGCATTGGATATAGGACCGGACCGGCCAGTTTCAAGCCTGGCGGGTTCGGAAATAATCCCGTTTATCCAGTATGTTGATCGATCTGCAGACAAGGGCACAAAAAAAGAGCGCCCGGCTCCCCCACAGACCCGGACGCTCTCTTTTTTGTTGAGCCTTGCTGCGCGCTGGCTGCTCTGGGAGCAACGCTCGCTGCAAGATCGCTCTGCATTCCTCAACCAGCTTCCCCAAACCGGTCGAAATGTTCTCCCCGAACATTGGCCTTGCTTGCCAAATGCAGTGTCATGATTCCGTAACGCTCCTTTCAAAGCCAGCGAAATAACGGAAATGGACTCATTTTTGCCCGCGGCTGTGGTGATTGCGTAACATATGAAGGCCAAAGCCATGGCGGAATTGCCGATCATTTTCATTTGGGAACACAGTCGCAAAGTCTGATTGCCAGCCAGACAAGGTCAATCTATTGCCTGTCGGGCATGCTGAGCCTTTTCGAACGCACCATCGTCAAACGCTATCTCCTGCCGGGACGCGGCGAGGCGTTCATCCTGCTGGTGGCGAGCATCAGCCTGGTTGCGGTGATGCTGGGTGTCGCTGCACTGATCATCGTGATGAGCGTCATGAACGGGTTCCGGGCCGATCTGCTCGACAAGATTGTCGGGCTGAACGGCCATGCCGTCGTGCAGGGCTATGGCGGGCGGCTGAGCAACTGGCGTGACGTGCTGGCCGATGCACGTAAGCTGGACGGGGTCGTTTCGGCCTCGCCCCTTATCGAACGGCCGCTGGCGGTCAATTTCGATGGCCGGTTCGAGACGATCCTTGTGCGCGGCATGGAGCAGCCCGATATCAAGGCGCTGAAGGACGAACTGGTTGCAGGAGATCTCTCGGAAATCCGCCCCGGTGTTGCGAAGGTCGCTATCGGTTCGCGCCTGGCAACCAATTTGGGCGCGCGCGTCGGCGACAAGATAACCGTTGTCAATCCGCAGGGCAGAAGCACACCCTTTGGCACCGTGCCTCGCGAAATCCTCTATGAAATCGGCGCGATTTTCGAGATCGGCATTTACGATTATGACAAGGCGTTCGTGGTGATGCCGATCCCGGAGGCGCAGACCCTGCTGTTGCTGGGCGATGATGTCGGCATGGTGGAGATCACCACCGAGGATGCTGAAAAGGTCGGCCCCATACTTGCCCCGCTCAAGGCGAAATATGAGGGGCAGGCGTCGCGTCTGATCGACTGGCGCGAAATCAATGCCTCGCTGTTCGATGCGCTGGCTATCGAGCGGGTGGCGATGTTCATCGTCCTGTCGATCATCATCCTGGTGGCGGTCTTCAACATATTGTCATCGCTGATCATGCTGGTGCGCGCCAAGACCCGCGACATTGCCATATTGCGGACAATGGGGGCGACCCGGCGGTCGCTGCTGAAGATATTCATAACCGTCGGCGTCACTATCGGCGCGCTTGGCACGGTGGCGGGAACCATATTGGGCTTTATCTTCCTGTTTTTCCGCCAGCCCATCGTCAATTTCATCCAGCTGGTAACGGGACAGAATCTCTGGGACCCCTCCATCCGCTTCCTGACCGAATTGCCGAGCCGGACCGATCCTGTTGAGGTTGCGGGCATTGCCGGTATGGCGCTGCTATTCTCCTTCCTTGCGACGCTTTATCCAGCTTTCAAGGCATCGAGCACTGATCCGGTCCAGGTGCTGCGCTATGAGTGAGCCTGTCGTCAAACTCACCGGAGTCCGCCGTTCGTTCGAGCAGGGCGGGGTCAGCATTGACGTGCTGCGCGGTGTCGACCTGGCGGTGCAGCCGGGCGAGATCGTTGCGCTGCTTGGGCCTTCGGGATCGGGCAAGTCCACGCTGTTGCAGGCCGTGGGACTATTGGAAGGCGGCTTTTCCGGCTCGATCCGCATTCACGGTGAAGAGGCATCGGAACTGCCCAGCGATCAGCGGACGCGCCTGCGCAAGACCGCTCTCGGCTTTGTCTATCAGTTCCACCATCTGCTGCCCGATTTCAACGCGACCGAAAATGTCATCCTGCCCCAGCTGATTCGCGGTGCATCACAGGCCGATGCCGAGGCGCGGGCGGTGCATCTGCTCGAATCGCTGGGCCTTGGTGCGCGCCTGACGCATCGCCCGAGCCAGCTTTCCGGAGGCGAGCAGCAGCGCGTGGCGGTGGCGCGGGCGCTGGCCAACAAGCCGCTGGTGGTGCTGGCTGACGAGCCGACCGGCAATCTGGACGAGGCCACTGCGGATGTCGTGCTGGGCCAGTTTCTGGGGCTGGTCCGCGAAGAGGGCAGTGCGGCCTTGCTCGCCACCCATAATGAGCGGCTGGCGCAGAAAATGGACCGGGTGGTGCGTCTGCGCGACGGTGTGCTGCAATAGTCGGCGGGGATATTGGGCTTGCCTGTGATCGCATCTGCGCGCATTGATTTCCCGGCCAATTTTTGAAAGGCGTGCCCATGGATGATATCAACTGGAATGCGTCGGCCACCGTGCATGCCCGCGACGATGCCGGTTCGGACATGTATTTTGATTTCCGCACCGAAAAACACGGAACATTGGCGGAGATGGTCGCCTATGTGATGGCGCTGCCCCATGAACAGAGTGCGCGGCTGGTCATCGACATCGCCTCGGGCGGTACCGTCAACATGGCGCAGATCGTCGCGATGGCGCAGCGTTCGGATTATCCGGGGCACGCATGACCGTCGGATAAACGGGGGAGAATGCCGCATGAATGTCCATGATTTCGAAATGCCGGTGCCGGGCGGCGGAGCACAGCCGCTTTCGGAGCATGCCGGCAAGGTGATGCTGATCGTCAACACCGCGTCGAAATGCGGCTTTACGCCGCAATATGAGGGGCTGGAGGAGCTGTATCGCGACCTTGGCGAGCGCGGTCTGGTTGTGATCGGCTATCCGTGCAACCAGTTTGCCAGCCAGGAGCCCGGCGATGCGGCGGAAATCGCAAATTTCTGCTCGCTGACCTATGACGTCACATTTCCGCTGGCGGCCAAGGTCGATGTGAACGGTGAGAATGCAGACCCGCTGTGGAAGCATCTGAAGTCGCAACAGGCCGGGTTGATGGGCAGCCGCGCGATCAAGTGGAACTTCACCAAATTCCTTGTCGACAAGCAGGGCAAGGTCGTTGCCCGCTATGGATCGATGGTCAAGCCGGAGCAGATCCGCAGCGATATCGAAAAGCTGCTTTGACAAGGCAGGCCATTAAAGCGTGACCGATGCCATCATCCTGTGGTTCCGGTCGCTTGGCACCGAATATGGTGTCGATCCGGTCATTTTCGGGGCGATCTATGTCGGCGCAATCCCGCTGTTCATGGCATCGGTTGGCTGGCTGGTGCGCAATCACCGTCGCGGCAAGCCGATTGTGCTGCCGGTATTGTGCGCCGGATCATGCTTCGTCTCGGCCTATGTCTATCTGGCGATAGCGGGCAAGAACATCCCTTACTGGGTATGGGCGGTACTGGCCTTGCTGATCATCTATGGCGCATGGTCGTCGGTCCGCAATATCCGGGGAAAACTTCGGGAATAGCGCAATTTCCGGGGCCGCTTGCCTTGGCGTTGAGGACGCCTTTCGCTAGCCTTGCGATTGATGAGCTACGACCCTTTCGTCCCGCTGCGCGTGTTTTCGGCATTCACCATGCTGGATGGTGCCATCGAGCCGAAAAAGATCGGCAAGGCGGCGCGCGACAGGGGCTTTCCGGCGGTCGCCATTTCGGATCGCAACGGCCTTTATGGAACGATGGCCTTTGCCGATGCCTGCCGGGCGGAGGGGGTGCAGCCGATCATCGGCACCATGCTGGGCCTTGCCCGTCCGGCCAGCGAAAACGGACCACCCATTCAGGACTGGATCGCGCTCTACGCACAGGATGAAAAGGGCTATGAGAATCTGTGCCATCTGGTTTCTGCCGCGCATCTCGACCGGCCGCTCGAACAGGTGCCGCATGTCGGGTTCGATTGCCTGGCGGAGCACAGCGCCGGGCTGATTGCCCTTACCGCAGGCGGAGAGGGCGCGCTGGTCCGCCTGCTCGCAAATGGCCAGCAAGAGGCGGCAGAAGCCTATCTGGACAGGCTGGAGGCGCTGTTCCCGGACCGGCTCTATGTCGAGCTGTGCCGGCGCGGGGAAGAACTGGAATCGCTGGCCGAGAATGCGCTGATCGATCTTGCCTATGCGCGCGGCGTGCCGCTGGTGGCGACAAACCCCGCCTGCTTTGCCGATCCCGGCTTCCATCCCGCGCATGATGCCATGCTGTGCATCGCGCGCGGCGAATATGTGAGCGATGCGAAGCGGCAAAAGGGTTCGCCGGAGGCCTGGATCAAGTCCGGTCCGATGATGCGCGAACTGTTCGCCGATGTTCCCGAGGCACTGGCGAATACGCTGGTCGTGGCGCAGCGCTGCGCCATCGAACCGCCTAAGCGCAAGCCGATCCTGCCCAGCCTGGCGGGCGATCTGGAGGGGGAAGCCGCACAGTTGCGCGCCGATGCCCATGCCGGGCTTGAGGCGCGGCTGGCGCATTATCCCGAGCTTGGCGAAGATGAGCGCAAGGGCTATTTCGACCGGCTGGCGTTCGAGACCGATGTCATCGTCAATATGGGCTTTCCCGGCTATTTCCTGATCGTTGCCGATTTCATCAAATGGGCGAAGGAGCAGGGCATTCCGGTCGGGCCGGGGCGCGGCTCGGGCGCGGGTTCGGTGGTCGCCTGGGCGCTGACCATCACCGATCTCGATCCGATCCGGCTAGGCCTGCTGTTCGAGCGGTTCCTTAATCCCGAGCGCGTCTCGATGCCGGACTTCGACATCGACTTTTGCGAAACGCGGCGCGGTGAGGTGATCCGCTATGTTCAGCAGAAATATGGCCGCGATCATGTCGCGCAGATCATCACTTTTGGAAAGATGAAGGCCCGCGCGGTGCTGCGTGATACCGGGCGGGTGCTGCAAATGGGCTATGGCCGGGTCGACGGGCTGTGCAAGCTGGTGCCCAACCATCCCACCGATCCCTGGACGCTGCCCAAGGCACTTGGCGGAGTTCAGGATCTGGCCCGGCAATATGACGAGGATGAGGAGGTCAAGCGCCTGTTCGACCTCGCCATGCAGCTTGAGGGGCTGCCAAGGCACAGCTCCACCCATGCGGCGGGCGTTGTGATCGGTGACAGGCCGCTGGCCGAGCTGGTGCCGCTCTATCGCGATCCGCGTTCGGATATGCCGGTAACCCAGTTCGACATGAAATTTGTCGAGACTGCCGGGCTGGTGAAGTTCGACTTTCTGGGCCTCAAGACCTTGTCGGTGCTGCGCAAGGCAGTGGAGATGCTGGAGGCAAGGGGGATCACCGTCGATCTGGATGCGCTGCAATGGGATGATCCGGCGGTTTACGAGCTGCTGCAGCGCGGCGATACGGTCGGCGTGTTCCAGCTGGAATCGGAGGGGATGCGGCGTACTCTGGCGCAGGTGAAGCCCACGAATTTCGGCGATATTATCGCGCTGGTGTCGCTCTATCGGCCCGGCCCGATGGACAATATTCCCAGTTTTGGCGCGCGCAAGAACGGGCGCGAGGCGATCCAGTACCCTCATCCGTTGCTGGAGGACACCCTCAAGGAAACCTATGGCATCATCGTCTATCAGGAACAGGTGATGCAGGCGGCGCAGGTGCTGGCCGGCTATTCGCTCGGCGATGCCGATCTTCTCCGGCGGGCGATGGGCAAGAAAATCCAGGCCGAGATGGACAAGCAGCGCGGCCGTTTCGTCGAAGGCGCGGGCAAGAACAATATCGATGAGCGCAAGGCGAACGAACTGTTCGACCTTATCGACAAATTTGCGGGCTATGGCTTCAACAAGAGCCATGCCGCAGCCTATGCCCTGCTCGCCTATCAGACCGCATGGCTGAAGGCGCATTATCCGCATGAATTCTTCGCTGCCTCAATGTGCTTCGACATGCACCAGACGGAAAAGCTGAATATTTTTGTGGATGACATGCGGCGGCTGGATGTTGATTGCAGCCCGCCCGATATCAACCGGTCACAGGCGGAATTCTCGGTCGAGCAGGATGAGGTTAGCGACAGGCTGTCGGTTCGTTATGCACTGGCGGGCCTCAAAAATGTCGGCGAAAAGGCGATGGATGCCATCGTGTCGGCACGCGAATCCGGCGGTGAATTTGTGTCGCTGGAGGATATGACCGGACGGATCGACCCGGCCCTGCTCAACAAGCGGCAGATTGAAAGTTTGGCCGCTGCCGGTGCGTTTGACGGGATCGAGGGCAATCGCGCGGCGGTCCATGCCGGAGCGGACATGATCCTGGCGGCGGCCAATGAGGCCCATCGCGATCGTACCAGCGGGCAGGGCGGGCTGTTTGGCGAGGGCGATGCAAGCGGCCATCAGTTGCGCCTGCCCGATGCCAGCCCCTGGTCTCCGGGCGAGCGCATGGCGCTTGAAAAGGAAGCCTTTGGCTATTTCTTCTCGGCCCATCCGGTCACCGAATATGACGCGATTGCCCGTGCTCGCAAGGCAGAGCCCTATTATCGCCTTGTCGAGCGGCTGATCGTTCCGCCCGGCGAGCGCCAGCTAGGCATTGTCGCGGCCTTGCTGGAAGGGGTTCAGCGCCGGCAGAGCAAGCGCGGAACATTGTTCCTGAACGTCGATCTGTCCGACCAGTCGGGGCAGTTTACTGCCAGCTGTTTCGATGACGGGCTGGTTGAGGAACTGGGCAGGCTGGCGGATCAGTCCGCATGCCTGTTGCTGCAGCTGGAATTTGACCGGCAGAGCGAGGATCAGGCCCCGCGCGCGACCATACGCAAGGCGCGGCCACTTGCCGAGATTGCTCCGCCCGAGGACCGGATATTCGCCATTTCAGTGTCACAGCCTGACGCCTTTGCCCGGCTCGGTGAAATACTGGCGGTGCCGGAAAGGGGCCGGAACGAGGTGCGGGCATTGCTCGATCTGCCGATAGGAGGCAGGGTGGAGCTGTGTCTGGGCAGCCAATTCCGCCTCGATGCCGCAATGCGTGCGGCAATCCTGCAACTGGATGGCGTCAAAAGCGCTGCCGACGAAGCGGCACTTGACGACAACGCAGCAAACCCGCCAGATATCACCAGAGGAAATTTGCGGCTGGTGACGACCGGATAAGGCGCGCCTCCGCCAATATGGGAGAGGCAATATGGTTACAGGCGGTATGCAGGATTTCGAGTTGCGCGTCATGCGCCTGCTTGACCATGCCGAGCGTGAATGCGGTTCGCGCGAGATCGTGACCTATTGGGCCAATGGCAGCGAGACCCGCACCAACTGGGCAGGGATAGCACGCGATTCGCGGCGGCTTGCCAAGGCGCTGGTCGATCTGGGAGTCGGCAAGGGTGACAGGGTTGCCACATTGGCGATGAATCATGCGCGTCACCTGGTCGGCTGGTATGGCACGATCGGCATGGGCGGGGTTATCCACACCATCAATCCGCGCCTGTTCGATGAACAGCTTGTCTATATCGCCAACCATGCCGAGGACCGGGTGCTGCTTTATGATGCGGCATTCCAGCCGATTATCGACCGGCTGAAGGACCAGTGGACAACAATCGAGCATTTCATCTGCTTTGACCCGGCTCCCGGCAGCGGCGTGCCGGGCTTTGAGGAACTGCTCGACCGTCATGATGATGATTTCGCCTGGGTGGAAGGCGACGAACGCGAGCCATGCATGCTGTGCTATACCAGCGGGACGACCGGCAATCCCAAGGGCGTGCTCTATGAGCATCGTTCGAGCGTGCTGCACGCCATGGCAGAGATACAGCCCGCCATCTTCAACCTCTCGGCGCAGACAGTCGCGCTGCCCGTCGTTCCGATGTTCCATGCCGCGGCCTGGGGTCTGCCCTTTGCCGGAGCGGCGGCGGGCATCAAGTTCGTCTATGCGGCGGTGAATGATCCGGCGGTGCTGTGCATGCTGATGAACCGGGAGAAAGTGACCCATTCCGCCGGTGTGCCGACTGTCTGGCTGTCCATGTTCCAGCATATCGATGCGACTGGCGAGCAGCCCGAGCATCTGCAGGTTGTGACGATTGGCGGATCGGCGGCACCGCGTGCCATGTGCGAACGGATCATGAAGATGGGTGCGCGGATCAACCATGCCTGGGGCATGACCGAGACGTCGCCTATTGGCACCATGGGGTCGCCCTCGCCGGACTGGGCCGAACTGTCATTCCAGCAGCAGCTTGATGTTGTCACCAAGCAGGGCAGGGTGCCATTCGGTGTCGAGCTGCGGATTGTCGATGATGAGGGCAATGTCCTGCCACGCGATGGCGAAACCAGCGGACGGCTGCAGATTCGCGGCCCCTGGATCATCAAGCGCTATTTCAAGGCAGAGCAGGATGCACTGACCGCCGATGGCTGGTTTGATACCGGTGATGTGTCGGTTATCTATCCCGATGGTGTCATGCAGATTACCGACCGGGCCAAGGACGTCATCAAATCGGGTGGCGAGTGGATCAGTTCAGTCGATCTGGAAAATGCTGCCGTCGGCATGGAGGGCGTAGCCGAGGCTGCGGCCATTGGCCTGCCGCACCCCAAATGGGATGAGCGCCCCTTGCTGATCATCGTGCCCAAGGCCGGAGCCAGCCTCGACAAGCAGGCCATCAATGCACATCTGTCGCAGCATGTCGCGAAATGGTGGCTGCCCGACGATATCGTGTTTGTCGATGAACTGCCGCATACTGCCACGGGCAAGCTGCTTAAGACAGCCTTGCGCGAGCAGTTCAAGGATCACGTCCTGCCCTCGGTGGTCGCTGCCGAATAGGGCGGGTTATCAGAGACTAAAACAGCGTCAATTGCCGTTCGTCGCACGGCCTGACAAACAGGTCTTCGCGCAAGGTCCATTTGTGCCTGTTCAGGCCATGGCGGCGGACAGCAATGTTGAAGCGGGTGCGGACGAGTTCGGCCCATGGTCCGGTGCCGCGCATCCTTTGGCCATATCGGGAATCATTGTCGCTGCCGCCTCGCATGCTCTGGATGATGTGCATCACCTTGGCTGCTCGGTCCGGATAGTGATGATCCAGCCAGGCGCGAAACAGCGGGGCCACTTCGTGCGGCAGGCGGATCGGGATGAAGCTTGCCGATAGTGCCCCGGCACTGGCACCCGCTTCGACCAATGCTTCGATTTCTCCATCGGTGATCGCCGGAATGATTGGCGAGATCGAAATGTGCATGGGAATCCCGGCTTCGGCCAGCTTGCGGATCGCTGCGATCCTTTTGGGCGGCGTGGTGGCGCGCGGTTCCAGTCTGCGCGCGAGAGCCACATCAAGCGTGGTGACCGAAATTGCGATCGCCACCAGATCATGTCTGGCAAGATCGGCCAGCACTCGCACATCGCGCAGCAGCCGGTCCGATTTGGTGGTGATGCTCACCGGATTGCGGGCCTCAAGACAAAGTTCGAGAATCGAGCGGGTGATTTCGAACCTGCCCTCAATGGGCTGATAGGGATCGGTATTGGTGCCCATGGCGATGACCCGCGGCTTATAGGCAGGGCGCATCATCGTCGTCCGGAGCAGTTCGGCTGCATTGGGCTTGGCAAACAGCCGAGTTTCAAAGTCCAATCCCGGCGAGAGACCGTGAAAGGCATGGGTCGGCCGCGCATAGCAATAGATGCAGCCATGCTCACATCCGCGATAGGGGTTGATCGACTGCTCGAACGGAATGTCCGGGGAATTGTTGCGTGACAGGATCGACTTTGGGCGCTCGATTGTTACTTCAGTCCGGATCGGCGGCGGCACACCATCTTCAGTGACGCGCTGGTCACGCCAGTCGCCATCAAGTTCATAATGAAGCGCGTCGAATCGTCCCGATGCATCATTGTTCGGCGCACCGCGTCCGCGCTCGGCATCAGGGTGCCTTGAAGCATTAGGAGAGCCGTCGGAAGCCATGCCTACTCAATAGAACAAATTAAGAACATTGCCAATGGCAATCGCCCCCGCCCTTTTGCGGGGCAGGGGCAGTCATTGCCTGAAACCTGGTAACAACAGCCAGTCAGGCGGCCTTGCGGCTGGTCACACCATGACTGAGCGGACCGCTGGGGCTGAATTTGAAATAGTCGACGGCGTTCGACAGGCGATTGGCTTCGTCCGCCATGGAACGGGCCGCTGCCGTGCTCTGTTCGACCATGGCCGCGTTCTGCTGGGTCATGACGTCCATTTCCATGACGGCCGCGTTGACCTGCTGAATGCTTGAGGCCTGGCTCTGGGTTGAAACCGAGATTTCCTGCGCCACAGTGTTGATCGCGCTCACCCGCTCCAGAATGGAGGCCAGCGCCTTGCCGGCATTGTCGACCAGTCCGACACCGTTTTCGACATGCGACAGGCTGTCATTGACCAGCTTGGTGATCTCCTCGGCAGCCTCGCTGGATCGCTGTGCCAGCGCGCGGACTTCACTGGCGACGACGGCAAAGCCCTTGCCGGCCTCGCCGACACGCGCCGCCTCGACCCCGGCGTTGAGCGCCAGCAAATTGGTCTGAAAGGCAATGCCCTCGATGATATTGATGATCTGGGCGATGGACTGTGCGCCGTTCTGGATATCGCCCATGGCCGATACAGCCCGTTCGACGACCTCGCTTCCGGTCTGCGCCTCGCCATGCGTTTCGGCGATGGACCCGGTCAGGCTGGAAATGGATTCTGCCGTCTGCTGGACCATGCCGGTCAGTTCCTTCATCGCCGCAGCGCTCTCCTCAAGGCTCGCTGCCTGGCGTTCGGTGCGCTTGGCCAGGTCATCGGACGCGGCATGGATCTCGTTTGATCCGGTCGTGATCGACTGGGTGCCGTCAACCACCGTGCCCAGCGTGTTGCCTAGCGTTTCAATGGCCCCGTTGAAGTCGCGCTCCAGCTCGGCAAAGGTTGCTGGCATGGAAGTCAGGCGCGCGGACAGGTCGCCCTTGGCAATGGCCGAGATGGCTCCGCCAATCTGGCCCTGAACGACATCGCGCACAATTTCGTCTGACCGGGCAAAATAGCAGGACAGGGCAATATCCATGTCGAGCAGCGCGACCTTGACCAGCGTGGCGATATTGCGAGCGCGGCGACGTTCCCATGGGAGGAAACGGCGATAGCCGCTCGCCACCATATCCTGCAACACTTCATCGAGCACGGTCGCATAGCCGCCAATATACCATTGGGGATCGAGCCCGATACGGGCATGGACATCGCCAATGGTCTCGGCCCGTTTCAGATAATCCTGGGTAAGTCCTTTGGTGAACAGCTCGTTCCAGTGATTCTTCTGTGCATCCTTGGCGCGTTCGATGCCGGAAGGGGAATTGAAATAGCCCGAGATTTCCGGCGTCTTGCCGATACGGATATAAAGCTTGTCCAGAGCGCGCTTTACCGCGCCGCCAATGGAACGCGCAATCGAGCGATAGCTGCTGTCCTGTTCCTGCAGCTCATAAAAGCGCAGCCGGTCGGCCAGTCCGCCAGACCCTTTTGCAGTCTTGTCGCTTGCATTTTTCATGTCGACCCATCCCCTCAATAAACACAGATCATGGCGATCGTCCGATACGCCACAAAGGTTTTTTCTAGGGATTACAGTTGGTTTTGTGGCTAACAGCGGGATACGTATTCACCACAAAATGTCCATTTTGGTCATTTTTCGCGCAGGCGCGGCATCAATTCCACGAAGTTGCAGGGACGGTTGCGGCTGTCCAGCTGGGTGGCGAGAATCCCGTCCCAGCCATCCTTGACCGCACCGTTCGATCCGGGCAGCGCGAAGATATAGGTGCCCCGGGCAAGCACGGCGCAGGCGCGCGATTGCACCGTGGACGTGCCGATGCTTTTGTAGCTCAGCCAGCGGAACAGCTCGCCAAAGCCGGGTATGTCCTTGTCCTTGACCAGATCGAGCGCTTCGGGCGTGATGTCTCGCCCGGTGAGCCCGGTGCCGCCGGTCGAGACAATGACATCGACCTGGGGGTCATCGATCCAGTTGTGCAGGCGGGCGACGATCCGGTCGCGATCATCACGCTCTATGGCGCGGGCCGCCAGCCTGTGGCCCGCCGCGCTGATCCGCTCGGCCAATATGTCGCCGGAGGTGTCGTCTGCCGCCGTGCGGGTATCCGAAATGGTCAGCAGCGCGATCTGTACCGGCTTGAAAATGCGGCTTTCATCAATGGCCAATTCAAGGCCTCCCGCTATTGCCCAGCTGGACCAGTTCGATGCCGTCGGTTCGCGGGAAGCGCGGCCACAGCCCTTGCGCAAGGCCGAGCGCGCTCTGTGAATGAACTCCGGCCTGCTTCTCGTACATCCAGTAATTTCTCAGGATGATGCCGACATAGGCGCGGGTTTCATAATAGGGGATGGATTCGATGAAAAGCAGGGGGTCGCCCTGGTCACGGACTTCATCGTTCCAGCGGCCGACCGGGGCAGGGCCGGCATTATAGGCGGCGATCACCTTGGGCAGCAGGCCCTGGGTCTGCGGCATGTCGCGCAATTCTTCCAGATAGCGCTGGCCATATTCCAGGTTGACCGCCGGCTGGTACAGATCGCTGGCGGCAATGCTCTCGCCGCGGCCGCGCGCCATGTCCTGTGCGGTGCCGGGGCGGACCTGCATCAATCCGCGCGCATCGGCAGGGCTGCGGGCGTTGGACTGGAACTGCGATTCCTGCAAGCTGTGCGCATAGACCAGCGCGGGATCGACCCGCCAGCCATCGCGCGGTGCCCAGCGCGGATTGGGGAAACGGGCATATTCTTCGGGGCGTGAACCCGACGGGCCATTATGCGCCATCCACAGCTGGGTCTGGACCATGCCCAGTTCGCGGGCGAGGTGCAGCAGCGGCTGATACGCCTCGGGTCCGGCAATGCGCGCATCATGGCGCAGGGTCTCATCGGCCAGCTGGCTTTCGCCAATCTCGTTCAGCGCCAGTGCCCGGCGGACATTGGGGCGACCTTGCAGCACCTTCCAGTCACTGTCTGACACGGTACCGCGCGACAGGGTCTCGCTGCGGTCGAGCCCCAGCTGTTCCTGGGCGAGCAGGCCATAAAAGGTCTCGCCATACTGGCTGGCGCCCTGCAGGCTGGCGGCGACAAGATCGGGCCTGCGACAGCGGGTCTGCGCGCGCGATGCCCAGTAAAAACTGGCGGCGCGCAATTCCTCGTTGGTGGCGTTGCGGGCCGCTTCGGTAAAGGCTTGGGATGCGCCGGAACAGTCATCCAGACGCCAGGCGGCAAGGCCCGCCACCCAATGCGCATCGGCGAGCCACGCGCCGCTGCCGGTCGCGGCGAGCCGGGCCATGGACAGCGCCTCATGATCCTGATTTTCGATATAATAGGACCAGGCGACCTTCTGGCGCCATTCGGTCAGGGTGGATTCGGATAGCGAGGATTCGACTTCTTCGAGCAGGCTGCGCGCACCCTGCGGATCGTCATTGACAATACGGTCCTGGATGCGGCCGGCATAGCTGCTGCTCATGCTGCCATCATTCACGCTGCGCGGCTTGCCGCGACGGGGCGAGGGGGCAAAGCTGACCAGCTGCCGCGTCTGCGGACGGTCGGGCAATCGCATTGCCCCGCGCTTCTCGGCGAGGCGGCCAAGCTGTTCGGCCTGGGGTATGTCAGAGGATTCGCTGAGCAGCGCCATGAGCGGCCCCAGTTCGACGCGGGGCGAATTGGCGTCGAGATAGAGTTCTGCCTTGGCGATTTCATGCAGCAGGCCCTTGTCAGGGCTGTTCTCGCGTTCCGCGATCAGCGCGCTGGCCCTGTCCCATTGCTGGTCGTGAATGGCGGCGAAGATCGAGCGGAAATAGGCGCGGTCGGTCTGGTCGAGTTGCTGGGGCAGGGCGGTACTGTCGAAACGAGCGGAATAATAATCGGCTGAGCTGCTTTCGGCCAGGGCAGGCTGACACGACAATGCGGCGAAAGCACATCCTGCCAGTATCGCTTTTCTCACCCCATGGCCTCCCTTGCCAGCGCCCTCCAGTCGGTCCAATTCGCTGCCTTCAACGCCGGGTTGGTAAGCATCGTGCGGGGATGGTGACTGGCCAATGGCTCTATCTGACCCGATGCGTGGTTAACAAAAAGTAAATTTTTGGCGTTTTGCGGCAAATTGTTCCTTACCCGCGCCATAATGTCGTTCTGCCCCAGAATGATGAGCTTTTGCGGGGCTGCGAGCTGGATATGCCGCTCCAGAACCGTCATCCACAGGGCCAGGTTAGCGCGCACCGGATGTGCGTCGAGCGCGCGCCAGGGCAGCAGCGAGGCGACATAGACGCTGTCCCTTGCCAGACCCGCCGCGCCGAGCATGCGATCCAGCAGCCGCCCCGCGCGTCCGCTCATCAGCATATCCCTGTCATCCTGTTCGGGCATGTCGGCAACCAGCATGAATTTCGCGCCGCTCGTTCCGCTGGGGGCGATGCGCGGCCCATTGGCATAGGGTGCATTGAGCGCCGGGTCGCCCATCCACCAGCCGCGGAACGCATCCAGGTCACCCGGCATTGACGCCATGACGTCATGCTGTCGCGCCGGGGCTTCGGGGGTGGCGGTTTTCCTGGGTCTGGGCGCATCACCGGACGTTACGGGCGGTCTCGCTGGCACTGCTTCATCGGGCTGTGCCAGAACCGGCACGATCTCGCTCGACCAGTCCCGCCCCTGCTCCTGAACGGCATCGGCAACCCCGGCAATTTCCCACCAGTTGACAAGACTGTCGATCAAGCTGCGATTGTCATCAATCCGGCCATTGTTTCCGGGATTTTCAGCCATGCGAATTTGCAATCGGTCTTGACTTGACCGGCGCCGCGCTATTGGAGTGATTTGCAAATCGCTGTGCCATGAAAGGCCTTGTAAGGCACAGCCGGATAACAGAGCAACGGGGAAAGCATCATGAGCGAACGTGAATCCATGCCTTATGACGTGGTTATTGTCGGCGGCGGCCCGGCTGGCCTGTCTGCGGCAATACGCCTGAAGCAGCTCGCGAGCGAGGCCGGGAGCGAAATCGACGTCTGCGTTCTGGAAAAGGGTTCGGAAATCGGCGCGCATATCCTGTCAGGAGCAGTCATTGATCCGCGCGCGCTGGACGAACTGATCCCCGATTGGCGCGAGCAGGGTTGCCCGCTGGCCGAAACCCCGGTGACCGAAAACCTGCACTGGGTACTCTCCCGGACGAAGAAATTCAGCATCCCGCACATCTTCACGCCGCCTTTCATGCACAATAAGGGCACCTATACCGGCAGTCTTGGCAATCTCTGCCGCTGGCTGGGCGAAAAGGCGGAGGAGATGGGCGTCGAGATATTCCCCTGCTTCGCAGCGGCGGAAATCCTCTATAATGAGGATGGATCGGTAAAGGGCGTCGCGACCGGCGATATGGGCATTGGCCGCGATGGCGAGCGCAAGCCCGACTATCAGCCCGGTATGGAACTGCACGCCCGTTATACCTTATTCGCTGAAGGTGCGCGCGGCCATCTTACCAAGCAGCTCAAGGCCCGGTTTGATCTGGAGGCCGAGAGCGAGCCTCAGATTTATGGCCTTGGTATCAAGGAATTGTGGGACATTGATCCCAAGAAGCATAAGCCGGGCCGGGTGCTGCACACCCAGGGCTGGCCGCTGGATGACGAGACCGGCGGCGGCGGTTTCCTTTATCATCAGGCCAATGGACAGGTCGCGCTCGGCTTTGTCACCTGGCTCAACTATCATAATCCGCATATCTCGCCGTTCCAGGAAATGCAGCGCTGGAAGACCCATCCGGAGATCCGCAAGATTCTGGAAGGCGGCAAGCGTGTTTCCTATGGTGCCCGGGCCATCAACGATGGCGGCTGGCAATCGGTGCCAAAGCTGGTCTTTCCGGGCGGTGCGCTGATCGGATGTTCGGCAGGCTTCCTCAACGTGCCGCGCATCAAGGGTACCCATGGCGCGATGAAATCGGCGATGATGGCCGCCGAGGCCGCTTTTGCCGCAATCAAGGCAGACCGTTCGTCCGATGAATTGACCGCCTATCCAGAGTCTTATGAAAATAGCTGGCTTTACAAGGAATTGCGGGGTGTTCGTAATATCCTGCCGCTGGTCGAGAAGTTCGGCAATACGTTCGGCACAATCCTTTCCGGCATCAACATGTGGCTCGAATATATCGGGCTGCGGCTGCCCTTCACGATGAAGCACCATCGCGATTGCGAGGAACTGCGGCGCAAGGACCTTTACAAGCCGATCGATTATCCCAAGCCGGACAATGTCATCACCTTTGATCGCCTGTCATCGGTGTTCATCTCGAACACCAATCATGAAGAGGATCAGCCGGTTCATCTGCAGCTCAAGGACCCTGCGATTCCGATCAGCTATAATCTGCCGCTCTATGACGAGCCGGCGCAGCGTTACTGTCCGGCGGGTGTCTATGAGGTGATCGAGGGCGATAATGGCCCGCATTTCCAGATCAACGCCCAGAATTGCGTGCATTGCAAGACCTGCGACATCAAGGACCCGACCCAGAATATTAACTGGGTCGTGCCCGAAGGCGGCGGTGGCCCCAATTATCCCAATATGTAAGATATTGGTGATAAATGCCTGAAATATTAAGCGAGATTGGCTTTGCGAAGATCAATCTCGCACTGCATGTGCGCGAACGGCTGGCAAATGGCTATCACCGGCTCGAGACCGTCTTTGCCTTTGTCGATGATGGTGACCGGCTGACGGTGGAGGCAGGCGCAGAAGGCGCCATCGAATGTACCGTGTATGGCCGTTTTGCCGATGAACTGGCGCGGCAGGGCAGTGCCAGCGACAATCTGGTGGTGCGCGCTGCCCTGGCCCTGCAAACGGAATGCGGCACGCGGCAGGGGGCCTGTTTCCGGCTGGAAAAGCGCCTGCCGGTCGCGTCCGGCATTGGCGGCGGATCGGCGGATGCGGCGGCGGCACTGCGTCTGCTCAACCGGCTGTGGAGGCTCGACTGGCCGCTTGACCGGCTCGCGCAAGTCGGGCTGTCGCTGGGCGCGGATATTCCGGCCTGTGTTTTCAGCCAGACCATGCGTGGAGAGG
Organism: Blastomonas sp.; assembly: GCA_041396885.1. Classification (GTDB taxonomy): domain Bacteria; phylum Pseudomonadota; class Alphaproteobacteria; order Sphingomonadales; family Sphingomonadaceae; genus Blastomonas. Next base: position 1,185,812 of record JAWKXS010000001.1, read on the forward strand.
GGATTGGCGAAAACCTCTCGCCCTGGCCGGACAGCGGCCTTGCCGGTCGGCCGGTGCTGCTCGTCAATCCGCTCCGCCCCATCTCCACCGCCAGCGTCTTTGCGGCATGGGACGGTGTTGATCGCGGCGGCATGACGTCATCACCCGATGCTATTGGCGCAGCGCGGGCGGGGCGCAATGACCTGCAGCCCATGGCCGAGCAGATGGTCCCGGAAATCACGGAAATCCTCGGCCTGCTCGAAAACTGCAATCCGGAGCTTGCCCGCATGTCAGGGTCCGGAGCGACCTGTTTCGCATTGTTCGAGACACTCGATGACGTCATGGCGGCACAGGAGAGCATCGAGGCGCATTTGCCCGGTGCCTGGACAATGGCGGGAAGGCTGAGGGCATGAGCGCTGCACCGGCACCGGCGATCGCGCTGACGGGCGGAAACGCCCCACAGATACTGGTGGTTGGCGATCATGCGTCCAATCATGTCCCCGATGATGTGGAGCTTGGCATTGATGCGGCTCTGATGGACCAGCATATGGCCATCGATATCGGCGTGATGGGCGTTGCCCGCAAATTGCACGCGAAGTTCGGCTTTGATGCGTTTCTGGCCAGCCATTCGCGGCTGGTTGCCGATCTCAACCGGCATGCGGACGATCCTGCCGCGATACCCGTCAGCAGCGACGGCCATGATATTCCGGGCAACCGGCTGGACGAAGCGGGTAGGGCGCTGCGGCTCGCCCGCTATCATCATCCCTATCATGACGCTCTGACGGGTCGGCTGATCGCGCAAAGACCAGTGCTTATCCTGTCGCTGCACAGCTTTACGCCCAGCCTGTCATCGCGCCCCGAGGAAATGCGGCCATGGCATATCGGCATACTTTATAACCGCTATGAAGCGGCGTCGAAGCGCGCCATCGAACTGCTGGAACAAAGCGGTCTGGTGGTAGGCGATCAGCTGCCCTATTCGGGCAAGCTGCTGAACGCGACCATGGATCGCCATGCCGAGGCATCTGGCATCCCCTATCTGGGCCTGGAAATGCGCCAGGACATCGTTGGAGACGATGCAGGCGAGCAACGCATGGCAAGCCTGATCGGGCCGGTTTGCATGAAAATTGCCGAAAGCCTTGCCAGCGGCGCAATTGCGGGCCTATGAGCCAGCGAAATTCGCCACAATAGCCAGAGCAGAAGAACGCATCAGATGACGAACAGGTTCGACAAGTCCCGCCTGCCCAGCCGCCATGTTTCGGTCGGTCCGGATCGGGCGCCCCATCGCAGCTATTATTACGCCATGGGCCTGAGCGAGGCCGAGATTGCCCGTCCTTTTGTCGGCATCGCTTCGGCGGGCAATGACAGTGCGCCCTGCAATACCACGCTCGATGCGCAGGCCGATGCCTGCCGCCAGGGTGTCGAGCAGAATGGCGGCATGCCGCGCCGGTTCAATACCATCACAGTGACCGACGGCATCGCCATGGGGCATCAGGGCATGAAAAGCTCGCTGGTCAGCCGGGAAGTCATCGCGGATTCGGTCGAGCTTTCGGTGCGCGGCCATTGCTATGATGCGCTGGTCACCTTTGCCGGATGCGACAAGTCGCTGCCGGGCATGATGATGGCGATGCTGCGGCTCAATGTGCCGTCGATCTTCGTCTATGGCGGGTCGATCCTGCCCGGACGGTTTCATGACAAGGACGTCACCGTTGTCGACGTGTTCGAGGCTGTCGGGCAGTTCGCGGCGGGCAATTGCCCCCTGTCCGAGCTGACCGCGCTGGAAAAGGCGGCCTGTCCCGGTGACGGCGCCTGTGGCGGCCAGTTTACCGCGAACACCATGGCCTGTGTTGCCGAAGCAATCGGATTGTCGCTTCCAAACAGCAATATGGCTCCGGCTCCTTTCAAGAGCCGTGAAGATATCGCCATTGCCGCCGGTGTGCAGGTCATGAACCTTCTGGAGCGCAATATCCGTCCGCGCGACATCTGCACCCGCAAAGCCTTTGAAAATGCGGCGCGCGTCGTCGCCGCGACCGGGGGGTCGACCAATGGCGCGCTGCATCTGCCCGCCATGGCGAATGAATGCGGCATTGATTTCTCGCTGTTCGACGTTGCGGAGATTTTCAAGACCACGCCCTATATTGCCGATCTGAAGCCCGGCGGCCAGTATGTCGCCAAGGACATGCATGAAGCGGGCGGTGTCTATATGCTGATGAAGACGTTGCTGGCAGGCGGCTTTCTGCATGGCGACTGCATGACGGTTACCGGCAAGACGCTGGCCGAAAATCTCGACGAGATTGTGTGGAATCCCGATCAGAAGGTCATTTATGATGTGCGGCGGCCAATCACTCCGACCGGCGGCGTGGTCGGGCTGCGCGGATCGCTCGCTCCCGATGGTGCCATCGTCAAGGTCGCCGGCATGGCGCGGCTGCAGTTCACAGGGCCGGCGCAGGTGTTCGAATGCGAGGAGGATGCCTTTGCCGCCGTCGAGGCGCGCAGCATCATCGAGGGCAGCGTGGTGGTGATCCGCAATGAGGGGCCAAAGGGCGGCCCCGGCATGCGCGAGATGCTGTCGACCACCGCCGCGCTCTACGGACAGGGCATGGGCGAGAAGGTTGCGCTGATCACCGATGGCCGCTTTTCGGGCGCTACCCGCGGATTTTGCATCGGCCATGTCGGCCCCGAAGCCGCCGAGGGCGGCCCGATCGGGCTGATCGAGGATGGCGACATCATCTCTATCGATGCCGAGGCAGGAACGATTGATCTTGAGATTGATGAGGCCGTGCTGGCCGAGCGTCGTGCAAAATGGCAGCCGCGCGGCAATGATTATAATGCCGGTGCCCTGTGGCGCTATGCCCGCAATGTCGGCCCTGCCTGGCAGGGTGCGGTCACCCATCCCGGCGCAAAGGCGGAAACCCATGTCTTTGCCGATATCTGACATGACCCGGCTGGTTCCTCTGGCTGCGCTTGCGCTGCTCGCGGCCTGTTCAGCTGAAAGCGATACCGGGCAGCCCGCCAGTCCTGCCGAGGCCGCGCGCTCGGCCGCCAATGACGGGCTGCTCGATTGCGCGCTCGACGGAGCGGCCGAGTTTGAGCGGCGCTGCGAACTGGAGCGGATCGAGACCAGCGATGGCAAGGAGCTGGTGTTCCGGCATCCCGATGGCGGTTTCCGTCGCTTCTCCATCGTGACCGACGGGCGCGGACTCGTCACCGCCGATGGTGCCGATGAAGCGGCTGTCAGCGCGGCGGGCGACGGCCTTATCATCGTAGAGGTGAATGAGGATCGCTATCGGCTGCCCGCCACCTTCCGCAAGCCCGGTGTGCCCGGTGACGCGACCGAATGACCGAGGCAAGCCGGTTGTAACGGTTGCCGAAATGGTGGCAGCCGAACAGGCGCTGTTCGATAGCGGGATTACGGTCGATGCCCTGATGGCAAGGGCGGGCGAGGGCGCGGCGCAGCTCATCTGGCGAATCGGTCATCGCACGCCCACCCTCATATTGTGCGGCCCCGGCAATAATGGTGGCGATGGCTATGTCATCGCGCAATCGTTGTATCGGCATGGTGTGCCGGTGACCGTTGCGGCAAACGGCGAGCCGAAGACCGATGCGGCGCGCAACGCCCGCGCCGCCTATGAAGGCGAGACTGTCGATGTTCTGGACGCGAAACCGGCGGAGCAGTTTGTGGACTGCCTGTTCGGCAGCGGCCTGACCCGAGCCGTAGGCGATCCCCTGTGGCAGCAATTTGAGCGACTGTTCAACGGTGCCCGGCGGCGAATCGCCATCGATTTGCCGAGCGGGGTTGATGCCGATGGCGCACAGCCGCTCAATGCTGTCGGGCGCTTCGATCACTGTATCGCATTGGGCGCGTGGAAATATGCCCATCTCCTTGAACCTGCGGCCAGCCTGATGGGCCAGCTGAGCCTGGTCGATATCGGGGTTGCGCTGTCGGGGCATGCGGCAAGGCGGCTGGCCAAACCGGTGCTCTCGGTACCCGACGCCAGTGCGCACAAATACAGCCGGGGGCTGGTCGCAATGGTCGCTGGCGCAATGCCCGGTGCGATCCAGCTTTCCGCCCGCGCCGCGCAAGGGGCGGGGACGGGCTATGTCCGGATCATCGGCGGCGAGCCACCTGCGGGGCTTCCCGCCGATCTGGTTTGGGAAGCGGGCGATACATCCGTCGCGCTGGCCGATCCGCGCATATCGGCGATCCTGATCGGGCCGGGGCTGGGAAGGGATGGGGCGGCGCAAGCCTTGTTGCAGAACGTGCTGGCCAGCAAGGCGCCGCTGGTGCTCGATGCCGACGCCCTGCACCTGCTCGGCCCCTGTCATTCGGCGCTCGCGGGGCGGACGGCTCCCGCTATACTGACGCCGCATGCGGGTGAATTTGCTGTCCTTGCAAGCGCATATGAACTTGACGGCTCCGGGAACAAGGCGGAGCAGGCTTTGGCGCTTGCCCGCAAAAGCGGCGCTTCAGTGATTTTCAAGGGTGCCGACAGCGTTCTGGCCAGTCCGGATGGCAGCGTCACCATTGCAGATCGCAACAATGGCTGGCTGTCCGTGGCCGGGTCGGGCGATGTTCTTGCCGGTATTGTGGCTGCACGACTTGCAGGACATGGCGATGCCCATCGCGCAATGGCGGAGGCGCAATGGCTGCATGACAGCGCCGCACGGCTCGCCGGCCCCTCTTTCAGTGCGGGCGGTCTGGCTGCGCATGTCGCACCGGCGCTGGCCGAATGCCTGTGAACGTGGCTGCGTCCATCGTTCGGATCGCTGCGCGCGGCGACGGCGTCACGGCGGATGGACAGCATGTGCCCGGTGCCGTCACCGGTGACAGTTTGCTGGAAGGCGGCGGCATCGACTGGGGCAAGCATCATGTTGCACCGCCCTGTGCGCATTTCGGCGATTGCGGCGGGTGCCAGCTTCAGCATGCCGATGAGACTGTGCTCGCCGCTTTCGTCCATGACCGCGTCATGAATGCGCTGGATGGCAAGGGGGTGATTCCTGCTGACGTCCGCCCCGTCCATCTGTCGCCACCGGCCAGCAGACGACGCGCGACGCTCGCCTTTCAGCGGATGGAGGGCCGCTTGCTGCTTGGCTATTACAGTGCCGGGAGCCATCGTATCGTTGCTGTCCGCGAATGTCCGGTGCTGACGCCTCGACTGCATGACGTCATCCCGAAACTGGCGGATTTCCTGCACAAATGGTCTGGAAAGCGGCTGTCAGGCACGGTCGAGATGACGCTGGCCGAACAGGGCGTGGATATGCTGATCCATGGCCTGGATCCGGCATCACTGAGCGATCATGAGCGCCTGAACGCCTTTGCAGGGGATAATGGCCTTGCGCGCTTTGCAATTGATCGCGGCGACGGGCCGGAAACCCTGTGGGAACCCGAGCCGGTCACTATCGGCATGCAGGGCATAGCGGTTGCGCTTCCGCATGGCGCGTTCCTGCAACCCTCGCAGGATGGGGAGGATGCACTGATTGCTGCTGCCAGCGAAGCGCTGGCGGGATGCATAACCATGGCCGATCTGTTCGCCGGAATCGGCACGTTCGCGCTGCGCCTCAGACAAGCCGGGCGCAGAATCTATGCCGCAGAGGCGGCGCGCGATGCGATACTGGCGCTGAAGGGCGCGGCAAACCGGCATCAATTGCCCGTTTTCGCCGATCATCGCGACCTTTTCCGCAATCCGCTCCGCCCCGCTGAGCTCAACCGTTTCGATGGCGTGCTGCTCGATCCGCCAAGGGCAGGTGCGCGCGATCAGGTGGAGCAGCTCGCCGCGTCCGATGTGGCAAGGATCTGCTATGTCAGCTGCAATCCGGCGACATTTGCCCGTGATGCGCAGCTGTTATGCGCCAATGGCTATGCCCTGCAGACATTATGGCCCGTTGGCCAGTTTCGCTGGTCCACCCATGTCGAACTGGTCAGCCTCTTCGTCCGCAAATAGAAACCCGGCGACCTGCGCCGCCGGGTACTATCGTTGAAATCGAAGTGTTTCCTGAGCCGAAAAGCCTAGAAAACTGCGATAATAGCGTGAAGCACCAGCGCCATGAGGCACAGGCTGGAGAGAGCAAACAGCAGGAACCGGATCGAGACCTTGTTCACCAGAATCTGCCACAGGCTGTGCGCGATGCGCAGGCCAACATAGGCCCAGGCGATCTTGGCGTTGAGGCCATCGCCCGCTCCCTGGATCGCCAGCACCAGGCTGGTTGCATAAAAGATCGTAGGTTCAGCCATCAGATGGTTGTAATTATGGGCTTTCCATTGCACCTGATCAGGCAGGACGCCGTCCAGCGCACCGCCGGTGCCGCCGACAAGGTTGCCGACGTCGATCTTGGCTTTGCCCATTGCGGGAATGCGGGTTGCATACATCCAGATCCAGACGAGCATGGTCCAGCCGAGCAGGACGGCGACGGGTTGCAGAATTGGACTTGCCATGGTTCAGGCTCCTTCAAGCGTGGCGAGCAGTGCGATCACCGAAAGGATGACGAGCACGATGGTGGACAGCAGGAACAGGCCGAAACGCACCGGCATGATGGTGTTTACAGTTGCCTGCCACAGGCTGTGGGCGATGCGCAGGCCGACATAGGTCCAGGCAAGGCAGATGGCGGTCTGGCTGGCGCCGCCGGTGATCGCCAATATGGCAATTACGGCATAGAACAGCGTCGGCTGTTCCATCAGATGTGCGTAATTATGGGCCTTCCACTGGACCTTGGGCGGCAATACGCCTTCCAGATCCTGCCCGCGTCCGCCGGGTGCGGCATTCTTGATATCCAGCCCCGCCTTGGCGATGGCCGGAAAGCGCGTGGCCGCTGTCCAGAACAGCATGATCAGCGACCAGATCACCAGCACAGCGGCTGGCGTCAGTATGTTGTTACCCATGACGATCTTCCCCTCCTTATTATCGGGCGGGAAGGTGGGACAGCGAAATTAAATTGTCAATCGCAACTGATTATGCCGTCATGAGGGCCGCAAACTGCTTATGATGGCTCAGCCCTTGATCGAAACAACATTGTCGCTTGCCCATTCGGGACGCGCTCCGGGGATGTAGAGGCTCTGCATCGGTTCATCCGCTACGATCACCGATTCGCTGTCGCCAAAGCCGTTGAATCCGGTCCGCATCGCCGCGCCATAGGCCCCGATCATGCCAATCTCGATATAGTCGCCTGACTTGATGTCGGCGGGCAGCATGAACGGCCCGGCCATATGATCCATATCGTCGCAGGTCGGTCCGAAGAAGCTGAACTCCTCGACGTCCGGCGACCGGTCCTCGCCCAGATAGCGCACCGGAAAGCGCCAGCCGACATGCGCTGCGTCAAACAGCGCGCCATAGGCGCCATCATTGATGTAAAGCTCGCTTCCCCGGCGCTTTTCCACGCGCACGATCAGCGAGCTGTATTCGGCGCACAGGGCCCGGCCCGGCTCGCACCACAATTCAGCGGAATAGCTGATCGGCAGGCTCTCGAATGCGCGATCGATCACCGCGAAATAGTCTTCGAGCGGCGGAGGCTCCATGCCCGGATAGGCTGAGGGAAAGCCGCCGCCAACATCGACGATATCGACCGTTACCGATGCATCGACAATCGCCGCACGGACTCGCTCCAGCGCCAGCACATAGGCGTGGGGCGACATGGCCTGGCTGCCGACATGGAAGCAGATGCCCATGGTGTCGGCGGCCTGACGGGTTGCCATCAGCAATTCGCGCGCTTCGATAAGCTCTGCCCCGAATTTCGAGGCGAGGCTGAGTTCGGCATAATCGGATGCGACCCGCAGGCGCACGCACAGGGTAAGGTCCTCGGCATTGCCGGTGGCAAGCACGATCTTTTGCAGTTCCTCCAGCGTGTCGAGCGAGAATATCCGCACGCCATGGACATGATAGGCTTCGTGAATAGCTTCGGCGGTCTTCACCGGATGCATGAAACACAGCGTTGCACCGGGCAGTGTCGCCGCGACCAGCCGCACCTCGGCAATCGAGGCCACGTCATAATGGGTGATGCCCGTATTCCACAGCACGCGCAGCAGATCGGGCGACGGATTGGCCTTTACCGCATAGAGCGACTTGCCGGGAAACCGGTCAAGGAAGAAACGCGCCGCGCGTTCGGCGGCGTGCGGACGGTTGAGCGTGACCGGCTGGGCCGGTTTCCGGGACTGGATCAGCTCAAGCGCATCAAGATGCTGGTGCAATGCAAGGGACCCCCAATAAACAAACCAAAAACAAACGCTGCCTTGCGGTTATTGGAAGTCCCCTTGGGGCAGCGGACTGGCCATATAGGATTCGCATGGGCGCATGTAAAGTGGAATTACGCCCGATCAGCCCAGCCGGTTCCGAAACTCGGTCCATTCAAATTCGCGAACAAGGGTGAGGTCGTCGCTCTCGCTGTCCCAAAGCCAGATCGAGGGCAGGGGCACGCCGTTGAAGGTGTTGGTCTTGACCATGGAATAATGCGCCTGGTCAAGAAAGGCGAAGCGCTGGCCGGGCTCTGCCGGAACCGGCAGGATATAGTCGCCGATGATGTCGCCGGCCAGGCAGGACGGACCGCCCAGCCGGACCGCTTCGCCCTGGCCGCGCTCGCCCAGCATGGCGGGGCGGTACGGTGCCTCGATTACATCGGGCATATGGCAGGTTGCGGAGATATCGGTGATGCCCACCGGCATGCCGTTGTCGATCACGTCGAGCAGCTCGCCGACCAGTATTCCGGCATCGAGCGCAACCGCTTCGCCGGGCTCCAGATAGACATCGCAGCCGGTCGTCTCGCGCACGTCATGCAGGAATTCGATCAACTCCTCGCGCTGGTAATCGGCGCGGGTGATATGGTGCCCGCCTCCGAAATTCAGCCATTTCAGGTCATCCAGCCAATGTTCGATATAGGGCACCACCGCCTCCCATGTGCGGTAGAGCGGTTCGAAATCCTGTTCGCACAGCGTGTGGAAATGCAGTCCGTCTATCGCATCGATATGGGCATCGGCCAGCTGGTCGATGGGAAAGCCAAGGCGGCTGTGCGGCTGGCACGGGTCATATTTGGCAACCTCGCCCTCGGCATGCAGCGGGTTGATGCGCAGCCCGATATCAAACTGTTCGCCGGCATCGCGCAGGCCCATCAGCGCAGGGGCGTGCCGCGCGATCTGCATCGGCGAGTTGAAGATGACATGGTCGGATATGGCGCAGATTTCCGCCAGGTCCTCCGCCTTGTATGCCGGGGAATAGGTGGCAATCTCGCCCTCATATTTGTCATAGGCAAGGCGCGCTTCCCACAGGCCGGATGCGCAGACACCGTCAAGATATTCGCCGATCAGCGGCGCGACTTCCCACATGGAAAAGGCCTTGAGCGCGGAGAGGATTTTCGCGCCCGATTGCTGTTTCACCTCTTCCAATATGGCAAGGTTGGCGCGCAGCTTCGCTGCATCGACGACAAAGGCCGGGGTCGTGACCCGGCTGAGGTCGAAATGCGCAAAGGCTCCCGGATCGCCCGCTCTGGTTTCCATCAGAAGTCCAGCGGCCCGTCGAGTTCCTTCACCTGCCATGGCAGGCCATGCCGGTTGAGCATTTCCATGAACGGATCGGGATCGAACTGTTCCATGTTGAAGACGCCCTTGCCCGTCCATGCACCGGTCAGGATCATCGCCGCACCGATCATAGCGGGAACGCCGGTGGTATAGCTGACCGCCTGGTTGCCGGTTTCGGCATAGGCGTCCTCATGGTCGCAGACATTATAAACGTAGAATGTGCGCTGCTTGCCGTCCTTCAGGCCGGTTGCGATATCACCGATATTGGTCTTGCCCCTGGTCGTTTCGCCAAGGCTGGCGGGTTCGGGCAGGACCGCCTTCAGGAATTGCAGCGGAATAATCTCCTTGCCTTCGTAAAGGACCGGGTCGATCCGCGTCATGCCAACATTTTGCAGCACTTCCAGATGCTTCAGATAGGCATCGCCAAAGGTCATCCAGAAGCGAATCCGCTTTATCTCCGGATAGTGGCGGGCAAGGCTTTCCAGTTCCTCATGATACATGAGGTACATGTTCTTTTCGCCGACCTGGTCGAAATCAAAGACCTGTTTGTGGCTGAGCGCCGGGCCTTCGATCCATTCGCCCTGATTCCAGTGCCGCGAGGGGGCGGTAACCTCCCGGATATTGATTTCAGGATTGAAATTGGTGGCGAAATGCTGGCCATGATCGCCGCCATTGCAATCAAGAATGTCCAGCGTCTCGATGCTGTCGAGCAGGTGCTTCCTGATATGGCTGGCAAAGATGCTGGTGACGCCCGGATCGAATCCCGATCCCAGCAGCGCCATCAGCCCCGCCTTTTCAAAGCGCTCCTGATAGGCCCATTGCCAGCTATATTCGAACTTCGCTTCATCGCGCGGCTCGTAATTGGCGGTGTCCATATAGTGCACGCCGGTCTTGAGGCACGCCTCCATGATGTTGAGATCCTGATAGGGCAGCGCCAGATTGCAGACCAGATCGGGCCGGACCCGCTCGATCAGGGCGGCAGTGGCATCGACATCATCGGCATCGATCTCTGCCGTTGCGATGGTGACGCCGGTGCGTTTCAGGACAGAGGCGGCAATTGCGTCACATTTGGCGACCCGGCGGCTCGCCAGGGTGATCCCGGAGAAAATGTCGGGGTTCATCGCCATCTTGTGGACAGCCACCGAACCGACGCCGCCTGCGCCGATGACCAGAATTTTGCTCAAGCTCTTGTTCCTTAATAGCTGGAATTGCCGATTGGCCGCTCATATAGAGCGTTCGCATGACAGAACCAAGAGACAGGCTCAATCCCGATCGAAAGCCCAGCCGGGAAGGCGTCGAGCGAGCGGCCAAGAAGATATCGGCGCTGCTGCCGCCAACACCGCTCCTGCCGCTGAATATCGAGGGCACGACGATCTGGTGCAAGGCGGAATGCCTGCAGCCCATGGGCGCGTTCAAGATACGCGGCGCCTGGCACCGGCTGAGCGATCTAGATGCCGAAGAGCAGAAGCGTGGCGTGATCGCCTTTTCCAGCGGCAATCATGCCCTTGGCGTGGCCTGGTCGGCGCGGCGGCTTGGCATTGATGCGACCATCGTCATGCCCGCAGATGCTCCCAGGGCAAAGCGCGACGCAACGCTCGGCTATGGCGCGAAGATAATCGAATATGATCGCGATACCGAAGATCGCGAGGCGATTGCCGCCCGGCTGGCGAGCGAAACCGGTGCGACCATCGTGCCGAGCTTTGCCGACCCCTGGGTGATCGAGGGGCAGGGCAGTGCGGGATTCGAGCTGGCGGTCCAGATGATTGCGCAGGCCGGGCTGCAGCCCGGTCATGTAATCGCCTGTTGCGGTGGCGGCGGCCTTTCAAGCGGCCTTGCGCTCGCCCTGCCGGGAACGAAGATGACGATTGTCGAGCCTGATGGCTGGGACGATATGGGCGAATCGCTGCGCAAGGGAAAGATCGTGCCGGTCGCAAACGATGCGCCGCCGACCATCTGCGACGCGCTCAAGACGCCGCTGGTCTCCGCACTGACCTATGACATTCTGAAGGAAGCGGGGGCCGATGCCCTCAGCGTCAGTGATGCAGAGGTTCGCACCGCGATGCGCTTTGCCTATCAGCGGCTGCGTCTGGTACTGGAACCTGGCGGTTCGGTTGCGCTAGCCGCCGTTCTTGCCGGCAAGGTCGAGGTGGATGACCGCAGCGTCATCATCCTCTCCGGCGGCAATGTCGATCCCGATGTCTATGGAGATGCCATCAGGGGGTGACGACACGCGCCTGTCGCTTGTGCGAATTATGACAGCGATTGAGACAAAAGCGTCATCAGCCGTTCACGCAGCGGGCCTAGTGCACGGCAATCTCAAAGCGTGTCGAAAGCATTGCCATGCCAGCCCTGCCGTCCAGCCGCCGCACCAATCGCAAAGTCATGGAGGCGGTGCGGCATGAAGCCGAAGCCGGTCGCCAGGGCTTGCTTGAACGGGCCTTTGCCTTTGCCTTTCGCGGTCTTGTCTATGCCCAGATTTGGGAAGACCCGGTCGTCGACATGGCCGGGCTCGATATTCAGCCGGACAGCCGCATCATCACCATCGCCAGCGGCGGGTGCAACGTGCTGTCCTATCTGGTCGCCGATCCGGAACAGATCGTGGCGGTTGATCTCAATACCGCACATATCGCGCTCAACCGCCTCAAACAGGCCGCCGCGCTTCATCTTCCCGATCATGCGACATTTCGCCGCTTCTTCGCCGATGCCGATGATCCGGCCAATATCCGTGCCTATCGTCAATATGTCGCACCGCATCTGGACACTGTTTCGCGGCGCTATTGGGAAGGGCGTGACCTCAGTGGCCGCCGTCGCATATCCGGCTTTGGCAAGGGCCTTTATCGTCGCGGCCTGCTCGGCGGATTTATCGGCATGGCGCATCTGGTTGCCCGGCTCTACCGGGTTGACCCGCGCCGCATGCTGGAGGCGGATACCATTGAAGAACAGCGCGCAATATTCGAGGCACAGCTTGCCCCGATCTTTGACCGGAAGTTTATCCGCTGGCTGACTGATCAGCCGCCCAGCCTGTTCGGACTGGGCATTCCGCCTGCCCAGTTTGATGCGCTCGCCGGGGATTCCAGAATGGCCGATGTGCTGCGTACCAGGCTCGAAAAGCTTGCCTGCGCCTTTGACCTCAAGGACAATTATTTCGCCTGGCAAGCCTTTGGGCGCGGCTATGGCAAATCGCCCGGCGCGCCGGTGCCGCCCTATCTGGAGGAGGCCAATTATGATCTCGTCCGGTCAAGGGCAGGGCGGATAGAGATCGAGCACGCCAATTTTGCCGAGCGTCTGGCGGATAGTTTTGACAGCAGTTTTGACCGCTATGTCCTGCTCGATGCACAGGACTGGATGAGCGATGCGCAGTTGACCAGGCTCTGGAGCGAAATCAGCCGCACTGCCCGGCCCGGTGCGCGCGTCCTGTTCCGGACCGCCGCCATCCCTAGCCTGTTGCCTGGCCGGGTTCCGGAATCGATCCTGTCCGGCTGGCATTATTGCGAGGCAGAATCGCAGGCACTGCTCGAAAAGGACCGCTCCGCGATTTATGGCGGGGTTCATCTCTATGCGCTCCGCAACACCTGACATCGCTGCCCGCGCGCTGCCGGACGCGGGGATGGACGACGGGACGCACGAAAGCGCCGATCATGCCGCGCGCATGGACGGTGTCTACCGGTTTCAGCGCCATCTTTATGACCTCACCCGCAAATATTACCTGCTTGGCCGGGATCAGCTGATTGAACGTCTCGACGTTCCTGTCGGCGGAACCATTCTGGAGATCGGCTGTGGCACCGGACGGAACCTGATACTGGCGGCGCAGCGCTATCCCGATTGCCAGCTTTTCGGTCTGGATATCTCCCCAGCCATGCTGAAAACCGCGTGCCGGGCGATCGAGCGCGCCGGGCTGTCTGGGCGGATCGTCCTTGCGCAGGCCGATGCGGCCCGCTTCGATCCACAACAGATCTTTGGCATAGCACGGTTCGACCGAATATTCGCATCCTATACACTGTCGATGATCCCCGAATGGCGCGCAGCCATAAAGGGCGGGCTGGCGGCTTGTAAGGATGGCGGGGCCATGCACCTGGTCGACTTTGGCGCATTTCAGCGCCTCCCGCACTGGTTCGCGCAGGCCATGCATGGCTGGCTTACCCGCTTTCACGTGAAACCGCGCGAGGATCTGGCGGATTTTGTGACGCATCTGGCGATCGAACAGGGCTGCAGAGCCGAAATAGCGTCGCTCTATCGCGACTATGCCATTCTCGTGCGGATCACCAGACAGGCCTGACGGACGTCAGGGGACCAATCCGGAAAACACCAGCCTGGGGTCAGGCAGCCTTTTGCAGCGCCAGTTCCTGCCGGTTCCAGATTTCGATCAGCGCATCGGTGAGGTCGCGCATCATTTCCTCTGTGTGCGCAGGGCCGGGGGTGAAGCGCAGGCGCTCCGTGCCGCGCGGCACTGTCGGGAAATTGATCGGCTGCACATAGACGCCATATTCGGCGAGCAGGATGTCGCTGATGCGCTTAGCCTTGACCGGATCGCCAACCATCAGCGGCACGATATGGGTGGTCGATTCCATCACCGGCAGTCCGGCCTCGCGCATCATCGCCTTGAGCCGCGCTGCGGCGGCCTGCTGGCCCTCGCGTTCCTCGCTCGACGCCTTGAGGTGACGCACGCTGGCGAGCGCCCCGGCGACCAGCACCGGCGAGAGCGACGTCGTGAAGATGAAGCCGGGCGCATAGCTGCGAATGACATCGATGATCCGGCTGTCAGCGGCGATATAACCGCCCATCACCCCGAATGCCTTGCCGAGCGTCCCCTCGATAATGTCGATCCGGTGTGCGGCCGCGTCACGGTCGGTAATGCCGCCGCCGCGCTTTCCATACATGCCCACCGCGTGAACCTCGTCAATATAGGTCAGCGCGTTATATTTCTCCGCCAGATCGCAAATGGCGTGAATGGGGGCGACATCGCCATCCATCGAATAGACGCTTTCAAAGGCGATCAGCTTGGGCACATCGGGGTCTTCGCTGGTCAGCAATTCTTCCAGATGGGCAGTGTCATTGTGACGGAACACGCGCTTTTCGCAGCCCGAATTGCGGATGCCCGCAATCATCGAGGCATGGTTCAGCTCGTCGGAAAAGATGATGCAGCCGGGCAGCAGCTTTGCGAGCGTGGAGAGCGTCGCATCGTTGGAGACATAGCCCGAAGTAAACAGCAGTGCGCCCTGCTTGCCGTGCAGGTCGGCGAGTTCATGCTCCAGCTGGACATGATAATGGGTGTTGCCGCCGATATTGCGGGTGCCGCCCGATCCGGCGCCAACATCGTTCAGCGCCTCTTCCATTGCTTCGACCACCTTGGGATGCTGCCCCATGGCGAGATAGTCGTTGGAGCACCAGACGGTGATCGGCTTGGGTCCGTTATGCCCGTGAAAGCAGCGCGCATTGGGATAGGCCCCCTTGTTGCGCAGGATGTCGATAAACACCCTGTAGCGTCCTTCGCTGTGCAAACGGTCGATTGCCTGGTCGAAAACCTGATCGTAGTTCAAAACAGCCACCCTGCGAAATTCTGGCCAGAAATATCTATGTTTTCAGTTGCGCCCCTGCGCGCCTTCATAACAAGCTTGTCAGTAATTGCCAGCGCGAACGGTTCTCAATTCGGGAAATAGCGGGCATTGGCTGGTCGCCCGTCACAGCGTCTGGAAATCGTCGAACCGATATTGGGCGAGCATCGGTGCATAGGGGGTGATGCCGGACGCGCTGCCGGTCGCGACAAAGCGCCGCACCGGTTCGCCCCAGTCCTGCCCCTGCGTCAGATAGGCGATGCGGCGGGCAATTCCGTCTGCCCCATGCACGAAATTGACCGGCCGCGCGATGGCGGCGGCGAGCTGTGCCTCGACAATCGGAAAATGGGTGCAGGCCAGCACGATGGTGTCGATCTCGCTGCCCATTGCCTGTCCGGCAAGGCCAGCAATGGCGCGGTCGAATATTGCCGGGTCCGGGCTTTCCCCGCGCATCACCGCTTCGGCGGCACGGACCAGTTCCGGCGCGCCGTGGCGGATGATCGTCGCATCGGCGGCGAATTTTGCGGCGAGATTGTCGACATAAAGCTGGCGCACCGTCGCTTCGGTGCCCAGCACGCCGATGACACGGCTGCGGGAAATTTCGGCGGCGGGCTTGATCGCCGGAACCGTGCCAACAACAGGCACATCCAGCGCCGCGCGAATCTGGGGCAGGGCGATGGTCGATGCGGTGTTGCAGGCGATGGTGACCAGCCGCGGGCGATAGCGCTCGACCAGCCGGCCCAGCAGTGCCGGAACCCGCGCCGAAATTTCGCGCTCATCCTTTTCGCCATAGGGCAGTCCGGAAAAGTCGGCGGCATAAACGACCGGCGCCTGGGGCAGCAGCTTTTCGGCGGCAGCAAGCACGGTGAGCCCGCCAATTCCGGAATCGAAGAACAGCAGGGGGGCGCTGGCGGGAATGGAATCGCTGGACATTGGCAGCCTGCTTAGCATCAGGTCTGCCCCGATCAAGCTCGGCGCTTGCCAATATTGCGCCGTTGGCTATGCAGTCGGGGCCACTGCGGAGAGACGCAGCTGGCGAACGGGCCGACGTGCAATCAGGGGAGCATGACGATGGATGAACTGGCAAAGGCGGCAATGATCGCGATCATCCTGCTGTTCGCCATGGGCTATCTGCTCGGATCTATACCCTTTGGCATCGTGCTGACCCGGATTGCAGGCGCTGGCGACCTGCGCACTATCGGATCGGGCAATATCGGCGCGACAAACGTCTTGCGCACCGGGCGCAAGGGCCTTGCCGCACTGACATTGCTGTTCGATCTGCTCAAGGGCGCGGCCGCCGTCTGGGCGGCGCAATGGGCCCTGCCAGACAGCCCGCAATTTGCCGGTTCCATCGCGGCTCTGGGCGCGTTCTTTGGCCATTTATATCCGATATGGCTCAAATTCCGGGGGGGAAAGGGCATTGCGACATTGATCGGCATTGCCTTGGCGCTTTATTGGCCGATCGGGCTGGTCTTTGTGCTGGTTTGGGCGGTTATGGCGGCAATCTTCCGCATTTCATCCCTGGCCGGCATTACGGCAGCCGCATCGGCGCCGGTCGCGGCGCTTGCATTGGGGCAAGAGGGGCTGATTTGGCTATTCGTCGTCACACTGGTGTTCACGCTTCTCAAGCATCGCGGCAATATTGCCCGGCTGATGGCGGGCGAGGAACCGCGCATTGGCAAGAGCTGATTTCAGGCCGCCCGATATGGCAATGCTGTCATGTCGGCTGATCTCGACGCCGAACATCTTGCCCGGCTTCGCCTGATCCGCAGCCAGCGTATTGGTCCAATCAGCTATTTTGAACTGTTGCGGCGCTTTGGTTCGGCCAGGAACGCGCTGGACGCTTTGCCTGATCTTGCCCGGCGCAGTGGCGGAAAGCTGCCCAATATCGCATCGGCCAGGTCCATTGAGGAAGAGATTGGGCGGGTCTGCAATGCCGGTGCACGCTATCTGTTCCATGACGATGCTGCTTATCCGCAACTGCTGCGCCAGGTTGAAAATGCGCCGCCGGTCGTGATGATCCGGGGCGATGCGACAATTCTCGAGCTGCCCGCCATTGCCATGGTCGGCGCGCGCAATGCATCGGCGGCGGCATGCCGTTTCGCCCGGCAATTGGGCGGCGAGCTCGCTGAACGTGGCTATCTGGTGGTGTCGGGACTGGCGCGGGGCATCGATACTGCCGCGCATCAGGGCGTCATGATGCGCGCCGCAAAGGGCAGCGCTCCCACTGCCGGGATTATTGCCAGCGGGATCGATATCGCCTATCCGCCGGGCAATGAAGGGCTGCAGGAGGAAATGGCGCAGCGTGCGCTGGTGATCGCCGAACAGCCGCCGGGCAGCGAGCCGCTGGCGCGCAACTTTCCCTATCGCAACCGCATCATCGCCGGAATGGCGCTGGGGACGCTGGTTGTCGAGGCCGCGCCTCGGTCGGGATCGCTCATCACCGCCCGGCTGGCGGCGGAATATGGGCGGGAAGTCATGGCCATTCCCGGCTCGCCGCTCGATTCGCGCTCGATTGGCTGCAACGAACTGATCCGCAATGGCGCTGTGCTGGTCCAGAATGTCGACGACATTATCGAGGCAATATCGCCCATATGGAATGATGGCAGCGCGGCGCCGCAGAGCCATGCCGTCCTTGCGGGCCAGCATGTCGCCGATGATCCGCCTGCCGCTATCGCGCCGCCACAGGATGACCAGCGGGCGCGGCTCAATGACCTGCTCAGCGCCAATGCCGTGGCGGTGGGCGAGATTGTCCGCCAGTCGGGTTTCGATACCTCGCTGGTCCAGACGATGCTGATGGAACTGGAGATTTCGGGACGGCTCGAGCGCCATGCTGGCGGCAAGGTCAGCCTGGTATCATGACGCGAACCTTAGAAATTCAGGATTTTTGGAGAAAATGACCCTTGGTGCTGGACCCCCTTGACGAAAGCGGATAACCGGCCGCAGCTTATGCGCGCACATGTGAGAGACGGAATTTAGCTGCATGCAACTGGTAATCGTTGAATCGCCCGCCAAGGCAAAGACCATCGAGAAATATCTGGGCAAGGATTATCGGGTGCTGGCTTCCTATGGTCATATCCGCGATCTTGCGCCCAAGGACGGCTCGGTCGATCCCGATGACGGTTTTGCCATGGTATGGCAGCCCTATGGCGACAAGACCAAGCAGCTCAAGGCGATTACCGACGAAGCGAAGAAGGCCGACAGCCTGATCCTTGCGACCGACCCGGACCGGGAAGGGGAGGCGATCAGCTGGCATGTGCTGGAGGTGCTGGCGAAGAAAAAGGCACTCCCTGCCAAGGTCGAGCGGGTGACGTTCAACGCCATCACCAAGAACGCCGTGACCGAGGCGATGGCCGCGCCAAGGGCGCTCGACGACGATTTGATCGATGCTTATCGCGCGCGCCGGGCGCTCGACTATCTGGTCGGCTTTACCCTTTCGCCGGTCCTGTGGCGCAAGCTGCCGGGGGCGAAATCGGCGGGGCGGGTGCAATCGGTGGCGCTTCGCCTGATCGTCGAGCGCGAGCGTGAAATCGAGGCATTTCGTCCGCAGGAATATTGGTCGATCACCGCGCTGATGGAGCATGGCGGGCAGGAATTTACCTCGCGGCTGGTGCGGCTGGACGGCGAGAAGCTCGACAAGCTGAGCATTGGCGATGCCGGTTCGGCCGCCGCGGCCAAGGCCAAGGTGGAGGCGGGTCGCTTTGCGGTCGATACGGTCGAGACACGGCCCCTGCGGCGCAATCCGCCGCCGCCATTCACGACATCGACATTGCAGCAGGAGGCCGCGCGCAAGCTTGGCTTTTCGGCAAGCCACACGATGCGGATCGCGCAGCAGCTCTATGAGGATGGCGCGATCACCTATATGCGGACCGATGGGGTCCAGATGGATGGCAGCGCCATTCAGGAGGCGCGCAAGGCGATATCGGAACGCTATTCGGGCAGCTATCTGCCGGACAAGCCCCGCCAATATACGACCAAGGCGAAAAACGCGCAGGAAGCGCATGAGGCGATCCGTCCGACCAATTTTTCAAAGGACCGCCATGGTTCGGGCGATCATGCGCGCCTCTATGATCTGGTCTTCAAGCGCGCGCTGGCCAGCCAGATGGAGACTGCCCAGCTGGAGCGGACGACCGTCGAGCTGGTCGACGGCACCGGCCAGCATGGCCTGCGCGCCACAGGGCAGGTCATCAAATTCCCCGGCTTTCTGGCGCTGTATGAAGAGGGGCTGGACGACAAGCAGGACGAGGATTCGGGACTGTTGCCCGCGCTTTCCAAGGGCGATTGCCCGGCGCGCAAGTCCGTCGATTCGACCCAGCATTTCACCCAGCCGCCACCGCGCTTTTCCGAAGCGAGCCTGGTCAAACGGCTGGAGGAACTCGGTATCGGGCGGCCCTCCACCTATGCCTCGATCCTGCAGGTGCTGAAGGATCGCGCCTATGTGCGTGTCGAGAAAAACCGCTTTTTTGCAGAGGAAAGCGGGCGACTTCTCACAGGATTTCTGGAGCGCTTTTTCGAGCGCTATGTCGCCTATGATTTTACCGCCGGCCTGGAGGATGAGCTGGACGAGATTTCCGGCGGGCGGGCCGACTGGCAGCAGGTGCTGGCGGCATTCTGGCGCGATTTCAAACCCAAGACCGAAGAGGTCATGGAGCAGAAACCGTCCGACATCACCGCCGAGCTGGACTCATTCCTTGCGCCCTATCTGTTTCCGCCGCGCGAGGATGGCAGCGACCCGCGCCAGTGCCCGCAATGCGGCGATGGCAAGCTGGCGCTGCGCGGTGGCCGATTCGGTGCCTTTGTCGCCTGTTCCAACTATCCCGAATGCCGCTTCACGCGCCGGTTCGCGCAGGGCGGCAATGCCGGTGCCAATGAGGATACCGGCCCCGAACAGCTGGGCGAGCATCCCGAAACCGGCGAGATGGTGACCAGGAAGGTCGGACGTTTCGGTCCCTATGTCGAGATGGGCGAGGGCAAGGAGGCCAAGCGTTCCTCGATACCCAAGGATGTGCCTACGGAGGATCTGGGCCTCGAATGGGCGGTGAAACTGCTGTCGCTGCCGCGTACCATTGGCGAGCATCCCGAAACCGGCCAGGCGATCACCGCGAGCATTGGCCGCTATGGACCCTATCTTGCGCATGACGGCAAATATGCCCGGCTTTCATCGACTGCGGAAGTGTTCGAGACCGGCATGAACGCGGCCGTGGTCAAGCTGGCAGAGGCCGCCAGCAATCCGGGTCGCGGACGGCGCGCAGCGGCGGAACCGCTGAAGATTCTCGGCAAGAATCCGGAAACCGAGGCGGACATCAAGCTGATGGACGGGCGCTATGGTCCCTATGTCACCGATGGCAGCGTCAACGCGACCATCCCGAAGGACAAGGACAAGGATGCGCTGACGCTCGACGAAGCATTGGAGCTGATCGCGGCTCGCGCGGCCAAGGCACCTGCGAAGAAGAAGGGAGGCCGCAAGGCCGCTCCGAAGAAAAAGGCCGCTGCGAAGAAAAAAGCGTCTGCCTAGCTTTTCCGTTCCAGCTTTATAGGTGAGGCACCCTTGTAATCGGCGGTGCCATAGGGGCTGTAGCCGAGCTTTTCGGCCAGCCGCAGCGATGGCGTGTTTTCCGGATCGATGATGCAGACGGTGCGCTCCGCCGGTCGGTTGGAGCCGAGCCAGGCATGGGCGGCCTGTGCGGCTTCCAGCGC
The DNA here is from genome assembly GCA_041396885.1 of Blastomonas sp. Classification (GTDB taxonomy): domain Bacteria; phylum Pseudomonadota; class Alphaproteobacteria; order Sphingomonadales; family Sphingomonadaceae; genus Blastomonas. The sequence continues at coordinate 1,206,536 of JAWKXS010000001.1, forward strand.
ATAGCCCTTGCCGTGCATGTTCGGTGCAAGAATCCAGGCTGCTTCCGGAAAGGGGTCAAAATCTTCGCCCAGACCGCGATGAAAATCGGCAAATCCGGTGTCGCCGACAAAGGCGGCGCCATCCTTTTCGAAAATGGCAAACATGCCAAAGCCGAAATGCAGCCAGTGTCCAGCATAGCGCAGCAGCCGGTTCCAGCTGTCCTCTTCGCGCGGGGCATCGCCGCCGATGAAGCGGCGAACCTCGGCATCGCAATAGACGGGGTGGCTGTGGATCAGGTCGTCCGGGACATGGGGCCTCAGGATCAGCCGTTCGGTGGTGATGACGGGGCCGTTCATTTCACCCAGTCCAGCCCGATGGTGTCATACCATTCGCGATCCTCATCCCATTTTTCCTGAACCTTGACGTGCAGGAACAGGTGGACTTTCTGGCCGAGCAGATCGGCGAGTTCCTTGCGGGCCTTTTCACCGATATCCTTGATCCGCGCTCCACCCTTGCCGAGCATGATTGCCCGCTGTGTTTCGCGCGCCACCAGTATTTGCTGATGGATTTCCAGCGAGCCATCTTTGCGGTGCAGATATTTTTCGGGGACGACCATGCTGGCATAGGGAAGTTCGGCATGGAGCTGGCGGAAAATCTGCTCGCGGGTAATTTCAGCGGCCAGCAATCTTTCGCTCGCATCGCTGACCTGATCCTCCGGGAAATGCCAGGGCCCGGCAGACATGGCGCGCGCCAGCCATTGCTTGAGCTCGGCCATGCCGTCACCAGTCAGTGCGCTTACGAAGAATATTTCCTCGAAACCGCCCGCTTCGCCAAGCTTCTGGGCCAGCTGAAGCAGCTTGTCCTTGGCGGCCTGGTCCACCTTGTTAAGCAGCAGGATCTTGCGGCCCTTATAGTCTGCCAGCCGCTCGACAATGCTGTCGACCCTGGCATTGGGTTTCGCTCTTGCATCGACCACAAGCGCGGTGATGTCAGCCCCCTCGGCACCCTCCCATGCGGCGGAAACCATGGCGCGGTCGAACCGACGCGAGGGGTCGAAAATGCCCGGCGTATCGACCAGGATCATCTGGGCGGAATCGGCAATGGCAATGCCCATCAGGCGGGTGCGCGTGGTCTGCGCCTTGGGGCTTGTAATCGCCACTTTCTGGCCGACCAGCCAGTTGACCATGGTTGACTTGCCGGCATTGGGCGCGCCCAAAATGGCGACCATGCCGCAATATTGGGTGCCGGAATCCGCTCCTGTATCGTTGCCGGTCATGCGATATGCGCCTTCATGAATTCCTGTGCCGCCAGCGTTTCTGCTTCCTGCTTGCTGTTGCCGGTCGCGGTGACTTCGCCAATGCCGTTGATCGATACCCGGACAGTAAAGCGCAGATCATGATCCGGTCCGTCACGGCTTACCAGTTCATAGCTGGGCGTCTTGCGGCGGTTCGCGGCAGCCCATTCCTGCAGTGCCGATTTCGGATGTTTGGGTGCCTGCTCGATCGCCTGCAACATGGCATCCCAATAGCGGGCGATAAAGCCTGATGCCGCCGCCATGCCGCCATCCAGATAGAGCGCGCCGATAATCGCCTCCGTCACATCGCCCAAAATGTTTATGCTCTTTGATCCGCCATCATCGCGCGCCTGCTTTCCCAGCCGGATATGGTCGTTGATCCCTGCATCCTGAGCCACAGTGGCGCAGGTTTCGCGCGATACCAGCCGGTTGTACCAGGCCGCCATCTGCCCTTCGCTCGCCCTGGGAAAGCGCTGGTAGAGAAGTTCGGCAATGGTGAGGCCCAGCACCCGGTCGCCCAGAAATTCGAGCCGCTGATAATCGGCGGCCTCGCCGGTGCTGCCATGGGTCAGGGCCTGGTGGAACAGGGCCGGGTCACCAATGTCGTGTCCGGTCAGCCGGGCAAGCGCGGCGCTGTCCATATCATTGCTCAAAATGTCTCGCCAATCCGGCCCCAGCGCGCGGCGGTGAACCAGGTCCATGGCAGCAGGAATTCTGCCGATCCATCGGTGGAGAATACGCTGACAAGCGCCTTGCCGACCAGCGTTTCCTGGGGAACAATGCCGATGCCCTTGCCCTCAATGGCCGGAAAGCGGCTGTCCATGCTGTTGTCGCGATTATCCCCCATCAGGAACATATGGCCTTCCGGAACGATGATTGGCTCGGTGGTGTCGCGCGGGCTTTCGATCAGGTCGAGCACATTATAGCTGCGGCCATTGGGCAGGGTCTCGCGGAATTGCGGATAGGCGCAGATTGGCTGGCCGTCCGCATCGCGCTGTTCATATCCGCGATGATAGCATTGGGTGTTGGGCGATACCGGGACAATGAAATCCTCGATGCGCTCCTTCTTCACCGGCTCTCCATTGATGAACAACTGGCCCGATTGCATCTGGATGGTATCGCCGGGAAGGCCGATGACCCGCTTGATATAGTCCTGGCTGCGTGTTGGCGGCGCCTTGAATACCACGACATCGCCCGCTTCGGGCTCGCTGGCGAAAATCCGGCCCGGGATCAGCGGCAGGCTGAACGGCAATGAATAGCGCGAATAGCCATAGGACCATTTGGATACGAGCAGGTAATCGCCGGTGATCAGGCGCGGCTGCATCGATTCAGACGGAATGTTGAACGGCGAAATGATGAAACTGCGCAGAATGATGAAGAATATTGCCAGCTTCACCAGGAACCAGGCGAAATCGGTCCACTCTTCCTTGGGGTCGGGCTTTTCTGCCGCTACACTGTCGGATGCGGGCAATGGCCCTTCGCTGTTGGCGCTGTCGGTCATTTCGCCCCTTTGGTGCGAGCAGGGGGCATCGTCAAGCCTTTGACCACCGAAAGCCGTGCCATTTCGATCAGTGCAAACGGTTTTTTGCATGAGCAGGCCTATCGCAATATTGGCCATGTGCATTAAGTAACCGGAGCATATTGGCGCGCGAAAGGATATCTATGGATGACAGGCTGACCGAGGCATGGGCAAGGATCGAGGGGCATCAGGCCGCCCGGCTGGTCGATCTGGTCGCCGATGAGGCGCGCACCGCGCCCCTGCAGCGCGGTTTCGATCTTGGCGGTTCCGAAATCTATTTCGATTTTGCCAAGACCCATTTGGATGCAGGCCTTGTCGCTGCCTTTGAAGCGCTGGCTGATGCCGCCGGGTTCGAGGCGCTGAAGGCATCGCTGTTTGCCGGTGATCCGGTCAATAACAGCGAAGGCCGTGCCGCCGAGCATATGGCCGAACGCGGGGTCGGCGATCCGCAATCGGTCGAGATTGCCGGATTGTTGCAACAACGCATGGCGGCGCTGGTCGAGGCGATCGATGCCGGTGCGATGGGCGATATCGCGCATGTCCTGCATATCGGCATTGGCGGGTCGGCGCTTGGCCCCCGGCTTGCTATCGATGCGCTAGCCCGGCAGGCGGGGCGCTATGATGTTGCCGTTGTTTCCAATGTCGATGGCGCGGCACTGGAAGAGGCCTTTGCCCGTTTCGATCCCGCCCGGACGCTGGTTGCTGTCGCATCCAAGACCTTCACCACGACCGAAACGCTGATGAATGCGTCCAGCGCCATTGAATGGATGCGCGACAATGGCGTGGACGATCCTTATGGGCGGCTGGTGGCGCTGACCGCCGCGCCCGACAAGGCGGTGGAATGGGGCGTGGACGAGACCCGCGTGCTGCCCTTTTCGGAAACGGTGGGCGGGCGCTATTCGCTATGGTCGAGCATCGGCTTTCCCATCATGATGGCCATTGGCAGCGAGGAATTTGGCGCGTTTCTGGCGGGCGGCGCGATGATGGACCGGCATTTCCGGGATACGGAGGGCGCGCGCAACATCCCGCTGCTTGCTGCCTTTGCCGACATTTACTATGCTCAGGTCCGGCAATGCCAGACCCGCGCCATCTTCGCCTATGACGAGCGGCTGAGGCTGCTGCCCGACTATCTCCAGCAGCTGGAGATGGAGAGCAACGGCAAATGTGCGACCCGCGACGGCGCGGCACTGGACCGGCCATCCGCGCCGATCAGCTGGGGCGGTGTCGGCACCGACGCCCAGCACGCCGTTTTTCAGCTGCTGCATCAGGGCACCCATCTGGTGCCGCTGGAGTTCATTGCCTCGATCACGCCCGGCGATGACCTGGATCCGGAGCACCACCAGACATTGCTCGCCAATTGTTTTGCCCAGGGTGCGGCCCTGATGACGGGCAAGGCTTCGGATGATGCCGCGCGCTATTATCCGGGGGACCGGCCTTCGACGACGATCTTGCTCGACAATGTCGATGCGAGAACGCTGGGCGCCCTGATCGCATTTTACGAGCACCGGACATTTGCCAATGCCGCACTGCTGGGTATCAATCCGTTCGACCAGTTCGGCGTCGAACTGGGCAAGCAGATCGCCAAATCGATGCAGGGTGGCGATCTTTCCGGCTTTGATGCCGCAACGCTGGCGCTGATCGAACGCGCCGGGCTCTGACCCGCAGAATATCCTGTCTGGAGACATTTGAATGCAAGATTTTGACTATGACCTGTTCGTGATCGGTGCCGGATCGGGCGGAGTGCGCGCCGCCCGGGTTTCGGCATCCTATGGCGCGCGGGTCGCCATTGCCGAGGAATATCGCGTTGGCGGTACCTGCGTCATTCGCGGCTGTGTGCCCAAGAAGCTGCTCGTCTACGGATCGCATTTTGCCGAAGATCTGGAGGATGCCCGCAATTATGGATGGGACATTGAGGGTGCGAGCTTTGACTGGCCGCGCCTGCGCGACCATGTGCTGAAGGATGTGGACCGGCTGAACGGGCTATATACCCAGACGCTCGACAATCACGATGTGAAGGTCTTTCACGAACGCGCCACCATCACCGGTCCCAATTCGGTGAGGCTTGCCAGCGGCGCGGATATCACCGCGCGCCATATATTGGTCGCGACCGGCGGCTGGCCGTTCCTGCCCGATTTTTCGGGTGCGGAGCATTGTGTCACCTCCAATGAGATGTTTCATCTGGAGAAGCTGCCCAAGCGGGCGATCATCGCCGGCGGCGGCTATATCGCCAATGAATTTGCGGGCATATTGCATGGGCTTGGCTCGGCGGTAACCATCGTCAATCGTTCCGATGTCATCCTGCGCGGCTATGACGAGTCACTGCGCGACCGGCTGATCCAGATCTATCTCGCCAAGGGTATCGAATTCAAATTCAATGCCCCGTTCGAGAAGATCGAGAAGACGGAGGATGGCGATCTGGAGGTTCACCTCAAGGGGCATGATCCGATACGCACCGACCTTGTCCTGTTCGCGACAGGGCGGGTGCCCAACAGCAAGGGCCTGGGCCTGGAAAATGCCGGTGTCGAGATGGCCGAAAACGGCGCGATCAAGGTGGACGAACACAGCCAGACCAGCTGCAAAAGCATCTATGCAGTGGGCGATGTGACCGACCGGGTCCAGCTGACCCCGGTTGCGATCCGCGAGGGCCAGGCCTTTGCCGATACGGTGTTCGGCAATACGCCCAGAACGGTTGACTATGCCAATATTCCCTCGGCGGTCTTTTCGCAGCCGCCCATCGCTTCGGTCGGGCTCACCGAGGAGGAGGCGCGCGAACAATATGGCAATATCCGCGTCTATTCCTCCGATTTTCGGCCGATGCGCAACATCTTTGCCGAACGGCATGAGCGCGGCCTCTACAAGATGATCGTCGAGGAGCCGAGCGGCAAGATATTGGGGCTGCACATGATCGGCCCGGATTCGCCTGAAATCCTGCAGGCGGCGGCGGTTGCGGTGAAGGCGGGGCTTACCAAACAGGCATTCGACGATACCGTCGCGCTGCATCCCAGCATGGCCGAGGAGCTTGTTCTGCTCAAATAGCGCGCAATTTGCGTTTCATTCTGCTATCTATCCGCGAAATTCCACCGGAATGGGGAGAGGATAGATGGCCGACAGGGTATTGGTGACAGGCGGCAGCGGATATGTTGCCGGGTTCATCATCCGGCAGCTGATCAATGAGGGCTGGGACGTCAATACGACGATCCGCAATCTTTCCAGGGAGGCCGAAGTCAGGTCGAACCTGGCGGTCGACAATGATCGCGTCGCCTTTTTCCAGGCGGACCTGACCGGCGATGTGGGCTGGGCCGATGCCATGGCGGGATGCCGCCATGTCCTGCATGTCGCATCGCCCTTTCCGGCGGATGCGCCCCGGCATGAAGATGAGCTGATCGTTCCTGCCCGCGAGGGCGTGCTGCGCGCGCTGCGTTTCGCGAAACAGGCCGGGGTAGAGCGCTTTGTCCAGACGTCATCGGCGGCGGCCATAGCCTATGGTCGCCCTCGCGGAACCTATACCTTCACAGAGGCGGACTGGACGAATGTCGAGAGCCCCGATGCCTATCCCTATGTGAAATCGAAAACCATTGCCGAGCGCGCGGCGCGCGACTGGGTTGCGGTAGAGGGCGGTGCCATGCAGTTCGCATCGGTCAATCCCAGTGCGGTGCTGGGGCCGGTGCTGAGCGGCGATTTCTCTGCCTCCATCGAACTGGTCCGGATGCTGCTCGACGGGGCGATGCCGGGATGCCCGGATTTCGGCTTTGCGATTGTGGACGTCCGCGACGTCGCCGACATGCACGTCAGGCTGCTCACCGCTCCGGATATCGCCAATGAACGCTTCATCGCCGCCGGACCCTTTCTGCGCGTTGTCGATGTCGCCGACATATTGCGCGGACGGTTGCAGGGCGAAGCGCGCAAGGTGCCGACACGCAAGCTGCCCGACTGGGTCGTGAAGCTGGTTGCGCTGTTCGATCCGCGCATCCGCCAGGTTGCAGGCGAGCTTGGCAAGGTCCGCAACATGGATACCAGCCATGCCCGCGACAAGCTGGGCTGGGAGGCGAGACCGGTTGCCGACAGTATCGTCGATACCGCACGAAGCCTGCTCGATCAGGGCCTGCTCAAGGCCTGAACTTGCCTGTCGATGAGTATTATGTCCTGAACCACTTCGTCATTGCGAGCGAAGCGAAGCAATCCAGCGCCTTGCGCGCCGCTCTGGATTGCTTCGGGGCTATGCCGCTCGCAATGTCGGTTGGTCTTGATGTCATTTTCCCTACCCGAATTCGTAGGGCACGACATCGCGGCGCAGGGGATCGATGCGCAGCTGGCGGTCGGTCGGCGGAAAGGCGCGCTGGTCGCAATCCCGGCGCGGACAGGTGCGGCAGGATATGCCAATGGGCGTTGCAATGGCCTGTTCGCTGAGGTCCAGGCCATCGGCATAGATGAAGTGCCGGGCATGTTCCGCCTCGCAGCCCAGCGCAACGGCATAGCGTCTTGGGCTGCGCGTATAGCGGCCGCTCGGCTTTACCAGCCCCTTGGCCATGGAGACATAGCGGATCCCGTCGGGCGTTTCGGCCAGCTGGACGAGGATGCGGTCGGGAATCGCCACCGCTTCATGCACGATCCAGAGCGGGCAGGCGCCGCCAAAGCGCGCAAACTGCAGGCGGGTGGCGCTGTGCCGCTTGGTGATATTCCCGGCCATGTCGACGCGGCAGAAGAAGAAGGGCACGCCGCGCGCGCCGGGGCGCTGAAGCGTCGACAGCCGGTGACAGGCCTGTTCAAAGCTGATCGAGAAAAACCGGCACAGTCGCTCGATATCGTGGCGGCATTCCAGTGCAGCGCTGCGAAATCGGCGATAGGGCATCACAATCGCACCGGCGGCATAGTTGGCGAGGCCCACCGCAACCAGCTTGCGTGCCTCCTCGCTTTTAAGGTCGGCACTGGCCGCTATCGCCGCGATCGGATCGCGCATTTCGATCGCGGCGAGACGGTGCGCGATCAGGAAATAGCGTGTTTCGGGCGGCAGCGCGGTGCTCAGCCACAGCCTGCCCGCAGCGGGATCGAAACGGCTGAACCGGTTGGACGCATCCTGACTGGAAAGCGCCTCCACGCTGATCCCGTGACGGTGCTGCAGCAGCGCGGCGAGCCCCGCTTCGCTGGGGCCATCGTCCAGCCCGTCGGCAATCGCTTCGGCCTGCCGGTCCAGTATGTCGATATAGTTTCCGGCGTCGTGAAACCAGTCGCGCACCTCCTCCCAGGGTAGGCGGCCCGGCCCCGTCGCAATGCCGCCCAGCATATCGTCCAGCGTCTGCATGCGTTCATTCAGCTGTCGATAGGCTGTATGCATATCCACGAACATCTGCGCCATTTCGGGCTGGCCCTGTTGCCATTTGGACAGCAGCTGCGGATCGATATGACCGCCTGCCAGAACCGGATCGGCCAGCGCGGTTTGCAGATCGCCCATCAGCCGGACCGGGGCATCAGACTGAAATTCCTCCATATCCAGCGGAAAGCGCTGGGCGAGCGCGGTCAGCACAGACGTGGTGACGGGCCGTTCGTCATGCTCGATCTGGCTGAGATAGCTGGCCGAGATGCCGAGCTGGACCGCCATGTCATGCTGGTTGAGCGACAGCCGCTGGCGCAGCGCGCGCAGGCGATTGCCGGCAAAGATTCGCTTGGGCATGGTCATGGCTTTGCAATAATTTGCAAATCATGGCTTTGCAACTTTGCAAGATAACATTTGCGAATGGCCGGAAAGGCTGAAAAAGGATGATATTCGCATTTCTTGGACAGGGGTATCAGGCAGGATGCAGCATATTCTCGAACAGCTGGAGGCGCGTCGCCATGCCGCGCATATGGGCGGTGGCCAGAAGCGCATTGATGCCCAGCATGCCAAGGGACGGCTTACCGCGCGCGAGCGGCTGGACGTGCTGCTGGACCAGGGGTCGTTCGAGGAACTCGACATGTATGTCGAGCATAATTGCGTCGATTTTGGCATGCAGGACACCAAGATTCCGGGCGATGGCGTCGTTACCGGCTCGGGCACGATCAATGGCCGTCTGGTCTATGTCTTCAGCCAGGATTTCACCGTGTTCGGCGGATCGCTGTCCGAACGCCATGCCGAGAAGATCTGCAAGGTCATGGACATGGCGATGAAGGTTGGCGCGCCCGTTATCGGCATCAATGACAGCGGCGGTGCGCGCATCCAGGAGGGCGTGGCGTCGCTTGGCGGTTATGCCGAGGTGTTCCAGCGCAACGTGCTGGCCAGTGGCGTGGTGCCGCAGCTGAGCCTTATCATGGGGCCATGTGCGGGCGGCGCTGTCTATTCACCTGCCATGACCGACTTCATCTTCATGGTGAAGGACAGTTCCTATATGTTCGTGACCGGTCCCGATGTGGTGAAGACGGTCACCAATGAGGTGGTGACGCAGGAGGAACTGGGCGGTGCGGTCACGCACACGACCAAGTCCGGCGTAGCCGATATCGCATTCGAAAATGATATCGAGGCGCTGCTCTCCGCGCGCGACCTGATCGATTTCCTGCCGCTGTCGAACCGCGAAGACGTGCCCGAACGGCCCACTGCCGATGCCTGGGACCGGATCGAGGACAGTCTCGATACCATCATTCCCGCCAATCCGAACATGCCCTATGACATGCATGAGGTGATCCGCAAGACGCTCGACGAAGGCGAGTTTTTCGAGATTCAGCCTGCCCATGCGGGGAATATCATCACCGGCTTTGGCCGTGTGGAAGGGCGCACGGTGGGCGTTGTCGCGAACCAGCCCATGGTGCTCGCCGGATGCCTCGATATCCACAGCTCCAAAAAGGCCGGGCGTTTCGTCCGCTTCTGCGACGCATTCGACATTCCGATCCTGACCTTTGTCGATGTTCCCGGTTTCCTGCCCGGCGTCGCGCAGGAGCATAATGGCATCATCAAGCATGGCGCGAAGCTGCTCTTTGCCTATGCCGAGGCAACCGTTCCCAAGATCACCGTCATCACCCGCAAGGCCTATGGCGGGGCCTATGACGTGATGGCCTCCAAGCATCTGCGCGGTGACCTCAACTATGCCTGGCCCACTGCGGAAATCGCGGTGATGGGCGCGAAGGGCGCGGTCGAGATCATCTTTCGCCAGGATATTGGCGATGCCGACAAGATTGCCGAAAAAACCAAGGAATATGAGGATCGCTTCGCCAATCCGTTCGTCGCCGCCGCCAAGGGCTTTGTCGACGAGGTCATCATGCCGCATTCCACGCGGCGCAGGATCGCGCTGGGGCTGCGCAAGCTGCGCAACAAGAGCCTCGAAAACCCCTGGAAGAAGCATGACAATATCCCGCTGTGAACGTCGGCCAGGCGCTACAATTGACGGGATGGAGAAAATGAAATGAAACTCGGACGCCTTAACCATATCGGCGTGGCGACGCCGTCAATCGCCGACAGCATCGTCTTTTATCGCGATGTCATGGGCGCGACGCAGATTCACGATCCATTCGACCTGCCGGAGCAGGGGGTTAAGGTGTGCTTTGTCGATACGCCCACTGATAAGGGCCTCAACGGCACGCAGATCGAGCTGATCGAGCCGCTGCCCGGAAATACCTCAATCAAGGGCTTTCTCGACAAGAACCCGCAGGGCGGCCAGCATCACATGTGCTATGAAGTGCCTGATATTCACGCTGCCAAGGCTGAATTCGAGGCCATGGGCAAGGGCGTGCTGGGCGAGCCGCGCATCGGCGCGCATGGCACGCCCATCTTCTTCGTGCACCCGCGCGATATGGGCGGGGTGCTGACCGAAATCATGGAAACTCCAAAAGAGGCGCATTAAGCTTCGGATCATCCCGCTCGGGAAACAGGAATGAGAGGATAGGAAATGAGCTACCAGACGATCACCCTTGATGTTGCAGACAAGATTGCAACGATCACGCTCAACAAGCCCGAACGGCTCAATGCCTGTTCGCTGGATATGGCGGACGAGATATTTGATGCGCTCGACAATCTGGGGGATGCGCGCTGCGTGCTGATTACCGGGGCAGGGCGGGCTTTCTGTTCGGGTGCCGACCTTCAGGCTGCTGCGGGAAGCAGCATTACCGGCGGCAGGCGCAGCTATCTGGCGCTGATGCACCATTATAATCCCCTGATGCTGAAGCTAGCTCGCCTTGGAATGCCGGTGATCACGGCCGTCAACGGTCCGGCCGCAGGTGTGGGCTGTTCCATCGCGCTGGCGGGCGATTTCGCGCTGGCAGGAAAGTCGGCCTATTTCCTGCAGGCGTTCGTCAATATTGGCTTGGTGCCCGATGGCGGTGCAAGCTGGATGCTTGCGCGCCTGATCGGCAAGGCGCGTGCAACCCAGATGATGATGCTGGGCGAAAAAATCGGTGCCGAGCAGGCCGAGAACTGGGGCCTGATCTACAAATGCGTCGAGGATGCAGAGCTGATGGCAGAGGCGAAGGCATTGGCCACGCGCCTGGCCAACGGGCCGACCGTAGCCATTGGCATCCTGCGCCAGAACCTTGCCAAGGCGCTCGAAAGCGATCTTGCCAGCGCGCTGGTCAACGAAGCCGAAGGACAGCTGACCGCCGGTGACAGTGAGGATGCCGTCATTGGCGCCTCTGCTTTCCTTGCCAAGCAGAAGGCGCAATTTGTCGGCCGATAAAGGCCGGAACATTCATCCGCAAAATGGGAAAAACATGACCGACAAGCCGACCATTGATGACTGGAACGCCCTTGCCGCCAAGGAGGTGAAGGGCCGCGATCTTGACTGGCAGACGCCGGAAGGGATTACCGTCAAGCCGCTCTACACGGCGGAAGATGTTGCGGTGGACCCCGGCCTTCCCGGTTTTGCGCCGTTCACGCGCGGGGTGAAGGCCAGCATGTATGCCGGGCGTCCCTGGACGATCCGCCAATATGCGGGCTTTTCAACGGCCGAGGAATCGAACGCTTTCTACCGGCGCAACCTGGCCGGTGGGCAGAAGGGTCTCTCGGTCGCCTTCGATCTTGCCACCCATCGCGGCTATGACAGCGATCATCCGCGCGTTGTCGGCGATGTCGGCAAGGCGGGCGTCGCCATCGACTCGGTCGAGGATATGAAGATCCTGTTCGACCAGATCCCGCTCGACCAGATGTCGGTCAGCATGACCATGAACGGTGCGGTGATCCCGTGTCTCGCCTTTTACATCATCGCGGCGGAAGAGCAGGGGGTCAGTCCCAATCAGCTGAGCGGAACCATTCAGAACGATATTCTGAAGGAGTTCATGGTCCGCAACACCTATATCTATCCGCCCGAACCCAGCATGCGGATCGTATCGGATATTTTTGCCTATACCGCCGATCACATGCCCAAGTTCAACTCGATCTCGATCTCCGGCTATCACATGCAGGAGGCCGGGGCGACGCAAGTGCAGGAACTGGCCTTCACCATCGCCGACGGCATGGAATATGTGAAATATGGCGTGGCATCGGGCCTTGATATCGACCGGTTTGCCGGGCGGCTGAGCTTCTTCTTCGCCATCGGCATGAACTTCTTCATGGAAGTGGCCAAGCTGCGCGCCGCGCGTACGCTCTGGCACCGCGCCATGACCCAGCTTGGCGCAAAGGATGAGCGGTCCAAGATGCTGCGCACCCATTGCCAGACTTCTGGCGTCTCGCTGACCGAGCAGGACCCGTATAACAACGTCATCCGCACCACTGTCGAGGCGATGGCGGCGATGCTTGGCGGCACCCAGTCGCTGCACACCAATGCGCTGGACGAAGCCATTGCGCTACCGACCGACTTTTCGGCGCGGATCGCCCGCAATACCCAGATCGTCATCCAGGAAGAGACCGGCATGACCAATGTCGTCGATCCGCTGGGAGGCAGCTATTATGTCGAGGCGCTGACTCAGGATCTTGTCGACAAGGCATGGGAGATTATCGAGCGGGTCGAGGCTGAGGGCGGCATGGCCAAGGCGGTTGCGGCGGGCTGGCCCAAGGCGATGATCGAGGAGGCCGCCGCTGCGCGCCAGGCGCGGGTTGATCGCGGCGAGGATGTCATCGTCGGCGTCAACCGCTTCCGCCTGAAGGACGAGGCCGCCATCGAGACGCTGGAGGTGGACAATACCGCCGTTCGCCGCGCCCAGATTGCCCGGATCGAAAAAATGCGCGCCACCCGCGATGCCGATGCCTGCAAGGCTGCGCTCGATGCGCTGCGCGAAGGTGCGCGCGGCAATGGTAATTTGCTGGCACTGGCGGTCGATGCTGCGCGCGCGCGCGCCACGCTGGGTGAGATCAGCGATGCCATGGAGGCGGCATTCGGGCGCTATGATACCGTGCCGACCCCGGTCAAGGGCGTCTATGGTGCCGCTTATGCCAATGATCCGCGCTATCAGCAGGTTGTCGACGGTGTCGAGGCGCTGGCCCGTCGGCTGGGGCGTCGTCCGCGAATGATGGTCGCAAAAATGGGGCAGGACGGGCATGATCGCGGCGCGAATGTCGTGGCGTCCGCCTTTGTCGATATGGGCTTTGAGGTCGTATCCGGGCCGCTGTTCCAGACGCCGCAGGAAACGCTGGAGCTGGCGCTGGAAAAACAGGTCGATGCGATTGGCGCGTCGAGCCTGGCGGCGGGTCACAAGACGCTGATCCCGCAACTGATCGACCTGCTCAAGGATGCCGGGCGCAGCGATATCAAGGTGATTGCGGGCGGGGTCATTCCGCCACAGGACTATCAGTTCCTGCGCGATGCCGGGGTGGCGGGCATTTACGGCCCCGGCTCGAACATTGTCGAGAGCGCCGCCGATGTGCTGAAGCTGCTGGGCCATAATATGCCGCCGCTCGACGAGGCCGCCGAGTGAAGGCAGTTGCCGCCCTGATTGTCGCAATAGTGGCGCTGTCGCCCGCAGCGGCGCGGGCGGAGACCATTGATTTCGGCTGGCTGGCCGAGAAGTTCCAGCTGCATTGCGCCGCCGTCTTTCTGGACGAGGAGAGCTTTCATATCGATCTCGCGCCCGAGGAAACCGGGTTCGAGACGATCGAAGAGCCCCGCCATCCCGGAGAATTGTGGAGCAATGGCGATATTCAGCTGAGCTATATCTCCGCCGGTCAGGCGCCTGCAGGAGTGCCTGCACCGCAATGCCGGATGACGGCGGATGTCGCGGGCAGCTTCGATCATCTGGCATCGGTCGGCGCGCTCAATCGTCAGCTGTCGATTTCCGGCGGCTCGACATCGGGCAAGGCGATGCGCAACCGCACCATCTGGTCCTATGCGAACGAGGCGGGCACGCCGCTCAAGCTCTTCTTCGATTCCCGCCCGCAAGGCGCGGGATTCTGGGTGAGCCTTACCATCATGAATGTGAAAGACTGACCATCATGCAGCAGGATCAAGCCAGCATCAGGCAGGACTGGAGCCGCGAGGAGATTGCGGCGCTGTTCGACCTGCCCTTCACCGAATTGCTGTTTCAGGCGGCCAGCGTCCACCGCGCGCATCATCCCGCCGATCAGGTGCAGCTCTGCACCCTGCTCAGCATCAAGACCGGCGGATGTCCGGAGGATTGCGGCTATTGCTCGCAAAGCGTGAAGGCCGATAGCGGGGTCGAGGCGACCAAGCTGATGGATGTCCAGCAGGTGCTGCAATCCGCCGCCCAGGCAAAGGACCATGGCAGCCAGCGCTTCTGCATGGGTGCGGCATGGCGCAATCCCAAGGATCGCGACATGCCCAAGATTGTCGAGATCGTGAAGGGCGTGCGGGCGATGGGCCTTGAAACCTGCATGACGCTGGGCATGCTGACGCCCAGACAGGCGGATATGCTGGCCGCGGCAGGGCTTGATTATTACAACCACAATATCGACAGCAGCCCGGAATATTATGAGCGGGTGATCTCCACCCGGACGATGGACGAGCGGCTCGATACGCTGGAAAATGTTCGCGCGGCGGGGATCAATGTCTGCTCGGGCGGGATTGTCGGCATGGGCGAAACCCGCGCCGACCGGGTTGGTTTCATCCACACCCTTGCGACACTGCCGCAGCATCCCGAAAGCGTGCCGGTCAATGCGCTGGTGCCGGTCAAGGGTACGGTGCTGGGCGACATGCTGGCCGATACGCCGCTCGCCAAGATCGATGATATCGAATTTGTGCGCACCGTCGCGGTAGCACGGATCACCATGCCGATGAGCATGGTCCGGCTTAGCGCGGGCCGCGAGAGCATGAGCGAGGCGACGCAGGCGCTGTGCTTCCTTGCCGGCGCGAACTCGATCTTTACCGGCGACAAGCTGCTGACCGCGCCCAACGCCGGTGATGACAGCGATGCGGCGCTGTTCGCCAAGCTGGGCCTGAGAGCGCTGGCGGGCGAGGAGCCCCTTCGACAGGCTCAGGGCCGGGCGTGCCATGTGGTGGAGGCGGCGGAGTGAGATTCCCGTTGCCCGCGGCTGTCGAGCGCATCGTGAAAGCACGAAAGGACCTTCGCGACGCTTATGCTTACAGAACTCTCAATAACAAAAAGAATCTAGAGTTTACGTTCGATGGGAAACTTGTTGGGGATCTTGGCGAGGCCATAGCTGCTGATCACTTCGATCTTGACCTCGACCCCGGCAAGCACATCGACGGATACACCCGATGCGAGCAACGCAGGCCAGTCCAAATTAAGGCTACAGGCAGGAGTGTGAAGGGTACATTCCAGTTTCGGAAGAGCGACTATCCAAACCATGAAATTGTCCACTTGATCGCCATCGTCATTTATTGGGACGACTGCAAGTATGAGATTGTTTTTAACGGTCCTGAGGCGAAGGTTAGACCGGAGTGGCGAGAGGGTGAGCATCGCGCGAAAGAAGTGTCCGTGAAACAAATGTTAGCTGAACAAGCAGCATTGCCGAATAACCTTAAGCTGAAGCCAGTTCTTCAACCGACAAATAAAGAGATCGACTAGATGTTCTCCAAAATCCTCATAGCCAATCGCGGCGAAATCGCCTGCCGCGTCATCCAGACCGCCCGGAAAATGGGCATTGCCACTGTCGCCGTCTATTCGGACGCCGATGCGCGCGCGCCTTTTGTCGAGATGGCGGACGAGGCGGTTCATATCGGCCCGTCGCCCGCCGCCGAGAGCTATCTGCTCGCCGACAAGATCATTGCCGCATGCAAGCAGACGGGCGCCGAGGCCGTGCATCCCGGCTATGGATTTCTCTCCGAACGCACCAGCTTTGCCGAGGCGCTGGCGGCCGAAGGCATCGAATTCATCGGGCCGCCGGTCAATGCCATTGCCGCCATGGGCGACAAGATCGAGAGCAAGAAGCTGGCCAAGGAGGCCGGGGTCAATGTCGTTCCCGGCTTTGTCGGCGAGATCGAGGATACCGAACATGCCGTTCGGATCGCCGATGAGATTGGTTATCCGGTGATGATGAAGGCCAGCGCGGGCGGCGGCGGCAAGGGCATGCGGCTCGCCTATAGCGAACAGGATGTCCGCGAGGGTTTTGAGGCGACCAAGCGTGAAGGGCTGAATTCGTTCGGCGATGACCGGGTGTTCATCGAGAAGTTCATCCTCAACCCGCGCCATATCGAAATCCAGATCCTGGGCGACAAGCATGGCAATATCGTCTATCTGAACGAGCGCGAATGCAGCATCCAGCGCCGCCATCAGAAGGTGGTTGAGGAAGCGCCATCGCCCTTTGTCACGCCGAAGATGCGCAAGGCGATGGGCGAGCAGTGCGTCGCGCTGTCGCGCGCGGTCGGCTATTACAGCGCAGGCACGGTCGAACTGATCGTCAGCGGCGCGGACCCCAGTGGCGAGAGCTTCTATTTTCTGGAGATGAATACCCGCCTGCAGGTCGAGCATCCGGTGACTGAGGCGATTACCGGGGTCGATCTGGTCGAGCAGATGATCCGCGTTGCCGCGGGCGAAAAGCTGCCATTCGGGCAGGACGATATCGGTATTGACGGCTGGGCGGTCGAAAACCGCGTCTATGCCGAGGATCCCTATCGCGGCTTTTTGCCCAGCACCGGCAGGGTGGTGCGGTACAGCCCGCCCGTCCCCGGCTGGACCGCCGATGACGATGCCAATGGCCGGCGCGGCGTTGAGGGCATCAGGGTTGATGACGGCATATTCGAGGGCGGCGAGGTTTCGATCTTCTATGACCCGATGATCGCCAAGCTGATCAGCTGGGCGCCGACCCGCCTTGAGGCTATCGACCTGCAGATCGGCGCGCTCGATGCGTTCGAGATTGAGGGGCCGGGCCATAATGCCGATTTTCTCTCCGCGATCATGCAGCACGACCGCTTCCGTTCCGGCGAACTCACCACCGGTTTCATCGCGGAGGAATATCCCGATGGCTTTGCCGGTGCCCCGGCTTCGGGCGAGCTGATGCAGCGGCTGGCGGCAATCGCGGCCTTTGTCGCCACCGCCCATGCCGATCGCAACAAGCGCATCGACGGACAGCTGGGCGACCGGCTTGCGCCGCCGTCCGAATGGCGCGTGCGCGAGGGCGATGCGATTTTCGAAGTTTCGGTGAGCGAGGATGATGTGGTGGTCAACGGCAGCGCCGTCGGCCTGTCCATGGCCTATACGCCAGGCGACCGCATGGTTTCGGCGGAATTTGGCGGTGACGGGGAAGGCGAGGGCGAGCCCCTGACCGTCCGGGTCGCGCCCATGCGCTGTGGTTTTGTGCTCACTGCGCGCGGCGCATCGCACCATCTGGAGGTGCTGCCCGCCCATGTCGCGCGGCATGCCGTCCATATGATCGAAAAGGAACCGCCCGATCTTTCGCGCTTCCTGCTGTGCCCGATGCCCGGCCTGCTGATGAAACTGCATGTTGCGGTAGGCGACGAGGTTCAGCCGGGCCAGCCGCTCGCCATTGTCGAGGCGATGAAGATGGAGAACATCCTGCGCGCCGAGAAGGTGGCAACCGTCAAATCCATCGAGGCTGCGGAAGGCGATAGCCTTGCGGTCGATGCCGTGATACTCGAGCTCGAATAGGGGAAACAGTTTCGGGAGAGCGGGGCATGGCAACGGCTGAGGCGGCAGGGACAATTTCTGCCGAGCCCAATGCACGGGAAATGCGTCTGGTCATCGCGGCGTCGTCCGCCGGCACGATTTTCGAATGGTATGATTTCTTCATCTACGGGACGCTGGCCGCAATCATCGGCAAGGCGTTCTTCCCCAGCGGCAATGCCACGCTCGAAACCCTGCTGGTCTGGGCCGGGTTTGCGGTAGGATTCGGCTTTCGTCCGCTCGGTGCGATCCTGTTCGGTTTTCTGGGTGACCGGCTGGGCCGCAAATACACCTTTCTGGTCACTGTCACGCTGATGGGCGTGGCGACGGCGGGCGTCGGCATGATCCCTTCCGCCGCGACCATCGGTATCGCCGCGCCGATCATTATCATCCTGTTGCGGATATTGCAGGGGCTGGCGCTTGGCGGTGAATATGGCGGTGCGGCCATTTATGTGTCCGAACATGCCCCGCCCGAAAAGCGCGGATTCTATACCAGTTTCATCCAGGCGAGCGTCGTTGGCGGGTTCGTGCTGAGCCTGGTCGTGGTGCTGGGCAGCAAGGCGCTGATGTCCGAAGCCGTCTGGGCAGACTGGGGCTGGCGCGTGCCATTCCTGCTCTCGCTGGCGCTGCTGGCGATTTCGCTGTGGATGCGGCTGAAGCTCTCGGAAAGCCCGGTTTTCGCGGCGATGAAGGCGGAAGGCGAGATTGCCGGAAATCCCTTTGTCGAAAGCTTCACCTATCCCGGCAACAAGAAGCGCATCTTCGTGGCGCTGTTCGGCATTGCCGCCGGACTGACCGTCATCTGGTACACCGCGATGTTCTCCGGCCTGTCTTTCCTCAAGGGACCGATGCGCGTCGACGACACGCTGGCGGAGATCATCGTCGGGCTGGCAGCAGCGATATCGATGGTGTTTTTCATCATCACCGGCAAGCTATCCGACCGGATCGGCAGGAAAAAGCCGATTGTCTGGGGCTATGCGCTGACCCTTGTCCTGCTGTTTCCGCTGTTCTGGGCGATGGGCAATGTTGCCAATCCGGGCCTGAACCGGGCCATCGCGCAATCGCCCGTCGAAATAGCCGGACCGGCCTGCGACTATTCGCCCTTCGCCAAGGAACAGGCCAGCGATTGCGGCAAGGCGCTGGCCATATTGACGGCCAAGGGTGTGCCCTATGGCCTTGGCGAGGCCGATACGCTCTCCATCACTGTTGGCGGCAAGCCGGTCATCGATACTTCGGCCGAGGGCATTGAGGCTGCGCTGACCGAAGGCGGCTATGATTTCGGCAAGGTTCGTCCCGACGCGACCAGCATCGCGATCATCATCGCGGCCCTGCTCGGGCTGGGTGCCCTGTCCGGCGCAACCTATGGTTCGGTCGCCGCCTTGCTGGCGGAGATGTTTCCGCCGCGTATCCGCTACAGTTCCATGTCGATACCCTATCATTTCGGCACCGGCTATTTCGGCGGCTTCCTGCCCTTTATTGCAGCCTTTATCGTCGCCAAGAGCGGGGATTTCTATGCGGGCCTCTGGTACACTTGGGCGGTCGTGCTGATGGCCTTGCTGGTCACGGTATTCGGCCTGAAGGAAACGCGCGGCACCGATGACGCCTGGCAGAAATAATCGGGCAACGCCGGAATATTTTCCACGCTGCCAGATATTTCCATCCAGCCTGAAAATGCTCTAAGGGCAATTTTTCGCCGGCCCGGATATATATGAACAATCTTCGCCTGACCGTTGATCGTGATGCGCTGGTGCGGAACTGGCAGGCGCTTGACCGCCTGTCGGGTTCGGCGCGGGCCGGGGCCGCGATCAAGGCCGATGGCTATGGCCTCGGCGCCTCACGCTCGCTCCAGGCCCTGCAAGCGGCAGGTTGCCAGGATTTCTTCGTGGCGCATTGGGAGGAGGCGGCCGGGCTGGCCGGAGATGCCGGGCAGTCCAGTCTTTCGGTTCTGCACGGCATTGGCCCTGCGGATATGGAGCTGGCCAATTCGCTCGCGGCGGTTCCGGTGCTCAATACGGCTGACCAGGTCGCGCGCTGGAAGGCGCTCGGTGGCGGCACATGTCATGTGATGTTCGACACCGGCATGAACCGGCTCGGCCTTGCCATGGCCGATATCGGCAACGGCCTGCTTGACGGGCTGGACATCGATATCTGCATGAGCCACCTCGCCTCGGCGGACGAGGACAGCGCGCAAAATACCCTCCAGCTCGCCCGGTTTCTGGACATAAGGCAGGGTGTGAAGGCGCGGCGCTACAGCCTTGCCAACAGCGCCGGGATCATGCTGGGCAGCGATTATCATTTTGACCTGACCCGTCCCGGCCTGGCGCTCTATGGAGGCGTGCCGCGCGCGGATATGCAGCCTCATATCGAGACGGTTGCGTCGCTGGAGGCGCGGCTGATGCAGCTGCGCACCGTTCCGGCGGGGGACAGCATCGGCTATGGCGCGACCTTCGTCGCGCGCAGGGATATGCGGGTGGGTGTGGTGTCACTGGGCTATGCCGACGGCTTTCAGCGATCCCTTTCCGGTCAAGGCGTTTCCCTGCGCCATGGCGATGCCGATCTGCCCTTGCTGGGCCGTATCTCCATGGACCTGGTGTGCATCGACCTCGGCAATGCGCCGCATCTCGCCGAAGGCGACTGGGTCACGCTGCCGCTCGACCTGCTTGCGCTGGAGGCGGCCAGCGGGATAGCCCAATATGAGCAGCTGACCCATTTGGGGCAGCGCTTCGAAAGGGTCTGGCGCTAGCGTTCGATGCACATGGCGATGCCCATGCCACCGCCGATGCAGAGCGTGACCAGACCCTTTCTGGCATCACGCTTTTCCATTTCGTAGAGCAGGGTGGTCAGCACCCGCGCGCCGCTCGCGCCAATGGGGTGGCCAATGGCAATAGCCCCGCCATTGACGTTGACCTTGTCGGCATCCCAGCCAAGTTCCTTGCCCACCGACAACGCCTGGGCCGCAAATGCCTCATTGGCCTCGATCAGGTCGAGATCGCCGACAGTCCAGCCAGCCTTTTCCAGTGCGATGCGGCTGGCGGGGGCAGGGCCGATCCCCATGATCGACGGGTCTACACCGCAGGTCGCCCATGATGCGATCCGGCCAAGTACCTTCGCGCCGCGCTTGTCGGCCTCTTCGCTGCTCATCAGCACCAGCGCGGCGGCACCGTCATTGATGCCGCTGGCATTGGCGGCCGTGACGCTGCCATCCTTTTTGAACGCCGGGCGCAGTCCCTGCATCGCCTCCAGCGTCGCGCCAGCACGGATATACTCGTCATCCTCGACAACGGTTTCGCCCTTGCGGGTCTTGATTATGACCGGAACGATCTCGTCCCTGAAGCGTCCATCGGCGCGTGCTGCCTCTGCCTTGTTCTGGCTGGCGACGGCGAACCGGTCCTGTTCCTCGCGCGTCACCTGGTATTTTTCGGCAAGATTTTCGGCGGTGATGCCCATGTGATAGGCATTGAAGGCATCGGTCAGCCCGTCATGCACCATGGTATCGACCAGGCTGGCATTGCCCATCTTGATGCCAGCGCGCAGCATCTGGGCATGGGGAGAAAGCGACATGCTCTCCTGTCCGCCTGCCACGACGATCCTTGCATCGCCTGTCTGGATCGCCTGGGCGGCCAGCGCCACCGAACGCAGGCCCGACCCGCAAACCTGGTTGATCGTCATCGCGCTGCGCTCGACCGGGATGCCGGCATGGACGGCTGATTGCCGTGCCGGATTCTGCCCCTGTCCGGCGGTCAAAACCTGCCCGAGGATCACTTCATCGACGTCATCGGCTGAAATGCCCGACTGGGCGATGGCGGCTTCGATGGCGATCCGGCCCAGTTCATGCGCGGGCGTGCTGGCAAAGGCCCCCAGAAAGCTGCCAACCGGCGTGCGCTTTGCGGCGGTGATGACGATGTTGGTCATGAGATGCTCCGATCAGGTGGATGGCTGTGTTGATTATGTTGCAACTGCGAAATGCGACTGTCCAGTGCTAATCGGATTCAACCGATGCGAACCAGCTGTCGAGCGACTGCCAGAGTCGCTGCGGCGCGCTGTTGCCGACCACCATGCCGACATGCCCCTGGGTCAGCACCTCGCGACTTTTCAGCGCGGGCGAACAGGCTAGCGGAACGATTTCGTCGGTCGATGAAGCGATTTCATAGGCCGGGCATGCGAGGGTGTCGGGAGAGATCAGCGTGTCGCCAATCCGCCATTCATTCCTGCCGGGGCGGTCGAGCGCATAGAATTGCTCGAACAGCTGTTTGCCCATCGCATAGGGCAGCGGTTCGCCGCCATTGGCCCAGTCCTCTATGGCAACGAACTTGCGAAAGGCATCGCTGTCCATGTCCATGTCGGCAAGGTCGAGATATTTCTGGACCAACCTGGATCGGGACAGCGACCAGAATCCCTGCTGAACCAGTTCCATCGGCACCACGCCCATATGCGCGCAGATGGTCTTGCTGCCTTCCCAGAGTTCGGCAAGCTCGGCGCGGCGCTGCGCCGAATAGGCCGAAAAATTCCAGGGACTGGCGATCAGGGTCAGGCTTTTCACCTGGGTCAGACAAGCCGCCGCCATGGCGATCACACCGCCCAGGCAATAGCCGACCAGATGGACCGGCTCCTGGCAGGATTGCAGCAGCGGCACCGCATAACGCGTTACATATTCATCGATATTCTCGTCACGCTGCGACGGGGTCGTCCTGCCCCAGTCCAGCAAGAGCGGGGCATGGCCGCGTGCATCGAGCCAGTCGAGCAGCGACCCTCCCGCATCCATATCGAGCACGACCGGAGCATTGATAGGGGAGGGAATGAACACCGTTTTTTGGCGATAATTGCGCGGTAAACTATTGTATTTACGAGGCAATCTTAGCGCTGCCCGTCCCGCGCTTGCAGCGATTGGTCCATCAGCGCGCACAAAACCGCGCGGCGCCGACTGATAGCGCCTGACCGCGGCGAGAACTTCGCCCATGCGGACCGGGTCATTTCCCGTCTCTTCGCCGATTATCTGCAGAAAAAGCGGCAGGGGACGCGGCCCATGTTGCAGTGCACTATCCATGGGTGCTAAGGAGCGGAATATTCTTTGGAGTAGTGCGCATGGCAAGAACACAATCCCAGGACGCGGATGACCCGATCATTATCAAGAAATATGCAAACCGGCGCCTGTATAACACCCAGACGTCGAGTTACATAACGCTTGATTTTCTGGCCAAGCTGACGCGCGATGGCAAGGAGTTCCAGGTTGTCGATGCCAAGACCGGCGATGACATTACCCATAATATCCTGACCCAGATCATCATGGAAGAGGAAGCCAATGGCCAGCAGATGCTGCCCGTCAGTTTCCTGCGCGAGCTGATCTCGATGTATGGCAATTCGATGCAGTCAATGATCCCGCACTATCTTGAAGCGTCGATGGAGGCGTTCCGCGCCAATCAGGAGAAGTTCCGCAATGCCATGGAAGGCAGCATGGCGAACAGTCCGTTTGCCGCGCTGGCCCGCCAGAATCTGGCGATGTTCGAGGCAGCCTCCAGCGTCTTCAAGCCCCGCAAATCGGGGAGCGGCCGCGATGAACAGCCGTCGTCCGGCAGTTCCGGCGAGGATATTCGTGACCTCAAGGCCCAGCTCGCCGAAATGCAGAAGAAGATCGACGGGCTGGCGTCAAAGGACTGACCCGCTTTTCCGGCCAGCTTTTTCCCGGCACGCACAGGGCTTGACGATGTTCGGCCACTCTGCGTAGTGCGGAGGACCTTGTTGGGCGCTGTGTCTGGCTGTCCAACTCATTGAATCAGGATCGACTGTGGCCCGCAAAAACGCGATTTCCGTAACCCGTGAGCAGGATTTTGCCGCCTGGTATCAGGCGGTGATCCAGGAAGCCGGAATGGCCGAGGAATCGGGCGTTCGCGGCTGCATGATCATGCTGCCTTGGGGCTATGGCATCTGGGAACGTATTCAGCAGCTGCTGGACCGGCGGATCAAGGAAACCGGTCATCAGAACTGCTATTTCCCGCTGTTCATACCGCTCAGCTATATTGCGCGTGAGGCCGATCATGTTGACGGTTTTGCCAAGGAAATGGCGGTGGTCACCCATCATCGTCTGAAGACGATCGATGGCGAGCTGACCGTCGATCCGGAAGCGAAGCTGGAAGAGCCGCTGGTTGTGCGCCCGACATCGGAAACGGTGATCGGCACCGCCTTTTCACGCTGGCTGCAAAGCTGGCGCGACCTGCCGATCATGATCAACCAATGGGCCAATGTCGTGCGCTGGGAAATGCGCACCCGCATGTTCCTGCGCACCAGCGAATTTCTCTGGCAGGAAGGACACACCGCCCATGCCACTGGCGAGGAAGCGCTGGAAGAGACGCTGACCATTCTAGATCTGTATCGCGACTTCGCCCAGGGCCCGCTCGCCATGCCGGTGATCGCTGGCGAAAAGCCCGAGCATGAGCGGTTTCCGGGAGCCGATGCGACCTATTCAATCGAAGCTATGATGCAGGATGGCAAGGCGCTGCAGGCGGGAACATCGCATTTCCTCGGCCAGAATTTCTCAAAGGCGCAGAATATCCGCTTTCAGGATCGCGAAGGCGTGTTCCAGAATGCCTATACCACCAGCTGGGGGGTTTCGACGCGGCTGGTGGGTGGCGTCATCATGACCCATGGCGATGATGACGGGCTGCGCGTTCCGCCGGAAATTGCGCCGCACCAGATCGTCATCATCCCGATGCTGCGCGATCAGCCCGAGGATGATGAACTGCTCGACTATTGCGAGGCGCTGCGCGTTCGCCTGATCGCGCAGAGCGCTTTTGGCGAACCGGTTCGCGTGCTGCTCGACAAAAAGCCGGGCAAGGCCGCCCAGAAGCGCTGGAGCTGGGTCAAGAAGGGCGCGCCGGTAATCGTCGAAATCGGCAAGCGCGATGCCGAGCAACAGGCGGTGACCGTGCTGCGCCGCGATGCGCTCTACAATGCCGATGACAAGCTGGCATCGGAGACGCCCGGTTGCGATGCGTTCGTGGCATCGGCGCCCGCGCTGCTTGCGGATATCCAGCAGACCCTGTTCGATCAGGCCAACAAGCGGCTGCACGATCATATCCGCACCAATATTCACGATCTTCAGGCGCTGGCCGATCATTTCAACGGCAAGAAATATCCCAGCTGGGTGCTGGTGCCCTGGGCACGGCCGAGCGGAGCGGAGCTTGATAAGGTCGAGCAGCTGCTCAAGGGCATGAAGCTGACCATCCGCAATGCACCGCGCGGTGATGATCCGGTCGACGGCCCCTGTTTCTTTACCGGCAAGCCTGCTGTCGAGCGCGTTCTCGTCGCGCGCGCCTATTGATCGGCCTTGGCGCGCAAACCATCCGGTAGCAGCAGATCGGGCAAACCGGCAGGACTGCCTGATCGTAAGGTAATCCTTGCCTTTATCGAGCAATCCGGTGTCCCGGCGGGCAAGCGCGAAATTGCCCGTCATTTCCATCTCAAGGGCGCGGACAAGATCGCGCTCAAGGCCTTGCTCAAGGACATGGCCGATGAAGGGCTGATCGACAGCGCACCCGGCAGGGCGTTCCACAAGATGGGCGGCTTGCCCAAGGTTACCGTCCTGCGCATCGTCGATGTCGATGATCGCGAACCGATTGGCATACCCGACAGCTGGCATGCCGAGGGCGTGCCGCCGCCGCGCGTCCGGATTGTCGAGCGCGGGCGCAAGGGCGCACTGGCGGTCGGCGACAGGATATTGGCGCGAACCGAAGAGGTCGGCCAGGGCTGGCGCGGGCATGTCATGAAGAAGCTGGTTAGGACATCCGACCTGCTGCTGGGCGTGGTGGAACAGGGCGAGGGCCAGAGGCTGTGGCTGAAGCCGGTCGACAAGCGTGTACGCCGTTCGACCCCGATTTCCGATGCCGGTGACGCAAAGCCCGGCCAGCTGGTTCTGGCCGAGGCAGGCGGACTGCGTAACCGGGTGACCGCTCGCGTAACCGAAATATTGGGCGAGCCGCTGGAGCCGCGCTCGTTCAGCCTCATTGCCATCCATAAATTCGGCATTCCGCACGCATTCCCGCAAGCATCGCTGGATGAGGCGGAGGCCGTG
Source organism: Blastomonas sp. (assembly GCA_041396885.1). Taxonomy (GTDB): domain Bacteria; phylum Pseudomonadota; class Alphaproteobacteria; order Sphingomonadales; family Sphingomonadaceae; genus Blastomonas. Next base: position 1,232,322 of record JAWKXS010000001.1, read on the forward strand.
TCCCAGCTGCGTTTGCATGAAGGGCATCGCGAGGATTTGAGGGACTTGCCGATCGTCGCCATCGATCCTGTTGATGCCCGCGATCATGATGATGCGATCTGGGCCATGGCTGACGATGATCCGTCCAATCCGGGAGGATTCCGGGCGATCATCGCCATAGCCGATGTGTCCTATTATGTCCGGCCTGAGGGAGATATAGACCGCGCGGCGCGCAAGCGCGGCAACAGCGTCTATTTCCCGGACCGCGTCGTCCCGATGCTTCCCGAAATCCTGTCGGCGGACAAATGCTCGCTGCGTGCAGGCGAAGACCGCGCGGCAATGGCCTGTCACCTGACGGTGGATGCGAAGGGCAATCTCAAGGCCTGGCGGTTCAGCCGCGCGATTGTCCAGCTGGCGGCGAACATCGCCTATGAGGAGGCCCAGCGTGCCATTGATGGTTCCGCCGATCCGCTGACCGTCAGGGGCACTGGTGACGGGTTGTTCAACAGCGCCTTGAAACCGCTCTGGGCCTGCTGGCGAGCTTTGCTGGCGGCACGCGAAAAGCGCGAGCCGCTTGACCTTGACCTGCCCGAACGCCGGATCGTTCTGGACGATGCCGGACGGATCGTCGAGGTGGCAACCCGCGAACGGCTGGATGCGCATCGCCTGGTCGAGGATTTCATGATTGCCGCCAATGTTGCGGCGGCCAAGGCGCTGGAAGCGAAAAAGGCACCCGTAGTGTATCGCGTCCATGAACCGCCGTCGCGCGAGAAACTGGTTGGCCTCAAGGATTATCTGGAAACCTTCCATGTAAAGTTCGCGCTTGGCCAGGTTGTGCGCCCGGCTACCTTCAATCGCCTGCTTGAAAAGGTCGATGATGAGGAGGCAAGACCGCTGGTGATGCAGCAGGTGCTTCGTTCCCAGACCCAGGCCTATTATGCTGCGCGAAACCAGGGGCATTTCGGGCTGGCGCTGGGCTCCTACGCACATTTCACCAGTCCGATCCGGCGCTACTCAGACCTGCTGGTGCATCGCGCGCTGGTCGATGCCTATGGCCTTGAACAGCCGCATCCCGACAATCGCGATATCCCCTCCCATTCGGGGCTGGGCGCCGCCGATGAGCGATCCCTGGACCGGATTTGCGAAGCGATCAGCGGCTTTGAGCGCCGCGCGATGGAGGCGGAACGCGAGACGGTCGACCGCTATGTTGCCGCCTATCTGGCGACGCGCGTGGGCGAGGTCCATCCGGTCCGCATTACTGGCGTGCAGCGCTTTGGCTTCTTCGTGACCATTGATGGCTTTGGCGGCGACGGGCTGGTGCCGGTGTCGACTCTGGGTGCCGAACGCTTTTTCCATGATGAGGCGGCACAGACGCTGGAGGGTGAAGAAAGCGGCACCGTCTATCATGTTGGCCAGCGGCTCGAATTGCGTCTGGTTGAGGCGGATGCGGTTACTGCAGCGCTGAAATTCGAATTGCCCGATGGCGTTGAAGGCTGGAGCAAGGCGGCGGCTGCAAAGCGGAAAGCACCGCGACGTCCGATCAAGGGACGGCGAGGGCGCCCGGCCAATATCCGCCATCGCAGCCGCTGATCTTGCAGCCGGTCAGCTCAGCCGGTCGATTTCGTCATTGCTGAGGCCGCCCGGAATGATCGCAACCGGACAGGGCAGGGACCCGGCCTCCTGACCAGCAAAATGGGTCACAAGGGGACCGGGAACGCCGGTGGCCGCCGCGCCAAGCACAAGCATCGCGATATCGGGCGTCTCGGCCAGATAGGTGCGGACGATCTTTACCGCGTCGCCAGTCTTGACCGAAATGACCGGACGCTTGCCCGACTCCTCGAACAGGGTGCCAGCGGCACTTGCCACCAGAGCCTCTGCCCTGTTGCGGGCCTCCTCCTCGATGGTCGCCTGGACACCGCCCCACGCCACGAAATCCTGCCGTGGCACCAGCGCCAATATGTGCACCGCTCCGCCGGTCTTGCGCGCGCGGCGCGATGCGAAGCGCAGCGCCGTGCGGGCCTCTTCGGTTTCATCGATGATTACCAGATAGACGCGCATGGCGTCCCTCCGTTTTTGCCCCTCAACAGCGTGAAGACTGCGCGAAATACCCGGCTTGCGCAAGCCTCTATGCTCTTGACCCTAAAGCCGCGAGCGCCGACAAGAGCAGCGCATCCGGAATCAGGGGTAAAGGGCTTTCGTCATGCCGATCAGTCTGAAAATGCCAGCGCTTTCGCCAACCATGGAAGAGGGAACGCTCGCCAAATGGCTGGTCAAGGAAGGGGATCAGGTTTCCTCGGGCGATCTGCTCGCTGAGATCGAGACCGACAAGGCCACCATGGAATTCGAGGCGGTCGATGAGGGCATAATTGCCAAGATTCTCGTTCCCGAAGGAACCGAAAATGTGAAGGTTGGCGAGGTCATCGCCATGATCGCTGGCGAGGATGAAGACGCTAGCGATGTCAGTGTCGAAGCGAAGGCGGCTCCGAGCCCGGCACCGGCGCCTGAGGCTCAGCCAGCGCCAGCTCCGGCGGCCGCTGCTCCCGCACCGGCACCTGCGCCAGCGGCTGCAACGGGCGGCGGTGACAGGATCAAGGCGAGCCCGCTCGCCAAACGGATCGCCGCCGAGCGCGGCATTGATCTGTCAACGGTCAAGGGAACCGGTCCGGGTGGCCGGATCGTCAAAGCTGATGTCGGGGACAGCGCACCGGCCGCCGCGCCTGCGCCCGCTGCTGCCGCGCCCGCAGCATCGGCACCTGCTCCCGCGCCTGCACCAAGCGAGTTCAAGACCGATATTCCGCATACCGCCGAGAAGCTCAACAATGTCCGCAAGGTCATTGCCCGCCGCCTCACCGAAGCGAAACAGTCCATTCCGCATATCTATCTGACCGTCGATGTCCGGCTTGATGCACTGCTCAAGCTGCGCGGCGAACTCAATGCTGCGCTTGCTCCGCGCGATATAAAATTGTCGGTCAACGACATGCTGATCAAGGCGCTGGCCAATGCGCTAATGCAGGTGCCTAAATGCAATGTGTCGTTCGCGGGCGACCAGCTGATCAGCTATTCGCGCGCCGATATTTCGGTTGCCGTTGCCGCTCCTTCGGGGCTGATCACGCCGATCATCACCGATGCTGGGTCGATGGCGATGTCGGCAATCTCGGTGAAGATGAAGGAACTGGCCGGCAAGGCTCGTGATGGCAAGCTGCAGCCGCATGAATATCAGGGCGGGACGGCATCGCTCTCCAACCTCGGCATGTTCGGCATCAAGAGCTTCGATGCGGTGATCAATCCGCCCCAGGCGATGATCCTGGCGGTCGGGGCTGGCGAGAAGCGGCCCTTTGTCGTCGATGACAGCCTGCAGATCGCAACGGTGATGAGTGCAACCGGCAGTTTTGATCATCGCGCAATCGATGGTGCCGATGGCGCACAGCTGATGCAGGCGTTCCAGACGCTGGTCGAAAACCCCCTTGGACTGGTGGCGTAACATGGCGGAAACCTATGATCTCATCGTTCTCGGCTCTGGCCCAGGCGGCTATGTCGCGGCGATCCGCGCGGCGCAGCTGGGTCTCAAGACCGCGATAGTCGAACGCGAGAATCTGGGCGGGATTTGCCTCAACTGGGGCTGCATCCCGACCAAGGCGCTGCTCCGCTCGGCAGAAATCTATCATTATATGCAGCATGCCTCCGCCTATGGCCTGGCTGCGGAAAAGATCAGTGCGGATATAGAGGCTGTGGTGAAGCGTTCGCGCGGGGTCGCCAAGCAGCTCAATCAGGGCGTCACGCACCTGATGAAGAAGAACAAGATCGCCGTGCATATGGGCGAGGGCCGCCTGGCGGGCAAAGGCAAGGTTGAGGTCAAGAGCGAGAAGGGCAGCGAAACACTGGCTGCCAAGCATATTATCGTCGCGACGGGTGCCCGGGCGCGCGACCTGCCTTTCGCCAAGGCTGATGGCAAGCGTATTTGGACCTATCGTCACGCCATGACGCCGCCGGAAATGCCCGGCAAGCTGCTGGTCATCGGGTCGGGCGCGATCGGGATCGAATTTGCCAGTTTCTATAATGACATGGGTGCCGAGGTAACGGTCGTCGAAATGCTCGACCGTATCGTTCCCGTCGAGGACGCTGATGTTTCGGCCTTTCTTGAAAAGGCCCTCGCCAAGCAGGGCATGACGATCATGACCGGTGCCGGGGTCAGCAAGATCGATATTGGCGGCAAGGGTGTTACAGCGGTCATCAAGGACAAGGCAGGCAAGGAAGCCAGCCATGAGTTCGGCCATGTCATCGTGGCGGTGGGTATCGTTCCCAATACTGAGAATATCGGCCTGGAAGAACTGGGCATCAAGACCGATCGCGGCCATATCGTCACCGATGGCATGTGCCGCACCAGCGCTGATGGCATCTGGGCGATTGGTGATGTGACCCAACCGCCCTGGCTCGCACACAAGGCCAGCCATGAAGGCGTGATCGCGGTCGAGGCAATTGCCCAGGCCATGGGCAACAAGGATGTGCATCCCCATGCCATGGATCCGCGCAATATTCCCGGCTGTACCTATTGCCATCCGCAAATTGCCAGTGTCGGCCTGACCGAAGCCAAGGCCAAGGAAGCGGGCTACAAAGTGAAGGCGGGAACCTTCCCGTTCATCGGCAATGGCAAGGCGATTGCCCTTGGCGAGGCCGAGGGCTTCATCAAGACGGTTTTCGATGCGGCAACCGGCGAATTGCTGGGTGCCCATATGATCGGGGCAGAGGTGACCGAGCTCATTCAGGGCTATACTGTCGGCAAGACGCTGGAGACTACCGAAGCGGAGCTGATGTCGACCGTCTTCCCGCACCCCACGCTCAGCGAGATGATGCATGAAAGCGTGCTCGCCGCCTATGGCAGGGCGCTGCATATTTGACGCGCCTTTGGCCAGGGCCTGAAATCGCCGCTTTTTCCATATCCCCCTGCTGTGCTATCGTTGGGGCAACGGCCCGTGAACAGGCCGAGTCTGGGGAAAGGAAAGAGCGATGCTCCTGTCAGCTGTTTCGGCACTTGTGCTGATGATGCAGGGCGGTACGGTGGCCGATGTCATCACCGATTACAGCAATTGTCTGGTCGAGGTCACCAATGCGGATCTCGACAAGGAGCTTTCGGGCGTGGATCATGCCAAGGCGCTGCAGGACAGCTGCCCCGATGAAAAACAGGCCTATTGGGATTCCACCGTTCGCGATGAAATGGGTTTCGGATCCAGTCGCGCAGAGGCCGAGCAGTTTGCGACCGACGAGGTCGCGGCCATGATCGAAACCTATAATGCGCAATATGGCGACCTGAAATCGCGCAACGTGCGGCTGGTCAAAAAGGGCGACTGATCCGCGCTGTCAAAGCGCTTTCCTGATCCGCGCCATCCGCCCGAACAGACCCATAATGTCGGGCGCCGCGCTGCTTCCGGAATATTCGCGATAAAGCGTGTCGACATTGACTGCGATACGCTCGGCATCGATCCAGTGTCGAAATTCGGCTAGGGAAATGTCCAGAGCGGCCTGCTCCGCATCCATGCCGGCATCAAAGCGCTTGCGGGCTTCGCGGTCGATATGGGTCAGATATGCCCGGACCTGCCGGACCCCATGGCTGTCGGTGATAGGGCCATGGCCGGGCACGATTGTCTCCGCTTTCATGGCGAGAATGCGGTCGCAGGCGGCGATCCAGTTTGATACCGGCCCTGCCCACATGATCGGTGTGCCCTCAATGAATAATATGTCGCCGGTAAAGACCGTGCGGTCGTCCGGGACATGCACCAGCACATCGCCCCCGGTATGCGCCGGGCCGACATTGATCAGCTCGACCTGCTTGTCGCCGACCGTCAGGTGCAGGTGATCGTCAAAGGTCCGCGTTGGCTTGCGCATGTTGACCGAAGCAAAATCGAACGCGCCGAATATGTCGGACAGGAATTCACCGGCTTCGCCCATCGCCCCGGCATTGGCCATCATCATGGCCAGCAATTCAGGACCGACTTCGTCCATCTCTGCCGCGCTTGCCGCCGATGCGATAATCTCTGCCTGGGGCACCAGACCATTGCCATGGCAGTGATCGCCATTGGCATGGGTGTTGACCAGTGTTCCTATCTCGTCGGCGGCAAGCCCGGTGGCGTCGCGCATCGCCGCGAGCATCTCGCCGGTCAGCCGCTCATCAAACAGCGTATCGACCAGCAGCGACTGGTCGCCATCAACGATCAGCCCGGCATTTGACCAGCCCCAGCTGCCATCGGGCTGCAGATAGGCATATATTCCGTTGCCCGTTTCCTGCAGTCCCTTGGTGAACGGACGGGCCATGGCGCTCTCCTTCGCTCAGACAAGGAAGGCTAGCATGGTGCCGAACACGCGGCAAAGAAAATGCTGGCGGACAGGGTGGGATTCGAACCCACGGTGAGCTTGCACCCACGGCGGTTTTCAAGACCGCTGCCTTAAACCACTCGGCCACCTGTCCCCGAATGAACGGCTCGCGCTCTACATGCGGCAATGTCCATCTGCCAAGCCTTTTTGCGCATCAGGCGCAAGAAAAGGACAAAGCTAAGATTCGGTTCATCCTGTTTGTGGCACATATGCCGTGAATTACCATTTCTTTGGGGATTCCCAATATGTTCGCAATGTGCCAGAATTATTCGCGATGCTGATGCTGCCCATGATCCTGATGCCTTTTCGCAAGGCCTTTGCCGCCGCCGCCATGGCCGGACTGCTGATGAGCGGAGCCTATGCGCCCGCCCATGTCGAGGGCGGAGCGGACGCCGCTGCTGAGAGTTCGGATGGTGACATGGCCATGCAGGCCCCCTCGGGCAGTTTCGAGGATTATCTGGGCCAGGTCGCGGTTCGTGCCGAAGCCGAAGGGGTCAGCCGCGCCACCATTGACGCCGTGCTGCCGGGCCTGCGCTATGATCATGACATAGCCGCGCTGGACCGCCGCTTTGCGCCAACGCCCTATGATGCTCCGATACCGCCCTTTGCGCCCTATAAGGCGCGGCATGTCGATGCGCTGAAAATTCGCCAGGGGCGCGCCGTCTACCTGGCCGAAATCGGTCATTTGAGCGATATCGAGCGCGAGACCGGGGTGCCGGGATCGATTGTGGTGGCGATATTCGGGCATGAGACCAATTATGGCTCGATCACCGGCAGCACCGATCTGCCGCGTGCACTGGCAACACTGGCCTATGAAGGACGCCGCCGCGACCTGTTTGAGGGCGAACTGATCGCGGTGCTCAAGCTGATCGATCGCGGCATACCGCGCTCCGTGCTCAAGGGCAGCTTTGCGGGCGCCTTTGGCTATCCGCAATTCCTGCCCTCGGTCTATTTGCGGCTGGCCAAGGATGGCGATGGCGATGGCAAGGCCGAAATCTGGTCGAGCAAGGCCGATGCGCTGGCCTCGATAGCCAATTATTTCGTCAATGCCGGATGGGAGCGCGGCAAGCCCTGGGGTGTGGCAGTCGCCGTGCCCTCCACGCTGGACCGTGCGGTAATCGCCAATACCGAGACGTTTGACCGCTGCAAGCGCGTGTTTGAACGGCACAGCCGCTGGAAAACCATGGCCGAATGGCGCGCTCTGGGCATTTTGCCGCTGGCGGGCAGCTGGCCCGAAGATGATCTGGAGGCCAGCCTGCTGGAACCCGATGGTCCGGGCGAAACGGCCTATTTGCTGACACGCAATTATCGCGCGATACTCGATTATAACTGTTCCAATTTCTATGCACTTTCGGTGGGGTTGCTGGCTGATGAAATCAGGCGTTGAAACGGGCAAGGGAGCGCTGGCCGCTGCCCTTGCATCACTTGTCCTGCTTGCGGGATGCGGCACGATTGGCGGCGGCAAGGCGGATCGCCCGAACATGGCATCGCAGGGCGATGCGGGCGTCGTGGCCGATTATCCGGTGCTGATCGGCGAGCCTTACAAGATGCAGGGCATTACCTATGTGCCGCAGGATATCTTCAATTATGACGAGACCGGCTATGCCAGCTGGTATGGCGCGGAACTGGGCGGTCGGCGGACGGCCAATGGCGAGATTTTCGATCCGCAGGGCGTGACCGGCGCGCATCGCACGCTGCCCCTGCCAAGCTATGTCGAAGTGACCAATCTGGACACGGGCACGACGATCCTTGTTCGCCTGAATGATCGCGGGCCGTCCTCGCCCGACCGGCTGATCGACCTGTCCTATGGCGCGGCGCGGCAATTGGGAATCGTCGAGCGTGGTGTTGCCGCGGTTCGCGTTCGCCGGGTCAATCCGCCCGAGCAGGAGCGCGCGGTGCTGCGCGGTGGCGGGCAGGCGGCCGAGCGCCTTGAAACACCCGAATCGCTGCTGAAGGTGTTGCGCGGCAAGCTCACCAGCAAAACGCCGCCGCCTGCTCCTGCCGGACGGATGGTGCCGGGCATGGCGGTGGCAGGCGGGCCGCCTCCGGGCTATCCCGCCGGACCATCGGCACCGGCATCCGCCACGACCTCGGCTGACGGTCGCTTCATCATAGAGAATGAGGGTGCGCCAACGCGCACCGCCGCCCCGACACCAGCCGCGTCCAGCTCTGCCTCGACCGATGTAGTGGTTCAGGTCGCCGCGTTCAGCTCGCGCGAGCGCGCCGATGATCTGGCGCGAAAAATCGGTGCGCGGGTCATGCCCAACCAGGCCGGAACGGTGTGGCGGGTGCGCTATGGCCCCTATGCGAATGAGGCTGCCGCACAGGAAGGCATTCAACTCGCCCGCAGAAACGGATATGGAGATGCACGAATCCTGCGCGCCAACTAGGATGTGATCCCATGGCCGGGCAGGAAAGCATCAACCTGGGTCCGGATATTTCATGAAAAACAGCATTTTCGCCTCGCTGCTTCTGGTTTGCGGCGCAACGTCCAGCATGGCGGCGACGCCCAATTATAACAGCACGGCCCCCATCGCCTATATGACCGACCTGTCATCGGGCGCGGTTCTTTTCGCCAAGGATGCCGACCGTCGCATTCCGCCCGCATCCATGGCGAAGATGATGACGGTCTATGTCGCCTTTGACCTGATCAGCAAGGGTGAGCTCAAGCCGGATACGAAGTTCCGGGTTGCCGCTGATACGTGGCGCAAATGGAACAATCAGGGCTCGACCATGTTCCTGTCCGAGGGCGAATCGGTGTCGGTGAAGAACCTGCTGCACGGGATTGTGACGCTGTCGGGCAATGACGCCTGTGTCGTTCTGGCCGAGGGGATTGCCGGATCGGAAGAGGCCTTTGCCCAGATGATGAACCGTGCGGCGAAGAAGCTGGGCATGGAGAACAGCCATTTCGGCAACAGCAATGGCTGGCCGGACGAAGGGGCGACCTTTGTGACCGCGCGCGATCTGGCAACGCTTGCCACCGCCACGGCGCGGGACTTTCCCGATCTCTATGACGATTATTATGCGCAGGACAGCTTCAGCTGGAACGGCATTACCCAGCCCAATCGCGATCCGCTGCTGGGCAAGGTGCGCGGTGCCGATGGCCTGAAAACCGGACATACCGACGAAGCCGGATATGGTTTTACCGGATCGGCGAAGCAGGACGGCCGCCGCCTGATCATGGTGGTTGCCGGTCTGGACAGCTTTAATGGCCGGATCGAGGAATCGGTCAAGTTCATGAACTGGGGCTTCAAGTCCTGGAAGGCGATGCCGCTCTACAAAAAGGGGCAGAAGGTCGAAACCGCAGAGGTTCAGCAGGGCGATGCGCGTTCGGTGACGCTGATCGCGCCGCGCGATCTGGCCCTGACCCTGCCGCGTATCGCCGACACCGGATCGATGCGCATGAAGGTGGTATATGACGGACCGGTCAAGGCACCCATTGCAGAGGGCCAGCAAATTGCCAGCCTGGTCGTGACCGGTGGCGACATGCCCGATCAGGTCATGCCGCTGGTCGCCGCCGAAGCGGTGGGCGAGGCCGGATTCTTTTCACGCATCTGGGCCGGGCTGATGGCGCTGTTCGGGGCCTGATAGATCATGCGGGGCCGCTTCATCTCTATCGAGGGCGGCGATGGTGTCGGCAAATCAACCCAGATCAGGCTTTTGAAACAGTGGCTTGAAGGCCATGATAGAGAACTGGTTTTAACACGCGAACCGGGCGGAACGCCGGGTGCAGAGGCTATTCGCACGCTGCTGCTTAATGCTGAGGGGGAGGGGTGGAATATGCGTGCCGAAGCGCTGCTCTTTGCCGCCGCGCGCTCCGATCATGTCGAATCGCTGATCCGGCCCGCACTGGAGACCGGAAAATGGGTACTTTCCGATCGCTTTGTCGATTCCAGCCGTGCCTATCAGGGCTTTGCCGGCGGTCTGGGCGACGAAATGGTGATGCAGTTGCACCAGATTGGCAGCAAGGGCTTTCTGCCTAATCTCACCCTGATGCTGCATCTTCCCGCAGGCGCTGGCACGGCGCGCGCCAGGACGCGCGATGGCGGCGCGGAAGATCGCATTGGCGGGCGGGAAAGCAGCTTTCATGCCGCCGTGAATGCGGCCTTTGAAACGATTGCCGATGCCGAGCCCGACCGGGTGAAGCGCGTGGATGCCAGTGGCGACGAGCAGCAGGTGCACCGGCGGATTATCGCGCTTGTCGAGCCGCTGTTGCACGATGATGGCGGCGTGACGTCATGACTGCATTTGTCGGCCATGATGCTGCGGAAACCGCGTTTTTTCAAGCCTTTGCCAGTGGCCGTCTGCATCATGCCTGGCTGCTTGCGGGTCCAGCAGGGCTGGGCAAGAGCCATTTCGCGCGGCGCGCGGCGGCCTTTCTGCTTGCGCCACAGGATGAACGCCTGTCGTCCGGACTGGCTGTGTCCCAGAACAGCCCAACCTCCCAGATGATCGCAGAGGACCGCCATCCTGACTGCCATTATCTCAGGCTGGGCGCAAAGGACGACAAGGAGGCGCGCAAGCAGGCCGATGGCAAGCCCTTTGACCTGGCGCGCAACATCAAGGTCGATCAGATCCGGCAGCTGATCCGTCGCCTGACCATGCGACCCAGCCTGTCCGACCGCCGCGCGATCATCATTGATCCGGCGGACCTGATGGAGCGCAACGCGGCCAATGCCCTGCTCAAGAGCCTTGAGGAGCCGCCGCCGGGCACATTTTTCTTCCTGGTCAGCCATAATCCCGGCGGGCTGCTGCCGACAATCCGGTCGCGCTGCCTGACGCTGGGCTTCGCGCCGCTTGATGATGGTGACATGGCGCAGGCGATCCGCTTGGCAAGGCCCGATCTGGGCGACAGGGAGGTCGAGGCGCTGGTTCGCATTGGCGAAGGCGCACCGGGGCAGGCGCTCGCCTATGCCGGGCTGGATATGCCGCGCATCGACCAGATCATGCGCCAGATCGTGAAACAGGGCGATCATGACCAGCAGGGGCGCATCGCGCTCGCGGCGCTGATGGCGGGGAAGGGGCAGAAGGACCGGTTTCTGGCCTTCCTGCGCTATGCTCCGGGCTTTGCGGCACGTTCGGCGCGGCATTTGCGCGGCGATCGCCTGCCGCATGGCATCGCGGCCTGGCGAGAGATCAGCGATATTGCCGCGCGCAGCATCATCCTCAATCTCGATCCGCAGAGCGTCACCTATCGCATAGGCGGGCTGCTCGCCGATATTGCCCCGCGCAGATAGCGCAAGCGGCGGGCATTCCCGCAACTGGCACTTGCGTCAGCCGTGGCGAGACAATAACGCACTGCCATGGCTCAACCCTATTATATCACCACGGCAATCAGCTATCCCAATGGCCGTCCGCATATCGGCCATGGCTATGAGGCGATTGCCGCAGATGTCATCGCCCGTTTCCAGCGGCTGATGGGCCGCGATGTCCGGTTTCAGACCGGAACCGATGTTCATGGCCTGAAAATGTATCAAAAAGCGCGCGAGCTGGACATCACGCCAGCGCAGCTGGCCAGTGAAATGTCACAATATTTCATAGATATGTGTGACAGGCTTAATATCTCCTATGATCGCTTCATCCAGACATCGGAGGAGGAGCATCATCGCGCCAGCAGGGCGATATGGGACGCCATGGCGGCCAATGGCGATCTCTATCTGGATCGCTATGAAGGCTGGTACTCGGTGCGCGACGAGGCCTATTATGACGAAAAGGAACTGATTGCAGGGGAGGGCGGCGAAAATCTCTCGCCCCAGGGAACACCGGTCGAATGGACTGTCGAGGAAAGCTGGTTCTTCCGGCTGTCGAGTTATCAGCAACCCTTGCTGGCGCTCTATCGCGACAATCCTGAATTTCTTCAACCGGACAGCCGCCGCAACGAGATCGTCAATTTCGTCTCGGGCGGCCTCAATGACCTTTCGGTGTCGCGCACCAGCTTTGACTGGGGCGTGAAGGTTCCGGGCAGCGAAGACCATGTCATGTATGTCTGGGTCGATGCACTCACCAACTATATTACCGGCCTTGGCTATCCCGATGAAACCGAGCTGTTCGGGAAATTCTGGCCGGCGGACCTGCACCTCATCGGCAAGGATATTGTCCGCTTCCATGCGGTCTATTGGCCTGCCTTTCTGATGAGCGCGGGTGTTGCACTGCCAAGACAGGTGTTCGGCCATGGCTTCTTGCTCAACAAGGGCGAGAAAATGTCGAAATCGGTCGGCAATGTCGTCGATCCGCTGGCTCTTGCCGATGCCTTTGGCGTTGATCAGCTTCGATATTTCCTGCTGCGCGAGGTGAGTTTCGGCCAGGATGGCAGCTATTCGCCCGAGGCCATTGTCCGCACCGCCAATGCCGATCTCGCCAACAGCTTTGGCAATCTGGCGCAGCGCAGCCTGTCGATGATCTTCAAGAATATGGACGGCGCACTGGTGCGGACGGCTGACAATGATGCCGACCGGCAGCTGCTCGATCTGGTGCTGGGCGCGACCGGTACCGAGCTGCCGAAGGAATTTGCCGCGCTGAACTTCTCGCAAGGGCTGGAGGCCTGGATGCGTGCCGTTTTCGCCTGCAATCAATATGTTGATGAGCAGGCACCCTGGGCATTGAAGAAATCCGATCCGGAGCGGATGCAGGCGGTGCTGATGACGCTGTTCCGGGCGGTGCGGGCGCTGGCCATAGCGATCCAGCCGGTCGTGCCGGAGGCTGCTGCACGGCTTCTCGACCAGATGGGAATTGCGCCCGATCAGCGCGATTTTGCCTCCCTGTCCGATCCGGACTGGATGAGCGCCCTGATTGACGGCGATTTCCGACTGGAACAGCCACAGCCGATCTTTCCCCGGCTCGATATGCCCGAAGAGGCGGAGCAGCCGTCCTGATGCTCGTCGATTCGCACTGTCATCTGGATTATAAGGGGCTTGGCGAGCGCAAGGACGAGGTTCTCGCCAATGCGCGCAATGCGGGCGTTACCGCGATGCTCAACATTTCCACCCGCGAGAGCGAGTGGGACATGATCACCGGCACCGCGCATGCCCATGCCGATATCTGGGCCAGTATCGGCATCCATCCGCACGAAGCCGATGCCCATGCCGATATGGACAGGCAGAAGCTGGTCGCCCGGGCATCGGGCGATGATCGCGTCATCGGCATCGGCGAAACCGGTCTCGACTATTATTACGACCATAGTGATCGGGATCAGCAGAAGCGCTGCTTTCGCGCCCATATCGCCGCGGCGCGCGAGACCGGCCTGCCGCTGATCGTCCATACCCGCGATGCCGAGGACGACACCGCCGCGATCATCGCCGAGGAAATGGGGAAGGGGGCGTTCCCTGCCCTGATCCACTGTTTCACGGCAAGCGCCGATTTCGCGGCGAAAATGCTCGATCTCGGGCTCTACATCTCGATTTCGGGGATCGTGACGTTCAAAAACGCCAGGGATTTGCAGGCCGTTGCACGCGAACTGCCTGACGACAGGCTGCTGGTGGAGACCGACGCTCCGTTCCTGGCCCCGGTTCCGCATCGCGGCAAGACTGGTGAGCCAGCGTTCGTGGCCGATACGGCGCGCTTTCTCGCTGATCTGCGCGGCGAGAGCTTTGAGGGGCTGTGCGACAGCAGCGCAGCCAATTTCTACCGCCTGTTTTCCCGCGCAAATCCATGAAGCTGATCATGCTGGGCTCGGGTACATCAGCGGGTGTTCCCAGAATTGGCAATGACTGGGGGCAGTGTGATCCCGCCGAACCGCGCAACCGGCGGACAAGGGTTTCCATCATCGTTGAAAATGCGGCGGGCAGGCGAATTCTGGTCGATACCTCGCCAGATCTCCGCCATCAGCTGCTGGCCCGGAATATCGCCGATCTGGATGCGGTGATCTGGACGCACGATCATGCCGATCATTGCCATGGTATTGACGAACTGCGCGGCCTTTACCATCGACGGCGCAGTCCATTGCCCGGCTATGGACGGGCCTATTGCATGGACAGCCTGCAGCGCCGCTTCGACTATGCCTTTACCGGCAATCGGGGCTATCCGGCCATGGTGACGGCCAATTATCTGGATGATCATCAGGCCATTCAGGGCTTTTCGGTTCGCGCCGTGGATCAGCCGCACGGGCCGGTTCTGTCAACCGGCCTGCGGTTTGAAGCCGACAATATATCAATGGTTTATGCGACAGACTTCAGTGAAGTTACCGGGGAAATGCTGCAATGCTATGCCGACTGCGATCTGCTGGTCGTTGACTGCCTGCGCCGTGATCCGCACCCGACCCATGCCCATCTGGACCTGTCGCTCGAACTCGCGACACAATGCCATGCAAGACGCACGGTGCTGACCCATATGGACAAGAGCATGGATTATCGCACCGTGCTTGCTACAACCGGTGACGGGATCGAGCCCGGCTTTGATGGACTAATTGTAGAATTTTGACTTTATTTCAATACTTTAGGATGACAATTTCAATTGGTCGATGACTCACTCAGGCTGATCTATGCGGTGCTGCTACTGGTGCTCGTCGGCAGTGCGCTGATCTCGCGCGCCATACCGATGCGTGACATGTTTCGCATGGCAATCACCTGGGTAGGCATATTTGCGCTGATCGTGCTCATCATGAGTTTTCGCAGCGAGATGGGACAGGTCTGGACGCGGCTCAAGGCAGAGATCGGCTTTGGCGGCCAGATTGAGCTGGCTGGAAAGGTCATGCAGTTGCGCAAGCAAAATGATGGCCATTTCTACGCCAGGGGCACGATCAACGGAGATTCCGTGGAGTTTCTCATTGATAGCGGTGCGACGACGTCAGCCGTGACCTTCGAGACGATGGAGGCGGCAGGGATTAAAGTCGACCAGTCCGCATTTCCGGTCATGGTAGATACTGCGAATGGTACGGTCCAGGCATGGCGCGCTGTCATTCCGGAAGTGCAGATCGGCGGCATTGTCATCCGCAACCTGCCGGTCATCGTGTCGGAAAGTTTTGGCGACACCAACATGCTCGGAATGAATTTTCTTTCAGCGCTCAAAAGCTGGGATGTCGAGGGGGATGTGATGCGGCTGGTGCCTCCGCAATAGCATCTATAATTTAACATAATATATATTATCGAACATTCGGAGATATTCGTGAATCAGCCCCCTGTCGAGGAAATGACCGGCAATGATGCGATGCAGGCTATCGGGCGTCTGGTCGCGATCATGACGCGGCTGCGTGATCCTGACCATGGCTGTCCATGGGACGTCGCGCAGAATTTCGCGACGATTGCGCCCTATACGATTGAGGAAGCCTATGAAGTCGCCGATGCCATTGCCCGCGATGATATGGATGCGCTGAAGGACGAGCTTGGCGATTTGCTGCTGCAGGTCGTGTTTCACAGCCGCATGGCCGAAGAAGCCGGACTGTTCGCCATCGGTGACGTTGCAACCAGCATTTGCGACAAGATGGAGCGCCGGCATCCGCATATCTTCGGCGAGACACGCCAGGAGGACTGGGACTGGGAAGATATCAAGGCAGATGAGCGCGAGGCCGATGGCGCCGACAGCGCCATGCATGGTGTCGCGCTCGCCCTGCCTGCGCTGATGCGCGCACAGAAGCTGCAAAAGCGGGCGGCCAGAACCGGCTTTGACTGGAACGATGCAGATGGTGCCATTGCGAAGGTGCATGAGGAAATAGCCGAATTGCAGGCCGCGCAAACCGATGCCGAGCGTATCGAGGAAGCAGGCGACCTGCTGTTTGCCGCAGTCAATGTCGTCCGCCATGCGGGGGTTTCCGCCGAAGATGCCCTGCGTGCCGCCAATGCCAAGTTCGAGCGGCGGTTCAGGATCATGGAGGCGATTGCCGGGGAAGAATTTGCTGATCTGGACCTTAATGCCAAGGAAGCGCTGTGGCAGGAAGCCAAGCTGTCGGCGGAGATCTAGGCGGTTTCATGATCCCCGCCGACCATCAGGCCCTGTATTATGCCGCAACCCGTGGTGCCGCGCTCTGCACCATTGTCGGCATCGATGGCAGTTTCTCCCGGCGCTGCGGCGCACAGCTCGCCATAGGCCGTGACGGCACCATGGCCGGAGACATGGCCGATAATTGCCTAAATTCAGAACTGGCCGCGCAATCGCAACTGGCGATGGCGGACCGAAAAGTCAGGCTGTTGCGCTATGGCAAGGGTTCGCCCTTTGTCGATTTCCGCCTGCCCTGCGGATCGGGGCTCGACATATTGATCGATCCGCGCCCCGACCGCCAGATGCTGCAACGGGCAAGGGACGATCTGGAGGCAAGGCGACCGGCATCCCTCCCCCTTCCCTTGCCCCCGCAAGCGTCGTCGCCTATGGCCGAAAGGCGTTTCATGCCCGCGCTGCGCCTGCTGGTAATGGGAAGCGGTGCAGAATGCGATGCGCTGGCCAGGCTTGCCGAAGCGCAGGGCATCGCCATGGACTGGCGAGAGGCAGGCAAGGCTCTGCATCTCGGCGCTGTCCCTGCCGGATTGTCTGCAGACCGCTGGACGGCTGTGCTGCTGCTGTTTCATGACCATGAATGGGAGCATGCCTTGCTCGAATGGGCAGTTGATATGCCCTGCTTCTATATCGGTGCGCAGGGCGGTGCACCGGCACGCACGGCGCGGCTGGAGCGTCTTGCCGCATCGGGACGAGACGCCGAGCAGCTGGACCGGATCCGTTCGCCCATAGGCCTTATCCCGCGCGCGCGCGATCCGGCGGTGCTGGCCCTTTCCGTGCTGGCCGATGTGGTCGGGGCATATGAGGCCCTGCATCCGCACCTGTCATGACGGTCATGCACGGTCCGGTGACGATCGCCCTGCTCGCCGCGGGCCTGTCCACGCGCTTTGGCGGGGACAAGCTCGATGCGATGCTGGGCGGCAAACCGCTGGGAGCATGGGCGCTCGATACCGCCATTTCGGTGCAATGCGGCACGCCGGTTCTGGTAACCGGAACGCCCTCGCCGCGCTTTGCGGAGGCTGCACTGGCTGCCGAAATGGTCGAGCTGGCAATCAATCCCGACCCCATGGCCGGATTGTCGTCATCGGTGGCCATAGCCGCAAGGATCGCGCAACAACGCAGGTCGAGCACGCTATTGCTGATGCTGGCCGATATGCCATTTGTGCGCATCGAAACGCTGCGTGCGCTGATTGAGCAGGTGGAACCCGGACGTCCGGCAGCGGTGCTTCATGCCGATGGCCGCAAGGGGATCCCGGCATGCTTTCCCGCCGATTATTTCGGCGCACTCGCTGCGCTCACCGGGGATCGCGGTGCATCGGCGCTGCTGCGATCCGCACAGAATGTGACAATCGTTGAGACTGCCACCGACGAACTGTCAGACGCCGACACGCCCGAAGAACTGGCTATACTGGCGAAACGCCTGATGTCCCGATGACAAGGCCATGATGATCGGGCCAGAATGATGCGGTCAGCTGGCTCGTATCAATCGGCAGGTTGCGGATACGCTTGCCGGTCAGCGCGAACAGGGCATTGGTCAGCGCAGGAATAACTGGCGGCAAGGCCGGTTCGCCAAGGCCGGTCGGCGGATAATCCGTCTTGACGAATTCCACGTCGATCTTTGGGGTAAACGGCATGCGCGGCACCGGATAATCATGGAAATTCGACTGTTCGACCGCTCCGTCCTTCAGCTTGATTGACAGGGCAACCGCCTGCCCCAGCCCGTCAATCACCGATCCCTGCACCTGGTTCAGCGCGCCAAAGGGATTGACGATCTGGCTGCCGACATCGCCCGCCACCCAGACATGATGGACCTCGATCTCGCCCGAACTGGATAGGCTCGCCTCGACCACTTCGGCGAAATAGCCCTGATGGCTGAAGTAAAAGCCCAGCCCCTTGGCGCGGCCAGCTGGCGACGGCGTCTGCCAGTCAGCCATCTCCATGGCCTTGCGGATAACGCCAGCGGCGCGGGGCGGGTTGAAGCCGGGACGAACGCCCATCTGCATCCGCTCATCGGGCAGCTGGTCCTTGCCGTCGAGCAGTTCCAGCAACAGGGCCGGCAGGTCGCGTCCCTGTGCGTGGGCAATCTCGTCGAGAAAGGACTGGAAGGCGAAGGCAAAGGCGTTGGAACGCGGCGCACGCAATGACCCCAGGGGCACGCGCGTTTCGATTGTCGATGTGCCATAGCGCAGATTGGGAACGAATTTCGCCGGGAATTCGGCATCGAACATCGTTGCGGGCATGGGGATCTTGCCATTGGTGGTGAAGGTCACGAAGTGATCCTCAAAACCGGTCAGTTCGCCCGATCCGTTCAGCGCGGCGCGCAGCTTGTGCCAGCCAGCCGGCCGATAGAAATCGCTTCGGACATCGTCTTCCCGGCTCCAGATCAGCTGGATCGGGATGCCGGGCATTTTCGCGGCGATGGCCGCTGCCTGGCTGACATAGTCATTGCTCAGCCGTCTTCCAAAGCCGCCGCCCATGCGGGTGATGTGCACTTTTACCTTTTCAGGCGCGATGCCTGCCACTGATGCTGCGCTGGTTTGCGCCCGGCCCGGTGCCTGGGTGGGCGCCCAGATTTCCATTGATCCATCGTCATGGCACAGGGCCGTGCAGTTTTGCGGCTCCATCGGCACATGCGCCAGGAAGGGATAGGCATAGTCCGCCTCCAGCACCGTTTCGGCGCTGGCAAAGGCGGTATCGACATCGCCGTCATTCGTGCCATATTCAGCCGGAATGCCGGACAGCAGGCGCGCGGCGGTGCTGTCATAATATTCGTTGGAATGGCTCCCCCACTCGCCATTGTCCCATTCGATCTTGAGCTTTTCGCGCGCCTTGTTGGCGGTCCACCAGTTGCTCGCGATGATCGCTACGCCATCGACCAGCAGCAACGGGTCTTCGCCGCCCTTCATCACCAGCACCTTTTCGACGCCGGGTACCGCTTCCGCTTCGGCAATATCCGCCGATTTCAGCCGTGCCCCGAATACCGGTGCGCGCTCAAAGGCGGCATAGCGCATGCCGGGCAGCATGGTATCGACGCCGAATACCGGCTTGCCCTTGACGATTTTGGGGCTGTCAATGCCGCCAATCGAACGTCCGATAATCGTAAAGGCCGCCGGGTCCTTGAGCGTCAGCGAATCCGGGTCGGGAACCGCCATGGTGGCGGCATCGGCAGCGAGTTCGCCATAGCTGATCGAACGCCCGCCCGCCTTGTCGATGACCTTGCCTTTTTCGGTCGCCAAGTCGGATGCATCGACCGACCAGCGCTTCGCAGCGGCCGCGATCAGCATATGCCGCGCCGCCGCCCCGGCCTGGCGCATGGGAATCCAGTTCATCGGGGTTGCGGTGCTGCCGCCAGCGATCTGCAGGCCATAGCTTTGCTGATCGAGATCGCCCTGCTCTATCTTCACCTGCCGGTCCCAGTCGGCGTCCATTTCCTCGGCGATCATCATCGGCAGAGAGGTCTTGATCCCCTGCCCTATTTCTGGGTTTTTGGAGACGATGGTGATCATGTCGTCGGCAGTGATTTTCACAAAGGCGTTGAGCATCGCCACTCCGCGCTCGCCCGCCACAGCGGCGCGAACGGCCATGGGCATTGCAGCGCTCAGCATCAGCCCGCCCCCGGCCAGCGCACTGACCTTGAGCATCGTCCTGCGGCTGACATTTGATGGCATGTCGCGAATTTCGGTCTGATCAGGCATTTGCCGCATCTCCCTGCTTCGCGGCCAGCGAGATGGCCTTGCGGATCCGCGTGTAACAGGCGCAGCGGCAGATATTGCCGCTCATCGCTTCCTCAATCTCCGTATCGCTGGGATCGGGATTGTCGGCCAGAAAGGCGCTGGCGTTCATCAGCTGGCCAGCCTGGCAATAGCCGCACTGCATCACGTCCTCGTCGAGCCATGCCTGCTGGAGCGCGCGACCGACTGCGCTCTCTTCAAGCGCCTCGATGGTCGTTATCTTCGCCTCGCCGACGGCGCCCACCGGATAGGAACAGGAGCGCACCGCCATGCCATCGACATGCACGGTGCAGGCACCGCACAGACCCATGCCGCATCCGAATTTCGTGCCGACCATGCCCAGTTCGTTGCGCAGCACCCACAGGAGCGGCATATCCCCCGGCACGTCGAAATCGTGCTGCTTTCCGTTGATTGTGAGCTGAAAGGCCATAATGCATCCTCTGCCGCCATTGCATGCGCAGGCGAAACATGCCGCCGCGCGAAGTTCATGGCCAGTCTAGCGAGATATGGCCGGGCTGCAACAGATATAAGCCTAACTTATTCTGCGAGGGCCAGACGCAAAAAAGGGAGCGATCCTGATGGAGCGCTCCCTTTTCCCCCTTTGCCGTCAGCGTATCAGAACTTCTTGCGAATTTCCGCGACGAACTGACGACCCCTTGCGCTGTGCAATTCCGAGAAGAAGCCGCGCGATTCATCGGCCAGCGGCGGATCGGTATCAAACACATTGTTGACGCCGAACTTGATCCGCGTGCCGTCGAGCGCGCCCTTGTTCTTGAAGGTGTAGCTGATCGACGCATTCAGCGTGAACATGTCATCCACGCGATAGAATTCGCCGGTCACGTCGTTGGTGGCGCTGGTATCAAAGACATGGTCGATATATTTGCCGAACAGCGAAATATCGACCGGCCCCTTGCTCCAGTTGACCGAGCCGCTGAGACGCCATTTCGGACGTCCCTCAATCTCGATCAGCTCGCCAATGCCGCCAACGGCGACTTCGGTCGGCAGGACATTGCTGGCAATGGCATCGAGCAGCAGCTGACCTTCCGGTCCCGGCGTCTGGAAGAAGGATTTCAGACGCGCGGCATTCAGGCGCAGGCGAATATCGCCAATGCCGAAATCGGGCAGGTCATAATAGAAGCCAAAGTCCCAGCCCTTGGAGACGCGGCTGTCGAGGTTCAGATAGGGATCGAGCACCTGAATGATCGATCCTGCCGGTGCCAGCGAAGTGCCGGTGAACAGCGTGATATCGTCTGCCTCGGGTGCGTTGCGGATGACATTGGGGTTGCTGCTGCCCTGCTGGCGCAGCAGCAGGTCCAGCGCGATGGCATTGTCATCCCCGAACACCCCGACAATTCCGTTCTGACGGACGCGCCAATAATCGACGGTCAGGGTCAGGCCAGGAACCGAGTCCGGCTCAAGAACCAGACCGAAATTGATGCTCTCGGACTTTTCGGGCTTCAGGTTCTGCGTGCCGGTGCGCAGGCTGACGGTGCCGACCCCGCTACACGCGCCAAGGTCGGAAAGCTGGTTCTTTTCGACCTGGGCCTGGCAGCGGACATAATCGTCACGCGTATTGACCCGGGTTGTGCCCTCGTCATTGACCTGGACAAGGTTCGGCGCGCGGAATGCCCGCGACCATGCACCACGGAACAGAAGGCCCCTCACCGGACTCCAGGCAGCGGCCACACGCGGCACGGCGGCGGTTTCCTTGATGTCGGCAATACGCTCAATGCGACCGGCAAGCTGGACGTTGAACGAATTCACCATCGGAATTTCCATGTCTTCGGACACGACCGGAATCAGGAATTCCGCATAGGCCGAATAGACATTGCGGCTGCCGCTGGTGTCGGGCGACGGGCTGGATCCCAGGACGTCACTGCCGTTAAACTCGCCGGTGATGCTGTCGGTGAAGGTAATGGTGCCATCAAGCCGGGGATCGCGATCATCGATGAACGTCTCGCGGCGGAACTCGACACCCGTCGCCACGCCGACATCGCCCGCAGGCAGGGTGAACAGATTGTTCCGCGAAAGCTTGAAGTCGGCCAGCGCAAGGGTGGTCTCGCCCTTGCGGAACACATCGATCCGGGCTTCTTCCAGGACACTGTCCGGATTGGGCGTGCAATCGCCTTCATTCACATTGTCCAGACAGCCGCCATTGAACGGGTTGTAGGCGTCCGGCGTGTTGCGGTTGATAAGGTTCTGGATGTTGGTCAGCGACACACGGTTCTTGGCAAGGTCGAGGCTGTTGGCCTGCGAATAGACAAAGCCGGTATCGAAATCCCAGTCACCGAAATTGCCCCGGAAACCGGCGACCAGTCGATAGGTGTTCTTGTCGACGGTGACGAGGCGGTTGCCGACATCGACGTAACGATAGCGTTCCATGATGAGGTCAGCACCGCTGGCGGGAATCGAGCTTGATGAGCCGACCAGATTGGGAATGCGGTTGGGATTGGGCGAACCATCGAGCAGGGTCGTTGCGCCCAGCGGGTTCCAATAGGCATTTTTGGAAATGCCGAATGGCACCGCCGTCAAGTTGGCCGACGCATCGTTGAGGCGCTGGCTCTTGGTGCGGTAAAAGCTGCCTTCGAAATAGAATTCGACCGAATCGCTCAGTTCATAGCTGAACAGCGCGGCGAAATTATAGCGATCCTTTTCCGAGAAAAGATCGCCGCCGAAATTGGTATTGTAGCGCTGCTCGACAGGAGCCGACGTGCCGTTATCGGCACAAAGACCATTGCCCAGATCCAGAAAACGTCCATCGGCGGGCTGGCCGGTCGGACCGAACAGAGCGCAGGGCGTCAGGAAAAAGTCGTCATCGCCCAGCCTTGTGCGATTGTTGACGTTGCTGAGCTGAATGTCGAACTGGCCGAACGGCGTGATGGTCGACACGTTGTTGAACTGGGAATCGCCCTCAAATGGCGTGCCCACCAGAAACGGGGTAAGATTATCATTGGACGAATAGTCGCGCATCGTTGACGGTGCGCCATTTTCATAGAAATAGCCGCCATAAAGGGTGAGGTTGCCCCTTCCCTTCGCGAAATCGAAGCCAAAGCCTGCGCTGAACTCGGTGCTGTACAGGCTGGTGCCTTCGGACGCGCGCACTTCGGCTTCGACAAAGCCGCCACGCATCTTGCCGCGAAGCTGGGTGTTGATCACACCGGCGACAGCGTCCGCGCCATAGACGGCAGATGCGCCGTCGCGCAGCACTTCCAGACGCCTCACGCTGCCGGGTGCGATTTCATTGGTGTCGGGCGAAACAACGGGAACCAGCAATTCTGTCTGGAAGCCGGGGTGCAGCACCATGCGGCGACCGTTGATCAGCAAAAGCGTGTTGCCCGTGCCCAGATCGCGAAGGTTGATCGATGCGATGTCACCGCGTGCGCCGTTGACGCCGCCGGTCGTGTTCTGCTCGTTGAAATTGGCCTGGCCGACCTGCGGAATGGCCTGGAACAGTTCTTCGCCCGATCCGGCACCGGTGGTTTCGATAGCCGCCTCATCGAGAACGGTTACCGGCAGAACGTCGTTGATCTTCGAGCCCTGAACCTGCGAGCCGGTAACGACGATGACGGGATCGTCTTCCGCAGCCGCGGCATTGTCGCTCTGCCCATCCTGGGCAAAGACGGATGTCGACGTCATCATGATCGTCGAACCCATTAGCAAGCATTTGATAAGCTGTGTTTTTTTCATGTTTACCTCCCGATATTATTCTTCATTGCCGGATGCAGCCTGATTGCTGTCCGTCCGGCTTTTCACCCATGTATCGAACAGGCCCGGCCATTGGGCGATGAGTTCCCCAGACTCGCCCAGACCAAATCCATGTCCGCCCTTCTCGAAAAAATGCATTTCTACCGGCCTTTGCTTCGCTCGCATAGCGTTAAACATCGCCAGACAGTGATCCGATGGCGTTATCGGATCGTCGAGTGCCTGGACCATGAAGACCGGCGGTGTCGCCCCATCGACATGGGTGTCGACCGACCAGCGCTCTACCAGCTTGCGATCGGGTTCCTTGCCGATGATTTCGCGCTTGGTCCGCGTAGTATCGAACGGCCTGCGCATGGTGATGACCGGGAATAGCAGCGCCGCGAAATCGGGCCGTGCGGAAAATGATTCCGCGCCATCCGAGCCCGAATAATAGGCGGCATCGGGCTGAACTGCAGCCATTCCGGCAAGATGCCCGCCTGCCGAAAAGCCCAGCACACCGATCTGGTTGGGGTCGATGCCGAACTCCCCCGCCCGCGAGCGGATAATCCGCATTGCCCGCTGCGCATCCATGAACGGAGCGACCGGCTCCCAGCCATCATTGGGAAGGCGATAGATCAGTTCAAATACGGTCGTTCCGCCCTGCTGAAGCCAGCGGGAAACCGGAGTGCTTTCCTTCCACAGCTGAATGCGGAAATAGCCGCCGCCGCCCATGGTCACAATGGCGCGGCCATTGGGCTGTTCCGGGCGATAGACCCGCATGCGCGGTGTTGCGATGTTCGACATCGCGCCAAATCCGGAACCGGAGCTGCCAATGACTTCGGGACCGCTGACCCCGCCCTTGCCCGGTGCACGTCCGGGCCAGAGCAGGATTTCCTCGCTATGCGCGCCAGCCGCCTCCGCTGCCAGAGCGGGGCGGGAGGCTAGGGCAAGCATGGTCCCTGCGCCCAAGAGCGATCTGCGATCAATCAGGGTCATTTTCCACCGCCAGCTGTCCGGGCGTCAGGGCAAGCGCCACTTCGCCGGGTTGAGTATCGAGGGGTGCGAGCGGTTTGCCGCTCAGTGCATCGCGCAGCCGGTCGACATCCAGCGCCTTTTCCCAGCGTGCCACGACGATGGTGGCAACGGCATTGCCGATGAAATTGGTGAGCGCCCGGCACTCGCTCATGAACCTGTCGATGCCGAGGATGAGCGCCATGCCGGCAACCGGCACCGAAGGCACGACCGACAGGGTTGCGGCCAGGATCACAAAGCCTGCCCCGGTTACGCCTGCGGCGCCCTTGGATGATATCATTGCGACCGATACCAGCAGCAGCTGGTCGCCCCATGAGAGTTCGACGCCCGTTGCCTGGGCAATGAACAGGGCCGCCAGCGTCATGTAGATATTGGTGCCGTCCAGGTTGAAGGAATAGCCGGTCGGCACGACCAGCCCGACAACCGCCTTGCGGCAGCCAGCCATCTCCATCTTTTCCATCAGGCTGGGCAGGGCTGCTTCGGATGAGGATGTGCCCAGCACCAGCAGCAACTCTGCCTTGAGATAGGCGATGAGGCGAAAGATCGAGAATCCGGCCAGTTGCGCAACTATGCCCAGCACAACGATGACGAACAGCAGTGAGGTCAGGTAGAAAGTGCCGATCAGCGCGGCCAGATTGGCGATCGACCCGATCCCGAACTTGCCGATGGTAAAGGCCATCGCGCCAAATGCACCGATCGGGGCCAGCTTCATCAGCATGTGCACCAGATGAAAGATCGCGCCGCTGGCGGATTCGAGCAGCTTGATGACAGGGCGCGAGGTCTGTTCGGTGGCCGCGAGCGAGACGCCGAACAGGATCGCCACCAGCAGGACCTGAAGAATATAACCTTCGGTCAGCGCGCTGAGCACGGTTGTCGGAATGATATCGAGAAGAAAGGCGGAGATGGTCTGTTCTTCGGCGCTGTGGGCGTATTCGCTGACAGCGCCCTGATCGAGCGTCGCCGGATCGATGTTGAGCCCCGCCCCTGGCTGCACGACATTGGCCACGACCAGACCGATGACGAGTGCCAGGGTCGAGAAGAAGAGGAAATAGACCATCGCCTTGCCGGCGACGCTGCCCACCTGTTTCATGTCGCGCATCCCGGCAATGCCGGTGGCAACGGTCAGGAAGATCACCGGCGCGATGATCATCTTCACCAGCTTGATGAAGCCGTCGCCCAGCGGTTTCAGCGATGCCCCGAAATCTGGATAGAAATGGCCGACAAGAACGCCGCCCGCGATGGCTGTGAGCACCTGGAAATAGAGATGCTGATAGAATTTGCGGCGACCTGTTTCGGCCTGCGCTGTTGTACCGCCACCCATCATCTATCCCCCGAACCTGTGCAAAATCTGCGAGTCGTTCGCTCGCTTGACACCCATGTTTCGACAAAAGCCTAACCGGCCTCGATCAACGCGCCCAAGGAAAATGCAGGCGCACCAAGAAATTGAAAACAAACAATTAATTGAAATTACAACGGCAAATTTGTGTGGTTTTTCGCACAATTGCTTTACCCGCTGTGCGGAAATCCGCACAAAGGCGTTCTCATGGAGCACAAGGCTGGCGAAATTCAGGAGTCGCGCGCGGCGCGTTCCCGGCTGAGAATTGCCGCTGTAATCGGCGTGTCCGCGCTGGTGCTGTTCGGTATTGTTGCGATTGCAGACATGATCGCGACACGAAGCGCAATTGCCGCCGAACGGCAAAGGCTCAACCGGGCAGCCGAACTCTATTCAGCTGTATTGCAGAGCGAACTCGAAAAGTTTCGGCTGGTCCCCCTCACCCTCGCCGACTCCCCCGATGCCGCCGACCTGCTGCTCGACAAATCCGCATCGAACCGCAAGTTCAACCTTCGCCTTGAAGCACTGGCGAAAGAGATCGAGGCCGCCGCCATCTATTTGGTGAATCGCGACGGCCTGACGCTGGCGGCGAGCAACTGGCGCTTGCCGACCAGTTTTGTCGGCGCCCAATATGATTTTCGCCCCTATTTCATGGAGGCGATGCAGGCCGGATCGTCGGAGCAGTTTGCGCTGGGAACGGTCAGCAACCGGCCCGGCCTCTATATCGCGCGGCGCATTCAGATTGACGGCAAGGCGATGGGCGTCATGGTCGTGAAGGTCGAGTTCGACACACTGGAGGACCAGTGGCGGCGCGCCCAGCAGCCGGTATTTGTCACTACGCCCGAAGGCATCATCCTGATTACCAGCAATGCCAGCTGGCGTTTTCAAAGCGCGGGCCGGCTGTCCGAAGATCCGGAGCAGCTGGCAAGGCTTCAGGACCGGCTGAGTATCCCGGAAATCCGTACCATGCCGCTGTATCGCGATGGCCGGGTGGGGCGTATCGATGATGCGGGTATCGCCGGTTATGACTATGGAGAGGCCATTTCGGAGTCTCCGCCGGGCTGGCAAATCCATGTTCTGGGATCGCTGGCCGAACCGGTTGCCCGCGCCAGAACCCAGGCGCGATACCTCGTCATAATCGCGCTGATGGCGATGCTGATTGCGGGCGCACTCTATTATATTCGCCGTCGCAACCGGGCAATGCAGGCCGAGGCCCTTGCCAATGCCCGGATGCAGGAATTGCGGCTGCAGCTTGAGCAGGCCAACAAGCTCGCCACGCTGGGCCAGGTAGCCGCCGGGGTCGGTCACGAGATCAACCAGCCGGTTTCCGCGATCAAGGTCTATGCCGAAAATGGCGAAAAGCTGATCGGACTGAACAAGGACAAGGCGGTCGGGGAGAATTTTGCTCAGATCGTGCGGCTTACCGAACGCATCGGCAGGATTACCGAAGAACTGCGGAGCTTTTCGCGAAAGGCCACGGGAAAGCTGGTCGCGGTGAATGTCCAGGCAGCGATTGACGGGGCGCTGCTGTTGCTGCGTGATGCCATCAGACAGGCCGATGCGCAAATTGTACAAGAACAGCCCGATGCCGGAATTGCGGTGATGGCCGAGCATATGCGGCTGGAACAGGTGCTGGTCAACCTGATCCAGAATGCGCTGGAGGCAACCGGCAAAGGTGCGGTCATCACCATATCGGTGGACGCCGACAGCGAGAGCGCCGCCATCGCCGTGGCCGATAACGGGCCGGGCCTCACAGAGGATATGCGCGAACGGCTGTTTCAGCCCTTTTCGACCTCGAAACGCGACGGGCTGGGCCTGGGCCTGGTGATTTCGCGCGACATCATCAACGATCTTGGCGGTGAGCTGAACGCCGGGTTTCCTGAAACCGGTGCAAGCTTCTCGATCCGCCTCAGGAGGGCATCATGACCGATAGCGCCTGCCGGACCATCGCCTTTGTCGATGATGACCGCGATCTGCTCGCCGCTGCCACCCAGAGCATCGAGCTGGCAGGCTATGATGCCCTGCCCTTCACAAATGCAGAGCAGGCGCTCGCCTCGGTCACGCGCGATTTTGCCGGTATCGTCATTTCCGATATTCGCATGCCGGGCATGGACGGGCTGGAACTGCATCAGCGCATTGCCGCCATCGATCCGGATATTCCGGTCATCCTCATTACCGGGCATGGCGATGTCGCGCTGGCGGTGCGCGCGATCAAGACCGGGGCCTATGATTTCATAACCAAGCCCTATTCGGGCGATTATCTGATGTCGTCCATCGAGCGTGCGCTGGAAAAGCGCCAGCTGGTGCTTGAGAACCGCAGATTGCGGCAACTGGCTGTGCCGGGGCCGAGCGAATGGCCATTGCTGGGCATTTCGGATTCGATGGAGCAGCTGCGCGAGGCAATGGCGCAGATCAGCGCGACCAATGTCGATGTGCTGGTTCAGGGCGAGACCGGGACCGGCAAGTCGCTGGTGGCCAAGGCGCTGCATCAGAACAGTCCCCGGGCGCGACGCAAGCTGGTCGTGGTCGATTGCGGTGCATTGCAGGGCAACCGCTTTGGCGCAGAGCTGTTCGGGCATGAAACGGGTGCATTTGAAGGCGCGCGCTTTGCCCGGTCAGGCGGCATTGAGCGCGCCAATCACGGCACTCTGCTGCTCGACCAGGTCGAACTGCTGCCAGAGGCGGTCCAGCAAAAGCTGATCGGGGCCTTTGACAATCTCAGCATCACCCCGGTTGGCGGCGATCGCAGCATTTCCGTCGATGTCCGCTATATCGCCACCAGCCGCGCCGACCTGGCCGGTCTCGCCGCCGCCCAGAGCTTCCAGCCGTCGCTGCTCTATCGCCTCAACAGCGTTACGCTGCACCTCAAGCCGCTGCGCGAACGGCGAGAGGATATTCCGGTCCTCTTCCAGATTTTCGCGCGCGAGATCGCGGCCGAAAGCGGGCGCGATGTACCCAAAATCAGCGCCGATATCTGGCGGCACCTCAACCGTCATGACTGGCCGGGCAATGTCCGCGAGCTTCGCCACTTCACGCACAACATAGTCCTTGGCCTGCATGAATCGCTCGCGCCGGGCGGCGGTGCGGCCCAATCCGCCACAGACGGATTGCGATCGCAGGTGGCGGCCTATGAGGCCAGCCTCATTCGCGATGCACTGGCCGAGGCGCGCGGCAGCGTGAAACAGGCGCTCGAAACGCTGAGGATCCCGCGCAAGACCTTTTACGACAAGGCCAGCAAATATGGCATCGGCATCGACGAATTCAGAAATGGTTCATGATGCCGGCCTGATTGAGATTGTTGTTCCCCGCGATATTTTGCTTGCTTGCCGGGGGTTTAGTCGGTCATAGCTTCGGAGATTGGTCTTCGGTCTGGTGAATAGAATGCCGTTCCCGAAAGGAGCGGCAAAGACAGCACAAGGCGGGGTCATTTCATAAAATTCAGGTTGAGTCGTTGTTCCTGTCCAGTTGAAGGAAAGCGTCCATGGTTGGTCACAAGCGGCGTTCTGCTCATCGTCTTGGCCTTGTCGGCATTGCTTTGGCGCTGGCCATGGGCTCTTTGGCCGGTATCCCGCAGCGCGCCTCGGGATCCATCGCGATTGCGACCGGGCAGGCGAAAACAGAGCTGGGCATACTCCCCGAACTTGTCGGCAAGGAATGGGGCAGCGACGCATTTGGAAGGCCCATAGTCGCGATTACGATTGCCGATGATGGTCGCTACAAGATCCGGGTCGGCGGCGATACGCATTACGTCAATCCCGGAATACCGACAGCGCCGGAAGGCAAGTCATCGCTGTCAGGAACCGTGCTGCTGCCATCATCCTATCATGCAGGCAGCAATGGTTTTGTCATCAGGGGTACATCTTCACGCCTGCAATATGATTTTCATTTCATCCTGACAGCTGACGGGAATGTTCGTTATGTTGTCACGAAACGGAAAGATGCGGGTACAGAACTCTTCAACTATGCCGAGTATCGTTCCAGATCGAACAGCAGCATATCGTCCGTCGTTGCCCGATCGGATTTCCTTTACGGCAAGAAGGGCCAACCGGCGGTTGAAGCATTGCTCGGCGTGAAGATTGCAGAACTTGACCGGCTGATCACACCGGTTGGCAGTGCGGGACAGCGCATGGCCGCAGCCCCCGGCAATACTTCAACATCACCCCCTAATAATCAGCAGATTGCGGCGGCAATGCCCGTCGCCAGCCCTCAGTCCGCTCCACAGGCCACCCCACCGCAGACCACGTCGTCCCCTTCCCCGCAAATGACGGCCTTGCCGCCACCGGCATCCGTGGCATCGCTCGACCCCAAGGCGATGGAACGCAAATTCGGGACCCTTGCCTCGCTGGTCGGCACCTCATGGACCATGGGTACCCATTCGGTGAACGAGATCAGATGGGATCGCCCGGGCGAGGACATCATCATCCGCTGGCAGGGGCTTTATGGCGACCAGGAGCGCTATATTGTCCCGACCGCCGACGGCAAATCCTTGCGTTATGTGACGCGCAACAATGTCTATGGGAACAGCTATGAGGCCACGGTTCCCTTGCCGAAAAAGGGGCGCTTCTATCTTGGAGCCAATGCTGTCTGGCGGCTCGATTGCACGATCAAGAAGGGAGCGATGGATTGCACGTCACAATCGCCGGACGCAAAGCAGCGCTGGCAGCCCGGAGGCAAACTGAGCGTTGCCCGGAGCACCCCGGAGCGCGATGCGGCCCTGCTGGCGGCCCTGCCCGGCCAGTTTCCGGATCGCCTGACCGGACAATATCATCCGACACTCGGCGTTCTCGCCGAAATGGTGGGCCAGCCATGGGTGGTGGTCAGCAAGCCTGATCCATTGCCTGCCGCACATTGGACGCCGCAATTGTTCGAGATATTCGGCAATAATGACCAGATGAGCCTGGTTATCGACGGACCGGACGGCGTTGTCATGCTCAACGGCAGCGACAAGCAGCAACTGACGGGCACTCGGGCAGCTCCCAATCCGTCAAACCCAGGCAATACCTACCGATATAAGCTGATTGTTGATGGCGGCGGCGCGGCCCAGCTTTGTCGCCCTGAAAGCTATCCTCCCTATGCGCAGATATGCAACACTTGGCGCCTGTCGCGAGACGGACAAATGGCCCTGTACAGTATCGGCAGCCAAAATTTCCTGTGGCGCATTGCGCCAATGGCCCCCGTCGACAAGGCGACGGTTCTCGGCAAGCTCCACCAGCGGTACTTCTCGTTCAATGGCGCTGTAAAATCTTTTCAGTATAACGCCAATGGCGGCAGCATGATCGATCATGTCGCGCAGTGGGAAAAGCGCTATTGCATCATCAATCTCAAGGCGCGCGAGGCCGATTGTTCGGGCAAGAAAAGCCCGGTGAGCACAACCGCCAACTCGATCCAGATGAATGGGCGCAGCTATGTGCTGAACGACAAGACGCTGACGATAACCGAAGCCGATGGCACCAAGAGTGTCTGGAATGAGGTCAATCGGGCTTTTGCCGAACTGACCATCCAGGACAAGTATCTTGAAAAGGAATATCGCGAATCCGTTCGCGATTATAACCGGAACATGCGGGAGAAGCGCGAGGAAGAGGCACGCAGCGCCGCACGCTGGGGGCAGTTGTTCGGCCAGATTGCCAGCGGCGCTTTCAACTCCAATGCCTGGCAACCCAGCACACCGGCAATGTGGGCGAACGGAATTCCCGGCGGAGCAGTTGGCGACATGGGTGCTTCCCGATATGTCGCAGCGCCGCAAATGTCTGCGGAACAAAGGGCACAGGCGGACGAGCTGGAGCGCTTTCGCATTCGCCAGCAGATTTACGGAACGGGCAATCAGGCCAGTTCGTCGCAACCCTATCAGGCGGCCTATGATCAGCTCGCCAGGGACCGGGCTGAATCGGAGCGCCAGCTTCAGCGTGACAATCAGGCACGCGATGCCCAGATTGCGGCCGACAGCGAAGCATTTGAAACCCAGTTGCGGCGCGGAAATTCGACGTCGGGCACATCAGGAAGCGGATCAAGCGGGTCCGGCAGCTCTGGCCGCGCGACAATTACCGTGACCGACGATGCCTATCGCCGGGCGGATCAGCAGGCCGAGGCGCAGCGTGTCGCCGCTGCCGAAGCAGAAGCCAGGCGTCGCGAGCAAGAGGCTGCAACCCAGGCCCGCGTCAAGGCGGAGGAAGCCGAGGCAGAACGGAAGCGGCAGCAAACACCGCCGCCAACGCCTTGCCAGTCGGATACACCCTGCGCCACACCGGGCTGAACGGGCCATTGCATTTACGGCATGGTTCAACGGATCATTGGATCGCGTCGCACAGCCGGTCACCGGGATGCACGGCATCGGGTGCCAGTGGCGGTTCGTCTTGCAACCGGGCATAGACCTTGGCGAAATCAGTTTCTTCCGTGAGGCGCAGCAGCTGCTCAAAGCTTTCGACGACGAAATAGATTTTCTGGAATTCATCGAACAGATATTCGGTCTGCATCACCCGCGGCAAATCGATATGCACCCGGCGAGCATCGGGTGACGTCAGGGCATGGACGGTTTCGCTAAGGCTGGACAGCAATCCGGCCCCATAGCCGCGAAGCTGCCCCTTCTCGACGACCAGTCCGAATTCAACCGTGTAGAGATAGAGGCGCGCAAGAAAATCGGTCGCCCCCAGCTTCTCGGCGCGCAGTCCGGCGCGGCCATAGGATACCAGAAATTCGGCAAAGGCCGGATCGGTCAGCATCGGCACATGCCCGAACAGGTCATGAAACATGTCGGGCTCATCGCTGTAATCGAGCGAGTCGGCACCTCTCAGGAAATTCGCAATCGGAAACCGCCGTTCCGCCAGATGGCTGAAAAATGCGTGATTCGGGATAACGCCCGGCACCGCGACCAGCCGCCAGCCGGTTGCCGTATCCAGTAGCGGATTGAGTTCGTCAAAATCGGGGATGCCCGGCTTTGAAAGCCTGAGCACATCAAGGCCGTCGAGGAATGATTGCGAGGCATAGTCGGCAAAGGCACTTGCCTGGCGCGACACCAGAAAATCCCAGCGATCATGCTCTTCATTGCTGAATTGATCGCGATTTTGCGGCATCGTCCAGTCATCGGCAACGCCGGGCGGCGGACGGTCAAAAACATGCGTAATGGCCATGGTCGGCTCCGGTCTGGTTTGGTGGGCAGTATATCCCGCAAAGCTCCAAACATTGTCCCGATCATGCGATGATTGCTCTGTAATTTGTAATAATGTGCTGCAATGATGGCAATAGCGGAGCTATCGTTCTGCATGGCACAATCGAAGGGTGTGGATTTTGGACAGGATTGACGGGAAAATTTTGCGTGAACTGGAGGCTGATGGCCGCCTGTCATTCGCCGAACTGGGCGAACGGGCTGGCCTGTCCAAATCGCCATGCTGGGCACGGGTCCGCGATCTCCAGAAGGCCGGCGTGATCGAGGGTTTCGGCGCCCGGATCAATCCGGGGGCGCTGGGCCTTGCCGTCCAGTGCCTCGTCAATGTCCAGATCGATTTTGGCGCAGACCGGGCCTTTGAAGCCGCTGTCATCGATCATCCGGGCATATTGGAATGCCACACCATTGCCGGTGACAGCGATTATGTTCTCAGAATTCATGCGCGTTCGGTCGAGCATCTGGACGAGATGCTGCGCAATGACCTGACCGGCCTGCCGGGGGTTCAGCGCTTTTCGACGACTGTCTGCCTGAAGCCGGTCAAGGCGCGGGCGTCGCTGGCGCGATGGGCGGAAATGACCGCCTGACCGGACAATCTGCCGCCAGGGGACGCGACATTGACCTTGGCGGCCATGTAACCGAAACTCATGATTGATTCGCCAGCGGGGCGATGCCGGATCGGGGGAATGACCATGGCCAGATATCGACTGAACAATCCTCCGGTGATTTGCGAGATTGTCGAGGGCGAGGTTATCGCGATCAATCTCGACAGCGGCGTCTATCACAGCCTGCGCGGCGATGCTGCGGCGGTCTGGTCGGCGATCATCGCCGGATGCGATGGCGAAACGATTCTTGCGGCATCGCTGTCCCCGGCAGACGCGGCGCAGGGCGCGCTTGATGCATTTGTCGAACGCTTGAAATCGCTTGACCTGATCGTCGAGGATCAGACGGATGATACGCCGCCCTCCCCCGATATTGCGGGCTGGAATGCCGATGGCCTTGGCTTTGAAAGCTATGAGGACATGACCGACCTGCTGGGCCTTGATCCGGTGCATGAGGCCGATCTGGAAGCGGGCTGGCCAGTCGCCGCTGCGGGATAATGCACAGCGTTGAACGGCGAACCCGGCAGTTTCTGGAACGGCTGCGCTCGCAATGGAATGCGCTCGCCGTCACAGCCACGGAAAGCCTGTCTGTCCGCCAGCAAATCGGGCCATGGCGGATTGCCCAGCACTATCCCGGCCAGAACCTGAAACCGGTTTTCGCGCCCGCACTGGCACATCATCCGCACCTTGCTGACGACCTGCTCCCAGATCTTGAGATCCTCTGTATCGATGCCCGCGAAGGGCTGTTCGATCTTGGAGATGCCCCCTGGTCCGACAGCGATCTTGGTCCGATGGGACTGATAAACGGCCTTGTGGACAGCGGTCTTCATGCCTTGTGGGATTATCAGCGGCGGGCAATCCATATTGCCGATCTGGCCAGCCGGTTTGCGGTGGTCATCCTGCCCGATGCGGCCAGCGTTCCGGGATGGGAGCAGACATTTCCCTTTCGCAACCTGTTGCACTGGCTGGCGCTGAACCGGGGTGATGTTCTGGTCCATGCCGCCGCGATTGCCGGGGATGAAGGCGCACTGCTGATGGTCGGGGACAGCGGCGCGGGAAAATCCACCACCGCACTGGCCGGTGCCGAGGCCGGGCTGAAATTGCTGGGCGATGATTTTGTCGCCGTGACATTCGATCCCGTCCCCATGGTCCACAGCCTCTATGCATCGGCAAAGCTGACGGGCGAGAGCACCCGGCGCTTCAAGCGGCTGGCCGGCCGCATGACCCACCACATCGGCGCGGAGCATGAGAAGAACATCTTCTTTCTCGATGCGCTGGGCGAAAGACGGATGCAGGCATCCGCACCGCTTGCGGGGCTTGTCCACCTGACCCGGACCGGCAGCGATCACAGCGCCATGCGCGCCTCCTCCAGCGGCACCATATTCCGCCTGTGCGCCGCCAATACGCTGGCGCTGCTGCCGGGCGAACGGGAACGGACGCTGGCGGCACTGTCCCGGCTGTCCACATCTGCACCCGCGCATGAATTGATGCTGGGCCAGTGCAGCAATGAAATCGGTGCATTTCTGCATGATCGACTCAACAGGCGGGCGGCGTAATGGCTCCCGGAGTCAGCGTCATCATACCGGTCTATAACCGCGCGCATTTCCTGGAACCCGCCATCGCCAGCGTCCGCGAGCAGCAATGGCCGAATGTGGAACTGATCATCATAGATGATGGGTCCAGCGATGGTTCCGCCGAACTGGCGCAGCAACTGGCACCCGAGGCACTGGTCATCGAACGTGAAAATGGCGGGCCGGGCGCCGCGCGCAACAGCGGCCTTGCAGTTGCGACAGGCTATTATATTGCGTTTCTGGATGTCGACGATCTTTGGCCGAACGACAAGCTGTCACGCCAGATTGCGCGTCTGGAATCCGACCATTCGCTCGATTTCATCGTTGGGCGCATCCAGCTGGACCTTATGGAGGGCGGCCAGGATATGGGCGTCACCTATGAAGAGCCGGATGCCATGATCACCACATTCTTTCAGTTCGGGGCCGGGCTGTTCCGGTCGCATGCCTTTGCCGCTGCCGGTCCGATCAGCGAGACGCTGAAGGACAGCGAGGACCATGACTGGTTTCTGCGCGCCAAGGAGGCCGGGCTGTCATGGACATGCGAGCAGGAGATCGGGCTGATATATCGTCGGCATCCCGGCAACATGACCCAGCCGCGACCGCTTAATGAAACCAGCCTGTTCCAGGTGATCGCGTCCAGTCTTTCGCGCCGCCGGGCTGCTGCGGGAACATCGGCTGTCCCGCCGCTGGACCGGCTGAGCGACCGGCGTTTCGGGGAGCAGCATTGATGCAAAGCCATGTTCCGGGCCGGATCAGCGTTGTGGTGCCCGTCTATAATGGCGCGCGGCATCTGCCCGATGCCGTTCGCAGCATTCAAATGCAGGGACATCCGGATACCGAAATCATCCTTGTCGATGACGGATCGAGCGATGACAGCTGGCCGGTAATTTCGGGCATTGCTGGCGCTGTCGCGATCCGGCAGCAAAATCAGGGGCCAGGTGCCGCGCGCAATCGCGGTGTCGAGGCGGCGAGCGGCGAATATCTCTGTTTTCTAGATCAGGACGACCTTTGGTGTGAAGGAAAGACCAGTCTCCAGCTTGAAAGGCTGAAGTCTGACCCCGGTCTTGGCTATGTGCTGGGGCATACCCGCTTCACCCTGCTCGACGGCCATGTCCGTCCCGGCTGGGCCAAGGAGCGCTATTTTGAAAAGCCGCATCCGGGTTATGTCGTTGGGGTAATGATGGCGCGCCGCACCGCGTTCGACCGGGTTGGCCCGTTCAGCACCGGCTTTGCATCAGGGGTCGATGATGTCGAATGGTTCGTGCGGTCACAGCAATTGCAGGTCAGGCGGGAGATGCTGGCCGAAACCCTGCTGGAACGGCGCGTGCATGACAGCAATTTTTCAGGGAATACCGCCCAGTCCAACCCCGAACTGCTATCTATCATTCGCCGCAAGCTGATCGCCGAGCGGCTGGGGAAGGCGGGATGAGCACGGCACCGCGCATCACCGCCGGAGTAACCGCTTATAAGGCGGATCGCTTTCTGGCTGAGGCGATAGAATCTATCCTCCGCCAGTCGCTGCCTGCCTGTGAGATCATCGTCGTGATCGATGGATCACCCGATCAAAGTGCTGCGGTTGCCCACAGCTTTGCAGCCAGGGGCGTGCGCACGATCGAGCATGCACAGAACCGGGGGATCGGCGCGGCACGCAACACCATCATTGAAGCGATGCAGGGTAATTATCTGGCCGTGCTCGATGCTGACGATCTCTGGACCCAGGATCATCTTGAGCGTCTTTGGAGCAGCCTTGTCACGTCACCAGGCCATTTGCTTGCTTTTGGACGGGTACGCCAGTTTCTGTGTCCGCAAATCCCTGAGGACCGCCGCCAGACATTGAAATGCCCGGAGGAAGAGGCAGTGGCCTATGTCGCGGGCGGCATGCTCGCGGCGAAATCTGTCTATGACAGCGCCGGGCCTTATGACGAGGCGCTCAAGGTCGGCGAGTTCATCGACTGGTTCATGCGGGTACAGGATGCGGGGTTCAGTCATGCAATCTGCGATGATCTGGTGCTGATGCGCCGCATTCATGGCGAGAATAGCAGCCTGGTCCATCGCGGTACCGCGCAGGGCTATGCGCTGGCGCTCAAGCGGGCGCTCGACCGTCGCCGCGCGGCTGGAGCAGATGCGCCGTGAACCGGCTGCGGAAATTGCGGGCCGGTCCTTATCGCCGCGCCCTGCCCGATGACGCCGAAACAGCGCTGTTGCGGCTGGTCCATGCCGAGAGGCTGGACGCTGAGGCCTGTCGCCAATGGCTCGACCGGGCCGATCTCGACAATGCGCATGACGGCATCTGGCGGCTCATGCCCCTGCTTCACAAGCGTATGATCGATGCGGGTATCGATCATGGCGAGAGCGGGCGCCTGACCGGGCTTTATCGCCATACCCGCTTTCGAAACCGCATTCTGCTGCACCGTGGCGAAAAGCTTGTCCGCGCCCTTGAGCAGCTGGGCATTCCCGCCCTGCTCCTGAAAGGTGCCTCTCTCGTTCTGCATCCGGGCGTCGACATAGGCACCCGGCCCATGGCCGATTTCGATCTGCTGCTGCCCGAAGATACAGATCTCGATGCCCTGTTGCTCCGCCTGGCACCGTTGCTGGATTTCACGCTGGAGACCCGGATTCGCGGCACGGTCAGCTATACCTATGCCGACAATTCGGGACTTGAATATGATCTGCACAGTCATTTACGACCCAAGACACAGTTTGCCGGATCGACGCGTCCCTATTGGCAGCATTCAAGACCGCTGCAACTAGGCGAGACCGATACCAAAGGACTGTGCGCCGAACATTTCGTCTTTCATTCCATGCTGCACGGGCTGGAGCATAATGCGGTCAGCCCGCTGCGCTGGGTTTCCGATGTGCTGTTTGCGCTGGAAATAGACCCGCTGTTCGACTGGGACCGGCTGTTCAGCCATGCGCAGCGCAATTGCGCGCTGGAGGTGATACTCGTCGCGACCAGCTACCTTGTCGACAAGGGGTTCAGGGTTCCCGGCGTCCAGCCGCATTTCGAGCACTGGAGCCGCGTACGCGAATCCTGGTGGATTGCGCGCTATCACCGCTATCGCTCGGCCCCGTTTGACAATGGCCGGGCCAGTATCGCCATGCGGTTCATGGCCTATTTCGTGCTGTTGTCGCGATTGCGTGGCAAACCCGCATCTCCCGTCAATTTCGTCCGCTTCGTGCAGGACCATTATGGCAGCGCCTCCGGCATGGGTTCGCTTGTTCGCCTCGTCTGGCGCGGCCTGTTCGCAGGCCAGCCGCAATCGCGCGAGCCATGACCCGGCAGGATTCCAGCTTTCGTCTGGCAATCGGCATGCTGGACCAAAGCGAGCGGAGACGCGCCCTGCCCGTCCTTATCGTCGTCATGCTGGAAGCGCTGATAGCGGCCAGCGCCATCGGATCGTCGCTGCCCTTTCTCTCGGTCATGTCGGACCCGACGCTGATCGAGCGCATCCCGGCCCTGTCACGCGGCTATCACACATGGGGCTTTTCCTCGCCCGGCAGTTTCATGACCGCGCTTGGCATAATGACCTGCCTGCTGGTCCTGATCGCATCGGCGCTGCAGTTCCTGCGATCCTGGCTGATCGTGCGTTTCGTCGCGCTGTTCTCAAGGCGCCTCAGCGAAACGCTGCTGCACCGCTATCTGTCACAGCCCTATGAATTCTTCCTGCAGGCGGAGTATCCGGTGCTCAGCACCCATATCCTTTCCGAAAGCCAGCTGGTCGGCAGCCTGTTTTTCCGTCCCTTGTTCGACATCGTCGCTGGCGTCCTGACCATCACCTGCATCGCCATGCTGCTGCTCTGGCTAAACCCCCTCATTCTCATCCTGGCTCTGGCCGGTATTGGCGGGCTTTACGCTCTGCTCATGCTGGCCAGCCGATCAATGCTGGACCGGCTCGCCAATGCGCGGCTGCATGCCAACCGCGCACTTTATGCGACGGTCCATGAGGCCTTTGCGGGCATCAAATATCTGCGCCTTTCGGGTCGCGAACCGGACTATGTGAAGCATTTCGATGTGCCCGCCCGGGCATTTGCGCGCGCACAAATCGCGACCAGTGTCATTGGCGAAGGCCCGCAATATCTGTTGCAGGCCATCACCATGGTGGGGGCCGTGGCGACCTGCATCCTGTTGCTGCGCCCGGGCGAAGCCGACAGTGCCGCCGCGCTGGCCTCCGCCATCCCGGTGATCGGGGTGTTCGCCTTTGCCGCACTGCGCCTGACCCCCGAATTTGGCCGGGTCTATCGAGCCATTGCCCAATTGCGCGGAGCCGGACCGGCTGTGCGGTCCATAGAGGCGGATCTTGCGCGACCCGCGACGCTCGACATGGATGCCCTCCCCCCGCCCCTGCCCTTGCGCAAGTCGCTCCGGCTCGAACGGGTCTGTTACCAATATCCCGGAGATCGCCAGTCCGGGATCAGCGATATTGATATCGAGATATGTCAGGGCGAGACAATTGGCCTCGCCGGTGCGACAGGTGCCGGGAAATCCACGCTTGCCGATGTCCTGCTGGGCCTGCTGGTGCCCCAAAGCGGCGATATCATCGTCGATGGCACCAGAATTACCGATGGCAACCTGCGCGGCTGGCAGCGGACTTTGGGCTATGTGCCACAGGATATTCACATTGCCGATTCAAGCATTGCCGAGAATATCGCCTTTGGCCTGACCCTCGATACGCTGGATCGTGACGAGGTCAGGCGCGCCGCCAGCATCGCCTGTCTTGATGCGTTCATTGCAGATTTGCCGCAGGGCTATGAAACCCGGATCGGCGAGCGCGGCGTAATGCTGTCCGGCGGGCAGCGGCAGAGGCTGGGGATAGCAAGGGCGCTCTATCATGACCCCGATTTCATCCTGTTCGATGAGGCCACCAGCGCGCTCGACACCGCTACCGAGGCCGATCTGATGACCGCAATCAGGGCGCTGGGAAAGGACAAGACCTGCCTCATCATCTCCCACCGGCTGTCAACGCTGAAGAGCTGCCAGCGGATCATCGTCATGGAGGAAGGGCGCATGGTCGGCTTTGCGCCCTGGGCCGAACTGGAACGCGATTGCACGGCTTTCCGGCGACTGTTGCAAAGGGGCTGAAAAATGGCGGTGCTGTCAGTCTAACGGGAACTCGTTTCCGAGAGCCGCATCGGGGGCAAGATAGACCAAACAATCAGATTATGAGATTTGACCAGGGCGGCAGCGCTGTGCCCGCCTCAATCCACCGAGACAACGCTAAGGCTACAGCCGTGCGACGACGACTTAAACCTTTTGTAACCTCCAGGCGGAGGATCTGAGCGATCATGCCATGTCAGTCGCAGGGGTCGCCTTTATGTTTGGGTTGAGGCTCAATATTATTGAGCCATAACTTACCATCTCTATGAGCGGCGATCCTCAAAATCGGCTCAAAAATTGCGTCCAATATGGAAGCAATCAACATTGTCGCCAACTCAAACACCC
The DNA here is from genome assembly GCA_041396885.1 of Blastomonas sp. Classification (GTDB taxonomy): domain Bacteria; phylum Pseudomonadota; class Alphaproteobacteria; order Sphingomonadales; family Sphingomonadaceae; genus Blastomonas. The sequence continues at coordinate 1,273,134 of JAWKXS010000001.1, forward strand.
CTAATCTTCCGGACAGATTCGCGTTCATTATAAGCATGACTGGTGATGCAGGGGGATATATGGGCACCGATCAGGCATTGGGATTTCTCAACGGTATGCTGTGGAATGCCCTGATCATCGCTGCTCCCATATTGTTGGCCACATTGCTTGTCGGCCTCGCCATTTCAATCCTGCAGGTTGCGACACAAATTCAGGAAATCACGCTCAGCTATGTGCCCAAAATCGCAATGGCCGCATTCATGCTGATTTTGCTCGGCCCTTGGATGAGTGCGACAATCGCCACCTATGCACGGACGCTTTATCTCTCCATTCCCGATTTGGCAGGGCTCTAAATCTTGGCCAATCCGGCGACATTGGCGATAGCCACATTGGTGGTCAGCGTCCGTATTGCACCCATCTTCGCCTTTGCCCCTCCATTCAGCATGATGCGCATTCCGGCTTTGATCCGCATCATGCTGAGCCTGGCACTCGCTGGATGGATCGTAACGTCGCTTCCAGTCGCACAAATAGAAGAGATCGCCGCGCCGGACCGCTACATACAGACTGCAATGGGTGAAGCATTAATCGGGCTTTCAATCGCAATGGCACTCTCCATCGCCTTTGCCGCCATCCTCATGACAGGACGTGCGATAGATATACAGGCCGGTTTCGGGCTGGCCATGCTCATCGACCCGAACACCAGAGCTCAAAACCCGCTAATTGGCACGATCATGGCCTATGGCGCAGCCCTGACGTTCTTTGCCGCAGGCGGTGCAGGAGAGTTATTGGTCGTAACTGCCCGTACATTGGAAACCTTGCCGCCTGGTTCTGCCTATTGGCTTTGGTCACCTGCAAATCTTGCCGCCTATCTGTCCAGCATATTCATCTTGACGCTGGCCCTGGGCGGCATCCTGCTGCTTACACTTTTCCTGGTCGATCTTTCGGTTGCCTTCATGTCACGCACCATGCCGCAAATGAATGTGTTGCTGATCGGCTTTCAGGCCAAGGCTCTGGCCACTCTCATGATGCTGCCCTTAGCAATTGGCCTCTCAGGAACGATCTTCTTGCGGATCGTTCGCTTTGCGCTTGAAACGCTTGCCGCGCGGACCTGAGGCGCAACCAGCATGGCTGAAACAGATCAGGCACAAGACAAGAGCGAAGAGCCGACCGATCATAAATTGCGCAAGGCTCGCGAAAAAGGGACGGTTGCCAGAGGAATTGACCTTCCCTTCGTTGTTGTGCTCGCAACTCTGGGCGGCATGCTTATCGCCCTTGCCCCAGCTTTTGGTATAGAATTTGCCAAGCGCACGAGAAGAGTGATCATCGGTGCAGGTCCGGACAATGCCGATTTCATATGGCTGGCTTTGGATTATCTGGGATGGCCTGCAGTTCGCGCGGTCCTTACTGTCGGACTGATACTGGTTCCGCTGGTAGCGCTGATCCAGCTTGTTCAGTTACGAGGGTTTATTTTTGCAACCCATCCGCTCAAGCCCGATTTCGGCAGACTCAATCCCGCCAAGGGTCTCAAGCGCCTCTTTTCCATGCGCCTATTGAAAGAGACCCTAAAAACAATCGTCAAATTCCTCCTCTACTCTGCAATATTGATTGCAGTCATCCGCTGGGCAAGCGACAGCTTCCTGGCTACCATCGATGACGGTCATGACCTTAGCCTCGCAATGATGTCGGCGGCGCTTCGCCTGCTCTTTGCCTTTCTTGCTGCCTCTATTTTCTTCGCAATAATCGATCAAATCATTGCGAGAGGAGAGTTTCGCAAACAAATGCGTATGACGCCCCGGGAAGTAAGGCGGGAACACAAGGACCGGGAGGGCGATCCCCGGATCAAGCAGGAACGCAAAAAGCTGCATGGCAGCCTTGCCAGGCAACAGACCGACAGCGCAGGGCTCGGCGGGGCAGACATGCTGATCGTCAATCCAACCCATTATGCGATAGGCCTGAAATATCGTCCGAATGAAATGACATCCCCTGTTGTTGTGGCCAAGGGCCGCAACATGTTTGCATCCAGATTGCGCAGCAATGCCGCTGTTAATGGCGTAACGATCATTCATGATCCGAAACTCGCACGAGCACTTTACAAATCGGCAGATCGCGGGTCGCCCATACCCCAAAGCCTATATGGCCGTGTGGCGGACATATATTTTCGCCTCATCAAATCCGGCGCCCTGAAACTGGAGATCGTCTGATATGCTGAGCGACATCATCAGCAGAAACAAGGATCTGTCGCTCGTTGCAGGGGTCATTCTGATCCTTGTCATCCTGTTTTCGCCAATACCTCCCCTGCTGCTCGATCTTGGAATAATCCTCAATTTCGGGTTCGGTTTCACGATCCTGCTTCTTACATTCTACGTTGCCAAACCCGTGGAATTCTCCACATTTCCTTCGATCCTCCTGGTTGCCACGCTGTTCAGACTCTCGCTAAACGTTGCCGCGACGCGCCTTATCCTGACCTCAGCGGATGCCGGCGACGTCATCAATGCGATTGGCGCTTATGCAGTGCAGGGCAGCTTTGTTGTCGGACTGGTAGTCTTCTCCATTCTGGTGGTTGTGCAATATGTCGTCATCACAAATGGTGCCCAGCGTGTCTCGGAAGTAGCGGCACGCTTCACGCTCGATTCCATGCCAGGCCAGCAGATGAGTATCGACGCTGACTTGAATATGGGCCTTATAGATCAGGAAGAGGCGGGGAGACGCCGCGAGAATCTGGGTCGCGAAGCGTCTTTCTATGGCTCGATGGATGGAGCCAGCAAATTCGTCAAAGGCGATGCAATTGCTGGCATCATCATTTTGCTGATCGACATAATTGCCGGCTGGACCGTTGGCGTGGCTCAGCTTGGCATGAGCTGGGCGGAGGCGCTTGAACACTTCACGCTTCTTACCATTGGCGACGGCATCGCAACGCAGTTGCCAGCACTGATCATATCGATTGCCACCGGCATTATCGTGACCAGGTCATCGAGTGACAAGGATCTGACTACTGAAGTATTCCGGCAACTTACATCGGTTCCAAGGATACCGCTTATCGTTGCGATAGTATTGACGGCCATGCTGCTACTACCCGGCATGCCCAAATGGCCAATTGTAATCGTGGCAGGCCTTGCGGCACTGATATGGTGGAAAAATCGACGCACAGGCAATAATGTCACCGACCATGCACCTTCAGAAGAGGAGATGCCTAGAACCGGCGTAACAGAAATCGCCGCACTTGAACTGCAGTTTGGGGGAACGCTCTCAAAACATTGGAAAACATCTCAAACAGAAATTCTGGATCGCATCTCAGCCATACGCAGAAATCTGCACAAGGAATTCGGATTTCTAATACCGCCCATAAGCATATCGGAAAATGCGGACATTCCTGGGCAACACTATGCTATTGTGCTGTTCGGGGCACACTACGCAGAAGACATGGTCGATCCTGCCAAGATGCTCGCTATCGGCAGCGCGGAAAAGCAAGGGGATTTGCCCGGGCGTCCCGCCATTGATCCGGCTTTCGGCATGCCCGGCTATTGGATTGAGGCAGAGCATGTGCAAGATGCAGGCAACAGGGGCTATTCGGTCATCGACCCGCTGACCGTGATCCTTACCCATGTCACCGAAACTGTTCGAGCAGAGATCGGTCGCATGCTGACCCGGTCGATTATAATAGAAATGCTCGATACTGTACGGACGAGGCAGCCTGGCCTTGTCGAAGAGCTATTGCCCAATCTGCTTGCCATAGCAGACATTCAGCGCATTTTTCAGCTGCTCTTGGCAGAATTGAGAACGGCGGTGCAAAATTAGACCACGGTGGCGGCGGCGAAGTGCTGCTGCGGGCGGCGT
>JAWKXS010000002.1:0-57500 GCA_041396885.1 Blastomonas sp.
GGAAGCGATTCCGTTTTCAAGGTGGCCGAGCGGCGCGACAGCTACATCGATGGTGTGGGACTGAAGGCCATGAGTCAGTTTCTCCAGCCCGGCTTCGACGCCATCGAACTGAACATCAGGGAACCTGGCCAAAAAATCCGAGATCGCCAGTTTGAGGTTACCCGCCATCAGTGGCGAGCAGTAGCCCACAGCAATCCTTCCATGTAGACCATAGCTGACGTTGCGCGCGGTTGTCCTAAGGTTGTCGACGTCAGTGACGATCCGTCGCGCTTGCTCGATGAACGGGCGTCCGTTCTCAGTGATCTCGGCCCCGCGCGTTGACCGTTCGAACAACTTGACCCCAGCCGGTCTTCGAGCTGCTGCACCTTTCGGCTAAGCGTGATCTGCTTGACGTTCAGCGTCGCCGCAGCCCGCGAGAAGCTCTTTGAATCGGCTGTCGCCACAGCGTAGCGAAGTTGGCGAAGTTCTATGTCGAACATGAACGCAAGCAGCTTATTGCAAGCCAAACGAGACGTTCTGAAACCCCTCTGGCAGAATGACGGAAAGTAGTTGCAAATGAAGAAACGGACTTGCCCTCGTACATTGAAAAGGGACCAGCCAAGCAGGCATCATCTTGCGATCACCTCATTGATCCATGAGGCGATGATTCCTGCCGCTTCGTCGCCTACCATTTCTCCGTTCACCTCTTCGAAGGCGCTCCTTCTATCAGGGTAGCGCGAAAAATGATGGTTGGTCGCTGGCATGATCACCAGCCGCGCCAAGTCCGGGTGATTCGCATTGACGATGTCCACGATCCAGCGATGAGCCTCTAGGTCTTCGAACCAATCGTATTCACCGTACATGACCAGTGTCGGCACCTTCACCTTTGCCCACGCGGCTGCCCAGTTGGCTCGTTCGGCTTGATGGTGGAACGCGAAGGGGCGACCGTAGTGATCCGATGCTGCAGTGCCAATCATGCCCTCCCAGACTGCGCCGGTTTCCGGTTGTTGCGCAATGATCTCGCCGGGATGGCGGCCCTCCAGCAAGTACGAGGCGTGAAACCGTGCACGAAGTGCCATTGTTGCGTTCACTTTGGCCGGGTCGGTTTCGGTGAACTCCAGCGAGCGGCGATCAAAGCCGAGCATGCGTTCATACCATGTCTTCGCACCGCCACCCCACGCGATAACTCCCGCCACGTCAAAACCATCTGCGATCAGCGGAGCCTGGTTCGCACCCATGCTGCCGCCGAAAATAAAGACGTTCTTCCTGTCGATGTCATCGCGAGCGAAAAGCGCGGCGAGCGCTTCGCGATGATGGCGGACCTCGGTATCGTAATCCAGGTTGTTGCAGGCAGAACCCTCGCTGTCTCCGACCCCGGACTTCTCGGTTCGCATGACTGCATAACCACTCTTCCCGATCAACTCGGTCAGCATTTGGGTCCAACCATCGTCGTCGCGCAATTCGATGGTCGAGCAAGAAAGCCACTGGACGAAGTAAATGACAGGAGTGGGTCCGGAAGCATCGGCTGGCTTCGAGAAGATCGTTCGCAATCGCGCGCCGTCGCTGGTCTCAAGCACGCCATACTCGATGGATGCATCCGGAACGGCGTCGAGGGGCTTGTCGAGCTTCCGCTCGAGACCGCCAACGATTCCGACATCGTCGCCAGCTTGCGCAACCCCTGGCACACCAGCGCAGAAGAGCACCATACAAAGAAAGCAATAGATCGAACGCACGAAACCGGTCCCTTCAGAGGTGAACCATTCAGCCCTGATGCGAGATCGCTTTGCGGTATCAAGATTCCATCAAGATTGCGGCGATTGGGCGGAGCTTGACCGCATCCTCTTGACCACTTCCTGACATCGGTTCGCTATGCCCATTGATTGCAGCGTTCAAACCGACCGGTTACCAAGCTTCCTGGCATGATGAACACACACCATTCAAATACTGCGGGCGAAGGTGCCAACTCATGAAGGGCCGTCAATCGATCCTGGTAATTGAGGACAACCCTACGACAGCCAAGACACTGAGTTTGTTCCTGCAATCCGAAGGCTATCAGGTCGAATGGGCCGATACCGGGGTCGATGGTCTGGAACGCTTCCGGGAAGACGGGTTCGACCTTGTCCTGCTCGATATAATGCTGCCTGACCTTGATGGGATAGCGGTCTGTCGGGATATCCGGATCGGTTCGACTGTGCCAATCGTCATGCTCACAGCGCGCACGACCGAGGATGAGATTGTCGAGGGGCTTGAAGCGGGAGCTGACGATTATGTTTGCAAGCCATTCGGCTCGCGGGAACTTCTCGCACGCATACGTCGGTGCCTGCGAGGCCCCTCCATGCCCGAGGCCACCTGTGGCCGAATTGCAGTGGGGGATATCCTGATCGATGTCGAAAAGCGTAGCGTTCTGATGAAGGACAGGCAGATACGACTAACGAAAAGCGAATTCGAAATCCTCGTCCTGCTGGCTCGAAACCCTGGTCGGGTCTTCACTCGGGACCAACTGATCGAACGAGCACTGGGACCAGATTTCGACGGTTTTGACCGAACCATCGACACCCATATCTGGAGCCTGCGCAAAAAGCTGGGCGAGCCCCGGGGGCAACCAGTCTACATCCAGTCCGAACTCGGAGTAGGATACCGCATGCGAGAGCAGCATGCGGCATAGTCTCGTCGCGAAGCTGACGCTGGTCGTTGCATCGATCACGGTCATCGCATTCGCTCTGCTTGCCTACATCCTGTTCCAGTCGACGAGCTCGCAGTTCGTCAAGGAGACTGAGAGCTTCCGACCGAGGTCTGCCCCCCTCCCCGTCCAGCAGGCAACAATCACAGCTACGCGTACTGCGTACGCAAGCAAAGGTATCGATGGCCTTCTCGAGCTTGCACAAGACCCGCCCACCTTCGGGTTACCTGAGACTTCGGCATTCCTTATCGTTGACGAGGACAATCAGGTAATCGCTTCGACCGAACCGATCTTTCTTCGAGCAGAAGTCACCAAAGGCGATGACGAACAGCTTAGAATCAACGCGAGCGAAGTCGTAGGCGGCAATCAGGCTACAGTATCGCTTACAGCCGTCGATCCGATCCCGCTTTTGGACAATGCCGGAGAGCAGTTTGGGTCTCTGGTAATATTGCCCGAACCACTGAGCGAGAAAGCCGGCGATGCATTTGCGAGCTCGGTGTGGAGTTCCGTGGCAATCTGGCTCGTCGTCGTGGTTGCCTTGGCGGTCGCAGCCACGATCTGGAGCTTGCGCCGCTTCCTGCGTCCGATCGATCAATTGACCGATGCCGCCCGTGTTCTCGGAGCTGGAAGCAGGCCCGCGCAGTTGCCAATATCGGGCAACGCGGAGATTGACCGGCTGATCGAGGCATTCAACGCCGCAACTGACGCCATCGAGAAAACCGAGCAGATGCGCAAACAGCTCATCTCGGACATCTCGCATGAGCTGCGCACTCCGGTCACAAACCTCAAGGGCCAGATCGAGGCAGTCGATCTTGAACTCCTGCCCCTCGACAAGGACTTCGTTGCCACCATCCGCACCGAAGTCAGGCAGATGGAAGGGCTCATTCAGGATTTCCAGCAATTGATGGTAACCGATGCCGGTCAGGTGCGCCTGGCAATGGAAGCTCTGCCGTTGGCTGAAACAGTGACGGCTGCCATTTCGTCATCTTTAGAATCGGTCGGCGCCCGGTTGGATTGTTCAATTCCTGCCGAAATCGAGGCCATGGCGGATGAGCAACGGTTACGACAGGTGCTGGCCAACCTCGTTGCGAATTCCATCCGGCACAAACCGAATGACCTGGTGATCACGGTCGAAGCGAAGGAGGATCCCAAATTCGTTCGATTGTCATTCAGTGACAATGGTCCCGGCATAGCCTCCGAAGATCAACCGCATATTTTCGAGCGCTTCTACCGTGCAGAAAAGTCGCGTAGCCGGTCCACAGGCGGTGTCGGCCTGGGCCTTACGATCGTAAAGGGCCTGATCGAGGCGATGGGTGGATCGATTGAATTGGATGCTTCCTACACCAAGGGTGCGCGCTTCGAGATCGCCTTGCAGCGTGCCCGGCAGGGCAATCTCAAGAATCCTTAGCCATCGATTTTGCCTGCACCCTGCGAAGCGCCCACCCCCAGTTCGCCAAAGACTTGATACGGTCTTGACGGTGGACGCGTCCTTACCCGCGGTTCACGGCAGCAAGGACGAATATCACCTATGACTGGCACCAACGGGAGCACTGCAAGAAGCAAAGCCGAGATCAGGACTCGTTCTTGCGTTATCGCTACGAAACGCATGGTCGCAGCCATGGTCTGCGCCGGAATGCTGACCGCGAATGCTCCAGCTCTGGCGCAGGCGGAATCTGCTGCGCCGACATCTGAAGAGCGTGAATCCTCCGAACAGGTCCCGCGGCTAGCCGTCCTGATCGTCGTAGACCAGATGCGGGCCGGATATCTCGACGAACTCGACACGGCACTGGGTGGAGGTTTCCAGCGGATCGAGACTGGCGGCACGCGCTTTGCAAACGCGTGGGTGGACCATGCCTACACGAATTCGCTCCCAGGCCATACGAGCGCGATGACAGGGGCCTATCCGCGCAATCACGGCGTAATCGACAATGTCTGGCATGAGGTGCGAGACGGTGAACCAGTGGTCCGCTCGGCGATGACTCTCATCGGCAGGCGCGATGGTGCGCCGTACGAGCTTGGGCGCTCGACGATTTCAGAATGGTTCGTGGCCGCCAATCCCTTGGCAAAGTTCGCGGCAATCGGCTCGAACGCCGCAACCCAGATCTATCCGGGAGCGCTTACGGGTCCGGTCTACTGGTATTCGGCTGAGGGTGGCGGCTACGTTACCGGTCCAAATTTCGGCGCTTCGGTGCCGGAATGGGTAACTGAATTCAATGAAAAGCGGGTTTCGCAACTCGCAGAACAAACATGGGCTTCTAACCTCCCGTGGTTTGTCGAAAGGAGGCTTCGCGCGGACGATGTGGCATTCGAGAATACTGGTGAGAATACCCACTTCCCGCACACCGCCGCTGCCAATGGAACCCCTCCGCTCGAGTGGATCTCGGGAACCCCGTTTTCGGATCAGGCGACACTCGAGTTGTCCGCAATCGCCATCGAGAAGCTCAATCTCGGACAGGACGATAACCCCGATGTTCTGACGATCTCGCTCAATTCGCTCGACGATATCGGCCACGCTTATGGCCCTTTCAGCCACGAGCAAACCGATGCCGTATTGCGACTGGATGAGAACCTGAGCGTGTTCATGGCCAAGCTCGACGAACTCGTGGGTGCGGGACAGTGGGTTCTGGCGCTGACTGCGGATCACGGCGTGGCGCCGACGCCCGAAGGGCTCCGTCTCACAGGTTCCGCCGAGGGTCGCCGCATTTCACAGGAGGATGCGAGGCGAGTGGCAGAAGCGGCCTATGCAGCAGCAGGGCAGGTCGAAGGCCGCCCTGCGAAGGCCGAGGCAGCAGCGCGAGCGATCGAAGGCTTCGATTTCGTGGAGCGCGCCTTCACCGAAGCCGATTTGGCCGCGATCGAGCCCGAGCCGACGTCAAGAGAAGGGCTGTTTGCACTGTCTTATTTCCCCGGGCGAACCGCCGTACACCCATTCTATTTCAGGGATCTGGCGATCGCCGACCTCGGCGTTTTTGTTCTTTTGAAAGAGGACATCATGATCAACTGGGGGGCCGCGATCCATGGCTCACCCTATGACTATGATCGGCGTGTCCCCGTTCTGTACTATGGCGCGGGTGTCGCCGCCTGTGACCGCTTCGACCGGGTTGCCACGGTCGACGTCGCAACGACGCTTGCGGCTTACTTTGGAGTGGAGCCGAACAACGCGGTTGATGGACGAAGAATAGACCTTTCTGCGAGCGCGTGTGAAAGTGCTGCATTGGCCACGCCATCGCCGGAGCTGAAAGGGTAACCGAACGTCGATGCTTGTACGATGAGAGCTTGTTCGTTTGGCGCAGTCGCAGCTGCAGTGTTCCTTCTCGTGAGTGAGGGGGCAAGCGCACAGCAGGTGCACCCGGAATGTATCGAGAATCTCGACAGCTCGAACATTGCGAGCCTCGATGCCACAGCACGCCGGGCTGCATTGTTGGGTTTGGTCGAATGTTTGGACAACCCCGATCCAGCCGTTCGTGACCGGTATGCGTTCACCCTCCTGTCTGAAGCCTTGCGTAGCGGCGTAGTCGAAAAGTCAACCAGAATGGAATTGATCGACGCTGCCAGAGCGAAGCTGATGGAGGCTGACCAAGATCCCCAAGGATTTAGAGGCCCGTTCGAAGCTTTGGCCTTGTCGGAACTGGTACGCAGTGATCGGATCGATCCGTTCCTGACTTCCGAGAAGCGCGGTGAGCTGATCGAACTCGTCGCGCGCTATCTGGCTGAGCTTTCAGATTATCGTGGTTTCGACGAACACGAAGGTTGGCGTCATGGCGTCGCTCACAGCGCCGACTTCTTCATGCAGATGGCGCTCAACCCGGCGCTGACAACAGAGCAAGCATCGCTGATCCGCGATGCGATCAAGGCCAAGATCGTGCCGGGGGGAAACCACTTCTACACGTTCGGTGAACCCGGACGTTTGGCTCGACCGATCATGATACTCGCGAACCGCGACATGTTTCCGCCTGAAGATTGGCGGCAATGGATCATGGAGTTGGGCCCGGATGGCGGCGCTGACGACTGGGACGCAGCCTACGATAGCAACAAGGGTCTGGCGCGGATTCACAACGTCACTGCGTTTGCGAGTGCAATCGTAACCGGGGCGTCGCGGAGCGAGCAGCCGGCCCTCAGGAGCTTGTCTGACAACGCATCGGAATTGCTGGAGTCGCTGCCTTGATGAATGCGGATTTCCAATTGCGAACAACTGCAGGCCTGGTCGCATCGTTGGCGCTGCTGCTTGCATCAGGCTGCGCGAATTACGGAAGGGTTGCCAGCACGATTGGTACGGAGCCTGCCCGGGGCATTCAGCTATTCGAAGCCTCGATCGGTTCCGTGGACGATCTCAAAATGTTCATCGACACAGGCGTTGATCCTTCGGTTGTCGATGAGGCACACGCCCGGCGACTGGGTCTGCCAATCGATGACACCAGAGTAGGAGAGGCCGAGGGATCGGGCGACGGAGAGGGGCTTGCCGTTAGGTTCAGTTCGATCAGTGGCCTCAATATTGCTGGTGTGAACGTCGAGACTTTTGACGCATTGGCAGCTGATCTAAGTGGCTTCGGTTCTGCGCTTGGCGTCGATCTGGTAGCAATCCTCGGGCACAGCTTTCTAAAGGATCGCGTTGTCCGTATCGACTACCGGACGAACGAACTGTCGGTCTCTGACACAGCCGGCAATCTTCCGCCTCTGAGTATCGGGGTCCGCGAGCGCACCGAATTGCCGTTCAAAGCGAATTCAGACGAAGACCCAATCCCGGTCTTCGAAATGACGCTGGACGGGCAGGCGTTTCAAGTCTCGCTGGATACCGGAAAATCCGGAGGCGTGGAGTTCTTCGGGTCGCTCGAAGAGCGTCTGCAACTCGCAAACGCTCTTCGCGGAGGCGAACAGGTGACGGCCCGAGGAGCGCGCGGAGAACGAGAAGTTCTCTCGGGCCAAGTTGATGGGCTGGCCATAAACTCGCTGCAGTTGGGATCGACCCCTGCCTCGATCGGCCAGCGCGCGTCGGACGGAGGCTTGCGTGAAGCGAACGCAGGCAATGCGACTTTCGCGGGGATGGTGATAACCATCGACTATCCAAACAGCCGGTTGGTTCTCGAAAGGTAGCATCGGGATTATGTGACCGGTACGGCCTTGGCGTAACCTGTTCTCCTTATCGTTTGCATTCCCCCACCATTGCCGGACTCCAATCGATTCTGGCGAGCGATCAATGGGTCTTGTCAACGCTACGAGAAATGCCGGCATTGTGCCGGCTCACAGTACCGGTTGGTATGACAGTATCAGTCAGACCAAGCAGGTAGTCAGCAGATACATTCAGCGCCCGGGCGAGCGAAACGATGCTTCTGGCCGAAGGTTCGCGCCGACCATGCTCAAAATGGCTAATGGCCGCTTTGCTGAGCCCGGAAGCGACGGCGACTTCCCACTGCGCAAGCCCGAGCCTTAGACGGGCCTCGATCACATTCTCACCAAAAGTTCTTGTTAGTTCGCGCATTCCCACCTTGGCGCAGATCCTTATCAATTTGCCGTCAAGATTGCCGGATGCCAGTGTGCAGCGCGAAGCCTGGTCGCTTGAAAATTCCGTTGGGCGACGCCTGGGTATGGAACCAGCCCCGCGACATCATTGTCGTCCTGACTTCAAGCTCGTTTCTTTTGGGCATATCGAGTGGCCGTTAGAATATCCGAGACACGGCAGGATTTGCTGTCAATGTAGCCATGTTCGCGCATGTGACTGCGGATCGCGGCATCGCCCAAACGAGTGGATTTGCCCTTCACGTACACAAACCAGATCGGCAGATGCGGAATCTCACGCGCAAGCGCAACAGCGTCGCACAAGTCGCTTTCCTCCAATACAATGGCGATGACCATACCCGCATCAACAATCTGATCAGCAACGCAGCCTTGGATCGCATCGCGCAATTCCGCGCTTTCCGTTGCTCCCAGCATCCAGGCTTTCTTGTCACCGCTGATTCCCAGCTTGTCGCGAAGTGTTGGAGGCGACTTGCGCAAAAATATGGCCCAACGCTCCGCCTCCGCCGACCCAAGTTTCAGCAACATTCGCTTGCCTTCAATCTGAAGCACAAGAGCGTCGTCAATCACCGCAATTTTCTCAATGCTCGAACGTGGAATTCGCTCACGTATCTCGCCGCGTAGGATAAGTTCGTGCGATTCCAGTAAGGCCCTGACTTCGCCTGTCATTCCTCGCCAAAAGCAGACCGATTGTGCCTCACGCCCCATGGTCTTGCTCAACATCGCCTCTGGCTATCTCTGTCAGTCTGGAACTGGCCGGGTTCGCCGGGAAGACCATGGTCAATCCGATTTCGCATCGTTACGCTGGAAAGTCATCGAGGGAGGCTTTCCATTAATCCGCTCTTCGATAAGGCACGAACTCTTGCAACGAGATATTCCCAGTGTAGGCACCGGTGATTGGCTCGAAAGTCGTCACTATGTCCGTCCGGCAAAGTCGCGTGCCGAATGTACGGGTCTGGACTGCATCGCGGTCCTTGAGTTGGCCGTGGTTTTCCGGAACATTCACATAAACGACGCCTGCGCTTTCGAATACGAGCGCGGTTCTGCTGATGATCGTTATTCTGGAATTGGAGAAGCTGGGCACACATTCGACAGGCTGGCCGGCCACTCGCCCCTCGATAAGGCGATCTAACTCATATCGGCCCGCATCTTCTTGCGCAACTGCAGCAGCGGAGATGAATAGCGCGCTTGCGCCCAAACTGAAACAAACTGTCCTGTGCATCACCTTTGGCTCCTTATTAGATGCAGCCGGTCCGGCGGCTTCTTAGTTCGATCAACGTGAAAGGTTTTTTCGTTGATAATCAATATTCAAGAGCGCGCCGATTGAATACTCCTGTCTCTAACTACATCCTTACGAACGGTATTCCGGCACCACATTATGATTGGTCCGACCCGGCAAAATTGGGAACAGTTCAAACTGGATCGGGTCGGAAGAATTAAGCCAACCATCTCAAGATCACGTCAAGATCTGCCGTCATGCTTAAAAAGACCCAGCAATATTGAACTGGAGAAACCGTCCGCTTCGTCGCGAGTACCGCTCCGTGAAATCGACCGGCCCATCCCGGCGGTCAACATAATCGATGCCCTCGAATGTCGACTCCGCGTCAAGGATATTATTGACCCAGACAGTTGCAGTCAGCCCGGCAAGGTTTTTGTGCTCGACAAATAGCCCACCAAACGGCTTCGTCTGACCAAGACGAAAGGTTTCGGTCAGGCGCGTCGTACCGACATACTGATCGCGGAAGAGTTCACCACCCCACGCCCAATCCGATCCCGGAACATCGTGACGGAACTCAATGCTATAGGAGTAGTCCAGACCGTCATTCAGCGGCCTGCGTTCCCCGGTCAGCGGGTCATCAAGACGAGAGATCGACTTGGTTCCGCGAAAATCGAGCCGGGCACCACGAAAGCCGATCCAGTCGAGGTTCAGCGTTCCCGACCCGCCAAATCGGATTTCGCGCGCTCCGTCGAGATTGCCGAGAGCCTCTTCGGTAGGGGAGATCGGTACAGATTCGACCACGTCTTCGAACCATGTGAAAGAGGCTTCCGGGCTGAGCGTGAGCCATGAGGCGGGATGCCACCTTGCATCGAGTGACACGGCCCAGCGCTGTGGCGGCACGAGTTGCGAGTTGTTCGCCCTATCTGAGTCGTTCACCAGGTCGACATTCGAGAGGAAGTCGAAGAAGCTGAGTTGATCCACCTTGCGCTCAAGCTTGGCGTTAAGCGTAAAAGAAGGGGATGCCCTCCATCCAGCGCTGAGTGAGCCCTTGGGGCGAAAGAATACCCTGCTGTCTGCGCCTGTCGAACCAGCCGCAAGCTCACTGACTTCGAATCCCATGGTGGCTTGGAGATCAAGCGCCGAAGTCAACGGGCGCGACCATGAGCCGATTATTTCGCCTCTGCGTTCCTCGACCGAGTCAATGTCGGGTTGGCCACCTTGCGTTTCACCGTCACGAATGAACCGGCTGGAAGCCACGCTGCTTAGTCGATTGTACGATCCTTCGGCGCTCAGCTGAACGTCGCCAATCCCGGTTTTCCATCGGTACTCGGCGCGCAATACCGCTTCGGTTTCGCTAAATTCGCGATCGAACAGGCGAGACATTGCGCTGGGCGGTGGGCCGATGATCGCCGAAGAGAACGAGCCATTCGTCGAACCATCACCATAGCTTGCCAGACCGATCAGCTTCAGGCGACCGCCTCCAAGGGCAAACTCATAGTCCGTACCAAATTCTGCCGACCATGATTGTTCGGGAATATCGACAAGCTCGCTCCCGACTTGCTCGCCGCCAACGATCACATCGCCGGAAATCGTGCGCCCCAACCGGATGCGCTCAAGCGCGAGATTTGCGTTGAAGACATTGCCGCTGCCTGCGGTGCGCACAAGCGTTGCGGTCAGTTTGGGCGCATCACGGGAAAATTCCGAAACTTCGTTGCGGGTCGCCAGCAACATGCCGTCGGCAGCCTCGGTGACCTCCGGTCCTTCGCTGTTCGATCTGCGGTTGTTTGTCCTCAGACCGATCGTCCATTCACTTTGGCCGGACGCCCCGCTAATCGAAACCGAACCGTTCCACCAATTGACCGGAGTATCTCGGCGGAAGGACGGGTCATATGTATATCGGCCGGAAACGCGCGAGCTTGCCGAATAGACCACATTGGCAACAAGCCCGGTCAGGCCCGGAATATCGACAGATGCAGCATCGAGTAGCTCGATGCGCTGCACGCTCCGCGCACTGATGTCCTGCAATACCGAAACAGGATCTGTCGATTTCCCGCTGATCCTGCGTCCGTTGAGCAGGACGTTGGTGTCGGCCAGTCCAAGACCTCGATCGGCTTCATCTCCTTGTCGAAGTTCAAAGCCAGGCAGACGGATCACCATGTCGTAGGCGGAATTCGGGGCGAACCGTTCGAAGTATTCGGCGCTGAAAGTGCGGGCCGCAACTGGACGATCGGTAGGAGGCGAGGAGTTTGGCTCCGGATTGATCAATTCTTGCCCGAAGGCCGCATTCGGCCAGGTAAGTGAGGTCAGGACCGATACTCCGATCCACAATGCACTGGCACGTCGATTGCCTGCTGGCATTTGGTATCCCTCGCCTTCAGCGAAAGGCATCGGCGAGCCATATCAAGATGGTGTCAGCGGCCCCGCATCTGGCTGCCCTTCCCCAAGTCTCGCTCAAAGACTGGCGAACTATCCTGCGCTCGGCCAGCGAGGCAGCCTCGCTGATATGATCTTGACGTGGCTGGAGCAGTGGGCGGCTGCCAGCCCAATTGCCGGTGGAAGCAAGTACCTAAAGCGAGACAAACCTATGCCCAGAAACTCGGGTTTTCCGGTCACCATTTCAGCCTTTGCCGTGGCCGTTGGAGCCTGTGCGCAATCCACGGCTTTCGCGCAAGCTGACAGCAACACGGTATCCGAACGCCAGAGTGACGCTCAAGCGTCTGCGCGTTCTGTTCGGGATCGGCGCATCGAGGATTTTGCCGCCGCGTTCTCAAGCGGGGATGCCCAGAAATATCGGGAATGGCTATTGGAGAACCGGACCCCTGCATCTCTCGCCGGAGCCACGATGGAGCAGCGGCTAGAGCAGTATCGGCTCGATTTCGAGGAACATGGGCGGCTGACCATCGTTTCGCTGAGGCTCGCCGGCTCGAATACCATCGAAGCGGATTCCGAGACATCGAATGGGGGGACGATCACGTTTGTCTTCGGTTTCGATCCACAATCCCCTTTTCAAGTGAGTTCGCTGAACTTTCGGATAGGCGGTCCTCCGCGGATGAACGTGCAGCTCTCTGCGCAGTGGACATCACTGGATGCGCTTGCGGACGAAGCGAGAGAAGCTGTTGGCGTTCCGGCCCTAGCAATTGGCGTTTACCGCAGCGGTACATTCGAAACTGCCATCTCTGGGCATACAATCGCAGGCGGTAGCGAAGAGGCCAGGGTGGACGATCCATTCCATTGGGGGTCGGTCGGCAAATCGGTCACAGGTACGGTACTCGGAGCGTTGATCGATCGCGGCGAAATGAACTGGGATACAACGATTGGCGAGGTGTTCGGCGACGCGCCAATCCGGCCTGAGTACCGGCCCGTAAAGCTCTGGCAGCTGATGTCCCATCAAGCCGGTGTCCCTGTTTACACATTGTTCGATGAGGCCTTTGGCCAGCGTATTCGAAGTCTTCCGGGCAGCACTGACGCCGACAAACGTGCGGCCTTCGTCATCGAGATGTTACAGGAACCTCCCACTTTTTCGCCCGGCGAGGGGGTTGAATATTCGAATGGCGGCATCACAGTCGCGGGCCGCATGGCGGAAATTGTTAGCGGCAGGACATGGGAGCAACTCGTCCAGGAATACGTCTTCGATGCTGCAGGAATGAGAACCGCCGGCTTCGGGCTGCCGACCAATCCCGAGCATCCCGAGGGCATCAGGGGCCACTTCCCAGCCGGGCCCGGCCAGTTCGCCGCGCTTCCATTGGATGGAGAGATCTTGAAGCCAGATGTGATTGCACCAGCCGGAGGTGTCCACTCCTCAATCGGGGACATGCTGCGGTTTGGGGTGATGCATCTGAATGGCATGAACGGGCAGGACGGTGTGATTTCGTCCGAGACCATGCGGGCGCTGCACACTCCTCGGCCCGGCCAGCCTCCATCCTTTGGCGAGAGTTACACTTTTGGGTGGGGAGCGCGTTGTCCCTTCGAAGCGCCGGCCGGAGTTCGCTGCCAGGGTCACAACGGCGGTGGCGGAGCGTACTACGCACAGATCGTGCTCCTGCCCGATCAGGACATGGTGATTGCCATGATGGCCAGCAACACCATGGCAGGCGAAGCTGTATCTCGCGAAGTCTTCCAGAAGGTTGTCGATCACTACCTCGGATCCCCGGGCTAAAGCATCGACAGAGAGCATGGACTAAGCGGCGATGCGCATTTCCATCTTGTCAGACACATGTGTTGGGGAAGCGGTACTCGAACCCTTTTCGGCATGGAGTAGCGTCAGGCGCAGTTCCGTTTCACTTCCCGAACGTAAAATGAGGTTCCAGCTAGAAAATCTCAAAGGAATGACCGATGGCGCGACCCAAGACCCTCCGACTTGTCGGCCACGAAACTGATCGCCGCACGCTCGTACTATGCGGGATCGCGTCTGCCTTGGTTGGCTGCGCCTATCCGTCACTGCTGACGAGCAGTAACGCAAGCAACCGCGCCAAGCTACAGACGCTCGAGCTTCAGGCGAACGGGAGACTGGGCGCCTATATTTTCGACACGGCGAATGGCTCGGGTTTCGGTTGGCGTGAGAACGAACGGTTCAATCATGCCAGTTCGTTCAAGATGTCACTCGCCGCCATGATACTTTCCAACGCGGAAAATGGGTTCATCGACCTCAACGAGATCTTGCGATGGACCGTGGACGACCTGATGTTTGTCAGCCCCGTCACAACCGTCAATGTCGATAAGGGCCTATCCGTAAGAGATTTGGCGCGAGCCACCCTCGTTACGAGTGACAACACTGCGGCAAATATCTTGCTGCGGCGCGTTGGCGGACCGGAGCAACTCACGCGATTTTGGCGGTCTTTGGGTGACGGGTTTAGCCGACTGGATCGATACGAACCGGAGTTGAACGTTACTCCGCCAGGGACCGAGCTCGACACGACGACTCCGTTCGCCATGGCGCACTCGACAGCGAAGCTCATTCAAGGGGACGCTCTAACGGCTGACAGCCAATCCGTGCTGCGAGGATGGATGGCTGAAGTGCGTACAGGACGAGATCGCATCCGCGCTGGTTTTCCATCGGGATGGGTTTCTGGCGACAAGACGGGCACGGGGATTGGAGATCATATTCACACCTATGTTGATATCGCATTCGGGTCACCTATTGGCCGCCCGCCAATCATCGTCGCTGCCTATTTTGAGCCGGCGGCGCTGGCTGAACCGATCGATCGAAGGGCCACGGCAGTTCTGGCCAAAGTCGGTCGCATTGCAGCGGAGAGTATTTAGGATCAGCCCGCACAAGACTGTCCACTTGCCATCGAATTGCAGGCGGTTCGATTCTCCCCATTCGATCAATGTCAGATTTTCGCAACTCCCAGAGCAAAACCCGATGGTTACTAGGATTGCATCGCCATCTGCTCTTTTGCCACAAGGCAGGCGATCATTCGCTCGAGTGCCTCTGCGTGAACGCCCCGGTCCTCACCTAGGGAGATGGCCAAGGCAGCCCTATCGAACGCTGCGGACATCAATTTGGCCATAACGCCAGCCAAAAGCTCGGGAATGTGCGGCGCAGCCGCTCTGAGGCCTTCAGCAAGCTCTTGACCTCCAGCTTCCGCGTCGATTTCCCACATGCGGCCCGGCCCCAGCGCGGCCGGCCCATCGATCAGCAAGAGGCGCACTCTTCCCTCCAATGACATGGCATCAAGGAATGCTGCGCTTCCATCAAGTAACGCAGCGAGTGGTGCTGTGTTGCTATCAGCTCTCTTCGCGATCTCGGACGCGACGGCATGGGCTTCTTGCACGACGACAGCATCGAACAGAGCTCGTTTATCGGCAAAGTGATGATAGAGCGCGCCTCTCGTGACGTTGGCAGCTGCTACGATTTCGGATGTGCTCGCCGCATCATATCCGCGTTCGGCGAAATGATCGCGCGCTACCGAAAGAAGGTTTTGGCGCATCCTGGAGCTGCGCTCTTGATTGCTCGTTCGCTTTGACATACATACGGCCTGTATGTTTTTGATAGCCCAAATGACTGAGAGCAGCAATCATGATCGTGAAGGAATTCTACCCCGTTCTGATGGTCGACGATGTGCAGGGCCTGGCAAAGTTCTATGTTGCCAACTTTGGTTTCGTGGAGCGGTTCTCGACGGATTGGTATGTGCACCTGCAATCGGCGAGTAGTCCTACGTGCAATCTTGCGCTGCTACGCGGCGACCATGAGACTATCCCCCCAGGCAGAAAAGCGCGCAGCGGCGGGATTGTGCTAAGCTTCGAGGTGGCCAACGTCGACCACATCTATACGGAAATGAAGGCTCGCGGACTGCCGATAGTTGTAGAATTGAAGGACGAACCCTTCGGTCAGCGCCATTTCATGACCACTGATCCTGCTGGTACGCTGATAGATGTAATCACCCCAATCGACCCTTCGCCCGAGTTTGAGGGATTTTACCAGTCCTGAGGGTTCGTTTGCCGATTTTCGGCACTACGGAAGGCTGACAATTACCAGCTCTTTTAAGTTCGTGCTGCTGGGTGAAAAACGGGGTTGGCGATCGGTTTGCTACGATATCTCCCCCCAAAATCGTCGTCCCAATTCGACGCATTCGGGTTTCTTGGACCGCACGCAAACAGCAAGTAGGCGAGCGACTAGTCGCCCAATATCATCCGTCGCAACCCATCCGTAAAGGCGCGCAGGGATCGGCCGTCGACATTGGCCATCAGAAAGGCCTCTTCGCCATTGGGATTGTAGACATGCACGAAGTAGAAACCGCGATCCGATCCGCCGACGCCAAATCCTGGCGCGTTATAGCGGGCAGATATCGCTGCTACGGGATTCGATCGTCCCCAATCATAGAAGCGTTGCATATCATCCAGCGTTGAAAACATGCCTCCGCTCCCCATGATCAGCCACGATGTCCTGCCCCAGTTTGGCGGAATGTTGGGATCGCCGACCATATTGGGACCGCCACCAACGGCAAAGGTTTCGACTGGCAGGCCGAGATCCATGCCGTACATCCCCGTGTGGCGCATCCCCGCCGGCTCGAAGATCGATTTCTTCAGGAAATCATAGTATTCCTGTCCCGAGACCCGTTCGACCAGAGCTGCGAGCAAGACGTAGGCCGAATGTGAATTGGCCCGGTCAGCGCCCGGCGAAAAAATCAATTCCTGTCCGAGGATGCGTCGTTCGGCAGTTCCCCGATCTATCCAGGCGAGGTCCTGATCGCCGTCGGTTGGCAAGCCATGGAAGTCGGGCAATCCCGACTGACCAGTAAGCAAGTGCCTGATAGTCATCGCGGACTTGTCCGCCGGAACTCCCTCGAAATATTTGCTGACCGGGTCGTCCAGATTGATCCGCCCTGCGTCCTCGAGCAACAGGACAGCGGCTGCAGTGAAATCGATTGGTGTCGAACCGATACCAAAGACGTACCCGGTGTCGCTTGCGCGTCCAGCGCTTCGGTCTACGAACCCAACGGCCCGCTCATATCTCGGTCCGGCCGAGCTGTTCAGGCGCAGCACGCCGGAAAAGCCCCGCGCCGCCATGCCGTCCAACACGCTATCGATATTCTCGCGCGAAAGGGATATTGCTTCTGCGGCGCCGCGAACCTCTTCGACTGCCATACCGGATATCTTGAACGGCGCACTCTCTTCGAGCCTCAGGCGAACCTCGACCGCTGTCGCACCTTCAAGCGTCAGTACTACTTCGTCGCCCCTCTGGTCTAGCAGAATGCCGTTCGCATTGCGGGCTGCCGCCTGCACATTTTGCAGCAATTCCCGCCTCGCTTCGGCTGTCGTCGAATCAATGAACGAACGCGACCAACGGGTTGTCTCGAACTCTGCCAGGAGTTGGTCGGAGTTCTTGTGGCCGGAGGTTTCGAGCGCGCGGATGTGTCCGCGTATCGCGTCCTCGGGCGTGCCCTGTGATGATCTGGAGGGTTCGGGCAACAACATGACGTCTGAGATCCCGGCTTCGTCCAATACGATGCGGACAACCCGCTCCCTGTTGCCCGACGAGAGAACCAGCCGGACACCATCAGGATCCGCCTCGACCGAGACGTCATCGCGCAGTCCTTGAACCTCGTGCCGGATTTGCTGAAGTCGCCGCGTGAATTCCGAGAGGTTGGCAACCGCCCCATCCTTCATCGCGGTCTCGACAAAGCTGTCGATGCTGGCTGCGTCGGTTGCGTTCAACATCTGAAACACGGCATCAACAGATCGACGGACATGTTCGGGCGGACCTTGTTGGGCGGTGGCAGTAGTAGTGCCAAGCCCGAAAACGATGACAACCGCTGCCAAGAAGGCCTTGAGACGAAATATGAATGTATTCAACATCTCGAAAAGACTCCGTCAATTCGTGCCACTGGGTCACTCCAATTCATATCGACCGCCAACGTGAATCGATGTTCGGAGCATGTCCGCTCAATGTCAGAGTGGCATCAAGAAGTCTGGCGGACCAAGGTGGTTGCCTAAAGCACTACCCAGCTTGGCTCGGCTCTGCCTGATCCTCGCTCGCCTCAATAATGGTCACCGTTCGGGGAAGCTGGACATGAGGATTGGGGAAGCTTCGACCCGCAAAGCGGGCCTCGTAAAATTCGCCCAGCAAAGCGTCGAACACCGAAAGCGCTGTCGTCGGATCAATTGGGTACGAGAAGCTTTCGGGGAATAGCAAGGGACGATCAGTAACGGAATTGTGCCCGAATCCCTCCAGCCGAATGATTGCCGAAGGCGCTCTTCGATAGTCGAAGATCTCCCTGATGTTCGGTAGCGCCATTTCTTCGGGCAGTTCGCTGGAATAGAGCATGAGTGACGCAGCCTTGAGACCCCCTCTTCGCTCGGCCGGTGGTGCAACACCTTCCATAGATGCAAATGCAACCACATTGTTGTTGGTGCCCGCATATGCCCCGCAAATCCGGCCGCCGAGCGAATGGCCAAAAGCGCCCATCTTCTCAAATGACAGTCGTCCCGTGAGGCGGCCCGCCGGATCGCTCCGGGCAATTGCCCTCAATTGATTGACCGCGAAGCGGATGTCTTCGAGCCCGAGTTTGACCGCCGGTTCGAAGAAGCTGTCCACCCTGTCGTAGGGCCCGGTGATCAGCTCGAAACTGGGCTGATATGCTTCGTCAGGATTGACGATGCGACCGTCAGGGTACTCGACATAGCCGACCCCTGGACTATCCACCGCCAGCACCGCAAAGCCGCGGCTCGCCAGACCTTCGGCGATTGCAGAGTAGTAATGCATGCTCGTCCCGCGGCCGGGGCACAAGACGATCACGGGCGCAGACCGAACCTGATCGCTGAACGGCGCGCCTGCGACCGAATTTTGCGTAACGAATTTGAAGCGGCCCTGAGAGATCGGTCGATAGGGAGTGGGCTCAGTCTCGGATACCTGTGCGGGATACCAAAGCTGGACCATGATCTCGCGATTTCCCTCTGCAGGCACAGCCGAATCTTGCGCCCGCGAGGCGTCAATCCAGTGCCATGTCGCCACACCTACGGAGTAGGGTCCGCTTGGACGCGGCAATTGCACAGAGCGGGATTCCTCCTGCAGTGCCAGGGCGGGCGGGTTGTTTAGAGCACCGATCGATAGAGCGATTGTCACGATTGCGGCGAGGCGAATGACGATCATCTTCAACATATTGAGAGAAATCCTCTTCTTGGAATGGCGGCGCAAGTTCTCGGACCAAACGTCCTATTGGCGGGCCCTCAGCCAAGCTTCCAGGTCACGCCGGGGCGCGCCGACAACGAGATCGCCACCACCCGATCCCTTGCCCCAACAGTTAGAAAGCACTGCCATCGATATCCGATTGCGAGGATCGACGATCAGGGCTGCCTGGACACCCGGTGTTGCTCCTGAAATGTTGATGGTCGCGTTGCCGTCGCCGTCTTCATTCACGAACCAGCCAAACGACCATGGTGACAGCTCGGGTGAAATCCTGGCGAAGATCAGTGCCAGTTCGGCTTCCGTGAAGAAGCCGGGCGCCGTGAATGCATCGCCGAACTTCGCCAGGTCGCGGGCTGTCGTGATCAGATTGCCGCCGCCCGGATTGTAGCTGAAGTCCCACGTCGGAACCTGCTGCAGCACCTCTAGAGGCTGGTATGTCCAGATATCGACGAAAGAATAGGAGCGAGCTAGATTTCTCGTAGGCCTCAGGACATCGCCAACCGCCGTATCGTCCAGTTCGAGCGGAGTCAGGACCAACTCCCTGAGTACCTCCTGGAATGGCTTGCCGTGAGCTGCCTCGAGTACCGCTGCGATCAAATTGTAGCCGGAACTCGAATATTCGTAGGCTTCACCGGGATTGTGAAGGAGCGGCAATTCCCGGAATTCGGCCAAAGCCGATGATGCATCAGAATAGTGTTCGACATAAACGGCTCTTCTTCCCGGGTGACCGAGATGAGGGATACCTGCCGTATGAGCCGCTAGGTTCCGCAATGTTATCTCACCTGATTCCGGCCTTGGATAGTCGGGAAGATATGCTTGGATGGGCACGTCGAGATCGACAACGCCAGCACTGGCAGACTTGATCAGCGCGGCGCCGACAAATGCCTTCGTGACACTCATGACCTGGAAACGCGTTTGAGCACTGACAGGTACAGATTCTTCGACGATCGCCAGACCGAGATATTCCTCTGACCTGACAATTCCGTTTTGCATCAGAACGGCGGCCAAGCCCGTATTGCCTTGTTCTCGGGCGACCCGGGTGGTTTCCGCGAAGACCCCGTCGTCGGCAACAGCGACCGAAATCGGAGCAAGGAGACCGAGGACCGCGAAGGCGATCAGGTGGAATTCACGAAATGTGCCGATCAGCCGTATACGTCTCAAATCCCACCTCACTTTTGTCTGACATTCGGGCTTCAGGAATGACAGTGAATTTCCGCCAAGTTTGCCTGATGCGAATGGGGTCAAGAACATATCAAGACGGCATCGATGAAAGAGTGAGAAGCAGTGAGCAGGCTTCTTGATCGGATGCTGACAATGAAGGCCGAATTGGGATGCATCTCGTCGCTTGGAGCCATTCCACTATGTTCACTGTATCTTTCCGCCATTCGCTTCTCGTGCTCCCGGCAATCCTCATTTGGCCCGCGTGTGTGCCGGCTGCGGTTGCTTCACCAAATCTGGCGACGGAACCAACCGCTGCTGCACAAGCATCGCAGGATAGCGATGCCCGCCTTGCGGCAGTGCGCGGGCATATTCGAGCTCTTGAGCGCTCAGGTCAGAAGTCGCTCGACGATGTTGTCGAGGATTTCGAAGCCAATCGGTTCTCAGTCGACTTTTTCGAGCGTAACAGCCCCGAGGACCGCCGGGAGCTGCTTTCGAGAATTCGCGATGCTGCGGATCAGGCGGGAGGGGTACTCGTGCGCGAAGAGAGCGCAGTGGCCATCGTTACGCTAAACGGACCGAGGAACTTCGAAATCCGCTTCCGCCTTGAGGACGGTTCGCCTTACCGAATACAGACATTGGAGCTAGTGGAGGCTACTGTTTCGCAGTCGAGCCTTACGTTCACACCGGAAAATTTGGCGGACACATTTAGGATGCTCGAACGGGATCAGGGGTTTTCGGGAGTGGTGTTTGTCCAACGCGATGGCGTCGTCATCCACCGCGGTGCCTACGGATTTTCAAACTCTGAAACCGGACAGCGGAATAGCCTTGGAACCGTCTTTGGCATCGGGTCGCGACCGATTGACTTCACCATTGCCGCCATCCTGCTGTTAGACCAACGCGGGAAGATCAAGCTGGACGATACGATCGACAAGTATTTCGAAGGCGTGCCTGCGGACAAATCGACGATGACGATCCGGCACCTGCTCAACGGGCAATCGGGACTTCCGGACTTCCATGGCCTGCCAAGCGACGGCGACCAGGATTTAGCCTGGATCGATCGAACAACCGCGGAACGGCGCATCTTGTCTCAACCGCTGCTCTTTTCGCCTGGGCAGGGCGATGCGCATTCCCATTCTGCGTTCGTCCTACTCGCAGCATTGGTCGAACGTGCCAGTGGCGACGACTATATGGCCTACCTCAAGGAGAATTTCTTCGACCCGGCCGGCATGACCCACACGGGCGAATTTGGCGCTTTCAACGGATTGTCGGCAGATGACTTCGCTGTGGGTGGAGGGCCGCAGTCAGTAGGAAACCCGAACATTCCGCCGAACTGGGGTAGGATATCATGGCTCGTGAAGGGCAGTGGGGGGATGTATTCAAACCTCGACGACCTCCTTCGATTCTATCGCCTGGTGCGATCGGACCAAGTCCTTGACGAGCATCATAGAGCCTACTTTCTGGGTAGTTCCGTGAGCTCGGACGGTTCGATGAGAGGTTTCGAACTCTTTTCCGCGTACGATGAGGATGGTGCCGACGCAGTCTATGTCTTTTTCAACATGCCGATCGGGAACGAGGTGTTCCGTCCGGTCACGCGAGCGCTTGAGGCCTTCGTCGAGCAATACTGACAAGCATTGCCGTGACAGCCGTCGGCAAGGAGGTCAGTGTGAATTCACAGATGCAGACGGGCAGCACACAGCAACGAGCGCGTATCGCTACGGCATTCGCGCTCAAGATTTTCCTTCTTGCAGGATGCGCTTCCAGTTCCGCCATGGAGCCTCCCGCGGCTTTGGCGAAGGTGCCGGTTTTGCGGACCGAACCAATAATCGATGGGCAGATTACTCCCGATGAGTGGAAAGGAGCGTTACATCTCGATGCCGGTGATGGAACGGGACTGCTGGTCGGAAGCGCGGGCAATAAACTCTTTCTCGCTGTCCGTAGACGACCTGGATCGGCAGATTATGTCGATCTGTTTGTTACCGACGGCAGTGAGATCGTTCGCAACTATCATGCCTCGTTTCGACTTGGATACCGCCTTCTTGCCGGAGACTCGTGGACGGACCGCGAGCCACCCACCAACTGGGCCGAGCAATTGGGGTGGACTGCCAATGTCGTTCGAATGAATGGAGCGGCACCATCCAGCGCCGGATTGTTGGGATCGGTCTTGCCGTATGACGGGTTTGAGTTTGCAATCGATCGAGACACTTTTGCATCGCCTGACATCTCGATGCGAATCGAGGTTCGCAATTTCGAAGGAGAATTAACCGATACAGTGCTGCCCGTTGGCGCAGAGCGCTTCGGTCTAGAATCCTGGCTCAAGCTTGAACTGAACAACGCTAAGTAGGTCCGACCTTGTAAGGGAGGTTGTCGATGCCAGCCAATCTGACCGCTCAATGGACAACGCACTCCGATCCGACTGGCAGTCTGTGGTCGCTTGCACTTCCCAATTCAATGCGGGGAGGCTTCGTCATTCCCCGGGAAGAGCGTCCTCATCAAGAAATGTCGGTGTTCAGCGGAGAACTGGCTCTTGGGAAGAGCGCCCGCGTCGTTGTCACTTGCCACCACAATCCGAAGCGCAAGCCCATCGAACTGGCCAGATGGCACGCCTCATTCTTCCCACCACCCACACCGTTGATCGAGCGTGTCAAGGTAACTGGCGCGGTGCGGGCATTTCGACTGCACGGCAACATTCCGATCGACGATGGACTTTCACCGTCTGGAATTGAACGGCACACGATCACTGTTGCAAGGTTGCGGAAGTTTCAGATTCTTCTCTCGATCACAACGGACGCCTACTGCGATGCGGACCGAGAGATAGAACAGGTAGTCGATAGTCTGCAGCTAGGATAAAATCCTCAACGCGAAACTGCCTTGGAATGAGATTGCTGGAACAATTGGATAAAGGGTTGGCCCGCTATTCCCACACGGCCCTACCGACTGTCTCGCCGCATGTTCTCAAAGTCTCTAACGCCTCGCACTGGATTCTTCTCCTTTCCTTGCGTGAGCTATTCCGCGTCTCCGTGTCCGGCAGCTTAGGCAGTTCCGCCAGAAGGTTATCAAGGGAGCTTCTCTACCTGAATTGTCTTCGGCCCTAACTCACCTGCTACGCAAGACGAAGCGGTCCAGATGCAAGACGCGATATGGTCATGAAAACGGTTCAGTTGCGTTGTTTCGCGCTTGCCGGCGGGTAAAAACCTGATGGTTGGCGCGTTGCCATGTCTCGCCGCCGTCTAACGAGCGCTCCATCCTCGACTCGAAGCGATCCTGTTCGACGTTAAACCGGATGAACCGAAGTTTGAGCGTCGACCCATCGGACATAGGCCGGTTGGCTGTTTCACGAACCTCGGAATTGACATCACCCGTCATGGTCCACGGGATGCCGTCCTGGCCGACCGAAATCATTTCGATCTGTCCGGCGGAAGGCCTCAGGTAGAACGTGATAGCGGACCGAAGCGACAGGGCCGGTATGTCGCTGACCCCCTGCAGAACCGCATCCTCGATCACCCACTCGAAACTGTAGTGACCTTCGTAGGGGGCAGACGGTGCGCCGTCCTCACCGATGAAAGTCGTCGTGACGTCCCATTCGCCGACGACATGGCGAAGTTGCTCGAGCGCAGGAGAAATTTGCGCAGTGGACGCTTCCGCTTTCGCGTCCTGCGCGGAAACTACGCTGGTTCCGAGTAATGCCCAGGCAAGAGGAATTGCCAGAAAGGATCGACTAATGCGCATCGTCGGGATCTCCCTCATTTGCTGGTCGATCGCATCCGCGAAGGACCGCTTCGAAAGTGCTGCAGGCAGCCGGAAGTCGGCGAAAGACTGCACGAGTGGGTTCGCTCCAACCCGCACCTCTATTCTGGCGAACGATGGTCTCGAAGCGTTCTTCCGATAGTCGCCCCATCTTCGCTATCCACAAAGTAGAGCGTCTCTCCCCAATAGGCGGGGTCTGTCCCGCGAACGATATGACGCGAGCGCAGGAAATGGCCTTCGACAGCCGGTTCATAGCACTGCACGTCGGCATGCGTGCCGCCGGGAAACTCCGCCAGCCAGCACGCCCCTTCCATGAACCGAAGCGGGGCCAGAGGATCGGCAGGCTCCTGCTCTGCCGCCGTCGCTGCCGAAACCAGCAGCAGACATGAGGCCAAAACCTTCATCAGAACAGGCCGAGCACGAGACCGTACAGCGTGAACTGAAGCGTGTGATATCCCCCATCGATCAGGAACAGGCCGATCGGCCGCTGAGCGAACAGATAGTTGATACCGAAACTCGCAGCGACCCAGCACAGTCCGGCCGAAGCACCCGCGCCGAGCGCAAAGCCGATCTCGGGGTCTGGGCCGAGGAAAAGCGCAAAGACGGCGGCAGCGATCAGACTGAGAACGAAAGAACCGCCCAATATTCTTGCCATCGGCGCGGCCTTGACCTGCTCATCATCCAGGCCGACCAAAGCCTGCCATTTCTTTCCGAACAGCGGCCCGTACCACACAGCCCCCAACAGGAAGGCCGAAAGTGCGGCGGCGCCGATTGCGAGCCAGTTGAACTCCATTGAAATTCTCTCCCTTTGTTATCAATGGGTCTTCGCGGCACTGGCTGCCTTTGTCAGTATGTCGAAATGGGTGCGCAGCACTGCGATATTGCGGTCGAAATGGCCCAGGTCGCGATAGGTCCGCGACTGCATCACCCCTCCCTCCATGACGGTCAGCACGAATTCGGCGAGTGCCTCCAAGTCAGTATCTGCAGGAATACGATCTCCCGCAGCTTCGAGGCAGCCCTTGATGGCATTCGCCCAGTTCGAGAAATTGGCCGCGAGCAATTCGCGGACCTTGGGGTCCGGCTCATGTATCTCGAGTGCCAGATTGCCGATCGGGCAGCCATAGGTGCAGTCGGTCAGCAGCAATTGCATGCGATATCCCGCAAGCAGGGCGAAGATGCGCTCGATCGGGTCTTCGACCCCGTCCCAGGCAGGCGCGAGCAGATTCTCCTCGATCCCGTCGCGATAGAATTCCAGAACGCCGATCAGGACATCCTGCTTTCCGGGAAAGAAATGGTAGAGGCTGCCGGAATGAACCTGGCTGCGGCTGAGGATGCCGGAGCAGATTGAAGGCAGAGTGAGGGGTTACACGCGGCACGCCATGACGGAAGGCGGGTCGCAGGCCACGGTTTACCGGCTCACGGCTCCCGGCTGCCAGACCCTTTATCTGAAAACGGAAGAGGCGGGGCCGTTCGCCGAGCTTCCGAGCGAAGCGGTCCGGTTGCGGTGGATGGCTCTCGCGGGCCTGCCAGTCCCGAAGCTGGAGGCTGAACTGCGGCACGATAACGGCAACTGGCTACTCACTTGCGGTCTTCCGGGGCGCAGCCTCGACAGGAATCCTGAATTACGCCCGGTCGAAATCGTACGGATTATGGCTGAGGCAATGCTCCGCCTTCATACAGTCGACATTGCCGCGTGCCCCTTCGACCATCGCCTTGAAACGCGCATCGCATATGCCCGACAACGAATGCTGGCTGGTCAAGTCGACGTCAGTGACTTCGACGAGGAGCGAACTGGTCGGAATGTCGAGGAACTTTATCGCGAGCTCGAGGAAATGAAGCCTTTGACTGAAGACCTCGTCTTCACCCATGGGGACTTCTGCAACGACAACTTGATTGCTGAGGAGGGAAGGTTCACCGGATTCGTCGATTGCGGACGCGCCGGGGTTGCTGATCGTTATCAGGCCCTCGCCTGGCGCACCATCGCACGCAACCTTGGAGAAGAATGTACGGCGATGTTCTTTCGCTTGTACGGAATCGTGCCTGACGAACGCCGTCTCAGGTTCTTCTGCCTGCTTGATGAATTTTTCTAGGATTTGTGACGCTCGTTCACTCAAAAAAAGCGGGGGCTTCTGCTTAAGTAAGAGGTCGCCAAAGCGTCACTTGGACTTTGCCAGCTACAGGATGAGCTTCCTGATCTTGGAATTAGGATCCGATACCCTGTTCGCCCGCTTCAAGCCCGTCCGGTGCGCGTTGAACGTGAGGCTCTTTTCCGCCTAATGCCGAGAAGGGGGACGACATGGGGGCGCAAGCCGTCGACGGTGTAGATCTTGGTCCGCTCATTTATCGGCTCTCACTGGCGCTTTCCGCGCTGGATGAAACAGCCTTCCTTCTCGTAGAGATCGACCAGCCGCGCCATCTGGAGTTCTTTGCGTTTGGCGTTTGGCTCGATCGCCGCGTCGTCACCCACGCTGGCTCTGGCAAGGATCTGCTGCGACTTTCCTCGCATGAGCGATTGCGCGTCGCGGCGTCCGGCAGCTTAAGCAGTTCGATCAAAAAGTTATCAAGGGAGTTTCCCTGCCTGAATTGTCTTCGGCCCTAACTCACCTGTTACGCAAGACGAAGCGGTCCAGATGCAAGACGCGATATGGTCATTCCACGCGTCCAGCGCTTCTCTCTTCTCGGCTTTCCAGTCGTGGCGCTGATAGATACCGGCAACGCCAGCACGAGATCCGCCCATGTGGTTGAGCACCGCTTCGGTAACCTCAAAGCGAACACCCAGCCTCTGCAGCCCGGTCGCGAGCGTACGTCGCAAATCATGGAGACGCCAAGGCGCAACAGGTGTGCCGCCATCGTCGGCCAGCGCTTGATCAAGCTTCTTCTTGCCCTTGTCATATCCGCTGAAGCCACCGCCGGAAGATGTGGGGAAGACCCTGCCCTGACGCGGCCATGTGCCGCCTCCAGCGACGCAATCCAAGATTTCAACCGCAAGGCGGTTAAGCGGTACGCGATTGGGTTCGCCATTTTTCGCACGCTCCCCTGGCAGAGTCCAAAGACGTTCCTCCCGGTCGAGTTCATCCCATGATAGCGACGCGACCTCTTCACGACGTTGTCCGGTTAGGATCAGCAGCCGAACGATTGGGCCGAAGCATCGATGGGTGTTGTAGGAATGGTGCCAGATTCGGCCCAGCTCATCGTCGGAAAGCCAGCGGTCACGTGATTTGACCGGCGGAGGCGTCTCCATGCCCTCCATAGGGCTACGTTCTATATCGCCGCGGTTCACTGCCCACCGGAACATTCGGCGCAAGACGGCAAACACGTTCCGCTTATTGGCTGCCTGCGCACGAGGCATTCTGTCGAATACTGCGACGACATCTGCGCGCGTAATCTTCGGCAGTGGCTTCGAACCAAGGACCGGTATTGCGTGGATGCGGAAGGATCGTTCAACGAGGACACGCCAGCCCGTGCCCACACAGGAATCGGTGAAACGTTCAGCATAGTTGTTGAACGCGAGTACTACCGCTTCACGACGCCGCTGTTGCTCGACTTCAACCGGGTCAACTCCCTGCGCGATCAGCACCGACAATCGCTCGGCTTCATCCCGTGCAGTTGCTGGTGTCCAGGGCGAACCATGATTGCCAATTGTGTATCGCCGAGTTCTTGCCTCGCGGCCACCCATGCGAAACTGCAGGATGTAGGCAACTGATCCAGACTTTGAACGTTTGGCTCCAAAACCCTTCAGGCTGTTGTCCCAAAGGAAGCCTTCGCTTGCATTCGCAATCAACGAATCGACAGTCCGTTTTGTGATCTTACCACTCGCCATTCCTGCTCTCCGAACACTGTTTCCAGCAATCACCCAGCAATCACCGAGCAATCACCGAGGCGGAAATTGCCGCCAAGGGTCGCAAAACGTAGCGTAGATATGTTATTGAACTAACACGCCTTTTCTACGCCAGAGTTACCCTTCGGTACGCCTCCAGCGGAAATACCACACCTCGTGCCCCTGTGCGCGGGCCTTGGCCTCATAGCGCGTCTCGGGCCAGCCGCCGGGGCGCTTCAGGAAATCTCCGGGCTTTGCGCAAAGCCATTCGAAATCCTCGCGGTCGCGCATCACCATCATCGCATGGGCGACATAGACCGGATGATCGGTGCCGAACCGAAATTCGCCACCCGGTTTCAGCTTGGCCGAAATCAGGTCGAGCGGTCCCTTGTTCATCATCCGCCGCTTGGCGTGGCGGGCCTTGGGCCAGGGATCGGGGTGAAGCAGATAGGCAAAGCTGAGCGCACCATCGGGGATGCGTCGCAGCACCTCCAGCGCGTCGCCATGATGGATGCGAACATTGCTGAGCGGCGGCTGCTTGCCATTGTCGCCATCGACATGGACCAGCGCCTGTGCGACGCCGTTGAGGAATGGCTCGGCGCCGATAAAGCCATGATCGGGCAGCATGTCGGCGCGCTGTGCCATATGCTCGCCGCCGCCAAAGCCGATTTCGAAATGCAGCGGGCAGGGCTGGCCAAACAGCCGCTCCGCCGTGACCGGTCCGTCGCCCGGCACGGCGATGCGCGGCAGCAGATTGTCGACCAGCGCCTGCTGGCCGGTGCGCAGCGGCTTGCCCTTGGCCCGGCCATAAAGCCGGTTGAGCGTGGTCGGATCACCGGGCTTGTGAGCAGTCATGGTGTCTTGCCCTGTATCCGGTCCGGCGGCGCAAGGGGCGCTGCCGGTCCGGACCGGTTCCGTTTATTCCGCCCTCAGCCTCTATGCCTTATTTGAGCGCATTGATGAGGATTGGTGCGAGGTTTGTGTTTTCCCACGGGAAGGTATCGCCATCGGGTTTGCGCCCGAAATGGCCATAGGCTGCCGAGGTGCGATAGATTGGCTTGTTGAGGCCGAGATGGGTGCGGATGGCGCGCGGGGTGAGCCCGCCCAGTTCCTTCAGCCCGGCAATTGCCGCCTCCAGCTGCTCATCGGGAACGCTGCCCGTGCCATGGGTGTCGACATAGAGCGACAGCGGCTTCGATACCCCGATCGCATAGGCCAGCTGGATGGTGCAGCGCCGGGCAAGGCCCGCCGCCACGATGTTCTTCGCCAGATAGCGGGTGATATAGGCCGCCGAACGGTCGACCTTGGTCGGGTCCTTGCCCGAAAACGCACCCCCGCCATGCGGCGCTGCGCCGCCATAGGTGTCGACAATGATCTTGCGGCCGGTCAGGCCCGCATCGCCATCGGGACCGCCAATCTCGAAACTGCCGGTCGGGTTGATGTGATATTCGGTCGCATCCGACAGCAGTTCGGCCGGAATGATGTCGGCAATCACGCCCTTCACATAGGCCTTGAGCTCGGCTTCCTGCTCGCCCTTGTCATAGCCCGGCGCATGCTGGGTCGAGACCACGATGGCGGTCGCCGCCACCGGCTTGCCATCCTCGAACTTCAGCGTCACCTGGCTCTTGCTGTCCGGCTCCAGAAACGGGGCCG
This sequence comes from Blastomonas sp., assembly GCA_041396885.1. Classification (GTDB taxonomy): domain Bacteria; phylum Pseudomonadota; class Alphaproteobacteria; order Sphingomonadales; family Sphingomonadaceae; genus Blastomonas. The sequence goes on from JAWKXS010000002.1 coordinate 29,393, forward strand.
CGCCCGAATGCCGGTCAGCCGCCATGCGCTGCAATATCTTGTGGCTGTAATCCAGCGTCGCCGGCATCAGGTCGGGCGTCTCGTCACAGGCAAAGCCGAACATGATGCCCTGGTCGCCCGCACCCTCGTCCTTGTTGCCCGATGCATCCACGCCCTGGGCAATATGCGCGCTCTGGCCGTGCAGATGGTTCTGAAAGTCCAGCGTCTCCCAGTGAAAACCCTCCTGCTCATAGCCAATGTCGCGCACCACCCCGCGCACCACATCCTCAATCTCCGCCAGTGCGCCCGGCGCCCAGGCTCCGTCCTCATAAACACCCTTGCACCGGATCTCCCCCGCCAGAACCACCTTCTGCGTCGTCGTCAGCGTCTCGCACGCAATCCGTGCCTCCGGATCCTTCGACAAAAACAAATCCACAATCGCATCCGATATCTGGTCCGATACCTTGTCAGGATGTCCCTCCGATACAGACTCCGATGTGAATAAATAATTCGTGCGCATGGGATACCTTCTTCTGTGAATGGTCATGGCTTGTGCGGAACCGATATCATGCCCGGACTCGCCATATAAAGAATTGCTTATATGTGCAGGTGCCCATAATGGCCAAATCGCCGGATGGCAACCGCGATCATCAGCATGGCTGTCGCAAAGATCAGTGAAATCAGGTTGCCGATGCGGGCAAACAGCGTTTCCCGCGCAGCAACCGGAATGTCCGCATCGATATGCCCGGCCTTTCCGGCACCCAGCCGGTGGAGTATCCGGCCCCGGCTGTCGATGACCGCCGATATGCCGGTTGGCGTGGCGCGGATCACCGGAAGCCCTTCCTCGATCGCGCGCAGCCGCGCCTGGGCAAGGTGCTGGGGCGGCCCCCATGCCCCGAACCATGCGTCATTGCTGGGGTTGAGCAGGAAATCGGGCCGCCGGGCCGGATCGACGACATGGCCGGAAAAGATGATCTCGTAACAGACCTGCAATCCCGCCGTCCCGAAATCGCCCGCCGGAATGTTGCGCGGCCCCGGTCCCGGCGCAAAGGGAATGCCGCCCTGGGTAAGGCGCGACAGGCCAATGGCGGACAGTATATCCTCGAACGGCAGATATTCGCCAAAGGGCACCAGATGGCTCTTGTCATAGCTGCCGAGAATCCGGCCCTGCCGGTCGAGCGAGAACACGCTGTTGGAAGCGGTGACGGCCTGCCCCTGATCGTCAAAGCCCAGCTTGATGCCGCCGGTAATCAATATGTCCTCCGGCTCCATCAGCGTCGTCAGCCGGGCGCGGACTGCGGCCGCACCTTCGTCATCGGGATAGAAACGGGTCGGATAGCCTGCCTCCAGATAATCGGGGATTGCGACTTCGGGCCAGAATATCAGGCGCCTTGGTCCATCGCCCTTTCGCACCGTTTCGCGCGCCAGCCGCTGGAAATTCTCTTCGCGAAAGCCCGGCTCCCATTTGTCGGCCTGGCTGATATTGGGCTGGACTATGGTGATTGCGCGCGGCTTGCCGGTATCGGCGATCAGGCTCTGCGGGACCAGCCACGCCATGACGATGAGGATTGCCGCCGGGCCAAGCGCGATGGCCGTTGCCCGCCATTTGCGCAGCGAGAGCAGGAACAGGCCACCCGCCAGCAATGCCGCCAGTGCGCCAAGGCCATAGGTGCCGATCCAGATTGACGGCGCGGCGAGTCCGGGCGGCACCAGTATGACGCCGAGCGGATTCCAGGCGAAGCCGCTGATGACCCAGCTGCGCAGCCATTCGCTGACCACCCAGCACCCGGCAAAGGCGATCACCTGCGCCAGCGGCAGGCGTCCGCCGATCAGCCGCGCGCCCAGAAAGGCAAGCGCCGGATAGATTGCCAGATAGAGCGAGAGCAGGACAACCGCGATCCAGCCAAGCCAGGCGGGCATGTTTGCCTGAAAAGTGAAGGCGGTGGCGATCCAGTTCAGCCCCAGCACAAAATGGCCGACGCCGAACAGCCAGCCGGAGAGCAGCACGCTGCGCAGCCGCTCCGCCAGCATGGAAATGCGCAGCATGATGGCAAGGCAGGTCAGCGTGACGGGCCAGAGATCGAGCGGCGCAAAGCCGGTCGCGGAGACGAGGCCGAGCAGCAGGCAGGTCATCGCATGGGGAAGCGGACGCATGCCCGGCCTATGCCCCGAAGCACTGGCCAATACAACAAGTCTGCGACGGGGCGCCGCGATCTTGATTCTTTGCCAACAGCGCTGATGACAAGCGCGTGCCGAACGCGCATAAGCTGCCGCCATGATTGAATTGCTGATCGCGCTGGCCTTGCAGGCCGCGCCCGAAACCGCTCCGGCTCCGCTCACCGATGAACATCGCAGCGACATGCGCTGCGCCGCCGCCTTTGCGATCATTGCATCCGAACAGGAGCGCGGAGTGGCTTCGTCGCTCTCCTATCCGCCGCTGGGGGATCGCGGAAAGCGCTTCTTTGCCGATACTGGCGAGAAGGTGATGGCCGACACCGGCATGTCCCGCGAAGAGGTGCGCGATGCCTTGACGATGATCGTATCGGATCTTCAGGGCGAGGCGATGGAATCGAACGATCCGGTCGCGGTGGTCGATGCGGTTATGACCCCCTGTCTGGCGCGGCTGAACGCGGTGCTGCCGCCGCCCGAGCCGCCCAGCACAGTGGAATGCGCTGCGGCGCTGACGCTTGCCTATGAGGAGGTTTACGGTCGCGAGGGGCTGTCGCCGACCGCGCAGGATCTCAGGACGCTGGCGAGTGTGCTCGAATCGCGTGCGCGTGACGAGATGCGCGCCGAGGGGCTGAGCGGAAACGAGGCGGACCAGCGCATGATCGAGACCAAGGAGGCGATGTTCGCCAAGGCCATGGAGACTGAGTCGGCGGGTCTGGGAAGCAAGTTCGATTTCGAATATTGCTTCGAGCTTGCCGCCCCCTGATCGAGGAGCAATGACCATGCGGCCCTTTCATCTTGCCTTTCTGGTGCACGATCTTGATGTGGCGCGCGCCTTTTATGGCGGCGTGCTCGGCTGTGCAGAGGGGCGCTCGGCGGACAGCTGGGTTGATTTCGATCTGTACGGCCACCAGGTTGTCACCCATCTCGATCCCGATTGCCTGAAGGACGAGGATTTCAGCAATCCGGTCGACGGGCATAATGTGCCGGTTCCGCATTTCGGCGTCATCCTGGCAATGACCGACTGGCAGGCGCTGGCGGACCGGCTGAAGGCGGCGGGGACGCGCTTCGTGATCGAGCCCTATATCCGCTTCAAGGGGCAGGCGGGCGAGCAGGCAACCATGTTCTTCCATGATCCCAGCGGTAATGCGCTGGAGTTCAAGGCCTTTGCCGACGATGCGATGATCTTCGCAACTGACTGATCCTGCCGGTCAATCGGTCCTCAGGGCATTACCGCATTGGCGCATTTTGCAGCGTCGGCTGCATCCCCCGGACCTGACAGCGCCCCGGCGAGGAAAAAGCCGCCTATCACCAGCACCACGAACAGGATGCTGAGCAGGCCCAGATATTTCTCGATAAATGCCCGGATTGGCGGGCCGAATTTCCAGAACAGCACGCCCACCAGCATGAACTGGAACCCGCGCGACAATATGCTGGCCCAGATAAAGGTGAACAGCGACAGGCCGATGAACCCGGCGGTCAGCGTGATCAGCTTGAACGGGATCGGGGTTGCGCCTTTGACCAGGATGATCTCCGCGCCATATTCGCGCAGATAACAGGCCGCGATCGGGAATTCATCGGCCAGCCCCAGCACGCCAAGCAGCCACTGGCCGATGCTTTCATAGAGGAAATAGCCAATGGCATAGCCGAACAGTCCGCCCAGCACGGAGGAAATGGTACAGATGATCCCGAAACGCAGCGCGCGGTGCGGCTGGGACAGGCACATCAGCCCGAGCAGCGGGTGCGGCGGTATCGGAAAGAAGCTGCTCTCTATGAAGCTGATGAAGAACAGCCAGCGCTCGGCATGCGGATGCGCCGCCTTTTCGATGGTCCAGTCATAGAGACGGCGCAGCATGGCAATCGGCTTTCAGGCGGCGTGGCAGGACGAGTTTCGGATCGGCGGGTTCTTAATGGCCGCCCGGCGCGCCTGCAACCTCTTCGGAAAGCTCCTTCGGCGTCTCGCGGCCATGATCCTTGCCCGCCGTGCGGTTGCCCCGCGCCAGCGCGAAGACGACGCCCGACAGGGCGAGCAGAGCCACGATGTTGGGCAGCGCCATCGCCGCGTTGGCGATATCGCCCAGCCGCCAGATCAGCTCCAGGTTGACCGACGAGGCGACGAAGATCACCACGCACCACAGCACCCGCCAGATGATGTGGAGCAGCTTTTCGCCAGCAGGCGTTGCACCGGGAATCTGGTCGTAGATATAGGTGATCGCCCGCTCGCCATAATAGCTCCAGGTCAGCAGGGTGGTGAACACGAACAGGATCAGCGCCAGCGCCGCGACCAGCGTGCCGATTGGTATGCTGCCGACCGAAAGCGGGAAGGCTGCGGCGAACGCCGCCGAGGTCACTGCAAAACCCGACAGGTCGGATTGCCAGGCATGTTTCACCGCCACCGCCGCGCCCGATGCGTCGACATGGGTGAAATTGCCCTCCACGGTCAGGATCACCAGCGCGGTCATGGTGCAGATCACCACGGTGTCGATAAAGGTGCCCATCATCGCGAAACGGCCCTGCAGTTCAGGATCGTTGGTTTGCGCAACGGCATGGGCGATCGGCGTAGAACCCTGGCCCGCCTCGTTGGAGAACAGGCCGCGGGCAACGCCGGCGCGGATCGCAATGATCATCGCCGCCCCGACAAAACCGCCACTGGCGGCCTGGGGATTGAAGGCGCCGTCAAAAATGCGCGTAAAGCTCTCCGGAATGTCCTGGATGTTGAGGCCCAGCGCGATCAGCGCCATGATGATATAGGCGATCGCCATGGTCGGCACGATCTTCTCGGCGACCGATCCGATCGACTTGATGCCGCCGATGATGACGATGAACACCGCGCCTGCGGCGATCAGGCCGCCCACCCATTCGTCAAGGCCGGTAAGTTCGCTGACCGAATCGGCAAAGCTGTTCGCCTGGATGCCGTTGCCGGTGACCAGCGCGGAAAACAGCGTGCCGATGCAGAATATCATCGCCAGCCATTTCCATTTCGGGCCAAGGCCATAGGTGATGTAGCTCATCGGGCCGCCGCGATAATGGCCCTCTGGCGTGATCTCGCGGAAGCGGATGGCCAGCGCGCCTTCGGCAAAGGCCAGGGCCATGCCGATGATCGCCGTAACCCACATCCAGAAAATCGCGCCCGGCCCGCCCAGTGCAATGGCGGTGGCGACCCCGGCCAGGTTGCCGGTGCCGACCTGCCCCGAAAGCGCGGTCGAAAGCGCGGCAAAAGGAGAGATTTCGCCCGCGCCGCCGCTGTTCTTGCGGAACAGGACGGAAAATGCGGAGACCAGCTTGGTGATCGGATAGAGCCGCAGGCCGATCATGAAATAGAGCCCTGCACCCAGCAGGATGATGACCATGGGCGGGAAGCTCAGTATCTCCTCGCCATTCCAGCTGCCGCCCCAGATAAAGTCGGAGACGTTGGTGATCGGGTCGATCATGCTTTCCATCGCTGCCTGAAAGCCGCTCAACTCTTCGCCCGATGCTGCGCTCACCCGATGATCTCCCTTGAAACTTGTTGCAGAGGATTAGCATTGCCAGCGGTGATAGCAAGGCAAAGCGCGTATTGCGCGCTTGCCGCCGCCCCGGCCAAGCGGCTAGCGTAGCGTCTGGATTGTGGGCAGGGTTCTGGCCCTGTCATGGTCCGGCGGCCATTTGCGGGGAAATAGATGACCGGCAGTGACAGCAATGACTGGATGGATTCAGGCCTGTTCGCGGAGGTCGATGATGCCGCGCGTGCTGCCCTTTCCGAGGCGGCGGAGCGGCGCGAGATTCCGGGCGGTGCCTATCTGGTACGGCAGGGCGAGGCAGCCGATGCGCTGTATTTCGTCGAGACCGGCCGGTTCCGGGTTCTGATCGAGACCGATGCGGGCACGCGGATGGTGGCGCAGATCGATGCCGGCGAACCGGTGGGCGAGCTGGCCTTTTTCGGCGGCGGCACGCGCACCGCGACGCTGCAGGCGAGCCGCGATTCGGTGGTCATGGCGCTCGACCGGGCCAGCTATGACCGGGTCGTCGCCCGGCATCCGGCGCTGGCCGATGCCTTGCTGAAATCGGTGTCGCAGCGGCTGGCAGCGGTGACCGCGCGTACCAGCCAGGTGGCGCCGCGCCCGCCGCGCGTGCTTGCCTTTGTCGATGCCGGGGGCAGTGCGCTCCCCGCTGACCTTATCGACCGGGTGGCGCATGCGATGCGGATCGTGCTGCCTGCTGATCGCGATGTCGCGGTGGTGCGCGAGGGCGATGTCCCGCCGGGCAGCGCCAGCGCCTATCAGGCCTGGCTGCGCGAACGCGAATCGAAGCGCGGCTATATTCTTGTCGATACGCGCGGCGATGACCAATGGGCGGCGCTGGCCTGTCGCAATGCCGATGGCATGGTGATGCTCGCCGATCCGTCCGCCGCCAGCATCGTCAATCCGGTCGAGGCGATGGCGATGCAGTCGATCGAGCCGGTCAACCGCACCCTCGCGCTGGTCCGCACCAGCCGCAATGACCGGATTTCCGGCACCGCCGCCTGGCTGGCCGGGCGTGATCCGCATCTGCACCATCATCTGGCGCTCGACCGGCCATCCGATCTTGCCAAGCTCGCCCGGTTCCTGACTGGCCGCGCCGTCGGGCTGGTGCTGGCGGGTGGCGGCGCGCTTGGCTGTGCGCACCTCGGCATTGTTCGCGGGCTGCAAAAAGCCGATATCCCCATCGACTATATTGGCGGGACCAGTGCGGGCGCGGCCATGGGCGCGGCCATCGCGCAGGGGCTGGGCGTTGCCGAGACGCTCGACCAGATGGAGGCGATGTTCATCCATGCCAAGGCGATGAAGCGGCTCACCCTGCCGGTGCATTCGCTGCTCGATCCGCATGTCTTCGATGCCGAATTGCGCAGCCGCTATGGCGAGCAGGATATTGTCGATCAGCCCATCGGCTTTTTTGCGATTTCGACCAATCTTTCGACCAATGCGCTGCATGTTCACCGGCGCGGGCCATTGTGGCAGGCGGTGCGCGCTTCGGGATCGCTGCCCACGATCCTGCCGCCCTTTATCGATCATGACGGCAATATCCTCGTCGATGGCGGAGTGCTGGACAATATTCCGGTGACGACCATGCGCGAGGTGAAGACGGGGCCGAACATCGTCGTGACGCTGGGCGATGCCAACCAGGCCTGGCGGATTCGCGCGGCCTATGAATCTATCCGCAGCCGGGGACGCCTGCTTGTCGATTTCCTGTTGCGGCGCAAAGCGTCCGACGATTTCCCATCCATTGTCGAGGTGATGCAGCGCTCCATGGTGGTGGCCAGCCGGATCGCCTCGCGTTCGATGCTGCGCGAGGGCGATATCATGCTGACGCCGCCAATCATTCCCGGCATGCAGATTCTCGACTGGCATCTGGGACGCAAACAGGCGCAGCTGGCCGCCGAATATGTCGCTCAGCAGGTCGAGGAGAATGACGATCTCTGCAATATTTTATCCAAATAGGTAAAAAATAATTGACATTGTAACGCTGATTGGATAGATATGGCGAAGATCGAGATGAAGCGATTCGCCGATGAGCCGGGCCGGATGGTCCGGCTTTCTGATTTTGAGCGAGGATGGATGTCCGCACCGGCCATGACCTGTGACCGGGGCGCAATGGTGCGCCTTGTCGACATCTTCACCGCGGAGCGCCAGGGCCTGTTCCTCGACCATCTGGCAATGGGCTCGAACGTCGGCAAGGCGGCGCAGATCGCGGGGATCGAACCGATCACCGCCTATCGGCTGAAGCGGGAGTGTCCGGTCTTCCGGGCGGCCTGGCGCGAAGCCCTGTGGATCGGATATGAAGAGCTGGAGATGCAGATGCTGGAGCGTGCGCGGTTCGGAACGGTGAAAACTATTGCCCGCAAGGGCGAGCAATCGTTCGCGCAAACCGAATATGACGAAACCAACAATAATCGCCTGCTCGCCAGCCACAAGCGCGAGGTGGCGGAGGTCAAATCGGCAGATCCGGAGCTGGACGGGCTGACGGCGCGCGAGCGTCTGCAGGAACGGCTGGCCGCCTTGCGGAACCGGATGATCGAGAATGAAGCCGCCGGTCTTGCGGACTGATTGCTGCCTTGGCCGGACTGTCCTTTGCCGAATTGCTGGCGTGGTGCGATTACCCCAATGACTGGACCAATGAAATTGCCGAGCAGGAATGCGATGCCTTGCTCGCCAGCTGGCTGTTTGCGGCGCGGCCGGAACAGCTGGCGCCCGATGGCGACTGGCGGATATGGCTGATCCTGGCCGGGCGCGGCTTTGGCAAGACGCGCGCCGGGGCGGAATGGGTGCGCGGCATTGCTGAACGCGACGGATCGGCGCGCATTGCGCTGGTTGCAGCCAGCCTGGGCGAGGCGCGCAGCATCATGGTGGAGGGCGAAAGCGGTCTGCTGGCGCTGCCCGCGCCTGCCGGACGACCGGTCTGGGAGCCGTCGCTGCGCCGGTTGCGCTGGCCCTCCGGGGCGATGGCGACCTGCTATTCGGCGGCGGAGCCGGAAAGCCTGAGGGGGCCGCAGCACAGCCATGGCTGGTGCGATGAGATCGCCAAATGGGATAATAGTTCCGGAAAAGCAATGTCATGCTGGAACAATCTGGAAATGGGCCTGCGGCTTGGCACGCATCCCCGCCTGATCGCGACGACCACGCCGCGCGCCGTGCCATTGGTGCGCAGGCTGATCGATGCCGGTCCGGATGTGGCGATAACGCGCGGACGGATGCGGGACAATCGATCGAACCTGCCGATGCGTTTCCTGCGCGATATGCGCGCGGATTATGGCGGATCACTGCTGGGGCGGCAGGAGCTTGATGGCGAGTTGCTGGAGGATGCGGAGGGTGCGCTGTGGAGCCGGGCGCTGATCGAGCAATGTCGCGCCGCTGCCAGGGCACCGGAGGATGATGCGCTGGCTCGGATCGTGATTGGTGTTGATCCGCCGGCCGGAATGGCGGGCGATGCCTGCGGGATCATTGTCGCGGGGCTGGAGAAGGACGGCCGGGCGGTGGTGCTCGCCGATCATTCGGTGGAGCATGCATCGCCGGAGCAATGGGCGCGCGCGGTGGCGGGCGCGGCGGAGATATGGCGCACCGACCGGATCGTCGCAGAGGCGAACCAGGGCGGGGAAATGGTGCGTTCGGTGCTGCGCGCTGCAGAAATTGCGCTGCCCTTGCGGCTGGTACATGCCAGCCGGGGCAAGGCGGCGCGGGCCGAACCGGTCGCGGCGCTCTATGAGGCGGGCAGGGTGCGCCATTGCGGCCTGTTTGCGCGGCTGGAGGACGAGATGTGCGGCCTGCTGCGCGGCGGCGACTATGCCGGGCCGGGCCGCTCGCCCGACCGGGCCGATGCGCTGGTCTGGGCCATGCATGAACTGATGCTGGGATTGCGCGGCGAACCGCGCATTCGCCAATAGGGCATCAAAAGGATGGATTGCGGTTGATGCAGTCGCGCATCATGAAGCCCATGTCGAAGGCCGGATCGAGGCTGACTTCGGCCAGGACTTTATCGTCGCGGCGCAGGACAAGCGTGTCGATGAAGGGCAGCAGTCCGGCAAAGGCCTTCTGGTTGACGCCGAAACGATAGGAAATGCCGGGGCGTCCAAGGGCATCGATCAGCATGGCGTTCGTCGCGCTCAGCCGGTCGGTATAGCTGGTGGATTCGCTGGTGAGCGAAACGGAGAGGCCAAAGCCGCGTTCGGCATCGGCATCTTCTTCCTCGGCGCTCTTGCCGGTTTCATACCCGTCCTCGCTCCACAGGGGGGCGAGGTCCTTGCGCCACAACAGGATATGGTCGGAAAGGTCGTCCCATTTGGTGAGGTTGATCATGATCGTCGATCCATCGCCGGTCTCGATCATGGCGCTGCAATTATTGCCCGCTTCGCCTGCAAACCAGCCATTTTCGTAGAGCTGCGGCGTCAGCGGATCGGGGGCGGCTTCGGCATCGGCCTGGAGCAGCAACAGGGCGAAGGGCAAGGGAAGGGGCACAGCTAACCTCCTGAAGAAGAACCTCGACCCGTTTACAGATCCTAGGGGGTAGCGCGCGATCGCTCAACCCGTTCCGTAACAGAAAGCATGAAGATATGAGCCTGTTTCAGACACTGGCGCTCGCCCTGAAGGGCGGGGCCGGAAAGCCTCCGCTCGCGCCCGGTTTCACCGCGCCATGGAGCACTTCCTATGCGGTTCCCTTCGCGACGGCGGATGCACCGCAATCCTATTCAGAGGCGGTGCGAGCGGCCTATCTCGATAATCCGGTGGCGCAGCGCGCGGTGCGGATCGTCGCCGAAGGCGTGGCGGGCGCACCGCGCGCTGCGGCCCGACCGGATCACGATAGAGACCGATGCGCATGGCTGGCCGCTGGCCTATGGCTATCGGGTCAATGGCGCGCTCACCCGGATCGAGGCGGAAAGCGGCGATGGCCTGCCGCAGATCGTGCACATCCGCGCCTTTCACCCGACCGAGGATCATTATGGCCTTGGCTGCCTCGGCGCGGCCGCGCGTGCGGTGGGCATCCACAATGCGGCGACGCGCTGGAACCAGGCCCTGCTCGACAATGCGGCGCGGCCCTCTGGCGCGCTGGTCTATGATCCGGGCGAGCCGGGCGCGACGCTTACCGGCGATCAATTTGCCCGCCTCAAGACAGAGATGGAACAAAGCTTCAGCGGCGCGGCGCAGGCCGGGCGTCCGCTGCTGCTTGAGGGCGGCCTCAAATGGCAGGCGCTGGGCCTGACCCCCGCTGATATGGATTTCGTTGCGCTGAAGGCCAGCGCGGCGCGGGAAATTGCCCTGGCATTCGGGGTGCCGCCGATGCTGCTCGGCCTGCCGAGCGACAATAGCTACGCCAATTATCGCGAGGCGAACCGCGCCCTGTGGCGGCTAACCCTGTTGCCGCTGGCCGGAAAGATACTGGGTGCAATCGAGCAGGGCCTGCGTCCCTGGTGGCCCGATGCGCGCCTTGCCGTCGATCTCGACCGGTTGCCTGCCCTGTCCGAGGACCGCGAACGGCTCTGGGCACAGGTGGCGGATGCGGATTTCCTGACCCGCAAGGAAAAGCGGGCAATGCTTGGACTGGAGCGTGATCATGACCAATGATGAAATGCTGGCGCGGCTGGTGGCGCAGGCCGAAGCCGAGGGCAGCGACCTTGTGACCCTGCGGGCGATTGTCGAGGAGGCGAGCGAGATCGGCGCGGCGCGCGCGGTCGAGCGGCTTGGCCTGTCCGATGAGGGTGCGCAGGATGATATGAGCGAATTGCGCGAGCTGCTTCGCGCCTGGCGCGATGCCAAGGCAAGCGCGTGGAAGACTGCCGTCGAATGGGCGGTGCGCGGCGTGCTCGCACTGCTGCTGTTCGGCATTGCCTATCGGCTGGGGCTTGCCGATTGGGTGCGCTGATGCCGCGCCCCGCGATCCGGCTTGCGGGCTATGCGGCGCTGTTTGACCGGCTCGACCGGAGCGGTGACATAATCCGGCACGGTGCGTTCGAGCGGACGCTGGCCGGGGGCGTGGCGCTGCCGCTCCTGTGGCAGCACCGGCCCGGCGAGGCGATTGGCCGCATCGTTCATGCCAGCGAAGACCGGCGCGGATTGCGGGTCATTGCCGAACTTGCCGCCAATGCTGGCGAAGCGATGGACCGGTTGCGCGACGGCAGCGTCACTGGCCTCTCATTCGGCTATCGTGTTCACCGTCGCCGTGGCACCCGTCCGCGCGAACTGCTCGATGTCGATCTGGTCGAGGTAAGTCTTGTCACAGTGCCGATGATGCCGGGTGCCCGGGTGCACATGCTCGTGTGATGACGGGCTGAAACCACCTCTCTTTTGCCCCGCTTTGGCGGGGTTTTTGTTGCCTTAAAAACTAGCCGATTACCCCAGAAAGGAATGCCCATGGAACTCCCCCCCGATATGACTGAATTCAAGGCCGATCCGGTCGAGGCCAGCTTTGACGCGATCCTCAAGACCGAGGAGCATGATGCCGCCATTGCCGCGCTGCGCGGTGATGTGGATGGCGTGAAATCCGATGTCGGCACGTTGCGCGACCGGCTCGACAAGGTGGCTATTGCCGCTGCGCGTCCGGCGCTGTCCGGTCGCGGCGAACCGTCCGGTTCGACCGAAACCAAGGCCTTTGTCGACCGCTATCTGCGCAAGGGCCTGGAGCAGGAAGTGAAGAGCTTTGCCGGAACCAGCGGCGCGGAGGGCGGCTATGCGGTGCCGCGCGAGATTGACGCGCTGATCGGCCGCACGCTTGCCGATATCTCCCCGATCCGCTCGATTGCGACGGTGGTCCAGACCGGCAGTGCGGGCTATCGCAAGCTGGTCACGACCGGCGGCACGCCGTCGGGCTGGGTCAGCGAAGTCGCCGCGCGCGATGAAACCGACAGCCCGGTGTTCGAGGAGATCGCCCCGCCCAGCGGCGAGCTCTATGCCAATCCTGCAGCATCGCAGGCGATGCTCGACGATGCGGCCTTTGATGTGGAAAGCTGGCTGGCGAGCGAGATTGCCGAGGAATTTGCGCGTGCCGAAGGCGCCGCCTTTGTCAGCGGATCGGGCACCAGCCAGCCCAAGGGCTTCCTCACCGGAACGCCGACGACACAGGCTGATGATGCGCGCGCCTTTGGCGTGCTGCAATATGTCGCCGCCGGGGCCGATGGTGCATTCGCATCGAGTGATCCCCAGGACCGGCTGATCGATCTGGTGCACAGCCTGCGCCCAGCCTATCGCCAGGGAGCCAGCTTCGTGATGAACTCGACGACGCTGGCGCGCATCCGCAAGTTCAAGAGCGATGATGGCGCGTTCCTGTGGCAGCCCTCGCTGGCCGCCGGGCAGCCGGCGACGCTGCTCGGCTATCCGGTCGTCGAGGCAGAGGACATGCCCGACATCGCCTCCAACAGCCTGTCGATTGCATTTGGCAATTTCCGCGCGGGCTATCTGATTGCGGAGCGCAGTGCCACCAGCATCCTGCGCGATCCCTTCACCAACAAGCCGTTCGTGCATTTCTATGCAACCAAACGGATTGGCGGCCAGGTGATGAACAGCGAGGCCATCAAGCTGATGAAATTCGCCGCAAGCTGATTGCGCGCGATGCACCGGTTGCTCCCCTGTCGGCGCAGCTGGATGCCGGGCGGGTCCGCGCCCGTCCCCTCCCCAGCGGGTGCGGACCCCCTTTGTCGCCTGAGCGTGAGAGGTCAAAATGAGCGAATTATTCTTTGCCGATCTGGTGCAGGAAACCAGCCTTACCGGCGGAACCGGCAGCCTGGAGCTGTCCGGTGCCGTGCCCGGCCATCGCAGCTTTGCCGGGGCGGTGCCGGCGGAAACCGCGTTTCACTATGCGATTTGCGGCATTGCCGAAGAATCGGAATGGGAAATCGGCCTTGGCGAGATTGATAGCGAGGGCCGCCTGGTGCGTTCGCCGCTGGCGTCGTCCAATGATGGCGCGCTTGTCGATCTGTCCGGCGGGCTGAAATCCGTGGCGCTGACGGTTGCGGCGGACTGGTTCGCCGGGCAGGACGAAGGCGGTTCTGGCGGGACCGTGACGATAGGCGATGTCGATGGCCTGACCGAGGCCTTGGCAAGCAAGCAGGCCGCAGGCGACTATGCCGCGGCCAGCCATGGCCATAGCGGCTTCCTGCAGCTCGATGGATCGGGCAATCTCGCCATCGGCACGGCGACGCCCGCAGTAAGGCTGCATGTCGTTGACGGCAGCACGACCACTGGAACGATCCGGCTGGGCGGCAATGCCACCTATTTCGGGTCGCTCTTCTATGATTATGGGGCAGGGGCGCTGGTGCTGGGCACCGGCGCCGGGCAGGCAAGCTTCAGCGCGAATTTTCAGGGTCATTTCTATCCGGGTGCTGACGCTGTGGGGCGGTGCGGTCTCGGGTCGAATCGCTGGGACGTGATCTTTGCGGCCTCCGGCGCGATCAGCACTTCGGACGAACGGGCCAAGCGCGACATTGGCGCTATTCCGGATGACTGGCTCGACGCATGGGGTGCGGTGGAGTGGCAGCGCTATCGTTTCACGAGCGGGCAGCGCTGGCATGCCGGGCTGGTCGCGCAACAGGTGCATGGTGCCTTTGCCGCGCGCGGGATCGACGCCTTTGCCATTGGCCTGTGCTGCCATGATGAATGGGATGAGGCGCGCGACAGTGATGGCGGGCTGGTCCGGGCGGCGGGTGATCGCTGGGGCCTGCGCTATGAGGAATGCCTTGCCGTGGAATCTGCCTGGCAGCGCCGCGAGCTGAAACGGCTTTCGGAGCGCCTGGCGATGCTGGAGGCAGGTTGATGCCCGGCGGGCGACCCATATCCGGCGGTGCGCTTGCCTATTGCGGAGAGCGCAACGCCGCCGCGCTTCTGATCGGGCCGCTGCCCCGGCATGTCCGGCCCGACAATAGCGTTCCAATATCGACATCAGCGCCTCCGCTGGTGCCGCGCCGCGAGCGCTGACCCACAATTTTCCGACAGTTTGAGAGGAATTCAGCCATGACGGTCTACGTCAAGGACCCTGGCGCGCGCGTCGATTACATGATCGATTGGGGCGCGGCCTATCTGGGCGATCATTACATCGTCCAGTCCGTGTGGAGCGCCGCGCCCGATGATGACGGCAGCCCGCTTGTCGATGCCTCCTCGCATGACGGCCGCCGCACGGCGGTGACGCTAAGCGGAGGAGCGCCGGGCCGCACTTATGACATCACCAACCGGGTGACGCTTTCCAATGGCGAGGTTGCCGAACGGTCGCTGACGATCAATGTGGAGCAGCGGTGATGGCGGTGCGTGAGATGACGCCGCCCGCGCTGGCACCCGCCGCGCTCAATGCGCTGAAACATGGGCGGCGGATGACGCTGGCAGGTGATGATGCGCTGCTGGCCGGGCTGCTGCGCAGTGCCATGGCGCTTTGCGAGGCGTTTACCGGCCAGACCTTGCTGGCGCGCGATTTTGAGGAGGTGCTGCCGGTGCAGCGCGACTGGCAGCGTCTGGCACGCATGCCTGTCATAGCGATCACCGGGGTTGGCGGCATACCCGCCGAAGGAGCGGAATTTGTCCTGCCGGTCGATGCCTATGCCATCGATATTGATGGTGACGGCTTTGGCGGGGTGCGGTTGCGCCGCCCCGGATCGGCGGGCCGTATCCGGGTGGCCTATCGTGCGGGCATGACGGAGGAGTGGACCATGCTGCCCGAGGCATTGCGCGAGGGCGTGCTGCTGCAGGCGGCGCATCTATATGCGGAAGCCGATGGGCCTGCATCCGCGCCGCCGGCAGCAGTCGCGGCGCTTTGGCGTCCCTGTCGCCGGATGCGGCTGGCATGAGCCGCCCGGCAATTGACGGCTTGTCCGGCTTTGGTGCGGCCCTGCAGCGGCGCGGCGAAGAGCTGGGCGAGCGCGCGGCGGAGTCGGCCCGCGAACGACTGGCGACTGCGCGCCGCGATGCCCTTGGCGATTCGGACCGGTTCGATGCAGGCTCAGCGTTCAGCAAGAGGATTGTTCGATGATCGGCGAATCCGGATTTCGGGCGGTTCTGCTCGACTGGCTGCGCGGCGACACTGCGCTGATGGCGCTGGTCCATGCCATTCAGGATGAAGGCGCGTTGCGGGCGACGCCGCCCAGTGTGGCGATCCGCGACAGCCAGAGCGCCGAATGGGGCGTGAAGCTGCGCCAGGGCCGGGAGATCCGTTTCGTCCTGGAGGCAGATGAGCGCGGCGAGGACAGTGACCGGCTGGCGGCGATCGTCGCAGCGCTCGAAGCGCGGATTGTCGCGATGCCTGCATCGCAAAACGGCTTCGATCTTGTCGGGCTGACACAGCTTCGCTCACGCACCCGCCGCCGCGATTCCGGCTGGCAGACATTGCTCGAATATCGCGCCCGCATCCTGGCGCACTGATTCATATTCACATTCAAGGAAAGGAACCGGCATGACAGCGGAAAAGGGCAGCGCATTCCTGCTCAAGATCGGCAATGGCGAAGACCCGGTGGTCTACCAGACCGTGGCAGGCCTGCGCACCACCCAGCTTTCGATCAATGGCGAGGCGGTCAATATCACCAACAAGGCGAGCGGCGGCTGGCGCGACCTGCTGTCTGGCGCGGGCATTCGCTCGGTGTCCGTCGCGGCGGCCGGTCTGTTCCTGGGGTCGGTGGCGGAGGGACGGATCAAGACCCATGCCCTGGCCGGAACCATCGATGATTATGAGCTGAGCTTTGAAAGCGGCGAGACGCTGCGCGGCAGGTTCCTTGTCGTCCGTCTCGACTATTCGGGCGATTATAATGGCGAGCGCAACTATACGCTGGCGCTGGAAAGTTCCGGACAGGTGACCAGCGCGTGAGCCAGCCCGTCGCCAACGCCGTGCGCGGCGAGGCCGTGCTGCATCTGGATGGTCGCGATTATCTGTTGCGCCCCAGCTTTGCCGCACTGCTCGCTGCCGAGGATGAACTGGGGCCGCTGTTTGCGCTGGTCGAGCGTGCTGCCGCCGGTGAACTGAAGATCGCCGAAATGGCCGGACTTTTCTGGCATTGCCTGTCCGCACCGCCGTCCGGTCTTGATCGCCGGGAATTTGGCGAAGCGCTGGCCGCCGCCGGTATCGCCAATGCGACCCCGGCGCTTCGTGTCCTGCTTGGCCAGATATTGCAGGGTCGATGACCGCGCAGAGCTGGGCGGACGGGGCAGGGCGGCTTGCCGGGATTGCCGGGCTGATGCTCGGATGGCGCCCTGACGAATTCTGGCGCGCGACACCGGCTGAACTGGCGGCGATCCTGATGGCGGCAGCGGGCAATCCTGATGGATCGCTGTCCGGCCCGGACCGCGCGACGATTGACCGGCTGATGGAGATATTCCCCGATGGATGAAGAGATTGAGCGGCTGGTGGTGCGTGTCCAGGCCGATACGCAGGGCTTTGCCCGTGATGTCGCAACGATGCGATCCGAACTGGCCGGGCCATTGGCGGGCGGTATCGAGATTGCGGGCAATGCGCTTGAGCGCGGACTGCTCGGCGCGTTGCGGCGCGGCAAGCTGGGCTTTGAGGATCTGCGCCGGGTGGCGCTTGCGGTCATTAATGACATCGCCTCGGCAGCCATTCGCGCAGGCCTTGAGTCCATCGGGGCCGGAGGAGGGGGCAATGGCGGCTTGCTGGCCGCCGGGGTCAGCATCCTCACCGCCGCGCTGGGCGCGCCGGGCCGCGCGACGGGCGGACCGGTTGCGCCGGGCCGGGCGTTCATGGTCGGCGAACGCGGTCCCGAGATTTTCGTGCCGACATCGAGCGGCAGGATAGAGGCGCTGACAGGCGCGGCCATGCCCCGCGATGTGCGCGTCGCCATCACCATCAATGCACCGGGCGGCACATCGCAGCCCGAAGCGCTGCAGCGATCCAGCCGCCAGGTCGCACATGCCGTGCGCCGCGCGCTGGCGCAGGACTGAGGGAAGGTAGCGACCATGCCCTTCTGGCTAGCCGACCAGCGCCGCGATCAGGATGCCAGCCATATCCAGCGTTTCGATCCGCGCTTCTGGACGGTCAATTTTCCGCGCCCGATGATGGCCAGCGTGGTGACGACCGCGCCCGATGCGCTGCGCGTCGATGCGGTCTTCTACCATGGCGATGCGCTGGCCGGGCTGATCTGGGACAGTGTCGACAGTCTCGACCATCCGTTGCTCGCCTATTCCACCGACCGAAATTATGAGCACAGCCATTTGCGCTTTCGCTGGCGCTCGTCCGGGGTGAAACCGCTCGATGCGGTGCACGGGCCGACGCTGACCATCGAAGGGCGCGACAGCGAAGGCGCGGCGCGCAGCTGGTATGTGCGGCTGTGGAACTATGCCAGCGGCACGCCCGAAGATGCGGAAATAGTGCTGCCATTCTCCGCGCTCGATGGCGGCTTTCTGCTGCCCGGCGAGGCTGATCCGGTGCATCCGGGCGACATTGACCGGATGTTCATCTCCATCGTTCCGCAGGAATATGATGCGAGCCCGGTGCTGCTCGCCAGTCCGCGCGAGGCCTGGGTCGAAATCAGCGATCTGGCCTGTGAGGGCCATCGCGCGATCCTGGAGATTGGCGATGTTCTGGTCCCGCCGCACGGTCTTGCCATGGCGACGGCCTATGATGACAGTTTCAACCAGACTCCGGCACGGCTGCTGCGCTCGATCGAGGCGCTCGGCTATCGCGGCCCGATCAACCATTATTGCGGGATGAGCCATTATTTCCGTCTCTCGGGAAGCGGCGGCGATCTTCTGGTCGATGAAGGCGCGGCGCTGAACGTCGCATGCGAGGCATGGCATCGCGATTTCGCCGGGCGCGCCGCCCAGCTGGGCTTTGCACCGATATTCTCGCTTTCCTATGAGATGTTTGCCGAACATTGCCCGGAGCCTTGGCAGCAGCGCGCCGAAAATGGCGATCCGGCGCTGACCGGCTGGGATCCGCCCTCGGCGCTGCTCAGTCCGGCAAATGCAGATGCCATGGCCTATGTGCAGGTGGTCGTGCGCGCTTTTGCGGCAATTCTTGTCGATGCATCACTGCCGGTCCGGTTCCAGATTGGCGAGCCATGGTGGTGGATCATGGCGGACGGGCGCATCTGCCTTTATGACGATGCGGCGGTGGCGGCCTTTGGCGGCGCGCCGGTTTCTCTCCCCGATATCCGCGCGCCGCTTGATTCGGGTCAGATCGCGCTGCTCGACGCTGCCGGTGCCCTTCTCGCAAGCTCGACCGATGCGCTGGCCGATGCCGTGCGAGACGAGGCAGGGGAGGCGGGGGCGGAAATCCTGCTGCTCGTCTATCTGCCGACGGTGCTGGATGACCAGGCCCCGCATGCGCGACGCGCCAATGTGCCGCCGGGCTGGGCCTGGCCTGCCTATGACGTGCTGCAGCTTGAGGATTATGACTGGGTTAGCGCCGGCAATTTTGCCGCACAGCGCAAGGGCCTTGCCGCCATGGATGCACGGCTCGGCTATCCGGCTGCGCAACAGCATTATCTGTCTGGGTTCGTGCTGCGCCCGGAGGATGAGGCGCAATGGACCCATATCGTGCGCGCTGCCGAAGATGCGCGGGATCGCGATGTCGCTGCGCGGTTCATCTGGGCGCTGCCCCAGGTGGCGCGCGACGGTTTCACCTATTTCAGAATTGAGGGCACAGGGAGTGATGATGTGAACGCATTCGATCCGGTCGATTTTCCGCTTCATCTCGGTCGCGATGCCCAGGTTACCGGCAGTTTCTCGACCCGGATCGTGACCGGCCTGTCGGGCCATGAACTGCGCAACACGCAATGGGCCGATGCCCGCCTGTCCTATGATGTCGGCGGCGCGATCCGGTCGGAAAGCGATCTTGGCGATCTGCTCGCCTTTTTCCGCGCGCGTCGCGGCCCGGCGCGGGCATTTCGCTTTCGCGATCCGATTGATCACAGCTCCAGCGGCATGTCCGGAACACCTGCCGGGCTTGATCAGCAGATCGGCATTGGCGACGGGACGACCGCAGCGTTTCCGCTGGTCAAGCGCTATGGCGAGGGCGAGGATGACCAGCTGCGCCGCATCACCCGGCCGGTTGCTTCCAGCATTGCCGTTACGCTGAACGGGGCTGCGGCCAGTGGCTGGAGCCTTGAGCCGGGCGGAATCATCGCCTTTGAGACACCTCCGGCGGATGGCGATGATATTCGCGCAGGATTTCTGTTCGACGTGCCGGTCCGTTTTGCCGATGACAGCCTGTCCGTCAGCCTCGCGACCTTTGCCGCTGGCGAGGCGCTGTCGGTGCTGCTTGCCGAGGTTCGCGAGGCGGTATGATCGAGGCGAGAACGCGCTGGTTTGACCGGGCGCTCGACACCGTTGCGATGCTCTGGCGGCTGAAGCGTCGCGATGGCATTGCGCTGGGATTTACCACCCATGATCGCGATCTGCTGATCGACGGATTTCGCTATCGTGCCGCACCCGGCATGACGCCGTCTGCCGTGGAACTGGATGACCGGATCGACAGCGGCGGCATGGATATTGGCGGTGCATTGTCGCATGATCTGATCGCCGAAGACGATCTGCTGGCCGGTCGATGGGACAGGGCGCGGATCGCCATCGGGCTGGTCGACTGGGATGAACCCGCCAGCGGGGTTTTCTGGATTTTCGGCGGATCGCTGGGATCGGTGGAACAGAGCGGCCAGGCCTTTTCGGCGGAGCTGAGAGGTGACAAATCGGTGCTGGAACAGCCGGTGGCGCCGCGCGCATCGCCGGGGTGCCGGGCGGTGTTTTGCGGACCGGGGTGTCAGCTCAGCCGCGCTGCATTCGAGCATGATGTGGTGCTGGATGAGGTCGATGAGGACGGGCTGCATTTTGCCGGTGTTGATGCCGTGCTGGCGGCGCGGATCGTCCATGGCAGTGTGATCTGGCTGTCCGGGGCTTCAGCCGGACTGCGCGTTGCCGTCTGGTCGAGCGAGGGCACTGCACTGGTTCCCGAACAGCCTTTGCCCATGGCGGTTGAGGCCGGGGACCGGGCCAGGCTGGTCGAGGGTTGCGATCATGAATTTGCGACCTGTGCGAACCGGTTTGGCAATGCCCTGAATTTTCAGGGCGAACCGCATCTGCCGGGCAATGACCTGCTGACGCGCTATCCGGGCGGCTGAGCATGGAAGGGCACCGGGCCTTTGCCGATGCGGCGCTGGGGCTGGTTGGCGCGCCGTTCCGGCTGCAGGGACGCGATTGCACCACCGGCCTTGACTGTATCGGCGTGGTTGCCTGCGCGCTGGCGAAGACCGGGCGGACCAGCCGCTTCCCGAAAAGCTATCATCTGCGCAGCGGCAGTCTTGCGCTGTTCGAGCGCGGCGCCGATGCGCATGGTTTCAGGCGGCTGGACCTTGATCAGCCATTGACCTTGGGGGACGTGCTGCTCTGCCGGCCCGGTCCGGCCCAGTTTCACCTCATGGTTTTGACCGGTCGGGGGCTGGTGCATGCCCATGCAGGCCTTGGCAGGGTCGTGCTGATGCCCGCACCCGCGCCATGGCCCCTCATTGCGGCATGGCGACTGACACAATTGCAACAGGATTGACCTAATGGCGACTTTGGTACTGACCGCCGTCGGCGCGGCGCTGGGCGGACCGATCGGGGCCGCAATCGGTGCGGCGGTCGGACAGCAGATCGATCAGAATATCCTGTTCGCGCCCAAGGGCAGGGAAGGCCCGCGTCTCAAGGATCTCGCCGTCCAGACTTCCCAATATGGCACCCAGTTTCCGCGCATCTATGGCCGCATGCGGGTGGCCGGGACGGTCATCTGGGCGACCGACCTGATCGAGAACAAGAGCCGGGAGGGTGGCGGCAAGGGCAGGCCGAGCGTGACACGGTACAGCTATTCGGTGTCGCTGGCGGTGGCATTGTCGAGCCGTCCGATACAGGCAATCGGGCGCATCTGGGCGGACGGCAATATCCTGCGCGGAACCGGGGGCGATTTCGCCGTCCAGACCGGCTTTCGCCTGTACAATGGATATGGTGATCAGCCGGTCGATCCCCTGCTGGCCTCTGCCGAAGGGGCGGGGCTCTGCCCGGCCTATCGGGGCATTGCCTATGCCGTGTTCGAGGGCCTGCCGCTTGAGGAATATGGCAATCGCATCCCGTCGCTGACATTCGAGATTCTTGCAGATGATGGCGCCGTTTCGCTGGAGACGGTCGCTGGTGATCTGATGCTGCTCGATCCGCTATCTGTCCTGTCATCGCCGCTGAATGGAACCGCGCTTTCTGGTGATGATCGGGGTGCCGCGCTCGCTGCGCTGGCCGAGGGTTATCCGCTGTCGCTGGGGCCGGGGTTCGGCGGGTTGCGGGTGACGCTTCACGAAAGCGACGATGACACCGAACTGCCTGTCATCGAATCCGCGCTGTTCGTGCCCGATCCCGAGCTTGACGGTGCTGCCCGGCTACGGCGGCGGGAGGCGGGATCGCGCAGCGCCCAGGCGCTGGCACTGCGCTATTATGATCCGGCGCGCGATTATCAGGCGGGACTCCGCCGTGGCCAGTCGGTCGGAGCGGTGCGGGAACGCACCATCGACCTGCCCGTGGTTCTGGATGCGGGTGTTGCCCAGCAGCGCGCGGACATACTGGCCGGGTTGGGGCGGTTGCGCGGGGACCAGATCGAGCTGCGCTGCGCGATTGCCGATCGGGCCATGCTGCCGGGGCAGCGGATCAGGCTGGCCGGTACGGATGGTGCCTGGCGGGTCGAGCGATGGGCCATGACGGGCAGCCGGATAGAAATGACGCTGGTGCGTCATGGCCTGCCCGGTGCGCGCGTATTGCCAGATGTCGAGGCGGGGCGAGCGATATCGGCGCCGGATGTCGCCCTTGTCGAGACACATTTTGCACTGTTCGATCTGCCATCCGCCTATGACAGCCCGGCAACTGCGCCGCGCGTGGCCCTGGCCTTGTCGGGCGAAGGTACCGGCTGGCGCGGCGCGGCAATTCTGTCGTCTGACGGTTTCGGTAATCCCGGCCCGGTTATCGAGCAGATTCGCACGCCGGCCATATCCGGCCATGTTCTGGTCGCACCGGGGCCGGGTTCGGCGCTGCTCGTCGATCAGCGGAACGTCTGCGAAATTGTCCTGTCCGATCCCGGCCAGCAATTGCAGAATGCCGATTTCGAGGCACTGGCGCGCGGCGCCAATCTCGCCATGATAGGCGGTGAGCTGCTCCAGTTCGGTCATGCCGAGCCGCTGGGCGACGGGCACTACCGGCTTGGCCGACTGTGGCGCGGGCGCGGTGGCACCGAGGATCGAATGGGCGATCATGTCGCTGGCGAGAGCTTTGTCCTGATCGATAGCGAACTGCCCCTGCTCGACCCTGCATCGCTGCCCGGTGGGGGTGCGCTTGCCCTGTTTGCGCTGGGCATTGGCGACAGCGAACCGGTGTCGGCCAGCATGGAGTCATTTGGCCGGGCGTTGCTACCGCTTTCGCCGGTGCATCCGGGCTGTCGCTGGGCGAGCGATGACAGTCTCGACATTTGCTGGACACGGCGCAGCCGGGGCGGTTTTGCCTGGCGCGATTCGGTCGATATTCCGCTGGCCGAGGAGCAGGAACAATATCGGCTGATCATATCAGGAGCGTCCGGACAGCTGCTCGATGCCATGCTCGATGAACCATCATATAATCTGGATGCCGCGATCATTGATTCGGCCCGCACCGCAGGCGATGACGAGCTGGAGATTGCCATCCGCCAGCTTGGCCAGCATGGGGCATCGCCGCCTCGAATCATTCATGTTGATATTGCGGCCTGAGCCAGAGATTCTGGCCTAAGACACTCTTGAATCGTCATTTTTGGAGAGAATGGATGCCGACAATCGTTGATGCTGCCGATATGACCGCGCGCCTTGGCCTGCCGCTGATTCATCCCGGACAGGCGCAGAAGGAGGTCGCGCATAATGAGGCGCTGGCGCTCTTTGAAATTGCCATTGCAACGCATGTCGAGGGGGTTGCGAACGACCCTTCGGCGCTCACGCCCGATGCGGGCCAGTGCTGGATTGTCGGCCCATCGCCGCTGGGCGAATGGGCGGGGTTTGCGGGCCATGTCATGGGCTGGACAGCGGGCGGCTGGCGCGCGGCTGCACCGATGACGGGAATGCGCGTCTACAGCAGCGAAATCGGTGCCAGCCTGTTCTTTGACGGCACCGGCTGGACCGGCACGTCCTTGCCCGATGCGCCAGCTGGCGGAGCGGTTGTCGATACCGAAGCAAGGGCGTGTCTCGCCGATCTCATTTCGTCGCTGCAGTCCATGGGCCTGCTTTCCCCGGCCTGATGACGAATTTCCAAATATTACCGGAGAGTTAACGAAATTTTCGCATATCGGAGGCAGATTTTCCGACAGCAGGGCGAAAAGGCGGCATTTTGGCAACACTTGAGCCAAAAGCTGGCTTGCGCCTCTGCAATGAACAGGTTAGTAGACCTTTGCGAACTTATATTCCTAATCCGATCAAAAGGGGAAATTTCATGCGGAAGTTGGTCATAGGACTGGCACTGGCATCGACAGCCCTGACATCTCCGGCAATCGCGCGTGACGATTCTTGGTATGTTGGCGTTGATGGCGGTGTCATGATCGTCGAGGACATGGACTACAATGTCGGCGGCACGTCTGACGGCGTCGTTATTGAGCATGACACCGGCTATGATTTTGGCGGCGTCGTTGGCTATGACTTTGGTTCTTTCCGGCTTGAAAGCGAAGTCAGCTATCGTGAGGCCGATGTCGACTCAACCACTACCATTGTGCCGATCTCGACTGCACCTGGCGGTTTGGCAACTGGGCGCTTTGACGCGCCGCTTGTTGCAGGCGATACCAATGTTTTGTCGTTCATGCTTAACGGCTTGATCGACTTTGGCGATGATGATGGCATACAAGCATTTGTTGGCGGCGGTGTTGGCGTTGCCCGTACGGATGTAGAGGCATCGGTCAATTCTGTTGGCGGACCTTTCATCAATGATTCGGATTCGGGTTTCGCTTGGCAGATTCTCGCTGGTGTTCGTGCTCCGCTTTCCGATAGCTGGGATGTCGGCCTGAAATATCGTTTCTTTAACACTGATGCGGTGCACCTTGTTGATTCTCTGGGCCGCGATTTCGACAGCCGTTATCGTTCGCACAGCATTCTGGGCAGCATCATTTACAACTTCGGTGGTCCGGAAGAGGCTCCGCCTCCGCCGCCTCCGCCACCCCCGCCACCCCCGCCGCCTCCGCCGCCGCCCCCACCGCCTCCGCCGCCTCCGCCGCCGGTTTGCGAGAAGGGTCCGTACATTGTGTTCTTCGACTTTGATAAGTCGGATATCACTCCGGAAGCTGCGACCATTCTGGACAATGCTGTGGCTGCCTATGCACGCTGCACCAATGTTCCGATCATGCTCGCCGGTCATGCTGACCGTTCGGGTTCGGCTTCCTACAATGTTGGCCTGTCGCAGCGTCGCAACGCTTCGGTTACCGCCTATCTCACCTCGCGGAATATCCCCGCCGGTGCGATCAGCTCGGAAGCCTTTGGCGAGAGCAAGCCGCGCGTCCAGACCGCAGACGGTGTTCGCGAACTGCAGAATCGTCGGGTGGAAATCACCTACGGTCCGGGTTCGGGCAACTAAGTCTCACGCGATCATCCGATCGCTTGGAAAAGAGGGGCCGGTCGCAAGACCGGCCCTTTCTTTTTGCCCTTTCGGCATGGCTTTTGGTGTCGACATTTCGCAGAGCAGTGGCGTGTTTCGCCATGGGATCGATAGCGCGTGTTTCTGGCGCGTCGCAACGACACATGCGCCAGCGATCTCGACAGCAAAGCATTGATGAAGCCAGCCCCTTTCGCTGGCAAAAGCCGGTGCTATGATGGGCGCTCCCCCATAAGGAGTCTCGCCATGCTGATCCGCAAACCCATGATCCCGATCCTCGCCGCCGCACTGTCCCTTACAGCGTGCGGGTCAAAGGATACTCCCAAGGAAGCCGAGGGCGCTGAAGGCGCGGCAGATGCGGCAACATCGGCAACTGCCGAGCTGCTCGATCCGGAAGGCAAGCCAGTGGGTACGGCGACCCTCACCGAAACGCCCCAGGGCCTCAGCCTGATGCTGAGTGTTTCGGGTCAGACCCCCGGTGAGCACGGTATCCATGTTCATGCGACCGGTGATTGCACGGCTCCGGACTTTGCATCAGCGGGCGGCCACTGGAATCCCGCCGCGACCAAACATGGTCTCGCCAATCCGGAAGGCCCGCATATGGGCGATCTGCCGAACCTGTCCGTAGCGGAAGACGGCACGGGCAGCATGCTCGTCGATATGGCGGGCGGCAAGATTGCAAGCGGCGACAATGCCCTGCTTGATGCTGATGGTGCGGCGTTCGTCATTCATGCGGGCAAGGACGATCAGGCGACCGATCCCAGCGGAGACAGCGGCGCGCGCGTTGCCTGCGGTGTGTTCTCCGCAGGCTGACTCTTTTGCCGGGTATTGAATTCGTCAGACGGCTTCGCCTGCCTGGCGCGCGCGATCCAGCACCGATGCTTCGGCGGCGGGCACCAGCCGGTAGGCCGCGACCAGCAGCGTCGTACCGATCGGTGCCGCTATGAGCAGCGACAGGACACCGGTCGAAAGGCTTCCAGCTATCGCGGAAACCTGGCCCGCCATATAGGGGCCGAGCGCCAAGCCAACCAAAGTCGTCGCGAGGAAGAATGTCGCCGTTGCCGTTCCGCGCATCCGGGGCAGGACAAGATCCTGCGTTGTCGCCGCCGCTGCGCCAAGGGCGCTGCTGGCGAACAGCGACATCAGGAAATTGAGCGCATAGAAAACCGGCGCGCTTTCGGTCGTGAACGCGATAATCAGCGGAATGACGGGTGCCAGCACACCGAACAGCACCACTATCAATCGGCCTGCCGGATTGCGCTGGCGCAGCCAGTCCGCTGCCCTGCCGCCCAGGATCACGCCCAGAAATCCACCCAAAGCACCTGGCCCGCCAATCCACCATCCAGCAACCGACGGAGCCTCTCCCAGCACGCGAATGGCATAGGGCGCCGCCCAGAATGCAACTGCATAAGAAGCAAATGCGACCATGCCATAGCCGAGGATCGTGCACAGAAATGCAGGCGATCCCCAGATCAGTGTGAAGGTCGGCTTGTCGCGCATGCGCAAGGTCGATGCCCAGGAAAACACAGCATAAAAGCCGAGGCCGATGGCGAGCCATTGCGGCGTGTTGCCGGTCAGCCAGATCATCGCCCATGCGCCGAGGCCAATCACCGCCATTGCTGTCAGGTTGCGGACAAGCTCGGGCATTCCCGTGCGCATTGCCGAAATGATGGTGAAGGGCGGGATGACTGCGAACAACTCCCTTAGAAATCCGCGAAACGGGTCGCTGGGCGCGGGGGTCACTATTCCGTCCGACTGGCCCCGCACCGGTTCGCGCAGCGTTGCCACCCACAGGGCGAGGATGATTCCGGGAACACCCACGATCAGAAATGCGGCCTGCCATCCGGCCAGTCCCATAGGTCCGCCGTCGGGAAAATGCCGGTTCCAGTTCTCGACGATCAGGCCGCCGATGAGCAGCGAGACGCCCCCGCCGAGATAGAGGCCAGAGGAATAGATCGCCAGTGCCGTTGCCCGCATCCGCTTTGGAAACCAGTCCGAAATCAGCGAATAGGCCGCCGGGCTGGCGGTGGCTTCGCCAACGCCAACGCCGATACGCACCGACGCCAGCATGCCGAAATTGCGCGCGAAACCGGAAAGGGCCGTCATCGCCGACCAGAGCGAGAGGCCGATTGCCATCAGCCGGATGCGATGCCAGCTATCGGCAAGCTTGCCGAGCGGAATGCCGAACAGTGCATAGAAAACGCCAAAGGCCGTCCCGTAGAGAAAGCCGAGCTGATCGTCCGAAAGGCCGAGATCGGCCTTTATGTCCTCGGCAAGAATGGAGAGGATGTTCCGGTCGATGAAGTTCAGGATATAGACCAGAACCAGCAGCCCAAGGCCGTACCAGGCATATCCGCTTGCCTTGTCATGGGCCGCAACGGGCGGCGCGCTGGCCGCTGCATCATCCCTCTCGCTCTGCAAGGGCGCTCTCCTGTGTAGTTGCCTTGTTATATTGTCTTTCGGAAGGGCTAGCAGAGCCCCCGCCAAGCGCAAGTTGTATTGTCCCTCAGCTTTTGCAATGGAGCGGCAATGACTCGATACCTGAC
The DNA here is from genome assembly GCA_041396885.1 of Blastomonas sp. Taxonomy (GTDB): domain Bacteria; phylum Pseudomonadota; class Alphaproteobacteria; order Sphingomonadales; family Sphingomonadaceae; genus Blastomonas. The sequence continues at coordinate 57,117 of JAWKXS010000002.1, forward strand.
AATCCAGTCCGTCCTGTTTGTCTGCCTTGGCAACATCTGTCGGTCGCCTCTGGCGGAGGGCGCGCTGCGGACGCTTGTGGCGGATCGCGGACTTGACCTGCTTGTCGATTCGGCGGGCACGGGTGACTGGCATATCGGATCGCCGCCCGATGCCCGCGCAATCCAGATCGCCGCTGACCATGGCACCGACATATCTGGCCTTCGCGCGCGGCAGGTCGCGCCGGCGGATATGGATCAATTCGATCTCATCCTGGCGATGGACAGCAGCAATCTTGATGATCTTGGCGCGCTGGTGCGTGAAGATGCTCGGGCGGAAATCTGCCTGGCGCTCGACCTTGTTCCCGGCCGTGCGGGCGGTTCGGTGGCCGATCCCTATTATGGCGA
>JAWKXS010000002.1:62500-952308 GCA_041396885.1 Blastomonas sp.
ACCAGGCTGAAGGTGCGGTAACACGCACTGGAGGGCCGAACCGTTTAATGTTGAAAAATTATCGGATGAGTTGTGTTTAGGGGTGAAAGGCCAATCAAGCCGGGAAATAGCTGGTTCTCCGCGAAAACTATTGAGGTAGTGCCTCGGATGTTTTCCCATGGGGGTAGAGCACTGGATGGGCTAGGGGGTCGCGAGATCTACCAAACCTAACCAAACTCCGAATACCATGGAGACTAGTCCGGGAGACAGACGGCGGGTGCTAAGGTCCGTCGTCAAAAGGGAAACAGCCCTAACCTACAGCTAAGGTCCCCAAGTCATATCTAAGTGGGAAAGCATGTGGGAATCCCAAAACAACCAGGAGGTTGGCTTAGAAGCAGCCATCCTTTAAAGAAAGCGTAACAGCTCACTGGTCTAAATAAGGGTTCCTGCGGCGAAGATGTAACGGGGCTCAAGATATGCACCGAAGCTTAGGGTTGCAGTTTACTGCAGCGGTAGCGGAGCGTTCCGTAGGTCGATGAAGCCATCTGGTAATGGGTGGTGGAGATATCGGAAGTGCGAATGCTGACATGAGTAGCGATAAAGAGGGTGAGATGCCCTCTCGCCGAAAGACCAAGGGTTCCTGCTTAAAGCTAATCTGAGCAGGGTGAGTCGGCCCCTAAGACGAGCCCGAAGGGGGTAGTCGATGGGAATCAGGTTAATATTCCTGAACCTGGTGGTGTGTGACGGATGGCGTGTGTTGTCTGGCCTTATTGGATTGGTCAGGCTTCGAAGTTGTCCCAGGAAATAGCCCCACCGTATAGACCGTACCCGAAACCGACACAGGTGGTCAGGTAGAGTATACCAAGGCGCTTGAGAGAAGTGTACTGAAGGAACTCGGCAAATTACCTCCGTAACTTCGGGAGAAGGAGGCCCTGTATGCGGGCAACCGTGTGCAGGGGGCACAAGCCAGGGGGTAGCGACTGTTTAGCAAAAACACAGGGCTCTGCTAAGTCGGCTTCAAGACGACGTATAGGGTCTGACGCCTGCCCGGTGCTGGAAGGTTAAGAGGAGGAGTGCAAGCTCTGAATTGAAGCCCCAGTAAACGGCGGCCGTAACTATAACGGTCCTAAGGTAGCGAAATTCCTTGTCGGGTAAGTTCCGACCTGCACGAATGGCGTAACGACTTCCCCACTGTCTCCAGGATATGCTCAGCGAAATTGAATTCTCCGTGAAGATGCGGAGTACCCGCGGTTAGACGGAAAGACCCCGTGCACCTTTACTGCAGCTTCAGAGTGGCATTAGGAAAGAACTGTGTAGCATAGGTGGGAGGCTTTGAAGCCGAGGCGCCAGCCTTGGTGGAGCCATAGGTGAAATACCACCCTGTTGTTTTCTGATGTCTAACCTCGCACCGTTATCCGGTGCAGGGACCCTCTGTGGCGGGTAGTTTGACTGGGGCGGTCGCCTCCTAAAGAGTAACGGAGGCGCGCGATGGTAGGCTCAGGCCGGTTGGAAACCGGCTGTTAGAGTGCAATGGCATAAGCCTGCCTGACTGCGAGACTGACGAGTCGAGCAGAGACGAAAGTCGGTCATAGTGATCCGGTGGTCCCTCGTGGAAGGGCCATCGCTCAACGGATAAAAGGTACGCCGGGGATAACAGGCTGATGATTCCCAAGAGCTCATATCGACGGAATCGTTTGGCACCTCGATGTCGGCTCATCACATCCTGGGGCTGGAGCAGGTCCCAAGGGTTTGGCTGTTCGCCAATTAAAGTGGTACGTGAGCTGGGTTCAGAACGTCGCGAGACAGTTTGGTCCCTATCTGCCGTGGGCGTCGATTGTTGAGAGGAGTTGTCCCTAGTACGAGAGGACCGGGATGAACATACCTCTGGTGTACCTGTCATCGCGCCAGCGGTGCAGCAGGGTAGCTATGTATGGACGGGATAACCGCTGAAAGCATCTAAGCGGGAAGCCTCCCTCAAGATAAGCAATCATCGAGTCGTGGAAGACTACCACGTTGATAGGCCGGGTGTGGAAGTGCGGTAACGCATGGAGCTAACCGGTCCTAATTACTCTTTTCGCGCTTGTTGAATCCCACCATCAACGACAATGTTGGATCATCTGGTCCGGCGTTGATGGCGGATGATAACCAGCCGGAATTCGCCCGAAACTGAATGTTTTGCACATCGATTAAGACATGCGCGCCTGCTTCATTGCTTGGTGGCCATAGCGTCAGTGACCCACCCGATCCCATCCCGAACTCGGCCGTGAAACCTGACAGCGCCGATGGTACTACCGCTTAAGCGTTGGAAGAGTAGGTCGTCGCCAGGCATTGCAGCCGGCGCGCATGGATAAACCCATTCACAATTTCATTCCTGATCAGCGACGATCAATTCCCGCCGGTCAGGATTCTGGCCCGGCGGCTTTTGTCGTCTGGTCCATCGCCTGCCCCTTTGCAGGCGATCACTGGTGGCGCGGGATGGAGCAGTCCGGTAGCTCGTCAGGCTCATAACCTGAAGGTCGCAGGTTCAAATCCTGCTCCCGCAACCAGCACAAAATCCTCCCGGCACAATATACAGTTTCCTGTCTCGCAAGCATGTCGCGTCATCCGGCACGGGATTCCACGCAGCCGATTCATCGAAAGCGGAGCAATCTCGCGCCGAAGATGATCGCCGGGCATTGCGATGGCCTTGCCGGCAATGGGAATTCCCCACTCGCCAAGGGCGCGATGATCGGCAATAAACACCGCCATGTGTGTGCTCGCGCTTGCCTGGAAAGCTCATCCCGACTGGCCGCTGATCCTTGCCGGAAACCGCGATGAGCTGCACGAACGCGCCTCTGCACCTGCGGCGCGCTGGCCTGGCCATCCCCACATCATCGCCGGGCGCGATCTGGTGTCGGGCGGAAGCTGGCTGGGCATTTCCGAGACTGGCAGGCTGGCGGTCGTCACTAATGTCTCGGGCCATGGCCTGCCCGATCCGGCGCGCCTGTCGCGCGGCGGCCTGGTTGCCGACTGGCTGGCATCGCCGCTGGAATCGCCTCCGCATACCGTATCCGACCCGTCCGAATACAACCCGTTCAACCTGATCACCATTGCGGGCGATGGCGCGCATTTCGTCACCAACCGGCCCGAAACTGCGCATGCCGGTCTTGCGGGCGGTCTTTACGGGCTTTCCAATGGCACCATCGATGATGGCTGGCACCGTGCGGACAGTGTGAAGAGGGCGGTCGGCGATGCGATAGCTGCGGGCGATCCCGATCCCGATCGCTTGCTCGACGCCCTTGGCGATGAAGTGCGGCCAAATGGCGCGCCCGATGGCAGCGATGTGGAAGCGCTGGCGGCAAGGCCCGATCTCGCCCCGGTATTCATTCGCAATCCGCGTTATGGAACGCGCTGCAGCAGCGTGATCTGCATTGATAGCAAGGGGAATGGCCGTTTTGTCGAGCGCCGCTTTGATGCAACCGGAGCCGCGACCGGCGAAACCCGGCTGGAGTTCCGCTGGGGCTAGATGCCCATGACATGGAGCGCGTGTGTTTGTTCAATCGTTACCGATTGCGCTCTTGTCCCGGCCCATGATCTGCAGCGGAGAGAAGCAGCCCAGGATCATCCGGCTGGCGTCGAAGGGGATTTCACCGGCGGTTTCCATGCGTTCATCCTCGTGCATGCGGGCCTCTGCAGCCTCGAAAAAGGCCTTGTCGGGCCAGATCTGCCAGATGAAGACGATCTTCTCGCCCGGCTGTGCAGCAACGGCCCGGCGAAAGTCGGTCTGCTGGCCATCGGGCACAAAATCCTCCCAGGATTCGACGATTTCCAGGCAGCCATATTCGCGAAAAAAGGCGGCACCGCGCTCTGCCCATTGGCGATAGGCCTCGCGCCTGACCTCGGGAACCGGAACCACCATTCCGCAAATATACATGGTCAGGCTCCCCTTGTCGCTGCGCCCGGCAGCAATCTTTGCCAATTGTGCCAGTTGCTTATACTATCCCCGCAGAACAGACCAAAATCAACGGGCCGCGAAGACTTGAAGCAATAAGGGGAGCTTTCATGTCCACCGCAGCACTATCGCAACTCTGGGCGAAATCCGGCCTCGTCTGGCTGCTCGCCGCCATGGTTTTCGGCATGTATCTGGGCCTGACCGGCCAGTTCGGGGTGACCAGTTCGCATGCCCATTCCGGCCTTCTGGGCGGGGTATGGGCAATGCTGTTCAGCTATCTGTACCACCGCGCCGATGCCGCCCATGGCCCGGTCAAGGGCGCGCTGGCGCAATGGGGCACCTATAATATCGGCGTCGCCATGTTCGTCACCGCGCTGTGGATGGTGATCCATGGCTGGTACATGCCGGTGTTCGGCCCGATGATCGCGCTTGGCGGCTTCACGGTACTGTTTTCGACCCTGTGGATCGTCCTGACGCTCTGGCGCAGGATCGCCTGATCTCTAGCCGCCCTTTTTGCGCGCAATCCAGTCGTTGATCTTCTGCTCCAGGATCGCCATGGGCAGCGCCCCCGTGTTCAGCACCTGATCGTGGAATTCGCGCACGTCGAAATCCTCGCCCAGTTCCGCTTCGGCCCTGGCCTTCAGCCGCTGGATGGTAAGCGCGCCGACCTTGTATGCAAGCGCCTGGCTGGGGATGGCGATATAGCGTTCCACCTCGGCAGTGGCGTCGGTCTCGCCCATGGATGAATGGTCGAGCATGTACTGGATCGCGGCCTCGCGGGTCCAGCCCTTGGCGTGGATGCCGCTGTCGACCACCAGCCGCATGGCGCGCAGCATTTCGTCGTCGAGATGGCCGAAACGCTGATAGGGATCGTTGAACAGCCCCATGGGATAGCCAAGCTTTTCGGCATAGAGCGCCCAGCCCTCGACATAGGCGGTGTTGCCGCCAAAGCGCATAAAGGCCGGAAGCTCTTCATTCTCCTGTGCCAGGCTGATCTGGAAATGATGGCCGGGCGCGCCTTCGTGCAGATAGAGGGTGGTCTGGCCGGGTGTCGTGCGGCTGGGAAGGTCATAGGCGTTGAAATAGAAAATGCCCGGGCGCGTGCCATCGGTGCTTCCGCTGTTATAGGATCCGCCAGCCTCGAACTTTTCGCGAAACTCCTCATAGGGCCGAATTTCCAGCGTCGTCTTGGGCAGCACGCTGAACTGGCTCGAAATGACGGCATCGACCTTCTTGCCGATATCGTAATAATCCTGGGTCAGCCCCTCGCGGCTTTGCGGCTTGAACTGCGGATCGGTTCGCAGGAATTCGAAAAATTCCTTCAGCGTTCCGGCAAAGCCGACTTCCTGCTTGATCGATTCCATTTCCGCGGTGATGCGGGCAACTTCAGACAGGCCGAGATCATGCACCTCGTCGGGGGTCAGCGGCAGGGTCGTGGTCTGCTCGATCATGAACTTGTAGAGCTTCTCGCCGCCCTTCATATGGACCAGGCCCACGCCTTCGCGCGCGTCTGCCAGATATTCATTGGCCAGATAATCGCGCAGGCGGCGATAGGCGGGATAAATCCCGTCCTCGATTATTGCCTTGTATTCAGTGGCCAGCCGGGTGCGATCCGCCTCGCCAATTTCATCGGGAAATTTGCGGATCGGGCCATAATAGGGCGAATCTTCCGGCGCATCGGCCAGCTGCGTGTCGAGCTGTTCGATCATGTTGCGCACGGTCATCTTGGTTTCGACCACGCCGCTCTCCTGTCCCTCGCGGAACAGGCCGATGGCGCGATCCAGCAGGACTATGAATTCGCGGTGTCGCTTCAGGTTATTCTCATAATCGTCGAGCGTGTTGAACGGCGCGGTGCCGTCGCCCGACGCAAATGTGGGGTAGAAGGTATGAAAGCCGAAGAAATGGTTGAGCGGACGCACTTCGGTGAGCGGCAGATATTCGTCCGACAGCCCGGCGATGGTATCCTCCTGGTTCCGCCTGAAAATATCATAGGCGATACGGTCGACCTCGCCGAGCTTTGACCGGTCGATCTTGGCCAGCGCGTCCAGATTGTCCTTGGCGGCCTGACGCTCTGCATCATTATATTCATCGGTGAAGAAATTGCCGATCCGGTCCGCATAGCGCAGGTCGCCGCGGAACAGCGCGTTGATCGGATTGCGGATCAGGTTTGCTTCATCGTCCGCCTCGAACAGGGCGCGCAGCTTTTCGCTCTCGCTCTGCTCTGCGCCTGCATGATGCTCGGCAAGCGCGGGGGCGGCGGCGAGCGGCAGGGCGGCACCTGCCATGGCAAGGGCAAGGACTGTGGACAGGCGTTTTGACATGCGGAAACCTTTCGGACGGAAGGCGGGATGAGCAGCACAGGGCCGTGCCGGGCAATATGGTTACAGCGGTGACTACCAGCCTGTTCGGTCCACCGCAATTGCGCGCATGTCACCGGTCGAAACAGATGATGCGCCTGCCGAATTAAGCGGCGCTGCGGCGCTGCTGGCGCGGTGCGTCAGGCCAGCCAATTGCCCTGGCGGAACCATTTGGTGACGATGTATTTCGTGCCCTTCGTCACCGGGTTGCCGCTGTGCAGCGTGGCGTGGTTGGGACGGCCGTCGCGCTTCATGTTGTTCCAGATGAACAGCATGCCGGTGCGCGGCAGCATCTGGAATCCAAGGTGCTGGAACTCGGTCTCGCCGCCTTCTTCCGGTTCATTGAGGAAGATCATCGCGGTCCAGCTGCGTTGTCCGCCATAGCGCCGTTCCTGCTTCCAATAGGCGGCATCGGTGTGAAAGAAATCATGGTGCGGCTTGAAATACTGGCCGACGGCATAGCGCTGTCCCTGCAGGGTCTCGCCGGTTCGCGCCTCCAGGCCCATCAGCCCGCAAATCCGCTCGTCAATCGCCAGCACCTCATTGTCCCAGCGGTCAAGGTTGCAGCTGTAGCTGGTCCGGAAATCCTTGCTGTTTTCCGCCTTGTAGAGGATTGAGGGCTCCGCGCCCTGATCGATCTTGTCGATCAGCATCCGGCATGTCTCGGGCGACAGGAAATTCTGATAGACATAAAGTTGCACCTGGTCGCCATTGGCCGGGGCATCGACCTTCTGCACCAGATTATGCGCGTCCAGCCGCTCGGCAACGCTGCGGCCGAGCCGGGCAAGGGTGCGGCGTGATCGGAAATCTGCGAACATGGCCTTCCTCTGGCAAGCTGGCGGGAATGTCGCAAGCCGGTTTCAGCGCCAGATGCAAAAATGGCCCGCTTGTGCAGCGGGCCAGTCTTTGCACGAAGGGAAATTTCGTACGCGGTCGATCAGTAAAAGAAATCATAGATTACGTCGACCACATATCCCGAATAAATATCCACAAGCAGGACATCGTCATAATAACGGACCCAGCGGTAATTGCCATATGCCGGGGGCAGGCGGTAATACCAGGGATCGTTGATCCAATAGCTGCTCGCGTAAAAGGCCGAGCCGAGATAGAGCCCGATCGAGAACCTGCGATAGCGATAGTCGCGATAGGGCGCATAATAGCGGCCAATGCGATATATGCTGCGGTTATTGTTGCGATAGCTCTGCCAGTTATAGCGCCGGTCGCTGCGCCAGCTGCGGTTCCAGGCGCGGCGATCCTGGCGATAGTCGCGATTGTCATAGCGCCGGTCGGCACGATAGTCGCGGCGGTTGTCGCGACGATCCCAGCGGTCATCGCGGCGATTGTCACGCCGGTCCCAGCGATTGTCCTGGCGGTTGTCGCGCCGCGCCTCTGCGACGCGATTGTCGCGGCCCTGCCAGTTGCGCTGAGCCGACTGGCCGTTGCCGCTGCGCCGTGCTTCGCGCAGCGTGCCCGAATCATTGCCGCGCCGGCCCTGCCAGCTCTGGCCGTTTGCCTGCGGGGCGGGAACGGTGCGGGTCGTCATGCCACCCTGGCTGCGCTGCGCGCGCTGGGTGGGTTGCGGGGCGGGAGCGGCCTGGCGCTGGGCCCGCTGCTGGTTCCAGTTGCCGCGATCACCGCGATTGCCGCCGGAACGGTTGGCATCGCCGCCACCGCGCCGCGAACCACGGTCGCCGCCTTCCCAGCCGCGCCGTCCTTCGCGCTGAAACGCCGCGCCATCGGCGTCGATAGCAGCGGAAACGCCCGCATTGTCGGCGAAAGTTGCGGCTTCGGCCTCGGCCATCGCCACGGGGGAAAGAAAGGTTGCGGCCATCAGGCCGAGGGAAATGACCGGGTGACGGAAATATGCGCCTCCCAGCCGGTTGCTAAGCGAATTGTCGGTGCGCATGGGGCTGTCCTCCTGATTTGGCTCCAAAGGCGCTCCGCGGCAATCCGGAGCTTTTTTGTAACGACATGTCGCAAATAGCGAGTCGAGCCTTGCCTTTTCCTGAACCGGCCCGCGACAATTTGTTAATATTCGATACCAGATGGATGAACGAGCGTCCATGCGCGTTGCACCGGTTCCATGGCTGGGCTAGCCTTGGCCATGGCCAATATCGCGGTCCGAATCCAGGCATTGCTCACCGGACGGCCCCAGCCCTTTCGCGAGGACGGGACGCTCAGCGCGTTTGCGCGCCGCCCGGTGCATGGCCCGGTCATGCTGGGACCCGACGGCTTTGCGGGCGACGAGGTGGCCGACCGGGTGCATCATGGCGGACCGGACAAGGCGGTCCATCTCTATCCCCACGATCATTATGGCTATTGGCGCACGCAGCTTGGCGATCACAAGCTGCTCGCCGCGCCGGGTGCCTTTGGCGAGAATATCTCGACCAGCGGATTTGTCGAAAGTGCGGTCCGGATCGGCGACATATTTCGCATGGGGCAGGCGCTGGTGCAGGTCAGCCATGGCCGCAAGCCATGCTGGAAGATCGATCACCGGTTCGGCGTTTCCGGCGCGCAGAGCATTATGACGCGGATCGTACAGACCGGGCGGTGCGGCCTGTATTTCCGGGTGCTGGAGCCGGGGCCGGTTGCCGCGGGGGAGATGCTGAAACTGATCGAGGCGGGGCCGTCGCAATGGACCGTCGACCGGGTGTTCAGGCTGCTGATCGGCGGCGGGCACAAGTCCGAGCCTGAAGCGGTGGAGGCACTGTCACGCCTGCCCCAGCTTGCCGAAGCCTGGCGTTCGCGCGCTGAAATGCTGGCGGGTTAGAGCGCGTTCGGTTTTGATTGAATCAAAACCTGCGCTCTATGCTCTTGTTTTACCGTATTTTCCGAGTCGTCAGATGTATCCATCTGACTTGAAAATACTCTAGAAGCTGACCAGGCCACTGGCGACCGCCAGGCCCAGAAAGGCAAAAAAGCCCATTGAATCGGTAATCATCGTCACGAAGACCGAGCTGGCCACCGCCGGGTCCTGGTCCAGCCGTTCCAGCGTGACCGGCACGATGACGCCCGCCATCCCGGCGAAGATGATGTTGAACAATATGGCGAGCGCGATGACCCCGCCCAGCATCGGATCGGCAAAGGCGATGGTCGTGCCGATCCCGGTGAGCAGCGCCACGGTCACGCCGTTGAGCAGCGCGACGCGCAATTCGCGCGCGATGATGCGTCCGGTGTTAGACCGGGTCAGCTGATTCATGGCCAGCGCGCGGACCGCCACCGCCATGGTCTGCGTGCCGGCATTGCCGCCGATCGAGGCGACGATGGGCATCAATATGGCCAGCGCGACAAGCTGCTCGATGGCTCCGCCGAACAGCGCGATGATCGAGCTGGCGACCAGCGCGGTGCCCAGATTGGCGATCAGCCATCGCACCCGGCTCTTGTAGGATTCGCGGATCGGCTCGTTAATGTCACCGTCACCTGCGCCGGACAGCCGCAATATGTCCTCGCCCGCTTCTTCCTGGACGATATGGATAATGTCATCGACGGTGATCTGGCCGACAAGCCGCCCGGCATCGTCCACCACGGCGGCGGAGATGAGCGCATATTTCTGAAAGCGCAGCGCCACCTCTTCCTGGTCCATATCGGCGGGGATCAGCGTCTGTTCGCGCTTCATTACATCGGCAAGGGCGATATGTCGCGGGGTGCGCAGGATCCAGCTGAGCTGGCAGGTGCCGACCGGGCGATGCTGCGGATCGACCACGAACACCTCCCAGAATTCGGTGGTGAGGTCGCCATGCTCGCGCAGATAGTCGATCAGCCGGCCGACGGTCATATGTTCGGGCACCGCGACCAGATCGCGCTGCATCAGGCGCCCGGCGGACTCCTCGGGATAGGACAGCGCATCGACAATCGCGGCGCGGTCTTCCGGCTCCAGCTCGGCAAGGACCGCAAGCTGGTCCTCCTCCTCCATATCCTCGATGATGGCGACCGCGTCGTCGGTCTCCAGCTGCGCGGCCAGTTCAGCCACCTGTTCGGGTTTCAGCGCATCGATAATGTCGTCGCGGACATAGTCGTTGAGTTCGGCGAGGACGTCGGCGCCCATCAGATCGGTGATCGCGGCGGCCAGCGGCGCGCGGTAATCACGGTCGATCAGCTCGAACAGGTCGGCAATATCCGCCGGGTGCAGCGGCTCGATCAGGTCATAGGCGATCTCGTCCTCGCCTGCATCGACTGCATCGGTGACCATGCGGACGAATTCGGGGCGCAGCCTGTCATCCTCGTCGAAATTGTCGCGAGCCTCGGCTGCGCAGGCGGCGCATTCGGCACTGTCGAGTTTGGAATTGTCGATCGTTGCAGTATCGAGAATGTCGGCATCGGCGGGGTCGTGCGGTTCTGACATGGCCGGCCCTTTCGCTTGCGTCCCGTGATCCGCCGCCTGTTTGGCGACTTGCGTAGGCAAATGCAATGCCGGTGCGCGGATCGGTTGCGCCAGGGGCGCAACAGGCCGTGACAAGCCGGACTTGCCGGGCTAGATGCCGGGCGGAATCGATCAATTTGCGAAAGGACAGACCATGGCCGCCGAAACCCTTACCATCCATCTTGAAGCCGGCGGCGATGTCGTGATCCGCCTGCGCCCCGATCTTGCTCCCGGCCATGTCGAGCGCATTACCGAGCTTGCCAGCGAAGGCTTTTATGACGGTGTCGCGTTTCACCGCGTCATTCCCGGCTTCATGGCGCAGGGCGGCTGTCCGCACGGCACCGGCACCGGCGGTTCCTCCAAGCCCGACCTCAAGGCCGAGTTCAACGCCGAACCGCATGTTCGCGGCACCTGCTCGATGGCGCGTACCGCCGTTCCCGACAGCGCCAACAGCCAGTTCTTCATCTGCTTTGACGATGCCGGTTTCCTTGACCGCCAGTACACCGTCTGGGGCCAGGTGGAGAGCGGCATGGAGCATATCGACGCCCTGCCCAAGGGCGAACCGCCGCGCGAGCCGGGCAAGATCCGCACCATGACGGTGGGATGATATTGCGCTGTTCCAGGGCCGGGCGGCATGATCCTCCGGCTCCGGTCAAGGCATCTTAGAGTCCGGCGGTCACCAGCCAGTCGTGGAACAGCCGCACCGCGCGGGTATCGAGTGCGCGCGGCTTGCATACGAACCAATAGCTGTACGGGCTTTCGACCTTCACATCATGAACTCTGGCGAGGCGCTTGTCCCCGGCTCTCGCCAGATGGTCGTCATGCATGATTGCGATGCCCAGCCCTTGTGCTGCGGCCTCCAGCATGATCGGCCCGCTGTCGAAATGGTCGATGGCTGCGGGCTGCAGATTCTGAAAGCCCAGCTTTTCCTTCCAGCTTTCAAAGGATGCGGGCATGTCATTGTGGATCAGGAAAGTCTGGCGCGATAGCGTTTCAGCGTCCGGACGCGCACCGATTTCACGCACCAGCTCGGTCGATCCGATCGCATAGACATAATTCTGGTCGAGCCGGACGGCGTGGAGCGAGGCATCGGGCTGGTGCGCTAATATGATCGCGGCATCGATCGAATCGCCCAGCCGGGTGTCGCCATGGCTCGATGATTCGATATCGATGTGAAGCCGGGGGTAGAGTCGCCGCAGTTCGCCCATGCGGGGGAACAGGCGCTGCGTGCCGAACAGCGGCAGCACGCCCAGCCGCAGCCGCACGATCCGGCTGTCATCGACATGCGGTTCGATGGCGTCGGCAAGCTGATCGAGGATCGGCGCAATCGAATCGTGCAGCGCGCGACCCGTATCATTGAGCCGCATCTGCTGATTCTGGCGGCGAAAAAGCGGCTTGCCGATAAATTCCTCAAGGCCGGTCAGGCGGCGACTCAGCGCAGAGGGGGAAATGGACAATTCCGTGGCTGCGGCCTTGGCCGATCCGAGTCGCGCGACACGGACAAAGGCTTCAAGCGAGCGCAGGGGGGGGAAACGCCTCATAATCCTAACTATAGCCAGCAAATTTTGCGTTGCAAAATGATAATTGATTCAGGTTTTACGCAGAACTGCGGGTTTTAGGGACATATGTTGCAAAAAAATCAACTCAATTTTCTCATTTCGCACTTGCACAATGGGGGTGACTGATTCATATTGAAACTGCCTTTCAGGCATCCTCTCCTAAAAACTTTCACGGGCCGGTCCAGTACCGGCCCATTTTTTTGCCCGGTTTCCGGGCGCTTCGGGAAGGGGGTTGCGGGCGCGCAGGGCCATGCGCCAGCCCGATGGACGCGCTTCCGATTCTCAAATTGCGATAAAATTGCCAGGCAGGCGCGATCAGGCGGTGCCCCAGACCTCGCGTGCAATATCGACAACAAGGCGCAGCTTGGCCGCCTGGCTCTCCACGGCAATATCATTGCCCTGGGTCGTCGAGGAAAAGCCGCATTGCGGGCTGAGGCACATTTGCTCGACCGGCAGGAATTTGGCTGCTTCCTCGATCCGGCGCAGGATCGCGTCGCGGTCCTCCATCGCGTCGAATTTGGTTGTCACCAGCCCCAGCACCACCGTCTTGTTCTTCGGCACGAAGCGCAGCGGTGCGAAATCGCCGGAGCGGGCATCATCATATTCCAGGAAATAGGCATCGACCGCGAGTTCGTTGAACAGCACTTCGGCGACCGGTTCATAACCGCCCTCCGCCGCCCAGTTCGATTTGAAATTGCCCCGGCACAGATGGACCGCGCTGACCATGTCCTCGGGTCTGTCGGCAATCGCCATGTTGATGAAACGCGCATAGTCGCGCGGCAGCTGATCGGGATCGAGTCCGCGCTCGCGGGCACGTTCGCGCTGGGTGGTATCGCACAGATAGGCAAGGTTGGTGTCGTCCATCTGAACATAGCGACAGCCTGCCGCGCCCAGGCTGTTCAGCTCGGCGCCATAGGCGGCGGCGACATCGGCATAGAATTCCTCCAGATCGGGATAGACCTCGCTGGAAATTGCCTCTCGCCCGCCGCGAAAATGCAGCATGGTGGGTGACGGGATAGTGACCTTGGGGGTCTTGCCGGTCACGCTCCTGAGATATTCGAAATTGGCCCGCTCGACATCATGGCCATGGCCGACCTTGCCGACGACAGAGATAACCGGCGGGGCGAAGCTCTTGCCGCCATCGCTCTTGGTGATCTGCAATTGCGGCGCGCGGGTGATCGCCACCCCGTCGAGATGGCGCAGGAAATCGGTGTGAAAGGCATTGCGCCGGAATTCGCCATCGGTGATCGACTGCAGACCGACCTCCTCCTGCATCTTCACAATACCGGCTATCGCTTCATCCTCGGCGGCGCGCAGTGCGGCATCGTCGATTTCACCGGCCTTGTGCCTGTCACGCGCGGCGAGCAGCGATGCCGGTCGCAGGAAACTGCCGACATGATCGGCGCGAAAGGGCGGGGCAACCGGGTGTGACGCCATATATTCTCTCCTGAAGGATCGTGCCTCGATCTATTCAATCAATAATATGATTGATTGAACTTTATGCCCGGATAAAGGAATTGCGCGGTCATGGCAACCGCCTGGCGCGGCGATTCATCGTGTTCGCGCGCCCGGCCATTTGCAAATGGCCCGGCCAGTGCCTAACTCTTTGTCAGCCTGTAACAAAGAGAGGACGAACATGGCGGATGCCCCGGTACAGCAGGATGAAGGCCAGAAGCTGCAGGTGGCGAACGCCCGGCCGGAGGATAGCGGTCATGGCGTGGCGCGGCTCAGCCGGGAGGTCATGTCGCGGCTGGGCCTGATCGAGGGCGACGCCATAGAGATTACCGGCAAGCGTTCAACGCCGTCGCGCGCGGTGTTGCCCTATCCCGAGGATGAGGGGCTGGAACTGATCCGCCTCGACGGGCTGCAACGCGTTAATGCCGGGGTGGGATCGGGCGAATATGTCCGTATCCGCAAGGTCGAGACAAAGGCGGCGCAGCGCGTGGTGCTGGCCCCGGCACAGAAAAGCCTGCGCCTGCATGGTTCGGCCGCGGCGCTGAAGCGCAGCTTTGCCGGAAGGCCGCTGACCGCCGGGGACTTTATCGCCACCCATGGCCAGCAGCAGGTGCAGCGCGACGACATGCCCCCGCAATTGCGGCAGATGCTGAACGCGCCGGCCTATGCGCTCACCGAAATCCGCCTCGTCGTGGTGTCGACCGTGCCCAAGGGCATTGTCCATATCGATGCCGAGACCGAAGTTGAGCTGCGCGCCGAATATGAGGAAGCCAAGGAGGCGCGCCGCGCCGATGTCACCTATGACGATGTCGGCGGCATGGCGGAGACCATCAACCAGCTGCGCGAGATGGTCGAGCTGCCGCTGCGCTATCCCGAGCTGTTCACCCGGCTGGGCGTCGATCCGCCGCGCGGGGTATTGCTGCATGGCCCGCCGGGCACCGGCAAGACCCGGCTGGCGCGCGCCGTCGCCAATGAATCGGATGCCGAATTCTTTCTGATCAACGGACCGGAAATCATGGGCAGCGCCTATGGCGAATCCGAAAAGAAGCTGCGCGAGGTGTTCGAGCAGGCGACCAAGTCCGCGCCTTCCATTTTGTTCATCGATGAAATTGATTCGATCGCCCCCAAGCGGGAACGGGTGCAGGGCGAGACCGAAAAGCGCCTTGTCGCGCAGTTGTTGACGCTGATGGATGGCCTGGAATCGCGGGTGAATCTGGTGGTGATTGCCGCCACCAACCGGCCCGAGGCGATTGACGAGGCGTTGCGCCGCCCCGGCCGGTTCGACCGGGAGATCATCGTCGGTGTGCCCGACGAGGCGGGCCGCAAGGAGATACTGGGTATTCACACCCGCGGCATGCCGCTGGGGCCGCAGGTTGATTTGCAAGAACTGGCACGGACCACCTTCGGCTTTGTCGGCGCAGATCTTGCCGCCCTGACCCGCGAGGCAGCGATAGAGGCGGTGCGGCGGATCATGCCGCAGATCGATCTGGAGGAAGGCACGGTGCCGCCCGAAGTGCTCGAATCGCTGACCGTTACCCGCGACGATTTCCTGGAGGCGATCAAGCGCGTCCAGCCTTCGGCGATGCGCGAGGTGATGGTGCAGGCGCCCAATGTGGGCTGGGGCGATATTGGCGGTCTGGACGAGGCTCAGGCGCGGCTGCGCGAAGGGGTCGAGCTGCCGCTCAAAAATCCCGATGCCTTTCACCGGCTCGGCATCCGCCCGGCCAAGGGATTCCTGCTCTACGGGCCGCCGGGAACCGGCAAGACCCTGCTCGCCAAGGCGGTCGCCAAAGAGGCCGATGCGAATTTCATCGCCACCAAATCCTCCGATTTGCTGAGCAAATGGTATGGCGAGAGCGAACAGCAGATCGCCCGGCTGTTCGCCCGGGCGCGGCAGGTGGCGCCGACCGTCATCTTCATCGACGAGATTGACAGCCTGGTCCCGGCGCGCGGGCGCGGACAGGGCGAGCCGCAAGTGACCGAGCGGGTGGTGAACACCATATTGGCGGAAATGGACGGGCTGGAGGAACTGCAGTCGGTGGTGCTGATCGGTGCGACCAACCGGCCCAATCTGGTCGATCCGGCGCTGTTGCGCCCCGGGCGCTTTGACGAGCTGGTCTATGTGCCGGTGCCCGATGAAAAGGGCCGCCGCCGCATTTTGGGCATTCACACCGCCAAGATGCCGCTGGCGAGGGACGTTGACCTCGACAGCATTGCCGCGCGGGCGGAACGCTATACCGGGGCCGATCTGGAGGATCTGGTGCGCCGCGCGGGCCTTGCGGCGCTGCGCGAGCAGGGCGCGGATGTCACCGAGGTGACCATGGCGCATTTTGAGACCGCGCTGGAAAGCTCGCGCGCCTCGGTCACCGCCGAGGTGGAGGAGGAATATGCGACCATCGAAAACAAGCTGCGCGAAAATGTCATGCGCGAGGGCATGGGCTTTGTGATGCCGGGGCAGCTGACCCCGACCCGCGACAGCAAGCATTAGAGCATGATGACATTATTCTGAGACAATCCGTCATTCCGGCGCAAGCCGGAGTCTCCTGAAAGAAAGCTTCGAACCCCAGGCAAGGAGACCCCGGCTTTCGCCGGGGGTGACGATTCAACCAAATGTTATCTGACGCTTACCCGCCGACGATCATGTGCAGCGTGCGGCCATGGTCCTTCAGCCAGCGGTCGGCGGCCTTGCGATTGCCGTCATAGATGCGATCCAGCCAGGCATAAAATGCCGCGCTGTGGTCCATATGCCGCAAATGCGCGATTTCATGCGCAACGACCGACTGGCGAACCCAGGGCGGCGCCATCACCAGCCGCCAGTTGAGCCTGAGGCTCCGGTCGCGCGAACAGCTGCCCCAGCGGCGGCTGGCGGATGACAGCGCCAGCCTGACCGGGGCTTCGCCCGCCCGCGCGCAATAATGCGCGGCATCCTCGGCAAAGCTGCGCCGCGCCTCTGCCTTGATCCAGCGGAGCAGCCGCGCGGCCACCATCTCGCGCGGACCGCCCAGCCGCAACAGGCCATCGCTGCGGACCACCCGCCGCGACGCGCCTTCATTCCAGACGATCCGGTGCGGCAGGCCATGGATCATCACTTCGCTGTCCGGTTCCAGCGTGATCGGCTGGCCGGCGCGAGCGAAGCTGTCGGCAATCCAGTCGGCCTGCTTGCGCACGAACGCCAGCGCCTCGCTGTGCCGGGCATAGACCGGCATGGTGACGAGGATCAGGTCGCGGGCGGGATCGGTGCGCAGCCGCATGTGCCGCGAACGCGGATGGGTGCGGATCGCGATCGTGCAATGGCGTCCGCCAATCTCCACCATGGGCGGCGCGCCATGGTCAGAGCGGGCGATCGACAAGATGATGCTCCAGCGGTCCGGCATGAACCTCCGATATGACACGCCCGGCAACCGAATGGCCGCCTTTCAGCATCGCCTCATGGCTGCCGGTCTTGAGGTGATGCCAGTCGGGCAGGGGCTTTCCCCCGGCGCGCAGCTTGTAGCTGCAACTGGCAGGAAGCCATTCGATGCTCTCCAGATTGCGCGGGGTCAGCCGCAGGCAATCGGGCACAAAGGCGCGGCGGTTGCGATAGTCCGAACAGCGCGCGGTGGCCGTATCGAGCAGGCGACAGGCGACATTGGTGGGATAGATGCGGCCATTATCCTCATCCTCCACCTTGTGCAGGCAGCATTTGCCGCACCCGTCGCACAGCGCCTCCCATTGCGCGCGGTCGAGCGTTTCGAGCGGTGCTTCCCAAAAGGGCGTGTCGCTGCCCGTCACCTGGCCCAGCGGTCCAGTTCTTCGGCGATCTGCTGGGGCGTACCGTCAAAGGAGAGCAGGCCCAGCGGCTTGCCCTGCTTGTCCATCAGATAGGCCTGGCGGCTGTGATCGACCAGATAGTCGGTCGCACCCTCGGCCTTTGCCTTTTTGTGATAGACGACAAAGGCCTTGGCGGCGGCATCCACCTGTTGCTGCGTCCCGGTAAGGCCGATCAGCCGGGGATGAAAGGCGGCGACATATTGCTTCATGACATCGGGCGTGTCGCGATCCGGGTCGACGGTGATGAACATCGGCTGGATCATCTTCGCGCGCTCGGGCTGCTGCTTTTCGAACAGGGCAAAGCCCTGCATCAGCTTTTGCAGGTCGATCGGGCACACATCGGGACAAAAGGTATAGCCGAAATAGACCATGCGATAGCGGCCATCGAAATCGCTGTAGCGAACCGGCTGCCCATCCTGATCGATCAGCGCGAATTCGCCGCCAATGGCCGCCCCCTCAAGCGGCGCCGCTTCGCGCTGCTGCGGTTCGTCTTGCTGCGAACAGGCGGAGAGGAGCAGGGTGGCAGCCAGCAGCGATGCGGCCTTGTGCGCGGATGATTTGATCGATTTGCTATTCATGCTATGGGGCTTTCTGGGCTGGATCAGGGACCAGTTCAAGGGGGCGCAACCAGTTTTCCCGGGATAGTGCTGTTTCAATGCTCATGAAGAAATCGAACAAGACAGGCGCGGTGATGCTGCCCGCATTGCTGGCCATGGCGGCGATGATGCTGCCCAGCGGGGCGCAGGCCCAGTTTTCCGACAGCTATAATTTTCTGAAGGCGGTGCGCGAGCGTGACGGCACCAAGGCGACCGACCTGCTCAACGAACCGGGGTCGACCATCGTCAATACCCGCGAGCTTTCCACCGGCTCGACCGCGCTGCATATCGTGGTGGAACGCCGGGACACGACCTGGATCGCATTCCTGCTGCAAAAGGGCGCGGACCCCAATATCGCGGACAAGCAGGGCACGACGCCGCTGATGCTCGCCACCATGCTGCGCTATCCCGATGGAGCAGAAGCGCTGCTGAAAAAAAAGGCGCGCGTCGATGAAGCCAATAATTCGGGCGAAACGCCGCTGATCCGGGCGGTGCAGCTGCGCGACATTGCCATGGTGCGCCTGTTGCTGGAAAATGGCGCTGATCCCGATCATGTCGACAGCATCGCCGGCCAGTCGGCGCGTGACTATGCCAGCGGTGATGCAAGGGCCGCATCGATACTGGCCGAAATCGAAAAGAACGATGAAAAGCGCGCGGGAACGGCCCGGCCGGAAAAGGTCTTCGGCCCTAGCCTGTAATCGAGGTGCCAGCGGCCGCTATTGCGCGGCAAAGGGCTCACTGCCCATGGCGAGGTGCAGGGCGATGCGGTTTTCGATCCGCGCCCGGCGCGCTTCCACCGCCCGGATTTCGGCGGCAATCGCGCCCGACTGGGCGTTGAGCAGATCGAATATGGTGGACCGGCCATTGACATAGCGGCTGCGGGTGAGGCCCACCGCCTTGCGCGCCTCGTCCGCGGCGATGCCGGTCACCTCGACCTGGCGGGCCAGCGTTGCCTCGGCATCGAGCCGGTCCTCCACTTCCTGAAAGGCGGTGAGTGCGGCCTCGGCATAATCGAACAGCGCCGCCTGCGCGATCTCGCCGCGCCGGTCCGCCTCGGCCAGCAGCGCGCCGCCCCGGAACAGCGGCTGCAACAGCCCCCCCGCAATCGCGGTAAGATAGCGCGACGGATTGAACACATCGCCAATATCGCCCGACTGGCTGTCCGCGCCCAGGCTGAGGGTGAGCTGCGGGAACATGGCGTGACGGGCATCCACCGCGCGCAGCCCTGCCGCATCGACGCGCGCCTCGGCAGCGACCAGATCGGGGCGTCCCGCCAGCACGGCGGCGGGCAGCCGGGTGACGGGCAGCGGCGATGGCGCGACCAGCGCGCTGGCGCCTTGGGCCTCGCCCTCGGGATATTGTCCGGTCAGCACTTCCAGCCTGCGCGCGGCATTGTCCGATGCGCGCAGCGTCGCCTGCAGCCGGTCCTCGCTGTTCGATACCGCCACTTGC
The DNA here is from genome assembly GCA_041396885.1 of Blastomonas sp. GTDB lineage: Bacteria > Pseudomonadota > Alphaproteobacteria > Sphingomonadales > Sphingomonadaceae > Blastomonas. Next base: position 82,000 of record JAWKXS010000002.1, read on the forward strand.
GCCAGCCTCACATCCAGCCGGGATGCCAGCCCGGCGCGGAACCGGGCATCGGTGATGCGCAGCGTATCGTTCCGGGTCTCCAGATCGCGTTCGGCCAGCTGCTGCGATTCGCGGGCGGCGGCGCGATCATACCAGGCCTGGGCGACCGATGCCGCCAGCGCCTGTCGCGCGGCGGCATAATCGGCTGCGGCGGCGCGATATTCGGCATTGCCCGCGCGCGCATTGGCAAGATTGCGGCCCCAGATATCGACTTCCCAGCTGGCCGTGACATTGCCCTGATAGAGCGCCGGGTTGCCCTCGGCGTCGCTGGCCGACGCGCTGAAATCGATACGGGGGAACAGATCGGCCCGGTCAATGCGTCCTGCCGCGCGTGCAGCGCGCAGCTGGGCGAGCACCGACTGGAGGCTGCGATTGCGGGCAAAGGCGGTGGCTATGGCTGCGGAGAGATCGGCATCGGCAAACTGCCCGACCCAGCCATCGGGGAAGGCAATGTCGGCGGTTTCCATATCGGGCCGGGCGGCCCAATTGTCCGGCGCGGCGGGTATCTCTGCCCGGTCCAGCGCGGGTCCGCCGCGCACGCTGCACCCCTGCAGCATCAGCGCCAGCGCCAGCGCGCCGGCCAGCGGCCCTGCCATCCGGTCAGCCATGCGATTTGGCATCGTTCGCCTTTTTGCCCGCCGCGGCCTTGCTCGCCTTGTCAGACCATGTCACCGGCTGGCCATCGCGCAGACGCTCTCCGCCGCGCACGACGATCAGCTCGCCGGCCTTGACCGGGCCGCTAATGGCGACGCGATCGCCATCGGGTTCGCCAACCTCTACCGTCACTCGCCACGCGGTCTTGTCCTTGGCGTCCACCACATAGACGAATATGCCGCTGTCGCGCAGCACCAGTGCATCGCGCGGCACGGTCAGCATGTCGGTCAGCTGCCCGGTCGGCACCGTCATCGAAATGGCCTCGCCGATCTTCATATTATGGGCACCCATGGGCGCGCGCACTTCCAGCGTTCGGCTGACCTCGTCGCCGGTCTCGATCACCGTGCGCACCCTTGATTCGCGGCGCTCGCCATTGGCAATGATGCTGACCGGCTGGCCGGGGGAGAGCGAACCGGCAATCGCGATCGGCACCCGGACCCGCGCCTCCGATCCCTCGCGGCCGACGATCCGGGCGATTTCGCGCCCTGGCGTCGCATATTCGCCAATCTCGATCCGCCGCTCGACCAGCTGTCCGCCAAAGGGGCTGCGGATACGGGTGCGGGCAAGGTTCACCCTGGCAGTTTCCAGCGTGATGCGGGCAGCGGCAAGCCGGGTGCGGGTCTGGTCGCGGCTGGACCGGGCCTCATCGAGCGCGGCCTCGCTTTCGGCCTCCTCGGCCAGCAGCTGCTCCAGCCGCCCGACCAGCCGCTCCTGATAGCTCAGCTCGGTTTCCAGCCGGGTGACATCGGCCTGGGCCTGGTCGCGCGCCAGCCGGATCGAGCGGTCATCGATGATCGCGATCACGGTGCCGGGGGCGACGCGTGTGCCTATGCCCAGCGTGCTGACGATCCGTCCCGAAACCTCGGCGGCGACAACGCTGTCGCGATTGGCGACGATATCGCCGGGCGCGGTGAAATTGGGCGTGATCTGGCTGGCAACGACCCTGTCCAGCGTGACGATGGCTGGTGGCGGCCCCTGTCCCGGTCCGCCCGGACCCTGCTGCCCCTCGGCCGAATTGCCCGAGAAGAACAGGAAATAGGCGAGCGCCGCGAGCAGGGCGGCGCCTGCGATGGCGACCATCCGCGCATGTTCACGCGCCCAGCTCAATCCCGATTCGATCATTCTGCAGGCTCCGCAATCAGTTCCGGTGCCTCATCGGGACGCCCGGCAGGTCTGAAGCGCCAGTTGCCGAGCTGGATCAGCGCGGGCAACAGCACCAGTGTGAATATGGTCGAGACAAGCACTCCGCCAACGATGATGACGGCAAGGCCGCGATAGATGGCGGAGCCCGGCCCCGGGACCAGCGCCAGCGGCAGCATGCCCATGACCGAGGTACCCGTGGTCATCAGGATCGGGCGGAGGCGCAGCTGCAGCGCCGCGCGCGCCGATTGCTCGCGGCTCATCCCCTCGGCCTCGCTCTGGCGCGCCTGCGCCATCAGCAGGATGGCGTTGTTGACGACGATGCCCAGCAGGATGACAAAGCCGATCATGCCCAAAAGGTCGAGCGGCGTTGGCTTGAAGATGTTGAGGATGCGGATCGCCGCCACCCCGCCGACCGTCGCCAGTGGCAGGGCGATCAGCACAAGTATCGCGTCGCGCGCCGAACGGAACACCGCCGCCATGATCACGAACAGCAGCGCGGCGGCGAGCAGGAAATTGGTGCTGAGCGATTTCACGGCCTTCAGCAGCGCATCGGCATCGCCGCCATAGCGCACCGTGCTGCCGGTCGGCAGGGCGTCCTTGATCGTCTGTTCGGGCGCGCCCTGGATCAGCGCCAGGGCCTCGCCCAGCGGCATTCCCGGCGGCGGCGTGATGTTGACGGTCACAGTCTTGCGGCCATCGACATGGGCAATCTGGCTGGGGCCGACACCACGCAGCAGCGTCGCCAGTTCGCCGAGCGGTACCGTTCCCGAGCGCGGCGTGGTCAGCGGCGCGCGTTCGATGGCTTCGGGATCGCTTGCTTCCGATCCGCGCAGGATAACGCGCATGCGGTCTCCGCCGGACACATATTCGCCCAGATACAGGCCATCGCCCATGGCGCGCACGGCGCGGCCCACCTCGTCACGGGTCATGCCGAGTTCGGATATGCGCCGGTCATTGGGGGTCAGCCGCAATTCGGGCACCACCACATTGGGATCGGGATTGGGCCGCACCATCGCGCCGGGTATGGCCTGGCTGATGGCATCGGTTGCGGCCAGCGACGCCTCGCGAAGCGCCTCGTCATCCTCAGACTGCAGATATATCTGGATATTGCCGTCGCCGCCGAAATTGCCGAACAGGCTGCCCTGTGCGGCAAAGGCCTGCACATCGGGAAAACCGGCAAGAATCTCGCTGTTGACGATCTGGGTCATCTCCTCGATGCGCGACTGGTCCTTGATGCGGATGCCGGTGTTGAGACCCCAGGGATTCACGAACAGATAATAGTTGAGCAGTTCAGGCTGCTTCTCTCCCTTCAGATAGGGATCGAGCCGGTCGACGACCTTTTCGGCAATCTCCGTCTTGGCGCTTTCCAGCGTCGATCCGGAGGGCAGGCCCATCCAGGCATCGACCGCGTCGCGCTTCACATCGGGCAGATAGTCGGTCTGCGGCCAGAGCAGCCAGGTCAGCGCCAGCGGCGCGATGATCAGCGACGGGATCCAGATCGCGCGCTTGCGCTTGCTGTCGATCAGCGCGAAAATGCGGTCGGCATAGCCCTCCCAGCGGGTTTCATTGGCGTCCATCTCCAGGCTGGCGGCATAATGGCGCGCTGTGGCGGGCAGCACCGTGGCGGCGACGATCAGGCTGCAGATCACCGAAATGGCGATGGTCAGCGCCAGATCGGCGAACAGCTGTCCCTCGACATCCTCGATGAAGATGATGGGAATGAAGATCGCAACGGTTGTGGCCGTGGAGGCGAACAGCGCGGGCCATACCTGGGCGACCGATTCATAGGCGGCATCGCCCGCTGACTTGCCCTGGGCGCGCAGGCGGACGAAATTTTCCATGACGACAATCGCCGCATCCACCACCATGCCGGTGGCAAAGGCCAGTCCGGCCAGCGAGATGACGTTGATCGTCCGCCCCGTCATGCCGATCACCGCCAGCGTGGACAGCAGGCACACCGGCACCGTCGCGGCGATGATGAAGGTCGCCCGCCAGCGCCTGACGAACAGCCACAAAAGACCGATGGCGAGGATCGTGCCGAGCAGCAGGTTGCCGCTGAGGAAGGACAGGGCACGCTTGATGAAGACGGACGGGTCAAAGCTCTTTTCGATCTTTGCGCCGATGCTGGCCAGCTCGTTCTCGTTGAAATTCTGCACCTCGGCCAGCACGCCGTTGATCGCCTCCAGCGTATTGCTGCCCGGCTGGCGGATCACCTGCATGCCGATGGCGGGATTGCCATTCTGATAGGTGGCGCCAAAGGCCTTGTCCGGCCCGACCTTGATGTCGGCGACGTCGCGCATGCGGATCGTGGTGGCCCCGCGCTGCGCCACGGTGAGGTCGCCTATCTGTTCGGCGGTGAAATTCCCCTCAAAGCGCAGGGCATAGCCGCGCCGCCCGACATCGACGGTGCCGCCGCCCACATCCTGGAACCGTCCGACCGCGCGCGACAGCTCCTCTATGGTGAGGTTGAGCTGCGCCAGCCGCCACGGGTCGAACTGGATGCGAAGGATGCGCTCGCCGGTCGGGGCCTGAATGTCGACGCCCTGCACCCCGTCAATCGATTCGAGCTTGGGAACGATGGTGTCGCGGGCGATCTTGGCCAGCGCCTCTGAATCCATATTGCTGTCGGGCAGCGCCTGCAGGAACAGATAGATCAGCGATTCGCCCTGCGCGCCATTGGCCCCGCCAACGACCGGGCGGTCGGCATCCAGCGGCCAGTTGCGCACCTGCTGGGCGCGGCTCGACACCTCGGCAAAGGCCTTGTCCATATTGGTGCCGAGCGCGAATTCCAGGTTGAACCAGACATTGCCATTGTTCGACCAGCTCTGGATGCGGGTGAGGCCGGGCAAGCCGCGCAGCTGCTCCTCGACCGGAATGGTGATTTCCGATTCCATTTCCTTAGGGCTGGCGGCGCGCCAATTGGCCTGCATGGTCAGGCTGGGCTGCTCGATATTGGGGAAGAGCTGGATCGGGGTGGTGAAGGCGGAAACCAAGCCGATCAGCGCGATCAGCGCCAGTGCTGCGGCCATTGCGGTGGGATAGCGCAGCGCAATCCGTGTCAGATTCATGGTCCTGGCCCTCCCCGGCCTTTCACGCCAATGACAGGATGCGGCTTAGAAGGGAGGCGGGGCAAGTGTCGGCCCAATTCGACCAAGCCGCTTGGCCCTTCGACCAATGACCACAGGTGTTTTCAGGCGACGGTATCGCGGTAGCGGACAACCGATATGCCGGTCAGGACCAGCAGCATCAGCGTGAGAATGCCGATTTCAGGCAGGGCGTTGGCGACATCCCAGCCCTTCAGCATGACGCCGCGGATCAGGCGCAGATAATGGGTTGGGGGCAGCGCGCTTCCCAGCCATTGCGCCCATTGCGGCATGCCGCGAAACGGGAAGATGAAGCCCGACAGGAGGATGGAGGGCATCAGGTAGAAAAAGCTCATCTGCATCGCCTGAAGCTGGGTTCCCGCGATGGTCGACATGGTAAAGCCGAGTGCCAGGCTGACGGCGATGAACAGCATCGTTCCCGCCAGCGCCAGCGCCAGCGAACCGAAAAACGGCACCTCGAAGACAAAGCGCGCAAAGGCGATGATGACAACCGTCTGGACAAAGCCGATGATCAGATAGGGCACGATCTTGCCGATCATCACCTCAATGGGGCGCAGCGGCATGGCCAGCAGGTTTTCCATCGTGCCCTGTTCGGTCTCGCGCGTTACCGACAATGCCGTCATCAGCACCATGGTGATCGACAGGACGATGGCGAGCAGTCCGGGAACGGTATTGTGGCTGGTAATCCCCTCCGGATTATAGCTGCGATGCAGGATCAGCTCGACCGGCCCCGCCCCCGCTCGTCGCGCGCCGAGCGGGCCGATCAGGTCGTGCTCCAGCCCCTGCTGCACCGCCTGGCCGACCGCGGCTATCGCATTGCCGGTCGCCGAAGGATCGGTAGCATCGGCGGTCAGCAACAGCTGCGGCCGCTCGCCGCGCACGAGGTCGCGGGTAAAATCGACCGGGATTGTCACCACGAACTGCACCGTTCCGTCCTTGACCAGCCGGTCGGCCTGTTCGCGGGTCGCAACGATATGGGTGACGTCGAAATAGCTTGAATTGCGCAGCGCCGAATCGATTGACCGGGTGATGGCGGAATTGTCGTTCACCTCCAGCGCCATGGGCAGATGGCGCGGATCGCCATTGATCGCGAAGCCGAACAGGATCAGCTGCAGGATCGGCAGCGCGAACATCATCGCGATGGTGCCGCGGTCGCGCATCATCTGGCGAATTTCCTTCACCGTCATCGCCATGATCCGGTGGCCGCTCACTGGATCACCACGCTGTTGTCGGTCGATTGCCGCATCAGATCGATGAATACGTCCTCCAGCGTCGGGCGGGTAACCGTCCAGCGGACCTGCTCATCCCAGGGTTTCACCGCCGCGCGCAGGGCATCGGGATCGGGCCCGCAGACGTGCAGGGTTGTGCCAAAGGGGGCGGCGGTGCTGACGCCAGGCCGATCCTGTATGTCGGCGGCCAGCAGGTCCGCGCCCTTGCCCTCGCCGGTCAGGGCATGCAGGCCGCTATTGTCGATCATCTCGGCCACGGTGCCGCGCGCCAGTATCACACCATAGGCGATATAGGCGATTTCGTGGCAGCGCTCCGCCTCGTCCATATAATGGGTGGAAACCAGTACCGTCATCCCGGCCTTGGCGAGGACATGGATCTGGTCCCAGAATTCGCGCCGTGCCTGGGGATCGACGCCTGCCGTCGGCTCGTCGAGCAGCAGGATTTTCGGCTCGTGGAGCACGGCGGCGGCCAGCGCCAGTCGCTGCTTCCAGCCGCCCGACAATTTGCCCGCCAGCTGGTCCGCGCGGGTCGCAAGGCCCAGCCGTTCCAGCGCATCGTCAACCCTTTGCCGCCGCCGGTCGAGACCATAGACGCGCGCCACGAAATCGAGATTTTCGCGAATGGAAAGGTCGCCGAACAGCCCGAATTTCTGGGTCATGTAACCGATCTGGCGCTTGATGGCGACGCGGTCGCGCCGCAAGTCCATGCCCAGCACCGTGCCCTCGCCCTCTTCGGGGATCAGCAGGCCGCAAATGATCCGCAAGGTGGTCGTCTTGCCCGATCCATTGGGGCCGAGAAAGCCGCAAATGCGTCCGCGCTCGACGACCATATCGGCATGATCGACCACCGTGCGCCCGCCAAAGCGCTTGGTCAGCCCGTGCACATCGATGACAGGATCGCCGCTCATTGCCGGTCTGGCGGCATGATGTCGACAGGCAGGCCGGGGGGCAGCGGCTGGCCGCTCTTTGCCAGCCTCGCCTCAACCATGAACACCAGCTTGGCGCGCGCCGTCTCGCTGTAGATGACCGGCGGCGTGAATTCCGCGCGCGGCGCAATATAGCTGATCGTCGCGCTTTGCCCGGCCGGGCAGCCATCGCAGGAAAATGCGATTTTCATCCCCGGTTTCAGCGAGGCGATGGCGTCCTGCGGAACAAAGAAGCGCAGCTTGCGCCGGTCATCGGGCAGTACCGCCACGACCGGCGTGTTGGCGGGCACCCATTCGCCGGGATTGAAGAATGTCTGTTCGACAAGCCCGTCAGCGGGCGAGAGCGGGGCAATTTCCGCACGACGCTGTTGCTGGGCGCGCAGCGCGGCCTCGGCTCCGGCAACGCTTGCTCCCGCCGCCGCAATCTGCCCCGAGCGCCCGGCGCTCAGCGCACCCGAACGCAGCTGGGCATTGGCCTGGGCAAGGTCGGCACGCGCGCGGTCGCGCGCCGCGCGCGCCGCATCAAGCTGGGTCCGTGACGCAAAGCCCTTGTCGGCCAGCGCCGAAATCCGGTCGAAATCATGCTGCGCCTTGGTGAGCTGGGCCTGTGCCGAGGCGATGGCGGCACGGGATATGTCCTGCTCGGCGGGACGGCGGCCCTGCTGTTCCAGATCGCGCATCTGCGCCATAGATGCCGCGACATCGGCCTTGAGCCGGTCGACATCGGCATCAAGCGACGCCGGATCGAGCGAGAACAGCCGGTCACCGCTGGTGACTGTATCGCCGCGTTCGACATTGCGCTCGCCCAGTGTTCCGGAAACCGGCGCGGCAATGTAGAGCGCCTCGCCCTCGACATAGCCAAGCCAGATTTCCTCTTCGGAAGGCGAGAGCCAGCGCCACCCCGCCCAGGCAGCTATTGCCAGCAGCAGGATGATCGGAATGGCCAGCATTTTCCGGTTCACGGCTTTTCCTCCCTGATCAGCAGCCCGTCGATCAGCACGCTGACATGCGCCTCCGTCATCGCCGCGACGTCGAGCGGCCTTGCGCCCACCGGCTCGAACACCACGCGCCACAAGGCCGACAGGATGACCCCGCCCGCCACGCTGCGCGCCGTGTGATAGGGATCGGCACAGCTGAATTCCCCGCGATCAACGCCATGGCGGATGACCGCCTCGATCAGCTCCATGATGCGGATGATGGCATGGTCGTGATAATAGCGGACCAGATCGGGGAAACTGCCGCCCTCGCCAATGACCAGGCGCGGGACAAATGCAATGTCGCTGCGGGTCAGGCGTTCCAGCGCCATGGTGACGAAACCGCGCAGCAGCATCGCGGCGGGCACATCGCCAAATTCGGCGGGAACCAGCACCGGAATGGTCTCGGCAATCAGTCCTTCTGCGAGCGCGTAGAAGATCGCTTCCTTGCTGTCGAACTGCAGATAGAGCGCCGCCTTTGAGATGCCGACCCGGCCGGCAATATCGTCCATTCGCGCCCGCGCAAAGCCGTTGCGGCTGAACTCTTCGCGGGCGGCGTCAAGTATCGCCTCGCGGCGGTCAGAGGGCGTGATTCGCGGCATGCGAGATATATAACTGACCAGTCAGTTATTTTTCAAGCGGCTTGTTTTTTCCATGCCAGCACCAGGCCCGTCTGGCCGGGCAGTGCGCGATGACGACGCAGTCAAAACTGGGTGATCTGGCCAGAAAACCTCAGAATAGCTGGGGTTTCCAGACATGGCTTGACGAAAGCCTGGAAATTTGCCGACAATAAACCGTCATTCCGCCCGGACCGAAAACCGCAATGTCCTCGCCCGAAAAAATCGATCCCGAACAGCAGCAGGCGCTGATCGAGCGCTATCGCCTGCCGCTCTATCGATTCTTTCAGAAGCGCGTTTCAAACCCGGCGGAGATCGAGGATCTGGTGCAGGATCTGTTCTGTCGCCTGCTGAGCGGAGACAATGCCGATCATATCGCCAATCCGGAGGCCTATATCTTCCAGGCGGCGGCCAATCTGCTGCGCGATCGCGGGCGGCGGGCCGCGACCCGGTCTGCCTTTGAACGCGAATTTTCGCAGGACGGGCAAAATTTTGTTGAGGAACTTTCACCCGAGCGCGTCTTGATGGGACGAGAACGTCTGCGTGTCGTGCAGACGGCGCTGGGGGATTTGCCGGAAAGAACGCGCACAGTGTTTGTTCTGCATCGCTTTGAACTTATGAAATATCAGCAGATTGCCACACGTCTGGGAATATCGGTGAGCTCGGTCGAGAAGCACATGATGGCCGCGATGCGTCTGCTGAACAAGCGGATGGGGCGCAAATAATGGCGAGCGAGCCCGCAAAGCTGGCAGGCGAATGCGCCGAGGAAGCCGCTGCGCAGTGGTTCGCGCGGCTCCATGCCGATGATTGCCGCGATGAAGAGGTTCATCGCTTCATGGCCTGGCTTGAGGATGATACGGAAAACCGCGCCGCCTATGAGGATTTATGCGCGATCTGGGACGAGGCGGGCAGTTTCGCCGACAGTCCGGAAATTACCGAATTCCGGCTGGCCGCACTTTCGGCTGAGCCGTCCGGCATGCGGTTCTGGCCATCGGGTGCCATGGCGATAGCGGCATCGCTGGCGCTGGTCGTTGCGCTGGCGCTGTTCATGATGCCGGGCAACGGCCCGGCTCCTTCGCAGGATGCAGAATTTGCTGAAGCCGCCCCTGTCGCTGCGGACAAGGCGGGGCCGGACGTGACCGAGGCTGATGAAGTCGCCGAGGAAGCGCAGCCGGTCGAGCTGGCGACGACCTTTGGCACGCGCATTGGCGAGCGCTCGACATTCAGCCTGCCCGATGGCTCGACGCTCGAACTCAACACCAACAGTCTGGTGCGCGTCACCTATACCAAGGGTCGCCGCGCGCTGACCCTGGAGCGCGGCGAGGCGTTCTTCAAGGTCGCGCATGACAGCGACAGGCCGTTCGTCGTGCGCAGCAGCGACAATGTCGTGACCGCGCTGGGCACCGCCTTTTCGGTGCGGCTCGATGGTGCGAAGGTGACCGTCACCCTGCTGGAGGGCAAGGTGAAGGTGGAGCGTTTCGGTGCGGGCGCGGCGAGCACATCGGCCACGCCGGTGCAGGTCACCAGCCTGGTGCCCGGCCAGCAGCTGGCGGCGAGTGCCAATGGCCGCTTTCACGTCAGCAACGCCAATGTCGTTCAGGCGGCGAGCTGGCGCGAGGGACGCCTGATCTTCGAGGACCAGCGGCTGAGCGACGTGCTTGCCGAGGTGAATCGCTATACCACGCGCAAGCTGGTGATCGGCGATGCCGATATTTCCGGCCTGCGGATCAGCGGGACGCTGTGGACCGATTCCGCCGACACATTCGTCCCCTCGCTTGAGGCTGCCTTTCCGGTGGTGATCCGCCAGGATGCGGACAGCGGCAAATATGTGGTCTATCCCGCGCCCTGAACCGGTGTCGTGCCGCCGTGCGGCCAAATCCGTGCATTGCGCGAAAAACTTGTGAGGGAAATGGACGGACCCGCGTCTTACGGAAATCCGGCGGATGAAAAGCCGGTTTCAGGGACGACAAACGTGATCGGGGGATCCATGTACAAGAAACTGTTTCAGCACCTGCTTTTTGCCAGCGCCAGCGGCCTTGCCATTTCCGCGCCCGCCCATGCCGAACAACCGGCCCAGTTGACCAGCGTGCAGCAGGTGAATTTCTCGATCGAGGCTCAGCCGCTGTCATCGGCGCTGAAGGTCTTTACCGAACAATCCAATGCCGATCTGCTCTATTCGCCCGATCTTGTCGCCAACAAGCGTTCCAAACCGCTCAGCGGGCGGCATACCCCTGCCAAGGCGCTGCAGGTCCTGCTCGGCGGAACCGGGGTCAGCTATCGCCAGATCACCGCAAACAGCTTTGCCCTCCAGGCTTCGGCAGAAATGGGAAACGCCGATCAAGGCGATAGCAGCGCCGTCAGCGGTGTCATCGCCAATGCCGCAACCGGCGCAGGCCTGCCCGGTGCCAAGATCAGCGTTCCGGGAACCGATCTGGAAACCGTGACAGATGAGCGCGGTCGTTTCTACCTGCCGGCGGTGCCGACCGGCAGCAGCACCCTGCTGGTCGAATATCTGGGGCAGCCCAGCCAGACCGTCGATTTGCCGAGCGACCTTGACGGTCGCCGCAACCTTGCGGTTGCCGTGGGCGAGACGAGCAAGGAAATCGTCGTGCTGGGCTATCGCTCCAGCCTCGCACGCGCGCTCAACCAGCAGCTTCGCGCACCCAATAACCAGACGGTGGTTTCCGCGGACCTGCTGGGCAGCTTCCCGGCGGAAACAGTGTCCGAGGCGCTGCGTCGCGTGCCGGGTGTCGCCTTTGGCCGCGCCGATGATACCGGCGAGGGATCGCGCATCTCTATCCGCGGCTTCAGCTCGGAGGCGATCAATATCCAGCTTAACGGCCTTGGCCTGCAGGGAACAGGTTTTGAGCGGACCATCGACCTCAGCGATTTTCTTGCCGAGAATATCTCGCAGATCACCATCCAGAAGTCGCTGCTGCCCAGCCATGAGGCCAACAGCTCGGGCGGTCTGGTCGAGATCGAGACCAAGTCCGGCCTCGACTATGGCGATTTCGCGTTCAATTTCGGCATAGAGGGCGAAACCAATTTCGACCGCGATTTTGGCGGCGAATATCAGATCAACGGCACGCTGGCGAAACAGATCACCCCCGATTTCGGCGTGGTGGCCACCGTTCAGTATCGCAAGACTGACCGCACCAATTACAGCGTGGATCTGGTCGGCGCGCTGCCGCCGGTCCTGCCCGCCGGGTTCACAAGCGTGACGCTGGTTCCGGCGAGCCAGAAATTTCCCTTTGATCCAGAGCTAAACAAGCAGCTGGTGACCGGCGCCAGCTATTTGCGCCGCGATCGTGATGAGAAGGATCTGACGGCATCGCTCAACTTTGCCTGGAATGTCAGCTCCAGCACCCGGCTGCGGCTCGACCTGCAGCGGATCCAGGGTTGGAAGGAAACCGCGACCGCGCGCACCACGGCCAGTTTCCTGACCACTGCTGTCGATATGCCGATCGAGGAACTGGGCGGAGAGGTGCGTCGCCGCACGACCCTCGCTTCGCTGCGCCCGAACATCGCCCATGGCCTTGTCGATATCAACAGCTATAGCGACACGATCAGCTTCCGGGGCGATACTACGCTTGACCGCTGGGAGTTCAAATACAAGGCTGGCTATTCGCGTGCCCGGTCAAAATCGAATAACTCCAACATCAGCATTCTGGGCAATACCAACACCAATCTTGCCGCGATCATCGACCCGGCAACGGCGGTGATCAATCCCGATGACGATGCCGCGATGACCCCGCGTTTCGTCGATGGCGGGGTGATTTTCCTCGGCAATGGCCTGCCTGTTTTGTCGCTGACCGATGCTGGTTCGCAATTCCTCAACGATCCGAACAATTACAACATCACCTCGCTTAACCGGACGCTGACCAACAGCCCGACCGAATCCTGGCAGTTTGAGGGCAGCGCCCGTTACCAGCCGCCGATGGACTGGTTCAGCTATATCGAGATTGGCGGCAAATATGACACCAGCTCTCGCAAGAGCGCCGACGATCTCTTCGCCAGTACCTCGGTCGGCAGCCTGAGCTCGATCATCAGCTATTTGCGGATTACCGGTCGCGATACTTCGCTCGCCTTTTTCGGTGACGGGCTTCTCGACACCGGCTTCCTGAACGATATTGGCGGTGCCGGATTTCAGGTGCCATTCCTGCGCGCCGATGCGGTGCAGACCCTGTTTGATGGTGCCGATGCGCTGCTGGTCGACGATCCCAACACTGCGTTCAACGAGCAGCGGTTCAATTTCACCGACAATCGTGACCTTGATCCGGTTCAGAATGCGGCCGCACAGACCCCGGCAAAGACCCGCGAACGGGTGATGGCGGGCTATGTCGAAACCAAGTTCGAATTTGGCAATTTCGAGCTGATCGGCGGCGTTCGCATGGAACGCTTCAATCGCTCGGGCACCACGCTGACGGCCCCTTCGGTTCGCACCGCCGCCAACGTGCTGGAGCCGCGCGAGACCTTTATCACCGCCGGCCTGGTCTCCTTCGATACGCTGTCGGGCACGCAGTCGACCTGGACGCCCAGCTTCCTGCTCAACTATCGTCCGGCGGACAACATCGTCGCGCGGTTCAGCTATAACAAGACGACGGTGAACCCGTCATTCCAGCTGCTGCGCCGTCCGGCCCAGGTTTTTGTCGACCTGCGCCCGACCGTGAACCGCGTCATCCTGCGGGAAGCCAATCCGGACCTCAAGGCGACCAAGACCGACAATTATGATTTTGATGTGGCCTATTATTTCGATGATACGCCTGGCCTGGTCCGCCTGGGTGTTTTCTACAAGAAGATCACCAACAACTTCACCAATGTGTTTTTCCAGGACGCGCCTGACCAGTCGACCCGTGACGATGTGATCGCCTATTTCGGTGATCTCGCCAATAGCCGGCCCGAATTCGTCGCATTCGATGCCAATACCGAATTCCTGCGCAATCGCCCGATCAATGGCGAGGGCGGGGATATCTGGGGCATTGAGGCCGAAATCATTCGCCAGCTGACCTTCCTGCCCGGTTTCCTCAAGGACTTCGGGGTGCTGGCCAACGTCACCTATACCAATGGCGATTTCCCGACCCTGGTATCGGGCCGCAATGATGATGGCACGGTCGGCCAGTTCACGCTGAACCGCGCTCTCGAAGACGAGTTCGAGTGGGTCTATAATCTCTCGCTCAACTATTCGAAGGGCGGGTTTGAAGGCCGGATCATCTACACCCATCAGGATGCCAGCGTGCAGAGCTTTGAAGTGCATGGCCTAGATACGGTGGTGCCCGCCTATTCGACCCTTGACCTGCGGCTGTCCTATAATTTCGAGGCAGCCGGCGGCGACTGGACTGTCTTCCTGCAAGGTGACGATCTGTTGCGCGGATCGAAGGAAGTCGATCTGCGGGCGGCAATTTCGTCCGAATTCAATTCGGGCAGCGCCGATTTCTATTATCCCGATATCTATCAGTTCAATGGCGGCCGTTCGGTGTCCTTCGGCATTCGCGGGCGTTTCTAGAGCCGATATCGAGGCTGCAATATACCGGTTGTTATCTGGTGAACTGCCTGCCGTTCTGATGGACGGCAGGCACATTTTTGAAGACGGACCAAAAAGTTGATGCGCATATATCTTGCCCCCGGCCTGCTGCTCCTCGCAATGGCGGGCGCGCCCTCCCTTGCCTTTGGCCAGGCTGCCGACGAACTGCAGCAAAGCGATGAGGACAGCTGCACGGGGGATGATTGCAAGAAGGATGGCGAGAGCGATTCCAAGGAAGCGCCCAAGCCCAAGATCAAGACGATCAAGGAATTCACCAAGGACAAGGAAAAGGTCGATGGCCTGTTTCCGGTCTGGCGCGACAAGGAAACCGGCACCGTCTTTCTGGAGCTGAGCGCCGACCAGATCGGGCAGGACTATATCTATTATACCTTCGTCCATAGCGGTGTCGGCGGCCTGATTGGCGGGCTGGCCGATCTTCGCGCCGCGGGCGACATGAAGGACAATTTCCTGGTCCGGTTCCGCCGCCGCTATAACGAGATTGACCTGATCCGCCAGCAGACCGCCTATCGGGTGGATGAGGACAGCCCGCTGTCGCGCGCGCTGGAGACCAATAACGGCAATTCGCTGATGACCTCGCTCAACATCATGGCCAAGAATGATGATGACAGCCGGTTCATTGTCGCCGCCAACGGCCTGTTCACCGGAACCGACCTGTTCCGCATGGGCGACACCTCGCCGCTGCTCAAGGCATTTGGCGTGACGCCAAAGCTCAACAAGGCCAAGACCAATATCGTCGAGGTCCACAACTATCCGAAGAACAGCGCGGTGCTGGTTGAATATGTCTATGATTTCAACAAGGGTCCCAATCCCGCGACAATCCTGTTCCAGCATAATTTCGCGGCGATCCCCGATCATGACTATGCACCGCGGCTGGATGATGCGCGGGTCGGATTCTTCACCGAGCGCCAGACCAATCTGGGGACGGTCGACCGCCTGCCCTATGAGGACAAGATCCGCCGCTGGGATCTGAAAAAGAGCAATCCGGGCGAAAGCCAGTCGCCTGCGGTCACGCCGATCACCTACTGGATACAGAACAGCACCCCGCTCGAATATCGCGAGACGATCCGCAATGCGGTGCTGCAATGGAACAGGGTGTTCGCTGAAGCGGGCATTCAGCAGGCGGTCGCGGTTGAGGTTCAGCCCGATGATGCCGACTGGGATGCGGGCGACATCCGCTATAACATGATCCAGTGGATTGCGACCTCGAGCCCGTCCTTCAACGGCTATGGTCCCTCGGTCGTCAATCCGCGCACCGGGGAGATCATCGCCTCGAACATCGTGCTGGAGCAGAACAGCGTGCGGCGGCAGATCATGCTGGACGAGCTGTTCCTTGATTTGCCCGAGGGTGCCGATGGCGCGGCGCTTGCCGATCATGCTGAATGCGACGTCGCTTCGATGCTGCGCCAGAACCTGGCCTTTGCCAAGGCGATGCTGCTGGCGGCCCCCGATGGCGATGGTGACGGCGCGGAGCCGCTGCGCGAGATCATCCGCCAGAGCCTTACCTATCTGGTGATGCATGAGGTCGGCCATACGCTCGGCCTGTCCCACAATATGAAGGCATCCTATTTCCGCTCGCTCGACGAATTGCAGGGCGGGCTTTCCCCCGACCAGCCGATCACCGGATCGGTGATGGATTATCCTGCGACCAACATCCTGCAAAAGGGCGGATCGGCGCTGCCCGCCTATCCGACCATGCCCGGCCCCTATGACTATTGGGCGATCCGGTTCGGCTATGGCGATGGCATGGACGATCCCGCCACGCGCGCGGAGCATCTCGCCAAGGCGGGCCAGCCGGGGCTGCTGTTCGGCAATGATGCAGAGGATATGCGCTCGCTGGGGCGTGGCATCGACCCGCGCGTCATTCCCTATGACATGTCGAACGATCCGGTCGGTTTTGCCATATTGCAGATGGACCTTATCCGCGAGGCGCGCCAGGGCCTGGCCGAAAAGCTGCTGAAGCCGGGCGAATCCTATGACGAGCTGGTGCGCGCGCATGAATTGCTGACCTCGATCTATGCCACCCATGTGCGCACCATATCGCGCTATGTCGGCGGCATTTTCGTGGAGAATGCCTATCCCGGCGCAGAGGCGGACAGCTATGCCGCGCCGCTCCAGCCGGTGTCCGCCGCGCAGCAGCAGCGTGCCATGGCGGCGCTGGCGCAATATGCCTTTGGCCCGGACATTGTTGCGCCGCAATCGGCCTATTATGGCTATTTGCTGGCGCAGCGACGCGGGCAGAGCGGGGTCAAGGCACCCGATGTCCAGGGCGAGGCGCGGACCATCCAGTCTGCAGCGCTCGACCATCTGCTGCATTCATCGACGCTGAAACGCCTTGCCGAAACGCAGGAACTGGGCGGCAGCTATGGTGCCAATGCGATGCTTGCCGATCTGCGCACTGCGATTTTCGACGGGGTGGCTGGCGATTCGGAAAACAGCGTGCGTCGCGACCTGCAGGTGCGTTTCGTGCGCGAGCTGATCAAGATCCATGACAGCCCGGTGGTGCCCTATGATCTTGCCCGGCCCTATGTCCTGACCCTGCTGACCGATATTCGCGCCGACATGAACCGGCGCGCGCGCAAGGGCGACAATGACAGTCGCGCGACCCGGCGCTATATCGTCAAGCTGATCGATGATGCGCTGGAGCCGGGCGACTGATCAAACCGGCCCGCTTCGGCGCTGGCGGTCACACATCCCTGGCCAGCCGCACGCCGGTAAATTGCCAGCGCTGGTGCGGGTAGAAAAAGTTGCGATAGCTGGCCCGGGCATGGCCGCGCGGGGTGAGCGCGCTGCCGCCGCGCAGCACGAACTGGCCGCTCATGAACTTGCCATTATATTCGCCGACCGCGCCCGGCGCGGCGCGAAATCCGGGATAGGGGCGATAGGCGCTGCCGGTCCATTCCCACACGCCGCCGAACAGCCCCGGCCCCGCCTGCAATGCCGGACGGATGCCGCCCGGCGCGTCGAGAAACTGGCCATGCTTTGGATCAAGACCGGCCGCCGCCGCTTCCCATTCCTGTTCGGTGGGCAGGCGCGCCCCGGCCCAGCTTGCATAGGCATCCGCCTCATACAAGCTGACATGGCAGACCGGCGCAGCAGGATCGAGCAGACGCAGCCCGTCCAGGCCGAACTGCTGCCATGCGCCCTGCCCGTCGCGCTGCCAGTATAGCGGCGCGGCGATGCCCTCTGCCTGCACCCAGGCCCAGCCATCGGACAGCCAGTGGTGCGGATCGCCATAGCCGCCATCCTCGATAAAGGCGATCCATTCGCCATTGCTCACCGGGCGGTCGGCCAGCTCAAAGGGGGCGAGCAGATGGTCATGCCGGGGGCCTTCGCAGTCAAATGCGAAACCCTGGCCGTCATGGCCGATGGCGGTGATGCCGCCGTCATGCCGGGTCCAGCCCATTGGCGGGGCGGGCGCCGAGAACACAGCGTTCTGCGCTGGCCATAGCGCAGGCTGCAATGGATTTTGCGCGAACAGGTGCAATATGTCGGTCAGCAGCAATTCCTGGTGCTGCTGTTCATGGTTGAGGCCCAGTTCGGCCAGCGCCTGCACGACCGGACCGGGGGATTGCAGCGCTTCGGCCATCGCCGCATCGACATGCGCGCGATAGGCGCGGATCCGGTCCAGCGACGGTCGGGTCAGCATACCGCGCCGGGGCCGGGCATGGCGCGCGCCCTCCGCCTCATAATAGCTGTTGAACAGAAAGGCATAATCGGGATCGAAGGGCAGATATCCGGGGCGGTGATCGCGCAGGATGAAGGTCTCGAAAAACCAGCTGCTATGGGCGAGATGCCATTTGGCAGGCGACGCGTCGTCCATCGACTGCACCGTCGCATCGGCGTCCGACAATGGCGCGACCAGCGCCTCGCTGAGGCGGCGGACGGCCAGATAGCGCGCGTGCAGCGTATCGCCGTCCGGCGCGTGCGGGCCGCCATGTGCGGTGCGTGTGTCGGTACCCTGGAGGATGGTCCGTCTCCGTTCTGGCAACAGGGCTATGCTATGCGAGCGGCGGCGGTGTTTCAACCTCCGGCCCGGTGCTGCTCTCCGGTCAGCCGCGCGACGCTCCCGGAACCCAGAGCGGATCGCCGCCGCTGGCATTGTTGAGGTGCCGGGCCAGCACGAACAGATAGTCCGACAGCCGGTTGAGATAGGCGAGCGCCTGCGGGTTGAAGGCATCGGCCTCAGCCGCACGGACAAGGCTGCGTTCGGCGCGACGACAGATTGAGCGGGCGAGATGGACATGCGCCGCCGCTTTCGATCCGCCGGGCAGGATGAAGCTGGTCAGCGGTTTCAGATCGGCATTCAGGGCATCGATATGATGCTCGATACGCGTCACCTGCGCCGCGACGATGCGCAGCGTCATTTCGCCCGGCGTGAAATCCTCGCCCGGCGTGGCAATATCCGCGCCCAGATCGAACAGGTCATTCTGGATGACGCGCAGCGTATCGAAAATGCCGCCCGCATCGATATGGGCGAGGGCCAGCCCGATTGCGCTGTTGAGCTCGTCAACATCGCCAATCGCCTGCATCCGCGCGGCATGCTTGGCGATGCGGGAACCGTCGACCAGCCCGGTGGTGCCGTCATCGCCGGTGCGGGTATATATCTTGTTGAGCCTGACCATGCCGGAATATGGCTGGGAACCGCGCCTAGCGGCTGAACATCAGCAGCAGCGCCAGCACGATAACTGCCAGCGCCTGATATTTGACGCGCGCGAACATCATCTTGTTCTGCATTTCATGGCTGCGCCCGACGCCGGGATTTTTCAGGTCCTCCTCGGTCATCTGCAGAAAGGCGACAAGGCCGCGCACCAGCGCGAACAGGACAAGGCCCATCAGGATGATGAGCGCGGGGACAAGGACATAGTTCATGGCCATCATATTAGTCCGCCATGACGGAAATACCAGCGGGCAGGCGATTATTTCTGATGTCGTCGGCAAGGTCGCGGCCATTGACCCCCGCCCTGCGCAGAACCGACAGGGCCGCCGAACCCAGGCTTTTCGACAATTTGCGCCCGTCCGGACCGGCAAGCAGCGCGTGATGCAGATAGAGCGGGGTCGGCAGGCCGAACAGTGCCTGCAACAGGCGATGGACATGGGTCGCGGCAAACAGGTCGCGTCCGCGCACGACATGGCTGATTCCATCGGCGGCATCGTCGAGCGTTGCGGCGAGGTGATAGCTGGCCGGGGCATCCTTCCGGGCAATGATCACATCGCCGAACAGGCCCGGCCGGGCAAGCTGTTCGCCGGCATCCAGATCGCACCAGTATAGCGGCCCCGCCCGGTCCATGGCACGGGCCGTGTCGAGCCGCCAGCAATGCGGTTCCGCTTCGCGGCGCCGTTGCCGTTCGCCAGCGGGCAGGTCGCGGCAGGTGCCGGGATAGACCGGGCCGTCAGGGCCTGTGGCCGCCGGTTTATGCGCCTGCGCAGCGGCAATCTGGCTGCGGGTGCAGAAACAGGGATAGGCCAGCCCCGCATCGGCCAGCCTGTGCAGCGCCGCGTCATAACGGGCGATGCGCTGCGACTGGAACAGCGGTTCGCCGTCCCAGCCAAGGCCCAGCCATTGAAGATCATCGATTATGCCCTGCACCAGTTCGGGGCGGCTGCGTGTGCCGTCAATATCCTCGATGCGCAGCAGGAATGCGCCCTTGTTTCGCCGGGCGAAATCATGGGCGGTGATCGCCGCAAAGGCGTGGCCCAGGTGCAACTCGCCATTGGGGCTGGGGGCAAAGCGCGTCGTCAGTCCGGGCACCTGGCCCTCCAGAATCTGTATGCGCGCAGAATGGCTATCCCCATATCTTGTGGATTAGTCCCTTGACCTTTTTGCAGTGCCTATGGTCATTTAGCCATGATCATGTCACGCTGCTGTCATGTCCTTGCTCTTATAAGGGCGCGGCGAACATTGGGAGGGTTTTCGACGAACCATGTTTCATCCCGATCTTGTCGAACGGGCCATGCGCGATCCGCATCCCGATTTCGGTCGACATCCCAATAGCTGCCCGGCGCTGGTGCTCAATGCCGATTATACGCCGCTCAGCTATTATCCGCTCAGCCTCTGGCCCTGGCAGACTGCGATCAAGGCGATCTTTCTTGACCGGGTGACGGTGGTTTCCAGCTATGAGCGGGAGGTTCACAGCCCCAATCTCGACATGAAGATTCCTTCGGTCATTGCGCTCAGGCAATATGTGAAGCCGTCGGAATATCCCGCTTTCACGCGCTTCAACCTGTTTCTGCGCGACCGCTTCATCTGCCAATATTGCGGATCGCCCGATCATCTCACCTTCGACCATGTCGTGCCGCGCCGGCTCGGCGGCAAGACGACATGGCAGAATGTCGCAACCGCCTGTGCGCCGTGCAACATGAAGAAGGGCGGGCGCACCCCGGCCCAGGCGCATATGCAGCTGATGGTGCAGCCGATCCGTCCGACCAGCTGGCAGCTGCAGGATCGCGGGCGCGCCTTTCCGCCCAATTATCTGCACGAAACCTGGCGGGACTGGCTCTATTGGGACATAGAGCTGGAGGCCTGATCCCGCCCCGCCGTCACCAGCCCAATATGTGCCGGGCGATGTGGAAGATCAGGTTCTGCTCAATGGTGCCGTGAAACAGCTGTGCCTGCGGACCTGCGGCCTTCAGCGCGACATCTTCGCCGCCATGGGTTTCCGAATGGGTCGGGACCAGCGATTGCTGGAGATAGTCGAGCGCCTCGGTATCCTGGTCCGCCGGATCAGGGCGTTCCCCGGCGGGCACTGCACCCGGGCCGTTCATATAGCCCAGCGTCGTATAGCTCTTGCCGTCGCGGGCCGGGGCGGTATGGCCATCCTCGTCAATCGAGCCAAGGCCGAGGATCGGGTTGTTGCGCGGCGGATATCCGGCAATGGTGAAGACATGGCTGTGATCGGCGGTGACCAGCACCAGCGTCTCGTCCATGTTGACCATGGTCAGCGTGCGGGCAATGGCATCGTCGAACGCGGCAAGGTCCTCCAGCGCGCGCTTTGCATTGCCGGCATGATGGGCATGGTCGATCCGTCCGCCCTCGACCATCAGCACAAAGCCATCGGGATCGCGTGACAATTTCGCGATGGCCACCGACACCATGTCGGCCAGCGAGGGTTCGCCGCCGCTATCGCCTGCCCGGTCCGCCTCAAATTGCATATGGCTGCGCTCGAACAGGCCCAGCACCGGCCCGCCAACCATCGGATCGAAGGCCTGAAAGCCTTCGCTGTTCCAGACGAACCGCCCATTGGGATGCGCGGCCATCCATTCGGCGGTCAGGTCGCGGCCATCGCCGCGCGCGCCCGTCTTGTCGGCATATTCGGGATCGGCCGACCCCTTGGGCAGGAAATTGGCGCGTCCGCCACCAAATACGACTTCAAACCCGTCGCCATGCGGCCATTCGACCAGCTGCCGGGCAATATCCTTGCAGGCCGATCCGGCGGGCAGCATCGTGTCATTTTCCCAATCGCGATTGGGTGCATGCGAATAGGTGCTGGCAGGGGTGGCATGGGTGATGCGGGCGGTGGAAATGACGCCGGTCGCAAGGCCCTTGTCCTCGGCCATTTCGAACAGGGTGGGCACCGATCCGGCCAGGCTTGCCGCGCAATCGTCACGCACGACCTCCGGTCCCACGCCCAGCATGCCCGACCGCGTCTTGGTTCCGGTGACAATTGCGGTCGCCGTCGCCGCCGAGTCGGCAACCTGGAAATCATGGCTATAGGTCTTGACCAGTGCCGACCAGGGCATGGAATCCATCGCCAGCGGATAGGATTCGCCATCCTGGCCATGCTTCTGGCCCTTGTAGATGCGACCGGCGGTGATCGAGCTGACGCCCATGCCATCGCCGATGAAGATGATCAGGTTGCGCGCCTTTCCGGTCTGCGCGACATCGGCAATCTGCCGCTCCAGCTGTATCTCGGCATCGCGGTAGTAACTGCTTTTGCTCGATTCTTCGCTGTCCGCTCCTGTCTCCTGGGCCATGGCGATCCCATGGCAGGAGGCGCTGGCGAGCAGGGCGGGAACAAGGGCGGCGAGGGCTTTGCGAAGGGTCATGCGGGAATTCCAGAAGACTGTTGAGATGCTGCGCCATGGCATGCCTCAATGACAATGCTGCGACAAGCCCGGCAATGCATGCTTGACGACAGCCATATTGCAGCGCAGCATAATTGCATGGCGGCAAGGGGAACAGATATGGGTGGCGACAGCGGATCGGATGCAGTCAATGCGCGGACACCGATCACCCAGAACCCGGATATCCGCTATCTGGGCCGGATTCTGGGCGATGTGATCCGCGCCTATGGTGGCGACAAGCTCTATCGCCAGACCGAATATATCCGCTCGGCCAGTGTCGACCGGCATCGCGGGGTCGATGGTGCGGCGGAGATCGACACCGGCCTTGATGCGCTGAGCCTTGATGACACGCTGTCCTTTGTGCGCGGCTTCATGCTGTTCTCCATGCTCGCAAATCTCGCCGAGGACCGGCAGGGCGTCACCCAGGAGGCCGGGGCGTCGGTCGCCGAGGCGGTAGCGCGGCTGCGCGAGCGAGGGCTGACCGATACCGACCTTGCCGAATTTCTGGAACGCAGCCGGATCGTGCCGGTGCTGACCGCCCACCCGACCGAGGTGCGGCGCAAGTCGATGATCGATCACAAGAACCGCATTGCCGACCTGATGAAGGAGCGCGATTCCGGGCGCGAGGACAGCATGACCGGCGACCGGATCGAGGAGGCGCTTTATCGCCAGATCGCGCTGCTGTGGCAGACCCGGCCGATCCGCCGCGAGCGGCTGTTCGTCGCCGATGAGGTGGAAAATGCCCGCGCCTATATGAAGGAGGTGTTCCTGCCCGCGCTGCCGATGCTCTATGCGCGCTGGGAGCGGGAGCTGGGCTTTCGCCCGCCCGCCTTTTTGCGGCTGGGTAGCTGGATCGGCGGCGACCGGGACGGCAACCCCTTTGTAACCGCCGATGCATTGCGCTTTGCGCTGCGCAAGCAGGGCGGCTCTGCGGTTCGCCATTATCTCGATGCCGTGCATGAGCTGGGACGCGATCTCAGCATCGCAACCGGCCTGTCCAATACATCCGCCAAGGTGCTGGAACTGGCCGAACGCAGCGGCGACAATTCGCCTGCGCGGCAGGACGAGCCCTATCGCCGGGCGCTGTCGGGCATTTATGCGCGGCTGTGCGCGACCCATGTGGCGATGACCGGGGTAGAGCCGCCGCGCCCATCCGCGCTTTCGGGCGAGGCCTATGCGTCTCCGCAGGAGCTTCGCCATGACCTGGCGGTGATCGCCAACGGGCTGGCCGATGATGGCGATGGCCTGCTGGCCAGCGGAGGGGCGCTTGGCCGGCTGATCCGCGCGGTCGAATGTTTCGGATTTCATCTTGCGACGCTCGACCTCAGGCAGAACAGCGATGTGCACGAACGGGTGGTGGCAGAGCTGCTCAAGGTCGCAGGGGTATGTCCCGACTATCTGAAGCTGGACGAGGCGGCGCGGACCGCGCTGCTGCGCGGCGAGCTGGCGCACAACCGGCTGCTCTATAATCGCTGGCATGACTATAGCGCGGAAACCCGTGGCGAGCTGGAGATCATCGAGGCCGCCGCCGACGTGCACCGCAAATATGGCAAGGGGGCGATCACCACCTATAATATCTCCAAGGCCGAAAGCGTGTCGGACATGCTGGAGGTCAATCTGCTGCTGAAGGAAGCCGGGCTGTTTGCCGCGGCGGATGATCCGCATGCCGACATCATGGCGGTGCCGCTGTTTGAAACCATTGGCGATCTTGAGAATGCGCCCCAGGTGATGCGCGCCTATTTCTCGCTTCCCGAAATCGTCAGGCTGGTCCGGGCGCGCGGCCATCAGGAGGTGATGGTCGGCTATTCGGACAGCAACAAGGACGGCGGCTATCTGACCTCGACCTGGAGCCTCAATTGCGCCAGCCGGGCGCTGGCCCGCGTATTCGACGAATTCGGGATCGGCATGCAGCTGTTCCATGGCCGGGGCGGAGCGGTCGGGCGCGGCGGCGGCTCCAGCTTTGCCGCCATTCTGGCCCAGCCCAAGGGCACGGTGCAGGGGCGCATCCGCATCACCGAACAGGGCGAGGTGATTGCCGCGAAATATGGCACGGTCGAACATGCGCTCGACAATCTGGAGGCGATTACCGCAGCGACGCTGATCGCGACGCACGATCACGACAGCGTTTCGGACAGCGATCATGCGCGCTATGCCGCCGCGCTCGACCGGATATCGGGCGATGCCTTTCGCGCCTATCGCGGGCTGGTCTATGAGACGCCGGGCTTTAACGACTTTTTCCGCCAGATGACGCCGATTGCGGAGATTTCCGGACTGAAGATCGGATCACGCCCGGCCAGCCGCAAGAAGAGCCAGCAGATCGAGGATCTGCGCGCCATACCCTGGGTGTTCAGCTGGGCACAGGCGCGGGTGATGCTGCCCGGCTGGTACGGGGTCGGCCAGGCGCTTGCCGGTTTCGAGGACAAGGCGCTGCTTGCCGCCATGGCGCAGCAATGGCCGTTCTTCCGTGCGGCGCTCGGCAATATGGAGATGGTTCTGGCCAAATCGGACATGGCGATTGCCCGACATTATGCGGGCCTCGTCGGCGATGAAGCGCTGCGCGAGCGGATATTCGGCAGCATTCGCGATGGCTGGACCATGACCCGCGACAATCTGCTCGGCATTACCGGACAGTCGCGGCTGCTGGAGGCGAACGAGCCGCTCGACAATTCGATCCGGCTGCGCCTGCCCTATATCGAGCCGCTCAACCTTTTGCAGATCGAGCTGATCAAGCGTCATCGTGCGGGCGAAGATGATCCGCGCATATCCGAAGGCATACAGCTGTCGATCAACGCCATTGCCACCGCATTGCGCAACAGCGGGTAACGGCCTGCCGCCGCGCAGCCGGCTTATAGAGTATTTTCAAGTCAGATGGATACATATGACGACTCGGAAAATACGGTAAAACAAGAGCATAGAGCGCAGGTTTTGATTCAATCAAAACCGAACGCGCTCTAGCCGCTCGAAGCGCACTTTCAGCCCGTCCTTTGGCTGCGGAATGGGCCAGGCCTGCCAGGCGGGATCATAGCCCGGCTCGATCACCACCCGGTTCTGCGTCAGGATGTGATGCATCAGGATCTTGATCTGCATATAGGCAAAGTGCAGCCCGAGGCACATATGCGCGCCGCCGCCAAAGGGCACCCAGGCAAACTTGTGCCGGTTGCGGACCTGTTCGGCGGTAAAGCGCATCGGATCGAAGCGATGCGGATCGGGCCAGTGCTCCTCCATCTTGTGGACAAAGCCCGCGCTGATGCCAACCGGCGTTCCGGCGGGAATCCGGTATCCGCCAAATTCGAATGCGCGCAGCGCCCGGCGCGGCGTCGAGGGAACCGGCGGGATCATCCGCAGCGCCTCCTTGAACACCATCTCGGTGAGTTCCAGCTCGGCCTGCTGGTCATAGCCAAGCGGTTCGCCGCGCCTGCCCACGCTCAGCATTTCATCGCGCACCTTGTCCTGCCATTCGGGATGGCGGGCGAGCAGCAACAGCATCGACGTCGCCGATGACGTAATGGTGTCGTGCGCCGCCATCATCAGGAAATTCATGTGATCGACGACCTCGTCCTCGCCGAGCAGCGTGCCGTCCTCGTGCGTCGCGCGGCAGAACTGGCTGAACATGTCCGGCCCCTGCTGTTCGCGCCGGGCGCGCACCTGCGGCGTGAAATAGTCGACCAGATATTTACGCCCGGCAACGCCCCGGCCCATCTTGGTAAAGGGCAGCGGGCGGCGGACGACGCCGATCGATGCCTGAACCATGTCGACAAAGGCCTTGTTGATCCGGTCTGCCTCCGGTCCCCAGGGAATGCCCAGAAAGCTGCTGGCGGCAAGGTCCAGCGTCAGTTTCTTGATCTCCGGATAAAAGCGCAGGTCGCGGCCCGACCATTGCGCAACCCGCGCCATGATGCCCTCGTTCAGCCGGTCCGAATAATGCCGCATCGGCCCGGGCTTGAAGGCGATGGACAGCGCGCGCCGGTCCGCCCGGTGATGGTCGAAATCCATCAGCATCAGCCCGCGCGGGAACAGCAGGTTCAGGATCGGGCCCCAGCCCTGTTCGGAGGAGAAATTCTTGTCGCGGTCGAACAGCACCAGCTCATTGGCCTCGGCGCCGACCAGCGCCACCTGCCTGCGGCCAAAGCTGTTGATGCGATAGACCGGGCCGTATTTGGCGTACATTTCCTGGCCGAAGCGATAGGGATCGCGGAGCTGGCGCAGCGTGACGCCTAGCAGCGGCAGGCCATCCTCGCCCGGCAAGTGATCGAGCGATGCGGGATCGTCGAGCCGGGTCCAGTGCGGATTGCCGGCGTCAGTGAAACTCGGCTGATAAGCGGTGGCCATGCTGCGCTCTCCTCGGAATCAGGTTTCCGCGTGATAGCAACTGACATTTATGTAAGCAATGGGGCGCAAATGACATTTGCGTTCATCGCCAATTCAAGGCGGGCTGTTAGTGTGGCGCGGTGAATGGAGCATTCCGGCTCCCGGAGGACAGGCAGATGGTGAAAACAATCATGGGCGGTGCGGCAACGGGTCGCTTGGTGAAGCTGGCGGCGGCCTCGCTGGGGGCGCTGTCGCTCTCGGCCTGCGCCTATTATGGCGAGGGCGGCTATTATGATGATGGCTATGCCTATGCGCCGGGCGATTATTATTGCGATCCGGCCTATGCCTATGACGCCTATTATGACTGCGACTATTCCTATGGCTTCGTCCAGATCGGCTTTGGCGGCGGTTATTGGGACAATTATTATTATCCCGGCCATGGCGTCTATGTTTACGACCGGCCCGGCGGAAAGCGCTATTCAATGGGTGACCGGCAGCGCCGCTACTGGGCGGAGCGCCGCCATGAACATGCTCGCTCGCACCCGCGCGGCGATGGCCGGGGCTGGGCCGGGCGCGGCGATGGCGACCGTGACGGCAGGCCGGATCGTGGCTATGGCCGCCGCGACAATGGCAATGACAACGGGCAGGCCACACGCAGCGGCGACGGACGCGAGGGCCGGGCCGGATGGGACGGACGCGGACGCGGCAATCGCGGCGATGGTGATCGCCAGGGCTGGCAGGGCCGCACCAATGTGACGCCGCAGACGGTTCCGGGCAGCGCCGCAGCCAGTGGCGGCAGCAATATTGGAAACACTGTCGGCAACACGGCCGGAAACCCGGTCGGCAGCAACGCCGGTTCCGCAAATGCCAGGCCTTCGCGACGCGATGGCAATGGACAGGGTCGTGGCCGCGGCGACGGCATGAATTCCGCGTCGCGCCCTTCGGCTCCGGCAGTCAATGCCGCGCCGGTACGGCGGGCACCGCCCGCAGCGGCGTCTCCGCCGGCGGCAACGCCCTATGGCCGCCGTGCGCCACAGGCTGTCCAGTCGCCGCCGCCATCGGCTCAGCCCGCACCGGGACGGCGTCCGCCCGCCGCTGTTGCGCCGGCCCCTGCGCCGCGCCCGGCACCGGCGGCGCGCGCTGCTCCTGCACCTGCTCCGCAAGGGGCTGCCCCGGCACCGCGTCCCGCACCGCCTCCGCCCGCCAGGCCGGAACGGGCGCCGCGTCGCAATACCGCCGAACAGCCACAGTGATCGCGCTTGAGGAAAGCGGGGGAGCGGCTATCATGGCCGCTCACCATGCCCCGTCTTTCCATTCTCGATCAGTCGGTTCGCTTTGCCAGTCGCGATGCCGCGAGCATATTCCAGGGCACGCTGGAGGCGGCGCGGCTGTGTGACCGGCTCGGCTATGGCCGGTTCTGGGTATCGGAGCATCATGCCAGCAGCTTCATCTGCGGCAGTTCGCCCGAAGTCCTGATCTCCGCGATCGGCGCGGCGACGACGCGCATTCGGATCGGATCGGGCGGGATAATGCTGCCGCATTACAGTGCCTATAAGGTGGCGGAGAATTTCGCTGTGCTCTCCAATCTCTATCCCGGCCGGGTCGATCTCGGCGTCGGGCGTGCGCCCGGTGCGGACATGCGCGTGGCTGCGGTTCTGGCCGCGCCGCATCCGCCCGATTTCCGGCGGTTTCCGCAACAGGTGGTGCAGCTGCGCGGACATCTGACCGGCGAGATTCGCGAACCGCGGCTCAGCCCCGAACCGGCGGGGGAGGTACCGCTCTGGATATTGGGGACCAGCCCGGACAGTGCCATTCTGGCAGGGCAGCTGGGCCTGCCCTATGCTATTGCGCTGTTCATCAACCCCATGGCGGAACGCGGCCTTGCGGATATTTATCGCCATCATTTCACGCCCTCGCCGCAATGCAGCGCGCCGCACCTGATGATCGCCGTCACGGCGCTGGCCGCGGATGCGCCGGACCAGGCCAGGCGCCTGCAGAAGAATTATCATGTCAACATTGCCCGCATGCTGCTGGGCAATCGCGATGGCCAGGCGCTCTCGCCCGATGAGACCATGGATTATGAATTCGACGCGCGCGAGGCGATGCTGGTGGGGTCGCAGGCGCAGGTTTCCGCCTTTGGTGTCGCTGCCGAGGTGCGCGACCGGCTGGAGCAGATCGCCCGCACATTCGGCGCGGACGAGATCATGGTATCGACCAATTGCTATGACAGGGCGGATCGCATGCGCTCGCTCGAACTGATGGCCGAATGCTTTGAACTGGCCGAGGCCGCCTGAGCCATGGCCCCGCCCGCTGCCCATGGCCTGAGCGCCGGTTTTACCGATGAGGCGAACCTGCCCTTTATTGATGGTGAGGCAATCGTCATCGACAAGCCTGCCGGATTGCCGGTGGACCGTCCGCGCCGAGGCGGGGCGTGCCTCGATGATTATCTGCCTGCGCTGAGCTTTGGTTTTCAGCGCTATCCCGCCGCCGTCCACCGCCTCGATCAGGATACGTCGGGCTGTCTGCTGCTGGCACGCAATCCCAAGGCGCTGAAGCGCTTTGGCGCGGCCTTTGCCGAGGGGCGGGTCGCCAAGCGCTATCTGGGCGTGCTTGCGGGCGAGCCGGAGGGCGATGGCGGCGTGATCGACCTGCCGCTCGGCAAGACCAGCAGTGCAGAGCGCGGCTGGCGGATGGTCGTGGACGAGAGGGGCAAGCCATCGGTCACGCACTGGCGCAGGATTGCCGCGCATGACGGGCTGACGCTGGTCGAATTTCGTCCCGAGACCGGGCGAACCCACCAGATCCGCGTGCATGCGCTGGCGGGTCTCGGCGTTCCGCTGCTGGGCGATCCGGTCTATGGCGCGCCGCACCGGCAGGGGCTGATGCTGCATGCCGTCTCCCTGCATATCGAGCGTCCCGGCAAGACGCCGGTCGATGCGCATGCGCCGCTGCCGCAACGCTTCATCGATCTGGGCTTTGCGGCCAATGGCGGCTGAGATTCCCGAAAGCGCCTATGTCGAGCGGTTCATCGCCTCGTCCGGTCCGGGCGGGCAGAATGTCAACAAGGTCGCGACCGCCGTGCAGCTGCGTCTTGATGTGTTTGCGCTGCGGCTCGATCCGCAGGTCTATCAGCGGCTGAAATCCATTGCGGGCAGCCGCCTCACCAGCGGCGGCGAACTGGTCGTCACCGCCCGGTCGCATCGCACACAGGAGGCGAACCGCGCCGAAGCGCGCGAGCGTATGCAGGCGATGGTCGATGCCGCGCATGACATTCCGGCGCGGCGCGCCAAATCGCGGCTCAACCGGGTGTCCAAGGCGAAGCGGATCGAGGCCAAGAAAAATCGCGGGACGGTCAAGAAAAACCGGGGCAGGGTGCAGCTCGATTGAGATTGCGGCGCGGCCATGGCCATCCTAGTTAAGGCCGCATGCACAGTTTCGAAATCGACACCGCCGCGCCCAAGGCGCAGCTTTATGACGACCTGCTGTCCGCCGCGCGCGCGCTGACCGATGGCGAGCCGGACGGCATCGCCAATATGGCCAATATCGCCGCGCTTATCTGGCAATATGTACCGGCGCTCAACTGGGCCGGTTTCTACCGCGTGGCCGGGGATGAGCTGGTGCTGGGTCCGTTCATGGGCAAGCCCGCCTGTATCCGCATCGCCATGGGGGCAGGGGTTTGCGGAACCGTCGCAGCCAGCGGCACCAGCCAGCTGGTCGAGGATGTCCACGCCTTTCCCGGCCATATTGCCTGCGACGCGGAAAGCCGGTCGGAGCTGGTGGTGCCGGTGACGACCAATGGGCGGGTCAGCCATGTCATCGATCTCGACAGCCCGGTTGCCGCGCGCTTCGATGAAGAGGACCGGGATGGTATCGCGCGGCTGGCGGAAATGCTGTCGGGACGGATCTGACCGGCCTGCCTGGCCCGTCTGTCCGGATGCCTGCCCCATTTTGAAACAATGTTGCCGCAAACCGCCTGACGCCCCGCGAAACATGGCGTCAGGCCGCTGATAATGCTAAGGCTTTTTTAACCATAGCGGACGGCAGCCGCGATTCCCATGGCTGGCCGCGTCGCATGCGGCTTGGCTTTGCAGGGAGTTGTTAACCATGGTCATTGGCAGAAAATCAACCATAACGGCATCGGCCGGAGCATTGGCACTGGCGATTGTGCTGGGCGGTCCGGCATCGGCGGCGACCATGGGCGAATCGCAGGCGCGCAGCCCGCTGGTCGATATCGTGACGCTGAATGCGGGCGATACGGCGCATTTTGGCGGTCCGGCCATGCCTTCGCCGATGCGCATGCGCGGCCATGGCTTTGGCAACAAGTTCGGATATGGCCTGCCGCGCGGCGTGCCCGCCTATCGCCGTCCGTTCCGCGGCTTCGTGCTGCCGACCTTCTGGTCGGCTCCGCGCTTCTATGTCGTCAACTATGCGACCTATGGCCTGGCCCAGCCCGCCACCGGCTATAACTGGGCGCGCTATTATGACGATGCCGTGCTGATCGACGGGCGCGGAACTGTTTATGACAGCGTGCATGATCTCGACTGGGGCCGCTATGAGCATGGCGGCGAGCGCTATGATTATGACGAGGGCATTTATGGCGGCGATCATGTCGTCTACGGCCATGGCGCACCCGCCGGGCCTCCGGTGACCCAGGGCGGCGCCTATGACGGTGCCTGGACCGGCAGCTATGTCGGCGAGGATGGCCGCGTTTACCAGGGAAGCTGGAGCGGCGCCTATGTCGATGAGACCGGCCAGGCCTATGAAGGCGAATATAGCGGCACTTTCATTGGCGAGGGGCGCTATGTCGATGCCAATGGTGTTCCGGTCCAGTATGATTATGGCGAACCCGCCCATGATCAGGCCGGTGTTGCCTATGGCCATGGCTATGACCCGCGCGATGCCGCACCCGCGCATCCGCCGGTTGCCGAACGCCATGCTGTGCGGCGCGATGATCGCCGCTATCACGACCGGTCGGCGCTGATGGAGCGCTGTCGCCGTGACAATGGCCTTGGCGGTGCGCTGATCGGCGGGGTTGTCGGCGGGCTCGCCGGAAACCGGATTGCCGGGCGCGGCAACCGTACCGAAGGCACGATTATCGGCGCTGGCGTCGGCGCGATTGCGGGCGCGGCCATCGATGTGGCCGAGGATGACTGCAAGGAATTCCGGCGCGATGACCGCTATGATGGCCGTCACCATGCCGAACGCCGCTATCCTGCCCGGCCTTCCTATCCGGCGCATGGCTATCCGGTTCAGCAGCCTTATCCGGCCTATGGCTATCCCGGCTATGGATACCCCGCCTATTACTGGTATCAGCCCGCCCCGACGGTGACGACGGTCATTGTCCAGCCTTCGGTGACGACCACGACGACAACGACCACCACCTATGAGGAGGTCTATGTCGGCGGCGGAACCAAGGTGCGGACGCGCAAGACCAAGCTGCGCCCGTCCTGCAATTGCTGATCAGGCATTGATCCGGCGGGCATTGCCTGCCGGACAAGCCGCCTGCGCTTTGCCTATTCTGCGACCGATCCGGGGATGACGGCATCCTCGCTGCCCGCTGCTGTTGCGGGCTGGGTCGCGGGCGTTTCCGCCGAGGCATTGGCAGGCTTTGCATCATCGCCCGGTTCGGCGGGCTTGCCGCTGCCATTGGCGGGGTTCGCCTCGGTATCGAAATTGGGCAGCGCGTCGCTGATCGTTCCTTCGACCTGATCGACATCGCCCATTTCGGTCTCGGTCAGATTGCCATTGTCATCGCCAGCGCCGCCCCAGCATGCGGCCAGCGACATGGTGGCGCCGGCGGCCGCCAGCAGCGAAAGGGTGCGGTTCGAAAGGGGCAGGCGCATCATGGGTTTCCTGTGTCACGGGCTGAACGAAAATGCACTGGCGGTGCTGCGTCAGGCCTTTTGCCCTGAAGCGCAGGCCTTGCCAAGGGCGTCGAGAAAGCGGGGCAGGCTCGCCTGCAGCGCATCGTCCAGCATCGCCATATCTGCGGCCAGGCCCAGATCGGCAAGGCTGGTTACCGGATATTCGCTGATCCCGCAGGGGACGATCCCCTGGAAATGCGACATGTCGGGCGCGACGTTGATGGCAAAGCCATGCATCGTCACCCATCGGCGAACGCGCACCCCAATGGCTCCGATCTTGGCTTCCTGCCCCATCGTATTGTCGGTCCAGATGCCGATCCGGCCCTCCGCCCGCCGCGCCTCGACGCCCAGCGCGGCCAGCGCATCGATCACCCAGCCCTCCAGCGCATGCACGAAGCAGCGCACATCGCGACCGCGCTTGCCCAGGTTGAGCAGCACATAGCCGACCCGCTGGCCGGGACCGTGATAGGTATAGCGCCCGCCGCGCCCGGCAATATGTACGGGGAATTCATGGCTGAGCAGCTCGGCAGGATCGGCGCTGGTTCCCGCTGTATAGAGCGGCGGATGTTCAAGCAGCCAGATCAGTTCACCGGCATCGCCGCTGGCGATGGCGCGATTGAGCTCCTCCATTTCAGCCAGCGCATCCTCATAGGGCGTCAGGCCCTGCTGCAGCCGCCATTCAATGCCGTCAAGCTCCATGTCTGCCGCGTTGCCGGTCCCGTTTCAAAAAATCAAGCCGGGATGATCGCCGGGTGATTGGCATTTACGGGTTCACGGCCTAGGGTTGGTTCGGTAATGGGATTCACCGAACGGCAATGGGGAGCATCAGGATGAAATTCGACATGTCACGCGCCTGGAATGAGGCGATGCAGCTTTTGCGGTCAAATCAGGCGCTTATCCTGCCGGTCGCCGGTGTGTTCCTGTTCCTGCCCAGCGCGCTCCTGGGCTATTTGCTGCCTCAGCCTGCGATTGATGGCGAGGCTGGCTTTGAATCGATGATCGCCGTGCTGACCGAATGGTTCAGCGCGAACAGCGGCTGGTTCATTCTGGTCGGCATCGCTGCGCTGATCGGACAGCTTGGAGTTTTGGCGCTGCTGCTGCGCCGCGATGGCGGCGTTTCGGTCGGCGATGCGCTGAAAGCGGCGCTGGTCGCGCTGATCCCGGCATTTCTGGCCAATATGCTGACCAGCATCGTTACCAGCATCGGCTTTTTGCTGCTCATCGTGCCGGGCCTTTACCTAATCGGCCGTTTCTGGCTGGTACCGAGCGCAATCATTGCAGAGCGGATAGGCAACCCGCTGGCCGCGATCCAGCGGTCCTGGGAGCTGACACGCGACAATGGCTGGCGGCTGTTCGGCTTTCTCATTCTGGTGTCGATTGTCGGCGGGATCATCACCGGCCTCACCAATGGCGTGTTTGGCGCGATATTCGGCTTTGTCCTGCCCATAAATGCGGCGCTGCTGCTCAGCGCGCTGGTCGAATCGGCGCTTGGCGCTGTGCTGGCGCTGGTGATCGCGGCAATGGCGGCGGCATCCTATCTGCAGCTGTCCAACGCGCCGCCATCGGGCCTGTCGCAGACGTTCGAATAAACGCCTGCCGCGTCCGGCAAGCCCTATTCGATGACCGGCAACTGCGGGGCGGCGTCGCGCGGATAATGCCCCTCCAGCCGGGGGTCCGGAAAATATTCCAGCTCGCGCCGATATGCGGTGAAACCCTGTTTGCAATAGAAGCGCAAGGCACCGGGATGATCGAGCGTGCAGCTGTGCAGCCAGACCCTTGTGACATCCTTGCGCCAGGCCAGCGCCAGTGTCTGCGCCATCAGCCACGCGCCATGGCCATTGCCATTATAGTCGGGGATGAGGCCGAAATAGACGATTTCGCATTCGCCGGGCTGGCGAAAGTCCAGCTCCACCATGCCGACCTCGATCCCTTTGGGGTCGACGACCGCATGGAGCACGACCTGCGGATCGCGGATCGTCTCGGCCAGCGCCGTCTCGCTGAGGATCAGGCGGCCGCGCCATAGCCAGGGCGCTCCGACCCGTTTGAACAGCAGGCGATATTTTTGAGGGTCCGGATCCGGCCAGCGTTTCAGGCGCAGCGGCGTGACCGGCATCGGGCGCAGCCTCGGCCGTTCGCGCATCTCCAGATGGGTGACGACAGAGGCAATATGCCCGGCCGGGATGGCGATGACCTCATCAGCCATGGCGGGCGGTCCGGTCGCGGATCATTCCCAGATCGCCAGCGGCGGCAGGCTCATCAGGATGGCATCGATATTCCCGCCGGTCTTGAGGCCGAACAGCGTGCCGCGATCATGGATAAGGTTAAACTCCGCATAGCGACCGCGCCAGACCAGCTGGCGATGGCGCTCTGCATCGTCAAACGGTGTGGCCATGCGGCGGCGCACCAGTTGCGGATAGATATCCAGAAACGCCTTGCCGACATCCTGGGTGAAAGCGAAGTTCTCGGCCCATTGCGCTTCGTCGGCGCATTCCAGATGATCATAGAATATGCCCCCGACGCCGCGATGCACCTGGCGGTGGGGAATGTAGAAATAGTCATCGGCCCATTGCTTGAAGCGCGGATAATATTCCGGATCATGGGTGTCGCAGGCGGTCCTGAACCGGGCATGGAAATCGGCGGTGTCCTCGTCACGGGGCAGCGGCGGGTTGAGGTCCGCGCCGCCGCCGAACCAGGCCTTTGACGTGACCAGGAAGCGGGTGTTCATGTGCACCGAAGGGACATGCGGATTCGCCATGTGCGCGACCAGGCTGATGCCGGTGGCAAAGAAGCGTGGATCATCCGTCGCGCCATGGATGGTCTTGGCGAATTCGGGGCTGAAATGCCCCTCGACGGTGGAGATGTTGACGCCCGCTTTCTCGAATATCCGGCCCTTGATCAGGCCGCGCGTGCCGCCGCCACCGGGCGAGCCATCGTCATTGCTGCGGTCCCAGCGCGTATATTCGAACCGGCCATCGCCGCCGCCCTCGCGCTCGATTGCCTCGAATTCGGCGCAGATCGCATCGCGCAGCCCTTCAAACCAGGTTTGCGCCTGTCGTTTCTGTTCGGCCCATCGGGTCATGTCGCTGCTCCTGCGCAATAGCGTGTCTGGCGCAGCGCTTCGCCCAAAGCCATGCCGGTTGCAACCGCGACGTTCAGCGAGCGAAAGCCCGGCACCATGGGAATGGTCGCGCGAATGGCCGCTGCATCATGCACATGGGGCGGCGCGCCCGCGCTTTCCGATCCCATCAGCAGGACGTCATTTTCGTCAAAGGCTGTCGCGTAAATCGTCTGTTCCGCTGCGCTGGTCAGCAGCACGATCCGCCGTCCCTCGGCCTGCATCGCGGCATGGAAACTGTCCCAGTCGGCATGCCGCCGGGTATCGGTCGCCGCGCCATAGTCCATGGCGGCGCGCTTGAGCTGCCGGTCGCCCAGCGGAAAGCCGCACGGCTCGATGATATCGACCGGAACGGCAAGGCAGGCGGCAAGGCGCAATATGGTTCCGACATTGCCGGCAATGTCCGGCTGGTAAAGGGCGATACGCATGGTCAGCCCGTCATAGTCGGTCCTGCCGCCAAGTCACGCCCATGGTTGATGAAAACTGATTGTAAATGACCAAATTCCCTGTTGGCTTTTTGGGCTTTTTAGGGCTATCAGGCCCCCAAACGGGAACAAGCTCTTGCTCGAGAATTGCCGGGCGAAGCTTAAAAT
This sequence comes from Blastomonas sp., assembly GCA_041396885.1. GTDB lineage: Bacteria > Pseudomonadota > Alphaproteobacteria > Sphingomonadales > Sphingomonadaceae > Blastomonas. The sequence goes on from JAWKXS010000002.1 coordinate 118,169, forward strand.
CCTATGAAAAGGCGCGCTTTTTCAGGGATTTGGGGGACAGGTCAATTCAATGACGGAACCAGAGAACGTGAATCAGGACCAGACCGCCGTTGCCGACGGCGAAAATAGCGGCGTGCGCAGGCGCGATTTCATCAATATTGCGGCGGTCAGCGTTGCCGGGGTCGGCGGAGCCGCCACCCTGATTCCGCTGGTTTCGCAGATGAACCCCAGCGCCGATGTTCTGGCGCTTTCGTCGACCGAGGTTGATATTTCGGCCATCGAAACCGGACAGGCGATCAAGACCGTGTGGCGCAAGCAGCCGGTTTTCATCCGCAACCTCACCGAAAAGGAAATCACCGAGGCCAATGCGGTCAGCCTGTCCGATCTGCGCGATCCGCAGACGCTGGCCGACCGCACCGTTCCCGGCAAGGAAAACTGGCTGGTCACGCTGGGTGTCTGCACCCATCTCGGCTGTGTGCCGCTGGGCGCCGCCCAGGGCGAGGCACGCGGAGAATATGGCGGCTATTTCTGCCCCTGTCACGGTTCGCACTATGATACGGCGGCCCGCATTCGCAAAGGCCCGGCGCCCAAGAACCTTGAGGTTCCCGAGGTCACCTTCCTGTCAGACACCGTGATCCAGATCGGCTGAGGTAACGCGCTATGAGTTTTCCCTGGGCAAATCACTACGAACCCAAATTCGCTCTTACCAAATGGGTCGATGAGCGGCTTCCGCTGCCGCGGCTGGTCTATAATGCAGTCGGCGCGGGCTATCCGGTGCCGCGCAACCTCAACTATTTCTGGAACTTCGGGGTTCTGGCGGGTGTGGCGCTGGTCATCCAGATCGTCACTGGCATCATCCTTGCCATGCACTATGCGCCCAACGCGCTGGTCGCCTTTGATTCCACCGAACACATCATGCGCGATGTAAACTGGGGCTGGCTGATGCGCTATGGCCATGCCAATGGCGCCAGCTTCTTCTTCATCGTCGTCTATATCCATATCTTCCGGGGGCTGTATTTCAGCTCCTACAAGGCCCCGCGCGAGATGATCTGGCTGCTGGGCCTGGTCATCTTCCTGCTGATGATGGCCACTGCCTTCATGGGCTATGTGCTTCCCTGGGGGCAGATGAGCTTCTGGGGCGCCAAGGTGATCACCGGCCTGTTTTCCGCCATTCCGCTGATCGGGCCGAGCCTGCAGGAATGGCTGCTGGGCGGTTTCGCGCCGGACAATGCCGCGCTCAACCGCTTTTTCTCGCTCCATTATCTGCTGCCCTTCGTGATCGCCGGGGTGGTGATCCTGCACATCTGGTCGCTGCACATTCCCGGATCGTCCAACCCGACCGGCGTAGAGGTGAAGACCGAGAGCGATACCGTTCCCTTCCATCCCTATTACACCGCAAAGGATGGCTTCGGACTGGGCGTGTTCCTGATCTTCTATTGCGCGGCGCTGTTCTTCCTCCCCAATTTCCTGGGGCATCCGGACAATTACATTCCCGCCAATCCGCTCTCAACGCCTGCGCATATCGTGCCCGAATGGTATTTCTGGCCATTCTACGCGATCCTGCGTGCCTTCACCTTCGACTTCCTGTTCATTCCGGCGAAGCTGCTGGGCGTGCTGGCGATGTTTGCGTCGATCCTGCTGCTGTTCTTCCTGCCCTGGCTGGATACCTCGCCGGTGCGTTCGGGCAAATATCGCCCGCTGTTCCGCAAGTTCTTCTGGTTCGGGCTGATCCCCTGCGTTCTGGTGCTCGGCTATTGCGGCGGTGCCCCTGCGGAAGAACCGTTCGTGATGATCAGCCAGATCGCTTCGGCCTATTATTTCGCGCACTTCCTGATCATCCTGCCGATCATTTCCGCCATCGAACGGCCCGATCCGCTGCCGCTCTCGATCACCGAAGCCGTATTGGGCAGCGACGCCGCGCCCGAAGCACAGCCAGCCGAGTAAGGGACACAGATCGCCATGGTTCGTATTCTTGCATTTCTCGTCGGCCTGTTCTTCAGCGGCTGGCTGCTGGTCACCTTCGGGGTCGGCCTGGTCTCCTATATTTCGGAGCCGCCTGCCGCGACCGCGGAACATGAGTTCCACAAGGATCCGCGCACGCTTGCACTGAAGAGCGACGGCCCGTTCGGCAAATTTGACCGCCAGCAGCTTCAGCGCGGCTTTCAGGTATACAAGGAAGTCTGCTCGGCCTGCCATTCGCTGCGGCTGGTGCATTTCCGCAATTTCGAGGCGCTGGGCTATAATGAGGATGAGGTAAAGGCGATCGCCGCCAACTGGGCGATACCGTCCCCGGCCATCGATCCCGACACCGGCGAAGCCTCGACCCGGCCTTCGCTGCCTGCCGATCCGGTTCCTTCGCCCTATGCGAATGAAGTTGCCGCGCGCGCCGCCAACAACAATGCCCTGCCGCCCGATCTGTCGCTGATCACCAAGGCACGGCATGGCGGCGCATCCTATGTCTATTCGCTGCTGACCGGCTATCAGGACCCGCCCAAGGAACTGGCCAAGGAATTCCCGGATGCCATGCCGGGCACCGGGCTGCACTATAATCCCTATTTCGCCAATCTGAACATCGCCATGGCCCCGCCGCTGGCCGATGGCCAGGTGACGTTCGCCGATGGTTCGCCCTCGACCCGCGAACAGGCGGCAAAGGATGTTGCGGCATTCCTGGTCTGGACAGCGGAGCCGACGCTCGAAAAGCGCCACCAGACCGGCTGGGCGGTGCTGATCTTCCTGCTGATCGCAACGGTGCTCGGCTATATGGCCTATCGCAATGTGTGGGCCGACAAGAAGCACTGAGCAATTCGGTGACATTCGAAACGGACAGCAACGGGACGGGCCAGCGCCTGTCCCGTTCTGCTTTGCGCGACCTGGTCCGCACCGTTCCTGACTTTCCTTCGCCGGGCATCCAGTTTCGCGACATCACCACGCTGATCGGTCATGGCACCGGCCTTGCCTCCGCCATCGATCATCTCGCCGAACATGCCGGCGTCCTCGGCGCACAGCGCATTGCCGGGATGGAGGCGCGTGGTTTCATCTTCGGTGCGGCGGTGGCGGCGCGCCTTGGCATCGGCTTCATTCCTGTGCGCAAGCCGGGCAAGCTTCCGGTCCGGACCATCGGCATGGACTATGCGCTTGAATATGGCACCGACCGGCTGGAGATCGCCCATGATGCGGTGGGTTCGGGGGAGCGCGTGGTGATCGTCGATGACCTCATCGCCACCGGAGGCACTGCGCGGGCCGCAGCGGGCCTGTTGCGCCAGGCGGGCGGCCTTGTAGATGCCGCGCTGTTCGTCATCGACCTGCCCGATCTGGGCGGTGCGCAGTCGCTCCGCGATATCGGCGTCTCCGTCACGACATTGATGGAATTTGAAGGCGACTGACGCGCGCGGGGCTGCCCGGCTCAGCCCAGCACTCTCGCCAATGCGCTTCGCCAGCCCGCCAGCCGGGCATCGCGTACGTCCCCTGCCATGGCCGGCACGAACAGATCGGCATCGCCGCGCATCGCGCTCGCCGCCTCTTCAAGACTGCCATGCAGCCCGGCGCCCAGCGCCGCCAGCATTGCCGCCCCCAGCGCGGTGGATTCGATGAAGTGCGGGCGGCTGACCTCGATGCCCAATATGTCAGCCAGATCCTGCGCCATCCAGTCATTGGCGACCATGCCGCCATCGATGCGCAGCGCCGTCCAGTCCTGTCCATCGCCTGCAAAGGCGGATTTGAGGTCATGGCTCTGATGCGCCATCGCCTCCAGCGCTGCCCTCGCAATATGCGCGCGGCCGGTAGCGAAGCTCAGCCCGCTGATGCTCGCCCGGGCCTCTGGAGCCCAGTGCGGCGCGCCCAGCCCGGACAGGGCGGGCACGATCTGCACGCCGCCACTATCCGCCACCGACCGGGCCAGCGCCTCGGTTTCCTCAGCTGCTTTCAGCAGGCCGATATCATCGCGCAGCCATTTGATCAGGCTGCCCGCGACGAACACCGATCCCTCCAGCGCATAATGGCGCTTGCCGTCAATCTGGTGGCTGACGGTGGCGAGCAGGCGGTTGGTCGATTGCGGGATGGCCGCGCCGGTCTGCGTCAGGATGAATGCCCCGGTGCCATAGGTCGCCTTGGTCTCGCCCGGCGACAGGCAGGCCTGGCCGATGGTTGCGGCCTGCTGGTCGCCGGCACTGCCGCAGATCGGGATGGCCGTGCCGAACAGCTCCTGCCGCGTTGCGCCATAATGCCCGGCATTGTCGACAATCTCCGGCAGCCATGCGGTGTCGATCCCGAACAGGCCGGTCAGCGCATCGTCCCAGCCCTTGCCGTCCAGCGCCATCAGCATGGAGCGGCTGGCATTGCTGGCGTCGCTGACATGCAGCCCGCCGGTCAGCCTGAAGATCAGCCAGCTTTCAACCGTGCCGAATGCCAGCGCATCGCCCGCCGCCCGGAGCTCGGGCCGGTGCTCCAGCATCCAGGCCATCTTGCTGGCCGAGAAATAGGGGTCGAGCAGCAGGCCGCTTCGCCCCTGCACCATGGGCTCGTGCCCCGCCTGTTTCAGCGCGGCGCACATGTCCGCGGTGCGCCGGTCCTGCCAGACGATGGCGCGGCCCAGCGGCTCGCCGGTGCGGCGATCCCAGGCGACGACCGTTTCGCGCTGGTTGGTGATGCCGATGGCGGCGATGCGGTCCGCGCCGCCCGCCTGTTCGACCAGCTCGCGCGCTGCCGCCAGCGACTTGTCCCATATCTCGCCCGCATCATGCTCGACCAGCCCGGGCGCGGGATAATATTGGGTGATTTCATGCTGGACGCTGCCATGGCACCGGCCCCCCGCATCGAACAGCATGGCCCGTGTCGATGTCGTCCCCTCATCGATCACCAGCAGGAATTCGCCCATTTCTCTCCCCCGTTCGCATGTCATGGCCGTGCCGAAAGGAATGTTGACGCCTTGCGCGGCAAGTGGCAATAGCCTGCCTCTGCGAATGGCCGGACGGCAATGCGCGTCCGGATTTGAGCGGGTATAGCTTAGTGGTAAAGCTCCAGCCTTCCAAGCTGGCTATGCGGGTTCGATTCCCGCTACCCGCTCCATTTCCCTGTTCGCATACGTCCGTATTCGTCTAGACAAATCCCAAAAACCTAAGGTATTCTGCGGAAATCAGGCCGCATGTGTTCAACCGCGTCCGCATCTAGCCGCCGTTTGATGGGGGTATGATTGGGGGAAGCTGATGGGTGTAGGGGGTAGGACGTGCGGCCATGGGGGTATGCGAGGCAGACCATGGCACTGACAGACGTAGCGATTCGACAGGCAAAGCCGAAGGCCAAGCAATACAAGATTGCGGATGGCCAAGGACTCTATCTGCTGGTGACGCCAGCGGGTGGGAAGCTCTGGCGGCTCAAGTATCGGATGGCAGGCAAGGAAAAGCTCATGGCGTTCGGGGCCTATCCCGAGGTGAGCCTTGCCGACGCCCGCAAGCGCCGGGACGAGGCCAGAGAACAGATTGCCGCCAGCAAAGACCCGTCGCGCGAAAAGCGCCGCGCCAAGGTGCGCCAGCGCGCGGAGGCGATGAACACCTTTGCGATCATTTCTGCCGAGTATTGCGACAAGCGAAGGAATGACGGCGAGGGCGGCTGGTCCCCCGCGACGGCAAAGCGGAGCGAATACCTCCTGTCCCGATTGAATGCCTCTCTAGGCAGCCTGCCGATTGGCGAGATCGAGCCAGCCGACATTCTGGCCGCTGTCCGCAAGATCGAAGCCAAGGGGACGCTGGAAAGCGCAAAGCGGACCTTGCAGCTTGCCGGGATGGTCTTTCGCTATGCGGTGGCAACGGCACGGCTGCCGTCTGATCCTACGCGCGATCTGCGCGGCGCGCTGGCAACGCCAAAGGTGAAGCACTACGCGGCAATCCTTGAGCCGGTGAGGGTAGGTGAATTGCTCCGCGCCATCGATGGCTATGAGAGCCTCGGTCTTACCCGGCTGGCGCTCCAGTTGGCTCCCCATGTGTTCGTGCGGCCCGGTGAATTGCGCCATGCCCGCTGGGATGAAATCGACCTAGACGGGGCACTCTGGACCATCCCAGCCGCAAAAACGAAAATGCGCAAGGATCACGTTGTTCCGCTGTCCCGGCAGGCCATAGCGATCTTGCAGGAAATCCACTCGATTACCGGCCCGACCGGTTTCGTCTTTCCATCGGTTCGCAGCCGTTCCCGTCCAATGAGTGAAAACACGCTGAATGCAGGTCTGCGGCGGCTGGGATATTCCAAGGACGAAATGACCGCCCATGGCTTCCGGGCGATGGCATCGACGTTGTTGAACGAAAGCGGCAATTGGCATCCCGATGCAATCGAACGTGCGTTGGCCCATGGCGACAGCGACAAGGTGCGCGCCGCATATCATCGCGGGGTTCACTGGCAGGAGCGAGTTGAAATGGCCCAATGGTGGTCCGACTATCTCGATACGCTGCGCAATGGCGCGGACATCGTGCAGTTCCCCGAACGCGATGCTGTCTAGCTGGCTTGGCGACGCTTGAGTGTGGCGTTAAGCCAGTCAATTGAAGGCATCAGGGGCAACAGTGCAAATGGACGTTCAAGGTTATCTCTCTGAAATCCGCGCGCTCTATGCCAGTGGCCAGACAACCGAACATAGCTTCCGCCCTGCCCTCGCCAAACTGTTCGCATCGATCGATCCCGCGCTAACCGTCATCAATGAACCGAAGCATATCACCGACGTTGGCGCGCCCGATTTCGTGTTCCAGCGCGGCGAAGTCGCCATCGGCTGGTGCGAGGCCAAGGACATCGGCAAGGACGTTCGCAAGTTCGCCGCCAATGATTACAGCAAGGGCCAGAAAGATCGTTACCGCAAGGGCTTGCCCAACCTGATCTATACCAACGGGCTGGATTTCGAGTTCCTGCGCGATGGCGAGGTGGTCGATTTCATCTCGATTGCAGAGCTGGCTCCGAAGCTGCCCGCGCTTGCCGAAAACTTTGACCTACTGGAAAACCGGCTGCGCGACTTCGCGCACGTTACCCCGCTCAGCATCACGTCATCGAAGCGGCTGGCCGAAATGATGGCGGGCAAGGCTGCCATCATCAAGGACATCATGGGCCGCGCTCTGGTGGCCGATATGAAGGCCAGTGACGATGGAGGGCCGACAACGGACCTGATCGGCCAATACGAGGCGTTCAAGGCCAACCTGATCCACGACATCACCGTGGACGAATTTGCCGACATCTACGCTGAAACCATCGCCTATGGCCTGTTCGCGGCGCGGCTGCACGATGACGTGCCGGAAACCTTTTCGCGCGAAGAGGCGCTGGAAAAGCTGCCCAAGTCCAACCCGTTCCTGCGCGAACTGTTCGTCTATATCGCAGGACCGAATCTGGACGAACGCCTGCGCCGCGTCATCGATGAACTTTGCAACGTGTTCCTTGCGACGAACATGGAACAGGTGCTGCGCCATTTCGGCAAGGTGACGAAGCGCGACGATCCCTTCCTGCATTTCTACGAAGTGTTCCTGGCCGAATATAACCCGGCCAAGCGCAAGGCACGGGGCGTCTGGTATACGCCCGAACCGGTCGTGAATTTCATCGTGCGCGCAGTCGATGACGTGCTGAAAACCGAGTTCGGGCTTGCGGACGGGTTGGCCGATACCAGCCGCATTTCGATTGATTGGGACACCGGCCAGACGGACAAAAAGGGTAATCCCGCCACCATCAAGAAAGAGGTTCACCGCGTCCAGATTCTGGACCCGGCAACGGGCACTGGCACCTTTCTGGCTGAGGTGGTCAAGCTGGTGGCAGAGCGGGTGAAGGGCATCGCGCCGGGGCAATGGTCCGCATATGTCGAGAACAACCTGATCCCGCGCATTCACGGCTTCGAGTTGCTGATGGCCAGCTATGCCATGTGCCACATGAAGCTCGACATGATCCTGACCGGGCTGGGCTACAAGCCATCGGACAAGCCGCCCCGGTTAGGGGTCTATCTCACCAACTCGCTGGAGGAAGGCGAGCGGGTGGAACAGACGCTGTTCGGTCTGTCCCGCGCCATTGCCGAGGAAGCCAAGGCCGCCAGCGACATAAAGCGCCAGACGCCAATCATGGTGGTTATCGGCAACCCACCCTATTCGGGAATCAGCCAGAACAACGGTGCTTGGATCATCGACAAGATCGAAGATTACAAATACATCGATGGTGTGCATTTCGGCGAGCGCAAGCACTGGCTGCACGATGACTACGTCAAGTTCATTCGCTTTGCCGAACACATGATCGAAAAGAATGGCGAGGGCGTACTCGGGTTCATCACAAATCACGGCTATCTAGACAACCCAACCTTTCGCGGGATGCGTTGGCATCTGATGCAGACCTTCGACAGCATCCATGTGCTCGACCTGCACGGTAGTTCGAACAAGCAAAGGTTCAGCACAGACGGCTCAGCGGATAAGAATGTTTTCGACATAAAGCAGGGCGTTGCCATTGTATTGGCGGTGAAACGTCGCTGCGACGAGAAAAAGCAGAAGCGTCTAGCAAAGGTCCATCACGGCGAACTCTTAGGAAGTCGGAATGCCAAACATGAAGCGTTGTGGGCCAGCGAACCGACAACGCTGGCAGATACCCTCATAGAGCACAGAGCACCTCAATTTCCTTTCGTGCCGCGCGACTACGAGACCGAAGCCAAATACTCTCAAGGATTTTCAGTTTCCGATTTTATGCCCGTCAATGCGACCGGCATCGTCACGGCACGCGACAGCTTGGTGATTGCGTTGGCCGAACGCGAACTCATTGATCGGATCACTTCATTTGCCGACCAAAGTCGCTCTGTATCGGACACCCGAGCAATTTTTTACGGCAGCCGTCAGGGTGGAAAATATCCGGCCGGTGACACACGCGGTTGGAACTTGTCCAATGCGCGGACTTCGCTCTCAAAAGCAGACTGGCAGTCAGACATCCGGCCTGTTGCGTATCGCCCGTTCGATAGCCGTTTTATCCTCTATCGCGCTGACATGGTCGATTGGGGGCGCTTCGACTTCATGCGCCATCTATCGGCTGGTCCGAACTTTGCGATTGTGTCTTGTCGTCAAGGTGTTGGCCAAAGTTGGGAAAACGCATTCATCACTGAATCAATCTGCGATGACAGCTACGTTTCAAACCGCTCCAAAGAGCGGGGCTATCTTTGTCCTCTCTATCTCTATCCTGATCCCGAGAAACCGATTTACACAGACACCGGGCATTTGGACGAATCGATCCGAGTGAATTTCGAATCTAAGTTGTTTGCGCGCATTCGAAAGGCGGCTGGCTTGAGCGGATCGCCAGCCGCACCCGATGGCACCGATGCCTTTCGTCGCGCCACAGGCGATGCCCGCCCCGATGAGGTCAAGGTGTTCGATTACATCTATGGTGTGCTGCATTGCCCGGCCTATCGCGAAACCTATGCCGAGTTCCTGAAAATCGATTTCCCGCGCGTGCCCTTCCCGCCATCGCCAGACGTGTTCCGCAAAGTGAGCGAACAGGGCGAGGCGCTGCGCCGCCTGCACCTGATGGAAGACGCAGCTATCGGCGAAACGAAGTTCCCGTTTGAAGGCGAAGGTGACAGCATTGTCGAAAAGCCACGTTTCGAAGGTGGCAAGGTGTGGATCAACAAGGATCAGGGCTTTGCAGGCGTCCCCGCCGTGGCATGGGATTTCCCCATCGGCGGATACCAGCCCGCGCAAAAATGGCTCAAAGACCGCAAGGGCCGCGCGCTCACCTATGACGACATTCGCCACTACCAGAAAATCATCAAAATCCTGACCGAAACGGACCGCATCATGCAAGGCATCGAAATGCCGCTGGAAGGCGAAGCGAAAGCGGAATGAGTGTGTCCGCTCCCCGATGGGTTCCCGCCTTCTCTGCTTTCGAGGCACTCAGGAAGCAATATGAGGCGTCCAACTACTATGCCGACGAAGAGGTTTGCTGGAGGGCTGCCAGCGAAGCGCTGCTGAGGCGTTTGCAATCGGGGCAGCTATCATCGCGGGCCGCTGCGATGAGTGAGGAATGGGACCACAGCTTTGAGGTGAACCCTGACCCTCCGCCGAGTCCTGATGGGGATGGAATGTTTCCGGTCTCCAGAAGTTTCTGGAGCAGCTTCCTAGCCAGCGAACCTGTTCGCAGGGAATGGGATTGGCTCGCTGGCGATTTTGAATTCAACATTGATCGGAATAGGAAAGGCTGGGGCGATAATGGTTCGGGCAGTGTGCTTGGCTTGGAGATTGACGCCAATCAGTTGCCCCAATTTTCATGGCCGACGCCAAACGATGACAAGGATGCGCGCTCGCCTCAAACGGCAGGTCAGCATGGCGGTGGGCGTCCAGCCGCCAACTGGTGGCCGGATTTTGCCGAGGAACTAGCCGTCTACATCCACGAAGAGGGCATACCCGAAGGCCAACAGCACGAAGGGCAATCTGCTCTGATCGATGCCATATTCGCGCGCATGGCTGAACAAGGGAAGGCGGAACCTGGCCGGGGCACCGTCCAACCGGTCGTGAACGCGGTTTTGCGGCGAATACGCTCAGCCGGAAACTGATCCGCTCAAGGTTTCCGGCCAAGTCTGGCCGTATCTGGCTGATTATTCGCCCCCAGCCGATGCAGGATCAAGCCGTTCGCAATTGAACGGAGTTATCCGCATGACCGCTTCGAAACCAGCCCTTGAGCCGCTCGCCTATTCGATCAATGACGCTTGCCGGGTTTCCTCGCTTGGCCGCACTCGCCTGTATGAGTTGATAGCTGAGGGGAGGCTGGAGGCACGCAAGATCGGCAACCGCACAATCGTTCCGGCTGAATCGCTGCGCGCCCTGATCGCGGGGGAGGCATAGGCCCATGGCCAGCCGCCGCAACCGGAACAGGGTGAACGCAACGGGGCGCAACGTGACCAGCCGTTTTGTCCGGCTGGATTACCGCATCCTCAATAGCAATGCCTATCGAGCACTTGGCCCGAATGACCGCTCGCTGCTTGTCGAGCTTGTGATGCTCTACAATGGCGAGAACAATGGCAGCCTATATCTGAGCGTGCGCGATGCGGCGCATCGCATGGGCGTTGCGGACCTTACCGCTGCCAGCCGGTCATTCGATACCCTGCAAGCATTGGGCTTCATCGAATTGACCTTGCCTTCGGAGTTTCGGTCAGGCTCATCGGGCAAATCGCGCGCGCGCTGCTGGCGTTTGACTTGGCTTGTTGGACCGGGACGCAAGGCCCCGTCATGGGAGTTTCTAGAACGCGAACCGGCAGGGCAGACGCCTGCGAGAAAGCGAATGGAACGGGGGCTGCGATCACTGAAAGCGTTTCGTCGCGGACGCGACAGCGGGAAATTCCCGGTGCTGGATTCCGATACGCTGCGCCAGTTTGCGCCACAATCGCCAGCCGCCCCGGTATTGGATTCCAATACGCCAAATGCAGGAAATGGCAGTTTCCCGCCAATCGGCAAAGTTCGGGATTCCGCCACACATATAGCTACACCATGGGGTGAGGGGGCAGGAAACAACCTTGTCGGCTGGTGGCAACCGGACTGGACACCTTCAATCAGGAATTGGGCCATCGCGGCGCTGACCGGCGCGGCCCTTCGCAATGAACTGCAATCAAGGAAAGCTGCATGAGCAAGCCAGGTGCAAAAGAGACGGCGCGAAAGCGCAAGGCCAAGTCGCAGACCGACGAACGAACGGTGATGCTCCCACTTCTCGATACGGACGACGATGACGAGGCCAACCGCATTCTGGCTAAGGACATTCCCGGTTGGGATAAGCTCGCCAAGGACGAACGCGCCGAACTGACGCGGTTGATCCGAGATCATCGCAAGCGCGGTTCGCCTGCCAAAGTCAAAATGACACGCAAAACCGATGGAAGCTGGAGCCTTGAACCGGCGGGCAATAGCGAAATGCTGGCGCTGTTGAAGCTTCACGAAACATTCTCGGCCAATTCGATTGACCCGGTGAACGCGCGGGCAAACGAACTGCTGCGCTATCTCGGTTCAGTCAATGGCGACAGTGAAAGCAAATACAACGCTGCGTTGTCGTTCATCGAAAGCATGAAGCCTCAAGATCAGGCCGAGGCGCTCTTGCTGGTGCAAATGTATGTCACGCATGACGCGGCTATAAGGGCGCTCAGCATGATGGGCAGTGCCGATTGGGTGCCGCAGGTCCAGACATTCGGAAACCTTGCCACAAAGCTGTTGCGTGCCTCTCAGGGGCAAATGGAAACGCTATCCCGTATGCGCCGGGGCGGGGAGCAAGTCGTGCGTCATGTGCACGTCGATAATCGCGGCGGACAGGCTGTTATTGCCGAGAACGTCCAGACAGGGGGGAGGGGAAATGGAAAAAATGACGATCAATCCCATGCACCTGAAAATTGCTATTCGTCATCGGCAAGCGCTGAAACCCCTCTCCAATCAAGATCATCAGGCCAATTCTGCCGATAATCTCTTATGGCTTCCAACAATTCAGAAATTAAGCTGCGGGCCAGATGTTGGGTGATAGCATGTCCCTCTAGAGGACCAGAGTGAGTATCCGAAAACGATACGAACTTTTCAAAAATCCTCACAATCTCATCGGATTTTCGTTCAATCACTTTGTATGCAATTATGTCCGCATTCAACCAAAGGGACGACCAATCGAATTCTTCATGATGGGATAGCCAAGGGGGAATTGTCCGGTAACTCCCATCACTCATTTGCACTATCGCACCTTGCCCTTCGCTTAGCGGATTGACCCTCTTCCTGAAGCGGCGGAAACCGTTTGGCACAGGAGGCAATTTTGCCATTCTTGAACCCCATTGTTAAATCCATTGCGAGCTGAACTTAATGCAACCGGAGCAACTGGCCAACTCTCCGCGCTGCGCTGCAAAGACACGCCAGGGTTGTGCGTGCCAATCCCCGGCAGTGAAAGGGCGGCGGCGATGCAGGATGCACGGCGGGACCAATCCCGGCGCGCCTAAGGGCAATCGCAATGCCTACAAGCATGGCGGACGCACTGCCAAGGCGATGGCGGCGGCCCAATACCTGAGGGAGATCGCGCGGCTGGTGAGGGACGGGGCTTCATGAGTTTTGAATTATTGAGTGCAGCGATTTTCATGCAGGGCAAGTGCCCGGAATGCCGTAGATTTTGCCAGCGATCTTGAAAGTTGATGCCCGATTCGCATCGCTCATGAAATTCAATTGAGAAGCTGCCACCTGCGGATACGCCCGGTTTCGCGCCATTTCTAGCCGCGATTTGTCGCGTGGGGTGTGTATAGGTTCCCAGCTTTGAATTTAGCGCCGGGGCACTTGGCCACTTGAGATTGCGGCACATGGGTTTCCGTTCCAGCCGGATGCAACGAGGCCAAAGGGAAATGGCAATTTCTACAAATGCAAGGCTGGGGGGAGTTCAATCCTAAGCGGCTTTGCACCTAGGACCGGACCTGAAACGCAATAATCTCGCTAATCCCAATTTTTGCGGGCACCTGTTACGGGCGCTTTCCAAGCAATCCCTTGGAACTCAAATTGCGCCTAGCAACGTGCGGTTGGGGGTATAATTGGGGGTATGCTGACCGAGGCGATAATAATAACCACTGTATAACAACAGTTTGGGATATATTTTCGATTCCCGCTACCGTCCACCTTCCCGTTAGACAGTTGTCAGAGCCACAAATCATCTGGCTGAAGAATCACAAAAGCGTTGATTTTGAGGCCCGCCGGGCTAGCCTTGCCGCACGGGTCTTACCGATCAGAGGAAAGATTATATGCGCAAGATGATTTTGGGAGTGACCGTCGCGGCCATGGCCTTGGCGGGCTGTGACAGCACGCCTGCGGATTTGCATGGTCTTTCCGCCGACCCGGTGGAACGGGCAACGGCCTGTGGTCGGGCGGCGGTGGCCTATACGGCATCGGCTGGCGAGGACGCGGCAGAGTCAAAGCGGCGCGCGGACTTGCTGCAGTCCATCGTCGATGCCACGGATTTCTTCGGCGTCACCGGGCTGGATGATGCCAAGGGCAAGGAATTGCTCGGCGATATCGAGGCGACGCTGCGCGAAGGCAACTGGCTGGGCACCGTCAATGCGTGCAAGGCGGCCTATGACCTTGGTCCGCCGGAAACCCTGCCGACCCTGCCGCAGGAACCTGAAAAGCGTGCATCGGCCTGTGCCGGAACCGCCTTTGCCCGCTCGCTGGCGACCGGCGAGCTGGACGACGAAAAGATTGGCGCGCGGGTGCTGGCCGATCCCAAGTCGAGCTATTTCCTGATCGAGGCGGCGCGGTCGAGCGGCGATATCAGCGCGATTTCCGAGAAGCTGGGCCCCGATGTCGAATGGGCGGTTGCCTCCGGTGCCGTCGGGCCGCTGACCGATGAATGCGTCAAGGAATTCCCCAAGGCGTCGCTGGACAGTGTCGAACTGCCTGCTGATGAAGGCAATGCCGTGCTGGCCTGTGCGCTGGTCGGCGGCCTTTACGGCGATGCCGAGGGCGATCTGGGCGCCAAGGCCAAGGCGATGCTGGGTGCGGTGGAAAAGAGCACGGCGACGCCCGATCTTGCCATCGCCAATGATCCCAAGGCGCTGATCTCCATGGTCGCCGATATCGGTTCGCCGGTGCGCGTGGCCGAGGCCTGTTTCAAGCGCTTTCCCGGATAAGGCCTGACGGCATGGCGCGTCCGGCTGTCCCGTATGATGGTCGTGCGGGATGACCGGACGCTGCGATGCGCTGATCATCGGCGGCGGTCATAACGGCCTTGTCTGCGCCTTTTACCTGGCGCGGGCGGGGCTGAACGTCCGCATTCTCGAACGGCGGCCCGTGGTCGGCGGTGCTGCCGTTACCGAGGAATTCCATCCCGGTTTCCGCAATTCGGTCGCCAGCTATACGGTCAGCCTGCTGCAGCCGCAGGTGATTGCCGATATGCGACTGGTCGAGCGCGGCTATCGCGTGATCGAGCGGCCCGTGTCCAATTTCCTGCCACAGGAAGATGGCGGCTATCTGATGCTCGGCGGGGGGCTGGAGCGTACCCAGGCCGAGTTTCGCAGGTTCTCGGCGCACGATGCCGAGACACTGCCCGCCTATTATGACGCGCTGGAGGGTGTCGCCAATGTGCTGCGCGCGCTGGCGCTCACCGCGCCGCCCAATCTGGGCGAAGGATGGCGCACGGTGCTGGCCGGCTTGCGCCAGGGCCGGGGCATCGCCGCGCTGGACCTGCGCCGCAAGCGTGACGTGCTGGACCTGTTCGCCAAGAGCGCGCGCCAGTTTCTCGACAGCTGGTTCGAGAGCGAGGCGGTAAAGGCCGCATTCGGCTTTGACGCGGTGGTCGGCAACTATGCCAGCCCCGATACGCCGGGCAGCGCCTATGTGCTGCTGCATCATGTGTTCGGAGAGGTGAACGGAAAGCAGGGCGCCTGGGGCCATGTCATGGGCGGCATGGGCACGATCACCCGGCTGATGGCCGATGCCTGTCGGGAGGCGGGGGTCGAGATCGAGCTGGAGGCCCCGGTTGACGAACTGCTGGTCGAGAATGGCCGGACCGTGGGCGTGCGGCTGGCGGACGGGCGCGAATGCCATGCTCCGGTGGTTGCCGCCAATGTCGGGCCGAAGCTGCTTTATGAACGGCTGATCGATCCGGCGCATCTCGATGAGGATTTCCGTCGGCGCATGCGCGGCTTCCGCGCCGGATCGGGTACGTTCCGCATGAATGTCGCGCTCAGCGCCCTGCCCGATTTCACCTGCCTGCCGGGCTCGGGCGAGCATCACCGCTCCGGCATCATCATCGCGCCGACGCTCGACTATATGGACCGCGCCTTTCTGGATGCGCGCCGCCATGGCTGGTCGCGTCAGCCGATTGTCGAGATGCTGATCCCCTCGACCGTGGATGACAGCCTTGCGCCGCCCGGCCAGCATGTCGCCAGCCTGTTCTGCCAGCAATTCGCGCCCGAACTGCCCGACGGGCGCAGCTGGGATGATGCGCGCGCGGCCGCCGCCGACACTATTATCGACACGGTGGAGCAGCACGCACCGGGTTTTCGCGCGTCGATCATCGCCCGGCAGATCCACTCCCCGCTTGATCTGGAGCGCAAATTCGGCCTTGCGGGAGGCGATATATTTCACGGCGCAATGACCCTCGACCAGCTCTGGTCGGCGCGGCCCGTGCTGGGCCATGGCGGCTATCGCGGGCCGATATCGGGGCTGTATATGTGCGGAGCGGGAACCCATCCGGGCGGCGGTGTCACCGGGGCACCGGGGCATAATGCGGCGCGGGCGATCCTGGCCGACCGGTCATGGCTGCGCCGTTTCATTTAATCGTTCGATTAATTTTCGTTGACCTTGGCTTTGCCGGACGGTTACAGCCTTGCCATAGCGTTAGTAAGACAAGCCCCGAATTTGGAGAGGATTCGCCATGTCACTCGATAGCCTGGCCCGCACCGCCTATAGCGAAGATCACGAAGCGTTCCGCGATACGGTCCGCCGTTTCATGCAGGAAGAGATCGCGCCCAATGCCCAGAAATGGGCCGAGGACAAGATCGTGCCCAGGGAAATCTGGCCCAAGGCAGGCGAGCTTGGCCTGCTCTGCCCCACCGTGCCGGAAGAATATGGCGGCCTTGGCCTTGATTTCGGCTATAACGCGATTGTCGATGAGGAAGCCGCCTATAATGGTCGCGCCACCACCGGCTTTTCGCTCCAGTCCGACATCGTCACCAACTATCTGGTGTCCTACGGGTCGGAGGAGCAGAAGAAGAAATGGCTGCCGCGCATGGTGGCGGGCGAAACCATCACCGCCATCGCCATGACCGAGCCGGGCACCGGTTCGGACCTTCAGGGGATGCGCACCACCGCCAAGAAGGACGGCAATCACTACGTTATCAACGGATCGAAAACCTATATCACCAATGGCCAGAATGCCGACCTGATCCTGGTCTGCGCCAAGACCAATCCCGATGCGGAAAAGGCCTGGCAGGGCATTTCGATTATCCTGGTCGAGGCCGATCGCGAGGGGTTTGAGCGCGGCCGCAATCTCGACAAGATCGGCCAGGACGAGGCCGATACGTCGGAGCTGTTCTTCAACGATGTCCGCGTGCCCATGACCAACTGCCTGGGCGAGGAAGGCAAGGGCTTCATCTATCTGATGAGCGAATTGCCGCAGGAGCGCCTGTCCATCGCCGTATCGGCCCAGGCTTCAGCCCAGCGCGCCTATGACGACACCGTCGCCTTTGTGAAGGACCGCAAGGCATTCGGCAAACCGGTGTTTGATTTCCAGAACACCCGGTTCGTGCTCGCCGACCTCAAGACCAAGCTGCAGGTCGGCTGGGCGCATCTCGACTGGGCGCTGGCCCGGCATCTCAAGAGAGAGCTGACCAATGAGGAGGGCGCCGCGGCCAAGCTGTGGCACACCGATCTGCAATGGGAAGTGATGGACAAGTGCCTGCAGCTGCATGGCGGAGCAGGCTATATGAATGAATATCCCATTGCCCGCGCCTGGCGGAGCGCGCGCGTGACGCGCATCTTTGGCGGCACCAACGAGATCATGAAAGAGCTGATCGGGCGGACGCTCTGATCCGGAGCAGCTGGTAATGGCACGGCCCGATCCCTTGCGGCTGGAGGCGGAACGCTATCCTGTTTCGCTGACCACCCAGACGCGCTTTCAGGACATGGACGTTAACGGGCATCTCAACAATGTCGCCTATGCGGCATTGTTCGAGAGCGCCCGGGTTCGCATGAACCGCATGGTCCGCCCCTGGCTCGACCGGCCCGCCAATGAACGGACGATGCTCGCCAGCGTATCGATCAGCTATCTGCGCGAGGGGCATTTTCCCGATGATGTGGTGGTCTGTTCGGGCATCGGCCATATCGGCACGACCAGCTGGGTGATCGAACAGGCCATGTTCCAGCATGGCCAGTGCATTGCCACTGCCGATTCGGTCATTGTCTGCCGCACCGACAATCAGGCGCAACCGCTGCGCGCCGAAGTGCGCGAACAGCTGGAGACGATGCAGGTCCGCCGCGACTGAGGTTTTGCCCGGCCGGCGAAACTGTTCAGCCCTCTGCTTCCTCGCCGGTTTCCTCGCCCAATATCACGACCGCATCGGGCTTGTGCGCGCGGATTTCCTCGGGCGACAGGCCGATCAGCTCATGGGGGAAGACCAGCCAGTCCTCGGTTTCGTTGACATAGAAATCGGGTCTTATGTCGGTCTGGTTGCGGCTTGGCTTGAAATAGACGGTGGCGATGCGGATCTGCTGCGGCATGTTGTAGCGGCAGCGAAAGGCCAGTTCATGGATAAAGGCCTGGATCGACTGGCCGCTGTCGAACACGTCATCGATGATCAGCAGCCTGTCCTCCGGCTGGAGCGTATCGATCAGATAGCCAAGCGCATAGACCCGGACCCCGCGTTCGCGCTCGTCAATGCCGCGATAGGATGAGGTGCGGATGGCGATATGATCGCTGTCCACCCCGTGATACTCCAGGAATTCCTGGACCGCGATGCCGACCGGCGCGCCGCCGCGCCAGATGCCGACCAGATGGGTGGGGGCAAAGCCGCTTTCCAGCACCATGCGGCCCAGCCGATAGGAATCGCCGAGCAGCTGGTCCGCCGAGATATAGAGCCTGCCTTCGGTCATGCGGGACCGGCCCTATTGCGCGAATTCGGGCGCGCGCTTCTGCATCTGCGCCATCACCGCCTCGACCTGGTTCGGGGTGCGGATCACCGCCTTTTGCTCGCGGCTTTCGGCGAGCAGCAGATCGGCATCGCTGGCCTCGCCCATGATGTTGCAGATGCGCTTGGCACCGCGGATCGCATCGGGGTTCTTGCCCGCAATCGTCTGCGCCAGTTCCATCGCCATCGCCAGCGGATCGTCGCTGACATGGGTGGCAAAGCCCATGGCCGCCGCCTCTGCTCCGCTGAATTCGCGATGGGTATAGGTCAGCTCGCGCAGCACATCGTCGCGCACATTGCCGCGCCATAGCGGGAAGCCCGCCATATCGGGCACCAGGCCCCATTTCATCTCCATGATAGCACAGCGCAGATCGGCGGTGACGATGCGGATGTCCGCGCCCGACAATATCTGGAAACCGCCGCCCAGCGCCACGCCATGCGCGGCGGCGATCACCGGTACCTCCAGCTCTCGCCAGCCCCAGGCGACATATTGAAACAGGTTGGACAGGCCATGGCTGCGATCCATCAGGTCCTTGCCCGCGCTGGCGCCGCCGCCGGTCATGCTGGCAAGGTCCAGCCCGGCGCAGAATGCCCGGCCCTCGCCGGAGAGCACCACTGCGCGCAGGCCTGGTGCTGCCTTGAGCTGATCGATGGCCCCGGCAATCCCCTCGAACATGGCGGGGTCCAGCGCATTCATCTTGTCGGTGCGGATCAGGCGCACATCGGCGACATGATCGGCAATGCTGATCGAGACACGATCCTTCATGGCAACTCCCTCGCTGTCCGGCACGGCCCGTTCGCCGCGCGTTTCCCCGGCGATAACCGATTGCGCGGACCGACGCCAGAGCGGGCGGGCGCGTTCGTGCCGATCAGGAGGGCAGGCGCAGCGAGGCCGGATCGAGCCGGTAGCCAATGCCCTTGATGGTATCGAGCCGGGGGCCGCTGCCCAGCGCATCGAGTTTCTTGCGGAGCCGGCAGACATGGACGTCGACGCTGTTGGTGCCCGGATCGAAATCCATCTTCCATATATCGCGCAGCAGCGCCGGACGCCCGATGGCCAGGCCATTGGCGCGGGCAAAATAGAGCAGCATGTCAAATTCGCGCGGCATCAGGTGCAGCCAATGCCCGGCCCAGCTCGCCTGGCGCAGCACGCTGTCAAAATGCAGCGCGCCGATGGCGAAGCGCCCTTCGCGCCAGGCATAGCGGGTGGTCGCCATGGACATGCGCGCGGCAATCTCTTCCCAAAAGGCGCTGTGGTGGAGGGCGTCATCGGCCCCGGCGTCGATCAGGCTGGCCCGGCGCGCGCTGCCGATCGCCCCGATGAACAGGATCGGCGCCATGCGGTGCAGCGGCTTTTCCAGCAATTGCCCGGCAAGCGCATCATCATCACCATCGGCGATGATCGGGCGGGCGCCGAGCGGCAGGGCGCAGGGCGGCGAATGGCGCAGGGCCAGACCCTGCCCGGAAAGCCGCAGCAGCGGTTCGGGCATTTGCGGCGACTGCGCCACCCAGTGCCAGCGCTCCATGGTGTCCAACAGCCGTTCGCGGCTTGGCTGATACATGGCAAATCCTCCGCCCCGGCGGGCCGCCCAAATGCGCGGGCCATCGTCCTGGCACAGGTTAAAGACTGTTAAGCTGTTGATATTCCAGCGGAGAATGCTCGGATTTGGCGGCAAATTACCGCCATTATGGCGCTATCGGGATGGTTCGCGCTCCAGCGCCGCATAAACCAGCGGCAGCTGGTCATTGCCGAAATACATGTCGTCACCATGGACGAACAGGGTGGGCGAGCCATAGCCGCCGCGCGCGATCAGCGCATCGGTATTGGCGCGCAGCCGTGCCTTGACCGGATCGCTGGCCGCTCCCTCCAGCAGCGCCTTTCCGTCCAGCCCGATGCCGTCGGCAATGGCGGCAAGCTCTGCCGGATCATCCAGATTGCGCTGGTCGGCGAAATAGGCATGGAAGGCCGCCTCGGCAAATTCGGCCAGCCTTGCCTGGTCATCCTCCAGCGCGCAGCAGCAGCGCATGGCCGTTACCGACCGCAACGGATGATGCGGCGAGGGAAAGTTCATCGCTACCCCGGCCAGCCGCGCCCAGTCGGCAAGGATCTTGCCCGCATGGCGCATCTTGGGGCTGTCGGTTTCGGCCCGGCGTTCGTACAGTGCCGGATTGACCGCGTTGAATACGCCGCCGACCAGTATCGGCCGCCAGCGGATCGTCACGTCCCGTTGTGCCGCGAAACGCCGGACATTGTGAAAGGCGAGCCGTGTCCACGGGCTGGAGAGGTCGAAGAAGAATTCGATCCCGGTCAAATCCGCTCCGCCCCTCCGGTGATGCCCGACAATGCGCCCGGTCAGGCGCTGGCGAGGAATTTCTTGATGCTGCGTGCCGCCTGTCGCAGGCGCTGTTCGTTTTCGACCAGCGCGATGCGGACATAGCCCTCGCCCTCTTCGCCAAAGCCGACGCCCGGCGCGACCGCGACCTGCGCCTCGCTCAGCAGCTTCTTGGAAAATTCCATCGCGCCCAGATGACGCATGGATTCGGGTATCGGTGCCCAGGCGAACATGCTCGCTTCGGGCGGCGGAATATCCCATCCGGCGCGTCCGAAGCTTTCCACCATCACGTCGCGGCGCGATTTGTAGAGCTGGCGATTGGCCTCGACGATATCCTGCGGTCCATTGAGCGCGGTGGCAGCCGCAACCTGGATCGGCGTGAACGCGCCGTAATCGAGATAGCTCTTGACCCGCGTCAGCGCGCCGATCAGCCGCTGGTTGCCGACCGCAAAGCCCATTCGCCATCCGGCCATGGAATAGGTTTTCGACATGCTGGTAAATTCGACCGCGACGTCCATCGCGCCCGGCACCTGCAACAGCGAAGGCGTCGGCTTGTCGCCAAAATAGATTTCGGCATAGGCAAGGTCGCTGATCACCCACAGCTTGTGCTCGCGGGCGAACTCCACGACCTTGGTGTAGAAATCCAGATCGGCGACATAGGCGGTCGGATTGCTGGGATAGCCCATGACCAGCACCGACGGCTTGGGCACGGTATAGGCCATGGCATATTCCAGCCGCTGGAAGAAATCCGGCCCCGGCGATGCCGGGATGGAGCGGATTGCAGCGCCCGCGATGATGAAGCCGAATGTGTGGATCGGATAGGTCGGGTTGGGCGCCAGCACGACATCGCCGGGCGCGGTGATCGCCTGCGCCAGATTGGCCAGCCCTTCCTTGGAGCCCAGCGTGACGATGACTTCGCTTTCAGGGTCCAGCGACACGCCGAAGCGGCGCTCATAATAGGCGGCCTGCGCCTTGCGCAGCCCCTTGATCCCCTTGGACGCGGAATAGCGGTGCGCATAGGGATCGTTGGCGACTTCGGAAAGCTTGTCGATGACATGCTTGGCCGGCATGCCATCGGGATTGCCCATGCCCAGATCGATGATGTCCTCGCCGCGCGCTCGGGCCGCCGCCTTCATCGCATTCACTTCGGCGAATACATAGGGCGGCAGTCTGCGGATGCGGTAGAACTCTTCTGACATGATCCTTTTTCCGGTTTGAGGTTGCGAATCTGGCGGTTCTTACCGATAGCTGTAGGGAAGTCGAGCACTAAGAGCAGCTTGTGCCAAAAGGCTGTTGGCGGATGATCCGCATGCGCGGCCCGGGACGGAGGCGGAAATGGGCGATCAGCAGAGCGGCATGGGCAGCATTCCCAGCCTGGACGAGATGCAGCACTGGACCTGGGTGATGGGACGGGCGCAGCAATTGCTGATGGAGCATGCCGCGGAGATGAGCCAGAAGGCCGGGCCGGACATGCCGACCATTTCCAATCTGGCCGACCCGGAAAAGCTCAAGGCACAGCTGCCTGCATGGCTGGGAGCGCTGCCGGGCGCGCTGATGGAGGCGCAGGGCCAGATGTGGCAGGAGGGTTTCCAGCTCTGGCAGGGTTTCGTCTCCCAGGTAACGGGGACAAGGGCCGCCGAAGCGGATGCTGCGCCGCGCCGCACCGATCGTCGGTTCAATGCTCCGCAATGGCAGCAAAATCCCTTTTATGCGCTGATCCAGCAAGGCTATCTGATGGTGGCAGAGCAGCTGCTGGGCTTTGCCGACCGGGTCGACGGGCTTGACGCCAAGCAGAAGAGCCAGTTGCGCTTTGCCATGCAGCAGCTGGTCGATGCCTCCAGCCCGACCAATTTCGCACTCACCAATCCGGTGGTGATGGAGAAGATCGTCGAGACGCGCGGCGAGAGCCTGCTCAAGGGGCTCGACCATATGCTCACCGATATGCGCAAGGGCCAGCTCAGCCATACCGATCCAGATGCGTTCGAGCTGGGCCGCAATATCGCGATGACGCCGGGCAAGGTGGTCTATGAAACGCCGCTGTTTCAGCTGATCCAGTACACGCCGACGACCAAGAAGGTGCTGGAAACGCCGCTGGTGATCTTTCCGCCCTGGATCAATCGCTTTTACATTCTCGACCTCAATCCGGAAAAGAGCTTTGTCCGCTGGGCGGTCGAGCAGGGTGTCACCGTATTCATGGTGTCCTGGAAATCTGCCGACGAAAGCATGAAGGACGTCATCTGGGACGATTATATCCTCTCCCAGATCGAGGCTATCGACACTGTTCGCGACCTGCTCGACGTTCCGCATGTCCACACCATCGGCTATTGCGTGGCGGGCACGACGCTGGCCGCCACACTGGCCCTGCTGGCGAAGCGGGGACAGGCCGACAAGGTGAAGAGCGCGACATTCTTCACCGCCCAGGTGGATTTCGAAAAGGCGGGCGATCTTAAATTCTTCATCGATGAGGAGCAGCTGAAGCTGGTCGAGCAGTTTTCGTCGGGCGGCTATCTGGACGGCCGCTATATGGCGGCGACGTTCAACATGCTGCGCGGCCGCGACCTGATCTGGAACTATGTCGTCAACAATTACCTGCTGGGCGAGGATTATCCGCCCTTTGACCTGCTGTTCTGGAATGGCGATACTACCAACCTGCCCGCAAAATGGCATGGCGCCTATCTGCGCGACCTGTATCGCGACAACAAGCTGGTGACGCCTGGCGCGATCACGGTCAACGGCACGCCGATCGACCTGCGGCTGGTGGCGACACCGGCCTATATTCAGGCGGGCAAGGAAGATCATATCGCCCCGGTGGAGAGCGTCTGGCGGATCACCGAGCATTTTGCCGGGCCGATGAAGTTCCTGCTGGCCGGATCAGGGCATATCGCCGGGGTGGTCAATCCTCCGGCGGCCAGGAAGTATCAATACTGGACCAATGGCGCGCCATGCGACACGCTGGAGGAGTTTGTTGCGGGCGCGAAGGAAACGCCCGGCAGCTGGTGGCCGGACTGGATCGAATGGCTGGAGGGCCATGGCGGCGAGCGTGTCGATGCGAAAAAGGCGCGCACGCCCGGAAAGGGCTGCCTCAAGGCCATTGAGGACGCGCCGGGGCGCTATGTAAAGAGCCGCTAGGGGCATGTTTCCGAAGGCAAGCTCCTGAAATTATTGCACTTGCACATTTTTTGTGCAGCGCAACAAATCTCCTTGACAATGGCCGGTCCGATGCTTATTGTGCAGTGCAACATAAACGATGCACTTGTGCAAAGGACGTATAAATGGCCGACAAGCCGCAAACCACTGCATCCTCAGCCGAGGACAAGGCCTATGCAAAGGCCGTTGAAGCCATGGGCGTAGAGCCCAAGGCTGATGCGCCTGTCGCAAAGGCTGTAAAGGCGCCCGCCAAGAACCCGGCAAAGGCAAAGCCCGCAGTCGCCAAGACGGCAGCACCCGCCAAGGCTCCGGCTGTGGCGAAAAAGCCTGCCGCAACCAAGGCACCTGTCGCAGCGAAAAAGGCTGTGGCCAGCACCAGGGCGAAGCCGGCAGCGGCCAAGCCCGTTGCCGCAAAGCCCGTCGTGAAAGCGGCTGCCCCCAAGGCGAAGAAGACCGTTTCTGCCAAGACCGTAAAAACCGTGAAAACGCCTGCCGCTGTCAAGACGGCGGCTCCAAAGAAGGAAAAGACCATCATGACCACCACTGCTGAAAAAATCACCGCCGAAACCAAAAAGGCTGCCGAAGCCATGACCGAACGCCTTCAGGGCATGTTCGGCGACATGACCGCCAAGGCAAAGACCGCTTTCGAGAAGGGCAGCGTGCTCGTTTCGGAAGCCAATGAATTCGGCAAGGGCAATGTTGAAGCCCTGATCGAATCCGGCAAGATCGCCGCCAAGGGTGCCCAGGAAATGGGCAAGACCTATGCTGACGATGCCCGCAAGAATTTCGAAACGCTGACCGCCAGCGTCAAGGAACTGACCGCCGTCAAGTCGCCGACCGAATTCATGCAGCTCCAGGGTGAAATGGCTCGCAAGAGCTTCGACACCATGGTTGCCCAGTCGTCGAAGAACAGCGAAGCTTTCCTGAAGCTGGCTGGCGACGTGTTCCAGCCGATTTCAAACCGCGTTGCGGTTGCCGTCGAGAGCTTCAAAAAGGCTGCTTAAGCCTTTCTTTGCCAATCGGCTTCAATAGCGAAGGGCCGTGCCAGCGATGGCGCGGCCCTTTTTCGTTGTTTCGCCTCGCGGGAACGCGCTTTTTTGATCCCGCCGGGCTTGCTCCGCCGGTGCAATTCGCGATATTTGATGAGACATGACCATCCGATCCTCCCATCATGGCCGACTTCCCTGCACCGACCGGCGCGATGATCCGCTCGCGGAAATGCCGTTCGCTGGTGCCTCGCGGGCGCTTTCCGTTCGTGCCGGACCACCCGATGATGGCGACATGGATGATGACCATCCGGATATCGGCATTTCGGTTGCAACCCGGACCAAGCCCAAAAAGCCCAGCCAGTACAAGGTGCTGCTGCTGAACGATGATTATACGCCGATGGAATTCGTCGTGCTGGTGCTGAAACGGTTTTTCGGCATGGGCATGGACGAGGCAACGCGCGTCATGCTCCACGTCCATCAAAAGGGTGTCGGCGTGTGCGGGATATTCACCTATGAAGTGGCCGAAACCAAGGTCAACCAGGTAATGGATTTCGCCCGGCAGAACCAGCACCCCCTGCAATGCACGCTGGAAAAGGCCTGATCCGCCGGGCGACGGGGATTATTCCTGATCGGCGCTGAATCCGCCCTTGAGGCAGGTGTTGATCAGATTGCGGGCAAAGCCCTTGATGCCGCCAAGCTTGAACGTGCCGAAATCCTGCTTGTCGAACTTGACCTGCACCGAAGAGGCATCCTTGAGCATCGCCCACAGATCGGGCGATTTTTCCGGACCCCAGCCGCCCCAGACCAGCTGGTAGAAACCGTTTTCATAGCCGCCGGAGCGCGAGATGGTGGTCTTGCCGGTATCGAAAATCAGCGTCATCGGATAATTGTCGTCGGGGTCCTTGCCGTCAAAGGCGTCATAGTCGAGTCCCTTGATCTCCGCCGTCATGTTTCCGTCGCGGCTGCGATAGCTGAAATCGATGTGCCATGGGCGTTCGCTGGGCGAAGCCGCCTCGCGGTCAAAGCCTGCGCTGCAGATCTTGTTGTCGTCCTGGGCAAGGGCGGGCAGCGCCTGGCACGCCCCCCACAGGGCGAAAGTGCTCAATACAGTCCTGATAGCAACGTGATTCATGTCGGATTCCTTGTTGTCAGCAATAGCGGTTATAGGATGGGCAGACGCTGGTTCCGCCGGTGTAATATTTGATCATCTGGTTGAAATCGCTCTGGTCGCGCATGCTGGCAATGGATTGCCAGCTGTTGGAACTGCTCGATGAATAGCTGCTCGATGTCCGGCTTGAACTCGACGTGTCGAAGGTCTGCCAGCTATAGCTCCAGCTTTGCTTGCGCTGCTTCGCGGCCTCCTCCATTTCCTTTTGCCTGCGGGCATTTTCCTCGCGGATCGGCTGGGCCTTCATGGAGCGGTAAATGGCCATGGCCATCGGGCTGGAAGGAGCGGCAATCGCCATATAGCGCAGCCCCTTGTCGCGATCATATTCCAGGCCGTCGCCATACCAGTGCGCCATCCCGGCCCAGATTGCCGCATCGACATTGCCGCCTGCCGCCGCCGCCGCGATCATCGCCGCGCCGCTCTCGGTCTGGGGCTGGTCATAAAGCCCAGCCTGTCCATAATATTGCCACCCGCCGAGCAGCCATTGCGCATCGGCCACGCTTTCACCCGCCAGCATCGCCACCGTATCGAACCCGGCCTTGCGGTTGCCGCTGTCAACCGCCTTGCGCGCCAGCGCCAGCTGTTCGGATGAGGGAAGCGAGGGGTCGATGGCCATGCCGGATGCGGGCGGCGCGCCATGCGCCGTGGCAAGCTGGCATGCCGGGGCATCGCCATTGCTGCAGGCCCGGCGCAGCAAGGCGGCACCCGCCGCCTCGTTCAGGCTGACCTGGTTGCCCTCGACATAGGCCTTGCCCAGCGCCGCGCATCCCGCCATCTCGCCAAGATCGCAGCCCCGGCGCAGATAGCCTGCCGCCTGCTTGCGCTTCGTCGACAGGCCGGAAGCGCGCTCAATCGCATAGGTACCAAGGCCGGTACAGGATGGCCCATCGCCTGCCAGGCATGCGGCCTTCAGCATCGGCTCGCCACGCTTGATCTGCGGATAATCGCCGCTTGCAATCAGCAGCGCGCCATAGCGTCCGCACAGGCTGGTGGTGTCGCCGCTTGTTTCCAGGCAACCGCGCTGCGCATAATAGGCGACCTGTTCGTCATCCCGGCTGCGGTCGGCGGCGGGCCGGTCCCAGGCCAGCATCATGCCTTCGCATCCCCATGCCTTGCCCGCCTTGCATGCCGTATCGTACAAGGCTACAGCGGTCTTGTGCGAGGCTGCGTCGCTGCTTTCGTGGAACAGCGCACCGGCTTTCAGGCGGCATCCGTCATCGGCCTTTGCTGCGCATGCCGCATCCCATAATGCTATCGCCCGGGCCTTGTCCGTCGCCATGCCGTCACCCCGGAACAGCGCGACGCCGAGCGCGGCACAGGATGCGGAATCGTTGAGTGTCGTGCAGCCATGGCTGGCGCGGTCGCCTGCCAGTGCCGGATTGGGCGGCCCCGCCTCGCCATCGCGCAACATGGTCGCCGAAGTGGCACAGGCATTGCCAAGGCCCAGCGAACAGGCCTTGAGATAATAGCCGAGCGCGACGCGGACACTGGGTTCCAGATCGCCCAGCCCCTCGACAAAGGCGTCGCCCAGCCGCTGGCATTGCGCGGCTTTGCCGCCAAGGCAATCCTTGTTCCACTTGATGGCAACGCCATAAAGCTGGACCGGCATGTTCTGGTAGCTGTTGCTGATCGCGCTGTCGGCATAGCCGTCATAGGCCGATGGCAGCTTGTCTGCTGCGATGGCGAGCGTCATGACCAGCGAAAGAAAAGCGACTTTCAAGAAGCGCAGCATGAATCGGCTCCGGGCTGCGCGACCCGCTGCCGACTTATTAAGCCACGCAAATCATTCTGACAATATCCATTTCATATGGGGACCAGTCTGGCTAAACAGGCGGGATGGACAAGATCATCATCCGGGGCGGAAACCGCCTCAAAGGCAATATTCCGATTTCCGGGGCCAAGAATTCCGCACTGACGCTGTTGCCCTGCGCGCTGCTGACCGATGAGCCGCTGACGCTGCGCAACTTGCCGCGGCTTGCCGATATTGACGGGTTTCAGCATCTGCTGAACCAGTTCGGGGTCTCCACCACCATAGCCGGGTCAAGGCCCGAGGATTTCGGGCGGGTGATGACGCTGGAGGCGACGCGGATCACCTCGACCGTCGCGCCCTATGACATTGTGCGCAAGATGCGCGCCTCGATCCTGGTGCTGGGGCCGTTGCTGGGGCGCGCGGGCGAGGCGACGGTTTCGCTGCCCGGCGGCTGTGCGATCGGCAACCGGCCCATCGATCTGCACCTGAAAGTGCTGGAGGCCTTTGGCGCGGAGATCGAGCTGGCGTCAGGCTATGTCCGGGCGATTGCGCCCGATGGCGGACTGCCCGGCGGGACTTACAGCTTCCCGGTAGTGTCGGTCGGCGCGACCGAAAATGCGCTGATGGCGGCGGTGCTCGCCAAAGGCACATCGGTGCTGCACAATGCCGCGCGCGAACCGGAGATCGTCGATCTGTGCAACCTGCTGGTTGCCATGGGTGCGGAGATTGAGGGGATCGGCACATCGGATCTGGCGATCCATGGCAAGGACCGGCTGCACGGTGCGACCTATCGGGTGATGCCGGACCGGATCGAGGCAGGCAGCTATGCCTGCGCCGCCGCGATCACCGGTGGCGACATCACCCTGACCGGTGCAAAGGCGGAGGAAATGGATGCGACGCTGCAGGCGCTGCGCAGCGCGGGCGTCATCGTCGAGCCGGGCAAGCAGGGCATCCGTATCGCTGCCGACGGGCCGCTCAAGCCCGTCACCCTGTCAACCGCGCCCTATCCCGGTTTTGCCACCGACATGCAGGCGCAGCTCATGGCGATGCTGTGCAAGGCGGACGGTGCCAGCGTGCTGACCGAAACGATTTTCGAGAACCGCTATATGCATGTTCCCGAACTCAACCGCATGGGCGCGCATATCGAGGTGAAGGGACGCACCGCCATCGTGCATGGCATCGCCCATCTTACCGGAGCGCCGGTGATGGCGACCGACCTGCGCGCATCGATGAGCCTGATCATCGCCGGGCTGGCGGCCGAGGGGGAGACGCACGTCAACCGCGTCTATCATCTCGACCGGGGCTATGAACGGCTGGAGGAAAAGCTGCAGCTGGCTGGCGCCGATATCGAGCGCGCCGGAGACGATTGAGCGGCCGGGGAATCCCGCCCGCAATGTTCAATAGGGCGCGTTCTTCATTTCCTCGGTCAGTTCGCGCTGCAGCCTGCGCATGTCATTGCACGCGCCGTCATCGCCCTGGCGGCAATGATCCTCGGCACGGTCCAGCTTGCGGTTGAGCTTGCCGACGCGCTCTTCATGCTTGCGCATTTCACGGCCTCTTTTCTCGTCGGCCTCGGACTGGCTGGTCGTCATCTTGTCCACGCCGGTGCCGACAAGGCGCACTGGCGCGGTGACGATGTTGGCGGCGGTGCGGGCAACGCAGCCGGGCAGGGTCAGCATCGCAATGGCGGCGGGCAGCAGGGCTAGTCTGGCGTTCATGCTGTACTGCCTAGCATAAAGGGATGACCATGTGGTGAACGCGGCGGCAAGATCATCGCGCGCTGCATCCGGATGCTATTGCAGCAGGTCCAGCGCAAAGGCGCGCACTTCCTCTGCCATATCCTCGCGTTCCAGCGCCAGTGCCAGATTGGCCTGGATATATCCCGCCTTCGACCCGCAATCATAGCGCTTGCCGTCAAAGGTGACCGCATGGAATGGCTGGCTGCCGATCATCCGCGCCATGGCATCGGTCAGCTGGATTTCTCCACCGGCACCTGCTTCCTGCTTTTCCAGCGTCCGCATGACCTCTGGCTGCAGGATATAGCGTCCGGAGATGATGAGGTTGGACGGTGCATCCTCGACGCGCGGCTTTTCGACCAGGCCCGTCACCTCGGTAATCGCGCCCTGCTGCGCGCCCCGCGCGATGACACCATAGCTCGACACCGCCTTGCGCGGCACTTCGAGCACGCTCAGCAGATTGCCGCCCAGCCGGGCATAGGCATCGACCATCTGCTTCATGCAGCCGGGGCTGCCGACCATGAACTCGTCAGGCAGGAAGATCGCAAAGGGCTCGTCACCCACAATATCGCGCGCGCACCAGATCGCATGGCCCAGGCCCAGCGGTTCCTGCTGGCGGACATAGGCGCAATTGCCGGGGCCAAGCCGGGTCGGTTCCAGCACCTCCAGCGACTTGCCGCGCTCCGCCATGGTCTTTTCCAGCTCGAAGGCGATATCGAAATGGTCCTCGATGGCGCTCTTGCCGCGTCCGGTGACGAAGATCATCTGCTCGATGCCCGCCTCGCGCGCCTCGTCCACTGCATATTGGATAAGCGGCCGGTCGACGATGGGCAGCATCTCCTTGGGGATCGCCTTGGTGGCGGGCAGGAAACGGGTGCCGAGACCGGCGACGGGGAAAACGGCCTTGCGGATCGGCTTCATGGCTGGGCGTCCGGCTTGACCCGGTTTGCAAAGCTCTTGCGCAGCTTTTGCAGCTTGGGCGGAATGACGGCCAGGCAATAGGGATTGCGCTGTCCCTCGCCCTGCCAATATTCCTGATGATAATCCTCGGCGGGATAATAATCCTCCGCCCGTTCGATGGTGGTGACAATCGGCGCGGGCCAGCCGGTCGCGGCACGATCCCGGGCAGCGATCATCGCTGCTTCCTGTCCGGCGCTGGCCGGGAACATGGCGGACCGGTATTGCGTGCCGACATCATTGCCCTGGCGGTTGAGCGTCGTCGGATCATGCGTCGCAAAGAATATGTCGAGCAGGTCGTCAAGCGCGACCCGGTCAGGGTCGAAGGTGATCCGGATCGCCTCGGCATGGCCGGTATTGCCGCCGCAAACCTCCCGATAGGTCGGGTTTTCGGTGTGCCCGCCAATATAGATGCTCTCGACATGGGTCACGCCGATAACATCGTTGAAGACAGCTTCGGTGCACCAGAAGCAGCCCCCCGCCAATATTACGCTTTCTTCTGCCATGCTTTGCTCATTTCTGCTTGTCTTGCGGCTTTCGGGCCTTCCGAAAGATAGGGCCGATGCCGTGCATGGCAAGGGCGGTGATGGGTCACGCCATTGCCGATGGCCGGGTCCACAGGCCGGTGCGGTCCGCCGATGGCGGGGTGCGGATGGCGCGCAACAGGCTGCGCACCAGCCAGAATGACTTGCGGCGCTTGCGGATTATCGTGCGATGGTCCCAGGCAGCCTCGCCGCGCGCGCGGACCTTGCGGGCGATGTCGCCATAGATGCCGCCCGCCGCCAGAACCGCCCAGCGCGCCCGAAAGGGCAGGCGGGCCGCGCCGACCCGCGCCGATGCATGATACAGCGCCGCCATATCGGCCAGCCGCGCCGCCAGCTCCGCCAGCTGCGGGCGATACCAGGGTTTCATATGCTCGCCCGGCGCAATATCCTTTTCGACCAGCCATTCAATGGGCAGATAGCAGCGGTCGGCGCTGTCATCCTCCTCGATATCGCGGGCGATATTGGCTAGCTGAAATGCCAGGCCCAGGTCGCAGGCCCGGTCCAGCGTCTCGCTGTCATCGGGATTGACGCCCATCACCACCGCCATCAGGCAGCCGACCGCGCCTGCGACATGATAGCAATATTGCAGCAGGTCCGCGGTGGTGCGCGGCCGCCATTCGGCGGCGTCCAGGTCAAAGCCCTCGATCACGTCCATGATGTAGCGGCGCGGCAGGCGACATTCCCTGGCGACCAGTGCCAGCGCGGCAAAGGCCGGGTCGTCGACCGGCTCGCCGGCCAGCGCGCATTCGGTCTGGGTGCGGATGCGGGCGACCCTTGCCATCGCGTCATGGGTGACTGCCATGCCATGGCCAAGCTCCTGCCCGTCGGCCAGGTCGTCGCAGCGGCGGCACCAGGCATAGAGCAGCCAGGCACGCTCGCGCGTCGTCCGGTCGAACAGGCGCGATGCCATGGCAAAGGACTTCGATCCCCTGGCGATGGTGTCGCGGGCAAATTCGACCAGCGCCGCGCGATCCGCCGGGGCGCTCACAAATCCTCCGCCTTCATCGCGAAAATGGTCTTGTGCGGCTGGTAATTTGCCATCTTGTCGAGCAGCGCATCAAGCGTCCCGTCGATCAGCAAGATGCCGCTATGCTGGGGACGAACAAAGCCGGTCTCCGCCATTTTGGCGTAAAAGGCGATCAGCGTGTCATAATAGCCCGCGACGTTCAGCAGCCCCACCGGATCATTGTGATAGCCAAGCTGGGACCAGCTCACCGCCTCCCATAATTCGTCCATCGTGCCGACCCCGCCGGGCAGCACAAGAAAGCCGTCCGACAGATCGGTGAACAGGCGCTTGCGCTCATGCATGCCGGATACGATGTGCAGCTCGGTACAGCCATGATGCGCGACCTCCGCATTTTTGAGCGCTTCGGGAATGATGCCGATCACTTCGCCGCCCGCCGCCAGGGCGCTGTCGGCAACCGCACCCATCAGGCCCAGCCGTCCGCCGCCATAAACGGTGCCGATGCCGCGCCGGGCCAGCTCTGCACCGACCATGCGGGCGGTCTCGATATAGACCGGGTCGGCGGGCGATGCCGATCCGCAATAAACCGCGATGCGCTTCATCGTCTTCATCCCAGCAGATCCTCCAGCATCAGTTGCGCCGTCGCCTTGGCGCTGCCGACAACGCCGGGAATGCCCGCGCCGGGATGCGTCCCCGCTCCGGTGAAATAGAGATTGGGGATGGCGTCGTCGCGATTATGGGTGCGGAACCAGGCGCTCTGCGTCAGCACCGGTTCAAGGCTGAAGGCGCTGCCAAGGTGCGCGTTGAGATCATGGCTGAAATCGCTCGGCGCATAATGGAATTTGGTGACGATCCGGTCATGGATATCGGGGATCAGGCGATGGCCGATCTCGTCCAGGATACGCTTTTCATATTCCGGCCCCACCATGCTCCAGTCGACCGGCAGCTTGCCCTGGTGCGGGACGGGGGCGAGCGCGTAGAAAGTGCTGTGTCCCGGCGGCGCCATGGCGGGATCGGTCACGGTCGGATGGTGCAGATAGAGCGAGAAGTCGCGCGACAGCACGCCATGATCGTAAATGTCGTCGAGCAGGCCTTTATAGCGCGGCCCGAACAGGATCATATGGTGCGGGATGCCGGGCCAGCTGCCCTTGATGCCGAAATGGACGACGAACAGCGAGGGGGAGAATTTGCGCCGCTTGAGGCCCGATGCCATGCGGCGGCCACGCGGCGCATGGGCCAGCAGATCGCCATAGCTGTGGACGATATCGGCATTGGAGGCGATGGCGTCGAACTGATCGGACCAGCCGCTCTTTGTCGCAAGGCCGGTCACCTTGTCGCCCATGGTATCGATCCGCGTCACCGCATCGCCCAGCCGCAATGTTCCGCCCAGCCGCTCGAACAGCGCCACCATGCCCGCCACCAGCCGGTTGGTGCCGCCCCTGGCGAACCACACGCCGCCATCCTTTTCCAGCTTGTGGATCAGCGCGTAGATCGCGCTGGTCTTCATCGGGTTGCCACCGACCAGCAGCGTGTGAAAGCTCAGCGCCTGGCGCAGCCGTTCATCCTTCACATAGGATGACACGATCGAATAGACCGAGCGCCAGGCCTGGTATTTCATCAGCGCGGGCGCGGCGCGGATCATCGAGGCAAAGTCCAGAAACGCCTTGGTGCCCAGCTTTACATAGCCTTCATCATGGACACCCGCACTGTAGCGCAGGAATTTCTCATAGCCTGCAACATCGCGCGGATTGAGCTTTTCAATCTCGATGCGCAGCTGTTCCTCGTCATTGGAATAATCGAAATTGGTGCCGTCGGGCCAGTTCAGCCGGTAAAAGGGCATGACCGGGACAAGATCGACATCGCGCGCAATATCCTGTCCGCTGAGCTGCCACAGCTCCTCAAGGCAGGGCGGATCGGTGATGACGGTGGGGCCGGCATCGAAGGTAAAGCCGTCGCGCTCCCAGAAATAGGCGCGCCCGCCCGGCTTGTCGCGTCCCTCGATGATGGTGGTGGCGATGCCCGCCGATTGCAGGCGGATGGCCAGCGCCAGTCCGCCCATGCCCGCGCCGACCACTGCAGCCTTTTTCATGCGTCAACCTTTCGGCCGCTTCCGGCCAGCGCGCCAATCGCCTTGCCGATCGGCACTGGCGGCTTGCCGATCAGCACCCGGCCCTTGTCCGCCAGCGTCGACCGGCCTGCATAGAAACGGCTGATCAGCGATTGCGGCAGGCGGTAAAAGCGTTCGAGCACCTTGTAGCGTTCCTTTGGATCGGCGGCATTGAACAGCATGTTGGAAAGCATCCGGTAAAATGCGTCATCATGCCAGTGATCCAGCCCCTGCTGGCGGCTGAACTTTGCCAGTGCATCGCCGCGCAGTGATTTCATGCGGGTCATGGCAATGGCCATGCGCACGGCGCTGGGCAGCGAATAGCCGGTCAGGCCATGGAACAGGCCCGCCCGGACCCCCGCCTTGGCAACGTCGCCGCCGGTCGATTGCCAGTAGCGGGCGAAATCGCCGCCCCACACAACCGGCAGTGCCCCGGTCTCGCGGCGGCCCATGGCCGTAACCTGCCATCCCTGCCGCTCTGCATATTCGGCGATCCGCCCCTCCAGCTGCGGCACATCGATCCGCCGGTCCTCGCTATAATAGGTGTCCTCGACGAACACCTGTCTGGGTCCGAAGGGCAGGCAATAGACGAAGCGATAGCCGTCAATCTGCCCGACCGTTGCGTCCATCACGATCGGCCGGTCCAGCCCGTGCGGTTCGGCAAGGTCGAGCATCTGGCCCATGAATTTCTGCCATCCGCAATTGAGGTGAGACAGGCTGCCTCCGCCGCGTGCATCGATCACGCCATCGGCCTCGATCCGGGTGCCGTTGTTCAGCACGACATTGGTCTGGCTGGCGGCGATGGCGCGCACGCCGGTCAGGATCGATGCTGCGGGCAGGGACTTGCGGACATGCGCATCCAGCCGGTCCGACAGGATCGAATAATAGGTTGTGGAGAGCGTCCGGCTGTGCGCGGGGAAGCGGACATCATAGCCGCGCCAGCCCTGGCAGATCAGCGGGGTGATCAGCCAGCGATCAGCCGCCGCAATATCAGGCCCGAAAAATGACCAGATATGGTTGCCGCCCAGCCTGTCATCCTGCTCGATCAGCACGATATCGAGATCGGGGCGCCGGCTGGCCAGCGCGAGCGCAATCAGGCTGCCGGCCAGGCCGCCGCCCAATATGGCAAGGTTGCACCTTCTGGATTTCATGCCCGCTGTCATGCCGCATCGGACTAGCCGAGCAAGGCGGGGCTGAAAAGGCCGAAACGGACGGAAATTGCTGCCCGGATCAGGCGTCCTGGCTTTGCCTGGCCCGCATCTTGTCGATAAAGGCGCGCTCGCCTGCGATCATGGCAAAGCTGGGCCGCGCGAACATCGTTTCCAGCCATGCGGAAAGCCGGGGATGCGTCGCCGGGTCGGGCCGGATATCGCAATGCTGAAAGTTCACGAACGGGCAGGCAATGGCGATATCGGCCAGGCTGAAACGGTCACCGACCAGATAGCCGCTATCGGTAATCTGCGTCTCCAGCCAGTCGAGCAGCGGCGGCAGTTCATCGCGTTCCGCCGCATCGGCCATGGCCAGATCGCCCGGCCTGCCAAGGAAAAGCGGACAGACGACACGGTTGAAGAATATCTTGCCGCCCGCCGCCGCGATGACGGTGTCGCCCGCTTCATCGAACCAGATGGTCTTTGCGCGCGCGCGCGCATCGGCGGGGATCAGGCCGCCCTCCGGATTCTGCGCTTCGAGATAATGGACGATGGCACTGGAATCGGCGAGGGTGAAGCCGTCATCCTCGCGCATGGCGGGGATTTTGCGGAACGGCGATGCCTCCTGAAAGCCGGGATCGGGATTGTCGAAACCGATCACCTTGTTGTCGACGGCAATGCCGCGCTCTGCACAATAGACCAGCACCTTTTTGACAAAGGGGGAAATGCTGTTGCCATAGATGATCATGCCCGGTTCCTCTCGCATCTGTTATCTTGAGTCCTGCCCGAGCATGGCAATCTGGTTGCATTTTGCAATCTATTTTTGCGGTGCCGCCGATCTCTGCTGTTTGCGCGGTGGATGAAATGCGATAGCGATGGGTCATGTCGCCGGTCGCCGCCATCCTGTTTTCCGCGCTTGTCATGACCCTGATCGTCGGTCTGCGCTATCTGCTGACCAGCGGCGGCTTTGCCTGGGCCACAGGGCGGGTGCGGCCGGGGCTGTACAAAGGGCTGAAGTCGCAGATCCGGCGGGAGATCGGATGGTCGCTGGCCAGTGCGGCAATCTATGGCATACCAGCCGGGATCGTCGCCTGGGGCTGGCAGAATCGCGGCTGGACGCGGATCTACGAGCAATGGGACGCCATGCCGCTCTGGTGGCTGCCGGTGTCGCTGCTGCTCTATCTGTTCGCGCATGACAGCTGGTTCTACTGGACGCATCGCTGGATGCACCGGCCGCGGCTGTTCCGCATCGCCCATGCCGTGCATCATGACAGCCGCCCGCCAACCGCATGGGCGGCGATGAGCTTTCATCCGGTCGAGGCGATTACGGGTGCCGTCGTCATTCCCGCGCTGGTTTTCCTGATCCCGATCCATATCGCCATGCTGGGGCTTGTGCTGGCGATCATGACGGTTATGGGCGTCACCAACCATATGGGGTGGGAGCTGTTTCCCCGCTGGCTTGTTCATGGCCGGTTAGGCGAATGGCTGATAACCGCCAGCCATCATCAGCGGCACCATGATCGTTACC
Source organism: Blastomonas sp. (assembly GCA_041396885.1). Classification (GTDB taxonomy): domain Bacteria; phylum Pseudomonadota; class Alphaproteobacteria; order Sphingomonadales; family Sphingomonadaceae; genus Blastomonas. Next base: position 155,118 of record JAWKXS010000002.1, read on the forward strand.
AGTGCAACTATGGCCTTTATTTCCGCTTCTGGGATAGGCTATGCGGCACCGATGACGGATTGGGCCGGTTCGGGCGGCAATAAGGGTCGCCGCCTTCCGACTGGTCCCGGGGAGATCGTCCTTGAACATTGCAAGAGCCATAATCATCGGCGGGGTCGCGCTTGCCATGCTGCCCGCAGCCGCTCCGGTCAGCACGCTGACGGTCGAGGTGGACCAGCTGCGTTCCTCAAAGGGGCTGCTCCAGCTGTGCCTGACACGCGACAAGACCCATTTTCCCGATTGCCAGGATGATCCGGAGGCGTTTCGCCGCACCGTTGACGCGGCATCGCCTCACATAACCTTCGCCGCGCTGCCGGTCGGCGATTATGCCCTGTCGGTTGTCCATGACGAGAATGCGAATTCGCGGCTCGACACGTTTGCCGGGATTCCGCGCGAAGGCGTGGGCTTTTCGCGCAACCCCAGATTTACCTTTGGACCGCCGAAATTCACCAATGCGCTGTTCTCGGCCAGCCAGGGCGCCGTCAGCCAGCGCGTCAAAATCAAATATTTTCTTTGATTTTCGGGCCGTAGGTTCGTCTCGCAGCGTTTCAATCGCCATTATCCCCCTGGAGCGTGTGCGGAATGCGCCCAGCCGAGTGCCCGATTGTGACAGGATTATTGCGCAAGCTGCGAAGTTCGCACAGAATTGCGCGCATGGTTCGCTTGCATTTCACGCCCCTGCTGGTGCTGGCCGTTGCCGCGTCCCCGGCCATGGCGGCAGATGCGGCCTATCTCGATTATGATCTGGACGGTTCCGGGGATGTGCAGGAGGCCGATGGCGCCGTCGCATCGATTGTCGAGGTTGAGGCGGAAGTCGCTCTGGATGGCGAAGAGACCACGCTGGATGGCGAGACGCGCTGGCCGCGCGATTATGTAACCATTGCCGCCGGGGTGCTGACCGCGCCAAGCTATAACGGATCGGATGACCGTACCATATTGCCCGCGCTGATGCTGCGCGGGCGCGTCAAGGGTTTCTCCTTCTCCACCCGGGGCACCAATTTGCGCGTCGACCTGATCCGCGAGCATGCCGGTGCCAAGACCGATTTCAAGCTGGGTCCGATGATCAACCTGCGCAGCGAGCGATCGGGCAGCACCGGTGACGCGCAGGTGAACGCCACCGGCAAGCGGGATCGCGCGCTTGAACTCGGCCTGACGGCAGGGCTCAGCCACCGCGGTGTCCTGACCGGAAAATATGACCAGATCGGGTTGCGCGTCACTGCGCTGCACGATGTCAGCGGCGTGCATGACAGCTGGCTGGTCTCGCCCACCATAGAATATGGCACGCCCCTGTCGCGCACGACCTTTATCGGCATGTCGGCTTCGGTCAATTTTTACGGCAAGGGCTATGGCCGGACCTATTATGACGTCACCGCTGCGGAAAGCCTTGCCAGTGGCCTTGCCGTCTACAGCGATGCCGGGCGCAAGACCGAGGCTGGCAAGATGACGCTTGGCCTGGCCGCCGCCAAGGCGCTTTCGGGCGATCTGCGCAAGGGCTTCGTGCTGGTCGGCGGCGCGCAATATGGCCGCGTCATGGGCAGCCATGCCCGCTCGCCGATTGTCGAGGATGCGGGCAATGCCGATCAATGGCTCGGCGGCCTTGGCATTGCCTATAATTTCTGACGCTGCGGCCCGCCCGGCAAGCGGGCGGGCGACAGGTCATATATTCAAAGCGTAGCGTCGGCCGCTACCGCTGCCTCGGCCTCGTCAGCGGCCGGTTCGGCAGCTGCCTCGGTTTCCGCAACGGGCTTGGCGATGACGCGCGGAGCCGGTGGTGCCGCCGCCGCTGCAAAGGCGACGGGCAGGTCATCCTTGGTGTGGACCATCAGTTCGCGGCCCCGGGGGATCACGCCGGTCTTGCCGGTGATGAACACGGCGAACACGCCAACGGCGACCACACCTGCGACTGTCGCTACGGTATTGCCTTCGCCTTCCTGCCGAAAGGTTCCGACCAGCGGTACTCTCTGGCCGTTCAGTTCCAGATAGTGCAGCTCGATTTCCATCTTGCCGGACTTGCCGAACGCGCCCTTGCCGGTTTTCCAGGTGATTTCACCGGTCGCCCGGCTGCCCTTTGGAATGACGATATGATTGTCGAGAATCACATCATGGACGACAGACATATAGAATGTGTCGCCTTCCTTGTTCTTCTTGGTATTCAGTTCCTCATTCATGCTGAGCAGGATTTCGGTATTGGCCGGCAGCACGACCTTTTTGGTGCTGCTGACCGGTGTCGTGACCACTGCATCGACAGCGGCCTCCGGCATGACAGCCTCGTCGGCATTTGTTTCCTGCGCAGCGGCAGCGATCGGAGCAAGCGCCATCGCGCCGCCCGACAAGGCGAGAATCAGTGATTTCATGAAGCGTCCCTTCCCCAGTTGGTAATGCGTGATGCTGCGCCCGGGACAGCGAGTCAATCTGGATTGGTCCATTTTGGACGTATCTTGCCAACTGCCTCCTTTCCTATCGCCGCTGGACAGGCGCGCGGCTTGCCCCTAACATTCGGCCTATTCCCCGGGGGGCCGCGATAGGCGGTTGAGAGGCAGCGCGCATTTCGCTGCGACCCGTCGAACCTGAACCGATTAGCATCGGCGGAGGGAGGGAGTGGACCCGGTGCCCGATAACGCCCCAAAGTCCGCATTCCTTGCCGCCGGTGCGGAAAGGAAATGCCATGCCTGCCCTCGCCAATTCCGCCGGATGGTTCATGATCGCGCTCGGCGGCTATTCCGCCGCTGCGGGCATTGGCGAATTGCGCCTGCCCGGCAGCTGGGACCGGATGATCCGCGAGCTGGACCAGTCAAAGGCGCTGCAATTCATCATCGGCATCGTGCTGGTCGCGCTCGGCTTCGCGATCCTGATGGCAATGCCCTATGATCCGGCCGACTGGCTTTCCATCCTGATCGCCGTTGTCGGCGCGGGTGCGGCGCTGGAGGGCATTTGCTGGCTGGCCATTCCCGATCATTTCGGCCGCATCGGCCTTGGCCTGCTGCGCCATGGCACAAAGGCATGGGCGTGTTTCGCGCTGGTCTTCGGCGTAGCCGCGCTCGCCATCGGCTTTGTGCGGCTCCAGGTCTGAAGGCCCGTCACCCCGCTCCGTTTCCGCAATTCCTTCTCTTTCAATTCCATCCAGCAGAAAGGCCGTCCATGGCAGACATTCCCGCAAAGACCGAAATCGGCGTTACCACCGGCCCCATCAGGGGCAGCCGCAAGGTGCATGTCGCGGCCAAATCGGGCAGCGGCATTCGCGTCGCCATGCGCGAGATCGACCTTGCAGGCGGCGAGCCGAGTATTCGCGTCTATGACACGTCCGGCCCCTATACCGATCCCGATGCGCTGATCGATATCCATGCCGGGCTGCCCGCGCATCGCCGCGAGTGGATCATGGCGCGCGGCGATGTCGAGCAATATGATGCCCGCACGGTAAAGCCGGAGGATAATGGCCAGCTTGGCCCGGACCGCAGCGGCGGGGTTCGCCCCTTCCCGAACGTGGTCAAGCGCCCGCTGCGCGCAAAGCCCGGCATGAATGTCAGCCAGATGCACTATGCCCGGCGCGGCATCATCACGCCGGAGATGGAATATGTTGCCGAGCGCGAGAATCTGGGCCGCGAGCGTCTTGCCAACTATATTCGCGACGGAGAAAGCTTCGGCGCATCCATTCCCGATTATGTGACGCCGGAATTCGTGCGTGACGAGGTGGCGCGCGGCCGCGCCATCATCCCCAGCAACATCAACCACCCGGAAACCGAGCCGATGGCCATTGGCCGCAACTTCCTGGTCAAGATAAACGCCAATATCGGCAACAGCGCGGTCGCATCCGATGTCGCCAATGAGGTGGACAAGATGGTCTGGTCGATCCGCTGGGGCGCGGATACGGTGATGGACCTTTCCACCGGGCGCAACATTCATGACACGCGCGAATGGATCATCCGCAACTCGCCCGTGCCGATCGGCACCGTCCCCATCTATCAGGCGCTGGAAAAGGTCGGCGGCATTGCCGAGGAACTGACCTGGGAGATTTTCCGCGATACGCTGATCGAGCAGGCGGAGCAGGGCGTCGACTATTTCACCATCCATGCCGGCGTGCGCCTGCCCTATGTGCCGCTCGCCGCAAAGCGCGTTACCGGTATCGTGTCGCGCGGCGGATCGATCATGGCGAAATGGTGCCTCGCCCATCATCGCGAAAGCTTTCTCTATGAGCATTTCGACGAGATTACCGAGATCATGAAGGCCTATGACATCGCCTATTCGCTGGGCGATGGCCTGCGCCCCGGCTCCATCGCCGATGCCAATGACGAGGCGCAGTTTGCCGAGCTCTACACGCTGGGCGAGCTGACCCATCGCGCCTGGAAACAGGATGTGCAGGTGATGATCGAAGGCCCCGGCCATGTGCCGATGCACAAGATCAGGGAGAATATGGAAAAGCAGCTGCAGGTCTGCGGCGAAGCACCCTTTTACACGCTCGGGCCGCTCACCACCGATATCGCGCCCGGCTATGACCATATCACCAGCGGCATCGGCGCGGCGCAGATCGGCTGGTATGGCACGGCGATGCTCTGCTATGTCACGCCCAAGGAGCATCTCGGCCTGCCCGACCGTGACGATGTGAAGGTCGGGGTCGTCACCTACAAGCTGGCCGCCCATGCGGCGGACCTTGCCAAGGGGCATCCGGCGGCGCAGGTGCGCGACGACGCGCTCAGCAAGGCGCGGTTCGAATTCCGCTGGCGCGACCAGTTCAACCTGTCGCTCGATCCCGATACGGCGGAGCAATATCATGATCAGACGCTCCCCGCCGAAGGCGCCAAGACCGCCCATTTCTGCTCCATGTGCGGGCCGAAATTCTGCAGCATGAAGATCAGCCAGGAAGTGCGCGATTTCGCCGCGAAGCAGAATCAGGGTGTCGAGGGCTTCATCGCCGCCGATACCAGCGGCCATGATGCGGCGATGGCCAGCAAGGCCGCTGCCGAAGCGGGAATGCGCGAGATGAGCCGTATCTATAATGAAGGCGGGCGGGAGCTTTATATCGGCGCGGGCGACCGCGAGCATGACTGACGGCAAGGTGAAAGGCCCCGCCTCCTATTTCCCGTCGATCGAGAAGAAATATGGCAAGCCGGTCAGCGAATGGCAGGCGCTGATCCGCCAGCACCTGCCTGCAAAGCATATGGAACTGGTGAAGATGCTCAAGGAAGAGCACGCCATGGGCCATGGCCATGCCAATGCGCTCGTCGCGGCGACGCTGGCGGAGGGGTGAGCGAAATTACGCTGACACCGCACTAAATCCCCATACCCTTCACATCCCGTGCGCTGTGAATGAAGCGGACGATTTCAGCGGCATTCCCCTCTCCCCTTCAGGGGAGAGGGCCAGAGCCAAATGGAACTCGCCATCCGCCGCTAGAATTCCTTCGTCTCCATTGCCAGCTTCAGCATCGGGGCGAGGCTGGTCTGGAGCACCGAATCCGGATTCGCCAGGCAGGTTGCGCGCAGCTGTGCGGCGCGCTTGCGGACGGTGGCGATATGGTCCTGGCCGCCCGGGCGCGCGGCGAGCTTTCCGGTTGCGCGGGCAAGGATGAAGCCGGCGCTGTCAATATCCGCCCAGGGGATTTGCGGCCCGCAGCCGAAATCGGAGATCGCCCCGCCCGCTGCCTCATGCGCCTTGGCCAGTGCGCGATAATGGTGCCAGGTCGAGAAATATTCCTCGGCCTTGAATTCGGCAAAGAGGCGCGCGCCGCGCAGGTCCGGCCGCGATATGGATTCGTCGCAATCGACATTCGCCATGCCGCTTGCCATCTGCGCCTCGCGGGCATCGGCATCCTCCTGGCTGATCGCGCCGATGCGGATCAAATTGCCGCGCAGGTCGCGCGCGCCATAGAGTGCCGCCTGCTGCGTGATCGGGCCGACATAGTCGCAATGCGCGGCCAGCTCCCGCACGGAAAGCAGCGCGACATATTGCTGATAGGCCTGCTGCACCTCGGCCTTTTGCGCCTCGGTCTGGGCGGCGGAGGGCGATGGTGCCAGCGCGCAGCACAGCGCGGCAAGCCCGGCAAGGGCGGTGCGGAATATCGTCATGACCGGCAGACTAGACGAGACTGGCGCGGCAAGGCAAATGACAAGCCCGGTCATCTGCCGCGTTCGCTGTCATGTCATCTGGCTATGGCCGCTGTTGCGCGTTTTCGCCCGTGCCGCCAACCCCCTTGCTATGCTTTGCGAGCAAGCCTGCGCCGGGGACATGGTTGAACTCGATGCGAATGCCGTCAGGGTCCTCGAACAGGATCGAATAATAGCCCGGCGCCCATGGTTCTTCCTGCGGGGCATGGACGATGGTGACATCCTTTCCGGCAAGCCATGCGCCGAGCCGGTCGACGGATTCGCGATCGCGCATGCGAAAGCAAACATGGTGCAGGCCGGGCGCGCCCTGATCGAACCGGCGGCCCTCATTTTCCGCACTGCCGGTGCGGATACCGATGGCGGTGCGTCCGCCCACGCCATAGAGCATCGCGTCACTGTCCAGCACCAGCTTCAGCCCCAGATAATCGATCATCTGGCGCCAGAACCGGGTGGAGCGCTCGAAATCCCCTGCGGTCAGGATGATATGCGCGACGCCATTGAGTTCGGATGCGCTGTTGTCTGTCATGGCTGCAGGATAGCGCGTTTCGGCGCGCGGGAAAATCCTCCAAACGCGCCTATGCCGGTACAGCAGCGGTCCGAGTGAAGCCTGATCCTTGCATGACTATTTGACCTTGCTCTGCCAGTATTCGGCCATGATTTCCCTGGCCCATTCCGGTTCGCGTACAGTGCCGCGCGGCAGAAAGCCGCGCATCACCGGCTTGATATCCAGCACCGGCGTGCCGTCAATGGCATCAAGGCCGCGCACATGAAGGCGCACGCCCTCCACGCGTTCGACAAGACAACTGGTAACCCCGATGCGATTGGGGCGGTTCTTTCCGCGCTGGGCAAAAATGCCGACCAGCGGCCAGTCTTGCCGCCCGCGGGGATGCCGCGCGCCGCGCTCGATGCGATCATCGGGCACCTGATCGAACAGGAATATGATCTCGGCATGGCTGAAATCCTCCAGCCCTGCCAGCGCATCCGCATCGAAGCCCGCTACAAGCTCTATTATGGCGCGTTCGCTGTCCCAGTCATCGTCCAGCGCCTCGGTGCGGCCGCCCCGCACATGCCCGACCGGCGACAGTGTGAAAATGCTCATCGCGCCACGGCTCCGGACGTCCTGTCTCAAGCCTTCTCGAGCAGCCCTTCCTTGCGGATCTTTTCCTGCCAGACCAGCGGAGCGAGATGGTGGACCGACTGGCCTTCGGAATCGACCGCCACCGTTACCGGCATGTCCTGCACCTCGAACTCGTAGATCGCCTCCATGCCAAGATCGCCAAAGCCGACGATTTTCGAACCCTTGATTGCGCGGGCGACCAGATAGGCGCTGCCGCCCACCGCCATCAGATAGGCCGATTTATGGTCCTTGATCGCGGCAATGGCCGCCTCGCCGCGCTCGGCCTTGCCGACCATGCCCAGCAGTCCCTGTTCCAGCATCATGCGCGTGAACTTGTCCATGCGGGTCGCAGTAGTGGGGCCTGCGGGGCCGACCACTTCCTCGCCCACCGGATCGACGGGGCCGACATAATAGATGACCCGTCCTTTGAAATCGACGGGCAGTTCCTCGCCCGCATCCAGCATGTCCTTGATCCGCTTGTGCGCGGCGTCGCGTCCGGTCAGCATCTTGCCGTTGAGCAGCAGCCGGTCGCCATGCTTCCAGCTCTGCACCTCTTCGGATGTCAGCTTGTCGAGATAGACCCGCTTCGCCTCGCTGCTCGGTGCCCAGTTGACGTCTGGCCATTCATCCAGCTTGGGCGCTTCCAGATAGGACGGGCCAGATCCGTCCAGGGTGAAATGCGCATGCCGGGTCGCGGCGCAATTGGGGATCATCGCCACCGGCTTGCCCGCGGCATGGCAGGGCGCGTCCTTGATCTTGACGTCCAGGATGGTGGAAAGCCCGCCCAGCCCCTGTGCGCCGATGCCCAGCGCATTGACCTTGTCGAATATCTCGATCCGCATTTCCTCCAGATCGCTGTTCGGACCGCGTTCCTTGAGCGGCCCCATGTCGATGGGTTCCATCAGCGCCTGCTTGGCCAGCAGCACGGCATGCTCCGCCGTCCCGCCAATGCCGATGCCCAGCATGCCCGGCGGACACCAGCCCGCGCCCATTTGCGGCACCATCTCCAGCACCCAGTCGATGATATTGTCGCTGGGATTCATCATCTTGAATTTCGACTTGTTCTCGCTGCCGCCGCCCTTGGCCGCGACATCGACATGCACCTTGGCGCCGGGCACCATCTCGACATGCAGCACGCAGGGGGTGTTGTCCTTGGTATTGCGGCGGGTGAAGGCGGGATCGGTCAGCACCGATGCGCGCAGCTTGTTCTCCGGGTGCAGATAGGCGCGGCGCACGCCTTCATCGACAATATCCTGCAGCGGCCGGTCGGTCGCATCCAGCCGGCAATCCATGCCCCATTTGACGAACACGTTGACGATGCCGGTATCCTGGCAGATCGGGCGATGCCCCTCGGCGCACATCCGGCTGTTGGTCAGTATCTGGGCAATGGCGTCCTTGGCGGCGGGGGATTTCTCCGCCTCATAGGCTTTGCCGAGCGCGCGGATATAATCCATCGGGTGATAATAGCTGATGAATTGCAGCGCATCGGCCACGCTGTCGATCAGATCGGCTTGCTTGATGGTCACGGTCATGCTCTTGCCCCCTCGATTGTCATGCGCCGCCCCTGGTCGCGGATCGGGCGCGGATCGTGCGGACATTCTTATAGCGCAGCTTTGGCCAATTGCACTTGGTCAAAAACGACTCGCCGGGCGGTAATTTGCGCGCACCAGCCTGTGGACAGATTTGCGCACTGGCCCTTTCCCACAGGAAATCATGCGGTGGAAAAATTTTGCACATTGCCGGGTTGCACTTTGCCAAGGTCGCCATTGTCGGCGCGTCGCTGCGCTGCAGCATGATAAGCCTGCGACGAAGCGAATCGCACATGAGACGAACCGAAGCGTAAATTACCTATTTACCCTCTTGCGTCTGATTCTGGTTAAGGCACAATGTCTGGTGGGTTGGCCAGAGGGGGCATACCAAGAAATGTGGGGTTATTGATCCGCGCGCGGCGGAGCCGCGACGGCGGGCGGGCTTGTCTTGGCCTTTTCGGACAGGACGGCTGGGGAAAAGTTTTGCCCCGGCCCCATGCTGAAAATGCTATTGGGGACGTTCGTGCCCCGAGTCGAACAAGACAAGAACATGGGTTGAGCGAATTATTATCGGGAACGGGCGAAATGGATTTCAGGGATACGGCTAAGGAAAACAGCGTCGATATGGACGAAACGGGTACGCAGACAGCGGTTCAGGACCAGAAGGCCGGCGGGCGAATCGCAAATGCAGCAACCAGTGCTGCGGAAGAGGCATTGATCGTGCAGGAAAAGACCGCACAGGAAGATGGCAGGGGCGAGGCTGCGCCTGCCCAGGCGGAAAAGCCGGTGGCACGCGACAGCAAGGCAGTCGCCGAGCGGCGCTTTGCCGTTACCACCGATGCGTCGCGCGATGCGCTGCTGACCGAATTCGGCAAGGAGACGCTGGAGGATCGCTATCTGCTTCCGGGCGAGAGCTATCAGGATCTGTTCGCGCGCGTCGCCGATGCCTATGCCGATGATGCCGATCATGCACAGCGGCTCTATGACTATATCAGCCGCCTGTGGTTCATGCCCGCAACCCCGGTCCTGTCCAATGGCGGCACCGGACGCGGCCTGCCGATCAGCTGCTATCTCAACAGCGTCGATGACAGCCTGGAAGGCATCGTCAACACCTGGAACGAGAATGTCTGGCTGGCCAGTCGCGGCGGCGGCATCGGCACCTATTGGGGCAGCGTGCGCGGCATTGGCGAGCCGGTCGGCCTTAACGGCAAGACCAGCGGCATCATTCCGTTCGTGCGGGTTATGGACAGCCTGACCCTGGCCATTTCCCAGGGTTCGCTGCGCCGCGGATCGGCGGCCTGCTATCTCGACATCAGCCATCCGGAGATTGAGGAGTTCCTTGAAATCCGCAAGCCGTCGGGCGATTTCAACCGCAAGGCGCTCAACCTGCACCATGGCGTGCTGCTCACCGACGAGTTCATGGAAGCGGTGCGCGACGGCGGCGAATTCGAGCTGAAAAGCCCCAAGGACGGCAGCGTGCGCGGGTCTGTCAATGCGCGCAGCCTGTTCCAGAAGCTGGTCGAAACCCGGCTGGCGACGGGCGAGCCCTATATCGTCTTCAACGATACGGTGAACCGCATGATGCCCAAGCATCATCGCGACCTTGGCCTGAAGGTTTCGACGTCCAACCTGTGCAGCGAGATCACCCTGCCCACCGGGCGCGACCATCTGGGCATGGATCGCACCGCAGTATGCTGCCTCTCCTCGCTCAACCTCGAAAAATGGGACGAATGGAGCGTCGACAAGCTGTTCATCGAGGATGTCATGCGCTTCCTCGATAATGTGCTGCAGGATTATATCGACCGCGCCCCGCCCGAAATGGCGCGCGCCAAATACAGTGCCGAGCGCGAGCGCAGCGTCGGCATGGGCGTAATGGGTTTCCACTCCTTCCTCCAGGCGCGCGGCCTCGGCTTTGAATCGGCGCTGGCCAAATCCTGGAACATGAAGATATTCAAGCATATCAACGCCAAGGCCAGCGAGGCATCGATGATGCTGGCCAAGGAGCGCGGGCCGTGCCCCGATGCCGCCGACCAGGGCGTGATGGAGCGCTTTTCGTGCAAGATGGCGATCGCGCCGACCGCGTCCATCTCCATCATCTGCGGCGGCACCAGCGCCTGTATCGAGCCGATCCCGGCCAATATCTACACGCACAAGACCCTGTCGGGCAGCTTTGTCGTCAAGAACCCCTATCTTGAAAAGCTGCTGCGCGAGAAATCGAAGGATTCCACCAATGTGTGGAACTCGATCCTCGAAAAGGGCGGCAGCGTGCAGCATCTCGATTTCCTCACCATGGAGGAGAAGGATGCGTTCAAGACCAGCTTCGAGATCGACCAGCGCTGGCTGCTGGAGCTTGCCGCCGACCGTACCCCCTTTATCGACCAGGCCCAGTCGCTGAACCTGTTCATCCCGGCCGATGTCGACAAATGGGATTTGCTGATGCTGCATTTCCGCGCCTGGGAACTGGGCATCAAGTCGCTCTATTATCTGCGCTCCAAATCGGTGCAGCGCGCCGGTTTCGCCGGCGGGGTGGAGGCGGACAATACCGCCGATCCCAAGAAGATCGAGCTGATGGCCACGGGTGGCGAAACCACCGATTATGACGAATGCCTGGCGTGCCAGTGACGCGCCCTGCCTTTTCCCTTCTCCCGGGCGGGAGAGGGGGAATTGAGACAGATTGAGGATTTGGAGTTCTAAAATGCCCCTTCTTGAAGCCCGCAAGACCTACAAGCCCTTTGAATATCCCTGGGCCTATGATTTCTGGAAGCGCCAGCAGCAGATCCACTGGATGCCGGAGGAAGTGCCGCTGGGCGAGGACTGCCGCGACTGGGCGCAGAAGATTTCCGAGCATGAGCGCAACCTGCTCACCCAGATCTTCCGCTTCTTCACCCAGGCCGATGTCGAGGTGCAGGATTGCTATCACGACAAATATGGACGGGTGTTCAAGCCGACTGAGATCAAGATGATGCTGACCGCCTTTTCCAACATGGAAACGGTGCACATCGCCGCCTATTCGCACCTGCTCGACACCATCGGCATGCCCGAAAGCGAATATGGCATGTTCCTCGAATATGAGGAGATGAAGGCGAAGCATGATTATCTCTCCGAATTCGGGGTCGATAATGATGCCGATATCGCCCGCACCCTTGCCATGTTCGGCGGCTTTACCGAGGGGTTGCAGCTCTTCGCCAGCTTTGCCATGCTGATGAACTTTCCGCGCTTCAACAAGATGAAGGGCATGGGCCAGATCGTCAGCTGGTCGGTGCGCGACGAAAGCCTGCATTGCGAGGGGATCACCAAGCTGTTCCACGCCTTTTGCGCGGAGCGCGACTGCCTGACCAAGGCGGTGAAGGAAGATATCATCGATTGCTGCCAGAAAACCGTGCGGCTGGAAGATGCGTTTATCGACCTCGCCTTTCAGGACGGCCCGGTCAGCGGCATGACCGCCAAGGAAATCAAGAAATATATCCGCTATATCGCCGACTGGCGGCTGGGCCAGCTGGGCTTTCAGCCAATCTATATGGTGGAGGAACACCCGCTGCCCTGGCTCGCGCCGCTGCTCAACGGGGTGGAGCACGCCAATTTCTTCGAAACCCGCGCCACCGAATATTCCAAGGGCGCGACGCGCGGCAACTGGAACGATGTCTGGGATGCGTTCGACCGCCGCAAGAAGAAAAGCTCGAATGATGACGGCCCCGCCGCCGAGGACGAGGGCGAAGACATGTTCAAGCAGGCGGGAATCGCTGCGGAGTAGGGATTGTATTATCCTTTGTTCGTGATATGTTCCGATCACGCCACAAGGAACAAGCGATAATGCAATCCATCGAATTCTGTGCGGGAGCCGGAGGTCAGGCCCTTGGCCTTGAACAGGCCGGATTCCGCCATGCGGCACTTGTCGAGATCGAGCCTGATTTCGCTGCGACATTGCGTCTTAACCGGCCGCAATGGGATGTGCGGATTGAGGACATGAACGGTTTTGACGGGCATCCCTTCAAGGGGGTGGACTTGCTCGCTGCCGGATTGCCCTGCCCGCCTTTTTCCATGGCTGGCAAGCAATTGGGCGAAAAGGATGAGCGCAACCTGTTTCCCGCCGCGATCCGTCTGATAGACGAGATCAGGCCCAAGGCGGTGATGATCGAGAATGTTCGCGGTTTTCTGTCTGCGGTATTCGAGGATTATCGCAACGGCCTGAAGGAGCAGCTGCGCAAACTGGGTTATCGCACCGACTGGCGCTTGCTTAATGCATCTGATTTTGGAGTGCCGCAATTGCGTCCGCGCGTGGTGATTGTCGCCATCCGGAACGATCTTGTCGAAGCTTTTGATTGGCCCACGGCCATGCCGCACAATCCCAGAACCGTTGGCGAGACATTGGTTGACCTCATGGCGGAAAATGGCTGGCGGGGCGCGCGGAAATGGGCCGAAAATGCCAATGATATTGCTCCGACCATTGTTGGCGGTTCGAAAAAGCACGGCGGTCCTGATCTTGGCCCTACCCGTGCCCGCAAGGCGTGGGCATCGCTGGGAGTCGAGGGCAGGAGCCTGTTCAACGAGGCACCTGGTGCCGATTTTGTCGGCATGCCCCGATTGACGGTCCGGATGGTCGCTCGCATTCAGGGCTTTCCCGATGACTGGCAGTTCTTTGGCAAGAAGACGACAAGCTATCGTCAGGTCGGGAATGCTTTTCCGCCACCCGTCGCAAAGGCGGTCGCAGATAATCTGCGTGTCGCCCTGTCAGTGCAAAAGCTTTTCCCCGTGCAGGCAGTGGCGTGAATCTATTCGGGGACAGCGGCTATCAGGCGCTTCCCGAAAATCATGCTGATCATGAACTGCTGGCGCAGCTGGAAAGCGATCTGTTCAAGGCCGTGGGCGGCAAGGCCCTGTTTGAGGAAAAGCTTCGTTCCTTTTTTCGCTCTGCCATTGATGAAGTGATCGATACCGCGCGGACCGGTCGATATTTCCTGTCCGATCTGGAAAAGACCGAGAAAACCTATCTCGGTACGAAATTTGAAATTCTTTTGCGTGACTGGCTGCAGGTTCCCAAAGGTGTAGTGCTCGATCTCTTGATCGGCGGCAGGGAAGTTGATGTGAAATCGACAACGGGAGGCGGTTTTGGCTGGATGATTCCGCCGGAAGCGGTTGATCAGCTGTGCATTTTGCTGCGGGTCAATGAGGATGCATCGACCTGCGCAGTGGGATTGCTCAAGGCCCGGCCCGCCTATCTTCGCAGCGGAGCAAACCGGGATGCCAAAACCAGCCTTTCGGCTGCCGCACGGATCAACATCTGGTGGCTGGTAAGGGATTTTCCCTATTCGCCCAATTTCTGGCAATTGATCGATGATGATTTGCGAGAGCGCATCATGCAGGCCGGGAAGGGCACGAAACGATTGGCCGCCTTGTTTGAAAACTGTCTTGAAATGCCGATATCGCGGGTTCAGATCGCGGCAATTGCCGCCCAGGACGATTTCATGAAACGGCTTCGCAAGAATGGCGGTGCGCGCGATATCCTCTCGCCTAAGGCTATTGCTGTACTTTATTCGGAAACGGATCGGGATCTCATGCTGCGCCTTGGCCTCACATTCGGGACCAGAGAGTTCATGTCCTATCGGCCAAAAAATTCCGAAGAAGCTGATCTGCTGCGAAAAGCCGGAAAAATCGACTGAAGCCCAATTCATTTCCGCACTGTCCTACATATCTGTCGATGCGCTATGATGGCGTGCGATGAGAATGGCCGCCTGCCTTTGCGATATTGTTCGCCGTGCCATGCGCCCTGATTCGGGCACGGATTTGCGCGGGTCAGCCGGTCGTTTTGCGGCGGCCACTTTTCCCCTTCAGGACAGTGTAAACTGTGTAAACCTCCGCGCGCGCATCCTTGCTGTCTTGTCCCTGATTTCCGCCACCCTGCTGTCTGCGCCTGCTCAGGGCTGTTCGGTCGGCAATGACTATCGCGTGCCAACCAATATGGAACTGGTCGAGCGAGCCGATACGATCCTGATCGCGCGGGTGACGGGCGGGATTGCCGTGCCGGACGCAAATGGCAGTGAAGGTGATACGGAAAGTGACGATCCGGAGGACTGGTTCATCACCCTTGACCCGCTTGTCACGATCAAGGGCGCGGCGGCTGATGGTCCGTTTGCCCTGTACGGAATGGCGCTGGCGCCGGAACGCTTTGCCCTGCCCAGCAATCCCTATGACCTCACCAGCGCGCATCCGCTCGCCTATATTGGCGGGTGCATCCGCTATCTGTTCCAGCCGGGACGCACCGTGCTGTTCATCCTGTCGCGCGAAGATGGCGCTTTGGTTCCTTTCGCCAGCCCTTTTTCGCGCTGGGCAGAGGATGTGCCGGACGAGGATGCGCCCTGGGCACGCGCGGTGCGTCTTTATGCAGAGATTGCGGCTTTTCCGGAGGCGGAGCGCATGGCGGCGCTGCGCGACAGAAGCGCTGCATTGCGTGCGGCCGCAGCTGTCGATGATCCCGATGCGCTGCTGATCGCGCGCGATGTGGACCGGCAGCTAACGGGACCGAACCGGCCCTGGAATGCGATGATGGCCGAACAGATGGGCTATCTGTCCGATGATGATGCTGGCACCGATGAGCCAGCAGCAGAATGAAGATGCCCCCATGCTGTATCGCGGGCATTTGGTTCAAAAGGCGAGTTCCACCTCCACGCTGTCGCCATCGCCGATATTCTCCGCCTTGCGGACGCTGGCCTTGACAGGAAGCAGATAGCCGTCCTGTTCCGCCGAGGGGAAGACCGAGGTGGCAAAGCGCGTCTTGCCGATACGGGCCTGCACCCGGACCGACCCAAAGCCGCGTGATCCGCCCAGCGCCTTCATTTCAAAGGCCCGCGCGGCAATGGCATTGGCGGCGGGACCGGTCACGGTAACGAAATGCCAGCTCGCTTTGGCGGGAGGGTCAGGCCGCCAGATCCACAGGCTGGCGTTGAAACGGACATGCTCCAGATTGTCATCGGCGCTCATGCTCGCATCTTCCTCCGGCATTCGGGATAAGGGGCTATCGACAGCCGGGCAAGGGCGCTAGACGCGATCGCCATGACAGACACGATTTTGCAGATATTCACGACCGGCGGGACCATCGACAAGGTCTATTTCGACGCGCTCAGCGAATTCCAGGTGGGCAGCGCCGCGATCGAGGGGATTTTGACCGAGGCCAATGTCGGCTTTGCCTATGATGTGGTCTCGCTGATGCGCAAGGACAGCCTGGAGCTGACCGATGCGGATCGCGACGCAATCCATGCGGCGGTGGCGGGGTGCGCGGCAACCCGCGTGCTGATCACCCATGGCACCGACACCATGGCCCGGACGGCGGAGAGCCTGATGGATATTGCCGGCAAGACGGTGGTGCTGACCGGCGCTATGCAGCCTGCCCGGCTGCGCGCCACCGATGCGGTGTTCAATGCCGGTTTCGCCATCGCCACGGCGCTGATGAAGCCGCCCGGCATCTATATCGCGATCAACGGCATGGTGTTCGATCCCGCCCATGTCGTGAAGAACCGGGAGGCTGGCCGGTTCGAGGCACGCGACTGATCAGGCTGGCGGTGCGACCGCTGGAAAACCCTGCGGATATTGATTTCGATCAAGGAAGCCGGCCCGCAAAATGCCTAGACGATTGCCTGACAGGCAATTGAACGGGAGTATTTTCATGAGCGAATATCTGAGCCAGCCTGCCGTGCTGGTCTTTGTCGGAATGGTCGTGTCGTTCACCGCGGCCATGCTGTTCGTCAGCATCGAAGGGGTGGTTCGCCACTAGGCCTTGTTGCGCCGTATTTTCGGCGTCGTCGGATGCATCCATCTGACCTGAAAATACTCTGAGATGCATGACGTCTGGCCGGGGGGCGAGCCCTCTCCCGTCCCCCGGCCTCGCATTTTCTGATTTCAGCCAGCCGAAAAGCGCGCCAGCCGCGCGGCGATTTCGGCGCGATGCGGCCTGGCCCATTCCGGCAGCGCCTCAAGATCGGGCAGGTCATCGGGCGTCAGCAGGTGCGGTTCCAGTTCATAGAGAAACTTTTCGCCGCCTGCCGTTTCTCCGGTGTTGACGGGCGGATCGCCCAGCCAGGTCTTGCTGGTGGGTGCCTCCAGCACTTCAACGCCCTGCGCAGCATCGCGGACCAGCACCAGAAATTTGACACTCTGGTCGGTCATCCGCCAGACCTCGACCTGTTCGGTCCGGCTTGAGAGCAGCTGCCAGGGAACGGGATCATGGGTGATGGCAGGAGGTGCATCGGGCTCTGGCGTCGCGGGCTCTGCATAGTCGTGGCCGCCCGCATCCAGATCGCCTGCAATCTCGGGAATTTGCCAGGTGATCGCCTGCCGCACCACCTGCTCGACCGGATCGCCCCGGTCATTGCGCGCGGGATGATAGCGAAAGCGCCGCTGGATGATCGAGCAGCTGGCCTGGTCGAGACTGTCATGCCCGCTGGAGGTGACGACCGAGACGCCGGACGGCCTGCCATCGCTCCCCACGGTGATGGCGACAACGACCTTGCCCTCAGCGTCCTCGCGCAGCGCACGCGAGGGATAGTCATCGCCGCGAATCGTGCCCGATTTCAGAATGGGCGGAGAGGCGGGGAAACGCGGCTGTGCGGCTTCGGGTTCCGCCGTGCCATGCCGTGCCGAATAGAAGATGATGGCTATGCCAATGGCCAGAAAGCCCCAGCCAATCGGTGAAAATCCGCTGGCGAGCAGGGCCAGTATCCCTGCCGCCGCCAGCACCAGCCCGGTATGCCTGACCCAGTCCGGACTGGGCGACGGCTGCCGCTCTTCGTCGTCGGCCTCATCACAGGCATCGGCAGACGCTGGCTGGAACGCGGAGGGATGCGTATCCCCTTCAGGAAGATGATTGCCAGTGTCGACCGGTTCGGGCTCGGTCGCTTCTTCGGGCGCGGGCGGAGACCAGCGGATCGGCTGGCGTTCGGTGCGCGGGGCAGCCGCATCGAGCAGCGCCTGAAACTCTTCGCCATGGCCCTGTTTCTGCGCCGCCATGGCCGGGGTCTGGCCGTCATATTCATAGCTAATGTCAAGCGGCGCGCCCATTTCGAGCAATGTGCGGATCGCATCGGGCTGCCATGACCAGACCGCCTGCAGCAACAGGGTGATGCCGCTCTTGCTGACCGTCGCGATATCCGCGCCATGGGCATCGAACCAGCGGATCAGCGCAGGGGCATTGGCAATGCGCGGCGGTATGCCCTTTTTCGCTTCATAGCGCAGCACAAGGAATGCCGGGTTTTCGCCGTCATAGAGCGCAAAGGCGGGATCGGCTCCGTCGGCCAGCAGGCGTTCGGCCATTGCCGTATCGCAGCTATAGCCGATCAGGCGCGACAGTTCCTCGACCGAGAGGCGACAGGCGCCGAGGATCATCTCGACAATTTCGACATAGCCATTCTCGACCGCCGGGATCATTTTCCAGACCGCGTCGCGCCATGCCGCGCCGGTCCAGCCCGCATCGATCAGCCGCTGGACCATGTCGGGCTGGTTGTGCTGGATCGCCATGCCGATGCCGGAGCGGTCATTGTCTGACCAGTTGAGACTTGCACCCGCGGCAATCGCGGCGTCAAAAGCCGTCACATCGCCAATGGCGCAGGAACCGGCCAGCACGGCATTGGGGTAATAATCGACCACCCGGCCGGGATCGGCAAAGCGGTACCACCGCTCCCCCCAGGTCATGCCGGAGACATCATGGCCTGCCACCGGCCCCTTCCAGCGGTCAAAATCCATTTCGCGCGGATCGGACGGGTTGAGATTGTCGGTGACGGTATAGGCGAACAGCCGGTCCTGCCCGTCCGGATCGGCCGCTATCGCATTGAGGCACATTTCCCGGTTCGTCGCCGATTCCAGCTCTATACAGGGCGTGTCATAGCTGATCTTCCCGTCGCGAATCGCATAGGTGACCATGAAGTCATCGGCAAAACGCTGGGTGAGGTCCGCATGCGGCGATTCTGCCGGGCCAGGGGGCGGACACAGCCGCATGGTTGTTCTGCCCATGACCGGTTTCTCCGATGGAACTGAGTTCGCCCCAATGTCTATGCCATCGCCGCGTGGCGGGCAATATGGCAGCATGTCGCGCGTGCAGAGGCGCGCTGTCGTCCGGTCGATGGCTTCAAGCGCGAATGTCGGGAGAATGGAGGCCCGAGCCGGAATCGAACCGGCGTATACGGATTTGCAGTCCGCTGCGTCACCACTCCGCCATCGGGCCTCAATGCCGAACCCGGAAGGGCCGAAACAAGCCGCCGGGTTGTGGGAAAAGCGCCCCTAGCCCAAGCCGATCCGCAATGCAATCGGCTTTGCGCCGCGTAATTACTGTATTGCTATTATAACACAGCTATGCCAATAATCGCCATCGGACGGCGATGCCGATTGCATCTTGCAACGGGATGGCTATTCAGGGCCGCAATGACTAGGGTGGTTCCGGGTGAAATCATGTATTTCGCGGGTTCCGGGGCCATGATGGAAAGCAATCGGGCCGGCAATTCCGGCTGGTTCGGGGTCGCACGCGATCTGGCCCGCATTTTGAGGTAGGACAGCGATGAGCGAAGGTGGCGCAGCGCAGATGACGGACATGACAGGCCCCGATTATACGACGATGCGCCGGGCCATGGTTGAATGCCAGTTGCGGCCCAGCGACGTCAGCGATCCGGTGGTGATCGGCGCGATGGCGGTTGCCCTGCGCGAGGATTTCACCGGCGATGGTCAGGCCCCCGTGGCCTATATAGACCGGGCATTGTCGCTGGGTGGTGACCGTTTTCTGAACCCGCCGCTGTCGACCGGACTATTGCTCAGCCGCGCCGATATCTCCGGCAGCGATCATGTGCTGCTCATCGGTGCTTCCACCGGCTATGTCGCCACCCTGCTGGGCGCGCTGGCCGGTTCGGTGGTTGCGCTTGAAGAGGATGAGGCGCTGGCGGCCCGCGCGCGCACCGCGCTGGCCGGTCATGACAATGTGGAAATCGTCACCGGTCCGCTCGCCTCCGGCCATGCCAAGGGCGCGCCCTATTCGCTGATCGTCATCGACGGAGCGGTCGAGCAGCTGCCCGATGCCCTGATTGGCCAGCTTGATGACGGTGGTCGACTGGTGACGGGGCTGGTCGAAAATGGCGTGACGCGGCTTGCCCATGGCCGCAAGCGGGGCGGCAGCTTCGGGCTGGCCAGCTTTGTCGATTCGGACATTGCCCCGCTCTCCGCATTCGCCAAACCCGCCGGCTATCAATTCTAGGAACCGGCAGGACATGACACAGGATCAGGGCGGCAAAGTACCGGCATGACGACAGTTTCCAAACACCGCATTCGCCCGTTAATGGCGGCCAGCGCCGTGGCGCTCTGCCTCAGCGCGGGCATGGCAAAGGCCGATACGCTGCGCGAGGCGCTGATCTCCGCCTATGAAACCAACCCGGTGCTGACCGGCGCACGCGCGGGCCAGCGCGCGGTGGACGAGAATGTCGTCATCGCGCGCGCCGATGGCCTGCCCAGTGTCGGCGCACAGGCGCAATATCAGGAAAATCTGAAGACCAGCGCCAACAGCTTTACCTCGCCCTCGCGCCAGCTGACCGGCGGGGTCAACCTTACCGTGCCGATCTATTCGGGCGGTGCGGTGCGCAATGCGGTGAATGCCGCCAAGGACCGGGTCCAGGCGGGGCAGGCTGATTTGCGCGCGACCGAGGCCAGCATCTTCAGCAATGTCGTTGCGGCCTATATGGACGTGATGCGCGACGAGGCGATCGTGCAGCTGAACCGCGCCAATGTCGGCGTGCTCGACGTCAATCTGCAGGCGACCAATGACCGGTTCGAGATTGGCGACCTGACCCGCACCGATGTCGCCCAGTCCGAATCGCGCCTCGCCATCGCGCGCAGCGATTTGCAGGGGGCGGAATCGAACCTTATCCGCAGCCGCGAAATCTATATCCAGCTGGTCGGCCATGCACCGGGCCAGCTGGAGGCTCCGCCGCCGCTGCCCAATCTGCCCGAGTCGCCCGATATCGCGGTGGCGGTCGCGCTGGACAATAATCCCGATCTGATCGCCGCGCGCGAACGCTATGAGGCATCCGAGGATGATGTCCGCACCGCACGGGCCAGCCGTCTGCCCCGGCTGGAGCTTTATACCCAGGGCAATTACGCCAATTTCCTCGGCACGCTGGGCGGCAATGTCGCAGGCGGCAGTTTCGTGCAGGAACAGACCACGGCAGAGGCGGGCGCGCGCGTGACCGTGCCGATTTTCCAGGGCGGCCAGCCATCGGCGCGCATCCGCCAGGCCCAGGCGCGCTCCGGACAGGCGATGGAGAATGAAATCGCCATCGAGCGGGACGTGATCGCCCAGACCCGCGCCGCCTATTCAAGCTGGCAGGCCAGCCTTCAGGTCATCCAGTCATCGCAGATCGCGGTCGATGCCAGCGGCCTGGCGCTGGAGGGCGTGCGCGCCGAAAACAGCGTCGGCAACCGCACCATCCTCGACATTCTGGATGCCGAGCGCGAATATCTGAACGCGCAGGTGCAGCTGGTGGCGGCACGGCGCAACGCCTATGTCGCAGGGTTCAGCCTGCTCGCGGCGATGGGCAAGGCCGAGGCTCGCGATCTCGGCCTTGATGGCGGCGTGCTCTATGATCCGCAGGATAATTACCAGCGGGTGAAGGGCAAGTTCTTCGACTGGAGCGAAGACCCGGCACCAGAGGCCGAGGCAACACGCACCGTTGACACACAGGCCCAGAATGCCGCAATTATCGGACCGCTGGACGAATAGAATCGGCGAGGCAGTGACGCGGGGGCGTTGCAGGCCTGGCGCGAAGTGACCGGCAAGGGGCAGAATGATGGCACAGCATATCGGTGAGCCGAGTCTTGAAGAGATACTCGCATCGATCAAGAAGGTGATCGCAGAGGACGGCCCGGATGGCCGCGCTCCGCGCCGCCGCGCCGCGCCGCGCCCGTCGCTCGACAGTGCCGAGGATGATGTGCTCGAACTCACCGATATGGTCGAGGAGCAGGGCAAGGATGATGGCGAGCCCGCCATGATCCCGACCGACAAGCAGCGCGCAATGCGCGAATCGCTGGCCGCGCTCGCCGCGCTGTCGGAACCGCCCGCCGCACCGCAGATCGTGCGTTCGGGCGAGACATCGCTGGAGGGCATGGTGCGCGAGATGCTGCGCCCGATGCTCGCCGAATGGCTGGACCGCAACATGCCCGATCTGGTCGAGGCAATGGTCGCCCGCGAAATTGCCCGGATAACCGGCAAGCGCGGCTGATACCGGGCGGTTCGCCCTTCCAAAATCTCTGAAAACAGCCTAGCAAGCGGTCCCATGAAAAAGACCGCTCTTGCCCTTTTCGCCGCCAGCATGCTGGCCTCCGCAACCGCCCATGCCCGGCCGATGACCGAGGTCGATCTTGCCACCATGGACCGCGTCGGTGCACCGATGGTCTCGCCCGATGGCAAATGGATCGCCTATACGGTGACCACCACCGATCTTGACGCCAACCGGCGGACCAGCGCGCTGTGGCTGCTCGATGTGACCGCGAAGGATGCCAAGCCGGTTGCCATGGCCGGGGATGACGGCGGCAGCAGGAGCGACCCGGCTTTCTCGCCCGATGGCGGCTGGCTCTATTTTCTGGGATCGGACAGCGGGACCAGCCAGGTCTGGCGCATGCCCGTTGCCGGGGGCGATGCCGAACAGGTGACGCAGGCGGCGGTCGATCTGTCCGGCTATCGCCTGTCGCCCGATGGCGCGCATCTGGCGGTCTGGGCCGATATTGACCGGGGCTGTGCGCTCGAAAGCTGCGCGGGCAAGGCGGATGGCGAAAAGCCCATGGGGTCGGGCCGCGAATATGACCATATGTTCGTGCGGCACTGGGACGCCTGGGAGACGCCCGGCAACTACTCCACCCTGTTCGTCTATGATCTTGACGGCGAGGCCAGGGTGAGCGGTGTGGCGCGCAATGTATCCGGTGCGATCATCGGCGATGCGCCGACCAAGCCCTTTGGCGGCGGCGAGGAAATCGCCTGGCTGCCCGACAGCAGCGCCATCGCCTTCACCATCCGCAAGGCCGACGGACAGGAACCGCTGTCGACCAACACCGATATCGTGCTTGCGCCGATGGATGCGAACCTGCCGACGGTGAACCTGACCGCTGCGAACGAGGCGACCGATACGCTGCCCGCGCCATCGCCCGACGGCAAATGGCTCGCCTGGGCGGCGATGGAGCGGTCCGGCTATGAAAGCGACCGGCTGGGTGTCCGGCTGCTCGAACTTTCCACCGGCAAGCTTGTCGATCTGGCAAAGGACTGGGACCGGTCGGTCGGATCGATCGCCTGGACCCCCGATTCCGCCGCGCTGATCGTCACCGCGCAGGACGTACTCGACCATCCGGCGTTCCGCATCGATCTTTCGGGCAAGGTGACGCGGCTGACCGGCGCGGGCAATGTCCATGATGTGACGCCGCTGGCCAAGGGTGCGATGATCTATGCACTCAACAGCGTCACCCGCCCGGACGAGATATTCTGGCAGGATCGCAAGGGCCGCACCCGGATGCTGACCGACGCCAATGGCGCGCGCTTTGCCGAGCTTGACCCGGTGAGCGCCGAACGCTTTTCGTTCGAGGGCGCCGATGGCGACACGGTCTGGGGCCAGATCGTCAAGCCCGCCGGCGTAGAGGGCATGCTGCCGCTCGCCTTTCTGGTGCATGGCGGGCCGCAGGGATCGTTCGGCAACAGCTGGTCGAGCCGCTGGAACCCGATGGTCATGGCCTCGCAGGGGCTGGCGACGGTATCCGTCGATTTCCACGGCAGCACCGGTTACGGCCAGGCCTTTACCGACAGCATCAACCGGGACTGGGGCGGCAAGCCGCTGGAGGATCTGAAGCTGGGCCTGGCGGCGATCCCCGGCATCGATCCGCAGATCGATACCGCCAATGGCTGTGCGCTTGGTGCCAGCTATGGCGGATATATGATGAACTGGATTGCCGGACAATGGCCGGACGCCTTCAAGTGCATCGTCAATCATGACGGCGTGTTCGACCTGCGCGGCATGGCCTTTGCGACCGAGGAGCTGTGGTTCGATGAATGGGACCAGGGCGGCCCGTGGTGGCAGCGCGAGGATGCCGAGAAATGGAATCCGGTGAACCATGTCGACAAATGGAAGACGCCGATGCTGGTGATTCATGGCGAAAAGGATTTCCGCATTCCGCTCGCCCAGTCGCTCGGCGCCTTCACCGCGCTGCAGCGCCAGGATATTCCGTCAAAGCTGCTGGTGTTCCCCGATGAGAATCACTGGGTGCTGAAGGCGCGCAACAGCGTGCAATGGCATCGCAATGTGTTCGCCTGGCTCGACCGCTGGCTCGACAAGCCGGAGCCGCAGGAAACAGCCGCCGAATAGCGACCGGCAGCCGGGGCAGGGCCGCATTCGGTCTTGTCTCGCCTGCCCGCCGCTGGCAAGGACGCGGGCATGAGCGAAACCGACACCAGCAGCGATACGCAACTGCCCAAGACCTTCGATCCCGCCGCCATCGAGGCGCGCTGGTATGCGCATTGGGAGGAGGAGGGGCTATTCCGCCCGGAACGCCCCGATGCGACGCCGTTCACTATCGTCAATCCGCCGCCCAATGTGACCGGATCACTGCATATCGGCCATGCGCTGGACAATACGCTGCAGGATGTCGTGATCCGCTATGAGCGGCTGCGCGGCAAGGATGCGCTGTGGGTGGTCGGCACCGATCATGCCGGCATCGCCACGCAAATGGTGGTCGAGCGCCAGCTGGAGCAACAGCAGGACAAGCGCACCAATTACAGCCGCGAAGACTTCATTGCCAAGGTGTGGGAGTGGAAAGAGGAAAGCGGCGGCACCATCACCCGCCAGCTGCGGCGGCTGGGCTGTTCGATGGACTGGGCGAATGAGCGTTTCACCATGGATCCCGGCTTTTCAAAGGCGGTGCTCAAGGTGTTCGTCGACCTGTATAATGAGGGCCTGATCTATCGCGACAAGCGGCTGGTGAACTGGGACCCGAAGCTGAAGACCGCGATTTCCGACCTGGAGGTGGAGACCGCCGAAGTGCAGGGGCATTTCTGGCATTTCCGCTATCCGCTGACGCATGGCGCGACCACGGCGGACGGCAAGGATCATATCATCGTCGCCACCACCCGGCCCGAAACGATGCTGGCCGATATGGCCGTCGCCGTGCATCCCGAAGATGACCGTTATCGTGCGCTGGTCGAGGCGGGGGCAAAGGTCGTGCTGCCAATCACCGGCCGCGAAATCCCGGTCATTGCCGACGAGCACGCCGACCCTGAACTGGGCAGCGGCGCGGTGAAGATCACCCCGGGGCATGATTTCAACGATTTCGAGGTGGGCAAGCGCGCCGGGATCGCCCCCGCCGACATGCTTAACATGCTGGATGCAGAGGCCCATGTCGTGCAGACTGCCGACGGCCGGATCCCGCATGAATTCATCGGCATGGAGCGCTTTGCCGCGCGCAAGGCTGTGGTGGCGCGGCTTGACGAGCTGGGCCTGCTCGTCGCGGTCGAGGATCGCGTCATAGCCACGCCCTTTGGCGATCGCGGCGGGGTGGTGATCGAGCCCTGGCTGACCGATCAATGGTATGTCGATGCCAAGGCGCTGGCCGCACCCGCCATCGAGGCGGTGAAATCGGGCGCTATCGAAATTGTCCCGAAAAGCTGGGAAAAGACCTGGTTCCACTGGATGGAGAATATCCAGCCCTGGTGCGTCTCCCGCCAGCTCTGGTGGGGACACCGGATTCCAGCCTGGTATGGCTATGAATTTGAATCAGTTAGCGAAACTAGTGCGCGTTTCGTTGGTCGAAAGGTATTTGTCGCACGGACAGAAGAGCAAGCAAAAGCACTTGCCAAGGCATATATGGAGACCATTCCATCCTTCAAAGGCTGTGAAGTTGAGGTTGTAGAAGATGATGGCCCCGATTGGGATGATGCAGCATTGGACAGAAAAAAATATCCAATTTGGCAGGACCCTGACGTTCTCGACACCTGGTTTTCCTCGGCGCTCTGGCCCTTTGCGACGCTGGGCTGGCCAGATGCACCCACCCCTGGCCCCTCCCGCATGCGGGAGGGGAGCGAGACTTGCCATGACGAAGGCATGGCTAGTCGCAGCGGGGCGGGCGCTGCGCTGTCAGGCAGCACCGGGCCTCTCCTCTCTCGCCATTACCCGAACGACCTGCTGATCTCCGGCTTTGATATCCTGTTCTTCTGGGATGCGCGCATGGCGATGCAGGGCATCCAGTTCATGAAGGATGTGCCGTGGCGGCGGCTCTATCTGCACGGTCTGGTGCGCGCGGCGGACGGATCGAAAATGTCCAAGTCCAAGGGCAATACCGTCGATCCGCTGGGCCTGATCGATCAATATGGCGCGGACGCGCTGCGTTTCTTCATGGCGGCGATGGAGAGCCAGGGCCGCGACATCAAGATGGATGAGCGCCGTGTCGAGGGCTATCGCAACTTTGCCACCAAGCTGTGGAATGCGGCGCGATTCTGCCAGGCGAACGGCATTGCGGCGAGCACGACGCTGCGTGCGCCTGCAGCAAAAAGTGCGGTAAACCGCTGGATTATCGGTGAAACTGTCGAGACGCTGGCGGCGCTGGACGCGGCGATGGCGGACCTGCGCTTCGATGCTGCCGCCAATGCCATCTATCATTTCGTCTGGGATCGCTTTTGCGACTGGTATCTGGAACTGATCAAGGGCCAGATCGATGAAGAGACGCGCGGCGTGGCGGGATGGGTGCTCGACCAGATACTGGTCATGCTGCATCCCTTCATGCCGTTCATCACCGAGGAATTGTGGCATGCCATGGGGCCGCGCAACTATGACCTGATCGTCGCCCGCTGGCCGCAGCCCAAAGCGGCTGTGGATGCGGAGGCGATGGAAAATGTTGAATGGTTCAATTCAGTTGTCACAGAAATTCGTTCAGCACGCACTGAAATGAGTATCCCGCCTTCCGCTCGGCCAAATTTACATATTTGGAAGCAAAGCAAATCGATTGAGGCGTTGCTGCGAGAGTTTCAGGAACCTTTTAAGAGATTGGCCCGGGTCACAATATCGCTATCGATAGCGGAACAAAAATATCCCGGCCAGGTCACACCTCCTAGAGTCAACGATAAGGTTCAGAGAAGTAGAGCGAATAAAGGGGCCATACAGATTGAGAGGGATGGCTTCGCGGCTTCGATTCTGCTTGAAGGCGTGATCGACATTGCCGCCGAAAAGGCCCGGCTCGGCAAGGCGCTGGAGGCGGTTGCCAAAGAAGCTGCATCGCTGGAGGCGCGGCTCGGCAATCCCAATTTCGTCGAGCGTGCCAAGCCCGAAGCGGTGGAGAAGGCGCGTGCCGATCATGCCGAGAAAGCCGCCGAGGCCGAGCGGTTGCAGGCTGCGCTCGACCGGCTGGGATAGGCGGCGCCTTGCCAAAGCTTCGCCTTGCCACCACCCGGCCCGGTGATCCGGAGATTTTCCGCTCGATTCAGGGCGAGGGGGCGAGCGCGGGTGCGCCCTGCGCCTTTATCCGCCTGTCCGACTGCAATCTCGCCTGTCGCTGGTGCGATACTGCATATACCTGGAATTTTTCCGGGGCCAATGCCGCTGATACCAATCCGCACCGTTCGGGCGAGACGTTCGAGCGGCGCGACAACCAGCTGCAGATGGATGCGGTCCGCGCGGCAAACCGGATCGCCAATCTGGGCCAGTCGCGATTGGTCATCACCGGGGGCGAACCGCTGCTCCAGCCCGCCGCGCTGGTCGCGCTGATCGAGGCGCTGCCCGCAATGCGGATCGAGGTGGAAACCAATGGCAGCATAGCACCCGGCGCCGCGCTCGACGCCCGGATCGACCAGTATAATGTCAGCCCCAAGCTGGCGCATAGCGGCAATGCCGCAGCCGATGCGCTGAAGCCGGAGCTGCTCGACCGCTGGGCCACCGATCCGCGCGCATGGTTCAAGTTCGTGATCGCAGCGCCGGGGGATATTGACGAGGTGCTGGCCCTCAAGCAGCGCCATGGCATGATCGCCGACCGGATTTTCCTGATGCCCGAGGGAACGGACAGCGCCACGCTGCGCGAACGGGCATCATGGCTGACCGGGGCGTGCCTCGATCATGGTTTCCGCTTCAGCGACCGGCTGCATATTCATCTTTACGGAGATAGGCGCGGCACCTGAAGCGCCACTTGGTCAGTCGCGGTCGGAGCCGCCACCCTGGTTGCGCCAGCGCTTGACGACGCGGCGCAGCATTTCCTCCTCGCCGCCCTGTTTCTGCCACAGGGTGGAGAACATCGGATCGTCCGAAGCGGGACGGCGCTTTTCCTCCAGATTGTCAAATGCGACGCGGATCGGGATCGACACGCCTTCGCCGCAGATGATGCACTCGCGGTTGCGCAGCGCCGGGATCGAATCGAGGAAGCCGCGCGCGCCCTCCGGCATGGCGGCCTTTACATAGGCCTGGTCGCGATCATTGTTGAGGCGCATCGAGATGATGGTGCCGCATTGCGACAGCACGCCTTCGGAAAGGTCGGACGGGCGCTGGGTGATGAGGCCCAGCGACACGCCATATTTGCGGCCTTCCTTGGCGATGCGGCTGAGCACGTCGCGCACCGCGCTGCGGGTGGTGATGCGGTCGGAGGGGATGTAGCGGTGCGCCTCCTCGCATACCAGCAGCACCGGCTTGATCGATTCCTTGCGGCCCCAGATGGCGAAGTCGAACACCATGCGGCTGAGCACCGCCACCACCGTCGAGGTAATGTCGGACGGTACGCCCGAGACATCGATGATCGATATCGGCTTGCCATCGCCGGGCATGCGGAAGATGCGGGCGATGAAATCGATCATGGTATCGCCGACCAGCATGCCGGAGAACATGAAGGCATAGCGCGGATCGGACTTGAGTTCCTCGATCTTGCCCTTGAGGCGCATATAGGGCGCGCTCGACGTGGACTTGTCGAGCTTGCCCATTTCGTCCTGCAGCTTTGCGACCAGATCGGACAGCATATAGGGGATCGGCGAATCCACCGTGACCTTGCTGGACCCGGCGGCGAGCCGGTTCTTGGAACGCGCGGCAAGCAGGCATTTGGCGAGAATGTCGCTGTCTGTCTGGCGGTCCGCGCCTTCGGAGGTGACAAAAACCTCGCAATGCTCCTCGAAATTCATCAGCCAATAGGGCATGGCGATATTGCCGACATCGAACAGCGCGCCATTGCCCGCGAATGCAGCGCCATATTCGCCATGCGGATCGATCATCACGATATGGCCTTCGGGCGCCATGTCGCAGATGCGGTGCAGGATCAGCGCGGCGGCGGTCGATTTGCCGGTACCGGTCGATCCGAGCAGCGCGAAATGCTTGCCGAGCAGCGGATCGATATAAAGCGCGCCGCGCGTATCGCTGGTCGGATAGACCGTGCCCACGCCGATATGCGGGCGGCCGTCACTGGCATAGACCTGTTTCAGATCCTCGCTGCTGGCGGCGTAGATTTCCGAACCCGGCACCGGATAGCGGGTAACGCCGCGCCGGAAATTGAAGATGCGCCCGGTCAGCTTTTCCTCTTCGCCCTCGCCCAGGAAATCGACCTGGCTGACGATCAGGCCGGCCTCGCGCTGGTGCATGCGCTGGGTACGGACATTGGCGACCAGCCAGCGATGGCCCATGCGTATCTTGACCTGGCTGCCCACCTGTCCGGCCATGGCGATGGACGGATCGGGATCGGCGGCGAGCGCCTGCAGCTTTGATGTATCGATCAGGATTTGCGAACTTGACCCGGCAATTTCAACGACTTCGCCGATCTTGAGATGTTCGAGCGAGCGCCCCTTTATCTGGACCATGGGCGGAATATCGGCCCTGGGGGCCGGTTGGTGATTGTCGAACATACCGGGCTTCATTTCAACCATATGCGGGGCACCTGTCGGCGTTGCTTAAGCGCTTTGACCTGTGGTTTATCCCAATGTGGTAAAGAAACCCCTTACTGTCCGGGGAGCGGCTCCTCGAGACAGATGACATCTGTTTGAATCGTCACCCCGGCGGACGCCGGGGTCTCCTTTCTAGCGGGAGATTCCGGCTTTCGCCGGAATGACGAGCAGTTTCAGGGTGGCGCCATCTGACCCTAAAGCCGCTGGAACACCAGGCCGGCGACCCAGCCGAGCAACAGCGAAATGGCGATGGCGGCAAGGCCATAGGCGAAGGACCGATATTCCGCGACGGTGGCGATGAAGCGCTCAAAGCCGTATTTGCCGACCTTGATTTCCCGGCTGGCGGCGGCCAGCACCATGCCGTCACGGACCAGGAATGTTTCGGCGGTATAGGTGCCGACCGGAACGCTGGCGGGAATCTTGAGGCGCGCCTGATAGAGCACGCCTTCATTGATCGTGACGCTGTTTTCGGACTGGACGTAAAGCCCGTTGCGCTGGTTGAGATCGGCTAGCCCGGCGGCAAAGCGGCGCTGCTCGTCAGGATCGATGGAACTGGCGGGCGATAGCTGCAGATTGTCGAGTCCCAGCTCGTAGATCGCTGCTGTCCGGCTGTCGACAATGGCGTCGAGCGGGCGCGAGGAGGCCAGCGCATAATAGGAGGGGGCGGACCGGTATTCGGTGCTGGCGGCGTTGACCCAGATGCCCGCAACCTTCTGCTTCTCGCGCAGGATGATCGACTGGACCGGGCCTTTCAGCACCACGATAATGTCGGAATCGCCATCGGGAACGCGCCCGCCGGGATAGACGATCGCGCCGAACAGCAGCAGCTCCGCGCCGGTAAAGCCGTATTTGATCTGGATGGAGCGCTGCGAGACTTCTGGGACCAGCACCGGCTCGCTTGCCGCGCTCAGCATCGGCAGCGCCAGCATCGCCAGCGCCAGGCGCATCAGCAGACGTCGCAGCAGCGCGCTCATTGCACCACCACCGTATAGATCTCGTCGGGCTGCCAGCCCAGCCCGATGGCGAGCCGCAGGGCGACCAGCAGCACCAGCACCGCCAGCAACAGCCGCAGATATTCGGGCTGCATGCGCTGCGCCAGGCGTGCGCCGATCTGCGCGCCGGTAACACTGCCGAGCAGCAGCAGCACTGCCAGCACGATGTCCACCGCCTTGGTGGTCAGGCTGTGCACCATGGTGGAGGCCATGGTGACGAACAATATCTGGAACAGCGACGTCCCCACCACGACCTGTGCGCCCATGCCCAGCAGATAGAGCATGGCGGGCACCATGACGAAGCCGCCGCCCACGCCCAGCAATATGGTCAGCATGCCGGTTACAAAGCCGAGGATCAGCGGCGCAAGCGGGGAGAGATACAGGCCCGAACGGTAAAAGCGCCAGCGCATCGGCAGGCTGGCGACCAGCGGGTGATGGCGGCGCTTGCGCGCCTGCAGCCGCTCGCCCGAGCGCAGGGCGCGGACGCTCGCAAGACTCTCGCGCGCCATCATGCCGCCAATCCCGCCCAGCATCACGACATAAAGGATATTGATGACCGTATCGATCTGCCCCCATTGCTGGAGCAGGCGAAACAGCAATGCGCCGATCATCGTGCCGAATATGCCGCCGACGACCAGCACGATGCCCATCTGGTAATCGACGCCTTTGCGCTTGGAATGGGCGAGCACTCCGGAAACGCTGGCACCTGTCACCTGTGTCGATGCCGATGCGGCGGCGACGGTGGGCGGAATGCCATAGAAAATCAGCAGCGGCGTGGTCAGAAATCCTCCGCCGACGCCGAACATGCCGGACAACAGGCCGACCAGCCCGCCAAGGCCGATAATGACCAGTGCATTGACCGACAGATTCGCAATCGGGAGGTAGACGTCCATGGAACGCCCTGAATAGACGCGAATGCGGGCGATAAAAAGGACAAAGCCGGGCGCAAGGCGATCAAAAATCGGTGGAAAGACTCACCACCAGCCCCGATCCCGGCTCGGCATTGCCGCCGATGCGCTGTCGCCAGTCCATTGACAGGCTGGCGGTGCCGCCCGCGACCGGCATATTGAGCGTCGCCCCCGGCCCGGCGTCGATCCGGTAGGTGAAGCGATCGGCTGCATTGTCGATGGACTCGCTTTGCCCGCCGGCCCAGCTTCCCGCGCCCAGCGCGACATTGGCATTGCCCTTTCGCGCGACCTCGCGTCTGGCGACAAGGGCCAGGTCAAAGAATATTTCGGTATTCTCAAGGCCGATAGCGCCAATCTGTCCATAGCCCTGCGCGGCAATGTCGCCCGGCAGGCCGGGTGCCGAAAAGCCGCTGACAAGGCTGGCTGCCCAGCCCGGCCGCCCCTGATCCTGAAGGGCAAAGCGATGCTCGATCTGCAGCTGCGTTGCTGGCAGCTTTTCCAGCGGATGGATGGCGGCCCCCAGCGCCAGCATGGTTTCGCCTGCATGCAGTGCCTGCGTCACCCGCGCATAGAATTCGGGCATGATCCCGGTGCTGCCGAACGGGCTATAGCGCAGCATCATTCCGGCCTGGCTGCCGCCATATTGTCCCATGCCCGCCAGCGTCGCGCTATTGCCGCCGGGCCGATAGAGCGCCCAGCCGTAAAAGGACCAGCTCTTGCGGCCCTGTTTGCGCAATGCCGCCCGGGAAAGCGGCGCCGGAGCCGATGCCGATGCAGCGGCATTGCCCTGATCCGTACCGGTGCCCGGGAAAACCAGCGGCGTTTCATTGAGCAGCAGGCGCTTTTGCGGATTGCCAAGGGCGATGCTGTCCAGCCATTGCGCCTGCATCAGAACCTGCAGATCGGGCGGCAGCGCTTCTTTGGCCCCGGTCCGGTTGCGCGGGATAGTCGCCATCATGACCGGCTGCAAAATGGTCGCGCCGGGCGAGGCGCGGGGCGCGGCGGCAATGTCCTGTTCCGGTATCTTTTCGGCGATGGTTCCGGCGCCGCTAATATCGGCATCGGCAAGGCCGCTCCACTGTCCGCCATCGCCCGCCATCAGCCAGCGCCAGCTGCCCCAGACCAGCAACAGCGTCGCGAGAAACAGGATGGGCTGGCCGCGCCGCTGCGCGGCTCGATCAGGCCGGGGCATGGTCCGCCGCCGGTTCATGCCGTTCCCCTGCCGGAGCAAAGGCGGGAATGCTGTGCTCGGTCTTGTCCCATACCAGCGGGCGTCCCCACAGGCTGGCGATATAGGCAAAGAGTGCGCGCCGCGCCGCCATGATCGCGATGATATTGCCCACCAGCATGCGGGGAATGGCCAGCAATGCCTGTCGCCAGCCATATTGCGCCCCGGTAAAGCCCATGCGCATCGCCAGGCGCCAGCACAGCAGCACAAGGTTGAGCTGCAACAGCGTCACCAGCATCGGATCGAGCGGTTCCGGGCGATAGATGTCGAGACCGCGCCCCGCCAGCACAACCGCGCCCAGCACCATCGCCAGATAGGCGGTGGCCAGCACCAGCGCCGCGAGCACCGCCCGCCTGTCGCGCAGGCGCATCCAATATTCGCTCGCGGTGCCGTTCCAGCCCATCCGGTCCCATCCGGTCAGCGCAATCCCGGTCATCCAGCGGCTTTTCTGGCGGACGGCTGCGCCGATGCCGGTCGGGAAATAGGCACGGGTGCCGATCCATTCGCCCCGGGCGTCGCGCTGGCGAACAAATGCGCCATGGCCGCCAGCCTCGCTGATCCGGAGGCCCAGCTCATAATCTTCGGTGATGCTCGCCGCTGCAAACGGCCCGTCCCCGTCAGGATTTTCCGATGCCAGCAACTGCAATATGGGAAGGGCAAAGGCACAGCCCACCCCGGCCGCGGGCAGCCCCGCCGCCAGTTGGTCGCGCACAACCATTGCCTTGCCATGGGCTTCGGCAAATTCATCGCAATAATGGCCGGAGATGAAGGGGGAGGCAGGATGCATCAGCGGAATGACCGGCAATTGCACGAAGTCATGGAAGCCCAGATAGCGGCGGAACAGAGCGGGAGCATCGGGATGCACGATGTCTTCCGCATCATGCAGCACGATGGCAATCGGCGCTTCGCCGCCTTCGGCCTGCAGCGCGCGCCACAGCATGTTGAGGCAATCGGCCTTGGAGCTGGGTCCGGGGCGATCATGCACCAGAATGCGGACGCGCCGGTCATTCGTCGCAGCGGCGGCGGCGCTGGCCCGTGTCGCCGGATCATTGGGATAGCAGCCGACGAACAGCCGGATATTCTCATCCTTCCAGCGCGCCAGGCAGTGGCGGATCATATGGCCGATAACGCCTGATTCCTGCCATGCGGGCACGAAGATCGCGATGGGCGCGTCGATATGCCGGTGCCTCGCCTGCAGCGGCAGGCCTTGCGAACGATGCTTGCCCGCCTGCCATTGCCGCAGCCACAGCAGATCGACCGCAATATCGTCCACCGCCCCGATCAGGAACCAGATGGCGGTGAACAACAGGCATTCGCGGCCAAGAAAGTCCGCCCAGCCCATCGCGCCTTGAAGCACTGCTGTACCGTCCAAGAAGGAACGCCCCCCATCTGCCCCGCCTTGGCCGGTCAGGGACCGGGCGGCGTGCCGACAATGCCCTGTGGCCGGGGGATGGCAAAATGCAATTGCGCCCGCTTCGGACATATCCTGCTTTGACGGCAATTGCCGGGCAACGGGGCTGGACCGTCCCGGCCCAAGCCGATAGACCGGGAACACGAAAAGGGCGCAGGCCCGGAAATCTTGACCGGCAGGGAGTATTTGATGGCGGGTGGATCACGCAATCAGGGCGGAAATCATTCCGCATTGCGCGAATTTCTGAACAGCGAGGCGGCCAGCGGCATCTTTCTGATGGTGGCGGCGGCCCTGGCGATGATCGTCGCCAACAGCCCGCTTTATGATATCTACCACAATCTGCTGCACCATGCGCTGCCCTGGACGCCGATCAGCAAGCTCGACACGCTGCACCTGTGGGTCAATGACGGGCTGATGGCGATTTTCTTCTTCCTGGTCGGGCTGGAGATAAAGCGCGAATTTGTCGACGGCCGGCTTTCGACCTGGGACAAGCGACGCCTGCCGGTGGTCGCGGCGGCCGCAGGCATGGTCGTCCCGGCGCTGATCTATATCAGCATGACCAGCGGCAATCCCGTCTGGGAAAATGGCTGGGCCATCCCGGCGGCGACCGACATCGCCTTTGCCATGGGCGTGCTGGCGCTGCTCGGCAAGCGCGCGCCGACATCGCTGAAGCTGTTTCTGGTTACGGTCGCGATTGTCGATGACATGGGCGCGGTCGCCATCATCGCCATCGCTTATACCGAAAAGCTCTCCACCCTGATGCTGTTCGCCGCCGCCATCATCTGGGGCGTGATGTACCTGCTCAACAAGAGCAATGTGCGCTCTCTCTGGCCCTATGTGCTGCTGGCCGTTTGCCTGTGGTATGCGGTGCTGCTCTCGGGCGTGCACGCCACCATTGCCGGGGTGCTGGCAGCCATGGCGGTGCCGATCATCGTCACGCCGGGCGCGCCTGATGCGGTGGACAGCCCGCTCCACCGGATGGAGCATGCGATCACGCCATGGAGCGCTTTTTTCATCATCCCGCTATTCGGCTTTGCCAATGCCGGGGTCGCGATTGGCGGGCTGGGCATGAAGGAACTGCTCGCACCGGTTCCCATCGGCATTGCGCTCGGCCTGTTCGTCGGCAAGCAGATCGGCATTTTCGGCAGCATCTGGCTGTGCGTGAAGCTGGGCTTTGCGACCAAGCTGCGCGGGGCGACCTGGTTGCAGACCTATGGCGTGGCACTGCTCTGCGGCATCGGTTTCACGATGAGCCTGTTCATCGGCGAGCTTGCCTTTCCGGGAAGCTCCGAATCCGCCCGGCTGCTGCGCGAGGAAGCCAAGATCGGCATATTGATGGGATCGGTGCTTTCGGCCATTGTCGGCTATACGCTGCTGCGCTTCGCCCCGCTTCATCGCCGCCATGACGAGATCGAGGCCGAAGAGGCAGGCGAGGTGGAAAGCGATGGCGATGTCGCCAGCATGAGCGATGCGCCGGAGGCGGCTGCCCGGCCATGATCGGCACGCTCGTCCGCTTTCGCGCCGGATTGGCGGAGCGGCTCGGTCCATTATTGCTGGCATGCTTGCTGGGCGCGGCACTGTCAGCCTGCGCCCCGGTGCGCGAGGAAACGGCAGTCTCTGCGGCCGAGGCACAGCTCAATGCCCTGGCCGAGGATTATGTCCATCTCTCGCTGGAGGCGGGCACGCATGAGCCCGGCTATATCGATGCCTATTACGGGCCGCCCGAATGGCAGGCCGAGGCGGAGCGGAATGCCCGTTCGGTGGAGGGGCTGACGGTCGCGGCGGATTCGCTGATCCATGCGCTCGACATGCTCGAAATCGGTGAAGGCGAGCCCCTGCTCGAACAGCGGCGGCGCGCGCTCAAGGGACAGCTGGTCGCCGCGCATATGCGCCTGAAAATGATGACGGGGGAGAAAATCCCCTTCCGGCAGGAGGCGCTCGGCCTGTTCGGCGCGGCACCCATGCTGAAGCCGCTTGCCGCCTATGAGCCGGTGCTGGAGTGGGTTGATGCCATGCTGCCCGGCGAAGCACCGCTCGACGAGCGGGTCGAGGCGTTTCAGGATCGCTATGTCATTGCGCCGGACCGGCTGAAAGCCGTGTTCGATGCCGCGATCGCCGAATGCCGCAAGCGGACCATGCGCCATATCGACCTGCCTGCGGGCGAAAGCTTCACCATGGCCTTTGTCACCGGCAAATCCTGGAGCGGCTATAATTATTATCAGGGCAATCTGGCGAGCCGGATCGAGATCAACACCGATCTGCCGATCCGCGCCAGCCGGGCGGTCGATCTGGGCTGTCATGAGGGCTATCCCGGCCACCATGCCTATAACATGCTGCTCGAGGCGCGGCTGATGCGCGAGCGCGGCTGGATCGAATACAGTGTCTATCCGCTCTACTCTCCGCAAAGCCTGATTGCCGAGGGCAGCGCCAATTACGGCATCGAACTGGCCTTTCCGGGCGAGGAACGGCTGGCGTTCGAGCGCGCGGTGATCTTTCCGCTCGCCGGGCTCGATCCGGCTTCAGCCGACACCTATTTCGACCTGCTCAACGCGTTGTCGGACCTCAAAGGGGCACGCTTCACCATCGCGCAAATGTATCTGGACGGGGAGATTGATCGCGAAACCGCCATCGCCCATAGCCGCAAATACCAGCTGCTGAGCGAAGCGCGGGCGCGCCAGACCATCGATTTTACCGACCAGTATCGCAGCTATGTGATCAATTACGGTCTGGGGCTGGACATGGTGCGCGAGCATGTCGAGGGGCAAGGCAGCGCCCCGCTCTACCGCTGGGCAGCGATGACCCGATTGCTGAGCGAACCGGCGGTGCCCGCCGATCTGGTGAGAGACTAGAGCGGGATGATTTCAGTCTGAATCGTCATTGCGAGGGGTACGGCCCTCTTGGAAATCGAGGGCGATGCGTTTCAGGTTAATCGCATTCCGCGCATTTGCCGCGCACTTCGATGACCGGACGGACATCGGCATAGCCGGCCTTTTCCGCTGCGCGCCGGACGCTGCCTGACAGATTGTCGTCATCGATATGCGTCGCCCCGCCGCACGTGTCGCAGACCAGGAAAATGCAGTCGTGCAGGCATCCGGGATGCGAATTGGCGATATAGGCATTGGCGCTCTCGACACGCCGGGCGAGGTTGGTTTTCACGAACAGGTCGAGGATGCGATAGACACTGTTGGGGGCAACGCGCTTGCCGCGCGCCTTGCCCACGGCATCGGCAATGTCATAGGCGGAGGCCGGCTTGTCGAGCGATGCCAGCGCGTCAAAGATTGACGCCCGCATCGTCGTCCATTGCTCGCCAGTTTCCTCCAGCTGACGCCGTGCGGCATCGGCCAGGTCGTGACCGGCATGTTCCTTGTGGCTGTGCGCATTCATGGCTGGGCTTTTACGCCTGAACCGGGCGTTTCGCAATCCCGGCGCTGTCCGGCATCTCAGTCGGCGGTCCAGCTCTTCAAATAGCTGGAGGGGAATATGCGCGCCAGATTGTCGACCTTGGCCTGGTCCCAGCGGACAATATAGGGATGGGTCGGATTCTTCTTCATGAAATCCTGATGATAGCGCTCGGCAGCATAAAAGCCCGAATAGCTTTCGACGGCGGTGACAATGGGCTTGTTCCAGCTCTTCGCCTTGTCCAGCTGTTCGATATAGGCGCGCGCCACCTCTGCCTGCTGCTTGTTCATGGGTATGATGGCGCTGCGATACTGGCTGCCGCGATCAGGCCCCTGCCGGTTGAGCTGGGTGGGATCGGCAACCACGGAGAAGAATATCTGCAACAGCCGGTCATAGCTCACCACCGAAGGGTCATAGACGATCCGCACCGCCTCGGCATGACGGGTGCGTCCGGCGGAAACCTTGTCATAATCAGCATCGGCGCGCTTGCCGCCATGATATCCGGAAACCGCTTCCTTGACGCCCTTGACATGGCTGTACACGCCTTCGACGCCCCAGAAACAGCCGCCCGCGAAAATCGCCACGCGCACCTTTTCGGTCTCGCTTGCCTTGAGTTTGGGCGCGGGAATGATCCGCGCCTCCTCTGCCCTGGCCGTGTCCGTGGCCATCGTTCCGCCGAGCATGGCGGCGCCAAGGGCGAAGGCGGGGAAAAGGCGCAGGGCGGAACGCATGATCAGGCGATGCGATCCTTAAGCTCTGAAATCAGGCTGCCTGCGGTCTTGCCCATATCGGTCCGTTCAGCCGATGGCTGCAGGGTGATGAGCGCGATTGCGCCGATCAGGAATCCGCCCAGGAAATTGCGGGTCAGATCGGATTTGAGGAAATTGGTCATGGTCTCGGCTTCTCTGTCGTCATCGGACCATTCGGTGGCCCGGGGGGAAAGGTTACACCGGACGTGAGGGGGAGAGGGGATTCGCCCGGTGCTGCATCCGGTCTAGCCGATAATCCTGTACGCGCTGTGAACTGCGCCACAGGCGGAGCATGCAAGCGACGAACGACCGCAAATCAGCGACAAAAGGCGGGGAATTACTCCGCCAGCCGGGCCGGCATCAGGCCGCGCAGCGAATTTCCGATGAAAAAGCCAGGGCCAAGATCGTCGCGGGACAGCTCCGCCTCGACAGCGCGGCCCGTCTCGATCAGCTCGGCGCGAAGGATGCCCGGCAACAGGCCCAGCGCCAGCGGCGGGGTCAGCAGCTTGCCGTCTCGCTCGACATAGACATGGGTGAAGCTGCCCTCGGTGAGGCGTCCCCGGCGATCGATAAACACCAGCTCGGCCTTGCCCGAAGCGCATCTCGCCTCATCATAAAAGCCCCTGTCGGTGGTCTTGTGGCGGAGGCGGAAGTCGCCCGCATCGACCGGCAAGGGCGCCAGCGCAACGTCGAGCGGCCCCGGAGCGCTGTCGGGCATCGGCGACATTTCCAGCGCGATGGCACCGCTGCGGGCGAGCAGCAGGCGAACCTTGCGCGGCGCCTCCAGAGTGAAGCAGGCGGCGTTCAGGGCGTTGCGGGCGGCGTGGCGATCAAATTCGAACCCAAGCTCCGCCGCGCTGGCCTTCATCCGCGCCAGATGCGCCTCCAGCCGTGCAATGCCGCTGGCCGGATCGAACGCCATGGTTTCGATCAGATCGAACGGCCTTACCAGTTGTTCCACAAATCGCCCCTTGATCCGGCATTCCTGCCATTCGGCCAGACCATCGGAATCCGCAACGATTCCCGATCCAAGCCCGAAGGCGATCTTTCGCGAGCCGTGCGGCAAATGCAAGGTGCGAATGGCGACATTGAAGGCGGCATCGCCGGGCCGGTCGCCCTGCGGCGGATCGAACCGGCCAATCGCCCCGCAATAGACGCCGCGCGCATCCGCCTCGACCGCATGGATCAGTTCCATCGCCCGGATCTTGGGCGCACCGGTAATCGAACCACACGGAAAGATGGCGCGGATCATCTCGGCTGCACCCTTGCCGGGGGCAAGCTCCGCCCGAATGGTGGACGTCATCTGGTGCACCGTTGGATAATGTTCGATGGCGAACAGCCGATCGGTCCGGACGCTGCCCGGCCGGGCGATGCGCGAAAGATCATTGCGCATCAGATCGACGATCATCAGGTTTTCCGCCCGGTCCTTTGCCGAAGCGGCGAGCGCATCGGCAGCAGCGCGGTCATCGCCCGCATCCCTGTGTCGCGGGGCGGTGCCCTTCATCGGGCGCACGGTCGCCTGGCCCTGATGCAGGGTGAAGAACAGCTCGGGCGACAGGCTCAGCAGCCAGTCCGATCCGTCGAACAGCACGCCGCCATAGCCTGACCGTGCCGCCACGCGCAGATCGCGATAGAGCGCCAGCGGATCGCCTGCAAAATCCGCATGCGACATGAAGGTGAGGTTCGCCTGATAGATATCGCCCGCCCGGATCGCCTCGCTGATCATCGCAAAGGCACTGTCATACCGGACCCGCGACAGCGCCGGAACAACCGGCCCCAGCGCATAGCCGGTATCGGCTGGCGCGGGCAGCAGGCCGGCGACCCTGTCAGGCGCAATCTCTTCATAGCCCCGGAACAGCGCGAACCAGGCAAGGCGCGTGCCCGCGCGCTGGCTGAGCAGCGGCGCGAGCCTCGGCTCCAGCGCCAGTCCCGCCTCATAGGCGAAATAGCCTGCCGCGTGCAGCCCCTGCCGGCCTGCTTCCTCAATCCGTTCGAGCAGCGCCGCCAGTCCTTCGGGATCATGCGCCTCGCAAATCTCGACGGGA
Source organism: Blastomonas sp. (assembly GCA_041396885.1). Taxonomy (GTDB): domain Bacteria; phylum Pseudomonadota; class Alphaproteobacteria; order Sphingomonadales; family Sphingomonadaceae; genus Blastomonas. The sequence continues at coordinate 195,527 of JAWKXS010000002.1, forward strand.
TCGCGATACAGCCGCGCGGCAACCGGCCTGTCGGTCCGGGCATCGTCGAGCAGGATGAACGGAGTGCTGCTGTCGGCAAGCGTCAGGGGGGCGGAAGCGGGGGTCATGAACGCCGCCTTCTAGCCAGAATGGCCGGGCAGGCAAACAGGCGCGATTGCCTGATTGGCGGCGGGGCCATATTATCAGTGCGATGGAGGGTGCCTGTTCCTATGCACGGCCGGGGAATCATCGCCCGGCACTGGCGATTATGCTGTGCGCGGCGCTGGCGCTGGTGCAGGCATTCCTGTCGCCTGTGACCATGGCCCGCGACGACGGGGACGCGGCCTATATACGCCCGCCCCGCGCCCTGGTGATCGATGGCGCACCGCCCGTTCCTGCGGCAATGACGCTCGACAGCAAGGATTATCTGGAGCCCAGCACCGCCCGTTTCGCAAGCTGGGATGCGCAGCACCGCGCGATGATCGTCGCCCGGCGCACCCGCGAAGTCACCCAGCTGTTCCGGGTCGACCGGCCCGGCGGTGCGCTTCATCAGCTCAGCTTTGCCCGCGACCCGGTACGCGGTGCCTATCCCTCGCCCGACGGATCGATATTGCTGGTCGACAAGGACAAGGATGGCGATGAAGCCTATCAGATCTATGCGCTGGTCAGCGGACGGCTGAAACCGATAACCGACGGGTCCAGCCGCAACCAGGCCGGGCCATGGTCGCCCGACGGGCGCTATTTCGCCTTCGGGTCCAACCAGCGGACCGGCGTCTATGACGATATCCATGTGTTCGACAGCAAGCGCGGCCGGGTGAATGTGCTGCTGGAAACCCTGTCCGGGGGCTGGGCACCGATTGATTTCACCCCGGATGGCACGTCGCTGCTGGTGTTCAACTATGTGTCTGCCCAGTCCAGCCAGCTGCATCTCATTGACATGGACAAGGGGGCAATCCGCCAGCTGACCCGGGATACCGAACCGGCAGTCTATGCCGGGCTCCAATTCGCGCCCGATGGCACATTATGGGCCGCGACCGACAAGGGCGGGGATGCGCTGCGCATCGGCACAATCGACATGGCCAGTGGGGCATTCGAACCGCTGCTGGATTTTGCACCCTTTGATGTTGCCAGCTTTCGCATCGCGCCCGATGGCCGCCATCTCGCCCTGGTCGTCAACCATGCCGGCATGTCGGAGCTGTATCTGCACGACATTGCAAAGGGCACCAGCCGCCGCGTCGAAACGCTCGAGGCAGGGGTGATTGGCGGGCTGGAATGGGCGCCCTGGGGAGAACTTGGCTTCAGCTTTTCCTCAAACCGCAGCGCGGGCGATGCCTATAGCCTTGACCCTGATAGCATGGCGGTGCGCCGCTGGACGATCAGCGATGGCGACAACCCTGCGCTTGCCGCCAATGTGCTGCCCGAACTGGTCGAGATCAGCAGCTTTGACGGAGAGGCTATGTCCGGCCTGCTGTTCCGCCCCGATCCTGCGCGCCACCCCGGACCGCGCCCGGCGATCATCAGCCTGCATGGCGGTCCGGAAGGACAGGCAACCGCGCGGTTCATCGGGCGCAGCAACTATCTGGTCAACGAACTGGGCATCGCGATCTTCTACCCCAATGTGCGCGGCTCGACCGGCTTTGGCCGCCGGTTCATGAATCTCGACGATGGCCCGTTCAGGCGGGAGGATGCACTGTCCGATGTCGGCGCGTTTCTGGATGTGCTGGCGTCGGATGCTGCAATCGATGCAGGCCGCATCGGCGTTACCGGGTCAAGCTATGGCGGCTATCTCTGCTATGCCAGCACCATCCGTTTCGGCGCGCATCTGCGGGCCGCAAATTGCAATGTCGCCATTTCCAGCTTCGTGACCTTTCTCGAGAATACCCAGAGCTACCGCCGCGATCTGCGCCGTGCCGAATATGGCGATGAACGCGATCCGCTGGAACGCGCCAAGCTGGAGGAGATCAGCCCGCTGACCCAGGCGAACCGCATTGCCGTGCCGCTGCTGGTGGTGACCGGCCTCAATGATCCGCGTGTCCCGCCGAGCGAGGCGGAACAGATCGTCAGCGCCATCCGCGCCAATGGCGGCACGGCCTGGCATCTGAAGGCGCGCAATGAAGGACATGGCTTTGCCCGTCGCGAAAATCTCGACTACCGCTTTTTCCTGACCCAGCTGTTCTGGCGGCGCAACCTGCTGGGACAGGAAGGGCTGATCGCGGATTAGAGTATTTTCAAGTCAGATGGATTCATCTGACGACTCGGAAAATACGGTAAAACAAGAGTATAGAGCGCAGGTTTTGATTCAATCAAAACCGAACACGCTCTAGAGGCTGCGTCCGCAAAAGCAGGCGCGGACCTCGGCTATAAACAGGTCGGGTACCTCGAACGCAGCGAAATGGCCGCCGCGATCGACCTCGTTCCAATATATGATATTGGAATAGATCTTCTCTGCCCAGCGGCGCGAAGGGCGGAAAATCTCATTGGGAAAGATGGTCGCGCCAAAGGGCAGACTGACATCGGCAAGCTCGAAATGGCCAAAGCTGTGCCAGTAGAGCCGCGCCGAGGATGCGCCCGAATTGGTCAGCCAGTAAATCGAGATATTGTCGAGCAGCGCATCGCGGTCGAACCGCCCGAAGGGGGTATCGCCAATATCCGACCAGCTGTTGAACTTCTCCAATATCCAGGCGAGCTGCCCCACCGCGCTGTCGGCCAGGCCAAAGCCGAGTGTCTGGGGCTTGGTCCGCTGGATCTGCGCATAGCCATTTTCATTCTGCTCATAATGCTGGAACGCGGCCACCGATTTGCGCTCTGCCGGCGTGAGGCTGCCCAGCGTTTCAGGATCGGGCCGGGCGATCACCATGTTGACATGCACCGCCGCGCAATGCCCGCGATCCTGCATGGCGATGGTGCTGGTGACGGCAGCGCCCCAGTCGCCGCCCTGCGCGAAATAGCGATCATAGCCGAGCGCCAGCATCAGCTCGTCCCAATGCCCGGCAATCCTGCCAATGTCCCAGCCCGCCGTGCCGGGCTTGCCCGAAAAGCCATAGCCGGGCAGCGAGGGGATGACGAGATGGAAGGCGTCGGCGGCGCTGCCGCCATGCGCTTCGGGCCGGGTCAGCGGTTCGATGACGTCCAGAAATTCGCGGATCGATCCCGGCCAGCCATGCGTCATCAACAGCGGACGCGCCTGTTCATGCGGGGAGCGGATGTGCAGGAAATGAATGTCCACCCCGCCCAGCTCGATCAGGAATTGGGGATAGGCGTTGAGCGCCGCCTCGCAGCGCCGCCAGTCATAGCCATTGGCCCAGTGATCGGCAAAGTCGCGGACGATCTCCAGCGGGATGCCCTGCGTCCAGTCATCAACCGTCTCGCGTTCGGGAAAGCGGGCGGCGGCGATACGCCGTCCAAGGTCATCGAGCGCCGCTTGCGGAACGTCGATAGTGAAGGGGCGGATGGCGCTGCTCATGCTGGCGGACAATATGGGGCAGCGCTGTCAGTGGCAAGAGATGCGGCACGCCGCCGCGCAACCGTCAGACCGGTCTGGCGTTCGACCCGGCTCCTCCGCGCAGGGCATATTCCTGCGTTCCGCGATGATAGACGCGGTCGGTATTCAGCACTGCCTGGTTGGCGAAGGTGAAGCCCGCCTCCAGCGATCCGTAGAGATCGTCAAAATCGCGCGCGACGGTCATGTCGTAAAGCTCTTCGAACGAACCGATCACGAAATAGGTCGGCTGCAGGTCGGAAATGACATAATCGGTGCGCATCACCCTGTCGACATTGAGGTGGATGCGGTTGGGCGATTGCGCCTCGACCGCGAACACCGCCTCGGTCGGCCCCGACAATATCCCCGCACCATAGGCGCGCAGCTTGTCACCCTCGCGGATCAGGCCGAATTCGACCGTGTACCAGTAGAGCGCCGAAAGCGCCTTCAGCCGGTTATGCTTCAGCGCCTTCCACCCCGCCTTGCCATATTCCTGCATATAATCGGCATAGACCGGGTCGGTCAGCAGCGGGACATGGCCGAACACGTCATGAAAGACATCGGGTTCCTTGATGTAATCGAATTCAGCGCGGCTGCGGATGAAATTCCCCGCCGGAAAGCGGCGATTGGCAAGATGCCAGAAAAAGACATGATCGGGGATCAGCATCGGCACCGGCACCACCGACCAGCCGGTAATCGCCTGCAGCTCCTCGCTCATCGCCGCGAAATCGGGAATGCCGCCGCGACCGAGATCGAGCCGCTTCAGTCCCTCCAGATAGGCTGAGCAGGCACGGCCGGGCAGAATCTCCATCTGCCGTGCGAACAGATCGTCCCATATGCCATGTTCCTCCGGCGTGTATTGGCGCTGTTGCGGCTCCAGCCAGTCTTCGCCCAGATGGGCAGGACGAGCCAGCGGCGCGGTATAGACGCTGCCCGGAAGCGCGGGGATCGACGCGAAGGCATCATCGGCTGCATCGGCGCGGATCAGCAGATTTTCCATGGTGCAATTCTCCCCCTGTTGTTGCGACGCCACGCGGATGGGCGCTGCGGCAATATTTCTGGCAATATACACCGATTTTCCGGATAAATCCTTGCTGATTTCGGATAAATGGATCATAATGCGGTACATTCTTTCAAAATACGTCACAATATGGGTAAATCATGCCTTCACCGCTGATCGACAATGACGATGTCCGTATCCTGAATGTGCTGCAGACCGACGGACGAATCACCAATGCAGATCTGGCCGAGCGCACCGGCATGTCGGCCTCTCCCTGCTGGCGCAAGGTCAGGCGGCTGGAACAGGACGGCGTGATCCGCGGCTATGGTGCACAGCTCAGCCGCCGGGCATTGGGGCTGGGTGTCCATGCCTATGTCTCGGTGGAGATTGGCGATCATTCGGGCGATGTCACCGATGAATTCGAGGCGGCGGTGCGCGGCTATGACGAGGTGGTGGCCTGTCACCAGGTGACGGGCGGCGCGGATTACATGCTGATCGTGGTGGCGCGCGATCTCGACAGCTATGCCGAATTCGCCAATCGCAAGCTGCGCACGCTGCGCGGGATCAAGTCCATCGCCACCAGCTTCGTGCTCAACGAAGCCAAGCCGCAACAGGGTCTTCCGCTCCGGCCGCAATAATCATCAGGCGACATCAGTCGAGTTCCGCCTCCAACCATTGCGTAAGCGCGCGTTCGGACGGAATGTCGATCCAGCCATAGCCGGTCATCACCAGGCCCTCGCCGCGCAGTTCGGCAAGCGCCTTGGACAGCGCGACCAGCGACACGGCATGCTGCTCGGCCAGGTCCGACTGGCGGATGCGGATGCGTGCCGCACCGTCCTGCTGTCGCAGCATGGCAAGCAGCGACTTGCCGAGCCGCGCGCGCAGCGGTAGGCTGCGCTCATCCTCCAGCAGTTCGAGCACGATCAGCAGCTGGCGCGAGACATGACGCAGCACCTGGCTGCGCACCTCGCCATCCTCTGCGAGCAGCCGGTCCATTTCGTCATGCGAGAGGATGCGCAGCATGGTGTCGCCAATCGCCTGGGCATCATAGGCGCGCGGCACCCCGGCGAACAGCGGCAGCTCGCCAAAGGCCTCGCCCGTGCCAAGGGTCGCCAGCACCCGCACCTCTCCCGACAGGCCCAGCCTGCTGAAGCGCACCGCGCCGCGCTCGATGATCGAGAAGAATTTGCCATGATCGCCGCGCTGATGGATCCACGCACCGTCGCGTCGATGCTCGACACGGCCCATCGCCATGATCCGTGCGCGCGCCTCTTGCGGCAGGCCCGGAAAGAAGCTGCCCAGCACCAGCGGGCGGGCCACCGCCAGACCATCCCTTGCGGTTTCCTCCATGCGCTCCCGGACTCCCCGCCACAAATATAAACTGCTTTATATTTCGTCGCACGAATCGCGCCTATAGGCAAGCTACCGGAACGCCCGGCACAGCAGGGGCGACGATGTGGGAGAGGATGTCATGCGTTGGGATCTGATGGTGATTCTCGGGGTCTATATCTTTTTCGGCGTGCTCGAGCTCTGGCGGACAGGCCTGTTCGCCAAGCCGGAGCAGCGGACAAAGGACGGAATTGTCGAGGCGATCAGCACGGTGGTGCTGCTTGCCGGGACCCAGCCGCTGGTATTCATGTCGTCGTTCCTGCTGATGGGGCTCGTCTTTCCGGGTGCCGAGGGGAGCTGGGCGGCCCTGCCCTTTATCGCCCAGTTCGCGCTGTTCCTGGTGCTGGACGACATGATGCAATATTGGTGGCACCGCCTTTCACACAGCACACCCTGGCTCTATGCGCTGCACCGGCCGCATCATGACGCGCAATATATGAGCATGCGGATCGTCTACCGGAACAACATCTTCTATTATGCGCTGATGCCCAGCCTGTGGTTCTCCGGCGCGCTCATCTATCTCGGCCTGGGCTGGACCTATGCCATTTTCGTGGTGATCAAGATGACGGTGATCATCGGCGCGCACAGCGATGTCCGCTGGGATGCGCCGCTCTACCGGATCAAATGGCTGTCGCCGCTGATGTGGGTGGTGGAGCGCACCATCTCCACTCCCGCGACCCATTCGGCCCATCATGGCCGTCACCAGGCCGATGGCGTCACCAATTACAAGGGCAATTACGGAAACCTGCTGTTCTTCTGGGACGTGCTGTTCGGAACCGCGAAGATCACCCGGCAGTATCCCGAGAAATTCGGCGTCGAAAACCTGCCCGATGTCGGCGTTGGCGAACAGCTGCTCTGGCCGCTGGTGCGCAGCCGCAAGCCGGCGGCGGACACAGACCTGGTACCCGCCGAATAATCTTTCAGCTGCAAACCTTCACAAGCTAGAGCGCGTTCGGTTTTGATTGAATCAAAACCTGCGCTCTATGCTCTTGTTTTACCGTATTTTCCGAGTCGTCAGATGTATCCATCTGACTTGAAAATACTCTAGGCGGGGGTCAGTCGGCCTCCGCCTTGCGCGTATAGCGCCCGTCAAAGGCGGTCGACCAGGTCGCGCCATTGTCGCTCGATGTCTCCCAGTGCTGGCGGACGCTGCCATCGCCATTTTCGGACCAGGTAACGCGGTTGATCGTTCCGGTCGCTTTGCTGATCGGCAGTGCATCATCGCTCAGCACCATGGCGCCGTCCGCATTCAGCCCGCCCTCCAGATAGACCGGAACATTGGTGTTCGACATCCAGGTCTGGTGCCAAAGCTTGCTGGTAACGTCATAGAAATTGATGCTCATGCCGGTATAGCCGCCTGCGTCATATTGCTCCAGGACGACGCAGCCGCCATGCTTGGCGGTAATGCTGGAGGAAGCCGTCGGCACGGGCGAGCCATTGGCCGCGACATCCCATTCGCCCAGCCAGAAATCAAAGCCGCGATGTTCGTCGGGCGTGCAGGGGTTCAGCGTCACCATCGCCGCCTCATAACGCGCATCGCCTGCCAGCGGCGCATATTCCGGGGTGATCGAGAACAGGCGCGGCGTCATCCCGCCCAGCGCGGCAATGGCCTCAATCTCGTCCAGAGCCTGATCCCGCTCGCCCTGCGTCAGCAGCGCGCGGGCAAGGCCGAAACGGGCGCGCTGTTCGGGCTGTGCCTTGAGCGCGATGGCTTTGCGATAGGCAGTGATCGCGGCCTCATGCTGCATATTGCCATGCAGCGCACGGGCAAGCCGCAGCCAGTTTCCGCCATTGTCGGGGCTGGCCTTCAATAGCGCCTGATAGGCGGGGATTGCGGCGGCCCAGTCCTGCGCGGCAAGGCTGGCATCCGCCGCCGCCTGGCCCTCCTGCTGCTCCTGTGCCGCTGGCGCGCCCTGCGCCATGGCGGGCATCGCCGCCATCAGTCCGGCGGCAAGGACCAGACCGGTCCCGCTGCGCAACGCTCGTGAAATCATGGTTCGTCTCCCCCAGGCAATTACCTCTGGAACGGCGATGGCCTGCGCTACTGCCGGTCCTAAGCGATGTTCGATGAACCGTCCCGATGCTTCGATGGGCAGGGCCTAGAGCGCGTTCGGTTTTGATTGAATCAAAACCTGCGCTCCATGCTCTTGTTTTACCGTATTTTCCGAGTCGTCAGATGTATCCATCTGACTTGAAAATACTCTAGCGTGCAAAAGCGCTCCGGACGGAGCGGTCCAGTCCGGTTTTGGCGAGATGGATTTGCGCGCCGATGCGTCCGGGCTCGATCATGGAGACCTTGCCATCGCCGCCATCCTTGCGGAATTCATAGATCAGCGCCTCCACCTTGTGCGCGCGGGTGAAGGGCACCGTCTTGTACACCGCCGACAGGTCGTTGCTGCCGCGGCGCAGCCTTGCAATCGCATCATCATCGTTCAGCGTGCGCGCCGATGTCGCAAAGGGACGATCGCTCACCACCACCGCGATATAGCGGTAAAAGCCCGGCGGTGCCTCCAGGAACAGGTTGCGCACATAATCGGTGAGCGAGGGATCGGAGCGCTGGTTGGGCAGTTCATAGCGTTCCGCTCCCTTGAGCGCAGCGCCATCCGCGCCGATCTTCTCGATCCGGGTGACCAGCACAAAGCCGCCAGGCGCGGCATAATAGCTGTGCTCGACATAGCCCGCCCCGTCAAACGCTCCCTTCAGCTTCTCGCCCGCATCATAGAGCGACATGCCCGCGCGTGAGGCGATGAAACGGTCCAGCCCCACACGCGATGACGGCGTCTCAGGCGGCCACACCGGATAGGCCGGTATCCCTGTCCGCGCGGGGAGGGCGACGGGAGCCGGCGGGGGAGGGGGCGGTGGCGGCGGACTGGCGGCCGGAGGGCTTTCCAGACTGTAGCTGCGGACATAGCCGCCATTGCCCGACGATGCCCCGGTCGGATTGGCAGGCGGTCCCTCGGCGGCATATTGGTCCGGGTCTTCGGCCAGCACGGATAGCGGGATGGTCGCCGGACCAGACAGGATGAATTCGCGCCCGTCCGAATTGCACAGCACCAGCTGATCGCCCTCTGCCAGCCGCATGGTGGCGGATTCGGAAAAGAACTGGCTGAACCGGATGGTCTGGGCGCTGGGACCGCTGATCCGGTTCACCATATAGCCGGTCGTGGCAAAGCCGAACATGCCGTCGCGGCGGCATTGCTGGCTCTGCATCTGGCCTCGGAAATCGATTTCCTCCGAATCGTCAGCCGCCGCTGCCTCCGCTTCTTCGGAATAGCCATAATCGGCGTCCTGCGCGTGCGCGGTGACGGGCAGGCTGAGCAACAGCATGGTTGCCGCCATGCGCATTTGGCTGCGAAACCAGTTGCGGATCAGGCGCGCGGGCGCATTCAGGTTTGCAGTTTCAGACGCATCATCATTTCGTCGCATCGGCCCTTACCCCCCCGGACCGATTATTGCGCGACTGACCCCATGCTGCAAGCCGCAGCGGCTCGCGGACGGTGTTTTGTCTGGTTCTGGTCAAACAAATCCTGTTAATCCGGAAACCGTGAACAATATCCTTGTCAGGCTGGCCCGATGGCGAAGGCGCACAGCTTGTTGCCTTCCGGATCGCGGAAATAGGCGCCGTAAAAGGCCTGGGGTCCTTCTTCGCCACGCAATCCCGGCGCGCCTTCATCGCTGCCGCCAAGTTCGAGCGCCTTGGCATGCATTGCATCCACCGTGCCCCGGTCCTTCATCACCAGCGCAGCCATGGCGCCATTGCCGACCGATGCGGGGTTGCCGTCATAGGGGTTGGTCACGCAGATGGCGGGCTGGCCCCAGTCGGTGCCATACATGGTAAAGCCATTGTCCATGCGCATCAGTTCCTTTGCCCCGATGGTGCCCAGCAACGTACTGTAGAAACTGCGCGCCTGATCGAGGTCATTGGCGCCGATAGTGATATAACCGATCATTTCGTCTCTCTCCTCAAAACTGTTTCTCGCAGACGCGTCTAGGCTGTAGTGACATTTTAATCACTTGAGCCACAGCATGATGCTTGCCAGCTTGATGAACCCGAGGAAGTTGGCGGCGAGCTTATCGTAGCGCGTGGCGATGCGCCGCCATTGCTTGAGTTTGGCAAAGAACCCTTCGATGCCCCAGCGCTGCTTGTAGGCGATGGTGTCGTATGAGCGGCGGATGCTGCGATGCCGCCGTGGTGGGATCACGGGTTCACCGCCCTGGGCGTGGATGAGTTGGCACAGGCTGTCGGCATCGTAGGCTCGGTCGGCGATGACCTGCCGGGCTGGCAGACCCCGGATCAAGTCGCAGGCCGGAGCCATGTCATTTTGCTGGCCGGGTCCGAGGGTGAAGCGCACCGGCAAGCCGAGAGCATCGACTACGGCATGGATCTTGGTTCCGAAGCCGCCTCGCGAGCGGCCGAGAGCCTGGGTTTGAACGCCCCCCTTTTTACCCTGGCCCCTGCTGCCGGGCCTGAGCGCGGATCACGGTAGCGTCGATCGCCAGCCATTCGATGTCGGGATCGTCGGACACCGCCTCGAAGATCCGGTCGATTACCCCCTGCTCGACCCAGCGGTAATAGCGCCGCTTCACCGTCTGGTAAGCACCAAAGCGTTCGGGCAGGTCGCGCCAGCGCCCGCCTGAGCGCGCCAGCCACAGCAGCGCATCGAGAAACCTCCGTCCGTCGCTACGCGGCCGCGCTTGCCCTTGCGGCCTCCCGGCACAAACTCACGCAACCGCTCCCACTGATCGTCCCTGAGAACCTCGCCTTCCACACCAGCCTCCAAAAGCCAGTGTTGAATCAGAACTCAGCGCAAATGGAAATCCCTAAAATGTCACTACAGCCTAGAGCGCGTTCGGTTTTGATTGAATCAAAACCTGCGCTCTATGCTCTTGTTTTACCGTATTTTCCGAGTCGTCAGATGTATCCATCTGACTTGAAAATACTCTAGCTCGCATATTTGACGCTACAGCCATAGGGGCGGCTGCTCGCCACCGATACGGCTTTGCCCGCCGCAATCTCGTCCAGCGCGGCGGCCACATGGTTGCGCGCCCTGGCGATATCGGCCGGATTGGCGGTAGGCTTGTCATCGATGCCGCCCTGATAGATCAGGTCACCGTCGCCGCCGATGATGAACATGTGCGGTGTCGTCGTCGCGCCATAGGCCTTGCCGACATGGCCCTGGCGATCGAACAGATAATGGCTCGATTTCAGGCCCTGATCGGCGATCAGGCTGTTGGCGTCACTGCCTTCCAGATAGCCCTGCTTGCCTTTGGCTCCTGAATTGATGGTCAGCCAGACGACTCCCATATCGCGCGCATGCGCCTGGGTTTTCTGCATATTGCCGCTGTTGTAATGCTTTTGCACAAAGGGGCAGCCGGGATTGTGCCACTCCAGAATGACGGTCTTGCCCCTGTAATCGGCGAGCTTGACGGACTTGCCGTTGCTGTCGGTCAGGATGAAGTTGCTGGCGCGCGCACCGGTCTTGATGGCGGCTTCGCCCTGGCTGGCGAACAGGCCGATACCAAGTCCGGACAGGGCGATTGCGGCGGCGAACAGGAGATGCTTGCGCATGGGGGACTCCTTGCATGAGACTGAGCTATGCAGTCAGACTAGCGCCTTATCCGGTCAGGAGACAAGTGCGGTCAGTGTCGATACGGTCAGGATCTGCGGCAGGACCTGCGCGTCGCCGTCTGCCGGATAATAAAGGTAGAGCGGCACGCCGCTGCGGCCCTGCGCGGCGAGGAAGCGGCTGATCTCTGCGTCGCGCAATGTCCAGTCGCCTTCAAGCACTGCGACATTGGCGGACGCAAAGGCGGTAGCGGTCTCGGTCCGGTTGATGGCGGCGGCTTCATTCGCCTTGCAGGTGATGCACCAGTCGGCGGTGAAATAGGCAAAGACCGGGCGGCCCTGCTGGCGCAGTTCGGCCAGCCGCGCCTCGCTGAACACTTCCGCAGGCAGAACGCCATCGGGCTTGCCGCGCTTTGCAAGGTCCGCTTTCGCCTGCCCGGCCTCCATGGGCAGCAGGGCGGGCGCAGCGATGGCAAGTGCCAGGACGGGCAGGGCAATGAGCGCCAGGGCGGAACCGCCGCGCGCCTGTCGCAGGCCAAGCCACCACAGCAACAGCCCGGCGAGCAGGGCGGCCCCTAGCCCCCAGACCAGTCCGCCATTGCCGGTCTGCTGCCCCAGCAGCCATGCAAGCGCCAGCGCGGTCAGGAACATGGGCACCGCCATGATCCGCCGGAATGTTTCCATCCATGGGCCGGGGCGCGGCATCCTGTTGCGCAGCGCGGGAATGAGGCCGATCAGCAGGAAGGGCAGGGCAAGGCCAAGGCCCAGTCCGGCAAACACCAGCAATGCTGCCGCGCTCGGCAGGATCAGCGCCGTGCCCAGCGCCGCCGCCATGAACGGCGCGGTGCATGGCGTCGCGACAAATGCGGCGAGCGCGCCGGTCCAGAATGCGCCGCCGGTCCCGCCCCGGCTGGCCAGACGTTCGCCGCCGCCCAGGCTGGGCAGTTCGAAAAGCCCGGCGAGATTGAGCGCAATTGCGGTGACGAGCAGGAGCAGGAACAGCACGATGCGCGGATCCTGCAACTGGAACGCCCAGCCGATTTCCTCGCCGGCCGCCCTCAGGGCAAGCAGCAAAGCGCCAAGGGCGACGCAAACCAGGATAACGCCGGCGCCATAGGCCAGTGCTTCCCGCCGCGCGGACGCCTCATCGCCGCCCGCACGCGAAAGGCTGATCGCCTTGAGGCTCAATATGGGAAAGACGCAGGGCATGATGTTGAGCAGCAATCCGCCCAGTATCGCACCGCCCAATGCGCTCAGCATGATCAATATGGATGCTTGCTCGCCGCCATTGCCGCTGCCGCCCGATGTCGCGCCGACCGGACGTCCGCCCGCCTTGACCTTGCCGCGCTTGGCGGTGAGGGTCAGGCCCAGATGCGGGCCTATTTTCAGCAGCCCGGCAATCTCATCCGGTCCGTCTGCCTTGGCGGTGGTTTCGATGGTCAGCCGGTCGCCATCGCGAAACACCTTTTGCGGTGCGCTATAATCGATCACACCATCGGTCAGCGGAAAGAAATAGGGATTGCTGATGCTGGCCGAGGAGGGCAGCGGTATCGCGATCCGGAACCGGTCCTTGCGAACCGAGAATGTCCCCTCGGCCCCCAAGGGTGCAGGCAGGCGCTGGCGAAAGCCGTCGAACCGCTGGCCCCGGTCTGCCGCGATTGCGCCATTGCCCGCCACCAGCGTGATCGAAAAACTCCCGCTTTCCGGCACGCAGACCTCGTCGGTGCAGGCCAGCCAGTCGGCACGAACCCGGATCGGCAGGCGTGTTCCCGGCGCTATGGTGTTGGCGATGGACAGCGACACCAGCGGGGCGTGTTCACCCTCATAGACATAGTTCATGATGCCGGAGATCATCAGCGGCTCGGGCACCGGAAACCGGAGCGGTCCGGCGGTGACACCTTCGGGCAGGGTCCAGTCCAGTGTCATGCCAATTCCGGCATCACCGGGATTTTCCCAATAGCCATGCCAGCCCTTGTCCGGTGACATGACGAAAGCCAGCATGACATCGCTGCCCGGCGCGGGTGCGCTGGTCTCCGCTATCAGGCTGGTCCGGATATTGTTCGCTCCGTCGGCACGCGGCAGCTGCGCTGAGACCGGCGACGCGAACAGCAGCGCCAGCAGCATGAGCAGCGCGGAAAGGACAATGCGCGGAGAGGAGATGATTTGGGGGAAAGTCATGGCCGCGCTTATGCGCCAGCGGGCAGGGACAGGCAAGCACGTCAGGCCCGGTCAGGCGGACCGGGCGGTGCTTATATTCCGTTGAGCAACAGCCCCTGTTCGGACTGGCAGATAGCGACCAGCCAGTCGATATAAGCGCGGATATGCGGCAGCGCGGCTATGTCGCGATGCACCGCCAGCCAGAAGGCACGCTCAATGCCGATATCGGGCAGCAACCGCACAAAGTGCGAATCGCGCCCGGCAAGGAAGCATGGCAGCACGCCAATGGCTCCCGCCGATGCAATCATCGCCGCCTGTGCATTGATGCTTGACGAACGCAGGGCAGGCTCGGCACTGAGGTCAAGTTCCTGCAAATAGCGCAGCTCCGGAGCATAGATGAAATCGGGAATATAGCCGGTCATCGGATGCTGGCTGAGTTCGGCGAGCGATTGCGGCAGGCCGTTGCGGGCAACCCATGCGGGCGCGGCATAGATTCCCAGCCCGTAGCGGGTCAGCTGGCGCACCTTGAGCGGTCCCTTGCGCGGACGGGTGAGCAATATGGCGATATCGGCCTCCTTGCGGGACGGGTTGAGGAAGCCGCTGCTTGCGACAAGATCGATTCCGACATCGGGATATTCGCGCGCAAAGGCCGACAGCCTGGGTGCGACAAATGCGGTGCCGAACCCTTCGCTGGCGCTGACCCGGATCGTTCCGCTGGGTTTCTCGCCCTGGCTGCGCCCCGCCATATAGGCGGCTGCCGCCTGTTCCATGCGCTCTACCTGGGCGAGCAGGGCCTGGCCGCGTGCCGTGAGCGACTGGCCATCACGGGTCTTTTCGAACAGCGTCTCGCCCAGCTGCTGCTCCAGCTGGCGCAGCTGCCGTCCTACGGTGGTGGGGTTGCTGCCCAGCTGCGTTCCGGCTGCCTTGAGGCTGCCGGTGCGCGCGATGGCTGCAAAACTTTGCAGGTGAGACCAGTTCATGACCTGCAAATATGCAGTTATGAAGTGCGCGTCCAGCGCTTGTCTTTTGCATGCATTCGCCTCAGGGCTTATTTGTCCTTTCATCCATGACATTCAGGAGTCGTCCCTTGCGTATCATCACCCACAATATTGCCGCCGATGTTGCGCCCGGATCGCGACAGGGCGATGTGTTCGATCCCAACCGGGGGGCGGTGCAGGCGCGGGTCGATCTTGGCGATGCGGCGGTGCTGGACGCTGCTGTGCAAAAGGCGCTGGCAGCGCAGCCGGCCTGGGCCGCCACCAATCCGCAGCGGCGCGCGCGCGTGATGTTCCGGTTCAAGGAGCTGGTCGAGGCGCATATGGACGAGCTGGCCCATCTGCTCTCGTCGGAGCATGGCAAGGTCATCGCTGACAGCAAGGGCGATGTGCAGCGCGGGCTGGAGGTGATCGAATTCTGCTGCGGCATCCCGCATGCGCAAAAGGGGGAATATACCGTCGGGGCAGGTCCGGGCATCGATGTCTACTCGATGCGCATGCCCATCGGCATCGGGGCCGGCATCACCCCGTTCAACTTTCCCGCGATGATCCCGATGTGGATGTTCGGTCCGGCCATCGCGACCGGCAATGCCTTTATCCTGAAACCCAGCGAGCGCGATCCCAGCGTTCCGGTGCGCCTGACCGAGCTGATGCTGGAAGCCGGCCTGCCCGAAGGCATTTTGCAATGCGTGCATGGTGACAAGGAAATGGTGGATGCGATACTTGACCATCCGGCGATTGCCGGGGTCAGCTTTGTCGGTTCGTCCGATATCGCCCATTATGTCTATCAGCGCGGTGTCGCAGCCGGAAAGCGCGTCCAGGCGATGGGCGGCGCAAAGAATCACGGCATCGTCATGCCCGATGCCGATCTTGACCAGGTCGTCAATGATCTGTCGGGCGCGGCCTTTGGGTCGGCGGGCGAGCGCTGCATGGCGCTGCCGGTCGTGGTTCCGGTCGGCGACGACACAGCGGAACGGCTCAAGGCGAAGCTGATCCCGGCCATCGAGGCGCTGCGCGTCGGTGTGTCGACCGATGCCGACGCTCATTATGGTCCCGTGGTGACCGCCCAGCACAAGGCCAAGGTGGAGGGCTGGATCCAGAAATGCGCCGATGAGGGCGCCGAGCTGGTCGTCGACGGACGCGGGTTCAGCCTTCAGGGGCATGAGGACGGCTATTTTATCGGCCCCACCCTGTTCGATCATGTGACGCCGGATATGGAAAGCTATCGCGAGGAGATTTTCGGTCCGGTGCTGCAAATGGTGCGTGCGCCCGATTTCGAAACGGCGCTGTCACTGCCCAGCAAGCATCAATATGGCAATGGCGTCGCGATCTTTACCCGCAATGGCCATGCGGCCCGCGAATTTGCGGCGCGCGTCAATGTCGGTATGGTCGGCATCAACGTGCCGATTCCCGTGCCGGTCGCCTATCACACCTTCGGGGGATGGAAGCGCTCGGCCTTTGGCGATACCAACCAGCACGGCATGGAAGGTGTCAAGTTCTGGACAAAGGTGAAGACCGTGACCGCGAAATGGCCCGATGGCGGGGTTGGCGATGGTGCCAACGCCTTTGTCATTCCGACCATGGGCTGACCGGCTGAGCGCTTGAAGGGCCTTTTCCTCTTTCTCGCGGTCATTCTTGCCGCACTGCCCAATGGGCTCGGCGCGGGCGCCGATGTCCCTATGGCTGCCAAGCGCATTGCCTTTACCTTTGACGATGTTCCGCGCGGTCCGGGCGCGTTTCTAGATCTGGAGGAGCGGGCGCCTCGACTGGTTTCCGAACTGCGCGAACACCATGTCAGCCAGGTGGCGTTTTTCGTCAATCCGGGCCGGATCAGCAATTCGGATCGCGATGAGGACCGGATTTCCTTCTATACATCGGCAGGACATGTGATCGGCGATCACAGCTTTTCGCATCCCGGCCTGTCGCGCGTTTCCGCCAGGGCATATCTGGAGGATATCGACCGGTCGGAGGACTGGCTGAGGGGGCGGCCCGGCTATCGTCCCTGGTTCCGCTTTCCCTTTCTGGACGAGGGCGGGCCGGACAAGGCCAAGCGCGATGCGATCCGCGACGGGCTCGCCGCACGCGGGCTCCGCAATGCCCATGTGACCGTCGACGGATCGGACTGGAACATGGAACAGCTTGCCATTGATGCGAAAAAGTCCGGCAAGCCAATCGATTTGGAGGCGCTGCGCGCCCTATATGTCGAAACGCATCTGCAATCGGCGAATTTTGCCGACGCGCTGGCCTTGCGCGCGGTGGGCCGGTCGCCGGTGCATGTCATGCTGTTGCACGAGACCGATCTTGCCGCGCTGTTCATCGGCGATCTGGTCGATGCGCTGCGCCGCGACGGATGGGAGATTGTACCGGTGGATCAGGCCTATGCCGATCCTGTCTATGCCGCCAGTCCCGATGTCGAATGGGCGAGCGGCACGCTGATCGAGGCCCTTGCATGGGAGAAGCATTTGCCTAAACCGCGCTGGTATGAACGCAATGACCTGAAGGTTGCCAATCCGCTCTTTGCCGAGCGCGTGCTTAACGAGAAAGTTCGATGAACCAGTTTGCCCTTAGCGAAGACCAGCTTGCGATCCAGGATATGGCGCGCAAGTTCACCGCCGACAATATCACGCCCCATGCCGCCGAATGGGACGAGAAGCATGTCTTCCCCCGCGATACGATCAAGGCAGCCGCAGAGCTTGGCTTTGCCTCGATCTATGTGTCCGAAGAATCGGGCGGCATCGGCCTTGGCAGGCTGGAGGCGGCGCTGATCATGGAGGCGATGGCCTATGGCTGCCCGGCGACCAGCGCCTTCATCTCGATCCATAATATGGCGAGCTGGATGATCGACAGCTTCGGTTCGCAGGCGCTCAAGGACAGATATCTGCCCGATCTGGTCGGCATGGACCGCATGGCCAGCTATTGCCTGACCGAGCCGGGCAGCGGTTCCGATGCGGCGGCACTCAAGACCAGCGCGCGGCGCGAAGGCGATTATTACATCGTCAACGGCACCAAACAGTTCATATCGGGCGCGGGCGAGAACGAGATTTACGTGACCATGGTCCGCACGGGCGAGGACGGGCCAAAGGGCATCAGCACGCTGGTGATCGAAAAGGATATGGACGGCGTCAGCTTTGGCGCGAACGAGAAGAAGCTGGGCTGGCATGCCCAGCCGACCCGCCAGGTGATGTTCGACAATGTGAAGGTTCCGGTCGAAAACCGGGTGGGTGATGAAGGCCATGGCTTTCGCTTTGCGATGATGGGTCTGGATGGCGGACGGCTCAATATCGGTGCCTGTTCGCTGGGCGGCGCGCAGCGCTGTCTGGACGAGGCCATTGGCTATACGCGCGACCGCAAGCAGTTTGGCCAGTCGATTTCCGATTTTCAGAATACCCAGTTCATGCTGGCCGATATGGCGACCGATCTGGAGGCGGCGCGGGCGCTGCTCTATCTTGCCGCATGCAAGGTGACCGAAGGCGCGCCCGACAAGACGCGGTTTGCCGCCATGGCCAAGCGGCTGGCGACCGACAGCGGATCGAAGATCGTCAACGATGCGCTGCAGCTGTTCGGCGGTTATGGCTATTTGCAGGATTATCCGATCGAGCGCTTTTGGCGCGACCTGCGCGTCCATTCGATCCTTGAGGGCACCAACCAGGTGATGCGGATGATAGTTGGCCGCGATTTGCTGAGGCAGTGATGATGAGCGAAGACCTGATTATCCGCACGGTCGAACAGGCCGGTTGCATCAGCCTTAACCGGCCCAAGGCCATCCACGCCCTCAATATCGCCATGTGCGAGGGGATGATTGCCGCCTTGCAAGGCTGGCGTTCGGACGAATCTGTAAAGCTGGTGATGCTCGACCATAGCGAAGGGCGGGGCTTTTGCGCCGGCGGCGATATCCGCATGCTGGCGGAGAGCGGCGCGGGCGATGGAGCCGAGGCGAGGGCGTTCTTTCACACCGAATATCGCCTCAACCATTTGCTGTTCGACTATGACAAGCCGGTCGTCGCGTTCATGGACGGGATCACCATGGGCGGCGGGGTTGGTATCTCCCAGCCGGCCCGATACCGGATCGCGACCGAAAACACCCGTTTCGCGATGCCAGAAACCGGCATCGGCCTGTTCCCCGATGTCGGTGGCGGCTGGTATCTTCCCCGGCTGGAGGGACGCGCGGGCCAGTTCCTGGCGCTGACCGGTGCCCGGCTTGACGGTGCGGAATGCCTGGCGCTGGGTCTTGCCACCCATTATCTGCCGTCCGAGCGGCTCGATGAAGCAAAGGAACGCATGGCCCGCAATCCGGACCGCGTTGGCGGCATTTTGGGCGAATTGTCGGCTACCCCGCCCGAAGCGCGGATCATGGGCAATATGGACCGGATCAACCGCCTGTTCGCCTCGGATATCTATGAGGAAATTCTCGAAGCGCTCGAACAGGACGGGTCCGACTGGGCGATGAAGGAGCGCGATACGCTGGGCACCAAGAGCCCGCAGACCTGCAAGGTGGCACTGCGCCAGCTGCGCGAGGGTGCGGCGATGCCCGATTTTGCGGCGGAAATGAAACAGGAATATGCGATTGGCGCGCGCGTCGTGCAGATGCATGATTTTCTCGAGGGCGTCCGCGCCCTGATCGTCGACAAGGACAATAGCCCGAAATGGAACCCGCCAGCGCCCGAAGCTGTGAGCGACGAACTGATCGATACGATCTTCGCGCCCCTGCCCGAGGATGAGGCCTGGACCCCGCTAGCCGGCTAGGGGCATTGCCGCCCGCCGACGGAATTGAACATTCAGGCCCCGAACAGGGATTTCGGGGCGAAGAAACCGGAGAATATTGCAGTGGCCGAATTTGAAAACATCCTTGTCGAACAGCGCGGTGCGGTGACGCTGATCACGCTCAATCGCCCCCAGGCTCTGAACGCGCTCAACAGCCATGTCCTTGAGGATCTGATTGCCGCATTTGCTGCGTTTGAGGCAGATGAAAGCCAGGGGTGTGCGGTCCTGACGGGGGCAGGCGAAAAGGCCTTTGCGGCGGGCGCGGATATCAAGGAAATGGCCGACAAGCCGATGGCCGATTTCTACAATCAGGATTTCTTTTCGCGCTGGACAAGCCATCTGGTGAAGGCAGTGCGCAAGCCCTGGATCGCGGCTGTGAACGGCTTCGCGCTGGGCGGCGGATGCGAGCTGGCGATGATGGCGGATTTCATCATCGCGGCGGACAGCGCCAAATTCGGCCAGCCGGAGATCAAGCTGGGCGTTGCGCCCGGCATGGGCGGATCGCAGCGGCTGACCCGCGCCATCGGCAAGTCCAAGGCGATGGAAATGTGCCTTACCGGACGGATGATGGATGCGGCAGAGGCGGAGCGTTCCGGGCTGGTGGCGCGGGTTGTTCCGCTCGCCGACCTGCTCGACGAAGCGCTGAAAACCGCTGCTGTGATCGCGGGCATGCCGCCCATGGCGGCAAAGGTAAACAAGGAAATGGTCAACGCCGCCTATGAGATGACGCTGGATCAGGGCGTGCTGCACGAACGCCGCCTGTTCCAGATTCTGACCGCGACCGAAGACAAGGCAGAGGGCATGGCCGCCTTTATCGAGAAGCGGCCGGGCAAATGGACGGGCCGCTGATCGCTTGGCCCGATTGAGCCAGCTTGCCCTTTGTCCGCTTTGTGCTAGCTTTTGCGGCATGCACGGGTTTGGCATGAACCGGCCCGGCCAGCCGGGAGGGGTATTGCGATGAAGCAATTGCAGGGCATGGATGCGTCCTTTGTGGCGCTTGAGACACCCAATTCGCCAATGCATATCGGGTCGGTCCTGATCTACGATCCGAGCACCGCGCCTGGCGGTTTTGTCCGTTTCAAGGACATATTGGCTTTCTTTGAATCGCGCATGCAATTGTCGCATACCATGCGCCAGCGGCTGGTGAAGGTTCCGCTCAACATCGATTATCCCTATTGGATCGAGGACCCCGATTTCGATCTGGAATATCATGTTCGCCATCTGGCGCTGCCCAAGCCGGGTGACTGGCGGCAGCTGTGCATTCAGGCCGCGCGCATATTCTCGCGTCCGCTCGATCTGTCGCGGCCGCCATGGGAGTTTTGCGTGGTCGAGGGGCTGGACAATATCCCCGGCATTCCCAAGGGCAGCTATGCCATGGTCACCAAGGTCCATCATGCCGCGATTGACGGCATGTCGGGCATCGACCTGATGGATGCCCTGCACACGCTGACCCCCGATGCACCGCCACCCGACAAGCCGGACAACTGGAAACCGGACCGCAAGCCCGATCCCTTTGGCCTGCTGCTCAAGGGCTATGCAAGGGCGTGGATCAATCCATGGCGGCAATCGGGCGTCGTCGCGCGTGCCGCGCCCGGCCTGTACCGGGCGGTCAAGGGCGTGATCGCCAAGGAATTTTCGCTCGAAAAGGCGATTTCGGCCCCGCGCACCCGTTTCAACGTACCGGTATCCGCCAATCGGGTTTATGAAAGCTGCACATTCGATCTGGCCGATATCAAGGCGCTGCGCGATCTGGCGCCGGGCAGCAAGGTCAATGACGTGTTCATCGCGATCATCGGCGGCGGCCTGCGCCGCTACCTGCAATCCAAGGATGACCTGCCCGAACAGACGCTGACCACCATGGCCCCGATTTCCGTCCGTTCGCAGGATGAAAAGAACACCATGGGCAACCAGGTTTCCGCGATGATCGTGCCGATGGGCACGCATATCGCCGATGGGACCGAGCGGCTGAACTATGTGTTTGCCGAAACACGCAATTCCAAGGCGATGACCGATGCCGTGGGCGCGCGGCAAATGTCCGAAGTGAGCAAGGTTTCGCCCGCGCTGTTCATGGCGCTGGGGGCTCAGCTTTATTCCCGGCTCGGCCTTGCCAATTATGTGAAGCCGCCCTTTTCGACCGTGGTCACCAATGTGCCCGGCCCGCCGGTGCCGATCTATTCGACGGGCGCGCAGCTGGTCAGCATGCATGGCATGCTGTGCCTGGGCGACGGGATCGCGCTCGGCCATGTCGTCCAGAGCTATGTCGGCCAGGCGACCGTCAGTTTCACTGCATGCCGCAAGGCGCTGCCCGATCCCGAATTCTACGCCGGATGCATCCGGCAGAGTTTCGATGAGATGATGGCGGCGCTGGCGGGGGCTTCTGCAAAACCGGAAAAGCCCGCCGCCGCTGCAAAACCAAGGCAAACCCGCAAGCGCGCGCCCAAAAAGACCGAAAAGGCATGATGGGCGGGCGTATCACCATAGCAATAACCGAGGAATATCCTTTCAGGAGAGGACAATGATGACATTGAATGCAGCCGATACGGCTGGCGAAGCGCGTCCGCCGCATCTGTTCTGGACGTTGGCGGAGGGCCGCGCGTTTCTGGAGCTGGGTTCCTTTTACGCGCTGCGCGGACTGCTTTCGATGCTGCCCAGGGGCGATGGTCATTCGGTGATCGTGCTGCCCGGCTTCATGGCCGGGGATCGCTCGACGCGGCCGATGCGCGGCCTGCTCAAGAACCTGGGATATGACGCCCATGGCTGGGGGCTTGGCCGCAATGTCCGCATCGACCTTGCCCGCGAACAGGCGATGAATGATCTGCTCCATCGCGTCCATGACCAATCCGGTCGCAAGGTGACGCTGATCGGATGGAGCCTCGGCGGCGTTTTCGCCCGCGAGATTGCCAAGAACGCGCCGGACAAGGTGCGCCAGGTGATTTCTCTCGGCAGCCCGATTTCCAATGATCGCAACCATTCCAGCGCCCGACATCTGTTCGAGGCGCTGAACGGCGAACAGCCCGAACCCCTGCGCGAGGGGCGGTTCCGCTCGCTGGAGGAAGCGCCGCCAGTCCCGACCACTTCAGTGCTGACCCGCACCGATGGTGTGGTCGCATGGCGCGGATCGGTGCAGAAGCCGGGGCAGCAGACCGACAATATCGAGGTGATGGCCAGCCATTGCGGCCTGGGCGTCAATCCCGCAGTCATGTACGTAATCGCCGACCGGCTGGCACAGGCCGAGGATGAATGGCAGCCCTTTGACCGTTCGGGCTGGCGCGCCATGATGTTCGGCAAGGTCAAGACACACTAAACGGAATCAAAACCCTGGAGTAGTTGGCGGAACATGGCGAATATCGGATTTATCGGACTGGGCAATATGGGCGGCGGCATGGCCGCGAACCTTGCAAAGGCCGGACACAAGGTCATGGCTTTCGACCTTTCCGGGGAAGCGCTGGCCCGGGCCGGGCAGGCCGGGTGCGATCCGGTGTCCGATCCGGTCCAGGCGGTCAGCGGGGTCGATGTCATCGTTACCATGCTGCCTGCGGGAAAGCATGTTCAGGCGGTCTATCAGGACAGTGTCTTTTCTGCTGCCGCGCCCGGCACGCTGCTGATCGATTGTTCGACCATCGATGTGGAGACCGCTCGCGCGGTGGCGGAAGCTGCGCATGAGCGCGGCTTTGTCGCTGTCGATGCCCCCGTATCGGGCGGCATTGCCGCGGCCAATGGCGGCACCCTTACCTTCATGGTGGGGGGCAGCGACAAGGGGTTCGCCGGCGCCGAACCGATCCTCTCCGATATGGGCAAGGCGGTGATCCATGCCGGCGGCAATGGAGCGGGGCAGGCGGCGAAGATCTGCAACAACATGCTGCTGGGCGCGACCATGGCGGCGACCTGCGAAGCATTCAACCTGGCGGAAGGGCTGGGCCTCGACCTTGCGACCTTTTACGATATTTCGTCAAAGGCGTCGGGGCAGAGCTGGTCGATGACCAGCTATTGTCCGGTGCCCGGGGTCGGTCCGCAAAGCCCGGCGGATAATGGCTATCAGGGCGGTTTTGCCGCGGCGCTGATGCTCAAGGACATGCGCCTCGCGCTCGATGCGGCACGGGCAAGCGGCGTCGAAGTGCCGATGGGGACCCGGGCAGAAGCGCTCTATGCCGATTTTGTCGAGCATGATCCCGATCAACGCGATTTCTCGGCAATTATCGAGGCGCTCAAAAAAGGCTGATCCGGAGCGCGACAGCGCGCTACCGGTGCGATGCCAGCTTCTTGCGCAGCTTGTCGAGCGCGGTCTTCTTGATCTGGCAGACGCGCGCGGCGCTGACATTCAGGATCATGCCGATTTCCTCCAGGTTCATTTCCTCGATATAGTGGAGCTGGAGGATCAGCTTTTCGCGATCCTTGAGATGTTCGATGCTGGCGTTGAGCAGCGCGCGCAGATCGTCATGCTCCATGCGCGTTTCGACGGATTCCTCGTCATCGGCAAACCACATGGAATGTTCCGAATAGACCTCGTCCATCGATTCCACCGTGACATCCTGAGCGTGATCGCAGCGCATGCGATATTCGGCGGCATCCATGCCCAGCGCATCGGCCATTTCCTGATCGCCGGGCTTGCGGCCCAGTTCGCCGATCAGCTTCTGTTCGGTGATGCGCAGCTTCTTGCGGAATTCCATGGCGGAGCGGCACAGATTGCTGGCCGAACGCAGATGATCGATCAGCGCGCCGCGAATGCGCATGCTGGCATAGGTCGCAAAGCCGTGGCCGCGATCCTCATAATTGTTCGCCGCCTCGACCAGCGCGACCATGCCGATCTGGATCAGGTCCTCGATATCGATATGCGCAGGCGCCATGCCGCGAACATGCCACGCGATCTTGCGCACTAGCGGCAGATGCTGCTCGATCAGCTTGCCGGGCACAACCTCGGTAGGCTTGCGACCATAGGTCATCGTTTCAATCGGTTGGTGCTGCATCAATCCTGTCCAACTTTCTTCATTATGACTTTTCCTGCCCGTCAGCTTCTGGAGAAGGAATGTTCGGCCTGAGGCGGCATGGGCGTTGCCTTGCCGCCGACAGTGGCGATGACTTCAACGGCCTTTTCATCCGGCAGCTCGCGATAGGAGAGCACCGGCGTGTCCGGGAACCGGGGACGGAGCAGATCGGCCAGCGGCTTGCGGGCCATGGGCGATGTGACGAGCGCATAGCTGCGCTGTTCCAGCATCAGCGGACGTGAGGCATCCTCGATGGATTTCAGGATGCGCTGCGCCAGGCCCGGCTCGATCGGGAATGTGGCGTCTCCGGCAACCTTCAGCGACTGGGCGAGCAGCGTTTCAAGTTCCGCATCCAGCGTGACAACCGGCAGTGGCATGTTGACCGGTACCAGCGACTGGATGATGATCGATCCGATCCGCTGGCGGACGCCCTCGACAATCGCCGGGACATTCTGGCCATCGCCTGCACATTCGACCATGGCCGAACAGATGCGGCGGAAATCCTTGAGCGGCACGCCTTCACGCAGCAGCTCGCGGCATACCGCCGAAATGGTGAAGAGCGACAGCGGCTGCGGCGTCAGGCCATCGACCAGTTCGGGCGCAACCTCCTTCAGTGCATCGAGCAGCTTCTTGGTCTCATCCATGCCGAACAGCTGGGCCGCGTTCAGGCGCACCATCTGGTTGAGATGGGTCGCCATGACGGTCGAGGAATCGACCACGGTATAGCCCGCGACAATGGCATCGGCGCGCTTGTCGGGTGAAATCCACAGCGCATCCATGCCGAATGTCGGGTCCTTGCAGGGACGTCCGCTGACTTCGCCATCGATATCGCCGCTGTCCAGCGCCAGCATGTCTTCGGGCCAGATTTCGTCCTGCGCCACCACGGTGCCGCCAATGGTTATGCGATACTGGTTCGGTTCCAGCTGCATCTCGTCCTTGATGCGGACGACCGGAATGACAAAGCCGAGCTCCTTGGAAATCTGTTTGCGGATGCCGGTGACGCGGCGCATCAGCGGCGCATCCTTGCGCTCGTCGACCAGCGGCACCAGCGCATAGCCGACTTCAATGCCCAGCATCGCGCCATCGGACACATCCTGCCAGTCAATGGCATGCGGGTTCTCCGGCGCAGCCTCGACCGGTTCGGGCTCGGGCTGGCTGGCCGCGCGGCTGAGCCGCCAGGCGATGAAACCGGCAATTCCCGCTGCAGGCAGGATGATGAGGTGCGGCATTCCGGGCAGCAAGCCCAGCACACCCAGGATCGCGGCAACCGGAACCCAGGCCTTGCCGATGGAGAATTGCGAGGAAATCTGGCCCGGCAGGTCAAAGGGAGAGGATACGCGGGTAACGATGGCAGCGGCAGCAATCGACAGCAGCAGCGCGGGAACTTGCGCCACCAGTGCGTCGCCGATTGCCAGCATGGTGTAGCTGGATGCCGCGTCGGAAATGGACAGGCCATGGCTGACCATGCCGAGGATGATGCCGCCGATGATATTGACGGCCAGGATCAGCACCCCGGCAACGGCGTCGCCCTTTACGAATTTCGACGCACCGTCCATCGACCCGTAAAAGTCCGCCTCGATGGCGACATCGGCACGGCGCTGCTTGGCCTCTTCCGGCGTGACCAGCCCGGCGTTGAGATCGGCATCGATGGCCATCTGCTTGCCCGGCAAGGCGTCCAGGGTGAAGCGGGCGGAAACTTCGGAGACGCGCCCTGCGCCCTTGGTGATGACCACCAGGTTGATGATCATCAGGATTGCGAAGACGAACAGGCCGACGACATAATCGCCGCCGATCAGCAGCGAACCAAATGCCTCGATGATCTGGCCGGCGGCGTCGCCACCCTCATGGCCGTCGACCAGCACCACGCGGGTCGAGGCGACGTTGAGGCCAAGCCGCAACAGGGTGGCAAACAGCAGCACGGTCGGGAAGCTGGAGAAATCGAGCGGCTTGGACGCATTGAGCGCGACCATCAGCACGGCCAGCGAGATCATGATGTTCGCGACAAAGCCGATGTCCAGCACCATCGCAGGCACCGGCAGGATCAGGAACACGACCAGCAGCAGGGTCGCTGCGGGCAGAATTGCCATCTGGGCGCTTCCGGCCAGGCCGAAAAGGGTCTGCCTGTTCAATTTCATGAATGTCATGCTCCAAGCGAGGCGAGCATCAGATATGCCAGCCGGGCGTTAGCGTTGAGGGTGGTGGGGGCGGTGCTGTCCCGCCCGCTGCGCTGGCTGGCCAGCCGGATATAATCGGCGGGCTGCACCTGCGGCACGGCATTGCCGCCATCCGGCAATCCCCTGCCGCGCGGCAACGGGCTGTCATCGCCCAGCTTGTCGGCAAAGCGCGCGCGGATTTCGGCAAAGCTGCGCGGAGCACCCGAACGGTCATAGAATATCGATCGGTTCGCCCCTGCGGCCTTGGCGAATTGCGGGGCGGCCGGGGCGTCCGGATTGGCATCATGCGCGGACAGGAATTTGCGCGCGCCTTCAGGGCCCAGGAAATGGGCGAGGTAAAGATCAACCGGGGCCATGTTGCGGCCCAGATTGCGTTCCAGGTAATTCTGGTTGTCGGCGGCGAACTCGCCCGCCATAAGTGACGCAATTTCAGGGTTCTTGCGCAGTTCCAGGATGGACTGGCGCATATCGGCATCGGCCACGCCAAAACGTCCCCGGCTGTCCCGGTTTATCGCCGCGCTGGCCCAGTCGAGACCGTATTTGGAGCCATGCTTCTCGACCACGCCCAGCCAGCTCTGGTCGATGAACTGAAAGAGGCCGGTGGCAGACGATGTGCGCGCCTTGGCATTGGGATTGAGGCCGCTTTCGACCCTGGCCTGTCCCAGCAGATAGTTGAAATCGACGCCCGTGGCGCGCGCGGAAGCCGAGATCGCGCGCGTAACGCGATCTCCTCCGCCTGCGACATTGCCGATCTGGGTGCTCAAGTGACTTCTCCGCTCTATTCGCGGGAAGTCTTTGCAAAAGCTATGCCAATTTGAGCCTTAAGGTAGGAAAATCATGCCCGATTTGGGCTGAATCCCGCAGGCACGCCATAGGTTGCGGGCGCGCTCTGGCCCTGCAGCAGGGCGATGCGGTTGCGCATGTCGTCGCGCATGAAACGCAGCCGCTGTGCGGCGGCGCGGTTGATCCGGCGGATCTGGTCAAGATGACCGCGATTGCTGTTGCTGGAGCGGATGCTGCCCAGCGCTGCAATCTGTGCGCTCAGCGCCTCGATGGCGCTGGCACAGCGCATGATCGCATCGGCATCGCATGCGTCTAGCGCGGCGACGAGATCGCCATGCGCTGTTTCATAACGGGCGATGAGTTCCGATTGCGTCATGGCCGGGTGTTCCTTCAGGAGATGCCGAGATCAAGCTCAAGCATTTTCGCGGCGAGCTTTTCGGTGTCGATGACGTAATTGCCATTGGCCAGCGCGTTGCGCAGCTCGGCGACCCGCGATTCATCGATCGGCGCGCCCTGGGCGGCGATATCGGCGATGCTCGACTGCACGGCAGGGCCTGACGAACCGGCGCGGCCCACGGACGAGGCGGCTCCGACGGACTTGTCGCCGCTGGGTGCCTGACGGCCAAGGCCGACCGGCTGGCTGGAGTAGGAAGAGATCGGATTCATATCCATAATCCTTGTTCATGCATGACTTGGAACCAAGGACGGCCAATCATGCGGCAGGTTAAGACTTTTTTTCATTATGGTTAAAATTTCCTCAATTTCCCAGGATCGTGGCCTTTCCAGGCTCTACGATCCGCACGAAAATCGGCTTTCCCTTGGGATCTTCGCGCACGGGAATGACTTCGCCCACCTTGCCGTCGCGATCGGCGACCATCACCCGCGACAGCGTGAAGCTGGGCCGTTCGACGGTCAGCAGGATGGGTTCGCCGCGCTTGACGCCCTCTTCGGCAACGGCCTGTTCGCTCCGCTGATAGCCGCCGGTGCTGCGCGCCGTGCTGCTGGGCACCAGCGGTACGCGAATGCGCCAGCCTATCGGCTTGCAGCGGACTGCGGCGGTGCCGGGTTCGGCTGCTTCGACAATCACCGGGGCGGGGCAGGATTTCAGCTTGAGGCGGCGGTCAATCTTTGCGCGCGCACCGCCGGGTTCGCCGATTTCCGCGCCCATGGCGGCAGCGACCTGAACATCGAGTTCGGCCAGGTCCTGAAAATCCGATTGCGCATTTGCCGGAGCGGTGCCGGCGGCGAACAGTACGGCCAGCGCCATGCCTCCGGCGGCCATCGCGATGCGGTTAAGGTCAGTCGAAATCGTCATTCTGGTCCCTTTCAGGCGAATCCATATGATCATGGATAAGCAATGATCGTGCCAGAAATGCCGGGCCGCACGGGGATATAAGGTGGCGCAGGGGGTTATTTGCGACCGGAAATGGTGACAATGCTGATGACGGAATCCTGTGTGCCATCGGTATTGGCCTGGTGCATGGGCTGCATTTTCGGGGTCAGGCGGCTTTCATCCAGCCCTTTGGCGGCCAGATAATGCATGATCGACGCGGTACGCGCGGCGGCGATCTCCCAATGGCTCAGTCGGCCTTCGGCTTCATGGCCTGTCACCGGCACCGATATCAGGACGGTGCTGTCCTTTGGCAGGCGCGCGAAACCGTCCAGCTTTGCCTTGCCCTGATCGGACAGGCGGGCATCCTGCGGCTCGAAAAAGCTGGCGATTGGATAGCTGTAGGACTTGCGGGCATGGGCCTCGTCGCTGAAATGATCGGCGATGGCGGCGGCGGTTGCCTGCTGGCGGTCGCCGACATGGACGAGCATCGCCATCACCCCGGTCATCAGCAGGGCGAGGTCCAGAAACGACATGAAGGATCGCTGGCCGGTGGTCATTGGCGCGCGATCATATTTCGGTGACGATGAGCGGCTTGGGCAGCGGCTTGCCCTCTTCGGCATCGTCATGCCCGGCCGGGGCAGGGGGATGCCGGGTAATGTCGGGATATTCGCGCCTGCCGATATCGATCAGCCGGTTCGCGACATCCTCTTGCCAGCCCAGCTCCTCGCCATAGATACGGGCGAGCCGCTGGGCAATCGGCCCGGCGACAAGGTTGGCAATGGCAAGTCCGTAGAGCGTGGTCAGCAGCGCAATTGCCATGGCGCGCCCGATTGCTGCGGCATCATCGACCTGTCCGAACAGCACGATCAGCCCGATCACGGTGCCCAGCATGCCCATGGCGGGCGCGGAATCGGCCATATTCTCCCAGAAGCGCACATTGGCGCTCGCCTGGTTACGCTGTTCTGCCGCCAGCCTTTGCACCGCCTGCTGAAACCCTGTGGCCGTGCGTTGGTTGGCCATCATCTCTGCGGCATCGGTGACGAAACGGCCACCGGTCTTGACGCGGTCCGCGCAGTTGACGCCCCGGCTTTCGACGACATGTTCGATGCGCAGCACGGCGCGATGGCCGTCATCCGCGCGGTTCTTCGGGTTCGACCATAATATGGTGCAGGCGGCCTTGACTGCGCGCTTTGCCGTGGCCGATCCGTTCTGGACCCAGGCCGTCGAGATGCTGGCCCCGGCGACCAGCGAAAGCGCCAGCGGATCGATGAAACTGGTGATCGACATTGCGCTTTCCCCATGGTCCGGCGCGGCCGGAATGGCGCTGCGACGGTGTTTCCGATGTCCGCATGCAGGGGCGGCAAGAAATTGCCGCCGACCGGCAGAAACTTGCCGCTCCGCATCCTGACCCGGTGAATTGCATCCCGGCGGGCTTGGTCAAAACCTGCCTGAAAGCCGCTGAAAACCAGCTTTTGTACGAATTGGCACGCACTTTGCTTTCATTCAGGCGATGCACTTTGCCCGACTTTTATGACGGACGGTGCAGCGGTTGTTTAAGAGGATTTTATCGTGGCTGCAGACAAGATATTCGGGATGCACGGGGCGGCGCTGCAATTGCGCTCGCAGCGTCTGAACATGCTTGCATCGAACATCGCCAATGCCGCGACGCCCAATTACAAGGCGCGCGACCTCGATTTCGATCGCGCCATGCAGATGGTCCAAAAGGGCGACACGCTGGATGCCGCCATGTCCGAAACGGCGGGCTTTCGCATACCGCTTCAGCCCTCGATGGACGGCAATACGGTCGAGCTTTCGACCGAGCAGACGCTGTTTGCCGAAAATGCCGTCGCCTATTCGACCACGCTTTCCTTCCTGGAAGGCCGCGTGACGACGCTCACGCGGGCGCTGAGAGGAGAATAACATGTCCGGACCCATGAACATATTCGATATCAGCGGACGTGCGATGTCGGCGCAGCTCGCGCGGCTCAACACCACCGCATCGAACCTTGCCAATGCCCGTACCACCTATAGCAGCGAGGCAGAGGCCTATCGCGCGCTAAAACCCGTCTTCAAAACCGTATCGGATCGCCCCGGCGTCGCCACTGTCGATGTCGACCGGGTCGTCAAGTCCGATACCCAGCCGATCAAGCGGCACGATCCCAACAATCCGCTGGCGGATGCCGAAGGCTATGTCTGGGATGCCGGTGTCGATGAAGCGGCAGAGCTGATCGATATGCTCGAATCCGCCCGCCAGTATCAGAATAATGTGCAGGTTCTGCAGACGGCCAAGTCGCTGATCCTCGACACGGTGAGGCTCGGCAAATGAGCACTGTAGGCAATTCGCTTCCCCCGGGGATCACCCTGGCCCAGCCCGCCGGCGCAACCGGCACGGGCAGCAGTGAGCTTAACCAGGCGTCGTTCCTGAAGCTGGTGACGACGCAGCTGCAGTTTCAGGACCCGTTCGATCCGGTGAATAATGAGGCGATGCTGGCGCAGATGGCACAGATTTCCAGCCTGGCCGGCATTTCCGAAATGAACCAGTCGCTCAAGGATATCGCCGGCGTGTTCAGCGCGGCGCGCCTTTCCGAAGCGGCCAATTTCATCGGTCGCGCGGTGCTTGCACCGGGCAACCAGACCATGGCCGATGGCTGGGGCCAGTATCGCGGGGCGTTCACCCTTGATGACCCTGCCGAGAATGTGACCGTGGAATATTACAACCAGGCCGGAGAGCTGGTGCACAGCCAGGACCTTGGCGCACGCCAGCCGGGACAGGTCGAGTTTGGTTTCCAGAGCGTCGATGTGGATGGCAATCCGGTCGACCAGGGGCCGCTGACGGTAAAGGTAAAGGGCGCGGGTGCTCGCGACCTCTCGACATGGCGGCCTGTGACCGCAGTCGAACGCGACAGCGTGGCGGGCGATGCCATGCTGGTCACGCCCTTTGGCAATGTCTTCATCAACGATGTCCGCCGGGTCGCATGACGGCGGACAGCAGCTTTTTCGAATTTCCCTATTTCAATGCAGGAGTGTGAATCATGTCTTTCGTTACTTCCTTGAGCGGTCTCAAAGCCGCACAGACTGACCTGGCGGTGATTTCCAACAATATCGCCAATACCAGCTCGGTCGGCTTCAAGCAGAGCCGTGCAACCTTTGGCGACCTGTTCGCCGCCGCGCCGACGCAGAGCACCCGCTCGGTCGCCGGTCAGGGCGTTCGTCTTAACGCGATCACCCAGCAATTCTCGCAGGGCTCGCTGGAATCGACCGACCGTTCGCTCGACCTTGCAATTGCGGGTGACGGTTTCTTCATCGTGAAGAGCCAGCCTCCGGGTGAAACCCAGAGCTATACCCGTAACGGTGCCTTTGCGGTCAATGTCGACCGCGAGGTCGTGGACAGCGTGGGCAACAAGGTGCAGCTGCTGCCCGTCGACCAGGCTACCGGCGAGGTGACCTCTACCGCACAGGCCGACCTGCTCGACTTTGCCCTGCCCGAAACCGATCCTGGTGATCCGACTTCGGTCCTGTCGAACATCACCATCGCCGATGACGGCATCGTCACTGCGACCTTCTCCAACGGCAACCAGCTGCTGCTGGGTTCGCTGGCCATGGCGAGCTTCGCCGCGATCGAGGGCCTTCGTCCCATCGGCGATTCGCATTGGCAGGCAACCGGCGATTCCGGGACAGCCCTGATCGGTCGCGCGGGCAATGGTCCGCTCGGCACGGTGCGTTCGGGTACGCTGGAAAGCGCGAACGTCGATCTTACCGAACAGCTGGTGGCGATGATCGCCGCACAGCGCAACTTCCAGGCAAATGCGCAGGCCATCGAAACGGCCAACACGCTGACGCAGACCATCGTCAACCTGCAGGTCTGATGGCGCTTCTGCCGGTCCAGGTGCAATAAGGGGATAACCCGAACATGGATAAAATGGTTCACACCAGCCTTCGGGCGATGCAGGGCATCATGGACCGGCAGCAGGCCATTGCGCACAATATGGCCAATGCGGATACGACCGGCTTTCGGGCCGAGATCGTAACCGCACAGGCCCTTTATCTGGCGGGCGAAGGGCTCGACAGCCGCGCGACCACCAATGAGGTGACGCTGGGCGCGGACATGAACCCGGGAACGCTCAAGAGCACGGGGCGGCCGCTGGACATTGCCATTAACGGCGATGCCCTGCTGGCGGTTCAGGCTCCCGATGGCAGCGAGGCCTATACCCGTCGCGGCGATCTGATGATTTCCGAAAGCGGTCTGCTGACCACCGCCGATGGCTATCCGGTCATGAGCGATGGCGGGCCGATCACGCTGCCCGCCGCCGATCAGGTGAGCATTTCGGCGGATGGCGCGATTGCCATCATTCCGCCGGGCGGAGATCCCAACCAGCCGCAGCAGGTGGCCCGGCTCAAGCTGGCCAGCCCGGCCGGCAGCGATATCGTCAAGCAGAATGACGCGCTGTTCCATGTCCGGAACGGCGGCGTCCTGCCCTCCGATCCCGACGCCAAGGTGACGGTAGGCGCTCTGGAATCATCCAATGTGAATATGACCCAGGCACTGGTCGACATGATCGAGGCCAGCCGCGCCTGGGAGACGCAGGTCAAATTGCTGACCACCGCCCAACAGCTGGACGATAGCGGTGCCAGCATCATGCAACTGCCAAGCTGATTTGGCTGAGGCAGACAGGAGTAAGACAGAATGAGCAACGGTGCATTGCAGGTCGCCCGTACCGGGCTGGACGCCCAGAATACCAAGATGCGGGTCATCGCCAACAACCTGGCGAACGTGAACACCACCGGATTCAAACGCGATCGCGCCAGCTTTGAAACGCTGGCCTATCAGCAGCGGATCATGCCGGGGGCACAATCCGATGCGCAGAATGAATATGCCACCGGACTGGCGCTGGGCACCGGCGTTCAGGTTGCGGGCACGATGAAGATCGATACCCAGGGCACGCTCCAGCCGACCGGCAACGCCTTTGACCTGGCCATTGAAGGCGCGGGCTATTTCCAGATCGAAATGGCCGATGGCACCACCGCCTATACGCGCGCGGGCAATTTCGCCCGCAATGGCGAGGGGCAGCTGGTCACGCAGGAGGGCATGCCGCTCATCCCGAGCATCCAGGTTCCCGAAGGCGCGACCAATATCACCATCGGTGCCGATGGAACCGTTTCGGCAACACTGGCGGGCGAGGCCGAGGCGACCGAGCTTGGCAAGATCGAAACCGCCAATTTCACCAATCCGGCCGGACTGCGCTCTATTGGCAGCAATCTGCTGGTCGAGACCGGTTCGAGCGGTGCGCCGATTGTCGGCGCCGCAGGCGAAGCGGGTCGCGGAACGCTGCGCCAGGGTTCGCTCGAAGGATCGAACGTCAATATCGTCGAGGAGCTGGTCGACATGATCGAGACCCAGCGCGCCTATGAGGTCAACTCCAAGATGATTCAGGCCACCGACGAAATGCTGCAGTTCGCCAACCAGCAGCTCTGATCTGAAAGAATAAGATGAGGACGTATCTGATGAAGCCTGTTCCAAAGACTGTGATGAAGGTCTGCGCCATTGCCATGCTCAGCCTGCCTGCCGCCTGTATGGGGTCCAATGCCAGCGCGCCCGATCCGGCCTATGCTCCGGTGGTTGCCGCGCCCGCGCCCCAGCCGGTTGCGGCCAATGGCTCGATATTCCAGGTGGCGAATGGCTATGCCCCGCTCACCAGCGGTTCGCGCGCTTCCATGGTCGGCGATCTTCTGACCATCGCACTGGTCGAACGGACCCAGGCGACCAAATCGAACGACGCCTCGACCGACCGTTCCGGCGGCTTTGGTATCACCCCGCCCACCACCGGGCCGTTCAGTTTCTTCAAGCCCAGCGACGTTGCGACTGGCGGCAACACCACCTTCAGCGGCAGCGGCAGCGCCAGCCAGTCCAACGCCCTGCAGGGCGAGATCAGCGTGACCATTGCCGAGGTCTATCCGAATGGCACCATGTTGGTGCGCGGCGAAAAGCTGATGTCGCTCAATCGCGGCGATGAACATATCCGCTTCAGCGGCATCGTCCGCGCCACCGATATCACGCCGGAGAATGTCGTGCTGTCGACCCGCGTTGCCAATGCCCGCATTTCCTATGGCGGATCGGGCGAAATCGCCCGCGCCAGCAAGCAGGGCTGGCTGCAGAAATTCTTCAACATATTGAGCCCGTTCTGAGGTGGCCGAGATGAACCCGATCAGCGACAAGATCCAGAACCAGCCTGCATGGCGCATGGCGATTGCGGCAATCGCGATCCTGTTCGCGACGCTGTTGCTGGCATCGCCAGCCAATGCCGAGCGTATCAAGGATCTGGGAACATTCCAGGGCCTGCGCGCCAACCAGCTGACCGGCTATGGTATCGTCGTCGGCCTGGCAGGTACTGGCGATGACAGCCTTGAATATGCAACCGTCGGCGTAAAGGGCGTCACCAACCGCTTCGGCGTGACCCTGCCAGCCGGGGTCAATCCCGCGACCAAGAATGCTGCGGCGGTTCTTGTCACGGCGGAGCTGCCGCCCATGGCGAAGCCCGGCCAGCGGCTCGACATCACCGTTTCGGCGATTGGCAAGGCCAAGTCGCTGCGCGGTGGAACGCTGATCATGATGCCGCTTTACGGTGCGGACGGCCAGATCTACGCCATGGCCCAGGGCAATCTTGCCGTGGGCGGGCTGGGTGTCAGCGGGGCCGACGGCTCCAACACCGTCATCAACATCCCCTCGGTCGGGCGCATTGCCAGCGGCGCAACCGTCGAGCGTGCGGTTGCCACCGGCTTTGAGAATGAACCCTATTTGATGTTCAACCTTGCCGATGCCGATCTGACCACGGCGGCGCGGGTGGCCGATGCCATCAATAACAATCTCGGCTATCCGATTGCGACCGCCAATGATGCAGTCACCATCCGCATCGCTGCGCCGGTAACACCGCAGGAGCGGGTGCTGCTGATGGGCCGGATCGAGAATATCAACGTGACCCCGGCAGAGGCCCCGGCGCGGGTAATTGTTAATGCCCGCACCGGAACGGTCGTTATTAACGGCGCGGTGCGCATCAGCCCGGCTGCTGTCAGCCATGGCAAGCTTACCGTCCGGGTGCAGGAAGCGCCGGTTGTGGTCCAGCCCGAACCGTTCAGTCGCGGGGAAACTGCGGTGGAAGAACGGAGCGATATCACGATCGAACAGCAGGCGACCCCGGCCTATGAACTGAAAAAGGGTGCGAACTTGTCGGAGATCGTCGAATCCATCAATGCGCTGGGCGCATCGCCCGCCGATCTGGCGGCGATCCTGGAAGCCTTGAAACAGGCCGGTGCCCTGAAGGCGGAGCTGGTGATCCTGTGACCGGCCCGGTTTCATCCACCGGCCCGCTGGCGGGCGCTGCGGCACCTGCCACCGGCATGTCGCAGGCCGACAAGGCCCGGCTGCGCGATACGGCCGAGGCCTTTGAGGCCGTGTTCCTGCGCCAGATGATCTCGACCATGCGCACGGCCACGCCGGGCGATACGCTGTTCGACAGCAGTGCCAGCGACCAGTTTCGCGACCTGCAGGATGCGCGCCTTGCCGACAATATGGCCAAGCAGAACCGTTTCGGCATTGCCGAAATGCTGCTGAAGCAATTTGGGGTTGAGGAATGACCGATCTTCTCTCCATCGGCCGTTCGGGCTTGCGCGCCTATGCGCGTTCGCTGGAGACGGTGTCGCACAATATCGCCAATTCGCAGAACCCGGACTATGTCCGCCGTTCGGTACAGCTGGGCGATGCGACTGTTTCAGGACGGCTCAACCCGCTTTATGCTTCATCGGTTGGCCTGAACGGTGTGACATCCAATGGCGTCATTCGCTCGGCGGACGAGTTCCTGGAAACCCAGGTCCGCCTCAGCGGCGCATCGCGGGTGCGCACCGAAACCAATGTCACCTGGCTCGAACGCATCGAGACCGGTCTCGACAATGCCGGTACCAATGTCGGCACCACGCTCAACGGATTTTTCGCACGCAGCGAGGAATTGGCCGCCGCACCGTTCGATACTGCGCTGCGCCTAACCTTTCTGACCGATCTGGAAACCACCGCCGATGCCTTTCGGCGGACGTCTTCGAATCTGCAGATCGTCCAGGGGCAGCTGCTCCAGGGCGCGCAGTCAGAGGCTTTGCAGCTCAATACGGCGCTCAACAGCCTGGCGCGCATCAATCTCGACATTACCCGCACGCCAGCGGGCAGCGATGCACATGCGGGCCTGCTTGATGCGCGTGATTCCGCGCTGACGGTCATCTCTGAAAAGCTCGATGCGCAGATTTCGCTGTCGGGCAATGGTGTCGCCACGGTCACTTTTGACGGCAATTCGCTGGTGTCGCTGGGTGTTGCCGCCGACGTTACCATCGGCGCAAATGCCGATGGCAGCTTTGCGATTGTAGTCAACGGCACGGCGGTGCGCTCGCCCGCCAATGGCACGCTGGCCGGTCTCTCCAACGCTTCGGTGCAGACGACCACAAAGCTTGCCGAACTGGACGA
This sequence comes from Blastomonas sp., assembly GCA_041396885.1. Classification (GTDB taxonomy): domain Bacteria; phylum Pseudomonadota; class Alphaproteobacteria; order Sphingomonadales; family Sphingomonadaceae; genus Blastomonas. The sequence goes on from JAWKXS010000002.1 coordinate 232,624, forward strand.
TCTGGCGCAGCAATTTGTCGATGACGTCAATGCGTGGCAGGCCAATGGCCGTACCGACGCCAATGTTCCGGGCGGTGCCTTGCTGGCGATGACCGGTGGCGCGTCCACCCTGGTGGTCACGACGCAGAATGTCTCCGATCTGGCGCTGGCGTCGAGCGATGGTTCGCCCAATGGCAACCTGCTGACCCTCTCGGCCATGCGCGACGGCAATGGCGTCGAGACGCGCTGGAACAATCTGATGGCCGGGCATGCCAATGCGCTCGCCGCAGCGCGCAGTGAATCCGCCGCCGCCAGCGCGCTGGACCGCAGCGCCCGCGAAGCGCGCGACAATCTCTCCCGCGTCGACATTGATCGCGAAGCGGCTGACCTGATCCGTCTGCAACAGGCCTATGAGGCATCGGCGCGCGTCATCCAGGTTGCCCGCGAAACGCTTGATTCGCTGCTGGCGGTCATCTGAACGAGGTCATCATGGTCCAGTCGATAAATCGCAGCCGCCCGCCCGAGGAAGTCGCCCAGCAGCTCAGCCTGTCGCGGCTGATCGCCGATCAGCAAAAGGCCATCTCCACCGGACAGCGCGTGGATCGTCCATCCGATGATCCCCAGGCCTGGCTGGAAATCTCCACTCTTGCCCGTTTCCAGTCGAACGAGGCGGCATGGACCAGCAATGTCGGCCGTGCCGAAACCCGCGCCACCCAGGCCGAAGCGAGCCTGACGGCAATCACCGACGGCCTGATCCGTGCGCGCGAGCTGCTGATACAGGCGAGCACCGGCACGACGACCGCGCAGGATCGCGAAGGGCTTGCCCTCGAACTGGACGGTATCTTGAACGATTTCAACGATGTGCTGGCCCAGCGCGACAATTTCGGCGGGCCGCTCTTCGGTGACGGGCCGCCCATCCGCATTCCGATTGGCGAGGAACGCTATGTCATCGCGGCCCCCAATCTGGCCCAGGTAACTCAGGGTATCGATATTGGCGGCGGCAATGTCTCGACCTTGCAGCAGATTATCGTTGATATGGCCGATGCCATCCGCAACGGCACCGATGCGGATCGCACCGCGCAGTTCAGCTCGGCCTCCGGGGCGATTGACCATATCACCGGCCTGCTCACCAAACAGGGCGTCGCGCGCAATTCGCTGGAGGCGACAAAGGAGCAGCTCGGCGAGAGCCGGCTGGCGCTGGCCGAGCGTCGTTCGCAGCTTGAAGATGTCGATGCAACCGAGGCGATCACCCGTTTGCAGACGCTGTTAACCAGTCTGGAGGCCGCTCAGGCGGTGTATGGACGCGTTTCCCAGCGCACACTCCTTGACTATCTTGGTTAACAAGAAACCCCGAATATTAACCCTGATTGTGCCTTAACCACACGGAATTGCTGCCGTTCTACCATGGGACCGGCATGAATTGTGTGGCGGTCCACGCACCAGTTGCGTGTTGCACCAGTAAAGGGAAGCGCGATGTTCGCAGCAATCGGATTTGTCGTCCTGCTCGTCATGGTTTTTGGCGGGTTCATCATTTCGGGCGGCGATATCGGCGCGGTTCTTCACGCGCTGCCCATCGAAATGATGGTGATTGGCGGGGCGGGCGTCGGCTCGCTCATCATCGGCAACTCCGGTTCGGAGCTCAAGGGGCTGCTCGGCGGCTTTGGCCTGGTGTTCAAGGGTGCCCGCTACAAGAAGCAGGATTTCCTCGATTGCATCTTTCTGGTGTCGAAGCTCATGAAGATGCTGCGCACCGAAGGACCGGTGACGCTGGAGCCGCATATCGAAGATCCGGAAAGCTCGGCCGTCTTCGCTGAATATCCCAAGCTGCTGAAGGACAAGACGCTTGTCCATCTCATCTGCGATTCACTGCGCCTTGTCGTCGTGTCGTCGGGCCAGCTCGATCCGCATGCAGTCGAGGATGTGGTCGACCAGACGCTCAAGACGCATCACCATGAGGCGATTTCGCCTGCCGACAAGCTGCAGACCCTCGCCGATGCGCTGCCCGCTCTGGGCATCGTCGCCGCCGTTCTGGGCGTTGTGAAGACCATGGGCGCCATCGATCAGCCTCCCGCCATTCTGGGCGAGATGATCGGCTCGGCGCTGGTCGGAACCTTTCTCGGCGTGCTTCTCGCCTATGGCATGGTCGGCCCGATCGCGAGCCGCTGTCGCAGCCTGATCGAGAGCGATTCCGCAATCTATCACGTCGCCAAGCAGATCATCATTGCCAGCCTGCACGGCCACCCGCAGCCGCTGGTGATCGAGGCCGCGCGTTCCAGTCTGACCCATGCGAACCAGCCGAGTTTTGCCGATGTGTTCGATGGCATGCGGGGCCGCTGATCCATGGCGAAAAAGAGCGCGTCCGATGCGGTCGACAACCGTCCGATCATCGTCAAGAAAATCATCCAGGAATCGCATGGCGGCCATCATGGCGGCGCATGGAAGGTCGCCTATGCCGACTTTGTGACGGCGATGATGGCGTTCTTTCTGCTCATGTGGCTGCTGGGCGCGACCGATGAAAAGGATCGCAAGGCGATTGCCGACTATTTCACGCCGACGCTGGTCGAGCTGAAATCGGGCAGCGCCGGGGCGAATGGCCTGTTCGGTGGTGAATCGATCATGTCGCGCGACAGCTATCCCAACCGCGCCGGGCAGACCGGCACGCGGGCGATTACCATTCCCCAGGAAGCGACCGGCACCGAGGATATTGGCGGCAAGGACAGCCGTACCCGCCAGCGCGCGGAGTTCGAGGAACTGAAGAAAGAAATCGAGGAGCGTCTGGAGGCTCGCAAGGACCTCAAGGAACTGCTCAAGAATGTCCGCTTCACCGATACGCGCGAAGGACTGAGGATCGACCTGGTTGATGAGGCGGATTTCAGCATGTTCGCGCTCTCGACCGACAATCTGGTTCCGCGCGCGCTCGAACTGCTCAACGAGGTGGGCAAGGTGGTTCAGACCATGCCCAATCCGGTGATCGTGCGCGGCCATACCGATGCCCTGCCTTATGCCTCGGGCAAGACGATGAACAACTGGATGCTGTCTACCGCGCGTGCCGAGGCAACCCGCAAGGCGCTGGTGTCCGGCGGGGTTCAGCCCAACCGGATCAGCCGGATCGAGGGTGTCGCGGATCGTGAGCCGTTCAATGCGGGCGACAAATATGATCCGCGCAACCGGCGCATGTCGATTACCCTGGCGTTTATCGATGAGAAGCAGAAGGTGGCGGTCACCGGTGTCAGTTCGGGAGAGCCAAGAGAAGCCGCTGGCGCAGCACCGCCGGGGCCTGCACATTGATACAGGCCGCCGGGCCGCAGCATCTCGCGGTTCTGCTGAATTTTCAATGCCATCGCCTGCTGAAAAAGGTTAGGCTCATGGCGCGATGCACAGGATTTTCAACCGGCAGCCGATGATTCGGCAATTGGCGACGGCGCTGGCCGGCAGCGCCGCGCTGACCCTTGCGTCGATCCCGTCCGGCCTGTGCCAGGAGGCGGAAGCGGGCCAGGCGGAGCAGCCAGCCCCCGCCGCCAGTCCCTATGAGGATCTGAGCCAGCGCCCGCCCGCCATCCGGGCGATGAATGCGGAGGATGAAAAGGCGCTGCGGATCGCGGGCTATTCGCTCAACAGCGAAATATATGACAGCCGCAGAAAGGCCTGGGAAACCGCGGTCGAGATTTTTTCGGCAACCTATGGCCCGGACCATCCCCGAACGCATTTTGCGCGTATCCGCCTTGCCGAACATCTTGTCGAATATCGTCGTTATGACGAGGCGGAGGCGCTGCTCGATGCCGCGTCGGCCTATTTCAGGCGCGAGGCACCGCTTGGCCATCCCGCACGCTTTGCGACGCTGACCGCGCAGCGGCTGCTCTATCTGCGGCAGGACAAGCTCGACCGGCTGGTGCCGGTGCTCGACGCAATCATTGCCGAAGCGGCGGCGCAGGACGCCGTGCTCCAGCCAGCAATCAGCACAGCTCCAACCTGGCTTGGTCTCAGGGCCGAAGCAGATGGCGATTATCGCGAGGCGGAACGCCAGCACCGGCTTTATCTCGACAGCCTGATCGCGAGCGGAACTACCGATCCGGCGGCGCTGGCCTATTCCGCCGAGGTGGTCGCGCGCATGCTGTTGCGGCAGGGGCGGTATCGCGAAGCCAAGGACCTGCTCGAACCCTATTATGACCAGGCTGTGGCGGCGGAAAAACCCGATCCCGATCTGGTCTGGTCGCTGGGCGAGACGATGGGCGAGGTCAGCTATAACCTCTATCATTTCGCCAGGTCCGATGCCGCTTTTGCCAAGGCGCGCGAGCTGCGTAAGGACGATGAGTTCCTTAATTCGCTGCGTTCCAGTGCCACGCGCATGGCAGTCAAGAAGCATGAGCTCTACGCCCGTGACAAGCTGATTTCGATCACCTTTGGCGACTATATGGACCGGGGCGAGTTCAGCCGCATGGCGGAGCCCGATGACTTTCCGGAAATCCGCGACGATCTGGGCGCTGCCGTCGTTTCGGCGGGTGCCAGCGCCTATGAGACGCGGCTCAAGGCGTTTGACGATACCGAGGAGATGCGCCGCAAGGTGCTGCAATGGTTCGAGCAGCAGCTTGGCCCCGATCATCCCAAGACGAGTGCGGCACGGCGTGATCTGGCTGAAAACCTGCTGGGCCAATGGAAGCCCTTTGCCGCCGAACCGCTGATCCAGCAGGCGATTGCCGCGCAACGCAAGGTGCTGGGCGTCGAAAGCGTGGATGTCGGCCTGTCGCTGCTGGTCTTCGCGAAAATCCTGGCGGCCGAGGGGCGGCGCGATGAAGCCTATGACACAGCCGAGAGCGCGGCGGGCGTGCTGGGCGCGGTGCTGGGGCCGCAGGATTTCCGGACCCGCCAGGCGGTCGCCTTTCAGGCCGAGATCGCTGCGCTGATCGGTCGCAAGCAGCAGGCCGGGGTCTTGTGGCAGTCGCTGCTCGATGGCTTTGTGCTCGATCCGGATGTCGGGTCGCTCACCTATCTCAAACAGATGTTCGGACAGTTTCAGGGCGGCACCCGCTATCAGATCGACAATCAGCAATGCCCGTCAATTGCCGAAAACGAGCCGCTGGCAAAGCAGCTGGAAGAATTGAAGAAACTGACGAATGATCGCGAACTGATCGAAACCGGCTATGTCATTTTGAGCGAGGTCTATGCCTGTCATGGCCGCTATGCCGAAGCCGCCGCCTATTATGAACAGAGCCAGCAGCTGATCGGACTGCAGGCCAGTCTCAGCGCCGATGAGTTTGCGGTGCAGAAGGTTCGGCTGGTCCGCGCCATGCTGGGCAACAAGGCCGGACTGCGCGATACCGGATATGGCTCGATCACGGGCATCGGCAATGCCAATGGCTTGTCCGGGACGCTCAGTTTTGCCGAGGATCAGGCCCGCCGTCTCTATCTGCGCCGGTCGACCGGCAGCGACAGCACCGATACCATCCGGGCGAGATCACGGGTCAGCGGCGGCGGACGCGATCTGTTCGATTTTGTGTTCGCGACGCGGCTGATGCTCGACTGGAGCATTCACGAAGCGCGCGATGGCAGCGGGCCGATCAAGGCGGTCAATGGCGACAGCTGGAAGATCAACATGTCGTTCATGGCTGCGCAGGACATGGAGCGGGCGAGCGCGGCGCGGGTGCTTGCGCAATCGGCGGCGCGCCTGTCCACCGGTGACGGGCCGCTGGCAGGGCTGCTGCGCGAGCAGCAGACCCTGTCTGACGAGCTGGTGAAGCTTGAGCGTCGCCTGACCGCGGCGTCGATATCCTCGCCGCTGGTTCCGCGCGGCAGCAATGAGGATGATTCTGGCCGTATTCAGGACCGCATCGGCGAAGTCACCACCCGGCTTGGCGAAATCGACAAGGCGGTGCTGCGCGATTTCCCCGATTATTTCGCCTATGCCGCGCCGAGCACGCCGACAATTCTCGATACCCAGCAGGCCATGGCCAGCGATGAGGCGGTGTTGCTGATCCGGCCCAGCGAGGGCGATGTCCATGTCTTCCTCATCACCCGCTGGGATGCCGCCTGGCACCGGGTGAAGGGCGCAGCGGCGGAGGTTGACCGGCTGGTGGCGGGCCTGCGCTGCGATCTTGATCCGGAAACCTGCAACAAGGCCGGGCCGGACAGCACCCGGGGCGGCATGCGAAGCACCGGCTCTGCCGCCTGGACCGAGGCGGAGATCGCCAACTGGATTGGCTATGGCTTTGATCGCAATGCCGCCTGGCGGCTCTACGACATGCTGATCGCGCCGATTGCAGATGTGATGGACCAGCAGAATGAGTATCTGCCCGATGTTCGCAAGATCTACACCGTCGCCTCAGGCTCGATCGCATCGCTGCCGCTCGGCGTATTGCTGACCGAAAAGCCCGCCGACAATGGCACTGACGCGATTGGCGCGGTCTTCAGGGACGCGCCCTGGCTCGCCAACCGCTATACGCTCGTGACGCTGCCCTCGGTCGCCAGCCTTCAGGTGCGCGCGCCTCCGCCGGTTCAGGAGGCCAGCCTGCAGCTGTCCGGCTATGGCGACCCTGTGCTGGCCGATGCCCAGACCGGCAGCACGACGGCGCGCTCCGGCCTCGGCGTATTCAGCGCTACCCGCGATGTGACCCGCGCTGATCCCGGCGAAATCCGCAAGCTGAAAAGCCTGCCCGGTTCGCGACGGGAGCTGAATGCGCTGGCCGAGCTGTTCGGGCCGGAGAATGTTCGCCTGTCGCTTTCCACCGATGCCACCGAGGGCCGGATCAAGCGCGACACGGATATCAGCCATGCCCGCAACATCATCTTTTCAACCCATGGCGTGTTGCCCGGCGACCTTGGCGGCATTGCCGAACCGGGGCTGGTGCTGACGCCGCCCAGCGACGCCAGCGACATGGATGACGGGCTGCTGGTGGCGTCGGAGGCTGCCGAGCTGAAGCTTGATGCCGATCTCTTGATCCTCTCCGCCTGCAACACCGCGACGGCGGACAGCGAAGGCGGTTCGGAAAGCCTGTCGAGCCTCGCCCGATCCTTCATCTATGCCGGTGCGCGCGGCATATATGCGAGTCACTGGCGGGTCAGCGATGATGCCACGGCGGCACTGATGGTCACGGCATTGTCGAGCCGCAAGGCGGGATTGAGCCGTGGCGACGCGCTGGCCGCTGCCCAGCGCACGGTCCGCACCGGGCTGACCCCCGATGGCGGGCCATTGCCTGACTGGAATCCGGACTGGTCGCACCCCTCCTATTGGGCGCCGTTCGTCATCATCTCCGGTTCCGATGCGCCGCCCGAGGAAAAACCGGCTGCCGAAACTGTTTCAAGCTAGCAGCGACACATTGCCACCGGCAGCGGTGGTGTCGATGCAGACATGCCGTTCCAGATGGCAGCGTGTGGAGAAATCGGTTTCGGCAAGAAGCGGCAGCAAGGGGCCGTCGCGCGCGGCCAGCGCCTTGCGAATGGCGCTGAGGTCCGCATCCTCGCTCCAGCACGCAATGGCGTCGAACCCGTCGATACGGGCCAGATGGTCGCGCGCAACAAAGCCGTTAAGGCCTTTGTCGGGTTCGATGCCGGGCACCGCGATCAGTGCAGCGCATCCCTGGGCGCGGGCGATTTCCGCCTGCTTTCGGGCATCGTCCGGCGTCGGGCCAAGGCACAATATGCGTCCGCGCGGATAGACCGAAAGATCGTTGCTTTCGCCGGTCGGTCCGGGCTGGGCGCTTGTGGCCAGCGGTTCGCCCGAGATGTCGGGAAGCGCCGCCAGCGCGGCGACAAGCTGTGCTTCGCTGATCGCTTCTCCCGCGACGAGCTGATGGCGCGGACCGGCAGCATCGCGGAAATGGGGCAGGTAATGCGGTCCGCCCGCCTTTGGTCCGGTGCCCGAAAGCCCCTCGCCGCCAAAGGGCTGGGACTGGACAACGGCACCCACCTGATTGCGGTTCACATAGATGTTGCCGACCCGCAGTCGCGCCGTGATGTCCTCCACGCGCCGGTCGATGCGGGTCTGCAGCCCGAAAGTCAGGCCATATCCGCGCGCGTTGATCCGGTCGATCAGCCCGCCAATCGCGTTATTGCCAAAGGTTGCAACGTGCAGCACGGGACCGAAAATCTCCTCGGCCAGATCATCAATGCCATCGACCCTGATCACTGCCGGGCCGATAAAATGGCCGCCTTCCGGTGCATCGAGCTGTTTGAGCAGCCGTCCATCGGCCCTGGCGCGTTCGACATGCGCAGCAATTTTTTCGCGCGCCGGGGTATCGATCACCGGGCCGATATCGGTCGCCAGCCACCATGGATCGCCCAGTTCCAGCGCATCCATCGCACCGTAGAGCATATCCAGAAACGGTTCGGCGACATCCTTGTGCACATAGAGCATGCGGAGCGCCGAGCAGCGCTGGCCCGCCGACTGAAAGGCCGATGTGACAATGTCGCGCACTGCCTGTTCGGGCAATGCGGTGGAATCGACGATCATGCAGTTGAGGCCGCCGGTCTCCGCGATCATCATCGCGTCAGGGCGGCCATTTTCGGCCAGTGACCGGTTGATGGCCTGGGCGGTCGCCGTCGATCCGGTGAAGCAGACCCCAGCGATGCGCGGATCGGCGGTGAGTGCGGCCCCGATGGTCCGCCCCGAACCGGGCAACAGCTGCAGGGATGCGAGCGGCACACCCGCCTCGTGCAGCAGGCCGGTCGCGAGTGCGGCGATCAGCGGCGTCTGTTCTGCCGGTTTGGCGATCACGGAATTTCCGGCGGCCAGCGCAGCGGCGATCTGGCCGGTGAAGATGGCGAGCGGGAAATTCCAGGGCGAGATACAGGCAATGATGCCGCGCGGTGGTGGCGCGCCGTCTCCCGCCCGTTCGGCCTCGGCGGCATAATAGCGCAGAAAATCGACTGCTTCGCGTAGCTCGGCAATGGTGTCGAACTGGGTCTTGCCCGCCTCGCGCGCCAGCAGGGCAAAGATTTCGCCATGATGCTGTTCATACAGATCGGCTGCACGGCGCAGCACCGCTGCGCGCTCGCGCACCGGGGCAGGCCAGGGGGCGGCATCTTCGATTGCGGCAAGTGCCTGGGCGCTATCGGCCTCGATTACTTCGCCGACCAGATTTTCCAGGTTGGACGGGCTGTAAATCCGCACCGGCTCTCCGCCGATAATCCCGCGCACGGTGATGGATGAGGAGCGCCACAGCTTTTCGGCAAAGGGCGCGCGTTCGGATACATAATCGTTAAGGTCGTGGCGATTGGCGAGATCCCAGCCGCGCGAATTGATCCGGTCGGGCCGATAGAGATCGGCGGGGCGGACGATGCGGCTGGCCCGGTCGGCCTGTTCCTGCGCCAGTGCCTCGAACGGATCGGCGGCAATCGCTTCGGCGGGCACCTGATGGTCGGCCAGCTGATTCACAAAAGAGGAGTTTGCGCCGTTCTCCAGCAGGCGGCGGACCAGATAGGCCAGCAATTCGCGATGGCGGCCCACCGGCGCATAGATGCGCGAGCGAACCTTTTCGTTGCGCAGCAGCGCGCCGTGCAGCGTTTCGCCCATCCCGTGGAGCCGCTGAAATTCAAAGTCATTCTGGTTCCCCGCCATTTCGAGGATCGCCGAAACGCTGTGCGCATTATGGGTCGCGAATTGCGGATAGATGCGGTCGGTCAGTTTCAGCAACTGCGCGGCGCAGCAGATATAGGAGATATCGGTTGCCGACTTGGTGGTGAAAACGGGAAAATCGGGCACGCCGTCCATCTGCGCGCGCTTTATCTCGCTGTCCCAATAGGCCCCCTTGACGAGGCGGACCATGATCCGCCGGTCAAGCTGGACGGCGAGCGTGTAGAGCCAGTCGATGACGAAGCTGGCCCGCTTGCCAAAAGCCTGCACCACAACGCCAAAGCCGTCCCAGCCCGCCAGGCGCGGATCGCTCAGCACCATTTCGATCATGTCGAGCGACAGGCCCAGCCGATAGGCTTCCTCCGCATCGATGTTGAGCCCGACATTGGCGTCGCGCGCCGCCCTTGCAAGCTCGCCGACCCGGTCCGCCAGTGCCGGAATGGCCTTGGCCTGCTGGCTCATTTCATAGCGCGGATACAGCGCCGACAGCTTGATCGACAGCCCCGGATTGTCGCGCATGTCGCCCGCCTTTGCCGCCGAGGAAATGGCGGTGATGGCATTGCGATAGGCATCGAAATAATGATCGGCATCGGCATGTGTGATCGCCGCTTCGCCGAGCATGTCGTAAGAGAATGTCGCCCCTTCGGCGTTCCATTTCTTTGCCCGTTTCAGCGCGTCCGAAATCGTTTCGCCCAGCACGAACTGGTTGCCCAGTTCCTTCATCGCCCGGCGAACGGCGGTGCGGATGACCGGTTCGCCCAGACGCTTGACCGCGCCGCGCAGCGCGTCCAGCGGCCCCTTGCTCATCGGCGTGTCTAGCACGCTCTTGGTCATGCTGAGCGCGAAGGTCGAGGCGTTGACCAGCGGACTTTCAGACTGTCCGAAATGCTCGCGCCAGTTTGCCGGGGCAATCTTGTCCTCGATCAGGTCGTCGATGGTTTCATTGTCGGGAACGCGCAGCAGCGCCTCGGCCAGCGTCATCAGCGCCAGCCCCTCCTCGGTGGACAGGCCATATTCGCCGAGAAAGCTCTCCATCAGCGTCGGGCCGGATGCCTTGCGGACCTGTTTCACAACCGCGATCGCGCGCTCGCGAATGCGCGCACGGACGGCATCGGACGGGGCATAATGGGTGGTCAGATAGTCAAGCACCATCGCCTCGTCGGCGCGGTGATGGTCGCGAATGCGCTCGCGATGGTCGATCAGTGCGTTCATGCGGCGGGCCAATACACTTTCTGGCGTGTTTTGAAAGGGACAGTATCAGCAACGCATGCCGATTGTCACGGTTGCCTCTCCGGTTGCTTCATGCCACGGGGATCGGAACATATGAGCAGGGAAGGAAGCCGGATGAGCGCTGTTGCAGGAAAGCATGTTTTTATCGCTGGCGGGACCAGCGGCATCAATCTGGGCATTGCCCGGCACTTTGCCGAGGAGGGCGCCCGGCTGTCGGTGCTCAGCCGCTCGCAGGAAAAGGTCGATGCGGCTGCAGCTGAGCTGTCAGCGCGCGGCGAGGCGGCACGCGGCTATGCTGCCGATGTTCGCGACTATGCGGCGCTGGAGGCGGCGATGGCCGATGCAGCATCGGCATCCGGACCGATTGATTGCGTGATCGCGGGCGCAGCCGGCAATTTTCTGGCTCCGGCAATCGCCCTCTCGGCCAATGCGTTCAAGACCGTGATCGATATTGACCTGCTGGGTGCATTCAATACCTTCCGTGCAAGCTGGGATCATCTGAACCGGCCCGGCGCATCACTGATCGCGATTTCGGCGGGGCAGGCGGTGACGCCAAAGCCCATGCAGGCGCACGCCTGCGCGGCCAAGGCGGGCATCAACATGCTGGTCAAATGCCTGGCGCTCGAATGGGGCCCGGCCGGTGTGCGTGTCAACGCCATCTCGCCCGGCCCGATCAAGGAAACCGAGGGCATGGAAAGACTCGCCCCGACGCCGGAAATGGAAGCTGCGATCAAGAAGCGGCTGGCGCTGCGCGACTATGGCACCAAGCAGGATGTCGCCAGCATGGCGGCCTATCTGGCGAGCGATGCCGCCAGCTATATCACGGGGTCGATCATGAATGTCGATGGCGGCGGCGATCTGGGTGATGCGTCGGTCGACTGCCTCACCATTCCCGCGCGCTGAGCCAGACGGTCTTGTCGCGCGAGGCACCGCTAAAAGGGCTGAAGGTCATTGAGCTGGCACGGGTGCTCGCCGGGCAATGGGCAGGGCAGACGCTCGCCGATCTCGGCGCGGAGGTCATCAAGGTCGAGAGTCCGGATGGTGACGATACCCGCAGCTGGGGCCCGCCCTTCGTCACCAATCCCGATGGCAGCCGGGACGCGGCCTATTATCATTCGACCAATCGCGGCAAGCGTTCGGTGGTCGCGGATTTCAGGACGGAGGAGGGGCTGGACAAGGTCCGCGCGCTGGCCGCCGATGCCGATGTCCTGATCGAGAATTTCAAGCTGGGCGGCCTCAAGCGTTTCGGGCTTGATTATGACAGCCTGGCGGCGGTCAATCCGCGCCTTGTCTATTGCTCGATCACCGGCTTTGGCCAGGACGGTCCCTATGCCGCCAGACCCGGCTATGACTATATCGTTCAGGGGATGAGCGGAATCATGGACCTGACCGGGGAACCGGACGGCGACCCGCAGAAAATCGGCGTCGCCTTTGCCGACATCATTACCGGCCTTTACAGCACCATCGCCATTCAGGCCGCGCTGGCGCAGCGCCAGCGGACCGGGCGGGGCCAGCATATCGATATGGCGCTGTTCGATTGCATGGTCGGCGTGCTCGCCAATCAGGGGATGAATTATCTGGTGTCAGGCCAGTCGCCGGTGCGCATGGGCAATGCCCATCCCAATGTGACGCCCTATGCCGTGTTCCAGACGCGCGACGGCCCCTTCATTCTGGCGGTCGGCAATGATCGCCAGTTTCGCAGCTTCTGCCAGGTAATCGGCAAGCCGGAACTGGGCAGCGATCCGCGTTTTTCCAGCAATGAGGCGCGGATCGAAAACCGTGATGCCCTGCTGGCGCTGGTGCGTGCGGCAATGGCGGCGTGGCGACGGGCGGACCTGCTGGCCGCGCTGGAGGAAGCCGGGGTGCCCTATGGACCGATCAACAGTGTGGCCGAGGCGCTGACCGATCCGCAGATCGCGCACCGCCAGATGGTCGCGGATTTTGAGCGGCCGGACGGCACCGGAACGATAAGGGGCGTGCGCAGCCCGTTTCGCTTTTCCGATGCCGACCTCGCCCTGGGCCGCGCCTCCCCGCAACTGGGCGAGGATGACGAGGCAATCGGCTGATCCGCTGACAACGGCCCGTTCGGGCTGGCGTCAATCCTTGCAGGCCTTGGGATCGCCCATTCCGCAGGCGATCTTGTAGGTAAAGTCTGCTGTTGCGGCGTCCTTGTCGCCGCCGAGGCCAAGCTCATAAAGCTTGGCGACGGCAGTGCAGGCCTCAGCGGTGCCGTCCTGCGTGCACTCATAATTGAGGTCGCTGCGCCAGTCGCTGTAAAGGCCCTTGTTTTTGGCAATAACCTCTGGCCGGGTGATCCAGTTGCCAAAGAGCTCGCATCCTTCGCCATCATCCCATCCACAGGCGCTCTGATACCCCATCAGGACCATTTCGGTATCGACCGGACCGCCTTCGCCCGCCAGCGCCATGCGCGCCAGATTGAGGCAGGATTGCTGGGGAAGGTCGTCGAGATGCGCCTTTTCGCAAACCTCGGTATAGACCGAGCGGGCCAGCTCCGGCTTGGCGTCGCCGCCCTCGCCATTTTCCACCATGATCGCATAGCTGGTGCAGCTGAGATAGCTTCCGGCGGCACAGGATTTGCCGAAATTGACACGCGCGCCGGGCAGATCGGGTTCATCGCCCTTGCCCTCTCGCTGGAAGAAGGCGGCATAGCCACAGGCGTCCTTTTCATCGCCAAGCAGGCATGCCTTGCGATAGTAAAGACGGGCCAGCTTGTCATTGTTGGCGACCTTCTTGCCCAGCCAATAGGTCGATCCCATCCATGTGCAGGCCTCGACGATATTGCCCTTGCAGGCCTCGCGAAAATAGGGGAGCGCCAGGGTTTCGTCCTGATAGTCCAGTTCTGAACCAACGAAGAGGCGGCCAGCACCGAAACAGGCGCGGTAAAAGCCGACATCGCAGCCCTGCCGGGCAAGGTTGAGCGCGCCCTGATAATCGGCGGCCTCATAGGCGGCGATGGATTTTTGCCAATAGGCCTCGCCTTCGGGATTGGCGGGACTGTCCTCCTGGGCGGAGGCAGGAACCGGAAACAGGGCCAGCGACAGCAGCAGGGCCACGATCTTGAAAAGACGCACGAAAACACCTCATTCTAGCTGCGACCCACGGTCATGCTAGCCCGATATGGACCAATTGCAAAGGCTGGTCCGGCGGAATCTGCGATTTGCGGTGCCGCGCCTGACGGAGGCCGGTCTTTGTCCGGGTTCTTGCCTGAGGTTTCAGCCGACGCATTCCATGATTTCGACGACCGGGGCCTCGGCAAAGCAAGGCGCCATTTTCGGCATCGCCACCTTGAACCAGTCGGTGCCGCCATGAACCTTGAAGGCATCCATATCGGTGTAAAGCTCCAGCATCTTGTATCGACCGGCGGTCTTGCGATCCTTGGCCAGCTGGTAGAGCGAGCAGCCCGGCTCATTGGCGCGAACCTCTGCCACAAGCGCGTTGGCGACGGTTTCGAATTCGGTTTCCTTGCCTTCGCTGATGACGAAGGATGCGACGACTGCGATCATGATATGGTCCACTTTTTCTGGTTATAGGGTCAAAAGAAGGTTATCCAGGTTATATAAGTTATGCAATGATCTGCCGGTGCAGAGTTGCTGAATTCAACGATGCATCCGGCACTGCCCGATTTCAAGGAGCCTTGTTTTCATGACCATGCCAGCCCGCGAGCCGGTGACGCCGCGATTGGCCGCGACGATATTGCTGTTGCGCGATGATCCGTTCGAAGTGCTGATGGTCAAGCGCAATGCCCGCCAGTTTTTCCCCTCCGCACTGGTCTTTCCGGGCGGGGTTGTCGATGCTGATGACTGGTCGGATGACTGGCTGGCGCATCTGGGCGGGCATGAAAAGCTCGACGCGCATAGTCGCGCGCTGCGCATTGCGGCGCTGCGTGAAACCTTTGAGGAGACCTGCCTGCTGGCGGCGGAGGGCCGTTTCGATCAGCCTGACCATGCCAGCGAACCCGATTTCCGGGCGCTGGTGCAGCGGATCGGGGCCATTCTCAATCTTGATGCGATTGTGCCCTATGCGCACTGGATCACGCCCAAGCCTGCGGCCAAGCGCTATGATACGCATTTCTTCATTGCCCGCGCGCCTGCCGGACAGGAGGCGCGGTGCGACGGCGGTGAGACGGTGAATCTGGAATGGCTGCGCCCTGAACAGGCCATTGCGCTGGGCGAGGCGGGCGAGCGCGAGGTGCTGTTTTCAACCAGGCTCAACCTGTTGCGGCTGGCCGAATGCCGAACGGTCGATGAGGCGCTCGCTGCGGCTGCGGCGCGGCAGATCATAACGGTCGAGCCGCAGGTGGAGCGCAGCGAAACGGGACGGCGGGTATTCATCACGCCGGATGCGGGCTATCCGGAGAATGAGCATTTCATCTCCGTGCCGGGCTGAATTCTGATCCCGGCACGGGGATATTGACGTCAGATGCGTTCGATGATCACTGCCGGAGCCATGCCGCCAGCCGCACACATGGTGACCAGCCCATAGCGGCCGCCCGAGCGTTCCAGCTCATCGAGCGCGGTGCCGATCAGGATCGAGCCGGTTGCGCCGATCGGATGGCCCAGCGCACATGCACCGCCATTGATGTTGACCTTTTCGCGGTCAAGCTCAAGGTCGCGGATGAATTTCTCGGCAACGACGGCAAAGGCCTCGTTGATTTCCCAGACATCGATATCGTCCTTTGACAGCCCGGCCTTGTCCAGCACCTTCTTCGCGGCGGGAACCGGTGCATTGAGCATCAGCGTCGGACAGTCGCCGACATTGGCATAGGCGACGATCCGCGCGCGCGGCTTCAGACCCTTTTTGTCGGCATAGTCCTTGGACGTAATGAGCAGCGCTGCCGCGCCATCGACAACGCCGGAGCTGTTGCCGGCATGGTGGACGCCTTCCCATTCCAGGCCCGGATAGGCGCGCTGGATCTGCTTTTTGAAGGTCCGGCCCTCGCCAAGGTCGAAATCGGCCAGCGCCCCGAAACTGGCCTTGAGTCCGGCCAGCCCCTCGGCGGTCGTTTCGGGACGGGGAAATTCCTCGCGGTCAAGCGCGACACTGCCATCCTCGTTCATGACCGGCACGACGCTCTTGGCGAACCGGCCTTCGCGAATGGCGCGGTCGGCGCGCTTCTGGCTTTCCAGCGCCAGCGCGTCCACGGCCTCGCGGGTGATACCTTCCTTTGCCGCAATCGCATCGCCGCAAACGCCCTGATGCGACTGGGGATGTACCTTGTCGAGCGCGGGATTGCCCGAACCCATGCCCAGCGGCTTGAGTCCGGCATTGGCTTCCTCGGCGGCGATGGTCGCGGTGTAGCTCATCATTTCGCAGCCACCGGCGATCACGCACTCCTCCATGCCGCTCATCACCGAAGCCGCAGCAAAATTGACCGAGCTGATCCCGCCACCGCAGAACCGGTCGAGCGTGGTGCCCGAAGCCTTGGTGTCATAGCCGGCGGCAAGCGCGGCCATGCGGCCCATATCGCCGCCCTGCTTGCCCTTTTGCGTCGATGTCGACCAGATGATGTCCTCGACATCTGCGGTATCCAGATTGTTGCGGTCGCGGATCGCGGCCAGCACGGTTGCGGCAAGATGCTGCGGGTGCAGGTGCGACAGCGCGCCCTTGCCGGGCTTGCCAACGCCGCGCGGGGTGCGGACTGCATCGATGATATAGGCTTCGGCCATGTCTTTTCCTCTCGGTCAGGCGGGAATTTCGTTGAAGGGGACGCCCTTGTCCGGGCGGTGATCCTGCGGCAGGCCGAGGATCTTTTCGGCAATTGTATTGAGCAGCATTTCGTCGGCACCACCGGCAATGCGCCCGGTGGGGGCATTGATCCAGCTTGCCCCCCAATCGGCCTTCACAAAGGCATGATCGTCAAAGGCCATGCCGGCATTGCCCTTGAGGTCGATGGCGAGTTCGGAGAGCTTCTGGCGCGACCGCACCGATACCAGCTTGTTGAGCGACCCCTCCGGTCCCGGCTCCATGCCCGCCTGCATCATCAGCATGGCGCGCGCGGTAATCGCGTCGAGCGCGCTGCGCATTGCATAGTTGCGGGCAATGGCGCTGCGGATACGGCCATCGGCCAGCGCCGGTTTGCCATTGATTTCGATCTCGCGCGCCAGATCGACGAACAGGTCGAGATGCGGGCCGAAGCCGCCGCTGTCGGTCGCCACATAGCGCTCGATCATCAGCGTTGCCATGGCAACCGCAAAGCCGCCACCAACCGGGCTCATCCTGTGGCCATCGTCAATCTTCACATCGTCGAAGAACACCTCGTTGACATGGCTGTCCCCGCCCGCAAGCTTGATCGGGCGCACGGTGACGCCGGGTGCCTTCATGTCGACCCAGAAATAGGTGAGGCCCTTGTGCTTGGCGACGGATGGGTCGGTGCGCGCGACGATCACGCCATAGTCGGAATATTGCGCCCAGCTGGTCCACAATTTCTGGCCGTTGAGTTTCCAGCCATTGCCGTCCTGGGTTGCGCGCAGCCGCAAGCCCGCCAGGTCCGATCCGCCTGCCGGTTCGGAAAAGAGCTGGCACCAGATTTCCTCGCCCTTCAGCGCCTTGAGTGTGCGTTCGCGGGCGAAATCCTTGTCCTCGCCAAAGCGCATCAGGATCGGGATCGGCATGCCCAGCGAGATGCCGAAATAGGCATTGGGCATGCCGAATTTCATTTCCTCGCCCTCGAACGTCACCTTTTCGAGATGGGTCAGTCCCTGTCCGCCGAACTCGACCGGCCAGTTGATACCGGCATAGCCCGCGTCGAATTTCGCGCGCTGATAGCGGCGGCCAAGTGCCAGATCGTCTAGCTCCGAAAGGCCCTTGCGTGCCGCCGCCCCGAATTGCCCGGCGACCGATTCCAGCCAGCCGCGTGCTTTCAGGCGATAGGCTTCCAGATCGCTCATGCCTTCACTCCCGTCAGTTCGCTAGCCAGCACATCTTCCCAGAACAGCAGATTTCCCTGTTCGATGGCGAGTGTCCGGGTGCGGCGCATATGCAGGTGCAATCCCGCTTCCCAGGTGACGCCGATCCCACCATGCACCTGCACACAGTCGCGTGCGGCGGTATCATAGGCTTCGGTTGCGGAAATGCGCGCTGCGGCGGCGGCCTTGATGAAATCACTCTGGCCATCGCGCGATGCGGCATGAATGGCGTTGGCGCGGGCGAGCTCGACCATGCCGTACAGTTCGGCAATCTTGTGCTTCACCGACTGGAATGCGCCGATCGGCTGGCCGAATGCGCGGCGGGTATTGGCATAGTCGCGCGCGCGCAGCATCAGCGCTTCGGCACCGCCGGTCTGTTCATGCGCGGTCACGACCGATTGCGCTGCCAGCACGTCCAGCGCAGCGGCCATGGCAGCATCGCCGCTGGCGATGACCTCTGCCGGACTGTCGGCAAAGACGATGTCGGCGGTGCAGCGGCTGTTGTCGAAACTGTTGAACAGGCACCGTTCGCATCCTGAGAGATCGGCAATGGCCAGCACCGGCGTGCCGCCATCGCTGGCCAGCACCACCGCGACATGCGCCTGTGACCCGGCAGATACGGCAGGCTTGATACCGTTCAGGCGGCCATTGGCGAACGTCAATTGTGCCCTGGCGGGAAGCGGGGTCTGGCCTTCGGCAAAGGCGACTGCGCCAATCGCTGCGCCCGATGCGAGACGCGGCAGCCATGCGGATTTCAGCGCGCCGGAATCGCTCGCCAGCAGCGCTCTCGAAACGCCATAGCTGGAGGTGATGAAGGGCGCACCGCTTACAAATGCCCCGCATTGCAGGGCGATGATACCCAGATCGACCAGCGACAGGCCCAGACCGTCAAATTCCTCCGGAATGGCAAGACCAGTCCAGCCCTGTTCGACCGCCATATCCTGAAAAGCCGGATCAAATTCGCCCTGGCGCTCCAGCAGTTCGAGCGCCTTTTCGGGCAGGATGCGAGCCTCGACCACGCGGCGCGATTCGGTCGCAATGGCCTGCTGGCCTTCATCATAAAGCAATGACATCGGGGTTTACCGGCCTCTCCCAAGGGTCTCACGATTTTGGCGGCACTTATATAACCTAGTGTTATAAATCAAGCCGCTTTAATCGCGTGATTAAACTATGTCCGTATCGAAATTGCCAGAGGAATCTAGCGGACGGTGAATTTCTTGTCCTTGTTCGCCATCAGCGCCGCACGGTCGACCTGCGGAACGCCGACCGGATTGCCGATCTGGCAATATTTAAGGCCCTGGGCGAGCGCCACGCTGCGCGGCAGATCAAGCGATTGCCAGATTGCCTTGAGCGATCCTGCGGTCGCGGCAGGTGGCTTGGCGGCGATGGCAGTTGCCAGTTCGTGCGCGCGCGGCCAGAGTTCGTCGAGAGTGGTGATCTCGCTTACCAGACCGATGCGCAGCGCCGTGCCCGCACCGATCCGCTCGTCATTGCCCAGCAGCACCATGCGCAGCACATCGTGCAGCGGCATGTGATAGGTCATGCCGATGGGCTCCAGCGAGCTGGTCATGCCATAGGTGACATGCGGATCGAAAAAGGTCGCATCCTCCGAACAGATGATGATATCCGATTCGTTGAGCCAGTAAAATGCGCCGCCTGCGGCCATGCCATGGACCGCTGCGATCACCGGCTTCCAGCAGTTCATCGACTTGGGACCAAGGTATTCGCCGGGATCGGCGCAGTGCCAGATATTGTCGAGATCGACTACGGTGCCGTCCGGCTCGCGCGATGCCTTTACGTCAACACCGGTGCACCATGCCTTGCCCGGCGCGGCGCGCAGGACACAGCAATGCACGTCATCCTCATTGGCGATCCACTTCCACAGATACTCAAATTCATCCATCATCTGCCTGGTGAAGCTGTTCATTGCCTCGGGGCGGTTGATGGTGATCGTCGCGATATGATCGGCAACGTCGACGATGATCGTTTGATAGTCCATGATGGGCATCCACTCCGCATTTGATAGTTGACCTGGTTATACAACTCAGACAAGACACTGCAATCAGAATGAAGGGAGAGAATGCGTTTTGGCAAGCAGTGTCGATCTGAT
This sequence comes from Blastomonas sp., assembly GCA_041396885.1. Lineage (GTDB taxonomy): Bacteria > Pseudomonadota > Alphaproteobacteria > Sphingomonadales > Sphingomonadaceae > Blastomonas. The sequence goes on from JAWKXS010000002.1 coordinate 252,434, forward strand.
TCCGGCTGATCTTGCGCAAAGTATCGAGCGGCAGACCGGCGCGACGATCATCGCCATCGTTCCGCGCGGTGGCGGCGGTGCATCGCGCATGGGTGCAGAGCTGACGCTGCGGCATGGCGACGGGCGCGAAGAGCGCGGCTATCTCTCCTACGACACCCGCACCGGCGATCCGAAGCGGCTTCCTTTTTTTGAGCGCGAGGTGGCGATCCTCAAGGCGCTGTCGGGGCCGCTGGCCGATAGCGGTGTGCGCGCGCCGCGCTTCATTGCGGCGGAGCCCGCGCATCTTGCGCTGTTGTGCGGCATGGTTTCGGGCAGCGACCGGTTTGACCAGGCGAGCGATCGCATGGCGGTGGCCGATGCGCTTGCCGCCCAGCTGGCGCGATTGCACGCCATTGACCCGGCGAGCGTCGAACTGGCGGGCTTTGGCGATCCGCATATTCCTCCCTCGGAGAGGATTGCAACAAAGCTGCAGCGGTGGCGTGCCAGCCACCTTGCCGCGACACCCGATCCCGTGCTGATCCTGGCGCTCGACTGGCTGGCGGCGAATATTCCGGCTGACCGGGGGCCTTCGGTCATCCTGCATGGCGATGCCGGGACGGGCAATTGCCTGCATGACGGCCAGGACATCACCGCCATGCTCGACTGGGAACTGACCCATTATGGCGATCCGATGGAGGATCTGGCGCAATGCTGGGTCCGCAACCTGTTTCAGCCGTTCGTCCGGCTGAGCGATTTCTTCAAAGCCTATGAGGCGGCGGGCGGAATTGCCGTCGACGTCGACAGGGTGCGTTTTCACCGGCTCTATTTCCAGATGAGTTTCACCGCGCCCGGCCATGCCAATTTCTATGGCGAATCGGATGTCGTGCCCGCTCTGATGGGCATATCGCTGGTGTTTCACACCGCGCATATGCGGGTCATCGTCCAGTCGCTTGGCGAGCTGACCGGTCAAAGCTTCACCGGCCCGGTCCTGCCGGAAATTCCGGCCAGCCATATCGACCGGACCTTTGCGATCGCGCTGGACGATCTGCGCAATGTCATCACTCCGCGCGTCGCTGATCAGCAGGCGTCCGCCAAGGCCAAGTCGCTGGCCCGCATGGTCAAATACTGGCGGATGCGAGAGCGCTATGGCGCTGCCTTTGCGCGGGATGAATGTGCGGAGATCGCCGCCGTCACGGGCCAGTCTGCCGAAGATATTGCCACGGCCCGCCAGCATCTGGCCAGCGCCTTGCTGGAACAGCAGGTTGCACCCGAAACCGTGCTGCAGCTGTGCCATAATCGCATGGTGCGCGAGACCTTCCTGATGGCCGACGCCATGGGTTCGCTGCGCGACTGCTATTTTCCCTCGCTGGACCAGGCGCAATGAGCGGGGACGAAGGATGAGGACTATTCCATGAATTTCGATCTTTCCGACGAGCAGAAAATGCTTGCGGACCAGGCGCGCGGCCTGCTGGCCGAGCGTACGCCGTTCGATCATCTCCGCACCCTGATCGGGCAGGATGCCGAATGGGATGAACCCCTGTGGCGCGAACTGGCCGAAATGGGTTTTCTGGGCGCCAATATCCCCGAGGAATTTGGCGGGCTGGGCATGAGCGAGCTCGATCTGGGCGTGATTTCGGAGGAACTGGGCCGGGCCAATGCCGCCGTTCCGTTCAATTCGTCCATCGTCCTGTGCGCCGATGCCATCCGGCTGGCCGGCAGTGACGCGCAGAAGGCGAAATGGCTGCCGCTGCTCGCCTCCGGGGAGGTTGTCGGCACCTTTGCCTATGCCGAGGGAGCCGGACCGGTGCTGCGCGAGGGTGCAGCGCTTGACGGGACCAGGCTGAACGGCAGCAAATTTCCGGTCGCCGATGCGGGTGTCGCCACACTGGCGGTGGTGCTGGTGGCGGGGCAGCGGCTGGCGCTAGTCGAGCTTGACCAGCCGGGCGTGACCCGCACCCGGCTTGACAGTTTCGATCAGCTGAAGGCGCATTACCGGCTCGATTTCACCGATGCGGTTGCCGAGCCCATGCCCGGCACGGACAAGCTGGCGACGCTGTTCGACCGGGCGGCGGTGCAGGCTTCGTTCGAGGCGGTCGGCGCGTCAGAGGCCTGTCTGTTCATGGCGCGCGATTATGCGATGGATCGCCAGATGTTCGGACGACCGCTTGCATCCTATCAGGCGATCAAGCACAAGCTGGCCGATTTGGCAGTGGCGATAGAGCTGGCGCGGTCCAATGCCTTTTTTGCAGGCTGGGCGGCAGGCGAAGCGCCCGACGAACTGCCATCGGCGGCATCCGCAGCGCGCCTTTCGGCGATTTCCGCGTTCGAGATGGGCGCGCGGGAGAATCTGCAGGTGCATGGCGGCATCGGTTATACGTTTGAGGCGAACTGCCATTTCTATTACCGGCGCGAGCGCGTCCACGCCGTATCGCTGGGCAATCGCGAATATTGGGCCGACCGGCTGATCGCGCATCTGCCCGGAACGCAGGGAAGGGCCGCCTGACATGGATTTCAACGACACGCCCGAAGAAGCCGCATTCCGTGCCGAGGCGCGCAAATGGCTGGCCGAGCACGCACCCGCCCATGTGCTTCCCGATGGGGTCCGGCTGGAGGATAGTGAAGAGATTGCGCGCGGCCGTGCCTGGCAGCGTGCGCTCTATGATGGCGGTTATGCGGGCATCACCCTTGCAAAGGAACTTGGCGGACGCGGCGGCACCGTGATCGAGGCGGTGGTCTTTGCGGAAGAAGAAGCGCGCTATCATCTGCCCAAGGGCCCTTATATCTCCATTGGCCTCGGCATGGCGCTTCCGGTGATCGGCAAGCATGGCAGCCCCGAACAGATTGCAAAATTCTGTGAGGCGACGCTGAAGGGCGAGATCACCTGGTGCCAGCTGTTTTCCGAACCTTCGGCTGGGTCCGATCTCGCCAATTTGCGTACCAAGGCAGTGCAGGACGGCGACAGCTATGTCGTCAATGGCCAGAAAGTCTGGTCCAGCTGGGCGCATCATACTGACTGGGGCATATTGGTGACCCGCACCGATGCCAGCGTGCCGAAGCATAAGGGGCTGACCTTTTTCGTGGTCGACATGAAGACGCCGGGCATTGATGTTCGGCCTATTCGCCAGATTTCGGGCGCGTCGGATTTCAATGAGACCTTTTTGACCGATGTGCGCATATCCGCCGATCAGCGTATCGGTGCGGAGGGTGAAGGCTGGTCCTGTTGCATGACCGTGCTGATGGGCGAGCGGCTGGGCAGCGGCAGTCATCGCGGCACGGTTGCCGGGCTGATCGAAATGGCGCAGCAGACGCCCGGCGCCCGCGGCGGTACCGCGCTTGACAGCGATGCCATCCGCCAGCGCTTTGCCCAGGCCTATGCCGAGGAGCAGGGCGAGAAATATTTTCAGGCAAGGTTGCGCACCATGGTCTCGCGCGGGGAAAATCCGGGTGCGCTGGCGGGGATGGTGAAGCTTGCCTATGCCTCGCGCAACCAGCAGGCTTTGGGCCTGGCGATGGAGATGCGCGGCATGAATGGTGTTGCGCCTGCCGGGGCGGATGCCGATGTGCAGGATCTGAACTATGAATATATCTGGTCGACGGTGATGCGGATAGCCGGCGGTGCGGACGAGGTGCTGCGCAACCAGATCGCCGAACGGGTGCTGGGCATGCCGGGCGATATCCGCGCCGACAAGAACGTCCCGTTCGATCAGCTGAAATAACGCGCGTATAATTCGGCTTGATCCGGGGCAGTGTCGCTTTATCCAGCGACAGGCCATGCTGAAATTCGCCAGCTATAATATCCACAAGGGCATCGGGCTCGACCGTCGCCGCGATCCGGAGCGGATCATTGCGGTGCTGAACGAGATCGATGCCGATATCATTGCGCTGCAGGAGGCGGATCGCCGTTTTGGCAGCCGGGCCGCCGTCATCCCCGAAAGGCTGCTGGAGGCGCATAGCGATTTCAGGGCCGTGCCGCTTGATGTGCAGAGCGATTCCATGGGCTGGCACGGCAATGTCATCCTGCATCGCCGGGGAATGGAGGTGCTGGCACATGACATATTGCACATCCCCTGCCTGGAGCCGCGCGGCGCGGTGATGGCGCGAATCCGGCATGGCGGCATGACCGTTACCGTGTTCGGCATGCATCTTGACCTGTCAGGGCTGTGGCGGCGGCGACAGGCGCAGGCGATGATGCATCTGGCCGATCAGGCCCGGGAATATGGGCCGGTGGTGATGATGGGCGATCTCAATGAATGGAGTGCGCAGGGCGGGTGCCTGCGCGATTTTTCCCGCAGTTTTGCCTTTGCCGATTGCGGTCGTTCCTTTCATGCGCGCCGTCCGATAACCGCGCTCGACCGTATCATGTACAGCGACGGACTGGCTCTGGCACAATGCGGGGTGCACAGCAGCGCCCTTTCCCGCCGTGCATCCGATCATTTGCCGGTCTGGGCCGCATTGCAGCCAGTGTAGCATTCCCGACCTACATCAGGTCGCTGGCCATTCGCGCACAATTCTCGATCACTTTCTTGTAGATCGGCCTGCGCGCCCAATGCTCGCTGTCGATCACCGTGGCGTCACGGCAATAGCCGCGCTCTATTTCGCGCAATTCGCGGACGATCTGCGGGCAGTAACAGACCAGGCTGACCTCTGCGTTCAGTTCAAAGGAGCGCAGGTCCATATTGCTCGAACCGATGATCGCCAGATCATTGTCGATCCGCATATGCTTGGCGTGCAGGAACCCGGTATCATAGCGGATGATGGTAACGCCAGCGGCCAGCAGATGCTCGAAATAGGAACGTTCCGCCATCGTCACCAGCCAGTTGTCAGTCCGTCGCGGCAGGATCAGCTCGACATTCACGCCGCGCAGCCGCGCGCTGCATATTGCCGCGATCAGGGCGCCATTGGGAATGAAATAGGGTGTGGTGATGGTGATTTCGGCATTGGCGTTGTGAATGGCGTCGATGAAGAACAGGTCAATGCTGCCGCGCTCGAAATCTGGGCCGCTCGGCAATAGCTGGGCGGAGACACGACCCGGCGAGTCATTGTCTGCAACCAGTCCTTGGGATGGCAGCTCTATGGCCTTTTCCAGATACCAGTCGCCGACGAACACCGCCTGCAGCGCGCGCACTGCCGGGCCGGTGACGCGCACCAGCAATTCGGTATTGGCGGGGCCGCCAGGGCGCGCCTGGCGATCGATGATATTCTGCGATCCGGTATAGCCGACAAGGCCGTCGATCACGGCGATCTTGCGATGATTGCGCAGATCGACGCGCGAGCTGCGCAGGCGGTGGAGGAAAGGCAGCAGGCGGTGGACCTCGACCCCGGAGCGGACAAGGCGGCGCTTGACCTTGTTCGATGATCCGATCGATCCCATGGCGTCGATCAGCACGCGGCAGGTGACGCCCCGCGCCTCGGCGCGTTCAAGCGCGCTCATCACCTTGTCGCCGGTCCTGTCGGCGGCAAAGATGTAGAATTCCAGGTGCACATGATGGCGTGCCGAATCGATGTCCGCGACCAGCCGGTCGATGGCGGCATCATAATCGCCCAGCAATTCGAGCGCATTTCCCGGCATGACCGGCATGTGCGAAATGGCATGGCCAAGATCGGCAAGCGCCTGATGCTGTTCGGGGACGAGATGGTCGTCGCTGAAGCGCGTGGAATCCTCCCAGCCGAGCACGCGGCGCAGCACATCGGGGCACTGCCGCGCGCGCTCGCGGCGCGCCTTGCTGTGTTCGGGCCGCCCGATCAGATTATAGACGATCAGGGTCGGCACCGGCACGATGAAGAACAGCAGCAGCCATGATCGGGCTTCGGCGGCGGGCCGCCGGAAGGGCACGACGATCAGCGCCCCGATCCTGATGATCCAGGACAGGGCGGTAAAGGCCCAGTGATCGACAAGGGCGGAGAGAATTTCCACACGGTCCTTACAGCCGAGGCGTGCGCCGGTTGCAATAACTGCGTGTGGCGAGGCTCCGGTCAGGCTGCCTTGCGGCGTGCGTCAGCGGCCTGTTGCAGCGGCGGTTTCAGGTCCTTCTTGAGCACCTTGCCATTGGGATTGTGCGGCAGATCGTCGAATATGACGATGGTGCGCGGAATCTTGTTGTCGGCAAGATGCTCTTTGCACCAGTCGGCAATATCGTCGACCGTTGCCGATTCGCCGGGGCGGAGCGAGACGGCCGCAGCAATATCCTCGCCCAGCACCTCATGATCGACACCGACCACCGCCGCATTCTGCACCGCCGGATGCTGGTGCAGGATGGTTTCGATTTCGAGCGGAGTGATGTTGTACCCGCCGCGAATGATCAATTCCTTGGATCGGCCGGCCATGATGAGATCGCCATCGTCATCGACATAGCCAAGGTCGCCGGTCTTGGTCCATCCTTCGCGAAAGGACGCGGCGGTGGCGACCGGATCGTTCCAGTAGCGGCGGCTATGCTTCTGATAGCCATAGATTTCGCCGATGACATTATGGGCGGTGATGAGGTTCCCGTCCTCGTCGCGCAGCTGCATGTGATCGGGCATGCGTCCGACGCAGCCGGGCTTCAACACCTGTTCGCGGCTGGTCGTGCCCACGCCAATCCCGCCTTCGGACATGCCATAGCTGTTGCGCATGCGGACATGCGGCCACAATTTCAAGGTGCGGACCACCGAGTCATGTGGCAGCGGCGCGGTGCCGGTCATCAGATATTTCACGCCCTCGAAGTCATATTTGGCAACGTCCGGATGATCGAGCACCAGACGCAGCATGGACGGGACCAGATAGACGAGGTCGGGCTTTTTCTGCGCGACCAGCTCCAGGAAACCCTTGGGGTCGAACTTGGGCTGGGTATAGGTTGTCGCGCCACCTCTTGCGGGCAGCATCAGCACGCCCAGATTCCCGCCCGATCCGGTGAAGGGCAATGCGTGCAGGGTGGACCGGCTGCGATCCATATTGGTCCCGGTCACGCCTTTCATCAGGTCCGGGTGCGAAACCACCACGCCCTTGATCTTGCCGGTGGTGCCCGATGTGCCCAGAATTTCCGCATCGGCATTGGCATCCAGGCTGGCTTGATCGGGCAGCGCGGATATGTCGCGCGGCATGTCGTCGACATGCCAGCATCCGTCCAGACTGATTCCGTCGAGCAGTTCGGGCACATCGGTGAGCGCGAATCGGGGTTCGCACAATGCCGCATAGTCGGCAATTTCCTTGGCGCTCAGCCGTGTATTGATGGGGCAGGCGATGCCGCCCGCGCGAAATATGGCAAAGACCGCAATGGCATGTTCCACCGCACGCTGATTGCTGATCGGAAGGAACACGCGGTCGCCTGGCTTCAGGCCCGCAGCGGCCAGTCCGCCGCCCACTTCATCGGCCTCCCGATCCCATTCGGCATAGGTCATGACGCGGCGTGTATCGTCATGGGCAACGTCGTCTCTTTGATGGGTGGCGCGCACCTTCAGGGCGTCGCTGATCCTGCGGACTTCAATGCTCAAAACAAACCCCTTGCCTCAACTCCTGCCGTATATTACCTAGTTATACAACTGGGATCAAGGAGCGAATGACGTGGTAACGACAAAAACCGACATAAAAGAGAGCGATGAGTGGCAGAAGGCAGTCGATTATTCGATTACGGATCATGATATTGAGCGCCAGCGCCAGTTGCTGGGATTCGACCAGGCGGCAAAGACGCGTGAATATATCCAGACCGCGACGGAGGATAATATCCGCAATTTCGCGCATGGCTGCGGCAATGACAATCCGCTGCACTGCGATCCCGACTATGCCAAAAAGACGCGCTGGGGCGGGGTTATCGCTCCGACCATGATGGCCGGGGTCATCAATCGCCCGATGAAGGGCGATCCGATTCCCGACGAGATCAAGGCGCTGCGCAAGAGCCTGTTCAAGGGCGTCCATGTCTTTGTGTCAGGATCGACCTGGGATTTCTATCGTCCGATTTTCCCGGGCGACACGATCTACAGCTTCAATGGCGATGACAGCTGCGAGGTGAAGCAGTCCGAATTTGCCGGGCGTTCGGTGATTACCAACCGGCGCGACGTCAAGGTCAACCAGCGCGGCGAAGTGGTTGCGGTCTACCGCATCCTGCGCGTGCTGACGGAGCGCAAGACGGCGGCGAAAAAGGGCAAATATTCAGCCATTGAACCCGCCAGCTATACCGATGAGGATATGGCGAAGATCGACGAAATCTATGCCAATGAAAAGGTGCAGGGGGCCGAGAAGCGCTATTTCGAGGATGTCGAGAAGGGCGATCAGCTGGGCACAATGGCCAAGGGGCCGCTGACCGTTACCGATGTTATCTGCTTCCACGCCGGCGGCTATGGTTTCGTGCCTTATGCGCCGACCGTCGGGCGGCTTGCGCACAAGAATCGCATGCGCATCCCGGCCTTCTACATCAAGAATGAATATGGCGTGCCCGATGTTGCCCAGCGCTTGCACTGGGACCCGGTCTGGGCGCAGGCGATCGGCAATCCGATGGCCTATGACTATGGGGTGATGCGCGAGAATTATCTCTATCATTATCTCACCGACTGGTGCGGCGATGACGGTATTGTCCTCCACATCCATGACGAGATCCGCAAGTTCAACTATATGGGCGATGTTCAGCGGGTCACGGGCGAAGTCGTCGCCAAGCGCGAGGAAAATGGACAGAATCTTGTCGATGTGGTCGTTCGCTTCACCAACCAGCGAGACGAGGAAACGGTGCGCGCCACCGCAACCATCGCGCTGCCCTCGAAGGCCAATCCCTTGCCGCTCTATCCGCCGGTTCCGCAGGAGCTGGCACAAAAGGCCGCCGCCATGATGGCACGGCATTGGGAACTGGGCGGAAAGTGATAGGGTCGGTTTTCTGCACCGATTGAGTGACGGGGGAGAACCGGCTTGGCCGATGAAATACTGATCGAAAATGATGGCGGTGTCCGCATCGTCACGCTGAACCGGCCCGACCGGCTCAACGCCCTTACAAGTTCGATTATGGCGCCTCTGGCCGATGCCTGCGCGGATTCCGCGCGGGACCCGTCGGTCGGCTGTGTCATTGTCACCGGCGCAGGTCGGGGGTTCTGCGCCGGTGGCGACCTCAAGGAAGGCGGGGCCGACAAGGCCGTTGTCCCCGCCAACCCTGAAGTCGGCGGCAGGACCGAGCAGGGCTTTGCGAGGCTGCGCGGGTTCATGGAAACTTCGCGGCTGCTGCACGAAATGGGCAAGCCGACCATTGCAATGGTCAATGGCCCGGTTGCTGGCGCGGGGATCGGCATTGCCGGTGCGTGCGATCTGCGCTTTGCGGGCGAGTCGGCAACCTTCCTGACCGCCTTTGACCGCATCGGTGCGGGCGGCGACTTCGGCTCGACATGGTTCTGGACCAAGATTGTCGGCACCGGGGTGGCACGCGAACTGTTTCTGCTCGGCGAGAAGCTGACGGCGGAGCAGGCCTTTGCCAAAGGCCTTTATACGCGGCTCTTTGCCGATGCGATGCTGCGCGAGGAAACGCTGAAAGCGGCGCATCGCCTCGCCGACGGCCCGCGCATGGGCTATCGCTATATGAAGGCCAATCTCAACAATGCCGAGGATTGGGCGTTTGAGGCGGCATTGGATCAGGAAGCCCTCAACATGGGTCTTTCGACGACCGCCACGGCGCAAATCTGGAAGGCGCAGCGCGCCGCCAGAAGCGACGACTAGGTCATGCCCGGCGATATTAGGATAGATTATCCCCGGCCGGGGATCGGGCGCATTACCTTTGCGCGCGGCGATAACGGCAATGCCTCGACCCCGGCCATGCTGGGCGAAGTGCGCGATGCGGTGCAGATGCTGGATCGCGATGCGGCGGTCCGTGCTGTCCTGATCGCGGCGGAGGGCAAGCATTTTTCGGTCGGGGCCGATTTCGCCTTTCTTGCCGATATTGGCGGCATGAGCGCGAATGAAATCAGGACCGCCGTTTATGACAATTTCCAGGGCGCGGTTAAGGCGGTCTATCGCTGTGCCAAGCCGACCATAGCGCTGGTGCAGGGCGCGGCGGTGACGGTCGGCTGCGAGCTTGCCCTGGCGTGCGACTTTCGCGTCGCGACGCCGCGAACCCGCTTTCAGGAAAGCTGGATCAAGCTTGGCATCATGCCGCCGCTGGGCGGGACGTTTCTCCTGCCGCGGATAGTCGGGCTGGGCCGGGCCATGGACATGTGCCTGCGCGGAACACCCGTCACCGGCGAGGAGGCCTTGCAGTGCGGGCTGGTGCATGAGCTCGCCGAGCCGGACGTTCTGGAAGCGCGGGGACTGGAACTGGCGCGCGAACTGGCTGCTGCTGCCCCGCTTGCCTATGCCACGGTCAAGCAATCGATCCAGCGCGCGCTGGAAAGCTCGATGGATGCCGAATGGGCGGCGAACCTCTCCAACCAGGCATTGCTGCTGAAGAGTGAGGATTTTTCCGAAGGGCTGGAGGCGGTCAAGGCACGGCGGGCACCTGAGTTCAAGGGCGCCTGATCCGCCGCGCATCGATCAGATGGCGCGACCGCCCGGATTGACGAACACCGTCTGCATGCCATGGGCATAGACGCTGTCCGCATCGGCAAAGACATTCATGGCGGTGGCATGGCCGTTCCCGGCGCTCAGCGTATGGGCATCGATCAGGAACCACTCGCCCACCGGCATGCGCAGGAATTGCAGGGTGATGTCCAGATTGGCATAGCTCCATTCGCGCGCATCAGTGCCGCTGCCGACGCCATTGCCGAAATCTGAAAACAGCGCCGACTTGACGAAATTGCTCGGCGTGGTGCCGCCGATGATCTCTCCGTCCATGGCCAGCCAGACAACGCCGCGCCCCGGTTCGCGCACCGCGCCCTGCACCGGCTTTGTCCGGATCGCTCCTGCCATGGTCGCGCCGATCAGGAACGGACCCTCGGCAAGAGTGGCCGGGTCGGGATAGCTGTGCGCGGCGGGCAGGGCAGGGGTTTCCATGTCACGGACCAGCAGGACATGCGCCTGTGCCACCACCCGGCCATTGGCGAGCAGCTCGGCGCGCTGCAGTTGCATCTGCCGTCCCTGCCGGACTGGCACCATCCGCCCTTCGAGATACATGTGCGGGACCGTGCCCAATATGTCGACGCTGAACCGGGCGATGTTGTAATATTCGAGCAGGCCGGATTCATCGACAATGCTGGCAAGCAGCGCGCTCACCGGGCCGCCGGCGATTGCCGTCGTGGTCCAGGGACTGCGCGCCAGCCCGGTCGGCACAAAGCCTTCATCGACACGGTCGAAATAGCGGGGCACACCATCATGCTGAGGGGTCATTTGCGGGAAACTCTCCGGATGAAATTTTGCAACAGTTATTTGACCTAGTTATAGATGTAAGGCATAGGGTCAAGTCAGGAGACTGTCTGATGGATCTGAGTTACGGCAGCGACGCAGAGGCGTATCGCAAGGATGTTCGTGCCTTTTTGGCGGACGCATGGCAACCCGGCGAACGCCGCAAGGATGAGCTGAAAAGCTATGTCTCGGCGTTTCGCCGTGCCGCAGTCGAACGGGGCTATCTCTATCGGTCCGTGCCGAAGCGCTATGGCGGATCGGAACAGCCCGTCGATGTGATCCGGGCGCAAGTGATTCGCGAGGAATTTCAGCGTGCCCGCGCGCCGATGGAGGTTGGCGGCAACGGCGTCAACATGACGGTTCCGACCCTGCTGGAAAAGGGCACGGAGGAACAGCGCGAACTGTTCATCCGCAAGACCATCGAGGGTGAATATATCTGGGGCCAGGGCTATTCGGAGCCGGGCTCCGGCTCTGATCTTGCGAGCGTCCGCACCAAAGGCGAGCTTTCCGCCGATGGCAGCAAATGGATCATCAACGGCCAGAAAATCTGGACCTCTCAAGGCATGCAGTCGACGCACATGTTCATGCTGGTGCGGACCGAACCGGATGCTGCCAAGCATGACGGCATCACCTATTTGTTGATCGACCTTGATCAGCCGGGTGTCACACGCCGGCCGATCCGGCAGATGACCGGGGAGCAGGGCGCGCATACCTTTTGCGAGTTCTTTTTCGACAATGCCGAAACCCCGGTCAGCCTGCAGGTCGGCGAGCGCGGCCAGGGCTGGTATGTCAGCCGCACGACGCTGAAGCATGAGCGCGCCGCCATTGGCAGCGCCGACGGGCTGGGCAACCAGTTTCGCAAGCTGGTCGAGCTGGCAAAGGAAACCGGACGGATTGGCGAACCGGCCATTCGCAATGAGCTCGTCCGGATTGAAGGCTTTGTGATGGCGCATCGCTATTCCAGCTTCCGGCTGTTTTCGTGCGCAGCCGCGGGCGAGGAGCCGGGGCGGGTCCAGCTGATGATGAAGCTGGCGCTGACCGAGATCGGGCATGAGATGGCATTGCTGGCGCAGGAGATCATTGGCGATTTCGCGCTCATTGAACCTGCCGAAGCCGGTGCGCGTGGTCCGCGTTCGGTAAGGCGCGGCCCGGAAAAATGGATGGACCAGATCATGGGATCGCTGGGCAATTCGATTGCCGGGGGCACATCCAATATTCAGCGGAATATCATCGGCGAGCGCGGGCTTGGCCTGCCGCGCGACCTTGCCATGCAGGGGGATCGCTGATGCGTTTTCACCTTTCCGAAGAACAGCTGGCGATTCAGGATGCGGTGCGCGGCACGCTGGCCGATTGCTGGCCGGTCGAACAGATCCACAAATTTGCCGAAAGCGGCGAGGATTTCGATCCCGCCTCCTGGCAGGCACTGATGGAACTGGGGATTGGCGGGCTGGCGCTGTCCGAAGCGGATGGCGGGGCCGGGCTTGGCCTGCTCGATGCCGCTCTGGTGGCCGAGGTCGCCGGCGAGGCTGCTGCGGCAGGCCCGGTCATCGGCCAGATACTCACCGCGCTTGCCGTATCGGCGTCGGGCAATGCGCAGGCCAGGACGTTCCTTGACGGACTGGCAAGCGGAGAGAAGGTGGCGACGCTGGCATTTGGCGAGGGCTGGCTGCCCGACAGCTGGACCGCGACGTTGCAGGGCGGCGAAGCGGGTTTCGTCCAGTCGGCAAGGGCCGCTGACCTGTTTCTGCTGGGCATAGCAGGTGGCGGGCTGGCGCTGGTCGAGGCGGGCGAGGGCGTAGCCATAGAGCCGATGCCCTCGACCGACCGGACCCGTCCGCTGTCGCGGGTCACATTCGACAATGCCGCAGCGCACATGCTGTTCGAACCCGGCGATGCAATGGTGGCGCGCATTTTCGATGCGGCGTTGGTTCTGACGGCTGCCGATGCGCTGGGCGGGGCGCAGCGCTGCACCGACATGACGGTTGCCTATGCGCAGGAGCGCGAACAGTTTGGCCAGCCCATTGGCCGGTTCCAGGCGCTCAAGCATCAACTGGCGCATATGGCGCTGGACGTCGAGCCGGCCAGGGCGATGGTCTGGTATGCAGGCTATGCCTGGGATGCCGAACTGGATGATGCGCCGCGCGCCGCCGCCATGGCCAAGGCGCATCTCGCCGATGTCTATATCCGCACCACCCGGGCCGCCATCGCCGCGCATGGCGGTATCGGCTATACTTGGGAATATGGCCTGAACTACTGGTTCCGCCGGGCGGCATTCGACCGTGCCTATCTGGGATCGCCCGGCGTGCACCGCGCCCGCGCTGCCGATCTGGCGGGCTGGTGACAATTTGCCCGATGTCGGGATCGGGCCAGCGACGCGAGATAAACGGGGTGGCGAGGCCGGATATGGCCTCAACCAGCGGTCAGGCCGAACGGACACAGCCAATGGCTGGCAGACAGTGATAATTGGGAGAGCAATAGCATGACAGACGATCTGGAGTTCAGGCTGGAGGATGACCGCTATCACCAGCTGTCCGACGATCATTATGAGACGGAGACCAACTGGTGGTCGTTCAACATTCCGGAGCGCAAGCTCGGCTGCTGGATCCACGCACCCTATTATCAGAACCGCAAATCGGTCACCTGGCGGATATTCGCCTGGGATGATGAAGGCTATGATCAGGCGCGCATGGCCTATTACCGCAAGGTTGAAGAAGCGCCGATGCCGGATAATCCGGACCTTACCGACATCACGTTTCCCGGCGACAAGGCGGGTGGCGGTTACAGCCTTAAAATGCTCGAACCGGGCATGAAATATCACCTCAAATATGAGGATGCGGATCGCGGCTTTGCGCTGGACTTTACCCATACCGGCCTGCACCGTCCGCACCGTTTCCCGCCGGGAAAGCCGCCCTTCATGAAAACCCCGCATTTTGACCAGCTCGGTCATGTCGAGGGCTGGATGACGCTGCGCGGCGAGCGCATCCGCATCGACGGCATTGGCGTGCGTGATCGCACCTGGGGACCGCGCGGCGGCCCCTATGCTGCCAGCCCCAAAACCTATGCCAGCGATCTGGAGCGGGTGAAGCATCCGGGCGGCCCGCGCTGGCGCGAGATTGAGCGCGAACGCGGGCGCGGACGCATCCAGTATATTTTTGGCCATACCAAAGAGGGCAATGGCTTTCTGGGCTTTGCCAGGCCGCAGGATGCCGGTGCCGATGGCTGGGCGCCGATGAATGCAGGCTGGATTCGCCGCGACGGAACTTTTGGCCAGCTTGACGCTGCGCGCTCCCGGATGCGCAACTGGCGCAATCCGAAAACCGGCTGGGCCAGCCATATGGAGGTTGATCTGATCGACGAGCTTGGCCGCACCATGCAATGCGAAGGCTTTGCGGTCAGCACCATGAGCGAGGCGGGCTATGGCGTGAACCAGCTGATGCGCTGGGAGATTGACGGCAGCATCGCCTGGGGCGAGGATCAGGATGTGTGGAATGCGCGACACTATGTTCGCATGCTCGATGCATTAAAGGCTGCCTATTGATCATGTTTGCAAACCTGTCCCTGCCGCTCATGTGCGCGCCAATGTCGTTCGCCTCGTCAGTGCCGCTGGCGGCGGCCTGCTGCAGGGCTGGGGTGGTTGGCGGATGGCAGGGCGGGACTGTCACACCCTTTGCCGAGTTTGCGGCCTATCTGGAGACGCTCGACGGTCTGAATGGAGCGCCGCCCATCGTCAACATGCCCGCCCGCTGGGGCACCGATCCGGCGGCACAGGACAGGATCGAACTGCTCGAACGCTATCGTGCGCCGCTGGTGCTTTCCAGCCTGGGCGATCCGTCGGCGCTGGTCGAGCGGGTCCATGGCTGGGGCGGGCGTGTCGTCCATGATGTCACCACCATGCGGTATGCCGAAAAGGCGATTGCGGCGGGTGCCGACGGGCTTATGCTGACCTGCGCCGGGGCAGGGGGGCATACCGGCTTTCTCACCCCCATGTCCTTTGTGCCAGCGGTGCGGCGGATGTTCGACGGGTTGCTGATCGTCGCAGGCGGCATAGCCGACGGGCATGGCATTGCCGCTGCCCTGGCGCTGGGCGGGGACATTGCCTGTATGGGCACGCGCTTCATCGCGACGCCCGAATCGGGTGTGGTCGAAGGGCATCGCGCCATGATCCCGCAGGCCGGTGCCGATGATATCATGGCATCGGCGGCGATGAACGGGGTTCCCGCGCACTGGATGCGGCAGTCGGTCGAGGCGGTCGGGCTTGATCCGAAGACCTTGCCGAATGTCCGCTCTCCCATGCCCGAAGGGGTCATGCCCTGGCGCGATATATGGAGCGCGGGACAGAGCGTTGGCCTGATCGACCAGGTGGAGCCCGTCGCCGATCTGGTGATGCGGTTGCAGGCGGAGTTTGCGGTGCTTGGCCTGGGCGAAGGCTGGCGCGACCGGCTGGCGGCGATTTCAGATAGCTGGCAGTAGAGCCGAACGATATTACTCTCAAACAGTTCGTCATTCCGGCGAAAGCCGGAATCTCCTTTTGGGATACTCAGCAAGTCGACAAGGAGACCCCGGCTTTCGCCGGGGTGACGGTTCAATAATATCTTTTCCCGCTCTAGGCTGTAGTGACATTTTAATCACTTGAGCCACAGCATGATGCTTGCCAGCTTGATGAACCCGAGGAAGTTGGCGGCGAGCTTATCGTAGCGCGTGGCGATGCGCCGCCATTGCTTGAGTTTGGCAAAGAACCCTTCGATGCCCCAGCGCTGCTTGTAGGCGATGGTGTCGTATGAGCGGCGGATGCTGCGATGCCGCCGTGGTGGGATCACGGGTTCACCGCCCTGGGCGTGGATGAGTTGGCACAGGCTGTCGGCATCGTAGGCTCGGTCGGCGATGACCTGCCGGGCTGGCAGACCCCGGATCAAGTCGCAGGCCGGAGCCATGTCATTTTGCTGGCCGGGTCCGAGGGTGAAGCGCACCGGCAAGCCGAGAGCATCGACTACGGCATGGATCTTGGTTCCGAAGCCGCCTCGCGAGCGGCCGAGAGCCTGGGTTTGAACGCCCCCCTTTTTACCCTGGCCCCTGCTGCCTGGGCCTGAGCGCGGATCACGGTAGCGTCGATCGCCAGCCATTCGATGTCGGGATCGTCGGACACCGCCTCGAAGATCCGGTCGATTACCCCCTGCTCGACCCAGCGGTAATAGCGCCGCTTCACCGTCTGGTAAGCACCAAAGCGTTCGGGCAGGTCGCGCCAGCGCCCGCCTGAGCGCGCCAGCCACAGCAGCGCATCGAGAAACCTCCGTCCGTCGCTACGCGGCCCGCGCTTGCCCTTGCGGCCTCCCGGCACAAACTCACGCAACCGCTCCCACTGATCGTCCCTGAGAACCTCGCCTTCCACACCAGCCTCCAAAAGCCAGTGTTGAATCAGAACTCAGCGCAAATGGAAATCCCTAAAATGTCACTACAGCCTAGTGCATTTCCAGCACGACCCGTCCGGCAAGGCTGCCCCCGCTGGCGGCGGTCATCGCCTCGGCAAAATCGGCAAGTTTGAAACGCACGGCGATAACCGGCTTCAAAATGCCCTGTCCGGCCAGATCATAGATGGTGCGGACATTGGCTGCGGCCTTTTCAGGTTCATACAGGCCGAACTGGCGGATATCGACACCGATCAGCGCCGCGCCTTTCAGCAGGGGCAGGTTCGTTCGCAGCGCCGCGATCCCCGCCGGAAAGCCGATGATGAGGTGACGGCCATTCCAGGCGAGCGAGCGAAATGCCGGGTCGGTCGCAGGACCGCCCACCGGATCGAACACCATGTCGACCGGATTGCCGTCATTCGCCGCCCGCACTGCTTCGCGCCAGTCATCGCCGCGCGCATCGACTGCGGCGTCCGCCCCCCCGGCAAGGGCGAGGTCGCGCTTTGCCGGGGATGATGCCGATGCGATGACACGCGCACCAAGATGCTTGCCGATCTGCACCGCCGCGAAACCGGTCGCGCCGCCCGCACCCATGACCAGCAGTGTTTCCCCGACCTGCAGCCGTCCGCGATCGACCAGGGCATGCCATGCCGTTGCATAGCTGACATGGAAAACCGCCGCTTCATCGAACGGCATGGCGTCGGGGATCGGGCGGACATTGCTGGCCAGAACATTCGCCGCATCGGCAAACATGCCACCCCAGTTTCCCGCCTGAACGCGCATGCCCGGGGTCAGGCCGGTGACTTCTTCGCCAACCGCTTCGATGACGCCTGCGCATTCGCTGCCCGGTATATAGGGCACGGGCGGCTTGATCTGGTAATTGCCGCCAGCGGTCAGGACATCGACAAAGCTGACACCTGCTGCGGCAATCGCGATACGCACCTGTGCGGGTTTCAGCGGGCCGGGATCATGCTCCTCCAGCCGGTAATTTTCGACCGGACCCAATTCCTTGGCGATGACGGCTTTGGGCATGCTCCTATCCTCCTGCTGCCGCGGCGTCGGGCAATTCGTTCCGCCAGGCATTGCGCGAATTTAATCGGTCGATTAAGCCGGGTGCAAGAACAGAGTTCCTGCATGCGGATTCGTTACGGTTTTCTGCCATTGCCAGGCAGGAATCATTCGGGAACGCCTGATGATCGTTATGGTTTTGGGCCTTGCATTGGCGGCCTTCTTGTATAACTAGGTTTAATAACAGGTTTCATATTGGAGGGGAAGCGCTATGGCTTTCAAGACGCGAATTACCGAAATGCTGGGGATCGAGCATCCCATCGTCCAGGGCGGCATGCAGAGTGTCGGCATCGCCGAACTGGCTTCTGCTGTATCCAATGCCGGGGGTCTTGGCATCCTGACGGCGCTGACCCAGCCGTCGCCCGAAGCGCTGCGCGCTGAAATCGAGCGCTGTCGCGGGATGACAGACAAGCCGTTCGGTGTGAACCTCACCGTTTTTCCGACGATCAACGCGCCCGATTACAACGCCTATGCGCAGGCGATCATCGATGGCGGAATCAAGATCGTGGAAACCGCCGGAACCCCGGCCGTGCGCGAAATCTGGGAAATGCTGAAGCCGCATGGCGTCACGATCCTGCACAAATGCACGGCGGTTCGCCACGCCCTTTCGGCGGAGCGGGCCGGATGCGATATCATCTCCATCGATGGCTTTGAATGTGCGGGCCACCCGGGCGAGGATGATATTCCCGGCCTGATCCTGATCCCGGCGGCGGCCGACAAGGTCAAGATACCGATGTTGGCCAGCGGCGGCTTTGGCGATGGACGCGGGCTGGTCGCGGCGCTGTCGTTGGGTGCAGAAGGCATCAATATGGGCACCCGCTTCTGCGCGACACAGGAGGCGCAGATTCACGAAAATGTGAAGCAGGCCTATATCGACAATGACGAGCGCGGATCATTCCTGATCTTCCGCAATTTCAAGAACACCGCGCGGGTCGGTCGTTCTGCTGTGTCCGAAGAGGTGGTGCGCAGGCTGGCTGAGCCTGACGCGAAGTTCCAGGATGTGCAGGAACTGGTGAGCGGTGCGGCCGGCCGCGAGTTGCTGCAGACCGGTGATCTCAGCAAGGGCGTGTTCTGGGCGGGCATGGTTCAGGCCCTGATCCACGACATTCCGACATGCGAGGAACTGATCTCGCGGATTGTCAGCGATGCCGAAGCGATCATTGCCGATCGGTTGCAGGCGATGCGCGCGGCATGACGATTGCGGTTCCGGACTTTGACCTGACGGGACGGGTCGCGCTGGTCACCGGGGCCTCGTCAGGCTTTGGCGCGCGATTCTCCCGGCTGCTCGCTGCCGCTGGTGCAAAGGTCGTGATGGGCGCGCGGCGCGCCGACCGGCTGGCGGCACTGGAGGCGGAGATCCGGGCAGCGGGCGGCGAAGCGCTGGCGGTGAACATGGATGTCACCGACGAGGCGTCGACCATCGCCGCCTATGATGCCGGAGAGGCCGCGTTCGGGCCAATCGACACGATTATCGCCAATGCCGGGATTGCGGGCGATCATGTTTCGCTCGACGCTCCGGTCGAGGAGGTCGACCGGATTATGGCGACAAACCAGCGCGGCGTGTTCCTCACCGCGCGCGAGGGTGCAAAGCGGCTGATTGCCAATGGCAGTGCGGAACGCGAGCATGGCCGGATCGTCATCATCGGCTCCATAACCGCCGAGCGTGCCCATGTGGCGGCTGCGGCGACCTATAGCGCGACCAAGGCAGGCGTGCGCCAGATGGGCAAGGTGATGGCCCGCGAATGGGCACGCAAGGGCATCAGCGTCAATGTGATCCAGCCCGGCTATTTCATTACCGAAATCGTCGGCGAAATGTTCGAGTCCGAAGGCGGTCAGCGCTTCATGAGCGGATTTCCGCGCAAGCGCCTGCACGATGTTTCGAGCCTGGACGTGCCCTTGCTGATGTTCTGTTCGGACCATGCCCATGGCCTTACCGGATCGGTGCTGACGGTGGATGACGGCCAGACGCTGTGAGTGAGGGGATACGCCTCTACGCCTTTAATTGCGGCTGGTTTCAGTGCCGGCCCGGCTATTTCATCGAGGGTGAAGAAGGCGATTATCTGAAAGGCCCGGTCCCTGCCTATCTGATCGACCATCCCAATGGGCGTGCCCTGTTCGACACCGGCATGGGCGAGCGCTATCGCCGGGATATCGAAAACGCCCTGCCAGCCAACAAGTTCGGCCTGCAATGGTTTGAGGGGATGGAGATTGCCGCGCGGCTGAAAGCGGCGGATATCGATCCTGCGAGTATTGACTGGGTGATCAACTCGCATTTGCATATCGATCATTGCGGCGGCAACGCCAGCCTGCCCAACGCCACCATCATCGTCCAGCGGGCGGAACTGGAAACCGCGCGCCACCGGGGCGAGCCGGGCCTTTACGAGGCGGTGGACTATGATACCGGCCAGCCGATCAAGGCCATTGGCGGCGAACATGACCTGTTCGGCGATGGCAGCGTGCGCATCATTCCCACCTATGGCCATACGCCCGGTCATCAGAGCGCGATTGTACGGCTGGAAAAAGGCGATGTGCTGCTGGCCGCGGATTGCTGTTATACCGAACGCAATCTCGACCTCATGACCTTGCAGACGGCGATGGTTGACAAGGAAGCGGGCTGGGCCACCATGCAGTTTCTGGCAAAGCAGCGCGCGGCGGGAACGCGCATCCTGTTCGGCCATGATGGCCGCCAATGGGCCGCGATCCGCGAAGGCGCGGCGCTCGCCTGACCGCCCTGGGGCGGCGTCAGAAACTTACCTTATTCAAGCGACCCGTGGATTATCACGCCATCCTTGATGGTGGCGACTATCCCGATTTCGTGAAGGTGGACGGGATCATCGGTGAGCGGATTGGTGTCAAGCACGACCAGGTCGGCGCGCTTGCCCGTTTCAATCGTGCCCTTGTCGCCCTCCTCATGGATTTGCCAGGCAGCGTTCGCCGTGATCATCTTCAGCGCCGCATAGGGCGACACCCGCTCGGCCGGACCCAATATGTCGCCGGACTGGGTGCGCCGGTTCACCGCTGACCAGATGAGGCGCATCATGTCCGGCGGCGTCACCGGTGAATCATTGTGGATGCTGGGGGTCAGCCCGGCGGCAAGCCCACTGGCCAGCGGCGAGATGAAATCGGCGCGCTTCGGCCCCAGCGCGACCTCACGGTGCCAGTCCCCCCAGAAATAGGTGTGGCTGACGAAGAAGCTTGGCTGGATGTCGAGTTCTGCCTGCTCGGCCAGCTGCTCGGGTGTCACCACCTGATTGTGGATGGCGATGGTGCGGCGTCCGGCAAGGCCATGGCTGCGCACGCCATCGATCAGCGCCTGTGCGGCGGCATCGCCATTGACATGCGCAAAGACTTGCCAGCCATTCGCGGCCGCCTTGGCCATCAGCATATCGAGCAGTTCGGGCGTGTAGGCGGGATAGCCATGATAGTCGCTGTCCTTGCCGGGCGGCGGCACCGGCACCGGATCGGCCAGCCAAGCGGTCCGGCCTTGCGGACTGCCGTCCAGCGACAATTTCATCCCCGCAATGCGCAGCCGGTCGCGATAGGGCTGGCCCACCATGGCCTCTGTGGCCGCATCCCATTGCCGTTCGCCCGCAATGAGCACCACGGTATCGAGCATCAATACGCCGCGCCGCGCCGCTTCCGCCAGGGCTGGCCAGGCCTCGGGCGTGACGCGCCCGTCCTGCGCGGTGGTGACGCCATAGCCGGCATAGATGCGCTCGCCGCGCACCACTGCGTCTACGGCGCGATCCATGTCGCTGGGCTGAAGCAGTGCGGCGGCCCTGAAGAAAGCGCTTTCCTCCAGCACGCCATCGGGCGTCCTGCCGTCCGCCTCGCGGCGGATGATGCCGCCATCGGGATCGGGTGTATCGGCCTTTATCCCGGCCAGCGCCAGCATGGCCGTGTTCATGACGGCAAGGTGGCCGCTGGTATGGGTGATGAGGATCGGACGGTTGGCGGCTACCGCGTCGAGATCATGCCGGGTGGGATGCCGGTTCTCGGCCAGCTGTGAATCATCATAGCCGAAACCGATGACCGGCGCGCCGGGAGGAAGGCCATTGTCGGCAATATAGGCGCCAAGCGCGGCCTGCAGCGCGGCGATGCTGTCGACGGTGCCCAGCGGCGGAGCGGCAAGACCGGCCATGACCGCAACCTGGCCCTGGCCCGATACATGGCCATGGGCATCGATAAAGCCGGGCAGCATGGTGCGGCCCGCAAGGTCGATGACGGTCGCATCCTCGCCCGCCGCCGCTGCGGTCTCGTTGCGCGTTCCCGTTGCGATGATCCGGCCACCGCACACCGCCACGGCCTCGACCGTCTCCGGACTTTCGCCGCGCATGGTGATGATCGTTCCGCCGGTATAGAGCGTCGCGGCGCACTCGCTTCCGGCATGTGCGGGCGTTGCCATGGCGGCAATCACCAGCGCGAAAATTGCGATCAGCCGGTGGCGAAGTGCGCGCATGGCGATCCTTTCTAGCGCTGGCCGCCATCGACGCGGAGCAGCGCGCCGGTGGTGAAGGAAGAGGACGGGCTGGCCATGCACAGCGCAGCGGTGACGATCTCGGGCGGGTTGCCGGGGCGGCCGACCGCGACTGGCTGCCGGTGCCGCTTGTGCTCGTCCCATGCGTCGGCAATGTCGGTGAGAAAGGGGCCTGCGGAAATGGTGTTGACCCGCACATGCGGGGCATATTCGCGGCTCAGCGATACCGTCATGGCGTTGAGCGCCGCCTTGGCCGCGCCATAGGGAACGACGCCCGGCAATGCCATCAGTGCGCCGGTCGAGGAAATGTTGATGATACAGCCGCCGCCCGCATCGGCCATGCGCTTGCCGATCTGGCTGGCGAGGCGGAACGGTCCCTTGAAATTGAGGTTCATCACTGAATCGAACAGGCTTTCGGGCATTTCATGGCTGGGGCAGGGCGGGGACATGCCGGCATTGTTGACCAGAATGTCGACCCGGCCAAAGGCGTTATAGGCTGCCTCTACCAGCGCATCGCACTGATCCCATTTGCCGACATGCGCGGCAACGGGCAGTGCATTTCGGCCCAGCGCGCGGCACTCCCCGGCGACAGCCTCGCAATTGTCGAGCTTGCGGCTGGCGATGATAACGTCCGCGCCGCGCTCGGCAAAGGCCTTGACCATCTGATAGCCCAGCCCACGGCTGCCGCCGGTAACGAGCGCCACCTTGCCGGTGAAATCGAACAGCGGATCGGGTGTCATGGCTTTGTTCCTCTCTTGCCTGCCGCCCTTTCGGGTTCAGCGGTCACGATATTCAGGTGAGCGTTTTTCCAGAAAGGCGGCGCGCGCCTCGCCATAGTCTTCGGTCTGGGTGAGCAGCACCTGCTGCCGGTCCTCCAGCGCCAGTGCAGCCTCGAACCCCGGCGCATCGATGTTGCGGTTGAGTGCATCCTTGGTAAGGCGCAGTCCCATGGGCGAAGTCGCCAGCATGTCGCTCGCCAGTGCCAGCGCCTTGCCGAGCAGCTCGTCATGCGGAACGATTTCGCTGACCAGACCACAGGCCAGGGCCTTGTTGGCGGTCATGAAATTGCCGGTCAGCAGATATTCGGCAGCAACCGAGGCTCCGGCCAGCCGGGGCAGAAAATAGCTGGAACCCATATCGCATCCGCCAAGGCCGATGCGGATATAGGCCGCGTTCATGCGCGTATCGGGCGCGGCATAGCGCACATCGCTGGACAGCAGCAGCGAGAAGCCGCCGCCACAGGCCGGGCCATGGGCAAGGGCGATCACCGGTTGCGGGCATTGTCGCATCAGCTGCATGACGGTGGCGATGCGCCGCTGGGTGCGCCAGCTGTGCTGCATTGGCCCGCGCGTTCCGTCATTCGTCCAGCCCTTGAGGTCCAGTCCCGCGCAAAATGCCCGGCCCGCCCCGCGCAGGATCACCACGCGGACGTCCAGTCTTTCCTGCAGGCCGCGAAAATAGCTTTGCAGGGCATCGATCAGCGTTTCGTCCATGGCGTTGAGCTGGTCAGGCCGGTTGAGCGTTGCGATCTCCACCTGGCCCCTTGCCTCGATCTTCAGGACCTGCTCGTCCATCGCGACTATCCTCTTCCTATCCGTTGCGCCGCGCCAGCCGTTCTGCGGCGGCGAAATTGCCGAGAACCAGACGCGAGAAAAATGTTCCCGTGGCCTCGCTCAATATGCCCGCAGCGGCCTGTGCAACCTTATATTCCAGGATACAGCCGCCCTTGAACAGCGCCAGAATGCAGTAATAATCGAAATTGGCGAGGTCGCGGCCCGTTCCGGCAGAATAATAGCGCGCCAGTTCCTGCCGGGTGGGCAGGTTGGCGATGTTGTAAAGCGCGCCGGTATCGATACGGTCGGGATGTTCCTCATCGCGCAGCTTGTTGGTGAACCAGGCGAGGTCGATCAGCGGATCGCCAATGGTCGAGAGTTCCCAGTCGATCAGCGCGGTCAGCCGGGCCGGGCGATCAAAGGCGAACAGGGCATTGGGCGTGCCGACATCGCCATGGATGATTCCGGCTGTAAAATCATCGGGAATATTGGCGCGCAGCCAGTCGCGGGTATAGGCAAAGCCGGGAAGGTCGCGTCCGGCATAGTCGTAAAGGCTGGCATAGCTGTTGAGCTGCCCCTCCCAGCGATCAACCTGCCGTTCCAGAAAATTGTCGGGCTTGCCAAATCCTTCAAGGCCGACCGCCTTGTAATCGACATTGGCCAGCGCAACCAGACCGTCGACCATGGCATAGCCAATGCCATATTCGACCGGCGCCCTGTCAAACGGCGCATGGTGATAGATTTTTTCGTCGCGCAGTTCGGCGGCCCAGCCATCGACCAGTTCCATCACGTAAAATGGCGCGCCGATAATGTCCGGGTCTGCGCAACTGCCGTGGCAATGGGGATGCGGCACGGCGGTGCCGTTGAGCGCACCCAGCACCCGTGCTTCGCGCAGCACCGTTTTTTCGCTGCCGGGTGGCGGCACGGCAGGCGGCCGTCGGAGGATCATGGTGCCATTGCCGCGATCCAGCGACAGGATGACATTGCTGGTCCCGCCATGAATCTTGCGCACCTGCAAAGGGCCATGGCCCAGTTGCGGGATATGGGCATCAAGCCAAGCGGTCAGCCGTTCGCCATCGACCAGTCCGTCAAGCGCGTCCGTCATGCCTCTCCTCCAAGCCGCTATCAACGCACCGTCACATTTTGACACCAAAGTGTCAATTATTATTGCCGCGTTACCATGTTGCGGAACAGCGACCCGTCTGCCTGCCAGTCGATGCGCACCAGCCGATGCGCAAAGCGCCACCCCTGGCCGGTCAGCACCAGCCGGTCCGAATAGGTGCCCGCATGATCCGGCCCACCATTGCTGACGACCTGGAAATAGGATCGCGACGTGGCGCTCTGGCCATCGACGGCAAGATCGATCAGCGGATTGGTGATATGGTGGCGGATGAAGGTGATGGCCGGGTTGCGGTCCCCGGATGTTAGCGCGGCGATGATCGCGTCCGGCCCGGTTCCCTTGTTTCCCGGATATTCGAGCACGCCGTCATCGGCAAAACAGGCTGCGAGTTCGGCAATGCGCCCGCGATCGCCATTATAGGTATAGCGGGTCAGCAGGTCGCGAATGGCCTCGCGTGCGGTCAGTTGGTCGGATGTCATCGGCTTGTCCTTCAGGCGCTGAAGCTGAGCGGGAGGCCGGGCTCGTTCCAGTCGACGCGGACCAGCCGGCCCGATGCGGACAGGGTGATATAGGCGCTGCGCATATCGGGTCCGCCAAATGCGATGTTGGTGACGAACGTGTCGTCATAGGGGATTGAGGAAACCTCGCCCACCGGGGTTACGGTGGAAATCGCGCCCTGATACAGCGTTCCGACACAGACATTGCCCGCCTGGGTCATCGCCAGCGAATCCAGCCCGACATGGCCGGGCACGGTCGCGACGAATTCGGGGCGCTGCTCGGCGACCTTGCGGGCATAGCGATAGACCCGTGCCTGAAATGTATCGGCGACATAAATGTCCTGCTGATCGGGGGACAGGCCGATGCCGTTATAGCCCACCGACTGGTCGTTGATCATCGCGATGGATGATCCGTCGGGCAGGCAGGTATAAAGCCCGCCCGCCTCATGGATGCGGTCATAATGCTTTCCCAGATCGGTGAACCACATGCGGCCGTCGCGATCGAACACCAGGTCATTGGGGCCGCTCAGCGCGTTGTCGCCGCAATGGTCATACAGCCGTTCAAACCGGCCCGTGGCCAGATCGACCCGCTCGATGCGTCCTTCATGTCCCGGACCATGGGCGCTTTGCATGCGGCCGGTATCAAGGCCGCCATTATTGCAGACATAGAGCGCGCCATCGGGGCCGATGGCTGCGCCATTGGGTCCGCCGCCAATCTCGCACACCGTTTCCTTGCGTCCGTTCCAGCACCGGGTGATGCGCGCGCCGGCAAGCTCCACGACGATGACCGAGCCGTCGGCCATCACCACCGGCCCTTCGGGAAAGGCCAGCCCCTCGGCCAGAATATCGAATTTCGAGCCCATCGGCGCATCCTCCACTTATATTACCTAGTGTACTACTTGTTGACATGGACATGCAGCACATGCAAGCAGCGATCATGGCTGTACCATCGCATCATATCATCCCGGAGCCTCCGCCGTTCGAGCATCCGCCCTATCCATCAGATATTTTTGCAGGCCAGACGGTTCTGGTCTCCGGCGGAGGATCGGGCATGGGCCTGGCGATGGCGATGGCCTTCGCCCAGGGCGGGGCTTCGGTTGCGGTGATGGGCCGCTCGATCGAGCGCGCCGAAGAGGGAGCGGCGCAAATTGCCGGGCTGGGCGTTCGCGTCCATGCGACAAGCTGCGACGTGCGTGATCCGGGGCAGATTGCGGCCGCCTTCGATGATGCGGAACGGGCGCTGGGTCCGGTCTCGCTGCTCGCCAACAATGCCGGGGCGAACTTTCCGGTGCTGGCGGAGAATATCTCGGTCAATGCCTGGAATGCGGTAACGCGGATCGCGATTGACGGGACGTTCCTGTGCTCGACCGAGTTCGCGCGCCGTCGCATTGCTGCGGGCGGCGGCGGAGCCATTGTGCACAACAGCGCGCAATATATCTGGACCGGCTTTCCGGGTGATGCGCACAGCGCCGCTGCCAAGACGGCACAGGCAACGATGACGCGCAAGATGGCGCGCGACTGGGCTGCACACGGCATCCGGGTCAACACGGTAGCCGCCGGTTTCTTTCCGCATGCCAGTTCGACCAGCGGCGATGGTCCCGATGCGATTGCGCCATTGCAGAACATGATTCCTGCCGGGCGGACCGGACGGATTCGCGAATTTGGCTGGATATCGGCGCTTGCCTGTTCTGACCTGATGACGGGCATGACCGGCCAGGTGCTGATGATCGATGGCGGGGAATCGCTCCGCCAGTCGCTGATGTCGCCCGATTTCATTCCCCCGCGCGAACGGGCCAATGGACCATGGGGGTGGCAATGAGCAACTGGCTTGTCGGGCGCAAGGTGCGCATGATTGGTGACCATGATGCGGTTGCCGCCGGGATCGAACGGGCAGGCGGCATTCTTGTTGCCGATGGCGAGCCAGCCGACCTGCTGGTGCATGTCGCCATGGCTGCGCAGGATAGGCCGGTTCACGAACTCAGCCATGATGACTGGCGGGCAGCGATGGATGCCGGGCTCGACCAGCGTTTCCTCAGCGCCAAGGCCTTCGCCGCCGAATGCCGGGAGCGCTCGGCTGGCGGCGCGGTGCTGTTCGTCGGTTCGCCAGAACAATCGGCTGGCGTGGCGCAGGCGAGTGCGGCGGGCGCGCTGGGAAATCTTACCAAGACGCTGGGCGTCGAATGGGCGCGTGACGGGATTCGCGTGAACACCATTCTGAGCACCGCCAGCGATGCCACCATCGGTAACCTCGCAGCCTATCTGCTCAGCGATTATGCGGCCTATGTCACCGGCGCGATCATGGGGGTTTCGATCGATGACTGACCGGATCAGGCTCGACGGGCAAGTTGCAATCGTTACCGGCGGCGGTGGCGGCATCGGCCGCGGTATCGTGATCCGCCTTGCCGAGGCCGGGGCGAATGTGGTGGTCGCCGACATCATCCCCGAGCGTGCCGAGGAGGCTGCCGAACGGGTGCGCGAGGCAGGCGGCGAAGCGCTGGCTCTTGCCGTCGACGTCATGGACAGCGATCAGGTGCGGACCATGGTGAGCGACGCCATGGCGCGGTTCGGCCGCATCGACATATTGGTCAACAATGCAGGCGGCGTTTCGGCAAGGCCCTTTCTGGACCAGTCGGAACGCAGCTGGCGGCGGCATATCGACATCAACCTGATATCGATGATGGCCGCCACCCATGCTGCGGTCCCGCACATGATTGCAGGCGGCAACGGCGGCTCCATCGTCAATGTCGCCAGCATAGAAGCGGTGCGTGCCGCCCCCAATTTCGCTGTCTATGCCGCGTGCAAGGCCGGCATGCTCAGTTTCACAAAGTCCATGGCGCTGGAACTGAGCGGGCACGGCATTCGCGTTAACTGCATCGCCCCCGATCATACGGTGACACCGGGCAATCACGGCAACCGGACCGGCCCGGTTGACCCCGCCAGCTGGACAATGCGCGACGAGGCCGGGCAGGATGCGATGAACCGGATCATTCCGCTGCTGCGCGAAGGCGTGGACCTTGAGTGCGGCGATGCCGCCGTATTCCTGTGTTCGGCCATGGCCAGCTATGTCACCGGCACCTTCTTGCCTGTCGATGGCGGCACCTGGGCATCGTCTGGCTGGGTGCGCGGCAGGAACGGCAAATGGACGCTGAATGAGGGGCTGAATTTCGGCGGATAGCCCTGTTTGCCAAAGCGGATCTATTTCACAGGACATATTATACCAGGTGTGATAGCTTCTCTTTCAAAATCGCGAAATCATAGGAATGATTGCGATAGGGAGAGAGGCAGTGCTAATGACCCATATTAACAGTCTAACGACAAATTTGGGCAAGGCGCTGAACGTGGCAGATATGGATCCTGGAAATTCCGGCGGGCGCATCCGCGTTCCGAAAACGTCAGAGATCGTCGCTGACCAGATTCGCGCCCAGATTGTCAGGGGCGAATTGAAGGAAGGCGACTCGCTGCCACCCGAAGGCCAGCTGATGGAAACGCTGGGGATTTCACGCCCCACGCTGCGTGAAGCATTTCGCATATTGGAGGCAGAATCGCTGATCAGCGTGGTTCGCGGATCGCGCAGCGGTGCCAAGGTGCATCGCCCCTCGGTCGACCTGGTGTCGCGTTACGCAGGCTATCTGCTCGAATCGAACGGCACCACGATTTCCGATCTCTACGCCGCGCGGCTTGCCATCGAGCCGACCGTGGTGCGCTGGCTGGCAACCGCCAAGGGCCAGACGCCGGGTATGGCCATCGTCAAATCGGTCCTCACCGATCTTGGCACGATGCTGACCGAAAACCGCTATGATGAATTCATCGATACCATCGCCCTGTTCCACCAGCTTCTGGTCGAGGCGACGGGCAACAAGACGCTCACCTTCATGAACCGGATGCTGCTCAACCTCGCCCGGACACATCAGAACGACTATCAGCGGCGGCATCCCCGCACGACCGAAGAGCGGGCCAAGAGCATCCGGGTGGGCTTCAAATCCTATGACAAGCTGGTCAAGCTGATCGAGGCGGGCGAAGTCGAGGAGGCAGTGGCGCACTGGCGGCTCCATCTCGTCAACGCCAATGAGACCTGGTCCAATCGCGGCGAGGGCGAACGGGTCGTCGACTCGCTGGCATCGTGAACGCTTCGCTTTATGCGGCCATAGCGAATACGGCCGCCGCTTCGCCCGATACGCCCTATATCGTCAAGTCGGAGGTCAATCCCGCCAATACCAGATTGGGCGAGGTCTTTGCCGCCGGACAAAGGACGGGGACGCGCTTTGCCGCCATGGGAATCAGGCCGGGCGATGTCGTTGCGGTGATGTTGCCCAACTGGCGGGAATGGCTGGTCAGCGCCATTGGCTGCTGGCATGCCGGAGCGGTGATGCTGCCGATTGTCACCATCTACGGGGCAAAGGAGGCGGCATTCATCCTGCGCCAGTCGGGCGCGCGGGCGATCATCCATCCCGGTATCTGGCGCAATACGGATTTTGGCCAGCGCATTGCCGATTGCGGTCCGCTTGAGCGGCTGGAATGGATTTTCGGTTGTGGCGACGAATTTGCCGCGCTGGAGGCTGAAGGCCCGGTATTAGCTCCGCAAGAACGCGATGCCGACGATCTCGCCATGCTGATCTATACATCGGGCACGACCGCCGATCCCAAGGGGGTGATGCACAGCTCGCGCAGCCTGATGGCCGAGATTCGCCAGCAGCAGGAGAGCCGCGCCCGGCCCGCCCCGGGCGAAGGAACCGACATCATCTTCTCGCCCTGGCCGCCCGGCCATATTGCCGGCGCCTTGTCGATGCTGCGCCATGCGGTGACCGGCATATCCTTTCTGGGCATGGAGCAATGGGATGCGGGGCTGGCTGCCGAACTGATCGAGCGACACCGTGTCACCTCATCCTCCGGAACGCCCTTTCATCTGGGCGGGATCATCGAGGCAGCGGATCGCGACGGTCGCGACCTTTCCTCGCTGCGGCATTATATGGTTGGCGCAGCTCCCGTTCCGCCGAGCCTAGTTCAGCGCTGCATCGACCGTGGTCTGGCCGTGTTCCACTGCTATGGGTCCAGCGAGCATCCGACGGTGACGACCGGCACGGCTGATGATCCGCTCGACAAGCAGCTCAATACCGAAGGACGGGTCTTTCCCGGCTGTGAATTGCGTTTTGTGAATGATGACGGAGCGGATGTAGGCGCGGGCGAGGATGGCGAAATCTGTACGCGCGGACCGGAGCTTTTCACCGGCTATTTTGACCGGCGATTGAACGATGCCGCCTTTCTGCCCGGCGGCTGGTATCGCACCGGTGATATCGGCCGACTCGATGCGGAGGGTTATCTGCTCATCACCGACCGCAAGAAGGACATCATCATTCGCGGCGGCGAGAATATCTCGTCCAAGGAGGTCGAGGCCGTGCTGCTGCGCCATCCGGCGATAGCCGATGCCGCAGCCATAGCCTGTCCCGATGACCGCATGGGCGAAGTCGTGATGGCCTGTGTCGTGCTGCGATCGGACGCGACGCTCGATCTGGCGTCGGTGATCCGCCATTTCCAGGACGCAGGCATTGCCCGGCAAAAGACGCCCGAAAGGCTCCGGGTCATGGATGAATTGCCGCGCAACGCTTCGGGCAAGGTGCTGAAACATGTGCTGCGCAGGGAGATTGTTCCGGCATGAAGGATCGCGTTACCGAATTTCACGGCATTCACAATTTTCGCGACTATGGCGGATATGCTGCGCGTGATGGCGCCAGGTTGCGCAGCGGGGTGCTCTATCGCTCAGGCCAGCATGTCGATGCTACCGATGCCGATCTGGAGCGGCTGGCAACGATCCTGATCGCCACGATCATCGACCTGCGCGGGAATAGCGAGCGGGCGCAATATCCCTGCGCGCGGCCGGCCGGTTTTGCGGCTGAAGTGCTGTTTTCCGATGGCGAGACCGCGACCCAGCATAACGCCCCGCATGTCGAGGCTGCACGCGAGGTGAAGACAGCGGCAGAGGCACATGCAGCCATGGTCAATCTTTACGGCCAGATGCCGTTCCGGCCGATGCTGATCGCCACCTTCCGGCTCTATTTTTCGGCCCTTGCGGATCGCGACGGAGGCAGCCTGCTGCACTGTCTGGCCGGCAAGGATCGCACCGGGGTCGGCGCAGCCATTCTGCACGCGCTGATGGGTGTCCATGCCGATGACATCATGGCCGATTATCTGCTGACCAATATCGCAGGCAATATCGAACGGCGGATTGCAGCGGGCGCGGCGACGGTGCGCAGCAATTTCGGTCCGGAGATGAGCGATGATGCGATCCGCACGCTGATGTCGGTCGATGCCGCCTATCTTGATCGGGCCTTTGACGCGATCTGCGCGAGTCACGGCTCGGTTCGTGACTATGCGCGCGAAATACTGCTGGTGGACGATGCCATGCTCAGCCGGATCGAGGCACGGCTGCTCGAATAGGAGAGCTTAAAGTCAGATGACGTGACACCTGGCTTTAAAGAAACGCGCGGATTTCGGCCATGAACTGGTCGAACTGGTCATGATGCAGCCAGTGGCCGGCATTTTCGAATTCGATGACGCGGGCAGTGTTGAAATATTTGATGCGGCCATCCTTGGCCGGATTGGATGCCCAGCTGTCGGCGCCATACATTAGCAGCGTCGGACAGGTGATGGACTGCCACAGGCTGTGCAGGTCGTCGGCGGGCAGGTCGAAAATATCCCAGACATTGAGATAATTGTCGAACTTCCAGCTCCAGCTGCCATCCTCATTGCGGCTGATGCCATGGATGGTGAGGTGCCGTGCCTGCTCGTCGGTCAGATAGCTGTTTTCCACCTTCATGCGTTCCAGCGCCGCCTCCAGCGTTGGATAGCGCTTGGGAATGCGTCCGGCGGCATCGCGCTTGTCGTCGATCCACTGGCGGAAGCGCTGGCCGATGCCGACCGATTCGCGTTCGGCGCGCACCTCGGGTGACGGCCCCAGTCCTTCGATGGAGACGAGCTTGCGGACATTCTCCGGATAAAGCCCGGTATAGCGGGTGGCGATATTGCCGCCCATGGAGTGGGCAACGATGGTCACCGGAGCGAGGCCCAGCTGATGGATCAGCTGCGACAGGTCATAGACAAAGCCGGAGATTGCATAATTGCCGTCGGGCGACCATTGGCTGTCACCATGGCCGCGCAGATCCGGGGCGATGATGTGCCAGTCATGGCGCAGTTCCTCCGCCACCCAGTCCCAGCTGCGGCTGTGATCGCGCCCGCCATGGACGAGCAGCAGGGGCGGTGCATCCTCATTTCCCCAGTCGACATAGCGCAGCTTGAGCCGCTGCGAGATGAAGCTGTTCGAAGTCGGGCCAGTCAGGGTCATGATGTTTCCGGTCTTATCTGTTCACACGATCACGCCAGCTGAATTGCGGCGTATAGCCGATAGTGGCTTCCGCCTGTTGCGATGACAGCAGCGATTGCTCCCCGTCAAGACCCGGATCGAGCGGAACACCCGGAAAATAGCGCTCCATCAGGTCAAGGCTCGGCTGTCCGGCGATATTATCGGCTGCCGCTATGATCAGGCGGTGATGGCCGGTCAGCTCCGCTTCGATCGCCAGGCGGCAGGCCGTTGCGCAGTCCTCTGCATCGACATAGCCCCACAGATTGAACTTGCGGCTTTCGGGTCGCGTCTGGATGGCGGCGATCTGGTCGTAATCCTCATCGCCATAGACGTTGGAAAACCGCAGCGAAACAATCGAGAGTTCCGGGTGCCAGCGGACGAACTGGTCCGCTGCCGCTTCGCCCAGATGCTTGGACAGCGCATAGGACCAGTTGGGCCGGTCTGGATGGCTTTCGTCGAGCGGCGCAAAGGCAGGCGGCGCGCTGAACGGCAGGCCGAGGATCGTCTCGCTGGATGCCCAGACGACCTTGCTGATGCCCAGCCGGGCGCAGGCCGAGAAGATATTGTAGCTTGCCGCAAGGTTATTGCTGAAGATGATGTGATCCGGTGCCGGTCCGGGGCGGGGAATTCCCGCAAGATGCAGCACCGCATCGGGCGTGCTCCCCACCGCGTCCACGCCGGACAGCGCGCCCATTGTCTGGCCGAAATCGCTGCAGTCGACGGCAACCGAAAAGGCGTCGGCGGGATCGGCTGCAAGGTCGAGGCCGATGACGCGATGGCCTGCCTTGCGCAGCGCCGCCACGGCTGCCCGTCCGACCTTGCCCCTGCTTCCGGTAACGGCGATTTTCATGGCAATTCCCCTTTGGAAGCCATGCTTGCCGATAGTCGCCGCGCGATCAATAGCGCATGATGAAACCGCCATCGACGTTGAGCGCCTGCCCGCTCATCCAGTCGCCAGCAGGCGAGCATAGCAGCAGCAAGGCACCGACCAGCTCGTCTGGCTGGCCGCGCGAGCGCAGTACGCAGCGCGATTCCACGGCCTTGACGAACGGACTGTCTGGCGGAGTCAGCGCCGCGCCCGCATCCGACATGGTCATGCCCGGCGCAATGGCGTTGACATTGATGTTCATCGGGCCAAGTTCGGTCGCCAGCGTCGTGGTAAGGCCGAACAGGGCAATCTTTGAAATGCCGTATGTGGTCTGGGCCGGAAAGGCGCCGGCAGAGAGCTGATTGACGATCTTGCCGCCGCCCCGCGCCTGCATCAGCGGTACCGCCGCCTTGGCGCAGATGAGCGCTCCATTGAGGTTGACGCGCATCAGCCGGTCGAAATCGGCAATGCTGGTCTTGATCGCCGGGGTTCCCACCGCCTCGACCATCAGAGCGGCATTGTTGACCAGGATATCAAGCCCGCCAAACTCGGCGCTCACCCGGTCCATCATCGCGGCAACGCTGGCTTCATCGGTGATATCGACCTGAACGGCCTGTGCCTTGTCACCTGCTGCCCTGATTTCATTGGCGACGGTTTCTGCGCCGTCACCATTGAGATCGGCGACGATCACGCTGGCGCCCGCTTTGGCGAGGCCCTTGGCATAGGCAGCGCCGATCGAATTGCCGCGTCCGCCTGCGCCGGTGACGATGGCGACCTTGCCGTCAAGGTTGAACTGCTGTCCGGGATCGAATGTCATGTCGTTTCCTTTCAGCCGAAAATGGGTGCGCCAACGCCAATGGTGACGGTCTTGTAATGCAGGAATTCCTCGATTCCCGCCTTGCCGCCTTCCTTGCCGAAGCCGGAAATGCCGATGCCGCCAAAGGGTGTGTGCGGATTGATCTGGAACCCGCCATTCACATAGACACCGCCTGCATTGAGCCGTTCGGACAGGCGATGGACGCGCTGCAGGTCGTTTGACTGGATATAGGCGGCGAGCCCGTATTCGCTGTTATTGGCGATGGCCACAGCCTCATCCTCGTCATGGAATTTCATCACCACAACCGCTGGCCCGAAAATCTCGACCTGGCTGATCTCATGATCCGGATCGGCATCGACGATCAGCGTCGGTTCGATGAAATTGCCATCTGCGAGGTCGCCGCCACAGCGTCCGCCGCCCAGCATGAAGGTGCCCGCATTGTCG
The DNA here is from genome assembly GCA_041396885.1 of Blastomonas sp. Lineage (GTDB taxonomy): Bacteria > Pseudomonadota > Alphaproteobacteria > Sphingomonadales > Sphingomonadaceae > Blastomonas. The sequence goes on from JAWKXS010000002.1 coordinate 287,294, forward strand.
GCCTTGGCCCTTTTGAACATGCCCATGATGCGGTCGACCGCTGCCTTGTTGATGACCGGCCCCACCATGACGCTCGGGTCCATCGGATCGCCGACCTTGAACTTGGCGATGATGTCCTTCAGCCGCGCGACAAAGTCATCATAGACATCGGCATGGACCAGCTGGCGGGTGGGAAGTGCGCAGCCCTGGCCCGACAGGCAGCCCACCGTCCAGAATACCGCGCGCTCCGCGGCGGCCTGAATGTCGCAATCGGGGAAGACCAGGCTCGCCGATTTGCCGCCCAGTTCCATCACGCTCGGCTTTATCTCCTGCGCGCAGGCTTCCAGGATGCGCCGCGCCGTGATGGGGCCGCCAGTGAAGCTGATCTTGCGGATTTTCTTGTGGCGGACGATTGCCTCGCCGCATTCGCCCGCGCCCGGCAGGATGGAGAGCACGCCATCGGGCACGCCCGCCTCCTTGCACAGCCGCGCAAACATTTCAGGCGCAAAGGGCGTGATTTCGGCAGGTTTGCAGATCACGCAATTGCCCGCTGCCAGCGCAGCGCCAACCTTCATGCCAAGGCTGATGAGCGGACCGTTCCAGGTGATGATGATGCCGACAATGCCGATCGGTTCGGGCACCGAATAGGAAAACTCCCCGCGCGTATCGAAGGTGCTCATCAGTTCGCCCGACAGCTTGTCGCACCAGCCTGCATAATAGCGGGTCCAGCCAACCGCAGTATCGACGCCGCGTTCACCAACCATCAGCGTAGTACCGCCGTCAAGCGCGGCCATGCGGGCCAGTTCCGAACGATTTTCGACCATCAGGTCGGCCAGCCGGTTGAGGATATCGCGGCGCGCTTCGGGCGGCGTGCGGCGCCAGCCCTCGCGGGCAGCCTCGGCCCGCTCGACCGCCTCGTCGACCTCGGCCTTGCCCGCCAGCGGAATTTCGGCCTGCACCTCCTGTTTTACGGGATGCAGGTGCGGATGGGTTCCGGCCGATCCGCTGGTCCGCTGTTCATGCCCCAGATGCAGATGGACTGCGGGTGCTGCTGCGCTTGCCATAATCACTCTCTCCTTGCTGTGCCGACCGGGCCGACACTCAATCTGCTATTGCTGCTTCACGTCCCATTCGAGGTGCAGCGTTTCCATCGCCTGCACCGATCCGGCGCGGATGCGCGACTTGCCCTTGCTCTGGTCCTCGCGGAAATGGCCGATCTTGCGGAACCACACCTTGTAGAAATTGATCAGCTCCATCCGCGCGAGATGGATGCCGAGACAGGTATGCACGCCCGATCCGAACCCGGCATGGCGGCAGGCGGGCCGGTCAATATCGACATTTTCGGGGCAGGGGTTCAGCTTTTCGTCAAAGCCGACCATATGATAGGGTGCGACCACCATGTCGCCACCGGTCACAGGCACGCCGTCAATCTTGGTGTCTGCGACGATATAGCGCGCCGTCGACACGAAGGTGTAGCGGCGCATCAATTCCTCGACCGCCGCCGGAATGCAATCGGGATCATCGTGCATGCGGGTGCGCAGTGCATCGTCATGGGCCAGGTGGCGCATGCCGAAGGTCATGGCATTGGTGACCGTGTCCAGCCCGGCGAGGAACATCAGAAAGCCGATGGACAGCAGTTCGCGGGTATCGAGCTTGCGTCCCTGAAAATCCTTGTGGATGATCTTGGAATAGACATCGTCCTGCGGTTCTGCGGTGCGCGCGGCAATCAGTTCGCCCAGTATTTCGTGAATCCGTCCCGCCAGCTGCATGCGCGCTTCCATGCTTGACTGGCTGTCGAAGAAGTTGACGACGATGTGCCGGAACTCATCGATCTGATCCATCGGAAAGCCGAACAGTTCCATGAAGACAGCAACGGGCAGGCGCGATGCCACCGCATCGACAAATTCGCAGGAGCCGCTGCCCGCGACCTCATCGATCAGCTTCTCGGTCCATTCGATGATGCGCGGTTCAAGCGGCTTGATTGCCTTGGATTCGAAATAGGGGCGCAGGTGATTGCGATATTCGCGATGCTCTGGCGGATCGAGCATCTCGGGGATCATCTGATAGCCGTTATTCTGCTTGGGGATGTTGATGTAGCGGCTCGAAAACCGGTCGGGATTGCGGACAACCTCGATCACGCCCTTGGCACTGGTCGTCACCCAATGCCCGCCATTGGCCGGTGTCCAGAACACCTTGGGGGCATTTTTCATGAGGTGCAGATAGCCATCCTGGATGTTGTCCAGAATGCGCTCGTCGCGCATCATGTCGAATTCATAAACGGGCTCGCGCACTTTCTCCGCAGTCGAATCGGTCATGGCTCTCTCTCCTTGCCACGATGTAAACATTCGTTTACTTGATTGTCAATCTGGGCTGTGCTCTGGAATGCAGGGAGGCGATCGGGGGGCATAAGATGGCGGTTCGCAAGCGGAATGCAGAGGCGACGCGCGCGCGTATCCTGGCGGCGGCGCAGCAGGCCTTTTCGACGCGTGCCTATGCCGAAGTAGGGGTGCGCGACATTACCGCGCTGGCGGATGTAAACCCCGCGCTGGTCAGCCGCTATTTCGGCGGCAAGCTCAACCTTTTCGAGGCGGCACTCGATACCGCGCTCGATGCCCGGCTGATGACCGATCTGCCGCGGGAGGAATTCGGCAAGCAGATCGTGGCGATTTTCACGGACGAACATCGCAGCCAGCCCAGTCCGCTGGCGATGCTGTTCGGCGCGTCTTCCGACAGCGCGGCGCGGGAGGTGGCGCTCGGCCTGTTGCGCTCGCATGTCATGCGACCGCTGGCGGTCTGGTTTGGCGGTGAAGCCGCCTGGGCCAAGGCGGCGCGGTTCATGATCATTTCGACCGGCTATTTCACCTATCGCGACCAGCTGCCGCTCGACGAGTTTGCCGGGTCTGTCGAACCGCGGCTGCGCAGCTGGCTGGAAGAGACGTTTCAGGCGATTGTCGACGACTGACATGGCTCAGCCCTCGTCCTGCATCATTCGCTTGGCGATGTTGAGCAGGTGGATCTGGCTGGTGCCTTCATAGATGCGGAACACCCGTGTATCGCGGTAGAAGCGCTCGATCGGGCGACCCTTTACATAACCGGTGCCGCCGAAAATCTGGATCACCTTGTCGGCGACCTGCGAGCACATCTCAGTCGAGAAATATTTGCACATCGATACGTCCAGGGTGACGTCCTCGCCTCGGTCTCGCTTTCGCGCCGTTTCAAGGATCAGCGCCCGGGCGGCCTCGACCTGCACCTTGCATTCGGCCAGCATAGCCTGCACCAGCTGGAATTCGCCAATCGCGCTGTCGAACTGCCGCCGGGTGCGCGCATAGGCCAGCGCTTCGTCCAGCATACGGATGGCCGGGCCGGTTGCGAGTGCGGAGAGGTTGATGCGCTGCTTGTTGAGCGCCTTCATGACGGAGCGAAAGCCCATGCCCGGTTCGCCACCCAGAATCTGTGACGCCGAAACGCGGCAATTGTCGAGATAGACCTCGCCAATGGGCGCGCCATCCTGTCCCATCATCGGGGTCGGCTCGCTGGCGGAAAGCCCGGGCGTGCCGCGCTCGACCAGAAACGCCGTGATCCCGTTTCCGCCGCGCGGGGCATTATTGGTGCGTGCGAAGATGGTGAACAGGCCCGCTATCGGTGCGAGCGTGATGAAGCATTTCTGCCCGTTCAGCATATAATCGCCATTGCCTTGCACTTCGCCGCGCGTTTTCAGCGCAGTTGCGTCCGATCCTGCCTCCGGCTCGGTCAGCGCCAGGCATCCCAGCAGGTCGCCCGATGCCAGCCGGGGCAGATAATGGCGCTTCTGCTCTTCGGTGCCATCCTGGATCAGCGCCTCGGACCCTACCCCGGCATTGGTGCCGCCGACCACGCGATAGGCGACTGCACCCTGTGCCAGCTCGATAAAGGCGCGGGCGAGCTGCTCGCTGTTCAGGCCCGATCCACCATAGGCCGGGGGGATGCTCCAGCCGAATGTGCCAAGCTCTTTCAATGCATCCCATATGGCCTGCGGCAATTGCGCCTTGCGTTCGGTTTCGGCCTCCATCTCCATGCCGATCCCGCGCACAAACGCTCTGGTGCGGGCGATGAGCAGATCGAACTGGGCGGCGTCCATGGGCAATCCTTCCGGCCTTTTCGGGTCAGGCGAGCAGCGCTCCAGTGTCCACCGGCGCAACGAATTGCAGCAGATGGGCGCGCTTCAGCAGCAGGTGCGGCTGGGCCTCGTCGGTCATGCCGATCCCGCCATGCACCTGGATGTTCATGCGGCCATTTTCGAGCGCGGCCCGGTCTGCCAGCCGCTTGGCTGCGGCGACATGAAAGGGTGCGTCGCTGTCGTCTGCATCAAGCGCGCAGGCGGCGTAGTAGAGTTGCGAACGTGCGACGGCGCAGCGCACCGCCATATCGGCCACCGGGTGCTTGATACCCTGGAATGATCCGATCGGCTTTCCGAACTGTTCGCGTATCTTGGCATATTCAACCGCCATGTCGCGCGCGGCATCGCCGCAGCCGACGCCATAGGCCGCTGCCAGCAGGGCAAGGTGCAAGGCGGCACGCGGATCGTTGATGATGGCGGGTTCCGGCGCATCGTCGAGCACAGCCTGGCGCGTGGTCAGGTCCAGCGACACCCGTGCTTCGGGTGCAGACCGGAGCGTCACGGTTCCGGCCTTTCCGTCCCACAGGCCGAGTGCACTGTCGGTATTGTCGGGATCGAGCAGACGCAGCCCGTTCGCCGAGGGGATGGCCAGCGCGGCACGTTCGGTGTCGCCGGCCCAGCGCCGGGATACTGCCGTTGCAATGGCGCCAACCGGGGCGAGGAAGCGGCCCAGCTCTGCAAAGACCAGTGCTTCGGAACCATGGTCCAGCCCCATTTCGGGCAATGTCATGTCCAGCCAGCCCATTTCCGCCATGCCGCCCCACAGGCCGGGATCGCGGGTACGCGCGGCATCAAGCGGCATATTGCCGTTCAGCCAGTCGATGCTGGCCTCGCGCAGCATCTGTTGTTCCTCATTCGGCGTCAGGTCCATGGGTTCAGCCTCTATTTCGGCAGGCCGAGCATGCGCTCGCCAATGATGTTGCGCTGGATCTGGCTGGCGCCGCCAGCGATGGTAGAGGCAAAGCCCCGCAGATATTCCTGCACCGGATTGTCGTCGCCATATTGATAGTCGAGCAGCGAATCGCCCATCAGGGTGACGGCCATGCGTTCCAGGCGCTGCCCCAGTTCCGCTGTGAACAGGCGGATGACCGATGCCTCCGGGCCCGGCTGGCCGGTGCGGATCACTTCGGAAATGTTGCGATAGGTCATGGCCCGCAGCGCCGCGACCTCGGCACGCATCTGCGCCAGGTCATCGGCGACCTGGTCGTTGCTGATCAGCTCTGATGATCTCGCCTGTTCGATCAGTTCGGCAATCTCCTGGGACAGCTTGACCTGATCGGCAATGAAGCCGGTGCCCCGTTCAAAGCCGAGCGTGGACATGGATACGCGCCAGCCATTGCCGAGCCCGCCGACCACATTTTCCAGCGGAATGCGGACATCGTCATAGAAAACCTGGCAGAATTCGACCTGCCCGCTGATTTTCGGGATAGGGCGAACGGTAATGCCGGGCGAATGCATGTCGCATATCACCCAGCTCAGGCCCTTGTGCCGCTCCGACCCCGGCTCGGTGCGGATAACCAGTTCCTGCCAGTCGGCGACATGGGCAAAGCTGGTCCATATCTTGGATCCGTTGACGATGATGCTGTCGCCCTCGACACGTCCCGTTGTGCGGATGCCGGCCAGGTCAGAACCCGCCCCCGGCTCAGAAAATCCCTGGCACCAGATCGCCTCGCCCTTCAGGATCAGCGGCAGGTGAAATGCCTTTTGCTCGGGCGTTGCATTGGCGATCAGGGTTGGCCCGCCATGGTTCACGCCGACGAAATTCGCGCCGATCCAGGGGGCATGGGCCTTGGCATATTCCTCCAGCCAGATGACCTGCTGGACGATGGAAAGCCCGCGGCCGCCATATTCGCTGGGCCAGTTTATCCCGGCCCAGCCGGCCTCATGGAGCTTTTGCTGCCACGCCTTGTCAAAATCGAGCGCGTCAACGGCATTCAGCGGGCGCTTTTCCGCCGGAACATTGGCGCGGAGCCAGTCCCGGCATTCTTCGCGGAAGCGCTGCTCCTCTGCGGAAAACCCGATATCCATCAACCGTCCTTCTTTGCCTTGCCGATCGGTTCGCCCTTTTTGCGCATGCCGGGATCGAAACCGGCATTGCGCATGATTTCGTAATTGAGCCCGTCGGCGAGGCGCATGCCGTCGGTGGAGTAGATCAGCCGCTTGTTTTCGGCATTGCTATGCCAGCTATTGCCCAGAATCGCGGTGCACAATTCCGTCACCTTCGCATCAAGATCGGCATCGGCGACGCAATAATTGGCAAGGCCCATGGCGGCGGCCTCCTGGCCGGTGCAGGGCTGGCAGGTGAGCATCATCTCCAGCGCCTTTGCCTGTCCCACGCGGCGCGGCAGCCTCTGGCTGAGGCCCCAGCCGGGCACCAGCCCCCATTTACCATGGGTGTCGGCGAACCGCGCCGATTCTGCGGCAATGATAAAATCGGCTGACAGCGCGAGTTCCAGCCCCCCTGTATAGCAGGTGCCTTGCACGGCGGCGATTACCGGTTGGCGCAGCCGGGTCAGCCGCTCCAGCGTCAGCAATTCCTGGCGCAGCCAGCCGAGCGCATCGGCATGCGGCTTGCTTTTAAGGTCATGGCCTGCGCAAAAATGCCCGCCGGCACCGCGCAGCACGACAATGCCAATGGCATCGCCATTTTCCTCCAGGTCGCGGACATGATTGCGCAGCACGCGAAACAATTCGCGGTTCACGGCATTGCGCGCTTCGGGCCGGTTGAGCGTCAGCGTGCAAACACCATCCTTGTCTTTGCGCAGCACCAGATCGGTTTCACTCATTCGTTTGCGTCTCCCCGCGTTTTCGCAATGGCTGCGCGCGCCGTTCCCCGCTCCTGCGCCAGTTTGCCGAACTGTTCGCGGATCGGCACGAATTCGGGCATTACCAGCGAGCGGCGGAGCCAGTTTGCGGCATCGACCACCAGTGTATGTCCGCTGATATAACCGGCATAGGGCGAGCAAAGGAAAGTTGCAGCCCAGCCGAGTTCGCGAATCTGGCCGACGCGCATGCCGGGTATTGTCGTGTCGCCGCGCTCTCCTTCCCGGTGCTTCGTCATGTGCGCGGGCAGATCATCATGCGGAAATCGGCCCGGTGCGATGCAGTTGACGCGGATGCCGTCGGGTGCCCATTCGACCGCCAGGCTTTGGGTGAGGTTGGTGACACCTGCCTTGGCGGCTGCGCTGTGCGCGGTGCCGGGGCCGCCGGTCCAGCTATAGGTCGCGCCGATGTTCAGGATCGCGCCCGGCTTGCTCGCCGCCAGCCGCCGGATGGCGAATTCGCGGCTGCAATTATAGGTGCCGTTGAGGACGATATCGACCACCGTGCGGAAGCCATTGGGCGTCATTTCCTCCGCCGGGGCGGGGAAGTTTCCGGCGGCATTGTTGATGAGCACGTCAACCGGCCCCAGCCTGTTCTCGATCTCGTCAAACGCTCTCGCAATGGCATCGGGATCACGCACATCGCAGGCAACGGCGATGGCCTTTGCTCCGACCGCTTCCATTGCCGACACACCGGCGGCAAGATGATCGGCCTTGCGCGACAGGATCGCGATGCTGGCGCCCAGCCGGGCAAATTCAAGTGCCATGCCCTTGCCCAGTCCCGTACCGCCGCCGGTGACGGCAACGACCTGGCCCTTGTAACTGCCATCCGGAAGGGCCGACGCCCCGAGCGGGGGAGGATCGGGAAGCGCCATGGTTATTTGCCCTTATAGACGGGGGCACGCTTTTCGCGGTGCGCGGCGCGGGCCTCCTGATAGTCATCGGTCTTGAACAAGGCAGTCTGCGCGAGCAATTCGGCGCGGGTACCGGTCCGGATGGTGGGGCCGTGCATCAGGTCGATCATATGCTTGGCCATGGCCAGGTGGATGGGCGGCTTGGCGGCCAGCGAACGGGCGATTTCCAGCGCCTTTGCGTCCAGTTCTTCGGGCTGCACGACAAAATCCACCGCGCCCCATTCCAGCGCCGTCTGCGCGTCGATCCGGTCGCCGGTCATCACCATGTATTTCGTGCGCGACGGGCCGATCAGAGCGGTCATCATCTGGGTGCCGCCGGTATCGGGAAGCACGCCATAGATGATTTCGGGCAGCGCCATTTTAAGGCTGGTATCGGCAATTCTGAAATCCGCCGCCAGCGCAAGCTCACAGCCGCCGCCGATCGCGCCGCCCTTTACCGCAGCAACGATCGGCTTGGTGGAATCCATCATCCGCAGACGCGATTCCTGGGCCCGGCGGACAAAGTGAAAGTCGCTCTCATCGCGCGCGCGGTGCCCCAGAACCGATGTGTCGCGGCCTGAACAGAAGGATTTTCCCTCGGCACGGATCAGCAGCGCGACACAGGCGGGATCGTCGAGAATCTCATAAAGTGCAGGCTGGAAAGCCTCCGACATTTCGTCATTGAACGCATTGTGCCGTTCCGGCCGGTTCAGCGTGATGATGGCAAGTCCACCCTCGCGTTCGACGCGGATCAGGTCGCTCATTCTTTCCTCTCACTTTCGCAGATGGTCATGCGCCACCTATTGCACTTAGTCAACTATGTTGGCACAAGACCGGCATGGAGAGTCTTGCAGGAAAGAACGCGCTGGTAACAGGCGCATCGCGCGGCATTGGTGCCGCTGTCGCCAGACAGCTTGGCATGGCGGGCGCGCATGTCGCGATCAACTATGCGGCGAGCGGTGATGCAGCAGACGCCCTGGCGCAGGAGATTGTCGACGCCGGGGGCAGTGCCTTTGCCCTTCGCGCCGATCTGTCGAGCATGGCGGGTATCGATGCGCTTTTTGCGGCCAGCGATGCGGCATTTGGCGGTGCTCCCAATCTCGACATACTGGTCAACAATGCCGGGATAGGCGGGGCCGGTGACAGCGGCAGCCTCACCAAATGCAGCGAGGAACTGTTCGACCGGATGATCGCGCTGAACCAGAAAGCGCCGCACTTCATCACCCAGCTTGCCCTGGAACGGATGCGTGACAAGGGGCGCATCATCAATATCGGATCGCTGGGTGGCCGCTTTGCCATCCCGCCCTTTGCCGCCTATGCGATGACCAAGCGCGCATTGCAGAGCCTGACGCTCTCAACCGCGCAGGTTGTCGGACGTCGCGGCATTACCTGCAATCTGGTTGCGCCCGGTGCCGTCGATACCGATTTCAACGAAGCGCTGCTTGCCGATCCCAATTGGGAGAAGGCCGCATCGCGCAGCACGGCCATGGGCCGGCTGGGCGTGCCGAATGACATTGCCGGTGCGGTCATGATGCTGGTCCGCGACGATGCCGATTGGGTGACCGGCCAGATTATCGAGGCGAGCGGGGGAATGTTCCTGTGACCGCGCTCAGCGGCAAGAATGCTCTGGTCACCGGAGCGGCGCGGGGGATTGGCGCGGCCACAGCCCGGCGGATCGGCCTGGCGGGCGCGCATGTCGCGATCAACTATGCCGGCAGCGCAGATGCGGCTGATGCCCTGGTCACCGAAATCGTGCAGGCTGGCGGCAAGGCCTTTGCCGTTCAGGCAGACGTTTCGACACGATCCGGCGTCGATGCGCTCTTTGCCGCCTGTGATGCGCATTTTGGTGACAGCCCCAATCTCGATATTCTGGTCAACAATGCCGGGATCGGTAGCGGCGGGCGCGACGCCAGCCTGAAAACCGGCGATGAAGAGCTGTTCGATGCGATGATGGCGGTCAACGCCAAGGGACCGTTTCTGGTCACGCATAGCGCGCTTTCGCGGCTTCGCGACCATGGCCGGATCGTCAATATCGGTTCGATATCGGGCAAGGTGGGCCAGCCCTTCGCAGCAGGCTATGCTATGACCAAGCGTGCCTTGCAGAGCCTGACCTTCTCCACCGCGCTGACCGTCGCAAAGCGCCAGATCACCTGCAATCTGGTCGCGCCGGGGGCTGTCGCGACTGATTTCATCGCGGGCCTGCGCGCCAGGCCGGGCTGGGACGAGGCGACGTCGAGGCACACGCCCATGGGCCGCCTTGGCGAGCCTGAAGACATAGCCGGTGCTGTCATGATGCTGCTGGGTGACGATGCCCGCTGGGTCACGGGGCAGATCATCGAAGCCAGTGGCGGGCTGTCAATCTGACATGGCGCTAATGACACAAAAGCTGCGGGCGATCATGGCAATCGACCCGGACCGGACCGAGATCGATTTTCTTGGCACGGAATATAGCTGGCGACAGATTGCGGAAAATGTGGGGGCCATCGAGGCGGCGCTTGACGGCATGGACCTGCCTGAAGACTGCCGGGTCGGGGTGATGCTGCGCAACCGGCCAGGTCATGTTGCAGCGATCCTGGCGGTGCTTTCGACCGACCGCTGCCTGGTTACGCTCAACCCGATCCTGCCCGATGCAAAGCTGCTGGCCGATATTGAGGGGCTGAGGCTGCCGGTCGTCATTGCCGATGATGACGACCTGTCCCGGCCCGGCATGGCCGATGCCCTTGAACGGTCGCGCGCCGGTGTTATTGCCATCGGTTCGCGGCTGGATGGGGTGCGCCTTGTCGAGGGCAGACCGGGCGGCGAGATAAGCGTATCGCCGGGCGTTGCCATCGAGATGCTGACAAGCGGGACGACGGGCGCTCCCAAGCGTGTTCCCCTGTCGCGCAAGGCGTTCGATGCCAGTTTTCGCGGCTTTGCAAGCTATGAGCGCGGACGCAGTTTCGACGATCCGCCGCGATTGAGTTCAGGCTGCACCATGGTGGTCAATCCGCTGACCCATATTGGCGGCATTTACGGCTGCATCGCTTCGCTGGCGGCGGGCCGCAAGATCGTGCTGCTGGAGAAATTCTCGGTCGATGCCTGGGTGGCGGCGGTCGAGCGCAACCGGCCTTTGGTCGCTCCCGCAGTGCCCAGCGCGGTGCGGATGCTGCTGGAGGCGGACATTGATCCCGCCCGGCTGTCCAGCCTGAAATCGCTCATTTCCGGCACCGCGCCGCTGGCGCCCGAACTGGTCGATGCCTTTTATGCCAAATACGATATTCCGATCTGTGCCAATTACGGTGCGACCGAATTTGCCGGAGCGGTGGCCGGGTGGAATATCGATGATTTCCGCAAGCTGTGGAAGGTGAAGCACGGAGCGGTCGGGCGCGTTCATGCGAATATGGAGGCGCGGATCGTCGATCCGGAAAGCGGGGCTGTGCTCGCTCCCGGCGAGGAAGGCCTGCTCGAACTCAAGGGCGGGCAGCTCGACAATGGCATGCAATGGCTGCGCACGACGGATCGCGCGATGCTGGATGCGGACAATTTTCTGTTCATTCGCGGGCGGGCGGACAATGCCATCATTCGCGGCGGTTTCAAGATTCATCCCGATGATGTCGTCAGGGCGCTGAACGAGCATCCCGACATTCGCGAGGCGGCTGTTGTGGGTGTCAGCGACGAACGGCTGGGTGCGGTTCCGGCGGCGGCGATCATCCTCAAGGAAGGGCGCAAGGCTCCGGACACAGAAACGCTCAAGGCGTGGCTCAAGGAAAGGCTGATCGCCTATCAGGTTCCGGTCCATTTCCGATTTGTCGATGATTTTCCGCGCACGCCGTCCCTCAAGCCATCGACGCCGGGATTGCAGGCATTATTCGAGGAGCAGAAAGCATGAGCGAGGATTTCAGCGGCAAGACCGTCATCGTTACCGGCGGCGGACGCGGGGTCGGGCGCGGCATTGCCATTGCGTTTGCGGCGGCCGGCGCCAATGTCATGCTGGCGGCGCGCACGATATCCTTTGCCGAACAGACCAGTGCCGATATCGCTGCGGCGGGCGGGACGTCCGACATCTTCCAGATCGACGTCAAGCAGCATGACCAGTGCAGCGCGCTGATCGCGGCCACGGCAGAGCGCTTCGGCGGGATCGACATTGTCGTGCATTGTGCGGCTGATATCCCGCATGGCGGTGTCGGCGCGGTTGATGATGACGGGCTGGAGGCGGGCTTTGCCTCGATCGCCAAGGCAGCATGGTGGCTGCTCGATTCGGCACGGCCGTATCTTGTCGAGGCCCGCGATGGCGGACGCTTTATCGCCATCGGATCGGTCAATGGCACCTATACGGTGGTTCCTAACATGACCGCCTATGGCATGGCCAAGGCGGCGCTCGATGCCTTTATTCGCGCAGCGGCGGGCGATGTGGTGGGCGACGGTATTACCGTCAATGCCATCAATCCGGGGCTGGTGGCGAGTGACCGGGCCAAGGCGATCCTGGGCGATGAAGGACTGGCCGCCTATGGCTCCACCGTACCGGTGGGGCGCGCCGGAACGCCTGAGGATATCGCCCATGCCTGCCTGTTCCTGGCCTCGGCCCGGTCCGACTATATCACCGGGACGACGATCAAGATGGATGGCGGCTCCACCGTGGCCGCTCCGGCGGGCCGCAACGAGATATTGCAGGAGCGCCTCAAGGCACAGCAGGGGAGGCCCAGCTGATGGATCTGGGTATCAAGGGCAAGGTCGCGCTGGTCTTTGGCGGGTCGAAGGGTATCGGCCTTGGCTGTGTGCACCAGTTTGCCGCCGAAGGATGCCGGACGGTCATCGCCGCGCGCACCCAGGCGACCATTGATGACGCTGTTGCAGAGGTCAGGGCGGCGGGCGGCGACGTTATCGGAATTTCCGCCGACTGCACCACACAGCAGGGCATCGGACAGGCTGTCGAGGCCGCCAGGGCAGCGTTCGGATCGCCCGATATCCTGATATTCAATGTCGATTCCGGGCCAAAGGGCAGCTTTCTGGAGGTCGATGACGATACCTTTGCCGCGGCGAACAACAATAATGTCATGGCGTTTCGCTGGGCCGTTCAGGCCGTGGTCCCGCATATGCAGGCAATGGGCTGGGGGCGTATCCTGACCATTGGCACCAATTCGGTGAAGCAGCCCCATCGCAAGCTCGCCCGCGCCGCGCAGAATACCTATCGCGTTGGCGCGCTGGCGCTCTCCAAGACCCTGTCGGCGGAGCTTGGGCCGATGGGCATCACCGTCAATACGCTGGGTACCGGCGCAATCGAGACGAGCCAGTTCAAGGAGGTGTTCACCCGCATCGCCGAGGCGAACGGCCAGACCTATGAGGAGCATATCGCCGAACGAACATCGCAATGGCCGGTTCAGCGCATGGGCACGCCTGAGGACATGGCGGCGGCAGCGGCCTTTTTGTGCTCGACGCGAGCCGGGTTCATCACCGGGCAGGTGCTGGTCGTCGATGGCGGCAATCTGGAAACGCTGCAGTGACCGCTGCCCATAGTTGATTTTTCATTTGCCCGCGCACTGGCGGGGTGCATTACTCAGGGATAACAGGAGACATAGATGAAACTGGACAGTTCGATTGCAGCGGTGGTGACAGGGGGCGCATCGGGGCTTGCGCGCGCATCGGCAACAGCGCTCGCCGCCGAGGGCGTGAAGGTCGCGATCTTTGACGTGAACGAAGAGGGCGGCAAGGCGGTTGCTGCAGAAATCGACGCGAGCCGGGTTCATCACCGGGCAGGTGCTGGTCGTCGATGGCGGCAATCTGGAAACGCTGCAGTGAAGCAGCATGTATTTGAAATAGATGTTTCCGAAGCTGCTGCGCTTGGCGAGGCGGCACATGTTGCAGTTACGGTGCACTTGCCTCAATCCGAGTGTATCAGCGATCCGCCGATTGTATGTTTCGGAAAGCCCGGCGGCGGGTATTCACGTGGTTACTATACTTGTGATTTGCCTGGTCCATCGCAGGGTATTGGCAGCGAGGCGGATTGGCATGCAGAACGCGGCTGGATTTTCGTTTCTGTGGATCATTTGGGGGTGGGTGGATCGAGCCTGCATGACGCAGCGCTCCTTGACTATGCGGCTGTTTCAGCAGCGAATTCGGCAGCCGAGGCAGAAGTGTTGAAAAGGTTATGCGATGGAACGCTGGATTGCGACTTTCCGCCAGTTTGCGAGCCCGTTACCATTGGAATCGGCCAATCCATGGGTGGCTGTCTGACCGTTGTGCAGCAGGGCAGGTTTTCCAGCTATGACGGTATCGCCGTTCTGGGGTATTCAGCTGTGCACACCCATCCTCCCGTTCGGCCCGGCATGCGACAGCTTGTTGCGCCATGGTATACGCGCGACAGGTTGATTGGTGATCCGTCTATTGTCACCAATCGTCAGGCGATCAAGGAGTTTATGTCGAACGGACCCTATCCAGACAGAGGACAGGCGATGGCCTGGGGTTTTCATTATGATGATGTTCCGGACGAAGTGGTCGAATCGGATCTTGCCCATTTCAATCGCGACATTCATGATCCTGCTTCGCAAGCGGGTCATACAACCAATCCGTGGAATTCGCTGACAACACCTGGTGCTGTGGCGCAGACTTGCCTGACTCCCGGAATAATAGCAGCGGAAGCTGCCGCGGTATCGGTCCCGGTGTTGGTAGGTATGGGTGAACGTGACACCTGCGCTGATGTCAAAGGCGAAGCACGTGCCTATCTCTCCGCGACATCAGTCGACATTTTTGTTTGTCCGCGCATGGGTCACATGCACAACTTCGCCGGAACACGCGAACTGTTTTGGCAACGTATCGATAGGTTCGGCAATTGGTGCGCTGAAATGAAAAAACATCGCCAGATTGCCAATTAGCAGGAGAAAAAAATGAAACTGGACAGTTCGATTGCAGCGGTGGTGACAGGAGGCGCATCGGGGCTTGCGCGCGCATCGGCAACCGCGCTCGCCGCCGAGGGCGTGAAGGTCGCGATCTTTGACGTGAACGAAGAGGGCGGCAAGGCGGTTGCTGCGGAAATCGGCGCGACCTTTCACCGCGTCGATATACTTGACGAGGACAGCGTCGTTGCCGGTTTCGAGGCGGCCCGCGCCGCAAACGGCCAGGAGCGCATTCTGGTCCACTGCGCGCAAATCTCCAAAAATGCCAAGACCATTTCCAAGGATCGCGAGACCGGCGCTCTGAAGCGCTTCGCGACCGAGGATTTCGCCTTTTCTGCCCAGGGCATTTTCGTTGCATCCTATCGCATGGCATCGCTGTCGGCGCTGGGCATGGCGGCAGCCGAGCCGCTCAATGAGGATGGCGAACGCGGCTGCATCACGCTGACCGGTTCGGTCGCGGCACAGGACGCGCAGATCGGACAGATTGCCTATGGTGCCTGCAAGGCGGGTGTCGCCGGACTCGCGCTGCCGCTGGCACGCGACCTGATGGGCTTCGGCATTCGTGCCAACACCATCCTGCCGGGCATTTTCGCGACGCCGCCGATGCTGGCGGTCAAGGATCGCGCACCTGCCGTGTGGGACGGGCTCAATGCTTCGGTTCCGTTTCCCAAACGGCTCGGCAAGCCCGAGGAATTTGCCAGTCTGGTGCTGGAGCTCAACCGCAACAGCTATTTCAACGGACAGGTTCTGCGGCTCGACGGGGCGATCCGGATGCCGCCGCGATAATGGCCGGTTCCGCTCCGCATAACCCCTATGGTCCATCGCCGCTGCGGCGGCCCGGCTCGATCCGGCGGACCACCACGATCGACACCAGCTGGCCCGACGGGCATGGCCAACCCATGCTGATGCAGGGTGTGGGGCGCGATGTGCAGACCCCGGCAGGCGGCGGCGATCCGGTCGAACTGGCGCGGGGCAGCTTTCGCATCCTCGCATCGCCGATGCGGGAAATCCAGTCGATTGCCGTATCGCCGGACAATCCTGCCGCGCAGCAGCTGGTCGGCGTCAGGGGTGGCGGACAGAGCCGTGCGGCGATTGCCGATGTGATGGGTGAAGAGCGCGCCCGCGCGACGCCGCTGCACCAGATTCTCGACGATTTTGCCGGGGCCAGCCTTGTCGCGGGCTGGGCATGGTCGCGCTGGGTCACGGACTGGCGCGAACTCAATCGCAAATCGGGCGCGCTTTCGACCGCCGGAAGGCGCGGCAATATGGCGGGCGTATGCACGGGCTTTGCGCCCGGCTCTACCGCGCTGACCGAGGATGGCGGCCCCCCGACCGCGCAGAATTGCGCCGAGGTCGTATCCTTGCTGCATCCCGATGATCCGCAGGGCTGGCATGAACTGGGTGTGCAGCAGGGCGTGGGAATGCGCCGCGCCCGGCGGCTCGATATATGGCGGGATGAGGGCAAGCTGATCATCGATATCGGGTTTCAGGACAGCGGGACCGCGCCGAACACGGACCTGCGCATTGCCATTCATGAATATCATGTGCGGGTAACGGCAGGCGGGCCGGATGACCGGATCGAATCCATCGTCGCCACGCCGCATGTCCTGCCCTTTCCTGAATGCCCCGGCGCCATTGGCTTTACCAGCAGGCTGAACGGGCTTCCCATCGCCTCGATGCGGGAGGCGGTTCTGGAACAGCTGCCCGGGACATTGGGCTGCACCCATCTCAATGACGTGCTCCGCTCGCTTGCGGATGCGCCCGCGCTGGTGGCGCAGCTCGACAATTAAGACCGGCAGGACCGGAAACAGGAGAGGATGAACGGCATGGAAGCCAATGGCAGCGCGCCCGTATGGACGCAGATGAGCCCCGTTCGCCGCAATGTCTCGCTGGCGCTGATCATGGTGGTCATGGCGCTCAGCTATATCGACCGGCAGGTTTTCACCCTGTTTCAGGACGATATCAAGGTGGAGCTGGGGCTTGACGATGGCCAGCTTGGCCTGCTCACCGGCATGGCATTCGCGCTTTTCTATGCGCTCGCGGCTTTTCCGGTGGCGCGCTATGCCGACCGGGGGGACAGGCGGCTGGTGATCGCATTGTCGGTGACGATCTGGAGCATTGCGACCGCCGCATGCGGGCTTGCCGCGAATTTCTGGCAGATGCTGCTGGCGCGGATCGGGCTTGCGGCGGGCGAGGCGGGCGCGGGTCCGGCGGGCAATTCGCTGCTGGTCGAGGTGTTTCCGCCGCATCGCCGTACCCTGGTCATCTCCACCATGCTCGCGGCGAGCGCGGTGGGCCTGTCGGGCGGACTGATGCTGGCGGGCTGGCTGTCCAACCATTTCAACTGGCGCACCATATTCCTGATCGTCGGATTGCCCGGCATCGCTATCGGATTGCTGGTCTGGCTGATCGTGGTCGAGCCGCGCTCCGGCAAGGGCGCGAGCGCATCGGCAACGCCTATTCCGCTGGCCGCAGGACTGGTGTTCCGCACCATGATCGGGTCGGCGTCGCTGCGCTGGGTCGGTCTGCTGCTTCTGACCGTGCCGGTCTCCGGTTTCGCACTCATCCTGTGGGGTGCATCCTTTTTCCGCCGCGTTCACCAGATGCCGGTCGATGAGGTCGGATTCTGGCTGGGTACGGTGATGGCGGTCGGCCTGGTGCTGGGCAATTTGCTCGCGGGCTGGGTCGGGGATCGCTTTGGCAGCACAAATCCCCGGTTCAACAGCTGGCTGGCGGCTTTCGGCCTTTTTGCCGCCTTCCCCTTTGCGATATTATTCTGCTTCGCAGCCAATCCCTATGTCGCGCTGGCCGCGTTCATTGCCGTCAAGTTCCTGATGACGCTGCATCTGGGACCGATCATCGCCCTGTGCTTTGCGCAGGTTCCGGTGACGATGCGGGCAATGATGTCGGCAACGATCAACCTGTTCATTGGCATTTCGGGCACCGGTATTGGCGGCACGCTGGGCGGGTTTCTCAGCAAGGCCTTTGATGCAGCCTATGGCGAGCAATCGCTCCGCTTTGCGCTGGCGGTGACCTCGGTGGGGCTGTTGATCGGCGGGTTCGCGGCGCTTATGGCCGGGCGGACGGCAAAGCCGCTTCCGGAGAATCTGCAATGAACTTTCAGCATATCCAGGTCGAGAGGAACGGCGCGGTTACGACTGTTCGCCTCAACCGGCCGGAAGTGATGAATGCGATCAATCCCGCCATGCATGACGAGATGGAAACCGCGTTCAACGATTTCGCCGACGATGCCGATCAGCAAGTCTGCGTGGTGACGGGCGCAGGCGAGCGGGCCTTTTGCGCGGGATCGGACCTCAAGGCGGTGGTGGTCGCTGGTGGCGCGGAACGCAGTTATCCCGCCCATGGCTATGCCGGGCTGATCGAGCGGTTCGACTGTCCCAAGCCGTTCATCGCGGCGGTCAACGGACTGGCGCTTGGCGGCGGGTTCGAGGTTGCACTGGCGTGCGATATTATCATCGCCAGCGATACCGCCAGTTTCGGCCTGCCCGAACCGCTGGTTGGAGCGGTCGCGCTTGGCGGAGGCGTGCACCGGCTGGCGCGGCAGATCGGCGAAAAGCAGGCGCTTGGCATGATCCTTACCTCGCGCCGCGTTGACGCTGCCGAAGGACATCGGCTGGGCTTCGTCAATGCAGTGGTTCCGCCCTCGCAGCTCGCCGCAGCGACGGAACGCTGGTGTGCGGACATATTGCGGGCATCGCCCATGTCGATCCGCGCTTCCAAGGAGGCGGTCTATCGGGGTCTTGGCGAGGCCAGCCTTGCCGATGCGATGCGCGGCCAGGCCGATTATCCGGCCTTTGCCGCATGGCGGGAAAGCGAAGACGCGCGTGAAGGGCCGCGCGCCTTCGCAGAAAAGCGCTCTCCGGTGTGGAAAGGGCGTTAGGCCGCAACCTTGTCTGAGGTGACCACTTCGGGCTGAATCCGGAACAGGCGGGCGCCGTTCAGGCCCAAAATGTCGGCCTTGACCTGATCGGGAACGTCCAGCCCGTCGAACAGTTCATCCTGAATCTTGCGGCTGATCGGGAAGGTGCCCTCGGCATGCGGATAGTCCGATCCCCACATGACGTTGCGCGCGCCGGGCAGGCCCGCCGCTGCAGCGGTGATGCAAGCGCGGTCATGCTGGAAACTGGCCCAGACCTGTTCGTCGATGATCTGGCTCGGCGAGCGTGACAGCTTGGGCCGCACGAAATTGGCATGCGCCACGCTGACTTCGTCCATGCGTTCGGCGAGCGCCACCAGCCAGCTCGCGCCGCTTTCGATGAATGCCACCTTAGCCTTGGGATTGCGGTCGAGCACGCCGCCCGCCACCAGATACTGGCAGGAGTTGATCGCGTCGCACATCTGGTTGGTATAGTTGATGATCGCAGCGCCCGATCCGCGCTCATGGATCACGCTTTCCAGACCGGTGCCGGTGTGCATCACAAAGACAATGCCCAGTTCCCCGGCGAGATTGAAGACCGGGTCCCATGCCTCGTCATTATATTTGGCGATATTGGGCGGGATTACCGCAGGCAGCATCGCGGCAGTATAGCCCATGGATGCCAGCCGCTTCAGCTCTGCCAGCGTGTTGGAGAAATCCAGGACCGGCAGCATGCCGCACCGCACGAACCGGTTGGGATGATCCTTCAGGAAGCCGTTGTTCCAGTCATTATAGATGGCGCATGACGCTGCCTCCGCCTCGGCATCGCCCAGCGTGTACATCCACAGGCCGAGCGAGGGAAAGCAGATCTCCGCGTCAATTCCTTCCAGTTCCATATCCTCCAGACGGCCCGGAATTTCGCGGATCCCCTTGCGCTCGGCATCGCCGAGCTGGTGCTCGCGATGCTGGCCGACGCGCAGCCGATAGATCACCTTGTCCTCGGTTCCGGTAATCAGGAATTCGCCTTCCTTGCGGACATGGATGGCATGACGCTTCATCGAAGCGGGCAGATTGTCCTGAAACAGGGTGGCCGGTTCCATGATGTGGCTGTCGGCGCTGAAAACAAAGGGTTTCATATCGGCTCTCCCGGAATTTTCACGAATCATTGGCGTTCAAACTGACTAAATAGATACCTAGTTATACAGGTTATTGCAAGATAGTTCGCTTGCACCTTGACCAATTGCCTTAAACAGGTATCTATTAAGGCGGGGAGGCGATGATGCTTGTACAGCCCAATACCGAAAGCCTGGTGAACCGGACCGTTCGTGAACTGTCCGACCTCAGCCTTGCGTCGCGTCCGGGCGATCATCTTGGCGCAGAGGATGCCTTGCTCGAACGACTGGGGATCAGTCGGCCGACATTGCGCCAGGCGGCGAAGATCGTCGAAAGCCAGCGTCTGATCGAGGTGCGTCGCGGCATTGGCGGCGGATATATTGCGAGCCGCCCCGACGCCCAGGATGCTATCCGGTCGCTCGCGCGCTATTTGCGGATGAGCGGCGCGACACTCGAGAATGTTCTCGAAGTCTCCGGCCCAATCAACGATCTTGCGGCGGGCAGTGCAGCGGCCTGCAAGGATGTCCAGCTGCGCGGGCGGCTTGAAAAATTCCGCGACAGCATTGATGAAAATGATTCGGTCAGCGCGCTGATCCGTGCCGAGACCGAACTGGCGCGGCTGATCGCGCAGATGACCGGCAATCACCTGATCGAACTGGTCATGGAGATCAGCTATGTCTTTGGCCTGGGCGAGCGCGATACCGGAATTTATTCCGGCGCCGACAGCCGCACGCAGGCCCGCGAGTTGCAGCGCGCCCTGTGCGATGCGCTGCTGGCGGGCGATGCTGAAATTGCCCGCGTCATCATGCGGAGAAGGTCCGCCTATATCCATCGCTGGCTGGGGCTGGACGGCGATGAGAATGTCTGACGGCAGGCAGGTTTGCACGACCGCTTCATCGAAGGGGTGGACAGCCGGGCGGCGACATCATACTTAACCTAGTTATATATGTGAGAATCGGAGAGGAGCCTTTATGGGCTGGGTCAATCAGGACAAGTGCGCCATAGTCGGCGTCGGTGCGACCGACTATTATGTGCGGGGCAAGAGCTGGCCGCGGACAATCAATGACATGGCGGGCGAGGCGATTTTGAAAGCCTGTGCCGATGCCGGGATCAGCATCCGGGATATTGACGGCCTTGCCTATTATTCGACCGCAGGCGCCGGATATCTGGACAAGTTCGATACTGCCAGCCTGATGGAAACGCTCGGCATGCGCAATATCAGCTTTTCCGCGACGCTGACCAGCGGCGGCGGCGGCTGTCCGGGCGCCATCGGCCTTGCCACGGCCGGGCTGATGAATGAGGATTGCAAATATACCGTCACGCTGATGGCGCTGCAGCAATTGCCGCAGCACCGGCTTGGCGTGGTGTTCGGCGCGGCTGCGCCCAATCCGGAAAACAGCTTTTTGCAGCCATCGGGGCTGGTCGGGCCGGGCCATTTGATGAGCGTTCTCGCCCGGCGGCACATGCATCTTTACGGCACGACTCAGGATGCCTTTGGCGAGATTGTCATGGCGACCCGCGCCAATACGCATAACCGGCCCAAGGCGGTGCGCAAGAATCCGCTCAGCAAGGAAGAATATGACGGATCGGTGATGCTGGCCGATCCCCTGCGGCGTCTCGATTTCTGCCTCGAAACCGATGGTGCGGTCGCGGTCATCACCACCACCATGGACCGGGCGAGGGATTGCCGTCACAAGCCTGCGGTGGTGCATGCCTGTGCCCATGGCGGCCAGCGCGAATGGGGCCGTGCCTTTGCATGGATGGGCATGCCGGATCCCTATTTTGCCTCATCGGGCCACAAGTTCACGGCTGATCGCGTCTGGGCGCAATCCGGGCTTTCGGCCCGCGATATGGATGTTGCGCTGATCTATGATCACTTTTCGCCCATGGTGCTGATGCAGCTGGAGGATTACGGCTTTTGCGAAAAGGGGGAGGGCAATGACTATGTCCTGTCCGGCAAGGTCCGATACGATCCGGAAACGCAGGGAGGCGTCAATGGCGGCACACCGGTCAACACCCATGGCGGCAATCTCAACGAGGCCTATATCATCGGCATGACGCATATTGTCGAAGGGGTGGAGCAGGTGCGCGGCACCGCGATCAACCAGGTCAAGGATGCGGAATTCGCACTTGTTTCCGGCGGCCCCGCCTCGCTTCCCGTTTCCAGCCTGATCCTGAGGAGGGATTGATGACCTACGGTCCTGCACGCGCCCTGCCCGGCAAGGGCATTCGCATCACCACCAACCCCGATACCGAACCCTTTTGGCAGGCCGCGAAAGAGCATCGGCTGACCGCGTGCCAGTGCGCCGCATGCGGGCATTTCCGCATGCCCCCTTCGCCCTATTGCCCTGAATGCCAGAGCAACGAGAAGAAATGGCCCGAACTGCCCGGCACCGGCACGGTGTTCAGTTTTGCGATCTGCCAGAAGAATCCGCGCACCGGCGAGGATTATGTCTATGTGCCCGTCGTGGTCGATATCGACGGCGCGCCGGGCACCCGGCTCAACGCCAATGTGTCGGGCTGCGATGCGGAGGATGTCCATATCGGCATGAAGGTCGTCGTCGACTGGACACCGATTGAGGATGACTGGGTGCTGCCCAATTTCAAAAAGCGGTAAGGCAAGGCCATGCTGAACGACTTGCGGATCGTTGAACTGGCCGAGGGCATGGCCGCTCAGGTGGCCGGGCTGATGCTGGCCGAGCTTGGCGCGGACGTGCTGAAGGTCGAGCGCCCGGGCGGTGATCCGGCGCGCGGCACCGCGCCCTTTGCCAGCTGGAACCGGGGCAAGCGCAGCCTGGAGCTGGACATTGCCAGCGATGGCGGCATGGCAAGCCTGCGCGAGCGGCTGGCCGGGGCCGATGTGCTGATCCACCAGTTCACCCCCGCCCGCGCCCGCGCGCTGGGTCTGGATGATGCCAGCCTGGCCGCCGCCTTTCCCCGGCTGGTGGTGTGCGGGATTACCGGCTCTCCGCACAATCATCCCGATGTCGAGCGGTCCGATGATGAGCTGCTGGTCGCGGCGCGGCTGGGCGTCCTCTATGAGAATGACGGCTATCGCGCCGGTCCCATCGTCTATCGCTATCGCCAGGGAAGCTGGGCGGCGGCGCATCTTGCCGCATCGGGCATATTGGCGCGGCTGGTTGCCCGGCTTCAGTCCGGGCGCGGCGGTGCGGCGCATACCTCGCTCTATCAGGGCTTTCTTTCAACCCTGCCGCTGGTCTGGGCGCGCAACAGCGAAGGGCCGATGCCCAATCCGGAAACCTATCCATTGGCGCCGCGTCCCATCGCCCAGCAGCTTTACCAGTGCCAGGGCGGTGACTGGCTGCAGATCATGGATCCGCCGCGCCAGTTTGACTATGCGACCATGCCCACCATGTGGGATGTCCTGGCCGAAGGGGTGGAGATCGATACCGAGGAGGGCAAGGAGGAGGCTTTTCGCCGCCGTCCGCTCGAATCCTGGCTGGCCGATCTGCGCGCCGCCGATATTGCCGCCGAACCGGCCTATCCGATGGGCGAAATGCTGCGCCATCCCGAAGTCATCGCCAATGGCTATGCGGTGAAGGTCGACGATCCGGATTTCGGCGCGACAGTTCAGGCCAATGTCCCGTTCCACACCGATGCGCCGCTGGAGACCGGGCGTCCCGCCCCCCGGCTGGGCGAGGGCGGTGCGCGCGACTGGTCGCCCCCCCCGGCAACGGTTGGCGACAATGGCGCACCGGATGAAGTGCTGCAGGGCGTTCGCGTGGTCGATTTCGGCATGTTCCTGGCCGGGCCGATGGGGCCATCGATGATGGGCGACATGGGTGCGAACGTCATCAAGGTCGAGGCGCTGACCGGCGACCGCATCCGTTTCATGCACCGCTATTACCAGGCGGCGGCGCGATCCAAGCGGTCGCTGGCCATCGACCTGACCCGGCCAGAGGCGCGCCCGATCCTTGAGCGGCTGCTGCAATGGGGCGAGGTTGTGCACCATAATATGCGCTTCAAGGGTGCGGAAAAGCTGGGCCTTGGCGCGGACAATATCCGCGCAACCAATCCCGATATCGTGTTCAACTATGTCAGCGCCTATGGCCAGCGTGGCGAGCGCGGCAACTGGCCGGGCTATGATTCGATCTTCAACGCCATTGCCGGGTGGGAATTTGAAAATGCCGGGGAGGGCAACCGCCCGATCTTCAACCGGCCGGGCACCATGGACGTCTCTTCCGCGCAAAGCTGCCTGGTGGAGATCATGGCCTCGCTCTATGCCAAGCGCGCGGGCGGCGATGCCTATATGACGCAGACTTCGCTGCTCGGCGTTGCTGCCTTTACCCAGGGCGAGCGGCTGATCGGGCCTGATGGCGAACTGACGGAAACCTGGCATCTCGACAGCGAACAGACCGGCTTTTCGCCCTGGCACCGCATCTATCAGGGCAGCGATGGCGACTGGATTGCCATTGCCGCGCACCGCCCGGATCAGCGGGACGGGGTGCGCGCCGTGCTGGGCGATGACGAGGCGGGCTTTGCCGCCGCCGCCGCGAGCAGGTCTGCTGCCGATCTCCTCGCCGCGCTGGAAGCGGAAGGCGTGCCGTGCGATGCGGTGGTGCTGGACGATGCGATGAACCGGTTCTTTGACGATCCGCTCAACCGCGAACTCAATCTTGTCTCCTGCCTGCCCCAGCCACTCTATGGCATGGTCGAACAGCCGGGCGCGTTCTGGCACTTTGGCGATACCGATATCGTGTTCCGCCATTGCTGCCCGGCAGTGGGCGAGCACAGCGATGAGATCATGCGCGAAATCGGCTTTTCCGATGCCGAAATCGCCGATTTCCGCGACCGGAAGATTATCGGCTGACCGCGTTCCGGGCCTTCATTCTTTCAATTTCGTCCCGTTTCATGTCATTTATGTTGCAGCGCACAATTGTGTTGGAATTGCCCGCAAACCCTGCCAAAATAGTCCCATGGAACACAGCAAGACTATCATTGAAGCAATCGCCCTTCGCAAGTGCATCATGGCGACCTATAACCGGATGCGGGTCAAGCTCGCCCCGCATGTCCTTTACACCCGGCATGACGATCTGTTCGTCGATGCGGTGACGCTGGAGCGCGATGGCCAGCCGCCGCGCGAGGCAAAGCTGGGCCAGTTCAAGCTGGCCGGCCTTTCCGCGGTGGGCTTTGCCGATCGCGGTTTTGAACCTGCCGACCTGCTCGACCTTGCCGAGCCGCGCTATGACGGGACGCTGCTCTTCGCGGTGGAATAGCGGCGCACTTCGCGTAGCGCGGAGGATGGCTAAGCGGGCAAGAAAGATCAGTGGCGTGAAGCTGGCTTAGCTTGCGCGCGCCACCAGTTATGTGCACTGTGACCGTTGATCGAGCTTATCAATGCAAGAAAGCTACAGCAGTGATGGCGTTTTCAATGCTAGTCCCCGAATCAATTGGTGAACTGACCGATCATCTAGCATGGATGGTGCTCAAGGCACCCAGATTATATCTGGGCCATATGGATCCCGCAACATATCATGAGAGTTTTGACGCTCTGAAGGCCGGTATTGAATTACTGTGTCCCAAATTTGGAGAGCCCCATTGTTCGAACCTTCTGTCAATGGCTGACGAGGCCAAGTCACTACTCGATGAGGCAGAGGCATCGCATGATGTTGAAAAATTGAGGCAAGGTTCCTTTCGATTGCAAGATATCAGGAACTTTCTTCTACAAAAAGGTTGGAAAGCAAGCTGATCCATTTTTGTATTGCGGTGTCAGTGCACTTAATTGTGATCCGGTGACCGGCTTCCTTACCGACCGCTAGCCTCTGCCTTGCCCGGCACACTGACGCAGAACCTCAAAACAGGAAAATGGTGCCGCTTGTCCGACTCGAACGGACGACCTACCGCTTACAAGGCGGTTGCTCTACCAGCTGAGCTAAAGCGGCCCATGGCGCGCGCTCTGGCGAATGTCACGCAATGGTGACCGGCGCTGGCGCGGCGCGACGCCTCTTGTCTCAAAACACGCCAAAGGTCCAGCCCTCTTTCGCGGCAATTTCCTCTGACAGAGCGGCTGGACGCCACAGCCCTGGATCGCGGCTGGCCCTGCGCAGCCAGGCTGCAGTGACCAGCGCATCGGTGCTGTGATCGTCATAGCCGGCAAGGCGCGCGGGCGCAGGAGTGCCAAGCTGCGCCAGCGCCGCGACCAGCGTCTTGCGGTCGCGTATCTTGCTGCCCCCGCGCACACCGGCGGCGCGCGCCGCGATGGCGGTGTAAATCTCGACGATCAGCGGGCCGTGATCGGGCACGGGATCGAACGGCCAGACCGGGATGCGCCCGTCCAGCCGGTGCAGCAGGCGCATGCCGGTAAGGCTCGATTTGCCGACCTGTGCCGCGCCGACAAGGTTGAAACAGCTGGCGCTGGTGGCCTGCCGGGTCAGTCGCTGATGCCGTTCCACGGCGCGCAGCCGCCCGGTCCCGGCGCTGCCGAAACGGTCGCCGGTATCGCCCTTGCCATGGCGGAAATAGCGACGGGCCTCGCCATGGTTCACAAAGGCGGTGGCGGCAAGGTGCGGATCAGACGCGCTGATCCGCTCGACCAGCGCCCATAGCGCGCGGGCATCGCCGGGGCTTTCATCCCAGCCCGGGAAATAGGCGTGCTGATCGACAAATGGGAAGGTGGGGGAGAGATCGAGGCCGATCAGCATGTCGGCACCCGTTTCGGCCTGGCGGATCAGCCAGTCGAGTGCGCTGGCGCGGCTCCATCCCGCTTTGGGGGCATGCAGCCGGGGCACGGCTTGGTCATCGCCGCCGATGATCGCCAGCGCCAGCCCCTTTGGACGGGCCACGGCCTGACCCGACCAGTCGAAACAGGCAAATTGCGAAAAGCGGCGCACCGGGTGTGAGCCCCGCGCCTATCCGCTCTGCGGGAAAGCGCACCGATGGCTAATCATCATCACGCTCTTCCCGCATCTTCTGCCACCAGGCGATGCGTTCGCGCACCTGCCGCTCAAAACCGCGCTCGACCGGCTGGTAATATTCCTGCGGCGCCATGCCGTCGGGCCAGTAATTCGCGCCCGAAAACCCCTGATCGGCGTCATGGTCATAGGCATAGCCCTTGCCATAGCCCAGATCCTTCATCAGCCGGGTCGGTGCATTGACGATGTTCATCGGCGGCATCAGCGATCCGGTCTCCCGGGCCGATGCCCATGCCGCCTTTTGCGCTTTATAGGCTGCGTTGGACTTGGGTGCGGTCGCGCAATAGAGGCAGGCCTGGACGATGGCCAGTTCCCCCTCTGGCGAGCCGAGAAATTCATAGGCCTGCATCGCCGCGATGCACTGGACCAGCGCCTGCGGATCGGCCAGCCCGACATCCTCGCTGGCAAAGCGGGTGATGCGGCGGAGCACGTAAAGCGGCTCCTCGCCCGCCACCAGCATGCGCGCGAGATAATAGAGCGCCGCCTGCGGATCGCTGCCGCGCATCGCCTTGTGCAGTGCCGATATGAGGTTGTAATGCCCCTCGCGATCCTTGTCATAGACCGGCATGCGGCGGTGAAGCAGGGCGATCATCTCCTGCGGGCCGAGCGGCGTCTCGCCGCCTATGGCGAGCAGCGTTTCGGCCTGGTTGAGCAGGAACCGGCCATCTCCGTCCGCCGATGCGGTGAGCGCGCGCCGTGCCTCTTTGTCGAGCGGCAGGGTCTTGCCCGCCAGCGCCTCGGCCCGGGCGAGCAGGGTTTCCATGGCGGCCTCGTCCAGCCGGCGCAGCACCAGCACCTGGGTGCGGCTCAGCAATGCGGCGTTGAGCTCGAATGACGGGTTTTCGGTGGTCGCGCCGACCAGCACCACGGTGCCGCGCTCGACAAAGGGTAGAAAGCCGTCCTGCTGGGCGCGGTTGAACCGGTGGATCTCGTCCACGAACAGCAAGGTGCGCTTGCCCGCCTGGGCCATGCGCTCGGCATCGGCAAAGGCTTTTTTGAGGTCGGCAACGCCTGAAAATACCGCCGAGATCGCCACGAAACGCATGCCGGTGGCATCGCCCAACAGCCGGGCAATGCTGGTCTTGCCAGTCCCCGGCGGTCCCCACAGGATCATGGAGGAGAGCTTGCCCGCGGCCACCATGCGCCCGATCGCGCCATCCGGTCCGGTCAGATGCTCCTGCCCCACGACATCGGCAAGCGTGCGGGGACGCAGGCGATCGGCCAGTGGTGCATCCGCCTCCGCCCCGGTGCGGGCAGGTGTCACATCATCATGATCGGCAAACAGATCGGCCATGTTCGCAGTTTACCTCGATCCCGGCCTGCTGGATATTCGTGGGTTACGCTAGCGGATAAGTTCGCCGGTGACACGCCCCGCGCCGCTGGAGCGCTGGCGGATCAGGCGGATATAGGTTTCCGCCAGTGCACCGTTGATCCGGTCCCAGCTATATTTCTCGCTGCGCCGCAGACCCGCCCCGCCATGATCGGCGCGCAGCTCCGGATGTTCGCAATAGGCCTGCAGCGCATCGGCGAAATCGCCGGTCGCGCCGGGCCGCACCAGCCTGCCGGTGACGCCTTCCTCGACCAGGCTCTGGCTGCCCGTTGCCATCGCCGCGACGACCGGGATGCCGCAGGCCATTGCCTCGAGCGTAACATTGCCAAAGGTTTCGGTGACCGAGGGATTGAACAGCATGTCCATGCTGGCGACCGCGCGGCCCAGATCGGCCCCGCCCTGAAAGCCTGCAAAGACCGCATCCGGCAGGCGCGATTCAAACCAGCTGCGCGCCGGACCCTCGCCGATGACCAGTATCCGGTGGCGCACCTTGCGCCGGTTTAGCCGGTCGATGGTATCGGAAAAGACGTCCAGCCCCTTTTCCATCACCAGCCTGCCGAGAAAACCTATGACCGGCATGTCATCATCCAGCCCCAGTTCGCGCCGCCAGGCCAGATCGCGGACATTGGGGTTGAAGATGGTCTTGTCCACCCCGCGCGACCAGATGCCGACATCATAGCTCATGCGCTGTTCGCGCAGCACCTGCGCCATGGAGTCGCTGGGCGCGACAATGGCATCGCACTTGCGATAGAAGCGGCGCAGGATCGCCTCCAGTACCGGTTCCATGAACGCCATATTGTAATAGCGCGGATAGGTCTCGAACCGGGTGTGGACCGATGCGAGTACCGGAATGTCGTGCCTGCGCGCCCAGCGGACGGCGCTGTGACCCGCGCTGTCCGGGCTGGAGATATGGACGATGTTGGGCGCAAAGGAATTGAGGTCCTTCTTCACCCGGGGCGGCAATATGGTGGGGACGCGATATTCGGACCGTCCGGGAATCGGAAAGGACGGCAGGCTGATGACATCGCCTGCCGGTTCGAATGCCGGGGTGTCGGTGGTCGGCGAATAGACGCGCACCGCCGCGCCATTGGCGAGCAGCCATGCCACCAGACGGTTCAGTGCCTGGTTCGCGCCATCACGCACATAGTTGTAATTGCCGCTGAACAGGGCAATGCGCAGGTCCGAAATGTCCATAGAGATCGGCCCATAGTTGCAATTTCAACAAAATGCCATGGCGAAGTGGGAATGCTGCCCTTGAAATGCAGCACATTTTCGCCTTTGGATATTCCAGACCGTACCAGGCAGTTCGGCTGTCCCGGACCCGGAAAAGGCCAGTTCGGATGAATGCTTGGCAAGACCGGTCCTGAAAATTATGGGGGG
The DNA here is from genome assembly GCA_041396885.1 of Blastomonas sp. Taxonomy (GTDB): domain Bacteria; phylum Pseudomonadota; class Alphaproteobacteria; order Sphingomonadales; family Sphingomonadaceae; genus Blastomonas. Next base: position 316,645 of record JAWKXS010000002.1, read on the forward strand.
TGCATGGCCGATAGATTTGCGCTGCTGAGCTATTACGGGCTGCGGAATATCGGCGACGAGATCCAGAGCCTGGCGGCGCGCCAGTTCCTGCCACGGGTCGATTGCCATGTCCCGCGCGAGGCGATTGACCGCGACCCGGACGATCCGGGCGGATCAGGCGAACCGCTGAAGATCATCCTCAACGGCTGGTTCATGGAGGATGCGCGCCACTGGCCGCCCAGCGACCGGCTGATCCCGCACATCACCTCCTTTCACATCACCCAGGCGCGGCGCAATCGCGGCAACTGGTGGAAACCGAAGGCGAAGACGCTGCTGCTCTCGCCCGCCGGTCGCGATTATCTGCGACGCCATGCCCCGATCGGTGCCCGCGATGAAGCGACCATGGAATTGCTGCGCGAACACGGGATCGATGCCTATTATTCGGGATGCCTGACGCTGACGCTGGAACGGCCTGACGGGGTCGTGCGCGGCGACGATGTGGTCGCCTGTGACCTGTCCGGGCGGATGGAGCGGGCAATAGAGCGCCGCACCGGCAAGCCGCCGCTGCGGGTGACCCATGATGTTGCGGGCATGCCCGGCGTCGAGGAACGCTTCGCCAGGGCAGAGGCGATGCTGGCAACCTATGCGGCGGCCAAGGCCGTCATCACTTCGCGCGTGCATTGCGCGCTGCCCTGTCTCGCCATGGGTACGCCCGTTCTGTTCGTGCCCGCCCGGCTGGAACGCAAGCGCCAGTCCATCGCCTTTTCGCTGGTCCGGCATTGCAGAGAGGCGGATTTCCTGAAGGGCCGAGATGGTTTCGATCTCGCCGATCCCGCGCCCAATCCGGCCGATCATCTTTCCATGGCGGATGCACTGCGGCAATCCTGCCGTGCCTTTGCCGGTTCGGGTGGCGGATCAGGCGCGCAGATGGAGGCGGCGCAGGACCTTTCCGGCCATTGATCGCAAGGCCGGGATGCCTGGCATGCCGGGCCAGATATCGACCGAGCTGGAAACGGTGACCTGTACCGTGTTGCGATACTGGCTCTGCGCGATGATCGGCGTCACCGAATGAACCGAATACTGGTTGCAGGGGAACATGACCATCCGGTTCGGCTTTGGCTCCACCTTGTGGGTGTCGCCGTTCCTGTCATGAAGCAGCAGGTCGCCGCCTTCGCCCGGCTCGCAGAAATAGATGAGCAGGGTGATGGCGCGCCGCCGGTGATCGAGGTGCGGCTGGCGGTCATAGCCGATCCGCCCCTGCATGATATCGACCCGGACCCATAGTTCGTCCGGATCATGTTCGGGCCGGGCGAGTTGCTGGCGTGCCTTGTCCGCGCGCGATTCGGCATAGGGCACATAGCGCGGATGCGACAGATCGACCTTGCCCTGGCTGGCAAAGGCCTGTTCGAACTGGGCGATGGAATATTCCACGAAATCCTGGTTGTGAAACAGCTCGAAAAAGCGTTTCCAGGCCGGATGTTCGGCGATCAGCCGGTCATATTCGGGATCGCCCCAGTACAGCGTGTAGCCGGTCGGGCCGCTGTTCGGCGGGCAATCGGGAAAGGATGCGGCAAGCTCGGCATAGAGTGCTGGATCGAGATAGTCGTCGATCAGCAGATGATCAAAGGGCGCGGGGCTGACCGGTTCGACCCTGAAATCGCTAGGCTTGGCTATCGCCATCAGCGCTGTTCCCCTGTCTTGCCGGTGCCGGCAGGTTGCAGCAGGCCGCTCCGCCCCATGCTACGCGGGTCCCATTCATAGATCTGCCCGTCCTTGATATGCCGCCCGAACACTTTGTTGCGGAACAGGACCAGCTTGCGCAGCAGATAGCGCAGCGATCCGGGGCTGATCTGGCACCACAAGGCCCATAACAGGCATTGCAATGTCACCAATGAGAAGGTGAGCTTTGCCTCGCGGATCATGCGCGAAAAGACCCTGGGCGATTGCCCTGCCCAAAGCTGGTTGGCGGCATAGGCGACCAGCGTTTCGGGCCGCAGCGGCGCATCCCGCTTGATTTCATCGGCTCGGTCCAGCAACGGCGAATAGTCCTTTCCCGCGACATAGCTGTCGATGCAGATATAGGCGAGATTGACCGATTTTTCGACCTCTGCCCGGTCCGAAACCAGCCGGGTGCTGGTCTGCCCCTGGCGCACGCTGTTGAGCGGCAGGCAGATGACGGCGACCCGGCCCCTTTCAGCAAAGCGCACATAAAGGTCGTAATCCTCCCAATAGGCGGCTGCCTCGCGATAGCCGCCAATCGCTTCGAATATTTCGCGGCGGAACAGGATCGAGCTGTGCGAAAAGGGCGAATAGACCGAACGGCGGACCATGCGCCAGCGCTCTGGCGGCCGTACCTGCCGCCCAAAATGGTCGATGGTGTTGTAGAAGGAACCGGTCAGCACGACATCGGGATGTTCGCACATGATCGCATATTCGCGCGACAGCCAGTCCGGTGCGGCAAGATCGTCGGCATCCATGCGCGCGATCAGCGATGTTTCCGCCTTGCGCGTGACCCAGTTGGAACTCCCTACCGGCCCCAGCTGTTCGGTGCCGCGATACAGTTTTATGCGCTCGTCGCGTTCCGCCCAATATTGCAGGCGCTCGCCCGATCCATCGGTCGAGGCATCGTCGCGGACGATGAGGACAAAGTCTTTGAAATCCTGCTGCAGGATGCTCTCAACCGCCGCATCCAGATAGGGTAGGGCATTGTGAACCGGCAGGACGACGCTGAGTTTTGTCAATTTGGCTTTCCCAGCGGAATCGATGGACGCATCATCGCCTTCCCGTAGATAAGATGCGCATGCCCGGCAAACAAAACCGTCACCATGGCGAACAGCGAATGTCCTCTGGCTCTAATCGGTTGTGAGGTCAAGGAATGGCTCCTAGAAACACATGCGATAAATACAAGCAACGTCTGTGGGGCTGAAGGTTCCGTCTTGTCCGAAAACACCATGCCCGAAACTGTCCTGCCCCTGCGGCTGGTGATCGCCCGGCTGTTCGGGCGGATGCCGGGTGCGCGCCGCCGCCAGTTTGCCATCCTGATCCTGTTCATGATTGCCAGTGCAGCGGGGGAGATCGTCACCATCGGTGCGGTGCTGCCCTTCCTGGCGATTGTCGCGGCCCCCGACCAGTCGCCCCTCTGGGATTTCCTGCCGATTTCCGCCGATGCGGACTTTTCCGCGCGGATGATGACCGCAGCCGCTATCCTCATCATCGCGGCTGTTGCGACGATGGTGATGCGCCTGTCACTGATGTGGTACAGCCAGCTGTTCGTGAAATCGGTGGGCGAGGACATTGCCCGATCGATTTTCGCGCGCATGCTGCGCCAGCCCTATGCCTATTATCTCGATACCAGCAGCAGCACCCTGCTGGCCGGGATGGAAAAGACCCAGATTGTCGTGCTGGGCGTGATCCGGCCCGGCGTTCAGGGAATATCCTCGGCAGTGATAGCGGGCGCTATCCTGGTTGCGCTCATCATCATCAATCCGCTGGCGGCGATCAGCGCCGCCCTTGTCGCCTTCGGACTCTATGCCGGATTGAGCATGGCGACACGCGGCGTGCTGAAACGCAATTCAGACGCGCTGTCGACGGTAACATCGTCGCGAATAAAGTCGGTGCAGGAGGGGCTGGGCGCCATTCGCGACATATTGCTTGAAGGATCGCAGCCCTTTTTCGAGGAGCAGTTCGCCCGGCAGGATTCGCGCTTTCGCCGGGCGATGGCAGTGAACGACTTTATAGTCAGCGCGCCGCGCTTTGTGTTCGAGGCGATCGGTATCGCCGCTGTGGCCATAGTTGCGGTTTTCATGGCGCGCAGCGAAGCCGGGCTGATCGGGGCGATACCGGTGCTGGGCGCGCTGGCACTGGCGGCGCAACGTCTCTTGCCGCTGGTGCAGCAGGCTTATCTCGGCATCGGCAATGCCATGGGCAATTTGCAGCCGTTGCGCGATGTCGTCGAACTGATGCAGGAGCCCGTGCCTGAGCTGGCCGGAAAGGCCGATGCTCCCCTGCCGTTCGAGCGGGAAATCCGTCTCGACAGGGTCGGCTTTCGCTATGCCAGCGGCGATGTGTTTCTGGATGATGTCAGCCTGTCGATCCCGCGCGGTGCGAGGATCGGCATTGTCGGCCAGACCGGGGCCGGGAAATCCACCCTGCTCGATCTGGTCATGGGCCTGCTGGAGCCGACAAAGGGAGGCATCAGCATCGACGGCACGCCGCTGGACGCGGGCAATGTCAAGGCCTGGCAGAAGAACATTGCCCATGTACCGCAGAGCATTTTCCTGATCGATGACAGCATCGCGGCGAATATCGCCTTTGCCGAGGCAAAGGGGGCCATTGACCATGCCCGGCTGACCGATGCAGCGCGCAAGGCCGGGCTGGGCGATTTCGTCGATGGCCTTTCGGATGGTTTCGATACGCTGGTCGGCGAGCGCGGCATCCGCATGTCGGGCGGCGAGCGGCAGCGCATCGGCATTGCCCGAGCCCTTTACAAGCGCCCGGCGGTGCTGATCCTTGACGAGGCGACCAGCGCGCTCGATCCCGAAACAGAGGCACAGGTCATCGATGCGATCATGGCGCTGGGCGACGACATCACCATCCTGTCCATTGCCCATCGCCGCTCTGCACTGGCGCGCTGTTCGCAAATCCTGCGGCTGGAGGGGGGCAAGGTGCAGGTCGGGAAAAGCGATACAAGCTGACGCGCTAGTTTTTCTTTCGGTCAGAAGGGCAGGTGCCGCTTGACACTCTGGTGGCCCGCGATGGTATGCCCGCCCATTATCAGCAAGGGGTATAAACAGCGATGAAGACACGCGCCGCAGTGGCATTTGAGGCAAAGCAGCCGCTTGAAATTGTCGAACTTGACCTGGAGGGGCCAAAGGCCGGCGAGGTTCTGGTCGAGATCATGGCGACGGGCATTTGCCATACCGATGCCTATACGCTGGACGGTCTGGACAGCGAGGGCAAATTCCCCTCGATCCTGGGCCATGAGGGCGCGGGCATCGTGCGCGAGGTTGGCGCTGGCGTGACCTCAGTGAAGCCCGGCGACCATGTCATCCCGCTCTACACGCCGGAATGCCGCCAGTGCAAAAGCTGCCTTTCGGGCAAGACCAATTTGTGCACGGCGATCCGCGCGACCCAGGGGCAGGGGCTGATGCCCGACGGCACCAGCCGGTTCAGCTACAAGGGAGAAACGATCTACCATTATATGGGATGCTCGACCTTTTCCAACTTCACCGTGCTGCCGGAAATCGCGGTTGCCAAGATTCGCGACGACGCCCCGTTCCAGTCCAGCTGCTATGTCGGGTGCGGCGTTACCACGGGAGTCGGGGCGGTAACCAACACGGCCAAGGTGACGCCCGGCTCCAATGTCGTGGTGTTCGGTCTGGGCGGTATCGGCCTCAACGTGCTGCAAGGCGCGAAAATGGTCGGCGCGGACAAGATCATCGGTGTCGATATCAACGATGCGCGCGAGGAATGGGGCCGCAGGTTCGGGATGACCCATTTCGTCAATCCCCGCAAGATTTCCGGCGATATCGTCCAGCATCTGGTCGAACTGACCGATGGCGGGGCCGACTATACTTTCGACTGCACCGGCAATACCGAAGTGATGCGCCAGGCGCTGGAATGCTGCCATCGCGGCTGGGGAGAGAGCATCATCATCGGCGTGGCCGAGGCGGGCAAGGAAATTGCGACCCGTCCGTTTCAGCTGGTCACGGGCCGTGTCTGGAAAGGTACGGCATTTGGCGGAGCGCGCGGCAGAACAGACGTGCCGCGGATCGTCGACTGGTATATGAACGGCAAGATCGAGATCGACCCGATGATCACCCATGTGCTGACGCTGGAAGAGATCAACAAGGGCTTTGACCTGATGCATGCCGGGGAGAGCATTCGCAGCGTGGTGGTGTTCTGATCACCATCACGACGTTGAACAGCCAGCAAGGAACAACTGAAGGAAGAGGAGTGCAAATATGTACAGCCATATGATGGTCGGCAGCAACGACATTGCCAAATCAAAGGCCTTTTATGACGCGCTGTTCGGCGCGGTTGGCGGCAAGCCCGCGATTCAGGATGACAAGGGACGCCTGATCTACATGCACAATGGCGGCATGTTTCTGGTGACTGCGCCGATTGACGGCCAGCCCGCAACTCATGCCAATGGCTCGACCATCGGCTTTGCCATGGACAATCCCGAACAGGCCGATGCCTGGCATGCAGCGGGCGTCGCGGCGGGCGGCACGTCCATCGAGGATCCGCCGGGCGTGCGCGAGGCTGCGTTCGGGAAGCTCTACCTCGCCTATCTGCGCGATCCGGACGGCAACAAGCTGTGCGCCCTGCATCGCATGGCCTGATCGCGGCATGAGCCTGGAGACAGTTTCCACCAATCGCAGCCATGGCGGCGTGCAGGGTGTCTATAAGCACCAGTCGGTCGAGACCGGTACGCCGATGACCTTCGCTGTGTTCGTTCCGGACCATGCGTCTGGCGCGAAGCTGCCGGCGCTGTGGTATCTCTCCGGGCTCACCTGCACCCATGCCAACGTCATGGAAAAGGGCGAATATCGCCAAATGGCCAGCGAACTGGGCCTGATCGTGATCGCCCCCGATACCAGCCCGCGCGGCGATGATGTGCCCGATGATGAGGCGTATGACTTTGGCAAGGGCGCGGGATTTTACGTCGATGCGACCGAGGCGCCCTGGTCGGCGCATTTTCGCATGCGCAGCTATTTGGAGCGCGAACTTCCGGCACTGGTCGCGGCGCATTTCCCCGCAGACATGGCACGCCAGGGCATTTTCGGCCACTCAATGGGCGGGCATGGCGCTCTCACCATCGCGCTGCGCAATCCGGAGCGGTTCAGCAGCGTTTCGGCCTTTGCCCCCATCGTGTCTCCGCTTGCCTGCCCCTGGGGAGAAAAGGCGCTCGCCGGCTATGTCGGTGCGGACCGGGCGACGTGGCGGGACTATGATGCCTGTGCGCTGATCGAGGATGGCGCGCGCGTCTCAGAATTGCTTGTCGATCAGGGTACGGCGGACAATTTTCTCGACGAGCAGCTGAAGCCGCATCTGCTTGCCGAGGCCTGTGCGAAGGCGGACATCCCGCTGACCCTCAATATGCGCGAGGGCTATGACCACAGCTATTATTTCATTTCGACCTTCATGGACGATCATCTGCGCTGGCACGCGGCCCGGCTTTGATGGAGCGCAGGGATCATATCGCCGGGATCATCGCCGGGCATCGCGACCGGGAAGGGCCGCTGCTGCCGATCCTCAATGATGTGCAGGCTTTGCTGGGCTGTGTCGATGACGATGCAAAGGTGCAGATTGCCGAAGCACTGAACCTCAGCCGCGCCGAGGTGCACGGCGTGGTCAGCTTCTATCATGACTATAGGGCCAGCCCGGCGCGCCTGCCGGTGCTCAAGCTGTGCCGGGCGGAGGCCTGCCAGGCGCGCGGGGTCGAGGCGCTGGCGAAGGAAATTGCGGGCGTGGCCGAGGGGCGGTACGAGATCGAAACGGTCTATTGTCTCGGCCTGTGCAGCGTCGGCCCCAATGCGATGATTGGCGGGGAACTGCACGCCCGGCTGGATGCGGACAAGCTGGCCCGTCTGGTGAATGCGCTGTGACCCTTGTGCGGATATCCGACGATGCGCTGGCGCTGGCCTGCGGCGCGGATGCCGTGGCTGCCGCCTTTGCGGCACAGGGCTGTACCGTGGAGCGCGTGTCGAGCTGGGGCATGCACTGGCTGGAGCCGCTGGTCGAGATTGACGGGCGCGGTTATGGCCCGGCTGGCGCTGGTGATGTCCAGGCCATTCTCGATGGATCGAGCGATCTGGGCATCGGCATGATTGCCGATCATCCCTTTATTGCCCGGCAACAGCGGCTGACCTTTGCGCGCGCGGGCCGTACCCGGCCGCTCAGCCTTGACGATTATGCCGACACCGGCGGCTGGCAAGGGCTGGCAAGGGCGCGCGAACTGGGCAGTGATGCGGTGATCGAGACGGTCACGCAATCGGGACTGCGCGGGCGCGGCGGGGCGGGCTTCCCCGCCGGGATCAAGTGGCGGACGGTCGCCGATGCGCCCGGCGACCGCAAATATATCGTCTGCAATGCCGATGAAGGCGACAGCGCGACCTTTGCCGACCGGATGCTGATGGAAGGCGATCCCTATTGCCTGATCGAGGGCATGGCGATTGCCGCGCTGGCGGTCGGAGCGGACAAGGGCTTTATCTATGTGCGCTCCGAATATCCGCACGCCATTGCCCGGCTGAACGCGGCGATCAAGGCATCGGCGCATCTTGTCGCGCCATTTGACCTGGAGGTGCGGGTGGGTGCCGGGGCTTATGTCTGCGGCGAGGAGACCAGCCTGCTCAACAGCCTCGAGGGCAAGCGCGGCGAGGTGCGCGCCAAGCCCCCGCTGCCCGCGATCGAGGGGCTGTTCGGGCGGCCGACGGTGGTCAACAATGTGCTGACGCTGGCCGCTATACCCTATATTCTGGCGCACGGCGCGGCGGCCTATGCCGATTATGGAATGGGCCGTTCGCGCGGCACCATGCCAATCCAGCTGGCCGGAAATATCCGCCATGGCGGCCTGTTCGAAACCGCATTCGGTATCACCCTTGGCGAGCTGGTGAACGATATTGGCGGCGGCACCGCCAATGGCCGTAAGGTCAAGGCGGTGCAGGTCGGTGGGCCGCTGGGTGCCTATCATCCGCCCCACCAGTTTGACCTGCCGTTCGATTATGAGGCCTTTGCCGCTGCCGATGGCCTGATCGGGCATGGCGGCATCACCGTGTTTGACGACAGCGCCGACATGCTGGCCCAGGCACGCTTTGCAATGGAATTCTGCGCGGCGGAAAGCTGCGGAAAGTGCACGCCGTGCCGGCTGGGTTCGGTACGCGGTATGGAGACGCTGGACCGCATCCGTGCGGGCGGGCGGGCCGGACCGGATAGTGTCGAGCGCCTGCCGCAGATGCACAATGCGCGCAAGGCGGGCGGGCGCAGCCCCGCCGAGGAACTCGATCTGGTGCTCGATCTTTGCGAGACGATGAAATTCGGTTCGCTCTGCGCGCTGGGCGGTTTCACGCCCTATCCGGTGACCAGCGCGATCACTCACTTTCGCGACGAATTTGTGGTAGACACGCCGCAAGAGGTAACGTCATGACCTATCATCCACCCCGAGATTTCGGAACGCCAGCGGTCAAATCGTCCGATCTGGTGGAGCTGATCATTGACGGGCGCAGCGTGACGGTTCCGGCGGGGACCAGCGTGATGCGCGCCGCCGCCGAGATCGACACCGCTATTCCCAAGTTATGCGCGACCGACAATGTGAAGGCGTTCGGATCGTGCCGCCTGTGCCTGGTCGAGATTGAAGGGCGGCGCGGCACCCCGGCCAGCTGCACCACGCCGGTCGAGCCGGGCATGGTGGTGCAGACCCAGACCGACCGGCTGGCCCGGCTGCGGCGCGGGGTGATGGAACTCTATATTTCCGATCACCCGCTCGATTGCCTGACCTGCAGCGCCAATAATGACTGCGAATTGCAGGATCAGGCGGCCAATGTCGGGCTGCGCGATGTGCGCTATGGCTATGAGGGGGCCAGCCATCTCGGCGAGGCGACCGATACGTCCAACCCCTATTTCGATTTCGATCCGTCCAAATGCATTGCCTGCTCGCGCTGCGTGCGGGCCTGTGATGAAGTGCAGGGCACATTCGCGCTGACGATGGACGGGCGCGGCTTTGCCTCGAAAATCTCGGCGGGCCTGCCGCTCGATGATTTCCTGTCCAGCGAATGCGTGTCCTGCGGTGCCTGTGTCCAGGCTTGCCCGACCGCCACCCTGCAGGAAAAGGCGGTGAAGGAGATCGGCAAGCCTGACCGCGCCGTCGTCACCACCTGTGCCTATTGCGGTGTTGGCTGCACGTTCAGGGCGGAAATGCGCGGCGAGCAGCTGGTCCGCATGGTGCCGTGGAAGGACGGCAAGGCCAATCGCGGCCATAGCTGCGTAAAGGGCCGCTTTGCCTGGGGCTATGCCCATCATGCCGAGCGGATTACCAGCCCGATGATCCGCAACAGCATCGATGAACCCTGGCGGGAGGTGAGCTGGAACGAGGCGCTGGACCATGCGGCATCCGAAATTCGTCGTATCCAGGCCAAATATGGGCGGCTGAGCACTGGCGGGATCACATCGTCGCGCTGCACCAATGAAGAGACCTTCCTGGTGCAGAAGCTGGTGCGCGCCGGCTTTGGCAACAACAATGTCGATACCTGCGCGCGCGTCTGCCATTCGCCCACCGGCTATGGCCTCAAGACCACTTTCGGCACCAGCGCGGGGACGCAGGATTTCGACAGTGTGGAGGATAGCGACGTCATTCTGGTGATCGGTGCCAATCCCACCGATGCGCATCCCGTTTTCGCCAGCCGGATGAAGCGGCGCTTGCGGGCCGATCTCAATCCGGATGGCGGGGCAAAGCTGATCGTCATCGATCCGCGCCGCATCGATCTTGTGCGCAGCCCGCATATCGCCGCCGCCCATCACCTGCCGCTCCAGCCTGGCACCAATGTCGCGGTGCTGACCGCCATGGCGCATGTCATCGTGACCGAAGGGCTGGCCGATGAGGCGTTCATTCGCGAACGCTGTGACTGGGATGAGTATCAGGACTGGGCGGCGTTCGTGGCCGAGGAGCGGCATTCACCCGAAGCGCTGGAGCCGGTGACGCATGTGTCCGCTGCCGATCTGCGCGCGGCGGCGCGGCTGTTCGCGACCGGCGGCAATGGCGCGATCTATTACGGGCTGGGCGTAACCGAACATTCGCAGGGCAGCTCGACCGTGATGGCGATTGCCAATCTGGCGATGGTCACGGGCAATATCGGGCGGCGCGGGGTGGGCGTGAATCCGCTGCGCGGCCAGAATAATGTTCAGGGCGCGTGCGACATGGGCAGCTTCCCGCACGAGCTGTCGGGTTATCGCCATGTCTCCGATGCGGACAGCCGGGCGCTGTTCGAGCAGGATTGGGGCGTGCCCATCGATCCGGAGCCGGGGCTGCGCATCCCCAATATGCTCGATGCCGCCGTCGATGGCGTGTTCAAGGCAATCTATATTCAGGGCGAGGACATATTGCAGTCCGATCCCGATACCCGGCATGTCGCGGCGGGTCTGGCCGCGATGGAATGCGTCATCGTCCACGACCTGTTCCTGAACGAAACCGCCAATTACGCGCATGTCTTCCTGCCCGGCTCGACCTTTCTGGAAAAGAACGGCACCTTCACCAATGCCGAGCGGCGCATCCAGCTGGTCCGCAAGGTGATGGAACCGGCCAATGGTCCCAAGGGGCAGGGGATGGAGGACTGGCAGGTGACGCAGGCGCTGGCCAACCGGCTGGGGCTCGGCTGGAGCTATGCCCATCCCTCCGAGATCATGGACGAGATTGCCCGGCTGACCCCGACCTTTGCCGGGGTGAATTTTGACCGGCTGGATCGCGAAGGGTCGCTGCAATGGCCGGTGAACCAGGCCTTTCCCGATGGCTCGCCGATCATGCATGTCGACGGCTTTGTGCGCGGAAAGGGTAAGTTCGTCGTTACCGATTATGTGCCGACCGATGAGAAGACCGGGCCGCGCTTCCCGTTGCTGCTCACCACCGGGCGCATCCTCAGCCATTATAATGTCGGTGCGCAGACCCGGCGCACCGGGAATACCGCCTGGCATCCGGAGGACCTGCTGGAGATGCATCCGGTCGATGCTGAAAATCGCGGCCTGAAATCGGGGGACTGGACGCGGCTGGCCAGCCGTTCGGGCGAGACGACGCTGCGCGTCAAGGTGACGGAGCGGGTTGCGCCGGGCGTGGTCTATACGACCTTCCACCATCCCGCGACCCAGGCTAATGTCGTCACCACCGATTTTTCGGACTGGGCGACCAATTGCCCCGAATACAAGGTTACGGCGGTGCAGGTGACACCCAGCAACGGCCCGACCGACTGGCAGCAGGACTATGAGGAGCAGGCCGAGATGTCGCGCCGCATCGCCCGTCCGGAGGCTGCGGAGTGAACAGCATCGAAAAGCTGGTCTATATGGCAAACCAGATCGCCCGAAATTTCGCGGTCCAGGGTGATGATGACGCGGTGCGCGCCACAGCCGATCACATCGCCAGCTTCTGGGACCCGCGCATGCGCGCGATGATTATCGCGCATCGCGCTGCGGGCGGGGACGGGCTTGGCGATATCGCTGCCGCTGCGATCGATGCGCTGCCCCGGCCGGAAAGCCGCAAGGCGGGCTGAACCGCGGTGACGGTTCGCGATCCCGCACCCGTTCTTTCCGCAAGGCGCATTCGCCCTGGCATGGCGGAGAGCGAGGCCGTCACGCGAGGCGTGGCGGTGGAGGCTCCGGTTGCGCTGGAAATAAACGGCATCGGCTATGCGGTCATGATGGCGACGCCGGTCGCGCTCGATGACTTCGTCGCCGGTTTCCTGATTGCCGAGGCGCTGGTGCAATCCATTTCGGATATTGGCGACATTGCGGTGGCGGAGCTGGACAAGGGCTGGATCGCCCGCATCGCCATAACAGGGGCGGGCGGCGATGCGCTGCTGGAGCGGGCGCGCCGCCGCGTTTCGGAGAGCAGTTGCGGCCTTTGCGGCATCGAGAATCTGGAGCAGCTGGCCCGGCCGCTTCCGAAGGTAGCGGAGCATGGCGAGCCGGACAGCGATCATGTGTTCGCCGCGCTCGAAGCGCTGGGCGCGCATCAGCCGATCAACAGGGCAACCGGGGGGATGCACGCGGCGGCATGGGTCGATGATGGGGGTGCGATCCGCTGCGTGCGGGAGGATGTCGGGCGGCACAATGCGCTCGACAAGCTGGTCGGTGCGCTTGCCCGCCACGACCTGAGGCCGGATAGCGGCTTCATCCTCACCACTTCGCGCTGCAGCTATGAGATTGTCGAAAAATCGGTGATGGCCGGGGCCTGCAATCTGGTGACGATTTCGGTCCCGACCAGCCTTGCGGTGGAGCGGGCCGCCGCCTGCGGCCTCAGCCTCTATGCGCTGGCCCGGTCGGACAGCATGCTGCGTTTCGCCTGAAAAAGCGCCGCTCTTCCAATGGTTACGCTTTGTTAACCATGATTTCGTAATTCTTGATGGTGAGCAGAAGGGATGCTCGCCAATGGCCGGAACGCCATTGAAATCGGAATGCGGGGGCATGGAATGAGCGATCTTGCAGGCTGCACAATCGGCGACATCGTGATCGGCGAAAGCCGGGCGATCCGCGAAGTGCGCGGGATTATCCAGTTCGCCGCAGCCTCCAGGGCATCCGTCCTCATCACCGGCCCTTCGGGCAGCGGCAAGGAAGTCGTCGCACAGGCGCTGCACGCCGTTTCCAGCCGGGCCAAGGCGAATTTCGTTGCCGTGAACAGCGGCGCCATTCCCCGCGAGCTTATCGAATCCGAACTGTTCGGCCACGAAAAGGGCAGCTTCACTGGCGCCATCGGCCGGCGTATCGGTCATTTCGAGCGTGCCGATGGCGGCACCCTGTTCCTTGACGAGATTGGCGAAATGCCTGCCGACATGCAGGTTCGCCTGCTGCGCGTTCTGGAGGACCAGAAGGTTCGCCGGATCGGCAGCAATGAGGATATCGATATCGACGTCCGCCTGATCGCGGCGACCAACCAGTGCCTGGACAGCGCGATTGCCAATGGCCAGTTTCGCAAGGACCTGTTCTATCGACTGGCGGTGCTGCCCATCGAAATGCCGTCGCTGGCCGAACGGCTGGAGGATATTCCGCTGCTGGTCGAGCATTTCCTTGCCAGCGGTTTTGCATCTGATGCGCCGCCGCGCTTTACCATGGCGGCGATGCGCATGCTGATGGCGCATGACTGGCCGGGCAATGTGCGCGAGCTCCGCAATCTGGTCGAGCGCGCCGCGGTGTTCTTTCCGGGTGCCGAAATCGGTGCCGAGCAGATCGAGATCCTGCTGCGTCCCGCGCGCAGCGCCAAGGCGGCAGCCGAGGCCGAAACCGTTCGCGCAGAGGCAAGCGAGAAATTCCTCAAGCCGCTGGGCGAGATGGCTGTTGCCGCTCCGGCGCGTGAACGCCAGCGCGCCATGCACCTTCGCGAACACCTCCAGAATGAGGAAAAGCGCGTGCTGATGGAGGCGCTGGAAATGACCGGCGGCGTGGTCGCTTCGGCTGCGCGCCTCGTCAATGTGCAGCGCACGACCTTTGTCGAAAAGATGAAGCGCTACGATATTGACCGCTCGGCGGCCTATAGCCACTGAACCGGATGATATTGCTCTGACACCGCTCGCCATTCCGGCGAAAGCCGGAATCTCCAGCAAGAGCGCATCATTAAGAACGAATCCTATGGCAGACAAGGAGACCCTGGCGTCCGCCGGGGTGACGGTTCAACCTGATTTGATCTGGCTTTGGCGACGCAAGCCGCCTCGTCTGACTTTCAGCCTTATTTCGGCGCGATAGCGCGCCAGGCCTCGGCAATTTCCGCCAGCATCTGCCGGGCAGAGCTCAGCCGGTCGATATCATCGGGGCGCGTTGCCGCGTTGATCCGCCTTCCGGCCTCCCGATAGATTTTCGCCAGCGCCAGCGCCAGTTCGCCGCCTTTTTTGAAATCGAGGCTTTCCTCAAGCGCGTTGAGGATGCTCGATGCCCGCGAGCGGGACTGCAGCATCATCGCCACCTCGTTGCGCTGGGCGTGCTTGATGGTCTGGTCGAGGCGCAGCAGCAGCTCGTCGAACAATATGGAAATCAGTTCATGCGCACCGGCGCCCGCCACGCGGCTGGCGCTGTCGACATTCTGATAGCTGAACGATTTGGGTGAGTTGATGAAGCTCATCTTTGCTTTCCGGTCCGATTCTTAGTTGTCGCTGTTGTTCCAGATCGAAATCTGCTGTTCGAGATAGCTTTGCGTCGAACGCAGGATCGAAAGCTGGCGATCCATGTTCGCGAAGGAGCGTTCCAGCTGGACGCGATATTTCTCGATATCGCTGTCGATCTTTTCGCGCGCTTCGGTCAGGTCCTCGGCAATGTCGTCCAGCCGCTTCTTGGCAGCGGTCAGCGAGCCGGATTCCGACTGCAGGCTCTCGCGGATCGCTTCCATCGTGCCGGCCAGGCCCGGATTGGCGGGGCTGGAAATCGCCGGCTCCAGCATGCGGCTCACCGCCAGCGGATCGGCAGCCAGGACCGCGTCCAGCCGGGTGCTGTCAATCGCCAGCGTGCCGTCATTGTTGGTCTTCACGCCGATATCGGCAAGGGTGCGATAGGGGCCATCGGACGACAGGATGGTCGATGTCATGGAGCCGAGCGCGCGGATCATGTCGCGAATGCCGCTATTGCCCGCCAGCGGACCGCCGCTTTCGGTCAGCGAACCCGGCTTGATCGCCGCGTTGAGCCCTTCGCGCAGGTCGTTATAGGCATCGACAAATTCCTCGACCAGCGTCTTGACCGTGGTCGTCGGCTGGTCGCCGCTGATGGTGAAGACGGTGCCCGGTGCCTGTGCGAGCAGGTTGATGCGGACGCCCGAAATCACGTTTTCCAGATTGTTCGAGCTGTTCGTCAGCTCGATACCGTCCAGCTCGATAATGCTGTCCTGCGCGGTTGCAATGCCGGTCATGCCCGCGCCTCCGGCCTGCGGCCAGGCAAAGGCGTCAAGCGCGGCGCTGCCACCCGAGCCGGTGATGGTGAAGCTGTTGTCCAGCCCTTCCTGTCCCTCAAACACCAGGCGCGATCCGTTCTTGTCGGTCAGGATTGCGGCGGTGACACCGCTGGCCGTGGCGTTGATGGCATCGCGCAGCCCGGCAAGGCTGTTGTTCGACGAATCGATGACGATATTGAAGCTGCCCGCCGCGCTGTCGAGCGTCAGCGTGCCTTCGCCCACCGCAGTGGTCGAACTTGCATAGACGCCCGAGACCAGTCGCTGGGCCGAGGCAAGCTGCTTGACCTCGATGGAGGCGGGCAGGCCTTCGGGAAGTTTTCCGGAGATGAACGAAACCGATGCCAGATCGCTGCGGCTGGAGACGAGTTCACCGGCAAAGCCGCGCCCGTCGAGCAGTTCGTTAAGCGCCGTCGCAAAGGTGTTGAGCGCCGAGGATGCGGCGGCAAGCGCAGAGATACGGGTCTGATTCAGCTGGGTTTTCTGGGCAAGCTGCTGATCGCGCGGAGCACGTGTCGCGGCGACAAGGTCCTCGATCAGCTGGCCGCTGTTCACGCCAAGCTGTCCGCCGATCAGATTGGAAATACCTTCAAGCATGCGCATACCTTCCAATGCCTGTTACGGCTGGAAAACCGATAAATTTAGGGTTTTCAGTCATTTTTTCGCCTTTCCGTCGGCGTCGAAGCGCATGTCGTCGGGCACCCGCAAATTGGGCTTGTTGGTGCCGACATCCATCTTCGCATTGAGGCGGAAGACAAAGGCGAGCAGCGTCGCCACCGTCATATAGAGACGCTCGTCGATCATCGCGCCTGCGCGCGAGGTGAAGTAGATCGCCCTGGTGAGTTCGGGGTAGCGCATGATGGGCACGCCCTTTTCCTTGGCGAGTTCGCGCATCGACTGGGCAATCGGGCCGCGGCCGCGCGCCAGCACCACCGGGGCAGCATCGCGCAGCCGGTCATAGCGCAGAGCTACGGCGAAATGGGTCGGGTTGACGAGGATCACGGTCGCTTCCTCGACGGCGCGGCGTGCCGATCCGCTCAGCACTTCCATCTGGCGCTGGCGCACCGCCTGTTTGAGTTCGGGCGAGCCCTCGACTTCCTTGTGCTCGTCCTTGATTTCCTGTTTCGACATGCGCAGCCGGTTGCCGCGCTGGAAAATCTGGGCGGGCACGTCGATCATCGCGATCAGGACCAGGCACCCGGCCATCGCCATCAGGGTGAGCATGAAGAGATTGCCGAATTCGGCAATGCCATGGTCGATATTGCTGTTGCCAAGCTGTGCCATGCGCGGCAGCAGCGTGACCATCAGGGTGACGCCGATGCTGCCCATCAGGGTCACCTTGGCAAGCGATTTTCCAAGCTCTATCAAGCCGTTAAGCCCGAACATGCGTTTCAGGCCGGAAAGCGGATTGAGCTTGTTGGGCTTGGGTTGCACCGCATCCCAGCGAAATCCGAGCGAACCGAGCGAGGCGGGTGTCGCCACCGCCATGACGATCAGGAACAGGAACAGGCCGCCAAAGGGCAGCAGCAGCGGCGTGAGCAGCGAATAGGCGCGCTCATCCACCTGAAAGGCGGTGATATCCTCAGGCGTGAATTCCAGGCCCTGGCGCACCACGCTCGCCACTGCCTCCAGAAAAAAGCCGCCGAACAGCAGGAACATCAGCGTTCCGCCGAGCATGATCATCGCGGTGCCAAGCTCGCGGGACTGAAGGACATCACCCTTTTTGGCGCTGTCCTTGAGTTTCTTCGGGGTTGGCGCTTCTGTCCGTTCACCGCCACCGGGGGGCTGGTCTGCCATTATCCGCCCTCCGCCATGACCAGCGACTGGTCAAGACCCATTTGCATGGCCTGCATCACTGAATCGGCCATGATCGGCGAAATGATCGCCAGCAGGACGATGCCCGACAGCAGGGCGACGGGAAATCCGACGGCAAAGATGTTGAGCGCCGGGGCCGAACGGGCGAGCATCGCCATGACTACCTGGATCAGGATCAGCGCGGTGCCGACGGGCAGCGCGATCACCAGTCCCATGGAAAACAGCATGGCGCCGAACTGGACCATGTTCATCACCACATCGGCCGACATGAAGCCTCCGCCGGGCGGCATCGCCTCATAGCTTTTGACGATGATCGCGATCAGCAGCAAATGGCCGTCCATCGCCAGCAACAGCAGGACCGCGATGATCGAGAGGAACTGGCCGATGACCGGGGTGGATGCGCCGGTCTGCGGGTCGTTCATCGATGCAAAGCCGAGGCCCATGGCGTTGCTGATCGTCTCGCCCGCGACAAAGGCCGCCGAATAGCCGATCTGCAGCGCAAAGCCGATGGACACGCCGATGATGACCTCCGCCGCGATGAACAGCACGCCTGCCAGGGTGACGACATTGTCGATGGGCAGGTTGATCGGTGTGGAATTGGTCGCGGCGATGCCGATCATCACCGACAGGATGATCCGCGCCTGCAGCGGTACGGCGGTGGCGCCGAACACCGGTGCGGCAAACATGGCTGCGCCGGGCCGGATCATCGCCATGACCCAGATCCAGAGCTGTTGCTCGACACCGATGAAGCCAGGTGCGATCACAGAAGCAGGTCCGGTATCCGTCCAAAGATTTCGCGGGTGAAATCGACGACCAGATACATGATCGAACCGCCGAACAGCGCCATGACAATGGCGACGACGATCAGCTTGGGCACGAAGCTCAGCGTCGCTTCGTTGATCGAGGTGGCCGCCTGGACCATGCCGAGCAGCACGCCGACCAGCAAGGCCGGGATCAGCATGGGCGCGGCGGCAAGCGCGGTGATCCACAAGGTCTGCTGGGCTAGGCCGATGAAGAAATCTGTCTGTTCCATTTTGCGTGTCCGCTTCCTGATAGTTCCGGGCGTTGGTGGCGCGGCCCTGGCCTAGGTCACGAAGGACCCGGCGAGCGAGCCCATGGTCAGCGCCCAGCCGTCAACCAGCACGAACAGCAGCAGCTTGAACGGCATGGAGATGATCGTTGGCGACAGCATCATCATGCCCAGCGCCATCAGCGTGGATGCCACTACCAGGTCGATGACCAGAAAGGGCAGGAAGATCATGAAACCGATCTGGAATGCGGTCTTGAGTTCGCTGGTGACGAACGCCGGCAGCAGGATCGAGAAGGGAATGTCCGATGGCTTTTCGAAATTGTCGGCCTCGGCCAGTTCCATGAACAGCTTGATATCGGTTTGCCGGGTCTGCTTGACCATGAAGCTGTGAAAGGAATCGCCAGCCACCTCGATGGCGGTCTCCAGCTGGATTTCATCCTGGCTATAGGGCTCGATCGCCTTCTGGTTGATCTCCGAAATGGTCGGCGCCATCACGAACATGGAGAGGAACAGCGACAGGCCGATCAGCACCTGGTTGGGCGGGGTCTGTTGCAGCCCCAGCGCCTGGCGGAGAATCGCCAGCACGATGATGATGCGGGTGAAGCTGGTCATCATGAGCAGCAGCGACGGCAGGATCGTCAGCAGGCTCATCAGGATGAGGATCTGCAGCGACAGCGTCAGCGGCTTGCCGTCGCCAGCCACATCGCCCAGCGCGCGGGACAGGGCCGTCGATGCGCCAGGAGCGGCACCCTGGGCCAGGGCAGGCTCAGCCATCAGGAACAGTCCGGCCAATATGGCCAGCAACACGGTCAGGATACGCATGTTACGCGCTCCTGCCGTCAAGTTCGGGGGCGATATCGAGATCCGATTCGGCCAGCGCTGCCGGGGGGATTGGAGCGCTGGCCGAAGGGTTGGTCGCATGGGAGCGAGCCAGAGGCTCGATCTTGCCGCGAGTCACCGAAAGCAGGATTTTCTGACCGGAAAATTCAACCACGGCGAGCTTGCCGAAGGTTCCCATGGTCAGGGTTTCAACGAGCCGCAAATCCTGTTCGCGGCTCATTCCGGCAAGGCCGGGTTGGTATTTCTTATAAGCCCATAACGCACCGTAGATCATGCCGCCCATGATCGGCAGCATGATAATCAGCTTGATTATGTAATATGTCACTAGCCACGCCTTTCGACTTTCGCCTGGCCGACATTCTTGGTGACCACCTCGGCAACGCGAATGCCGAAACGGCCGTCGACCGTCACGACTTCACCCTTTGCAACGAGCGTGCCATTTACATTGATATCGAGGAGTTCATTGGCTTGGCGGTCGAGCTCGACCACAGAACCTTCGGATAAATCCATGATTTCCGACAGTTTCAGCGAAACGCTGCCCACTTCGACGGAAAGCCGCACGGGAATGTCGGCAAGAAAGCGGTAATGACTTGCCGCCTCATGCAGGGCATTGCCGCCCTCTATTGCCGCCATTTGCGGTGCTTCGGTCATATCGCTCATCTGTGATTATCCTTTCTCGATATGCTCAATCTTGAAGGCCGCGAGGCCATTTTGCTCGCCCAGGCTGCCGCGGGCAAAGACCCGCTCGCCAATCAGCAGCGGCAGGTTGCGGGCAGGGGGGATCGGAATGATGTCGCCTACCTTCAGCTCGGCCAGCTGGGGCAGGGTGAGGGTCGGCCGGGCCAGCACCGAACGCGCGGGCAGGTGAACGTCGACCACGGCCTGGGCCAGCTTGTCGCGCCACACCGGATCGCCCGACCGTTCATCGCCCTCGCTGGCGCTGGACACGATCTGGTCGACCGAATGCAGCGCATCGAGCGGGTAGAGCATTTCCAGCTCGAAGCGGATATTGTCCGGGAAGGTCAGGCGATAGCGCTGCAGCACAATGCGGGCGCTGGGCGATGCGATGCGCACCGCGTCGGTGCTGCTGGCATGGCCGGCATAGTGACAGGCAAAGCTGCCGAATTCGCTCCAGGCTATGCCGATATTCCCGGCCAGTATCTTGGCCAGCCGGTCGATCAGGCGCAGGTCGGTCTGCGTGAAGTCCTTCTTGACCATCGTGCCTTCGCGAATGGCGCCGCCGAAAAACGCATCGACCATGGCGGAGATCATGGCCGGATCGAATTTCAGCAGGATGCGGCCCTTCATCGGCGCAAGCTGATAGGTGCACAGGCTGACCAGGTCCTTTTGCTGGCCCACCCAGGATTCATAGACCGTGAATTCCGGTTCCGGTGCATCGACCTTTACCTTGGCGGCGCTGATCTGTTCCATCGACCCGCGCAGCAGCGTGGCGAGCGTGCGCGAAACACGGCGCAGCACGGGCACGACGGTCTTCTGATCGGAATCCTGCCGCGCAAAGCTGTGTTCGGCGTTGCGGGCCGGGGCTTCGCTGGCGCTGCCGGGATGCGTAACCTTGCTCATCTGATCGCTATTTCCTGTCTTCTCAATCGTTTACTGGACGACCAGATTGGTGAAATAGACATCGTCAATGCCCGAAAAGCCGGTCTTTTCTTCAAGGACGTGGTTGATCGTATCCTTGAGTTCGGTTTTCAGGCGTTCCTTGCCGCTCTGCGATTCAAGGCTGAGCGCGTCATTTTCGGAAATGGCGAGGATCACCGCCGAACGGATGGCAATGTCGTGCTGCTGCAGGGCCTCGACGACCTTCTCGTCATAATAGGTCGACACTGCCAGCGATGCCTGCATGAAGCCGGTATTGCCGCGCAGATTGGCGGTAAAGGGCTGTTCGATCTGGTAATAGGTGACCTTGAAATGGTCGCCCATCGCCTTCTTGCCGGTGCTCTTCTGGGCGATGCCCGCTTCGGCAGCGGAAATGGTGCTGCCGTCCTTCAGGACGATCTTGGGCGCATTGGGGTCTTCGGCAGGGCCGTGTCCACCCATCTGTCCGGCTGCGAAATAGCCGGCGACAGCGCCGCCGCCGCCAAGCGCGGCAACCATTACGAGCGGGATCATCAGGCGCTTGACCAGTCCCTTTTTCTTCGGTGCGTTTTCCTTGTCCGACATTGTCAATCTCCGACTTTAACAGTCAATCTGGGCTATGGGTTGGTTGGTGGGTTTGCGATCAGGCATAGCGCACTCCGTCTTCACGCGGATTGCGCGGCTGGCGTACGGCTTCCTCGCCGCTCCGGCTGCCATCCTGGCTTGCGGTATTGCGATAATGGGCAGGCTGTTGCTCGGCTCCGCCGCGCTGCTGGCCCGATGACTGGCCGGCCATGCCGCCCTGTTGCTGGCGCAGCTCGACCGAGATTTCCGCCTGGCGGTTATTGGCCTGGCGCATATCCTGTTCCAGCCGGTTCTGGGCACCGGCCAGCGTCTGGCGGACGGCATCGGATTCGGTGACGATGCGCACCTGGTCCTGATGGTCGCTGCTGACCAGCTCGATATCGATCCGCCCCAGATTTTCAGGCATCAGCTGCAGCTTCACCATATTCGGTCCCTTGGCGAGAATGGCGATCTCCTGCCCGATGCGGTCGATGAAACCGGCATCAAAGGGAACCGGTGCATTCTGCGCAGCCGCGGCTGCGGCCTCGCTCGAAGCGGCGGCCTGAACCTGGCCACCATTCTGAACCTGCTGGCCAGCATTGTGGAGCGCGGCCATGGCGGTGTTCCAGCCATTCGCCTCATTCTGGACGGGGTTGCCGGGGATGGTACGCGCGGCGGGACGAGCCGTTGCGGCGCTGCGCTGCAGCGTGGCTTCAGCCGGCTGCTGCATGTTCGACAGAGTTTCGCTGCGCGGGGCAGGGGTGTTGACGGTCGCGGGCGTGGCCGCCGGAACCGGATTGTTTGCAAAGATGCGCGGAGCGGTGGTCTCGCCGGACAGATCCTCGCCCGAAACCGTGCGGGCAGTCGCCATCAGGGCCTCATTGGCCGGATAGGTCGATGCGGGCAGGGGTTGCGGCGCGTTTGTCCGTTCGCTGGCAAGCGGCAGGTCGCCGTCGACCAAGGGCGCGGTATCGCGGGCGGCGCGGCGGGTCGGCCGGGCGTCAGCGGAGGGTGCCATGGTACGCGGCATCGGCGCGGATGTTTCCACGGGGCGGGCAGGTGCCGCCGCCGGTTCCGGCATGCGCAGCGCCGGTTCGCTGGAGCGGGTGGCCTCACTGGCCTGTTCGGTCGCAGCCATGCGCGGCTGGCGCACGGGTTCGTTCGTCGCGGCGGGCAGGATCGGGCGATCCCCG
Source organism: Blastomonas sp. (assembly GCA_041396885.1). GTDB lineage: Bacteria > Pseudomonadota > Alphaproteobacteria > Sphingomonadales > Sphingomonadaceae > Blastomonas. The sequence continues at coordinate 339,290 of JAWKXS010000002.1, forward strand.
CCTTCCGCTTCTGTCGCGTTTGTGATGTCGCTATCGACCGGCAAAGCCTGGGCGACGGGCTGGGCCATTGGTGTGACCGTCACCGGCTGCGTAAGGGCTTCGGGCGCTGCGTCGCGCGCGATGCGGACCTTGCGATCCGGCGCTTCGTCATGACTGGCGGTGCGGATTTCAGCACTGTTATCAATGACCTTGCCGGATTCCGCGGTCCGCGTCACGGGTTCGGCTGGTGCGCGTTCCGGGGCTGTCCGCATTGCCGGGGCAGGACGTTCTGCCTGGCGATCAGCGATGATCCTGACGGTGTCCGCAGCCGGAACGGGCTGTGCCATCACCGTGTCAGTGACGATTGGTGCGGCGTCCGCCTTGGGGTTCGCCTCGGCCCGGATGGTGGTCCGGGGCTTTGCGGGGCGGGTGATGACGGGCTCGCGGGCTGGGGTATTGGTGGGGGCGTTGTTCGCCGCCGGAACAGCGTCAGGGCTTGTCCGGATGATACCATCTGATTGCGTGTCGCCCGCTTCCGGACCGGTCACCAGTCTGGTTTCTGCTGCAATGGTCCGGGTCGGGACCGGAGCTTTGACCGGAGCTTTGACCGGGGCGGGGGCCGCAGGAGCGGACTGCTGGCTGTTTGCCAGCCGGGTAAAGCGAACCGGCTCCGCATCGCGCGCGTCGCCATTATCGGAAATTGCCACGCGGTTCGGGCCGACGGGAGCGTGCTGTTCGCTATTGGCGGCTGATGCCTTCCGGCCATAGGGCGCGGCGATGGCGGCATCGCCCTCACCCATACCGGTCAGATCGGAGCTGCTGTCCGCGTCGAGGGACGGCGCGCCGCTTTCGGTCCGTTCAGGGCGAACACGCTCGGGCAGGACTTTTTCGATTTCGCCGAACAGCGACAGCAGGGCGGGGGTGCCCTGGCCAGGATCGGCTTCATCCTGTTCGGCATGCGCGGTGTTGCGGGCAATCCGGGCATCATCACCGAGGTCGGTCGCGTCATCGGCAATCGTCCGGGTTTCGGGCGTGACCATGCCGGGCAGCGGCGCGCGCGCGAGCATTTCCGCATCCCGTGATGCGAATTGCGCGGCGGACTGGTCAGCCATGGCAAGGAAACCCGAATCTGTCATCTCGCCTGTAGAAGCAGGAAGCATGCCAACTGAAAGCGACAGCAGCGAAGATCCGGAAAGGCTCTGGTTGATGAACAGGCTCATGCGTTCCATCCTCTTGTTTTTCTCTGGAAACGGGGCATTGCGGCGGCCTTGCGTTCCGCCGTTTCGCTAATATCCATGCGGGTGCGGTCCAGCAGCTTGCCGGTCGTCTCGCGCTCGATATAGGCGGCAGTGCGTTGCCGCTCGGCACGGGCAAGGTTCTGCCGGGCGCGGGTCAGCGCATTGTCGATCTCGTTATTGGCCTGCAACAGCCGCTGTCCCAGCTCCAGCTGGGCGTGCAGTGCGCTGCCGCTGGCGCAGTCATCGGTCTGATAGGCCGCCTGCTGCAGTTTTTTGAGGCGCGCGGCGTTGTGTTCCAGCGTCGCCTCTGCGCGCTGCGCATTGACGGCATCGCCAATCGCGATGCGGCACTGCGTCTCGCGCACCGCCAGCACGCGCTTCCAGCTTTTCAGCCGCGCGCTCATGCGCCGAATCCCTGGACCAGCGCTGCGATGCTGTCTGCCAGCGGAACATGGTCATGCGGCGACTGACGGACGAAATCGAGCAGCTCTGCACGCCGGGCAACAGCTTCATCGATATTGGGATCGCTGCCCTCGCGATAGGCACCCATCAGCAGCAGGTCGCGATTTTCCTCATAGGCGGACCAGATGCGCCGGAAATTCGCCATCGCCGCGCGATGATCGTCGCTGATGATGTCGGTTGCGACGCGGCTCAGCGATTTGCCGATATCAATGGCGGGAAACACGCCCTGTTCGGCCATGGATCGCGACAGGATGATGTGTCCGTCGACAATCGCCCTTGCGCCGTCGACCACCGGATCGTCGAGATCATCGCCATCGGCCAGAACGGTATAGAGCGCGGTGATCGAACCGCCGGTTTCGCGGTCATTGCCGGCGCGCTCGACCAGGCGGGGGATCAGCGCCAGCGCGGAGGGGGGATAGCCCTTCATCGTCGGCGGTTCGCCAAGCGCCAGCCCGATTTCACGCTGGGCATGGGCAATGCGGGTCAGGCTGTCGATGATCAGCAGCACCTTCTTGCCCTGATCGCGGAAATATTCGGCAATGGCGGTCGCGCGATAGGCGGCGCGCAGCCGCAATATGGGCGAGTGGTCGGCGGGTACCGCGACCGTCACGGTGCGGCCCTGCATCGGCCCGACCATCTTGGTCTCGACGAAATCGCTGACCTCGCGGCCACGCTCGCCGATCAGGCCGACGACAATCACATCGGCTTCGGCGCTGGCGATGATCTGGCCGATCAGCACCGATTTGCCGACACCCGATCCGGCGGCGATGGCGATACGCTGGCCATGCCCGGCGGTCAGCAGTGCATTGATGGCGCGTACGCCAAGGTCGATGGGTTCGCGCACGCGCGCGCGGTTGAGCACATTGGCGCGGCGCCCGGCGAGCGGCCAGCGATCATGCGCGATGATCGGGCCAAAGCCGTCCAGCTGTTCGCCCATCGGGCCGATGACACGGCCCAGCAGATTGTCGCCGACACTGGCGAGGCTCGACTGGGTATCGGGCTCGACACGGGTGCCGTTGCGCAGCGCGGCGTCGCTTTCCAGCGGCACCATCATCGCGCGCGACCCGCGGAAACCGGCGATTTCGGCCATGATCTTGCGACCATCGGCGGCACGCAGGCATCCGCCATAGCCGATCGGATAGTCAAATCCGGTGACTTCCAGCATGCCGCCATCATGGGCGACGAGCTTGCCGATGCGGCGCGGTCCGGCCCCGATGGAGCGGATTTCCTGCGCGAGTTCGTCGACGGCGTCGATCTGGGCGGCGATCATCGGTTCGCCTCCACTTCCTCGATCAGGCTCTGCAGTTCGTCCAGCATCGGCTGGGTACCCTGTTCGACCCAGCCATCGGCATGGCCAAGGCAGATCGTGCCCCGGCGCAGCGTATCATCGGCAACGACCGGCACGCCGAATTCGGCATCGCCCATCAGCGCCAGATCGGCGGGGTGCAGGTGCAATGTCGCGGCGTTCATGTCCTTGCCGACCAGCTGGACCAGCGTTTCGCAATGGCGGGTCAGCATGGCCTGGTCGGGTTCGGCAAAACCGCTGGAGTTTTCCAGCAGCGCCTTCACCGTGCGCATGATGGTCAGGCAGATGGTGTCGGAAAGCTGCGGGCGCAGCTGCTCCACGGCCTCGGCCAGTCGCAGCTTTGCCGCCTCATCCTCTGCCAGGCTGTCCATCGCCATGCGGCGGCCATCGTCCAGGCCCTGCTGATAGGCATCGGCAAGCTGCTGTTCGATGGTCGGACCGGCATGGGCCTGAACCTGCATGCCCGGCAGGTCGATATCATCGTCATCCTCGTCATCGCCGATCAGCGAATAGCCATCGGCGACCGTGCCGAACGCGCTGGGGCGAAAAGCGGACGGGGTCGACTGCGCTTCCCAGACGTGGAGGAACCGGGGGGCTTCGCTGTCGGCATTGCTGCCAAGCACGTCAGACATATTCGTCCCCGCCTCCGCCGATCACGATATCGCCGGCATCGGCAAGCCGCTTGGCCGCCGCGACCACCGCCTTTTGTGCCTCGACCACTTCGGACATCGGCATCGGGCCGCGATCCTCGATCTCGTCCTGGATGGACTGGGCCGCGCGGCTGGACATGCAGGAGAAGATCTTCTGCTTGAGCTCTTCGTCGGCGGCCTTGAGCGCGGGGACCAGAATGTCGTTTTCGATACCGCGCATAAGCGTGCCCAGATCCTTGGGATCGAGCCGCAGCAGATCGGCAAAGACAAACATCTCGTCCTCGATGATCCGGGCGATATCCTTGTTCCGGCGGGCGAGCGCCTTGATGATCCGGGCCGAATCCTTCTTGTTGAAATTGTTCATGATCGCCGCCGCTTCGGACGTGCCGCCCGATGGCGTGGTCGATCCGCTGCTGGCGGTCGCACCCTGGTTTTCCAGCAGGGCTTCGATGGTCTCCAGCGCTTCGCTGCTCACCGGGCCAAGCGTTGCAAGGCGATAGACGACATCGTCATGCATATCGCCGGGCAGCAGTTGCAGGGCGTTGGCGGCGATTTCCGGCTTCAGGAAAGACAATACCAGCGCTGCGATCTGCGGATGTTCATTCTCGACCATGATCGCGATTTCGACAGGGTCCATCCATTTCAGGGCGTCGAGATTCGATACGGTTTTCTTCGGCGCAATGCGCGAAATCATGGTCTCGCCGCGCCGGTCGCCCAATGCGCGCTTCAGCATGCCCTCGATCTGGTCATCGGCGCGATAGCCGACCGTGGTGCGGTTGCTGGCGCGCTTGATGAATATGTCGAGAACATTGTTGATGTCTTCGGCACCGACATCGGCGACGCTGTACATGCTCTGGCTCAGCTTGACGACTTCGTCAGGCTCAAGGCGGGAGAGGATTTCCGCCGCCTGTTCCTCGGCGAACAGCAGCAGCAGGATCGCCGCCGCCTGTTCATCGCTCATCGTCTTGCGCACGGCCTCAATGGGAGCCGCCTGTGCTTCGGGTTCGCGGGTCAGCGTGTCAGGCATTGGCCGGCTCCTTCAGCTCGCCATTTCCGGCGCGCAGCAGGTCGCGAACGACCAGTGTGGCGTGATCGGGGTTCTGGCGGACGAAATTCTGGATCAGCAGCGCGCGCTCCTGATAGCTCTGGGCGGCGCTGATCATGTCGAGCGTCACCGGCGGGCTTTCTGCGGGCGGCGGCGGTGCTGCTGCACCTGCCGGGCTGCGGCCCATGGCCTGGGCGAGCAGCGGGCTCGCGGCGGCGGCCACGGCGTCGGGGTCTGCCTCCTGGGCCTTGGCGCGACGCTTCAGCAGCGGGCGGCCAATGCCGAAGACGATGGCGAGCGCGACCAGCAGCGCGGAGATGTTGCGCACCAGCATGCCGACCCAGCTTGCCTCATACCAGGGCAGTTCTTCCTCGGTCACGGTCTGGAAATTGCGCGAGGAAATCGCGACCTGATCGCCGCGGTCATCGCGGAAACCGATGGCGCCCTTGACCAGCGCCTCGATGGCGGCGAGTTCCGCCTTGGAGCGTTCCTTGCCACCGGGCAGGTTGCGCACCGCGACCGCTGCGGAAATCCGCGTGACATTGCCCGAAGGCTCGCGGGTGACGGCGACCTGGCGGCCCAGCTCAAAGCTGCGGGTGATCTGTTCGTTGCGGCGACCGGCCGGGGTTGCGGCCAGTTCGGGCACTTCCGAATTGGCATCGCCCGGACCATTGGTGGCCAGTTCGGTGTCGGCAGGCGGGGCATTGCCCAGCGCGCCCGGAACACCGCCGCCCAGATTATCCTGTTCTTCGGTGCTGAAGCTGCGCTGTTCGCTGCGAACACGGGCTTCGTCAGCGGGGAAGGTTTCGCTGGTCGCCTGACGCTCGGTAAAGTCGATATCGGCGGAAACCTCTGCCACGAAATTGCCTTCGCCCAGAACCGGGGTCAGCAGCGTGGTCAGCGAGCGGCGATAGCGTTCCTCCACCTGCTCCTTGAGGCGCAGCTGGCGTTCGGATTCGTCATTGCCGGGGCCGTTGCTGTCGCCCGAGAGCAGGCGGCCATTCTGGTCGACCACGGAAACATTGTCCGCTGACAGTCCGGGCACCGAACTGGCGACCAGATGGACAATGGCCTGAACCTGCGAATCGCCAAGCCGTCCGGCCTGGGCAAGCTGAAGGATCACCGATGCGGCGGGCTCGTTGCGGTCGCGAATGAAGATGCTTGGCGGATCGATGGCGAGGTGAACGCGTGCCGATACGACGGAGTCGATTGCCTCGATGCTGCGTGCCAGATCCATTTCGCGCGCGGTGCGCAGTTTTTCGCCCTCGACGGCGCGGCTTGCGCCCATGGGCATGCTGGACACCAGATCGTCGCCACTGGGTGCGCTGCGGGGCAGGCCCTGTGCGGCCAGCATCATCTTGGCATTGTGATAGTCGTTTTCGGATACGGTAATCGCGCCGCTATTGTCCGCAAAGTCGAAATCAATGCCCGCGCTGTCCAGAGCGGTCGCGACGGCGGCCTTGTCGTTGTCCGGAAGGCCGCGGAACAGGTCGCGCTGCGGCGGTTCGCGCAGCGCAGCCCAGGCGAGCACCGCCATGGCAACCACGGCGATGAAGCCGATCATCGGCAGCGCCCTGGCCACGGCAGGCTGGGCCATGAAGCCGCGCATCTGCGCACCGAAATTGCCCCCGGAGAAGTTGACGCCGGGCATGGCGATGGGCCGCAGGGTTGTTGAAGCGGGATTGCCGTCGGGCATTGCGCCGCCGGTATCCTGTGAAGCGAGAGTGATTTCTGACATGGATTACACCGGCATGTTCATGATGTCTTGATAGGCGGACAGCAGCTTGTTTCTGACCTGCAATGTCGCCTCGAAGCCGACCGAAGCCTTTTGCTTGGCCATCATCACCGATGCGATGTCGGTGGTCTGGCCCAGTTCATAGGCGGTCGATGCGTCCGATGCGGTCTGCTGCAGGTCGTTGACCTGGTTGATCGCCTCGCGCATGGCCCCGGCAAATTTGTCGGTATTGGTCGTGACCTGGCCGCCGCTCGCGGGATTGGCGGCGTTGCCAACCTTGGCCAGCGCATCATTCTGCGCCAGTATCGCATTGCGCGCGGCCAATATGCTGTTGCTGATAGTGCTCATTGCTCAGTCTCCAGCCTTATGCCGCTTCGGCCATTTCGCGCATCGAGGCGAGACGATAGCGCAGCGTGCGTTCCGAAATGCCCAGCAGCTTGGCAGTCTCGCGCCGGTTGCCGCCGGTTTCGTCCAGCGCCTGCTGGATCGCGTCATGCTCGACAGCGCGGCTCAGGCTGTGCAGATCGCGACCGCGCACAATGGTCTTGCCATTGCGGGCGGGGACGGGATCGGCGCGGGGAATGGTGACGGTACGGATCGGGGCAAGGCCCAGATCGTCGGTGGCGATGCGGTCGCCATCACGCAGCACCAGCGCGCGCTGCAGCACATTGCCCAGCTCGCGGGCATTGCCCGGCCAGCCATGGGCCTGCAGCGTATCCAGCGCACGGGCGCTGGGCCAGGCGAAATCGGGGGAACCCGCCTGCATGGAAATCAGCATGGTTGCGGCGATTGCGCGGACGTCCTGGCGACGGTCGCGCAGCGCGGCGATCTCGATCGGCATGACATTGAGGCGCCAGTAAAGGTCTTCGCGGAAATCTCCGGCCTCGACCAGTTCGGCGCAATTGCGGTTGGCGGCAGAGATGATGCGGACATCGACCTTGACCGGACGGGTTTCGCCGACCGGCAGGATTTCGCCTTCCTGAAGCGCGCGAAGCAGCTTGGCCTGCAGCGGCAGGGGCAGCTCGGTGATCTCGTCGAGGAACAGGGTGCCGCCATCGGCGGCGCGGAACAGGCCTTCCGCCTCTGCGGTTGCGCCGGTGAACGCGCCCTTCTTGTGACCGAACAAAATGGCCTCGACCATTGTATCGGGCAGCGCGGCGCAGTTGACGGCGACAAAGCTGCCCTTTGCGCGCGGGCTGTTGTCATGGACAAAGCGCGCCATGCCTTCCTTGCCGGTGCCGGTCTCGCCCTGGATCAGGACGTTGGCCTCGCTGCGGGCGACCTTGACGGCATAATCCATCTGGCGCGCGGTGGCGGGTTCGCCGACTGCCGGGCCGTTTCCGGCGCGGACCAACTCTGCGATCAGCGCATGGGCAAAGGCCATATCTTCAAAGCCGAACTCAACGCGGGCGGGCAGTCCGCTACCGGCGGGCACGAAGCGCGGTTCGTCGTCGCGGAAGGAAACAAGAATGTCGCGATGCGTGGCGGAGCCGATTTCACTGTCCAGAAGAATATGGACCGGAGCGGCGGTGCCCTGTCCCTGGCGTTCGCCGTTTTCGGCGATGACAGGGTTAAGCCATGCGCCTTTCAGCCAGACCGACAGGGTCGGCAGTTTTTCCGAAACGGCTTTGCTAAGCACGCAGTTGATCATTTTTTCAGTCCCCCGACTTAATCCGATGTGTGCCGATCCGTTAACATTAAAGTTCGGCGTTTCCCCTTTACGCAAGGGTCGTGCCAATCGGAGTATCCGCGCAAAAGCGTGCTTTTGTATCGGATGGGTCGGGGCGATCGGGGCCAAACGTCAATTTAATGACGCCGGTGTCAAAGCAATGGCGTCAAAAAATTGACGCTGTGGAATGGGCGACGGGCCATAGGGACGAGAACCTGAATTTTTTTGCTTAATGCGCTCAGGCAATCGTCGTTAACGCTTCCGAGGCCGCTTTGGATGATCCGGGCCGCCCCGATCGAGAAAGTGAAAGGAACGACAGATGACTGTTATTGGAACCAATGTGACGGCAATGCGCGCCGCATATTCGTCGACCAAGGCCGAAATGGGCCTCTCCCAGGCAATTGAGCGCCTGTCGAGCGGTCGCCGCATCAACAGCGCAAGCGATGACGCAGCTGGCCTGGCAATTGCCACCCGCATGACGTCGCAGGTCCGTGGCCTCAACGCCGCGATGCGCAATGCCAACGACGGTATTTCGCTGGCCCAGACCGCTGAAGGCGGCATGAACGAAATCACCAACATGCTGCAGCGCATGCGTGAACTGGCTGTTCAGTCTGCCAACGGCACCCTGAGCGCTGGCGACCGTACCAACTTGCAGGCGGAAGTTACCGCGCTGATCGCACAGATTGGCGACGTTTCCAGCCGCACCGACTTCAACGGCGTGAAGCTGCTCGACGGCACCAACGCTTCGGTCGCTATCCAGACGGGTACGGCTGCTGGCGAACAGGTCACCGTTACGCTGACCGACGTCGACGCGACTGCCCTGGCTGTCAACGCACTCGACATCAGCACCGCTGCTGGCGCCGGTACCGCGCTGACCGCTCTGGACGCCGCTCTCAACACCGTGACGACCGCTCAGGCAGGTCTGGGTGCTGCCCAGAACCGTCTGCAGGCTACTGTTTCCAGCCTGAACAGCCGCGTCACCAACCTGTCTGAATCGCGTTCGCGGATCGAAGACGCTGACTTCTCGGCTGAAACGACCTCGCTGGCGAAATTCCAGATCCTCAGCCAGGCTTCCACGGCGATGCTCGCCCAGGCGAACCAGAGCCAGCAGGGCGTCCTGAGCCTGATCCGCTAATTGGGGGTCGGCTTCAGATCATCCTGATTTGATTTGAACTGAGTACCGGCACCGACTTTCTCCGATCTAAAAGCCGGAGATGATCGAAGCCAACCTTCCTCAACCCTCTTCCCGCAAGGGAAGGGGGTTGCTTGGTTTTGGGCGACTGAGCTGCACCGCGCCTTTGGCGGACCCGCAAGTTCCGTTCGGCCGAAAGCAGTCGCGGGCCGTTATGCGCCGCTGCCAATCCTGAACAGTTTTTCGGCATTGGTCTGGAAGAATTTGCGCTTGGTCTCCAGCGGCATGTCCATATTGTCGAGGATCGCAACTTCCTCGGCCGGGCATTGATAGGGATAGTCCATCGCATACAGGACGCGATCCTCCCCGATCACGCTCTGGGTAAACTTGATCGCCGGCTCCCAGGCGACGCCCGAATTGGTGATGTGGAAATTTTCCCGCAGATAATTGGAGACCTTTTCGCGCTTGAGCGGCGGCATGCACTCATATCGTGCCGCGCGGATGCCGGCCTGGTGCATATAGTCGAGACGATAGAGCCAGAAGGGCAATGCCTCGCCCATATGGCCGATAATGATCTGCAATCTGGGGAACCGGTCCAGAACGCCGCTGGTAATGATGCGCAGCGCATGCATGCCGGTTTCGACGCCAAAGCCGAAAATCGCGCCATCCAGGCCCGATTCCAGCATCGGACCGATCATGTTGCCCGGCGGGGTATTGGGGTGCAGATAGATTGGCACGTCCAGTGCCTCTGCCGCCTCCAGCGCCTCATGGAATTTTGGATTGTCGAGATATTCGCCAAGAATATGGCTGTTGATGACAACCGCGGTCAGGCCAAGCTTGGTGACCGCCCGTTCGATCTCGCGCGCGGCGCGATGCGCATCCTGCAGGGCGCATGCGGCCATGCCGCTGAACCGGTCGGGATATTTCGCAATGGCCTCGGCCAGCCGGTCATTGGCGGATTCCGCGACCATGCTCGCCTTGTCGATATCGCGAATGGCGTTGGTTGCCGGGGCGGTGAGGGCCAGCACCTGCCGGTCGATTCCGCGGGCATCCATATCGGCAATGCGTTCCTCGCCCAGGTCCATCAGCGCGCGGTTGATGAATTTGGGACGTTCGGCGGGGTGATCGAGATAAAATCCGATCAGGCTTTGAAATCCGGGGTCGACGTCCGGCCCGGCCAGCTCGTCGCGAAAGGCCGCCATCAGTTCGGGTGTGGAGAATGCCTCTTCGGTCGCGATGCGCAGATAGCCGGGCGCGCCGCCCATTTTCAGTTCGGTCATGGTGTCTGCCTCAGGCCTGGTGGATGGATTTGGTGGTGAGGCAGGCCTCGACGCCTTCGGGGCCGTCTTCGGATCCGTGGCCGCTTTCCTTTACGCCCTGGAACGGGGTGTCGGCTCCGGCGATCATCACCGTATTGACGCCCACCATGCCGCTTTCGACCGCATCCGCGATCATGTTGGCCTGCCGTCCGTTTTCGGTGAAGGCATAGGCGGCCAGCCCATAGGGCAGGCGATTGGCCTGTTCGACAACCTCATCAAAGGTGGAGAAACGGGCGGTGACCACGACCGGGCCGAACGGCTCCTCATTCATGATCCGCGCGCTGACGGGCACTTCGGACAGCAGGGTGGGGCGGAAGAAAAAGCCGCGATTGTCGATCCGTTCCCCGCCATGTTCCAGTCCTGCGCCATGGCTGACGGCATCGGCCACCATCGCCTCGACCGCGTCGGGACGCCGGGCATTGGCCATCGGACCCATGGATGTGCCGCTGCTCAGGCCATCGCCGACTTCGGCTCTCGCCATGCGCTCCTTCATGGCGGCGACGAAGCGGTCGTGAATGGCATCCTGCACATAAAAACGCGTCGGCGACACGCATACCTGTCCGGCATTGCGCATCTTGGACGCGGCAAGAATGTCAACGGTCCGTTCAAGATCGGCATCGTCAAAGATGATGACCGGGGCATGGCCGCCCAGCTCCATGGTGGTGATCTTCATCGTGTCTGCGGCCAGCTTGGCGAGATGCTTGCCGACTACTGTCGATCCGGTGAAGCTCAGCTTGCGGGTGATCGGGCTGGCGAGCAGGTGACGCGAAACCTCGTCGGGAACACCGAACACCAGCTGAACCACGCCCTTGGGCAGCCCGGCATCGACCAGCGCCTGGACCACGGCCATCGCCGATGCGGGCGTTTCCTCGGCGGGTTTCAGGATGACGGAGCAGCCCGCCGCGATGGGCGCGCCCAGCTTGCGCCCCGGATTGCCCAGCGGGAAATTCCACGGGGCAAAGGCCGCAACAGGCCCGACTGGAACCTTCATGATCAGCGAGCGTTGCCCGGACGGACGCACCAGCACCCGGCCATAGATGCGTTGTGCCTCCCCGGCATAGAAATCGAACAGGTTGGCGACGACGTTCAGCTCGATGCGCGTCTCGCCAATCGTCTTGCCTTCCTCGCGCGTGGCGTTGACGGCAATTTCCTCGCCGCGTTCGCGCAGCAGCCGTGCCGCGCCGCTCAGAACCGCAGCACGTTGCTGGGCGGTGGATTTGCTCCATGCCCTGAAGCCTGCACCGGAGGAGGCAAGCGCGCGATCAAGGTCGCTGGCGTCGGCCAGCGGAACCTCTCCAATGACATCGCCGGTGGCCGGATTGAGCACGGCATGGGTGCGCCGTTCGCCAGCCTCTATCCATTCGCCATCAATGTACATTTTAAGCTTTGGATAGGCTATTCCGGTGCCTGCAATGTCGGTCATTCAAGATTCCCCTGGTCTATAATATCGGATAGGCTGGATGCTGGCTGGTCAGCTGCCTTGCCCGGCGGATGATGCGGAAGATTGTCATGCACCTGGTCGTGATCCGTGCCGAATATTCGGATCGGTCACTTCCCGCACGGGCAGATTTTCAGAAACCCCTCCATATGGATTATTTGGCACTTTTGTTGATAGCTCAATGAGATTGATGCTGCAAGCCTTCGGCCATATTTATGTACTTTTCGCTGCGCATCTGGCAGCACCGCCAGTGCGGCGCTCCTGCTGCCTTGCCCGTGGCGATTGACCGCCCTGCAATAGCGTGTAGACCTGACAGTCAGAGGATTATGGGGAAAATTCAGGCCGGAAACAGGCAGGGGGCAGTTGGTGAGTGAAGCGGGGAGAGGGGCGACGGAGTCGCCGGTAGATGAAGACAGGCTGGATGGCTGGAAGCTGGAAGGCCTTGATTTCCCCTCCTTTCGCATTTCGCTGCTGGCCAAGGTCATGGACCGGCTAACCAACCGGACGCTTGCCGAAAATTCCGAAATCTCGATCACCGAATGGCGCGTGCTCACCCGGCTGACATTATTGCCCGAAGGGCTCACGGTCCGGCAGATTGCGATGCGCGCATGGGTGGACCGGGCAGAGGTCAGCCGGGCGGCCAGTTCGCTTGAGGCGCGCGGCCTGATCAGCCGCCGCGAAAATCCGGCGGACCGCCGCTCGCCAATCCTGACCGTGACGCCTGCAGGCAAGAAACTCTACAAGCCGATCATGAAATTGCGCACCGCCTTTCACGCCCGGATCATGCAGAATCTGTCCGGGCAGGAAATCGAGCATCTGGACGAACTGCTCACCAAACTGGCGCATAACCTGCTGGAGATGACCGACGAGAGCTGAGCCTGAATGGCGATGCTTGGAAATAATGCCGGTCCGGTCCAATAGTTGCACGCATGTCGACCGCGAATCGCCTTCTCAATGTTCTGGCGCTCTTCACCATGGAGCGGCCGCAATGGACGGTGGAGGAGGCTGCTGCCGATCTGGGCCTTACCATCAGCACCGCCTATCGCTATTTTAAGAGCCTGGTGGAGGCCGGGCTGCTCTCCGCCGATACGCCGGGCAATTACACGCTCGGCCCGGCCATCATCCAGTATGACCGGCAGATGCGGCTGCATGACCCGCTGATCGCATCGGCGGCACCGATCATGCATCATCTCGCCACCGATCTTGGCAATGGCGTCTGGGTGCTGCTGTGCCGCCTGTTCCGGACCAAGGTGATGTGCGTGCATCTGGAATCGGTCGAGGGGCCGGAATATGTGCTCGACCAGGTTCGCCGTCCGGTCAGCTATGGGCGCGGCCAGCCCATGCCGCTGCATCGCGGCGCGCCGTCAAAGGCGATACTGGCGCATATGAATTTCCGCACCGTCCGCCCGATCTATGACAGTGATCCCGGCGCATTCGGGGAGGTTGGCCTTGGCGATGACTGGGATGCGGTCAAGCGCAACCTGCGCCAGCTGCGCCGCGAGGGGGCTATCGTGACGCGCGGGGAACTGCCCGGCGGCATGCAGGGCATTGCCCTGCCTGTATTTAACCAGCAGGAAATGGTGATCGGCAGCCTGTCGGTCGTGGTGCCGCGTGACCGCAAGGCAGAGCTTGCCCGGACCATGGCGGCCAGCCTGCAGGCGGCGGTCGCCGATATTCAGGCGAGCCTTGCCAGCGCCTATCGCGCCGAGGCCTGATCGCCCGTTCAGACGTTCGGTTCGAACATCAGCAGGTTGCGGCCGTCGGACAGCGGTGCCCAGACCGGCCTGACGCGCAGTCCCGTCGCCATCTGCCCGGTGCTGCAATTCACGACATTGGCCATGATCGCGACATCCTCGTCCAGCCGCACCATCGCCAGCCAATAGGGTTCATGCTCGCGAAAGGGCGGTCGGCCGCGCCGGGCGATGGTAAAGGTGTAGATGCTGCCCTTGCCCGATACTTCGCGCCATTCCAGGTTCGATGCCTTGCCGGTGAAGATGCTGGTTGCGCGCGGATAGAATTGATACGCTCCGGCCACACGGTCATATTGCATCAGCAGCCGCTTTTCGCGTGTCGCGTCCCAGAACGGCTTGGTGAAGCTGCGCTCGACGGGGAGTGTCCGTTCGACGCCGCTCAGATCGTTCATCTCGGTCATCATGCGTCCTCCGTCAGCCATTGGGGGTCAGGATCATTGCCGAACTGGTGTTCCAGTTCCGGCCATAGGGAATGCCGCCAATCCCGGTGACCAGCGCATTTGCGGTGTTGCTCACCTGGCGCGCGCCGCCCTCCCCGAACAGCTGGCGCACCGCCTCTATGACGTTGGTGCCGCCGCCCGCCAGCCCGGTCTGTCCGGCGGAAATCTGGCCACCGCCGGTGTTGAGCGGAAGGTTGCCGGTAAAGTGAAAATCGGTCTCGTTGACAAAAGCGCTGCCATGGCCGTGCTCGCAAAAGCCCAGCATCTCCAGCTGCATCATGATGGCGATGATGAAATCGTCATAGGGATGGAAGGATGCGATGTCCGCCGGTTTCATTCCCGCCTGGGCAAAGCATTTCGCCCCGGCAATCCGGTGCCCGGTATCGGTCGGATCGACGATCGACCGCGCCGCACCCAGATTGGTTCGCTCGCCATAGCCGATGGGAATGGCGCATTTGGTAAAGCCCCGCTTTTCGGCATTTTTGCGGCTGGTGACGATCAGGCCGCTCGCCCCGTCACAGGGCATGACGCTGTCCAGCAGCCTGACCGGATCGTTGATCATGCGCGAATTGACATAGTCGTCCACGGTGATCGGCTTGCGCAGCTTTTCGCAGGCCAGGTCGTTGAGCACGGCATGGTCACGCTGCGCCACAGCCAGCTTGCCGAGCGCGCGATAGTCCAGCCCGTAATGATGCTCATAATATTGGGTCAGCAGGCCAAAGGCGGCTGGCGGGCCAAGATAGCCGACCGGCGTGGTCCATTCCTGGCCAAAGGCGCGCATGCGGGCGTTGGTCTCGGCAACCGCCGTGTCGGCATAGAGGCACAGGATGTTGGTGGCGAAACCGGCGTCGATGGCGGCGCTGGCCCGTGCCACTGCGCCCAGCGGCGAACAGCCGCCAATGTCCACCGTCTGGCAGAAATCGACCTCCAGCGCCAGGGCATCGGCGGTCGCCTGCGACCAGAAGGGATTGCCCGCACCGGTCATCGATGAGGAGAGGATGAGCCCGTCAATCTCTCCCTTTTCGAACCCGGTCTTGTCGAGCAGCTCTTCCAATATGTCGGCGCCCAGCTCCCACACATCGCGGTCGCTGATCTGGACGATCTTGGTCTCGCCATAGGCGATGATGGCGGAATCGTGCAGTGCCATGGATCAAACCTCCTTACGGTCCGGGGCGACAACCTTGTTTTCGCCGCCCAGGAACTTCTCGATCCGCGCCGTGCCTTCAGTGCCGCGCGATGCCTGTCCGATCAGTCCCTCGAAGAACAGCCCGTCCTCATGGCCCATATCGTTGACGCGGGGCAGCGCCGCGCAAATGCCCCAATTGGTGCTGGGCGCATTGGCGGCGATTGCCCTTGCCAGTTCTTTGGCCTTGTCCAGGCTCTGCCCGGCGGGCACGACATATTGGCACAGATTGGCGCGCTCGCCCTCAGCCGCGCTCAGCACGCGCCCGGTCAGCATCAGATCGGCCATGCGGGCATAGCCCATCAGCCGCTGGATGCGCACGGCGCCGCCGCCGCCGACGAAAATGCCCCGCTTGCCCTCGGGCAGGGCAAAGAAGGTCGTCTCGTCGGCCACGCGCACATGGCAGGCTGCGGCAATTTCCAGCCCGCCGCCGATGCACGCGCCTTTCAGCGCTGCCACCCATGGCAGGCCGCCCCGTGCGACCAGCTCCAGCGGGCGGGTCCAGCGCCCGCGCGCACGGATCTTTGGCGCGCTGCCCTGTTTCATCCAGCTTGCCGCTTCGGCCAGATCCAGCCCCGCCGAGAAATTGTCGCCATGGCCGAACAGCACTCCGGCCCGGGCTTCCTCTGCCGCCCGCACAAAGGCGAGGCGCAGCTGGGTCATGACAGGGGTGCTGATCGCATTGCGCTTGTCAGCCCGGTCGATGCCGACCAGGGCGATCTCTCCGTCAAGCTCATAGGTTACATATTGTTCGGACATGGTTTTTCCTGCTTCTGCCCGTCTTATGGAGCGGTGACGATCAGCGCATCGACCGCGGTAACGCCTTCGCCCTCGGCATGGGCAAAGACCGGGTTGATGTCGATCTCGACGATTTCGGGGCGGGTCAGCATCAGCCTGCCGACCAGCGACGCGGTGCGCGCCAGCGCCACGACATCGACCGGCGGTGCGCCGCGAAACGGCCCCAGCAGCTTGGCGCTGCGCAGCTGGCGGATTTCGGCAACAATGTCTTCCTCGGCCAGATCGCAGGGCATCAGGCGCACATCGCCAATCGCCTCGATCCAGACGCCGCCCAGCCCGACCAGCATGACCGGCCCCCATTTGGGATCGCGGCGCGCGCCAACCACCAGTTCCAGCCCCTTGGCCGCCATTTTCTCGACCAGCACGCCGTCAAGGCTGAGCCCCGGCTGCGCCTTTCTGATATTGTCGTGCAGCCTGTCCCAGCCCTTGCGCAGGGCATCGGCATCGCCCAGGTTCAGGATGACGCCGCCCGCCTCGGTCTTGTGGGCAAGCGCCGCCGACTGTGCCTTGATTGCGACCGGATAGCCGACCTTTTCGGCGATCTCCACCGCCTCGTCTGCGCTGGTTGCAAGGCCGCCGGGCGGCACGGAAATGCCGATAGCGCGTAGCAATTCCTTGCCCTGCCATTCGGCGATGGTGCCCTTGCCAAGCGCAGGCAGCCCCGCAAATGGCTCCGGGGTCACTGCGCGGGCCGAGCGCTGGAGCGCGCGGCCATGGAATGTCGCCAGCGCCATGGACTGGATTGTCCGTTCGGCGGAGCGGCTGAAGATGATGCGATTGTCGACCAGCCCAGCCTCGAAATCGGGGTCGAGTTCCGAATTGGGCAGTGCAAAAATGGCGGGCTTGCGATGGTCCTTCAGGGCGTTGATGAAACCCGCACCATAGGCGCGCTGCGCCGGGGGATTGGCGATGGCGAGGCATACCGCCACCGATCCGATAGCCGGATCGTCGATCAGCCCCTTGGTGCCGATCTCCGTAATTTCCGGTTTCCAAAGGGATTCGGTGCCCAGATCAAGCGGATTGTTGGGAGGCAGATAATCTGGCAGCTGCGGCGCAAGTTCTGCACGAACATGCGGCGACAGATCGGGCACTTCCAGGCCAATGTCAGAGCAATAATCATGGGCAATGGCGCAAAAGCCTCCCGAAAACGTCACGATGCCCGGCCCTTTGACGGGCGGTTCGGGAAAGCGCGCCATCAGTTCGGTGACATCGGCCCATTGTTCCAGCGTATCGGTGAGCGCCACGCCAGCGTGCGCCAGATGGACGCGCATCACGTCATAATCGCCGGTCAGCGCCCCGGTATGCGATTGCACCGCCGCCTGCGCCTCGGCGCTGCGTCCGGGATGGATCATCACCACCGGCTTGCCCTTTGAACGGGCATAGCTTGCCGCGGCCATGAAGGCCTGGGGATCGCGCACCTCCTCCAGATAGAGCGAGATGACGCCCACGGCGGGATCATCGGCAAAGAATTCGATGAAATCGGCAAGGCCGACACCCGCCTCGTTCCCGGTCGATACCGAATAGGCGGTCGGCAGGTTCACCGCCTCCAGCGTTGCGCGGGCATAGGCCATCAGGCCGCCGCTTTGCGAGACATAGGCAATGGCAGGGTCGATCCGGTCGGCTTTCAGCCTGTTGACCGGAAAGGCGGCCGCAAATCCGGCCGCGAAGCCGTCGACGAAATTTGTATAGCCGAGGCAGTTCGGGCCGAGCATCGCCACACCGCCTTCGCGGGCGATCCTGACCAGCTCATCCTGACCTTCGCGATTGCCCACCTCGGCAAAACCGGAGGAGAAGATCGTGACGGCGCGGACGCCGCGCCGCACACAGGCCTCCAGTGCTGCCTTCACACCGGCGGCAGGAAGCGCAAATATGGCCAGGTCAATGCCTTCGGGCAGATCGTCAATTTCCGGCAGCACGGGGATGCCGTCAATATCGCCGCCGCTGCGACCGACCAGATGGATGTCGCCAGCAAAATTGTTGATCTGGAGCAGCTGCAACACCGTGCGCCCTGCCGAGCGCGGCTTGGCGGAAACGCCGATCACCGCGACTGATCCGGGTCGCAGGAGAAGCTCTACCGCAGCCTTGCCGGTCGCCAGCTGGCGCGTCATCACATCGGTCATCAAAATCCCTTCAATCCTTGCTGTCTATGCCTTGAACATCGCATTGCCATTGTCGTGCAACAGGCGTCGGCGTTCGGTTTCGGTGAGCTGTGCGCAGGCTGCACGGGCATCGGCGACCATGTCTGCATAGGGGCGCAGCGTGTTGCCGAAATCGGACCCCCACATGATCCGGTCCGGTCCGTAGATATTGACCGCGCGCCGCGTGAAGTCAGCGGTCGATCGCCCGCTTTCCTTCAGCTCGTCGATGACGTTGGTGGTCAGCTTGAAATGGATTTTGCGATAGGGCGCCAGCGCGACATGGACTGGTGCCAGATCGGAATCGACCAGCCTGCCAAAATGTTCGAGGATGATCGTGCAGTCAGGAAAGCGATCCGCCAGCGTCTTGATTGCGCTGAGCGATTGCGATGCGCCCTTGGGCGGCAGGAATGTGATCGCCACCGGCAGGCCGAGTGCGTTCGCCGCGCCCCAAATGTCCAGCGCTGCAGGGGAGTTCAGCCAGCTGATATCCTCGGTTGCATCGACAAAGCCGGTCAGGCGCACCGCCGCAACCCGGCGCGACCCGGCAAAGCCGCGCAAATGGCTGACGGCCTCGGGATCACGCGCGCTGATGATGATTTCGGGCCGGATTTTTCCGGGGAACCGGTCGGCCATGTCGAGCACATAGCTGTTATCGGTCTTGTATGCGCCGCTATATTGCACGCCGGTTCCCGCCGAAATGCCCGATGCCTGCCACAGCGCGAATATTTTTTCTGGCGTGCCGGGGTCGGTCATGATGCGGGCGCGGAAGATATCCTCCGGCTCGCGGGCATTGCGCGGATCAATCGGATAGCGGGCAATGTCGTTGGAAAAGAAATGCAGATGGCTGTCATACAGCGCATCGGCTTCGGCATTGGCAGCCGCGCCGGACAGCGATGGGCGCACCGCGCAGGCGGCGGTCATGGCGCATGCCCCGGCCAGCACCGCCCGGCGGCTCAGCTGTCTTGTGGTCAGGGCCATTATACCGCCCTTATGCTCTGAACAGCATCGGCGGAACGGAATGTCCGGCCTGCATCACTGATCCAGCCCCTTTTCCTTGAGGAACAGCGAAAGCTGGTCCGCGACCGCGACATTGTTGAGATCGGCAAAGGGAATGTGCGTGTTGCCGTATATGCCCTTGTCGGGCAGCACCAGCAGCTCTGCCTTGCCGCCATGGCGGTTGATCAGGTCGACATATTCGCGGCACCGTGCGAGAGCAGGCGCCCAGATTTTCGAGGTGCTGATATTGTCGCCCCAGACGAACTGGATGGGGATGCGGGTGAGTTTGAGAAAATCCTCCTTGGGAACATAGATCGGCCCATAAAGCCCGGCGGGTATCTGTTCCTCGCCATTTTCAGGCAGCGGATAGACAAAGCCCGGATTCTCATAAGCAACGATGGCCTTCACATTGTCGCTCTTGATCGCGGTGGCGAGGGCGCGCAGGCCGCCCGCCGAATTTGTCACCAGCACGGTCGGGCCGATCCGGTCGACGGCCTTTGCTGCGGCATCGGCCTGCAGAACGGCATTTTCGACCGTATCGAATTCGTCATAGCGCGCCCGTGTCGCCTGGTTCCAGGCCTCTGCGTCGCCGGTCGGAAACTGCACGCCTTCATACCAGCTCTGATATTCGGGGCCAAAGCGCCAGGCGATGAAATTGCCCTGGTCGCGTCCCGGCACCGGCTTGTAGGGATATTCCTCGCATCCCCAATTGGCGCGTCCGACGCGCGGTCCGTCCCACAGATAGACCGGGAAATTCCGCCGCAGGAAGATAGTCTGGAAACCTTCGCCGCCATCCCAGCGGTTCTGCCAGACCTGCGCCGAGGAGCTGTGCCACAGCATCAGCGCGGTTTTGCGCGCCTTCACCGGAATCTGATATTCGACAAAGCCGTGATCACAGGCGAGCGTCGCCTTGTCGGGATCGCCAATCACGGTGCCGCCGACGGTGAAGGACCCCTGGCGCTCGATGGTGACGGGTGCCGCCGTCTCATGCTTGTGCGCCAGCGCAGGGGAGGTGACCGCCGCGATGGCGGCGCTGGCAAGGGCAAGGTGCCTGCAAAATCCGGGCAATGACAATCGCGCAGTCCGCTGCGCCCATGGTGATTGTGACCGCATCACTTGCCCTCTCCAATGCCTATTACGGAAAAGGCAGGCTCTTATGGCCTGCCGATCCCCGATAAAGATGAATCACATTATACAATATCTAACATAACGACCCCGGCGTTGCCATAGCGACGCCAGGGCCGCCCCCTTTTTCAGAAGCGCACCTTCACACCCATCTGGAAGACGCGACCGATCTTGTCATAATATTGGCCGTTCACGGCCTGGCCCTGGGTGGCATAGGGGCTGACCGGCGGGTCCTTGTCCAACGCATTGTAGATGCTGGCCGAAACCTCCAGATTCTCGCTGGCCTTTACCGATGCGAACAGGTTCAGATAGGCTGCCGCTTTTACCGTATTGTTGTTGATGGTCAGCGCCGGGATGGTGTTGAACTGGTTATTCAGCTTGCCCTTGCTGATGTAGTAGATCTGCGCGGTGATCGAGAACGGCCCATTGGAATAGGTCTCGTTTAGATTGCCGCGAAAGCGCGGGGTGGAACCAAGGCTGCCAATGCCGTTTTCCCCGGCCCGGTCGATGCCGTCGATATAGGCATGCAAAGCATAGGTGCCGGTGAAGCGCGTGGTGAGCGAGCTGTTGTCGGTCAAGTCGGCGCGATATTGCAATGCCATGTCCAGCCCGCTGGTTTCGAACTGGCTGAGATTCTGCACCGGTGCGACAAGCTGGATGGGCGTGGTGCCATTGGCTGCGAAGGTGATGAAGCTGCAGCTCAGCATATCGCCGGCGGTACAGGCCGCCCCGATGGTTGCGGCCGATTGCGAGTCGATCGCGTCCTTCAGGTTGATCTTGTAATAATCGAGCGAGGCGCGCAGGCCCGGAATGGCGACCGGCTGGACAACCACGCCGATGGTCAGCGTATCGGCCTTTTCCGGGCTGAGGTTTGGGTTGCCGATGGTGCGGTTCTGCGGAATGACGGCGGTCACGCCATTGACCGTCAGCGCCGTGGTGATGAACGATCCCGGCGAGAACAGCTCGTAAATGGCCGGTGCCCGGATGTCGCGCGAGCGGGTGACGCGGAAGCGCAGCCCGTCCAGCGGTTCCCAGACGCTGCCGACCTTCCAGGTCGTCTGCCCGCCCGCTGTGCTGTAATCGGCATAGCGGATGGCGGCATTGACATCGAGCGAGCTGGCGAGCGGAACGATGGTTTCCAGATAGCCCTCGGTCACGTCGAACTTGCCGCTGAACGGGGTCGCATTGCCAATGGCGAAGCGTCCGGCTGTGGCCAGCGGACCAGCCGTCAGCACTTCGGACTCCTTGCGATATTCGCCGCCAAAGGCAACCGCGACGGGGCCTGCCCAGGTGCTGAACGGTTCGCCGCGCACGTTGATGCCCGCCGCATGCTGCTTGTAGAGCACGGCGTTGAAATCAGAGCGGTGGGTATAGGCCAGCGCATCGGGCGTCGTCCGCGTGCTGGCGGTCGGCCCGAAGATATTGAGCGGGCGGCATCCCTGCGCCAGCGGATTGGTACCCGACAGGGTGGAGCGGCAGACAACATTGCCGGTCGCCGGGTCGATCACGGCATCGAGCGCGAGTGCCGTGAATACCGGGGAGAAGTTGTTGGAGAAATCGCTGCGGAACCGGTTTTCGCCATAGGAATAATGCGCGTCATAGCTCCAGGTGCCGCCCAGATCGCCCTTGATGCCGATGGTGCCGTGCGGCGTCTTGTTCTCGACCGGGAAGTCGATATTTCCGGCATCGTAAATGCCTTTGGAAACGGTGATATTGGTCCGTCCGGCGGCAACCATAGCGTCCTTCACGACCTGCGGCAGGAAGGGGTTGTCGATCTGGATGGTGTAGCCAAGGCCGCGCGAGTTGGAGAAACCGCCCGAGAAATCGGCCTTGGTGTGCGAATATCCGCCTTCCAGTATCAGCGTCAGCGCATCGGAAAATTCAAATTCGCCGCGCGCATAGGCAACAAGGCGCTTCACGCCGGGAACCAGGCTGGAGCCGGTGTTGCGGCTGAGGCTCTCGCCGCCAATCTGATAGGTGCCGTCGTTCAGCGAACCGGCATCATAGGGGCGGATCGTGCCATCATCGTTGAAGGTGAAGTTAAAGAGGCTGAACCCCGGTGTGGTGATGCGGCCGCCGACGCTGTTGAAATTGTGGACGCCGGGCGTCGAAATCTGCGCGGGCAGGCCGTTGGTCGCAAAGTTCGCATTGGAGACGATCATATATTCTTCGCGGCCCCAGTCGCGTTCGTACAGGTCCTCGACCTCGCCGAATTTGGTCGCCTCCACGCTGGCGACGAAATGGCCGCGATTGTCCGCGAATGAGAAGCCGCCGACGGCGCCCAGCTTGTAGCGGAAATTGTCACCCGCCTCGGCAAAGCCGGTCGAGGCGTTGAGCTCGATGCCGTCAAACTGCTTCTTGAGCAGGATGTTGACGACGCCCGCGACCGCGTCGGAGCCATATTGGGCGGATGCACCGCCAGTCACCACTTCGACACGCTCGATCATGTTCGTGGGGATGACGTTGAGGTCGGTCGTCACTGGCACGCCGGTGGTGACGGCAGGGGCCTGCGGCACGATGCGCGACCCGTCGACCAGAACCAGCGTCCGCTGTCCGCCGAGGCCGCGAAGGTCTGCGGTCGACTGGCCGGGGCTGGAGAAGTTGTTGAGGTTGCCGCCTGCCGAGCGCACGGCCTTGAAGGCGGGCTCCAGCTGCAGGACTTCGGCAACGGTCGTCGACACCTGCTGTTCGAGCTGGTCGCCATCGATGACCGAAACCGGGGTAGGGGCCTGAAAGCCGCTGACCGAAGCGCGCGAGCCGGTCACGACGATCTCGTTTTCGTCGCCATTGGCGGCTGCCGCATCGGCTTCATCGTCCTGAACGGCGTCGGCGGCATAGGCGGTCACCGGCGAAAGCGCAATGATCGCGGCGAGCGATGAAGCTGCCAGCCAGCCATGCTTGCCTGCCGAAATACGGCCCGACACGGATTGCAGTGAATTGTTGGTCATCCCTACCTCCTTGAGCGGGCATTGCCCGCAATGATCCGGCCTCCTTCAAAGAGGTCCGGCGGGCCGGGATGCAGACTCGCATCCATGGCTGGCCCATTGGTCCTGGCCGGGAAATCGCGGAATCCGATCCCGATGATTTCTCAACGATCTCCTTGGTGGCCCAATTGACCCGTAACGTCAATCCCACAATATGAAAAAAAGCAAAAATCTCAAAATATGATAAATAAGTATTGCGCTCATCGGGCTTGGCAATAGATTGGGCGCGCTGCCGGACCAGAAGAGATGGCCGGATTCAGGAGGGATGATGCTGGGTGCAGATTTGATCGCAAAAGCAATTGCGCGACAGGGTGTGAAGACCGTTTTCGGCTTGCCCGGCCATCTGGAATCGGTTTTCGGCGCGCTGGAGCGGGAGAATATCCGGCTGATTCACATGCGGCACGAAAGCCCGTGCGTGCTCTCCGCCGATGCCTATGCACAGGTCAAGCGCGCGCTGGGCGTCGCCATTGTCACGGCCGGTCCCGGTCTCGCCAATGCGGTTGGCGGCATCGCCTCGGCCAATGACAATTGCTCGCCGGTGCTGATCATATCCGGGCGCAACCCGGTGCGGATGCTTGATGCCAGGCCGATGCAGGAACTCGATCATGCCGCGCTGGTGCGTCCCATCGTCAAATGGTCGCAAATCGTCCATGAGCCTTCGCGCCTTGGCGAATATATTGAAATGGCCGCGCGGATCGCGCTCAGCGGACAGCCTGGGCCGGTGCTGCTGGAAATTCCCCGCGATGTTGCCAATGGCGAGGCGGATGATGCGCTTGCGGCGGCGTCGCTCGGCCCGATTCTGCGCGCCGGTCCGGCAGCGCCGGATGCTGCCGATATTGAACGCGCCGCCGATATTCTTGCCGGGGCCGAGCGGCCGCTGATCGTCGCCGGGGCCAGCGCCTACTGGACCCAGGCGGGCGCAGAGCTTGCCACGCTCAATCGCGATTTCGGCATTCCGGTGTTTCAGCAAGGCTCCTCGCGCGGCCTGGTGCCGGAGGATGACAGGACGGTGTTCCCCTGGCCGGTGGCGAGCATTGCCGCGAAAGAGGCCGATGTCGTGCTGTTCGCCGGATGCCGCATAGCCGGGGCGATCGGCTTTGGCGCGCCGCCGGTCTTTGCCGCCGATGCCAAATTTATCCAGATCGACCATGAGCCTTCGGAAATCGGCCGGGGGCGGCCCATTGAGGCCCCGGTCGCCGGGGATTGCCGGCTGAGCCTGAAATTGCTCGCCGATGCCCTCGCGCGGCGTCAGCCGGATCGGCGCGATACTGGCTGGCTGACGGCGGCGATCACGCCGAAGCTGGAGAAGATCGAGGGGGCCGGGCGCGGCGAGGAAGGGCAGGTCCATCCCCTGCGAATGGCCCGGGAACTCGCAGACCGCATGCCGGAAAATGCCTTGTTCGTGGGCGATGGCGCCAACTGCAACAGCTGGTTCAAGGGCGTGTTTCGCTGTTCGCAGTCACCCGGTTTCATCGATCACGAGCCCTTTGGCGCCATGGGTGTCGGTCTGCCCCACGCCATTGGCGCGGTCGCCGCCTTTCAGGAAACCGGAGAGGACAGGCCGGTCTTTCTGGGCACGGGCGACGGTGCACTGGGCCAGTATCTCGGCGAGCTGGCCACTGCCTCGCTGCACGGCCTGCCGATCTTCGTCATGGTCGCCAATGATGGCAGCTGGGGGTCCAGCCGCAATATCACGCTGCACCTGTTCAACGGCACCTATGGCGTCGATTTCGCGCAGAGCCGTTATGAGATGGTCGCCAAGGGGCTGGAATGCCATGGCGAATTTGCCGCGACGCCCGCCGAAGTCGGCCCTGCCTTTGACCGTGCGCTTGAGGCCGTGAAATCGGGCAAGACCGCGCTGGTGAACGTGCTGGTCGATCCCGACACCGGGCTGGAGCGGCGCGACCCCCTGTTACAGATGATCACCTTCAACCGCCTTCGCTTTGGCGGTGCCTAGTCCCCTCGCCGTTCGCGCGGGGAAGATTTTTCGGAGCCAGACATGCTGACCAAGGAACAGAATGACCTATTGACGCTGACCGGGCCGGGAACCCCCGGCGGCGATTTGCTGCGCCGTTACTGGCAGCCTATCGCGCTGGCCAAGGAGATACCGCAGGGCGGGGCACCCCTGCCCATCGATGCGCTGGGCGAGCGGCTGGTGCTGTTTCGCGACGAGGCGGGGCGGCTGGGCCTGCTCCACCGTCATTGCCCCCATCGCGGTGCCGACCTGTCATTCGGGCGGCTGGAAGATGGGGGCCTGCGCTGCCTCTATCATGGCTGGCTGTTCGATGTGAACGGCAAGTGCCTCGATCAGCCTGCCGAGCCGGAGGGTTCGACCTTCAAGGACAAGATCTGCCAGCAATCCTATCCGGTGGTGGAGCGGGGCAATGGCATCTGGGCCTATATGGGACCGGGCGAGCCACCGCTGTTTCCGAACTATGACATTTTCCTTTATCCGGAGAGCCATATTCACACCCGCAAGGTGTTCAAGGAATGCAATTATCTGCAGGCGAATGAGGGCAATTACGATCCGGCGCATGTCGGTTTCCTGCACCATTCCAACCAGAAGCTGAACGATTCCGGTCTCGTCTTCGGCAAGATGCGAACCTATGGGAAGGTCGATATCACTGATGCCGCCGTCAATCCGTTCCAGACCCCGCGGATCAAGTTTGAGGAAACACCGTTCGGCCTCAGGATCTTCCAGATTCGCGACGGCGGCCCCAACAAGACCTATTTGCGCGCGACGACTTTCGGCATGCCCAATTTCTCGGTGATTGCCGGACCGCAGGGCGGCAATGGCCATGTCGGTATCTGGCATGTGCCGATCAACGACCATTGCCACTGGCGCTATGGCTTTCTGCTCCGGCGCGACCGTCCGGTGGCGGAGGCTGCGGTCGAGGACAAGGAGGATTCGCCCTCGCTGCAGCCGCGCGATCCGGCCTATTATGAGGATGAGTTCCATCACCGCCCGAAACTGGCCAACCGCTATTTTCAGGACCGCAGCAAGATGCACGAAAGCTATACGGGCATGGGCTCCAATTTCGGGGTCCATGACGCCTTTGCCACCGAATCCCAGGGGGCAATCCAGGATCGTACCCGCGAGCATCTGGGCAAGACCGATATCGCCATTGGTGCCGCCCGCCGCTTGATGCTGCGCGGCATTGCCGATGTCCAGGCGGGCAAGGACCCGCAGGGCGTGGTGCGCAGCGAGGCGGACAATGATTTTCACGACATGGTCTCGTTCGATGTGCTGGTCGAGGATGGCGCCGATTATTCGGACGTCGTGCGCGCCGTGACCAGCAAGATGGATGTGATCGCGGCGGAATAGGCCGAACAGCGGAGGAGCAGGATATGGATGACGCCGAACGGCGCGCAATCGAATGGGATTGTGCCCAGAACACCAAGCGCTTTTACAACCGGCTGGACGCTGTACAGGGCGAAGAAGCCGCCGAGCTCTTTGCCGAGGATGGCATCTGGTACAAGCTCAACAGCAATGACGGCTTTGTCGGACGCACGGAAATCGCCGCCTATGTCAACAGCGTGCGGGCGCGCGGATTCGCCGAGGCACCGGAGGCCGACCGGGTGGTGTTTCACCTCGCCTGCAATCTGGAAGTCAATGTCATCGATGCCGACAATGCAGAGGTGCGCGCCGCGACCGTCGTCATTCCCGGATCGAGCGGGGCCAGCGAGGGCGGCGGAGGCTGGACGCGCGGCATCAGCATTGTCTCGCGCACGGTGGAGATGCACAAGCGCACCGCCGAGGGCTGGAAGATCGCATCGAAACGCACGCTTCCTGCGATGAAGATGAGGCGCGGCGACTGATCGGCCGGGCCGCATCTTGCCAGCATGGCAGGGGCGGGCAAAAGGATCGGCACAAAAGGCTGGCGCAAGGTCAGGCCGGATAATTGACGATTGGAGAAGATGTTGAGCACCCCATCATCGACAGGCATGTTGTTTGACCGCGACATGCGGCCCATGCAGTTCATCATCGTCCTTGTCTGCTGCCTCACCAACATCGCCGATGGCGTCGATATCGCGGCGCTGGCCTTTTCCGCGCCGGTGCTGATCAAGGATTGGGGGCTGACCCCCAATGTGATGGGAACGCTGTTCGGAGCGACCGCCGCGGGCCTCGCCATCGGTGCCTTTGTCGTCGCGCGGCTGGCGGACAAGGTCGGGCGCCGCCTGGTAACGCTGGTTGCGGCGGGAACGGTCGCCACGGCGATGCTGCTGACCTCGCAAGTCACCACCATCCCGCAATTCGCCGCGCTGCGTTTCGTCACCGGCCTGTGTCTCGGTACGCTGGCGGTCACGCTTAACGTCATGGTTTCCGAATTCAGCAACGCCAAATGGCGCAATCCGATGGTGGCGATGCTGCACACCGGATTTTCGATAGGCACGATGATCGGCGGCACGATGGCGGCGCTGCTGCTCGAACCCTATGGCTGGCGCATCATGTTCATGGCGACCGGCGCGATGAACGTGCTGACCTTCGTGCTGATCCTGTTCATCGTGCCCGAATCGCCCAGCTACCTGATCGCAAGGGGAGGCGCAAAGGCGCTGGAGCGGCTCAACAAGGTAATGAAGTGGATCGCCCAGCCGCTGGTGGATACGCTTCCTGCGCCGGACAATGCCAGCAAGCGCGCACGGATCGCGACCCTGTTCGCTGCCGGACGACGCAATTCGACGATCTATCTGCTCCTCTCCCAGTTCATCTTTGCGGTGATCAGCTATCTGGTCCTGAACTGGAAGCCGACTGTGCTGGTCAATGCCGGACTGACACCGTCAGAGGCCGGGCTGGCCGGGCTGGCGAGCGGCATAGCGGGCATTATCGGCCATATTGTCATCGGATTTCTCTCGCGCGAGGGACGCGAAGTGCTCTTCACCGCGATATTCTTCATGCTGCTGTGCAGTTCGCTGCTGCTGTTCGGATTGCTGCCGCCGGGCAAATGGGGGCTGATCCTCGCCGCCGGTTTCACTTCATTCTGCAATGTCGGCGTGTTCACCGGACTGCTGCTGATCGCTATCGCCAACTATCCGCCCGAAAGCCGGACCACCAGCGTATCGCTGATGGTCGGCGTAGCGCGGCTGGGTGCGATTACCGGACCGGTATTTGGCGGCCTGTTGCTGGCCAACGGGTTCGACCGCGCAGGTTTGTTCCTTATCCTCGCCGTGCTGTCGCTGGTTCCGATCATCGCGATGCGGTTCATCAGCAGGGGCGATGCGGCACAAGCCGACGTTCCGGCGGCCAGCCCCGCCCGGTCATGATGCGTCGGCACGGATCGCTGGCTGCGCTTGCCCTGCTGATCGCGGCCGGGCAGGCGGCGACGGCGCATGAGCCGGTGCCCGCACGGCATGATGAAGACGCCCCGCCGGTGCAATGGGCGCCGCTCCAGTCGCCATCGGTGATCCTGCCATCGCGCAACAATGACCTTAGCGGCTGGGAAGCCTATAAGGACAAGGACTTCAAGCCCTCCACGGACCGGGAGCTGACCGACCCGATCCTGATCGGGGCGATTGATCTCCACGCCCATTTCGGCCCGGACACCTATGCCCGCCAATGGGATGCGTTTGAAATCGCCCGGCTGGCCAGTGCGCGCGGGATGCGCGGGCTGGTGTTCAAGGATCACTGGTCGGATACCGCGCGGCTCGCATGGCTGGCCCGCAAATATGCCGATGCCGACGGGCTGGAGATTTTTGGCGGTCTGGCCCTTAATACGCCGGTGGGCGGGATCAATCCCGATGCAGTGCGCCACTTTGCGGAGGTTGAGGGCGGCCTTGCCAAGATCGTGTGGATGCCCACGCATGATTCAGAGCTGGAGGTCAGGTTCCTCAAGGAGCAGCGGCCCTATGTCAGGGTTTCCGAGGCTGGCGTGCTGCTGCCGCAGGTGCTGGAAGTGCTCGATCTCATCAGCCATTATGACCTGACGCTCGCCACCGGACATGTCTCGCCCGAAGAGATGCTGATGATCATGGCCGAGGCACAGCAGCGCGGCATTTCGCGGATCATCATCACCCATCCCGGGCTGGGGCCGATGTTCACCGATCCCAGCATGGAGCAGCTGAAACAGGCGGTCGCGCTGGGCGGCTATGTGGAGATTGTGACCAGCGAACTGACCGGCACCCGGCGCGAACGCTTTGTCGAAACGATCCGCGCGATCGGCCCTGCCCATGTCGTCGTCGCATCGGACAGCGGGCTGGTCGGCACGCCAAACCATCCCGATGCGATGGTTCTGGCAATCCGGGTGCTACGCGATTCCGGCTTTTCCGAAGCCGATCTGGACCTGATGTTCCGCCGCAATCCGGCCCGGTTGCTCGGCCTTCCCGAATAATCCAGCCGTTGCGTCAGGCTTTGCCGGTTTCCGCCTGCGCCGTTGAGGGCATCAGCTTGCTGATGCCCAGCAGGTGAAAGGCCAGCATGGCGATAAAGGCGAGGATCATCGGCCCGGCCACCACGAACGAGATGATCGCGGGGCTAAGCTGCGCGGCGAGGATTGCGCCGCCAACGCCGGGACCGATCATTGATGTCAGCCTGCCGACACCGCCCGCCCAGCCGATTCCGGTCGAGCGGATCGATGTCGGATAGCTTGAGGCGACCAGCGAATTGAGTCCTGCCTGTGCGCCTACCACCAGCAGGCCGAAGCATACGCCAATGCCCCAGCCCAGCGCCGGGAATTCGGCGACCAGTGATATGCCCATCATCGTTATGAATGCTCCCGCGCAGGTCAGGCACAGCGCCAGCGGGGTGCCAAAGCGCTTCATCAAATAGGTCAGCATCACCGGTCCCGAAATCGAGCCGAGCGCCGAAAAGGCGGACATGCGGGTCGCGGTGCTGGTTTCAAGGCCGCCCAGGACGTGCAGATAGCTGGGCAGCCAGGCGGTGAGCGTCGCGGTCACATAGAGCGATGATCCCATGCCCAGCCACAGCAGCATGGTCATCACCGCGCGACCATCGCGGAACAGGCCGAACACGGTCGAACCGGCAACCTTGGTCTCGCGAGTGAAGAATGTGTCGCCGCTGCTCCATGCGAGCCCCGGGTCGACGCGCTGCAAAATCTGTCCGACGCGCGGATCGCTGCCGTCGCGGTTGACCAGATAGCGGATCGATTCGGGCAGCACCCGCGCCATGAACGGCACGAAGATCAGCATGGCGATGCCCCCGGCCCAGAATGCCGATTGCCAGCTGTGCAGCGCGACAAAGGTCGGGCCGACAAAGCCTGCAAAGGATGCACCCATGCCATGGGAGATGAACAGCCATGTGAGCAGCCTGCTGCGGCGGCTTTCCGGCATGAATTCGGATGCGAGCGCGATGATGTTCGGCCAGGTGCCGCCCAGTGCGAAAAAACCCAGAAAGCGCACAAAGGCAAAGCTCTCCATGGTCGTGACCATCGCCGATATGATGGTCAGCACGCCAAAGGCCGCAGCACCGATCAGCATGATGCCGCGCCTGCCGATGCGGTCCGCCAATATCGGCACGGTGTAAAAGCCAAGGGCCATGCCTGCGGCCTGGGCGGTGAAGATAAAGCCCATGGACGGGATGGGAATGTTGAGTCCGCGCGCGACGATGGGCGCAAGGTTGGAGACGATATAGGCATCATAGCCTTCCAGCGCCATCAGCAGTCCGCAGACGATATAGATATTCCAGCGGTATCGGCCCATTTCCGGGCGGTCGAGGATGTCATCTATGCAGATCGGGGCAGACGCCATGCACACTCTCCTGGGCGGGAGGCTCGCTGGCAAGCGTCCCATTATTCTATTTATATTGAATTGTTGGCGACCTTATCCAGAGCCGCGCCGCCGTCAAGGGGGCATGGCTGTTGGAGGCAAAACAAGTATGCAATGCAAACATGTTGAGGTCCGATGCGAAAGGTATCAAAACGCCTTGCGAGAGGCCGACAAATAGCTTGCGGGCTTCTTTGAAATTATTATAGACAAATATAATTACAAGATAGTTGAACAAGCGATCGGGCGAGCGGCCCGGCCAGGAAGGATGCGATTCTGATGAAGGCGACGGACGAGATCATGATCTTGCGCGACATGGTTTGCGCGGGGTGGCGCACCCAGATTATCCATGAAGGCGTGCAGTCCGGCCTGTTCGAGATACTCTCCGATACGCCCCGAACGGTGGACGAGATCGCCGGCGAATCCGGTCTGCACGGTCCCACCGTATTTCGTGTGCTGAAGGCGCTTTCTTCGCTGTCGCTTTGCAAATATGCGCCGCCTGCGTCCTTTTCGCTGACCTCCATGGGGCGTCTGTTGCAGGCCGGCAGCAATCAGTCACAGCGCGGCCATGCGCTCAATTGGGGTGGCCGGATCATGGAGACGCTGCGGACCATCGGCCAAACGCTTCAGACCGGCGAGCCCGGTTTTGGCAGCGGCGATTTCAACGCGATCAATTCGAACAGCAAGGCCGCCGAAGCCTTCAACTTCGCCATGTCCGAACAGTCGCGTCCGGTGGCCCGGCTGCTGGCGACGAAGCATGATTTTTCAGGCTATTCCATGGTGATGGATGTCGGCGGCGGCTATGGCGGAACACTAGTCGAACTGCTTGCCGCCTATCCCGATCTGCGCGGGGCCGTCTATGACCTGCCCCAGGTGGAGAAGGGCGCGCGGCCCTATTTTGAAAAGGCCGGGGTTGCGGAGCGTGCCAGCTTCATCGGCGGCAGCTTCTTTGAAGCCGTGGCGACCGGCGCGGACTGCCTGATCCTCAAATATATCCTGCATGACTGGGCGGACGATGAATGCGGCCCCATTCTCGACAATTGCCGAAAGGCGATGGAGACAGGGCAGCATCTGCTGGTGATCGAGCGGATCATGCCCGAAATTCCGGGCGCGGAGCACGAGGATGTCGTGCGCGCGGACATGGTGATGATGCCGATCAACGGCAAGGAGCGCACGCTGGCGGAATATGAGCGTTTCGCGGCGGCGTCCGGCTTTGCGATCCGTTCGGTGGAGCCGCTGCTCGATGGATGTTCGGTCATGGATTTCGAGGCGATCTGACTTTTGGCATCTGGCTGCTGACCCGCAGCCTGGGACGTCCGTACCCAGCAGCGCTGAAGTGTGTCCTGATTTAATGGAATCAACTTCCGTAGCCCTGAGCTTGTCGAAGGGCGTCGAACGGCCTGGTGCGGTCAGGCTGGACGTGCTTCGACGAGCTCAGCACTGCGGAACAACCTGAACGGACAGACTCTAGTCGCACCGCAACAGCCGCGCATTCGCTCGCCTGGCGTCGAGCGATCCGGTCATGGCGATAATTGCGAGCCGTGATCAGGTGTCGAACGGAGCCGAACGCGGATAGCTGTCATGATAGCGCAGGAACTCGCCCATATAGCGGTCCGCGCGGATCAGCGCGCTCTTCTTGTAGCCGCGAAAGCGGATCGAATAGAGGATCGGTTCATCCTCGGAATAGAGCTTCATCATATAGTCGATGCGCTTCTGGAACTCTTCCTGCACCGCCTGTTCGCCCATTTCTTCGGCCTGCGACTTGCGCAGCGCAACCACGAAATAGGAATCCGACCAGCCGGGGGCGACGTCCGATCCGCCCGCCATGAAGAATCGCTCCAGACCGTCGGCAAAGCGCATATGCGCGCCCAGCCAGATGCAGCCATGCAGGCGCGTATCGGCAATGCGATTGTCCGATTCCTGCCGCACCGTGACGATGTGATCACCAAATTCCACCTTGGTGGGATAGGGGTCGGGAATGCCGTGTACGGTCTTGAGATGCTGGAAATCAACGACATTGGACGCGCCGATCCATGCCTCGATCGGGCGCAGTCCGCGATGCGCGGCCCGGAAGACCAGGTCTTCCTCGCCGATATTGGGAAATTCGGGGAGACCGTATAGCGGTTCCTCGCCATTAAAGGCCCAGATCAGGCCCCAGCGTTCGGCCGCGGGATAGTTGTAGATCCTGGCCACGCCGGGAATGGTGGTTTCATCGGGAATATCGACGCATTTGCCATTTTCGGCGAATTTCCAGTGATGATAGGGGCAGCGCACCTCACCCTCGATCAGCTCGCCACAGGCAAGGTCCGCGCCCATATGCGGGCAATAGGCGCTCTGCACCACCGGCTCGCCAGCCTTGTTGCGATAGACGATGACGCGGGTGCCGAACAGGTCGCGACCGATCACCTTGCCGCTCGGCAGTTCCTCGGCCAGCATGACCGGGTTCCAGCTCTTCAGATAGGTGCCGTCATGGTTGCGGCCATATTCTCCCCCGGCATAGGGGCGCTCATGGGTCTTCGGCAGCATGTCGCCGGGGCCATTCATATTCATCATCTTCTCCCAAATTCAGCCGCTCCCTAACATGATCGGCTGGCGATGGGAATATATTATAAGAGAATATAAATAATGTTTCGGTGCAGGGGCAGCGACGGCATGATTGGCTGTTGATTATTGCCCGGTTCCAAAGCCTCGCAGCATCAGGTCGTAGATGAAATCCTTGTAGCGCGCGGCGATCTCGTCCGGGCTGGTGCCAGCATTATTGTCATCAGCCAGCACCAGGCGGGTGGCGTGCTGATATTGCTCGCACAGCCCCATGATCGCAACAAAGGTGAAATAGGGATCGATGGGGCGCAGGCTGCCTTCCTTTACGCCCGCGTCGATGATGCCGCGATAAATGTCGACGGTCTTGGACATCCACAGGCTGATGAGTTCCTTGGCCAGCGGATCGGACTGATCGCCAATGATCTCCACCATCAACCGGTGGTAAAAGGGATTGTCGATGAAGAAATCCGCCATGGCATCGATGCGGATGCGAAACCGCTCGGGCGCGGGCAGGTCTCGCTTCTCGACAGCGGCGACATTGTCGCCCAGCAGGCGCGAAAGATCGCGCGCGACCTCCACCAGCAGCCGCGTGCGATCGACAAAATAATATTTGAACAGCGTCAGATGCACCCCGGCGTGGCGCGCGGCGAGCGACAGGGACAGCTTTTCGGGCGGAATTGTCCGCAACAGGTCGATGGTGCGTTCGATCAGAAAGGTCTTGCCGATCTTGCGCTTGCCGGCGGGCCGTCCGATTGAACGCGCCTTTCCGCTGCTCTTGCGGTTCGCCTTTGCTGCTGTTTTCGGGGACTTGTCCTTGGGCTGGGCTGTTTCGGCCACTTTATTTCCTATTCCATGAGTCGGCCCTGAATATACAAAAATTGACGATGAAGGAAATTGAACGGTGGAAAGGCGCCAGCATTGCCGGCGACATTGTCCAGTCGGCGACAATAAAAACACATTGCAATAATTATAGTTTAATTGAATTATTGTTGCCGGTCGGCTAGTCGTGGCTGGAAAAGGCTCGGGCGGAGAGGGATATATGGCGGACTATCGGATGCGGTTGCGCAAGGCGCTCAACACGCCCGAATTTCGGGACGGCAGGCCGCGCCAATATGACCGGCGCGAAGTCGACGGCATGATTGTCGAGCGCGATGTGCGCGTTCCCACCCGGTTTGGCTTTTCGCTCTATGTCGATATTTTCCGTCCCGCCGGTATCGATGCGCCGGTGCCGCCGCTGGTCGTCTGGACCCCCTATGGAAAGCACGATCCGGTGCCGCTGGCGCGCATCTATCCGACATCGGGTGTCGCCCCGGAATGGCAATCGGATCACACGATTTTCGAGGCACCGGACCCGCTCTACTGGACTGGCCAGGGCTATGCGGTGGTGATTGCAGACACGCCCGGCACCTGGTTCGCGGAGAGCGAGGCGGGCTATTTCTCTCCGCAAGAGGCCGAATGCCATTATGATCTTGTCGAATGGGCAGGCACCCAGGGCTGGAGCAACGGCCGGGTCGGGCTGTCGGGCGTTTCCTATCTTTCCTCCTCGCAATGGCGCGTCGCTGCATTGCAGCCGCCGCATCTGGCCGCATTCAATCCCTGGGAGGGATGGTCGGATACCTTTAACGAGATTGTGCGCCATGGCGGCATCCCGGAAACACACTTTTGGCCCTATATCCAGGTGCGCTGGGGCGTGTCCGATCATCTGATCGAGGATCTGTGGGCGCATACCCGCGAACACCCGTTTTTCGATGCCTATTGGCAATCCAAGGTGCCCGATTTCAGCCGGATTACGGCACCGGCCTATGTCGTTGCGAGCTGGAGCGACCAGGGCGTGCATACGCGCGGAACGCTGGAGGGATACAAGCATATCGCTTCGCCCGACAAATGGCTGGAGGTTCATGGCGGCAAGAAATGGGCCTATTATTACGAGCCGGATTCCATCGCCCGGCAGACCGCGTTTTTTGATCATTTCCTGAAAGGTCAGGACAGCGAAATCCGGTCCTGGCCGAAGGTCCGCCTGCATGTGCGCGACCGGGCGGGGGTCGCCGTGCAGAAACCGGCACGGCAATGGCCGGTCGAGCAGACGGACTATCGCCGCCTCTATCTGGACGGATCATCCGGCATGCTCTCGGCCGATCTGTCCGATGCCTCCGCAACCGTCAGCTATGATCCGCTTGATGATCTGCAGGAGGCGGTGTTCGAATATCGCTTTGATGCCGAGACCGAGCTGGTCGGCAATATGAAGCTGTGCCTGTTCGTTTCGACATCGGCGGGAGATGACATGGACCTGTTCATTGCCGTCGAAAAGATGGAACAGGGCGGCGTGCGCACGCCGTTCGTGCATTGGGGGATTTATGAGGACGGGCCGCTGGCGCTTGGCTGGCTGCGGCTGTCGCGCCGGGAGCTGGATGCGGCACGCTCGACCGAATGGCAGCCGGTGCTGACCAACCGTTCGGAATGGAAAGTCGAGCCGGGCGAGGTCGTCGAGGCGCATATCGAGATTTTGCCCTCGGGCACCCGCTTTGCCGCCGGGGACGTGCTGCGCCTTCGCATCAAGGGGCGCGACATTTACGAGTACCCCAAGCCGATGTTGTACATGCGGCATGAGGACAGCGTGAATGCGGGCGAGCACAGCATCCATAGCGGCGGTGCGACACCGTCCTATCTGCTGATCCCGGCGGTGCAGCTTGGCGATTTGATAGTCTGAGCTTTAGCAGCTGCGCTGACAGCCGGATTCAGGTGCGTCCGCCAGCTGATACGGCCTTGTCGATGGCTGCCTGGTTGGCGCCGCTAAAGCCCTCGCGATTTTCATAGACCCAATCGAACGAGGCTTCGCGCTGAAGATTGGCGCCGTTGAAGCGCGGCATGACATAGCGCATCATCAGTTCATAGGAGCGCTTGGTTGCCTCGAAGCTCATCCAGTTGGTGCTGGTCATCAGCACACAGCCAAAGCCGCCGGTCTTTTCCCACAGCGCTTCCAGAAATCCCACGGCATCGTCTGGCGTTCCGACCAGTCCGCCGCGTGCAGCGATGATCTTGTCGGGATCGTTCCCGGCTTTGGCGCGGACATCGGCATAGGATTTGGGGTTCAGCGCATCGAGATAGTGCATCCAGGGTTCCAGCCCGAATTCCATTTCGCGCAGGGCGTCCTGGCGGCTTTCGGCGAGATGGAAGGAGACCACCACGCGCAGGTCGTCGCGCGACATGGTATTGCCATGCTCTTCTCCGGCCTCTTCCGCCACTTTCCAGCTCGATGCGACATCGCCTGCGCCATGGGTGAGGATGCCAAAGCCGTATTTCCCGGCCAGTCGCGATCCGGTCGGCGTCTTTGACGTAGCGACCACCATATGCGGACGGGGAAAGCTGTAGGGCGACATTTGCAGGCTGGCATTGCGCAGCGTGTACCAGTCATTTTCCTGCGTCACTGTTTCGCCAGCGATCAGCCGCATGATGATATCGACGCCCTCGACCAGCCGTGCACGCTGTTGCGAGGGATCGATACCCAGCATTGCCGCATCGGATACCAGCATGCCCGGTCCGAAGCCGAACATGGCGCGTCCGCGTGTCTGATAGTCGAGCTGAACGATCCGGTCGGCGATCATATAGGGGTTGTGATAGGGGACGGAGACCACCCCGGCGCCCAGTTTCATGCGCGAGGTGCGTTCGGCGGCGGTGGCGATGAACAGTTCGGGCGACCCATAGATCTGCATGCCGCCGCTATGGTGCTCGCCAATCCATGCTTCGGCAAAGCCCAGATGCTCCAGCCATTGCAGCAGATCAAAATCGCGCTGCATGCACAGCGCAACATCCTCGTCATTATTGTGATGGGGGGGGAGGAACACACCTGTTCTGACGTTTCGAATCTGGCGCATCAATCCCTCCATCATGTCCATGCCGTTCCAGCGGCTTGCGATGGCTAGTGATATACCGGGGGAAAATCATAATTCAAACATTTAATTCTATAAGAGTATAAAATATTTTGGAGAGCGCTGATGGCCGTCACAGCTCTGGCTTGTACGAGCCGGATTGCGGAAGGCGGTAGAGCATGTTCAGCGCTCGCGAAGTGAATTTAAAATACTGTAAAATAGTAATTAATTCTCAAAAAAAGATAATGTTCTCCGTTTCCGTTCGACGCGGGGTCGATCCTGTGCAGGCTGCGTGTGCTGCGACGAATGACGGCATTTATTATCATATTCTTTAATTTATTTTGTGGAGTTTTGGTGCGGAAAAGCGGTTTCGGGGCGCGGGCGCTTGTCGAAAATCGCCATTCATCTGGCACGCCGGGCAGCAGAAATGCGCTGCATCAGCCATATTGTGGCGCAACTTGGCGATGATCTCAAGGAAAAGAAGGTCCGCAATATGACGGTATCTGCGGGCGTCAAGCGGCCTCCGGCGCAGTCGGGCTGCGTCGTCAGTCCACGCCTGAAGCGATGTCCGTCAGTTCTGGAAAACCACCGTCTTGGTGTCGTTCAGGAAGACGCGATCCTCAAGGTGCAGGCGGACCGCTGCGGCCAGCACCCGCCGCTCGATATCACGGCCCTTGCGGACCAGCTCATCCGGGCTGTCGGCATGCGAGATCGGCTCCACATCCTGATGGATGATCGGCCCTTCATCCAGATCCGCCGTGACATAATGCGCGGTGGCGCCGATCATCTTCACCCCGCGCTGGTGCGCCTGATGATAGGGCTTGGCCCCCTTGAAGCCGGGCAGAAAGCTGTGATGGATGTTGATGCAGCGGCCTGAGAGGAACTGCGCCATATCATCCGACAGGATCTGCATATAGCGCGCCAGCACTACCAGTTCAGCACCGCTGCTCTCGATCAGCGCCCTGATCTGCTGTTCCTGCTGCGGCTTGGTGTTCTTCGTCACTGGCAGGTGATGATAGGGAATGTCGCCCAGCAAAGTGAGGTTCAGTGCGTCGCGGGGATGGTTGGAAATGATGCCGGTAATATCCATCGGCAGTTCGCCGATGCGATGGCGATAGAGCAGGTCGCCCAGGCAGTGATCGAATTTTGACACCAGCAGCATGGCCCGGGTGCGGCGGTCGGCGCTGCGCAGTTTCCAGCTCATCGCGTTGCGCGCGGCAATCGGCGCAAAGCTCTCACGCAGCGCTTCCACCGACAAATCGCCCAGCACTTCATAATGGACCCGCATGAAGAAAAGGCCGGTATCGGTATCGTCAAACTGGTGAGAGCTGAGAATATTGCAGTTCTGCGCGGCGAGGAAGCTGCTGACCTCGGCAACCAGTCCCGGCCGGTCGTTGCAATACAGGGTCAGGATATGGGTTGGCCGCACGTTCATCGCTCCTTTGCTGGGCTGCGGAACCTAGTTTCGCTTCTTCCCGCTTGCAATCGAAATTCAATACCGGTTTTCCGGTCAATTTTTTGTTTGTATAACTTACATTTTATCGTATGCAACATCTACAATCTGCCGGCTGAAGAGTCGGCGGAATAAAGATGGAATCGATGGAGACGATGCATGTCCGCTAATCTTGAACAGGTCCTGCAATCGGCCGGCAATCCGGTCGATATGCTGCGCAATTCGCAAATCGGAGCCTATGTGTACCCGGTGGTCGCGCCGGAATTTCACAACTGGCGGTCCGAACAATGGGCCTGGCAGCATTCGGCGGTGCTGTTCGATCAGTCGCACCACATGGTCGATCTCTATATCAGCGGCAAGGATGCGCTGAAGCTCTTGACCGACACCATGGTCAACTCTCCCAAGGGCTGGAGCGTCAACAAGGCCAAGCAGTTCGTGCCGACCACGCCCTATGGCCATGTGATCGGCGACGGCATCATCTTCTGGCTGGCCGAGGAAGAGTTCGTCTATGTCGGTCGCGCGCCCGCCGCCAACTGGCTGATGTACAACGCTGAGGTCGGCAAATATGACGTCCGGATTGTCAATGACGATCGCTCGCCCGCGCGCCCGATGGGCAAGCCGGTCCGGCGCATTTCCTGGCGGTTCCAGATTCAGGGGCCGAATGCCTGGGCGATCATCGAAAAGCTGAATGGCGGGCCGGTCGAGCAGCTGAAATTCTTCAACATGAGCACGATGAACATCGCCGGAAAGACCGTGCGGACGCTGCGCCATGGCATGTCTGGCGCACCGGGCCTTGAAATCTGGGGTCCCTATGACGAGCAGGAAGAGATTCGCGGCGCGATCCTGGAGGCGGGCAAGGAATTCGGCATCGTTCCGTGCGGCAGCCGCGCCTATCCCTCCAATACGCTTGAATCAGGCTGGATCCCGTCGCCGCTTCCGGCGATCTACACGGGCGAGAAGCTGAAGCCCTATCGCGAATGGCTGGGTGCAAACAGCTATGAGGCTGCAGGCGCTATTGGCGGCAGTTTCGTCTCCGACAATATCGAGGATTATTATCTGAACCCCTGGGAGCTGGGCTATGGTCCGTTCGTCAAGTTCGACCATGATTTCATCGGGCGCGAGGCGCTGGAGCAGATCGATCCCGCCACCCAGCGCAAGAAGGTGACGCTTGCCTGGAATGGCGACGACATGGCGAAAATCTATGCCTCGCTTTTCGACGGCAGCGAGACGCCCTACAAGTTCTTCGACCTGCCGCTCGCCAACTATGCCTCGTCCAATTATGACCGCGTTGTCGATGCAGGCGGCACCACGGTCGGCCTGTCGATGTTCACCGGCTACAGCTACAATGAAAAGACCGCGCTGAGCCTTGCGACGGTCGATCATGAAATTCCGGTCGGTACCGAGCTGAAGGTGGTCTGGGGCGAACCCGATGGCGGATCGCGCAAGACGACGGTCGAACCGCACAAGCAGATTGAGGTGCGCGCGGTGGTGAGCTCCGTTCCCTATTCAAAGGTCGCGCGAGAGACCTATCATGAGGGGTGGCGCACCGGGCGCTAAAGCTACCTTCGGGCAGTCGGATGTTCAGCCTGCCAGGCGCGCTACTTCCTCCAGCACCCGGTCGGCCCATTCGGGACGACAGATGAGCAGGTCGGGCAGATAGGTGTCACGCTGGTTATAGACCAGCGGGGAGCCGTCTATCCGCGAGCAATACAGGCCATGGGCGCTGGCGACGGCGACCGGGGCGCAATTGTCCCACTCATATTGCCCGCCCGAATGCAGGTAGATTTCTGCTTCGCCGCGCACGACAGCCATCGCCTTGGCACCGGCGCTGCCCATCTCGACAAGCTCGCCGCCAATCCGGCTGGCCACTTCCACGGCCTCGCGGGCGGGCCGGGTGCGGCTGACCACCAGCCGCGGTTTCTGCGCGGCATCGCCGAGCGGCTGGGGATCGTCGCTGCGCAGCACCAGGTCCAGGCCCGGCAGGGCGACTGCGCCGATTTCGGCCCTGCCGCCAATGGCCAGCCCGACATGCACAGCCCAGTCGGTCCGTTCTTCGCCATATTCGCGTGTGCCATCGACCGGATCGACGATCCACACCCGCTCCTTTGAAAGGCGTTCCTCGGTATCCTTGCTCTCCTCCGACAACAGCCCGTCATCAGGGCGCAAATGGCGCAGGGCATGGACGAGGAACTGGTTGGCGGTCTGGTCGCCGGTCTTGCCCAGCGCCTTGCCATCGACCAGGCCTGATGACCGCACGTCGAGCAGCAGCTTTCCGGCAGCGGCGGCCAGCGCGGCGGCCAGCTCTGCATCGGTCATGTCGCGTGCTGCCTGGCTCATTTCAGCCTCCCCAGAGCCCGGATGACATATTCCGCAGCTTCGGCCGGTGACATTTCGACCGTATTGACCCGAATATCCGGATTTTCCGGCGCTTCATAGGGGCTGTCGATACCGGTGAAGTTCTTCAGCTTGCCCTCGCGCGCCTTTTTGTAAAGGCCCTTCACATCGCGTTCTTCGGCGACTTCAAGCGGGGTATCGACGAAGATTTCGACGAACTCGCCGTCAGGCAGCATGTCGCGCACCATCTGTCGCTCTGCACGGAACGGGCTTATGAATGCGGTGAGGACGATCAGCCCTGCATCCGCCATCAGCTTGGCGACTTCGCCGATGCGGCGAATATTCTCGATCCGGTCGGCATCGGTGAAGCCCAGATCCTTGTTGAGGCCATGGCGGATATTGTCGCCATCCAGCAGGAAGGTATGGCGGTTCATCATGTTGAGCGCCTTTTCGACCTCATTGGCAATGGTCGACTTGCCCGATCCCGACAGTCCGGTGAACCACAGCACCAGTGGCTTCTGGTTCTTGAGGTTGGCATGCTCGTCGCGCGTGATCGATGTTGGCTGCCAATGCACATTCTGCGCGCGGCGCAGGCTGAAATGCAGCATGCCCGCACCGACGGTACGGTTGGTGATCTTGTCGACCAGGATGAAACCGCCCAGCGCGCGGTTCTCCGCATAGCTTTCGAACACGATAGGCTTGTCGGTGGTGACTTCGGTAACGCCGATTGCGTTCAGATCGAACGTCTTTGCGGCAAGATGCTCCATGGTGTTGACGTTGATCTCATATTTCGGCTCGGCGATGGTGGCCGAAACAGTCTGGCTTGCCAGTTTCAGCCAATAGCCGCGCCCCGGCAGCATGGCCTCGTCATCAAGCCAGACGATGGTCGCCTCGAACTGGTCCGATGCCTCGGGCGGTTCGGCAGCGGCGGCGATGACATTGCCGCGCGAACAGTCAATCTCGTCTTCAAGGCAGATCGTCACCGACTGGCCAGCTTGCGCCTCGTCCAGTTCCCGGTCGAACAGCACGACCTTGCTCACCGTGCTGGTCTTGCCCGATGGCAGGACGCGCACCGCATCGCCCGGTTTGACCGTGCCGGTAGCGATCAGGCCGGAAAAGCCGCGAAAGTCGAGATTGGGGCGGTTGACCCATTGCACCGGCATGCGCAGCGGCTTTTCGGCATCATGCGCTGCACCGATCTCGACGCTTTCGAGATGGGAGACGAGCGATGGGCCGTCATACCATGGCGTATTGGGCGAGCTGGCGGTGATGTTGTCGCCCTTGAACCCGGAAATCGGCATTGCCGTGAAATTGCCAATACCGATGCTTTCGGCGAAGGCTGCATAGTCGGCGACGATGGCGTCATATTTCGCCTGATCATAGCCGATCAGGTCCATCTTGTTGACGGCCAGTACGATGTTGCGGATGCCCAGCTGGCGGCACAGGAAGCTGTGGCGGCGCGTCTGGACGAGTACGCCCTTGCGCGCATCGATCAGGATTACGGCGAGATCGGCGGTCGAAGCGCCCGTCACCATGTTGCGGGTATATTGCTCATGCCCCGGACAGTCGGCGACGATGAACTTGCGTTTTTCGGTTGCGAAGAAGCGATAGGCGACATCGATGGTGATGCCCTGTTCGCGCTCTGCGGCAAGTCCGTCGACCAGCAGGGCAAAGTCGATCTCCTGCCCCTGGGTGCCCACACGCTTGCTGTCGCTTTCGAGTGCGGCCAGCTGATCCTCGAAGATCATCTTGCTGTCATAGAGCAGGCGCCCGATCAGGGTTGATTTGCCGTCATCCACCGACCCGCAGGTAATGAAGCGCAGCATCGTCTTGTGCTGGTGCGTCTCCAGATAGGCGTCGATATCCTCTGCAATCAGGGCATCGGTCTTGTAGACATCGTTACCGGACATCAGAAATACCCCTCCTGCTTCTTCTTCTCCATCGATGCGTCGCCCGAATCCTTGTCGATGGCGCGCCCCTGTCGTTCCGATGTGGTGGTGAGAAGCATTTCCTGGATGATTTCGGGCAGCGTCGCCGCTTCGCTCTCGACTGCGCCGGTCAGCGGGTAGCAGCCCAGCGTGCGGAAGCGGATCGATCGCATCACCGGTTCCTCGCCATCGAGCGGGAAGCGGTCATCATCGACCATCAGCAGCATGCCGTCGCGCTCCACGGTCGGGCGCTTCGCCGAATAATAGAGCGGCACGATCTCGATATTCTCAAGGTGGATATACTGCCAGATGTCCAGCTCGGTCCAGTTGGACAGCGGGAATATGCGGATGCTCTCGCCCTTTTTCTTGCGGGCGTTGCAGAGGTTCCACAGCTCGGGGCGCTGGTTTTTCGGGTCCCAGCCATGGCTGGCGGTACGGAATGAGAATATCCGCTCCTTGGCCCGGCTCTTTTCCTCGTCGCGCCGCGCGCCGCCAAAGGCTGCGTCAAAGCCATATTTGTCGAGCGCCTGTTTCAGGCCCTCTGTCTTCCACATGTCGGTGTGCAGCGCGCCATGGTCAAACGGGTTGATACCGCGCTCTTTCGCTTCGGGATTCTGATAGACCAGCAATTCCATTCCGGCATCGCGGGCGGCCTTGTCGCGCAGCGCATACATGTCGCGGAATTTCCAGGTGGTATCGACATGCAGCAGCGGGAATGGCGGCGGCGAAGGATAGAATGCCTTGCGGGCGACGTGCAGCATCACCGCGCTGTCCTTGCCCACCGAATAGAGCATGACCGGATTTTCCGCCTCGGCCACGACCTCGCGCATGATATGGATCGCTTCGGCCTCAAGTCTGTCAAGATGCGTCAGTTTCCGCATTCCTGCCCTTTCATCATTATGCTGGCCATCCTTCTGGCGGAGATTTCCAGGCTGCGCAGTTCCCAAATGGGAAATGCGCTGCCCGGCCGTCACCATAGCTGGCCAAATTCGTTTCCTAAAATGCCGCCGATGCATTGAGAGGGAAGCAATGGATTCTTTCCGGTGCGTAATTGCTGCTATCGCTTGCGCAAAAGCAACAAGGGTGCCAGTCGGCGTGGATAAATTTCCCCGGGCACTGAAACTGCAAGAATTATGAGCGAATTTGAGAGCTGGATAGGCCGCACTTTAACGGCCACCGATACGCTGGAGCCAACGCGCAGCAACGCCCTGGACATTGCGCTGGGGGGCGATGGCGGACGGCAGGCAGGTGACCCTCTGCCGCTGCTCGACCATTGGCTGTATTTCTGGGATGTGAAGCCGCCAGCT
Organism: Blastomonas sp.; assembly: GCA_041396885.1. Taxonomy (GTDB): domain Bacteria; phylum Pseudomonadota; class Alphaproteobacteria; order Sphingomonadales; family Sphingomonadaceae; genus Blastomonas. The sequence continues at coordinate 383,823 of JAWKXS010000002.1, forward strand.
GGCCTTGGTCCCGATGGCCATCCGGCAAAGGGCGGCTTTCTTCCGCCGGTTCCGCTGCCGCGCCGTATGTGGGCGGGCGGGCGATTGTCATTCCATATGCCGCTGCTGCTCGGCAGTGTCGTCACAAAGACTTCAACGATCCTGTCAGTTGCCGAAAAAGAAGGGAAGAGCGGCAGGCTTGTGTTCGTTACGGTGCGGCATGAACTGGACGGCGGCGAGGGCGTTGCCGTGCGCGAGGAACAGGATCTTGTCTATCGCGATGCGGCGACCGCCATGGTTCCGGCACCCGTTCCGGCGCCGCCACCGGCGGCGGACTGGACATTGCGGATCGACCCCGATCCGGTGTTGCTGTTCCGCTATTCGGCGCTCACCATGAATGGCCATCGCATCCATTATGATCGCCCCTATGCCATTGACGAGGAATGCTATCCTGGCCTGGTCGTCCATGGTCCCTTGCAGGCAAAGCTGATGATCCGTCTCGCACAGGCGCAACTTGGCGAACGGATTGGCGGATTTGAGTTTCGCGGGCAGCAACCGGCTTTTGACGGCCTGCCCCTTCATGTCTGCGGCGAACGGCGCGATGACGGTGCGTCGCTGTGGACACAGCAGGGCGAGGGCAGGAACATGGTTGCCACCGTACGAACAGGCAGCAACTGACGCACCGCTGACGCAATCAGCGCTTGTTTCGATAGTCATGCGCCCATTGGGCGGTCGCCTCCAGCCCGCCAAAGGGATAAAGGTGCAACAGCACATCGCCATGGATCGCGGGGTCCAGCCGCTGCGCAAAATCCTCGATCAGCCGGTCGGGACCGGCGGTGGCGAGCAGCCGGGTGATCGATACACCATATTTTGCCATGACCCGGGTCGACGCGCCAACCCCGCAGCGTGCGGCGAAACGCAGCAGCGTCCGGACGCTGGCGGGACCGGGAATGCCGATGCGTATCAGCGCGTTCACGCCATTGGCGCGCAGCCCCTCCAGCCATGCCAGAACTGGATCGGCATCGAATGCGAACTGGGTGACGATGGCAAAGTCATGGCCGCGCCGGTCCAGCTCCAGCTGCTTTTCGACGCTGGCTGTCCATAGCCGGTCATTGCCGATTTCCGGATGCCCCTCGGGATAGCCCGAAATGCCGACCCGCTTCACGCCATATTCGGCGAGCAGGCCGGTGCGGATGATCGCCAGCGCGTCTTCAAACGGGCCGAGCGGTTCGGGCGGGTCGCCGGCAACGACAAAGGCGTGGTCGATCTGCGCATCGCGGCGCAGCCCTTCGAGAAAGCGGCGGAGTTCGTCATGCGAGGCCAGCCGCCGCGCCGAGATATGCGGGATGGGGAGGAAGCCAAGCTGGCGCACCCGTGCGGCGGCGGCGATGCGCGCGTCGAAACTCTCATTGGGCAGATAGGTGACGGGAATCTTGGTTCCCGGCGGGATGAGGTGCGCAGCCTTTTCGAGTTGCGGCACATCCTTGGCGGTCATCTCTATCGAATAATGATCGAGCAGCCGCGATGCGCCGTTCGCTGCGCCCGATACAGCGTCGAGATGAGCCATTTGCCTGCCTCTAAATTCGTTTGTATTACATACATTTTTGCATGCGCTGCACAAATGCACAAGACAAACCGTCGATCAGTCTGAAATGGAGGGCTTCAGCCGGGCTGGGCGGTGGCAGGTCTGAGAAACAGGAGCGCCAGCGCGGCGATGAACGAGCCTGCAGCCATGACGAGGGCGACGACGGGCAGGCCGAAACCCATGCTCAGCAGAAAGCCTGCCGCAATTGGCCCGACCACTGCTCCGCCACGGCCAAGGCCGATGACAAAGCCCGTGCCGCCCGCCCGGACGGAAGCCGGATAGGCAGCGGCGATCGCTGCATAAATGCCGATCACCCCGCCGGTAATGAAGAACCCGGCAGCAGCGGTCATCAGGCTGAGCTGGGCAAGATCGCGGCTGCCCTGGCCGAACAGGACAACAAACAGCGCCGAACCGATCAGCACCGCAAACAGCAGTCCCTTGATCTGGAACCGCCATGTCAGGACGGAAAACACCAGCCCGCCGATCAGGCCGCCGACATTGGTCCACACCAGCACGCCGCCCGCCGCCGATGGTTCATAGCCCATATCGGTGACGATCTTGGGGATCCATTTGACCAGAAAGTAAAAGGTCATGATGTGCGCGAAATAGATCAGCGTCAGCAGGATCGTCGTCATCCTGAATTGCCCGCCCAGCAGCTGTGCCAGCGGCAGGCGAGGGCGGCCCGTTTCGACAGGGGGCAGGGCCGCAACCTCGGCATGGCCAAAGCGGCGCATCGTCCGGTTGATCCTCTCCAGTGCGTTGCGGGGCTGTCGTTCGGCAAGATAGCCGACCGATTCGGGCAGCAGGAACCACATTAGCGGAATGACGGCGGCGGTAACGATTGCGCCAAATATGAATATGTCCCGCCAGCTGCCATCGACCAGCATGGACGAGGCGATGCTGCCGCCAATCACTGCGCCCGCCGGATAGCCCGCCGCCATCAGCGCGACGCAGAGATTCTTGGCCCGCGCGCTCGCCACTTCTGCAGACATGGCGTTGATCGCGGCGAGCAGGCCGCCAATGCCCAGCCCGGTAAAGAAGCGATAGACCAGCAGGTCGCTTATCCCCGTTGCACGGCTGGCGAGGGCCATGCCCGCTGCCATGACCACCAGGCAGCCAAGCAGAACCGGCCTGCGCCCGATCCGGTCTGCGACCATGCCGAGCAGGATCGCGCCCAGCGACATGCCGACCAGTTCCATCGACAGGATGATGCCCAGCGCTGCCCGATCGACATTCCAGTCGCTGGAAATTCCTGGCGCGGCAAAGCTGATCGCCAGAACGTCGAAGCCGTCGAGTGCGTTGAGCAGGATGCAGACGGCCACGGCCACGATCTGCATGGGTTTCATCGGATTGTGCGCCAGTATCTCGCGGGGGTCCGTATCCTGCATCTGCCTGTTCCCTCTCCCTGCCGGCCAGCGTCAGCCCAATATCCTGCGCGCCCGGTCTAGTCGTGAATGCGTGTCAGCAACTCGATCAGTCTTTTGACCTCGCGGGCGGTGAACCGCGATTTCAGCCATTCCTCATGCTCGCGGACCGCGGCCTTGGCTTCGGCAAGTATCTTCTTGCCGCCGGGCTCCAGGAACAGCGTCTGCTTGCGCCCGTCCTCGGCCGACTGTTCGCGGCGGAGGAAGTGCCGCGCCTGCAGCCGGTTCACCAGCGTCATGGTGGTGGCGCGGTCCATATAGAGCAGCCTGGCGAGATCGGCCTGGGCGATGCCCGGATGATCGTCGATCAGCCATAATACGGAGACCTGTTTCTGCGTCAGGTTCAGATCGGAAAATGTGTCGGAGAAATGTCGGTACACCGCGCCATGGGCCAGCCGGATATGAAAGCCCAAAATGTCCTGCAGACCGGCAATGCCGTTGCCTTCTTCCTGCTTCCCGCTTTCGGGATTTTCCGATTCACTCGCCACACATTGCCCCTTCAATCTGGTGCGGCGCGCCCATGGCCCTGAGGCTATTGGCGCAACCTGCAAGGGAATGGTTGTAAGCGGGGAATACAAGTTTGTCAGCTTTGCTCTTCGGGCCAGTAAAGGCGCATCGGATTGTCGATCAGCAGCTTGCGCTGCAGTTCCTCGCCAGGCGCAATGCGCGGGATCATGTCGACCAGACAGCCGTCATCGGGAATGGCGTTCTGCATATTGGGATGCGGCCAGTCGGTGCCCCAGATTGCCCTGTCCGGATAGTCGGCGACCAGCGGCGCGACCGACCGTGCAAAATCATCCCATGGCGGGCCATTCGGCTCTTCCAGCCGGTCCGGGCAGGTCGCCTTGAACCAGATGTCCTGACGTGAATCGAGCAGGCGGCGCAGCGCCTTCATGTCCGGTCCGTCCGGCCCCTGACGGACATCGGGCCTGCCCAGATGATCGATGACGATGGGCACGGGGATGGCATCCATGAACGGGCGCAATTCTTCCAGAATGTCCGCCTCGAAATAGATCACCACATGCCAGCCTTTGGGCAGGCGGCTTGCGACTTCCAGAAAACGATCCTTTGGGGCATCGTCCACCAGCCGTTTCAGGAAGTTGAAGCGGATGCCGCGCATCCCGCCCTGGTCCAGCGCATCAAGGTCAGCTTCGGATATTGCCGGATCGACCACGGCGATGCCGCGCGCGCGGCCCCGGGATTGGGCGATGGCGTGCAAGGTCGCACTATTGTCGCTGCCATGGCAGCTCGCCTGGACGATGACGTTGCGCGAAAAGCCCAGATAATCGCGCAGCGTGAACAGCGCGTCGCCGCCAGCATCCTCAGGAAGATACTTCGCCTTGGCACTGAACGGGAATTGCGCCATCGGCCCGAAGACATGGCAATGCGCATCGACCGCGCCGGGAGGCGGCACAAAAGCCGGTCTGGACGGCGCATCATGCCAGCTTCTGATCCTGTCGCTCATGCAAATACCCTTCCGTCTATCAGTTTGCGCGCGGTTCGTAGCAGCCCCGAAGCGATGACGTCGCCCTTGTCGTCGCGTTCGATCACGCAGCTCATTTCGCCGGTCGGATGTTCGACCGAGAGCAGCAGCTCGCGGCCATCGGCGACGTGGGCGACCCTTGCGGCGGGCGAGCCCTTCATCAGGCAGGCGGTGGCGAGCGATACTGCGGCGAATACGCCGACCGTTGCGTGCGCGCGCTTGGGGATGAAGCTGCGAACCGTAATCGCGCCGCCATGCCGGGGCGGGGCGACGAGCATCATCTTGGGAACGGACTTGTCGCTGACATCGCCCAGCTTCATTATCGGTCCGGCGGCGATCCGGATCGCCTCGATCCTGGCGCGCAGCGCGGCCATCCCTTCGGCCTCCAGCTCTTCGCGGCTTTCATAGCCGGTGCCGCCAACGTCTTCGGCGGCGAGCACGACACATGGCATGCCATTGTCGATCAGGGTGCAATCCACCCCTTCAATCCGGTCGACCAGATTGCCGCTGGGGAGCAATGCGCCGCACATTGATCCGGCGGTGTCGCGAAATTCCAGTGGCACCGGCGCGTGTGTGCCGGGCACGCCATCGATACGGGCATCGCCTGAATAGCTGACCTTTCCGCCGGGTGTCTGGATCGTGGCGACGGCAGTCTGGCCGGTATTTTCCATATGGATGGTGACGCGGGTTTCGCCCGGCTGCGCCGCAACCAGTCCGCGCTCGATTGCAAACGGGCCGACCCCGGCCAGGATGTTGCCGCAATTCTGCTGATCGGAAACCAGCGCCTGATCGACAAACACCTGCAGGAACAGATAGTCGACATCGACGCCAGGGCGGCTGGAGGCACGGATGATTGCAACCTTGCTGGTCAGCGGATCCGCGCCGCCCATGCCGTCAATCTGGCGCGGATCGGGCGATCCCATGACCGACAGCAGAAAGGCATCGCGCTCGGCAGCATCGGCGGGCAGGTCGTCGGCAAGGAAATAGCCGCCCTTGGATGTTCCGCCGCGCATCCACATGACCGGCGCGCTATCCATCGGCCAGTCCTTCGGTCTGGAATGCCGATTGCTGCATGACCGGGCAAGTTGCGGTGCCCATCAGATATATTTCAGGCCCTGCTGGGCGAGCCGTTCGCGCATCCCGTACATGTCCAGTCCCAATATGCCGCTGGCCAGCTTCTGCCGCTTGTCCTCCTCATTCGCTTCGCGCGCGCGTGCCTGTTCCAGGACCTTGGCCGCATTTGTTCGCGGCACCACGCACACCCCGTCATCATCGGCTATGATTACGTCGCCGGGCTGCACTGCCGCCCCTGCGCACACCACCGGCACGTTGACGCTGCCCAGCGTGTTCTTGACCGTGCCCTGCGCGAACACCGCCTTCGACCAGACCGGAAACTGCATTTCGGTCAGGTCGCGCACATCGCGCACACCGGCATCGATCACCAGTCCGCGACAGCCGCGTGCCTGGGCCGATGTTGCCAGCAGGTCGCCAAAATAGCCGTCCTCGCACGGGCTGGTCGGGGCCAGCAGCAATATGTCGCCTTCGCGCAGCTGTTCGATGGCGACATGCACCATCCAGTTGTCCCCCGGCGGTGCGGATATGGTAACGGCGCTGCCCGCGATGCGCGCGCCTGAATAGATAGGGCGCATATAGCTGGCGAGCAGGCCGGTGCGGCCCTGCGCCTCATGAACGGTGGCGACGCCGCATGCCGCAAGCCCGTCGATAATGGCCAGATCGGCCCGTTCGATATTCTGGACAACCACGGCCATTGGCTCACTCTCCCGCGCAGGCACTTTCGCTCGATATGCCATGCGTCGGCATGTTCATGGCGGCAAATGCAAAGATTTGCGGACCTATAAAAAATTGCTAATCCATGAGTTGACTGGAAGCATGAATGATCGAGCGCCTGCCCAATATCCGCCACATCACAGCCTTTGTCGCCACGGTGCGACACGGATCGGTTACGCGCGCGGCCCAGGCGGTCAACCTGACACAGCCTGCGCTGACCCAGGCGATTGCCCGGCTGGAGGATGATCTGGGGTGCCAGCTGTTCGAGCGCGGGCCCGAGGGGATGCGTCCGACCGTTCCGGCGCTGTTGCTAGCATCGCATGCCGAAACCGCTATTGGGCGCATCGGATCGCCGCGCGTCACCTCTACCCAGATTTTCGCCTTTCTCGCGCTGGCGCGTGCAGGCAGCTATTCCGCCGCAGCCGAACGAACCGGTCTCAGTTCCGCTTCACTCCACCGCGCGGTCAATGACCTGTCGCTGGCGCTGGGCCAGCGGCTGGTCGAACGGCATGGCCGCCATCTGGTCTTTACCGGCGCCGGGCGACGACGAGCGCGCAGTTTCGGCCTCTCGCTCGCTGAATTGCGCAGCGGCTTTTCAGAGGTGGCGCAATGGCTCGGCAAGGCGGCAGGGCGCATCGTCATCGGGGCGATGCCGCTGTCGCGGGCGCGCTGGCTGCCCCAGGCAATTCTGGCCTTTCGCCGCGAGCATCCGGGGATCGAGATCGCGATTGTCGAGGGCAGCCATAGCGAACTTGCCGGGCCGCTGCGCGATGGCGAGATCGACTTGTTGCTGGGGGCTCTGCGCGACGATGCCGAGCATGAGGACTTGCTGCAGGAGCCAGTGTTCGAGGACAGGCCGCAAATCATCATGCGGGTCGGACATCCGCTGGCCTCGGGTGCCCGGCCCGGCATCGATGCGCTGATCCGCCATTCCTGGATATTGCCGTCGGACGAGACGCCGCTGCGCCAATATTGGGAGGCGATGGTGCGCTCAGCCGGGGCCGAACCGCCGCATGTCGATATCGAGTGCGGATCGGTGCTGACCATCCGCGAATTGCTGCTCGATACCGATGCGCTGACGCTGCTGTCGCCCGACCAGCTGCGCGTGGAGATCGAGGCCGGATTGCTACTGGCACGTACTCCGCCGGTGCCGGTGCGCCGCACCATCGGCATCACGACCCGCAGGGACTGGCGGCCCACCCCGACGCAGCAGCATCTGCTTGCCATATTGCGCAGGCCCGGGGCCTAACAGTTCGCAAAAAATTATGGGCCTGTCTGGCTATTCATTGGCGCAGCCGGATGGCGGCGGGCAGACAGCTGGACATGACCCGGCAACTGGCCCTGATCGGATTTGGAGAGGCAGGCGCGACCTTTGCCTGCGCCGCGCAATGGGGTGGGGGTGCCGCCGCTTTCGATATTGACCCCACGCGCAAGGCGGTGATGGCCGGGCATGGGGTTATCGCAGCTGAGGATGCGGCTGCTGCGCTGGCCGATGCGCCGCTGATCCTCTCGCTGGTGACGGCAGACCAGGCGCTGTCGGCAGCGATGGCGGCGGCTCCGCTGCTCGAAAAAGGGGCAATCTGGTGCGACATGAATTCGGTCGCGCCGCAGACCAAGCGCGCCGCGGCGGCAGCGATTGAGGGTGCAGGCGGGCGCTATGCCGATGTCGCGGTGCTGGCACCGGTAAATCCGGCGCGGCTGAACGTGCCGCTGCTGGTGGCTGGCGATGTGGCGGACGATGCGGTTGCCGCACTTGGCGCGCTGGGCTTTGCGAATGTGCGGGCGGTCGGCGCGGAGGTCGGGCGTGCATCGGCGATCAAGATGATCCGGTCTGTCATGGTCAAGGGGATCGAGGCGCTCACTGCCGAAATGATGCTGGCCGCCGAAGCGGCAGGCGTTGCCGACGAGGTATTGGCATCGCTGGATCGCAGCGAGCGCAGCCAGCCCTGGCGGGAAAGGGCTGCGTATAATCAGGAGCGCATGATGCAGCATGGTCTGCGGCGCGCGGCGGAAATGGAGGAATCGGCGCGGACCCTCGTTTCGCTGGGTGTCGATCCGGTGATGACCAAGGGCACCATCCATCGCCAGCGTGCGGCGGCAAGCCAGCCGGCCGGCATGGCGGCAAGCGAGAGGAGCACGGGGACATGACCCTGATTATCGACTGTCACGGTCATTATACCGTGCTGCCCAAGGCGCATGATGAATGGCGCGAAAAGCAGAAGGCGGCGTTCAAGGCGGGCGAGGCTGCTCCGCCTTATCCCGATATCAGCGATGCCGAGATTCGCGAGACGATAGAGGCCAACCAGCTGCGCCTGCTAAAGGAGCGCGGGGCCGATATGACGATCTTTTCGCCACGGGCCAGCGCCATGGCGCCGCATGTCGGGGACCAGAGCGTCGCAGTGCCATGGGCGCGGGCTTGCAACGACCTCATCGAGCGGGTCGTCGGCCTGTATCCGGAGACATTTGCGGGCGTCTGCATGCTGCCGCAATCGCCCGAGGCGGACATGACGAGCGCGATTGCGGAGCTGGAGCGCTGCGTTGTCGATCTCGGCTTTATCGGCTGCAATCTCAACCCCGATCCGGGGGGCGGGCATTTCAGGCATCCGCCGCTGACCGACCGTTACTGGTATCCCTTTTACGAAAAGATGGTCGAGCTGGACGTTCCGGCGATGATCCATGTTTCGGGCAGCTGCAACCCGGCCATGCATGCGACCGGCGGCTATTATATTGCGGCCGACACCATCGCCTTCATGCAGTTGCTGGAAGGAAATCTGTTCGCTGATTTCCCGGCGTTGCGCTTCATCATACCGCATGGCGGCGGCGGCGTGCCCTATCATTGGGGGCGCTATCGCGGCCTTGCCGATATGCTCAGCCAGCCGCCGCTCGATACCCATTTGATGAACAATGTGTTCTTTGACACCTGCGTCTATCACCAGCGGGGCATCGACCTGCTGGTGGATGTGATCGAGACCAGGAACATCCTGTTTGGCAGCGAGATGGTGGGCGCGGTGCGCGGCATCGATCCGACCACCGGCCATTATTTCGACGATACCAAGCGCTATGTCGATGCGCTCGATATCACCCCGGAGCAGCGACACGCCATTTTCGAGGGCAATGCCCGGCGCGTGTTTCCGCGCCTTGATGCAAAGCTGAAGGAGAGGGGCCTGTGACGGGCGGACTGAAACAGGATATTCACGAATACCTTGCCGAGTTTGACGATATTCCCGGCACCAGGGTGTTCACGGCGGCGCGCGCGCGCAAGGGCTATTGGCTGAACCAGTTCGCGATGAGCCTGATGAAGCCGGAGAACCGCGACCGGTTCCGGGCCGGTGAACGCGCCTATCTCGATGAATGGCCGATGTCGGAGGATCAGAAGCAGGCGGTGCTGGCGCGAGACTATAACTGGCTGATCGATGTCGGCGGCAATATCTATTTTCTCTCCAAGCTCTTTTCGACCGATGGCAAATCCTATCTCCAGGCGGTCAGCTCCATGTCGGGCATGAGCACCGAGGAATATCAGGCAATGCTCAACAGCGGCGGGCGCTCGCCTGTGGGCCAGCGCTCGATCAGGGAAGGGCGGTAAAGTCATGGCGCGCATAACAGCAGGTGTTACCTCCAGCCATGTGCCCTTGCTGGGCGTGGCCGCCGATACCGGCAAATCGAACGACGATTATTTCGGGCCGATCTTCAAGGGCTATGAATGGACCAGGGCATGGGAGGCGGAGCAGAAGCCCGATGTCGTCATCCTGGTCTATAATGACCATGCCTCTGCCTTTGACATGAAGATCATCCCGACCTTTGCCATAGGCTGTGGCGAGCGCTTTGCCCCCGCCGATGAGGGCTGGGGGCCGCGCCAGGTGCCCGATGTGATCGGCCATCCCGATCTTGCCTGGCACATTGCGCAGAGCCTGATCCTCGACGAGTTCGACATGACCGTCATCAACGAGATGGATGTCGATCATGGCCTGACGGTGCCGCTGACGATGATGTTCGGCGCGCCCGATGCCTGGCCGGTGAAAGTCGTGCCGCTGGCCGTCAATGTCGTCACCTATCCGCCGCCATCGGGCAATCGCTGCTGGATGCTGGGCGAGGCGATCCGCAAGGCGGTCGAGAGTTTCCCCGAAGATCTCAACGTGCAGATCTGGGGAACCGGCGGCATGAGCCATCAGCTGCAGGGGCCGCGCGCCGGCCTGATCAATCCGGAATGGGACAATTTGTTCCTGGACGGCCTGGTCGGTGACAGCGACCGGCTGCGCTGGATACCGCATATCGAATATCTGCGCGAGACGGGCAGCGAGGGTATAGAGATGGTGATGTGGCTCATCATGCGCGGCGCGCTGGGCCGGGAAACGCGCTGCCTGCACCGCCATTATCATGTGCCGTGCAGCAACACCGCAATCGGCCATATGGTCCTTGAACCGGTTCAGGAGTGAATGACATGAAGATAGCCCTCGCAGGCGGCGGCGCCTTTGGTGAAAAGCATCTCGATGGCCTCAAGCGGATCGATGGCGTGGAGGTTGTCGCGCTGTGCGGTCGCCGTCAGGAGCCGACCGAGGAGATGGCCGCAAAATACGGGGTCGGCTTTGCCACCACCGATTATGACGCGCTGCTGGTGCGCGATGATGTCGATGCCGTGATCCTCTGCACGCCGACACAGATGCATGCATCCCAGGCCATCGCCGCCATGGATGCGGGCAAGCATGTCGAGGTGGAGATTCCGCTGGCCGACAGCTGGGCCGATGCCGAGACGGTCCTCAGGAAACAGCAGGAAACCGGTCTTGTCTGCATGGTCGGCCATACCCGCCGCTTCAATCCTTCGCACCAATGGGTGCGGGGCCGCATCGATGCGGGCGAATTCAATATTCAGCAGATGGACGTGCAGACCTATTTCTTCCGGCGCAGGAACATGAACGCCAAGGGGGAACCGCGCAGCTGGACCGATCATCTGCTCTGGCACCATGCTGCGCACACCGTCGACCTGTTTGCCTATCAGGCGGGGCCGATCGTCAAGGCCAATGGCGTGCAGGGGCCGATCCATCCCGAACTCGGCATCGCCATGGACATGTCGATCCAGCTCCAGTCGGAGAGCGGCGCGATCTGTACCCTGTCGCTCAGCTTCAACAATGACGGGCCGCTCGGCACTTTCTTTCGCTATATCGGCGATACCGGCACCTATATCGCCCGCTATGACGATCTGGTCGATGGCAAGGACAATGTCATCGATGTCAGCAAGGTCGCGGTCAGCATGGACGGCATCGAACTGCAGGATCGCGAGTTCATTTCCGCCATTTGCGAGGGACGCGAGCCGAACAGCTCGGTTGCAAAGGTGCTGCCCTGTTACAAGGTGCTGCACGATATAGAGCAGCAATTCCAGGCGTGACGGCATGACCCTGCCTCACCGCCAGATCGGCCCGTTCAAGGTCAGCGCCGTCACCGTCGGCTGCATGGCGCTCAGCCATGCCTATGACGTGCCGCCATCAGAGGCAGACGCTGTCCGCTTCCTCAACCATGCGCTCGACAGCGGCATCACCATGCTCGACACGGCGGCGATCTATGGCGCGGGTGCGAATGAGAGCCTGCTCGGCAAGGCGGTGATGCACCGTAGGCGCGAATTCGTGCTGGCCAGCAAATGCGTGCTGGACCTGGTCGATGGCAAGCGGGTGCTGGACGGGCGGCCCGAAGTGATCACCCGCTCGCTTGAAAATTCGCTGCGCCGCCTCGGCACCGATCATATCGATCTTTTCTATCTCCACCGGCTTGATCGCGACGTTCCTGTCGAGGAATCGGTCGGCGCGCTGGTGCGGGCGCGGGAGGCGGGGAAGATCGGCCATATCGGCCTTTCGGAAATGTCCGCCGATACGGTGCGGCGCGTTCATGCCGTCCACCCCATTGCCGCTGTCCAGAGCGAATACAGTATCTGCGTGCGCAATCCTGAAATCGCGGTGCTGGATGCCTGTGCGGAGCTGGGCATCGGCTTCGTCGCCTTCTCGCCGGTGGTGCGCGGGCTGCTTTCGCGCGCGATCCGCAGCGATGACTATGCCAGGGGCGATATCCGCCTCGGCATGCCGCGCTTTGTCGAGCCGAACCTGTCGCACAATCTGAAGGCGGTCGCCGAATATGAGGCGCTGGCGGATGCACGCGGCATCAGCCCGGCACAGCTGGCAATCGCATGGCTGCTGTCGCGTCGTCCGTTCCTCACCGCCCTGGTCGGGACGCGCACGCCCGTCCATCTGGACGAGAATCTGGGGGCGCTGGATGTCACGCTCGACGGGGACACGCTGGCGGCGATCGATCGCATCTTTGCGCCCGGCACCATTCGCGGCGCGCGCTATAACGGGCCGACCCAGGCGCAGATCGATACGGAAACCTTCGCGGACGAAGATCTGGATTGAGGTTTCCGGGGCGGGATGACATCGCCCTGAAACAGCCTGTAAGTTTGGCGAAAGCGGGAATCTTGGGCACATTGTGCGACGCCGCCTTAAAAGGAGACACTGGCGTCTGCCAAGGCGGCAGGCTTTTGAAATCATCACCTTGAACTTGTTTGGCGCGCTGCTTATTTTGATGGAAAATACTCTCTATGATTTATCTGTGGGTATGTATGGGAAATGTGGAAGCACATTAAATCAGTAGCAATCGCTGCCTGTATAATTGGTAGCGTAGTAATGTGGTTAGCTAGTAATTCAATTTCTCAATCAATCGAGCTGGCCGATAGTTATCTTGCTAATAACCTGAAGTGGTTTGGTATCAAGACTCCTCCTTCGGCATTGGCAACAACAGCTGCAGATAATATGGAAATTTTCGGGACCTATATATTTAACTAGCCAAAATTCTGTTGACTAGTAACTCAAAATTGGCTAGTTAGGTTTCATGAGCGAGAAACCTGAAACCGTCAGCCTGTACCAGTTCTTCCAGCGCTTCCCGGATGAAGAAGCCGCTCGGCTCTATTTCGAGAAGAACCGTTGGGATGGCGAACCTCATTGCGGTCATTGCGGCAGCACAAACGCTGTAGAGTGCAAAGACCATAAGCCGATGCCCTATCGCTGCCGCGACTGCCGCAAGCATTTCAGCGTTCGCACAGGCACCGTCCTGGCGGAAAGCCGCCTGCCTCTGCATAAGTGGCTCATGGCGATCTACATGATGACTACGGCGCGCAAGGGTATCCCTTCAACCCAAATGGCTCGCGAGCTGGGTATCACTCAAAAGTCAGCATGGTTCCTTGCACAGCGCATTCGCGAGACTTGGCTAGCTGGCGCCGACAATGACATGGGCAATCATGTCGAGGTTGATGAAACCTACATTGGCGGCAAGGAAAAGAACAAGCACGGCAGCAAGAAGCTACATGCTGGCCGTGGCGCCGTAGGCAAGACCGCTATTGTCGGCATTCGGGGCAATACCTCGCAAATCCGCGCCACTCCGGTTGGCGACACCTCGGCGCCAACCCTCCAAGGCTACATCGCAGCGAATGTTCCGGCAGGCGCATCGGTCGTTACTGACGAGTTCGCTGCCTATCGTGGGATCGGCGCCAAGGGCTATATCCACCACACCATCAACCACAGCGCTGGCGAGTATGTCCGCCATTACTGCATCCATACCAACGGCATCGAGAGCTTTTGGGCGCTGTTGAAGCGCGGTCACTACGGCATCTATCACTTCATGAGCGCCAAGCACCTGCACCGCTATGTCAACGAATTTGCCTTCCGCCAGAACACAAAGGAAGCCGGAACCATGGGCTTTATCGACGCCACCATTTCCCGCATGACCGGCAAGCGGCTCACATACAAGGGACTGACACATGGCTAAAGAAGACAAAATCATCGAACCAATTGACGCAACTTTTGACGAGGTGGCGGCGGCGATGGTGCCGAACGACAAAAAGCTTGAGACAATCGTGAGCAAGGCCCTGCCAGCTTTCGCTCTACCCGATGAAATCCCTGTAGCGATCGCCAAGGGCACAATGAGGATTGGCGATCTTGAAATTGATTGTGTGGTCTTGGCTGATGAAACGAGGCTGATTTCTGACCGTGGCGCCAGTAAGGCGCTTGGCGGCAAACGGGGTGGCTCGCATTGGAAGCGAATGAAAGAGGATGGCGCCTTAAGCTTACCTCCCTACATTTCGGCAGCCAATCTGCGGGAGTTTATTCCTAATGATCTCATATACATCCTAACAAATCCGGTTCAATATAAGGCTACTAAGTCAGGCGCCATAGGCAACGGCTTGTTGGCTACGGCCTTTCCCAAAGTGCTAAAGGTTTGGCAGCGCGCCTATGATGCTGATGTGCTCAAACCACAGCAAATCCATATAGCAGAGCAGGCCATAAGGCTCCTTGAGGGTCTTGACGAAGTAGCAATCATCGCGCTGATCGATGAAGCTACAGGCTATCAAGAAATTAGGCGCCATGACGAGCTACAGCAAATTCTCAGCGCCTATGTGCTCCCGGAACATCGGCCCTATTTGAAAAGTGTGCCGACAGAATTTTTCAAAGAGCTTTACCGTGTTTATGGATGGAACTGGACACCTGATAATCGTGGCCCGCGTTATGCTGGCAAACTTCTGCGGAAGCTGATCTACGAACAACTGCCAGAACCGGTTTTGCCGGAGCTTGATAAGCTGAATCCAACCAACAACAAATACCAACGGAAGGAAAAACACTTCCAAAGCCTCACAAAGGAAGTAGGCCTGCCTCATATGCAGGGGCAATTGGCGGGCGTTATGGCCCTGTTGAGAGCAACACCTAGCAAGAGTCCGAAGCAGTTTGAGAAACTGTTCACCCGCGCATACGGCGACCAATACGAGCTTGGCCTAGACGACGACTACGACTAAACAGCCCGGCCTAAGCGAATAGCCATAGCTTGCTTAGACACGTTGAAGCGTGCCGCGAGGGCCTCAGTCCTTTCGCTTGCAACGTCAATCAGCCTGTGGCGTGGCATTAGAATATTGGCAGCAAAGCTGTTCGCCTGGCGCTCGTGAATAGGGCGGATATTGGCATTGGGGCGATTAGTCCCGTCCGTGCGATAGGCGCGGTTGTCGCCTACGCCTTCGCCCAATAAATCTCGGTGATAGATGTAATGGCCAAGTTCATGCGCAGCCGTGAAGCGTTGTCTCACCTCGGGATGCTCTGCGTTTACAACAATTCTGTAGGTGCCATCCGTCCGCTCAATATAACCGGAAATGTTGTCATCCATCGCTTCATAGGAGAATGGCAACCCAATATCTGCAATAATGCGATCAATAGGAACAGGTGTGCTGTCCCAGTACTTCGCGATCACCTTCAAGGGATCGGGCATTATCCAGCCTCCTTTCCAAGTTTGTCAGCGGCGGCGGCATCATCGCCTTCGCCTACGGTAGCGTCATTCAACAGTTCAACGTGCGCCTGAATGATCCGAGGGCCGTTCTTAGCCATCCATTCGTCGGCACAATTCTTCGCCGCCCTTTGCGCTTCCTCCTTTGCCGATGCAGCTACAATCTTGCCCCATGCGAAGCCAGCAATCAGTGCGATTATAGCAAGCAATATAGAACCGAATGTGAACGCTGTCGATAGCGCTGCAAGAGAGTCGGCAGTACTACTCACTGGTTCTGGCGGAACTGAAATCATTGGCTGGCAAGATCGAGTTGCGGCCCCAATCATCTGTGCACAGACATCTGCGGGAACCGGATCGGTTAGCAATTCGGGCGGAGGGAGTGGTGTGGCCATGCCGCTGGCTATCCGGCGAACGGCTTAGGAGTCAATCCACTACACTGCTGAGGCTAGCTAGGTATATAGGTCCCAAATTTTCGTTGGTTTTCTTCTTGTTATATTGTCGTTGATAGTCTTCGGACTGTGGTTCAGGGGGAGATTTGTGAAACGCATAGCTATGAAAGAAGCGTTCGACCGTTTCGTTGCAGCTGATGTGATGCGGCCTCATGATTGGATAATGTTTCCTAAACTTCTCAATGATTGGTCAGCAAAGGGGCGCGTTAAACTGACAGATAAAAGGGGCAGGTCGCTGACGCAGGTTGGCGATCCTGAGGAAACATTTTTAGACAGCGCATTTCTGCAACGCCTCACGTCGGTAAAACCAGGTGGTATAGGTGTTGAAGTTATTGGCGGTGGTGACGTTTCGATATCACGAACAGAAATATCAGGTTTTGACGTTGGCGTGCGTTCTACTGAAGCCGAAGGAGTCAAGATTGACAAGTCAAAGCTTACGGGAAAATTATAACCGTGATGATAGCCTTGGATTAATAGTCTTTTGATGAACTTGATTCTTGTATATTTAAGTTGACGAAGTTTCTGTAAATTATCACGAAAAAGGCATGTCTTTCCCGCCTGCGCGGGAATGGCGCTTCCTTCTCAGCCAGATTGCATTGCCCCCTAAACGCAATCGTCATCGCGGGGCCTGCCCGCGATGACGATGGTTCAGCTATAGCGTATTCAGACGCGGCAGCGCTCAGTCATGTTCGTGCTCATGCCCTTCGGCCTTGTGTTTGAACGGATTGCCGTCATGCGCCTTGATCAGGGCCTGGGCCTCCTCGACGATGCTGTAATCGATCAGCTTGGCCAGTTCCTCGCGGCTGCGCGGTTCGCGGCCGGTTTGCGGGGCGAGCCATGCCTCTTCCTTGACCAGCGTATCGAGCAGCCCGTCGGCAATCTTGCCGGGGAAGCTGTGATTGCCATAGGACGCCTCGACCAGCTCGCGCGGGTTGTTGGACATTTCCGCCGCGCGGGTGATGGCGTGGCTGGGGTCACGGTTGACCTCTTCGACCGCCAGGATCATCGCCGCGACAAATTCGACGATCTTCTTGCGCATTGCCGGATCGGCGAGATTTTCGGCGGTGGTGTTGAGATTGTAATTCTCCCAATGGCCCGGATTGACCGCAAAGACGATGGCATCATCGCCCAGTTCGCGGGTCGCATGCTCCATTTCCGGTTCCCACAGGGTGAAGGCATCGACATCGCCCTTGATGATCGGATCGGTGATGGAGCCCATGGTCCAGGCCGACTGAATGGTGACTTCATCAGGCGAGATCCCCGCCATTTCGAGCACGTTGAACAGATAGAATCCGGCCGAGGTCGGATACATTGTGTTGATCTTCTTGCCGCGCAGGTCCTCGATCTTCTCGATGCCGGACGAACGGCGGGCGAGGATGCGGTAATGCCCCTGCGCCACGGTGAAGATGACGCGGGTGTTGGGATGGGCGACGCTGTTGCGCAGCAGCTGGGTCTCGGCATGTCCGGCAATGTCGGTCGCCTTGATCGGGCCGCCCCAATGTTCGGGGAAGAGCAGCGGAATGCCGCCATAGGTGACGGGAATCTTGCCCTCATAAAAGCGGTCGATCGCGACATAGACGGGGCCAAGCTCGACTGCCTGGGTCAGGCCCGATACGCGGACCGGCGCTTCCGGATTGTGCGTCCTGGCGACAGGCGTGCTCTGGGCCATGGCGGCGCTGGCAGTGAACAGCGCCATGGAGGCGAGACCGGCCATGGCCAGCCTCCGGGTGAGGCCGCGTTTGGGGAAGCTATGTGTCACTGCAATTCTCCTTGGTTCAATTGTTGATTGTCTATGCGTGGTGTTTCCAGAAATGTTCGAGAACCACGCTGTTGAACGCCTCTGGCTGTTCCCATGAAACCGAATGACCTGCCTCTGCCACCGTGACCAGTTCGCTGCCCGGCGCGCGTGCGACCACTTCGCGCATGCGGGCCGGCGGGATCATCATGTCTGCGCCGCCGGTGATGAACAGTGCCGGAACGGCGATCTTCGCGATCCGGTCGAACATGTTCGGGGTTTCGGTTTTCTGGCGGACCGGGCCGCCCTGCCAGCCGAGATGCTCCAGCGCTTTCCACGCCTCGGTGCCGGGGCGGTTGGCGGCGCGATAGGATGGGCCAAGCTCGCTAAAGGCATGGTCGATGCCGTAAACGCCCCGGGGCACCATCTTGCCGCCGACTTCCAGAAATTCGGGATCGGCAATTCCCATATGGCTTGAAGAGACGGTGAGGCTGAGCACCCGTCCGGGCCTGCTCAGCGCATAGTCAAGCGCGGCGAGCCCGCCGCCTGCGGTGCCGATAATATGCGCCCTGGATATGCCAAGTTCGTCGATCAGCGCGGCAAGATCGCCGGTCGATGTCCCCGGATTATCGGGGTCGATGGCGGCGGAGCGGTAATGGCCGCGCGCTGAATAGCTGATGACGCGATAGCCTGCCGCGGCCAGTGCCTCCTGTTGATAGGGCCAGAAGGCGTAGCTGCCGGTCCAGGCATGCAGCAGGATCACCGCTTCGCCGGTGCCGCCCATGTCCTGATGCCACAGGCTGGTTTCGGCAAGCTGGATTGGCCCTTCGCGGGCCGGGGTGATGACGGGTGGTGCTTTCCAGGCGGTCTGCGCGGCGACCAGCCTTTCCTTCACCGCCGGGCTGGCCGCGATGATCGCATCATCGGCGGCGCTGTCGCTGGTATCGCGGGTCGCCTTCGCACCTGCCTGATGGCCCGCAAGGGCGGCGCTCCCGGCCATTCCGGCCAAGACGGTCCTGCGGGAAAAGCGGGTCAC
This sequence comes from Blastomonas sp., assembly GCA_041396885.1. Lineage (GTDB taxonomy): Bacteria > Pseudomonadota > Alphaproteobacteria > Sphingomonadales > Sphingomonadaceae > Blastomonas. The sequence continues at coordinate 402,602 of JAWKXS010000002.1, forward strand.
GCGGTCATCTCTCCCAAAAACGTCCGGTCGCACCGATGGACGGCGCGACCGGAAAGGGTCTGGCTCCTGTCAATATTTGAAACGGATGCCAAAGCGATAGCGCCGTCCCAGCGTATCGAAAAATGCGGGGTTGGTTGGGTAGCTCGACTGCACGACGCTGGCGGTCGAACCCGGTGCGACCGGCGGATCCTTGTCGAGCAGATTGTCGACAACGCCGAACACCTCCAGCTGCAGCCCGTCATCGCCTGCCAGTATTTCGTAGCTGGCTCCGAGTGTCAGGTAGAAGCGGCCCGATACCGTATTGTCGTTGATCGAGTTGGGCAGGCTGGGATCATAGGCCGGATCGTCCGGACCAATGAAGGTCTTGTTGAGCGCGCCCTTGCCGATATAGCGACCCTGCAGCGTGCCGGTGAACGGCCCCTGATCATAGGTCAGCGTGCCGTTCAAAATCCATTTGGGCGAGGGGTTGAAGTCGCCCAGCGGCGCGGCGGGGCCGCTCTGACCGGCAAAGTTGATCGGTGTCGATCCCGGTGCCGCCTGGATGATCAGGTCATAGAGATAGGTGCCGAGCAGGCGGAAATTCAGTCTGCCAGTATCCCCGATATCGGCGGTATAATCGAACTCGATATCCACGCCGCGCGTGGTGAACGACCCGACGTTGATCTGCCGTGCATCGACAAAGGTGATGTCGGCATTGCCCGCAACTGCCGGATTGAAGGTGATGCGGTCGCAGAAGACCTGCAGGTCGAAACAGGTATTGACCAGCTGTTGGCCCGCCGGGGTGGTGACGGCATCCTGAATCTCGATTTCAAACCAGTCGACCGAGAAGCGGATATTGTCCGCCGGGGTCACCACGACGCCCGCCGTCCAGGTATCCGCCCGTTCCGGCGTCAGCGCGAAATTGCCGCCCGAAAGGATCGGCGTTGAATCGAACACATTGCCGTTGAACGGGTTGGTCACGCGGCCACGCGTAGTGGTCGGATCGGTCGGAATCTGCTGCTCGAACAGTTCGCGAAAGCCCGCAGCGCGAATGTCGCGGGACCGGGTTGCGCGGATGCGGAACAGGTCGATGGGCTCATAGACCGCGCCGACCTTCCAGCTCGTCGTGCCCACGGTGCGCGAGGTGTTGGTGAGGCCATCGGTGCTCTTGGTGCTGGTATGGCGGACCGCACCGTTTAGTTCGAGCAGATTGGCGCCCTGAACATCGCGGACCAGCGGGGCGTTCAGCTCCAGAAAGCCTTCCAGAACCTTGATCTTGCCCGAATAGTCGAGACCGAAGCTGCCCGCGAAATCGGTGTAATAGGGCAGGTTGCCATGGGTGACATTGCCCTTGTCCGACCGGAATTCGCCGCCAAAGGCTGCGGAGAACGGACCGGCACCGATGCCGTCGAACAATTCGCCCTGGAATGCAGCGGCCAGGACATGCTGGTCATAGCTGAAATCCTCCATCGCCTCGCGATAGGCATAGTCAATGGCCTCGGGCGTCAGGTTGGACGCGCCGAACAGGTTGAGCGGAACACAGCCCGCTGCATCGGGATTGCCCTGCAGCACGGCGCGGCAGACGATGTTGCCGGTGGCCGGATCGACCACGGCATCGATGCCGAACAGGAAGAAGCTGTTGACGCGGACGCGGCTCAGCGACTGGTGCCGCTTGTTCTTGCCATATTGATAATAGGCATCCCAGGTCCAGTTGCCGATGCCCAGATCGCCATTCAGGCCAAACACCGCGCGGAAAGTCTGCGCCTTTGCAGTGTTGAGATTGGTGATCTGGTCGTCAAGATCGGTGCCGACGGTGAAGGTGCTGTTGCCGATGATCGCCTTGGCCGAAGGGGACAGGAAGGCGTTGTCGGGCTGGAAGATGAAGGTCGACGCCGGACCGGCGGTGATGCCGGTGGCAATCGCCTTGCGCTGGCCATAGGACGCCTCGAACGTCGCCATGATCGAATCGGACAGCTCATATTCGGCGGCACCGAACAGTGCGAAACGCTCGATCGGCGTGCGCAGCGCGGCTTCCTCATAGACCGACGGGCCATCGCCGCCCATGCGCGGACCCAGCGCGCTGGCCTGCGAATATAGGCCGGGATCGAAAGGCAGCAGATCGGTGCCTGCCTCGTTCCACTGCTTGTTGCGGGCGGCAGCAACCGTTGCGGAGCGGTCGCGAATGACGCTGGTCTTGCTGGTATAGGCGAGCTTGGAATCGCGGCCGAGCACGTAATTGGGCATGCCGAAGGTCGGCGATCCAGGGATATTATAGCCGGATGTCACGCCATTGACCCGGACATTGCTGTTGAGGAACACGTCCCAGCTTTCCGCGCACCAGTCACGCACTTCGGAACAGCCGCCGACTTCCTCATTCTTCTGATATTCGCCGCTGACGACGACATGGCCGCGGCCATCGGCAAAGGATGTGCCGGCGGCAAGCGCGCCATGATAGGATTCGCCATCGCCATGATCGGTGATGCCGAAATCGAGCTGGCCCTTGATGCCGCTGAAGCGGCGATCGAGGATGATGTTGACCACACCGGCAATGGCGTCCGAACCATAGGCCGCCGATGCGCCGCCGGTGACCGTCTCGACACGGGAGATCAGCGCAGAGGGGATCAGGTTGACGTCGACCGCGCCGCTATCCGATGTCGGTACGAAGCGCCGCGAATCGACCAGCGTCAGCGTGCGGGTGCCGTAAAACGGATTGAGGCCGCGAAGGTTGGCATAGTTCGCGCCGATATTGGAGCTGGCGCGGCTGCCGACGCTTGGCCCGGCATTTGTATCGGACTGGAAAGCGGCGTTCTGGGGAATCGATGTCAGCACCTCGCTGACATTGACCTGGCCAAGATTCTCGATGGTCTCCGCCGAAATCACCGTCGCGGGGACATTCTCCTGGAAACCGTCCTTCTTGATGCGCGATCCGGTGACGACGATCATGCCGTCGTTCGACGAAGCGCTTGCGCCTTCTTCCTGGGCGTGGCCCGGAGAGGCGAGTGTCATGGCGATTGCCAGAGTTGCGGAGCCCATGAGGATATGGCGCCTGTTCATGGCTGGCCGACGCTTGCTTTCGATCCCTTTCATTGCCTACTCCTTGATTATATTATTGAATTTACAGTTTCGTTGAATTCTTCCCCGGAAATTTCATGGAAAACGACCGATAGCCAATCGAGCGCGCGCGCCCCTGTGCGGTTGCACAGGCGCGAAAGGCGCAATTTGCGCCCGTGCCGGACTCGTGATGGATATGAGCTATCGCCATCCCCTCTCTCGTCATCAGCGATCTCTTGCGGATCGTCTTTGCTGGAGCGGCGTTGCGGACAGCCTGCTCCCCTGATGATTGCGCAACTAACATGAAGCGGCGAATTTCGCAAAGAGAATTATAGTTTTTTTTAAATAAATATCACGCATGGTTGTGTCGCATATATGCCGGTCATGCGGGTGCCTGATCGTGGCGATGTCGTGAGCATTTCGTTGATTCGGTTCCTGAAATTCTGGAACATGATTCTCATAATACAGAAAATTACGATATTTTTTCCGATGGCGTTTCCTGACATACGCGCGCGGATGTCGCCAATGAATGAAAAATAACTATATGTTAAATAAGGATTTTATTGCAGACACCTGCATGATACGCATGCACGGCTCCGCTTTGCGACCGCCAGGGCCGGCCGCTTTCGTCAGTCAGGCTGCGAACCGATATTGATGATTGTGCAAAGAAACGCTAGCATGCTGGAAAGCGTGGCGGAATCATATCCCGGCCAGCGCATTTTTTAAACATAGCTATAATATTAGACCATGGTTCCATGGTGCCCGCCCGCGAGTCAGCTGCCCGGGTCGAGGCCCTTGCCTGGTGCCATTGCGAATCCATCGGATGCATGTACGCGCAGCGCATTGCGATCGTTGATCATACCCTTGCAGCGTTGAACTGGCACGGCCCGTTCGGCTCTTGATCTGGCTATGAGCTGCTGGTCGTGCGGGCCATGTCAGGCAGCAATTCCACGTGGCGAACAGGTGCTGCTGACGGGGATCGTTCTGCCAGGTTGCAACGCAAGGGAAGATTGCGCACCAAGGTCCAGAAACTGTCGGCCTGATGAACGCGCATCCATTGCCGATACAATTTACGACAAATTTGCGCGTTGCCCGGCATAATTGCGCGACAAAGCCTGCCTAGAAACGGCTCAAGGAAGCCGCGCAGACCCGCTCTCCCCTTTGATCCCCTTGTGCGGCTTCCCCTTGTTTCGTGTCCCCTGTACAGGGACGACAACTGGAAAGGATAGTCACATGAAGAAACTGCTTCTCGCCGGTGCGGCCTTTGCGATCACGCTGGGCAGCGCCGCTGCCATCGCCCAGCCGCAGCGCGGCGGCCCCGGCCATGATCCGATGCGCGCCGATGCCAACAAGGATGGCGTGCTGACCAAGGCAGAGGTGCAGGCCGGCATGGCCGCGCATTTTGCAAAGCTGGACGTCAATGGCGACGGCAAACTGGACAAGGCCGACCGCGAGGCAGGCAAGGCAAAGCGCTTTGCCATGGCCGACACCAATGGCGATGGCGAACTGAGCCAGGCCGAAATCAAGGCCGCTTTCGAGGCGCGCAAGGCCAAGCGCGAAGCCCGCATGGCAGAGCGCCGCGACATGATGCAGCAGCGCGGGGCCGAGCGCTTCGCAGCCATGGACAGCGATGGCAGCGGCGGACTTTCCGAAGCGGAACTCGCCGCCGGGCATGAGGGCCGCAAGGCTCGCGGAAAAGGCCGCAAGGGCCGCATGCAGGGCGGAATGGCAATGCTGAAGCGCGCCGATACCAATGGCGACAACGCGATCAGCAAGGCCGAGTTCGAGGCGGTCGGCATGGCCATGTTCAACCGGGCCGATGCAAATGGCGACGGCCAGGTGACCAAGGAAGAACGCCAGGCCGCACGCGAAGCCTGGAAGGAACAGCGCAAGGCGCGCTGGCAGGCACGCGAAGGCTGATCTCCTCTGGGCTCTGCCCGCGCAAATATGCCTGAACCCCGGTGGCGGCTTCTCCCACGCTGTCGCCGGGGTTTTGCTTGTGGGCGGGGCGGGGCTGGGGCACAAATGGTAGCCAAGCAGCTGAGCGACCACGTCCCGAAAACCGGAATATGCCATGACCGATAACGCCCGGAATGCCATGCCCCATTTGCTGGTGGTCGATGACGAAATGTCGATCCGCGAGCCGCTGGCCGAGTATCTGGAGCGGCAGGGCTTTCGCGTCAGCGAGGCCGAGAGTGCCGCCCGGGCGCGGTCGCTGATGCGCATCGAGACGTTCGATCTGATCCTGCTCGATATCATGATGCCGGGCGAGGACGGGCTGAGCCTGTGCCGCCATGTCGCTGCGCAGGATGAGATACCGGTGATCCTGCTGACTGCGCGGGCCGAGGCGATGGACCGGATCATCGGGCTGGAAATCGGTGCCGATGATTATGTGGTAAAGCCGTTCGATCCGCGCGAGCTGGTGGCGCGGGTCAAGACGGTGCTGCGCCGGTCGCGGCGTTCGGGGACCAGTGTGCAGGACCGGGTCGAGGGCTATGAGTTTGACGGCTGGCTGCTCGACACGCTGGCGCGCAAGCTCACCGATCCGGAAGGCGCGGTGGTGCCGATCTCGACCGCCGAGTTCAAGCTGCTCCAGGTGTTTTGCGAGCATCCCGGCCAGGTGCTGGATCGCGACCGCCTGCTCGATCTGGCGCATGGACGCGAGGCGCATCTGTTCGACCGGGCAATTGACAATCAGGTGAGCAGGCTGCGCAAGAAGGTCGAAAAGGACAACCGCAATCCGCGCCTGATTAAGACCGTCTGGGGCGGCGGCTATACCCTTGCAGCGCGCGTTCGCCAACTGGAGGGCGGAGAGGGCGCGGGATGACCGGGCGTCGCGCCATACCGGTGCTGGGCCGCCTTTGGCCGAGCAGCATTACCGGCCAGCTCTTGCTGACGCTGGCGCTGGCGCTGATGGTCGCACAGGTCGTCAACGCCGTGCTGATCTATCGCGGACAGCGCGAACAGAATACGCAGCAGATCGCCGCCGCCGCCGCCATCCGCATCATCGCGGTGACGGACCGGCTGGAGGACGGGCGGGAATTGCGTCAGCCGCGCAGCTTTGCCCGCCGCCGCTTTCGCCGAACCGAACTGGGCGAGGGCAATCCGGTCGATGCGCAAATGCGGCCCTTGCCCGCTATTGCCAGCCGCATCGGGCCGATGCTGCGCTCCTATGACATTGAATATCGCCAGGTGACGGCGGGGCTGGACGATGCACCGATGCCGCTCCAGGCTGATTTTGCCCGCTTGCAGCAGCTTGATCCCGACCGGCGGATCGATCCGGGACAGGTCGCGGTGATCGGTGTCGAGCGCGCCGATGGACGCTGGCTGGTGACGCGCGTGCCGGTTCCGGCGCGGATGAATCGGCTGGTCGCGCTGCTGATCTTTCAGACCATTGTGCTCTATCTGGTATTGCTGGTTCCGGTGGTGTGGCTGGCCCGGCGCATTTCCCGGCCCTTGCGCAGCCTGCAATCGGGGGTTGCCGAGTTCCGCACCAGCCAGATCGCAAACCCGTTGCCGGTCAGCGGCCCCGGCGATGTTGCCGCCCTGATCGAATCGTTCAATGCGATGAGCGCGCGGATCGCCGCGATGCTGGATGAGAAGGACGTGATGCTGGGCGCCATCGGCCATGATCTGAAAACCCCGCTGGCGGCGCTTCGGGTCAGGGTGGAATCGGTTGAGGATGATCGCAATCGGGAGCGGATGACGGCCAGCATCGAGGATATAACCCGGACGCTCGACGACATATTGGCGCTGGCGCGGATCGGCCGGTCCGCCGAAGCGCCCGAAATGGTCAATCTGACGGCGATGACCGAGATGCTGATCGACGAATTTCACGATCTCGATCAGGATGTTGCGCTCGTCAGCGACGAGCGGGTGGTCGCCCCGGTTCACCTGACCTGGATCAGGCGCGCAGTGCGCAATCTGGTCTCCAACGCGGTGCGCTACGGCAAATGCGCGCGCGTCTCGGTCCGACGCGAAGGTGCTGATGTGATCATCGCGATCGAGGATGATGGCCCCGGCATCGCCGAGGACCGGATCGAGCATATGTTCGAGCCCTTTGCCCGGCTCGACGCCTCGCGCAACAGCAGCACCGGGGGAACCGGGCTGGGCCTGACCCTCGCAAGGGCCATTGCCGAACAGCATCGCGGCAGCCTGGTGCTGCAGAACAGGCACGATGCGAAAGGCCGGATCACCGGGCTTTCTGCACTGCTGCGCATCCCCGCCACAACAGGCAGTTGATCGCCCCGGATCGTCACTTCGTCGAAAACTGTTTACGTCCGTAGTCGTTTCGATTACGAACGTAGTCAAGCAGGTCTGGGAGGAGTGTCATGGGTCCTGAACGCATCAGCGATGCCGAACATGCGGTTATGGAGGTCTTGTGGCGGCGCGCCCCGCGCACCGCGACCGAGGTTGCCGATGAACTGGCCGAAACGCGCAACTGGTCGCTGCAGACGGTCAAGACGCTGTTGTCCCGCCTCGCCAACAAGGGGGCGGTGAGCCACGACCAGTCCGGGCGGCGCTATCTCTACCGTCCGATCCTGATCCGCGAGGATTATGTTGACGAGGAATCGAAGCGGCTGGTTGATCGCCTGTTCGGTGGCCGCGCCGCGCCGCTGTTTGCGCATCTCGCCGAGCGCGATCATTTCAGCGAGGAGGATCTCGCCGAGATCGAGCGGCTGGTGAAGGAGTTGCGGTCATGATCGACTGGCTCCCCGGCGCTTCGCTGTCCGATCCTGCCGCGCAATGGCTGTTCGATACGCTGCTCGCAACCAGCCTGCTGATGGCGCTGGTGCTGATGCTGCGGCGTCCCGTCGCCCACTTTTTTGGCCCGCAAATCGCCTATCTGCTGTGGGCCGTGCCTTTTGCGCGCCTGTTCCTGCCGCCGGTGACGCGGATCATAGAGGTTCCGGCTGCTCCCTCGGGCGAACCGGTCATGGCCATGCCGGTTGTCGCCGATCCGCAATGGGTCTCGGGCGGAGCGGAAATCGCTGCCGCGCCTGCCAGCGTGTCGATTGACTGGCTGATGATTGCGCTGGTTGCCTGGCTGGGCGGGGCGCTGCTGTTCCTGCTCTCGCACCTTGCCGCTTATGCGCAGAACCGGCGCGAGTTGCTGGCCGATGCGGTTCCGCTCGGCCGTCACGGAAACAGCGAACTGGTCGAGATTGCAGGCATTTCCGGTCCGTTCGCCTTTGGCCTGATCCGCCGCTATATCGCGCTGCCCATCGGATTTGATCGCCAATATGATCCGGTCGAGCGCGAGCTGGCACTGGCGCATGAGAGCGCGCATCACCGGCGCGGTGATCTCTGGGCCAATTTCGCCGGACTGGGCATGCTGTCGCTGCACTGGTTCAATCCGATTGCATGGCATGCCTGGCGGGCATTCCGCTTCGATCAGGAAGCCGCTTGTGATGCCGGAGTCATCCGTGCCTGCAATGCGCCCGAACGGGCGGCCTATGCCCGCGCCATCGCCAAGGCGGCGACCGGCCAGATGCTGGTTTTCGCCAGCCCGCTAAACCCCAAGGAAAAGATAGTGGAGAGACTGAAAATCATGAAGACCAGGGATCGCAGCAATACCCGCAAATGGCTGGGCGGCGGCATGATCGGTGTGGCGCTGGTATCGGCGCTCGGCCTGACCGCGACCGTCACCTATGCCTTGCAGCCCGTTGAACCGGCTGAACCGCCTGCAGTTGCCGCGGTTCCCCTGCCGCCCAGCGCAGTGGCGGAGGTGCCCGAGGTTCCGGCTGTTCCCGCTGTCCCCGAAATAAGCTGGGAGGATGGCCGCCATGTCGTCCGGATCGAACGCGACGGCAAGAAGATGATTCTGAAGTCCGACAAGGAAATGAGCCAGGATGAAATTGATCGCATGGTTCGCAAGTTTGACGATCAGGACGGCAAGTTCGATCTGGAATTTGACGGCGATGTTCGTGCCTTTGCCAGGAGCAGTGCGGATGACGGCAAGGACAGCGACGGCAAGGTGCGCAAGCATCGCCGCGTTCAGATCGTCGGACCGGACGGCCACAACAGCCTGATGCACGAGGGCAAGCACGGCGAATGGGATTTCGAATTTGGCGATGGCAGCGGCAAGATCAAGTTTGAGGATTGTACCAAGGCCGGGGCCAATGCCAGCTTTGTGACCAAGGACGAAATCCGCGATGGAAAGACGGTGACGACCCGTCTGGTCAGCTGTGACGAGGCCTTTCCGGACAAGCTGAAGATCCTTGAGTTCACGGAAAAAGGCCTGGCCGATGCGTTCAAGCATCTGGAAGGTACCCGGATCCTGGTCGGCAAGGATTTCGCATTCAGCGAACGGGCGCAGGCAGAGGCGCGGGCGGAGCTGGAACGCGAGATGGAAAATCTCCGCAAGGAACTGGACGAAGTGCGGCGCGAACTGAAGCAGCTTCGCAAGGAACGTGCCCGCACGACCAGCTGACCGGGCAGCGATGAAAGGACAAAGGGGGGCTCGCGCCCCCTTTTTCTTGTCCGCCAAAGCTGCCACTAGGGGTTATGAGCAATGAACGCCCATGGCCCGACAGCATCCGCGCCGGAGAGACCGAACAGCACGAGCCGCTGGTGCGCCGCGTGCTCGCTCCCAATCCGTCGCCCTATACCTTTACCGGCACCCAGACATGGCTGGTCGGCGCGGGCAGCGACCTTGCCGTTATCGATCCGGGACCGGCGGGCGATGGTCCGGTGGACGGGCATGCCGATGTCAATGGCATCGGCCATGTCGAGGCGATCTTGCGCGCGGCGGGTGATGCGCGCATCGCCGCGATCCTGTGCACCCACACCCATCGCGATCATTCCCCCGCTGCCGCTCCGCTCAAGGCGGCGACCGGTGCGCCGATCATCGGCTGTGCGCCGCTAGCGCTGTCTGACGACGGGCCGCGCGCCGATGCCGCCTTTGATCCCGACTATGCGCCCGACCGCGTGCTGGGCGATGGTGAACGCATATCGGGCGATGGCTGGACCATCGAGGCGGTGGCGACGCCTGGCCATACCAGCAACCATCTCTGTTTTGCGCTGGTCGAGAGCGGGGCATTGTTCACTGGCGACCATGTCATGGGCTGGTCCACATCGGTCATTTCCCCGCCAGACGGCGACATGACCGCCTATATGGCGAGCCTGCAAAAGCTCTATGACCGCGATGACCGCATCTATTATCCCGCCCATGGTCCGGCGGTCGAGAAGACCCGGCAATTCGTGCGCGGCATGATGGGCCATCGCAAGCAGCGGGAACGCCAGATTCTCAACATTTTGCAGGACGGGCCAGCCGGTATCGCCGCCGATATGGTGCCGCGCATGTACAAGGGAGTCGATCCGCGCCTGCATGGTGCCGCGGGACGTTCCGTGCTGGCGCATCTTGTCGATCTGCGCACGCGCGGGATTGTTGTCCAGGAGGGGGATGACTGGCGGCTGGCCGGTTGAACCCCGCAAAGCAATAGTTGCTCGAAAATCTTCCAAAATATCCTAGATAAGACGCAGCCATAATTGAACGGGAACACAATAATGACCGCACAGAATCGCGAAAGCCTGGCCGGACTGGACATCAAGGCGGAGATTGACCGGCTGCGCAAGGAGCGCAATGCGGTGATCCTCGCCCATTATTACCAGAAGCCGGAGATACAGGACATTGCCGATTTTGTCGGCGATTCGCTCGAACTGAGCCGCAAGGCTGCGGAAACCGATGCCGATGTCATCGCCTTTTGCGGGGTCAAGTTCATGGCCGAGACCGCCAAGATACTGAGCCCGGAAAAGATTGTCGTCCTGCCCGACATGGATGCCGGCTGCAGTCTGGAGGACAGCTGCCCGCCGGACAAGTTCGCCGCCTTTCGCGCCGAACATCCCGATCATATCGCGCTGACCTATATTAATTGCTCGGCGGCGGTGAAGGCGCTGTCCGACATCATCGTCACGTCGTCCTCTGCGGAGAAGATCCTCAGCCAGATTCCGCCTGAACAGAAGATCATCTTCGGGCCGGACAAGCATCTGGGCGGCTATCTGAAGCGCAAGATCGGGCGCGACATGCTGCTCTGGCCGGGGGTCTGCATCGTCCATGAAGCGTTCAGCGAGACCGAATTGCTGAAGCTCAAGGCACAGCATCCCGATGCGCCGATTGCCGCGCATCCGGAATGTCCGCCGCATATCCTCGACCATGCCGACATGGTGGGGTCGACCAGTGCGATCCTGAAATTCGCCAAGGAAACCGAGAGCGAAACGGTGATCGTCGCAACCGAGCCGCATATCATCCATCAAATGGAAAAGGCGGTGCCTGAAAAGACCTTCATCGGTGCGCCGGGCGCCGATGGCAACTGCAACTGCAATATCTGCCCCTATATGGCGCTGAACACCATGGAAAAGCTCTATATTGCGCTCCGCGATCTTGAACCGCGCATTGAGCTGGATGAGGAACTGCGCGTCAATGCGAAGAAATCGCTCGACCGGATGCTCGAAATGGCAAGCGCAACCGTGGGCCAGGGCGATCTGGGGCGGCCCGATCTGGTGCATGATGGCTAATGTGCCATGATCGCCAGGCTGCGTGCCCTTTGGCTGTCTATCAATGCCAGCTACTGGTTCTTTCCGGCGCTTTTTTCGCTTGCCGCGGCCCTGCTGGCTTTTCTGACGGTGTGGCTGGACAGGCATGGCGCGGCCGAATGGATTGGCCAGTATGAATGGCTGGAGCCCGCACGGCCGGGCGGTGCCAGCAATATCCTGACGGTAATTGCGGGATCGATGATCGGCGTAACCTCAACGGTATTTTCGATTACGATCGCTGCTGTCGCCTATGCTTCGGGCAATTACGGCCCGCGCCTTCTTACCAATTTCATGGAAGACAAGGGCAATCAGCTGTCGCTGGCGACCTTCATTTCAACATTCGTCTATGCGGTCATGATTCTGCGCGTGGTGCGCGCCGAAGACGAAAAGCCGGTGCGCGAACTTTTCGACGCGGCGTCCAGCCTGCCGGGGTTTGTGCCTCAGCTATCGCTGTTGGTCGCGACAATCCTGATGGCGATTTCAGTCGCCGTGCTGGTCTATTTCCTCAACCATATTCCGGCCAGCATCCGCATCAATCAGGTGCTTCAGGGTATTGGCGAACGTCTGTTGCATGATATTGGCGAACGCTATCCGGAGGATGGCTGCGAACGCGAACCCCAAAAGCCGGTTTCGGGCATGCCGGTTTGTGCCGATCAGACCGGTTTTGTGACAATCATTGATTTTGAATCGCTCGATGATGTCGCGAAAGAGCATCATTGCGTCATTGCCCTGAAGATACGCACGGGCGATTTTGTCCATCCCGGCATGAGCCTGGCGGAAATCAAGGACGCGACCGTGAATGAAGAACTGTGCAGGCAGCTGCGCGATTGCTTCAGCGTCGGCAGCATGCGCACGGCGACGCAGGATCTTGAATTTCTGTTCGACGAACTGGTCGAAATCGCGCTGCGTGCCCTTTCGCCCGGCATAAACGACCCGTTCACCGCGATCTCCGCTCTGCAATGGATGGGGGCGGCGACGGCCAGCCTTGCCGGGCGGGCGCTGGATCGCGGACCCGAAAGCCAGGACTATGATCCTGCGCGCGTACAGGTGCTCGATGATGATTTCGCCCATTTCCTGCGTCGCGGCTTTGGCGGGGCAAGAGCATCGGCAGCGGCTAGCTTCCTTGCCGCCCAGAATTTTCTGGCATGCCTTGCCGCGGCGGCATCCAGTGCGCGCTCTGTTGAAAGGCGGCGCGAAATCCATGGCGAGGGCGATCGCCTGATGGCTCAGGCCAGGCTCGACATGCATGGTCCGTCACTGGATGAACTGGAGCGGCGCTGGCAGAAATTTGACCGGGATCTTTGCGCTCTGGGGCTTTGACCCTTTCATCAAATCGCCTATCACCCTTCGCAACAATGTTACGGAGAACGCGCCCCATGTTTCGTCGCCTTTCTGTTGCCTCGGCCCTGCTGCTGAGCGCCTCGCCCATGCCAGCACTTGCGCAGCATGTCGGCGATGCCGATCCATGGCTCTGGCTTGAGGAGATTGAGGGCGAGCGTGCGCTGGATCAGGTGAGGCAGTGGAATGCTGCCACCGAAGCCGAACTGGCGGAAAGCGAGGGCTTTGCAGAGGATGAGGCGCGCGCGCGCGCCATATTGGACGATGAGGCGCAAATTGCCCAGCCGGGCACGGTCATGGGCAGCAAGATCACCAATTTCTGGCGCGATGCCGCCAATCCGCGCGGCCTTTGGCGTATCGCCAATCTCGACGAATATGTTGCCGGCAATCCGGTCTGGACAACGCTGATCGATGTCGATGCGCTGGGCAAGGCGGAGGGGCAGAGCTGGGTCTGGCACGGCGCTGACTGCCTTGGCCCGGAATACCGCCGCTGCCTGATCTCGCTCAGCCCCGGCGGAACCGATGCCGATGTGGTGCGCGAATATGATCTGGCGAGCGGCATTTTCGTAGACGATGGCTTTGTTGTGCCCGAGGCAAAGAGCAGCGTTACCTGGTTCGACGCGGACCGGCTGATGGTGGCGACCGATTATGGCGCGGGCTCGCTCACGGAATCGGGCTATCCGCGCATCGCCCGGCTGTGGCAGCGCGGAACGCCGCTGGAAAGCGCCGAGGAAATCGTCAGCGTCGATCCGGCGCATGTCGGCCTCAGCGCCTATTCGGTCGATGATGGCGATACCCGCTGGCCGATGATCGGCAACGCGCCGACATTCTGGACGCGCGAGGACTGGATCGGCACGCCGTCCGGCGAGTTTGTGAAACTGCCCCTGTCGCGCACGGCAACGCTGCAGGGCGCGGTCAGCGGCCAGCTGATCGTCAAGCTCAATGAGGCCGAGGACGGATTTCCGGCAGGTGCACTGGTTGCCTATTCGATCGAGGATATTGTCGCGGGCCGCAAGCCGGTGACCGAACTGGTCATGGCGCCCGGTGCCAGCCAGGCAATTGAGGAGGTCGCGACCACCGACAATCTGCTGTGGGTGAAGGCGCTGGACGATGTGTCCGGGCGGCTCTTCGCGCTGCGCCGCGCCGACGATGGTGCCTGGTCCTATCGTGCAAAGGCGCTGGCGGATAACAGCACGGTGCATATCGTCGGAACGGTTGGAGCCAGCGACACGGTGTTTGCGACGGTCGAGGGAATGCTTGAGCCGCCGACACTGTTTGCAGTCGGCCCGGGCGATGAAGTCACCAGCGTGCAAAGCCTGCCTGCGCGGTTCGAAGCATCGAAGATGAAGGTGGAACAGCGTTTCGCCACTTCAAAGGACGGCACGAAAATCCCCTATTTCCTGGTCACACCCAAGGATCTTGAGGGGCCGGTTCCCGCCCTGATCCACGCCTATGGCGGGTTCAGGGCCGCCCAGACGCCGACCTATCTGACCGCCCAGCCATATCGCGCCGGACCGCTGGGCCTGTTCTGGGTGGAGGATGGCAATGCCTTTGTCCTCGCCAATATCCGGGGCGGCGGCGAATATGGGCCGGCCTGGCACGAGGCGGCGCTGCGCGAGAAGCGCCAGAACAGTTTTGACGATCTGCATGCCGTTGCCGAGGATCTGGTTGCGGCAGGGATCAGCGCCAAGGGCAGCATTGCGATTTCCGGGCGCTCCAATGGCGGGGTTCTGGTGGGTGCGGCGATGAACCAGCGGCCCGATCTTTACGGCGCGGTCATCTCCGGTTCTCCGCTGATCGACATGCAGCGCTATCACAAGCTGCTCGCCGGGGCGTCCTGGGTCGGCGAATATGGCGATCCGGATGTGGCGGAGGACTGGGCGTTCATGAAGCTCTATTCGCCCTATCAGAATATCGTGAATGGGACGCGCTATCCGCCGGTCTTCTTCTACAGCTCGACCAAGGATGACCGGGTGCATCCCGGCCATGCGCGCAAGACGGCGGCCAAGCTCTCCGCCTTTGGCAACACCGTCTATTTCCACGAATATATGGAAGGGGGCCATTCGGTCGGTTCCGACAATGCCGAGGATGCTCACCGCGCCGCCCTGCTCCATGCCTTTTTGCAGCGCGAATTGATGGGCGAGGGGGAATGAGCTTCACGCTTCCCGGCTTTGATCTGGACCGTTTTGTCCGCGAAACGCTGGCGGAGGATCTGGGCGGACCATGGGGCGTTGACGGGCGCGACGTGACATCCGAAAGCGTCATCCCCGCCGATGCGGTGTTTAGCGGGGTCATGGATTCGCGCCACGCGGCCGTGGTTGCCGGATTGCCTGTCGCCATGGCTTTCTTCCTTGTGCTCGATCCGGAGGCTGACGTCGAGATATTGGTGGGGGAGGGCGTAAAGGTCGATCCCGGCACCGATCTGATGCGGATGCGTGGCCGCGCGCGCGCGCTGCTGACCGCAGAGCGCTCGGCTCTCAACACCGTTCAGCATCTCACCGGCATCGCAACCATGACGCGCAGCTATGTCGACGCTATCGGTCCCAACAAGGCGGTATTGCTCGACACCCGCAAGACCATTCCGGGCCTCCGTGCGCTGGAGAAATATGCGACCCGTGCCGGTGGCGCGCAAAACCATCGCATGGGCCTGTGGGATGCGGCGATGATCAAGGACAATCATGTCGCGGTTGCCGGCAATGTCGGCGAAGCGGTGCGCCGCGCCGTTGCGGCGGGCGTGGAGCGGATCATCGTCGAGGTTGACCGGGTCGACCAGATCGAACCCGCGCTGCAGGCGGGGGCGACGCATTTGCTGCTCGACAATATGGAGCCGTCCACATTGCGCGGCGCGGTGACGCTGGTCGGCGGGCGGGTGCCGTGCGAGGCTTCGGGCGGGGTGACGCTCGATACGATCCGGTCGATTGCCGAAACCGGGGTCGATTTCATCTCGGTCGGCCGCCTGACACAGAGCGCCCCGGCGGCGGATATCGGGCTGGATTTTGCGCAGATCTAGACTGCCGCAGCGTGCTGGTGCAGCACTTGCTGCGCTGGGCCTGATGCTGGCAGGCGGCGGACCGGTGCTGGCACAGGCCTATCAATGCCGCGTTCCCGACAATCTGACCGTGCCGCCCATCCGCCGTCCCGCCGACGAGCCGCGCCGGATCAGGCCGGTCACCGGCTATACGCTGGCGCTTAGCTGGTCGCCCGAATTTTGCCGCACCTGCAAGCAAAGCAGAGCCGATGTCCTGCAGTGCAGCGGGGAGAACGGTGATTTCGGCTTCATCCTGCACGGCCTTTGGCCGGAAACGCGCGGTCCGGATTATCCGCAATGGTGCGCGATCAATCCTGCGCCGGTGCCGCCTGCGGTGGCGAAGCGCAACCTCTGCCACACGCCGGTGCCCCGTCTGCTCGGCCATGAATGGGCCAAGCATGGCAGCTGCATGGTGAAGCGGCCCGAGACCTATTACCGGATTTCCGCAAGCCTGTTTGAGGCGGTGCAATATCCCGATATGGAGCGGCTGTCGCGCGATCCTCTGACCATCGGCATGCTCAAAAAGGCGATTGCCGACGTCAATCCCGGCCTTGATCCGGATATGATGGTGATCAGAAGCAATGCTCGTGGCTGGCTGCAGGAGGTCCGGATATGCCTTGGCGCAAGCTTTCGGCCACGCAAATGTCCGTCTCATATGCGTCGCCAGCGCGGCGACATACCAGTGAAAATCTGGCGGGGATTTTAGAGTATTTTCAAGTCAGATGGATACATCTGACGACTCGGAAAATACGGTAAAACAAGAGCCTAGAGCGCAGGTTTTGATTCAATCAAAACCGAACGCGCTCTAGTCGGTATCGACAGGTGTCGCGGTCAGGCTGGAATCGAACTGCAGCGCGCGATGCCCCCAGACCAGCACGAAGATGCACAGGCCGACGATCAGCGCAAAGGCCTCTATCGGCGCGATATTGTAGAGATAGACGCCCAGTGCCGGGGCGATGATATAGGCCGCGCCATTGACCGACGCGACGATGCCCGCGACCTGGCCCTGTTCCCAGCGGCGCACCGCCAGCGACGATCCGGCGGTAAAGCCCGGCCTGAACAGTCCGAAGCCCAGCGAGGATATGACGAAGCCCAGCGTGATTGCGTTGAGCTCGCTGGAAAATCCGACAATGGAACAGCCGATTGCGGCAAGGCCGATGCCCCACAATGTCGCGGTGCGCGGCCCCATGTGCAGATAGGGGATGAGGCCCCATTGTGCCAGCAGTGTGGCGAATGCGCCCGACATCAGGACGATGCCAGTCGGCCCGGCGGCCAGCTCCGGTGTTGCCCTCAGCCCCAGCCGGTCGAGCAGCAGAAAGCCGATCAGGCCCAGGATGATCGCATTGGCATGCCCGCCGACCAGTCCGGCAATCAGCCATGGGCGCAGGCGCGGATCGGTCCATTTGAGGCGCTGTTCCGGGGCTGTGTCCGATTCCGCTGCGCGCGGCGCATGGTGCGAAGCCGCACCATGCTCGCCATCCTCATCATCATCGTCATAGCGTTCGCCCGCCGCGCCGGAGCTGTTGGGTTCTGCAACGATGCGTCCGCGCACCTGGAAGCGCGGATCGTCATTGGGCAGGCGCAGGCGCAAGGCGATCAGCACCATGACACCGAACATCGCGAAGAAGATGAACGGGCTGGTGAGGCCTAGCGCGGGCAAGATGATGAGCGGGGCGATGGCTGGGCCGATCACCGTGCCCAGCCCGAAGGAGGAGGAGATGATCGACATCGCCTGGGTGCGCTCGTCGCGGCTGGTCCGCGATGCGACATAGGCCTGGACCGCTGGCGGTGCCGCCGATCCCAGCCCGCCATAAAGGCTGCGAAACGCGGCAAAGACCAGCAGCGTGACCAGCCCCGTGAACCAGCCGTTCAGCCCCAGCCACAGCACCGCTCCGCATGCCGCGAACGAGACGATGAAGCCGACCAGCCCCAGATGCATCAGCGCCTTGCGGCCGCGCCGGTCGCTCATCCTTGCCCAGCGCGGGGCCAGCACCATCCACAGCAGTGCCGACCAGCTATAGGCCAGGCTGACCCAGAAATCGGCGACCTGCAATCTCGTGCCGATGGCCGGCATCACCGATTGCATGGCGGTGTTGCCCGCCGCCGTTACCAGCATCACCGTGAACAGCAGTGCCATGCGCTCGGTGGGCAGGCGGGTGCCGCTGCCCGCCGGTCCTGCTGCGGTGCCGCCAGTGCCGGTCATGGCCAGGAATATCCGCGCTCGATCCGCGCGACGTGCAGTCGATAGCTGTCATACCAGATCGCCCGGCCCTGTTCGCGAATGGCTGCATGCCCGGCATGGTCGCGCCATTGCCTTGCCGCATCATCGCTGGCCCAATAGCTCACCGTAACGCCCAGGCCATCCGCGCCGCGCGCGCTTTCAAGGCCCAGATAGCCCGGCTGCCGACTCGCCAGCTCCGCCATTTTTGCGGCGGCCGCCTGATAGCCGGGCTCGTCATTGCCGCTGCGCATCGCGGTGAAGATCACCGCGACTGAACCTGCCGGAAAGGGGGCGTTGTCATGCGTGTCGGCCATGCAGAATTCCTTGGCCTGTCGCGCCGCACAGGGCAAGCCCTGTATCAGATCGGGCATCGATTGGGGATTGCCAAGCCCTTCAAATATTTGCATCGCAAGGGGCAATCTGCAACGGTGCGGACCGACCGACGGTATCGAAGAGGCAATTTCATGAATTCATCGCAATTGGCGCAACTGCCGCTTGCCCAGCGGCTGAAACGTCGCGCCATTCGCTTGTTCGGTGCCTGGGGAGTCTTCTTCAAGGGCTTTGTGAAGCATCCGGTGATGGTCGGTTCGATCATCCCCAGCTCGCGGCGGACCATCAACAAGATGCTGGGTCCGGTGAAGTGGAACGAGGTAAAGCTGTTCGTCGAATATGGTCCTGGCGTGGGCACATTTTGCGATGCCGTGCTGGATCGCATGCCGCGCGATGCGGTCTATGTCGCCATAGATACCAACCCGGATTTCATCGCCTATCTGCGCAAGACGATTGCCGACGGGCGTTTCCATCCGGTTCATGGATCGGCTGCCGATGTCCGCGAAATCATCGCCAGCTTCGGCTTTGACCATGCCGATTATGTGCTCTCCGGCATGCCGCTATCGACCCTGCCCGATAATCTTGGCCCGCATATCGTGGCGGAAACCGCCGCGGCGCTGCGCCCCGGCGGTGCCTTTCTGGTCTATCAGTTCACAAATGCTGCGGGTGATCTGATGTCGCCGCATTTCCGCAAGCTCGACAGCGGGCTCGAGCTCTGGAATGTCCCGCCCTGCAAGATCTTCTGGGGCTGGAAGGAATAGCCCTATGTTTGGGACGTCATGCTGAACTTGTTTCAGCATCCATCGGGCTGGTTGTAGCGGTATCACCGGTGGCGAGATGGACCCTGAAACAAGTTCAGGGTGACGAGATTGGGCCGATTATATTGCCCTGAAATGACTCGTGATTCCGGCGAAAGCCGCAATATCCAAAATGGAAGTCCAGCACGGCAATCAAGGAGCCCCCGGCTGTGTCTGCCGGTTGCGGGGTTGGGATGCTCATATTTTATCCGCCTGCCATCGGTTTACCCGCTATCACTGCCTAAAATTTAGGCAGCATGCTGCATCTGCACAAAAATTGATCGGGGCGATCTTCGGACTCACCGGGCCGAGGTTTAACAATCCCTTAAGAATCCGCCATTTTCGGATTCTGGCACACCCCTTGCGTAGCTTTCAAAGCTGGCGCGAACCTTTCGCGTAATAATATTTCAAAAAAGGGGGCGAAATGAAATTCATCATAGCCATTATCAAGCCGTTCAAGCTCGACGAGGTGCGCGATGCGCTCACCGGTGTCGGCGTGACCGGCATGACGGTGACCGAGGTTAAAGGCTTTGGTCGCCAAAAGGGACAGACCGAGATTTATCGCGGCGCTGAATACAGCACCAACATGGTGCCCAAGCTGAAGGTGGAGATTGCGGCGAGCGATGACATCGCCGGAGCCGTGGTCGAGGCCATTCAGGCAGCGGCCAGCACCGAATCCATCGGCGATGGCAAGGTATTCGTGCTCGATCTGGCAGCAGCGACCCGCATTCGCACCGGCGAATCCGGCGACGCAGCGCTTTGACGGTTCAGGGAAGGGAAGCAGAAACAATGCGAAAGATATCAGCAATTTTGGGTGGGCTGGCCGTATCAGCCCTGACGGCGGTTCCCGCCTGGGCACAGGAGGCGGCCGAAGCCGCCGCTCCGGTTCCCAACCCTGGCAATAATGCCTGGATGATGACCGCGACGATCCTCGTCCTGCTCATGATCCTGCCCGGACTGGCGCTGTTCTATGGCGGCCTTACCCGCTCAAAGAACATGCTTTCGACCATGACCCAGATCGGCGCAGCTGCCGCTCTGGCGATGCTCGTATGGGTGATGTGGGGCTATTCCCTCGCATTTGGACCGACCCCGCCGGAAGGCTTTCTGGGCCAGTTCATAAGCGGCGGCAGCCTCTTCCTCTCCTCGGTAACCTCCGATTCCACGGCGGCGACCTTCTCGGAAGAGGTGATCAGCGAATATGTGTTCGTCAGCTTCCAGATGACCTTTGCGGCAATTACCCTTGCCCTGGTTCTGGGGTCGGTGGTTGAGCGCATGAAGTTCTCTGCCGTGATGCTGTTCGGCGTCGTCTGGCTGACCATCGTCTATTTCCCGATTGCGCACATGGTGTGGGCAGGCGGCGGTCTGCTGTTTGAAATGGGCGCTCTGGACTTTGCCGGTGGTACCGTTGTCCACATCAATGCCGGTGTGTCCGCTCTGGTCGCCTGCTTCATCCTTGGCAAGCGTATCGGCTATCCGACCGAACCGATGCCGCCGCACAGCCTGACGCTGACCATGGTCGGCACCGGCCTGCTGTGGGTGGGCTGGTTCGGCTTCAACGCCGGTTCGGAACTTGAAGCCGACGGCACCGCCGGTCTGGCGATGATCAACACCTTCGTCGCCACCGCCTCTGCCGGTCTGTTCTGGATGCTGGCCGAGAAGGTACACGGCCACAAGGGTTCGGCTCTGGGCTTCTGCTCGGGCATCATCGCCGGTCTGGTTGCGGTTACGCCTGCAGCCGGCAACAGCGGACCCTTTGGCGCCATCGTGCTCGGCGCGGTAGCCTCGATTATCTGCTTCTACTGCGTGTCGGTCCTCAAGCCAAAGCTCGGCTATGACGACTCGCTCGACGCATTCGGCATTCACGGCATTGGCGGCATCGTCGGCGCTGTCGGCACCGGCATCGTCTACTCCCCCGCCCTTGGCGGACCGGGCGGCGACGATTTCGTGATGGGCAGCCAGGTCGTGGTGCAGATCACGGCGGTTGCGGTCTCGATCGCATGGGCCGCCATCGGCACCGCGATTGCCATCTATCTTGCCAAGCTGGTTACCGGCCTGAGGGTTTCCGAAGAAGTGGAACGCGAAGGTCTCGACCTCGGCGAGCATGGCGAGCGTGCCTATAACTAAGTGAGATTGGGTGGCCGGGGCGGCAGACCCCGGCATCCTCAAGAGGTTCCTCCTGCGAACTGACAACTACGGCCGGGGTGGCAACATCCCGGCCATTTTTTGTGTGTTGCTATTGGGTAGTCGCCGGATCAGCCCTTGAGGTCAGCCCTTACGAAATCGGCGCAGCGTTCGCCGATCATAATGCTCGGGGCGTTGGTGTTGCCGCTGACGATTTTCGGCATGATGCTGGCATCGGCGACGTAAAGCCCCTCGACCCCGCGCACACGCAGCTTTGGATCGACCACGCTGTCGGCATCGCCGCCCATGCGCGCTGTCCCCACCGCATGATAGATTGTGTCCGCCCGGTCGCGGATCAGCTGCTCAAGCGCCGTATCATCGGCGGGGTCGACCGGATGGCGATCGCGGCCTTGATAGGCGGTCATGGGCGGGCTGTCGAAAATGCGATAGGCCAGCCGGACGCCTTTTTTGAGCAGTTCGATATCACGATCATCGCTGAGGAAACCGGGGTCGATCAATGGCGCGTCTTCTGCGCGGCCTGATGCCAGCCGGACCGTGCCCCGGCTCTCCGGGCGGAGCAAGCAGACATGCGCGCTGTACCCGTGCGCCTTGACCACGGTGCGGCCATGATCCTCCAGCGCGACCGGAAAGAAGTGCAGCTGCACATCGGGGGCGGGAGCATCGGGATCGATCTTCACGAAGCCGCCGCTTTCGGCATAGTTGGACGTCATCGCCCCTTCGCGCTTGCGGAACCATTGCAGCACCGCCCTTGCCGAATTGAACAGGCCGGTGAGCGACTGGCCCAGAAAGCGCGTATCGTCGCATTCATAGGCTATCGAATAGTCGAGATGGTCCTGCAGGTTTTCCCCGACCGCCGGGCGGTCCGCAACAATCCCGATGCCATGCTCGCGCAGATGCTCGCCGGGACCGATGCCCGACAGCATCAGCAATTGCGGGGACCCGAATGCCCCGCCCGAGAGCACCACCGCCCCGCGGGCGCGGATTTGCTGTTGTCGTCCGCCCCTGACAAAGACCGCGCCGGACGCTCGGCCATTTTCGAACAGCACACGCTGTGCCGCAACGCCGGTCATCACGGTCAGATTGGGGCGGCTGCGCACCGGTTCGATATAGGCGCGCGATGCGCTCCACCGTTCGCCGCCATTCTGGGTGACCTGATACAGGCCGACGCCTTCCTGCCGCGTGCCGTTGAAATCTGCGTTGCGCGGTATCTGCAGCGCTGCCGCCGCCTCGACGAAATCGACCGAACCCATATTGGGCGATATCTGTTCGTTGACCCATAGCGGTCCATCACCGCCATGAAATTCGTCTGCACCGCGAATATTGCGTTCGGACTTGCGGAACCAGGGCAGGACATCGGCATAGGACCAGCCGGTGCAGCCCATTGCCGCCCAATTGTCATAGTCCCAGGCATTGCCGCGAATATAGACCATGCCGTTGATCGCGCTGGAGCCGCCCAGGCCCTTGCCGCGCGGTTGATAGCCGCAACGCCCGTTCAGGCCCGGCTGCGGAACGGTTTCAAAACCCCAGTTGGTCTTTGGCGTCTGGAATGCGACAAAGCCCGGCACGCGGGTGCGAAGCCCGGTATTCTCGCCGCCAGCCTCCAGCAGGCAGACGGACAATGCGGGATCTTCGCTCAGCCGGCCGGCAACCGCGCTGCCCGCCGATCCGCCGCCAATGACGATGACGTCGAATTCTTCCATTGCCTCTCCTCCCTGTGCAGACGGGCCGGGCATTGTTGCCCATTAACTGTTGTTGGTCGCCCCGGATCGCTTGTTCTATTCCGCCGGTTCGGGCGAAGCTTTGTCCGGCGATTGCGAAAGATGCGGCTGTTGCTGTCGCGCCAGCCACCGCGCCTTGATGGTTTCGCTGGACTCGCGCGACCCGTCATGACTCCAGCCCGGCGGCTTCACCATATAGCGCCATTTGTTGGCGATGCCCGGCGCAGCCCAGACGTCGCGGGCGATGCCGACCCATTCATGAAAGGCGGCCCAGATGAGGTTGAAGCTGCCCAGCTGCTTGACGATGCCATAGCGGATTTTCTCATCATCGGTTTCGGGCACAAAGGTGCCGAACATCCGGTCCCAGATGATGAAGACCCCGGCATAGTTGCTGTCCAGATAGCGGGGGTTGGTGGCGTGGTGGACGCGGTGGTGCGATGGCGTGTTCATCACCGCTTCGAACCAGGCCGGGAAGCGCTTGATAACCTCGGTATGGATCCAGAACTGGTAGACAAGATTGATCCCCGCCACGAAGAAAATCATCACCGGCGGGAAGCCGATCAGGAACAGCGGAAGGCGGAACAGGAAGCCAAGGGCGAAAAAGCCGGTCCAGGTCTGCCGGAGCGCTGTCGAGAGGTTATAATGCTGGCTGGAATGGTGGATGACATGCGCCGCCCAGAACCAGCGGACCCGGTGCGCCGTGCGGTGAAAGACATAATAGGCAAGGTCGTCAAGCACGAATGCGACGGGCCATGCCCACCATGCATAGCCGATATCGAACAGGCGGTATTCATAGATGCCGGTCGCCATCAGGAAAACCAGCCCGCCGGTCAGTGCCCCGGCAACGGTGCTGCCCGTGCCGAGCGCCAGCGACACAAGCGTGTCCTTTGGCTCATAGGCCAGCCGGTCGCGGCGGCGCACCCACCATATCTCCAGCAGCATGAGGATGATGAAGGCGGGAACGGCAAGCTCGGTCGGGCTGGGCAGATCAGGGTCCATGGCCAAGCTGCTTACATCATTGTCAGCAGTCTGTCTGCCCCTTGTTTGTCCAAATTGAAACGGACTGTGCCAAAGAAATAGTCACCGCTGTCGACGATCCATTGGTCGCCCTGCTGACGGGCGGGAACCGGGCGCGCGATCAGGCGGCCCGCAAATTGCGCGCCATGGCTCTTGATCAGGGCGATGCGCCCCTCCTGATCCATGACCAGCGCTGCGGCTCCGTTCGCCGAGAGCAGGCTGGAAACGCCCTCAAAACCGGGGATCAGGTCAGCGGAAAGACTAATGGCCTCGGCCTCGCTTTCCAGCCGCCTCTGCCCCAGCCCCATCAGCCGGACGATCCAGGCGACGAACAGGATCGCTGCAATCGATCCCGCCAGCAGCTTCCAGTCCATGACGTGCTATTCGCCGCTTGCCTGTCCGGACAGCTGGTCCAGCAACGGGCGGATCGGGCCCAGATCATATCCGGCGGCAGCGGCGGTCGCGGCCAGATCGTCTGGCTTCGCGCCCTGGCGTGCCTGTGACAGCGACCAGAGCAGGGTGGAGCGGGTGCCCGAGCGGCAATAGGCCAGCACCTTGCCGTCCGCCTTGCCCAGCGCTGCGATCATTGCGTCGATCTGCGCTGCGGAAAAGCCGGAATGGGTGACGGGTATGGCGACATAGTCGATGCCTGCGGCCTTGGCCGCCGCCTCGATATCGGCCCCTTGCGGTGCGCTCTCGTCTTCGCCATCGGGGCGGTTGTTGATGATCAGGGTCACACCTTGTGACTTTGCGGCGGCAACATCGGCGAGCGAGATTTGCGGGGATACGCTGATCGTGTCGGTCAGGGTGCGGAACATGGATTTTCCCTTTTGCTGTTGGGGGGTATCGGCGGCACTGGCGGCGGGGGTGATGCCCTGCTGGCATGCGGCGAGGATCATGGCGGAGGCGATCAGCAGGGCCCGGCTGAATTTCGGATCAGTCATCAAATACCTCCCACACTTCGGCGACCAGCGCTGATGTCTCCGGATCATCGCCATGATCCTTCAATATGGCGGCGCGACGCTCTTCCAGCCCGATACAGGTCTCCTCGATCATCCCGGTCAGAAATTCGGCGCGCTCTGCATCATAGGCTTCCTCGCCGCTGAAATGGCCACAGGCCTGCGCAGCAATGACGAACAGGCGGACCCGGTATGGAATGCTGGCCGGTCGTTCGTCGCCATAATTGTCCCGCCATGCGCCGTCAAAGGGCACCGGCCTGATCCAGCCCTGTTCTTCGCAGGTGCCGCTGTCCTGGGCCATGGCGGGCACCGGGCCGAGGGCAATTGCCGCTGCGCCCAGCGATGCGATCAAGCCGTTGTTGGTCATTCGCCTGCCTCTCCTTCGCGCTTTTGTGCCTGCCGTTTCCACATTTCGGCATAGAGCCCGCGTTTTTGCAAGAGGCTGTCATGGGTGCCCTGTTCGGCGATGCGCCCGCGATCAAGCACGATGATCCGGTCGGCATGGGTGATGGTGGACAGGCGATGGGCGATGATCAGCGTCGTGCGGTGACGGGAAATCCGGCGCAGGGTCTTCAGTATTTCCGCCTCGGTCGCGCTGTCCAGCGCCGAAGTCGCCTCGTCGAACAGCAATATGGGCGGATTTTTGAGCAGGGTCCGGGCGATGGCGACGCGCTGCTTTTCGCCGCCGGAAAGCTTCAGCCCGCGTTCGCCAACCTCGGTCTGATAGCCCTGGGGCAGCGCCTCGATGAAAGAGCCGATGGCGGCACCATGCGCGGCATCGGCAATCTCGCCGCTGCTCGCACCATCACGTCCATAGCCGATATTATAGCCGATAGTGTCGTTGAACAGCACGGTATCCTGAGGCACGATACCGATGGACTGGCGGAGCGAGGTCTGGGTCACGGCGGCGATGTCCTGCCCGTCAATTTCGATGCGTCCCGATTGCGGGTCGTAAAAGCGGAACAGCAGCCGGGCGATGGTCGATTTTCCCGCGCCGGACGGGCCGACAATCGCCAGCGTCTTACCCGCCTCGACCTCGAAGCTCAGCCCGTTCAGGATTGTGCGATCATGCTCATAGCCAAACTCGACATCCATGAAGCGCAGCGACGGTGATGTTATGGTGAGGGGCCGGGCATCGGGCCGGTCCTCGATCTCCGATTGCGTGTCGATCAGTTCGAACATGGCGTGCATGTCGACCAGCCCCTGGCGGATGGTGCGATAGACCATGCCCAGCATGTCGAGCGGCCGGAACAGCTGCATCAGCAAAGTGTTGACCAGCACCAGATCGCCAACCGTGAAGCGCCCGATGCTCCAGCCCCAGATGGTGAACGCCATCGCCCCGCCCATCATCGCATTGGTGATGAACGACTGGCCGGCATTGAGCAGCGCCAGCGAATTTTCCGACTTTACCGCGGCCTTTGCATAGGCGCGCACGGCCAGCCCATAGCGCTCGGCCTCGCGATCCTCGGCAGAGAAATATTTGACCGTCTCATAATTCAGCAGAGAGTCTACCGCGCGAGACAGGGCACGTCCGTCCAGCGTGTTCATCTCGTGCCGCAAATGGTTTCGCCAGTCAGTGACGCGGCGGGTGAAGAATATGTAGATGCCCACCATGATGATCGTCGCCAGCACCAGCATGGGACCGAAATTGATCCAGAAGATCACCAGCACTGCCGTCAGTTCGATGGCGGTCGGGGCGATGTTGAACAGCATGAAATAGAGCATGACATCGATGCTCTTGGTTCCGCGCTCGATGGTCTTGGTCACTTCGCCGGTGCGGCGCGACAGGTGAAAGCGCAGCGACAAAGCGTGCAGTCGTGTGAAGACATGCTCCGCAAGCAGGCGGGTCGCTTCCTGTCCGACCCGCTCGAACGCGACATTGCGCAGATTGTCGAACAGCACCGATCCGAACCGCGCCGCACCATAGGCGATGACCAGCGCCATGGCGGCAAGCGCCACGGCTTCCCCCGCACCGGCCGCACTGATCCGGTCGACCGCCGCCTTGTAGAAGAATGGCATGGTCAGGATTGCCGCCTTGCTCAGCAGCACCAGCAGAACGGCAAGCAGGATGCGCGCCTTCAGGTCAGCGCGGCCATCCGGCCATAAATAGGGCAGGAAACGGGCAAGGGTTGCGCTGGCCGGGGGAAGTGCCGTGCCAGGCGGAATGGAGGAGCCGGGATGCATCGCCAAGGCCATAGCGAGAGGACAGGGCAGGTTGAAGCGAAACTGCTCCGCCAGGCGGCTGGCGAGTCCAAGTTACCGTGAAGAAAATGGGCCTGGGCAATCGTCTGCAGCCGCATGGCCAGCGGCATTGTTGCGCTGCAAAGCTCGTTTGCCGCCGGAAAACCTGTCCGAATCTGACTGATTCGCGTGTGATTCGCACAAAAATGATACGGTAACGCCGGAAACTATGCTGCAATGCAACAAAAATCCGAACGGCTATTCAAGTTTTTATTATTTAATTTCATCGTGTTGTACAAAAACGAGGTCTGGCTATGCATTTTTTCCTCGACCGGAGACGGCGTTTTGGTTAATTGCCGACTGCTTTTACGGGCATGAGACTGCGCGCCCTTGGCAAGCTGCCAAGGTAGAGACAGCCAATGCCGCCCGCTAACACCTTGAATATACAAGGGTTAACGGGTGAAATCCGCGAAAGCGAGGAGGCGGGCGAAAAGAGGCCCGTAGAACGGCAGCGCAGGGATAGCCGTTCTTCGTACATGGTCGAACAGGTCTTCACATGATGCTTCATTGCATCGTGCGAATGGGCCGGACTCGGCCGGTCGCGCTGTGGCGCGGCGCAGGATACGATTCGCAGGACGGAATTTGGAATGAACAATTTTGACTATGCCTCCGGCGCCGATGCGGTTCCGGTGAACCAGAGTTGCGGCCATGATTTCGGAGAGGACAGTTCGGATACCGACATGATCGGTGTTGCCGGTCTTGCAGCGCATCCCGACTGGCAGGCCGAGCTTGATCGCATTTATGCATCTGCTGAATTTTCGCGCTCGCCGGTGCTCCGGCGGTTGCTCGACTATCTGGTCGAGGAAAGCCTGGCCGGTCGCGGCGCGCGGCTGAAAGCCTATCAGATCGCCGTTGACGGTCTTGGCCGCGATGAGAGTTTCGATCCCCAGAGCGACAGCTATCCGCGTGTTCAGGTGGGTCGCCTCCGCAAGCTGCTCGACCTTTTCTATGCAGCCAATGGCGGTGCCCCGGATAGCGGGCGTCGCATTCATATTCCGGTTGGCAGCTATAGTGTTCATTTCGAGGCGGATGGCGGATGCGCCGCTGCGCCCGATATGCGGCCTGCCGCCGCCCCGTCCGATGCTGTCACGGCTGCTGCCAATGCACAGCCGCGCTCCTGGCGCACGATGATAACCCGGCTGGCCATGGCGGCATTGCTGCTGGGCGGCGTGGCCGCGCTGGCATGGGCGTTTTCGGCGGCGCGGACCAGCGCTGCAACCTATGCCGAACGTACAGAAGCCGATGGCCCTGAAATCCGCATCATTTTCGTCAGTCCCCAGGACGCCAGCGACAATCAGGTCGAAATGATCGCCCAGATGTTCGAACTGGGTTTGCGCCGCTTCGACCGGCTGACCGTCATTGGCGGTGTTGCTGCTCCGGCTGGTGAGGGCAAGGACGATGCCCGTGACTATGATCTTGATTTCCGGCTCGCCACCATGGCCGGGACACGCTCTGTTTTCATCACCCTGCGGCACCGGGCAAGCAACAGCGTAATCTGGAATGACCGTATCAGGATCGATGAAACCGGTCCTGAAGCCATGCAGCGCTATGAATACTGGATCGGACACAAGGTATCGCGGCTGGCTCGCGCCAGCGGTGTGATCACCGCGCACCAGATGGAGCTCAATGCGGGCAATTTCGCTCCCGGATATGCATGTCTATTGCACCAGCAGGCATATCGCCAGTTTCATCACAATGATCTGCGCGACCGGGTCATTGCCTGTCTCGACAAGTCCCTGCAGAAATAGCCGCAAGACCCGGTCCTGCTGGAAGCGCGTTCCTATATGGCCTTTGCATCGGAGCGTCCCGTACCGCTGGCGTCGAGCAGGCTTGGCGGCGAAATGGCTGAGCGTTCATTCGATTTCGGGCGTAACAGTGCGACGGCCAATATTGCCATGGCGCGTGCCGCTCTTGTGAATGACAATTGCAACCGTATGGAAGTCTATAGCCGCCGCGCTGCGGAGCTGAACATGCTGGAGCCGGACAATGTGGGTCTGGTCGGATCGTTCATGCTGGCATGCGGTGAATATGATGCCGCCGAATATTATCTGGGCCGGGCGGTTGCCTATGATCCCGAGACATCGATGATCCAGCAGGCGAGCATGATTTTCCTGAAGCTGCTGCGCGATGACCCCAGGGGAGCCATGCAGATCGTCGAACGTGTCGATCTGTCGGGGCAGGATGTCCCCCCCAATTTGCTGATGGCAGTTGCCGTCGCCTATGCCGAGAACGGCCGCATGGACGAAGCGCGCCGCCACTGGCTTCGCCTGACCCGGACGCTCGATGTCCCGCTCGATTCAAAGCCGGAAGCGATTGTTGCCCGCTTTGCTCCGTCGCGGACACTGACCAAGGCCATTGTCGCGCGGCTCTGGTCATCGGGAATAACGCCGACTGCGCAATGGCCAAAGGAGGCGCGGCGCGCGCAGGCTGCCGATTGATCAGCCGGCCCGCCAGTCGGCAATGGTCCAGCCTCTGGAAGCAGCAAGCTGCCTCAGCGGGTCGTGCGGATTGGCGGCGACAGCAACATTGGCGAATTCGAGCATGGGTGCGTCGCTCACATGGTCGGAATAGGCAGTGATCGAACATGACTGCCGGTCAATGCCATTGTCCGCCAGCCATTCCGTGATCATGTCCAGCTTGGTCTCGCCATAGCAATTTCCCCCCGCGACCCGGTTTGACAGGAGGCCCCCTTTCGCCTCTTCAAGCCGGGTCGCAATGACATCGGCAATGCCCAGTTCTTCGGCGATGGCCTTTGCATAAAGCGCGAACGATGCGGTCGCGATGACGATCCGGTGGCCGGACGCGCGGTCCCTGCCGATCTGGTCGAGCGCACCGGGCAGGATGTTGCCTGTCACCACCTTTCGCGCATAATCCCGAATGACCGGTTCCAGCCGGGCAAGCGAAGGCCGCCCAAGCAGCAGGGCGAGGTTGATTTCCTTGAGGCGGGTGCGGCTTACCAGCTTCAGCATATAGGCAAGGCCCGCCAGCGCCGACAGCGGTGCCAGCAACAGCCGCCACGGTGCCAGCCGCAGCGCCGCATGGACCAGAAAGGCGCTATAGGTCGGACGCGCGGTAATCGTCTTGTCCATGTCGTACAGAGCGATGCGTTGCATGATGTGCTGCTCTGGCAGCAGCGGCGCACAAGGGCAAGCGCAACGCCAGCTTTGTCCGACAAGGGTTGGCGATTCAGATGCTTGTGCTTTTCGGGCAGATCGCCCACAGTTTGAATGCGATGGCCGACTTTGCCGATTTCACCCTGGAGGATGCAGCCGGAGATGCGCTGAATGTGCATTTTTCCGGCGTTCTTGTCATCGAGACCATTGGTGACCTTCCGCAGCAGCTCGGCAAGATCGAGCAGTCCATTGGGGCAATCGATCTGGCTGCGGTTGACAAGATCGATACAGCGGGGGCTTGGCTGGTCTATCGCCTTGGCCGCGACAGCGGTGCCGAAATCCGCAATATGAGCACCGATGCGGATCGCCTGATCCGTGCGGTTGGCGATGCGGATCAGGGCGGCGAGGTCCGCCCCGAACCCTTGCCGCCCTTTTTGCGGATCATGGGACAGGCAGGCGAGGCAGTGTTCAACGCCTTTAACAGCCTGATCGGCATGATTGCCTTTCTGGGCGAGATCATCATCGCGCTGGGCGGCCAGATCCTGCATCCGGGGCGCATCCGCTGGGGCGCGACATTCCGGCATTTCGAACAGGTCGGCGTGACCGCACTCGGCATTGTCGGGCTGATGAGTTTCCTGATCGGCATCGTCATCGCGCAGCAGGGCGCGGTGCAACTGCGCCAGTTCGGTGCGGAGGTCTTCACGATCAATCTGGTCGGCCGCATTACCCTGCGCGAACTTGGCGTGCTGATGACCGCGATCATGGTTGCGGGCCGCTCCGGCTCTGCCTTTGCCGCGCAGATCGGCACGATGAAGATGACCGAGGAGGTCGACGCCATGCGGACCATTGGCGTGTCGCCAATCGAGGCGCTGGTGCTGCCGCGGGTCGCCGCATCGGTGCTGATGATGCCGCTGCTCGGCTTTTATGCATCGGTGATGGCGATCATCGGCGGTGGCCTTTTGTGCTGGATCACGCTGGAAATCCCGCCAGTCACCTTTGTGCAGCGCATTCAGGAGGTCGTACCGATGCACGATCTTTATGTGGGTCTGGTCAAGGCGCCGGTGTTCGGACTGATCGTCGCCATGGCGGGCTGCTTTCAGGGCATGCAGGTGCGCGGCAATGCGGAGGAAGTGGGCATGCGGACCACCGCCGCTGTGGTGCAGGCGATTTTCATGGTGATCGTTCTCGACGCGTTTTTTGCCGTGTTCTTCACCGAAGTGGGCTGGGGATGAGCGAGGCCATGGAGCAGCGCGAAGGCGATGAAGCGGGCGGAGAGTTTGCCATCCGCGTCAGGGGGCTGCGCAACAGCTTTGGCGATCAGGTCGTGCATGAAAACCTGTCGCTCGATGTGCGGCGCGGCGAGATTCTCGGCGTGGTTGGCGGATCGGGCACCGGCAAGTCGGTGCTGATGCGCTCGATCATCGGATTGCAGCATCCCGATGAGGGCGAGATCGAGGTAATGGGTCACGCCATGCTCGATGACAGCACCGATCAGCTGGCGATACGGTCGCGCTGGGGTGTGCTGTTCCAGGGCGGCGCACTGTTTTCCACGCTCACCGTGGCGGAAAATGTCATGGTGCCGATCCGCGAATTCTATCCGGCGATGGAGCGGCAGTTTCGCCGCGAACTGGCGCTCTACAAGATCGTGCTGAGCGGCCTTCCGGCGGAGGCGGCATCAAAATACCCGTCCGAACTGTCTGGCGGCATGAAGAAGCGGGCGGGGCTGGCGCGCGCGCTGGCGCTCGATCCGGACGTGCTGTTTCTGGATGAGCCGACCGCCGGGCTTGATCCTATCGGCGCGGCGGCATTCGACAGCCTGACCAAGAAGCTGCAGCAGACGCTGGGCTATACCGTCTTCCTGATTACCCATGATCTCGATACGCTGCACGAAATCTGTGACCGGGTCGCGGTGCTGGCCGACCGCAAGGTGATCGCGGTGGGCACGATCCCCGAACTGCTGGCGCTCGACCATCCCTGGATACAGGAATATTTCAATGGCCCGCGCGGTCGCGCCGCTCTCCAGTCGCGTGACAGGAAAGCGTGATGGAAAACGCGTCCATTCGGCCAATCGCAATTGCCCATGGACATGGGCGGGACATGAAGGGCATAGAATAACGTCATGGAAACCCGGTCAAATCATCTGTGGGTCGGTGCCGTTACCCTGGCCTTGATGGCGGGCCTGGCGTTTTTCGCGGTCTGGCTGGCCGGTTTCGGCGATTCCGACCAGCAGGAATATGACATCTTCTTCAAGACATCGGTCAGCGGCCTCGCCAAGGGTTCGGAGGTTGCCTATTCGGGCGTTCCTTCGGGACAGGTGACCGAAATCGCCCTGTGGCAAAAGGACCCGCAATTCGTGCGCGTTCGCATCGCGGTGGACGCCGATACGCCGGTGCTGCAGGGCACGACCGCGACCATTCAGGGCATTGGCTTTACCGGCGTTTCGCAAATCCAGCTCGATGGCGCGATCAAGGGAGCACCGCCGATTTCGGATGCGGGGCCAGAGGGCGTGCCGGTCATTCCGACCAAGCCGGGCGCTTTGGGTGAATTGCTCAACAATGCTCCGTTGCTGATTGAAAGGCTGGCGACGCTGACCGAACGCTTCACCGCGCTCATGTCTGAGGAAAACCAGGAATCGATCCAGGAAACGCTGCGCAACACCAGCCGGCTGACCGGGGCGCTGGCCGACCAGGCACCGGAAATACGCGCGGCGCTGAAGGAAATGACGATCACCCTGCAAAAGGCCGGGGTCGCTGCCGAGAAGCTGGGCAATACTGCCGATTCCGCACAGGGCCTGCTGGATGCGGAAGGACGGCCATTGGCAAAACAGCTGCGCCAGACGCTTGCCGACGCCTCCACCAGCATCTCCAAGCTCAGCCAGGCGATGGATGAGGCACGGCCGGGTTTGCAGCAATTTTCCAACACCACCCTGCCGGAAACCGAGGCGCTGATCCGCGACCTTCGCGTCACCGCCAAGGCGCTGGCCTCGGTCACGGAAAAGATCGAGCAGGAGGGTGCGGGCAGCATTCTCAGTGCGCCCGCCCTGCCAGATTATAAACCGGAATGAGGAGCCCAGGATGACCCGCAAGATCCTCGTCCTTTCGCTTGCCGCCATGCTGGCATCCTGCGTCAGCCTGTCACAGGATCCGCCACCGCAATTGCTGACGCTGACGTCCGATGCGGCACCGGCGGCGGGAGCCATGGTGAGCAGCGATGTGCCCGGCGCGATCGTCGTGGAAATTCCCGATGCCGAACGCGCGATCGATACCAATCGCATTCCGGTCCAGGTCGATGACAGCGCCATTGCCTATGTGAAAGATGCCATCTGGGTCGACAAGCCTGCCCGATTGTTCCGCAATGTGCTGGCGGAAACGCTGGCCGCGCAGACCGGCCGGCTGGTGCTCGACCAGCCCGAGGCCGGGGGCGAGATCAGCACGCTGATCACCGGCGAGTTGCAGAAATTCGGCTATGATGCGGGCGCAGGCGCGGTGATCGTCCGCTATGACGCCGTGCTGCGCGTTCCCGGCCAGCCGTTGCGCAAGCGCCGGTTCGAGGCGCAGCAGGACGTGTTCACCGTGGAACCGCGTCCGGTGGCACAGGCGCTCAACCGGGCCTCCAATCGCGTCGCCGCCGAACTCGCTGCATGGGTCCAGCAATAGGCCATCCGACAGTTCGCGCTTTTAAATCGTTACGTCAAAGCCTTCGCCCTGTGGCCATCGCGGCGATGTCATCGCGCAGACCTTGAACAGGTCGCCCATTTCGGCATGATCGGTGAGGCGATGCAGCGCGCTAGCTATGTCCGCCTGTGCGTCGGGACTGGATGATGCCAGCGCGGCGGCGCGGTGCTCGATCCCCAGAGTGCGCAGCCAGAATCCCTGTCCGACCGGTCCGGAGAAATCGATCTCCTGCGCCTCGGCGATCCGGCCAAGATCGCCGAAATTGACCAGCGCGCTAAGATCGGTTTCGCCGGGGTTGCTGAACGGATCGACCTTTTCATGGTCCTTCACCGCCTGCAGGCTGCTTCCGGTGCGCGGCTCGGCATAGCCGTAATCGATGATCAGTGCCGTGCCGTGCTGCTGCTTCAGGCGACGGGCAATCTCAAAGGCGATGGCCGCCGATGCTGGGCTGGTCTCGATAATCGTTCCCGCCGGGGCCTGCGCGAAAATCTCCGGAACCAGCGTGTCCAGCGGCCGTTCACCGGCAATCGGCAAGAACCGCTCGCCATCATGCGCGACCATCCGTTCGCGCCAGCCCTGTTCGGTCGCGACGATGTGGCGCACCGGCAGGGCATCGAAAAACTCATTGGCGACCAGCAGCATCGGCGCATCCTGTGGCACGGTTTCCAGCGTATCGTGCCAGTGCGCCCCGGCGATCCGCATGCGCTGCATCGCGCGCAATTCCTCGCTGCCCTCGACAAGGTGGATGGTGGGGCTCAGCCCGTATCGGGCTGCTGCCCGCAAGGCATCCGCCGCCAATGTTCCGCGTCCCGGCCCCAGCTCGACATAATGACAGGGATCGGGCTTGCCCGCCCTGGTCCACAGGTCCGCCAGCCACAGCCCGATCATCTCCCCGAACATCTGGCTGATTTCCGGGGCGGTGATGAAATCACCCGCGCTGCCCAGCGGATCGCGATGCGCATAATAATGCGCATTGGCCTCCGCCATATAGTGCGCGACTGAAATCGGACCCGTTGCCGCGATCAGCCGCCGGAATATGGTGTCGAGATGGGGGCGTGTTGTCTCGTCCATGGCCGCGGCGCAATCGCTCAGGCGGTAAGCGGCCTGGGGGTGCGCTTGCCCGATGTCAGGATGAAATAAAGGCCGATGAGGATCATCGGAACGGTCAGCCATTGGCCCATGCTCAGTCCCGTCCGCTCGGCAAATTCGATCAGGTGCTGGTCGGGATTGCGGTAATTCTCGACGATGAAGCGGCTGAGGCCATAGCCCAGGGTAAAGACGCCGACCAGCAGGCCGGGCTTGTTGCGCGCGCCAGTTTTCCAGAACAGGAACCACAGGATGACTATCAGCGCCAGACCCTCAAGGCCCGCTTCGTAGAGCTGGCTGGGATGGCGGGGCTGTTCGTCGGCAAGCGGAAAGATGATCGCCCAGGGCACATCGGTCGGACGACCCCATAGCTCTCCGTTGACGAAATTCGCCAGCCGTCCGAACAGCAGGCCAAAGGGCACGCAACAGGCGACATAGTCGCAGATGCGCAGGAAACTGAGCCGGTTGCGCCAGGCAAGAAAGGCGATGCCCAGCAAGGTGCCGATCAGCCCGCCATGAAAGGACATGCCGCCTTCCCATGTCTTGAGCACATCGATGGGGGTGGCCAGGATTTCCGGCTTGTAGAAGAAGACATAGCCCAGCCGTCCGCCGATGATGATGCCCAGCGTCGCATAAAGCATCATGTCGTCGGCATGGCGCCGGGCCATCGGAGCGCCGGGTTCGCGGATCAGCCGGGTGAGATACCAATAGCCCAGGATGATCCCGGCCAGATAAGCCATGGAATACCATTTGAGCGAGAAAAAGCCGAGGCTGAAGATATCGGGCGACAGCCCCAGATCCTCAAAATGCAGATATTGTCCGGCTTCGGCCATGATTGACAGGATCAACTCTTTTCCCCAGCGATTTTCCCCCTCATAAGAGGGCAAAGCATAAAGCGAAAGAGGGGAGATGCCGATGCGCACCGCGCTCGATCTGATGATGGAAGAAATCATGGCAGACCTGACCGCCGAAGGCGGCCAGCTGGCGCTGAACTATGTCGAGAAATTCGGCGTCAAACTGCCCATGATCGCAGCGGCCCCTCCCGCGCTGTCGCATTATTTCGCCTATTTCTGTGCGCAGCATGGCGATAGCGAATTTCTGGTCGATGGCGATATTCGCCTCAGCTTCGCCGATGTCTATGCCGCCGCACGGGTCGTCGCTGGCGGGCTTGTCGAGGGATACGGGATCGAAAAGGGTGACCGGATCGGCATCGCTGCGCGCAATTCGGCGAACTGGATCATCGCCTATATGGCGATCTTGATGGCGGGCGGCGTCGCGACGCTGCTCAACGGCTGGTGGCAGGGGGCGGAGATGCGCGCCTCGATTGACGAGGTGGAGTGCCGCATGGTGCTGGCCGATGCGGGCCGCGCCGCGCGCATTGCCGATGTTGGTGGCGCCGGGGAAAACTGCGCCATCGTTCAGTTCCAGCATGACTGTCCGCCGCTTGAGGGACTGTCTGCGCTGCTCGCCAGGGGAGGGGGCAGCGAGACGGCGTTGCCCGAACTGACCGGCGATGACCTGGCGACAATCCTCTTCACCTCCGGCTCCACCGGCCAGTCCAAGGGTGCCTTTAGCGATCATCGCGGCGTGGTGCAGGGCGTGTTCAACTATATCGGCCAGACCATCCAGGGCCTGACCATTGTCACGCGGCAGGGCAATCCGCCCGAAGGCCAGCCCGGAACGCTGCTCAACGTGCCGCTGTTCCATGTCACCGCCGAAGTGCCGGTGATGTTGCAGAGCTTTGCCATTGGCCGCAAGCTGGTGCTGATGCCCAAATGGGATGCCAGGGAGGCGATGCGGCTGATCGAAAAGGAGAAGATCAGCTATTTTGTCGGCGTGCCGCTGATGAGCATCGAGATCGCGACCCATCCGGAGCGTGACCAGTTTGACCTTACCACCTGCAAATCCTTTGCTGCGGGAGGCGCGCCGCGTCCAGTGGAGCATGTGAAGCGGATCAAGGATGCCATGGACTGGGCATTTCCGCTGCTCGGCTATGGCCTGACCGAGACCAACGGCATCGGCTGCGGCAATTTCAACGAGAATTACCTGGCCAAGCCCGACAGCACCGGCCAGCCGTCCAAGCCGCTGGTCGATCTGGCGATCCTCGACGATGACGGAAAACCCCTGCCAGCCTGCAAGGTAGGCGAAGTGTCGATCCGCTCCATCGCCAATTTCCTGGGATATTGGAACCGGCCCGAGGCCACCGCCGCCGCGATCATGCCCGATGGCTATTTCCGCACCGGCGACCTCGGCTATCTGGATGAGGATGGCTATCTGTTCATTGTCGACCGCAAGAAGGATATCATTATCCGGGGCGGCGAGAATATCAGCTGTATCGAGGTGGAGACGGAAATCTATGCCCATCCTGCCGTGGCGGAGGCATGTGTCTTTGGCATTCCCGATGATCGCTTTGGCGAAATCGTTGGCGCGGTCTATTATACCAAGCCCGGACAGGATGTGACGCCCGAGGCGCTTTGCGAATTCCTGAAGGGCCAGCTGGCGGCGTTCAAGGTACCGGCCCGCCTTTGGCGGTCGGAGGAGGCGCTGCCGCGTCTGGGCACGGCCAAGATAGACAAGGTTGGCCTGCGCAAACATTATCAGGCCCTTGCAAAGGTGGACGCCTGAACCATCCATCCCCATAAGGGGGCATTATGCACACCATTGCAAAACAGCGCGCCATTATCGACCGGCGCTCGCTTGATGCCGCCATTGCCGATCTGGTCGAGGAGCATGGTGCGGAAAGCCGCGCCAGCGTGCTGGAGCTGTTGCGCGACAGCCTGGAAAAGGGGCGGCTGGAAATTGCCCGGCGCCTGTGCGAAAGCCCGGCATCAGGCCATGAATGTGCGCAGCAACAGGCCTTTCTGATCGATCAGCTGATCCGGCTGATCCATGATTATGTGGTGAAGCATCTCTATCCGGTCGGCAATCGCAGCTCCGGCGAGCGCCTCGCCATCATGGCGGTCGGCGGCTATGGACGGGGCGAGATGGCACCGCATAGCGATGTCGATATCGCCTTTCTGACCCCGCATCGCAAGAACAGCTGGGCCGAGACGGTGACCGAGGCGATGCTCTATTTCCTCTGGGATCTGGGGCTGAAGGTCGGCCAGTCGAGCCGGTCGCTGGATGAGATGGTGCGCATGGCGAAAGAGGACCTCACCATCCGCACCGCCTTGCTTGAGGGCCGTTATGTCTGGGGCGACGAAGAGATTTACAAGGAAGGCTCGGCGCGTTTCTGGCGCGAGGTCGTTCATGGCACGGCGCGCGATTATGTCGCCCAGAAACTTGCCGAGCGTGATGAGCGCCACAAGCGCATGGGCGACAGCCGCTATGTCGTCGAACCCAATGTAAAGGACGGCAAGGGCGGGCTGCGCGATTTGCAGACGCTCTACTGGATCGGCAAATATGTCCATCAGGTCCGCTCTGCGGCGGAGCTGGTCGATGCCGGGCTGCTGACCGGTGTTGAGTATCGCGGCTTTCGCCGTGCGGCCAATTTCTTCTGGTCGGTGCGGTGCCATCTGCACGATATCACCCGGCGTCCGGAGGACCGGCTGACCTTTGACCTGCAGCGCGAGGTGGCGCAGCGCATGCGCTATGCCGACCGGCCCGGCAAATCCGCGGTCGAACGCTTCATGCAATTCTATTTCCTGAATGCGAAAAAGGTCGGCGACCTGACAGCCGTGTTCCTTGCCCAGCTCGATGATGAATTCGCCGCGCGCGGCAGGCGCTATCTGCCCACAATCGTCCGCCGTCCGCGCAAGCTCAACGGCTTCACCCTCAATCGCGGGCGGCTGGCCCTGCCGGAAGCGGATTTCTTTGAGCGTGACCCGGTTCGCATGCTGGAAATTTTCCATCTTGCCGACAAGCATGGACTGGAAATTCACCCGTCCGCGATGCGCCAGGCCAATCATGATGCCCGGCTGATTGACCGCAAGGTTCGAAACGATCCGCGCGCCAATGCGCTGTTTCTCGAAATCCTGTCGAGCCCGCGCGATCCCGAGCTGGTGCTGCGCTGGATGAACGAAGCCAGCGTGTTCGGCCGGTTCATTCCCGAATTTGGCCGCGTGGTCGGCCAGATGCAGTTCGACATGTATCATCACTATACCGTTGATGAACATTCGATCCGCGCCATCGGCCTGCTGGCAAAGATCGAGAATGGCGAGCTGAAAGGCGATCATCCGCTGTCGAGCGCGATCATGTCCAAGCTGGTGTCACGCCGGGTGCTGTTCGTCGCGACCCTGCTGCACGATATTGCCAAGGGTCGGCGCGGCGACCACAGTGTGCTGGGTGCGGAAGTCGCGCTGCAGCTCTGCCCGCGGCTGGGGCTCAGCGATGGCGAGACCGAGCTGGTATCCTGGCTGGTGCGCCATCATCTGCTGATGTCGGCGACCGCCTTCAAGCGCGACCTGACCGATTTCAAGACCATTGCCGATTTTGCAGCCCAGGTGCAGAGCGCCGAGCGGCTGAAACTGCTCCTCGTGCTGACCATTGTTGATATCCGTGCGGTCGGCCCCGGTGTCTGGAACAGCTGGAAGCGCCAGTTGCTGGGCGATCTGTTCGAAGCGACCGAGGAGATGCTGCGGCTGGGCCACAAGCAGCATGGACGCAAGGAACGGATCGAAGCGAAAAAGCTGGCCGTGGGCCAGATGGTCGATATTGGCGAGGCGGCCTATGGCAAGATCGCCAAAAAGCTGACCGATGCCTATTGGATCGCCGAACCGGAAGATATCATCGCCCAGAATGTGAACCTGATACACAGCGCGGGCAAACAGCCGCTGGCGATCTCCGCCGAATTTTATCAGGCACGTGGCGCCACGCTCGTGACGGTCAGCGCCGCCGACCATCCCGGCCTGTTCTATCGCATTGCCGGCGGGATTCATCTCGCCGGGGGCAACATCATCGATGCGCGCATTCATACGACGCGCGACGGCATGGCGATTGACAATTTCCTGGTGCAGGATCCGCTGGGCCGTCCATTCCATGAAGCGGCGCAGATCGAGCGGCTCAAGACTGCCATTGGCGATGCGCTGGCCAACAAGCAGAAACTGGTCCCGCGCCTCGCCGCGCGTCCAGCGGCACGGCCCCGGGCCGAAACCTTCAAGGTGTCTCCGCTGGTCCTGATCGACAACAAGGCATCGAACCGTTTCACGGTGGTGGAGGTGAATGCCAGCGACCGCCCGGCGCTGCTGAACCTGCTGGCTTTCGCGCTGTTCGACCTCAAGCTGATCGTCCACAGCGCGCATATTTCCACCTATGGCGAGCGTGCGGTCGATACATTTTATGTGACGGATCTTCTGGGCGAGAAGATCGAGAGCAAGGCGCGCCTGAAAGCGATGGAAAAGCGGCTGCTGGAGGCGGTCGGTGTTCAGGAAGAGGCGGCTGCGGACGCCGCCTGACGATATTTCAGGCGACCGTC
This sequence comes from Blastomonas sp., assembly GCA_041396885.1. Taxonomy (GTDB): domain Bacteria; phylum Pseudomonadota; class Alphaproteobacteria; order Sphingomonadales; family Sphingomonadaceae; genus Blastomonas. The sequence goes on from JAWKXS010000002.1 coordinate 443,244, forward strand.
ATGATGCATTGCGCCGGGAGCCGGGGCAGCAGCTGTTCCATGGCCTTGCGGGCAATGGCGATGCACCCTTCGGTCGAGCGACTGTCGGCAGGTTTTTGCTCGTCCCAGAGATGGAAAAAGATCGCGCTGCCCATGCCCGGCACCGGCGGTGCGTCATTATGGCCCAGCACCACAATGATATCGTAGAGCATGTCGTCGCGGCACAGCCGTTCAGCGCCAAATCGTGACGGCAGGCGGACCGGCCGGTTATAGGCGGGATCGGCAGGGTCGTCGGACCAGCCGTCATCATGCTGCAGCCAGCGCCAGGGCAGTTGCAGACCGGGCGGAGGCGTAGAGCGACCGGGGCGGAACAATATTGCGCGCACCGGCCATTTGCCGAACGGGGTCATGCCGTCGCCTTCGCGCTTATCGCTGGCCGGGCAAGCGCCGCTGCGGCCTATACTGCATTTCGTCTGCCAGTCCCCGAAACCGAGGGTCAGTGCGGCGGTGTCGACGCGAATTTCTGCTGGCCCGCTCAAAGCTGGTGGCCGGTCCGGTCGCGCTTGGTGGTGAGGTAGCGCTCATTATGGGGATTGGCGTCGATCCGGATCGGCAGGCGCTCGACAATCTCTATTCCCTGCTCGGCGAGAACGGCGGGCTTGTCCGGATTGTTGGTGAGCAGGCGCACTGCCGGAATGTTCAGCAGGCGCAGCATCTGTGCGGCAATGCCGAAATCGCGGGCATCGGTGGGAAAGCCCAGCCGGTTATTGGCATCGACCGTGTCGAAGCCCTGATCCTGCAGCTGATAGGCGCGCAGCTTGTTGATAAGGCCGATGCCGCGCCCTTCCTGACGCAGATAGAGCAGCACGCCCCATTGCGCCCCGGCCATTTCGTGCAGCGCGGCATGCAGTTGCGGTCCGCAATCGCATTTGAGCGAGCCGAGCACATCGCCGGTCAGGCATTCGCTGTGCAGCCGGGCCACGGGCGGACTGTCATCGCGCTCTCCGATGATCAGCGCGACATGTTCGTGAAAATCCTCGCGGCTGCGAAAGGCGACAATCTCGCCCTCTTCGCTGGCGGTCACCGGCAGACGCGCCCGCGCCGCGATGCGCAGGCTTTCGGGTGCGCCATAGGCGGCGATATCGGCGGGGGAGACGCGCGGTGCGTCCTCCTCCGCCTCATCCAGTATGTGATAGGCGGGCAGCAATCCGGCAAGTCGGGCGAGCTGCATTGCGGCTTCGGCTAGCGCCGGATGCTGCAAGGGTAGGGCAGCGAAAGGGCCCTTGAGCGGATTGGCGAGGTCAAGCGAGGGATCGGCGATGGCAATCGCTTCGGGTCCGCTCACCGGTCCGGCAAGGCCGATCCGTACCGGCGCATCGGGCCGGGCGGCGTCGCGCTGGTTGGCGAGCTTAAGGACGATGGCGCGCGCTGCCGAAATCAGCATTTGCGGGCGACGGGTATCGCAAGCGGGGGAGGTCTCGACGGCGGAAAGGGCGATGCTGCCCGTGTCATCCTCGATCAGGACGCTCCAGCCGCGCGCCAGCGCATCAAGCGCGCGGGCGGCACGGCGCGGGTCGCTCAAAAGACGAACTCGCTGATCAGCGGAGCATGATCGGAGGGTTTCATCCAGCTGCGGCAATCCTCGGCCACGCGATGCGATATCACGCTATCGGCAAGGTCGGGCGAGACCCAGACATGATCGAGCCGGCGACCGCGATCCGATGCTTTCCAGTCGCGCGCGCGATAGCTCCACCAGGTGTAGAGTCGCTGCGGCGCGGGATAGAATTTGCGACCGATATCGACCCAGTCATGCGCCGCCTGCAAGGCGTTGAGATGTTCGATCTCGATGGCGGTGTGGCTGACGACATTGATCAGCTGCTTGTGGCTCCACACATCCGATTCGAGCGGAGCGATGTTGAAATCGCCCAGGATGATGGTGCGGTCGTGACAGCTTTTCGACCAGTCTGTCATGCGGGTCAGGAAATCCAGTTTCTGCCCGAATTTGGGATTCAGATCGCGGTCGGGCACATCGCCACCGGCCGGCACATAGACATTTTCCAGCCTGACCGTGCCGCCCTTCGGCCCGGTCAGCTGCACGCCGACATGGCGCGCCTCGCCATTGGCCTGCCAGTCATGGCGCTGTTCGGCGTGAATTGGAATGCGGCTCAGAATCGCCACGCCATGGTGCATGGGCTGACCGTTCAGCACCTGAAAATTATAGCCAAGCTGGCGGAACGGCCCTTCGGGGAAATTCTCGTTCACCACCTTGGTTTCCTGCAGGCACAAAATGTCAGGCTTTTCTTCGCTCAAAAAGCGCTGCACCAGTTCCAGGCGGAAACGGACGCTGTTGATGTTCCAGGATGCGATCTTAACCGAGGCTGTCATGCAATCGCTCTAGCCAGCAGAAACGCCAAACCCAAGCCCTTTGCGGTGAAAACCGCAAGCGTCATGAAAAACCCCCGTTCCGGGGGCATTGGAACGGGGGTTCTTTGTTGCGTTCTTCACGCTTGGCAAAGCCAGCAATCGCAAACCGGGTAACAGGGGGAACCCGACGCTGGCTTCCTCACCTGTCTAGGTGATTCTGCCTTTCTGCTCGCTGAACGAGGATGCAGGCGGCTGCCGTTTGTCGCTGGCGGAGCGCCGTTCGTCGTTCGATGGCCGGAAAGGCCGCTCCAGTCAGCGACGCGGGCCGGGGCCGCCGCGCGGATCGGTCCATTTGAATTCCGTGTTGGACACCGCGACATTATAGCGCTGGCCCGACAGGCGAATCGATGTGCGCTTGTTCTGCGAATCGAGCGCGACCCAGCCGATCATTTCCAGCCCGGCAGGGGCGGATGCACTGCGCTGAAAGATCAGGGTGATGACGCCATATTCGGGGCGCTTGGGATCCTTGACCTCTACGCTGACAACATTGGGATCGCTGGTGCGGACAATCTTGCCATATTTGGAAAGGTCGCGCTTGGGATCAACCAGAACACCCAGGGGGCTGTTGCGGATCGGCCAGCGCTGGACCTGATTGACTTCATAGTCGATCATGGTCAGCGCGCTGCCGTCGCTGACGATCAGCAGCTTGGCATCCTTCTGATATTCAAAGCGGATGCGGCCTGGCTGCTTCATGATCAGCTTGCCGGTCAGCATCTGTCCGCTGCGATCGGTCTGCACGAAATTGGCACGCAGCGATGTCAGCGCGCGCAGGTGCCGGGATATCTGGGAAAGATCATTGGCACTGCTGTCGGCCTGCGCCTGGGCGGACGCAACCAGCGGTCCGGCGAGACCGGCAAGGCCCGCACCGACCAGTGCGGCGGCGGTTCCGATTGCAAGGGCAGGGCGCAGGATCGTCTTCAGTTCAGGCATCGAAAAACCTCCAATTCGTCCCGCAAGAGTGGAGGCCCGGTATTGAATGCGTGCTGAACTGACCGTTCAGGCAGCGATGTGATGCCATTCAATGCCATTGCCGCCGGGCGGGAATGCCGCTGGACAACGATGGTCCTGCCAATGCGTTCCGCCGGGCAAACAGACAGGCCCGCCCGTGACGGGCGGGAACAGCCTTACTTGATCTTGGCTTCCTTGAACTCGACATGCTTGCGCGCGACGGGATCATATTTGCGGAAAGTCAGCTTTTCCGTCAGGTTGCGCGGGTTCTTCTTGGTCACATAGAAAAAGCCGGTATCGGCGGTGCTGACCAATCGAATCTTTACCGTGGCTGGCTTTGCCATTGCCTGTTCCTTCGTTGATAATCTGGTTGCCCTTGCCGGCTCGGGACCGTTTCGGGCCTGGCGAATGTCGCCAAAACAAAAAGCGGCGCACAACGCCGCCCTTATCGCGGCGGCCCCATTGCGCGATTCACGCGGGATTGTCAAGCCATTGGGGCGGCTGAAAGGCTGCGGAAATGCGCAGTTACCCAAATGTTAACCCTGTCATGATTTGCTGTGTTCCTGATCGCTACCCTGAGGGCAGGGCCAGCGGAAAACATTCCACGCGAAAGGCGGGGCCATGACGGTATCGGGATATAGCGCAAGAGCTTCGGAGGATGAGGGCGCCCGCCATTATCTGGGCATGCGGATCGGGCGCCTGCCGGAGCTGGCCAGACGCGGGTCGCTGCGGGAAATGGTAGTCGAGATGGACCGGCTGCGCCGCATTGCCGACCGGCATCACCTGCCATGCCTTTCCGACATTGCCCATCAGGTCGAGGCGCTGGCCGCCCATGGCTGGAGCAGGACGATGGCCGCCCATTATTTCTCCGCCATGGACGATGCCCTGCGGATCGCACCCGATGACCGGGCCGCGCAACAGGCGCTGCTCGCCTCAATCGCCATTCATCGCGGTTTCTGATTCCGCCAGCGGGCGGCGGCAGGCAGCATGGACGCGCTGATCACATCGCTGTTGCTGGCCGTGATCGCAGGCTTTGGCGATCGCGCGCAGCTGTTTGTCGCGGCCATGTCCGTGCGGTTCGGGGCGACATGGCGGATATATGCGGCCATCGCCGGCGCTTCGCTGCTCAACTGTTTCATCGCCGCCTATTGCGGGGCGCTGGTCTCGCAATGGATCAGCGTCGATGCCGTGCTGCTGTTCTATGCGCTGTCACTGCTGTTCGCGGCGGGCGGCATGCTGTTCTTTCGTCCTCGGGTCGATGCCTTGCAGGGATGGAGGACGGGCGCCTTTCTGACCTGCTGGTTCGGGCTGCTGGTGCTGCAATTTGGCGACAAGGGGCAGTTTATCATCGCGGCGACGGCGGCGCGAACCCATGATCCGCTATTGGCGGCGCTGGGCGGCTGGATCGGAACGCTGGCGGCATTCCTGCCCGCAGCGATGCTGGGCGAGCGCACCGGACAAATACTGCCCGTTCGGGCGATCAGGCTTGGCGGCGGGGCCGCATTGCTGATTGTCGGGCTGGTCGTCGCGCTGCGTGCCTGGGGCATATTGGACTGATAATTCATTTATTCGATCACTGAATGCTTATCTTTTCATCGATTTTGTAGATTTAAAATGGAGCAAATCCGGCCCATCTGTGTTAGGAATAATGACAACAGAAAGGACGGATTATGAGCAATTCAGGTGACAATGCAGGCAAGGCGCTGGCCAATGCGATGAATGGCCTGCTGGCCGACAGCTTTGCGCTTTATTTCAAGACCAAGAATTTCCACTGGCACGTTTCCGGGCCGCATTTCCGCGAATACCATCTGCTGCTGGACGAGCAGGCCACCCAGATACTGGGCATTACCGACATGATTGCGGAGCGGGTTCGCAAGATCGGACATCGCACGCTGACCTCGATCGGCGATATCGTCCGCAACCAGTCGATACCGGATAATGACGATGCCAGTCTGGATGCACGCGCGATGCTCGCCGAACTGCGCGATGACAATCTGGCGCTGGTTGCCAAGCTGCGCGAGGTCAAGGAACTGGCGGGCGAGGCCGGGGACAATGCAACCGATGGTGCGGTTGATGACTGGACCGATCAGGCCCAGCAGCGGGCATGGTTTCTGGCCCAGACCATCGGCTGATACGGCTGGAGGAAGCCGACAGGCAAAGAAAAACCCCGCCGGAGAGGCGGGGTTTTTTTGTTTGCCGAAAGGCGTTCTGGCTATTCGCTCAGCGGAACCAGATTCACGGCGGAATATTTGCCGCGCCGGTCAACCTCAAGGTCGAATTCCAGGCGGTCGCCCTGATCCAAGCCCTGAATGCCCGCACGCTCGACTGCCGAGATGTGCACAAAGGCATCGGCCTGGCCGTCGTCACGGGTAATGAAGCCAAAGCCCTTCATGCTGTTGAAGAACTTGACCGTGCCGCTGGTGCGCTCGCCGGTCAGTTCCCGGCGGGGTGCTTCCTGGCGCGGTGCCGCTTCGATCAGTTCGCCATCAACCTTGAGGTCGCTGGCCGAAACCTTGCCGCCGCGATCAACCAGGGTGAATTCAAGGCCCTGGCCTTCGGCAAGGCTGGAAAGGCCTGCCCGCTCCACCGCGCTGATATGCACGAACACGTCTTCGCCGCCATCATCGCGCTGGATGAAGCCAAAGCCCTTCTGGCTGTTGAAGAACTTGACCTTGCCCTTGCCTTCGCCAACGACCTGGGCTGGCATGCCGCCGCGCGGGCCACCGCCTCCGCCGCCGCCACCAAAGCCGCCGCCGCCACCACCGCGTGGTCCGCCGCCATCGCCGCGCGGGCCGCCAAAGCCGCCCCCGCCGCCTCTGAAATCATTGTCGCGTCCGCCAAATTGTGCCGGAGGAGGCGGGAATGAATCGAAATCGTCTTCGCCGATCCTGTCGCGTTTGTCCCGGCCCCGTCCGCGCCGGCCCCTGTCAAAACTCATACCTGTTAGTTCACTTTCAACGCGCCCTGGTCCTGTCTTAGTATTGGCAGGGCGAGCGCCGTCCCTGCCTACCGTTGCGCCGGTGCCGAATTGCCGATCCATTCCCGCAGGAAAAGTTTCGGCCCGTCATGCCCCGGACTTGCGAACTCAATTCATTTCGCCTGTGATCAATGCCTCGATCCAGGCAGTTACATTAACTTCAACGGCAAAAAGCGCCCAGCCGAGGGCGCTGCCATATTTCCTTCTATCCTAATATGCTTGCCTGCGCGAACAAATAAATCACTCCGGCAGGTCGAATCGGGCAGGATTCGTGCGCATCTGTGGCGCTTTCCGTCACCAATGTTGCACAATTGATACTGTCCCGGCCCCGGCAATACCGCTTCTTGCATTGGCCAGCGCGAATCGCGATGTACGGTTGCACTTGAAACTGCGGCGGTGCGTCGCCATTGGGGGTTGCCATGGACATGTTGCTTTCGCTCGCTTCCGATCCTTCCGCCTGGGCCGCGCTCGCCGCGCTGATCGCCATGGAGGTCGTGCTCGGCATCGACAATCTGATCTTCATCTCGATCATCACCAACAAGCTGCCGGAGGCGGTTCGCCCGCGCGCCCGGATGATCGGCATCGGCCTCGCGCTGGGGCTCCGTCTGGTGCTGCTCAGCCTCGTTTTCGTGATCGTTCAGCTGACCACGCCGATATTTACCGCCTTTGGCCATGGCTTTTCCTGGCGCGATCTGATCCTGATCGCCGGCGGCCTGTTCCTCGTCTGGAAGGCGACCAAGGAAATCCACCATAATGTCGATGCCGAACCCAATGACGATGTGTTCGACACCAATCAGGTGCAGATGAACTTCGCCTCCGCCATTGGCCAGATCATCATGCTCGACCTCGTATTCTCGCTGGATTCGATCATCACGGCGGTGGGCATGACCGATCATATCGCAATCATGGTGATCGCGGTGCTGGTCGCGGTGTCGGTGATGCTGCTGGCGGCCGGGCCGCTGGCACGCTTCCTTGAACACAACCCGACTGTCGTCATGCTGGCGCTGGCATTTCTGTTCATGATTGGCGGAACGCTGATTGCCGATGGCTTTGGCGTGCATGTCCCCAAGGAAGTCGTTTATGGTGCCATGGCGTTTTCGGCGCTGGTCGAGGGGCTGAACATCATGGCCCGCCGTGCCCGGACAAGGCGCAAGACGGTAAGCGACGCACCGCTGCCGGACGAGGAATAGGGGATAGCTGCCGCAATGGCCGTATTTTTTCATGAAGAAGATCTGCCCGCAGGGGCGCTGGGCGACGGACCGGTTGCCGTCGATACAGAGACCATGGGGCTGGTCACGCCGCGTGATCGGCTGTGCCTTGTCCAGATTTCCGATGGCGGTGGCGATGAACATCTGGTCCGTTTCGGCCCCGGCAGCGATTTTGCCGCACCCAATCTCAAGGCGGTGCTGGCCGATCCGGCAAGGCTGAAGCTCTTTCATTTCGGACGCTTCGATCTGGCCGCGATTGACCATTATCTCGGGGTGATGGCGGCACCGGTATTCTGCACGAAAATCGCATCGCGGCTGGTGCGCACTTATACCGACCGTCATGGCCTGAAAGAACTGGTCCGCGAATTGCTGGGCAAGGATATTTCCAAGCAGCAGCAGACCAGCGACTGGGGGGCGCCGGTCATTAACGAGGCCCAGCGCGACTATGCCGCCAGCGATGTGCGCTATCTGCACGCGCTGAAGGCGGAGCTGGAGGTGCGGCTGCAGCGCGAAGGGCGGATGGAGATGGCCCAGGCCTGTTTCGATTTTCTGCCCATGCGCGCCCGGCTGGACCTGGCGGGCTGGCCGGAAATTGATATTTTCGCGCACAGCTAATATGTAGGGCGCGCGGGGGCGCAGTTTTTTCAAGGAGGCTTTGCTGCCGCGATGACCGAACGCGCCGAACAGGTTCGCACGCGCCGTCAGGATTTTGCCGCGCCGGGCAGCCGTCATGACAGCATCGTCAAGGCCCTGCAGGTCGTGTTTCCGGCCGGTATCGGCGTGCTCGCCGCCTTTCTGGCGCTTGCCCCGCTGCTGGAAGGGCGCGAGGTCAGCTTCCTGCTGGCCAAGGACCAGGTGGACATTGCCCATGAACGCCTGCGCGTGACCGAGGCGCAATATCGCGGCGAGGACAGCGAGGGCCGGCCATTTTCGCTCAAGGCCGGATCAGCAGTGCAGCGGACCTCCAAGGTGCCCGAGGTGATCCTGCGGGATCTGCAGGCGCGCGTGCTGTTTCAGTCCGGACCGGGGATATTGAGTGCCGACAAGGGCATCTACAATATGGAGACCGAGCAGGTGGCGGTGGAGGGCCCGGTCAGTTTCAATTCGGCCAATGGCTATCGCCTGGTGACGCGCGATGTCGATATCGATCTGCCGAACCGGTCGATGGTCAGCCGCGGACCGGTGAATGGCCGGATACCCGCTGGCACCTTCAGCGCGAACCAGCTAAAGGCCGATCTGGTGAATCGGACCATCACCCTTGATGGCCGGGCCAGGCTGCGCATGACACAGGGCGGCCTGTGACGATGATTTCGGGTTTGGAGAGGAAGAAAAAAGCGATGACCAGCACCGGCAAGGCAAGGGTCAATCCGTTTCGCATCGCTCTTGGCGCATTTGCGCTGGGAACGACGGGGATTGCGGGCTGGCTGGCGCTGACACCGGAGCCGGTCATCGCACAAGCCCTGCTGAACCATAACAGCAATGCGCCGGTCGATTATGCCGCCAACCGCATCGAACTGCAGGACAAGCAGAACCGGGTGCTGTTGTCTGGCAATGTCGATATCAGCCAGGCCGGGATGCGCCTGCGCGCGGACCGCATGACCGTTGCCTATCGCAATGCCGGCGGCATAGAGATTGACCGGATCGATGCCATTGGCGGCGTGACCGTCACCAAGGGCGATGAATCGGCGCGCGGCGATGTCGCCATTTACGATTTCAACCGCCGGATCATCACGCTGGTCGGCAATGTCGCGCTGCGCCAGTCCGGCAATACGCTGAATGGCGGTCGCATGGTCATCGACCTGCGCACCGGGCGTTCGACGGTCGATGGCCGTGCATCGGGCGGCGGTGTCGGCTCCTCGACATCGGGCGGGCGCGTTTCGGGCAGCTTCAGCGTGCCCGATCGTTTGGGCAATTGACGGCATAAACAGGGCTGCGCCGCAGCATATTTTTGCTTGACATGCATAAACCCTGCCAGATTTGAAATTTCCCGGTTTTCAAGGCATTTCCAGCTGCTATGCTATGGGGATAAACCATATGGCGACAAGCCAGGGGCCTATTCGCAGCGCGCGATGCGGCACCGCAGCAGGCAGGAATTTGAATGACCGATACTGGCGTCCTTGAGGCGGCAAGCGCAGCAATTACCGAAAGCGCGATGCAGAGCGGACTGGCGGTGGTTTCCATCGCCAAGAGCTATGACAAGCGCGTCGTCCTTTCCGATGTGTCGCTGTCGGTGGGCAAGGGAGAGGTTGTCGGGCTGCTCGGCCCCAATGGTGCGGGCAAGACCACCTGCTTTTATTCGATCATGGGGCTGGTGAAGCCCAATGCCGGGCGGATCATGCTGGATGGTGTCGATATCACGCCGCTGCCCATGTATCGCCGTGCGATACTGGGGCTGGGATATCTGCCGCAGGAAACGTCGATCTTTCGCGGCATGACCGTCGAACAGAATATCAAGGCCGTTATCGAACTGGCCGAACCTGTTGCCGAGGCGCGCGCCCAGCAGCTGGAGGAACTGCTCGATGAATTCGGCCTTGCCCGGCTGCGCGACGCCCCGGCCATGTCGCTTTCGGGCGGCGAGCGGCGGCGCTGCGAAATCGCCAGGGCACTGGCGGCGCGCCCGTCGATCATCCTGCTCGACGAACCCTTTGCCGGGATCGACCCGATTTCGATTTCCGATATTCGCGATCTCGTCCGCCAGCTCAAGGATCGCGGCATCGGCGTGCTGATTACCGATCATAATGTCCGCGAGACGCTGGATATCGTGGATCGGGCCTGCATCATCTATGACGGGCAGGTGCTGTTCGCGGGCAGCCCGAAAGATCTGGTCGCGGATGAGAATGTCCGCCGTCTCTATCTGGGCGAGGGGTTTGCCCTGTGAGCCCGCCTGATCCGGGGGCAATGGGGGGCTAGCGATGGCACTCGGCCCGCGCCTTGACCTGAGGCAGAGCCAATCGCTGGTGATGACGCCGCAGCTGCAGCAGGCCATTCGCCTGCTGGCGCTGTCCAATGTCGAAATCGAGGCGTTCATCGCTGACGAGCTGGAACGCAATCCGCTGCTGGAGGTTGACGCACAGGATCGCGAGCCGCCGGTTCCGGGCGAGATCGCGCCCGAAGCGGCGGAGCCGCGCGGCGATGGCGAGCCGGTCGATGCCGACCTTGCCATTGGCGAGGGGCGCGGCGAGGTCGACCAGCCGCTCGACGTCGATTTCGGCGCGGAGACATTCCATCATGATTCGCCCAGCGACATGGCAGGAACGCCCGGCCAGGGGCCGGGGCAGGATGGATCGCTGGGCATGCAGGACCTGTCCGGCCCCATGGCGGCGGGCGATGGTCCGGCCTGGGAAGACATGCTGGAGGGCAGCACGTCGCTGCGCGAGCATCTTCAGGCGCAGGCGGGCATGGCGCTGGACGGAATGGACCTGTTTGTCGGCAGGCATCTGGCCGACCTGATCGATGAAAACGGCTATCTGCACGCCGATCTGCTGGAGGTGTCGCGCCAGCTTGGCGTGCCGCTTGACCGGGTCGAGCAGGTTTTGTCCGTCGTGCAGACATTCGAGCCGACCGGAGTTGGTGCGCGCTCGCTTGCCGAGTGCATTGCGATCCAGGCGCGCGAGGCCGACCGCTATGACCCGGCCATGGCGCGGCTGATCGATAATCTCGATCTGCTCGCCAAGGGAGCCTTGCCGCAGCTGCGCCGGATCTGCGGTGTCGACGAGGAAGACCTGGCCGACATGATCGCCGAACTGCGCGGCTATGATCCCCGCCCCGGCGCGCAATTTGGCGGTGATACGGTGATCGAGGCGGTCGCGCCCGACCTGTTCGTGGTGGAGCGCGACGGCGGCTGGGCGATCGAGATCAACAGTGCGACACTGCCGCGCCTGCTAGTCAACCGGCAATATTATGTCGAAATGTCCGGCGGCGCGCATGACGCCCAGTCAAAGGCGTGGCTCAACGAATGCCTCAATGAGGCAAACTGGCTGGTCAAGGCGCTGGACCAGAGGCAGCGGACCATCCTGAAGGTTGCGAGCGAAATCGTGAAGCAGCAGGACGGATTCTTCCGCAAGGGCGTGACGCACCTCAAGCCGCTGACGCTGAAGATGGTGGCCGAGGCGATAGAGATGCACGAATCGACGGTCAGCCGCGTTACCAGCAACAAATATCTCAGCTGCGCGCGCGGCCTGCATGAACTCAAATTCTTCTTCACCAGCGCTATCCAGGCGACCGATGGCGGCGAGGCGGTGTCGGCGGCAGCCGTGAAGAGCCATATCAAGGCGCTGATCGACGAAGAGCAGCCAAGCGCCATATTGTCCGACGACAAGCTGGTTGAATTGTTGCAAGCCAAGGGCTTTGACATAGCCCGGCGCACGGTGGCCAAATATCGCGAGGCGATGGGGCTGGGCTCGTCAGTACAGCGGCGGCGCCAGAAAAAGCTGGCGGGCGTCTGATTTCGCGATCAGGCTGGATTATGGAAAGCCACGCCGCCTAAAGCATATAACATAAGCCTGAATCGTCATTGCGAGGGGCATAGCCCCGAAGCAATCCAGAGGCAGCTATGAACCGCGCTGGATTGCTTCGCTTCGCTCGCAATGACGAAGCGTTTCAGAATAATGCCATCGGGCTCAAGCTCGCAAACATCGTCACCCCGGCGAAAGCCGGGGTCCCCTTGCATTTCGTGCTATGCTTTCTTGCAGGAGATTCCGGCTTTCGCCGGAATGACGGGTCCGGTGCACAAATGCGCCATCATCACGAAGCTGGGCTTCCAGATCGATCAGGCGCGCGCGAAAAGCGGCAACCTCATCGCCTGAAAGCCCGTCATCCATACGCTATTACCCGTCGCATTCACCCACGCGCTTGGCGTTTGTCTTGGCCTTGATGGTCATTTCGCCCATTTGCGGGCTGTTCATCGCCATGTTCATTTCCATGTCATAGCTGTCCGATGAATAGTTGCCGGACAGCGAGATATTGGCTTCCGACTTGTCCTTCTGCGTGCAGGTCATGTCGATCTTCATTTTCCCGCCGGAAATGTTGAAGGTCTTGTACTCGCAATCGTCTTCCTTGTTGCCGGCAAAGAAATCGGCCTGTGGCTTGGCCGCTTCTTCGGGCGTCAGGCAGCTCGATGTGGTCTGCTTCTGTCCGACCATGCTCTTCAGCATGCCGCTGGCAAAACCGCGTGCTTCGGGCGGCAGCTTGGCTTCGTCGAAGGAAATATCGACGAATTCGACGGTGTTTTCCCATTTGCCCGGATCGAGCTTCACGTCCTTTGCCGCTTCGGCCGCTTCCTCGCTGCTGATCTTGCCGTCGCCGTCGCTATCGGCGTTGCCCGAATCTCCGCAGGCGGAAAGTGCCATGAGCGGCGCGAGCGCAACCGCCAGTACCAGTGTCTTTTTCATCGGATTCAGTCCCTGTTGTTGATGCACGAAATGTGGAGCGACCTGTTCTTGCCGCCATTGCTACCAGTCCGGGGCGGCATTGCAAATGATCTGGCGCACATTCGCATCCGGCCCGGCCTTGTCAGCCACGCGCGGGCCGCTCATATTCGCCTGCATGAGCGAACTTGTCATCAGGCGCGGGCTGGACGAGCCGGAAACCGGCGCAACCTTTCAGCCGCACAAGCCGGCGCGCCCCGAAAAGGGCGATGGCGGCCGCCGTTTCGAGCTGGTCAGCGACTATGAACCGGCAGGCGACCAGCCGACCGCCATTGCCGAACTGGTTGAGGGGATCGCCGCGGAGGAGCGCGACCAGGTGCTGCTGGGTGTTACCGGATCGGGCAAGACCTTCACCATGGCCAAGATTGTCGAGGCGACCCAGCGTCCCGCGCTGGTGCTGGCCCCCAACAAGATTCTCGCTGCCCAGCTTTATGGCGAGTTCAAGAGCTTCTTTCCGAACAATGCCGTCGAATATTTCGTCAGCTATTATGACTATTACCAGCCAGAGGCCTATGTGCCGCGCTCCGATACCTATATCGAGAAGGAAAGCTCGGTAAACGAGGCCATTGACCGGATGCGCCATTCGGCGACTCGTGCCCTGCTTGAGCGCGATGACGTGCTGATCGTCGCCTCGGTCTCCTGCCTTTACGGCATTGGCTCGGTCGAAACCTATTCGGCGATGATCTTCGACATCAAGAAGGGCGACAGCGTCGATCAGCGCGAGCTGATCCGCAAGCTGGTGGCGCTGCAGTACAAGCGCAACGATGCCGCCTTTGCGCGGGGCAGTTTCCGGGTGCGCGGCGACAATCTGGAGCTGTTTCCCTCGCATTATGAGGACATGGCCTGGCGCATCGGCTTTTTTGGCGACGATATTGAAGAGATAGCCGAGTTCGATCCGCTGACCGGTCGCAAGGGCGCCAGTCTGGACAAGGTACGGGTCTATGCCAATTCGCATTATGTGACGCCCGGCCCGACCATGAAACAGGCGACAGAGGCGATCAAGTTCGAGCTGGTCGAGCGGCTGAAGGAACTGGAAGCGGAGGGGCGCCTGCTGGAGGTGCAGCGGCTGGAGCAGCGCACCCATTTCGATCTGGAGATGATCGCCGCCACCGGAAGCTGTGCGGGGATCGAGAATTATTCGCGCTTCCTGACCGGTCGCCTGCCCGGTGAGCCACCGCCAACGCTGTTCGAATATCTGCCCGACAATGCCCTGCTGTTCGTCGATGAAAGCCACCAGACCGTGCCACAGATCGGCGCGATGGCGCGCGGCGACCATCGTCGCAAGATCACCCTTGCCGAATATGGCTTTCGCCTGCCGAGCTGTATCGACAACCGCCCGCTGCGCTTCAATGAATGGGATGCCATGCGCCCGCAGACCGTCTGTGTTTCGGCGACACCCGGACCATGGGAAATGGAACAGACCGGCGGCGTGTTCAGCGAACAGGTGATCCGGCCCACCGGCCTTATCGATCCGCCGGTGGAGATCAAGCCGGTCGAGGAGCAGGTCGACGATCTGATCGCCGAATGCCGCAAGGTGGCGGAGCAGGGCTATCGCACGCTCGTCACCACGCTCACCAAGCGCATGGCGGAGGACCTCACCGAATATATGCACGAGGCGGGGATCAAGGTCCGCTACATGCACAGCGATGTCGAGACGCTCGAGCGGATCGAGCTGATCCGCGACCTGCGCCTGGGCGTTTATGATGTGCTGGTCGGGATCAACCTGCTGCGCGAAGGGCTCGACATTCCGGAATGCGGACTGGTGGCGATCCTCGACGCCGACAAGGAGGGTTTCCTGCGCAGCGAGACTTCGCTGATCCAGACCATTGGCCGCGCCGCGCGCAATGTCGACGGGCGGGTGATCCTCTATGCCGACCGCATGACCGGCAGCATGGAGCGCGCGCTCAACGAGACCGGGCGGCGGCGCGAAAAGCAGCGCGCCTATAATGAAGCGCATGGAATCACCCCGACCACCATCAAGCGCAATATTGGCGACATCATCGCCCATGTCTCCAACAAGGACAGCGTTACCGTCGACACAGGGGTCGAGGATGCGCCGCATATGGTCGGCCATAATCTGCGCGCCTATATCGAGGAGCTGGAGAAGAAGATGCGCGCTGCCGCCGCCGATCTGGAATTTGAGGAGGCGGGCCGCCTGCGCGACGAGATCAGGCGGCTGGAGGCGGACGAACTGGGCCTGCCAGCCGACCGCCAGGTGGCCGCCCCGCGTGGCCGCGCGACCGAGGGCAGGCCGGGGACGCGCAAGATGCGCTATGGCAAGACCCAGCGAAAGATGGGGCGGTGACGGACCGGATCGTGCACGCCCTTCCGCCCTGCCTTTCGACAGGCAGTCGCTATCGCTCGACCGGCGTCGGCAAGGGTGCTTGCCGCCGCGTGCGCTGAGGCTAGTCTTCCCGGCAATGTAACATTCTGGGGGAGGACAATCATGTCGCTCGATTTTCGCAAAACCGTCATTGCCATCGCATCCGGCCTGTCTCTGACCGCGCTTTCCGTTCCTGCCATCGCCAAACCATCGGCGGAAATCCTCTCGGCGGTCGCCGATGAGGGGCGTCCGGAGGATGAGCGCAAGCTTGACGAGAGCCGCAAGCCTGCCCAGCTGCTTGATTTTCTGGGGCTGAAGCCGGGCGACCAGGTGCTCGATATTTTTGCCTCGGACGGCTATTTTACCGAGATTATCGCCGCTGCCGTCGGCCCGGACGGCGCGTCGATCGGCTGGAACCTGCCCAGCTTCAATGCGCGCGAACCGTCGATGGTGGTGTGGCGGGAGCTGATGCGCCGCCACGGCAATGCCCTGTTGCTGCTGCAGACGGCGGACAAGATCGACGTCGGTACGGATCGCTATGACATGGTGCTGATGCATCTCGTCTATCATGACCTGTACTGGGAGAGCGAGCGCTTCGGCATTCCGCGCATGGAGCCGTCTGAAATCCTTGCCAAGCTCTATGCCGCGACCAAGCCGGGCGGGGTCGTCGGGGTGATCGATCATGTTGCGGTTGCGGGCGGCGATCCGCGTGCCGATGCCGATGCGACCCACCGGATCGATCCCGCAGTCATCCTCGCCGATTTCAAGGCGGCGGGATTCGTGCTGGAGGCGGAGAGCGACATGTATCGCACCCCCGCCGATGATCATGTCAAGACGGTCTTCGATCCCGCCGTGCGCGGCAAGACCGACCGGGTTGTCTATCGCTTTCGCAAGCCCTCTGCCTGACGCTTTCGATCCATCCTAACGGCGTGTTCCCCTTACTTTGCGCCATCGCCGATGAGGGTGAAGGGCGCCCATGCATTGGGGTGAGCGAGGGTATCGAAGGGTGAGTCCTGCGCGGGGTCCATGCGGATTTCGCGCATGGCGAGGGTAAAGGCCTGGGCGCGCGAGAGCGCGGGATCATCGCGGGCGATTTCCAGGGTCCTGACGGTGATGCGCGCGGCGACATCGTCGCGCACCGGCCAGTGCGAGGCGAGCAGGTTGCGCGCCCCGGCATAGAAAAAGGCGCGGGCCAGGCCCGACAGGCCGGGCGCGCCCTGCGATCCGTCGCCCGCCGCGGTGTTGCAGGCCGAGAGGATGACCCAGTCGGCATTGAGGCGCAGCGCCGCCACTTCGGACGCGGTGAGCAGGCCGTCATCGGCCTCGCCGGGGGTTTCGGGTGGGGTGAAGACCAGCCCGGGTTCGGCGGCTCCGCGCACCTCGCCCGCCATCAGGCCATGGGTGGCCAGGGCAAGGATGCGGGTATTGGAAAGATCGGCGCTGCGCACCGCCGCCTCGGTCGCCTCGCTGCCGGTATGGATGGAGGAGGCAGGCGCGCCCAGCGCGCTGCGCATCGCCTCCAGCTCGCGCGCGGTGCCGGGCAGCCGGGCCATGCGCTTGAGCGCGGAGATATCGACCACGCCGCCGCCCGAGCGGGTGGTGCCGATGGCAAAGGCATCGGCGGCGGCCAGCCCCGAGGCATGGCCGCGCCGCGCCGCGCGCGCCGCCTCGCCCGACAGGCCCGGCCCGGCGCTCGCCCCGCGCGTCTCGGCCTTGCCCTCCAGCACCGGATCGCCAAAGCCGGTAAAGCTGTCACCCGGTCCGCTGGCCGGGGCGCGGGCATAGCTGCGCAGGAACTGCAGCGATTGCAGCGAGGGGATCTGGATCAGGGCATGAGCATCGGCGAACCATTTGGTCGCGCGCAGCACATCGGGATCGCCATCCGCCCCCTCGGGCGGCTCGGTGACCAGCAGGCCGAAGGGCAGCGAGGAGAGCGAACCGCCCGCGGCGATGAACACATGGCTCTTGCCCGCCAGCGCGCTTTCCACCGGAGCGATGAGCTGGGCATAGAGCGCATAGGCGCTGCGCCGGTCGAACGGATAGGCGCCTTCGCCCTCCGATGCCCACTCGACCGCCTCGACATCGTTCACCTCAACACTCGCTCCAACATCCCACAGCAATCGCTTCACCAGGGCGTTGATGCGCTCGACATCCCAGCCGGAACGGTGCCAGACAAGGCCGTTGCGGGTGATGGCGACGACATGGGTCCCGAACTCCGACGGGACGATCATCAGCGCGGCCTCGTCATCGGCAAGGATCTGGCTCGCCTCGTCCGGATTGATCGATGCCGGGCGGGTCAGCGCAAAGAATTGCGGGAAATCCCGGCTGAGCCGGTTGTCGATTTCCGCAATCCGGGCGGTGATCCGGTCGCGCGCCGTGCGCAAATTGGTGCGCAGTTCCTCCGCACCGGGTGCTTCGCTGGTCAGCGCCTCATTATATTGCCGGGCATTTTCGGTCCATTGATCGGCCAGCGTCTCGCGCTCGCGCACCAGCGCGCCCAGTCCTTCGCCGGCGCTGTCGGCAAGGCTGCGAACCGCCATTTTGGCGATGGCGTCATTGGCGCCGCCGACCACCGCCTTTTGCAGCACCGCAAAGCCCTCTGCGCGCAGGGCATCGTCGGTGTCCCCGCCCGTGTCATAGCTCAGCCACAGGGCATCGGCGGCGCGCGGATAGTAAAAGCCCAGCCGGTCGCGGTCGCGTGCGCTCTGAGCCTGTTCGCCAAGGTCTGCACCCGCTTCGGCAACGCGCCGGTCCATCGCCTCGACCAGCAGGCGGGCCGGTTCAAGCGCCCTTTGCGAAAGTACCGGTTCCGACAGGCGGACAAAGACCTGGTTGGCCAGCGTTTCGATCATGTCGGGATGGTTGAGGCCATAGACCGGCAATTGCGCGGCAACCGCAAGCTGCAGCAGATTGTCGGCATCCTCATAGCGTTCGGCGAGGCGGAAAATGAGGCTCAGATTGTTGGTCGTGGCCAGCCGCACGGGATGGGCGGCAGGAAGATCGCTTTCCGGCGTTTCGAGGAGCGCCGTCATGATTTTGGCGGCCTCTTCATACTCGCCGATCTGCAAAAGGGTGAGGGCAAGATTGGCCCGGGCGGTCAGCGTCTGGATCTGGTTCGGTCCAAGATGTTCGCTCGACAGTTCGGCCACTTCGCGGAACGCGGCGGCGGCCCCGTCCAGATCGCCGCTTTGCTGCAGCAGATAGGCAAGATTGCCCTTGGATTGCAGCAGGCCGGGATTGCCGATCCCGTAATTGGCCGTCCAGCTTTCGATCAGGTCTTCATAGACATGCCTGGCCTCGGCAAAGCGCTGCTGGCGGATCAGAACCAGCGCGAGGTTCGATGCAGTCTGCAGCCATAATGGATGCTTTCGGCCCAGTTCGGCCTGGCAATCGGCCTGCACCGCCAGCAATTGCTGCTCCGCCTCGGCAAAGCGCCCCTGGTTGATCAGCACGAGCCCCAGATTGGCCCCTGCGGTCAGGGTGACGGGATGGCGATTGCCCAGCACCCGGCCCAGGCGCGGCAGGATGTCGCTGTACATCGCCTCTGCCTCGGCCAGCTTGCCGAGATTCATCAGCAACAGGGCATGATTGCTCGCCAGCAGCAGCGTATCGGGACTGTCCGGTCCGGCACGCTGGAGATAATCGTCCAGTGCCTCGCGGCTCAGCGGTTCGGCCTCGCTATAGCGGCCCGCACCGTTCAGCAGGGCGGATTCAATGGACCGGACCTGCTTGCGAAAGGGATGATAGGGGCCGTAATGCTCCTCGATCAGCGCTGCGGAACGGCGGCTGATCTCCAGCCCGTCATTATAGCGGCCGAGCCCGGCATAGATATTGGCCATGGCATTGGCGAGGCCGAGTGCGCCTTCCGATTCCGGCCCCAGCAGCGCTGCCGCTTCCTGATAGGCGGGTGTCGCCAGTTCCAGCGCTTCGGCATATTGCGCCCGCCCGACCAGCACGTTGATGAGGCCTGTCAGGGCAAAGTCGATCTCCGGATGACCGGCGGGATAGGTGCGCCGCGCCCGTGCCAGTGCCTCGCGCGCGGCGGGTTCGGCCTCTTCGCGCATGCCCGCCTTCTCATAGGCCACGCTGAGGTTGGAAAGCGTGCTGATCGTTTCGGGATTGTCCGCGCCCAGCACCCGTTCCTGCCGCTCGACCGTATCCGCCAGGATCGCCTGGGATTCGTCATATTTGCCGATTTCATAGAGCATGCTGCCCAGCCCCATGCGTTCGCGCAGGGTAGCCGGATCATCCGGCCCCGGATTGATCGCCATGGCTTCGGTCAGATAGCGCTGGACCGCTGCGGCATCGGCAATCTGGCCCAGATTATAGAGGATCAGCGACAGGTTGGCGGCGGCGTCGCGGGTCTGCGTGTCGTCCGGGCCGAGAGTATCGCGGGCAGCCTCGAAAGAGCGGCGATAATGGGTTTCGGCCTCGGCAAAGCGGCCCAGGCCGGTAAGAACGACGCCATAATTGTTGTGGACCTTGATCGTTTCATAGCCATTTTCGCCATAGAGCGCGATGTGCAGCGGCAAGGCCCTGGCCAGCAGCGGCTCGGCCTCTGCGCCATTGCCCATGAAATGCAGGTTCAGCGCATGATCGTTGAGCGCCTGCGCGAAATCGGGGCCTTCCGGATTGAACTGTTCGGTCAGCACGACCACTTTGGCAGAGGCCGCCGCCGCTCTTGCAAAATCGCCCTCGGCATAGGCGGTGGCATCCTCGTCGCGCAGCCGGACGATCTCATTGGCAAGCGCGGTCACCTCGTCATCGGACATTTCCTGCTGGGCGAGGGCGCTGGCGGGCAACAGGCTGGCCGTCAGCAACCCTGCCGCCCCGATCATGGCGAACAGCGCAAGCCAGCGCCGCCGCATGCGTGTCAGCCATTGGGGGCAGAGATCGAGCACAGGAAATTTGCCTTCCATAAGGTGGAAGCGACCCGCCATGGCCCGGATATGCCGGTCCGGGCTGGCAGGTGCAATCGAAATTGTCGATGGCGTGCATCGATGCGCATATGCTTGCCCGCATCGCTGGCGATGATGTAGCATGCATCATCATGTCGGAGCGGGGGCAATTTTGACATCGCGCATCCTCTTTCCTGTTCGCAAATTGGCGATGCTGGTGCTGGGCACCGGCATGCTGGTCGCGCCTTTCGGCCATGCGCAGACAGAGACTGTTGAGCCCGGGGATCAGGCTGAAAGCACGGCTGATACGGCTGCGCCAGCCTGTGTCGGTAAAGAAGGCGATGCGGCGGCCAGCGGCAGTGCCGGAATCATCGTGCGTTCGTCCGGCCCGTCGGCGGCCAGCTATCCGGCGGGTAGGAAAATCTGCAAGGGCGCGACGATTATCCTCAAGGCGGGAGATGTCCTCACCGTGCTCGACAATGACGGAACCCGGACGCTGCAAGGCCCCGGCACTTTCGTTCTGGAAAGGCGTTCGGCCAATTCGTCATCGCGCATCGCCTCTGTCATCACGTCGCGCCCTACGCGCCGGGTCCGCACCGGCGCGGTGCGCGAGGGCGGTTCGCTTCCCGCGCGCACTGGGATACCGGCCTATCCGGTATGGCCGCCGGAGACGCCGTCATCGCGGGTGGGGCTGGACCGCTTCATCGCCTCGCGCGCGGGCATGTCGCTCTATGATGCGGGCGAGAAGCTGAAGGGCGCGTTTGACGGGGCGGGCTATGTCGAGCACAGCTATTATGCCGCGCCTGGCGGCTTTGTGCTGGTCACCCGGATCGAGAAGATCGGCGCGGACGGCGCTGCGCTCAAGGGAGCGGAACGCTATGAACTGCCCAACCAGCGCTCCGATCCCTCGCTCACCGATTATGTGCGCAACCTGTTCCTGGAGGCACCGCCGGGCTTTTACCGCTATATCGCGGTGGTGGTGAGCGACCGTCCCTTTGCGACCTCTGCGCGCACGCTGGACGATGATGATGCGATTGCAAGGCTGCGGCGCGGCAGCAACGACCTGTCGGCGGTGTACAAGACGGTGCCCTTCACCCGCGCGCACAAGGTGGAGGCGCTGATCTATGAATTCCGCAAGGATGGCGGCGATGGCAAGGTCTCCATGATCGAGCCCGGACGCATCGGCGCGCAAATCCATCTCGCCAAAACCGGACTGGACAAGTCGGTCAAAAGAGCATTCGGACCCTAGGGCCTGTGGGGATATATCGCACGGCCACGGCCGGTGTCGGGAAACGGTCAGTTCAAGGAGTGAGGACGCAGGACATGCTGGCATATTCAAGGACGAACGACGCGGAAATGGCCGTTTCCCGCCCGGCCCTTTTGGGGTTCGGCCCGGATCGGCCCGGGCGTCGTCGCTCGCGCTCGACAGACGCCCAGTCTGCCTTCGCTCTCGCTTCTGCCCCGAACCGATCCGGGTCACGAACCGTGGCTCGTGCAATGTATCCCCACAGGCCCTAGGCAACGTGGCGGAGAAGCTCTTCATCAGCTATCGGCGTAGCGACAGCCAGGATGTGGCGGCCCGGCTGGCCGACCGGCTGGAGATGACGCCGGGCATCCGTTCGGTGTTTCTTGACGTCGATGCCATTGCGCCGGGCGAGACCTTCCCGGCCCGGCTTGAAAACGCGCTTTCGGAATCGGACATCGTGCTGGTGCTGATCGGCGACAAATGGCTGGGCGAGACCAGTGCGGATGGACTCAGCCGGATGCAGCAACCGGGCGATTTCGTCCGCATGGAGGTCGCCCGCGCGCTTGCCATGGGCAAGAAAGTTGTACCGGTCCTGCTCAACGGAATCGCGATGCCCGATGTGTCGCTATTGCCCGGCGATGTCGGCCCGATTGTCGAGCGCAATGCGCTGTTCCTGCGCCATCACAGCTTCCGGCAGGACGTTCAGATCATCGCCGACCGGCTGACCGGGCGCGATGCGGACGGCAAGACCGGCCAGATGATGCGCCGCCATCCGCTGCTGGCGATGCTGATAAGGCTGTTCGCGGGTATCATGCTGGGGCTGGTGCTGATGCTGCTGATCGCGCTTGGCCATAATGCTATGACCGGCGGACGCGCGCTGGAGACGACGCTGGGCAGCCGTGCCTTGCTGTTCCTGCTGTTCCTGCTGGTGGAGGGGGCGGCGGTAGCCTTTGTTTTCTGGCGGGCCGGGCGGCGCAGGCCCTCTCGGTCATAAAGCCGCAAATCAGGGGAGCGGTCTGGCCATGAATATCTTCTTCTACGGCCTGTTCATGGACCGGGCCGTGCTGGCGGAGAAGGGCATAGTCCCGTCCAGCATTGTGACCGGCCATGTCGACGGGTTTGCGATCCGCATCGGTGCCCGCGCCACGCTCCGGCCATGCCCCGGCGCACGGGCCTATGGCGTGATGATGGATATCGCTGCTGTTGATGCGGAAAGGCTCTATGCCGATCCTGGCGTCGCGGACTATTTGCCCGAATGCGTTGCGGTGATTCTTTCGGACGGGAGCGTCGCGGAGGCGCTTTGCTATAATCTGCCCGCCGACAAGGTTGCCGGAACCAATCGCGATTATGCGCGCGCGCTGGCCAGCCTGGCCGCGAGTCTCGGCTTTCCCCGGACCTATCTGGACGAGATCGGCCATGCGGGCGGAGGTGCGTGATCGTGAAATTCGTGTCCATATGCCAGACTATCCGGACATTGGCCATTGACGGGATGACAGCATGTCTGGACTATCGTTGTGGAAAAGCCAGCCCCGCCTTCCGTTTCCGGAAAGGTGCGTAATCATAGCCAGGATAATCGCATGCGTTCTTTCCTTTTTATCCTGCTGGCCGGGCTTCTGGTTCCTTCAGCGCGCGCGACGGAGGCTGAGACAATTATCCTCAAGCCATCGTCGCCTTGGCAACTCGATTATGGCGATGAACGATGCCGGCTTGGACGCTATTTCGGAACGGGCGATCAACAGACCGTGTTCTGGCTGGAACAGTTCGGACCCGGCGAGAGTTTTGACTGGCTGGTTGCTGGTCCGGCCATTATCGGCTTCATGCCCGACGAACCGCTGAAGGTCCGGTTCAGCCCCGGTGCAGAAGCCTGGGAAATGACGAGCGCTGCCGCTACCCTGGAAGGTTTCGGTTCCGCCATTATCGGCAGGGGGCCATTGCGGATCGAGGTCAGTTACGGCTTGCCGCCAAAGGATGAAAAGGAAGTGGAGCAGGAGGACGGCCCGCCTGAGGGTCTTTCGCATCTTGATACTGAACTGGGTGCATCAATTTACGGGTTCAGGCTGGAACAGGATCCGAAGCAAAAACTGGTTCTGGAATTGGGGGCAATGGAGAAGCCGTTTGCTGCGATGAACCAGTGTGTAGAGGATTTGGTAGCCTCCTGGGGTTTTGATATCGTTCAGCAAAAAGCGCTCAAAAAGACGCCAAATCTGAAAAACAAAGCCGAGATTGTTCACAAGCTTCAACGATACTACCCGACAAATGTCATGAAGAACGGAGGGCAAGCCAGGTTCTTCCTTCGGGCTGATGTCGACGAGAAGGGACAATCGTCGAATTGCCGGTTGATCAACCGGACGGTGGCCGATCATTTCGGAACGATGACGCGGCAGTGCGAATATATTGAGGAAGATGCCGAATTCGAGCCTGCAATCGGTTCTGATGGCAAACCGATAAAATCGTTTTTTGTCGCTTCGATCAATTATCAAATCGGAAAATAACGGGTCGTCTTGCGGTTGTGATCCACCGCCGGAGAGACTGTGGCCAAGGTTTATCCTTGTCTTTCAGGAGGATGGTTGGTGAGCCCTGCTGGGTTCGAACCAGCGACCTACTGATTAAAAGTCAGTTGCTCTACCGACTGAGCTAAGGGCCCATCATCGCCGCGTCTGCGCGGATCTGCGGGGTTGCGGCGGCAGGGCCATGCCCGGCACCGCGACAAGCGCCTCCCCTAGAGATGCCCGCCGCCATGGTCAAGCGCTGTTGGCCGCCGACTTTGTCCTGCAACTATCGCCCGCGAGTGCGCGCGCACCGGTCATGCCGGGCAGTGATCTGGGCAATGCTGAGCCCGGTGACCGGATCGCGCCAGTCCCCGGCAATGCTGCGTGCCGGATGCAGCACGAAATCGCGCTGGCGAAAGGCGGGGTGCGGGATGGTGAGGCGCGGCCGCTCGCTGGTCCAGATGCCGCCGGACCACAGGATGATGTCAAGGTCGATCACCCTTGCGCTCCAGCGTCGCGCCCGCCGCCTTCGCCCGAATGCCCGCTCCATGCCTTTCAGCGCGGCGAGCAGGGCGGGCGGGGCGAGGGGCGTTTCGATCAGCGCCGTGCCATTCACATAATCGCGCCGCGATGGCCCGACTGGGCGCGAGCGCATGAGCGGCGATACCGCCAGAACGGCGATGCCATTATCGGCCATGGCCGCAATGGCAGCGGCAATCACCCGGCGCGGCGCGCCGATGCGCCGGTGCCGCATGTTCGATCCCAGCGCGATCAGATAATGCTGTGTGGTTGCGCCTGCCATGACCAGCGCTTATCGCGCTATGGATGGAATATCAAAGCCCGCTTGCACATCTGGAGCCGGATCGCGATTGCCCGCTCTGCCCCCGGCTGGTCGCGTTTCGCGAGCAATGCCGCGAGGAATATCCGGACTGGTGGAATGCGCCGGTGCCGGTGTTCGGCGACGGGGGCGCGTGGCTGGGCATTGTCGGCCTGGCCCCCGGAAAGCATGGTGCGAACCGCACTGGACGGCCCTTTACCGGCGATTATGCGGGCGACCTGCTGTTCGCGACGCTGGCCAAATTCGGTCTGAGCGAAGGCGAGTATGATTCGCGACCCGATGACGGATTGCGGCTGAAAGGGACGGTGATCGTCAATTCGGTGAAATGCCTGCCGCCCGAAAATAAGCCCGTCCCGGCGGAGATCAACGCCTGTCGCCGCTATCTGACGGCGCAGCTCGATGCGCTGGCGGAACTGCGCGTGTTCATTGCGCTGGGCAAGATCGCGCATGACAGTTTCGTGCGCTACGTGCTGGCGCGGGCAGGGGGCGGGCGGCTTGCCGATTACCGCTTTGGCCATGGCGCGAAGCACCAGCTGCCCGATGGCCGGATGCTGATCGACAGCTATCATTGCAGCCGTTACAACACCAATACCGGGCGTCTGACTCCCGAAATGTTTGAAGAGGTTTTTGCCGCCGCCTTGGCCGCACGCTCCGCTTAGCGGGCGAAGGCCGGGAACGGACGGGAGCAGTGGGGGAGAAAGCAATGCGCATCGCCAAAAGCAAAATCGGCGTGAAAGCTTTTCACCGGTTCGCGCGCGCATCGGCGCTGGCCGCCAGTCTTGCCGCGCTGTCGATATCGGCGGGCATGCCCGCCCAGGCCGAGGAGGCCCGCACGCTCAGCGCCGATGAGCAGCTTGCGCGTGACATCTATCGCGACATTATAAGTTTTCGCACCGCTCGCGGGCAGCAAAAGGTGCCCGATCTGGTTGCCTATCTGGTGGGGCGTTTCAAGCAGGCCGGTTTCACCGACGAGGATATCGTTGTCACTGATTATGACAGCGAAGGCGAGCCGACCCAGGGGCTGATGCTGTGGTATCGCGCCGCGCCGGAAGCCTCGAAAAAGCCGATTGTGCTGCTGGGCCATATGGACGTGGTCGATGCGCTGGAAGAAGACTGGGAGCGTCCGCCCTTCTCCCTCACCGAAGAGGAGGGCTATTTCTTTGGCCGGGGCACCATCGACAACAAATATGGGGTCGCCAATCTCAGCCAGACCTTCATCCGGCTGAAACAGGAGGGATGGACGCCTTCGCGTGACCTGGTGCTGGTGTTTTCGGGCGATGAGGAGACCGGAATGGTCTCCACCATCGCCCAGGCGCAATATGTAGCCGACAATATCGATCCGGAATTCGTGCTGAACAGCGATGCCGGGGGCATATTGCTCGACGGTGAATTCCGTCCGCTGGCGTTCAATGTGCAGGCTGCTGAAAAGACCTTTGCGACATGGGAGCTGACCGTCGCCAATCCGGGTGGCCATTCCAGCCGCCCGCGTCGGGACAATGCGATTTACGAGCTGGCCGATGCGCTGAAGGCGATCCAGAGCTATCGGTTTCCGGTTCGCGATACCGAATTGACGCGCAGCTTCTTTGCCGCGCTGGGCCAGTCGACGCCGGGGCCGTTCGGCGATGCGATGCGGCGCTTTGCTGCTGACCCTTCCGATGCCGAAGCGGTCGCCATGCTCCAGTCCAACCCGGAGACCGTCGGCACGCTGGGCACCACCTGTGTCGCGACAATGCTGCGCGCCGGACATGCCGAAAACGCCCTGCCGCAATCGGCGACGGCAACTGTCAATTGCCGGATATTCCCCGGCGAGAGCGCTGCTGCGACCGAGGCCAAGCTGCGCGAGATTATCGGAAATGATGCCGTGCAGTTCCGGCTGATGACCGATGTCGTCGAAAGCCCGGTTTCGGCCCTGCGCGATGATGTGCGTCATGCAATCGCGGCCAGCCTGTCGCGACGCGGCGGCGGGCCGATGCCGATCCTGCCCTATATGGAATCAGGTGGCACCGACGGCATGCACTATCGCACGCTGGGCTATGATACCGTGGCGATTTCCGGCGCGGGGACGCGGCCGGAGGACATGTTTGCGCATGGCCTGAACGAGCGGCTTTCGGTTGATGCCTTTTATGACGGCCTCAACCACTGGTACTGGATATTGAAGGACCTTGCCGAATAGGAGCCTGCCGACACTCGGAAAGCGGGCCG
Source organism: Blastomonas sp. (assembly GCA_041396885.1). Classification (GTDB taxonomy): domain Bacteria; phylum Pseudomonadota; class Alphaproteobacteria; order Sphingomonadales; family Sphingomonadaceae; genus Blastomonas. Next base: position 470,202 of record JAWKXS010000002.1, read on the forward strand.
CGCCTTATTCCGCGGCGATGGCCCGATCCGCCTCTGCACGCTCCATTTCGGTGGTGAATTGCAGGACGCCATCGTCAACTGCTTCCTCGGTCAGCACCTTCTTCTCGAACAGATAGTCCTGCGTCACCCGCCAGGGCATGTTGACCGCGTTGCGCGGCAACAGGTGCAGCCCGCGCTGCACATAGCCTGACGAGAAATCGAAGATCGGTTCTTCCTCGATCGAGTCGGGATCATCAAGACGCGGCATGACGATCCGCGTGCCGGTCGCTTTCAGATGGTTGAGCAGGCGACAGACATATTTGGCGACAATATCGACCTTCAGAGTCCAGCTGGCGTTCAGATAGCCGAACACGATCACCATGTTCGGGATGTTGGAGAACATGCAGCCCTTGTAATAATAATGCTCGTGCAGATCGACCGGGCGGCCATCGACCGACATCGCGACCTTGCCCGCCATGGCGAGTTTCAGGCCGGTTGCGGTGATGATGACATCGGCATCGAGATGCTGGCCCGATTTGAGCTGGATACCCGTTTCGGTAAAGCGCTCGATATGATCGGTCACGACATCGGCCTTGCCATCGCGGATCGCGGCGAACATGTCGCCATCGGGTACCAGGCACAGCCGCTGTTCCCAGGGATTATAGGGCGGGGTGAATGCGACGGGATCAGGCTCGCTGCCCAGCGCCTTGCGCACGCCCTTCATCAGCATCTTGGCAACCTTGTCCGGACGAGTGCGGGCACGGTTGAAGAACAGATGCTGCATGAACACATTCTTGCGCCGGGTGATGGCATAGGCCCATTCGTCCGGCATGATCCGCCGCATGAAATTGGCCAGCGCATCCTTTGCCGGGCGCACGGCATACCAGGTGGGCGTGCGCTGCAGCATGGTGACATGCGCGGCCTTGTCGGTCATGGAGGGCAGCAGCGTTACCGCAGTCGCACCCGATCCGATGATGACCACCCGCTTGCCCGAATAGTCGTAATCCCTGGGCCAGAATTGCGGATGGATGATGTCGCCGCGAAACTTGTCCTTGTCGACGAACCCGGCATCATGACCTTCGTCATAATCATAATAGCCCGCGCCCAGATACAGAAAACCGGCGGTAATCCTGACGGTGTCGCCCTTGCTGTTCTCCGCCTCGACCGTCCAGCAGGCATCGGCGCTTGACCAGGCCGCGCTGAGCACCTTGTGGCCCAGCCGGATATGGTCATCCAGCTTGCGCTCATTCCTGATGCGGTGGAGATATTTCATGATCGACGGGCCGTCGGCGATGGCTTTTTGCTCGCGCCACGGCTCGAATTCGAAACCCAGAGTGTGCATGTCGCTGTCGGAGCGGATGCCGGGATACTGGAACAGGCGCCAGGTGCCGCCAATTTCTTCCCCGCGATCGAGCATCACGAAACTGCGGTCGGGGCACTTGTCCTTCAGGTGCACGGCCATGCCGATACCGGAAATGCCCGCCCCGACGATCAGGACGTCGAAATGTTCAACCGGGGTTTCGTGTTTCATGCCTGGCTCTCCCACCGGCCGGATTCGTCCGGCTGCTTTGGCGGCACGCTACACCATGCTTACACGGTTGTAAATTGCAACCGATCTTCGCGAATCATGCTGGCGTGCGCGCTGAACGTGTTTGTCGATATCTTAGATCAGGGAAATTCGTTTCTGTCGATCAGGGGCGGGGCGTAGCATGCCTTATCCCACAGACACAGACGACAGGAGAGCAACATGGATATGAAGACCGGCGAGGTTTCCGGCAAATGCCCCTTTACCGGCGACAGCGGCACCCGTTCGCTGCTGGGGCGGACCAATGATGACTGGTGGCCCAATACGCTGCCGCTGGGCATGATGTCGGATCGCGGTTTGTCCCCCAGCCCGATGGACCCGGACTTTGACTATGCCAGCGCGTTCAAGGCGCTCGATCTTGCCGCTGTCAAGGCGGATCTGACCGCGCTGATGACCGACAGCCAGGACTGGTGGCCCGCCGATTACGGGCATTATGGACCCTTTTTCATCCGCATGGCGTGGCACGCTGCGGGCACCTATCGGATTCATGACGGCCGTGGCGGCGCGGGTGAGGGGCAGCAGCGCTTTGCTCCGCTCAACAGCTGGCCGGATAATGGCAATCTGGACAAGGCACGCCGCCTGCTCTGGCCGATCAAGCAGAAATATGGCGATGCGCTGAGCTGGGCTGACCTGTTCGTGCTGACCGGCAATGTCGCGATTGAATCCATGGGCGGCCCTACCTTCGGCTTTGGCGGCGGCCGCGCCGATGTCTTCTATCCCGAAAAGGTCTATTGGGGCACCGAAGATGAATGGGTGAATACCGGTGCGGAAACCCGCAACCAGCCGGATAAGGGCTGGGAAATCGAGGATCCGCTCGCCGCGATCCAGATGGGCCTGATCTACGTCAATCCGGAAGGACCGGGCGGCAATCCGCATGACATGGCGGGCATGGCGCGCGACATTCGCGATACCTTTGCCCGCATGGCGATGAATGATGAGGAAACCGTCGCGCTGACCGCTGGCGGCCACACATTCGGCAAGTGCCATGGCAATGGCGATGCAGGGCTGCTTGGTCCCGATCCCGAAGGCGCCGACATGGCTGCCCAGGGGTTTGGCTGGGCCAATCCCGGCGGTACCGGTGTGCTCGACGATGCGATCACCTCGGGCATTGAGGGGCCGTGGACCAACACGCCGTTTGAATGGTCGGCCAATTATTTCCGCCTGCTGTTCAAATATGATTATGAGCTGACCAAGTCGCCCGCTGGTGCCAATCAGTGGACGCCGGTCAATCCCGATCCGGAGGATCTTGCCCCCTCGGCCGGCAATCCCGACGTGAAGGTGCCGACGATCATGACTACGGCGGACATGGCGATGAAGCTCGACCCGGACTATCGCAAGATTTCCGAGCGTTTCATGCACGATCATGAGGCCTTCAAGGATGCCTTCGCGCGTGCCTGGTTCAAGCTGACCCATCGCGACATGGGGCCAAAGGCGCGCTATCTCGGCCCCGAAGTGCCTGGCGAAGACCTGATCTGGCAGGACCCGGTTCCCGCCGGAACCGCGCCTTCCGATGGCGATGTCGCTGCGTTCAAGGCGGCGATACTGGGCAGCGGCCTGACCGTTTCGGAACTGGTCAAGGCGGCCTGGGCATCGGCATCGACCTATCGCCGGACCGATCATCGCGGCGGAGCCAATGGTGCGCGTGTGCGGCTTGCCCCGCAAAAGGACTGGGCGGTCAACGACCCGGCGGATCTGGGCAAGGTGCTGGCGAAGATCGAGGAGTTGCGCGGCAATCTCTCCATGGCCGACGCCATTGTCCTTGCGGGCGGCGCAGCGGTGGAAAAGGCGGCGGCGGATGCCGGGCACAGCGTGACCGTACCGTTCGCCGGCGGGCGCGGCGATGCCAGCGACGAACAGACCGATGCGGAAAGCTTTGACTGGCTGAAACCGCATGCCGATGGCTTCCGCAACTATCGCTCGGCCAGGCTGAGCGTGGCGACCGAAGACCTGCTGATCGACCGTGCCGACCTGCTGGGCCTGACCCTTCCCGAAATGACCGTGCTGGTCGGCGGGCTGCGCGTTCTGGGCGCCAATAGCGGCAATAGCGATCATGGCGTCTTCACCGCGCGCAAGGGCCAGCTGACCAACGACTTCTTCGTCAACCTGCTCGACATGTCGACCAAATGGGCGGCCATGGACAGCGATGAGGAGGAATTCGTCGGCAGCGACCGCATGACCGGCGCGCAGAAATATACCGCGACCCGTGCGGACCTGGTCTTTGGCTCAAATTCGCAGCTGCGCGCGGTTGCCGAGGTCTATGCCCAGAGCGGCAATGAAGCAAAGTTCGTCAAAGACTTTGTCGCCGCCTGGACCAAGGTGATGAATGCCGACCGGTTCGATCTGAACTGATCCGGTAAAACTGATAAACCCTCAAGGCCCTGGCGGTGTGATGCCGCCGGGGCTTTTTGCGTGTGTATCCGAAGCCGGATCAGAAGAAGGTCGTCAGCCAGTAGAACAGCGCGCCCACGCTCGCCGATGCGGGGATGGTGATGACCCAGGCGAGGACCACGCGCTGCGCCACGCCCCAGCGCACTGCCGATGCGCGCCGCGCGACACCCGCGCCGATGATGCAGCCGGTGATGGTGTGCGTTGTCGAGACCGGGATGCCCGCCGCCGATGCCGCGAAGATCATGATCGACCCGCCCATGGACGCGCTGAACCCTTGATGCTGCGACAGCTTGGTGATGCGCGATCCCATCGTCTCGATGATACGCCAGCCGCCGGTCAGCGTGCCGAGCGCGATGGCGATATAACAGCTGATCGCGACCCAGTGCGGCACCTCGAACTCGCCGGTCAGCCGCCCGGTCGAATAGAGCAGCACGGTGATGATGCCCATCGTCTTTTGCGCGTCGTTCAGGCCGTGGCTGGTCGAATAGGTGGCTGATGAGATGAGGTGCAGCACGCGAAAGCTGCGTTCCGCGCCGCGCGCGCTCACGCCTTTGAGCAGCCAGCTCGACAGCGCCATGATGATCATCGACAGGATCATGCCGATGGTGGGCGAGAGGACGATGGCGATCAGCGTCTTGTTGAGGCCGGTCCATTGCACCCCGGTCAGCCCGGCATGGGCGACGCCCGCGCCGATAATGCCGCCGACCAGTGCATGGCTGGACGAGGAGGGAATGCCCTTCAGCCATGTCACCACATTCCAGAACATGGCACCGACCAGCGCGCCAAACACCACGGAAGGGGTGATGAGATCCTTGTCGATCAGGCCCTTGCCGATGGTGTCGGCAACCGCGTGCAGGCTGGGAAAGGCGATGGTCAGGAAATAGGCGGCAAAGTTGAAAAAGGCGGCAAAGCATACCGCCTGCACCGGGCCGAGCAGCCGGGTCGCGACCACCGTTGCGATGGAATTGGCGGCATCGTGCAGCCCGTTGAGGAAATCGAACGCCAGGGCAACGGCGATAAGGCCGATCAGCAGCGGCAGGGCAAGCTCATGCACGTGCGCCTCCCGTCAGGAATGTTCGATGACGATGCCGTCAATCTCGTTCGCGACGTCCTCGAAAGCATCGGCAATGCGTTCCAGATGCTTGTATATCTCGCGCGCGACAATGAAACGCAGCGGATCGGATGCGGTGCCCTGTTGCTGGAACTGCGCTTTCAGGCCCGCCGAATGGATCTCATCGGCATGACCCTCCATGCGCACCAGCCGCTCGGTCAGCTCGTGCAGCCTTTTGCCGTTCGCGCCGACATCGCGCAGCAGCGGCATCGCCTCTGCGGTCAGCCGCGCTGCATCGACGACGATGCCGACCATGTCGATCATTTCCTGCTCAAACCGGTTCAGCTCGTAAAGGTCGATGGCGGCGGCGGTCGCCTGCATCTCGTCAATGGCATCGTCCATCGCGCCGATCAGGCCGGTAATCGCGCTGCGGTCGAACGGGGTCAGGAAGGTCTGGCGTACCGTTTGCAGCATTTCGCGGGTGATGTCGTCGGCATCATGCTCACGCTCATGTATTTCCTTGATATGCTCCGCCATGTCGCCGCCGCCCTGGACCAGGCGGCTCAGCGCATCGGCGGCTGCGCCCAGCGTCACGGCATGCGCCTCGAACAGCTCGAAAAATCCGCCCTGTTTGGGCAACAGGCGCTGAAACCATGCGAACATTGGACCTACTTTCGATTTGGTGGCGACATCGGAGAGAAACCCGGTGCGGCGCGCGGCGACGTTGAATTCGGATGCGCCGAATGACCGGATCAGATCGGCAAGATCGGGCTCGTCCACCGCATTGGCGGCCTCCGCCAGCGTGAACCAGCGCCGCTCGCGCTCGGCCCGTTCCTTCCAGTCGGGCAGCTCGGCGCTCACCGCCAGCGGATAGACATCGACATCGACCATCAGCGACGCGCCGGTGCGGCGGCTCTTGCGATAGCGGAACGATCCCAGCGGTGTCGGGCAGGCGACACCGCTCACCCCGGCCTCCTCTTGCGCCTCGAGCGCGGCGGCAAGGTGCAGCGGCTGGCCCTGTTTGAAATTGCCCTTGGGGATTACCCAGCGCCCGGTGCCGCGCGACGTGACCAGCAGGATGCTGACCGGCGCGTCGATCCGCGCGCCCGCGCTGCGATAGGGCAAAGCCGCGATCTGACGAATGACTGGTCCCCCGATGCATGACGAACCTGCTGACAGATAAGTGTCATAAACAGGTCATATAATTGTCACATCCTCTATGGGATTTGATCGCGCCTTGCAAGCGGGGCGGTTTGCGCCCGCGCATTGCCGGTCATTCTGGCAACGATGGAAAGACGCTGGATTATAGCGATTGCCGAGCAGCAGGGTGCATGATCATGCCGAACCGGCTGGTGACCCCTACGGGAATCGAACCCGTGTTTCAGCCGTGAGAGGGCCGCGTCCTGACCGCTAGACGAAGGGGCCGTGTGGCAAATTGCCCGACCTGCCCGCGCGCTTGTCGGGCATGATCCCGATATGCACGAGAGTGGTGACCCCTACGGGAATCGAACCCGTGTTTCAGCCGTGAAAGGGCCGCGTCCTAACCGCTAGACGAAGGGGCCATAATGGCCTCGCATTTGCGAGACACGCCCCTTACGGATTCGCCTCTTGACGGTCAAGGGCAAAGGCGCGGCTTTTTTTGCGTCGCGGCATGGCGGCAAAGGCGAGGATGGCAGGCCCGTTCAATCGGCGGCGGCAAGATCGTCAATGTGCATTTCGGCGCTGGGCCGCGATCCCCAGTCATCGGTCTTGAGCCGCCCGGCCAGCCATAATTTGCGCGACCGCCCTGCGCCGAGCAGCGCCTGGCCCAGCGGCGTATCGGCCGAGCGAAAGGCGATGCCCTTGAATGATTTGCCGTCATCGCCCGCCGCGACGACGCGGACATGGTCCTTGCCGACAATGTCGCATTTGACAAGGCGCACCGGCCCGGTGGCGACGCGCGGCCCCGGCCATCCCATTCCGAAGGGTCCGGCGCTGTCCATCGCCTCGACCAGCGCTGGGGTCACACCGCCCGGCGCGATCACCGCATCGAGCAGCATGGCACGGCCTTCGGCGGCACCGGCAACCGCGCTGCCCAGCCGCTCATTGAGAAATTCGGCAAACAGGGCGAGCTTGTCGGCATTGATGGTGAGGCCCGCCGCCATGGCATGGCCGCCGCCCGCGACAAGCAGGTCCGCCTCGCGCGCCGCTATGATCGCCGCGCCAAGATCGACGCCGGGGATGGAGCGGCCAGAGCCCTTGCCGATGCCGTCCTCGTCCAGTGCAATGACGATGGCGGGCTTGCCCGCGCGCTCCTTGATGCGGCCGGCGACAATGCCGATCACCCCGGCATGCCAGCCGCGTCCCGCAAGGATGGCGACGGCGCTGTTGTCCTGCCCGGCCAGCATGATCTCTGCCTCTTCCTGGACCATCGCCTCTATGGCGCGGCGCTCCTGATTGAGCTGGTCGAGTTCGGCGGCGATCTGCCGGGCTTCCGCTTCGTCCTGCGTGGTGAGCAGGCGCACGCCGAGATCGGCCTGGCCGACGCGCCCGCCGGCATTGATGCGCGGGCCGAGCGCGAAACCGAGATCGGAGGCGAGCGGTGCGCGAGTCAGGCGGCTGGCATCGATCAGCGCGGCCATGCCGATATTGCGCCGCCGCGCCATGATCTTCAGCCCCTGGGCGACAAAGGCGCGGTTGAGCCCGCGCAGCTGGGCGACATCGGCGACGGTGCCGAGCGCGACCAGATCGAGCAATTCCATCAGCTTCGGCTCGTCCCGGTCGCTGAAATATCCCTGGCCGCGCAAGGTGCGGACCAACGCCGCGCCGAGCAGAAAGGCCATGCCGACAGCGGCAAGATGACCATGCTGTGCGCCTTCCTCGCTTTCGTCCAGCCGGTTGGGGTTGACCAGCGCGAAGGCCGCAGGCAGCTCTGCCGCGCATTTGTGGTGATCGACGACCAGCACATCGACCCCGGCCTCGCGCGCCATGGCCAGCGCGTCATAGGCCATGGCGCCGCAATCGACCGTGACGATCAGCGTGGAACCGGTGGCGGCAAGGCTGACCAGCGCCGCGCCGCTCGGCCCATATCCCTCCATCAGCCGGTCGGGAATATAATGCCGGGCGTCCAGGCCCAGTTCGCGCAGCAGTCGGATCAGCAAGGCCGCGCTGGTTGCCCCGTCAACGTCATAATCGCCATATACAGTTACGGTTTCGCGGGCCAGCACCGCCTGCGCCAGCCGGTCGGCGGCAAGGTCCATGTCACGAAAAACCGATGGATCGGGCAGGAAGGCGCGGATCGTGGGCGCGCGATGGCGATCGATATCGTCGCGCGGAACTCCGCGAGAGAGCAGCAATTGCGTGACCAGATCATCCGGATTGGCGCGGGCGTCGCGCACATCGCCTTCCTGTCCGCGCCAGTGCCATGACTGGCCGGTCAGCGAATGCTCTATGCCGAGCACGGGGGCGGTGTGCAGCGTTGACATGCGGATGAGGCTAGTATGCGACATTGGCGTTGGCGAGCGCTTTGCGACGAATGTGGAAAACAGGGCTTGGATCGGCGCGCGGCCCGGGGCAGGGTCGCGGCATGGCGAAATCGCTCCTGATTGTCTGGCACAGCCGCACCGGCGGGGCGGAGGCCATGGCGTGCGCGGCGGCGGATGCGGCGCGGGATGCAGGCGCGGAAGGGCAGGGCGATGGCAGCGATCCCTGCCAAATAGTGCTGCGCCGGGCGAACGAGGCGACTGCCGATGATGTGCTGGCGGCTGATGGCTATCTGTTCGTCTGTCCTGAAAACCTTGCGGCGATCTCTGGCGAGATGAAGGAATTTTTCGACAGGAGCTATTATGCTGTGCTGGGCCGGATCGAGGGGCGGCCCTATGCGGTGATGGTCTGTGCAGGATCGGATGGCGAGAATGCGCTGCGCCAGATCGACCGGATCGCCACCGGATGGCGGCTGAAGAAAATCGCCGACGGGCTGATCATCTGCACCCATGCCCAGACTGGCGAGGCAATCCTGGCAGAAAAGACTATCGGTGAGAGCGATCTGGAAGCATGCCGGGAGCGCGGCGCAGCGCTCGCCGCCGGGCTGTCGCTCGGGGTGTTTTGACTAATTCGCCTGAAGTTTAAAGGGTTCGCTAGGATGCGTGTTCGAAGACGAGTTTCCATTGACCGTCAATTATCTTCCAGACCATGGAAGATACGCCGCCGAACAGACGTTTGCCGTCCAGGGTGATGTCCCATCGGGCTACAAGAAGAGCGGTGTCTTCGCTAAGCAGCCTGCTGTCCAGAATTTCTGCCGAATAATGCCCCATGGCCTCTGGGTTGTCGGCATATTCGCTGCGCATCTCGCTGGCGAACTCGTCAATGCCATGGCTGATGCCCTTGCGGTTCACCCAGGTAATTTCTGGCGAATCCCAATAGGCGGCCAATGCAGCATCGATATCGCCGCGATTCCAGCCTGCACGCATTTCCGAAAAGGCTGCAATGGCACCATCAATATTGTCCGTGCCGCTTTCGGCGCAGACAGGGGACTGAAAAAGCAACAATGCGGCAATGACAGGTGTGGCTAGCCGCAACATGGCAGTTCTCTCCTCGATCCGGCTCAGCCCAGGCGATGTTCGCCCCGGACCCAGCGCACCGTGCCCGAAGATGCACGCATCACCACGCTTTCGGTGGTCATGATACCGCCCCGGCGGCGCTTCACGCCTTCCAGCAGCGAGCCATCGGTGACGCCGGTCGCCGCGAAGATGCAGTCGCCGCTGGCCAGTTCCTCCAGCGTGTAGATCTTGTCGAGATCGGCAATGCCCCATTTGCGGGCGCGGCTGCGCTCGTCATCGTTGCGGAACAGCAGGCGGCCGTTGAATTGGCCACCGACACAGCGTAGCGCAGCGGCGGCAAGCACGCCTTCGGGTGCGCCGCCTGAGCCCATATACATGTCAACGGTGGTGTCCGGGTCAGTGGTCGCGATAACCCCGGCGACATCGCCATCGGGGATCAGCATGATGCCGCAGCCAATGCCGCGCAGTTCAGCGATCAGATCGGCATGGCGCGGACGATCGAGCACGCAGACGATGATCTCGCCCGGTTTCACGCCCTTGGCCTTGGCCACCGCCTCGACATTTTCGGTCGCGGACTTGCTGAGATCGATAATGCCTTCGGGATAGCCCGGGCCAATGGCCAGCTTGTCCATATAGACATCGGGCGCATTGAGCAGGCAGCCGCTTTCGGCAATCGCCAGCACCGCGAGTGCATTGGGGCCTGCCTTTGCGGTGATGGTCGTGCCCTCCAGCGGATCAAGCGCAATGTCGATGACCGGATCATGGCTGGCGGCACGTCCGACCTTCTCGCCGATATAGAGCATCGGTGCCTCGTCGCGCTCGCCTTCGCCGATGACGACGGTGCCGTTGATATCGAGACCGTTGAGCGCGGCGCGCATCGCCTCCACTGCTGCAGCGTCGGCGGCCTTTTCATCGCCGCGTCCGATCAGCGAGGATGCGCCGATGGCGGCAGCTTCGGTCACGCGAACCATTTCCAGCACCAGCACGCGATCCAGCTGGTTCGATCCTTCGGGCAGGCTAGTCTTGAGTTTTGCGGCAGTCATGGCGGTCAGGTCATCCTCGAACAACAGGCGGGCCGGCTGCTCCCCTGGCGCCGACTCTGCCGGGTCCATAAGCCAGCATTATTGCATTGTCGAGAATTGGGGATAAGTCATCGAAGTCCGGGGCCGCGGGCGGGGCACCGGATCGACATGCTATTCGCCCAATATGTGCATCACCAGCGGCGGGCTGTGCATCGATGCCGATCCGCCCAGTGCCTCGATTGTTGCGGTGATTGCGCCTTCCGGCCCTTCATGCGTCACCATGGCGATGAACACGGTGCCATCAGCATTCTGGCCCTTCTGGATCAGGCTTTCGATGGAAACCCCGGCATCGCGCATGGCGGCGGCGATTTCGGCCAGCACGCCCGGCTTGTCCTTGACCTCGAACCGCAAATAGCTCTTGCCGGTGCGATGGCCCGAGTCCGCCTTGCGCAGCGCTTCGAGCTCGCGAACGGGCATGGAAAAGGCGGGGCCGATCTCGCCCCGGGCTATGTCTATAATGTCGGCGACCACCGCGCTGGCGGTCGGGCCATCGCCCGCGCCCGCGCCCTGGAACAGCAGGCGGCCCGAAAAATTCCCCTCGGCCACCACCGCATTGGTGGAGCCTTCGACATGGGCCAGCGGATGATGGATCGGCACCAGCACCGGGTGAACGCGCTGGAACAGCGCGGCGCTGCCATTGTCGCCGTCAAGCTCGGCCATGCCGATAAGGCGGATGCGATAGCCGAGCGCCTCGGCCTGGGCGATATCTGCAGCCAATATGCGCCGGATGCCGGTACAGTCTATCGCCGGGAAATCGATCCGCGATCCGAATGCGATGCTGGAGAGGATCGACAGCTTGTGCGCGGCATCGATGCCGTCAATGTCGAATGTCGGATCGGCCTCGGCATAGCCCAGCCGCTGTGCTTCGGACAGGACATCGCTGAAATCGCGACCGCTTTGTTCCATTTCGGACAGGATGAAATTGCAGGTGCCGTTGAGGATGCCATATACGCGCTCCAGCCGGTTGGCGGCGGCGCCTTCGCGCAGACCCTTGATGACGGGGATGCCGCCCGCGACGGCGGCTTCATATTTGAAGGCAAGGCCGCTCTTCTCGGCGGCTTCGGCAAGCGCCAGTCCGTGATGCGCGACCATCGCCTTGTTGGCGGTGACAAAGGCCTTGCCATTGCCAAGGCTGGCCTTGGCCAGGGTAAGCGCAGGGCCATCCGATCCGCCGACCAGCTCGACGATCACATCGACATCGTCGCGCAGGGCGAGCGATGCCATGTCGTCGACCCATTCATAGGGCGAAAGATCAACGCCGCGATTCTTGCCCCGGTCGCGAGCAGTGATCGCGGTGATCCGGATCGGTTTTCCGGCCCGGCGTGCGATCAGGTCGAAATTTTCCTCGATCAGGCGGATCACGCCCGCCCCGACCGTACCCAGCCCGGCAAGCGCGATATTCAGCTGTTGCCCCATATTATCCCCGCATATACTCCGCAGCACGCTCCGCAATGGAACCGCGTCCGTCCTTTACGCGCCGTCCATAGCCTTTCGCCGGGCAAATGCCAGTATCCGTTTCTTGTCGCCGCAATAGCCAGTCTTGATGCAGCGGCTGTCCCGGTTCAGCGGACGCAGCTGCCCAGCTGGTCGCGGACATAATTATAGTCGCGCCGGGCGAGGTCATTGTCGGAATCGCTGCTGGAGACCATGGCACTGCCTGGAATCTGCGCGGGCAGGAAACAGGCCAGCCGGTACCAGAGCAGCGTGTTGGGCGGCGGCGGCGCAGCGGCCTCATCGACGATTTCGGTCAGCGAAACGGCCCATTGCGGGGCAAGGCCGGGGCGGCGCAGCACGGTCAGCGACACCGGATCATTATTGGCGGTGGAGAAGAATATCTGCGTTTCGCCCTCGCCCTGCAAATTGCCGCGAACGTGCAGCGCCTCGCGAATGCCGGTGATTACCGGCGGCGCATCGGGCGCCACCATCGCGGTAATAAGGCTGCGGGTGCGCTGTTCGGTGTCGGCGGTCCAGGGCAGCTGGGCTCCGGGTCCGACCAGCTGGATACCGCCCACGACGCTGGGGTCCGGCCGCGCGAACAGCAGCAGTTCCTGCTTTTTCAGCTTGGGCGGCTTGCCGCGCGAATCACGCGGCAGATCGACCAGATAGCGAATCGTGCTGGCGATGCCGTTTTGACCGCGAATCAGGGCGATGACGTCCGCCTCGACATAGATTCGTGCCATATCGGGACCAACGCCAGGCGCTCTTTCTGCCTTCAGCACGGCGGTCTTTTTGACCTTGGCGCGGACAACGACCGGGGATTTGTCGGCCAGCCGGGCAAGCTCGACAAAAGTCGGCGCGGCGGCGACCTGCTGGGCCAGGGTCGCCTTTGGAAACGCTGAAAAAACAGCCAATATCGCCGCCAATAGTATCAGCCTGGCTTTCATCTTTGACACCTCCATCCTGGACCGAAACGGCCCATGCAAGCGGACCATAATCGCCAAGCCATCGTTAATTCAAACTGAATTGCGGAAACGGATTGCCTGTCTTTGCGTTGCGCGTTAAACCGGGTTCGGGCGAGACACAGACGGGATAAAATCAAGATTATCGCCACATGGGGGCTTTTTGTCCGGAAATTGGTTTTCCGGTCGCTTGACGTGTGGATGGCCAATAAATGGCCCGGTCTGAAATATGTTGGGTAAGGAGTGTCGTTGCTGAATGGCTTATGCTGATCAACAAATGAGTGGAAGCAAGCTGACTTCCATCATTATCGTTGCCATTATTCACGTTGTCGTCGGTTATGCACTGGTTACGGGCCTTGCCTATAGCGCAGTGAAGAAGGCCGCCGAAGTACTCGACGTGGTTGATGTGGAAGAAGAGGTTCCAGAAGAGCCGGAAGAGTTGCCGCCGCCGCCGCCGGACCAGCCTTTGCCGCCGCCGCCGGTCGTATCGCCGCCGCCGATCGTGCAAACGCCGTCGCCGCCGCCGCCGATCAGGACGGTTGCGACCCCGCCGCCGGTATTCGTGCCGACCCCGGTCGCTGCACCGCCGCCACCTGCACCGCCGCCGCCGCCGTCCCAGGCCCGTGGCGCGTCTCCCAAAGGCCAGAGCCGCTGGGCTGCGCGTGTGCAGAGCAACTATCCCAGCCGTGCCCAGCGTGAGGAACGCGAAGGTACGGTGCGCGTGGCACTGTCCATCGATGCAGAAGGACGCGTGTCGGGATGTTCGGTAACGGGCTCAAGCGGCCATGCCGATCTTGACTCGGCGGCGTGCGATGCACTGACCCGTTATGCACGTTTCGATCCGGCGCTGAATGCCGCGGGCAATCCCACGACCGGTTCTTACAGTACTGCAGTTCGCTATCAGTTGTCGCGCTAGGCGCATCCGATATCGTGCTGGTTTTTTGCAATTTGCTTTGAGAGGAAAGTTTGATGTTGATTGAAGTTCTTGCAGCAGCGGCTGGTGAAGCACCGCAGAATGCATTCGGTTTCCGGGAAGCACTGGAGCAGGGCGGTTTCATCGCCTATGCGACCGTCATCATCCTGGGCATCATGTCGTTTGGTTCATTCTATATCCTGTTCACCAAGCTGTTCGAGCAGCAGAAGATCCTGAACCAGGGCAAGAAGATCCGCGACACCTTCTGGCGCGCAGGCAGCCTGAAGGAAGGCGCTGCCAAGCTCGAAAAGAACACTGCCTTCAAGCAGATCGTCGACGATGGTCTCAAGGCTCAGGAAGAGCATGCCAAGCTGACCGATCCGGTCGAGGCGCATGACTGGCTGCACGGCTCGCTGGCCCGTTCGGAAGCTGCGATCAACGCTAAGCTTGCCGGTGGCCTGCCATTCCTTGCGACCGTGGGCGCGACCGCGCCGTTTATCGGTCTGTTCGGTACGGTTATCGGTATCTATCGCGCGCTGATCAAGATCGGCATCGCGGGCCAGGCATCGATCGACCAGGTTGCCGGTCCGGTTGGTGAGGCCCTTATCATGACCGCGCTGGGTCTGGCCGTGGCCGTTCCCGCCGTGCTTGCCTATAACTGGCTGCAGAACCGCAACAAGCTGATCGCCGAAACCCTGAGCGCGTTTTCCAACGACGTGCTGGGCTATATGGCTTCGGGTGGCGCGGTTGTTCCTTCGCCGCGCACTGTTGCACCCGCCAAGCCGGCTGCTGCAGCACCCGTCAAGAAGTAAGCCCTTGTCTGCCGGTGCTGCCTGCCATTTGCGGGCAGCGCCGGTGCAGACGGTCGATCGGGCGGGCAAGACGCGGCTGCACAGGCGGCGAGGATGCGAAGGGGGCAAGTGCCCCTGAATACAGCCCGGCAGCTAGACCGGGGTCCGTCAAGATGACTGATGATGTCAGAGAATAGGAAAGCGTGAGATGGCAATAAGCATGGGTGGCGGCGGCGAAGAAACGCCGATGTCGGACATCAACACGACGCCCCTGGTGGACGTCATGCTGGTGTTGCTCATCATCTTCCTTATTGCAATTCCGGTTGTGATCCAGACCGTTGATGATCTGGAAATCCCGGTATTGGAATTTGAGGTTACGGATACCAAGCCTGAGAACATCCTGCTGTCGGTGAGTTCCACCGACGCCGCCGGGCGCAGCCCGGGCGATGATGGTTTTGAAGGCGCGAGCCCGGCCGGTGAATGCCGTGTCTATGTCAATGCGACGCCGGTCGATTCCGACGAGCTGCTCGACATTGCGGTGAAGCGCCTTGAAAGCATCATCGAAAATGCCGGTGGCGTGGAAAATCTTGAGGCCGACGATCTGCCTGAAGTGCATATTCGCGGTGACATCAATGTTCCCTATCGCTGTGTCGGCGGCGCGATCTTCAACATGCAGCGCGCCGGTTTTGCCAAGGTTGGCTTTATTTCGACGCCGATCGCGCCCACGGACATCAACTAGTCGTTCCGCGACCGCACAAGAATTGAGAGACAGGAGTAGCTTGAAATGGCAATGAGTGGCGGCAAGGACGATGGTTCGCCGATGATGGAAATGAACACGACGCCGTTGATCGACGTCATGCTCGTTCTGCTGATCATGTTCATCATCACCATCCCGGTGCAGACCCATGCAGTGAAAGTTGATCTGCCTATCGATGACGGTTCGCCGCCACCGGAGAACCTGATCGATCCGATCAAGAACAAGGTCACGATTGCGCCCAATGACGAAATCGCCTGGAATGGCGAGCCGATTACGCTTTCGCAGCTCGGCACCTATCTGGCGCAGACCAAGAATATCGATCCGGAACCCGAATTGCAGTTCCAGCCCGATGCGCGCAGCCGCTATGAAGTCACCGACCGGGTGCTGGCGGTGATCAAGCGCAGCGGCGTGACCAAGCTCGGCTTTGTCGGCAACGAACAATATTATCTGTTCGGCAAGGCACCTGAATAGGCGCATTGTGGATCGGGATACCGATCATCCACATGAAAAGGGCGGTCCTTTGGGGCCGCCCTTTTTCGTTGAATTAGTGTCATTCCCCGATGGATCAGGATGCGTTTTTCTGACGCTCGGTCATCACGCGGAGTGTTTCAAGCGCAGCCTGCAGGGCGGCGTCCATGCCCTCGGCGCTGATCGGCGCGGCCTCGCCTCCAACTGTATCCGGTTCCGCGGCTTGCTCCGCAGGTGCGGTTTCCGGTTCGACGGGGTGTTCGGGAACATCCGCGACCGCAGCCTTTTCGGCAAATACTCCGGCGGCACGGACGAGCGCGGGCGCTGCGCCAAAACGCTCTGCCATGCCCTGTTCGAGCCGGGCAACCAGTTCGCCAATGCTGAGGTCTGACAGCGGACGCGGGTCGTGCGGATCGCGCGGTGCGGCAACAGGTGCTGCATAGGCATTATGCGGTTGGGGTGCCGGTTCCGGAGCGACGTCCGGCGGCTGAGGCGCGACCGCTTCAACAGGTTCTTCCGGAATAGCGATTTCAGCCATCATGCCGGGCGCAGGTTCGGCAGGACCGGGTTCTTCGGCAACGGTTTCCGGTTCCTGTTCGGCCTCGTTCGTCACGGGCGAGGCGTCCACGACGGGAATTCCGGCCTCGTCATCGCCGTCATCAAAATGCTCAATATCGAGCGTCAGCGGCGCACCAAGGTCGCTATTGGCGAAAATCGGGCGACGCGCGGGCGCATCAGGATGGGCGTCGGCGTTGCGCAGCCGGGGCAGATCGTCGAAATCGCTGACCTCGCCGGGCGCTCCGCCGGAACGGCCAAAGCGCAGCGAGCGAAAGAAGTCGCCGATATTAGTCATGCGGGGCATTGCGGTGGCCATGTCGGAAAATCCTTTGCGGGGAAACAGGGAATAGAGAAGCGCAGCGACGAAAATGCCCGCCGCCAGTGCGATCAGCAGGCGGGCCGTACCACCCAGCGGTGGCCGGGCAGCGGGCAGCATTTCGGATATGCCATAGGCGCTGACAAAACCCTCGATTGAGGAAAGCGGGATCATTGCCGATCCGAGCGCGGCGATCACGCCTCCGCCCAGCGCAATTGCCGACGGCGCAGC
The DNA here is from genome assembly GCA_041396885.1 of Blastomonas sp. Lineage (GTDB taxonomy): Bacteria > Pseudomonadota > Alphaproteobacteria > Sphingomonadales > Sphingomonadaceae > Blastomonas. Next base: position 487,258 of record JAWKXS010000002.1, read on the forward strand.
CAGGGCCAGTCCAGACCCTTTTGCCGGTGGTGCGGTGTCGTTTGCGCTCACATCAAATCCTGGCAATTCCTGCCTATGGGGTCAGGGCGGTGCAGCCTGCCGGTCAGGCCGCACGGGTCCATTGCCCGTCCTTTTTCGCCGCCCTGTCTAGCAGCTCTTGGTAAACGGGTTGATAACGCTCAATATTGCGCGCCCAGTCGCGTTCCGTCGCAACGAAATTCCGGCCATTGGCGATCAGCCCTGGCCAGCGGTCCGGATCCCCGATCAGATCGGCCAGCGCTGCCGCCATCGCGGAGGGGTCTCCGGCGGGAAACAGCGTGCCGGTCTCTCCATGACGGATGAGTTCGCGATGCCCGCCAACATCGGATGCCGCCACCAGCCGCCCCTGCGCCATGGCTTCGAGCGGCTTGAGCGGGGTCACAAGGTCGGTGAGGCGCATGGCCTTGCGCGGATAGGCGAGCACATCGATGATGCTGTAATAGCGCTCGACCAGCTGATGCGGGACACGGCCGGTGAAATGGATGGCGTGCGAAACGGGCGAGGCGAGCGCCTGTGCCTGCAGCTTATATTCCATGGGGCCGCCGCCGACCAGCAACAGCCGGGCATCCGGGTGCCGGGCAACAAGCTCCGGCATGGCGGATATGAGGTCATCCAGCCCCTCATAATCATAGATGCTGCCGATAAATCCGATCACCGTCTTGCCATCAAGCCCCAGCGATCGGGCGAGTTCTGCATCGCGTTCGGGCGGATTGCCGAACAGTTCATGATCGACGCCATTGGGCGATACCATGATCTTTTCAGCGGCGATGCCGCGGTCAAGAAGATCTGATTTCAGCCCTTCGCAGATGACCGCAATCGCATCGGCCCCGGCGATGACATGGTTTTCGAGCTGGCGTTTCAGCCAGTATTTGGGCGACCCCTCCTGTCCGGTGCCATTGCCGACCGCAGCATCCTCCCAAAAGGCGCGGATTTCATAGAGAAGTGGCAGGCCGGTCTTTTCCCGGGCGCGCATCGCCGCCAGCCCGTTGAGCATCGGTGAATGGGCGTGCAGGATATCGGGCGTCCATTGCTTGCAGACCTGTTCGATTTGCCGCGCGAGCGCGGCGACGTCGCGCAGTTCGCGCAGCGGAAACGGACCATGCGGTGTGCCTGGCGTGCGAAAGAAATCGAGGCCGTCGACCGTTTCGATCTCGCTTTCGTCCGATCCGCCGCTCGCCTGGTGGCGCTGGCTGGTGATGCCCGCAACCTCCAGCCCTGCGGCAAGCTGTGCCTTCATGATGGCGCGCGTGCGAAAGGCATAGCCGCTGTGCAGCGGCAGGCCATGGTCCAATATGTGCAGAATACGGGGCATTGCCCAGCCGATATGCCGCAAAAGGATTAACGGCACGTCAACCCATTATGGCTATGCCGGATTTCGCACAGGCGCGCATATTCCCGCGCTCATGGACAAGGCAATACAGGGCATCCGGACGAAATATGGTCGATAATTTTTCCATCGCCCTTTCGCACGCCCTGATCGCGCTGGCGGCGTGGCGCCTGATTTTCCGCGACGATCTTGACCGCGAAGACCCGCCCGCACCCGACAAGGAGCGCGCGGGATTTGCCATGGGCGGGCTGGTGCGCCGCAAGCAGTCCAAACCGACGAACGAAGACAAACCGGGCGGGCGCGGCAATGCGTGATCTCGCCTTTGTCGGCTTCTTGATGGCGTTCCTGGCGCTCGGCTTCAAGCGGCCGTTCATCTTCGTGCTGGCCTATGCCTATGTCGATATCGTCGCGCCGCAACGCCTGTCCTACTGGATGCTGAATGCGGTGCCGATATCGGTGATCGTCTTCGGGCTCGCGGTGGTGGGCTGGCTGGCGGTCGATGACAAGCGCAGCGTGCGGCTGACGCCCAGGCTGTTCGCGATCCTGACCCTGCTCATCTATTGCGCCTATACGACCAGCGTTGCCGACGTCCCGATATTCGCGCAGGAAAAATGGGGCTGGGTGTGGAAGGCGCTGATTTTTGCCTTTTTCCTGCCGCTGACCTTGCGAACCAAGCTGCGCATCGAGGCGCTGGCGCTGTTCATGGTGCTGTGCGCCAGTGCGATTATCGTCACCGGCGGCATCAAGACCGCGGCTTCGGGCGGCGGCTATGGCGTGTTGCGCCTGTTGGTCGATAATAATAGCGGCCTGTATGAAGGCAGCATCATTTCCACCGTGGCGATCTGCATCATTCCGCTGATCCTGTGGCTCGGCAAATATGGCACGATTTTCCCGCAGGACTGGCGGGTCAAGACCTATGTCGCGGCGCTGGTCTTTGCCTGCCTGCTGATCCCGGTGGGGACGCAGGCGCGCACCGGGCTGGTCTGTATCGGCGTGCTGGCGGTGCTGATGCTGCGCTTTGCCCGATATCGCTTCCTCTATGCCGGGCTGGTCTGTGCGGTCGGGCTGATGGCGGTGCCGTTCCTGCCGCAGAGTTTTACAGAGCGTATGGATACGATCCGCGAGTACAAGGCCGATGAATCGGCCAATACCCGGCTGGCGGTCTGGAAATGGACCTGGGAATACGCGAAGAACAATCCGATGGGCGGCGGCTTCGATGCCTATCGCCAGAACAAGATCACGCTCAACACCGTCGAGACCATTGGCGATGGCACCACGACCCAGATCGAGGTGCAGCAGATGGAGGATGAGGGGCGCGCCTATCACTCCAGCTATTTCGAGATGCTGGGCGAACAGGGCTGGCCAGGGCTGTTCCTGTGGCTGTTCATCCATCTTGGCGGCATTGTCCGGATGGAATTCCTCCATCGCCTCTACAAGCGCCGAGACCGGGAAGACGAGCAATGGGTGGCGCCACTGGCGCTCGCATTGCAGAACGGCCAGATCATCTACATGATCGGATCGCTGTTCGTGGGCATCGCATTCCAGCCCTTTGTCTATATGCTGATCGCCCTGCAGATCGGGCTTGATACCTATCTGGCGCGCCGTCGCCAGGAAGCTGCGTGGAGGCCCATGCGCGGCGAACGACAGGTCAATGCGGTTGCAAGCCAGGCCCAGCCTACCTAGCTATGGGGGCATGACAGACCCCCAAAGCGCCACTTTCGCCGAATTTTCCATGCAATCCCTGTCAATGAACCGTCTCGAGGCGGGCTTCGACACCATGTGGCAATGGTTGCTGGATCATACGGCCGAAATCGTCGTGGCGCTGGTCGCGGGCACCGTGCTCCACTGGATATTGCGCTTTCTGGCCAGCCGGGCGGCGCTCTTTGCCGCCCGCCAGCCCGACCGGCTGTCGCTCCCGGCGATTGTCGGGCGGACACTGGCCAAGACAGGCCATTTCTTCATCCTGATGGTTTCTGCAAAGCTGATCATCGCCTTTGCCTATGCTCCCGAGGGGCTGGCTCGCGTCATCAACTTCCTGTTCACGGTATCGGTCGCGCTGCAGGTGGCGATCTGGGTCCGCGAGATTATCCTGGGTGTCATCGAACGGCGCGCCACCGATGACGAGGGCGGCACATCGGATACGCTGGTCAACGCCATGGCGCTGATCCGTATCCTGGTGACGTCGGCGCTGTTCATCATCGCCTCCATCGTCATTCTCGACAATCTGGGCGTGGACGTCACCGGTCTTGTCGCCGGGCTGGGGATTGGCGGCATCGCCATCGGGCTTGCCGCCCAGGGAATTTTCTCCGACCTGTTTGCCGCGCTCTCGATCATATTCGACAAGCCGTTCCGGCGCGGCGAGACCATCGGGTTCGACAATATGACCGCAACGGTCGAGAAGATCGGCCTCAAAAGCGCGCGGCTGCGCTCGGTCTTTGGCGAGGAGATCATCATCTCCAACGCCAATCTGCTTAACAAGGAAATCGTCAATTATACCCGGCTAGACCGTCGCCGGACGCGTTACGGCATTGGCGTCATCTATCAGACGGCGCCAGAGGATGCGCGGCGCATCCCCGGCCTGTTGCAGGAGATTGTCGAGGCCCATGGCGGCCAGTTCATCCGCTGCGGCTTTGTCGGCTTCGGTGACAGCTCGATCAATTTCGAGCTGGATTTCGATATCCTCAGCAGCAGCTTCGACGATGTATTCCAGGCGCGGCACACCATTGGCCTGGCGATCCTGCAGAAGTTCAACGAGGAAGGGCTGGAATTCGCCTATCCGACCCAGACGACCTTTACCGCCGCGCCCGATGGCCGGATGATCATGCCCTATCCCGAAAAGGGCCTGAAGGTGCTGCCGGTCAAGGACTGATTCGCGCTGTCCGGTGACGCCGGCACGCCCGGCCGGCGCATAGCGCAGCCCCTGCAAAAGCCGATGCCGTAACGTCCCCGGCAATCTTGCAATCGGGGGTTGTTTGCGCGGGCGCGAAGGGCCAAAAAGGCCGCCATCAACCGCCATCATTCGACAGGGCAGAAACCGAGAGGAACGGGCAATGACTCCAGCAGAAATCGCAACCAGGGTAGGTGAGAATATCGGCACGTCCGAATGGGTTCTGGTCGATCAGGAAATGATCAACAAATTCGCCGATGCAACGGGCGATCACCAGTTCATCCACGTCAATCCGGACATGGCAAAGATGACGCCGTTCGGCACCACCATTGCCCATGGTTTTCTGACGTTGTCGCTGTTTCCGATGATGGTGGCAAAATCGGATATGCCGCGCGCCGAAGGCATCAAGATGGGCGTCAACTATGGCGGCAACAAGGTCCGCTTCCTGGCTCCGGTCAAATCGGGGAGCCGGGTGCGCGGCCATTTCAAGCTGCTGGAGCTGGAGGAAAAGCGCCCCGGCCAGTGGCAGCAGACGCTGGAATTCACCGTCGAGATCGAGGGCGAGGAAAAGCCTGCCCTGATCGGCGAGTGGATCAGCCAGTTCTTCGTATAATTTCCGGCAACAGGAACAAGGCGGCATATGAAGCCGCCCAGCAGGAGTACCCCCAATGCGTGACGCCGTAATCGTTTCCACCGCCCGCACCCCGATCGGCAAGGCCTATCGCGGCGGGTTCAACGCCACACCATCGCCCACCCTTGCCGCGCATTCGATCCGTGCAGCGGTGGAGCGCGCCGGTATCGAAGGCGGCGAAGTCGATGACTGCGTCTATGGCGCCGCGCTCCAGCAGGGGGTTCAGCACACCATCGGGCGCAATGCCGCGCTGCGGGCCGGATTGCCCGTCACTGTCGCCGGCATGTCGATTGACCGGCAATGCTCGTCGGGCCTGATGTCAATCGCCACGGCGGCCAAGCAGGTGATTGTCGACCGCATGGATATTGTCGTCGCGGGCGGCGTCGAATCCATCTCCATGGTGCAGACGCCGGAGATGCGCGTCGGCCCCGATCCTGAGCTGGTGGCGATGCACAAGGATATCTACATGCCCATGCTGGGCACGGCGGAGACGGTGGCGGCGCGCTACAAGATCAGCCGCGACCGGCAGGACGAATATGCGTTCCAGTCGCAGCAGCGCACCGCCAGGGCGCAGGCCGAGGGCAAGTTCGATGACGAGATCGTGCCCGTCACCGCGAACATGATGTTCAAGAACAAGGAAACCGGCGAAGTCACCATGAGCGAGGTGACGGTGGACAAGGATGAGGGCAACCGTCCCGATACCACTCTGGAGGGACTGAAAGGCCTGCAGCCGGTCATGGGGCCGGGCATGAACATCACTGCGGGCAATGCCAGCCAGCTGTCCGACGGTTCGTCAAGCTGTGTCGTGATGGAAGCGAAGGTGGCAGAGCGCAAGGGCCTCAGTCCGCTGGGCCGTTATGTCGGCATGGCGGTGGCGGGAACCGAGCCCGACGAGATGGGTATCGGTCCGGTCTATGCGGTGCCCCAGCTGCTCAAGCGCTTTGATCTCAGCATGGACGATATCGGCCTGTGGGAGCTTAATGAGGCCTTTGCCGTGCAGGTGCTCTATTGCCAGGATGTGCTGGGCATTCCCGATGAAACGCTGAACGTCAATGGCGGCTCGATTTCCATCGGCCATCCCTATGGCATGACCGGCGCGCGCTGCACTGGCCATGCCCTGATCGAGGGCAAGCGTCGCGGCGCGAAATATGTCGTCGTCACCATGTGCGTTGGCGGCGGCATGGGTGCGGCCGGGCTGTTCGAGGTTTTCTAGAGCCCGAATACTTTGCTCTGAATACAGTACGTCATTCCGGCGAAAGCCGGAATCTCCTGCAAGGAAGTTCAGTATCGCAGGCAAGGAGACCCCTGCTTTCGCCGGGGTGACGGTTTAATCAAATGTCTTCTGGCTTTGATCGCTTAGAGCGCGTTCGGTTTTGATTGAATCAAAACCTGCGCTCTATGCTCTTGTTTTACCGTATTTTCCGAGTCGTTAGATGTATCCATCTGATTTGAAAATACTCTAGCGCGAGCGGGCGTCAGGCCGGGTGGATCATGCCCTTGTCGAAGCGGAAGCCGCCGGGCCGGTCCTTTTTCAGCAATGCCGGGCCGTCCAGATCGACCCAGTTCGCCTTTTGCGCCAGGGCGAAGGCCGGGGCGATGCCCAGGCTGGTGGACAGCATGCAGCCGACCATGATGCCGAGCTGGCGGGTCCGCGCGCGTTCGGCGAGGCGCAGCGCTTCGGTCAGGCCGCCGGTCTTGTCGAGCTTGATGTTGATCGCCTGGAAAACGCCTTCGACGCGCTCAATGTCTTCTGACGTATGGCAGCTTTCATCGGCACAGAGCGGGATCGGCGATTCTATGCCCATCAGTTCGTCCTCGAACCCTGCCGAAACCGGCTGTTCGATCAGTTCTACGCCAAGCGGATGCAGCGCATTCGCCATGTCGAGAATGTCGATCTCGTCCCAGCTTTCATTGGCGTCGGCGATGATCCGCGCCTTGGGCGAACCCTTGCGGACGGCGGCGATGCGGGCAATGTCATCCTCGCCCGATAATTTGACCTTCAGCAGCGGATAGCCGCGCTCCATGGCCTTTGCGGCATCCGCCTCCATCTGGCCGGGATCGTTCAGCGAGATGGTGTAGGCGGTGACCAGCGGCTGCGGCTCGGGCAGCCCCGCAAGCTTCCATAGCGGCTTGCCGCTTGCCTGCACTTCCAGATCCCAGAGTGCCGCATCAAGCGCGTTGCGCGCCGCGCCCTCCATCATCGTGTCGAGCAGATCCCCCCGGCTGAGCGCGCGGTTCTGCTTGCAGCGCATGTCGATGGCCTCGACGCACAGGTCGGCGGTCTCGCCCTCATAATAGATTGGCGTGCCTTCGCCGCGCCCGACATGGGTGCCGTCGGTGACCTCGCAATAGACGACATCGACATCGGTCTTGGCACCGCGCGCGATATTGAAGCTGCCATCGACGACGAAGCGTTCGACCTTGACGGTTTTGAGAGTAATCATGCCGCCGTCCCTAGCCGCTTTTTGAGGGCGGAGAAACCGCTGGTCACCAATAATTTCGACTAGGCGGAATTTGTCCACGCCGCCTAGGCGATCGCAAAGTGCGGTCAGTTATGGCGGGCGATCCAGTCCTCGACAATCGGGGCGATGGTCTGGCGCCATTTGCTGCCGTTGAAGATGCCATAATGGCCCGCGCCCTCGGCCATGTGATATTGCTTCATGGCCTTGGGCAGTTTTGGTGCAAGGTTCAGCGCCGCGCGCGTCTGGCCGAGGCCGCTGATATCGTCGCGTTCGCCTTCAACAGCGAGCAGCGCGATATCGGTGATCGCTTCGGGATCGATGCGCACGCCGCGATGCATGAATTCGCCCTTGGGCAGCGAATGATCCTGGAATACCGTCTGGACGGTCTGCAGATAGAATTCGGCGGTCATGTCGCAGATCGCCCGATATTCATCATAGAATTCCTTGGTCGCGTCTGCGCTTTCATCGTCGCCGGAAACGAGATGCTTGAACATCTCCCAATGGCTCATCAGGTGATTGCCCAGATTCATCGACATGAAGCCGGAAAGCTGCAGGAAACCGGGATAGACCTTGCGTCCGGCACCGGCATATTGGAACGGCACGGTGGCGATCACATTATGCTCGAACCAGGCGAGCGGCCGCTGGGTCGCCATGGTGTTGACTGCAGTCGGCGCCTCGCGGGTGTCGATGGGGCCGCCCATCATGGTCAGCGTCTTGGGGCGGCAGGGGTGGTTCTGGCCCGCCATCAGGGCGGCGGCGGCAAAGCTGGGCACTGAAGGCTGGCACACCGCCAGCATGTGCGCGCCGGGGCCGATATGTTCCAGAAACTCGACCAGATAGTCGACATAATCGTCCAGATCGAACGATCCGTCGCTCAGCGGTACATTCTTCGCGTCTCGCCAGTCGGTAATGTAAACCATGTGATTGGGCATCATCCGCGCGACGGTGCCGCGCAGCAATGTCGCGAAATGGCCGGACATGGGCGCGACGATCATCAGGCGCGGCGCATCCTTGGCCAGGCCTTTATGGACGAAGCGCTTGAGCTGCCCGAAGGGCTTTTGCAGGACGACCTGTTCGTCAACGGGCAGGGTCTTGCCGTCGACCTCGACCGTGTCCAGGCCAAAGCCGGGCTTGCCGCGCGGCGCGGCGGCATGGGCGAATACTTCCAGTGCAGAGGCGAGAATCGGGCCGCCGCCGAAATAGCCCAGCGGATTGCCCGGATTGTTGAGCAGATTTGCGCTGATCGTGGCAAACGCGCTGGCGCTTGCCAGCATCGACCGCTGCATTTCATAGGCGTTGTAGAGCATTGTCGTCCCCTGCTGCTGTACAATGGAGGTGGCTGCGCGGCCATGCCTTCTCATTGCCTCAATGGGTAATGTTGCAGTGCAGCAAGGGGAATACAAGCAAAATAGCATTGAAACGGTTAATTCGCCCGAAGCATGATTTGGCGAGGCGGTTCCGGGCAAAGAGATTGAGCGGTTCGCCCAAGGCTGCTAGGCGCGATGCCATGGCGGAAAAAGACATGGATTCCGGCGAGTCCGGGGAAATGGCCGAGTTGGCCGAAATCGGCAGCGAACAGCCCGCCGAACGCGAAACTCCGCGCAAGCTGGGCAATCTGGCGATGTTGTGGCGTTTTGCCAGCAACTATCCGCGCCAGATTATATTTGCCGGGCTTGCCCTGATGGTCGCCGCCGGGGCGACACTGGCGATTCCCGCCGGGTTCAAGCTGGTCATCGACCGGGGGTTTGATTCGGGCGGCAGCGCGGCCGATGTCGGGCGCTGGTTCCGCTATCTGTTCATGATCACCGTGGTGCTGGGCATTGCCACCGCATTTCGTTTCTATTTCGTGTCCTGGCTGGGCGAACGGGTGGTCGCCGATATCCGGCTGGCGGTGCAGAATAACCTGCTGCGCCTTGCGCCCGGCTTCTTTGAGGAAAACCGCCCATCGGAAATCGCATCGCGCATGACGTCCGACACGGCAGTGGTCGAACAGGTGGTCGGGACGACCGTGTCGGTCGCCCTGCGCAATATCGTCGTCGGGGTTGGCGGCATCATCTATCTGTTCAATCTTGCACCACAGCTGACCGGGCTGCTGCTGCTCGGCATTCCGGCGGTCATCCTGCCCATCGTCTTTATCGGGCGGCGGCTGACCAATGTTTCGCGGTCCAGCCAGGACCGGGTCGCCAATGTCGGGTCGACCGTGACAGAGGTGCTGGGCGCGATGAAGATCGTCCAGGCATTTGGCCAGGAAAAGCGCGAGGCGCTGCGCTTTGGCGAAGCCGTGGAATCGACCTTTGCAACCGCCAAGCGCCGGATCAGGCTGCGCGCGTCGCTGACTGCCGTGGTCATCATGCTGATTTTCGGATCGCTGACCGGTATCATGTGGAAGGGCGCGCTGGACGTCATATCCGGCGCGATTTCCAGTGGCGACATTGCCGCTTTCGTGCTGACCGGCGGATTGGTCGCTGGGGCCTTTGGCGCATTGACCGAAGTCTATGGCGATCTGCTGCGCGCCGCCGGTGCCGCCGGCCGCCTCAATGAGCTGCTGAACGAAGAGCCGGAAATCAAGGCCCCGGAAAACCCGATTGCCCTGCCACAGCCGCCGCGCGGCCAGATCAGCTTCCAGAATGTCTCTTTCTCCTATCCGACGCGCCGGGATACCCAGGCACTGGTCGATTTCTCGCTGCAGGTGGCACCGGGAGAGACCGTTGCGATTGTCGGCCCGTCCGGTGCGGGCAAGTCCACCCTGTTCCAGCTGGCCCAGCGCTTCTATGATCCGCAGGCCGGGCGCGTGCGCATTGATGGCGTGGCGCTGCCATCGGCGGACCCCGCCGAAATCCGCGCGCGCATCGCCTTTGTTCCGCAGGAAAGCACGCTGTTCGCGGCGAGCGCCCGCGACAATCTGCGCTATGGCAACTGGACGGCCAGCGATGACGAGATATGGGAGGCGGCGCGCGCCGCCAATGCCGAGGATTTTCTGCGCCGCTTGCCCGAAGGGCTGGACAGCCAGCTGGGCGAGAGCGGCGCACGGCTTTCCGGCGGACAGCGCCAGCGTGTCTCCATTGCCCGCGCGCTGTTGCGCAATGCGCCCATCCTGCTGCTCGACGAGGCGACATCCGCGCTCGATGCGGAAAGCGAGAAGCTGGTTCAGGATGCGCTCGAACGGCTGATGGAAAAGCGCACTACGCTGGTCATCGCGCATCGCCTTGCCACCGTTCGCTCCGCCGACCGCATCGTGGTGATGGACGAGGGGCAGATTGTTGAGCAGGGCACCCATGACGAGCTTACCGCCAAGGGCGGCCTTTATGCCCGGCTCGCCAGCCTGCAATTCAACGAAGGCCGGATTGCCGCCGAATAGCCCGGACGAAGCGGCGTGACCGCCCGATGGCGCCAGGCTGGAATACGGTTCATGGCCGGGCTGGCCCTGTTGCTGTTCCTTGTCCCCGGCACGATCAGCAGCGATTCAGAGCTGCCTGACAATCCCAGCCAGTTCATCGATGCGCGGCCGCTGAGCCTGACCAGGGCGATGCGCGAGTCGCTCGCGAATGGCGCCCTGCAACTTGTCGCCGGGTGGGAGCTGGACGGCGCGAACAGCGACTTTGGCGGTTTTTCCGCCGTGCACGCCATGGGGAATGACCGTTTCCTGCTGCTGTCCGATTATGGCGTGCTGGCGGGGTTCACGCTTGGCGGCAAGGGCGGCACCCATGACAGCTTTGTCGCGCCGCTGCCGGTCAAGGCGGGCGATGGCGAGGAGAAATGGGACAAGGATTCAGAGGGCATGACCTTCGATCCCATCAGCCGCCGGTTCTGGGTGAGTTTCGAGCATCGCAATGCCGTTCGCCGCTATGCCCCGGCTTTCGCCCGGGCGGAGATGGTGGGACGACCGGCGCAGATGAAGAAATGGTCCGGCAATGGCGGTGCCGAGGCGATCGTGCGCCTGTCCGACGGGCGTTTCCTGGTCTTTTCCGAAAGTGTCGAGGGACCGAATGGCGGCAGCATGGCGCTGCTATATGACAGCGATCCCGCAGAGCCGGGGGCGGTTGCCCGGATATTCGGCTTCGATGCGCCCGAAGGCTTTCTGGTGACCGACGCCGCGCAATTGCCCGATGGGCGGGTGCTGGTCCTGCACCGCAGCGTGACCATCCGCCATGGCTGGCGCGCCATGCTGAGCCTGTTCGATCCGGGCGATATCGTGGCGGGAAGGGCGGTGCGTCCGCTGATCGTCGCGCGCCTCGCCGCGCCGCTGCCCATCGACAATATGGAGGGGCTGGCCATTGAGGCCAAGGTCGACGGCCTGCATGCCTGGCTGGTTTCGGATGATAATTTCAGCACCATCCAGCGGACCGTGCTGCTCGATTTCCGGCTTGATCCCGAAAAACTGCCGAAACCGGAGCAGAAACGCAAAAAGGCGCGAAACCGCTAGAGCGTTTTCAAGTCAGATGTATGCATCTGACGACTCGGAAAATGCGGCAAGATAAGGGTCTGGAGCGCAGGTTTTGATCCCATCAAAACCGAATACGCTCCAGGTTTCACGCCCGATGCGTTGCATCTCGCCGGATTGTGTCAGGCGGCGGCAGCGGCCTTTTGCAGCTCGCGCTTTACCTTTACGGCACGCGCGGAAAGCTGGTCGTCGCCGGTCTTCAGCAGCCAGTTGTCGAGCCCGCCAACATGTTCCACCGAACGCAGGCCGGAGGTCGACACGCGGAACTTGAAGCTGCGCTCCAGCTTTTCGCTCATCAGCGTCACATTCTGCAGATTGGGCAGAAATACGCGCTTCGTCTTGTTGTTTGCGTGAGACACATTGTGCCCCACCATGCGGCCCTTGCCGGTCAGTTCGCAGATACGCGACATGATGAAAATCCCGATATTGCTATGAGTTTGCGGAATCATGATTCCGTAAAGACGGTGCCCCTAACCGTGAATCGGGCAAAGGTCAAGCAGCCGATATGGCCAAGCCCCGCATCTGGCGCTAGGAACATTGCATGCCCATCGAACAGGCCCGCAGCTTCATGGCCGAAGCAACCGAACTCGCGCGCAAGGCGGCGGCGCTTGGCGAAATTCCGGTTGGCGCGCTGGTGGTGCGCGACGGCCGGATCGTCGGGCGCGGCCATAACCGGCCAAGGACCGATCATGATCCCACCGCCCATGCAGAGATTGTCGCGATGCGCGATGCCAGCCGGGCGCTGGGCAGCGAGCGGCTGCCGGGGTGCGACCTGTGGGTCACGCTGGAGCCGTGTGCCATGTGCGCCGGAGCCATTGCCCATGCCCGGATCGCCAGGCTCTATTATGGCGCGTCCGATCCCAAGGGCGGGGCCGTGGAACATGGCCCCAGGCTGTTCGCCCAGCCGACCGTCCACCACCGCCCCGAAATCTATTCCGGCCTTGGCGCGGAAGAGGCTGGGGCGCTGCTAAGGGAATTTTTTGCCGAACGGCGCTGAACGCGCTGTAAAGAATTCAGTCCTTGCGCAACTCCGCTTCCACGACCGGGGCCAGCTTGCCGACAATCACATCGATGCCCTTGGCGGTCGGGTGGATGCGGTCCGCCTGCATCAGCAGCGGGTCGATAACCACCCCGTCGAGCAGGAAGGGATAGAGCGTCGCATTATATTTGCGCGCCATGTCGCCATAGATCGGGTTGAAGGCATCGGCATAATCCTCGCCCAGATTGGGGGCAGCCAGCATTCCGGTGAGGATTACCGGGATTTCGCGTTTTTTCAGTTCGGCCAGCATCGCGTCCATATTGGCGCGGGTTTCCTCTGGCTTCAGCGCCCGCAGCATGTCGTTGCCGCCAAGGCCCAGCAGCACCAGATCGGGTTTCCGGCCCAGCCCGTCGAGCACAAAGGCCAGGCGCTGGCGGCCCGCCGCGGTCGTATCACCCGAAACCCCGGCATTATGCACGCGGACCGACAGGCCGTTGGCGCGCAACTGATCCTCCAGATCGTCGGGCAGGCTCTCATCCTGGCTGACGCCATATCCGGCATAGAGGCTGTCGCCAAAGGCGACGACCAGCAGCTTGGCAGCTTCAGCGGTATTTTCGCCCTTTTGCGCTTCGGTTTTTTCGACCGGCGGCTTATCCGCTTCGCCGGGCGACGATGAACAGGCGGCGAGGCAATGGACAAGCGCGAAAGCCGCCCCATATAGTATTGGACGCAAATTCAATCGAAAGTCCTTTCCAGACATGCACGCCCCCCAGGCCGACAGAAACCCTGCAACCGATATTGTCATTCGAGCCAGCAATGTCACCCTTTCTCTGGGCAATGGCGACAATCCGACCGAAATCCTGAAAGGCATAGATCTTGAAATTGCGCGCGGGGAGAGCGTTGCGCTGCTCGGCCCGTCGGGTTCGGGAAAATCCTCGCTGATGGCGTTGCTGAGCGGCCTGGAGCGTGCCAGCGGCGGATCGGTCGAGGTGGCCGGGCTGGAACTCGGCCCGCTCAACGAGGATGATCTGGCACGGGCGCGGCGCGGGCGGATCGGCATCGTGCTGCAGGCCTTTCACCTGCTGCCGACCATGACCGCGCTCGAAAATGTCGCGGTTCCGCTGGAACTGGCGGGCGAAAGCCATTGCTTCGAGCGAGCCAGGGCAGAGCTGGAGGCGGTCGGCCTTGGTCATAGGCTGACCCATTATCCCAGCCAGCTTTCCGGCGGTGAGCAGCAGCGCGTGGCGATAGCGCGGGCGATGGTTTCCGGTCCGCAGATCATCTTCGCCGATGAACCGACCGGCAATCTGGATGGCAAGACCGGCGATGCGGTGATCGCCCTGCTGTTCGAGCGGCAACGGGAAAGCGGAGCGACCCTGCTCATCATCACCCATGATCCGGCGCTTGCCGGGCATTGCGACCGCATTGTCGAGATGCGCGACGGCCAGATTGTATCGGACAGCATGCGGGCACAGGCCGCAAGCGGCGTAAATTGACGATGGGCTGGGGCCAGCTGTGGCGGATCGCGCGGCGCGACCTTTCAGGGCGGTTTCGCGGGCTGCGCCTGTTGCTCGTCTGTCTGTTTCTGGGCGTGGCGACGCTGGCGACGATTGGGAGCCTGACCTCGGCAATCACCGATGAGCTTGCCAATCGCGGCCAGCTGATCCTGGGCGGCGATGTTGAAGTTTCAATGTCGCAGCGCATGGCCAGCGTCGAAGAAGCTGCCGCCTTTGCCAGAGAAGGGCAAGTGTCGGCGACGGTGCGCATGCAGGCCATGGCGCAGCGCACGACCCCGCCTGCCGATCCCGATGCGACAGAGGCGGTGCTGGTCGAGCTGAAGGGCGTCGACAATGCCTATCCGCTATATGGCACGCTGGCGCTGGAAGGGGCGGCGGATGTCCGCCCCGGCGCGGACACGGTGCTGGTTGGCCCGGCCCTGGTTGAGCGTCTGGGCGTCGGCATTGGCGACCAGCTGAAATTCGGCAATGCGCTGTTCACCATTGGCGGGATCATCGCCGATGAACCGGACCGGCTGGGCGAAGGATTCACACTGGGTCCGGTGGCCCTGGTGTCTCTGGAGGGGATTGAGCGCAGCGGGCTGGTCCAGCCCGGCAGCCTTTACGAAAGCAAATACCGCATCCGCATCCCCGCCATGGCGGAACCCGAAAATGTTACCGAGCGGCTGAAAACGGTCTTTCCCGAAGCGGGTTTCGAAATCCGCGACCGGGATCGCGGCGCGCCGGGTGCGGCGCGGTTCATCGAGCGCATGGGGCAGTTCCTGACTCTGGTCGGGCTGGCTGCGCTGGTGATTGCCGGGATCGGTGTCGGCAATGGCGTTGCATCCTATCTAGCCGGCAAGCGCAGCGGCATTGCGACATTGAAGGTGCTGGGCGCGACATCGGCGGACATCGCCCGCATCTATTTGCTGCAGATAGGCTGGGCGGCGATGCTGGCGGTGATCGCCGGACTGGCGGTGGGCATGGTGACGCCCTTTGCCATCGTCGCGCTGGCGGGTGACATATTGCCGGTGCAGCCGGGCTTTGCGATCTTTCCGCTGCCTTTGCTGGTGAGCGCGCTTTACGGCCTGCTGATCGCGCTGGTCTTTGCCGTGCCGCCACTGATGCGCGCCCGCCATGTCGGTGCGGCGGGGCTGTTCCGCTCGCTGGTCGAGGGGTGGCGCTGGCCGGACCGCCTGACCATTGCCATTGTCGCAGCGGGTGCTCTCACCATTGTTGCGATAGCGCTGCTCACCGCTCGCGATCCGCTTTTCTCGGGCGGCTTTATCGCGGCGTCGCTGGGCGTGCTGGCGCTGCTGACGCTGGTCGGCTGGCTGGTACGGCAGGCTGCTGCGCGCATGCCGCGCCCCCGGCGTCCGCTGTTGCGGCTGGCGCTCGCCAATATGCACCGGCCCGGCGCGCAGACCGGCCAGATGGTGGTGGCGCTAGGCCTTGGGCTGACCCTGTTCGTGACGCTGGCGGCGATCCAGACCAGCCTGGACAATGAAATTGCCAGGACGGTTCCACGTGAAGCGCCCAATCTGTTCGTGCTCGATATTCCGGTCATGGAGGAGGCGCGCTTTCGCACTATCGCCGCCGAACAGGCTCCGGGTGCGACGATCAATACGGTTCCGGCGCTGCGCGGCACGATTACCGGCTATCGCGATGTCCGCGTTGCCGATCTGGAGGACATACCCGACAATGCCTGGGTGCTGCGCGGCGAGCGCGGCCTTACCTATTCGCCGACCCTGCCCGAGGGCAGCGATCTGGTCAGTGGCAAATGGTGGGCGGCGGATTATGATGGCCCGCCGCTCGTCTCCATCGATCAGGATATGGCCAATGCCCTTGATCTCGATATAGGCGACATGCTGACTGTCAGCTTGCTGGGGCGCGAGTTTACCGCGAAAGTTGCGTCGCTGCGCCAGATCAACTGGGACAATATGGGCTTCAACTATGCCATGGTGTTTTCGCCCAACACGCTGGCCGATGCGCCGCACAACCTTGCCGCGACGATCTCGCTCGGCGCGACCGGTGATGCTGCCCCGGTCGAGCGGGCGATTGCGCGCGCGATATTGCGGGCCTTCCCCTCATCTTCGGTGATTGAGGTGCGCGGCGTGCTGGGGCAGGTGCGCACCATTTTGGGCCAGATGACCACCGCCATTTCGGTGGCCGCGTCGATCGCCATTCTCGCCGGGATCGCGGTGCTCATCGGCGCGATGGCGGCATCGCGGCAGGCGCGGGTCTATGACAGCGTCATCCTGAAGACCCTGGGTGCCAGCCGGGGACAGATCTTGCGGGCACAGGCGGTTGAATATGCGCTGCTGGCGGCGCTGCTCGCGGCCATAGCGCTGGCGCTGGGCATTGGCGCGGCCTGGTATGTGATCGTCCAGATATTCGAGTTCAACTGGCTGCCGGACTGGACCGTGGTTGGCGCGACGCTGGCGATCGGGGCGCTGGTGACGCTGGGCATCGGCCTTGCCGGATCGCTTCCGATCCTTGCTGCGCGACCGGCCTCTGCGCTCAGGCAGCTCTGACCGGTTCCGTACTGGTCGCGAGCCGCTTGGCCAGCGGCGCGGAAACGATCAGCTGCAGCTGGTGATAGATGAGCGCGGGCAGGATCACCATGCCCGCCTGCGGTCCGGCGAACAGGATGGCGGCCAGCGGTGCGCCGGTGGCGATACTCTTGTGCGAACCGGCGAAGACCAGGCTGATCCGGTCCGCTCTTGGCAAGGCCAGCGCGTTGCCGATCAGCCATGGCCCGGCAAAGCCGAACGCCAGCAGCGCCGCGACCAGCGCAATCAGCTCAAGCATCGACAGAATATCCACCATTTGCCAGAGCCCGCCCGCGACGGCGGAGCTGAAGGCGACATAGACGGCGATGGCGATGGCGCTCTTGTCCATGATCGAAAGCAGCGCCTTGCGCCGCAGTGCCCAGGCGCCGAGCCATTTTTGCGCGAACTGCCCGATGGCAAAGGGCAGCAGCAAGATGGTCATGACCTTGATGGCGATATTCCAGCTGAAACCGCCGCCGCCTGCAGCGCCGATGATGAATGCGGTGAGCAGAGGGGTCATGAAGATGCCGGAAAGGTTGAGCAGGGCGGAGGCCATGACGGAGGCCGCGACATTGCCGCCGGCTATCGAGGAATAGCTGATCGAGGATTGCACCGTGGTCGGCAGCAGGCCCAGGAACACGACACCGGTGACCAGCCCGGCGGGCAGGAATGTCGATGCGACCGGCGCGGCAAGGCTGGATGCCAGCGGCATGGCGGCAAAAACGAACAGGAACATGATCAGCTGCAAACGCCAGTTGCGCACTGCCGTCAGCACTTCGGCGCGCGGCAGGCGCAGGCCATGCAGGAAGAACAGGGTGAATATTGCCACCGACGACATGACCCCGGCGATTTCGGCGCCCTGGCCGGTAGCAGGCAGCAGGCTGGCCACCAGGATCGTGCCCAGGATGACCATGATGAAGCGGTCGGGGACAAGGCGGCGGAACAGCGACATGCGAATGCCATGCTCCCTGCGATTTTTCGTGCTGCCGCGCAACCCGTTCGTTATGCTCGCCGCTTCATGGCAGCCCATGCCCAAACGGCATGGCGCGCATCAGGGGGACAGGTGCAGGATGGACTGGGATTCCATATTGACGGCGATTGCCGAGACGACCGCGCCGCATATCGGTTCGGGCCGGGTTGCCGACTATATTCCCGCGCTGGCCCGTGTCGATCCCCGCAAGTTCGGCATGGCAATCGCGCTGGGCAGCGGGGAAGTTCATGCGCTGGGCGATTCGGCGGAGAAATTCTCGATCCAGTCGATTTCCAAGGTGTTCACCCTGTCCATGGCGCTGCGGATCATCGGCGATTCCGTTTGGCGGCGGGTGGGGCGTGAACCTTCCGGATCGCCGTTCAACTCCATCGTTCAGCTTGAAAACGAAAAGGGCATCCCGCGCAATCCGCTGATCAATGCCGGGGCAATTGTCGTCACCGATCATCTGGTGTCGGCGCGTCACGGGCCGGGTGCCATTGGCGAATTGCTGGATCGGTTGCGCCGCTTCGCCGGGGATGACGATATCGACATTGATCAGGAGGTCGCCGCTTCCGAGGCCAAGGCCGGATCGCGCAACCGTGCGCTGGCCCATTTCATGGCGGCGTTCGGCAATCTCCACAATCCGGTCGAGGATACGCTGGCCGCCTATTTCAGCCATTGCGCCATCGCCATGACCTGTCGCCAGCTGGCCCGCGCCGCCCTGTTCCTAGCCTTTGACGGGCGCGACCCGGTCACGGGCGAAGAGATCATCACGGCGGAGCGGTGCCGCCGGATCAACGCGGTGATGATGTCGTGCGGCCATTATGACAATAGCGGCGAATTTGCCTATCGCATCGGCCTGCCCGGCAAGAGCGGCGTAGGCGGCGGCATTTTGGTCATTGCGCCCGGCCATGGCAGCATCGCCGTGTGGTCGCCGGGCCTCAACCCGGCGGGAACCTCAACGGTTGGCAGCATCGCGCTGGAGACGCTGGTCGACCGGACCGGCTGGTCGGTATTCGTCTGAACCGGTTCAGCCCATGCGCGGCATGGGCGCAGGCGTCTCCGAAAAGCGCGGGGCGGGGGCGGGCTGAATGATGCCGTCCAGTTCGATATAGGTGCCGCGTTCGCTGTTATGCGGATGCGCGGGCGCCTCGGTCAGGCTCAGCACAGGCGCAAAGCAGATATCGGTGTGCTCCATGATCGCGCACCATTCGTCGCGCGACTTTTGCCTGAACAGCTCCTCAAGCTTCACCTTGAGCGCGGGCCATGCAGCCGGGTCCATCTGCGCGTCGAAATCGCTGTCGGTGGTCAGCCCGGCCTTTTCGCGCAGCAGCGCATAGAATTGCGGCTCAATGGATCCGATCGAGATGTATTTGCCATCAGCCGTTTCATAGGTGTCATAGAAATGCGCGCCGGTATCGAGGAAATTGGTGCCGCGCACATCGCTCCAGCGGCCATTGGCCATGAAGGTATAGGTCATTGCCGAGAGGATTGCCGCGCCATCGGTCATAGCGCAGTCGATGACCTGGCCCTTGCCGGTGCTGCGCGCGGAGAGAATGCCGGCCAGCATGCCGAACGCCATCATCATGCCGCCGCCGCCGAAATCGCCCACCGCATTGACTGGCGGTGTCGGCTTTCCGCCCGCCCGGCCATAGCTGTGCAGCGCGCCGGACAGCGCGATATAGTTGATGTCGTGCCCGGCATAGGGGGCATAGGGGCCGGTCTGGCCCCAGCCGGTCATGCGGCCATAGACGAGCGCCGGATTGTCGCCGAGCAGGACGTCGGGGCCAAGGCCCAGCCGCTCCATGACGCCGGGACGAAACCCCTCGATCAGTCCATCGGCCTCGCTGGCGAGCTCGCGTACCCGCGCAACATCGGCGGGGTCCTTGAGGTCGAGCCGGAGTATTTCGCGAGAGCGGTTGAGGACGTCACGATTGCCGGTATCGCCAAAGCGTTCACCGGCGGCCTTGCGTTCGATACGGACGACGCGCGCACCATGATCGGCCAGCATCATGCAGGCAAAGGGACCGGGGCCAATTCCGGCCATTTCAAGGATGGTAATGCCGTCCAGCGCGCCTGCCATATGATTCTCTCCTCAATTTAATCGCTCAATTAAACCAAAATGGGCGTTAATGTCTGGCCACAGGATTGCAAGCGCTTTTGAGCGGGGGACGTTGCCAAGCCCGCCGTTCCGTAGCGTCATTGGTTAAAATGTGGCTTTTGCGCTGTGGCAAATAGGATGCACAGCAGGTAAAAAAGTTACGGGAAACTGCGAGATTTCGTCAAAAAATTTGAAAAGCTGCTCGCATTGTGACAATTTTACAGCATTGTTTCAGCACCGGTCGCGAAGATGCCGGGCGGACCAATAAGATAATGTTTGTGGGAGAGATTGATGCGCACCTTGTTGACGCCCGTAATGGGTCTTCTTTGCACTGTTTCAATGACATCGATGGCCTGGGCACAGGATGCCGAGGGAGAGGCTGACGATGACAATGTCATCATCGTGACCTCCACTCTGCGCGCCGCCGATGTTCAGGATATTCCGCTCGCTGTGACCGCGGTCAGCCCGGTCCAGCTGGAGCGCGAGGGTGTTCAGGACATCAAGACCCTGTCCTCCATTTCGCCCAGCTTCAACATCCAGTCATCGCAGACCGAGAGCCAGGGAACCTCGATCCGCATTCGCGGCGTCGGCACCACCGGCAACAATATCGGCCTTGAAAGCTCGGTCGGCGTTTTCATCGATGGCGTCTACCAGTCGCGTCCCGGCGTTGCGCTGGGTGACCTGGTCGATCTGGAGCGGCTTGAGGTGCTGCGCGGTCCGCAGGGTACGCTGTTTGGCCGCAACACATCGGCGGGTGCGCTCAACATCACCACCAAGCGGCCAAATCTGGACCGGGTCGAGGGTTTTGTCACCGCATCCTATGGCAATTACGACTTCATGAACCTTCAGGGCGGCATCAGCATGCCGCTCGTGGAAGGATCGGCGGGTGTTCGTCTTTCGGGCGCCTATCGCAAGCGCGACGGCTATGTGAAGAGCGTGCTTGGCCCTGACAGCCATAATCGTGATCGCTATATTCTGCGTGGCCAGTTCCTCTTCGAGCCTTCGCCCGATGTCAGCATCCGCATCATCGGCGATTATTCCAAGGCAACCGAAAATTGCTGTGACGCCATCAACATGCGCGAAACTGAAATTGCGGCCCTTGGCGCCTATCAGGCCTATGGCCTGGCCAATGACGGCATATCGGTGTCCGGCTTTGGTGCGCTGGAGGATCTCCGCTCCAATTCGCAGGGCTTCCTCAACAACCAGCGCCAATGGGGCCTTTCGGGCGAACTGGTCTGGGATTTTGGCGGCGCGAAGCTGACCTATATCGGCGCCTATCGCGATTTCGCAGCGACCAACAACCAGGATGACTTTACCTCGCTGCTGACCTATTCGGTCGGCCAGGGCGTCACCGCTGCACCCGGTTCGCCGCGCAATCTGGACGAGATCAAGACGCTGACCCAGGAACTGCGCCTGCAGGGCACGGCGTTTGAAGATCGTCTCGACTGGCTGATCGGTGCCTATTATTCCGACGAGGAAATCTTTGAGCGCCAGCACCTGACGCTGGGCAGCCAGTATCAGGCTTCGGTCTCGACGCTGTTCACGCCGACGCTGATCGGCTTGCTGGGCAGCCCCTATATTCCGGGCACCGGCACGCTCGATCCGCTGACGGCGCTGACCATCATTGGCGGCGGTGGCGGGCCGGTCAGTGCATCCGGCGCGTTCGCGACCAACCATTATTTCCAGGATTCGCGCAGCTATTCGATCTTCACGCATAATGTGTTCGATATTACCGACAATATCAGCCTGACTCTCGGCGCACGCTATGTGGATGAGAAGAAGGACGGCGCTTATGATCAGGTCGCGGCGAGCTCTGCGGCTTGTCAGGCGATTGCCACCGGCATCCTGTCCGGACGGTTCACGGCTGCGGGTCTGGGCGCATTTGGCCCGAACGCTCTGGCAGCTACCTGCTTCCCCTTTGCGACGTCGGTCGATCTGGTCGTGCCTGGCACCACTACGCTGGCAAGCACGGTGCTGCCGCTGCCGCGCGAGTTCGCCAATACCTTCAAGGATGACGAGCTGACTTACACCGCCCAGCTTTCCTACAACAACAATGCCGGAACGCTGGTCTATGCCGGTTTCAGCCACGGCTTCAAATCGGGCGGTTTCAATCTCGACTCGACCGCTGCGGCGGGCGGTGCCGACCCCCGTTTCCGCTCGGAAAAGGTCGACGCCTATGAGCTGGGCGTGAAGACCGAGCTGTTCGACGGTGCAGTGCGGGCCAACCTTGCCCTGTTCCATATGGACATGACCGATTTCCAAGTTCTGGAATTCACCGGCATCCAGTTCGTCACCTTCAATATCGACAAGGCCAAGGCCACGGGTGCGGAGCTGGAGCTGTTCGGACGGTTTGATCCTTACATCACGGCGAACCTTTCCATGACCTATTCGGACGCCCGCTATCCCAGTGATTGCGCCGATCCGGCCCTGGGTGCGGCCTCGTCAGAACGCCGCCTGTGCGGAACGCCGCTGACCAATGCGCCGAAGTTCGCAAGCGTGTTCGGGCTCACCTATGACGGCCCGCTCAACAGCAGCGGCTGGGGCCTGCTAGTGAACGGCTCGATCAACTATTCGGGCAAGCGCCGGACCAGCACGATCGGCATCGACACCAATTTGCAGCCGATTCCGCTCGATTATCAGGAGGATTATTTCAAGATGAACGCCCGGATCGGCCTGACCACGCCGGATGAGCGTTTCACCTTTGAAATCTGGGGAACCAATCTCTCCAATGAGATCACCCGGTCGATTACCTTCAACACCCCGCTGCGCGGCGGTGCCGGAGCGCGTGACCTCAGTGCCTTCCCCGAAGAGCCGCGCATGTATGGTGCTACCATCCGGGCCAAGTTCTGATGCGGGAAAGCGGGGCTGCCAGTTTGAACATTGCCCGCTGAAACAAGGGGCGGCCTTCGGGCTGCCCCTTTTTCATTTGCAGAAAAGTCAACTATCGGGAGTTTCTACAAAAAAATTGCAATAGCTGGCCAGCTATGACAGTTTTCAACAAGTTGTCCGTTCAGAACGCAAAATCGCGTCGGCGGGCAGGACGATGGCAAGTCAAATGTGGGAGAAGAGGATGCGTAATTTGTCGAAGCCCGTTATCGGGCTGCTCTGCGGTGTGTCTATGGTCAGTGTTGCCCAGGCACAGGATGTCGACGAAGACGAAACGGCTTATTCAGACAATACAATTGTCGTTACCGCCCAGCGCCAGTCGCAGCGGGGTGTATCCCCTTTGCATCCGTATCGGACATAACCCCACATCCGCTTTGACTCTCTGAATTGCGCGGCATAGCGTCCTACCTGTGGGTTGGGGGCGAGCATGGCAGAAGCAGATATTATAGTTAAGTATGAGGGTGGTGACGCTGATAGACACAATGTCGAGATGCGCGCTCTTGGAAACTCACTTCTTGGATTTGAACGCATCATTTCAGACGGCCTAATTTTTTTAGGAGAAAACCGGCTTCCTAAGAGAGGAGAGCGGCACAAACTTGTTGTGAAAGCCCGCGAACCAGTGGTCGGTTCGTCTCAATTATTGGTTGATTTGACTCCCTACGCTGGACTTTTGCCTTTTGCATGGTGGATGATGCAGACGGGCGCAGCCGAGGCCGTTAGTTATTTTATGACCTACGTATTTACGCGCCTAAGCGGCAGAAACCGGGAGAGCCAAAATGCTCTGGATGCCATGACAAAAATGCGCGAGATTGAGGCGAGAGAGCGTATTGCTACCCAGCAACAATGGCTTGAAAGTGAGGCGCAGTGGCGAGACCAGTTGTTCGCCCTCACAAACAAGCTTGCATTAGCTGCCATACGGGCGGTTACGCCCGTTGGCCCATCGGTCGATACGTTTAAACTCAATGGGTCGGCTGCGCCCCTGTTGATCATCGATCTACCAACAGCAGACGCTATTCGCGAAAAAGGGGAGCTTGAAGTGACGGAATTGCAGCAGATAGACCTTAGAGTCGACGGTTTCGTCCTTCATAATCGGAAACTTAATGTTGAGAATCCCAATATTCCAGGCAGCTATATTTCAGCTGATGTGCGAGACCCGGTTTTTGAGCAGGTTCCAAATGCCTATACAGAAGCGGCCGCCAATCGATCAATCATTCGCGTTC
This sequence comes from Blastomonas sp., assembly GCA_041396885.1. Taxonomy (GTDB): domain Bacteria; phylum Pseudomonadota; class Alphaproteobacteria; order Sphingomonadales; family Sphingomonadaceae; genus Blastomonas. The sequence goes on from JAWKXS010000002.1 coordinate 511,249, forward strand.
AAGCAAAGCTAGGCTTTCGTTCCGGGCTGCTAGAGCGTATTTACATCATGGACCATGGAGATCGCCTTGACGACGCTGCGTGAAGCTATTGAGCAGGGTAAGCTACGCCAGTTTATCGCCGAGCACAAAAGCGAAAAAGGTGATTCGGAAGCCTTTGGTGCTACCCTGCGCTCAATGGCCGGAAAGTCGAAAGAAGCTCCGAAAGCATCGACTCCGGACGACCGCGACGATTGAAGCGATACTCGAACTCCTTGGCATAGAGGCCAAGGTATTTCGGGCTGACGCTGGTATGCGTGCCGTTGATCGAGCATTTCAGGTGACGCCAGAAATTCTCGATTGCGTTCACTGAAACCGTGTCGCCAAGGCGATAGTCGAAATAGGCATATTCTTCTGCGCTATGGTTGACGGTGGCATGCCGATAGCCCGCCGCGCCCAAATTGGCATAGCTGCGCAATTCGTCGGTATGGACATTGCCGCCGATCCGGACATTCGCCTTTACGAACGGCTCCAGCGTGTCGCGGCGCTGGTTCGCGACAACAGCGGTAATCAGGTCGCCGCCGCGCTGTAGCGCGCCTACAAGGACAGTCTTGGCCTTGCTGCCCCGGTTGTGAGCGCCTTTCTTGACACCGCCCACAAGCGTCTCGTCGATTTCAACGCTTGTGCCTGGTCCGCCAATGGGGGCTTCGCCGTCAACGTCCGCCATGTGTTCGCGGATTAACGTCGCCATGCGCCATGCGGTCTTGTAGGTCACACCGAGCTGGCGCTGCAATTCCTTGGCGCTGACGCCGTGCCGCGTGGTCGTGAACAGGTGGATAGCATAGAACCAGAGCTGCAACGGGGTGCGCGTCTGCTGAAACGGGGTGCCAACCGTGGGGTGCAGGTGATGGCCGCACCACTGGCAGGAATAGGCGCGTTCGGCCTTGATCCGATACCAGTTGGAAGGGCGTTCGCATGATGGACATTCAAAGCCCTGCCCAAAGCGAACATCGAACAAATGCTGGAGACAGGTTTCGTCGTCAGGAAACTGGCGAAAGAACTGCGCGGTAGTGAGGGGTTTCGTTGTCATGAGGCATGATATACCCCATTCGTTCTACGTATGTCAAGGGGATACACCCCGTCGCAGCGGTTGCAGGACGTTCCGATTGCAGTCAGCGCGTTTTCCGCTGAAGCACTCGAAGCACAGCAGATTGAGAACAGCTCTGACCTTCAGCTGACTCTTCCCAACGTTACTTTCACCAAGACCAACTTTACTTCGGCGAGTTTTACCATTCGCGGCATTGGCGACCTTTGCGTCGGTACATCGTGCGACAGCGCGACCGCAATCCACCTGAACGGTTCGCCGCTGTTTTCGACCCGCCTGTTCGAAACCGAGTTTTACGACCTTGAGCGTGTCGAGGTTCTGCGCGGGCCGCAGGGCACGCTGTTCGGGCGCAACGCGACATCGGGCGTGGTCAATGTCGTGACCGCCAAACCCGATTTCTCCGGTTTTTCCGGTTCGGTTGACGCGGAATATGGCAATTACGAGTCGATCAAGGCCAAGGGCATGATCAATGTGCCGCTGGGCGAAACGCTCGCCTTCCGCGCCGCCGGTATCTACGTCAATCGTGACGGCTATACCAAGAATACGTTCCTTGGCACGCGGATCGATGATCGCGATCTCTATTCGGTGCGCGGATCGCTCCGTTTCGAGCCGGGTCCGGATACCACCATCGACCTGATGGCATCCTATTTCCGCGAAAATGACAAGCGCACCCGTTTGCAGAAACAGCTTTGCCAGACCGACCCGACGGGCATTTTGGGCTGCCTCAACAATCGCCGCGATGCCGCTCCGTTCAATGGCAATGCGACCTTTACGGCCGCGCTGACTTCCAGCGAGTTCCTGGCGACGCAGGGCATTCCGACTGCATTTGCGCTGGGCAGCCTTTATGGCCCGGATGTTTATGCGAACACGACGATTTCGCCCGATTCCCGGTCGATCAATTCAGCCTTTACGCCGGATTATTTCACCAGCGAACTGATCCTGCGCGGCGAGATCGAGCATAATTTCGGAGCGGTCGCGCTCAGCGTTTCCGGCCAATATCAGAAGGTCAAGCTGGACTCGCGCCAGGATTATAACAGCAACATCCAGGATCGTTCGCTGTTCGCGGGCGGCCTCAACACGCTGGCCTTCTTTGCTGCAAACGGCATTCCGACCGGTGTTGCAAGCCCCGCTTTCGTACCGGGCTCGGCTGCCTATTTCGCGCCGGTCGCCGCTGCGCTTATTCCCAACGGACCGACTGGTGTCCTGTGTACGTCGGATACCGACACATCGGGCTTCGGCTCTTTTGGCGGCAACAGTATCTGCAGCGACAACCCGCTGCAGTTCGACCGTTCCAATCAGGATAACAGCAGCTGGTCTGCGGAAGCGATCCTTACCAGTGATTTCGATGGACCGTTCAACTTCCTGCTCGGTGGCATCTATGCCAATTACCACCTGACCGAGAACAGCTATTATGTGAACGCCTTCCCGATCGACTATCTGACCGGTGTATTGGGGGCGTTCAACGCCTTTGCCAATGGCCTTCCGCCCTCGTTCCTGGGCACGCCCTATTTCCGCAACAATACCGATGACCTCAGGATCAAGTCGTTCGGCATTTTCGGCGAGACCTATTTCGAGATCAGCGACGATCTGAAGCTGACCCTTGGCCTGCGCTATAATGACGACAAGAAAAAGGTCCGCGCGCGTTCGACGCTGGCCAGTTTCCTGGTGCCGTTCGGCCAGACCGGAACTGTTTTCGACTCGCCTTTTGTGGTCACCTATGATGCCGATCCCGGGCTGGCCGGAAACCAGATCATCCAGGAACGCCAGGTCGCCTTTGACGAGCTGACCGGACGTGCTGTGCTTGATTACAAGATCACGCCGGACAATCTGCTCTATGCGTCCTATTCGCGCGGTTACAAATCGGGCGGCATTAACCCGCCTCTGCAGCCCATCTTCGCAGTGCCCGAAGCCTTCCGGCCGGAACAGGTCGACGCGTTTGAAATCGGATCGAAGAACACGTTCGGCAATGGCCAGCTGCAGCTCAACCTGACCGCCTTCTATTACAAGTACAAGGATCTGCAGCTCAGCAAGATCGTCGCGCGGACCGCGGTCAACGACAATGTCGATGCCGATATCTACGGTCTGGAGGCGGATGCCATCCTGCGGCCCGATCCCAATCTGACGATCAATCTGGGCTTCAGCTATCTGCACACCAAGGTGTCGAAAGATACCTTTACCAGCAATCCGCGTGACTTTGGCGGTGGCCGGGCCGATGCGGTGATCATCAAGGATATCACCAATGCGGCCAACTGTGCGGTCGCGCCGACCACGCCGGGCAATGCTGCTGGTGCCAATGGCTTCGTCAATCAGGTCAACACCCTGATCAACCAGGGCGCGTTTGCATCCTTTGGTGTTCAGGGCGGTGCCAATCTACAGGGAACAACCTCATTCCCGGCTGATGGCGGCATTGCGTCCACCGGTGCCTTCAGTATCTGCGGCATTCTGAGTGCTGCTGCATCGACCGTCGGCGCTGCCTTTGGCGGGGTCGAGGTGTTCTCTGCCGGTATTCCGGTGAACATCAAGGGCAATGAACTGCCCCAGGCACCGAATTACAAGTTCAGCGCCGGTATCCAGTACACCGTCAATTTCGACAATGACATGACGCTGGTTCCGCGCTTTGACCTTGCCTATACCGGTGACAGCTATGGCAGCATCTTCAACGGCAACGTCAACAAGATCAAAGGCTATGTCCAGATGAACGCCCAGCTTCAGCTGAACAGCGCCGATGACAGCTGGTATGTGCGCGGCTTTGTCCAGAATATCGGCAACAGCAGCTCGGTGACCGGCCTGTATGTCACCGATCAGTCGTCGGGCAACTATACCAACGTCTTCACGCTGGAACCGCGCCGTTACGGCATCGCTGCAGGCTTCAAGTTCTGATTTGGGGGGGCAGATGCGGTCGTTTCGGCGACCGGCATCGGCAGGGGCGGTCTTCGGGCCGCCCTTTTTTTCGATCTGACCGCCAAAGCCACTATTCGCGCGGACCTCTGGCGATTAGGCGCATTCCATGATCCATGACCCCGCTTTCTGGATAGTGACCATCTTTGCGGTGATCCTTGTCGGTCTTGGCAAGGGCGGGCTGGCAGGCCTTGGCGCGCTGGCCACGCCGTTTATGGCGCTGGCGATGCCGCCGATGCAGGCCGCCGCGATCCTGCTGCCGATCCTGCTGGTTCAGGATGTCGTCAGCGTCTGGTCCTTTCGCAAGAGCTGGAATGGCTGGATCATTGCCTGGATGCTGCCCGGCGCGCTTGCCGGGGTTGGCATAGGCTATCTGTTTTCCGCCTCGCTGTCGGTCAGGGCGGTCATGGCGACGCTTGGCGCGATCACGTTGGGGTTCGGGCTGTATCGCCTCTGGGTCGAACGCGGCGGACGTTTCGTTGCGGCATCGACCTCGCCGGGCTGGGTGGGCAGCCTGTTCGGCGTGGCGACCGGCTTTGCCAGCCATATCGCGCATGCTGGCGGGCCGCCGCTGCAAATGTGGGTGACGCCGCGCAAGCTGCCCCATGAAACCTATCTGGGTACGGCATCAATCATCTTCGCCGTCGTGAACTGGGCCAAGGTTCCGGCCTATGCCGCGCTGGGCGAGTTCAGCACCGACATTCTGGTCACCAGTGCGATCATGGTTCCGCTGGCAATTGCCAGCACACTGGCGGGGGTGTGGATCATCCGCCGCATCCGCACCCGCGCTTTCTATACGCTGGTCTATGCGATGATGGTGCTGCTCGGCGGCAAGCTGATCTGGGATGCGCTGGCATGATGCTTCGCGGCATATTGCCAATTGCATCCATTCGGCTAACCTTTGTTCCATGAGCGATCCGACACCCGTGTTTCAGAGCCTGATGGCAGGCCTGCCGATATTCATGCTTCACCTCGGAAGTGCGACCGTGGTGTGGGCTATAGCCATGGCGATCTACAGCTGGATCACGCCGCACAATGAATTCGTGCTGATCCGCGCCGGTAACAAGGCCGCTTCCATATCCTTTGGCGGTGCAGCGATCGGGCTGGCACTGCCGCTGGCCTTTTGCCTTGCCGCATCGGTCAATGTCTGGGACGTCATCATCTGGGGCAGCGTGACGCTGATCTTGCAGCTTATCGCCTTTCGCGCCGTTGATTTCCTGATCGGTGGCCTGTCGAAGCGGATCGAGGAGGATGAGACCGGCCCCGCAATCTTTCTGGCGATGACCAAGATTGCGCTGGCGGCGCTCAACGCTGCGGCGGTTTCCGGCTGATCAGGCCCGGGGACCGGACATGGCCAGGAAGAACCGGCGCGGATGCGTTCCCTGGATATTGGGGCTGATGCTGCTGGCAGTGTGGCTGGACAATGGCGAGGATGACTGGACAGGTGCGCCGGGCGTCGAGGCCGAGCAGTTCGATCCGCGCAGCCCCCGGCGACCCATGCCGCAGCTTCCCGGGGAATCCTTCCTGATCGAGGATAGCGGACCGCAACAGGACAGCCAGGGCACGGCCTTTGCCATTGATTCCGACGGTGTGTGGATGACGGCGGAGCACGTTACCCATGATTGCGACCGGCTGGGTATCGTCCGTGATGGCGAGGTCGAACTGGTTGGCCGGGTGCTGGAGAGCAGCGAAGCCGATGCCGCGCTGGTGCGCGATGGTCCGCGTTCCGCCATCATCCTGCCCATCGCTCCGGATGCTCCCGAAAACGGCGAATATGGCTATCATATGGGTTTTCCGGGCGGCAGTCCGGCGGTCGTTCTGTCGCGCTTCATGGGTGCCGCTTCGGCCCGGCGCGGCGCGCGCGGTGACCAGTATGAGCCGATCTTCGCCTGGGCGGAGGAGGGACGCTCGCCCCCCTCCAGCGGATCGCTCGGCGGCATCAGCGGCGGACCGACGCTTGATCAGGCAGGACGGGTGATCGGGATAAATTCCGCTTCAACACCGCGCCGGGGGCGGGTGCTGACCACAGACCCTTCGGCCATGTTGCGGCTCGTTGCGGCGAGCCGCGATGTTGACGAGACCGCCACGCCGGTTGCCCTGCCGGGCATGCAGGACGCCGTTCAGCGGTTTCGCGCGCTGGTCGCCAGCGGCGTGATCCGTCAGGTCTATTGCGACGTGCAATAACGCCGGTTAAAGGACGCTCCTTTGATACCCAGCATATCAGGACAGGATAATGACCGATACACCGCCCGACCGCCTCGCCAGCCATCCCGGCAGCCCGCATTATGACGGCGAATTGCTTGCGCGCGGGGTCGGTATCCGGTTCAAGGGCAGCGTGAAGACCAATGTCGAGGAATATTGCATTTCCGAGGGCTGGGTGCGGGTCCAGGCGGGCCGGACTCTGGACCGCAAGGGCAATCCGCTGACCATCAAGCTGAGCGGACCGGTCGAGGCATGGTTCGAGGATCTGGGTGACGATCCGCCGGTTGCTAGAGCGGGATGACATTACTCTGAACCTCTTCGTCATTGCGAGCGAAGCGAAGCAATCCAGCGCGGTTCATAGCTGCCTCTGGATTGCTTCGGGGCTGCGCCCCTCGCAATGACGCTTCGGGCTTATCCCATCTGGCTCTAACGCGGACTGGAGGAACTTCTTTACTGGCCGAGCTGTTCTAGCAGGTCGCCAATCGGATCGGGGGCCGCAGTATCGCTCTGAACCGGCTGGGCATTGACAGGTGTGCGGACGCTCTCCGTAACCCGGGCGGAGGCATATTGCATCCTGGGTGGCTTTTGTGCCGGAGCGGCGGGATAGATAAAGCCTGCCAGCGGATATTCGGTGGTGCCCAGGCCCTGAATGGGATCGTACCAGACGCGCACCCGGCTCCAGTCATTATTCGGTGAAACGTCGACCGCCATCACATTGCGTTCGATCTGGCCGCGCCGGCCATTGATTGGCGACCAGTTGGCATGATCGAGCAGAACCGTCCGGCTGTCGACAATCCTGCTGACTGCGGCGACATGGCCGAGGCTCATTGATCCATAGGGGCGGAATGCCATGACTGCGCCGGGACGGGGCAGGGTGCCGCGGTCATAGCGACCCTCGGCCTGGTCCCACCAGCTGTGCGCATCGCCGAAAATGCGGACCCCGGTCACTTCGCGGACATAGGGCACGCACTGGATGCCGTCGCTGTCCTGGGCCAGCGCTGCGGTCGTGACCGGCATCGACAGGGTCAGGGCGGCAAGGGATATGGCGAGGCGGATGAATCTGGCGCGATGCATGCCGCCTGTGTTGGCTAAAATTCCTTCAGATTTCGTTTACCGCATGCCGCGCGGGCAGGGGCTGGCCTTCGCGGGGCACCGGCGCTGTGCAGCGGAAATTGGCGCGCACCACCGCCAGCGCATGGATCGCCGTGTCGAACTTCACCCCGCAATTGCGTCCGTCTATCCAGCGGATGACCCCGCCAATATCATAGCCGCGACCCGACAGGCGGATGTGCTGGCCGCATTGCGGCATGCTCAGCCCCTCGACCATGCAGCCATGATCGGAAATGTCGATCAGGCGAACGCGTTCATAACGGTTTTCGCTGCGGGCCATTCCGGCAATATCGGTCGGAAAGCGCGTTTCGCAGCGAATATCATGATAGGAACTTTTCAGACAGCCCATGACATTTGATCCCATGTTGAATGTCCACAATATTATCTGCAGCTGGTAATATGCGAAACAGGAAATTGTTCCAATTCATCATAAGAAAGACCCCATATGGACGCATTATTATTATAGTAACCATGTCTGTTTTGCATTAATCAGGGAAAACGCGACTTTTTGGTAAAAAATTACTTAACCTTTCGGAATTGTGATTTCCCGGAACAATAGGCCCAGTGATTCGCATCACAGAACGAATCGGCCTATTTCCTGTAAAAGGTCATGGCTTTTTGCTAGGGTCCGGCATCATCCATGGACCATCGGGGGTCGGGCCATGCCGAATTCGCAAGCCAATGCAAAGCCGGGTGCAAATCAGGTCAGGCTGTTCGTCAGCCATCATTCGAGCAAGGTCGATGTGGCGCTGCATGTCGAAAAGGCACTGGCCCAGCATGGCGTGAGCTGCTGGATCGCACCGCGCGATATCGATCCGGGAGAGCCGTTCGACCGGTCGGTGAAAAATGCCATTGAGGAAAGTTCGGCCTTGTTGCTGCTGTTCTGCAGCCGGTCCGACCAGAGCCGTCATGTCAAGCGCGAGCTGATCCTCGGTGACACGGCGGGCAAGGCGATCATTCCCTTGCGGCTGGAGGCGGTCGATCCGCAGGAACTCGCCTATCATCTCGCCGACTCGCAATGGATTGACTGGCTGGAGCAGCGCGACGGAACGATCCGCCGCATCGCCCAAAAGGCGCATGAATTTGCGACCGCCGCGCCCAGCACCGTGGACAATGCGGCGCTGGTGGAGAGCCTGACCGAACCGGTCGGGCCTGTGGTATCGCGTGAACCGGAACAGGCCGAAATGCCGGTCGAGCCCGTAACCCCTCCGCCTCCTCTGCCTCCGCCAGCACCGCCTCCAGAGCCAGTGCAGGCGCGCCCGATTCCGAAAATTGCCGGTGTTCCGCAGTGGATCTGGGTGCTGGGCGGCGGGTTTGCCGCCTTGCTGCTCATCATGGGGCTTGTCGGGCTGATATCCGACGAGGTGGCGATGGACGATGACGTGCTGGTCGAGGATGATGCGATGGACGACGGCGCGCAGGGCTTGCTCGACAGCGGAGAGGACGAGCCGGTGAGCGATGATGAAGCGCTCGCCGATGCCACCGCGCCCGATGAGCCGGAACCGGTGGTGCGGACTTCAAATCCCAGCTTCAACTGCGCGCGCGCCGGAAATGCGGCGGAGCGGATGATCTGCGGTTCGGATGAACTGGCCGTGCTCGATCGCCAGATGGTGACAGTCTATAATCGCGTGATCGATGCCGCCGGTGCCGACGCGCCCTATGTCCGCCAGGACCAGATGATGTGGCTGCAGACGGTTCGCAATGCCTGTGGCGATGAATATTGCCTTGCCAGTGCCATGCAGGAACGCACACAGCTGCTGCAATATGCGCTGGATAGCGCGCATATGGATTTCTGAAGCAGGCGGGAAGGGATTGATTGCATGGCTGACGGGACAGGCGGCGGCGAACATCTGGTCAGCGATGTCGTGCCGCCGGTGGAAAGCCATCCCGAACCGGCAAGGCCCGATCGCGCCCGGCGACTGGCATCGGAGGCGCTGGGTTCGGCTCTGCTGTTCGCAACCGTTGTCGGTTCAGGGATCATGGCCGAGGCATTGTCCGGCGGGAATGTCGCGATAGCACTGCTTGGCAATACGCTGGCGACCGGCGCGATCCTCTATGTGCTGATCACCATATTGGGGCCGGTTTCGGGCGCGCATTTCAACCCTGCGGTCAGCCTTGTCGCGCTGTGGCGGCGGGAAATAGGCAGCAGCGAAGCCATGCTCTATATATTGATGCAGATTGGCGGCGGCATTATCGGCGTGTGGATCGCGCATCTGATGTTCGATCTGCCGATATTGCAATTCTCGCTCAAGACGCGCAGCGGCATCGGCCAATGGGCGGGCGAGTTCGTCGCTACATTCGGCCTGATCCTCACCATATTGGGTACGGTGCGCTTTCGCGCCGACAGCGTGGCAATGGCGGTGGGCCTTTATATTACAGCGGGTTACTGGTTCACCAGCTCGACCAGCTTTGCCAATCCGGGCATCGCCATCGCGCGAAGCCTGTCCAACAGCTTTGCCGGGATTGCGCCGGCTGACGTCCCGATGTTCATCCTGGCGCAGCTCGCCGGGGCCTTGGCCGCCGCAATTCTGGGCGGCTGGCTGTTCGGGGCGCCAAAAACCGCCTGATCTTCATGGCTTGCTTACCTTTGTTGGTTAAGCGGCATTTGTGATGTTCTGGCGCAAAGCTCCTGCAGATGATCCGTGCCCCAAAAGCGCGGTGAGCCATGGTGCGGGCCTGGCGGGTCTTGCCGGGCTGGCGACATGGATATTGATCGCGCGCCATTACGGTTTTGACGGTCCCAACGCGGCGATGACTTCGGTCGCGGCATGCGGCCTGCCAATGGTTGTGTGGTCGCTGCTGGTTGACAAGGTGCACCGGCGGGAGAGCACCGGAATAGACTGGTCCAGCCCGCGCGCCGTCAGGGACGTGATGGACATCAGCCTCATCAAGCTGACCGGCCTGTGGGCCACCTGGGGCGGGATCGCAATCCTCTATGCCATAGCCCGCTGGTACTGGGCGGGCCAGTATCTCTTTTCCATGGAGGTGTTCACTGCCGCTGCACCGTTCCTGTTCCTCGCCTCCATCCCCTATGTGATCTGGCTGGACCGCTATCTGGTCGATCCGCGCGACGGATGCTGGCATCTGGGAACGCTGATCGCCGGACAGAAGGGCTGGGATGCAGAGGCGATCCGCCATCATCTGCGCGCCTGGGCCGTGAAGGGGTTTTTCCTTGCCTTCATGATCTCCATCGTGCCGGGCGGCTATGCGGATATCGTCAACGCCAATATCGCTGAAATCGCCACCAATCCGGTATGGATCGCCAACTGGCTGATTATCGCCATGTTCGTCGTCGATGTGCAGTTTGCGACGGTCGGCTATATGCTGACGATGAAGCCGCTCGATGCGCATATCCGCACCGCCAATCCCTTCATGGCGGGCTGGGTCGCGGCCCTGATCTGCTATCCGCCGTTCATCCTGATGGGCGATAACGGGCCGCTCAACTATCATGTCGCCACCGCTGACTGGGCCTATTGGCTGGATGGCCACCCCTGGGTGCTGATGGTCTGGGGTGCCTGGCTGGTATTCCTGACAGGGGTTTATGCCTGGGCGACGGTGGCGTTCGGCCTGCGCTTTTCCAATCTCACCCATCGCGGCATCCTGACCCACGGGCCCTATCGCTGGACCAAGCACCCCGCCTATCTGTCGAAAAATGCCTATTGGTGGTTCGCGACCATGCCGTTCCTCGTCACCAGCGGATCATGGCAGGACGCGGCGCGCAACAGCGCGATCATTGTTGCAGTCTCCGCCGTTTACTACTGGCGGGCGCGGACAGAGGAAAAGCATCTCATGTCCGATCCCGCCTATCGCGACTATGCGGCATGGATGGAGCGCAACGGCCCGGTGCCCCGGCTGCTCAGCGCCGTGAAGGGACTATTATCGCGTCCGCGCGCTGTTTCCGTAGCGTCGGGCGGCGATTCGCCGATGACCGAACCCGCCGAATAAACACGCGAAAAGGCGTTCGGTCGCCCCAAAAGCCCGACAAATCGAGCTTGCTATGCGGCGGGTCACAATCTGCCGAAACGAATCCCTGTTATACTTCTCCTGCGGTTCAAAAAGGTCGCCCGCAAATCCAAAAACAGTGGGAGAATTACCGTGAAGAACGAACTTATCCATTCGCGCCGTTCGATGCTGGGCACCATGGGCGGCAGCATGCTGTCGGTCGCCGCAATCGGCGTGCTCGGCAATACCAGCGTGGCGCATGCCATGAACCATCATGAAGGCGATGCATCGGGCGATGTGGCCATCCTGAACGTCGCCCTGGGCCTGGAGCATGAGGCGATTGCCGCCTATCAGATTGGTGCGGAAAGCGGCCTGCTCGAAAAAGGCGTGCTGGATGTGGCAGTGCTGTTCCAGGGCCATCACAAGGGGCATCGCGATGCTCTGATCGGCGCCATCGAGAGCATGGGCGGCAGCCCGGTCGAATCCAAGTCGACCGAAACCTATGTCGCTGAACTGGACATCGCCAATACCGTCAAGGGCCAGGCCGATGTGCTGAAGCTGGCGCGCAAGCTGGAGCGTGGCGCCGCCAATGCCTATCTGGGCGTGATCCCGTCCTTCATGGATTCTGGCCTGAAGCAGATATCCGGACGTCTGGCGGCGGATGAGGCAACCCATTGGGCGCTGCTCAACAATGCGCTGGGCGATGCCTATCCTTCCGATCCGCTGATCTTCGGTGGCTGACCGGCTACCGGCGGCGCGCCCCTCGCGGTTGCGTCGCCGGACCGACAGGGAGACATGACGATGGCCGTTCTGTTCCGATCAACGCTGACCGTTGCTGCCATGGTGCTTGCGATTTCGGTTGCCCATGCCGGTTCCGATGATGAAGCCGTCATGCCCGAAGGCGATGCCGATCGCGGCGCGGAAACCTATGAGAATAGCTGCAGCGGCTGTCATTCGCTCGATCGCAACCGGATCGGGCCGGCCCATCGCGGGGTCTATGGTCGCAAGGCGGGCAGCGCGCCGGAATATGCCTATTCCGCTGCGCTGGCGGCGGCGGACTTTGAATGGGATGCGGAAAGCCTTGATGGCTGGCTGGCCAATCCCATGGCCTATGTGCCGGGCGCGAAAATGGGTTTCCGGCTTGGCGATCCGCAAAAGCGCGCTGACATCATCGCCTTTCTGAAACGCGAAAGCGAACCGCCTGCCGAATGAAGCCGCTCAGGTGCCTTGTCAGAAGCGCAAATGGTCGTAGATGCGGTCAAGGTCGCCCTGCCACGCGCCATGATAGAGGTCGAGCAGGTCTTCCGCCGGGGTCTTGCCGCGTTTGACGATATCGCGCAGCGGCTCCAGAAATCCGGTTTCATTGTCGCCGCCGGTGTTCAGCCTTCCGCGCGCCGCGAGGCCGCGCGAGGCGATTTCCAGCACCTCGCCGGCAATGTCGATCAGCTTGCCGCCACCCGCTATCGGCGCATTCAGCCCCAGCCGGGGTACCGCGTTACGCAGTGCCTCGCGCTCTTCCATCGTCCAGTTCTTGACGAGATCCCAGGCGGCATCGAGTGCGCCCTGATCATAGAGCAGGCCGACCCAGAAGGCGGGCAGGGCACAGATGCGGTTCCACGGGCCGCCATCGGCCCCCCGCATCTCCAGAAAGCTTTTGAGGCGCACTTCGGGAAAGGCAGTTGAAAGGTGATCGTTCCAGTCGCTCATCGTCGGGCGCTCGCCGGGCAGGACCGACAGCTTGCCATCCAGAAAATCGCGGAAGCTCAGCCCCGCTGCGTCGATATAGCGTCCCTCGCGATAGACAAAGTACATCGGCACATCGAGCATATAGTCGACATAGCGCTGATAGCCGAAGCCCGGTTCGAACACGAAGGGCAGCATGCCGGTGCGCGCCGGATCGGTATCTGACCAGATATGGCTGCGATAGGAAAGGAAGCCATTGGGCTTGCCGTCGGTAAAGGGCGAATTGGCGAATAGCGCCGTCGCGAGCGGTTGCAGCGCCAGGCCGACGCGGAATTTCTGCACCATATCGGCTTCGCTGGCATAGTCGAGATTGACCTGGATGGTGCAGGTGCGCAGCATCATGTCCAGCCCCAGATTGCCGACCCGCGGCATATGGCGCAGCATGATGCCATAGCGCCCCTTGGGCATGATTGGCAGGTCCTCGCGGCGCTTGTCCGGCCACATGCCAAGGCCCAGAAAGCCCTTGCCAGTCATCTCGCCAATCGCCTTTACCTGCTCCAGATGGCGACCGGTCTCATTGCAGGTCTCATGCAGGTTTTCCAGCGGCGCGCCCGACAGTTCCAGCTGTCCTGCCGGTTCCAGGCTGACGGTGCCGTCGGCACCCTTCATGGCGATGACATTGCTGGACTGGCCGTCCGCTGCCAGCTCTTCAATTGGTTCCCAGCCATATTCGGTCAGCGCCATCAGCAGGTCGCGGATGCCGCCCGGCTCGTCATAGGCGGGGGCATGGTGATCGCGCACGCAATAGACGAACTTTTCATGTTCGGTGCCGATGCGCCAGCGTTCACGGGGTTTTTCACCGCCAGCCATCGGCTCGACCAGCTGGTCGATTGATTCGATAACGGGTTCCTCATCCTGGCTGGCGGTTCTTGTGCTCATTATCGGCCTTGAAAATACCTTTTGGGGACGCCGGTTTAGTTTCGGATTGCAACCGGTGCCAGTCTTTTTTGTCTCGCTTTCAGCTGTCCCAGTCGCCGCGCCCGGCCATCCACAGCGCCGTCGCCGCAATGGCGGCGGTGTCCGCGCGCAGGATGCGCGGCCCCAGCGAGACGGGAACACTGGCCGGATGGGCGCGTATCGCATCGCCTTCCTCATCGGTGAAGCCGCCCTCCGGCCCGATCAGCACGGCGGCGGGACCGGCATGGGCGCGCAGCGCGGCGCGGAACGATCCTTCTCCCTGTTCGTGCAGCCGCTCATCGGCGAAGAACAAATGCCTTTCCGGCGGCCAGCCTGCCAGCAGCGCATCCAGCGACATCATCTCGGCCAGTTCGGGCAGCGCCGTGCGCTCGCATTGTTCGGCGGCCTCGATCATATGCGCCATCAGCCGGTCGGACTTCACCTTGTCCACCACGGCGCGCGCCGTCATCACCGGCACAAACCGCGCAACGCCCAGCTCGCACGCCTTTTCGGCCATCCAGTCGAAACGCTGGCGCTTGATCGGCGCGGCGCACAGCCAGAAATCTGGCACGGCCTCGCGGGGGCGGGTCTGTCCCTCCACGGTCAGCACCAGATCGCGTTTTCCGCGCGCTGTTACCCGCGCCAGATATTCGCCGCTGCTGTTATCGAACAGCTTGACCATTGCGCCTTCGGCGATGCGCATGACATTCAGCAGATAATGCGCCTGCGGCCCGGCTAGCGCGATTTCGCTGCCGGTCGAAAGCGGCGTTTCGACATAGAGGCGCGGCGCGCTCTTGGGTGGCCAGGCGGGGGTTGCGGGCAATGTCCAGCCTTTCATCAGGGGGCATGCCTGCTCTAGTCACCAAATAATTCCGGCACAAGTTCAGCATGACGCCGCATCGGACAGCCGCTATGCCATGGGCTATCATGGACTCTGATCCCAGCCAGCCGCCTGATGACAACCAGTCTCTTCCCGACAGCCAGACGACCGGATGGCTGGGCCTGTTGCCCGCATCTGCGCGTCCCTTTGCGCTGCTTGCCCGGTTCGACCGCCCCATTGGCTGGTGGCTGCTGTTCTGGCCTTGCGCGGCAGGACTGGGTCTGGCGGGGGGCGTCATTGTGCGCTGGGACCTGTTGCTGTGGTTCCTGCTTGGCAGCATCGCGATGCGCGGCGCGGGCTGTGTCTATAATGATATTGTCGACCGCGATCTCGATGCGCAAGTGGCGCGCACCGCGTCGCGCCCACTGGCGAGCGGAGCAGTAAGCATGAAGGCGGCGTGGATCTGGCTGGTGCTGCTCAGCCTTGCCGGCCTTGTGGTCCTGTTCCAGCTTCGCCTTGTTGCCGCGCTGATCGCATTGGGCAGTCTGGCGCTGGTGGCGGCCTATCCGTTCATGAAGCGGATCACATGGTGGCCCCAGGCGTGGCTGGGGCTGGTGTTCAGCTGGGGGGCGCTGGTCGCATGGGCGGCGATCCATGATGCCATCGCTCTGCCGGTTGTGCTCCTCTATGCCGGATGCGCCTGCTGGACCATCGGCTATGACACGATCTATGCGCTGCAGGATATGGAGGATGATGCGCTGGTCGGCATCCGCTCCAGCGCGCGGGCGATGGGCACAAATGTGAGGCCCGGCGTGCTGCTGCTCTATCTGGTCGCGCTTGCACTATGGGGCGGGGCGCTGTGGCTGGTGCGGCCCGACTGGCTGGCGCTGCTGGCGCTGGTTCCGGTGGCGCTGCATCTGTTCTGGCAGGTGGCGACGCTGAAGATCGATGACGGTGCGGATCCGCTGGCCAAGTTTCGCAGCAATCGCATGGCCGGGCTGTTGCTGTTCCTGGCCATGGCCAGCGTGGGAAGCGCTTGACGCAGGACGCCGCGCCGTCCCATGATGGCGATACCCCCCGGCCGGTGACCCGGTAAATCCAGACTATCGCTGAAGGAATTGCGCCATGAAATATCGCCGCCTGGGCCGCAGCGCGCTCTATGTGTCAGACATCTGCATGGGAACCATGGTGTTCGGGTCGCAGACCGACGAGGCCAGCGCGTTGCGCATCCTCGACCGCTGTTTCGAACAGGGGATCACCTTTTATGACACGGCGGAAAACTATCCCGTGCCGCCCGATCCGAAATGGGCCGGCCGTACCGAAGAGATTGTCGGCAAATGGCTGAAGACGAAGGATCGCGACGCGGTGCTGATCGCCACCAAGGTCTCCGGGCCAAGCCATGGCTGGATCACATCGTCGCAGCGTGCGGGCATGACGGCGGCCGACCGTCATAATATCACCCGCGCCATTGAGGGCAGCCTGAAGCGGCTCGGCACCGATTATGTCGACCTCTACCAGACGCACTGGCCCGATCACGGATCGGATTATGACGAGGTCATGGAGACGCTGGACGAACTGGTCCGTGCCGGAAAGGTGCGGGTGCTGGGCTGTTCCAACGAAACCAGCTGGGGCCTGATGAAGAGCATCGAGGCATCGTCAAGGCTGGGCGTGGCGCGATACCAGTCGATCCAGAACAATTTTTCCATGAACAACCGCCGCTTCGAGGATGAGCTGGCCCAGGTGTGCCGGCATGAAGGGGTTAGCCTGATTCCCTATTCGCCGCTGGGTGGCGGCGTGCTTTCGGGCAAATATCAGGATGGCGCGCGACCCGATGGCGCGCGTTTCTCCCGTTATATCGACATGGGCGGGCGGCACAGCGCGATGGCGCAGCGTTTCGCCGGTCCGCGCGCGCAGCAATCGACGGCGCGGCTGATCGAGGTGGCGCGCGAAGCCGGGCTTGCTCCGGTCACGCTGGCCACCGCCTGGTCGAAACAGCATGATTTCGTCGCCTCGACCATTGTCGGCGTATCCTGCGAGGAGCAGCTCGACGATATTTTCGCGGCGGCGGACATGGTGCTGCCCGACGATGTGATGAAGGCGGTGCACAAGGTTACAAAAGAAATCCTCTACCCCATGGGATAATCTCTTGTGGCGCGCCGGCTGGCTTTTTCGCGGATGGCACCTATTCTGGTGGCATATCGAAACCGAGTCTGGTTGAGACCAAAGCTTGCGAGGAGAGGAACCCCCATGTCGCAATCCGAAGAATATACGCCGCCTGCCATCTGGGTATGGGACAAGGAAAATGGCGGGCAGTTTGCCAGCATCAACCGCCCGGTTTCCGGGGCGACGCATGACAAGGACCTGCCCGTCGGCGAGCATCCGCTCCAGCTTTATTCGCTGGGCACGCCCAATGGCGTCAAGGCGACGGTGATGCTGGAGGAGTTGCTGGCGGCGGGCCATGATGCAGAATATGACGCCTGGATCGTCAATATCGGCCAGGGCGACCAGTTCTCCTCGGGCTTTGTTTCGGTCAATCCGAACAGCAAGATACCGGCGCTGCTCGATCGTTCGACCAGTCCGTCGACGCGGGTATTCGAATCCGGATCGATCCTGTTCTACCTGGCCGAGAAATATGATTTCCTGCTGGCGAAAAGCGGGCCGGAGCGGACCGAGGCGATGAACTGGCTGATGTGGCAAATGGGTTCCGCGCCGTTTATCGGCGGCGGCTTCGGCCATTTCTATCATTATGCGCCGGTGAAGATCCAATATGCCATTGACCGCTATTCGATGGAGACCAAGCGGCTGTTCGATGTCGCCGACAAGCGGCTGGGCGAGGCCCGTTTCCTGGCCGGTGACAATTATTCCATCGCCGATATTGCTGCCTGGACCTGGCTGGCCGCTCTCCATCGCGGGCTGGCCTATGGCGAGGCGAAGACATTTCTGCAGCTCCATGAATTTGAAAATGTCGGGCGCTGGGTGGAGGAAATCGGGGCGCGGCCTGCCGTGAAGCGCGGCCAGATCGTCAACCGCGTTCTCGGCAATACGCCGCTTCCCGAGCGTCACAGCGCCGCCGATATCGACAATGCGCTGGCCGCGAAGGTGTCGGGTTAGCGTCTGACGGCAATATTCGTACGGCCTATTCCGCGGCGAGCAGTTCCTCGGCACCGCCCAGATCGACGGAAACCAGGCGGCTGACGCCCTTTTCGATCATGGTGACGCCGAACAGCCGGTGCATGCGGCTCATCGTCACGGCATTATGGGTGACGATGAGGTAGCGGGTATCGGTGACGCGGACCATATGGTCGAGCAGATCGCAAAAGCGTTCGATATTGGCGTCGTCGAGCGGCGCATCGACCTCGTCCAGCACACAGATCGGTGCCGGGTTGGTGAGGAACAGCGCAAAGATCAGCGCAACGGCGGTCAGCGCCTGTTCGCCGCCTGACAGCAGGGTCAGCGAGGACAGTTTCTTGCCCGGCGGCTGCGCCATGATCTCCAGCCCGGCCTCCAGCGGATCATCGCTGTCGACCAGTTCCAGATGCGCCTTGCCGCCATTGAACAGCCGGGCAAAAAGCTGCTGGAAATGTCCGTCAACCGCGGCGAATGCTGCCAGCAGGCGCTGGCGGCCCTCGCGGTTCAGCGATCCGATGGAACCGCGCAGCCGGTGAATGGCCTCGATCAGCTCGTCATGCTCGCCCTGGCTTTGCGCCATTTCGGTTTCCAGCGTCGCCAGTTCATCGGCAGCGATCAGATTGACCGCACCCAGCCGCTCGCGGCTCTGCAGCAGGCGGTCATGTTCCGCCGCTTCGCTCTCCGCATCGCGAACATTGTCTGCATCGAATTCCTTGCGTTCGGGCAAGAGCGGGGGAGGGCATTCGAAACGCTCGCCAGACAGCCGCGCCATTTCCTGCCTGCGCTGGTCCTGATGCTCGGCGCGGGCGGCAGCCCCGGCGCGCTGCTCGCGGGCGCTTGCCAGCGCCTCTGCAGTTTCGGCCTGATTGCGTTCGGCGTTTTTGAGCGTGACATCCGCCGCCGACAGTGCCTGCTGCAATTCGCCCAGCACGGCGGAGAGCCGGGCATGTTCGTCCTGCCGCGCCGTGATAAGCGTTTCCATCTCGGCGGGCCGATCGGCAATGATCTTGCGTTCCTCGGCAAGTTCCCCGGCGCGATTCTGCATGTCGCGAATGCGGATGGCGGCCTCGGATGACCGCGCCTGCCAGCTCTTTGTCTCGGCCTTGGCGACCGCGCGCTTTTCGCGAGTCGTGCCCAGTTCGCTGTCCAGGTCCGCCAGCGCCTGATGCGCGCCGCGCAGCTGCAGGCGAACTGCCTCGCATTGCTGTTCCAGCGCGGCGACAGCCTGTTTCTGCTCCGCCCCGTCGGGCAGCGCATTGCGCCGCGCCTCCGCTTCGCCAAGTTCGCCGGCAGCGGCTTCGGCTTCCTCGCGCATCTGCGCCATCTGGCCGTTCAGTTCCTCGCGCCGTTCGGCGTCGCGCGATACCGCAAACTCGGCCTGATCGAGCGCCCGCAAGGCTTCGCGCAGCTCCGCATCGGCGCGGTCGCGCGCCTTTGCCGCCTCGCCATGGCTGGCCTGAAGCTTGGCCAGCGCCTCGCGGCTCTCGCTGAGCAAAGTCTCGGCTTCGGCCACCTGCCGATCGAGCGCCGGACGCTCCAGCTCAAGCTGTTCCAGCCGGTTGCGCTGCGCCAGCCGTTCCGCCGCTCCTGCGCCGTCTCCCTGCGCGACAAAGCCGTCCCAGCGGCGCACACGTCCGTCACGGGTGACAAGCCTTTGCCCCGGGCCAAGCGCCTGGCCGTCATCGCTATCGGCAACGAAAATCGCGCTGAGCCGCGCCTTCAGTTCAGCAGGAGCGTCGACATGATCGGCCAGCGCTTCACACCCGCCCGGTGCGGCCCCTGCGGACATTATGGCGCTGCCCGTCCAGCTGCGGCCATCGCCCGGAAGCGCGCCAATGGCGGCACGCAGGTCATCGCCAAGTGCAGCGGCCAGCGCCAGTTCATAGCCGGGGCGGGCGCGTACTTGCTCCAGCGCCTGGTCATCGCCATCATGGCTGGCCAGGTCGCGCGAAATAGCCTCGATCTGGCGGACCAGCGCGGTGTGTTCGGCATTGAGCGCCGATAGCGCCGCCTCCGCCTTGCCGCGTGTTTCGGTCTGGCTGGCGCGGTTCGCCTCGATCGTGGCGAGCGCGGTGCGGGCGGTTTCAACGGCGGCCTCGGCACGGGATTTTTCGGTCCGGGCATCGGCAAGGATCGATTGCAATTGCCCGGCATCGCCCAGCCGGGCGAGCTGATCGCCGGTTCGGGCCAGATCGGCATCGCAGCGCGCCTTGCGGGTGCGCGCACTGTTGAGCGCAGCCTCGGCAAGCCTGATCTCGGCATCGGCGCGGGCCTGTTCGGCATGCGCCCGGGCCAGCTCCAGCTCGCTGTCACGCGCCATGCGCTCCAGATTGTCGTGCTGGCTGGCAAGGTCCGGGCGGCGAGCCTCGGCGGCAGTGATCTCCGCCTGCAATTGCTGCTGTTCCTTCTCCAGCCGCCCCAGCGCCTCGGCTGCGTCATGCGCCAGCCGGTCCTCGCGCGCGGAGTCCTCGCGGATGCGGTCTGCCTGCCGGTCGAGATCGGCAATACGCTGTCGAACGGCTTCCAGTTCGCTGCCCAGCGTCGCCAGCCGCGCCGCCTCTTCATTGGCGCGCTCGCGCTGGTTTTGCAGCCTGGCTTGCGCATCGGCGAGCGTGGCGATGGCCGTGCCATGCGCCTTTTGCGCTTCGTCATGCAGTGCCTGGGCCTGGCTCACCCGATCATTGCAGGCATTGGCCTCGGCCCGGGCCGCATCCGCGGCGGCAGCGGCATCGCGCCAGCGGGCAAAGACCAGCCGCGCCTCGGCAGTGCCGATCTGGGCGGACAGCTTGCGATAGCGTTCCGCCGCCAGCGCCTGTTTGCGCAGCTGTCCGGCGCGCACATCCATATCGGCCAGTATCTGTTCCAGCCGGCCGAGATTGGTCTCGGTCGCGCGCAGCTTCTGTTCGGCGTCCTTGCGCCGCACATGCAGCCCGGCAATCCCGGCGGCTTCCTCCAGCATCTGCCGCCGTTCGGCAGGCTTGGCGGAAATGACGGCGGCGATCTTGCCCTGACTGACCAGCGCCGGGCTGTGCGCGCCGGTGGCGGCATCGGCAAAGATCAGCGCAACATCCTTGGCGCGGACATCGCGGCCATTGGCGCGATAGGCGGAGCCCGCACCGCGCTCGATCCGGCGGACGACCTCCAGTTCGCCATCATCGCTGTCAATCGATGCCAGTACGCGGTGACTGACCTCGGTGAGCAGCGAAACCTCGGCAAAGTTGCGCTGGGGCCGGTCGGCGGTTCCGGCGAAGATCACATCTTCCATGCCGCCGCCGCGCATCGACTTGGGGGAGCTCTCGCCCATCACCCAGCGGATTGCTTCCAGCAGGTTGGATTTGCCGCAGCCATTGGGGCCGACAATGCCGGTCAGTCCCGGCTCGATCCGCAGTTCGGCCGGCTCGACAAAGCTTTTGAAGCCGCTGAGCTTCAGCCGCTTGAACGCCATGCGCCCGGCAGGGGTCGTCGCCTCATTGGCCGCGTCCAGCGGCTCCATGGCGATGGTGTTGCCGTCCCCTTGCATCACGCCTGTGTCTTGCCCCTTCCTACCGGTCCGCCGCCGTTCAGCGCGCGCCCAGCTGTTGCAGGCGCGTCTTCAGTGCTGGCCAGCCCTGAAATTCGTACATCTGTCCGTTCAGGAAGAAGGTGGGGGTTCCGCTCACATCCAGTTCGTTGGTCGCCTTTTGCGAAATATCCAGCAGCTCCTTGATCTTGGCCGGATCGCTGAGGCAAGCCTGGGCCTGGTCGGCGGAAATGCCTCGTGCGGAAAAATAGTCGATGGCTCCCATTTCGCGGCCCAGCACCATGAAGCGCTGGTCTTCCGGCAAGTCGAACGCGCCCTGCATCGCCGTCTGGTTCTTGCCCTGCATCGCGGTCAGGAAGTCGGACTGGCTGGCGAAGAACTGGCGAGTCAGCGGGAAATAGGCCTGCGGCGTGCCGCAGCGGGTCAGCAGCGACAGCGGAATGTCATAGGGATTGAGCAGAAAGTTGCGCATTTCAAAGCTCACCCGTCCGCTGGCGACGAATTCATTGGCGATCTCGTCAAATGCCTCGGCCTCGAAATCGCGGCAGTGCGAGCAGGTGAGCGACGCATATTCGACCAGCCGGATCGGTGCATCGGGATTGCCCATGACATATCCGCCATCGTCGCTGATCGCGACCGTCTCGGTCCAGCTCTGCCCGGCCGGGGCCTCAATCGGTGCAATGACCTCGGCGGTGCCGGTGGCGTCGGTGGC
The DNA here is from genome assembly GCA_041396885.1 of Blastomonas sp. Classification (GTDB taxonomy): domain Bacteria; phylum Pseudomonadota; class Alphaproteobacteria; order Sphingomonadales; family Sphingomonadaceae; genus Blastomonas. The sequence goes on from JAWKXS010000002.1 coordinate 533,303, forward strand.
GTCTCCACCATCGCCACAGGCGGCCAGCGCCAGGGCCAGGGTCGCGGGGAACAGCAGCTTCAATCTGGTCTTCATCATATGTCCTTGTCGATAATCAGTCCGTTACCGGTTTCTGTATTTGCTCTAGCCGCTGGTCAGAGCACCCTCCAGCTTTTTCCAATCATGCACATTGTCGAGCAGCTTGCCGTTGATCGTGAAGCTGGGCGTCGCATTGACCTTGTCAGTATCCGATCCATATTTGCTGAGTGCCAGCACCGCCTTTTGCGCGGCCTTGTCGGTCAGGCAGGCATCGGCCTGCGCCCTGGTGAAACCCAGCGTCGCCATCTCGTCATACAGGCCTATATCGGCGCTGATCTTCTTCAGCCGGTCGTCAAACGGTCCCTGATACCAGCCTTGCTGGTTTGCACTGGCAGCCTTGCCCAGCCAGACTGACTGGCGCGCCAGCAGTGCCTTGTGATTGGCGAAGAATTTGGACTTTCCGCCGCAACGCGCCAGCAGCGCCACCGTCATGTCTACCGGGTCGCGCAGCAGGTTGCGCACCTCGAAGCTGATATTCCCCTTGCCGACGAACAATTTGCGGATCGGGCCATAGGCCTCTTCCTCGAAATGCGCGCAGTGCGGGCAGGTATAGCTCATATATTCGACCAGCCTGGTCTTGGCGAGCGGGTTGCCCAACATGTGCGCACCCATGGGCGTGGTCGAAATGCGCCTGGACCAGTCGGTCTGCGCGGCAGGTGCCGCCTGTCCGGCCTGTTGCGGCGCGATCAGCATGGCGGCGGGGGCAAGCGCCAGGGCTCCTGCCAAAGCAATGCGGCGGAATTTGAACCCGGTCTTCATCAGGATTTCCCGTCATTCCAGTCAAAACGCAGTCGATTAGGATCGAGCGGCTTAACATTTCCTGTCTTTGCGGTTGCGGCAAGCGCTTTGGGGGCAGGTGCAAGGCGTGCGCGATCCTGCCTACCCCTGGCCGCCTGCTCGCTCTCCTCCGAATCGGCAAGGCTGCGCGCCAATGATTCGAGGACGGCGATCAATTCGGGATCGCCAATGTCCCTCAGGCTGTCGCCCAGTTCCAGCGGTACGGGGCGCAGATTGGGCGGATCGCGGCGAGGCTCATTGCTGCTGGCGAGCGGCGCGATCGTGCCGTGCCGCATCCTGATGCGGGCCACGGCGCGATAGCCGAAAAAGCGGTTTACCCGCTCCAGCAATTCCGGCTCGACATGCTGCATCAGCACTGCATGCGCGTCCGAAACGACCAGATTCAGCGTACCGTCGGACTTTTTGCCCTGCGGAAAGGCAATGGATTCGGGCCGCGACATGGCCGCGTAGCGCCGTCCGGCTATTTCCGGCCAGCGGGTCACGACCGAGCTCTGGATAAAGCCGAACCGGCGAAAGGCGGCGCGTCCGATTTCGGGCATGAGATCGGATATGCCACGGGCCTCTCCGCCGCGTGGACGCTGATAGACGCGCTTGCTGTCACCGGTCGCCTTGCCTGCCTTGGCACGCTTTGGGGGCCGGTCGGTTGAGCCGGTTTCCATATCCGGGCGGATCATGGCATAGGGCGGCCATGTCCGTCGATAGCGAAGCCGGAAATGTGGAAAAATCCGGCGAAATTGCCGCGCTTCTGCTCGCCCATTATGACCGGCATGCCCGCGATCTTCCCTGGCGCACTGGACCGGCGGCAATGAAGCGCGGGGAGCGTCCTGACCCCTATCGGGTCTGGCTGTCGGAAATCATGCTGCAACAGACAACCGTGGCTGCGGTAGTCCCCTATTTTGAGAGGTTCACGGCGCGCTGGCCGGATGTCGGCAAGCTCGCCACTGCAGACCCCGCCGATATTCTCGCGGCCTGGGCGGGGCTTGGCTATTATGCCCGGGCGCGCAATCTCATCGCCTGTGCGCAGCAGGTTGCGGGCGAGAGGGCTGGGCGGTTCCCCGACAGCGAAGCGGAATTGCGCGGCCTGCCCGGCATAGGGACCTATAGCGCCGCCGCGATTGCGGCGATTGCCTTTGATCGTCGTGCCGTGGTGGTTGATGCCAATGTCGAGCGGGTAATCGCCCGGCTGTTCGCCATCGAGGACCCGCTCCCGGCGGGCAAGCCGTGCATCCGCGCCTGTGCCGAACGGCTGACGCCCGATCTTCGGGCCGGGGATTTTGCCCAGGCCATGATGGACCTTGGCGCAACAATCTGCACGCCCAAGACCCCCGATTGCGGTGGCTGTCCGGTCGCCGTGCATTGCCGTGCCCGTGCCCGTGCCATTGCCGATATGCTGCCGCGCAAGCTGCCCAAGGCGGCCAAGCCGCAGCGCCGGGGCATAGCCTGGTGGATCGAGCGTGATGGCCGGGTGCTGCTGGTGACGCGGCCGCCGCGCGGCATGCTGGGCGGATTGCGGGCGCTGCCCGATGATGGCTGGAATGCCCGCCGGGACGGAACGGGCGAGCCGCCCCTGCCGGGTGATTGGCTGCTGCTGTCCGGTTCGGTTCGCCATGTCTTCACCCATTTTGCGCTCGATCTGGAAATGGCGGTTTACCGGGGCGGCGATTTCGATATGGTCCCGCAAGGCGAGTGGTGGCCGCTTGACCGGCTGGGCGAGGCAGGATTGCCGACCCTGTTCGGCAAGGCGGCGAAGCTCGCCAGCCTGCATGAAAAATGATGAAGAGAGGATTTTCCATGGGCCAGCATTCAGCCAGGGATTTTGCAACGCGCTCGCTCAGCCGCAGGCAGTTTGTCGGATCGGCGGGGCTGCTGGGCCTGATTGCAGCCATGCCCATGCCGGCGCGGGCGATGCTGGCCGCCAGATATCCGCATATCCAGACGGAAATCGACAGCTATGTCGCGCAGCGCAAGGTTTCCGGAATGATGGCGGCAATCGGCTTTGGCCATGGTGAGCCGGACTATCTGACCGCAGGGCATCTCTCGCTGGCAAAGATCACGCCGGTTGACCGTGACAGCCTCTGGCGCATCTATTCGATGACCAAGCCGGTGACCGGCATGGCCGCGATGATCCTGATCGAACGCGGCAAGCTGTCACTCGATCAGCCTTTGGCGGACATTTTGCCCAAATTTGCGAATATGCAGGTGCAGGCGGAGCCCGATGGTTCCGTCACCGACCTGCGGCCCGCCAAGAACCCTATCCTGATCCGCAACCTGCTGACCCATACGGCAGGGCTCGGCTATACGATCATCCAGAAGGGTCCGATCAAGAAAGCCTATGAGGATGCCGGGGTCGTTCCCGGCGTCATCAGCCGAAAGAGCTTTCCCGGCCTTGATCGCGGCGCGTCGGTATCGAGCCTTGCCGAATTTGCCGACAATCTGGCCGGATTGCCGCTGATCTATGAGCCGGGCACGCATTGGAGCTATTCGGTCGGGCTGGACCTGATGGGCCGGGTTATCGAATTGGTGAGCGGCCAGCCCTTCGATGCCTTTTTGCAGCACAACATCTTCGGCCCGCTCGACATGACCAGCACCTGGTTCCAGGTGCCAGAGAGCGAGATGGCGCGGCTCTCCACCAATTATTTCCCGCTGGGCGACACGCTGATCCCGGTCGATCCCGGCGATGACTCGGTCTATTTCGACAAGCCCGCATTTCCCTTTGGCGGTGCCGGGCTGGTCAGTTCGGCGCGAGACTATGACCGTTTTCTGGGCATGCTCACGGGCATGGGACAGCTGCACGGAACCCGCATCATGGCGGAGGAAACGGCGCGGCTGGGCATGTCGAACCTGTTGCCCGAAGGCGTCATCATCGACAGCCCATGGGTTGTCGGCAACGGCTTTGGCGCGGGTGGCCGGGTTGGCCTGGATCAAGACGGCAAGCTGAGCGGCACCTTTGGCTGGAGCGGTGCAGCCGGAACAGTGGCGTTTGTCGACACTGGCCGGGGCATGCGTGCGGCCGCCTATACCCAGTATATGCCCTCTGATTCCTATCCGTTTCAGCGGGATTTTCCGCGGCTGGTCTATGCCGATCTGATGGGGGCATAGCGGCGCATGGCGACGATCTGGCCGGCCTTTTCCGGCGCGACCATCGACCGCAGCGATCAGGTCCGGGTTGATCCGGACCAGCTTGCCGGCTTGATGAACTTCAAGGCGCGGGTGCTGCGCCTGACCGATCTGGTGCCCGAAATCGGTCCCGATGCGCGCCTGCAATGGCGCAGCCTGGCCGAATGCGGACAGGACAGCGATTTCATCTTTCTGGGGCTGCTGGACGGCAAGGCGCATTTTGTCGAGCTGCCCCGGGGAGAGCGCGGCGGCGCTATTGGCTTCAACCCGCGCCTGTGGCAGGGGCTGACGGTTCTGCCCGCCGAAGAGCTGGCGCTTTATGGTGCCGCACGCAGCCTTGTCGACTGGCATGTCCGGCACGGGTTCTGCGCGCGCTGTGGCGCGACCACGGTCATGGTCAAGGGCGGCTGGTCGCGAAATTGCGAAAGCTGCAAGGCGGAGCATTTCCCGCGTGTCGATCCGGTCACGATCATGCTTGCCGAACATGACGGTCGGGTGCTGCTCGGCCGCCAGCCGCAATTCCCGCCTCGTCGCCTGTCGGCGCTGGCCGGATTCGTCGAGCCGGGAGAGAATATCGAGGAAGCGGTCCAGCGCGAGCTGTGGGAGGAGGCGGGCATTCGCGTGCGCAATGTGCGCTATGTCGCCAGCCAGCCCTGGCCTTTCCCTTCATCGCTGATGATCGCCTGCACCAGCGAGGCGGAGGATGACAGGCTGACGCTTGATACGACCGAGATCGAAGAGGCTGCATGGTTCACCGCCGATGAGGTTCGCGCCGCCTTTGCCGGAGAGCCGGATGCGCCGTTCATCGCGCCTCCGCCTTTTGCCATCGCCCATGATCTGTTACGCTGGTGGCTTGACCAGCAGGATTGAGCCTTTCCTGCAGCAGACAGGGGCAGTTTCCCATGGCCGATCCGGTAAAGATTCATATCGACATTGTCTCCGATGTCGTCTGCCCATGGTGCATCATCGGCTATAAGCAGCTTGAAAGGGCGCTGGACGAACTGGCGGGCGAGGTAGAGGCGGAGATTGCCTGGCACCCGTTCGAACTGAACCGTCACATGCCGCCCGAAGGGCAGGACATAGGCGAGCATGTCCGCGAAAAATATGGCGCTACGCCCGAACAGAGCCAGGGCAACCGGGCGCGCCTTCAGGCGCTGGGCGAAGAGCTGGGTTTCCCGATGCACTATGCGCCGGGCATGCGCATCTACAATACATTCAAGGCCCATCAATTGCTGCACTGGGCGGGCGAAACCCATGGCGCGTTATCGCAGACCGCGCTGAAACTGGCCCTGTTCAAGGCCTATTTTCAGGACAATCGCAATGTCTCGGATGAGGATGTGCTGATCGATGTGGCGGCATCGACCGGGCTGGACAGCGATGAGGCGCGCATGCACATCAACGATCCGGAAAATGAGGCGGCGGTGCGCGCGCATCTCGATTTCTGGGTGGATCAGGGTGTCAGCGGGGTGCCTGCAATCATTTTCGAGCGCAAGTTCATGGTTCCCGGCGCACAGGATGCGGCAACCTTCGCCAATGTCATCCGCAAGGTGACGGCAAAAAAGGCCGCTGCCTGAGCGACGCTAGACGAGTCCGAGGCGGGAGAGTTCGCCCAGCAGCTTGCCGGGCATTTGTTCGCCGACTTCCGCGCCGTCTGCCAGATCGGGCGGAGCGTCCTGTTCCTCCAGATAGCGCCAGCCCTGATGCGCGCGGCGCGGTACGGACTGCACCATGATCAGCCGGGGTTCCAGCTTGATCCAGTATTTGCCCTGTCCGTTTTCCTCAAAGCCGATGATCGGGCTGCGGCCAACGATCGCGCCGCTGTGGATCCAGTAGAGCGAACCGCCCGCCATTTCGGCATGGCGCTTGGGCATGTAGCGCGTGGTCATCAGCGCATGGCCGCGCTCCGCCTGGGATTCCAGCCAGGCGCGCAGGGTCGCGGGGCTTTCGCTGCGATAGGCGATCTTGGTAATGGAAAGCGGCATGTCGGCTATGTGGGCAATATGCCCGCGAATATCCAGTGTCTCGCTGCGTTGTGCAGGAAAGATTGGCTTCGCGCGGCAGGCAGGTGCATGAATGGGCCTGAACTGCTGACAGGGGGAAAAGGATGCGACTATTGTCGTTCGCTGCAATGATTTCGGCGTGTCTGGTGGCAGCGGTGCCGTCGCAATTGTCGGCGCAGCAAGAAGACGCGGCTGCCATCCATGAAGCATTGCTGGTGCTCGATACGCATCTCGACACGCCGGCAAATCTCGACCGGTTTGGCTGGAAGATCGGGGACCGGCACAATTTCGCCGAAGATGCCACACAGGTCGATCTGCCACGCATGGAAGAGGGCGGTCTGGATGGCGGGTTCTGGGTGATCTACACGCCCCATGGGCTGAGTGATGCCAGCGCGCTGGCTCATGGCTTGAAACGCTCGGCACAGATTCGCGGATTCATCGCCGATGATCCTGAACATTTCGCCCTTGCCCTGACATCCGCCGATGCAGCCGAAATCGCGGATTCAGGCCGCCGGATTGTCTATATCAGCATGGAAAACAGCTCGCCCGTAGGATATGATCTGGCCAATCTGGAGATGTTTCACCAGATGGGCGTTCGCATGGCCGGTCCGGTGCATAGCGGAACCAATCAGTTTGCCGACAGCGCGACAGGCGATCCGGTGCATGGCGGACTTAGTGATCTCGGCAAGGCATGGGTTCGCGAGATGAACCGGCTGGGCATCGTGATTGATGCCAGCCATGCGTCAGACGCCGCCTTTGATGACCTGCTGGAGCTTTCGCTGGCTCCGATCATCCTGTCACATTCGGGCCCAAAGGCAATGCTCGACCATCCGCGCAATCTGGATGATGACCGGATGCGTGCACTGGCGGCAAAGGGTGGCGTGATGCAGATGAATTCACTCTTTTTGCGACCCGACAATCCTGATCCGGAGACATCGGAGGCGGGCGATGCGGTTGAGGCGGCGATGCAGGAATATCCGGATGTTCAGGCAGAGCTGATCGCAGAATATGCGGCGCTGCGGGCGACCCGGTGGCGGTCGGATGCCGATTTCGACACATTCATGGAGGCGCTGCTGTACGCGATCTCGGTAATGGGCGTCGATCATGTCGGTATCGGCGCGGATTGGGATGGCGGTGGTGGCGTGCCGGGAATGGAGGACATAACCGCCCTGCCAAAAATCACCCAGGCCTTGTTGGAGCGGGGCTATTCAGCCGATGATATCGCCAAGATATGGAGCGGCAATGTCTTGAGGGTCCTCGCTGGTGCAGAGCAGGTGGCGCAGGACGTGCGCAATACCGTTCCCTGATTTTCTCCAATTCCCCGGCAGGCGACCGATATCATCGGCCAGCCTGCATTATCCGGCGGTCTGATCGTCGCGGGCGAGCCATTCCTCCAGCCATTTGATGGTATAGTCGCCCTTCTGGAATTCCGGGTCCTGCAGTAATGCCTGGTGCAGCGGAATGGTGGTCTTCATTCCCTCGATCACGAATTCCTGCAGCGCCCGGTTCAGCCGCATCATGCAGCCATCGCGCGATTTGCCATAGACGATCAGCTTGGCGATCATCGAATCATAATAGGGCGGCACGACATAGCCATGATACAGGCCGCTATCGACGCGGACGTGCATGCCGCCGGGCGCATGATAGCCGGTGACCTTGCCGGGCGAGGGCGCAAAGGTGCGCGGGTCCTCTGCATTGATCCGGCATTCGATGGCATGCCCCTCGAACTGCACATCCTCCTGCCGGACAGACAATGACTTGCCATCGGCGATGCGGATCTGTTCGCGGACCAGATCGATGCCGGTGATCATTTCGGTGACGGGATGCTCGACCTGCAGCCGGGTGTTCATTTCGATGAAATAGAACTCGCCATTTTCATACAGGAACTCGATCGTCCCGGCGCCGCGATAGCCCATATCCTGCATCGCCTTTGCCACGATGCCGCCCATATGCGCGCGCTGTTCTGCAGTGATGACTGGCGAAGGGGCTTCCTCGAGAACTTTCTGGTGCCGCCGCTGCAGCGAGCAGTCACGCTCGCCCAGATGGATCGCGCTGCCATTGCCGTCGCCAAATACCTGGAATTCGATATGGCGCGGATTGCCGAGATATTTCTCCATATAGACGGTGGCATCGCCGAATGCCGCCTTGGCCTCGCTGCGCGCCTGGGCAATCATGGTTTCCAGCTTGTCGGGGCTGTCGACCACCTTCATCCCGCGTCCGCCGCCGCCCGATGCTGCCTTGATCAGCACCGGATAGCCAATCTTGTCGGCAACCTTTGCGGCTTCGTCCAGGTCGTCGACCGGACCGTCAGAGCCCGGAACCAGTGGCAGCCCTAGCTTGCCTGCGGTTCGCTTGGCCTCCACCTTGTCGCCCATGGTGCGGATATGTTCGGGCTTGGGGCCGATCCACTTGATGTCGTGGGTTTCGACAATCTCCGCGAACTGCGCATTTTCAGACAGGAAGCCATAGCCGGGATGGATCGCATCGGCATGGCTGATTTCCGCAGCCGAGATAATCGCGGGAATGTTGAGATAGCTTTGCGCAGCGGCGGGCGGGCCGATGCAGATCGCCTCATCGGCAAGGCGGACATGCATTGCATCGACATCGGCGGTCGAATGGACGGCGACGGTGCGAATGCCCAGTTCATGCGCGGCGCGGTGAATGCGCAGGGCAATCTCGCCGCGATTGGCGATAAGGATTTTCTCGATGGTCATGGCCGCACGCTTACTCGATGACGACAAGCGGCTGGTCGAATTCGACCGGCTGTCCGTCCTCGACCAGGATTTGCGTCACCGTTCCGGCGCGATCGGCGGGGATCGGGTTCATGACCTTCATTGCCTCGACAATCAGCAGGCTGTCGCCTGCCTTGACCTTGTCGCCAATGCTGACGAAAGGCGCGGCACCCGGTTCGGGGGCGAGGTAGACGGTGCCGACCATCGGCGATTTCAGTGCATTGGCAGCCGATGGGGCGGGAGCTGCCGGAGCCTCGGCAACAGGTGCCGCTGCGACCGGAGCCGCTGGTGCAATGGCAGCGGGAGCCGCGACGGGGGCGGCCATGGCGGTCATGGTGCGGGCGACGCGAATCTTGCGGTCGCCATCCTCCACCTCGATCTCGCTAAGGCCTGTTTCGCCGAGCAATTCGGCCAGTTCGCGGACCAGCGCGCTGTCAATCTGCATGCTGCCTGCCTTGCTGTTTCGTTCCGCCATGAGCGTGATGCGTCCCTTGTTTCGTTTCCAAAATGTCCGGCCTGGCCGGTGTGTCGCCCCTATGCCCCCGAACGAGGCGCAATGACAACTGCTAAAGCGCCGCCGCCGCGTCCAGCGCGAGCATGTAGGACTGCGCCCCAAATCCCATGATACAGCCTTTGGCGGCCATGCCTACATAGCTGTGGCGGCGAAATTCCTCGCGCGCATGCGGATTGGAGATGTGCACCTCGATAACCGGCACGCGCACCGATTTGATCGCGTCGAACAGCGCCAGCGAGGTGTGCGTCAGCGCCCCGGCATTGAGCAGGACGGCCTTTGCGCCAACACCATTGGCCTCATGCAGCCAGTCGCACAGATGCCCCTCATGATTGGACTGGCGAAAATCAATGGCCATGCCCAGTTCCTGCGCGCGGTCATCGAGCATCGCGGCAATATCGTCGAGCGTCTGCGCGCCGTAAATCTCCGGCTCGCGCGTGCCCAGCAGGTTGAGATTGGGTCCATTGAGGACAAAGACTGTCGGCGTATCGGCCATATTTCCCCCGGTAAGGCGGGCCTTATGCGCGAAATTGGCCATGGCGGCAAGATCATGCGCCATGCTTTGACCGGACTTGCCGGGTGACGCATTTAGCAGTTGCGCAGGACAGGGGATTCGCCGCAAATGAGGCGGGTCGCATCGATGGAGTTATTCCCATGCCTGCATTCCCGCTTGCCCTGCTCGCCGCTGCCTATGCCCCCGCCATGGCACCCGCTGGCGCGCCGCCATGCCCCGATCTCACCACCAATGCCGCAGAGCTGTGCGCCGATGCGAAGCTGCGCAAGGCCTGGAGCGAGACCGAAGCGCTTTATCACGAATGGCTGGCCGCCGATCCGCGCAAGATCACCGTTGCCGACGAACAGGCCGATACGCTCGACCAGTTCCGGCGCGGCTTTCAGTATAGCGAGGACGGCTCTCCGCAAGAGGCTTCGGCGGACAGCATTGTCGAGGATCTGGGCTATACCAATGTCCAGCTGCGCGCCAATATCGGGCTGGTCAATGCGATCGAGACACCGGCCAGTCTGGCCGATGAGCTGGCGGAACGCTGCATGGCGCGGTCGGTAAAATCGTGCAAGGTCAAGGCGGCGGGCTGGCTCAACGGCCCGGATGAAGGGCCGCAGCGGCGCGTTGCCTGGCAGGTGGTCGAGGGACTGGAGCCGAATGAGGTCGTCCCGGTCCGCATGACGCTGGCCTGGGACGTGACCGGCGCCGGTTCTGCGCGCCTGATCGGCATGACCATCAGCGATGGCGAGACGATGCCGCCGCGCCTCGTCGACAATGGCGAGGATTTCATCCTCCACCTTCCCGGCTATACGGCCGGAACCGGACAGGGCAATGCCGATACGCTGTATCTGTGGCGCAGCAATGGCTGGGCGAATATCGGCATGACCAGCTGGAAAGCGGAGCTGGAGGAAAAGCTGCCGCCCGGCCTTGGCCTGTGGAAGGGTGTCGAATATGATTATTACGGCCTGTCCAGCTATTTCCCGCTATGGCGCGACAGCGACGCCAATTGCTGCCCGACCGGCGGCAATGCCTATGCCGCCTTTGCGATCCGCGACGACCGGCTGACGATTGACACGCTGGAGGTTTATCCGGGTCCGGCAACGCAGATCAAAACGCCGCAATGCCCCATAGAGCAGGCGCTCTATACATTTCCGGGCGACTGGACTTATGAATTCGCCTTTCGCAAGCCGCGTTTTGCACCCAATGCCCAGTCCGACCTGGTGATGGAGGTGACCGGCAAGGATGATGCGGGCGAACCGGCATGGCGCAAATATTATGCCTTTGCCGGGTCACAGGGTTTTGGCAGCGCATCGCTGATCGAAGTGGACGGGCCGGGCAGTGATGACGGTCCGCTGGAGATGGCTGACGATGACGGGGAAGAGGGGAGCGAGACCATCCATTTCCACGCTTTCGACGCGAACAGCAACGGGATCACCTATCGCGCCGATCCGCCCATGGCGGGCGAGTCCGCGCCCATTGCGATCTTCCTGCCGGACCTTGCCAGGGCGCTCTGGTATGACGGGGTGACAAGCGGCGACGGCACCCGCATCGACCGGGTCGACATGCCGCGCGACATGGCCGACGGCACCTGCCAGGAATAAGGGGCCGGGGATAGAAGGCAGAGGGGCAGGGCGAGGGACGACGCGCCCCTTCGCTCCCCCTCAAATCGCCGCACCGCGATTAGTTTGTTGCGCCGCAACAGGCGCACGGCTATAGGCCCGGCAAAATCGCGCGCCGTGCATGAAGCCGGGCCGCACCCCCAATCCGATCCAGACCATATCCTTATCCGAGGCTTTTTCGCATGTCCCTTCGCAATATCGCCATCATCGCGCACGTTGACCATGGCAAAACCACGCTGGTTGACCAGCTTTTCCGCCAGTCGGGCACCTTCCGCGACAATCAGCGCGTTGAAGAGCGCGCCATGGATTCCAACGATCTGGAAAAGGAACGCGGAATCACCATCCTGGCCAAGTGCACCAGCGTCGAATGGGATCATGACGGCGAACAGACCCGCATCAATATTGTCGACACTCCGGGCCATGCCGATTTCGGTGGCGAGGTGGAGCGCATCCTGTCCATGGTCGACGGCGTCATCCTGCTGGTCGATGCCGCCGAGGGGCCGATGCCGCAGACCAAGTTCGTCACCGGCAAGGCGCTGGCGCTGGGCCTGCGCCCGATTGTCGTCGTCAACAAGATCGACCGGCCCGATGGCCGTCCCCAGGAAGTGCTGGACGAATGTTTCGACCTGTTCGTCAATCTGGGCGCCAGCGACGAGCAGCTCGATTTCCCGGTGCTGTTCGCATCGGGCCGCGCCGGCTATGCCAGCCTTGATGCCGATGCCCGCGAAGGCGATCTGACGCCGCTGTTCGAAACCATTGTCAGCCATGTGCCTGCACCCGATGTGGACAAGGATGCGCCCTTCACCTTCCTGGTGACGCTGCTGGATCGCGACAATTTCGTCGGGCGCATCCTCACCGGGCGGGTCGCCACCGGGCGGCTCAAGATCAACGATCCGATCCGCGCGCTGGACCGCGACGGCAAGGTCATCGAACAGGGCCGCGCAACCAAGATCATGGCGTTTCGCGGGCTGGAGCGGGTGCCGGTCGACAGCGCCGAGGCCGGCGACATCATCTCGCTGGCGGGCCTTACCGTCGCGACCGTCGCCAATACCATCGCCGAGCCGAGCGTGAGCGAGCCCATCGCCGCCCAGCCGATCGATCCGCCGACCCTGTCCATGCGCTTTGCCGTCAATGACAGCCCGATGGCCGGACGCGAGGGCGACAAGGTGACCAGCCGCATGATCCGCGACCGGCTGTTCCGCGAGGCGGAGAGCAATGTCGCAATCCGCGTCACCGAAAGCGCCGACAAGGACAGTTTCGAGGTTGCCGGGCGCGGCGAGCTGCAATTGGGCGTGCTGATCGAGACGATGCGCCGCGAGGGCTTTGAACTCGGCATTTCGCGTCCCCGCGTGCTCTATCGCGAGGCGGGCGAGACCGAATCGGGCCAGCGCGAGGAACCCTATGAGACCGTCGTCATCGATGTTGACGACGAGCATTCGGGAACCGTGGTGGAGAAGATGCAGCTGCGCAAGGCGGAGCTGACCGACATGCGCCCCTCGGGCGGCGGCAAGACCCGCATCACCTTCAGCGCGCCGTCACGCGGCCTGATCGGCTATCATGGTGAATTCCTGTCCGATACGCGCGGCACCGGCATCATGAACCGGCTGTTCGAGAAATACGGGCCGTACAAGGGCCGCATCGCCGGGCGTCCGGTCGGCGTGCTGATCTCCAACGGCACCGGCGAGACGGTGGGCTATGCGCTCAACGCGCTGGAAGAGCGCGGTTCGCTTTTCGTCGGATCGGGCGTTCCGGTCTATGAGGGGATGATCATCGGCGAGAATGCCAAGCCCGATGACCTGGAAGTCAACCCGATGAAGTCCAAGCAGCTCACCAATTTCCGCTCGACCGGCAAGGACGATGCCATCCGGCTGACCCCGCCCCGGCTGATGAGCCTGGAGCAGGCCATCGCCTATATCGATGATGACGAGATGGTCGAGGTGACGCCCAAGACGATCCGGCTGCGCAAGGCGCTGCTCGATCCGCATGAGCGCAAAAAGGCGAACCGCAAGAAGGAAGCGGCCTGACCGGATAGCGGCGTGTAAAAGTCCATCAACTGCATTTATGGACTTTTGCGACTGTTCACCCTAGTCTTGCACCATTGATCCGCGCGTACCCGCAAGGGGCGTCGCGATCCGTGGAGAGGCAAGGCAGGCGATGCGGCAATATGGGCTTGGCGGAAATGTGACGCGGCGCGGGCTGCTCGGCGCGTGCGGCGCCGGTCTGGCGACGTGCTCGCCGGGACTGGCGCTGGACCAGGGCTATGCAGCCGGGACCGAAAGCGACCGGCCAAAGGTGCGGCGCTGGCCCGAACAGACCAGCTGGCAGGACGAACCGCCCCAGCATGCCGTGACGACCGGTACGGTGCCGCTCGATCATGGGCATCTTTCCTATTGGGATACCGGAGGCGATGGCGCACCGCTGGTGCTGCTCCACGCGGCGACCGGCAGCATGCTGTGCTGGGGCTATCAGCAGCCCGTGCTGGCCGGGGCAGGCTATCGCGTTATCGGCTATTCGCGGCGCGGCCATTACGGATCGGAGCTTGCGCCCGGCGATCCGGCAGGTTCGGCCGCGGCAGACCTGCTGCGCCTGATCGATCATCTGGGCATTGCCCGCTGTCATTTGCTGGGGACCGCAGCGGGCGGATTTTATGTTGCCGATTTCGCGGTCGCGCATCCCGAAAGACTGTTGAGCCTGACCATCGCGTCCAGCCTTGCCGGGCTTTCCGATCCCGATTTCACGGCGGTGACGCGCGCGATGCTGCCGCCCGGCTGGCCAGAGCTCCCCGCCGAATTCCGGGAGCTTGGCCCCTCCTATCGCGCCGCCAATCCAAAGGGTACGGCGCGCTGGGTGCATCTGGAGGAGATGTCGATCCCCGGCGATCCCGTGCGGCAGGAACGATCAGGCAATGTCACGCGTGCCGCGCTCGCCGGCCTGCCGGTGCCGATCCTGCTGATGACCGGCGACGCCGATCTCTACATGCCGCCCGCGCGGATGCGCGAACTGGCCGAGGCGCTGCCCAATGCGCGGCTGGCGATCCTGGGCGAGGCGGGCCACGCCGCCTATTGGGAACAGCCGGTCGCGTTCAACGCCGCACTGCTGGAATTTCTGGGCGAGGCGGGTGAGGGGTATCAGGCTGGGGTCAGCTAACGCCGACCCCAGACTTAGTCTCGCCAGTAATCGTGGCGTTCCGAGCCATCAAAAGCTACCTGAACGAAGGCAGCACCGTTTGAAACCGAAGTCCGGATCCACATGGGCAAGGATCGTTTCTGCCGAGCTTTTCAACCAGCTCCTTGTCACCATGAACAAATCGCAAGCCGCGCTTTACGCGGGTTTCGGACGGGTAGCCCTTCCTACGCTTGGACGTGCGCTCGAAAGCAAGGCAGGTCGAAGGGATCGCGATGTTTTGCCATTGTCGCCTCCTGTCATTGTGGCGTCGGGCGGCTAACAGAATACAGATCGACCGTAAAGGGCAGATCATGACAACATTGTCGCGCCGTCCTTGCACTGTCCACCACTTGCACCATTAGCGGTCAATCTGCGCGCGGCGCTCGGTCTCACCTAACCACATGGGCGCGGTCAGGGCGCAATCGCGCCGCATGGCTAGGATGGAGCGGGAAGGGAAGCCCCGTCCGTCGCCCTTTGTGGTTATGTTCGGGTCATTCGACCTGTTCGTTGAGATAATGGTGTTGCCCGAAATCGAAGCGGGACACCTTTGTTGCGCCGACATGATTGATGTGATCGCCGCTCTTCGCCGTTGGGAAGAAGATGGCACTTGGGGACGAGCACTTTAAGCTAATGCTGATCCCCCGCTTTAGAAAGCAGCTTGGCGGCGTGATCGTCGGAAAGGCCGAGTAAATAGGCTATTTCTTGTGATCCTATTTCTGGTCGCTCTCGGCATAGGTCCTGCACGGTCCATATCAAACTCGCCGCGAACTTTTCAAAAAATCGCGGAGGATTGCTTGCCTTTCGACCTGAAGCTAGCACATTCTCGTATGTCGAAAATGTCGCTGGCCATCTTCCAGCCTTAGCTGCCTCCAACTCCTCTGCGCTGATGCGTTTCATGAAGAAGTCGTCATAGATGCGGTCGTCTTGAGCAATTAGCCAATGGGTTTGGCAAACTGAGCAAGTGGAGATGTACAACCACCATTTCTCTTCGCCAAATTCAACGTCTTTTGCCAGTGTTTCAAAGACCTTCTCAAAATAGAAGTCAGCCCCCATCGGAACCGCGGATAAATCCTTAATCTTGGGACATTCGCATTCTCGTATTGGTTCTAGGAAGTACATTATCTTCCTGCGAAGTTCTGGGACTTTGTCTCTTTCGTCTCGGTAGTCCGCAGATAAGAGCTCAAGGTAAAGCTCGTCGCCAAGCGCTGCTTCAAGCCCAGTTTGTTCGAATAGCCAACTTTCGAACCTTTTGGGGTCAGTCTCCCCTCTGGCGAACTCCCAAAATTTCGAGGCCTGATTTTCCGTCATCAGTCATTCCTATTCGCCTAGCTCCAACAGCGCAATCGGCTAGAAATACGCTAGAGCGTGTGCGCTAAAACCAGCTGGACCAAGCGGGCAGCAAGGACAACCAACTGTTTTATATAAGGAAAAATGGTGGACGCACTAGGGCTCGAACCTAGGACCCGCTGATTAAGAGTCAGCTGCTCTACCAACTGAGCTATGCGTCCACATGGCCATGATGCTGGCCGGTCAGCGCGGAATCGGGTTGCCCCGGGCGCTGCGGAGAGACGCATATAGGCGGTTCTTTCAAAATGAAAAGCCCTTTTTTGGCCCTGGCGCGATGCGCTGCCTGCGCTGGATCGGGGCGCGTCCGTTCGCCTGCCAGTCCGTCCGTCCGCTCGTCCGTCTGTCCGCGTTTCAGCGCAGCCGCCCGTCCGGCCCGCGCGAGCGATATTCAATCCCCATCAGCAGGCCGATGCAGATCATCACGGTC
Source organism: Blastomonas sp. (assembly GCA_041396885.1). GTDB lineage: Bacteria > Pseudomonadota > Alphaproteobacteria > Sphingomonadales > Sphingomonadaceae > Blastomonas. The sequence continues at coordinate 549,599 of JAWKXS010000002.1, forward strand.
ATCATCGATGATCCGCCATGGCTCATGAACGGCAGGGGGATGCCGACCACCGGCGCCAGCCCCATCACCATCATCAGGTTGATGGCGATGTAGAAGAAGATGGTGATGGTCAGGCCGATCCCCGCCAGCTTGCCGAACCGGCTGGGCGAGTTGAGGCCGGTCGTCAGGCCCCAGCGCAGCAGCAGGAAAAAGGCGAACAGCAGGGCGAGCCCGCCAATCAGCCCCCATTCCTCCGCCATGGTGGCGAACACGAAATCGGTGTGCCCCTCCGGCAGATAGTCGAGATGGCTTTGCGATCCGTTGAGAAAGCCCTTGCCGGTGATGCCGCCCGAACCGATGGCGATCTGGGATTGGGTGATGTGATAGCCGGCGCCCAGCGGATCATTTTCCGGGTTGATGAAGGTGGTGACGCGGCGGCGCTGATAATCCTCCAGAACGAAGAAATAGGCCATGGGCGCGGCGATGGCGGCAGCGATCCCGCCGCCTGCGAACAGCCGCATCGGCAGGCCGGAGACGAACATCACCGTCACGCCGCCGACACCGATGGCGATGGCGGTGCCAAGGTCGGGCTGGAGCATGACCAGCCCCACGGGCAGCCCGATCATCAGCAATGCGGGCCAGATCGCCCGCCAGCTGCGCATTTCGCCTGCGGGCACAAGGTCGTAAAAGCGGGCAATGGCGAGCACGATGGCAGGCTTCATCAGCTCCGAAGGCTGGAGCTGCAAAAAGCCGAGTTCGAGCCAGCGCTGGCTGCCCCCGCCAATCTGGCCCATCGCTTCCACCCCGATCAGCAGTAACAGGGTGGCAAGATAGCCGGGGAAGATCAGCATCTTGATCATATCCTCCGGGATGCGCGCCAGTATCAATGCCATGACCAGGAATACAGAGAAGCGCAGCATGTGCAGGCCCGCCCAGGGCGAGAGGCTGCCGCCCGCCGCCGAGTAAAGGACGATGGCGCCGAACCCGGCAATCGCGGTCAGCAACAGGATGACGCGCCAGGGCAGGCTGGCAATGGGCTGGGGAATGAAGCCGATCATCCGGCGGCGGTTCCCGCCGGATCGCCTTCCGCATCACCATCGGCCCCTGCATCTGCCCCCGCATCGGCGGCGCGCTGTTCGGCGGCGCGTGCGGCCTTGTATGCCTCGGTCTTGGCCGCCATGCGCTGTTCGATGGTGCCGCCCCATTGCTGTTCCAGCGGCTCCAGCGCGGCCATCGCCTTGTCACGATCAAACAGCCAGGTGAGCACGTCGCGCGCCACCGGATAGGCCGCGCCCGATCCGCCGCCATGCTCGATCACCACCGAACAGGCATAGCGCGGATCATCGAACGGGGCGAAGCAGATGAACAGGCCATGGTCGCGATATTTCCACAGCCCGCCCTTGCCGGTGCGTCCCTCGCCCAGCGAGACAACCTGCGCGGTGCCGGTCTTTCCGGCCAGCAGCACATCGTCGACGGGCAGGCGCGCGCGTCCGGCAGTACCGGGGCCGTTCACGACATCCTTCATGGCGTTGCGGACATAGGCGATATGTTCGGGATCGAAATTCAGCGACGGGGTCGGCGGGCGGTGCGCATCCATCAGCAGGTGGGGCATGATCTGCCTGCCGGTGGCCAGCCGTGCCGACATCACCGCCAGCTGCAGCGGATTGGCCAGCACATAGCCCTGGCCGATGGTGGCGTTCACCGTGTCGAACGCCGCCCATGGCTGCTTGTATTTCTTCAGCTTCCATTCCGGATCGGGAACGGTGCCGTAAAACTGGCTGGTGACGGGCAGGGGGAATTCCTGCCCCATGCCCAGCTTGCGCGCCATGGCGGCGATCTTTTCCATGCCGATGCGCTGGGCAAAGTGATAGAAATAGACGTCGCAGCTCTGGTAGATGCCCTTGGCCATATTGACCCGGCCATGGCCGCGCCGGTTCCAGCAGTGAAAGACGCGGTTGCCGACCCTGAGGCCGCCGCCGCATCCCACGCTCTCCTCCGGGTCCAGCCCAGCCTCCAGAAACGCCATCGCCACCATCGGCTTGACCGTCGATCCGGGCGGGTAAAGGCCGCGCAGTGTCTTGTTGCGCAGCGGTACATGATCGTCGCTGGACAGCATGCCCCATTCGACATTGCTGATCCCGTCGGAGAAGCTGTTGGGGTCGAAACTGGGCATGGAGGCAATGGCCAATATGTCGCCGGTGCGGGTGTCGAGCACCACCACCGAACCCGATTCCAGGCCCAGACGCCGCGCTGCATATTCCTGCAGCCCGGCATCGATGGTGAGCTGCATCGGCTTGCCGGGGGTGTCGGGACGGTTCTCCAGCTCGCGCACGATCCGCCCGCGTGCCGTCACCTCGACACGGCGGGCACCGGGCTTGCCGCGCAATTGCTGTTCGAACTGCTTTTCCAGCCCGTCCTTGCCGATTTTGAAACCCGGCGTGATCAGCAGCGGGTCCTTGCTTTCCTTATACTCCTCGGCATTGGCGACGCCGACATAGCCAACCAGATGGCCGACCGCCGCGCCGGAGGGATATTGGCGGCTGAACCCGCGCAGTGCGGCGACACCGGGCAGATCGGGCAGGCGCACGCTGACCGCGGAAAACTGGTCGAAATCAAGACCGGCGGCGATCTGGACCGGCTGAAATCCCTGCGACTTCTCGATATCGGCGCGGATGCGCTGTACCTCGTCCCGGTCCAGCTTGAGCAGGTCGGCGAGCGTTGCGACCACCTTGTCCGGATCGCCCATGCGGTCCGGGATCGCGTCGATGCGGAAATCGGTGCGGTTATTGGCAACCGGCTTGCCGTGCCGGTCGATGATCCAGCCGCGCCGGGGCGGCACCAGCGTCAGGTTGACGCGATTGCTCTCCGCCAGCGTGCGATACCGCTCATTCTCCGCAATGGAGATATAGCCCATCCGCCCCGCCAGCAGCAGGCCGACCGCGCCCTGCAGTCCCCCCAGGACGAAAGATCTGCGATTGAAGCTGATGGTTTGCGAAGCGCGCGTGACCAGCTTGCCGGGTGACTTCATCGCTTCAGCCTGAGACGGTCGAGCCGCGCGACCAGACGCAGCACCAGCGGAAAGATGGCAAGGCTGATGATGAGCTGGGGCAGGATGGTGATGATCGTGGCATTATGGGCAGTCAGGCTGTTGTTGATGGCAAGGCCGGCAAGCAGGGCGAATATAATGAATGCGGCGGCAATTAGCCAGTCTTGCCAGTGATTGCGCCAGACATAGCGCTGTTCGATAATGTCCATGGCGATCAGGATCACAGACCAGAGCAATACTGCGCTGCCAATGGGCTGGCCGGAAAAAACATCGTCAACCAGTCCGAACGGAACCCCGGCCCAGACCGGCCACAGGCCGGGGCGCAGCATCATCCATGCGATCAGCACCAGCAGGCCGAAGGGGGGCAGCAGCGGCGCCGATGTGACAAAGGGCAGGATCGTCGTCATGCTGCCCAGCACGACCGTGGCAATGGGAATGCCGGCGAGGCGGAGCGGAGAGACTTCCTGGTTGAGCCGCGCCTTGTAGGGCTGCTTCACTCGCCGCCCTCCTGCGCTTCGGGGGTTTCCGCCTTGCCATCCTTCGCCGCCTTTTCGCGCTCGGCGATGATTTCGGGCATGTAGACCCGCTGGACGATCACCGTATCGGTGGCCGCCGGGTTGGCCACCGGCCTGGCAATCGCGCCATCGCTGGTCAGCTCTGCAATGATCGCCACCGGCACACCGGGGGGATATAGGCCGCCATTGCCCGACGTCACCAATATGTCGCCGGTCTTGAACGGGTTCAGCCCGACATTGATGAGGCGGATATTGACCCGGCCGTCACTGCGTCCCTCGCTGAACGCGACCTCGCCATCGCGCGCGCGGCGGACGGGAATGACATTGTCCGGATCGGTCACCAGCAACACGCGCGAGACATTGGCGCTGGTATCGAGGATGCGTCCGATCAGCCCGGTTTCGGAGCGGACCGGCATGCCACGCCGGACGCCATCATTGCTGCCCGCCGACAGCATGGCGATGCGCCTTGTGCTCGATGCGCTGGAGGAGATCAGGCGGCCACTGGCGACCGGCGGCCCCTGTTCCTCGACAACGCCCAGCAATTTGCGCAGCCGCCTGTTTTCGGCCTTCAGTGTCTGTGCCTCGACCAGCTTGACGCGATTGGCCATGGCTTCGCGCTTGAGATCGGCATTTTTGGAAGCCGCGCTGAAATAGGCGGCGGTTTCGTCCCAGCCATTTCTGATGCCGACCCGGCCGGAGGTAAGCGTCCGCGAAACCGGAGCGGTTACTTCATTGGCGGTGTTGCGCAGGGCAGCGAAGGCAGCGGGATCGAAATAGGAAAGGGCAAGGAGCAGCAGGCCGGCAAACGCGCCCAGAAAGGCGATCAGATAGCCGGTGAAAATCTTTAGCTGCGCCTTGCGGGAAAACCCGGGGCGCCGGGAACGGGGCGCCGCCATATATCCTTTCCTCTAATTGCTATGTGTCACCGCCATGGTTCAGGCGGTCATCAGGACGCCGCGGAAGATCGGGTCTTCCATGGCGCGTCCGGTGCCGATAGCGACACAGGTCAGCGGATCTTCCGCAACCAGAACCGGCAGGCCGGTTTGTTCGCGCAAATAGGTATCCAGCCCCGATATCAGCGCGCCGCCGCCGGTAAGGACAATGCCCTGGTCGACAATGTCGGCGGCAAGCTCTGGCGCGGTGTTTTCAAGCGCGATGCGCACGCCCTCGACAATCGTGCTGATCGGTTCGGCCAGCGCCTCGGCGATCTGCGCCTGATTGATGGAGATTTCCTTGGGAACGCCGTTCACCAGGTCGCGGCCCTTGATCTGGATGGTGTGGCCGACGCCTTCCTTGGGCGGCATGGCGACGCCGAAATCCTTCTTGATCCGCTCTGCCGTGGTTTCGCCGATCAGCAGGTTGTGATGGCGGCGGACATAGGAGACGATGGCCTCGTCCATCTTGTCGCCCCCGACGCGGACCGATGTGGTATAGGCGAGGCCGCGCAGCGAGAGCACCGCAACCTCGGTCGTGCCGCCGCCAATATCGACGACCATGGAACCAATCGGCTCCGTCACCGGCATGTCTGCACCGATGGCCGCCGCCATAGGCTCCAGGATCAGATAGACCTGGCTGGCGCCGGCATTGGATGCAGCATCGCGGATCGCGCGGCGCTCGACCGAGGTCGAGCCGCTGGGCACGCAGATCACGATTTCGGGATAGCTGAACATGGAACGCTTGCCGTGCACCTTCTGGATGAAGTGCTTGATCATGTGTTCGGCAACTTCGATATCGGCGATGACGCCGTCGCGCAGCGGGCGGATCGCCTCGATGCTGTCCGGGGTCTTGCCCATCATCATCTTCGCATCATCGCCGACTGCCTTGACGCGCTTGATGCCGTTGATCGTTTCCAGTGCCACCACCGAAGGCTCGTTGAGGACAACGCCCTGATCCTGAACATAGACCAGCGTATTGGCCGTGCCGAGGTCGATGGCCATATTGTGCGAACCGAAGCGAAACAGTTTTGAAATGAACGACATTCCATTTTCCATGTTGAGGCAGGCCGTTGCGGGAGGAATCCCGCGCCTGCTGCGCGAATCCAAGGGCGGTGCAATAGCCCAATTGTCGCCCGATGGCCAAACCATATTGCGCACTTTGGGGGGTCGCCACTGCGATGCGCTTGGGCTAGGTTATCGCCCATGTCAATAAGAAGGCTGCCAGACGATCTGATAAACCGGATCGCCGCGGGCGAAGTGGTCGAACGGCCCGCCAGCGCACTGAAGGAACTGGTCGAAAATGCCATCGATGCGGGGGCGAGCCGCATCGCCGTGATGCTGCGCGCGGGCGGGCTGGACGGGCTGGAGGTGCATGACAATGGCTGCGGCATGACCGCCGCCGATATGGCGCTGGCGCTGGAACGGCATGCCACGTCCAAACTGCCCGATGATGCCATTGAGCTGGTGCAGACGCTGGGCTTTCGCGGGGAGGCGCTGCCCTCCATCGCCAGCGTATCGTATCTCGCGCTGGAGAGCCGCACCGTGACCGGTGACGGCTGGCGGCGTGTCGTCGATCATGGGCGGCTGGTCGACGAGGGGCCGGCGGCGATCCCGCCCGGCACGCGCATCGTCATGCGCGACCTGTTCGCCAGGGTGCCCGCGCGGCGCAAATTCCTGCGTTCGGCGCGCAGCGAATATGCCGCCTGCCTGGATGTGGTCCGGCGCCTTGCCATGGCGCATGTCGAGATCGCGTTCAGTCTGGAGCATGACGGGCGCCGGGCGCTCTCGGTTCCCGCCGGGGAGGACCGGCTGGCGCGCATTGCCTCGCTGACCAGCAAGGGGCTTGCCGACAACGCCGTTGCGGTCGATCTGGAACGCGAAGGGGTTCGCCTGACCGGCGTTGCCGGGCTGCCGACCTTTAATCGCGGGGTTGCCGATCACCAGTTCCTCTTCGTCAATGGCCGTCCGGTCAAGGACCGGCTGCTCGTCGGGGCAGTGCGCGGCGCCTATGCGGAGATGCTGGCGCGTGATCGCCATCCGATCGTTGCGCTGTTCCTCGGTCTGCCGCCCGACATGGTCGATGTGAACGTCCATCCCGCCAAGACCGAGGTGCGCTTTCGCGAACCTGCCATGGTGCGCGGCATGATCGTCAGCGGCCTGCGCCGGGCGCTTGATGAGGGCGGGTTTCGCGCCGTGCAGCGCCCTGCCGATAATGCCATGGCCAGCTGGCAGGTCGAACGGGTCGCGACCGTTCAGGGCGATGCACCGCTGTTCTTCCATCCCGATGCCCCGCCTGGCGAGGGCAGTGCGGGGGCCGCCGCTGCCCATGGCTGGCCGTCGCCCGTTGCGCCGGATGCGCAACCCTGGCCGGGGACTGCGCCGGGCGAAGCGCTGCGCGAGGCGGCATCGGATTTCGGTCCCCAGGGCCGCGCCGAGCGCGCCGAAGCCCCGGTTCCGGAGGGCGGGCGCTATCCGCTGGGCATTGCCCGCGGCCAGATTGCCCGCACCTATATCGTAGCCGAGGCGGAGGACGGGCTGGTCATTGTCGATCAGCATGCCGCGCATGAACGGCTGGTGCTGGAGCGGATGCGGCGCGCGGCGGGCGATGGCCGTGTCGCGTCGCAGGCGCTGCTGATGCCCGAAGTCGTCGAACTGGATGAACCGGCATGCGACCGGATCGAGGCGCGCATGGAGGAATTGTCGGCCTTTGGCCTGGAGGTGGAGCGTTTCGGTCCGGCGGCGGTGCTGGTCCGCGCCGTGCCGGCCATGCTTGGCAAGGCCGATGTGCAGGGGCTGATCGCCGATATTGGCGATGAACTCGTCGCCTATGATGATGCGCTGAGCCTCAAGGAGCGGATTGATGCGGTCGCCGGAACCATGGCCTGTCATGGATCGGTGCGCGCGGGCCGTGTGCTTTCGGTTGCCGAAATGAACGCGCTGCTCCGCGAGATGGAGGTGACGCCGCATTCGGGCCAGTGCAACCATGGTCGCCCGACCTGGGTGAAGCTGGCCCATGGCGATATCGAGAAGCTGTTCGGAAGGAAATGAGGGGGCGGCGCTGCATCTATGAAATCTTTTCACACAGCCGTCACCCCGGCGGAAGCCGGGGTCTCTTCACCTTTTTCGTCGACCATTATGGTGTGAGATTCCGGCTTTCGCCGGAATGACGGACATTTCAGTTTTGCTGTTTGCTGCACCTGCAATTATTGTTGCGAACATCATATCCAATCATGAAGAGTGCGCGCTCAAGCTTTCCCGGCACCATCTGATCATTCGGATCAATTTTATTCGCAACTTTGGACAGCAAAGTGCTTGCCCGGCGCATCAGTTCGGCATGAGTATGGTCGGGTTTTCTTCCAAACAGTCGATTAAATTTGAACCTGTCGTCGGACGGGTCGCGTCTGTCTTTCTGCCCAGCAGTATGTTTGCCCTGGCTAGCCCCCCAACGGTATTGAAGTTCTTCGGGCACCTCACTTGCCTCAACTGAATACAAATATTGTTTTGCGAGTAACCCGAGGGCAGCTCCTACACGTCCATCATAAATAGCCAGACAGCGAGGAGCGAGCGCGGCATAAACCTTGGTCATTGCAGAATTCATAAGCAATTTCGTGCCATTGAATTCTGAGAGAGGGGAACTGCCAAGCAGAAGTTTTTTTGCCAAATTTAGACTTGCACACAGGTCACTGGCCTGATTCAGCCATATGATCGAACGGTCGTTGCGTTTCTTGCCAACACCGCCCCATTTGAAGATATCACGGCATAGCGATTTAGCCTTGTCACTATTATTTTTTCGGACTGCGCAAATCAATTCTTTCGAGAGATTTTCAAAGGTGCCAGATGCGTCTTGCCCCGTCCATGAATAGTTTTCATGCGCTTCCTTAAGCGAGTTGCAATGCCATAGCATCTGGATTTCAGGGGATTTGCGTGCATGCCAGCTTTCCCATGCCGCATGTCTGGTGACCGGATAGCAGTGATGAAAACATCCTGTCCAGCCTCCCGCTATATATTCGACGAACTTGTCTTCATGGTTGCTCGACATGTTCATTTCAATTGCCCCTCACCATCTCATTTACAGTAAAAGACTGTAAAATTGTTTCGCTGTCAATCGCCCCCTAAGAACGTTACCATGGTGAAAGCTGCGGCTAGTTGCTGTGCTATGCTGCATATATTGCCGTGAGATTTCGACATTTGCCGAAAAGATCTTGCCATGTGGATCAGCCGCTGCGCGAGCCGTGTCCCAGTGCCTTATAGTCGTCTGACTGCATTTCCATCAGCCGCGATATGGTACGGTCGAATTCAAAGCGGCCATCGCCAGCCGGATAGAGATTGACCGGTTCGGCATCGGCAGAGGCGATCACCTTGACCCGCTGTTCGTAAAGCGCATCGATCAGCGTTACGAAACGCGCTGCCTCATTGCGATTTTCGGCCGAAAGCTGGGGAACGCCGACCAGGAAAATGGTGTGATAGCGCCGCGCAATGGCAAGATAGTCGGGCGCACCGCGCGCTTCGGCGCACAGCCGCTTGAAGGAGAAAACTGCGACGCCCTTCAGCGATTTGGGGACATGGATGGTCCGTCCGCCGCTGATTTCCAGCTCGGCGCTTGGCACATGCGCGGCATCGTCGGGCGAATGATCGGTCATGCGGAAAAACGCCTCACGCAATGCCGCTGTCGCCTCCGGGCCGTTGGGCACCATCCAGTTTTGCGTTCCGGCCAGCCGCTCCAGCCGGTAGTCGGTCGGGCCATTGAGCGAGACGACGTCGAGACGCTGTTCTATGAGATCGATGAACGGCAGGAAATGCTCGCGGTTCAGGCCATCCTTGTAGAGATCATGCGGAGGGCGGTTGGATGTCGCGACGACCGTGACGCCCGCCTCTATGATGGCGGTGAACAGGCGCGACATGATCATCGCATCGGCGCTGTTGTTCACCACCATTTCGTCAAAGGCGATGACGCGATAGGCATCGGTGAACTGCCGCGCCACAGGGGCAATGGGATCGCCGACCTGCTTGTCGCGCTCGATGCGCAGCCGGGCGTGAATATCCTGCATGAACTCGTGAAAATGCACGCGAATCTTGCGGTTGATGTGCAGCGATTCGTAGAACAGGTCCATCAGCATGGATTTGCCGCGACCAACCCCGCCCCACATATACATGCCACGCACCGGTTCGGGCTTTTTGGCAAAGGTACGCCACAGCAGCGATCCGCGCGGCGGCACATTTTCAAGCGCCTGCTGCAGCCGATCGAGCATCTCGGCTCCGGCGCGCTGGTCGGGATCGGGGTTGAGCTCGCCTGCGCTCACCAGCTGTTCGTAATTGGCGAGCGTTGTGCTCACCGCCGGGGCACCGATGATTTGCGGATGGTGCCGGTAAAGGCGCAGATCGACTCGCCATTCTGCGTGACCAGCCCGCGCTCGAAGATGAATCGCCCGGTCTCGCGCAGGATTTCCACTTCGCAAATGGTTGGAACGCCGACCTTGCCCGCGCCATAGAAATGGGTGGAAAGGTCCAGCGTCACGCCCGGTCCTTCGCCCAGCGACCCGTTGAGCCGCGCGCATACGAACAGGGCGATGTCGATCTGGGTCAGGATCATGCCGCCGTGCAGGTTGTTCGACAGATTGCCCTGCAGATAGCCCGGTTCGGTGAGGACATGGACCATGCCATCCTCTGCCTTGCGTGCCCACATCGGGCCAAGCACCGAATTGAAGCGGCCGGTATCCTTCAGCGTCCAGCGCAGCCAGCCCGGACGCGCGGGATCGGACGTGCAATCGAAATCGCCCTCGTCGGAGGATAGCGGTCGATCCAAGGCCCCGGTGTCAGCCGGCAATATCGCGGTCGAGACGTCCGTCCCGCTCACACGTGCCGTTCTGCCTCCATCTTCTTGATCTCGGCAATCGCCTTGGCGGGGTTGAGACCCTTGGGGCAGACATTGGCGCAGTTCATGATGGTGTGGCAGCGATAGAGGCGGAACGGGTCTTCCAGCTCGTCAAGCCGCTCGCCTGTCATCTCGTCGCGGCTGTCGGCCAGCCAGCGATAGGCCTGGAGCAGGATGGCGGGGCCAAGGAACTTGTCCGAATTCCACCAATAGCTGGGGCAGCTGGTCGAGCAGCATGCGCACAATATGCACTCATACAGTCCGTCCAGCTTCTGCCGGTCTTCGGGCGATTGCAGCCGCTCCTTGCCCGACGGCGTGGTGGTGACCGTCTGCAGCCACGGCTTGATCGAGGCATATTGCGCATAGAAATGCGTGAAATCGGGAACCAAGTCCTTGATGACGTCCATATGCGGCAGCGGGGTGATCCGCACCTCGCCCTTGCAGTCCTCGATTGCGGTGGTGCAGGCCAGCCCGTTGCGGCCGTTCATGTTCATCGAGCAGGAGCCGCAAATACCCTCCCGGCAGGACCGGCGGAAGGTCAGCGTCGGGTCCTGTTCGCTCTTCATCTTGATCAGCGCATCGAGCACCATCGGGCCGCAATCGTCCAGATCGATCTCGAACTTGTCATATCGGGGGTTTTCGCCGCTGTCGGGATCATAGCGATAGACCTTGAAGGTCTTCACATTGCCCTTGGTTGCGGCAGCATGGGTCTTGCCCTTGCCGGTGATCTTGCTGTTCTTGGGTAGGGTGAAGGTAGCCATGAAATCCCCCGTTCCGGCGTCCAGACTCAAGGGGATAGCCTCTTTTGCGCCGGGCCTCAACGGCTGATCGGACCTCGCGACCGGTTTTTGTCGATTATTGCCTGATTAGGCCGTAAACTCATAAATTCCATCATTGAGGTTTGAAGCGAAATGGTTTGCTGACAGGAGAAATGGCGAAGGAATATGTCGATATTTCAAGACATTTCGACGCAGCAGCAGGCCATTTCGATCAAATCCCCAGAGACACCAAAATGGCTGCCATCCTGTCCCGAAAGCCGCTTGAAAATGGCAGCTAGCCTTCCCGGCGCGGCTTTCGAAACAATCTGTTTGCCATTTTGATGCCTCAATAGATGGCATTTATGAGTTCACGGCCTAGCTGGCGAGGCCGTTGCGCTTCAGCGCATTGGCCAGGATCGTCTCCATCAGGTCGGCATGGCTGAAACCGGCTGCTGCCGCCGCCTTGGCGACGACTTTTTCCGACCACAGATTGCAGTTGAGATTGATCTCGATGAAGTTGATGTCGCCCTTGAGCGGATCGAAGCGGAATTCGATCCGGCCATAGTCAAAGGGATTGAACTGATCGGCGATGCGCTGTGCCATGCGGGCGATCTTCGGCGCGAACTCGGCATCCTCGAAGCGTTTCAGCGATGCCTTTTCGGTGTTCGGCACCAGGTCGCGCTTTTCATAATAGGTCCACAGCTTTTGTGTGTCCTCGCGCTCATAGATCAGCATGGGCAGCAGGACCGGCTGGTCGATGCTGATAAAGGCAACCTGCACGTCATAGCCGTCCAGATAGGGCTCGACGATGGCGTCATGCCCCTGTGCGTGAATTCCGGCAATCGCATGGGCGACGCCATTCCAGTCATGGGCGTCGCTGATCGCCCAACTGGCCGATGAGGCATTGGGCTTGATGACCCAGCGTTCGGCGGGCGGGCAGTCGCTCTCGCGCACCGGGGCTCCCCGGCGATAGCAGGCCCAGGGCGCGGTCGGCACTCCGGCCCGTTCGCAGACAAGCTTTGACAGCGCCTTGTCGTCGCCAAGCCCGCGAATGATCGGGCTGCCGCCGACATAGGCAATGCCCAGCCGGTTGCACAACAGCGGGATCAGCATTTCGCTGTTCACGAAGCCGCCGCGATTGAGCAGCGGAAAGACCAGGTCGACCCCCGGATCGCCGAACAGAACATCATAGCTGTTCGCCAGCTGCAGGTTTATGTCCAGGCTCTCCAGCGTGCTGCGCACCTCATGGTGATAAATGGCGTGGTTGCCATCTTCGGGATGCTTTGATCCGCCCCAAAGGACATGCTTTGCCATCAGCAGGAACTTTATTTCCTGCCGGGCTTTTTCGGGAATTCGCATGGGATCGATCGGACCCTGATGCAGCATGGGAGTCGTTTCTATGAACATGCAGAGTAATTGGCACGATCATTATGAAATTACCGCGACTCGAACAAGAAGCAGCGATGACAATTGCTGTAACAAAAATGCGATATTCGCCATGCGCAGCCGGGATATCAGAGAGTCTTTTTGATTCTCAACGATATTTTCCGGTGAGAACGCCTTCGACTATCGCATAGGTTCTGTCATTATCGACATCGATAGCCTGGGTGCCGCTATCGGCAATTGCCGCTTTGGCGGTGATCCCGAACTGGCGGGAAATCCGCTTCATCGCCTGATCCACGGTCAGCAGCCCCGCCCACAGAATCAGGATATTGAACAGGCCAAAGGCCCGGACCAGCCGCCAGGGATGATTCATGAACTGTCCGCCTTCGCGGAACATTGCGGTGGAGCCAAAGGCTTGCGGCCCGGCAAAGGCATAGAGGTTGCAATTGGCAAAGCCGCCATTGCGGAAGCGATAGAAATGCCGTTGCGCCTCCGGGTGGACGGCGCGGACATCGCTGTCGCGTGCCAGCATCAGGGCCGCGTCGTCCCCCTCATACATCATGCCGATCATCCGGCTGATCGAGCTGTGCGACAACAGGACATTGTCCGCCGTGGTGATCAGGCAGGGACGCTCGACGCCCTGACAGCCGATCAGCACGCTTTCGGCGATGTTGCGCGCGCTTTCCATGAAGCGGATATCGGTGCCGCTTCCAACATATCGCGCCAGCGCCGGACGGACATTCTCCATCCCTTCCGGTTCGATGAGAATGCGAATCTCGCGGCATCCGGGATGCGCGGTCAATATGTCGAGCATCCGCTCGATCAGCGATGTGCCGTCAATGGGTATCAGGCATTTGTGGCTGACCCCGTGCTTTTCGGCGAGCGGGTTGACGACGCCTGCGCGCTGCGCGGCGAGCAGTATGACTGTATATTCGCGGTCCATGGCATCTGGCTCTAATCCTGCATTGTTGCATTTTGAAGGCGGGTTGTGGCGGTGAAAGGCTTGCCAAGTCTGGCGAGCAGGCTATGGGCCGAGCCGGTATGAGCGAGGATCAAGACAAGCCGGGCGCAGCGCGTCCCAAGGCGGCACCGGGCGCGGACGGCGTGACCAACCGGCATGTCGCCCGTGGACTTGGCACGACGCTCATCTCGCGCATGGGCGGGATTATCGAGATTGTTGCACAGCCGCTCTATGTCGCGCTGTACGGGCTGGCGAGCTTCGGCCTTTATTCAGTGATCTGGGCGGTCATCAACCTGTTCGAGAATGTCTTTGACCTGGGCATGACCTCCGCCCTGCAGCGCACGGTGCCGCAGGCCGAGGACGATCAGGCGGCGGTGGCGTGCCTGCGCACGGCATTGCTGGTGGGCGTGGGATGCTGCCTGATCGTGGCGATAATCTGCATCATGGCCGCCGATCCGCTGGCATCCTATCTGAACGTGGCCGCGACGGATCGCGATCTTGTCGCGCCCTCCATCCGGCTGTTCGCGATGGCGTTGCCGCTCTGGGCCTTTGTCGAGATTGCGACCTCCGCCTTGCGCGCGCGCCACCTGTTCGGCGCGGAAATCCGGCTGCGGATCATCTGGGAACAGGTTATCCGGCTGGTGCTGGCGGTGATATTGTGGATGGCGGGCTTTGGTCTTACCGGATTGTTCATCGCGCATCTGGTCTCGCTCGGGATTACCGCAGTGCTCAGCGTGCGGCTGCTCGCCCGGCATTACGACCTGTCGCTGCTTGCCAGGGGGCCGTGGTTCGGCGCGGAGAGCGGGGAGACGATCAAGGCGGGGCTGGCGGTGCTGCCCGCCAACGGCCTTGCCCGGCTGTTCGGCGATGCGCCGACGCTGGTGCTGAACCTCATTCTTCCCGGCGCAGCGGGGGCGAGCGCGGCGGCATTGTTTACCATCGGGCGCAAGATCGCCAGCGTAGTGCAACTGGTCAGAACCGCTTTCGCCTATGTACTCGCTCCGCTGGCGTCGAGCGCGAAGCGTCACGATGCCAGCACGGTGCAAGGGCTTTACGCCTATTCGACGCGGCTCATCACCGTGATTGTCCTGCCGGTCGCCTTTGTCATTTCGGCAGGCCTGTTGCCCATCCTTGCATTGTTCGGGCCGGAGGCGCGGACAGCGCGGCTGGCCGTCATTATCCTGATTGCAGGCCGCGCGGTCGAGGCGATTGTCGGTGCCTCGGTGCCGGTGCAGCAGGTCGTTTCCAGCTATGTCCGGCAAATCTATGCCAGTGCCGCCGGTTTCGTCATCGCCTGCATTGCGGGCTGGTGGCTGGTGCGCTGGGATCCGCTGGCCGGAATCACGTCCGCTGTCGCCATCGGCATTGTCGCGGCGGCCTATATTCCGCTGATGCAGCTCTGGCATTATGACCGGCTGCAGCCTTTTGACCGGCGCTTTCCCCGCCTGCTCGCCATCGCCCTGCTGTGCGGGCTGGCCGGAATGGCCATTGCCCTGCCGCTGGCCGAACTGCCCAACTGGATTGCCTTGCCGCTGCTGCTGCCGGTGTTGCTCGCCGCGACCTGGTGCTCGCTCAAATTCGCGCTTCCGCATGAGGATCATGTTGCGCTTGGCAAGACAGGACGAAAGCTGCGGCTGACACGGCAATGACGTGCGAGGGGCGTCTGTTACAAATATTTGACGGATCGCTCGACTATGCAGTATGGGCGCCGATCTGACGGCGGCCACAGGGTCACCAACCAAATCGGGATTTCCCATAGTGTATCACAAAGAACTCGCGCGAAGCGGCAAGGCACTTTTCACCATTCGCGGCGCCTATATCTACACCGTCATCATCGGATCGATCCTGATCGCCTGGGCCAGCGGCAATATGGGGCCATTTGGCGAGGCGGGCGCTGATCTGGGCTGGCAGGTCGCCGGTTTCGTCGTCGCGCTTGGCGCGGCGATCTGGCGGATCATCATCGGCGGCTATGCGGCGCTGGGCACTTCGGGCAATGCCAAGAAGCAGGCGGTCGCGGCAGAGCTCAACACGACCGGTCCCTATTCGGTCGTCCGCAACCCGCTTTATGTCGGGCGGATCATGAACTTCACCGGGCTGGCCATGCTGTCGGGCAGCTGGGTCTATGCGGCAATCGTGTTTCTGGTGTCGGTGCTGATCTATGAGCGCATTTCGATCTATGAAGAATTGTTCCTGGCCGACAAGTTCGGCGATGCGCACGCCAAATGGGCCGAAAGCGTGCCCGCCCTGCTGCCCCGGCTCACCGGCTGGGTAAAGCCGAAATACCCCTTTTGGTGGCGGCGTGCGATCCGGCGCGAATATAAAAAGCTGTTTCAGCTGGCTACCGCCGTCATTGCCTGCGATTTTGCCCGGCGCGGTTTTGAGCTGCCCGAAAATCTGACGCTCTATTATGTCTATGCCGGTTGCGTCGTCCTGCGGCTGGCCGTTGGTGCCGCGCGTCAGTTCGGCAAGGCTTTCGATGGCATCGAATAATCCGGGTACGGGCACGCTTGCGCCGCTGATCGCGGTGGTGGGCTGCGACGGATCGGGAAAGTCCACGCTGGCCGCCGCGCTGCTCGACTGGATCGGGCAGCAGCGCCCGGCAGATACAGCCTATCTGGGCCTCGGGTCGGGCAATATCGGCAACCGGATCAAGCAATGGCCGCTGATCGGGCCGCCATTCGAGGCCTATCTTGCGCGCAAGGCAGGGCAGGCGCGGCGCAAGGATGCCAAGATTCCGGGCCTGCCGACCGCGCTGGTCATCTATGGCTTCACCCTGTTGCGACTGCGCCGGTTCAACGCAATGCTTGCCAAGCGCAGGCGCGGCATCATGATCGTCACCGACCGATATCCCCAGATCGAGGTGCCCGGCTTTTATGACGGGCCGGGACTTTCGGCGGCGCGCGCCGAGGGGCGCATCGTGCAATGGCTCTCGCAGCGCGAACGCAGGCTGTATGAGGATATGGCGGCACACGTGCCTGATCTGGTCATCCGCCTCAATATCGACGCGGAAACGGCGCTGGCGCGCAAGCCCGACCACAAGCGCGCATCGATCGAGGCCAAGGTGGCGGTGACGCCGCAGCTGAGCTTCAACGGCGCGCCGATTGTCGATCTGGACGCACGCATGGATTATGCCGAGGAACTGGAGCTCGCCAAGGCAGCCGTCACACAGGCGCTTGCCGGCATCGGCTGAGATCAGGCGGACTGGCGGGCGGCGATAATCCGTTCGGCCAGCGCAAGATCAGATGGCTTGTCGACATCGATACAGGCCTCGGCCTGGGGCATGTCGACCAGCCGGGCGATCAGTCCGAAGCGGCCACCGGCGATCTTCAGCCCGCGCTGCATGGTGATGATGCGGCAAAAGGCCCCGATCAGCAGCAGCGGTCCAAAGGCCGACATCAGCTTCCATCCGCGCTTGCGGTTCTGTTCAATATCGCGCCAGAAATGCAGCAGCCGGTCCATGCCGTCCGAACGGCGCAGCAGAATAAGGTTTGCGCCGGACCAGGCCCCGCCACGGGTCTTGAGCCAGGTGCGCTTTGCTTCGGGATAGGCGGCCAGCAATGTTTCGCGCTCGACCAAAGCTATCGCCAGATCGACATTGGGCACCTTCTGCCTGATTGTCAGGAAATGGCGGATCATCGCTTCGGTCAGCAGGACATTATCCGCAGTCGTCACCAGTGCCTCGCCAAGCTGTGCCTCGTCGAGCAGTGCGGACACGGATTCGCTGATATTGCCCTTGCTCATATGGGCCATGATACGCGGATGCCCGGCCAGATCGGCGAGGTCGTCATGGCCCAGCAGCGCTGCCGGGTTCTGCCCCAGAATATGGATGGTCGCGACCAGCGGCGAGGCGAGCAGCCGGTCCAGAACGTGGCGCAGCATCGCCTTTCCAGCGACCGGGACCAGCGCTTTATATTGCGCGCCCAGCGCATTGGCCAGCGGATCGCCGCTCGGGCGATCGCCGGCGAGCAGCACCACGTCAATCGGATGGGAGTTTTCTGGCATGATCCGGAAGCGCGGCCGGGGACGGATCGCCGTTTCGCCATCCGCCCCCTTTGCGATCAGTTGCCGAAGGTGCGCTGCCACCAGCCACGACGCGGCTGGCCCTTCTCATCGGTTTCGTCGCCGTCACCGGCATCGCCATCAGCGGTGCTGGCGGTTTCATCACCCTTGTTGTCATTGTCGCTGCTGGGTGCCTCGACAGCTTCAGCCGGTTTCGCTGCCTTGCTCGTCCGCTTCGCCCGAGCCGGCTTCTTGGCTTCGGGTGCTGATTCCTCTGCCGCTTCGGCGGGGGCATCATCCTTTGCCGCTGCCTTGCGCCGAGGCTTGCGCTTTGGCTTTTCGGCTGCGGTCTCGTCTGCGGCGACCTCAGGAGCAACTGGCGCGGCTTCGGGTTCCTCTGCGGCCTCTGCTTCCGGTTCGGCCTTTTTCACCCGCGACCGGCGGCGCTTTGGCTTTTCGGCTGCTTCCTCGCTGGCGGCTTCGACAGCAATGTCTTCTGCCGACGGAGCTTCGCTCAGTTCGCCGCCGTCTGTTGCATCGCTGCCCTGGCTGGCATTTGCGTCGACGTCAGCGGCTTCGCCAGCCTCATCATCGGCAGTCCTTGCACCAGCTTCGCCATTGCCGCGCTTGCGCCGTCCACCGCGCCTTCCGCGCCGCGAACGCCGGGGCTTGTCCTCGCCAGCATCGTCTGCTCCGGCCTCGGCGCTTTCCTCATCGTCCGGTCCGGCCTCGTCAGAGGTTTCCGCCGATTGTTCGCCCCGGTCGCCATCGCGATCCTTGCGTCCGCGCCGGTTGCGCCGCCTACGCCGCTTGCGGCCCTGTCCGCCTTCGCGTTCTTCATCGGCCTGGATCTCGTCTTCGCCCTCATCGGCAAAGTCCTCCAGATCCTCATCATCGTCATCATCGACGATCGGCTCGAACGTGACGATCTTGTCGGGGCGCGGGCCGCTCGATGCGACCTCCATCTTCGCGCCTTCATTCTCGCCATTGGGCAGGATTTCGATGTTCACGCCATAGCGCGATTCGATCTCCGCAATGTCGCCGCGCTTGTTGTTGAGCACATAGATCGTCGCTTCCTGGCTGGTGCGCAGGGTGATGAGGCTGCCCTTGCCCTTGGCGGCTTCCTCTTCCAGCATGCGGAGGGCAGAAAGCCCCGCCGAAGAGGCGGTGCGGACCAGCCCGGTGCCGTCACAATGCGGGCAGGTGCGGGTCGATGCCTCCAGCACGCCGGTGCGCAGGCGCTGGCGGCTCATCTCCATCAGGCCAAAGCCGGATATCCGGCCAACCTGGATACGGGCGCGGTCGCTTTTCAGCGCATCCCGCATGGCCTTTTCGACCTTGCGGACATTGGAGCCATATTCCATGTCGATAAAGTCGATGACGACCAGCCCGGCCATGTCGCGCAGGCGCAGCTGGCGGGCGATTTCCCGCGCAGCCTCCAAATTGGTGTTCACCGCCGTCGCCTCGATGCCGTGTTCCTTGGTGGAACGGCCCGAGTTGATGTCGATGGAAACCAGCGCCTCGGTCGGGTTGATAACCAGATATCCGCCCGATTTGAGCTGAACCATCGGTTCGTACATGGCGGACAGCTGGTCTTCCGCGCCATAGCGCTGAAACAGCGGTACCGGATCGGAATAGCTCTTCACGCGCCGGGCATGGCTGGGCATCAGCAGCTTCATGAAGTCCTTGGCGGCGCGATAGCCATCCTCGCCCTCGACCAGCACTTCCTCGATATCGCGGTTATAGATGTCGCGGATCGCGCGCTTGATGAGGTCGCTGTCCGAATGGATATTTTCGGGCGCGGACGCCTTGAGCGTCTTTTCGCGGATTTCGTCCCACAGCCGTGCCAGATAGTCAAAGTCGCGCTTGATCTCGGTCTTGGTGCGCGACAGTCCTGCCGTGCGCACGATGCAGCCCATGGTCGAGGGCAATTGCAGGTCGGCGATGATTGATTTCAGCCGCTTGCGATCCGATGCGCTGGAAATCTTGCGGCTGATGCCGCCGCCATGCGAGCTGTTGGGCATGAGCACGCAATAGCGCCCGGCGAGCGACAAATAGGTGGTGAGGGCCGCGCCCTTGTTGCCGCGCTCTTCCTTGACGACCTGCACCAGCAATACCTGGCGCCGGTGAATGACGTCCTGGATCTTGTAGCGGCGGCGCAGCGCCATGCGCTTGCTGCGTGCCTCGTCGCTGGCCTTTGCGCGTCCACGGCCCCGACGCCCCCGGCGATTGCGATTTTCCTTTTCGCCATCGCTGTCCTTGCGGGCGCTCTCGGACTCTTCGTCATCCTCGCCATCGCCGTCAATGTCGCCATCGTCGCTGGCAAGGGTTTCGGCTTCGATCGGCTCGGCGTCTTCTTCTATGATGCCGCAGGATGCGGCCAGCTCGTCGGCAAAGGCGTCGCTGCTTTCCTCGTCAGCGGTATCGCCGCCATCGTCATTGTCGGCATCGTCGCCGGCACCATCATCGCCATCGGCGGATGCGTCGCCATCCTCCTCATCCTCGGCTTCTTCCTCTTCGTCGCGCAGCTTTGCCTCTTCTTCGGCATGCCGTGCCTCTTCGGCCAGCAGGGCTTCGCGATCCTCTTTGGGGATCTGGTAATAGTCGGGATGGATTTCGGAAAAGGCGAGGAAGCCGTGGCGATTGCCGCCATAATCGACAAAGGCTGCCTGCAGCGACGGTTCGACCCGCGTGACCTTTGCCAGATAGATATTGCCTTTTATCTGCTTGTGTTCAGCAGATTCGAAATCGAACTCCTCAATACGGTTTCCCTTGACGACGGCCACCCGGGTTTCTTCCTGGTGGCGCGCGTCGATCAACATGCGCGTTGTCATTTAATTGTCTCCACGCCGGTGGCCGTTCATTTCTGGAACGAACGGGTCGGCGATCATCATTGGGCGCGCCGCAGGGGGCGAGTGCCGGTCCGGGCAGCGCGCGGGTTTTCAGATAGGAATGCGTGTCTGCCATGGGAAAAGGGCGGGCGATCCATGTGCCTGCCGACCGGCCATTTCGCGCCGAACCGCCCGCAGGCGGGGTCGCGAAAAGGGCGATACTCATTTCCATATAGCGTCAACCTGGTACAGGGCGCGGAAGAATTGCCGCGCATTTTCAGGCGGTTCGGGTGCTGAAGACCCGGTTCCGCTGTGCCTTGCTAGCACCGGACAGCCAAGGCGGCAACAAAAAGCATGCCGGGCCGGTCCGTGGCGGACCGGATTGCCCGAAACTGCCTTCTATCCGCATGAACGGCAAGGTTGCTGCGCCCCAAATCCAGTGGTGCAGATCGGCGCATCCAGCGCAAACCATGCTGAATTTCCTGTTAACCAGATCATTTCACGGGGTTTTTCCGCCTCGTCCCTAATTCTGCGTTCATCAAGAGAACTGGCAGAATACGGATTTCCATGAAATTTATCTGGACCGGCAAACGCTTCGATTGCCATAAACACATCATGTTCGCGCTGACCTCCCTGTGCGCATCCATGCTTTGCCTCGCTCCGGCTTCGGCCGGCGAGGTATCGCGGGTCGAGGTGCGCGACAGCGAGGTTACCGTCTATTTCGACGATGTGGTTTCGGCGGCGAGCAGTTTCAGCCTGACCGGACCGGACCGGATCGCCGTCGATGTTGTCGGCGCGACCAGCTTGCCCCGGCTGGTGCCTGAGCGCGGACTTGTCCAGACGGTGCGCTTCGGCCAGTTTGAACCCGATACCGCGCGCATCGTGCTCGATCTGGAGCGGCCTGCCGTAGTGACATCGGGCGCCTTTGCGCATGACGGACGCAGCCTGAAGCTGTCGATCACCGAACTGGCATCGCCCGAATGGCAAAAGGCGGTCGGGGCCGGGCGCAAGCAATTCCTGCCACCAGCAGAATTCCGTGCCAGTCCGCCCAAGCAGCGCTATAGCGTTCGGGTTCAGCTGCCGCCTCCCAGCGATGCGATCAAGCTACCCAAAATCTATGGCCCCGATGACAACAGCCGCCCGCTGGTGGTGATCGATGCCGGGCATGGCGGCCATGATCCGGGCGCGATCAGCCCGCATAATGGCAAGCGCGAGAAGGATGTAACCCTGGCGATTGCCCGCGCCATTCGCGATGAGCTGGTCGCCAGCGGCCGGGTCCGCGTTGCCCTGACGCGCGAGGATGACAAGTTCCTGGTATTGCAGGAGCGCTATGGCATCGCCCGCAGAATGGGCGCGGACCTGTTCATTTCGGTGCATGCCGATGCCGCAGGAAGCGCGGATGCACGCGGCGCGACCATCTACACCCTGTCCGAAGTCGCATCGGACCGGGAGGCGTCGCGGCTGGCGGCACGCGAGAACAAGGCGGATATCATCAACGGCGTCAATCTTGCGGGCAGCCCCGATGACGTGTCGTCGATCCTGATCGACCTGACCCAGCGCGAGACGATGAACCTTTCCTCCGACTTCGCCCGGCTGCTCCGCCGCGAGGGCGCGGAAAAAATATCCTTCCGCTCGACCTCGCACCGTTTCGCTTCCTTCGTGGTGCTGAAGGCTCCCGATGTTCCTTCGGTCCTGCTTGAAACCGGCTATCTGACCAACAGCCAGGATGTGGATTTCCTCGCTTCGCGCAGCGGCCAGAAGCGCATTGCCCAGTCGGTCGCAAATGCCGTTACGGTGTTTTTCGCCCGCAAGCTGGCGATGCGCTGACCCGCACGCTTGCCCCTGCATTCGCCGCTGGCATTTTCCGGGCGCGCTGTGCTAATCGGCGCGCATGGAAGAGACCGAAAGCGACAATATCACCTATCGGCTGAAACGCGAGGCGGGCGGCATTGCCGAACGCCTTGGCGAGCTGTGGCAAAAGCGCTGGTTCAAGATATTGGCGGTGCTGGCCGGGCTGGCCCTGCTTGGCTGGCTGCTGATCTGGATCATCTTCGCCCGCGACCTTCCCTCGGCGGAATCGCTGATCGATTATGAACCGCCCCTGCCCACCATGGTGCGCGGAGCCGACGGCGAAATCATCGAGAGCTATGCCCGCGAGCGGCGGATCCAGCTGCAATATCGTGATTTTCCCGAGCCGCTGATTCACGCCTTTCTGGCCGCCGAGGACAAGACCTTTTTCGAGCATGGCGGACTGGACTATCCAGGCTTTGCCGCCGCCGTATTCGATTATGTGACCAAGATCGGATCGGGCCAGCGCGCCAAGGGCGGGTCAACCATTACCCAGCAGGTCGCCAAGAACCTGTTGCTCGGCGATGAATATTCGATCCGGCGCAAGATTCGCGAGGCGATCCTCGCCTATCGCATAGAGGATGTGCTGACCAAGGAAGAGATACTCGAACTCTATCTCAACCAGATATATCTCGGCCGCAATGCCTATGGCGTGCAGGCCGCCAGCCGGGCCTATTTTGGCAAGGATGTCGGCGAACTCGACACGCATGAGGCGGCCTATCTGGCGATCCTGCCCAAGGCTCCTTCCAACTATCGCCCGGAGGACAATGCGGAGCGCGCGGTCGCGCGCCGCAACTGGGTGCTGGGCGAGATGGAGGATAATGGCTGGATCAGCGTCGAGGAACGCGATGCAGCACGCGCGCTGCCGCTCGGGACGATCCGGCGGACCGGAGAGAATTATGAGCGGATCGGCGGCTATTTCGTTGAGGAGGTCCGCCGCCAGCTGATCGAGAAATATGGCGAGAGCGCCGATGACGGCCCCTATGGCGTCTATTCGGGCGGATTGTGGGTGCGCACGTCGCTGGATCGCAAGATGCAGGTGGAAACCACCGAGGCGCTGCGCGACGGCCTGTTGCGCTATGATGGCGGACGTGGCTGGAGCGGGCCTGTGGCGACCATCGAGATGGACGATCAATGGGCGCGCCGTCTTGCCTCGACTTTTATCGGCATCGATTACAAGA
This sequence comes from Blastomonas sp., assembly GCA_041396885.1. GTDB lineage: Bacteria > Pseudomonadota > Alphaproteobacteria > Sphingomonadales > Sphingomonadaceae > Blastomonas. The sequence goes on from JAWKXS010000002.1 coordinate 572,907, forward strand.
ACTGGCGCGTTGCCGTGGTAGTCTCCAAATCGCCAGCCGGCGCGACGATCGGCTTTGCCGATGGCCAGACCGGCAACCTTCCGCGCGGCCTGGCCTCCACGCCGCGGCGCGGCGGCGGCGGTGCGGCGATCGATACCATGAAACCGGGCGACATCATCGCGGTTGCGCCATCGGGCAATGGCTGGGCACTTCGCTCCATCCCCGAGGTGTCGGGCGGCATGGTCGTGCAGAATCCGCATAACGGCCGGGTCTATGCGATGCAGGGCGGTTTTGACTCGCGGATCAGCTCGTTCAACCGCGCGACCCAGGCCGAGCGGCAGCCGGGCTCGACCATCAAGCCGTTCGTCTATGCAACCGCACTGGATCAGGGCATGACCCCGGCCACCAAGATCATCGACGGTACATTCTGTGTCTATCAGTCGGCATCGCTGGGCCAGAAATGTTTCCGCAACTTTGGCGGATCGCGCGGTGCTGGCGAGCAGACGCTGCGCTGGGGCGTTGAACAGTCGCGCAACCTGATGACCGTGCGCGCTGCCAATGATGCAGGCATGGACAATGTCGTTAAGACCATCAAGACCATGGGGATTGGCGATTACCAGCCCTATCTCGCCTTTGCGCTGGGCGCGGGCGATACGACGGTGATGAAGCTGACCAATGCCTATTCGATGCTGGTCAATCTGGGGCAGGAATTGCAGCCGACGCTGATCGACTATGTCCAGGACCGCAATGGCAAGACCATTTTCAAGGCAGACAACCGTCCTTGCGAAGGCTGCAACATGGCAAAATATGACGGCAGGCCGATGCCGCGCATTCGCGCCAGCGGCAAGCAGCTGATGGATGCGATGACCGCCTATCAGATGGTCCATATTCTCGAAGGCGTGATCACGCGCGGTACCGCGACGCGGCTGCGCGATCTGGACCGGCCCCTGTTCGGCAAGACCGGAACGTCGAGCGGCCCGACCAATGTCTGGTTTGTCGGCGGCACGCCCGACCTGGTTGCAGGGGTCTATCTGGGCTTTGACCAGCCGCGCAATCTGGGCGGCTATGCACAGGGCGGCAATACGGCAGCGCCGATCTTCAAGGAATTCGCCCAGGCGATCCTGCCCGGCATGCCGGTGACCGAATTCCGCGCGCCGCAGGGTATTCGCATGGTGCGCATCGACCGGCGCACCGGCAGGCGCGTCTATGGCGACTGGCCCGGCGATGATCCGATGGCTGCGGTCATCTGGGAGGCGTTCAAGCCGGAGACCGAACCGCGCCGGACGATCCGCAGCGAAGAGCTGGAAGTCGTCAAGGAAGAGGCTCGTCCGACCGGGCCGCGCCGCGTGATCAATGACAATGACTTCCTGCAACAGCAGGGCGGCATTTATTAGCGCACTGCGTTGCGGGATAATCCCCTCACCGATGTTGCGGCAATCCTTCCCAGCCCGTAAAGCGCGGGCAAGAGGGTCTGACCCTGAATAGCTGAATTTGGAGAATTTGCATGCGTGCCGAAGGGCAGGCCCATATCGACACCATCGACGCGGCGCTGGCGCTGATCCGCAAGTTTCTGGACTGGGACAAGGCGCTGCGCCGCCTGGACGAGCTGAATGCCCGCGTGGAAGACCCGACGCTCTGGGATGATCCCAAGGCGGCGGAGGCAGTCATGCGCGAGCGGCGTCATCTTGACGAGGCGATTGGCGCGGCGAACAGCATCGCCAGCGAAAAGGACGACACCATCGAATATATCGAACTGGCCGAGGCCGAGGGCGATGACGAGATGGTTGCCGAGGGGCTGGAGACGCTTGCGAAACTTGCCGAGCGTGCCGAACGGGACAAGGTGCAGGCGCTGCTGGCAGGCGAAGCCGACAGCAATGACACCTATCTGGAGATCCATGCCGGGGCAGGGGGCACCGAAAGCCAGGACTGGGCGGAAATGCTGCAGCGCATGTACACGCGCTGGGCTGAACGGCGCGGGTTCAAGGTATCGCTGGTTGATTATCATGCCGGCGAACAGGCGGGCATCAAGTCGGCGACGCTGCTCATCAAGGGCGAAAATGCCTATGGCTATGCCAAGACCGAAAGCGGCGTTCACCGGCTGGTGCGCATATCCCCCTATGACAGCTCGGCACGTCGCCACACCAGCTTTTCCAGCGTCTGGGTCTATCCGGTGATTGATGACAATATCGAGATCGATATCAATGAGGGCGATTTGAAGATCGATACCTATCGCGCTTCGGGTGCGGGCGGACAGCATGTCAACACGACCGACAGCGCGGTGCGCATCACCCATGTTCCCTCCGGCATCATCGTCGCCAGCCAGAATGACCGGTCGCAGCACAAGAACCGGGCCGAAGCGATGAGCATGCTGAAAGCGCGGCTCTATGAAGCGGAATTGCGCAAGCGCGAGGAAGCGGCGATGGACGTCCACGCCTCCAAATCCGATATTGGCTGGGGCAGCCAGATCCGCTCCTATGTCCTCCAGCCCTATCAGATGGTGAAGGACCTGCGCACCGGCGTTACCTCCAGCTCCCCCTCTGACGTGCTCGACGGCGATCTCGACCAGTATATGGCTGCTGCCCTGTCGCAGCGGGTGAGCGGCGAACAGGTCGAAGTTGAGGATGTGGACTGATATGAGGGGCGGGATTTCCCTTGCCCTGATCGGCGGTCTGGCGGTTCTGGCCGGCCTTTCGGCCTGTCAGCCGGTCGATCCCCGGCAAAAGGATCGCCCGGAGACCGCGCGGGCATTCCCGCTGCCGCATCGTCCCGTCTCGACCATTGTCGGCAACCAGTTTTCGACCGAGGAGGCACGCGACAATCGCAACGAAGCCAATACCGTGATGGACCTTGCCGGGATCGAGCCGGGCATGACGGTCGCCGATATCGGCGCTGGCGAGGGCTATTACACCGTCCGCCTGGCCGAGCGGGTGGGAGAGGGCGGACGGGTGCTGGCCCAGGATATTGATGGCGATGCGCTGAAGCGGCTGGGCACCCGTGTGGAGCGCGAACGGCTCGACAATGTCTCGATCAAGCGCGGCGACATTGATGATCCGCGCCTGCCGGATAATAGTTTCGACCGCATATTCATGGTGCATATGTATCATGAGGTGACGGAGCCCTATGCTTTTATCTGGCGGTTGCGTCCGGCGCTGAAAAAGGGCGGACAGGTGATCGTCGTCGATGTCGACAGGCCGACCGGCAAGCATGGCATTCCGCCCAAATTGCTGTTCTGCGAGTTTGAGGCTTCGGGTTACAAGCTGATCGAATTTGCGGAAAAGCCGGATATTGCAGGATATTTTGCCCGGTTCGCGGCGAGCGGCGACCGGCCCGAACCTGGCCGGATCAAGGTTTGCGAACCCGGCAAGGACTGATCGCCTGCGGGCCGGGATTGCCCCGGGGATTGACATTATGCTGCCGAAAGCACAGGCGATGCGATCAGCAGTTGTTCGGGTCGCCTGCAAGCCACAATCATGGCTGCATCATGCGCCCTGAGGCCAGGGGAAGAGTTCAGTGTTCAAGGGTCTGAAGCCCATTCAATATGCGGGCCGCGAAGTGTGGCCGCTGATAGAGGGTGGCAAGGGTGTCTCGGCAACCAATCACGCCAGCTCGGGCGCATGGGCCGCCGCCGGTGGCATCGGCACGGTGTCGGCGGTCAATGCCGACAGCTATGATGCGGACGGCAATGTCATTCCGCAAATCTATCACGGCAAGACGCGCGGCGACCGGCATGAAGAGCTGATCCGCTACGCCATTGACGGCGCGGTGGAACAGGTGAAGCGCGCCTATGATATTGCCAGCGGCAAGGGCGCGATCAACATCAACGTGCTGTGGGAAATGGGCGGCGCGCAACAGGTTCTGCACGGCGTGCTGGAGCGGACAAAGGGGATGGTCGCAGGCGTAACCTGCGGTGCCGGGATGCCCTACAAGCTCTCTGAAATCGCCCAGCAGTACAATGTGAACTACCTGCCGATCATCAGTTCGGCCCGCGCCTTTCGCGCATTGTGGAAGCGCGCCTATCACAAGGTTTCGGAACTGATGGCGGCGGTCGTCTATGAGGACCCCTGGCTTGCAGGCGGGCATAACGGCCTTTCCAATGCAGAGGATCCGCGCCAGCCCGAAGACCCCTATCCCCGCGTCAAGCTGTTGCGCGAAACGATGCGCAATGAGGGCATTTCCGATGCCGTGCCGATCATCATGGCAGGCGGCGTCTGGTATCTGCGTGACTGGAATGAGTGGATCGACAATCCTGACCTTGGCCAGATTGCCTTTCAGTTCGGCACCCGCCCGCTGCTGACCCAGGAAAGCCCTATTCCCAAGGGCTGGAAGGACGAGCTGACCAAGATCGAAAAGGGCGATGTATTGCTGCATCGCTTCAGCCCGACCGGTTTCTATTCGAGCGCGGTGCGCAACGAATTCCTGCGCAGTCTGGAAGCGCGATCGGAACGGCAGATACCTTTCTCGACAGAAAAGGCGGGCGAGCATACGCATCAGCTGGACGTGGGTGTGAAAGGACGCAATTTCTGGGTGACGCGCAATGACCTGTTGCGCGCGCGGCAATGGGATGCGCTGGGCTTTACCCATGCGCTCAAGACGCCGGACAATACGCTGGTGTTCGTGACCCCGGACGAGCGCACGACGATCCGCAAGGATCAGGCGGACTGTATGGGATGCCTTTCCCATTGCGGTTTCTCGTCATGGAAGGACCATGACAATTACAGCACCGGGTATCTCGCCGATCCGCGCAGCTTCTGCATTCAAAAGGCGCTGCAGGAGATTGCTCATGGCGGAGACGTGCATCAGAATCTGATGTTCGCCGGACATGCCGCCTATAATTTCAAGACCGATCCCTTTTATTCAAACGGTTTTGTGCCAACCGTAAAGCAGCTGGTCGACCGTATCCTGACGGGTGATTGAGGGGACGGGCTTGTGACGCCGCGTCAGGTCGTGGAAACATGGGTCGAGCGGTTCAACGCCGCCGATGTAGACGGGCTTGCGGCGCTTTATGATCCGCAGGCGATCAACCATCAGGTGGTGCAGGAGCCGATAGCAGGGCGGGACGCGATCCGGGCCATGTTCGAGCGCGAATTTGCCACCGCCGACATGGTCTGTATTGTCGAAGCCATGCATGAGGCGGGCGAAGTCGTTGCGCTGGAATGGCGCGATCCGCTGGGACTGCGCGGATGCGGCTTCTTCACTGTGCGCAATGGCAGCATCGTGTTCCAGCGCGGCTATTGGGACCGGCTGTCCTTTCTGAAGATGCATGGCCTGCCGGTCGAATAGCGTCCTCGCCGTCAATCCATTTCCCAGGCGCGTTCGCCATGGCTGGCAATGTCCAGCCCGTCGATCTCATCCTGTTGCGAAGTGCGCAGCGGCAGCACCAGGGCAATGCCATAGCCGATGATCAGCGTTGCGATGATCGACCAGATCGCGACCACGCCGACGCCTGTCACCTGCGCGACCAGCTGGCTGCCGAGACCCATGCCCTCGGCATAGCCGGTGCCGCCAAAACCTTCGCCGAGGAAGAGGGCGAGCAGGATGGAACCGAGCATGCCGCCCACGCCATGGACGGCGAAGACATCAAGCGAATCGTCAATGCCCAGCACGTTCTTGACGAGGCCAATGGCGAAATAGCAGACGATGCCCGCAAGCGCGCCGATCATGATAGCAGCGCCCGGCGAGACATAGCCCGCCGCAGGGGTGATAGTGGCGAGCCCGGCAATGGCGCCGGTCGCAAAGCCGACCGTGGTCGGCTTGCCGACCTTGAACTTTTCCACCACCAGCCAGACCAGCGCGGCGATCGAAGCGGCGACATGGGTGTTGATGATCGCGCTCGCGGCATCGTCGGTTGCGGCCAGCGCCGAGCCGCCGTTAAAGCCGAACCAGCCGACCCACAGCATGCCTGCCCCGGCAAAGGTCAGCGCCGGGCTGTGCGGCAGCATCAGCTTTTTCGGCCAGCCTTCGCGCCGGCCGATCATCAGCGCCGCCACCAGTGCGGAGACGCCGGCCGTGGTGTGGACGACGATGCCGCCCGCAAAATCGAGCGCGCCCATCTGGGCCAGCCAGCCGCCGCCCCAGACCCAGTGCGCGACCGGTGCATAGACGATCAGGCCCCATAGCGCGCTGAACGCGACCACCCAGCCAAAGCGCGCCCGCTCTACCCAGGCACCGACCATGAGCGCCGGAGTAATGACCGCGAAGGTCATCTGGAACAGGGCAAAGCTGCTTTCGGGGATGAAGGTGTTTGCACGCACATCGCCCAGCGCGATCAGCATCCAGGCATTGCCGTCGCCAATAATCCCGCCGCCGACATTGCCAAAGGCCAGCGTATAGCCGACCACGATCCACAGCAGCGATGCGATGCCCGCGACTGCGCCGATCTGCACCAGTACCGACAGGAAATTCTTGGCGCGGACCAGCCCGCCATAGAACAGCGCCAGGCCGGGCAGGGTCATGAACAGGACGAGCGCGCTGGCCGTCAATATCCAGGCGGTATCGCCCGAATTGGCGGCGTCGATATTGGTAATGGCGGGCGCCTGGGCCAGGGCGGGCGTGGCGGCGAACGCCCCCGCCATTATCGCACATGCCAGCAATCTGATCGCACCTGTCCCCTGCATCCTCTTGTTCCCTCTGCCTTTTTGTTTTTACATCCAGCCTTCGAGCACCTGATCGGGCGGGCGATGCCCGTCCGACCAGATCCGGATATTGGCGATCACCTTTTCGCCCGATGCCTCGCGCCCTTCAAATGTCGCGCTGCCCATATGCGGCAACAGCACGACATTGCCGAGCGCCAGCAGCCGCTTGTTGACCTCGGGCTCGTGGCTGTAGACGTCGAGACCCGCTCCGCCGATGCGTCCAGCCTCCAGCGCGTCGATCAGCGCATCCTCATCGACCAGTTCGCCGCGCGCGGCGTTGATCAGATAGGCATCGGGCTTCATCGCCGCGATCCGTTCCGCGCCGATCATCTCGTGCGTTTCGTCGCTGTGCGGGCAATGCAGCGTCAATATGTCGGCATCGGCAATCAGCCGGTCGAGATCGGGCTCATAGCTCGCCCCCAGCATCTGCTCCAGCGCTTCGGGCAGGCGGCGGCGATTATGATAGGCGATGGAGAGGCCAAAGCCGCGGGCGCGATGCGCGACCGCCTGGCCGATCCGGCCCATGCCGATAATGCCAAGCCGCTTGCCGCCGATGCGATGGCCCAGCATGGCCGACGGGCTCCAGCCCTGCCACTTGCCCGACCGCACCAGCTTTTCGCCCTCAGCCAGGCGGCGCGGCACGGAAAGGATCAGCGCCATGGTCATGTCTGCGGTATCGTCGGTAAAGACACCCGGCGTATTGGTGACGATGATGCCCTTTGCGCGGGCCGCTTTCAGGTCGATATGATCGACGCCCGCGCCGAAACTGGCGATCAGTTTCAGGCGGTCCCCTGCCGCCTCGATCAGCGCAGCGTCAATGGTATCGGTGACGGTCGGGACCAGCACGTCGCAATCCTGCACCGCTGCCTTCAGCGCTTCGGCGGTCATCGCCGTGTCATCGCGATTGAGCGTGACGTCGAACAGCTCGCTCATCCGCGCCTCGACAATGGGGGCGAGGCGGCGTGTCACGACAACGCGCGGATTGATGACGGGCGGCGGAACTTGCTCGGCAGCGTGCGGCATGGGAGAGGGCTATGCCCGATCCGGGCAAAAGGTCAAGCGGCAGCGCTTGTCTTTATCCGCCTCCCGGTCTTAATATGGGATCGGAATTGCTGGTTGAGAGGCTTAGAATTGTTCAGGAAATTGATCGTCTTCGTCGCAATTGGCGTGTTCATGGCAATGCCGGTGGCGCTGTCTGCCCAGTCGGACGATTCGCCGCCCTATTGGGCATCGATCGAGGAAGACGAGGCGCGCACCCGCACCGGGCCAAGTACCGAATACCAGATCATGTGGGTCTATCAGCGCAAGCATCTGCCGGTGAAGATCATCAAGAAATATGGCGTGTGGCGGCAGATCGAGGATCCGGACGGCACCCAGGGATGGATGCATGCCCGGCTGCTCAGCCGGACCCGCACCGGGCTTGTCACGGGCGAAATCCGGGCAATGCGCGCCGAACCCGATGATAATGCGCGCATCTTGTGGCGGCTGGAACCGGGCGTGGTCGGCAAGCTCGGCGATTGCGACAAGGGCTGGTGCCAGTTCGACGTCAATGGCCGCTCCGGTTGGGTGCGTGCGGGCGATCTGTGGGGATCGGGCAAGCCCTGAGCGATGTGCAAAGGCCCCCTCCGGCCATGGGCGGGAGAGAGCCTTCGCCTGATCCGGCATCTTACCAGAACAGATTGGGGATTACCCTGATGATGGCGCCGCTGCGACTGTTGACCAGCAGCACGTCATTATAGTGCCGGACCCAGACCGTGCCATAGGCGGGGCGGGGCAGGCGATAGCGCCAGTAATCGGCGACCTGATAGCGCGAGCCATAGTAGCTGGCCGGAATGCGCAGGCCGGGCCGCAGGGCGCGATACTTGAAACTCGCCCTGAATTTCGGCGCGCGATAGTCGGAGGAATGCGATGCGCGATGGCGGCGATAGTCGCTCAGGTCTTCGCGATATTCGCGCTTTGCATCGCGCACGTCGCGGCGTTCGTCGCGAATGTCGCGGCGGTCGCCGGAGCGTACCGCCCGGTCAAGCTGGCGCTGTTCCTGGCGTATGTCCTGCCGGTCGCGCTTCAGCTCGGCGCGCGACTGGGCCTGTGCGGCGGCGGGGATGAGGACCGGCGCAGCGGTGGCGAGCATCAGGCCGGCGATCATGGACTTTTTCAGAATGTTCATAGCGTTTCTCCTTCATGCATCGGAGTCGGGGAACCTCCGATTTGTTCAGAAATATGCTATTCAATCTGAACGGTCCGGGAATTGCCTCGTCAGCCAGCTGAAATCATGTCGCAAATTGTATTCGCGATTTTGTCAGGCGGGACGCTCGGTTATCGCTGCGCTTTTCTGGAGCAGGACAATGGCGATGATCGCCGCCCCGCCGATGATCGAGGCCAGCGTATAGACCGGGAAGAAATCTGCCCGTTCCCAGCCGAAATCCATCAGCACGCCTGCGGTATAGGAACCGGCCATGCCGCCAAAGCGTCCAATGCCGATCATGAATCCCATGCCTGCGCCGCGCATTGCGGGCGGATAGAAGCGCGTTGCGTAGATGAGCAGTCCGGTCCAGGAACCGACCAGGAAGAAGCTGAGAACGCTCAGCGATATCAGCAGCATGGCCGGGTCTGCGGGCATCTCGCCAATGGCGAGGATCAGCACTGCCGAGATCATGTAGCCGGCAGTAATCCACCACAATGCATGGCGCGACGAGACCAGCTTGCCATAGCCGAGCGTGCCCAGCGCGCTGCCCAGCCCCATCAGCATTCCGCTGGAGAGCGCAGCACCGGTATCCACGCCCGCCTCCAGCAGGATCTTGGGGGACCAGTTGATCTTGAAGTGCGAGCAGAAATAATGGGTCAGCGCCGCAATGCCGAGCAGCAGCGTCACCATCCAGATCGTGCGGCTGGCGATCAGTTCGCGCAGGCTGCGCGTCTCGAACCCGCTATCCTCGGCAGGGGGCAGCGCCTCCAGCGGGGCATGGCCCCAGCGCACCAGCTTGCGGTTGAGCTTCTGCAATGCCCCTGCGGGCCGCTTGGCGAGGATGAAGTCGAGCGATTCCGGGAGGAAATACAGCCCGGCGAAAAACACCACCAGATTGATCGCCGCCCCGAAGAAGAACACTGACTGCCAGCCAAATGTGCCGATCAGGGTCGCGGCGACTGCCGAACAGATGGCCAGCCCGGCGGCAAAACCCATATGCATGGTGGAGGCGAGGATATTGCCCAGCCGGTTGTTCGAATATTCGATCACCAATATGTTGAGGTTGGGAAAGATAACGCCGACCCCCACCCCGGTCAGGAAGCGCAATATGATCAGCTGGGTGACATCCTGGGCGAAGGGCACCAGCCCCATCATCACCGCCAGAAAGGCGCTGGCGGAGAGGATCAGCGCCCGGCGGCCGAAGCGGTCGGCCAGCGGCGCGATCAGGAACGCCCCGGCCATGGTGCCGAGTGCCAGTACGCCGAAAACAATCCCCATCACGCTGGATGCGATGCCCCATTCGCTGGTGATGCTGGGCGCGGCAAAGGCCATGACCGCGCTGTCGAACCCGTCGCCGGCATTGGCGAGGATGCACAGCGCAACGGCGACAAATTGCTGCCACCGCATGGGCGAATCCTTGATGAGCGCCCTGATGTCCTGATCCGGCATTTATTCCTGCCCTTCGCTGCTGATGAACTGGGTCAACCGGCTTGTCCCGGCCATGCGAAAAACTGTGTCGGTCCGATCGTTCCGGCGTCCATGTCGGGAGTTTCGGGCCGGTAATGAATCAGCCGCCATTGCCCGTCATCGTCGCATATCGCGGTGCCGGTGCACCGGTGCATGCTCATATAGCCCGGTGATTGCGGCATTGCGGGCGCTTCTCCGCTGTCGCTGCGGATCGCCAGGACCAGCGTTTCAAAGTCTGCACGATCTGCGGATGACGCTTGCGCCGTGAAGTTCAGGATGAGGTGGTGGGCCAGCAGCGTCGACGACTTGCTGGCCTGGGCACGGCGGAAATCATCCGCTCCGCGCAGCACCTCGCCGCGTCGCTCCCAGACCATTTCGGGATGGCAACAGGCCAGCATTGCGTCCATGTCGCCGCAGTCCATCGCCCGGTAAAATCCGGTGAGCGCGCGTCGCGCACCAGCTTCGGCCAAGTCGCCCTGTGTTTCCTTGGGGACCATCACGTCTGCCATCATCCCCGCGACGGCACGCCTGTGCCCAGCAGTTCTAGCCTTGGCTTGCCGGGCGCATAGTGGAACATCAGCCATTTGCCATCCTGCTCGACCAGTTCGCCGGTGCACAGATAGAGCCGCATGGCATTGGGCGGGATTGGTCCTTGCGGCGGCGATCCTGTGTCGCCGACAATCGAGGTCACATAACAGGAAAAGCGCGCGCGGCCTTTCTCGATCTCGAACATCGCATTGCTGACGACATGGAACACCACCGCATTCGGGGAACGCAGCTTCAGCGATTCCATGAATTCATGCTTTGCGAACAGGCGCTGGCGGACCCATGTGCCGTCGTCATGCCAGAGCGCCAGCACACCCGCATAGTCGCTGGCATCAAGCCGCCGGTAAAAGGTGATGATGGTGCGAAGGCAATCGGCTTCGGCGGCATGGCGGTATTGCTCTGTAACCGCCAAGCTGCCCTCCCCGCATCGATGCCGTTCGCTAGGCCGTAAACTCATAAATGTCATCTATTGAGGCATCAAAATGGCAAACAGATTGTTTCGAAAGCCGCGCCGGGAAGGCTGGCAGCCTTTTCAAGCGGCTTTCGGGACAAGATGGCAGCCATTTTGATGTCCTAGGGGATTTGACCGAAATGGCCTGTTGCTGCGTCGAAATGTCTTGAAATATCGACATATTCCTTCGCCATTTCTCCTTGCAGCAAACCATTTCGCTTCAAACCTCAATGATGGAATTTATGAGTTCACGGCCTAAGCTCTATAATTCAGTTCTTTGACCCATGCAACGGGAACGCGACGGCACGTCCGCAAAGTCGCGGTGATTTCAGCCGGCGATTTTTCGATTTTGGCCGATCAGACCCGCATCGGCATCAGCACGTAGAGCGCAGGGGATTTGTCATTTTCCCGGATCAGCGTCGGCGCGGCGGAATCGGCCAGATGCAGCTCCACCATGTCGCTTTCGATCTCGCCCAAAATGTCGAGCAGATAGCGGGCATTGAAGCCGATCTCGAAACCGTCGCTGGAATATTCGCCCTCTACCTCTTCGGCAGCGGTGCCGTTTTCGGGCGACGTTACCGACAGGGTGATCTTGTTGCTTTCCAGCGCCATCTTGACCGCACGGGTCTTTTCAGACGCGATGGTGGCGACGCGGTCCACGCCTGCCGCAAAGGCTTTGGGGTCGATTTTCAGCAGCTTGTCATTGCCCGTCGGGATGACGCGGCTGTAATCGGGGAAGGTCCCGTCGATCAGCTTGCTGGTCAGGATCGCGCTGCCCAGCGTGAAGCGGATCTTGCTGGCCGAAAGGTCGATCTGCACGCGGGTGTCGCCGCGCTCGTCGAGCAGCTTGCGCAACTCGGCAACGCATTTGCGCGGCACGATGACATCGGGCATGCCTTCCGCGCCATCGGGCCGGTCCAGCGTGACCCGGGCGAGGCGGTGGCCGTCGGTCGCGGCGGCCTTCAGGACCGGGCGATCATCATCCGCGACATGCAGGAAGATGCCGTTCAGATAATAGCGCGTTTCCTCGGTCGAAATGGCAAAGCGGGTCTTGTCGATGATCTGCACCAGCTCCGCCGCAGCCAGTTCGAAACTGGTCGGCAGATCGCCCTCGGCAATGATGGGAAAATCATCACGGGGCAGGGTGGGCAGGCTGAACCGGCTGCGTCCCGAACGGACCAGCATCTTGCCTTCAGAGGCATCGAGCAGCACCTGGCTGCCGTCGGAAAGCTTGCGGGCAATTTCGAACAGGGTGTGCGCGGAAACGGTGATCGATCCGGGGGTTTCGACCGACGCCGCGTTCATTGTTTCGACAATCTGCAGATCAAGATCGGTGGCCATGAAGCGCAGGCTGCCGTCCGCTGATGCCTCGATCAGCACGTTGGACAGGATCGGGATGGTGTTGCGCCGTTCCACAACCGACTGGACGTGGCTGAGGCTTTTCAGAAGCGTCGCCCGTTCAATTGTCGCCTTCATCGAATATTCCCCCAGGGGCAAAACCCCTCAATCGATTAGCCATGCCGGAAGTACAGAATCCGGTTGATCCTCATTAACGAGAATGGGTTGGCGGGCAAGCAGCGAGGCCGGAATCCGCCGAAATTTTGTGGAAAAGCGCCTTTGCTGTTGCCATTGGTCCGCACAGTGATGAAGAAACACCATCATGTCCTCGCAAATGCCTGATTTCCCGCAACCCCGATGCCGCCTGATCATCGCCCGCCATGGCGAAACCGTGTTCAACGCCGCCGGGCGCTTGCAGGGGACCCATTTGCACACGCCGCTGACCCGGTCCGGCTTTGCCCAGGCCGATGCCATGGGCGCGGCACTGCGCGAGCGGCTCGGCGCGCAGCCCGATCTGGCGCTCTGGGCTTCCGATACCGGACGCGCCAACCAGACGCTGGCGATCATCACCGAGCATCTGGGGCTCGACTGGCACGATACATCGACCGATCCCCGCCTCAGGGAAATCGACACGGGCGCATGGGGCGGGTGCTATTATGCCGATCTCGCGCGCGAGCGGGGCAGCGTGATCGATGCGGAAACCGGCCTTTTGCTGGTCGCGCCCGAGGGGGAGGATTATCCCGCCATTGCCGCGCGCCTTGCCGCATGGCTTGCCGAACATGGCCAGAGCGAGCGCGACATGCTGGTCATCATGCACGGCATTTCCAGCCGCATTTTGCGCGGCATGCTGACCGGATTGCCGCCATTGCCCGGCTATGGCGTGCCGGTGGGGCCGGGCCTGCCTCAGGGTTCGGTGGTCAGCATCGCCCATGGCAGCGAGGAAATACTGGTGACGGGCACGGGTGGAGGCCGGGCGTGATCAAGCCTGTCGCCCTGTCCGTTGCGGCGCTGGCGGCCATGCTGCCCATGGCTGCAGTTGCGCGCGACAATCTGGGCGTATTTGAGAGCTGGGGCGCGTTTCGCGATCCCGGCGTGCCGCGCTGCTATGCCATTGCCGAACCCGATGACGCTGCGAAGAACCCCGAATATGCGCCCTTTGCCAGCATCGGCTACTGGCCCCGCCGCAATATCAGGGGGCAATTGCACATCCGGCTGAGCCGCAATATCCGCAAGGGCAGCACGATCACGCTGACGCTGCTGGGGCGCAGATATACGCTGACCGGCGGCGGTGCGGATGCCTGGGCCGAAAATCAGCGCATCGATGCAGCGATTGTCGCCGCGCTTCGTTCTGCGCCTGAAATGACCGTGACGGCAACCGACCGCAAGGGACGTGGATTTGCCGACAGTTATGTGCTGCGCGGTGCGGCGACAGCGATGGATGCGGCTGCGCTGGGATGCGCCAAATTGCGCTGATCGTCAGCCGGCAGGCTTTTTCGGGGTGAATTTGGGCACGACGCCAATGGTCCGCAAAACCGAGAGCAGGTCGCGCACGCCCCAATGCTCGACGACCAGTCCGTCAACCACCCGGTCGAAGCACATCGATGCCATGGTGATCCGCTTGCCGCTGGGTGCATAGTCCATCAGCTGCCCGCTATGCGTCGCCTCCAGCGTCCAGTGCGTCGCCACCATATCACCCTCGGCAGTCTGGCGGTGGACGGTCGTGGTGATGTCGCTCATCGCCCGGCGAAAGCGCTTTTCGCGCTCGATCCACATCTCCAGGCTGGGCGGTGAATCCGACCGGCCATGATAGATGACGTGCGGGGAAATCGCTGCCATCGAAACCTCGATAGGTTCGCCATGTTTCGCGTAGTAAATGGCGGCGGCGGCCTTGTTCGCTTCCAGCATGCGTTGTTCATCGGTCATGCCGGTATTGTAAGCCGTGCTGATATTATGTCAATCCGGGCCATGTCGCCGGGTGGCGATGGGCCGGGCTTTACCTCGTGCCCTTCTGCCGATAGTCAGGGCCGACGGGCCGGAACGAAGCAATATGGGAGAATGGCTGTGCGCTATTTCCGGATATCGATATTTGCCGGGCTGCTGGCCCTTGGGGCACCGGCGCAGGCGCAACAGATGACGGCGGAACAGGAAGCAGAAGTCGTCAATCCGATCAGCCAGTCGGAATATGAAACCGGCATGGCCTGTATCGGCCGCTATGATGGCGTCCGATCGATCCAGAACCGGATTGCCGACACCGTGACCGATCATCCGCTCGGCGATGCGATGCGCGAGTTGCGCACCAAGAGTGCGGGCGTTGACGAGCTGATGGCGGGCATTCGCGCGAACACAGCCAAGCCCCTGCACAAGCTGGATCAGGATGCAGGCTATCGTGCCTATCGCAAGGCCCGCCAGCGCTATTCCGACGCTGCGGTGATGCCGATTGGCGAGCAATGGGCATTCATCCATGGCGACCAGAAGATCAGCGACGAATGCACAGTTGCGCTGTCGATGATCGCGGCAAAGGCCGCCTATCAGGAAGACATCGCCAGGACCGCAAAATAGGGCCGATGCGGCCGACGTTCCCGCAAACCTATTCGGCAGCCTCCAGCATCGCGACCTCTTGCGGGCCGCGGATCAGGCCGCCCGGATAGGCGCCGGTCATGTCGCCCTTGCGGAAGGTGACGGTGCCCGATTTGATCGTTGCGACATAGCCATCGGCCTTTTGCAGCAAGCGCTTGCCACCGGCAGGCAGGTCAAAGGCGAGCCAAGGACGGCCCAGCTTCAGCCGGTCCATGTCGATCACGTTGATATCGGCCAGAAAGCCGGGTTTTAGCACGCCGCGATCATTCAGGCCATAGAGCCGCGCGGTATCATTGCACTGGCGCTTGATTGCGTTGGCCAGCGAAATCCGCCCGCCGCGCTTGCGGTCGCGTACCCAGTGCTGAAGCATGAACGTAGGCGAGGCTGCGTCACAGATCGTGCCGCAATGCGCGCCGCCATCCGACAGCGAATTGACGGTATCGTCCGATGCCTGGAGTGCTTCGAGGAAATCCAGATTGCCATCGGCATAGTTGAGGATCGGCAGATAGATCATGCCGCTGCCATCTTCGCTGCACAGCAGGTCATAGGCATATTCCTGCGGGTCCTTGCCCGCTGCCGTGCCGCGCGCCTGAATGCTCTCATCGGCCTGCGGTTCATAGTCGAAATCCTCGTCCATCTCGAACTGCATGGTCCAGCCCAGGGTAAAGGCCATGACCAGCTCGATAATGTCCTTGGGGGCATCGCTGTAATCGTTCGCCTCGGCAAGCAATTGCGCCTTGAAGGCCGGGTCCAGCAGCTTTGCCTTCTGCTCCGCCCAGGGCAGCCCGGCAATCGTCGCCCAGCTTGGCCGGAACAGGAAGGGATGCACCGTGCCGCGCCAGCACATGATGACACCATTGCCGCGCAGCGCGATCTGCGCGACGATATTCGCACCATTGTCATTCTCTGCGCGCATCTGCTTGATCTGCTCGTCAAGGCGCAGTTCCTTGGCGATGGACTGCAGCGCCGCGAAGGTCACCGGCAGGCCGGTTTCGCGGCTGATCTGGCCCATCCAGTCAAATTCGTTCCAGTCGCGGCGCAGGTCGCTGGCCATCTCGAACACGCCATGGCCTGCGCGGCCCAGCGCGCGCCCGATTTCAACGAGTTCTTCGGCAGTGGCAGTGGTGCCCGGCACCAGTTCGCCATCGACGGACTTGTGGATCACGGTGCGGCTGGTCGAAAAGCCCAGCGCTCCGGCGCGCACGCCTTCCTCGACGATGCGGCTCATTTCCGCGACATCCTCATCGGTGGGAACGGCGCCCGGCTGTTCGCGGTCGCCCAGCACATAGGCGCGCACCGCGCCATGCGGCACATGGGTGGCGACATCAATGGTGCGCGGCAGCTGTTCCAGCGCGTCGAGATATTCGGGGAAGGTTTCCCAGTTCCAGCTCATCCCCTCGGCCAGTGCGGTGCCGGGAATATCCTCGACGCCTTCCATCAGGCCGATCAGCCAGTCATGCCGGTCGGGACGGGCGGGCGCAAAGCCGACGCCGCAATTGCCCATCACCACCGTGGTGACGCCATGCCATGAGGAGGGGGCCATCTCCTGGTCCCAGGTCGCCTGGCCGTCATAATGGGTGTGCACATCGACAAAGCCGGGCGTGACGATCTTGCCGCTCGCGTCGATTTCCTCGCGCGCATCGCCTGAAATCTCGCCAATGGCGACAATGCGGTCGCCATGGATTGCAATGTCCGCGACAAAGGGTTCTCCGCCCAGGCCGTCAACAACCGTGCCGCCGCGAATGACCAGATCATGCATCTCGACTCTCCTTTATTTCTGGCGCAGGGATAGCACGCTTAATCGACTGCTTAAAGTGGAGGTTATACCTATGGGCTGGTCCTGGAATCCGTCGCCCGAAAGCGGCATTTCGATGCAGATGATCGCAGCGGGCGGTCTGGAGTTCGAGACAGCGGTCGCAGGCGAGGGGGACCTGCTGGCGCTGATGCTGCATGGCTTTCCGGAGCTGAATTACAGCTGGCGGCACCAGATCCCGATGCTTGTGGCGCGCGGCTATCGCGTCTGGGCGCCCAATTTGCGCGGCTATGGTGCGACCAGCCGGCCGCAGGGCGTGCGCGAATATGCGGTAGACAGGCTGGTCGGCGATATTGTCGCGCTGATCAGGGCCAGCGAGGCAAAGGAAGTGCTGCTGATCGCGCATGACTGGGGCGCGCTGATCGCCTGGGCGGTGGCGATCCTGCATCCTGACCTGATCGACCGGCTGGTGATCATGAACGTGCCGCACCCCATGGCGTTCCGGCGGGAGATGCAGCATTGGCGGCAGAAACGGAAAAGCTGGTACATCTTCTTTTTCCAGCTGCCCCGGCTTCCTGAATGGATGCTGGGTGCGCGCGGGGCGCGTGCCATTGGCCGCGCCTTTACAGGCTCTGCATGTCACCCGGAGCGCTTTGCCGCATCGGATGTGCAGGTCTATCGCGATGCCGCGCTGCGTCCCGGCCAGCTCGGCGCGATGGTCAACTATTATCGCGCCCTGTTTCGCCATCGCGATGCGGTCGATCTGGGCGATGCGCGGGTCAGCGTGCCGACGCTGATGGTCTGGGGCGAGCAGGATATCGCCATCGATATTCACTGCACCGATGATACCGATCAGTGGGTCGACGACCTGACGCTGGTCCGGCTGCCCAATGCCTCGCACTGGGTGCAGCAGGACCAGCCTGAAGAGGTCAACGCTGCGCTTGCCGACTGGCTCGACCGGCGCGCAGTCTGATCAGTTGAAGCAGCTATAGCTGGTGACGACATCGCCGCCGCTGGGCAGCTTCACATTGCACGTCCAGTCCTCGATCTCGCCGTCTTCATCCTTGATCCGCGCCGGACCTTCAAATGTTCCGTCAGGCTGTTTCTTGAGGTCGGACGAGATGACTTCCTCGTTCCAGCTCTTCTTGCGCTCGACCAGATAGGCGGTGGCCGCCTCGACCGTGGCTTCCTCTTCGCCGCTGCCTTCAGCGCCGCCCGAGCAGGCTGCCAGCAAAAGGGTCGCGCCGCCAAGCGCCAGTGCACATTTCTTCATTGTCATTCTCCAGTGTTGCGCGACCCGTATGTCGTTCAACCCTTGGCCGCGATCATTGCCGCGACATCCACGAATTTCTCGCGCGGGGCGCCGTCGCGCGCGCGAAGTTCCTCTGCCTTTTCGATATTCTTCCAGTCGCGGAAGGTCACGATGTCGAGATCGCGCTCGGCGGCCAGCGCATCCAGCGCGGCCCGGCCCGGCTTGCCGGTCGGGACGGGAATGTCCTCGCGAATATGGTCGGTGACCAGATAGCCGTCGGGCTTGTTGGTGCCGATGGTTCCGCTGGGGCCGCGCCGTGCCCAGCCGACGCAATAAAGGCCGGGCAGAATGCGCCCATCGCTATTGGCAAAGCGTCCCCGGCCATGCTCATAGGGCACGCCTTCAATGGGCGGTGTCTGATAGCCGATGCAGCTGATCACCATGTCGCAATCCATGCTATAGGTCTCGCCCGTTCCGATGCTGCGCAAATCCTTGTCCAGCGCGGTCTTTTCAACCACCAGCCGCTCAACCTTGCCATCGCCCTCGATCGCGACCGGCATGGCGAAGAAATCGAAATCGACCTCGACCGGTTTCGATCCGCGCACCGCATCGGGGATTGCCGCAAAGGATCGCAGATGCGTCACCGATTTGCGCATGCCAGGCTCCAGCAGGGCATCGGCCTCCTCTTCGGGCAGATCGGCGGGGTCGACACGCGGACAGGCACGCTCCAGCTCGCCCAGTTCGCCCAGTTCCTTGGGGGTCATGGCGATCTGATGCGGTCCGCGCCGTCCCAATATGCTGATCTTGGTGACCGAATGATGGGTGAGGGCATCAAGCGCATGGGCGACGATGTCGCTGCCGGCAAATTCGCTGCGCGACTTGGCCAGGATGCGCGCGCAATCCAGCGCGACATTGCCATTGCCGATGATCGCGACATTCCGGCCGGACAGCACCGGGTCCAGCTCTGCAAATTCGGGGTGGCCATTATACCAGCCGACAAAGGCGGCACTGCCGATCACGCCGGGCAGGTCGCTTCCCGGTATATCGAGCTTGCGGTCATGCGGCGCACCCGTCGCCAGGATGACGGCATCATAGATTTCCTGCAGTTCGGCGACCTTGATATCCTGGCCGATGCAGACATTGCCGACGAAACGGACATTGTCGGTCAGCGCGGTCTTTTCATAGCGGCGCGATACCGCCTTGATCGACTGGTGATCGGGGGCGACGCCAAAACGGATCAGCCCATAGGGTACGGGCAGCCGGTCGATAATGTCGATCCTGACATCATCGCCAAAGGCTTTGGCCGCGGCCTCCGCCGTATAATAGCCTGCCGGACCGGAACCGATGATCGCCAGATGATGCATGGACATTTCCTTGAGGATTTTACCGATTCTTCAACAGGCTAGCGCGCGACCGCGCAAAGTGTAAGGGGAATTTGCCCATGCGCACCGGCGGTCAGGCGGCCTTTCTGCTCGATCCGGGGGCGTCCAGATGCTCGCGGATCGCCGCCAGCGATTCATCGAGATGGCTGAGCATGAACAGATGCCCGCCGCCCTCGATGATCTTCAGGGTGCTGTTGGGAATGAGCGAATGGAGCAGGCGGCCATTGGCGGGCACGACGATATTGTCGTCCGATCCCATCAGGATCAGCGTTTCCTTGTCCATGAACGGCAGGAACGGCGCGCTGGTCCAGCCGAGCATCGCCAGCAGCTGATAGAAATAGCCGGTCTTGGAAGGTGGCGTGATGCGCCCGGTATGACCCTCCGACCCGCCATCAGAACCGCCATATAGGGTCTTGAAATGCTTGGTCATATAGTCGGGATCAATATAGCGCTTGGGGTCCGCCATCTTGGTGAGGGCAGAGAGCTTTCCCGGGATCATGAACATGCCCGGCGTGGTCGCGGCGAGCACCAGCCGGTTGACGCGGCGCGGGTGCTGAAGCGCATAATGCTGGGCCATGGCTCCGCCCCAGCTGATGCCCATCACATCGGCAAGGTCTACGCCAAAGCGTTCGAGCAGCAGGTCGGCGATGCGCGCCATCAGGATCGCATTATAGGGGATCAGCGGATCGGGCGAACCGCCGGTGCCGGGCATGTCGAACATGATGAACGGGCGTTCCTCCAGCATCGCCGCAAAGGGGGCCACCGCCTCCATGTTCGCGCCAATGCCGTTGAAGAACAGCAGCGGCAGGCGTTCGCCCGTTCCGCCCCTGGCTGTGCCGTCCATCCGCCAGCGCGCCACGCGCAACTCGCGACCGTCGACAGTTTCCATCGAAATCTCGGGATTGCCGTCTATCCCGCTGTTTTTTGTAGTCAAAATTGCGTCCCTATCTATTCCAGAACATACAGGCCGGGGGCCGGGTCTAGCGCCGGATTTTTCTTGCTGCCGGTCTTTTTCGGGGCATCGACCTGCTTGCCGGAGCGTGCCTGCACCCATTCCATCCAATAGGGCCACCAGCTGCCCTTGACCTCTTCGGTAGTGCCCAGCCATTTGTCGACATCGGCGGGCGGCAGGCCCTTTGCGGTGCTGCGATAATATTTCGCCTTGGGATTGCCCGGCGGGTTCAGGATCGCCTGCATATGGCCCGATTGCGACAGGATGAACTCGATATTCTTCGATCCGAACAGCTGGGTGGAGCGGTAACAGGCGCGCCAGGGGGTGATGTGATCGGTGACACCGCCCAGGATGAACAGGTCGCTCGTCACCTTTGACAGGTCGATCTTGTGATCGACCATCTCGACCTCGCCCTTTTTGGTAAAGGCCAGCGTTTCGAAGATCGTCAGGAAGTCGCCCATCAGGCTGGCCGACAGGTTGGTGGCATCGGCATTCCAGAACAGCACGTCGAATGCCGGCGGGTCCTCGCCCAGCAGATAGTTGTTGATGACATAGTTCCAGATGAGGTCATTGGGGCGCAGCCAGGCAAAGCCGCGCGCCAGCGAATTGCCCTCGATCACACCCTTGCGGGCCGCCCGCTGCTTGGCCAGCGCCAGGCTGTTCTGGCTCATCAGCGATCCGGCCTCGATATCGTTCTGCTGCGGGTGGAGCACGCACACCATCAGCGTCAGCGCGTTGATCCGGTCATCGCCATCGGCGGCCAGCTTTGACGCCAGCATCGACAGGGTCTGCCCGCCAGAACAGCCGCCCGATACGTTCACCTTGTCCGATCCGGTGATTTCGCAGACGGTGTCGAGCGCACGGGTGCAGGCGGCGATATAATCGGCCATCGCCCAGTG
This sequence comes from Blastomonas sp., assembly GCA_041396885.1. Lineage (GTDB taxonomy): Bacteria > Pseudomonadota > Alphaproteobacteria > Sphingomonadales > Sphingomonadaceae > Blastomonas. The sequence goes on from JAWKXS010000002.1 coordinate 594,320, forward strand.
CCCCTGTTCCTTTTGCGGATTGCGCCAGGAAATGACGAAAGTCTGGATGCCGTTGTCGACCTGCCATTTCACCACCGATTTTTCGGGGCTGAGGTCGTTGATGTACATCTTGTTGATCTGCGGCGGGATGGTCAGCTGCGGGATCGCATAGACCTTGTCGGTGCTCGGCTGATACTGGACCAGCTCCATGATCTCGTCGCGATAGACCACATTGCCCGGCGAGCAGGCGACGTTCTTGCCCAGCTTGAACGGTTTCTTGTCCACCTGGCTGACCATGCCGTCATTATGGACCATGTCGTCATAGGCGTTTTTGAGGCCCTTCATCAGCGACAGGCCGCCGCTGTCCAGCGCGCGTTTCTGCGCCGTCGGGTTGCCGATCAGCGTATTGGTGGGGCTCAGCGAATCAAGAATGATCGAGGAGATGAAGTTCGCCCGGTCCTTTTCCAGCGCGTCCAGCTCCAGATCCTCGATCCAGCGCTTCATGCCCTTCTGCACTGCCAGATAATATTGCGCGCCCGCCTTGAAGAACGGATTGAACTGCCAGGCCGGGTCCATGAACCTCTTGTCCTTCGGTTCGGGGGCGATATCGGACTGGCCGGTCATGATTTTCACGACATCTTCGGAAAAGGCCTGGGCATGGCGCATGGTGCGCGCCGGATCGCTGGCGGTTTCGCGCAGCAGCACCCCGATCGCTCCCACGAAATCCTCGCGCGCCAGCCCCATGAGCGGCCCCAGCGCCATGGTCGACTGCGCGGCCTCATCGGCCAGCGAACCGGGTTTTTCCGCCATCCCACATCCTCTCGTTTCGGCCCTTGTTTCGGCCCGTGCTCGGGCCATCGGCTTGTTATTGTTGCAGGCCAGACTAGCGAGGCCGCGCCGTCGCGACAATAGCCCGCTGATGTGTGCCTGCCGCATCTGCGCAAATCCCTGCTGACAGGCTGGCGCGACGCTGCTAATCGCGCGCGGATGACCGACCTTCAGCATATCCGCAATTTCTCCATCATCGCCCATATCGACCATGGCAAGTCGACCCTTGCCGACCGGCTGATCCAGCATTGCGGCGGCCTGACCGAGCGCGAGATGAAGGAACAGGTGCTCGACAATATGGAGATCGAGCGCGAGCGCGGGATCACCATCAAGGCGCAGACCGTTCGCCTCAACTATACCGCGCGTTCGGGCGAGGCCTATGAGCTCAGCCTGATGGACACCCCCGGCCATGTCGATTTCGCCTATGAGGTGAGCCGCAGCCTCGCCGCATGCGAGGGTGCGCTGCTGGTCGTCGATGCCGCGCAGGGCGTCGAGGCGCAGACACTGGCCAATGTCTATCAGTCCATCGAGCATGATCACGAGATCATTCCGGTGCTGAACAAGATCGACCTGCCTGCTGCCGAGCCTGAAAAGGTGCGTCAGGAAATCGAGGAAATCATAGGCCTCGATGCGTCCGAAGCGGTGCTGGCGAGCGCCAAGTCGGGCATCGGCATCGAGGACATATTGGAGCAGATAGTTGCGAAGATTCCCCCGCCGGCCGGAAATCGCGACAAGCCGCTCAAGGCCATGCTGGTGGACAGCTGGTATGATCCCTATCTGGGCGTCGTCATCCTCGTCCGGGTAGTCGACGGCGTCCTGAAAAAAGGACAGCAGATCAAGTTCATGCAGCAGGGTTCGACCCATCTGGTCGACCGGGTCGGCTGCATGCGACCCAAGATCGAGCAGCTGGCCGAGCTTGGCCCCGGCGAAATCGGCTTCATCACCGCGCAGATCAAGGAAGTGGCGCAGACCGCCGTGGGTGATACCATCACCACCGCCAAGCAGGGCGCGGAAGAGGCGCTTCCCGGCTTCAAGGAAGTGCAGTCTGTGGTGTTCTGCGGCCTGTTTCCGGTCGATGCCAATGATTTCGAGAAGCTGCGCGAGAGCATTGGCAAATTGCGGCTCAACGATGCCAGCTTCACCTTCGAGATGGAAACCAGCGCGGCGCTGGGACAGGGGTTTCGCTGCGGCTTTCTGGGCCTGCTCCATCTGGAGATCATCCAGGAGAGGCTGACCCGCGAATATGATCTGGACCTCATCACCACGGCGCCATCGGTGGTTTATCGCCTCGCCATGCGCAATGGCGATGAGCAATTCCTCCACAATCCGGCGGACATGCCCGATGTGATGAAGATCGAGAGCATCGAGGAGCCGTGGATCGAGGCGACCATCTATTGCCCCGACGAATATCTCGGCAGCATCCTCAAGCTCTGCCAGGACCGGCGCGGCATCCAGAAGAACCTCACCTATGTCGGCAGCGGCGCCAGCATCCGCGCCCAGCTGACCTATGAGCTGCCGCTCAACGAAGTGGTGTTCGATTTCTATGACCGGCTGAAATCGATTTCGCGCGGCTATGCGAGCTTTGACTATCACCAGATCGGCAATCGCGAGGGTGATCTGGTCAAGATGAGCATTCTCGTCAACAACGAGCCGGTCGACGCGCTCAGCATGATCGTGCACCGCGGAACGGCGGAAAGCCGCGGGCGCGGCATGTGCGAACGGCTGAAGGACCTGATCCCGCGCCACCTGTTCAAGATACCGATTCAGGCGGCGATTGGCGGCAAGGTGGTCGCCCGCGAAACGATCAGCGCGATGCGCAAGGATGTGACCGCCAAATGCTATGGCGGCGACATCACCCGCAAGAAAAAACTGCTGGAAAAGCAGAAAAAAGGCAAGGCCCGGATGCGCGAATATGGCAATGTCAGCATTCCGCAGGAAGCCTTTATCGCCGCATTGCGGATGGGCGAGGAATAGGCTTCAGTCCTGGCTTGCCCAGTCGAGAATCTGCAAGCCGTCAATGTCTGCGAAGTCGCCTGCATTCATCGTGACCAGCGACAGGCCATGGGCCAGCGCAGTCGCGGCAATCATGCGATCAACCGTTTTCCGGCGTGAATAGCCCTTGTCGCGCACAATGCCCTGATAGGCGTGCAACTCTTCCTCGCCAAAATCGATTGTCGCGACCTCGCTCAGCACAAGGTCGAGTGCCGTCCGCCTTGTGCTGGTCCATCGGGGATCACGATAGACGCCGTTTTCCAGTTCAACCCGGCTGATGATCGCGATTGCCAGGGGCGGGGCCAGCTCCGCCAGCCGGTCGATGATTTCGCTGTCGCCGTCGCGCAGATGGATGACGATATTGGTGTCGAGCAGGCAGGCCAAGTGCCGCTAAAGCCCCGGCCGGTCGGGAAATTCGATCGCCTCGGGCTTTTCGACATGATCGGGCTTGGGAAGGGCCTTGAGCTGTTTGAGCATTTTCAAGAGCCTGCGTTTCTGCAGCACGGGATCATGGGTCCGGCGGACGATGATCTCTTCGCCGCGCTGCTCAATCTCGACACTGGTTCCGGCATCGATGCCAAGGGCCTTGGGCAGGCGCACCGCGATGCTGTTGCCGCTCTTGAAGGTTCTGGTTTCGATGATCGACATGGCAATTCGGCCTTCCGGGATTGACGTGTATATACAGGATGCGGCGGCATGAGGCAATATGATATGAGATGAGGCAGCAGACCGGAATCCGCTCGTCCGCCTGGCCAGTGCCATTTCCCTGTCCTACAGGCGCAGCAGCATGATAATGTGAACCCTGGCGCTTGTCTTTTGGCGCGATCGGGATGCTTTTGATCGTTCAGCCCTTTGCGTTGATTTTGCGCCGGATCGGGGGAAGGGTTTTTCGCTCTTTGGACAGTGTAAACTGTGTAAACCTGCCGGGCATGGAATGTGCGGGCAGCGTGCATTCGCACCGGTTGCGAAAAAGGCCGGGCCAGTTCGTTTTCGGGGCCTGGCCACCAATAATCAGGCCCAGAAAATCTTGCAAACTTAACTACTTCGCTGCGGGCGACGCAAAGGCGAGCCGAAAGCGGTTGACACATATCGGATATGAAATCCAAATAGCCCGCAAGAACATAATAAGGTTGCCCATAGCAAGTTGGCCAGCAATGGCGGAACGGCGTTGTTATCCTGGGGTCTTTGGGGGTGCGGTCAATGTTCTGTTTGCCTGATTCTTTTGCGCGTCGTGTTGTTCCTGCGCTTGCCCGTTCGGCGGCGGTGCTGCTGCTGGTGTCGCCGGTGGCGGCCTGGGCGGTCTATCCGCAAAAGGTCGAACTGGCCGGGCCGGGGGCCGAGGAAATCCCGACCGGCAACATCAGCTTTGAGCCGAGCGACGGCTCCACGGTTACCGTTCGCGACGATGATGACGATGATGATGGCGGCTTTGCGCTCATCTTCCCGGGCGACCGCCCGGTGCCGGGCACGCTGGTCGTGCGCCTGCCCGACGGGTCGGTTGCCCGCATTCCGGTTCCGGCTGCTGGGCCGGGGGACAAGATCGTGGTCGATCTGCCCCGCCGCACTGCCATGGCGGTGCCGGACCGTTCGCCGCGTCCGTCCGCTCCGGGTGACAGCCCCGGCATCGGCCTGACGCTGATGGGCGGCGTGATGGACAAGGAGGCCCCGCCGGTGGGTGCCGGAACGCTGATCGATGGCGGGACGGAAGACTTTGCGGCGGTCACCGATGACAAGCTGACCGTGCCCTTTGGCGGCATGGGGATCAGCTTTCCAGCCGGCTCCGGCAAGCTGATGATCTTTGGCGGCTATGGCAAGGGCGATGACAAGGCCGCCAATTCAACCGCAGCGGGCGGCGCCATTGATGTCGGCATCGTCTTTACCGATTTCGCGCCATCGGGTTCGACGGGCCTGTTCCTTGGCAATGCCGGGCTGGACACCATGGTCGACCGCAAGGTCAAGATCAGCCAGTTTGGCGGTATCTATACCCTGCCGGTCAATGAATATGAATCGCTGGAGCGCAGCCTTAATGCGCGGTTCGGCTTTCGCTGGCAGCACATGACACAGCAGGTCGATGCGCAGGTGACCTCGCCGACCTTTGGCAATTCGATCTCGTCCACCTATGACCAGCGGGTCAAGGAGGACCTGTTCACCTTCTCGCTGGGTGCGGAGTATGCGGACCGGCCGGACAGGGGCTTTCAGTTTGCGGTGGGCGGCGATGCGCTGCTGATTCATCGCGATGCCGGGCTTCGCTCCCGCCAGGTCAATATCTGCACCGTATGCGGGGCGCAGGACCAGAATTTCACCATTGCCATCGACGATAACGACAAGGGCGTGACCTTTGGCCTGCGCGGCAGCATGTCGGCGGGGATAGGGCTGGGCGGCGGCCTGTCCATCGGGGTCAGCGGCTTTGTCGAATATCGCAACAAGGTGTCGCAGATCGCCAATCCGCGCACCGGCGATGACCTGTTCGTCCGCAACCAGCCTACCGCGATCAGGACGCAAAGCGCCACCGATGTGGGCGGGTTCATATTCCTGCAGATAGGCATTTAGGAACGGCTATAGCGTGATGATCCGCCTGATCCGGTTTTGCGCGATAATGCTGGCGCTGGCGGTCCTGGTACCGCCGGGCGGCGCTGCGCTGGCGCAATCGGAAACAGCCACCGGCTTCGCATTCAAGGGCCGTTATGAAACCCTTTTCAACGAATATTCCCGCACTGGAATCGGGGTATTCGACGGCGAATATGAAGCAGAGGTGGAGAATTCGCGTCGCGAGTTCATAGGGGACGGCGTATTGGTCGTCGATCGCATCGCCGATGAAATGGGCGCGATCCTGACCTATACCGCGAGCTGCAAGGCGGGCAATTGCAAGATCGCATTTGATTGCGAGACAGTGAACCGGGTGCGCCAGTCACTGGCCGATCTGGAACAGTATCTGCAGCTTCAGAAAATAGCTCTGGAGATTGCGTCGAGCGATATCGATGCCGCCATTACGCTTGCTGACGCTAAACAGCAGGCGCTGGACAATGCCCGAAGAGATCGGGTGGATGTGCGCCTGCAGATACAGCGGATCGCGCGGACCCTGACCCTGGTGCGTGCCGCGCGCGCAGAGCTTGAGGAATGTGCAGCCCGCAATGGCTGCGCCGCAACCGAGGTCTATGCAACGCCGACGCGACGCTTTTCCGATTTCGTTGCGAATGGCGGTTACCAGGAAAATAACGTGCTTATCAGGGAGTATAAGTTCTTCGTCTGGAGGCAGGCACTGGAAGACTTTGGATCGAGCATCAGGAGCACCTTTGCCCAGATGCCGAAACTGCCGCCGCTGCCGCCCGATTGTCCGCCCCCGCCCGAAGACCAGGTAAACACCGATAACTTCACGATTCCGCGCGAGCCTCGAGACGTTGAACCCGTCTCGAGCACGACCCGCGATGCTGTCGAGGAGCCCAAGGTTTACACTTTTCCGCTGCAGGTTGCCAATGACAGCAGCGTCATCTGTACTTTCCGCGAGGGCAATCCGGAGACGGTGCAGGGAACGATGTTGATTTCGACCGCGCCCGAAGACCCGTGCGGCGAGGCGGCGGCGCTCCGCAAGGAGCAGCAGATGATCGCCGGCGATGAACGCTTTGAGGACCGGCTGGCGGCGGTGAATGCGCGCCTTGCGGTGGTCGAGAAGCTGTGTCCGGCATCGGGCAAGCCGACACCGCCAACATCGCCGCCCTCCGCTCCACCGCCGGGAGGTGTCGAGACTCCAGGCAATTGCGGTGTTCCCGGTCAACCAAGCTGTATGGTCCCTGCGCCGCCATGCAACGAAGCCGAGGACCCGTTGCGTTGCAAGCCACGCATTGTAGCCGGGCCTTTCCCGTCAGCCCCGATCCCCGAAAGTCTGCCGCCATGCGAAGAGTTGCAGCGCGTATTGGCAGCGATCGAGAAGGAAAGCAAAGACCAGGCCAATGAAGAGTATTCGGAGGCCGATCGCGCAGCCGCCCGTGAGCGCTATTCCAAGCTGGTTGAGCGCGAGAGGGAATTGCGTCCGCTCTGCCGCGGCTTTGTAGAAAAGCCGTTTCCATCTCCGCCGATTCCCGAGGATATTCCACCTTGTGAACAAATCAATCTGATTGCCGCAGCAATCCAGAAGGCCAATGAAGATTCCTTCAACACGCGGTTCAGCGAGGAGGACAGGGCCGCTGCCCGGCAGACCGAATCCGAACTGAGGGAGCGCTTTGCGAAATTGCAGCCCCTGTGCCGTGGCTCCAGACCGCCGCTAAAGACGCCGCCCAGCGAGATTTCCACCCCCGTGCCCGTGCCCGCCGAGGACCCGACCGCCTGCGAACGGTTCCGCGAGCTGTTGAAGCAGCATGAGCGGCTGAGCGAGGCCTATCGCAATGCCAAGCCGGGATCGACCGAATTTCTGCAGTTAAATCGCGATCTTGTCGCGCTGGATGAGCAGTTGCTCGAACTGGTGCGCAAATGCCCCTCGGGCACCGGCTTGCCTTTCCCGACCGAGCCGATACCGCCGCAGGTCAGCGAGCCGCAGCCCACGCCCGCTGCGCCACCCGAAAAGCCGTCACCTCCGAAACCCGATCCGGAAGTGGAGATATTCGTGAAGGCCTCCACAAAATCCGTCGAGCGCGGCCAGCAGGCGACCGAGGAAATCGCGGGCCAGCAGGTCAAGATGATGTTGCTGACCGTGGCGGAAATGGCGATGCCCGATGATGAAGACCTGGAGAAACCTGTTAATGGCAGCCATGCCAAGGACCCGGTCCAGGGCGTTACCAATGAGCTGGGCAAGCTTGTTGTTCGGGCGGCCTTTGCGGATGTGTTCGGGCCGTTTGCCAACTCGGCCCTTGCCAATGCAGCCGGGCAAAATCTGCAGCCCGGAGGTGGCGGAACGTCGGCAAATGACGGATCGAGGCGGTTGCAGCCCCTTGTGATGTTCTTCGATATCGACACGACGCGCGAGGATAGTCGCAACTTCATTATTGATAATGATGACACTCGCGCTCGGCGGCTGGTGGAAAGCCTGACCGCATTTTTCGGCAGCGCTGGTGTCGGCACGGTCACGACGTCGAAAATTGGCGACAAGACACTGGTAACAAGCACTTTCCCTGATTATTTCGGTGAGAGATTCGCAAAGGTCGTTACCGAAATTGCGCCGGGTGTGACAGTCGAGGTCAATTTGTGCCGGACCAAGGAACCGCTTGGTCCGCGTCCTGAAGGGCATTTCGTCCTGCCGCCTCCAGAGGAGGAATTGCGCGGCGCGAAGATAAGCCTGGCCCCATGGGCAAAGGGAGAGGGCGAATGATGCGCCGCTTCATGTTCCTTTCCGCCTTGTGCGCCGCAAGCATGGCTTCGCAGGTGCAGGCGGCTGATCCGCCCAATGACGCCTATGCGACCAGCACCGGCAGCTGGGGCCAGAGCTATGCCGATCAATATTGGCTGGAACGGATCGGCCTGGGCGCGGGTCCCGACTCGGCCTGGCGCAAGCTGCCCGATGATGCTGCGCCGGTCACGATAGCGGTGATCGATACCGGGCTGGACTGGAACCATCTCGATTTCGACTGGGCGAACCTGTGGAAGAACAGCGGCGAGATTGCAAACAACGGCAAGGATGATGACGGCAACGGCTATGTCGATGACATGTTCGGCTGGAACTTCTACGACAACAGCAACCGGCCATGGGACCATGACGGCCATGGCACCTTCACCACCGGGATCATCGCAGGCACATGGAATAACGGCCAGGGGATTGCCGGGATCAATCCCAAGGCGCGGATCATGGTTTTGCGCGCGCTCAACAGTTTCGGCAATGCCCGTGCCTCCTATCTCGCCAATGCCATTGTCTATGCGACTGACAATGGCGCGCGGATCATCAACATGTCGGTTGGCGGGCCGGGGCTGACCCAGGCGGAGACCGAGGCGGTGCGCTACGCCGCGTCAAAAGGCGTGCTGATTGTCGTCGCGTCGGGCAATGAGGGCAGCCGGGTCGAGGATTTCGGTATCGCCGGGATGGAAGAGGTCATCACCGTGGGCGCTGCCGGGCTTGACGGTCTGCGTGCGCCATTTTCGAATTATGGCCGCTCGGTCGACCTGCTGGCACCGGGGGTCGATATCCTCTCGCTCCGGGCGCGGCGCACCGATACGCTGCTCGACATTCCCGGCGCGGACTATACCGTCGGCGCGGCCTATGTCGGCGAAGACAAGCGCTATTTCCGCGCCTCGGGCACCAGCTTTGCGGCGCCGATGGTGGCCGGGGTCGCCTCTTTGCTGCTGTCGCGCGATCCGACGCTCAGCGCCGCCGATGTCCGCCGCATCCTGCTCAACAGCGCGCGCGATGTGGGCGCGCCGGGGATCGACCAGTTCAGCGGCTATGGCATGCTCGATGCCGCCGCAGCGCTGAGCGCGGATGCCAAGGATTTTGTCGAGGCGGCGATTGGCGGCGTAGCGGTGGTACAGGGTGCCAGCGGTCCTGCGCTGGCGGTCAACGGCACCATTGCCGCCAGCGATCTCAAATCCGCTTATCTGGAGATTGGCGCGGGAGAGGACCCGCAGCAATGGACGCGGGTGCTCGATAATCTGCAGCCCGTCGCCGATGGCGAGATCGGGCAGATACCGCCGAATCGCTTCCAGGGGTCCACCGTCTGGATATTGCGGCTGACGGTGATCGGTGCCTCGGGGCAGCAGCGTGAGGCGCGCTTCCGCCTGTCGCTGGGATAGCGAGGTTTTCAGTCGACTATACTGATGGGTTTCATGTCGTGAATACCGTAGTGCTGAGCTTGTCGAAGCACGTCCAGCCTGTTTGCGCCAAACCTATCGGCGCCCTTCGACAGGCTCAGGGCTGCGGAGATTTAACCCTATCATGATGTCGATGGTTCGCTTTCCTCGCTGCCCGGAACGGGACGGGTTGACTGGCGCTCCAGCGCGATCTTGAGCATCGCAACAATGGGATCGGCCAGCGCCAGCCCCAATATGCCGAACAGCGCGCCAAAGATGATCTGCGCGCCGAGCACCAGCGCGGGGGCCAGGTCGACGGTCTTCTTGGCGACCATCGGCACGATCAGATAGCCGTCGATCATCTGCACCGCCAGATAGACCCCCACGGCATAAAGGCCGGTGTCAAACCCGGCGGAAAAGCCGACCGAAACGATCAGCACGCCCGATATGATCGACCCGATATTGGGCAGGAAGGCGAGCAATCCGGTGAGCAGGCCCAGCAACGCCGCCACCGGCACGCCGCCCATGACCAGCAATATCCAGGTGCCGACGCCCTCCACCACCATGCCCAGCAAGCGCCCGGCCATCAGGCGGCGCATCGTCCAGCCCATCTTCTCCAGCGTGCCATAGAAATAGTCGCGTTCGCGGATCGGCAGCATCCATGCCAGCCCGCGCTCGTAAAGGCGCGGTTCGGCGGCGATGAAGATGCCGAGCACCAGGATCATGGCGAAGCTGGCGACGGCGCCCAGCGCCGAGGTGACGGCGGCGGTGAACTGGCCAAAGCTGCCCAATGCCTGGCTGGCCAGCGCCTTGAAGTCATTGGCGGTGGCGGAAAGGCCGATGCTGGACGCCCAGTCGCCTATCCGGTCCGCCTGGCGTTCGATGATCGCGGGCAGCTGTGCCGCCTGTTCGGCGATGATCGATCCGGCATAATAGAATACCCAGGCGACAAAGCCGATGCCCAGGATCAGGGTGATGGCCAGCCGGAAGCCGCGGGCAATGGGCAGGATGCGTCCCAGCAGGCGGGAGCCGCCATCAAGAATCGAGGCGACGACCAGCCCGCCAATGATGAGCAGGATCGGCTGGGCAAGGATCGCGACCAGCACCACGAACAGCGCGAGGCCCAGCCAGACCATCGCCTTCTTGAGCTCGCCGCGCAGGACGGGATCGTCCATCTCGGCGGGGCCGCGTGTTTCGATATAGTCGCCCGGATTGCCGCCGCTCATGATCCTGCCCTGTCTGCTATGCTGATCGGCCAAGTGTCGCGGGGAAGCCGCGGGGCGTCAATCCTTTGTCGGTGCTTCGGTCATTTCCGGGCGCAAATCCATCCATGACCGGCCCTTGCGCAGCGATGTCCACCAGCTGACCGGGCTCCAGCCCGTGGTCCCGTCGAGCGAGAATGTGGTGAATTCGGCGCGGCCGCCAATATTCTCCAGCGGAACGGCGCCGCCCAGTCCCTCGTTTTCCAGCGAAACCCGGCTGTCCGCGGAGCGATCACGATTGTCCCCCATCAGGAACACATGGTCAGCGGGAACCACGACCGGTCCGAAATTGTCGGTCGCGCTGTTGGGACCCAGGTCGATGGTGTCATAGCTGGCGCCATTGGGCAGGGTTTCGCGAATGATCGGCAGCTCGCAATAGAATTTGCGATCGCCCGCGCGCATCTTCGCACCCGGAAAATCACCAGCAAAACAGGGGGTGTTGGCATCCACCGGCACCTGCATATTGGGCTGAACCTCCGCCGGAATTGCCTTGCCGTTGAGGTAGACGCGACCGAAACGCAGCTCGATGGTGTCGCCGGGCCGGCCAATCACGCGCTTGATATAATCCTCATGGGTGACGGGATGGGCGACGATGACGATGTCGCCATATTCGGGAACCTTGCCGAGCAAGCGGCCCTTGAACGGTGGCAGGATGTGGAAGGTCGCCGACACCCATGACCAGCCATAGGGATATTTGCTGACGATCAGCCGGTCGCCGACCAGCAGGCTGGGCATCATCGAGATGCTGGGAATGTAGAAGGGCTTGGCGACCAGGCTGTGAAAGGTCAGCACGGCCAGCAGCAGCAGCGCCAGCCCCCGGATTTCCGCAAGCCAGTTGATCCGCGTGTCATGATGTTCGTCTTCGGGCTGCTCCAGACCGGCTGGGGTTGCACCGGCTGGGCCATCATGGGTCACGGCATCCACATCTTCATCCGAATTCAACGTCACCTGAGCTGGTAATCCTTCATGCGCCACGCCGGTCATGCCTGTGGCAGCGCCTCTATTATCACAAATGCCTGCGCCCATGGATGATCATCGGTGAGCGTAAGGTGAATGATCGCGCTATGGCCCGGCGGGATCATGCTGTCCAGCCGCGCTTTCGCACCGCCTGTCAGTTGCAGCGTCGGCGCGCCAGACGGGGCGTTGACCACGCCGATATCCTTCATGAACACGCCGCGCTTGAACCCGGTGCCGACGGCCTTGGAAAAGGCCTCTTTGGCGGCAAAGCGCTTGGCATAGGTGCCTGCGATGGTGAAGGGGCGGCGGCGCGCCTTGGCGCGCTCGGTCTCGGTAAATACGCGATTTTCAAAGCGCTCGCCAAACCGGTCGAGCGAATTCTGTATGCGCTCTATGTTGCACAGGTCGGAGCCGAGACCGATGATCATGATATATTCCTCCCTGTGCCGACGGCACGGGGAGGGGGACCGCCGCAGGCGGTGGAGGGGTAGAGGGAGTGGCGATGCAAACATGCCCCTCCGTCAGCGCTTTGCGCTGCCACCGCTCCATCGCTTCGCGACAGGGAGGAAAAGTTGGCGTGGTTGCTGGTCACCGCGCCGCGTCCATCAGTTCGCGCATCCGCAGCACCGCCGGTTCGAGTCCGCAGAAAATCGCCTCGCCGATCAGATAATGGCCGATATTGAGTTCGGCGAGCTGGGGAATGGCGGCAATCGGCTGGACATTCTCATAGGTCAGGCCATGGCCGGCATGCGGTTCAATCCCGTTCTTGGCGGCAAGCGCCGCCATGTCCGAAATGCGGCGCAGTTCGCTGGCGATCCGCTTATTGTCGCCATCCAGATGGGCATGGGCATATTCGCCGGTATGGAATTCCACGACCGGTGCGCCAAGGCGCAGCGCCGCGTCAAGCTGCCGCTCGCTCGCCTCGATGAACAGCGATACGCGGATGCCCGCATCGCCAAGCCGCGCAACGATCGGGGCGAGGTGGTTATGCTGTCCGGCGGCATCCAGCCCGCCCTCCGTCGTGCGTTCTTCGCGCTTTTCCGGGACGATACAGGCGGCATGGGGGCGATGGGCCAGCGCGATGGCCAGCATTTCCTCGGTCGCCGCCATCTCCAGATTGAGCGGCAGGTCGGTCGCGGCCTGGATGCGCTTCAGGTCATCGTCGCGGATATGCCGCCGGTCCTCGCGCAGATGCGCGGTGATGCCGTCCCCGCCGCATGCGGCGACGATTTCCGCAGCGCGCACCGGATCGGGATGCTCCCCGCCGCGCGCGTTGCGGATCGTTGCGACATGGTCGATATTGACGCCAAGGCGCAGCTTGCCGGTCATTTGCGTCCGGATTTCCCGCCCTTGGCCGGTATCTGCCTGCTGCCGGGCTTTTCCGCCGGAATGCCTGCCAGCTCTTCGGGCAGTTCATCCTCGGCATAGCTGGGGAAGTTCAGCGAAATCAGCGGGAAGAATGGCACGCCCAGATCAACCTCGCCGGCTGACCGGTCGACCAGCGATGCGGCGGCTATGACATTGCCGCCTGCCTCGCGGATTGCAGCAATCGCCTCGCGGGAGGAGAGGCCGGTGGTCACGACATCCTCGACCAGCAGCACTTTCTGCCCTTCCTTGACGGCAAAGCCGCGGCGCAGCTCGAACACGCCCTCGGGCCGCTCGACGAACAGGGCCTCGGTTCCCAGCGCCCGCCCGACTTCATGGCCGATGATCACCCCGCCCATGGCCGGGGAAATGACGATTTCGATCTGGCTGCGCAGCTCGCGCGGAATATTGGAGGCGAGCGCAGCGGCAAGGCGCGATGCGCGCATCGGGTCCATCAACACCCGGGCGCATTGCAGATAGTTGGCGCTGTGCAGCCCCGATGAAAGGATAAAGTGTCCCTCCAGCAGCGCCTGGCTGGCGCGGAATTCGGAGAGAATCTCGTCTTCTTGCATTTTCCTATAGTTCCTTGAAATTCTGGCTTTTGTGCGACGCCGCAGCGATGACCCCCTAGCCTAAAAAATATCCCTAGATAAGCTTGAGACTGGCGGCAACCCTGCGTATAAGCCCGGCGTGAAAGGCACCCGTCCGGGTGGATCATATGCGCTGTCCAATGCGCGCCTTTTGGGGGCAAGTTATGAGGGAAGCAAAACGCATGGCGTTGGCGAAACTAACCAAAATCGCTGCATTTGCGGCATTTGCGCTGTCGCTCGGCATGGCCGCGCCGCAGCTGGCAATGGCGCAGGAAGCAGCGCCCGTTGCCGCAGAATCGGCGCCTGTCGCCGAAGCGCCGGTGACGACGCCGGAATCGGTCGTCGCTGAAACCGCCGAAGCGGCTGCGCCCGCCGGTGACGCCAGCTATACGCCGATGAAGCCGACCGAAGGCAAGGGGATGCCGGTGGATGGCCGGGTCGATTTCCAGGACCAGTATTCGGACCTTGGCATCTATGCGCACTGGCTGGATACGACCATCCTGTTGCCGATCATCACATTCATTTCGCTGGTCGTGCTGGGCCTGCTGCTCTGGGTGATGGTGCGCTATCGCGCCGCCGCCAATCCGGACCCGTCCAAGGTCACGCATAACAGCCTGATCGAGGTCATCTGGACGCTGATCCCGGTGCTCGTCCTGGTCGGTATCGCAGTGCCCTCCATCGATCTGCTGGCGAAGCAGTACAAGCCTGCGCCCGCCGATGCGCTGACCGTCAAGGTGACCGGCTATCAATGGTATTGGGGATACAGCTATCCCGATAATGGCGATTTTGAAGTCGTCTCCAACATGCTGTCCGAAGAGGATGCCGCCGCACGCGGGGAACCGCACCAGCTGGGCGTCGACAACCGCATGGTCGTGCCGGTAGGCGTGCCGATCCGCATCCAGACCACAGCGGCGGACGTGATCCACAGTTTCGCGGTGCCTTCGCTCTGGTTCAAGATGGACGCGGTGCCGGGCCGTCTCAATGAGAAGGTCATGACCATCAATGAGCCTGGCGTCTATTATGGCCAGTGCTCGGAACTGTGCGGCGCGCGCCACGGCTTCATGCCGATCGCTGTGGAGGCCTTGCCGCAGGACAAGTTTGACGCCTGGGTGCGTTCGCAGGGGGGAACCGTCGCCAGCGATGCGGCAGCGGTAACCGAACAGGAAAATTCGGCTGAACCGGCGGCGGAAGCCGCACCGGGCGAAGCCAGCTAAGGGCAGACGGACTATGACCACTATTGCAGCAGACGCAGCCGGGGCACATGATCATCACGATGCCGATCACAAGCCGGCATTTTTCCAGCGCTGGTTCATGTCCACGAACCACAAGGATATCGGCACGCTCTACCTGATTTTCGCGATAGTCGCGGGCATCATCGGTGGTGCGATTTCCGGCATGATGCGCCTCGAACTGGCGGAGCCGGGCATCCAGTATCTGCAGAACTGGGCAACCGTTCACAACGGGCTTGTCGGTGGCAGCGAAGCTACCATGGACGAAGCCTATCATATGTGGAACGTGCTGATTACCGCGCATGGCCTGATCATGGTGTTCTTCATGGTTATGCCCGCGATGATCGGCGGCTTTGGCAACTGGTTCGTGCCGATCATGATCGGTGCTCCCGACATGGCGTTCCCGCGCATGAACAACATTTCCTTCTGGCTGCTGGTTCCCGCCTTCATCCTGCTGATGGGCTCGACCTTTGTCAGCGGCGGTTCGGGCCTTGGCGCCGGTGTGGGCTGGACGGTCTATGCACCGCTCTCCACGACCGGATCGGTCGGGCCTGCCATGGATATGGCGATCCTGTCGCTCCACCTTGCGGGCGCAAGCTCGATCCTGGGCGCGATCAACTTCATCACCACCATCTTCAACATGCGTGCTCCGGGCATGACGATCAACAAGATGCCGCTGTTCGTATGGTCGGTGCTGGTGACGGCATTCCTGCTGCTGCTGGCGCTGCCGGTGCTGGCTGCCGCCATCACGATGCTGCTGACCGACCGCAATTTCGGTACCGCATTCTTCAATGCAGCCGGTGGCGGCGATCCGCTGCTCTATCAGCACCTGTTCTGGTTCTTCGGCCATCCCGAAGTTTACATCATGATCCTGCCGGGCTTTGGCATGATCAGCCACATCGTCTCGACCTTCTCGAAAAAGCCGATCTTCGGCTATCTCGGCATGGCCTATGCCATGGTGGCAATCGGTGTGGTCGGCTTCGTCGTGTGGGCGCACCACATGTTCACCGTTGGCCTCAGCGTCAACATGAAGATGTATTTCACCGCGGCGACCATGGTCATCGCGGTGCCGACCGGCATCAAGATCTTCAGCTGGATCGCCACCATGTGGGGCGGTTCGCTGACCTTCAAGACACCGATGCTCTGGTCGCTCGGCTTCATCTTCATGTTCACCGTTGGCGGCGTGACCGGCGTGGTTCTCGCCAATGGCGGTCTCGACGACAATATGCACGACACCTATTATGTGGTGGCACACTTCCACTATGTGCTGTCGCTGGGTGCGGTCTTCTCCATGTTCGCCGGATTCTACTACTGGTTCGCGAAAATGTGGGGCCGTCATTATAACGAGCTGCTCGGCCAGCTGCACTTCTGGGTGTTCTTCATCGGCGTGAACGTGTTGTTCTTCCCGATGCACTTCCTGGGACGCCAGGGCATGCCGCGCCGCTATCCCGATTTCCCCGATGCCTATGCCTATTGGAACCATATCGCCTCGCTCGGCTATGCGATCATGGCGGTCGGCATGGTGATCTTCTTCATCAATATTTTCTGGTCGCTGATGGCCGGACGCAAGGCTGAAGGAAATTACTGGGGCGAAGGTGCAACGACGCTGGAATGGACCCTGTCCAGCCCGCCGCCGTTCCACCAGTTTGAAACGCTGCCGCAGATCAAGTGATCGGGCAGACAGGTTACGTCATTTCGGCAATTGCCGAATTCTCGTCGGCCCGGTCATAGGGCGGCAGGCCCCGGCAATGCCGGGGCGACGTGTTCCGGAGCATGTGTTGAATGGCACAGACCAGCATAGGTGAAGGGGTGGCATCGCCGCTCTCCATGCCCGCCGACTGGCGCGATTTCCTGTCGCTGACCAAGCCGGGCGTGATCCAGCTGGTGGTGTTCACCGGCCTGTGCGGCCTGCTGGCTGCGCCGGGCACCATTCACCCCGCTATCGGCTTCGTCGCGATCCTGTGCATCGCCATGGGTGCGGGCGGTTCGGCGGCGCTCAACCAATGGTATGAGGCAGATGTTGATGCGCTGATGGAGCGCACGGCGCGCCGCCCCATTCCCGGCGGCCGGATGGACCGTGATGCCGCCCTGCAGTTCGGGATCGGGCTGTCGGCAGCCTCGCTGGTGATGATGGGGCTGTTCGTTAACTGGCTGTGCGCCGCGATACTGGCGCTGTCGATCTTCTATTATGCGGTCGTCTACACCATCTGGCTGAAGCCGCGCACGCCGCAGAATATCGTTATTGGCGGCGGTGCCGGGGCCTTCCCCCCGGTGATCGGCTGGGCGGCGGTGACGGGCGATGTGACGCTGCTTCCGGTGTTGCTGTTTGCGCTCATCTTCTTCTGGACGCCGCCTCATTTCTGGGCGCTGTCGCTGTTCGTGAAGACCGATTATGCAAGGGCGGGCATTCCCATGCTGCCGGTCGTGGCCGGGACAAAGGTTACGCGTCGCCAGATATTCCTCTATTCCATTGTCCTGTTCGCAACCGCCATGGCGCCGTTCGCGCTTGATCTGGCCGGACGGCTTTATGGCCTTTCGGCGCTGCTGCTGTCCGGACTGTTTCTGGCGCTGGCCGTGCATGTCGGTTTCCGCAGCGAGACGGCGGATGATGGCATGGTTCCGGAAAAGCGGCTGTTCGCATTTTCGATATTCTATCTGTTCCTGATGTTCGGCCTGCTGGTGGCCGATCATTATTTGACCCAGGCAGGCTGGCTGTGACCGATATGAAAGACCAACCCGATTTCAGCGATCCCGAAATGCTGCGCCAGTTGCGCGCGCGCCAGCGCAGCCGGGCCATCGCCATGGCGGCGATACTGGGCGGCATGTGCGTGCTCTTCTATGTCGTGACGGTGGTCAAGATGGGGCTTGCGTCATGACGAGCGTGGCGCAGGTGATGGAGCAGGAGCGGCGCAACCGGCGCAGCGCTTTTGCTGCCTTCGCTCTGGTTGTCGGCATGGTCGCGCTGGGTTTCGCATCGGTGCCGCTCTACCGCATCTTCTGTCAGGTTACCGGTTTTGGCGGGACGACCCAGGTCGCCAATGCTGCCGAGGCGGAGACCGTCAAGGTTGTCGACAGGGTGATTTCGGTCCGCTTCGATTCAAACGTTTCGCCCGCTTTGCCGTGGAGTTTCAAGCCCGAGCAGAATGTCGACAAGGTGAGCATCGGCGCCAAGGACATGGCGATTTTTCTCGCCAAGAACCTTTCGGACAAGCCGGTGACCGGCACCGCCAGCTTCAATGTGACGCCGGTGCAGGCCGGGCCCTATTTCAACAAGATCCAGTGTTTCTGCTTTACTGAGCAGACGCTGCAGCCCGGCGAGGAAGTGCGCATGCCGGTGCTCTATTTTGTCGATCCCGCCATCTTGGACGATCCGGATGCGTTCGACGTGGAGGAAATTACCTTGAGCTATACCTTTTACCCGCTGGACCGGGACGAAAAGGGCAGTTAAAGGCTGAACAGCAAAGCCAATTGGAAACGGGGACCAGGGAACATGGCCGGCACCAAGAACCACGATTATCATATCCTTCCGCCCAGCATCTGGCCGTTTATCGGTGCATTTGCGGCACTGGCGATGGCGGCTGGCGGGATTCGCTGGATGCACGATCTGCCATTTGGCAACATGATCTTCTTCGTGGGTCTCGCGGGCGTGCTGTTCACCATGTACAGCTGGTGGGCCGATGTGGTGACAGAGGCGCATTCGGGCGATCATACCCCGGTGGTGCAGCTGCACCTGCGCTATGGCATGATCCTGTTCATCGCTTCGGAAGTGATGTTCTTCGTCGGCTGGTTCTGGGCATGGTTCGATTTCTCGCTGTTTCCGGCGCCGCTGGAAGTTCTTGAAGGCGGCACGGTCAACAATCTGATCGGCCAGGAAGGCGCGGCTGCGCTGATGCAATGGCCGCCCAAGGGAATTGAGGTTCTCAACGCTTTCCAGCTTCCGCTGCTCAACACCATGATCCTGCTGTGCTCGGGCACGACCGTTACCTGGGCGCACCATTCGCTGATCCATGGCAATCGCGAAGGCCTGATCCGCGGCCTGTGGCTGACGATCATTCTGGGCGTGCTGTTCAGCTCCATCCAGGCCTATGAATATAGCGAGGCTCCGTTCCAGTTCGCCAATCTGAACTATGGTGCTGCGTTCTACATGGCGACGGGCTTCCATGGCTTCCACGTCCTGATCGGCACGATCTTCCTGATCGTTTGCCTGGTGCGCGCCTATAAGGGGCATTTCACCCCCAAGCAGCATTTCGGGTTCGAGGCAGCGGCATGGTATTGGCACTTTGTCGATGTCGTCTGGCTGTTCCTGTTCGCCGTGGTCTATGTCTGGGGCGGCTGGGGCGCACCGGCGCACGGATGATCCAGGGCAGGCCGATGCGCCTGTCACCGGCATGAGCGATACTGCACATAGGGATTCGCGGCTGGCCCTGATCGGCGAGTCGGCAAGAGGGGCCTGTCCGCAATGCGGGCAGGCGACCCTGTTTGAGGGCGTCATCCGCTTCGCTCCCCGCTGCCGCGCCTGCGGGCTTGATTTTTCGGCCTATAATGTTGGCGATGGCCCTGCCGCTTTCCTGACCCTGATCATTGGCGGGCTGGTCAGTGCGCTGGCGATCATCCTGCAACTGGCCGTACAGCCGCCCTTCTGGGTTCATGTGCTGATCTGGGTGCCGTTCGCCAGCATTGCCGTCATCATGGCCCTGCGTGCATCCAAGGCGGCGCTGCTGATCGTCGAGCATCGCAATCAGGGCCGCGAAGGGCGTCTGGCCGAGCCTCCCGCAGACGACCGGCCATGAGGCTGCCGATAGTCTCCACGCTGATCGTCGCAGTGGCGGTCGCGATCATGGTTGCGCTGGGGGTCTGGCAATTGCAGCGCGCGGAGTGGAAAGCTGGCAAGCTCGCCGAATATGCCGCCGCGCAGGAGCAGCCTGCCGTCAGCTGGCCCAATTTGCCGACCGAAGCGGCAACTGATGGGCTGCTTTATCGTCAATCCTCGCTGGAGTGCCTTTCCGTTGAGGATTGGCGACCCGCCAGCGGCCGCAACCGCAAGGGAGTGGCGGGATGGGTGCTGATCGCCCGCTGCCGGACCGGGGCCGAAGGGCCGGGAGCAACCGTCGTTGCGGGCTGGTCTAACCGGCCCGATCCGCCGCAATGGAATGGCGGTACGGTCAGTGGCATTATCGGTCCCGACAGCCGTTCGGTCATCCGGCTGGTGGCGTCGCCCGGCCTTGGCGGACTGGAGGCGGCGGCACCGCCGTCGCTCGACGACATCCCCAACAACCATATGGCGTATGCCGTGCAATGGTTCCTGTTCGCCGCCATTGCCGCGATCATCTATCTGCTGGCCCTGCGGCGGCGCGCAAGAACCGCTGCTTGACCACGCAAAAGGCGCATTTTGTTGCGCCTTGCCGGACATGCCGCTAACCGGTTCGCCATCATGGAATATCTCAGCACGCGCGGCGCAAAGGCGGCCCTGAATTTCGAGGATGTGACCCTGGCCGGGCTGGCAGGCGATGGCGGCCTTTATGTGCCGCGTGAATGGCCCCGGTTCAGCGAGGCGGAAATCGCCGACATGGCCGGGCTGAGCTATGTCGATCTGGCGGTGCGGATCATGACGCCGTTCGTGTCGGACAGCCTGCACGCCGATGATCTGCATCAGCTGTGCGAAAAGGCCTATGGCCGCTTTGCGCACAAGGCGGTGACGCCGCTTGCGCAGCTTGATGAACAGAACTGGCTGCTCGAACTGTTCCATGGTCCGACGCTGGCGTTCAAGGATGTCGCGCTGCAATTGCTGGGCCAGCTGTTCGAGCGGTTCCTGTCGCGACGCGATACGCATCTGACCATCGTCGGCGCGACATCGGGCGATACCGGATCGGCGGCGATCAATGCCGTTGCCGGGCGCGACCAGGTCGATATCTTCATGCTGCATCCCCAGGGCCGGGTGTCTGATGTGCAGCGGCGCCAGATGACGACCGTGCTGTCGCCCAATGTTCACAATATCGCCATTGAGGGCAGCTTTGACGATGCCCAGGCCATGGTGAAGCGCATGTTCGGCGATCCTGATTTCGCCAGCCGCTTCAACGTGTCCGCAGTCAATTCGATCAACTGGGCGCGGCTGATGGCGCAGATCGTCTATTATTTCGCGGCGGCGCTGCAACTGGGCGCGCCCGCCCGCCCGGTTGCCTTTTCGGTGCCCACCGGCAATTTCGGCGATGTCTTTGCCGGCTATGTCGCGGCGCAAATGGGCCTGCCTGTCGCGCGCCTGATCGTTGCGACCAACATCAACGATATCCTCCATCGCGCGCTCAGCGCCGGGGATTATTCCACCGGCACGGTCACGCCGACAGCTGCACCGAGCATGGATATCCAGGTCAGCTCCAATTTCGAACGGCTGCTGTTCGATCTGGAAGGACGCGATGGAGACAGGACTGCCGCCCGGATGAAGGCGTTTGAGGCCGACAAGCGCATGGTCATCGATGATGATATGCGCGCCCGCGCGGCGGCGCTGTTTTCCAGCTGCCGCGCCGATGCCGACCAGATGGCGCTGGCGATGCGCCAGGCGCATGAGGAGTGCGGGCAGGTTATCGATCCGCACACCGCGATTGGCCTGCATGGCGCGCGGGCGATGCGCGAACAGGGCGTGCTCGACCGGTCGACTCCCTGCGTCACCCTTGCCACCGCCCATCCGGCAAAGTTCCGCGATGCGGTTGAGCGCGCGACCGGCGTGCGGCCGCGCCTGCCCGGACGTATGGGCGATCTGTTCGAACGTCAGGAGCGTTTCGAGACGCTGCCCGGCGACTATGTGACCGTGCGTGACTATATTGCCGAACGGGCTACCGCTGCTCCGGCCAATGGCTGACTATCATCCCGAACCCATCCTCCTGATCGGCGAACCGCGCGAGGATTACCGGCTGATCGACAGCGGCGACGGGCGCAAGCTGGAAGGCTATGGCCGCTATCGCTTCATCCGTCCGGAGCCGCAGGCCATGTGGTCGCCGCGTCTTGACGACTGGCAGGCCGATGGCGAGTTCGTTCCGGCATCGGATGAGGATGGCGGGGGGCGCTGGCAGCTTGAGCCCCATGTTCCGGCAGATGGCTGGCCGCTGCAATGGGAAGAGGTCCGTTTCACCGCGATCAACACACCATTCCGGCATCTGGGATTCTTTCCGGACATGGACCCGGTCTGGCGATGGCTGCGCGGGCATCTTGATGCCGTGACCGAAGCAGGAAGGCAGGCCGAGGCGCTCAACCTGTTCGGCTATACCGGCGTTGGCACGCTGGCGTTGGCCGCGACCGGCGCCAGGCTGACCCATGTCGATGCGTCAAAGAAATCGGTGGGCCAGGCGCGGGCCAATGCCGAACTGTCGGGCCTGTCCGATCTGCCGGTGCGCTGGCTGATTGACGATGCCGCCAAATTCGCCGCTCGCGAGGTGCGCAGGCAGCGCCGCTATGATGCCATCCTGCTCGATCCGCCCAAATTCGGGCGCGGACCGACCGGCGAGACATGGCGGCTGGAACAGGATCTGCCCGGCCTCATCGCCGATTGCGGCCGGCTGCTCGATGACAGCTCCCGCGCGCTGTTCCTGACCGTCTATGCGGTGCGCATGTCGGCGCTGGCCCTCGGCGAATTGCTGAACGATCATCTCGGTCACCTGCCGGGCCGGATCGAAGTGGGCGAACTCGCCGTGCGGGAAGAATCGGCTGGCCGCATGCTCCCGACCGCGATATTCGCAAGGTGGGAAAATTGTTAGTAACACTTACAAGTTTGACTTGTGATCGGGGCGGGAATTTGCCATCCACCCTTGCCGTTGGCGGCATGCGCGCGCAAGGAGGGATGCGATGAAGAACAGGCTGATCCTGCAGGTCGATGATTTCGACGTCAATGTCCTGACCGGCATCTATTCGGAAGAGACCAAGCTGGCCCAGCCGCTGCGCATTTCCGTGCATGTCGAGCTCAAGGCGGCGGATCGCTATCATCCCGATACGCCGCTCACCGCATCGAAAAACTATATGGACCTCAAGCATGCGGCGAGCACGGCGCTGCCTCAGGGCGTCCATTTCAAGCTGGTCGAGGCGGTTGCCGACCATATCATCGAAACGCTGTTCCTGCAGGATGAGAGGGTGCTGGCTGTCACCGTCAAGATCGTGAAGCTCGCCATTGCCGAAGACGGCGAATCAATCGGTATCATGCTCAGCCGGGAACGGCCCTGACCATGGGTGATGCCGGGGCACCGCTGGCGCTTGTTACGGGCGGGGTTCGCCGCCTGGGCGCGGCGATTGCGGCGCGCCTTGCCAGGTCGGGCTATGCTCTGGCGCTGCATGGTCATCATGATACCGAACCTGACGTCGGACTGGCGAAAGTGCTGAAGGATCATGCGACGCAATGGGCGGGCCTGGCTGCCGATCTGTCCGATCCGGCTGCGCCGGCCGACCTGATCGACCGGGTGATCGCGCAATTTGGCCGCGCGCCCGATCTGCTCGTCAACAATGCCTCGCTGTTCCGCTATGATGACTGGACCGACATGACGGCGGCCGGACTGGCCGAGCATATGCAGGTCAATGCGCTGTCGCCCGTCATGCTGGCGCGCGAACTGGAGGCGCGGGCAGGGCCGGACCAGCAGCCCGCAATTGTCCATATTGTCGATCAGCGGGTGCGCAATCCCAATGGCGACCAGCTATCGTACACGCTGGCCAAACAGGCCTTGGCCGAATCCATCCGCACGCTGGCGCGCGCATTCGGGGCACGGGCGCGGATCAACGGCGTGGCGCCCGGGCTGACCATCGCCACGGCTGACTATGATGACGCGCAAATGGAGCGGCTGGCCGGTCGCATGCCGCTAGGCCGCTTGTCCGCACCGGATGAAATTGCCGATGCCGTGCTGTATCTGGCCGATGCGAAATCGGTGACGGGCCAGATGGTCTTTGTGGATGGCGGCGCACATATGATAGGCTTTGAGCGGGATTTTTTATTCATGGAGCGCTGAGCGTTCCGGAAAGGACAAGGCAATGGGCAGGTCATGGCATTTGACGGGAGGCGCGGCGCTGGCGCTGCTGCTGTCTGCCTGTGGCAGCGAGGATGGCGGCGGCGATCCGGTTCCCGGCTATGACGAGAACGCTACCGATGAATCGCTTGCGGCACCGCTGGTCGAAGAAGCGGAGATAACTGCCAATATCGCCGATGTGGCGAATGCCAATCCTGATCTCACCATGGTGGTCGCTGCATTCAAGGCGGCGGGACTGGCTGGCGAACTGACCGCAAAAGGGCCGGTGACGGTCTTCGCACCGACCAATCTGGCCTTTGAGAAAAAGGGCATGACATCGACAGCGGCCTTTGAGGAACCCGATATTGCCAGCGGCCTGGCGGCGCTGCTCAATTTCCATGTCGTCAAGGGCATGCTCAAGACCGACGATCTGGAAAAGCTGGTCGTCGACAATGGCAGCGCCACGCGGCTGGAGACCCTATCCGGCAAGGTGCTGGAGGTGCGGCAGGAAAATGGCGATCTGGTGCTGGTGGACGCATCGGGTCAGCCCGTAGGGCTCGCCATTGCCGACATAGAAGCGAGCAATGGCGTCGTGCATCTGGTCGAAACGGTGCTCGAACCGGGCGAATAATCCGGTCGGTCAGGCCTTGATCAGGCCGATCTCGACCAGCCGCTGGTGCAGATAATCATCGGCCAGGATCGGTTCGGGATAGAGGTTCGGCCGCTCCGCCGAGATGCAGCCCGGCAGCGTGGCGATTGGAAAATCAGAGCGCAGGTGCAGGAAGAACGGCATCGAATAACGGCTGAATGCAACACGCTCGCCCGCCGGATTGCGCACCCGGTGCGTCGTTGAGGGCAGGACATGATTGGTCAGCCGCTGCAGCATGTCGCCGACATTGATGACCAGCGCACCTTCGGGCGGGCTCATGCCGATCCATTCGCCATTCTTGCCCAGGATTTCCAGCCCCGCTTCCTCGGCGCCCAGCAACAGGGTGATGAGGTTGATGTCTTCATGCGCACCGGCCCGGATTGCACCTTCTTCGCCGCTATGCGCGCCGTCGATGGGCGGATAGTGCAGCAGGCGGAGGATGGAATTGCCGTCCTCCACGGCAGGATCGAACCAGTTTTCAGCCAGGCCGAGATAGCGGGCAATGCGCGACAGGATGATATTGCCGACCCGGTCGAACTCGGCATAAAGCGGCTCGAACGTCTCCCGGAAACCTGCCGGGCGTTCGGGCCAGATATTGTCCGGCATGGTCCCGGCAAGGGCGCTGTCGGGTGCAAGTTCGCGCCCGACATGCCAGAATTCCTTCAGATCATGCGCCTTGGCGTCCTTGGCAATCTCTGTGCCAAAGGGGGTATAGCCGCGCTGGCCGCCCCCTTCGGGATCATACCAGCCCTTTTTTACGGCATCGGGCAGCTCGAAAAATTCGCGTGTCTTGTCCCAGCCCTTGGCGATCAGCCCGGCATCGATGCCATGATCGCGCACCATGGCAAAGCCATAGGTTGAAAAGCTGTGGCCCAGCTGGTCGGCAAAGATGCCGGCTTCATCCTGGAGCGAGAGAACGGGCAATTGATTCGGCATCATATCCGCCATAATTTGGAGTGAATGATCCCCTTTAAAACCGCGACAAAGGAAATTCCATGGGCAAATCCTATTGGCTGATGAAGTCCGAACCCGATGCCTATGGCTGGGATCATCTTGTCGCAGAGGGCGAGGGAATTTGGGACGGCGTCAAGAACGCACAGGCCAGCAACAACCTGAAAGCGATGAAGGCGGGCGATGAGGCGTTTTTCTATCATTCCAATATCGGGCTGGAGATTGTCGGGATCGTGACGGTCAGCCAGACTGCCTTTCCCGATCCGCATGACGAAACGGGCCGCTGGGTCGCGGTGAAGGTCAGGCCGGTGCGCAAGCTCGCCAACCCGGTAAGCCTGAAGGCGATCAAGGCCGAGGCAGCGCTTGGAGATATGAAGCTGGTTCGCCAGTCGCGCCTGTCCGTATCGCCGGTCAGCGCTGCCGAATGGCGCTATATCCTCAAGATGGCGGGCGAATAGCTGCGCAAAGCGCGAGCGCCTGCGGCGATACGTGCGCGGCGCGGGACAGGACAGGGATCGAATTTAGCAGCCACCCGTAAGTGATGTGCAGGCAGCGGGCAATTCAGCCCGGCTGCAACAGAAAGGAAACACATCATGGGTGAACTGAAAGAAAAAGCCAAAGGCCATCTCAATGAAGCCGCTGGCAAGATCAAGGAAGCCGTTGGCGCTGCCTCGGGCAACCGCGATCAGGAAGCCGAAGGCGAGCTTCAGCAGCTCAAGGGCAAGGCCCAGAAACTGAAGGGCAATGTGCAGGGCGCATTTGGCGACAAGGTCTGACGGCCGAGCGATCGCCACTATATTTCGCGGAATAGCACACCAGCCCTGTTGCAGGGGCTGGCGTCGCCCATCGGCTATCGTGCGCGTAGCCCGCTGACGGTTGCGCCGCCTGCCGTCAGCTGTTCGATATCGGTCTTGAGGTGCAGCAGCCTCAACCCCTTGTGAGTCATGGCCTCTGCAAGTGCAGGAGCAAAATCATCGGTTTTCTCGACCAGCGCGGACCAGCCGCCATAGGCTTTGCCGAGCGCCGCAAAGTCGGGATTGACCAGCCGCGTTCCGGAAATGCGGCCCGGATATTCGCGTTCCTGATGCATGCGGATGGTGCCGTAATTGCCATTGTCGATGATGATGACCAGCAGGTCGGTGCCATATTGCGCGGCAGTTGCCAGTTCCTGCCCGTTCATCATGAAATCGCCGTCGCCGGCTAGCGCCACGACCGTGCGGTCGGGAAAGCGCAGGCTTGCTGCGACAGCAGCGGGGACGCCATAGCCCATCGCGCCCGCAGTGGGCGCAAGCTGGCTGGGCATGGCGCCGTAATGCCAGTGACGATGCCACCAGCTGGAGAAATTCCCTGCGCCATTGCAGATGATTGAGTCAGGATGCAGCTGCTCGCGCATTGCTGTCACGCACTGGCCGAGGTCGAGCAGCGCGCCATTGGGTTGCGGCGCGCTCCATTCCAGCCATTCCGCATGCGCCTTGCGTCCGGCGTCGAAGCTCAGCAGGTCATCATCCCATAGCGCCGCGCTTTCGGCGAATTCCGCCATGTCGGCGCAGATCGGAAGATCGGTGCGATAGACGCTGTTGAGCTCGTCCGGATCGGGATGGATGTGAACCAGTATCTGGTCGGGATGATCGGGCGAGATCAGCGTATAGCCATCGGTGGTCGCCTCGCCCAGCCGGGCGCCGACGGCCAGGATAAGGTCCGCCGATTTGATCCTGTCGGCCAGCTTCGGATTTGGTCCATAGCCCAGATTTCCGGCCCAGACCTGGGAGTCGCTGGGATAGCAGTCCTGCCTGCGAAAGGCGGTGGCGACCGGAATGCCGATCCGTTCGGCAAAGATCCGGAAATTCTCCTTTGCCTCCGGGCACCAGTCCGCTCCGCCGACAATCGCGACCGGATCAGTCGCATCATGGAGCAGGCTGATCAGCGCCCCCATCGCATCGGGGCAGACCGGCTGGGCAGGGCGGATCGTGCGGGGCCGGTCGAGCGCGACCACCTCGTCGCGCAGCATGTCCTCCGGCAGCGCGAGAACGACCGGACCGGGGCGACCGGACTGGGCAATTGCAAAGGCGCGCGCAACATATTCGGGAATGCGCCGGGCGTCGTCGATGCGTGCAGCCCATTTGCAGAGCGGCGCGAACATCGCCTGGAAATCGACCTCCTGAAAGCCTTCCCGGTCACGCATGGCCCTGTCGACATCGCCGATGAACAGGATCATCGGCTGCGAATCCTGCATTGCCACATGCACGCCGATGCTGGCATTGGTCGCGCCTGGCCCGCGCGTGACGAAGGCGACGCCCGGACGACCGGTCATTGCGCCATCGGCACAGGCCATATAGCCGACCCCGCCCTCCTGGCGGCAGATTATCGTCTCGATTTCCGGGGTGTCGTGCAGCGCATCCAGCACGGCCAGAAAACTCTCTCCGGGAACCGTGAAAATCCGGTCCGTACCCTGAATGACAAGCTGATCGACGAGAATTCTCCCGCCGCTGCGTTGACCGTTGCGCATCTTGTGTCCTGCTTTGCGTGTCGCTTTATCGGGGGCTGTCCCGGTGGTGCGGCGCGCCGTTTCCTTTTATTGGCTCATGGCCCTTGCCACTCTCTAGACAAGGGGCGCGTCCGCCGCAATGATGCGCCCTTATAATCGACCCGGCCATGCAAGCGGCGCGGGCGGAACAGCGGAGGATGCGGATGGAAATTGTCGCCGATGGATTGAGATTCCCCGAAGGTCCGGTGGTCATGCCTGATGGCAGCATCATTCTTGTGGAAATTGCCGCAGGCCGCATAACCCGCATCCGCCCCGATGGTTCCAGACAGACCGTGGCGGAGCCGGGCGGCGGCCCCAACGGGCTGGCGCTAGGGCCGGATGGCAAGCTCTATTGCTGCAATAATGGCGGGTTCAACTATATCGAGCATGACGGGATGCTCGCGCCGCATGGCATTGCCGATGACTATTCAGGCGGGCGGATCGAACGCATCGATCCCGATACGGGCGCGGTCGAAACGCTCTATAAATCCGGAGATTTTGGCTGTGTGCTGCGCGGACCCAATGACATTGTGTTCGACGACGCGGGAGGTTTCTGGTTCACCGATCATGGCAAGGTCGATTATCAGAAGCGCTGCCATGACATTGTCGGCATCTTCTATGGCAAGACCGATGGCAGCCATCTGGAGGAGGTGATCTTCCCGTCCAACAACCCCAATGGCATCGGGCTGTCGCCGGACGGCAAGGCGCTTTACGCGGCGGAGACCTATACCTGTCGGTTGATGAAGTTCAACGTCATCGCTCCGGGCAAGGTCGATGATGCGGCAGGACCGGGCGGGCAGGGGATTCCGCTCTATCGTCCCGCCGGATACAAGTTTTTCGACAGCCTGGGCATGGAAGAATGCGGCAATATCTGCGTCGCTACCATCGGGGAATGCGGGATCAGCGTGATTTCACCCCAGGGCGAACTTGTCGAATTTGTCCCAACGGACGATCTGTTCACCACCAATATCTGCTTTGGCGGGGCGGACATGATGGATGCCTATATCTGCCTGTCGGGCACCGGGCGATTGGTCAGGACGCGCTGGAAGCGGCCCGGCCTGAAGCTGCACTATAATTGAGGAACCGATGATGAGCGAGCGACGCTGGGCGATCAATATCGATCGCGACCGGATATCCGATGCCGTGCTGACAAGCGAAGCGGCGGCCGATTTGCCCGATGGTGCAATCGAGGTTGCGATCGACTGCTTTGCCATGACCGCGAACAATGTGACCTATGCTGTGTTCGGCAAGCCGGCCGGGCTGTTCGGCAATGACAAGGGCTATTGGGATTTCTTTGCCGGTCGCGATGATCCGGGCCGTTTGCCGGTCTGGGGCTTTGCGACCGTTATCCGCAGCAATGCCGATAGTGTGGCCGTAGGAGAGAGTTTCTATGGCTATTATCCCATGGCGTCGCACGCGGTGCTGGTGCCGGGGCGGACGAGCGCGCATGGCTTTGTCGATATCGCACAGCACCGTGCCGACCTTCCCGTCATCTACAACCAGTATCAGAAGGTCGCGGCGCTGCCCGGCTATCGGCAGACGGATCGCGACTGGTGGCCGGTCTTTCGTCCGCTGTTCCTGACCGGCTGGCTGATCGCCGACCAGTTTGAGGATGATGGTGATTATGGCGCGGGGCAAATCCTGATCGCCAGCGCGTCAAGCAAGACCGCCATCGGCCTTGGCCATGCGCTTGCACAGCGGGCAAACCGGCCTGAAAGCGTCGGCCTGACCAGCAAGGCGCATGTCGATCATGTCCGGGGGCTGGGCATTTATGACCATGTGGTTGCCTATGACGATATCGGAACGCTCGATGCCAGCCGACCCGCCGCGCTGGTGGATATGGCGGGCAGCGGATCGGTGACCCGCGCGGTGCATGAGCATTTTGGCGATGCGCTGCAATATTCGATGGTTGTCGGCAAGTCGCACTGGGATGCGGCAGCGGAAGGCGGGGCCGTGCCAGGGCCGGAGCGCCAGGGCTTTTTCGCACCCGGACGCAGCGAGAAACGGATCGCCGATTGGGGTGCAGCCGATTTTCAGCGGCGCATAGCCGAGGCCTGGGCCGGATTCATGGAACTTGCCCCGCGCCTCGCCACTATCGACCGGCGCAGCGGCGGCGAGGGAGCGATGACCGCCTATCGCGCTATGCTGTCGGGTACGGCCGATCCGCAAAGCGCATTGCTGGTCGAGCGCTAGTCTGTGGAAGAACAGCCGCTCACGACCGTGATCTTCGATTTTGGCGGGGTCATCACCTCCTCGCCATTCGAGGCGTTCAACCGCATGGAGGCCGAGCGGGGGCTGCCGCGCGACAGCGTTCGCCGGATCAACGCGACCAATCCCGACAGCAATGCCTGGGCGCGGTTCGAGCGGGCCGAAATCGACGCCGGGACGTTTGACAGGCTATTTGCCGAAGAAGCGCGCGCGCTGAGCGTGGACCTTGACGGTGCATCGGTCATTGCCTGCCTTTCGGGCGATATCCGCCCCGCCATGGTGGCCATGCTCGACCGGCTGAAGGCGGAGGGCTATATGCTCGGCTGCATCACCAACAATGTGCGCGCGGGGCGGGGTGCAGGCATGGCCGCAAGCGATGAGCGCGCAGAGGCCATGGCGGCGATACTGGCGCGCTTCGACCATGTCATCGAGAGCAGCAAGGCGGGCGTGCGCAAGCCCGATCCGCGCATCTACCTGATGATGTGCGAGGCGTTGCGCGTCGATCCCGGCCAGTGCGTCTATCTTGATGACCTTGGCATCAACTGCAAGCCTGCCGCCGCGCTCGGCATGGCCGCGATCAAGGTGACCGGCGAGGAACAGGCCCTCGCCGATCTCAAGGCAGTGCTGGGCCTCGAAAACTAAGCGGTATGATATTAATGCGCCAGCAGCAGTGGGATGGTGCTGTCCTCGGTAAAATAGCGCGTCACACCGCCGAGCAGCGTCTCGCGCAGACGGCTATGGCCATAGGCACCCATGACCAGAAGCTCTGCGCCCAGTTCGGTTGCAACCGCGTCCAGCTCTTCCTCGATCGTGGCAACGCCGCGCCCGCGGGACACCAGCTCGCAGTTCACGCCATGGCGGGAGAGATATTCGCCAGCCTCGGTCGAAGGGAAGGCACTGGGTTTTTCCTCGATGGTCACGACATGCACGTTGTCTGCCATGGTCAGCAAGGGTGCCGCCGCACGCAGGGCATGGGCCGATTCCGCCGATCCGTCCCAGGCGATCATGGCTGTGCCGCCGACATTGAAGCCGCTCGCCTCTGCAGGAATGGCGAGCACCGGGCATCCGGCATGGATTGCGAGTTCGCCGATATCGAGCAGCGGGTGCGGACGATCCTTGCGCCCGCCCGATCCCAGAGAGACGATGATGACATCGGCCAGCCGCGAGGCGCTCAGTACAGCTTCGGTCGGGTCACCATCATAGCCGATGATGTTCCAGCTGACGTCCTCCTGCTCCAGCCTCTCCCTGAGGCGGTCATGCAGGGCGGCCTGGTCGGCGCGGATCTGCTCGATTGCGCCGCCGGGAACATAGCTGGCACCCATCGGATCGATGGTAATGAGCGATGCCAGCGGCGTTACCTGAATGACGGTGAGATGGCCGTTGCGAGCGCGGGCAAGGTCCAGCCCGGCCTGCAGGCGCGATTCGGTTGCCGGGCCATGATCGGCATAGACAAGGATGGACTTCATCGGGAATCTCCTCAATTCGGGGCGGGGTATTGGCGGCAGTCTGGGTCCGATGCCGGTCAATGTCATTGATCCCGGTCAAGCGACGCTGGAAAAACCGCACAAGGCCGGTTAGTTCAGAATTTCAGCCCGAATCATGGGCCTGCCGTCCATTCCGATGAAGGAACCGCCATGCAGAAAATCTATCCCGATGCCGCCTCAGCCCTTGAGGGTCTGTTGTTCGATGGAATGCACCTGTGCGCGGGCGGGTTCGGCTTGTGCGGGATACCCGAAAGGCTGATCGATGCCATTCGCGACAGCGGGGTCAAGGACCTCACTATTGCCTCCAACAATGCCGGGATTGATGGCGAGGGGCTGGGCAAGCTGCTCCGCACTCGCCAGGTCAAGAAGATGATTTCGTCCTATGTCGGCGAGAACAAGGAATTTGAGCGCCAGTATCTGGCGGGCGAACTGGAAGTGGAATTCTGTCCGCAGGGTACCCTTGCCGAGCGCTGCCGGGCGGGCGGTGCAGGCATTCCCGGCTTCTACACCAAGACGGGTGTCGGCACGCAGGTCGCCGAAGGCAAGGAGCACAAGGATTTCGACGGCCAGACCTATATATTGGAGCGCGGCATCTATGCCGATCTGTGCATCATCAAGGGGTGGAAGGCCGACAAGTCGGGCAATCTGATGTTCCGCAAGACGGCGCGCAATTTCAACCAGCCCATGGCCACGGCCGGCAAAATCTGCGTGGCGGAGGTCGAGGAGATTGTCGAGACCGGCGAAATCGAGCCTGATGCGATCCATTTGCCGGGCATTTATGTAAAGCGCCTGATCCTGGGTGCCCCCTATGACAAGAAGATCGAGTTCCGCACCGTGCGCGAGCGCGAGGCTGCATGAACCGTGCGCTGATCCTGGGCCTTGCCGCATTGACGGCCACGCCCATGCTATCGGGCTGTGTCGCGGCAATCCCTGCGGTTGCCGCTGCGGCGCTGGGCGGTTCGCAGATGGATCGGGACAAGGAAGACAAGCCCAAGGAACAGCAGCGCGAAACGGTCGCAGCTCCGACACAATTGCCTGTTGCACAGGTGATCGTCGAGAAGGGTGAGGCAGGCCCGCCGCCCGCCATGGATGAGCTTGCCGATCCCATTGCAGCGGTTATCGCGATGAACGAGCCGCCCAAGCCAGCCGTCGAGGCAGCTGCGCCACCACCCGCTGCACCCATGGCGACGGTTGCGCTCCCGCCGTCATCGGCTTCGCAGGGTGATGCGACCCAGGAATCTGTCGCCATGGCCGCGAACGACGAGATAGCACCCGCTGAAGACGGTTTCGCCGGGGAAGAGCTTGCCGAGCCGGTTTTCGTCGAGGACAGCAGCTTTGCTGAAGCACCTCCGGCGGAAGATGCAGCGCAAGATGCGGACGAAGCGGCTGCCATGGCGGTTGCCGAGCCGATGGATGCGCCCGGCGATATGCCCGAGCGCCCGGCACAGGCGGAGGTGCGCACCGATACCGCCGCTATGGCGCGGCTCGATATTCCGCTGCCCAAAATGCCCGGTGCGGCGGTGCCGGTCGGGCCGTCACCCTATCGTGCGCTGGTCAGCTATGTCGGCAAGCGCGTCGAACAGCATGAGGCCGGGCTGCCGCTGCGCTCCGTAGTGGTCGATCCGCTTGCCGGGCTGGAAAATCCGGTGTTCGAGCCTTGCGGCGACAAGCCGCTGGGTGTCAGCATCGACCTTGACGAGCAGTCGTTCGGAAATGCCGAACAGGCCGGTTTCTGGAACGGGACCGTGGTCGCGGCACCCGGTGTTGCCGATGCCGTGCGCGAGCTTCGCGATCAGGGCGTCAGGGTGTTTTTCCTGTCGAGCCGTCCCATTGAGCAATGGCCGCAGATTCAGGAGGCCTTGCAGGCTGCGGGGCTCGGGTCGCCTGAACCAGGCATCGACTTGTGGCTGAGCGGTGAGCGCGGCAATGATCGCAAGGATGAGCATCGCCGCGCCATTGCCCGCCATTATTGCATCATCGCAATTGCCGGGGACCGGAAGGGCGATTTTGCCGATCTCTATGACTATCTGAAGGACCCGAACACGCCGACTGTAAAGTCGCTCGACGTGATGTGGGATTCCGGCTGGTTCATGCTGCCCAATGCGGTTGGCCGGGAAGAAAATTATGCAACCGGAGGTGAGGGCAATGGCTGAGTTCCGACGCGCCAGACTGGGTGCCACGCTCTCGCTGATGGCCGGATTGACGCTGGCCGGGTGCGCCACCGCAGCGCAGGAAAGCACACCGCGCCTGTCATCCGAAGAACTGGCCACCCAGATTGGCGAAGCACCGACGCCGGCCTCTCCGCCATCCGGACAGCAATGGCTCTATGGATCGGCGGAAGGACTGGTGGCGTCGCACCAGACATTCCGGCTGCTCACCGCCTATGCGCTGGACAAGGCGGCGCATCGCCCGGCGGAGAGCGTGGTTCTTGCTCCGGGTGCGACACCGGCGGACCCCGAATTCATACCGTGCGGGGACAGGCCCTTTGCCGCCGTGTTCGATGCCGATGAAACGCTGCTCTGGAATATCGGATCGATGCGTGTCTTTGCCGAGCGCAAGCAGGATTTTGATCCCGCGATCTGGGATGCCTGGGAACGGACCGGGGCAGGCTATGCCCTGCCGCTGCCCGGCGCCGTCGAGGCGCTGGATACCCTGCGCGCGGCGGGCATTACCATCATCGTCAACACCAACCGGACGGGCGGCAATGCCGCCGGGACGGAGGCGACGCTGAAGGCCGCTGGCCTTGGCGAATTTCACCATGGCGATTCGCTGTTCCTGATGGGTGATGATGAAACCGGATCGAGCAAGGACAGGCGGCGCGAGACTATTTCCGCGCGCTATTGCGTGATTGCGCTGGGCGGTGACCAGCTTGGCGATTTCGCGCAGGCATTCAATCAAAGGACGCTTCCGGTCAAGGAGCGCAAGGCGATGGCCGCCAATCCGGCCATTGCATCGATGTGGGGCAATGGCTGGTTCCTGTTTGCGAACCCGGTTTATGGTCCTTCGATCAGAGGGGATTTCGATGATGTGTTTCCGGCGGAACGGCGCTGGACCCCTGAGGAAGGAAATGAATAATGCCCTGGGATCGTAATCAGATGGCCGCGCGCGCGGCACGGGAACTACAGGACGGTTTTTACGTCAATCTGGGGATCGGCATCCCGACCCTGGTCGCGAACCACATTCCCGATGGCGTTGAAGTGACGCTCCAGTCCGAAAACGGCATGCTGGGCATCGGGCCGTTCCCCTATGATGACGAGGTTGACCCCGATCTCATCAATGCGGGCAAGCAGACGATCAGCGAACTGCCCTCGTCCAGCTATTTCAGCTCGGCAGACAGTTTCGCGATGATCCGGGGCGGCCATATCGACCTTACCGTGCTGGGCGCGATGGAGGTTGCCGAAAATGGCGATATCGCCAACTGGATGATTCCCGGCAAGATGATCAAGGGCATGGGCGGGGCCATGGATCTGGTCGCGGGCGTGAAGAAGATCATCGTCGTGATGGATCACAACTCCAAGGCGGGCGATCCCAAATTCATTCCCGAATGCACCCTGCCACTGACCGGCGCGAATGTCGTCGACATGATAATCACCAATTTGTGCGTGTTTCAGCGGCCCGATCATGACAGCCCGTTCAAGCTGATCGAGCTTGCGCCCGATGTGACGGCAGAGGAAGTCGCCGCAAAGACCACCGCCCATTACATAATATGAGGCGAAGGGTGATCCTGCCCGTCCTGGCGCTGGCATTGCTGCTGGGCGGCGGGCTGTATTACTGGAAAACCACGCCGCCCGGCATGCTGAGCGACTATGATGCGCTATGGGGCGGCGGTTCTGGCGCACAGCGCGTTGCATCGGGGCTGGCCTTTGGCAGCCATGGGCAGCGTCTCGACATCTGGCGTCCCGAAGCAGCGTCGGGCGAGGCGGATGCCAAGGCGGAGCGGCTGCCCGTGCTGATATTCTGGTATGGCGGCGGCTGGGCTCATGGCGCGCGCGAGGATTATGCCTTTGCCGCGCGCGCCTTTGCCCGTGCGGGCTATCTGGTCATCATGCCCGATTACCGGAAGGTGCCGGATAATGTGTTCCCGGATTTTCTGATCGATGCCGCCGAAGCGGTCCGCTGGACGCAGGATCATGCTGGCGAATATGGCGGCGATACGGACCGGATGGCGGTTGCGGGCCATTCGGCGGGTGCGCATCTGGCGCTGATGGTGACGCTGGACCGGCACTGGCTGGCGGATGCCGGGGCTGATTCAGACACCATCAAGGCGGTTGTCGGGCTGAGCGGGCCATATGATTTCCTGCCCTTCACGTCAGACCGGGCTGTTGCTGCCTTTGGTCATCTCGATGATCCGCTGCTGTCGCAGCCGATCCATTTCGCCCGCGCCGATGCGCCGCCCATGCTGCTGGTCACCAGCACCAAAGACACTACGGTTCGTCCGCGCAATGCGATCAATCTTGCTGCTCGCCAGAATGCGCTGGGCACCAGCGCGCGCCTCATCAATTATGACGGCCTCGATCATGAAGAGACCGTCATGGCACTGTCCAAACCGTTTCGCGGCAAGGCGCCGGTGCTGCGCGACAGCCTTGCCTTTCTGTCCGAAACCATTGGCACAGTGCCTGTCCCCTGATCGAACAGTTCGGGCACGCTTCCAATCTGTGCTTGCCTTGTTCTCCTTTGCGCGCCAGAATCGCGGAACTGAGAGGCGGCAGTTTGTTGCGGCATGATGTTCGGTCCGTGAAACGGGGGCGTTTCCGCCGATATTTGGCCCGCAAAGGGTGGCGCAAGGTCGTGACCGGGGAATTTGCATGAAAAAGCGGGTGCACAGCCCGATTTTCTGGACGGTGCTGGGCATGGTGTTCGGCATCGCGCTGGTCGCGATGAGCCTGATCCGCGGCGGCGGAATATTGCCCGCGCATATGGGAACCGGGCAGGCGGTCGCCGCCGATGCGGCAATCCGCACGAGTGCAGGCCGACCCAGCCATCCCGCGCTCGATTATGCTGCAATGGATGCGCGGCTGCGCCGTCTGGCTGCCGATCCCGACATGGCGGGCATGGCCGTGGCAATCGTCGATGACGGGCGCATCGCCTTTGCCAAGGGCTATGGCGTTGCCAATCGCGAAACCGGTGAGCCGGTCACGCCCGACACGGTGTTCCGCTGGGCCTCGCTGTCCAAGGGCGCGGCCTCTGCGCTGGCCTATCGGCTTGCTGAAAAGGGTGAATTGTCGCTTGCCCGACCGCTTTCGGATTTTCGCACCAGCCTGCGCTTGCCGGATGGGGCGGAGCGGCGGCTCAACCTTACCGATCTGCTCGCCCATCGCGTCGGCATCACCCACAATGCCTATGACGAAAAGCTGGAGCGGGGGATGGACCCGGCGATGCTGCGCCGGACCCTGGCCGCGGTGCCGCTGCAATGCGAGCCGGGCCAGTGCTACAGCTATCAGAATATCGCCTATGACACGCTGAGCGAGATCGTGCCCGATGTCACCGGACGGCTGCTGCCCGATCAGGTCGGGGAGGAGCTGTTCGTTCCGCTGGGCATGGCCAGCGCCGGCTATGGCATCGGCAATCTGACCAGGGCGGAAAGCTGGGCGCGGCCCTATCGCCGGGACCGGCTTTATGAGCTGAGCCCCAGCTATTTCAAGGTGCCCGCTGCGGCGGGGGTCAGCTCCAATATCGTCGATCTGGCGCGCTGGATGCAGGCGCAAATGGGCGAACAGCCGAAGATATTGTCCGAGGCCGTTCTCTATGAACTGCATCGCCCGCGCGTCGCGACCGACCGGCGCGGGCGGGGCGCGCTGGCGCAGCTGGTGGCGATGCCCAGCTATGGCCAGGGCTGGCGCTCGATGCTCTATGACGGCCATGGCATTGTTCACCATCAGGGTGCGGTCAATGGCTATCGCGCGGCGATCCTGTTCGATCCCGTGCTTCGCAGCGGCATCGTGATGATGTGGAACAGCAGCACGACCCGCCCGTTCAAGCTGCAATATGAATTTCTCGACCAGCTTTACGGTCGCCCGCATACGGACTGGCTGGAACTGGACGACCTCCCGGAAAATGCGGTGCTTGCCGGATCGACTGCTGCTGACTAGCTTTTGGTCACCCGACGAAAGGCAGTTCCATGACGATCACTCTCCACCATCTCGAATATTCGCGATCCAGCCGCATCATCTGGCTGCTGGAGGAACTCGGCACGCCTTATGAGATGGTCCGTCATCAGCGCGATCCAAAGAGTTTCCGGTCGCCCGATGCGCTGTACGCCGTCCATCCGCTCGGCAAGGCCCCGGCTATTGTGGTCGATGGACATGTCATGGGCGAATCGGGGGCGATCATCGAATATCTGATCGAACGTTTCGGCGATGGCAGGCTGGCACCGGCCAGTCTTGCCGACCGGCCCGCCTATCTGGAATGGCTGCATTTTGCCGAAGGCACTCTGGCGATGCCGATCATTCTCAACGCCCTGTCCCCCATGTTCGGCGGACTGGGCGGCGGGCTGGAGCCATTTATCGGCGGGGAGGTCATAAAGCTGCTCGATCATTGCGAGAAAAGCCTTGCGGACCGGGCATTCCTGGTCGGGGATGATCTCAGCGGCGCCGATATCAATCTCGCCTATCTGATTGAGGTGGCGGATGCCAACGGCTTGCTGGATAGCCGTCCGGCCCTCGCCGCCTATATCGCCCGCTTGCGCGACCGGCCAGCCTATCGCAAGAGCCTGGAACTGGGCGGCCCGATTGTGCTGGGCGCAACGCGCAGCTGATAACCGGCTGCAGGATTGCAGGTTGAAACCCTGTGCAGCATTGGGCTAGGGCGTTCCGGCTATTTTGCTGCATCGCAGCATCATTCTGGCGATCAACTTTCTGAACCGGTTTCAAGAAGGCCCGGTGTCTTCCCGGATTTTCTGGTGATGTGCCCTTGATCGGCCTGAACTGCGGCCAAGGGCATTTCGCGCGACACAGCCATATGGGAATTCAGCATGGCCATTCATTCCGACTTTCGCCGTGACTGGCTTTCCAACCCGCGTGCCGAGTTTTTGGCGGGCCTTGTGGTGGCGCTGGCACTTATTCCCGAAGCCATCGGCTTCTCGATCATTGCCGGGGTCGATCCGCGTATCGGCCTGTATGCGAGCTTTTCGATTGCGGTCATCACTGCGCTGCTGGGCGGCCGGCCCGGCATGATTTCTGCCGCGACAGCGGCGGTTGCCGTGCTGGTCGGGCCGCTGGTGCGGGAACATGGTGTCGAGTATCTGTTCGCGGCAACGGTGCTGATGGGCGTGTTTCAGGGCGTGGCCGGGCTGTTGCGTCTCGACCTGCTGATGCGGTTCGTGTCGCGGTCGGTGATCACCGGTTTCGTCAACGCGCTGGCAATATTGATCTTCATTGCCCAGTTGCCGCAACTTGTCGGGGTTGGCTGGGAAACCTATGCCATGGTCGCGGCTGGACTTGCGATCATCTATCTGCTGCCGCGTCTGACCCGGATAATTCCTTCGCCGCTCGCCGCCATCATCATCCTGTCGATCATCAGCCTGGCGAGCGGTGCCCCGGTTCACACCGTTGGCGACATGGGAGAATTGCCAAGCGAGCTGCCGTTTCTGCATCTTCCGATGGTGCCGCTCACACTGGACACGCTCAAGATCATTGCGCCCTATTCGGCGGCGATGGCGGCGGTTGGCCTGCTGGAATCGCTGCTGACTGCGAATATCGTCGACGACATGACCGAGACACGCAGTGACAAGCGCCGCGAATGCTATGGCCAGGGTGTCGCCAATTTCTTCACCGGTTTCCTGGGTGGCATGGGCGGCTGCGCGATGATCGGACAGTCGGTCATCAATATCAAATCCGGCGGTGCGCGTCGCCTGTCGGCGCTGGTCGCGGGTGTCATGCTGCTGGTGCTGATTGTGGTGCTCGGCCCCTGGGTTGCACAAATCCCGATGCCCGCGCTGGTCGCGATCATGATTTTCGTTTCGATCAGCACGTTCCGCTGGAAGTCATTCACGGAACTTGCCCATTATCCATTGCCTTCATCGGCGGTGATGCTGGCAACGGTTGTCGTTGTCGTCTGGACGCATGATCTCTCACTGGGTGTATTGACCGGCGTGCTGCTGAGCGGGATTTTCTTTGCCTATAAGGTGCGCCAGCTTGTCACCATCGAGAGCGGCATAGACGGGCAGGAGCGCTGGTATCGCTTTGGCGGCCAGATTTTCTTCGGCTCAACCGATATGATCGTTGAAGCCATGGAGTTTCGCGAGGACGGGATCGAACGCGTGCGCATCGATCTTACCGATGCGCATTTCTGGGATGTCTCCGCTACCGGAGCACTCGACAAGATCGTTGCGCGGCTCCGCAGCGAGGGCAAGCAGGTCGACATTATCGGACTGAACGAGGCCAGTTCGACGCTGATTGACAAATATGGCGAATATGACAAGCCGTTCCAGAGTCTGGGAGTCGTCGGGCACTGATGCTGGCCGGCGCAGCAGGCACGGGAGAGAAATTTGGCCTATACGCTGATTACCGCCAACCGGAATTATTCAAGCTGGTCATTGCGGCCCTGGGTTCTGATGAAGGCGCTTGGCATAGAGTTTGAGGACCGGCTGGTCGTCTTCGCCGAGGACAATTTCGATCATTTCCGGAGCTTTGCGCCCAATGCCCAGGTGCCATGCCTGATCGATGGCGAGGATACGATCTGGGATTCGCTGGCGATCGTCGAATATCTGGCGGAACGTCATGCGGGTGTCTGGCCGGAGGATGGCAGCGCGCGGGCCTGGGCGCGGTGTGCCGCGGCGGAAATGCACAGCGGCTTTTCTGCGCTGCGCAACCAGTGCACGATGAATGTCGGCGTTCGCGCCCGTCTGCATAGTATTGATGCGCCGCTGGCCAGGGACGTCGCCCGCATTTCAGAGCTGCTGGCGCAGGGGCTTGCGCGCTTTGGCGGGCCATGGCTGGCAGGAGTACAGTACACCGCGGTCGATGCGTTTTTCGCGCCGGTTGCATGGCGCATCCGCACCTATGGGTTGCAGGTCGACCCGGCGGTTTATGACTGGGTCGCAAGGATCATCGCCCATCCGGCCATGCAGCAATGGGAGGCGGAGGCCCTGGCCGAACCCTATCGTGAAATCGGGCATGAAGAGGAATTGCGGGCGTCAGCCAGCATCATCGAGGATTTTCGCGCGCAATAGGCGCGGCCCTTGCGACGCCTGTTTCTAAATCCCTTCCGCCTCGCGGATCACGGCAATCCCGGCCTCGCGCTGGCGTTTGAGTTCGGCCTTGAGCCTTGCCGGATCGGGTGCGACGACAAAGCCGAAGCTGACGCCGCCATGCTTGCCGATGGTGGCGTGATGCAGCCTGTGTGCCTGAACGATGCGTTTGGCATAGCCTGATTTGGGCACCCAGCGAAAATAGCGCTGATGGACCAGTCCGTCATGCACCAGCGTGTAGATGATGCCATAGAACAGCACGCCAAGGCCGATCCAGGTGCCCGGTTCCCAGGCGCCCGCGCCCATGACCAGCGGGCTGCCTATCGCGAAGAAGCTGATGCTGATCGCGGCGCCGACCAGCCCGAACAGGTCGTTCTTTTCCAGCACATTATCATGCGGTTCATGATGATCGCGGTGCCAGCCCCAGCCAAAGCCGTGCATGATATATTTATGGCTCCACCAGGCGACAAATTCCATGAAGGCGGTGGTGGCCAGCACAAGCGCGATGATGGCGAACAGGCTCATGCAGATGCGAATAGGCCCGCCGGGGGGATATTTGAAGCGATTTCGCGCTTTCGCTGGAGCGCCAAGCCGGTATAAGGCGCCCCGATGACCCAGCCCGACAGCAAACCGAAAACCCTTTACGAAAAAATCTGGGACGCTCATGTCGTCGAGGAACGCGATGATGGCACCGCGCTGATCTATATCGACCGGCATCTTGTGCATGAAGTGACCAGCCCGCAGGCCTTTGCCGGATTGCGCGCCGCCGGTCGCAAGGTGCGCAAGCCTGAGCTGACGCTGGCGGTTCCCGACCATAATCTGCCAACCACCGCGCGGATCGATAGTGCGGGCAATCGCATCCCCATTGCCGATAGCGAGAGCGCCGAGCAGCTTGCCGCGCTGGAGCGCAACGCGCCTGAATTCGGCATCCGCTATATCGGTGCGACCGACCGGGAGCAGGGGATTGTCCATGTCGTCGGGCCGGAACAGGGCTTTACCCTGCCGGGCACGACGCTGGTATGCGGTGACAGCCATACTGCCGCTCATGGCGCGCTGGGTGCGCTGGCCTTTGGCATCGGCACCAGCGAGGTGGAGCATGTGCTGGCGACCCAGACGTTGCAGCTCAAGCGGTCCCG
Organism: Blastomonas sp.; assembly: GCA_041396885.1. Classification (GTDB taxonomy): domain Bacteria; phylum Pseudomonadota; class Alphaproteobacteria; order Sphingomonadales; family Sphingomonadaceae; genus Blastomonas. The sequence goes on from JAWKXS010000002.1 coordinate 636,344, forward strand.
TACCATGGAAATCCGCGTCGAAGGATCGCTCGGCCCCGGCGTAACGCCCAAGGACCTGATCCTGCACATCATCGGCGTGATCGGCACTGCCGGCGGCACCGGCCATGTCATCGAATATCGCGGCAAGGTGTTCGAGGAGATGTCGATCGAAGGACGCCTGACCGTCGCCAATATGTCGATAGAGGGCGGGGCGCGGGCTGGCCTGATCGCGCCGGATGAAAAGACTTTCGCCTATTTGAAGGGGCGGCCCATGGCACCGGCTGGCGCGGAATGGGACGCGGCGGTGCAATGGTGGAAGACCCTGCACAGCGATGAAGGCGCGCAATTTGACCGCAGCGTCGTCATCGACGCCAGCGTTGTAGAGCCGTGCGTGACATGGGGCACCAGCCCGGAGGATGTCGTGCCGATATCCGGCACCGTGCCCGATCCCGATAGTTTCAGCGATCCGTCAAAGGCAAAGGCGGCGCGGGTATCGCTGGACTATATGGGCCTTGAGCCCGGAATGCCGATGCAGGACGTTGTCATTGACCATGTCTTTATCGGCAGCTGCACCAACAGCCGGATCGAGGATCTGCGGGCGGCGGCGGCTGTTCTCAAAGGGCGCAGGATTGCCGGTCATGTGACATTCGCAATTGCTGTTCCGGGATCGGGTCTGGTCAAATATCAGGCCGAGCAGGAAGGGCTGGACCGGATATTCACCGATGCCGGTTTTGAATGGCGCGAGCCGGGCTGTTCGGCCTGTCTGGGGATGAACCCGGACAAGGTGGCACCCGGTGGCCGCAGCGCGTCGACTTCGAACCGCAATTTCGTGGGGCGGCAGGGGCCGGGCGCACGCACGCATCTCGTGTCGCCGGCAATGGCGGCGGCGGCGGCGGTCATGGGCCGGCTGACCGATGTGCGCGAACTCAGGGACTGACAGGCGAGGACAATGAGCGACGACAACAACAAGGACAGGCAGGGCAAATGGTCCGGTGCGGCAGTGGCGGGTGCGGCTGTCGGATCGGCGGCGGTGATGGCCGCACTGCTCTATGCGGGACGGCATTATGCCAGGCGCAAGACTGAAACGCGCAAGCCAGCGGCGGAATGCGGCGCTGAGGCCACTGGAGGGCCGCATGAAACCGATTGAGGCGGCGCGCGAACCGATCCGGCAGGTCGAAGGCAAGGCGGTGCCCTTTGGCCGCAAGAATGTCGATACCGACATCATCATACCGGCGAAATGGCTGAAGACCGTATCGCGGGACGGCATGGGGCGCGGCGCGTTCGAGGCGATCAGGGCAGAGCCTGGCAACATCTTTGATGATCCGGCATATTCAGGCGCCAAAATATTGATTGCCGGAGATAATTTTGGTTGCGGGTCAAGCCGGGAACATGCTGCCTGGGCGCTTCAGGAAATGGGTTTCACTGCCGTGATCGCCCCCAGCTTTTCGGACATATTCTCCAGCAATGCGTTCAAGAACGGCTTGCTGACCGTGGCTCTGCCGCAGGCGGCGGTTGACCGCCTGATGGAGGTCGCGCGAACCGACACCATACACATCGATCTTGAAAATCAGAGTGTTACAACCCCTTTTCAGGATCGTTTCGAGTTTTCAATCGATCCGTTTCGCAAGCATTGCCTGATGGAGGGGCTGGACGAGATCGGCCTGACCCTGGCGAGCGGAAATGCCATTGCGGGTTATGAAAAAATGCGGGGCACGGACCGCCCATGGGTGATGGCCGGAACCGGTCACGCCTGACAAAAGAGAAAACAGGAGAGATGTGATGCGCGCGCTATTGTCCCATGCCAAGGGTGGACCAGACAGCCTGAAGATCGACGAAATTGATGATCCGGTTCCGGGCGCGGGCGAATTGCTGGTCGCGGTCAAGGCCTGTTCGATCAACTATCCGGACTGGCTGATCATCCAGGATCTCTACCAGATCCGCCCCGAGCGCCCCTTTGCCCCGGGCAGCGAGATTGCCGGTATTGTCGAGGCGGTGGGCGAAGGCGTGACCGGCTTCAAGCCTGGCGATCGAGTAATAGCCGGCACGGGTTTTGGCGGACTGGTCGAGAAAAAGCTGATTGCGGCGGCATCGGCCTACAGCCTGCCCGACCAGTTCAGTTTCGAACAGGGCGCATCGCTGCTGATGACCTATGGCACCTCGGCCCATGCCCTCAAGGACCGCGGGCATATCAAGGCGGGCGATACGCTGCTGGTGCTGGGCGCGGCGGGCGGCGTCGGCATGGCTGCGGTCGAGCTGGGCAAGGCCTGGGGTGCGCGCGTCGTGGCGGCGGTCTCCAGCGAGGAGAAGGCTGAGGCGGCGCGGAAGATCGGTGCCGATGCGACGGTCGTCTATCCGCACCAGCCGCTCGACAAGGATGCCTCGCGCGCGCTGTCGCAGCAGTTCAAGGACGCGGTCGGTGCCAACGGCGCGGATGTCATCTATGATGCGGTCGGCGGCGATTATAGCGAGCCCGCTCTGCGTTCCATCGCCTGGGAGGGGCGCTTTCTTGTCGTCGGCTTCCCCGCAGGCATTGCCCGGTTGCCGCTCAATCTCACCCTGCTCAAGAGCTGTGATGTATGCGGCGTTTTCTGGGGTGCCTTTGCAGCGCGCGAGCCGCAGCGCAATGCCGGGAACATCGCCGAACTGTTCGATCTCTGGCAGCAAGGCAAGATCAGCCCGCTGGTTTCGGAGACATTCCCGTTCGAACGCGCTGCCGAGGCTATCCAGCGGCTTGGGGAACGCAAGGCCATCGGCAAGCTGGTGGTGACGATCTAGGCAATAGGCTCCGAACGGCTCTTGCAGCCGCCCGGCGCTCTGCCTATGCGGGTTGTGAACCCGCTATATGCAAGGATTAGGAAAATGACCTCTTTCGATGACCGCGAACGCGCCTTCGAGAATAAATTTGCCCGTGACGAGGAAATGCAGTTTCGCATCACTGCGCGCCGCAACAAGCTGGTCGGGCAATGGGCCGCCGAGAAAATGGGGCTGACGGCGGAGGAAACCGATTCCTACGCCAAGTCGGTTGTGCAGGCCGATTTCGAGGAAGCGGGCGATGAAGACGTCATCCGCAAGCTGCTGGGCGACCTGACCTCGGCCGGTGTCGAAGTCGATGAGGCCGGCATACGCGCTGCTCTGGAGGAGCATATGGTCCTCGCGCGCCGCCAGTTCATCGAAGACGCGGGCTGAGGACACGCCACCATGCCTATGGCTGCAGAAGAAATCGCGGCGCTGATCAAGGCGGCGCTGCCCGATGCCGAGGTGGAGATTACCGATCTGGCAGGCGATGGCGATCATTATGCCGCTCGCGTCGTCTCGGAGAGCTTTCGCAGCATGGGGCGGCTTCAGCGGACGCGCGCAGTTTACGCGGCACTGGGCGGGCGCATGGGCGGTGAACTTCATGCCTTGCAACTGACCACCGACGTGCCCAATTAAGGGGCTGAACCGGCATGCTGACCGGCCCATCTGGAGAATATTCATGAGCGATACCGCACAGGCCCGTATCGGCGAACTCGTCAATTCCAATGACGTCCTGCTCTTTATGAAGGGCACTCCGCTTTTCCCGCAATGCGGCTTTTCCAGCCGTGCCGTGGCAATTCTCGACCATCTGGGCGTCAGCTATGAGAGCGTTGATGTGCTTCAGGACATGGAGGTTCGTCAGGGCATCAAGCAATTTTCCGACTGGCCGACAATTCCCCAGCTTTATGTGAAGGGCGAATTCGTCGGCGGATCGGACATCATGATGGAAATGTTCGAAGCGGGCGAGCTGCAGTCGCTGATGCAGGAAAAGGGCCTGGCGGCCTGAACCCGCTCAATCCGGAAAGCTGATTTGGGGTCATGGTCATTACCTGCAAGGTAATGGCCTTGCAGAGGCGGCGTGCCTAGGCTCGCCCCATGAAGAACGCGATTGATTCGAACGCGCCGGTCGGCTCCCAGCTTCGCCAGTGGCGCGAATATCGCCGGTTGAGCCAGCTGGACCTGGCGCTCGATGCCGGGATATCAGCCCGCCATCTCAGCTTTGTTGAAACCGGACGTTCCCGGCCCAGCCGCGCGGTAATCGGCCTGCTGGCCGACCGGCTCGACGTTCCGCTGCGCGCACGCAACGAACTGCTGCTGGCCGCCGGGCTCGCACCCGAATTTGGCGAGACGCCGCTGCATGCGCCGGACATGGCGCAATCCATGACATTGATCGAGCATCTGCTGAAAGGGCATGAGCCGTTTCCCGCGCTGGTCGTCGACCGGCACTGGCATTTGCTTGCGGCCAATCGCGCCGTTGCAATCCTGACCGAGCAGATTGCCAGCCATTTGATGGAGCCGCCGGTCAATGTGCTGCGCCTTGCCCTGCACCCCGATGGCCTGGCGCCGCAGATCGTCAACTATTCCGCCTGGCGATCCAGCATATTGTCGCGTCTCGACCGGGAGATTGAGGCGTCGGGCGATGCCGGCCTGATTGCGCTGCGCGCCGAACTGGCCGGATATGCCGGTTCTGCCAATGACAATCATGGCGATGTGCCCGATGCCGTCGCCACGCCGCTGGTGATTGACAGTGTTGCCGGTCGCCTGAGCTTTTATTCGACCATCACGGTCTTCGGTACGCCGCGTGATGTGACGCTGTCCGAAATCGCGCTGGAGACCTTCTTGCCTGCTGACGAGCAGACCGGCCGCGCGCTGCGTGCCTTGCTGGAATAGTTCGTTGGGGGGTGTGGGCGGCGCGAGACCATGCAGCGCCGCCCGATTGGAAAGTGAAGGTTCCGAAACTGCCTTTATAAAAGCATTATCCATGCCAGTTATGTAAAATCCTTTAAATTCATTATGTTGAAAGAAATTTCAATGGCCCCGATGGCTCGAACTGTAAGCCATTCCGACAGTTTTTGACCGGAATCGACCCTGACACGCCTATCCAGTTCACGCGAAAAACATGGTTAGCGCGCTCTTAATATCCGTCCGGCGCTGCCGTTTTTCCTCATGGAACGAAGGAAAGGCAAACACATGTCCAATTTTATCGCAGAGGGGTGGCGCCGCTTGTGGCGCGGGGGACAGCACAAGGCCCAGGCGGAGCGCGAACGGCTGCTCATCATGCTCGATTCGATGGTCGCCGAATGCGAACGCGAGGCGCAGGGCCTGAACGATCAGGCGCTGCTGTCAGGCAAATATTATGCCGTGGCGCGTGCCGCGCGCGAGGGCCGCTATGCGATCCAGCCCGACCGGATTGCCGAGGTGCTGCTGCGCGCCTGAACGCGCTGCTAATGCTGCTTCTCCCATGATTTTGCCAATTGGGGCTTGGCACCGGGCCGTTGCTGGGCAATGACGAAGCCATGGGAGAGCAACAACTGGTCGATGCCCGCACCGGCGAGCCGCTGGCCCCGGCAACGCCGGCGGCCACTCTGGTCGTCATGCGGGATGACCCTCAAGGCGGGCCGGCAGAACTGCTGATGGTTCAGCGGTCCCGCGAAATGGTGTTCGCCGGTGGTGCCACCGTGTTTCCCGGCGGCAGGGTCGATCCTGACGACCATGCCATGGGTGCGCAGTTCGCACCGCATCTGGAACCCGATGAAGCCGCCGCCCGGATTGCAGCGATTCGCGAGACGCTGGAGGAGACGGGCTATTGTGTCGGTATTGACGGTTCGCCCGATATCGCACTGGTGAAGCAGGTGCGCCAGGCGCTGCATGCCGGGGACGCATTTTCGGCGCTGTGCCGGGATGCAGGATGGCGGCTCGATCTGGACGCGATGGTGGCCTTTGCCCGCTGGCGGCCTCCCTTTAACGAGTCGCGCGTTTTCGATACCCGCTTCTATGTGACCCGCGACCTTGGCGAGAGCCAGCATGTCGAGGTCGATGCCACCGAAAACACCCATGTCTTCTGGGCATCGGCGCAGCGTGTCATCGATATGGCGGCGGAGGGCGAGGCAAAGATTATCTATCCGACGCATCGCAATCTGGAGCGTATTGCGCTTTATCCCAGCTATGATGCGCTGATCGGTCACATCCGGGAGTTCCCTTCGCGCATGATCATGCCGCGCGTGCAGGAACGCGAAGGGCGCAGATATCTGTGCATCCCGGAAGATGCGGGCTATCCGGTCACTGCCGAGGCCATTGACACGGCGATGCGCGGCTAGGCCCGGAGCGTATCTCAATTCCATAAACCACATTGCAAACATGTCATGGTCGCTTGCTGGGGAACCTGCTGCGCGGTTGCACGTAATTCCTGCATGACCGGCGTCTGGACGTGCCAGCCCCTTGGCGGCGCGGCGTGCGGTCCGGGAGATACGACATGCTGAGATATGCGCTTATTTTCTTTATCGTCGCCGTCATCGCCGCAGTGCTGGGTTTTGGCGGCATTGCCGGGGCATCGGCGGGCATCGCCAAGATATTGTTCTTCATCTTCCTGGTGCTGCTGGCGATCAGCGTGATTTCGCATCTGGCGCGCGGACGCGGGATATGATGCCAGCATGAACGGCTGCAAAAAGGAAAAGCCCCGGATCGGTGATCCGGGGCTTTTTCACGAAATGCGAGTTGATCGCGGAAACCTATTTCGCGCCGTTTGCGGCGTCGCCAATGCTGTCGCCAGCCGATTCGATATCGCGTCCGACGCCCTCGATCGTGTTGCATGCCGACAGCATGCCAATCAGGGCGACAAGCATTCCCAGCTTTGCGGTGCGGGCCAAATTATTCATTTCATTATCCTTTCTTCAGGGACTGACAGCCACGAAAATCGGCTCAAATCCGGTCTTGCGGTCACATTACGCGGGACGATGCCCGGCGGTTCCGCAAGATTTGTCGGAACAATTTCCATAACCAGCCGTTGATCGGGGTATCGGCGCAGCAATGCGCCTGATCAGATGACAGGAAGGGAAGTCATGACACATCTGAAAGCCGTCGAGAGCGACGACCGTACGGACGACAGTCGAACCACCGACCAGCATGCCACGCTCGGCGAAGACGAGTTCAAGGAACAGCTGGTCGAAACCATCCCTCATCTCAGGGCCTTTGGATACAGCCTGTGCGGGCGCATGGACCTGGCCGACGACCTGGTACAGGACACGATGCTGAAAGCATGGAATGCGCGCGAACGCTTCAAGGCGGGCACGTCGATGCGTGCCTGGACATTCGTGATCCTGCGCAATGGCTATATTTCGCAAATGCGCCGTGCAAAGTTCAGCGCGCCCTATGACGAATATGCTGCCGAATGCACGCTGGCGGCGCCCGCCGCCCAGCAGGACCCGCTGCATCTTGCCGATGTCCACAGGGCGCTGCAGGCGCTCAATCAGGATCAGCGCGAGGCGATCATCCTCGTTGGCGCAGGCGGATTTTCCTATGAAGAGGCTGCGGCGATTTGCGATTGCGCGACCGGCACGATGAAGAGCCGGGTGTCACGGGCGCGCCAGAGCCTAGAGGCCATGATGAATGGCGATGCGTCCGGCCAGCTTGACAAGTCCGACACCCGTGACGGCGATGCCATGGGTGCGATTTTCCGCATCATGGACCGCCTGACCCATGGCGGAGAGGCCGCTGCCGCCTGATTATTTCGGGCTGATAACAGCAGAATGAGTGACAATCGGGGCAGGGCTGTTCGCATTTCATGCGAGCGGCCCTGTCGCCTGTTCTGGCGATATATCCGTGCTTTTTTTGGACGATTTGGGAACGCAAAAGCCCGTTACCGGGTTGTAAAATTGCAATGGAACGCAACAGCAAAACCAGTCTGGCCGAGATTCAGGAGCTTGCCATCAGGACTATCCGGTTCAATGGCGCCGCTGCTCGCCAGGCCCGGATCGGGCAGAATCTGCGCACCGTCTATGATGACGTGACGCGGCAGGACGTGCCCGACGATTTTGCCGCCCTGATCGAGAAGCTTGATCAGCGGACCGCCTCCAAAACCGATAACTGACGGTGACACCGCACGAAAAAGGGCGCCCCGAAGCCGGAGCGCCCTTTCTTTTGCTGTCGCCCTGATCAGGCGCTGTAGTACATGTCGAATTCGACCGGACTGGGGGTGGTTTCCCAGCGGCTGACTTCTTCCCATTTCAGTTCGGCATAGGCGTCGATCTGGTCTTCGGTGAACACACCGCCCTTCAGCAGGAAGTCCTTGTCGGCTTCCAGGGCTTCCAGAGCCTCGCGTAGCGAGCCGCAGACGGTGGGAACATTGGCCAGTTCCTCCGGCGGCAGGTCATAGAGATTCTTGTCCATGGCCTCGCCCGGATGAATCTTGTTCTCGATACCGTCAATGCCGGCCATCAGCAGCGCCGAGAAGGCGAGATAGGGATTGGCCAGCGGATCGGGGAAGCGGAACTCGACGCGCTTTGCCTTTTCGCCCGCACCATAGGGGATGCGGCACGATGCCGAGCGGTTGCGTGCCGAATAGGCCAGCAGCACAGGTGCTTCAAAGCCCGGAACCAGACGCTTGTAGCTGTTGGTCGTCGGGTTGGTGAAGGCATTGCACGCCTTGGCATGCTTGATCACGCCACCGATGAAGAACAGGCAGGTTTCGGAGAGACCCGCATAGCCATTGCCCGCGAACAGCGGCTTGCCCTTGTTCCAGATCGACATATGGGTGTGCATGCCCGATCCATTGTCCATCTTGATCGGCTTGGGCATGAAGGTCGCGGTCTTGCCATAGGCATGGGCGACCATCTGCACCACATATTTGTAGATCTGCACGCGGTCGGCGGTGTTGACCAGCTCGCCAAAGGTGACGCCCAGCTCATGCTGGCTGGCGGCCACTTCATGGTGATGCTTGTCCATGGGCAGGCCCATTTCCATCAGCGTCGAAACCATTTCGGCGCGGATATCGGTGGTCATGTCGACCGGACCGACCGGGAAATAGCCGCCCTTGGCACGGGGGCGGTGGCCCATATTGCCGGTTTCATAGTCCTTGCCGGAACTGGTCGGCAGTTCGGTATCCTCGATGGAATACATCGAGCCATCATAGCCGTCCGAGAATTTCACGCTGTCAAACATGAAGAATTCGGGCTCGGGACCGACATAGACGGTATCGCCAATGCCGGTGGACTTGAGATAGGCCTCGGCGCGCTTGGCGGTGGAACGCGGATCGCGAGCATAGAGCGAACCGTCGCTTGGCTCGACAATGTCGCAGACCAGGATCATCATCGACGTCGCGCTGAACGGATCGATATAGCAGGCGTCCAGATCGGGCTTCAGGATCATGTCCGATTCGTTGATCGCCTTCCAGCCTTCGATCGACGATCCGTCGAACATCAGGCCGTCTTCCAGCTCATCTTCGCCGATCACACTGGCGCACATGGTCAGGTGATGCCATTTGCCGCGCGGATCGGTGAAACGCACCTCGACCCACTCGATTTCTTCGTCCTTGATTCTCTTGAGAATATCCTTGGCGGAATTGCCCATTATCGCTGTCCTTCCTTATCATTTGCGACCGGCAAGACCGGCCCCCTGGTAACTTCAATGGTCTTTCTGGAAAGTTCCGGCCCGACCGACCGTTATCCGGCCCTCAAATCGCGTCGGAATCTCTTTCGCCGGTGCGGATGCGCACGGCGGTTTCGACAGGGATGACGAAAATCTTGCCGTCGCCGATCCTGCCGGTCTGCGCTGCGGAGGCAATGGCCTCCACGGTGCGGTCGGCAAGGCTGTCGTCGACGACCACCTCCAGCTTCACCTTGGGCAGGAAATCAACGATATATTCTGCCCCGCGATAAAGCTCGGTATGCCCCTTCTGGCGACCGAAACCCTTTGCCTCGACAACCGTGATGCCCGAAACGCCCACTTCGTGGAGCGCTTCCTTCACCTCGTCGAGCTTGAAGGGTTTGATGATGGCTTCGATTTTCTTCATTCCTCTTTCCAGTACCTTTTATGTTTCCATTGATGGTTCGGGGGATGCCCTCTGGTCACTTCATGCCGCGAAACACCCGCAAACCGCAATGGAAAAGGTCCCGCGCACCAAACAGGTTCACGAGTCCTCGTCCGTTAACAATCAATTACCGTGCCAATTTGCGAATCGCCTGTTTTCTGCCCCGATCCTTGCCGGAAATTACACAGATGACCGTTTGGCGGGCAAGTTTTCTGCCGCGCTGCACAAAAAATGGGCATGTGGCGCATTCCTGCGCAGTGGGGCAGGGCTTACCGGGTGCGCTATTTGCCCTCTTCCTCAAAGCTCTTGGCGAAATGCGCACGGTCGATCACATAGGCGCGGATCGCTTCGGTTTCGGCGGGCTTCATCACCGTCCTGAATCCCACCATGCCATTTTGCTTGAGCAGGCCTTCCCGCACGACCTGGTTCCAGGTGTCGGCATCGGCCGGAACACCGGAGCGGCGCAGATCGGGCAGGACCCCGCCGCCAACCGCACCATCGCCATGGCATACCATGCAATAGCGAAGGTAGAGCTGACGCCCCTGCGCGACCGTATCGGCGGTGCCGATCCGTTCGGGCGGGTTCCAGGCCATGGGGGGCGATTCGGGCAGGGCAGGGAGCTTGGCCGTGCCGCCAATCTTCATGACGATCAGCCGCGGAATATTCGGCACCGGATTGGCCGCGCCGCCCGCGCGTCCGATCACCAGCGGGAAAGCGCCGCCCTTGCTGGTCATGAACGCGACATATTGCTCGCCCTTGACCATGAAGGTTGACGGGCCGCCGAGCACGCCGGACTGCACGTCATAGGACCAGAGCTGCTTGCCGGTATCGGCGGCATAGGCACGCATCTGTCCCAAAGCCGTGCCCTGGAACACCAGACCGCCCGCCGTGGCGAGCGTGCCGCCATTCCACGGAGTACCGTGATCGACCGTCCATTTCCGTTCGCCGGTGACGGGGTCGATAGCGACCAGCTGTCCCTTGGTTGCGGCAATGGCGGCCTTGATAATTGCCCTGTCGTCGGGCAGCGAAAAGCCTTCATTGCTGCTGCCGGTGTTGAAACCGATGGTCTTGCGCTCATTGTCCAGCAATGTCTGCGGCTCCAGATAGGCCGCCGGGATGGTCTGTGCCGGGATATAGGCAAGTCCGGTTGCCGGGCTGTAGCTCATCGGGTGCCAGTTGTGCGCGCCCAGAGCCGAGGGAATGGCCAGGAACAGTTCGCCGGTCTTGTAAAAGCGCGACGCCGGGTTTTCGATGGGACGACCGGTTTCAAGGTCATATCCGGTTGCCCAGCTGATGCCGTCGATAAACGGATTGGCGGAGATTAGCTTGCCGTTGGTTCGGTCGATGACAAAGAAAAATCCGTTTTTCGGCGCCTGCATCAGCACCTTGCGCGGCTTTCCGTCGATATTGAGCGTCGCGAGGATGATCGATTGGGTCGCGGTAAAGTCCCAGGTTTCGCCGGGCGTTTCCTGATAATGCCAGATATATTCGCCGGTATCCGGGTTGAGCGCAACGACCGAGGAGAGGAACAGATTGTCGCCTTCGCCTTCCGAGCGCAGGCCATGGTTCCAGGGGTTGCCGTTGCCGACGCCAAGATAGAGCTGATCGAGTTCGGCATCATAGACGATGGAATCCCACACGGTGCCGCCGCCGCCAGACTGTTTCCACTCGCCATTTTCGGACCAGGTCTTGGCCGCCGCCTTTTGCAGCACGGCGTCGCTGGCTGCGCCATCCGGTTCCCCCTTTGGATTGGGGACGGTGTAGAAACGCCAGGCAAGCTTGCCATCCTCGACACGATAGGCAGAGACATAGCCGCGCACGCCGAATTCCGCGCCGCCATTGCCGATGATGACCTTGCCCTTCACCACGCGCGGTGCGCCGGTGATGGTATAGGGCTTGTCGCGGTCCGTAGTCTGGGTGCTCCACAGCTGCGCGCCGGTCAGCGCATCGAGCGCAATCAGGCGGCCATCGAGCGTGCCGAGGAACAGCTTGCCTTTCCACACGGCGACGCCGCGATTGACGACATCGCAGCATGCATTGACGCCGGTCTCGCCAGGCACCTTGGGATCGAACGACCACAGTTCCTTGCCGGTCAGCACGTCATAGGCGAAAACCTTTGACCAGGCCGTGGTGACATAAAGCGTGCCATCGACCACCACAGGGGTCGCTTCCTGGCCGCGTGCATCGGGCAGGTCGGCATACCAGGCTATGCCCAGTTCGCCGACATTCCCGGCATTGATGTCCTCAAGCGGGCTGAAACGCTGTTCGGCATAGGAAAAGCCGGTCATGGCCCAGTTTGAGCCGTCGCCGCCACTGGCCAGGGCATCGCCATCGATGCTGGTCGCAGGGGCGCTGGAATCGGATTGTGCGCCCTGCTGGCACCCGGCAAGCGCCAATAGTGCAAGGATTGCGCCCCATATGGCAGACGACCGGATTACCATGGCATTCCTCCCTCAAGATTTTATCTTTGGGGCGGAACCTAGCCCTGTGCGGGCTGGCTGGCAAAGCCTAATTCTGTCGGTATTTGCTGCAATCAATAGGTCGGGCAGTTGAGCCCCTTGGGGCTTTGCGTGAATATTTCGCAGCCCGTCTCGGTAATGCCGATGGAGTGCTCGAACTGCGCCGACAAGGACCGGTCGCGAGTCACGGCCGTCCAGCCATCTTCGAGCAGCTTCACCGCATGCTTGCCGATATTGATCATCGGTTCGATGGTGAAGAACATGCCGGGCTTCAGCTCTGGGCCGGTGCCCGGACGTCCGGCATGGACGACTTCCGGTGCATCGTGGAACAGCCGGCCAAGGCCATGTCCGCAAAAATCGCGAACCACGCCGTAACGCTGCCGCTCGGCATGGGTCTGGATGGCATGGGCGACATCGCCCAGCCGGTTGCCGGGTCGTGCCTGTTCGATGCCCAGCATCATGCTCTCATAGGTCGTCTCGACCAGTCGCCGCGCCTTTATCGGAACATCGCCGACCAGGAACATCCGGCTGGTATCGCCATGCCAGCCATCGACAATCGGGGTCACGTCGATATTGACGATGTCACCGTCCTTCAGCCTCTTGTCGCCCGGAATTCCGTGGCACACGACATGGTTGATCGAGATGCAGCAGCTATGGGTATAGCCGCGATAGCCCAGCGTCGCCGGTATTCCGCCTCCGCGCAGCATATGTTCGCGGACCATGTCATCCAGCTCCGCCGTGGTGACGCCGGGCACGACATGGGGAACCAGCGCATCAAGGATTTCGGCGGCCAGCCGGCCCGCCTTGCGCATTCCGGCAAAGCCGTCTTCGCCATGCAGTTTGATGGTGCCGTCGCGGACGGGTGCGTCGCTGTCTGTCAGGGTAACATATTGGTGCATGACGCAGGATATAGTTGCAAATCGCTCTCTTTGCGAGAGGGGAGATTGCCGCTATGCACCCGGCATGAGCGAAAATCCTCCCTCCGCGCGTATCTGGACCGCCGCCCTGATCGTGATTGGCGATGAAATCCTGTCTGGCCGGACCCAGGACAAGAATGTCGCGCAGATCGCCACCTGGCTGAATGTACAGGGCATTCGCCTGAAGGAAGTGCGCGTCATCGCGGACGATATGGATGCGATCATCGAAGCGGTGAATATATTGCGCGCACGCAATGATTATCTGTTCACCACGGGCGGGATCGGTCCGACCCATGATGACATTACGGTCGATGCGGTGTCGGCCGCGCTGGGCGTTGAGGTGATCGTGCATCCCCGGGCGCGGGCAATACTGGAACGCCATTATGAAAGCCGTGGCGGCCTTACCGAGATGCGGCTGCGCATGGCGCGAGTGCCTGACGGATCTGAACTGATCGAGAATCGCATGTCGGGTGCGCCGGGCATCAGGCGCGGCAATATCTTCCTGATGGCCGGGGTGCCGAGCATCACCGCAGGCATGCTCGATGCGCTCACGGGCACGCTGGAGGGCGGCGCGCCGCTGATTTCGCTGACGCTGGGCTGCTGGGTGCCCGAAAGCGAGGTGGCGGCGATCCTGCGCGATTCAGAGCTTGCCCATGCCGGATGCCAGATCGGCAGCTATCCGTTTTTCCGTGATGGCAAGGTCGGCGCGAATTTCGTGATTCGCTCCACCGATCAGGTCCAGCTCGATGGCTGCGCTGCCCATCTGTCCGCAGCGCTGGAGGCAGCGGGCAGACCCGTGCACCCCGGCGGCATCTGACCGGAAGGGAACGGCCTTGGCGCGCATATTGCTGGGCTGGGAACTGGGTGCCCATCAGGGGCACGTCTCCCGCCTTGTCCAGGTTGCCGATGCCCTTGCCGAAGATGGTCATGAAGTGGGCCTCGCGCTTCAGAACACCGGATTTCTGCCATCTGATCGACTAGGCGCCTATGAACTGTTTCAGGCGCCGGTCTGGCCAAGGCTGCTGTCCAGCAATACAGCGCTGCCGGGACCGGCGGTCGCATCCATGGGGGACATACTGGTGCGGCTTGGACTGGACCAGACAGAAACCCTGCCCGCGCTGGTCACAGGCTGGCATGCAGTGTTCGCCGCCTTTCGTCCGCATATCGTCATCGCCGATTTCTCGCCCGTCATGGGGCTGGCGGCGCGCGGCCGGATGCCGGTGCTGAGCGTTGGAACAGGTTTTTCCTGCCCGCCCGCCGATCTCGATTTCTTTCCGGTCCTGACCGATGGCGAGCCACTATTTGATGAGGCTGAAACGCTGGGCCGGGCCAATGCAGGGCTGGCTCTGATCGGCGAAAAGCCCCTTTCCAGCCTGCCGGAAATCTTCCGGGCAGACCGACAGCTGGTCGGCAGCTTTGCCATGTTCGATCCCTATTTCGATTACCGGACCGCTGCCCTGTCCACACCTGCGATTGCCGATGTCCGGCCAGTCCCGGCCGGGCCGCTGGGCGACGAGATATTCGTCTACGCCAATGAGCGCGCCATGCGCTACGCGCCGCTCTGGGACGGGCTGGCGGCAACGAATTTGCCGGTCCGCGCGCACATCCCGGCTGCGTCGCCTGGCCTGATCAGCGAGCTGGACCGTCGCGGGATCATGTTCGAGCCGGAAAAGCTCGATTTCGCGACAATCTGCAAGCGCTCCCGTTTCGTGCTGTCGCACGGGGGCCATGGCTTTGTCAGCTCGGCATTGCTCGCTGCTCTGCCCCAGGTTGTCGTGCATTACGACCTTGAAAAGGCGATTATCGGCAAGGCGATTGCCGATGCGGGCGTGGGCGGCCACATCCCTCTTCGCGACATAAAAGTGGAGCCATTTGCGTCATCGCTGCGCCAGCTGCATGCCGCCAGCGGTGTTCACGCCAAGGTCAGCGCCATGGCGAAGCAATTGCATGCGGGGCTGGGGCCGGGCGTGCAGCAGGATATATTGTTAGCTCTGCCCGAACTGCTTTAGAGGCGCGAGATCGCCCGTTTCCGGAAAATATGCCGGGTCCGGAGGATCAATCCTCAGCGGCGATGACGACCTTCAGTCCGTCCAGCGCATCGGTCATCTCGATCTGGCAAGAAAGGCGCGAGCTTTCATTGCGGTGATCGGAGCTGTCGAGCAGGTCGTTCTCGTCTTCGCTCATCGCGGGCAGCTTGTCGGCCCAGGCCGCATCGACATGCACATGGCAGGTGGCGCATGAACAGCAGCCGCCGCACAGCGCCAGCAATTCGTCAAAGCCGTTGTCGCGAATGGCTTCCATCACCGACAGGCCGCTATCGGCATCGATTGATTTTTCTTCTCCGTCGCGGCTGACAACGATCAGTTTTGGCATGCGCTCGTCCCTTATTACACTGTTCCTTCGTTCGCGGGCTGCTATGTCGACTGGAATCGCGGATTGCAAGAGCGGAAATGAGGGGAATATGGGTCTGACGGCGGAGCAACTGAAGCAGGGGCTGGATAGCATTGCCGGACGCGAACCGGCGATTGCGCGGGCGCTGTCCCTTGCCGGATATCCCGAAACGCGGATTCGTGAGCGAGGCTATACGACCCTGCTGCGCACCATTGTCGGGCAGCAGGTGTCGGTCGCCGCCGCCGCATCGGTCTGGAACAAGCTGGAGGCGGAGCTGGGCAGCGGCTGCCCGGCCGAGGCGATCATCGCCAGCGAGTTCGATGCCTTGCGCGCCTGTGGCCTCTCCCGCCAGAAGCAGGGCTATGCCCGATCGCTGGCGGCGCTGGTGCTTTCAGGCGGGGTAAGGCTGGACGCCTTGCCCGATGATGACGAGGAAGCGATTGCCGAACTGCTCCAGATCAAGGGGATTGGCCGCTGGTCGGCGGAAATCTATCTGCTGTTCGCAGAGGGACGCGCCGATATCTGGCCGGCTGGCGATCTCGCCGTGCAGGCCGGGATCGGCAAGATCATGGGCCTTGCCGAGCGCCCCACGGAGAAGGAAACACGCAGCCTGGCCGATGGCTGGTCGCCGCATCGCGGTTCAGTCGCGATCCTGACCTGGCATTGCTATAACAACGCAGCGCTTTGATCGCCGCATATCGATGTGCGTTCAGCTGCCCTTGTAGAGCAGCTGCGCAGCGGTAAAGCGTGAACGGTTGAGGTCCGTCACCTCGATCAGGAAGCTGCGCGGCTTTTTGAAATTCTCGCTCTTGCGGTTGATTTTCAGGCCGACGGCCTCTGCAATCTCGCCCACAAAGTGCACGCAATTGGCCTTGTTGAGATTATAGCTTTTCTGCTTGCGATTGCCCCAGCCATTCACGACCTCCATCACCTTGCCATATTCGGCATCGCTGATGGTCATGCGGAAATGCGGATTGCTGTCGGCGACATATTCAGCCTCGGCAATGTCCAGCCTCCCCTTGGCCCAGCCCCACAGCAGATGCGGCCCGACATTGACCGGCGTAAAGCCGTAGTTGGTGTCGATTCGCTCGCCGCTTCCATCAAGCGTCCCTTTCAGAGTGACAAAGGCGTGGGGAAATTCCGATCCGAACTCATGGCTGTAAAAGGTGATGGTGACTGCCGCCCAGGCCGACTGGGCGTGAAACATCAGCGGAGCCAGAAACAGCAGGATCAGGCGGCGTAATGTCATGGAATGTCCTTATGCGGGGTGTTGCTTCGAGCGGTATCAATCTGCCGGTTGAGCCAGCGCGCAGCCGCGATACTTGTCTGCTTGTTCCGGGGCCGGTCCACACGATAATTGGCTTCGCGCATCATTTCTACTGATATGCTGCCCGCAAGCGGTTGAAGCGCCCGCAAAAAACGCTCGTCCCCGGAGCGGCGCGGACTGGCGAGCAGGATCGCATCATAGCCGGGTATCGCGCCGGCGGGATCCTCCAGCACGACAAAGCGGTTCGCCGCGATCCGCCCGTCCGACGAAAAGGCTGAGATGATGTCGGCCTGGCCCGATGCCAGTGCGCGATACATGAATGTCGGTTCAAACGCGCGTTCGGCCTTGAAACGCAGCGGATAGGCGTTCTGCACCATCTGCCATTCGGGGCGTTCCAGAAACTCCACATCGGTGCCGAATGTGAAGTCCGGCGAAACCCGCACTACATCGTCCAGCGTGCGCAGGTTAAGGCGTTTCGCATCGGCCTCGCGCACCGCAAAGGCATAGGTATTTTCAAACCCCAGCGCGCCGGCCAGCCGTGCGCCATGTTCGGTGGCGACCCATTTGCCGATTGCATCGATCATGTCCGGGCGGGAAACAGGGTCGGTGCGCTTCATCGCGTTGGTCCAGATCGTGCCTGAATAATCGACATAGACGTCGATATCGCCATTGGTCAGCGCGCCGAACACCACGGCGCTGCCCATGCCCTCGCGATATTCCACCCGATAGCCTGCATCTTCCAGCCGCTGGCCGATCACGCGCGCCAGGATGAACTGTTCGGTGAAACGTTTGGCCCCGACGATCACCGTTTCGCGTTGTTCGCCCGTGCCTTGCCGCATAATCGTGCCCGGCATCAGGGCTGCGGCCAGCCCCATGACCATCAGAGCGCCTGCCAGCCGGATGCGCAGCGGCTGACGCCGGGCCAGGCCGGTCTCGACCATCCCGAGCAGGGCATCGACCAGCATTGCCAGCCCGGCTGCGGCAATGCAGCCCGCGAGCACAAGCGACCAGTTCTGCGTCTGCAAGCCGGCAAAGATCAGGTCGCCAAGGCTCGGCTGCCCCACGGTCGTCGACAGGGTCGCCGCGCCGATGGTCCAGACGGCGGCGGTGCGTATGCCCGCCATGATCATGGGTGCGGCCAGCGGAGCCTCGACCACGCGCAGCTTTTGCCAGCCTGTCATGCCCAGGGCGTCTGCGGCCTCGCCAAGTGCGGGATCGATGCCTTTCAGGCCCGTCACCGCGTTGCGCAGGATCGGCAGCAGTGCATAAAGGGTCAGCGCCAGCAGCGATGGCAGGAACCCGAGAGGTGAAATGCGGTCGCCCAGCATTGCCGCCACCGCCAGCAGGATCGGGAAGAACAGCGCCAGCAGCGCCAGCGCCGGGATGGTCTGGATCAGGCTGGCGAGACCCAGTGCAATCTGCGCGACCCGTCGGCTGCGCATTGCCCAGATGGCGGTCGGCAGTGCGATGAGCAGCGCAAGGCCAAGCGCGGAAAGGCTGAGCTGGACATGCTCGGAAAGCAATGCCGGTACCCGCTCAAACCCGGTCAGCAGAGTGCTCATGCCAGTCTGTCCGCTGTCGCCCGTTCGCGCATGGCAACCAGCTTTTCCGCCTGCGCCCGGGGGATTGCGACCAGTGCCTCCGCCTCCGCACCGCACGCTCCTAAGAGCAATTGCTGCGGCGTCGCATCGGCGACAATGCGCCCGTCGGCCATCACCCAGATGCGATCCGCCAGCAGCAGCGCCTCTGCCATGTCATGCGTGACCATCAGTGTGGTCAGGCCCAGCCGGTCATGGATCGCGCGATAGGTGTTGCCGATCAGCTCGCGGGTTATCGGGTCGAGCGCGCCAAATGGCTCGTCCATCAGCATCAGGCCGGGTTCATGCGCGAGAGCACGGGCGACGCCGACCCGCTGTTGCTGGCCTCCGGAAAGTTCGCCCGGCATGCGCAGGGCGATGCTCGCGGGCAGGTCGACCTGCTCCAGCAGTTCTGCAATGCGCGCTTCGCCGAGCGGTGCGATATTCCGGATCCAGGCACCGATGCCGATATTGCGCGCCACATCCATATGCGGGAACAGGCCGATATTCTGAAAGACGTAGCCGATCGAGCGGCGCAGCCGGTGCAGGTCCGATTCGCAATTGTCGATGCCATCGATCAGCACCTGGCCCGAATCCGGTGCAACCAGCCGGTTGACGGTCTTCAACAGCGTCGATTTGCCCGATCCGGAAAGGCCGACCAGGGCGACGAAGCTGCCTGCCTCGACCTTCTGCGCGATGCCGTTCAGCGCCGTTACGGAACCGTAGCTGTGATAGAGACCGGCAAGGCGAACAGCCGGGCCTTTTGCACCTGCCGGAGGCGGATTTGCCGTCGCTGCTGAACTGGAGGTGCGGGCCATGCGCGGCCTTATAGGCATTGCCGCTTCCTCTTGGCCAGCCTATACCCATTTCAAAGAAAAACCTATCATGGAGAGCGGGCAGATGAGCGTGGATCGCTATATTTTCATCACGGGTGGCGCATCGGGCATTGGCCGTGCCGTCGCGCGCTATTTTGGCGAGCGTGGCTGGTTTGTCGGCCTGGCCGATATCAACGAGCCGCGGATGCGAGAGACCGCCGCCATGATCCCCGAAGGGCGCTCATCCATCCACATGCTCGACGTGCGCAGCCGCGAACAATGGCAGCGCGCGCTTGCCGAATTTGGCGAGCATAGCGGCGGCAAGCTGCACGTCCTGTTCAACAATGCCGGGGTCGGGATTGGCGGTTTGCTGGAGGAGCACAGCGCCGACGATATCGAGAAGCTGGTGGACATCAACTTCAAGGGCGTCGTGCATGGCGCGCATGTCGGCCATGCCATGCTGAAGGCGACCGAAGGCAGCTGCCTGCTCAACACCTCGTCGGCGGCGGGTATCTATGGCTCATCCGGCCTCAGCGTCTATTCCGCGACGAAATTTGCAGTGCGCGGCCTTTCCGAGGCGCTGGATGTCGAATGGGGGCCGGACGATATTCGGGTGCGGGCGCTGATGCCCAGCTTTATCGATACGCCGCTGCTCGACGGGCCGATCACCAATTCCAACGAATCGAGCCGCGACAATGTGATCAAGGCCGGACTGGAAATCTCGCCTGTCGAGATCGTTGCCGAAGCCGCATGGCAGGCTGTGCATGAGCCCAAAAAGGTGCACAGCTATGTCGGTCCGACTGCGCGCAAGCTGGCCTTCGCCGCCAAATGGATGCCGGGGTCGATTCGCAAGCGCGGTCGCTTGCTTGCGCAGCAGCGCCGCGACGAACGGGGCTGATCAGCAGGCGAGTGCGTCGATTTCCCGCGCCAGCGCGACGTCGCGCTGCGACAGGCCATCGGCATCATGCGTGGTCAGCTGGATTTCGACTCTGTTATAGACGTTGAACCATTCGGGATGGTGATCGGCGCGTTCCGCCAGAATCGCCACTTTCGTCATGAAGCCAAAGGCTTCGACGAAATTGCCAAAGGTGAAGGTGCGTTGCAGCGCGTCGCGGCCATCCGCCAGCGACCAGCCTGACAGCTCGGCCAGCGCGGCTTTGCGTTCCTCAGTCGTCAGCTGTTTGACCATCGCTCTCTCCTCTTGGCAGCATGGGGGACACGCCCTATGCCGGGCACATGGAGCAAAGCGCCGATCTTGCCAAGACACAAGCCATGGCCGGGGCGCTGGCCTCTGTGCATGATTTGTGCTGCGTGCGCGGCGGAAAGATGCTGTTTCGCGGGCTTTCCTTCACCTTGTCGGCGGGCGAGCTGTGCCATGTGCAGGGTGCCAACGGGATTGGCAAATCGAGCCTGATCCGCATCATTGCGGGTCTTTTGCAGCCATTTTCCGGAGAGGTTGAGCGGTCGGCGGCGGTCGCACTGTGCGATGAACGCCTGCCGCTCGACATGCAATTGCCGCTCCGCAGGGCTTTGGGGCAATGGGCACGGCTTGATGGCGCAGCTTCGGGTGAGGTTAATGATGCGATCGCTTTGGTCGGTCTTGAAAGGCTGGCCGATATTCCTTCCCGCCTCTTTTCTACCGGGCAGCGCAAGCGTGCCAATCTGGCTCGAATGATGATTTCAAAATCACCATTATGGTTGCTGGACGAGCCTGCCAACGGGCTTGATGATGCAGGATGCGCGATGCTGGGTGCAGCGATGGAGCGGCATCTCGGTTCGGGCGGAGCGATAGTGGCGGCTTCACACCAGCCCCTGCCTGTCGCTGCCAGCCAGAGCCTCGCTTTGGCGGATTTCGTGCCGTGATCCGGGCACTGGCATGGCTGGTCAGGCGGGAACTGGCGTTCGCCTATGGTGCGGGCAGGGGCGCCAGCGGTTTTGCGCTGCCGGTGATCTTCTTTGTCGCGGTTGCGGCGATCTATCCCTTTGGTGTCGGTCCCGATGCGCCGTTGCTGGCACGCACGGGCGGCGGCATTATCTGGATCGCTGCACTGCTTGCCAGCATATTGCCGATAGACCGATTGGTCCAATCCGATATAGAACATGGATTCATGGATCAGATTGTGCTGAGAGGCATTGGCGATGAGATGATCGCGCTGGCCAAGACAATAGGGCATTGGCTTGGTTTCGGTCCGCCATTGATGTTGGCGTGTCTGGCATCGGCCGTGCTTCTCGGCCAGAACGGCACGATGCTGTGGCGGATCGAGATCGGCCTGTTGCTGGCAACGCCCGCACTTGCCGCGCTGGCGGTGCTCATCGCCGCGCTGACTTCGGGCTTGCGTCATGGTGCGGCGCTTGGCGGATTGATGCTGTTGCCGCTGGCGGTGCCGCTGCTCATTTTCGGAGCGGGCAGCCTTGCCACCGGCGGAGAAAACGGACTGATGCTGCTGGCGGCGGCATCGCTGTTCATCACCGCCATCTGTCCGATAGCAGCAGGCGCGGCATTGCGCGCGGCGAGGGAGTGACACGATGGTTCATGACCTGCTGATCATAGGGGGCGGCATCAACGGCGCAGCAATTGCGCGCGATGCAGCGGGAAACGGCCTGAAGGTGCTGTTGTGCGAGGCAGGCGATCTTGCCGGGCAGACCAGTTCCGCGTCGAGCAAGCTCATTCATGGCGGGCTTCGCTATCTGGAGCATATGGAATTCCGCCTTGTGCGCGAGGCCCTGCTGGAGCGCGAGGTGCTGCTCCAGTCAGCTCCGCACATCATCTGGCCGCTGCGCATCGTATTGCCGCACCATAAAGGGCTGCGTCCCGTCTGGATGCTGAGGCTGGGGCTGTTCCTCTATGATCATCTGGGCGCGCGAAAGCGCCTGCCGGGCACCAGCCGGGCCGATCTGACCCGCCCGCCGCATGCGGGTATTCTCCAGCCGCAATATCGCAAGGGCTTTGAATTTTCCGATTGCTGGGCGGATGATGCGCGGCTGGTGGTGCTGTGCGCGCGCGATGCCGCAGATCGCGGGGCAGAGATACGGACACAGACGCGCTGTACCGGATTGGCGAGAAGCGATGACATATGGAATGTAGATCTGGAACATTCGGGCGGAGTGCGGGAAACGGTTGCCGCGCGCGCCGTGGTCAATGCGGCGGGCAAGCATGTCGATGACGTGCTGGAAATTCTCTATCCTGATCGCGATGCGCAAAATCTGCGCCTGATCAAGGGCAGCCACATTGTCCTGCCGCGCCTCTATGAGGGCGATCACCTCTACATGTTCCAGAATTCGGATGACCGGATCGTGTTTGCCATTCCCTATGAGAAGGACTTCACGCTGATCGGCACAACCGATGTACCCTATGACCCGGCGGATGGTCCGCCGAAAATTTCCGATGCGGAGATCGACTATCTGCTCGCCATCGCCAATGATTATTTCGCAAGGCCGGTGTCGCGGGAGAGCATCACCTGGACCTATTCCGGGGTCCGCCCGCTGTTCGACGACAAGTCGGACAATGCCTCCACGGTCACGCGCGATTATGTGTTCGATCTGGATCGCGGCGATGACGGAGAGGGCGCGCCGCTGCTGTCGATCTTTGGCGGCAAGATCACCACCTGCCGCAAGCTGGCCGAACATGCGATGGAGCGGCTTGAGGCGGTGTTGCATTTCGGTTCAAGGCCCTGGACGGCCGGGGCCACGCTGCCCGGCGGCGATATTGAGGACGGTGATTTCGACCGGTTCCTTGCGCTTGCGGAGACGCGCTATCCCTGGCTCGATGCGTTTGTGCGGCAGCGGCTGGCGCGGCGCTATGGCACGCGCATGGCGCTGATCCTTGAGGGCATTGCCTCCATGGAGGGACTGGGCAGGGATTTTGGCGCAGGTTTTTACGAGGCGGAGGCCGGCTATCTGATCGCGCAGGAATGGGCGGTCACGGCGGAGGATATGCTGTGGCGGCGCACCAAGCGCGGCCTGCACATGAGCGAGGATGAAATTGCCGGGGTGGAGGCATGGGTTGCGGGGCAGGGCTGAACCGCGGCGTCCGGCGATGGGCTGAAATGGCTAGGCGGCGTGGACAAATTCCGCATGGTCGAGGCTTGAGCCAAAAAGGTTCTGGGCAAGAAGCGAATGAGGCGAATAGTGGTGCTATTTAACGAGAGAGTGACAATGCCCAGGCCCTTTTTGGCCAAGTCCTTTGGATGGCCGGATGCGGGCGACTGGCTTTGTCAATCTGCTTATCCGGGGGACATGCCCCGCATTGCGCAGATTTCCGCGCCATTCATCCCGCATCCGACCACCTCGGCTCATGCAGAATTTGTCCACGCCGCCTAGAAACCGCTGCTTTGCGTGCCTGAAACCCAATTGTCTTGCCGCTGTGCCTTGCCCTGCCTATCTTCCGCAACCATGACGACTTTTGCATCGACGCTTGACCTTATCGGCAACACTCCGCTCGTGCGGCTGGAAGGGCCCAGCCGGGCCGCTGGCTGCGATATTTTCGGCAAATGCGAATATGCCAACCCGGGCGCATCGGTAAAGGACCGGGCGGCGCTCTATATCGTGCGCGATGCCGAGGAGCGCGGCACGCTGAAACCCGGAGGCACGATTGTCGAGGGGACGGCGGGCAATACCGGCATCGGCCTGGCGCTGGTGGCCAATGCCAAGGGGTACCGGACGATCATCGTCATGCCGGAAACCCAGTCCAAGGAAAAAATGGATACGCTGCGCGCTCTGGGCGCGGAACTGGTCACGGTGCCGGCGGCGGCCTATTCAAACCCCGGCCATTTCGTCCATACCTCGCGACGCATCGCCGAGGAGACCGAAGGGGCAGTCTGGGCGCAGCAATTCGACAATATCGCCAATCGCCGCGCCCATATCGAGGGGACGGCGGAAGAGATCTGGACGCAGATGGATGGCCGGATCGACGGCTTTACCTGCGCGGCGGGAACTGGCGGCACCATCGCCGGGGTCGGCATGGGGCTGAAGGCGCATGACGAGAAGGTGACGATAGCCCTGACCGATCCGCATGGCGCGGCGCTCTATCATTATTATGCCTGTGGCGAGCTGAAGGCGGAAGGATCGTCGGTCGCCGAAGGGATAGGGCAGGGGCGGATTACCGGCAATCTGGAAGATGCTCCCATCGATACCCAGTTCCGCATTTCCGATGAGGAGGGGCTGGCCTGGGTCCGTCAGATGCTGGCCGAGGAAGGGCTGTGCCTGGGCCTGTCGTCCGGCATCAACATTGCCGGTGCGGTGGCGCTCGGCAAACAGCTGGGCAAGGGCGCGCGCGTCGTGACGATATTGTGCGATACCGGCTTTCGCTATCTGTCGACCCTTTACAATGCCGACTGGCTGAAATCCAAGGGATTGCCGGTCTTTCCATGGCTTGCAGACTGATCTATACAGGGATGATGAAGATCGACACATCCCGCACGGCCAGCGCCAACACCGTCATGCACCGTTTGCAGATCGGCATTGGCGGCCTTGTTGCCATTCTTGCCCTGGTCGGGCTTGCCGACATGCTGCTCGAAGGGGCCAGCAACGAACGGGCCATCGGCTCGCCGGTCGCGGTGCAGCAGGGCGAAACCGTTTCGGTGCCGCCAGGCGTGGACAGGACGACGGTTGAGCCGCAGGCCAGCGAACCGCTGGTTGAACTGGGCGTGGTTCCCGATCTTCCGGTCGAGGAAGGTGCGGCCAAGGCTCCCGCAACGGCGGCTCCGGCGGTTCCGGGGCAGGTCGTCCCCGATCTTCCCGCGCCGGGCCAGACCGAACGGCAGCGCTGAACGGACAACCGGCTTGCCCCGATGGCGGGTCTGTCGCTTTTTTTGGACAGAAACAGGCGCCCTTATCGCTGTATGCGGCTGCAAGCCGTGCGATCAGCTGGGGATGATTGGGGATTTCCGCGCTGGATGATGGATTTTGGCGGGGTGCATTGGGGATTCGCATGGATTTGGCGGTGATTTCAGGGGAATTTGCGCATTGCCACCCGGAAAAAGCCTTGAATCCCGGCAATTTGCGGTTCATGCGTGAAATCCCTAAAAAAACCCTTTAATCCCCAGTTAACCCTTGCTATGACGTAAAAATTCGGGGTGAATTCCTGCCTTCAGGTTCAAGGCGGCGGTGTCGTGGGGTGCGATTCCGGCGTGAGGGAGGCTTTTGCCCAGCAAGGGTCGGGCCTTTTTGCGCACATGCTGACGGCCGGGCCTGTATTGGTTCGAGGGATGGGTACGCCAGGTGGCGGAGAGTACGGCATATCAGGGTGCGGCGCTTACCACGATCGATCCCAAGGGACGGCTGGCCATCCCTGCCGTTTTTCGCAACCCCATCATGAAATCCTCCGAGGGCGAGCGGCTGGTCTGTCTCGCGCTCAACAGCCATGTACCGTGCCTCCAAGGCTATGGGACGATCCGCCGCGACCGCTTGCTTGCGCAGGTCGAGCGCCGCGAGGATGTGGCCGTGGAGCGCGGCGAGATATTCCGGTCGGAGCTTGAGGGCGGGCCGATGTTCTCGCTGGCCTATGAGATCAGCTTCGATGCCAGCGGCCGCCTCATCCTGCCGCCGATCCTGCGCGCTGCGGCGGGCATTGACGACAAGGTGTTCTTCAACGGCAACGGCACCGAATTCAGTATCTGGAACCCCGACAAGCTGCTCGCGCAGACCGACCCCCGTCTCGCCCCGCAGCAATTCGCGGCACGCTGGCTGCTCGAAGAGGGGGGCAAGGCA
Organism: Blastomonas sp.; assembly: GCA_041396885.1. GTDB lineage: Bacteria > Pseudomonadota > Alphaproteobacteria > Sphingomonadales > Sphingomonadaceae > Blastomonas. The sequence continues at coordinate 662,277 of JAWKXS010000002.1, forward strand.
TGACCGCGCTCGCCGCAAGCCAGGCTCCGCATATTCCGGTGCTGCTCGATCAGGTGCTGCAAGCGCTGGCCATCCGGTCGGGCGAGCGGCATGTCGATGCGACCTTTGGTGCGGGCGGCTATAGCCGGGCGATGCTGGACGCGGGCGCGCTGGTCCATGGTTTTGATCGCGACCCCGATACCCGCGATACCGCCCGGGCGCTGGAGACCGAAAGCGGAGGTCGCTTCACATTTCATCCGCGCTGCTTCGCCGAAATGGTTGAAGCGCTGGGTGAAAAGGGCGTCACGAATGTCGACGGCATCGTCTTCGACCTTGGCGTGTCCTCCATGCAGCTCGATCAGGCCGAACGCGGCTTTTCCTTTCAGAAGGATGGCGATCTGGACATGCGCATGGGCCAGCAGGGCAAGAGCGCCGCCGATTTCGTCAACACCGCCGATGAGGCGGAGATTGCCGATATATTGTTCACCTATGGCGAGGAGCGGCAGTCGCGCCGCATTGCCCGGGCGATACTGGCGGCACGGCCGGTTCGCCGCACGCTGGAACTGGCGCGCATTGTCCACAAGGTGCTGGGTTTTCGCCCCGGCATGCCGCGTGATCCGGCAACGCGCACCTTTCAGGCGCTGCGTATCCATGTGAATGGAGAGCTGGATGAGCTGCGCGACGGGCTGGTTGCCGCTGAAAAAATGCTGGCGCCCGGCGGGCGGATCGTCATCGTGTCGTTTCACAGCCTGGAAGACCGCATCGTCAAGCGCTTCCTGCGCATCCGCAGCGGCGGTGAAGGTGGCGGATCGCGCCATCTGCCCGAACAGGCCGACACCCGCAAACCCAGTTTCGAGAAACCCGCCAGGCCGACCCGAGCGGGCGAGGCCGAATGTGCGCGTAACCCCCGCGCACGTTCGGCCACCCTACGCATGGCGATCCGCACCGGCGCACCCGCATGGGGTGCGGAAGGGCGGGCCGCATGATCCTTGCCGTCAAACGCCTGCGTGCCATTGGCTGGATCGCGCTGATTTTCCTGGTGCTGATCGCGCTTTACCCGCTCTCGCTCAGCGTTGCGACCCAGCGCAGCGACCTTGGCCGGCTGGAGCGCAAGATCGTCAGCACCAAGGCGGAGATCCGTTATCTGGAGACTGAATTCCAGACACGGGCCAGCCTCTCCCAGCTGGAGGCGTGGAACGACCTTGGCTATGGCTATGTCGCGCCGACCGCCGATCAGTATCTGGAAGGAGAGCGGGCGCTCGCCAATCTCGGTGATCCCGATGGCCAGATGCACCGTCCAGTCAAGGTCGCGGCAATGACGCTGACCAGCGACAATGTACAGCCCGCCGGAACGATCGGCTCGCCCTTTGGCAGTGTCGCATCGAAAACGGGCGAGGGCGCACCGGCTGGCGCTCCGGTACCGGCACCGACCGAAGCCTTGAAGCCCATTCCGGCGGTCGACAAGCGCTCGCCGGGTGAAGCGCGCGCGCCCATGGCGGCGACATCGCTGGATGAAAAACTGATCAATCGCATGTCGCTGGAGGCGACAGTTGACAAGCTTCGGGAAGATGACAAATGACCGCGCTGGTATCATGCGGTGAACGGGTTCGCCTGGCCGGAAAGCGGCAACAGGCGACGCTGACCGCGCAGGTCCGCATGGTGGTGGTGCTGGCGCTGTTCGCGCTGGCGGTTTCGACCATTCTTGTCCGGCTCGTCTTTGTCGGCGTGCTGGGCGAGCCGGTTCACGCTTCGGAACGCGCCATGGAGGTTGATCCGGGCCGTGGCGACTTGGTGGACCGCAATGGCGTCCCGCTGGCGCGCACTATTGAGGGCTATGCCATCCGGGTGATCCCGTCGCGCCTGATCAGCGACCGCCGCGAGCTGGCGCGCAATCTCGCCGCGATATTCCCCGACACTTCCGAAGCAGAATTTCTCGCGCAGCTTAAGCGCAGCAAGCCGAGCTATCTGCGCCGTCGCGCATTGCCCGAAGAAGTGAACCAGGTGCATGCGCTTGGCGAAGTCGGCATTGAATTTCCGCGCGAGCAGGAGCGATTCTATCCCCAGCATCAGGTTGGTGCCCATGTGCTCGGCTTTGTCGATGCCGATGGCAAGGGCGTCATGGGGATGGAGCGGACGCTTGATGAGCGGCTGCGCGATCCCGATCAGCGGCTGAAGCCGGTGGAACTCTCAATCGACATCCGTGCCCAGGCGGCGCTGGAGGATGAGCTCGACCAGGCAATGAAGCGCTATGAGGCGCGCGGTGCCGCCGGGGTTGTGCTCGATGTGCGGACCGGCGAAGTCCTGGCGCTGGCGTCGCTGCCGGAATTCAATCCGAACCGGCTCGATCCCGCATCGATTGCCAACCAGACCAATGAAGTCACCTACAGCGTCTATGAACTCGGCTCGACCTTCAAGCCGATCACCGTTGCCGCCGCACTGGATGCCGGAACCGTCACCAATCTCGCCCGCCGCTATGATGCGACCAAGCCGCTGCAGGTTGCGGGCTTTCCGATCCGCGACAGCCATCCTTCGGGGCGCTGGCTCAACGTGCCGGAAACGCTGGTGCACAGCTCCAACATCGTGACCGCGCAGATTGCCGATGACCTCGGCAAGGAACGGCTGATGGCGACCATGCGGGCGCTGGGCTTTGATGACCGACCGGAAATCGAGCTGGTCGAGGCAGGGCATCCGCTATGGCCGCAAAGCTGGGGGCGATTGACCAACATGACCGTATCCTATGGTCATGGCATTGCCGTTACGCCGCTGCATCTCGCCAGCGCCTATGCCGCGCTGGTCAACGGCGGAATGTGGCGTCCCGCCACGCTACAAAAGGTCGATCCGGACAAGGCCGATCCGGGACGCCGGGTCTTCAAGGCGTCTACCAGCGCGCGGATGCGCCAGCTGCTGCGCATGATCGTCAGCGACGGCACCGGCAAGAAGGCGGATGCGCCCGGCTTCCGGATCGGCGGCAAGACAGGTTCGGCCGAAAAGCCCCATGCCGGCGGATACAAGCGCAATTCGCTGGTCTCGACCTTTGCGGCGGCCTTTCCGATGGATGATCCGCGCTATGTGGTCATTGCGATGCTCGATGAGCCAAAGGCGACCGCAGCATCATCCTTTCAGCGCACTGCCGGATGGACGGCGGCACCGGTTGTTGCGCGTGTTGTCCCCAGGATTGGCCCGATGCTGGGAGTTATCCCCGACGAATCGCGCGATGTCGACGTTTCCGAGCTGACCCCGCTCTTGTGGAAGGCTCCGGAAAAACCCAAGACGGCCACCGCGAGCAGGCAGAGCGAGGCTAACGACACCTGATGCAATCCAGGATTGGCGCATGCCCGGCCCTGTGCCGCGATCGGAAGGACCAGACACGATGAGGCTGGGGGAGATCGCGCCGCAGGCGATCAGCGAAAATGACGACAGCATCGTGACCGGATTTGCGATTGATCATCGCAAGGTGGCTCCGGGCACGGTGTTTGGCGCGTTTCGCGGCAGCCGCTTCAATGGCGAGGATTTCATTGCGGATGCGGTCGCATCCGGCGCTATCGCGATCATCGCGCGCGGCGAAGCCAAGGTGGAGGGCGCGGTCCATATCGCCAGTGACGAGCCGCGCCGCACCTTTGCGCAGCTTGCCGCCCGCTTCTTTACGCCGGTTCCGGGCCGGGTCGCCGCCGTCACCGGCACCAATGGCAAGACTTCGACAGCAGAGATGACCCGCCAGCTGTGGCGGATGGATGGCTATAACGCTGCGTCTATCGGCACACTTGGCGTGACCACGGCGGTCGACCAGTCATCGACCGGCCTGACAACGCCGGACATCGTCACTTTTCTGGCCAATATGAGCGGACTTGCCCGCGAGGGTGTGACCCATGCCGTGTTCGAAGCATCGAGCCATGGCCTGTCGCAATACCGCACCGAGGGGCTGCCGGTTCAGGCGGGCGCGTTCACAAATCTGAGCCGCGATCACCTTGACTATCACGGTACGATGGAGGCTTATTTCGAAGCCAAGATGCGGCTGGTGGATGAGGTTGTGGTCGATGACGGCACCATGGTGGTGTGGGCCGATGACGCCTGGTCGGACCGAGTCGTCGAGCGCGCGAGCAAGCGGGGCCTGAAGATTCTGACCGTGGGCGAGGCGGGCGAAGCGATCCGCATGGCATCGCGCACGCCGACCCAGCTGGGCCAGGTGCTGATGCTGAAGATCGGCGAGACGACACATCGCGTGAACCTGCCGCTGATCGGTGCTTATCAGGCCGCCAATGCGCTGACCGCTGCCGGGCTGGTGCTGGCGACGGGCGGAGAGATTGGCAGCGTCCTTGATCATCTGGGCCGGTTGCAGCCGGTGCGCGGCAGGCTGGAGCGTGCGGTCATCTGCCGCAGCGGTGCGCCGGTCTATGTCGATTATGCGCACACGCCCGACGGCTTGAAGGCAGCGATTGATGCGCTTCGCCCGCATGTCAAAGGGCGGCTGATCACCGTATTTGGCGCAGGCGGAGATCGCGATACCGGCAAGCGCCCTGAAATGGGCAGTGTCGCCAGCGCCCTGTCCGATCTGGTGATCGTCACCGATGACAATCCGCGCAGCGAGGATCCGGTGGCGATACGCGCTGCCATCATGGCCGCAGCGCCTGACGCGCTGGAGATTGGCGACCGGCGCAAGGCCATCGCCCATGCCATCGGGATCGCGGAGAGCGACGATATCGTCCTGCTGGCCGGCAAGGGGCATGAGCAGGGCCAGATCATCGGCGACCGCGTTCTGCCGTTCGATGATGTCGAGGTTGCGCGGGAGTGCGCGGCATGACCGAAAGCGCGCTCTGGACATCCGAGGAAATCGCCAGCGCGACCGGTGGCGTGGCCAATACCGGCTTTGCGGTGTCCGGCGTCGCCTTTGATTCACGTGAAATCGTGCGCGGTGACCTGTTTATCGCGATGAAGGGCGAGGCGACCGACGGGCACCGTTTCATCGAAAAGGCGTTGGCGGCAGGCGCATCGGGCGTGCTGTGCGAAAATGCGATCACATCGCCGCATGTGCGCGTGTCGGACAGCGTGGCCGCGCTTGATGCGCTTGGCATAGCGGCGCGGCTGCGCAGCCAGGCGCAGATTGTCGGCGTGACCGGCTCGGCGGGCAAGACCAGCACCAAGGAAGCGCTTTACAAGACGCTGGAGCGTGCTGCACCGGGGCGGGCGCATTGCTCGGTCAAGAGCTATAACAACCATGTCGGGGTTCCGCTCAGCCTGGCGCGGATGCCCGCCAATGCCCGTTATGGCGTGTTCGAAATGGGCATGAACCATAAGGATGAGCTGTCCGCGCTGACGCGGCTGGTGCGCCCGGATGTTGCTATCATCACCACCATTGCCCCGGCGCATATCGGCCATTTCCGCGACGAAGCCGAGATTGCCGATGCCAAGGGCGAGATTTTCGAGGGGCTGGAGCCGGGCGGAACGGCCATCATCCCGCGCGACAATCCGCATTTCGAGCGGCTCTTCGCCGCCGCCAGCGCGCATGCCGACAACATCATGACCTTCGGACGGCACCCTTCCTCCGATGCGCGGGTGCTCGACCATGTCCGCGCGACGAATGGCGGCTCGCTGGTCACGGCGGAGATTGGCGACAGGCGGCTCTGCTATACCGTTGCAGCTCCCGGCGAGCATTGGGTGATGAATTCGCTGGCGATCATGGCGGCGGTCCATGCGCTGGGCGCGGATCTTGCCGTGGCGGGACTTGCCCTTGCCGAACTGCCCGGCCTCGCCGGTCGCGGCGCGCGCGTGCGCATCGCTTTGCCCGGCGGCGAGGCGCTGCTGATCGATGAAAGCTATAATGCCAATCCCGCCTCCATGGCCGCAACCATTGGCGGCCTTGGCGAGGAGCGCGCCGACCGGCGCATCGCCGTGCTGGGCGCAATGAAGGAACTGGGAGCGCTCAGCGACACCTATCATAGCGGCCTGGCCGCGCCGCTGGCCTCCGCCAGCGTCGACAAGGTCATACTGGTCGGCGACGAGATGCATATTCTCGCCGAAACGCTGCGCAAGTCGCTTGCCGCGCCCGATGATCTGGCGCATGTGGCGACCGCCAGCGAGGCCCTGAAAGTACTGAAATCCTGGCTGCAGCCGGGCGATTCGGTGCTGGTAAAGGGGTCCAATGCCATGGGCCTTTCGGCCCTGGTCACCGCGCTTGGCGAAACCCGTGCGAGCGAGGAGGTCTGATGCTGTATCTGCTGGCAGAATGGCTGGAATTTGAAGGAATATTCAATCTTGTCCGCTATCTGAGCTTCCGCTCGGGTGCGGCGATTGTCACGGCTTTGCTGATCGGTCTGGTGATCGGTCCGCGTTTCATCGCGATGCTGCGCGTGCGGCAGGGCAAGGGGCAGCCGATCCGCGCCGATGGCCCGCAGACGCACCTTGCCAAGCGCGGCACCCCGACCATGGGCGGCCTGATGATCCTGATCTCGCTGGTCACGTCGCTGCTGCTGTGGATGGACCTGCGCAACATGTATGTCTGGGCCTGTCTGTTCGTGACGCTGGGCTTTGGCACTATCGGGTTCCTCGACGATTATGACAAGGTGCGAAAGGCCAGCCACAAGGGCGTGTCAGGCCGCGTCCGCCTGATCGGCGAATTCATCATTGCGGGGCTGGCCAGCTGGGCGATCCTCAGCCAGACGGGCACGCTGCTCTATGTGCCTTTCATCAACTATCCGCCGTTCGATCTGGGCTGGTTCTATATCGCCTTCGCCGCCTTCACGATTGTTGCATTCGGCAATGCCGTAAACCTGACCGACGGGCTGGACGGGCTGGCGACCTTTCCCGTTATCATCGCCAGCCTGACCTTCCTCATCATCGTATATCTGGTCGGCAATGCCGTGTTCTCCAAATATCTGGGCCTTCCCTATATTGAAGGGATTGGCGATCTGGCGATCTTCTGCGGCTGCATCATCGGCGCATGCCTCGCCTTTTTGTGGTTCAATGCGCCGCCCGCCGCCGTGTTCATGGGCGATACGGGCAGCCTTGCACTGGGCGGAGCGCTTGGCGCCATCGCGGTCAGCGCGCATCACGAGATCGTTCTGGGCATTGTCGGCGGGCTGTTCGTGCTGGAAGCGATGTCGGTCATCATCCAGGTATTCTTCTTCAAGCGCACCGGCAGGCGTGTTTTCAAGATGGCCCCCATCCACCACCATTTCGAACAGATGGGCTGGGCGGAATCGACGGTGGTGATCCGTTTCTGGATCATCAGCCTGGTTCTTGCGCTGGCCGGTCTGGCGACGCTGAAGCTGCGGTGATCGTTTCGGACGCCTTTCGCGGAAAACGCTTTGCGCTGCTGGGGCTGGCACGCTCCGGCCTGGCCACGCTCGATACGCTGGTGGCGAGCGGCGCAAGCTGTATCGCCTGGGATAATCGCGAGGAAGCGCGCGAAGCAGTGCGCGACCGCGCTGAAATCGGCGATCCGATGGAGATTGACCTCGCCAACGTCGATGGCCTGATCGTCTCTCCGGGCGTACCACTCAACCGCCATCCGGTTGCAGAGCGCGCCCGCGCCGCCGGCTGCCCGATCATCGGCGACATAGAGCTGTTCGCGATGGCCCGGCACAGCCTGCCTGCGCACCGCGTGGTGGGCATAACCGGCACCAACGGCAAGTCGACGACTACCGCGCTGATCCATCACATGCTGCAATATTCGGGCATAGCCAGCCTGATGGGCGGCAATATCGGTCTGCCCATATTGTCGCAAGAACCGCTGCCCGAAGGCGGGGTCTATGTGCTGGAGCTGTCGAGCTATCAGATCGACCTTACCTACAGCCTTGATTGCGATGTCGCGGTGTTGCTCAATATCACCCCCGATCATCTCGACCGCTATGATGGCTATGCCGGATATTGTGCCTCCAAGGCGCGGCTATTCGCGATGCAGTCACCCGGCCATTATCGCGTGGTCGGAGCGGACAGCGCCGATGCTATGGCGGCGGTTGCCGGTCTGTCCAATGTGATCGAAGTGACGACGGGCGCCATCGATGCCGGTGAACAGGCCGGATGGCCCAGCCTGCAGGGGCCGCACAATGCTCAGAACGCTGCCGCCGCGCTGGCCGTTGGCGCTGCGCTGCGGCTCGATTTCGATACCGTGCTGGCCAGTTTCGCAACCTATTCCAGCCTGCCGCACCGGATGGAGCGGGTGGCGGAGGCCAATGGCGTGCTGTTTGTCAATGACAGCAAGGCGACCAATCCCGCCTCGACCGCGCCTGCGCTTGCTGCCTATCCGCGTATTCACTGGATCGTCGGCGGCCTGCCCAAGGGCGACGGGCTGGAGGAATGCGCCCCGCATTTCGGCCATGTCGTCCATGCCTATACTATTGGAGAGGCCGGTCCGGCGTTCGCAAGTCTGCTGGAGGCAGAAATGCCGGTGACGCGCGCGGAAATGATGTGCGAGGCCGTGCGTGCAGCAATGGCAAATGCAAAGCCGGGCGAGGTTGTGCTGCTGTCCCCGGCATGCGCCTCTTTCGACCAGTTTCGCGATTTCGAAGCGCGCGGTGATTATTTCCGGCAGATTGTCGAGGCGCTGCTGTCAGGCGATGAGAGCGCCTGCGCGGCGGTCGAGACTGCGCCAGCCCCCAAAGGAGACGCGGCATGAGCGATGCCCCAGTGCTTTCGGGCGATGCCGCGCCGCGCGGCGGACAGGCCATGCCTGGCTATCGCCTGCCGCGTGCTCTGAGCAAGCGGCTGGGGCGCGGGGACCGTTCGCACCTTGCAGTCTGGTTCTGGGAACTCGACCGGGTGTTGCTGGGCCTGGTGCTGGTGCTGATGGCGATTGGCCTGATCGCTGTCGCTGCCGGATCGCCAGCCTCTGCGCAGCGCCTGTCCACCGCGACGGTCTCGCTCGATCCGCTCTATTTCTTCTATCGCCAGATCGCATGGGTCATGATCGGCCTGCCCTTCATGCTGGTGATTTCCATGCTGCCCAAGCGGGAGGCGCGTCGCATGGCGATCCTGCTCGCGGCGCTGTTCATTTTCCTGCTGTTGCTGGTGCCGGTGATCGGCACGACCGTGAACGGCGCCCGCCGCTGGATCGGCTATGGCCTAACCATCCAGCCGTCGGAATTCCTGAAACCCGTCTATGCGGTGACACTGGCCTGGATATTGTCGTGGCGCGTGCGTGATCCCGATCTGCCCGTCGTGTCGCTGTCCATCGCGCTCACCCTGCTGATTGCGATCCTGCTGATGCGCCAGCCGGACCTGGGCCAGACCATCATGTTCCTGGGCACATGGTTTGCGCTGATGCTGCTGATCGGCTTACGCATACAGATTGTCGGACTGGCGCTGGGCGCTGGCCTTGCGGGGATGGTTGCGGCCTATTTCTTCTATCCGGTCGCGACGCAGCGGATTAATGGCTGGCTGTTCGGATCGGGTGAATATGACCAGGTCATGCTCGCCTACAAGACGCTGACCGGGGGCGGGATTATCGGCACCGGGCCGGGGCTGGGCACGCAGAAATTCAACCTGCCCGAAGCGCATACCGATTATATTTTCTCCGTGATCGGCGAGGAGTTCGGCTTGCTTGCCTGCGCTGCCGTGGCGCTGGTCTATTTCGCCATTATAGTGCGCGTCTGCCTGCGCCTGCTGGAGGAAAAGGACCTGTTCACGATCCTTGCCGTCACCGGGCTGGTCGTCCAGTTTGGCGGTCAGGCCTTTATCAACATGGCCGTCAACCTGCAGCTGTTTCCTTCCAAGGGCATGACCCTGCCGTTCATCAGTCATGGCGGCTCGTCGATGCTCGCGCTCAGCCTTGGCATGGGTTTGATGCTGGCCTTGACCCGCCGCAATCCCTATCTTGATCGCTCCCTTCTGGCGACCGATTGGAGCAATAGATGAGTGTGTCGCGCCACTATGTACTGGCTGCCGGCGGAACCGGCGGACATATGTTGCCTGCCTATGCGCTGGGCCGCGAACTGATCCAGCGCGGGCATCATGTCGCAGTCATTACCGATGAGCGCGGTGCCCAGATTCCGGGTGCTCCGGCCGACATCCAGCAGCACATGTTGCCGCCGGGCCGTGTCGCGGGCGGACCGGTCGGCTGGCTGAAGGGCCTGCGCGGCATCTGGCGCGGGCGGCGCATGGCGCTGAACCTGTTCGAAAGTTTCGAGCCTGCTGCCGTTATCGGCTTTGGCGGCTATCCGGCGCTGCCGACGCTGCTCGCTGCACACAAGGCGGGTATCCCGACCGCAATTCATGAGCAGAACGCAGTGCTGGGCCGGGTCAACCGGTTCCTCGCGCGGCGGGTGGAGGCCATCGCTACCGCCTATACCCGGGTTGAGCGGCTGGATGCGCGCTATGCTGCCAAGACGCATCTTGTCGGCAATCCGGTGCGCGAAGAGGTGCTGGCATTGCGCGGAGAGAATTATCCGCCCCTGCTCGGCGAGGGGATTTTCCGGGTGCTGGTGACCGGCGGCAGCCAGGGCGCGCGCATCCTTTCCGATGTGGTGCCCGACGGCCTTGCCATGTTGCCGGTCAATCTTCGCCGCCGCCTTCAGGTTGTGCAGCAATGCCGCGAAGAGGATATCGAGGCGGTGCGCGACAAATATGCAGGCCACGAGATTCCGGCGGAACTCGCCACTTATATGGAGGACCTGCCCGAGAAGCTCGGCTGGGCGCATCTGTTCATCGGCCGTGCCGGGGCATCGACTGTCGCTGAACTGGCGGTTGCCGGACGTCCGGCAATCCTTGTTCCGCTGCCGATTGCCACTGACGATCACCAGAGCGCCAATGTCCGCGATCTGGTGGCAGCGGGCGGCGCGCGCTCCATCCGGCAAACTTCCTTCACACCAAAAGAACTGGCCAAGCAGATACAGAAAATGGCGATGGACCCCGGCGCGCTGGAAAATGCCGCGCTAGCCGCGCACAAATGCGGCTATCCCAATGCGGTGCGCGATCTGGCGGACCTTGTCGAAAGCCTTGGCGCTCCGCCCATTGCCGATGTCATCCGGGTTGCCCCGGCCAAAAACGGCGCGCCGATCGGCAAAGAGGCGCTGGCCCGCGATATCGAGGGAGCAGCCGCATGAAGGGCGTCGGAACCGACATTGGTACCATCCATTTCATCGGTATTGGCGGCATCGGTATGTCCGGCATTGCCGAGGTAATGCACAATCTGGGCTATAAGGTGCAGGGCAGCGACATCGCCGAAAGCTATGTCGTGGAGGGGCTGCGCAAGCGCGGCATAACCGTGATGATCGGGCACAAGGCCGAAAATCTCGGCGATGCGGCTGTTGTCGTCACCTCGACGGCGATCAAGCGCGGCAATCCGGAGGTTGACCTGGCGCTCGAAAACCGGGTGCCGGTGGTGCGCCGGGCGGAGATGCTGGCCGAGCTGATGCGGCTGAAATCGACCATCGCTATTGCCGGGACACATGGCAAGACCACCACCACATCCATGGTTGCGGCGATGCTCGACGCGGGCGGGATAGACCCGACCGTCATCAATGGCGGCATCATCAACAGCTATGGCTCCAACGCCCGGCTGGGCGACAGCGAATGGATGGTTGTCGAGGCCGATGAAAGCGACGGATCATTCCTGCGGCTGGACGGCACCATTGCCGTTGTCACCAATATCGATCCCGAACATCTCGATCATTATGGCAGCTTTGACGCGGTCAAGGACGCCTTTGTCGAATTTGTCGAGAACGTGCCCTTTTACGGTGCGGCGATCCTGTGCCTCGATCATCCCGAAGTGCAGGCGATCCTGCCTCGGGTAAAGGACCGGCGGATCGTTACCTATGGCTTTTCGGCACAGGCCGATATTCGCGGCGAGAATGTTGTGCCGGTCCCGGGTGGCAACCGCTTTGACGTCGTGGTGCGCGAGCGTGACGGATCGAGCAGGCGGATCGACGGAATAGAGCTTCCCATGCCGGGGCGGCACAACGTCCAGAATGCGATCTCTGCGGTTGCCGTGGCTCTGCAAATGGGAATGAGCGACGCTGATATCGTCACCGGTTTTGCCAAATTCGGCGGGGTGAAGCGGCGCTTCACGAAGGTTGGCGAGGTTGCCGTTGATGGCGGCACGGTGACGATCATCGATGATTATGGCCATCACCCGGTGGAAATCCGCGCGGTGCTGGCGGCGGCGCGCGAAGGAGTCGAGAATCGCATCATCGCCGTGGTCCAGCCGCACCGCTTCACGCGCCTCCATGACCTGATGGACGAGTTTCAGCAGGCGTTCAACGATGCCGATATCGTCTATGCCGCGCCGGTCTATACCGCTGGCGAAGACCCGATTGAAGGTGTCGATTCCGCTGCGCTGGTCGCCGGACTGAAACAGCGCGGCCATCGCCAGGCGCGAACCGTGGCTGACGCGGCCGAACTGGCCAGCCTGTTGGCGGCCGAGGTCAAGGCAGGCGACATGGTGGTGTGCCTGGGGGCGGGCGACATCACCAAATGGGCGGCAGGCCTCGCCGATGCCATTTCGTCCGAGCGGGAGAAGGCATGATGCACTGCGCTGCGCTTCTCTCTCTATGTCATGCTGAACTCGTTTCAGCATCCATTTCGCCCGAGCATCCTGCGGTACGGCTGGAAGGATGGACCCTGAAACAAGTTCAGGGTGACGAGCAATGGAAAGCGGCAGGCCTCGCCGATGCGATTGGCATTGAAATGGCGGCGGCATAGATGGTGATCGACATGCCCTCCGTGCGTGGCAAGCTGACGGCAGATGCGCCGCTGGCCCCTCTTGTCTGGTTCAAGTCGGGCGGCAATGCCCAATGGCTGTTCGAGCCAAAGGACATGGATGACCTGCAGGGCTTTTTGCGCGATCTTGACCCGGCGGTGCCGGTGATGGCTTTGGGCCTTGGTTCCAATCTCATCGTGCGTGATGGCGGGGTGCATGGTGTCGTCATCCGGCTTGGCAAGCCGTTTGCGACGGTCGAGCGGCTTGATGACACGACGCTGCGCTGCGGTGGCGGCGCGTCGGGCATTTTGGTTTCCTCCACGGCGCGCGATGCGGGGATAGCGGGGCTTGAGTTCCTGCGTTCCATTCCCGGAACGGTCGGCGGTTTTGTGCGCATGAATGGCGGCGCCTATGGCCGCGAGACCTGCGACATACTGGTCGAATGCGATGTGGTTCTGCGCTCTGGCGAGTGCCGGACCTTGCGGGCTGACGAACTCGGATACAGCTATCGGCACAGCAATCTGCCCGAGGGCGCGGTGGTGGTCAGTGCAAGCTTTCGCGGCGAGCCGGGCGAACCGGCAGCGATCCAGGCGGAGATGGACCGGATTGCCCGCTCGCGCGAGGAATCGCAGCCCCTTCGCTCGCGAACCGGTGGCTCGACCTTCAAGAACCCGCCGGGTGAAAAGGCCTGGCAGCTTGTAGATGCGGCTGGCTGTCGAGGTTTGATGATAGGCGGTGCACAGGTAAGCGAAAAACACACCAATTTCCTGCTCAATCTTGGCGATGCGACCAGCGCGGATATCGAGGGGCTGGGCGAAGAAGTGCGCAGGCGCGTCAAGGCGCATTCGGGCGTCGATCTGCAATGGGAAATCCAGCGGGTGGGGGAAGCGCGATGAGCGGAAGCAAGCCCCATGTCGCGGTGCTGATGGGCGGCTGGTCGGCCGAACGCGAGGTTTCGCTCATGTCCGGCGAGGGCGTCGCCAGAGCACTGGAAGAGCGCGGCTATCCGGTCACGCGCGTCGATATGGATCGCAATGTCGCTCAGGTGCTGGCCGCAATCCGCCCCGATGCCGTGTTCAACGCGCTGCACGGAACGCCGGGCGAGGATGGCAGCGTTCAGGGCATGCTCGATCTGATGCAGATACCCTATACCCATTCGGGACTGGCCACATCGGTCATCGCCATTGACAAGGTGCTGACCAAGCAGGCGCTGGTCCCGCATGGTATCCCCATGCCGGAAGGCGTCATTGTCAGCAGCGCCAGCCTGTTCGAACGTGATCCTCTGCCGCGACCCTATGTGCTGAAACCGGTCAATGAGGGCTCTTCGGTCGGTGTCGCTATCGTAAAGGCGGACGGCAATTATGGCGACCCCATTGCGCGCGGCAGCGAAGGTCCGTGGCAGCATTTCGGCGAGTTGCTTGCCGAACCGTTCATCAAGGGGCGCGAACTCACCACGGCGGTAATCGGCAGCGGCGATGATCTGCGCGCGCTGTGCGTCACCGAGTTGCAGGCCAAGTCGGGCTTTTACGACTATGACGCCAAATATACCGATGGCCTGACGGTGCATGTCTGCCCCGCCGAAATTCCGGCGGATATCGCGCAAATGTGCTGTGACATCGCGCTTCGTGCGCATCGCATCCTTGACTGCAAGGGCACGTCGCGGTCCGATTTCCGCTGGGATGAGGAGCAGGGTGTCGCCGGATTGTTCCTGCTGGAAGTTAACACCCAGCCGGGGATGACTCCGCTCAGCCTGGTGCCCGAACAGGCGGCGCATATTGGCATGAGCTATGCCGATCTGGTCGAGACGATATTGGAGCAGGCGCTATGAGCAAGACCACGATCAAGCGGAAAACCGCCGGGCGCAAGGCACCGGCCAAGCGGCGGCCGTCGCGCGCGCGCCAGACGTCATTGCTCAACCGCCTGCTGGCCAGGCTGCCCTTTACAGAGGCCCAGCTGCAGCGCGCGGGAACCTTTTCGGTGCTGGCGCTGCTGGTCGCAGCTGCGCTCGGCCTCGCCCAGTTTTTCGGGATTCCGGCCATGGCAGGACAGCAGCTGGCACTGGCTGCGGGCAAGGCCGGGTTCGAGGTGAAGAAGGTCGAAGTGCGCAACGTCGACAAGATGAACGAGCTGGCCGTCTATGAAATCGTCCTGGCCGAGAAGGACCGGTCGATGGCGATGGTGGATATCGCCGCATTGCGCGAGGAGCTGACGCAATTTGGCTGGATCGCCGATGCCCGCATCTCGCGCCAGCTGCCCGATACGCTGATCGTCGACATTGTTGAGCGGGAGCCGCGCGCGGCATGGGACAATGGCAAGGAAGTCGTTCTGATCGATGCGCATGGCGTGAAGCTGGAGAAGGTCAAGGCTGGCGAAGACCCCGGCCTGTTGCGGCTGAAGGGTGCCAGGGCGAACAAGAAGGTCGAGGATCTGGTGGGGCTGCTAGACAAGGCCCCGGCCCTGACACCGCTGGTGACCGAGGCTGAATGGATCGGCAATCGCCGCTGGAACCTTACCTTCAATTCGGGCGAGGTGCTGGCGCTTCCCGAAGGCAAGGACCTGTCGGCGGCGGCGCTGGTCAATTTTGCGCGGATGGACGGGGTCAACCGCATGCTGGGCAAGGGGGTCACCTATTTCGACATGCGCGATCCCGAACGCGCCTATCTGCGCAAGCCGAAAAAGCCGGTCCAGCCTGCCGCGCCAAAAAGCGACGAGCCCGCGCAGACCGCAATGGCCGATACCGAATAACCGACTGGCGCCACAGACAAGGACACGCACACCATGCCGGCACCCAGAATTGAGAAAATCTTCGGAGCACTGGATATCGGCTCTTCCAAGGTGTCCGCGCTGATCGTCGGACGCACTGATGAAGGCAAGCTGATGGTACTGGGCACGGGCCAGCGCGCCAGCGAAGGGGTGAAGCGCGGCTATGTGACCGATATGGAGCGCACCGAACGGGCGGTCCGCGAGGCGGTGGAGCAGGCCGAGCGGCTTGCCGGAACCAGCATCGATCATGTTCATGTCAGCTGCACCTCTGCCGGACTTTCCAACAGCACTGCGCGTGTCGAGGTGGAAATCGGCGGTGGCCGGATCGAGGAAGAGGATATCGAGCATCTGCTGGCTTCGGGCCGCGAGACGATCCAGCCCAATGGCCGGCTGGTTCTCCATGCCCAGCCCGCGCTCTATACGCTTGATGGCGCTACAGGGGTGCGCAAGCCCGTCGGCCTTCATGCCGAGCGGCTGGGCGTCGATATTCACGTGATCTTTGCCGATGGTGCACCGGTCCGCAATCTCGACCTGACTGTCTGTGCCGCACATCTGGGCGTCAGCAACGTCATTGCCTCCCCTATTGCCTCGGGCATGTCGTGCCTTGGCGAGGAGGAAAAGGAACTGGGTGTCGCCCAGATCGAGATGGGCGCCGCCGTCACCAATATTTCGGTCTATGCGGGCGGCATGCTGCTGGGGCTGTATTCAATCCCCTTTGGCGGCATCGACATTACCGATGCGATTGCCTCTGCCTTTGGCCTGCGCCGCGCTGAGGCGGAGCGCATCAAATGTTTCCATGGCGCGGCGACCTCCAGCCCGCGCGACAATCATGACATGATCGACCTGCGCGTGCCCGAAGAGGACAGCCGCCTTGCCGGAGCAGGCAGTCGCAGCGGTGACGACCGGCACCGCATCACCCGTGCACAGCTGGTATCGGTCATTCGCCAGCCGCTCGACTATCTGGTCGGGGAGATTGGCAAGGGCCTCAAGCAGCTGGGTTTCAGCGGCGCGCAGGGGCAGCGGATCGTCATCACCGGGGGATGCGCGGAACTGCGTGGCCTGGCCGAACATATGCAGGCGGCGCTGGGCAAGACGGTGCGCGTCGGCAAGCCGGTCGGCCTGTCTGGCCTGCCCGATGCCCATTCCGGTCCGGCCTTTGCGACACTGGCCGGGCTGGCGCTTTATGCAGCCGATGAGCCGCTCGACATCCGCACCGTTGCTGCCGCCTATCAGCAGACCCATCGCTATGCGGGCGGGGCGATCCTGCAAAGGCTGTGGAGGGCGCTGGTCGGCAATTTCTAGCGGTATCGGGTCAGAATAACCCCAATTCCTTGTGGGTAACTCGAATTATTGGATGTTTTGACGAATCAAACTGTGCAAGAATCACCAAGGTAAATTGCTTCAGAATTATGAAGCGCGGGAGAAAGCGAAATGAGTATCAACATCGGACCGCCAACCGTGGATGAACTGCGCCCCAGAATTGCCGTTATCGGCGTGGGTGGCGCGGGTGGCAACGCGATTGCCAACATGATTGCGGCGCAGGTTGAGGGCGTTGACTTTGTTGTCGCCAATACGGACGCGCAGGCGCTCAATTCCTCGGCAGCCGAGCAGCGTATCCAGCTCGGCCCGGATATCACCCAGGGGCTTGGCGCAGGTTCGCGTCCCGAAGTTGGCCGTGCTGCGGCGGAAGAGACCGTTACCGATATCGAAGCTGCGCTGCAGGGCGCGCATATGTGCTTCATCGCGGCTGGCATGGGCGGCGGCACCGGCACCGGTGCGGCTCCGGTCATCGCCAAGGCTGCCCGCGACAAGGGCATATTGACCGTCGGTGTGGTGACCAAGCCCTTCACATTTGAAGGAACGCGCCGGATGCGCGCTGCCGAGGCGGGCATTGAGGAACTGCAGAAGAATGTCGATACGCTGATCGTCATTCCCAACCAGAACCTGTTTCTGGTCGCCAATCCGAACACCACGTTCAAGGAAGCCTTCCAGCTTGCTGACGAAGTGCTGCAACAGGGCGTCCGCTCGATCACCGACCTGATGGTGATGCCGGGCCTCATCAACCTGGACTTTGCCGATGTCCGTTCCGTCATGCGCGAAATGGGCAAGGCGATGATGGGCACGGGCGAAGCCGAGGGCGATGGCCGTGCACTGGAAGCGGCGGAGAAAGCGATTGCCAATCCGCTGCTCGACGGCGTATCGATGCAGGGCGCAAAGGGCGTCATCGTGTCGATCACCGGCGGCGAGGACATGCGCCTGATGGAAGTCGACGAGGCCGCCAATCATATCCGCGAACTGGTCGATCCCGATGCCAACATCATCTGGGGCTCGGCATTTAATCCCGATCTGGATGGCAAGATCCGCGTTTCTGTTGTCGCCACGGGCATCGATGGCGAAGGGTTCAGTGCCCCCGCCGCCGCGAGTCGCCCCTTTTCACTGAGCCAGCAGGCCCAGCCTGTTGCCGCTCCCGTTGAACCGGCTGCCGCTCCTGTCCCAGAGGCCTATGAGCCGCCTGCACAGGCTGCTGCACCGGAGTCTGTGGTAGAGGCTGAAGAGGCCGCGCCCGTTGCGACCTATGGCGACGACGACATGCTGGACCTGGAGACCGAAGCGCAGGCAGTCGAGGAACAGCCGGCTGTCGAGGCTGAGCCCGAGGCGAGCGATGGCGATGGTCAGGGATCGGACGAGCTGCTGCTCGATGCGACCCGTCTGGCCGAGCAGGATGCTCCCGTTGCGACCTATGGCGATGATGACAATGTCGAGCCGATGCCGCGCGCGCCGCGCGTTGCCGCATCGGGCGGAACCCTGTTCGAGCGCATGTCCAATCTCTCGCGCGGCGTTTCCAAGGCCGATGACGAGGATGAGGATGATGGCGAGGAAGACGCTGCTCCGCTCAACATTCCGCGTTTCCTGGGCCGCCAGAACAATCAGTAATTCGCTGCTGTCCGGTTCGGCGTTGCGATGCTGACATGCACGTCCGGCGGGGTCCGCCGGAGGTGTACAGCTTTGTGGGTTCCAGACAGATCGTGTCGATGGGCCGACAGGTGCAACAACTGGTCGCTGATGACACGGCTTTTGCTTGCAATGCGCGGGTGAAGTGACGACAGACAATCCATGAAGCAAGGATTTCTGCGCACCATGCGTGCGCAAATCGGGGTTCTGGCGCTATGCAGCTGCCTGGTCGGCCATAATGGCTGGGCGGCGGTCGCCAATGCGACCCAGACCGACGAACTCGATGAAATGGATGAAGAGCCCGGCTATTCCTCGCTGGGCGTTACGGCTGCACCGGGAACGCGCGAATTGCAGGGTGCGTTGCAGCGGCTTGCCTATAATTCGGGCGATCTCGATGCGCTGATCGATGCCGGAAACGCGGCGATCCTGCTCGGCGACCCCCAGGCGGCCATCGGCTTTTTCGCGCGGGCGGAGGATATGGACCCGCGCAATTCGCGGATCAAGGCGGGGCTGGCCTCTGCCTTGCTGGGCAGCGAAAACCCATATGAAGCGCTGCGCCTGTTCGAGGAGGCAAAGGCGTTGGGTGCTCCGGACAGCATGATCGCGGCGGACCGCGGTCTTGCCTATGATCTTGTCGGCAATAATGATGCCGCACAGCAGGACTATCTGCTGGCGATGCGGCGCGAACCGAGTGACGAGACGATCCGGCGCTATGCGCTGTCGCTGGGCATTTCGGGCAAGAGGCGCGAAGCCGAGGCGCAGCTTGACGCGCTGCTTCGGCGCGGGGACAGCGCGGCATGGCGCACGCGCGCCTTTGTGCTGGCAATATCCGGGGATACCAAGGGCGCGATCGATATCGCCAATGCCACCATGCCGGGGAATCTCTCCCGGTCGATGGAGCCCTATCTGGAATATATGCCACGGCTGACCGCTTCGCAGCAGGCGGCGGCTGCGCATTTCGGGCATTTCCCGCAATCGGCGATGATCGGCATGGAGGATCCGCGCAACCGCGCCTATGCGGCGGCGGGGCGTGTCAACCGGTCGGGCCGGGCGGATGCCGGGCTGATCCCCATTGGCGAACCGCTGGGCCAGACCAGCAGCGAGGATGCCGGGCTGGCGATGCGGGCCAAGGCGGACAAGAAAAAGCGGCGTCGGCCGGGCCGGGGAACGGAAAGCGATGCCGCCGTTGCCACCTCGACGGCTGCTGCAAGCGCTGCGCCGCCGCCGGCCAGCGCTCCGCCTCCCAGCCCGCCATTGCCCAGCCCGCCTGTTGCCGCTGCCATATCATCGTCCCGGCCATCGGTTGCCAGCTCTCAAGGTGCAAACAGTGCTGCAATGGAAGCGGTAACGGCCGCGCAGCCCGGCTTTGAAACCTTGCCTCCGCCAGTCGCAGCCGCCAGTGCCGCGATCAGTTCGCCACCTGCCAGCAAGGCCGCTGACAATTCCGGAAATGCTATGAGCGGCGGAGCGAGTTCGGCGAACCCGCCGCCGGTCGTGCGCTCGGCCAATGCCGCCTATGGTTCCGCTTCTCCGTCAGGCTCTTTGCCGGGGCAGGGGCAGTCGCTGGGTGGTTTTGATCTTGCCAGCCTGCCGGCAACCCAGGCCAGCGCCGCTCCGTCCGGTTCGGGCGGCAGCGTATCCGCCGCCGCAACGGAAACACCGTCCGCTGAAAAACCCGCTGGACTCTCTACCGTGATCGCATCGCTCGATGTGCCGCCCGAGGAACTGGCCAGGGATGAGGATGCGGTCGATCTGTCCAAGATTACCCCGGCCAAGCCTCCGCCACCGCCGCCGCCGAAAAAGGCCGATCCGCCCAAGCCTGCGCATCCCAGCCGTCACTGGGTTCAGGTTGCCGGGGGTGCCAATCGCGATACGCTGGGCCGTGAGTGGAAGCGGGTTGCCGATATTGCGCCCGCTGCGTTCAAGGGCAAAAAGGGCTGGTGGACACCGCTCAACGCGACCAACCGCGTTCTGGCCGGACCGTTCGAGAATGTTGGCGCAGCGCAGGATTTCGTCAATCAGCTCGCCAAGTCCGACATCGCTGCGTTCACCTTCACCAGCGCCGAGGGTCAGGTCATCACCGAACTGAAGCGTTAGCGTCGATTGGTTTTGCGGGGCCGTTGTGGCCGCGCACAAGATCCGACATTTCAAGCTTTCTGAAATTGCAATCGGGCGGTGTCCACTGGACATGGGCGATGCGCTGTTTGAGTGCTGCCGATGTCAGGCTGAGTCCGGTAGAGACGCGGATCGTCACGCCCGCTTTCTGGCGGGAAGCGCAGTTTCGTGCAGGGGCACCATAGGCCAGGCAGGGCTCGGACCGGGAAGGCTGATAGTGGGCGCCAGCCTCTTCATCGGCGGTGGGCGCACGATAGCTGCGACCGGACGGTGCATCCTCTGCTCCCGACTGGCTGTCGTCGTCCTGCGCGGGTTCGCGATGGCCCTGGCCAGCGCCGTTCCAGCCATAGCCGAGCGGAGAGATGTTCAATATTTGGGCACCCATATGGCCTCCGTAATAATACGTAGGCGGAGCGTGATGCAGCATCTATAGGATATGCCGAACAAACGCGCCTAGCGGCGGGTTAAGCATATTCGGCATCTGGCGCGGGATTACGCCCCCGGCACGCCCAGCGCAGTCGCTGCTTCACGGATGCGGCGCAATTGCGCGGCGTTGTTGCGAAACGTGCTGCTGGCATCGGCAAGCGCTTGTTGCGCCTTGGCGGTCTCGCCCAGCTGCATGCGGCTGCGCATCAGCATGATCCAGCCATCGGCATCATTGGGGTCTTTTTTCAGCCGGGCGGCAAGGCCGTCGACCATGTTCTGGATCATCGCGTCCTGCTGGCCCTGAGGCAGCTGCTGTGCCGCCTGCATCTGTTCGCGCGACGGGCCGGGAATGGCGGCAGCCGCCACATCGCCGCCATCGGTCCGGAAACCGCCATTGGCAGGGGCGAACCTGCTGTCGGCGAGGCGTTTTTCAACCTCTATGCCGCGTTCCTTGCCGACATTGCGGATGACGTCGCGAATGTCCTGGGCATAGGGCGCGTCGGCGGGTGTATCGGCGAGCAGGGCAAACCAGCTGTCGATCGCACCGGCATGATCCCCGTCAATATCCTTGGTCGCGGCGATGAAATAGCGTGCCCGTGCATCCTTGGGATCAAGCTCCAGGGCGCGCTTGAAGGCGGCGCGCGCGTCGGGCGTTATCTTCGGATCGTCAACTGCGAGTACCAGCGCCTCGCCCAGCATGGAGTGATATTCAGGGTTGTCCGGGTCCAGGCTGACGGCGCGCCGCATGGCTGTGGCGGATTCGGCATAGCGCCCGGTTTCGAAATAGGACCAGCCGAGCATGCGCCAGTTTTCCGCATTATCGGGCTCCTCCTGAAGCTTTTTCTCAAGGTCGGCGATCACCTGTTCGACCGGAGGCGCCTGTTCGGCCTCGGCGACTGCCGGAGCTGCCGCGTCCTCGCCGGTCTGGCTGCGATAAATGGCAAGGGCAATGGCGGCAACGGCAATGAGGGCAGCCAGAATCAGGGCGATGCGACCCATGGGAATGGCGCGCGCCTCTTTGGCAGCTGCCGGTGCGGCGGGTTCCGCCGATTCACCTGTCGCTGATTCAACTGTCGCCGATTCATCCGTCATGGTGCCGCCGTCTTCGCTCATGTTTCCTCCCGTCTTCCGCGCGCAACACAGGCCCGCGCGTCGTGTCCGCCTTTCCCAAGGCTAACCAATTCGCCAAAAAAACCAATTTCTAAGTGGTAATGGCGGCAATCTTTGCTAGAACCGATCATCAAGGGTTCGCAACAGAATAACAGCAAGTTCTTGCGACGAAGGCGGTTTATCCTCGTCCGGGAGCAGGGCGGCAAGGCAGGGTCGACAGGCCGTGCTGCCTTGCGGCACTAACGGGGCTTGGATCGCCGGCTTTGCCGCGCTGAGGGGGACGCGAACCAGTGAGCGAGACATACCGCGTAGCAATTATCGGCTCCGGCCCTGCCGGAATGAGCGCCGCCGGGCGCGCTGCCCAGTTGGGCGTCAGCCATGTGTTGCTCGAAAAAACGACCCATTTGTCGGACACGATCTACAAATATCAAAAGGGCAAGCATGTGATGGCCACGCCGTCGCAGCTGATCCTGCGTTCCGACATGGATTTCGATGCTGGCAAGCGCGAGGATATTCTCGGCACCTGGGACAAGCAGACCGCCGACCTCAAGGTCAACGTCATGTACGAGGCCGAGGCAAAGGCCATTCGCGGAACCGGTGCCAAGATCGAGGGCAGCGTGCATGTCATCGAGACACGCAAGCGCGACGGTACGGTCGAAAAGCAGGAGGTGCAGCGCTTTTCACCGCCCTATGAAATCGAACTGACCAACGGCAAGAAGATCATTGCCGAGAATGTCATTCTCGCCATCGGCACCCAGGGCAATCCGAATCGCATGCGCTGCCCCGGCGGTGACCTGCCGCACGTCCAGTATCAGCTTGATGATCCGACAGAATATATTGACGAGCATATCATCATCGTCGGCACCGGCGATGCGGGGATCGAGAACGCCCGCGGCCTTGCCGAGGATGCGGCGCAGCGCAATACCGTCAGCATCCTTAACCGCGGGACCGATTTCGCCACTGCCAAGGACGCCAATGTTAAGGCGCTGCTGGCCGATAATGAGGCGGGCAAGCTGTTCGTGCGGCTGGAGACCGAGACCGAATCCATCGAGGAAGGATGGATCACGCTCAATACCCGCGACGGTCAGGAGAAGATTCGCTGCGACCGGGTGATTGCGCGTATCGGTTCTGCTCCGCCGCGCGCCTTTATCGAACAGTGCGGCATCGCCTTCACCAGCAATGACCGGCTGGCCTTTCCGCAATTGTCGCCGGTATTCGAATCGACCGCGCCCGGCATTTTCGTGATTGGCGCGCTGGCAGGCTATCCGCTCATCAAGCACTGCATGAATCAGGGCTATGACGTTGTCGAGTTCATCAACGGCAATACCGAGCTGAAACCCGCCGACGAACCCATATTGGAGGCCAAGTTCCGCGATCTTCCGGGACGCAAGCCGGTTGCGGAATGGCTCGATTACCTGCGCGAGAATGTGACCATTCTTGAAGGGATGAACCCGCTGCAGATGCGCGAGTTCATGCTCGATTCCGAGGCGCGTTTCTATCGCAAGGGCGACGTCATCTTT
This sequence comes from Blastomonas sp., assembly GCA_041396885.1. Lineage (GTDB taxonomy): Bacteria > Pseudomonadota > Alphaproteobacteria > Sphingomonadales > Sphingomonadaceae > Blastomonas. The sequence continues at coordinate 685,773 of JAWKXS010000002.1, forward strand.
GAAAAGGATGCTCCGGGTTCGTCGCTGTTCGGTATCGCCAGCGGCGGCGTTGCGGTGCAGCTGCCCAATGGCGGCACCGTGCCGATCGGCAAGGGCACTATCTTTGGCGAGGTCGGCCTGATTTCCGGTCGCCGTCGCGGTGCGACCATCCTGGCGACCGAGGACACGATCTGTGTCGAGATTTCGCGCAATGCCGCGCTGAAGCTGCAGAGTCAGGTGCCCAGCGCAAAGAAGGCAATCGAGCGTATTTCGGTCGAGCGCCAGCTGCTCCAGATGTTCGGATCCGGTCTCACCCCCGATGATATTCGCGAAGTGGTGGACACCAGCAAGATCAAGCGGGTCGCCGCAGGCGAGGCCATCATCAACGAGGGTGATGACGGCATTGATATCTTCGTGATCCGTGTCGGATCGATGGTGGTGGAAAAGACCATTGGTGGCAAGCCGGTGTTCCTCTCCTATCTTCCGGCCGGTTCCTATGTCGGCGAAATGTCGCTGATTGCCGGGGGGCAGCGCACCGCGACGGTGAAGGCGGCGATCAAGTCCGAAGTGATCCAGATTGACGGCAATGCCTTCAAGAAGGTGCTCGACGCCAATCCCGAACTGCTCGCCAGGGCCAAGCGCGACATGGCATCGCGCCAGGATATCAACGCCTTTATCGAGGCGAAGAAGGACAGTTTCTCGGGCGTCGTCGACATGTATTCGGGCGTTGCGAACTTCCTGGTCGAAAACGGCATTGGCGAGGCGACCGACGTGCTGCTGATCGACGAGAATCTCTGCGTCGGCTGCGACAATTGCGAAAAGGCCTGTGCCGACAGCCATGAAGGGCTTTCGCGGCTCGACCGGGAGGCGGGGCGCACCTATGCGCATCTGCACGTTCCGACCAGCTGCCGCCATTGCGAACATCCGCACTGCATGGCCGACTGTCCGCCCAATGCGATCCATCGCGGGCCGGACGGCGAGGTGTTCATCAACGATACCTGTATCGGCTGCGGCAATTGCCAGCGCAACTGCCCCTATGGCGTGATCCGCATGGACAAGGTGCCGCCGAAAAAGCCGGGCCTGCTGTCCTGGCTGTTCTTCGGCAAGGGACCCGGACCGGGCGAGCCCAGCAAGAAATGGGTCAAGAAGAACATGCCCTATACCGGCAATCCGGAAATCGACGATGCGCTGGACCGGAAAAAGGCGATCAAGTGCGACATGTGTTCGGGCATAGACGGCGGCCCGGCCTGTGTCCGCGCCTGTCCGACCGGGGCCGCGATCCGCGTCGCGCCGGACGAGTTCCTGACCGTCGCCCGGCTAGAGAAAGAGGAGGCTTGAGCCATGGCCAGTGCCGCCGAAGCTCCCCGCCGCAAGACACGCGAGCGCGAACGCCAGTCATCGCATGACGGGTTCCTGCGCTATGCCGGTTTCCGCTGGCTGAAAATCGCCACGCTGCTGTGCGTGGCCTGCCTTGCCAGCTATATGCTGATCGATGTTCAGCCGCGCCATAATGGCGGATCATGGTATGGCTATACGCTGGGTACCATCGGCGCCGGACTGATTATCTGGCTGACTTTTCTGGGCGTCCGCAAGCGGGCGATGACGCCGGGCGGATGGTCGCTAAAGGCCTGGACCAGCGCGCATGTCTATCTGGGGCTGTCGCTGATCGTCATTGGCACGCTGCATACCGGATTCCAGCTGGGCTGGAACGTGCATACCCTGGCCTGGAGCCTGATGATGATTGTCATCCTCTCCGGCCTTGTCGGCATCTATTTCTACGCGACGCTGCCCCAGGGACTCAGCACCAACCGCGACGAAATGACCGAGACGCAGATGATCGACGCGCTGCGCTCGCTCGACCGCCAGCTGCATGATGCGGCCCAGCCGCTGGAGCCGGCCCAGGCCGCGCTGGTGCAAAGCTCGCTGGAGCAGGACCCCTTTGGCGGCGGCTTTCTGGCGCGCATCGCCAACAAATATCCGGGGTGCAAGACGCGTGCTGCCCAGTCCGAACTGCGGCGGCAGCGCGCCTATCAGCCGCGTACCGGCAATGATCCGCTCGACAAGGTGGATTCGCTGCTGGAGCGCAAGGAAGCGACCATGGGCCGCTTGCGCAAGCATTTGCAGATAAAGGCGATGCTGCAGGTCTGGCTGTATATCCATGTGCCGATGACCTTTGCGCTGCTCGCGGCGCTGTCGGCGCATATCGTCAGCGTATTCTTCTATTGGTGAGGCGGGAGGGGGCCAAATGACATTCATCGTCCGCCAGATCGATTACAAGGCAGATGGCAGCGAAATCGTTCGCCAGTCCGTTGCCGAGGGTGACGAGATTCGCATTGGTCGCAAGGGCGACAATGCGATCCATCTGCCCGATCTTGCCGTCAATCCCGAGCATGCCGTGGTTCGCGCGGCCGGTGCAGGCCAGATCACCATCGAATCGCTGTCCGGCCAGCCATTCGATGTCGATGGCCGCAGCGTGGAAAGCGCGTCGGTTGACGCCGCCAAGGGCGCAGAGCTGCGCTTTGGCGGGCACGTCATTGCCGTCGGACTTGATGATGGCAGCGGCCACGTCACCTTTTCGGTGCGCCGCACGGAAGCGGTTTCGGACAGTGCCGAGGAAAAAGACACCGGCTTCATCTATACGCTGAAGGGCCTGTTGCCCGGCAAGCGGATCAGCGCCTGGGGTTTTGCGATTCTGGTGCTGGTTTCCTGCCTTGCCTGGCCGATCTGGGCCTGGGCGACCTATGACGATCTGGCCTATCAGAAGGATGCCGAGCGTCCCGCCGGTTTCCATGGTGATAAATTGTGGATCAGCGGCGATCTCAGCCTGGCGCACAAGAGCCTGTCCAATGACTGCCAGTCCTGCCATGTCGAGCCCTTTGTGGCGGTGCGCGACGATGCCTGTCTCACCTGCCACACCGAGGATGCGCATGAGCATGCACCGCTGGATCGCCAGCTTGCATCGCGCGGCCAGCCCACCGGTTTTGCTGCATTTCGCCGATTCGTTTCGGTCAGTTTCAACAAACCTGAAGGTCGCTGTGTTGAATGTCACACCGAACATGAGGGTGCTGGTGATATGCAACCGACTCAGCAGCAGTTCTGCGCCGATTGCCATGATGGCATGAAGAGCAGGTTGAAGGATACCGAGTTGATGAACGCCGCCGATTTCGGCAATTCACATCCCCAGTTCCGGCCGCTGGTGCTTGTCCAGCCGGTCCGGGGTGCGGATGACAAGGCGCCGCGCAAGCGTATTTCGCTCGATCAGCGCGCGACCGAGGATAACGGCATCAAGTTCCCGCACGACCTGCACCTCAACAAGACTGGCGGGGTTGCCCAGATGGGGCGGCGACTGTCCGGCAAATTCGGTTTCGGGCAGAATATGGTCTGCGAGGACTGCCACAAGACCGACAAGAACGGCACCCGCTTCCTTCCGGTGAACATGGAAGAGAATTGCGCCATGTGTCACAGCCTTTCCTTTGACAAGATTGGCGGCACCTTCCGCACGCTGCGTCATGGCGAGCCGGACATGGTGCGGGCTGACCTGCGCGCTTTTTACCGCTCGACCCCGCCCAGCCGTCCTATCAATCTTGGCAGCCTGGCGCGGCAGCGGCCCGGAGCGGTCAATTCACGCCGTACCGCCAGCGACTATGCCCGTGCCGTCAATTTCCGCGGTTCGCGGGCCGATCAGGCGATCCGCCAGGTCTTCTCCCGCGGTGGCGCCTGTTTCGATTGCCATCAGGTAACGCCGCCTTCGGCACCGGGCAGGGTCGATTTCGGGATCGCTCCGGTCGCCCAGACCGACCGTTACATGCACAAGGGCTGGTTCAGCCATGAGGCGCATGACGACGAGGAGTGCACGAGCTGCCATCTGGCCGAGACATCGTCCGATGCACGCGACCTGCTGCTTCCCGGCATCAAGGATTGCCGCACCTGCCATGTCGGCGAGAGCGGTGCTTCGCTGACCAAGGTGACAAAGCCGGTCGAATCGACCTGCGCCATGTGCCACGATTATCATGCCGATGAGGGCGCGCCCTGGCTGATGCGCGAGGCGGACAAGAAGAAGAGCAAGACAGTGACCGCTGGCGCTGCTGCAAAACGGGTCAATGGTTCTGCTTCGCGCTGACCTTCGGGACGGTGCGGTGCGGGGCATCGGGGGAGAGAGCGCCGCATGCTGCTAGCGCAGATTACCGATATACATTTGGGGTTTGATCCCGACAATCCGGCTGAATTCAACCGGAAGCGCCTGGATCAGGTTATCGCGAATCTGTGCGATCTCGATCCGCTTCCCGATATGCTGCTGGCCACCGGGGACCTGATCGACCGGGGCGATGAGGACAGCTACAGGCGGCTGAAAACCGCCCTTTCGGGCTGCCCCTTCCCGGTGCACATGTGCCTGGGCAATCATGACCAGCGCGACACCTTCATGCGGCAATTCCCCGATGTGCCGGTCGCCGACGGCTTTGTGCAATATGAGGTGGAGGCTGGGCCGCTGCGCCTGCTGTTTCTCGATACGCTTGAGGAAGGGCGGCACGGCGGCGCGTTTTGCGATACCCGCGCGGCCTGGCTGAAGGCACGGCTGGCGGAAAAGCCCGACATGCCAACCGTCATCGTTCAGCATCATCCGCCGGTCGAAACCGGCATCGAATGGATGAATACCCATCCCGATGAACCCTGGGTCGAAAATCTGCTCGGCTGCCTCAGGGGGCATAATCAGGTCATTTCGCTGATCTGCGGGCATGTGCACCGCGCTATCATGAGCCGCTGGAACGGCTTTCCGATTTCAATCTGCCCGTCAACGGCGCCGCAGGTTGCCCTCAATCTCGCGCCGATTGATCCGGATATGCCCGATGGGCGCAACATGATCATTGCCGATCCTCCCGCCTATGCGCTGCACTGGTGGAACGGGCGGGAACTTGTCAGTCATTTCGATACCGCCGATGAGCATGTCATGCTGGCGCGGTTTGACGAAAAAATGCAGCCGTTGGTCAAAAGCCTCATCGCTGAACGCCCCGAATAGTCCAGAAATCTGCGCAATGCCTGTTGCCGGTTTTGCCGGTCGCGGGCCTATTGGGGGATATCATCCGAAGAGCCGGTCTTGTTCGCATCCGTGCGGACTTGCGAATCAGCATTGCGCGGTTCAGGCTTTGGCCATCGGGCACCCCTCATATTGTGCCTTTCCGGCCGCCTGCGGCTGATAATGACATTCGGAGAAAGCTTTATGCGTAAGACAATTCTGGCCATGGGTGTATCTGCCCTGGCGCTGGGCATGGCGATGCCCGCATCTGCAAAGCACCATGAAGGAGATGCAGCGCACATGACTTCGGACGAGGCGGCGATCATCTATGAAGCATGGCCCGGTCCGTTCGAGGGCATCCCCCAATGGGACAAGGTGACGGTGGAGATGTTCCCGGCCGCGTTCGAGGCGGGCATGGCGGAATATCGCGCTGAAGTGGAAGCGGTTGCTACAAATCCGAAAACCCCGAATTTCGAGAATACCAACCAGGCGCTGGAGCTTTCCGGAGATCGTTTCGACCGGATCTATTCGATCTGGGGCGTCTATTCGAGCAACCTGTCGACGCCCGAGGTGCGCGCGATCCAGGCCGAGTGGAATCCGAAATTATCCGCCTTTTTCAATGAACTGTCACTCGATCCCCGCATTCTGGCGCGATACAAGGCGGTATATGACAACCGCATGGAGATGGGGCTTGATGCAGAGCAGCTGCGGCTGGTCGAGCGCGATTATGAAGGGCTGGTTCGCAATGGCGCGCTGCTCGGCGAGAGCGACAAGGCAAAGCTGATCGATCTCAATTCGCAGCTTTCGGCACTCTATAATGATTTTTCCAGCAAGGTGCTGGCCGATGAGGAAACATTCATCTTTCTGACCGATGAAGACGAGCTTGCGGGCCTGCCGGACAGTTTCATCGCGTCGCTGCGCACTGCCGCTGAGGAACAGGGCAAGCCGGGCTGGGCAGTGAAGAACACCCGTTCGGTGATGCAGCCTTTCCTTGAAAATTCGACGCGCCGCGACCTGCGCGAAAAGGTCTGGCTGGCCTATGTCAATCGCGGTGACAATGGTGATGCCAATGATACCAATGAAACCATCGCCAGCATCCTGAAACTGCGCGCCGAACGGGCGGAACTGCTGGGTTTCCCGACCCATGCCCATTACCGGATGGATGACACCATGGCCAAGCAGCCCGAACGCGCCATGGACCTGATGATGAAGGTCTGGCCTGCTGCGGTTGCCCGCGTGCATGAGGAGGTTGCCGACATGCAGGCTGTCGCCGATCGCGAGGGTGCCGGCATCACCATCGAGCCCTGGGATTACCGTTTCTATGCGGAAAAGGTCCGCAAGGAAAAATATGATCTCGATCAGAATGAAATCAAACCCTATTTCCAGCTGGACAGGATGATTGCCGGCATGTTCGATGCCGCCGGAAAGCTCTATGATCTTGAATTTACAGAGAATACGGGCGAGATTCCGGTCTTTCATCCCGATGTGAAAACCTATGTCGTGACCGACCGGCGCGATGGCAGCAATGTCGGCCTGTTCTACATGGATGCCTATGCGCGCAGCGGAAAGCGATCCGGTGCCTGGGCCACCACCTATCGTTCGCAACAGTCGCTTGGCGGTGAACGCAATGTGCTGGCCGCGAACAACAATAATTTCGTGAAGCCGCCCGAAGGCGAGGCAGCGCTGGTCAGCGTGGATGATGCCTCGACACTGTTTCATGAATTCGGGCATGCGATCCACTATCTGCTGACGGATGTCACCTATCCGGGGCTGCGCGGATCGCCGCGTGACTTTGTGGAATTTCCCAGTCAGGTTAATGAAAATTGGCTACTGACACGCTATGTCCTTGATAATTATGCAACACATTACCAGACTGGTGAACCGATACCACAGGACCTCGTCGACAAGATCGAGCGCAGTGGAACTTTCAACGAAGGATTCGCGACCGTCGAATATCTGTCGTCAGCCATTGTCGACATGAAGCTGCACAATCGTGCCGAGCCGGTCACGGATGTCGACGCCTTTGAGCGGGAAACGCTGGAGGAAATCGGCATGCCGCGCGAAATCGTGATGCGGCACCGCCTGCCGCAATTCAATCACCTGTTCTCCTCCGATTCCTATTCGGCGGGCTATTACAGCTATCTCTGGTCGGAAACCATGGATGCCGACACCTGGGCAGCGTTTGAGGAATCGGGCGATGTCTGGAACAAGGAGATCGCCGACCGTTTTCGCGCAACCCTGCTTTCGACCGGAAATGAAACCGAGCGCGTCGAGGCCTATCGCGCGTTTCGCGGACGTGATCCGGACGTCAATGCGCTGCTGAAACGCCGCGGCTTCCCGACAGGGGAGGGGAGTGCTCCGGCCGATAACGACTGATCTGCTCCTGTAAATTACTGAAAAGGCAGGGTTCCATATGGTTCTCTGCCTTTTTTTTGTCGGTGGTTTCTTTGGGCTCGACCAGATCTAATTGAAACGTCGGCCGGCAAAGGCCTTTTAGCCGGGATGTATGTTCCCGCTTAAGATTTCCGCTTCTGCCGGCATGATGCCCGCTTCAGAGCGACGCTACATGAGCCCGTTAGCCCAATAGACCGTTCAGTCTATCTAATTAGACCGAACAGTCTATTGATGGAATAATAGCATCAGATTGATGTTGCGCGCCCGAGGCCATCTGCTTGTTGGCTATGCCATATGATGCCGTGCTGCCAGTTGGTACTTCCGGCCATGAACCGCCGTTTTCCTGATGTTTCGTCGCTGTAACAACATCTTTGCGCTGCACTCCATTCGATCTTGACGGCGGGAAATATGCAACTAGACTGATCGGTCTATGGCATTGCTCCTCCAGTTTGAATCCGATGCTGCTTCGGCAAATCGTCTCACCGGCGATGGCTTTCGCGAAACTCCGACCCGGGAGAGGATATTGCGCGTTGCGACGGCTCTTTTCCGGCAGCGCGGCTATCATAGCGTCGGCCTTACAGAGATTCTGACCGCTGCGCGTGCGCCCAAGGGCTCGCTTTACCATCATTTCCCCCAGGGAAAGGCCGAACTCGCCGAAAACTGCATTGCACGCGTCGCCGATGCGTCCATTGCCGCACTGGATCTCGCCGAAGCCGATGGCAGGACGATCAGCGACCAGTTACGCCGCTCCGCCATGCAATCTGCACGATGGCTGCAGCTCAACCAGTGGCGCGATGGTTCGCTTCTGGCAGTTATCGGGCAGGAAGAGGCGGGGCAGGAGGGGAGCATGGGGGACGCGGTGCGCCTTGCCTATCAGCGGATCGAGATGCGGCTGGCCAAGATGCTGATGCGCGAGGGCATGGCGCTTTCGCGGGCCAGGGAAATTGCCGCTACCATCATCGCGGCAGAGGAAGGCGCGCTGGTGCTGGCGCGCAGCCGCCGCGATGGCGCGCCCTTGCACCATGTCGCGAACATGCTGGTCGGCCTTGTTGCCGAGGGCGCGACCAGTTCTGCAGGCTAGCAAGTTATTCAGGCGCACTTCTGTTCTTCATGGCCCCGGCGGAGGATGTCGGCGAGCATGCGGAATTCCTCGCCTCGCGGGCTGTTCTTGCGCCAGACCAGCGCAATGTCACGCGCGGCATGTTCGGCGCGGAGCGGTCGCGCGGCAATATCGGTTTCGTGCAGGATTCCCGCGTCAATGGCCATTTGCGGCAACAGCGTCAGGCCCAGCCGGTTGTCGACCATCTGCACCAGCGTATGCAGCGAGGTTCCGATCATCGTCGCGCTGGCCCGCAATTCAGGACGGTTGCAGGCGGCGAGCGCATGGTCCTTGAGGCAGTGCCCGTCCTCCAGCAGCAACAGGCGGCTTTCATCGATCAGTTCGGGCGGAACGCTGGCGGGCGGGTCACGCGGATCATCCTTGGGAAAGGCGACGTACAGCGCATCGCTGAACAGGATTTCGGTTTCGACATCGCCCGCCGCAAAGGGCAGGGCGAGCAGGACGCAATCGACCTGGCCATGATGCAGGGATTCGCAGGCCGTGGAGCTGACTTCCTCGCGCAGGAACAGCTTCAGTTCGGGCTGGTCGCGGCGCAGTTGCGGCAGCAGCCGTGGCAGCAGGAACGGCGCGATGGTGGGGATGACGCTCATTCGCAGTTCGCCGGATAGCGGCCTGCCCGATGAGCGGACCAGATCGGCCAGTTCTTCCGCCTCGCGCAGGATGCGATGCGCCTTTTCGACCACCTGGTTACCGAGCGGCGTGAAGCGCACGACGCGGCGTGTCCGCTCTACCAGCACCACGCCGAGCAGCGTTTCCAGTTCGCGCAGCCCGGCGGAGAGGGTCGACTGGGTCACGAAACAGGAATCGGCGGCCTTGCCGAAATGGCCGTGTTCCTTGAGCGCGACCAGATATTGCAGCTGTTTTATCGTGGGGAGATAGGCGCTCATGTCTGTTCGGCGAGCGCCGCCAGCACATCGGCATCGGCCTTGCGTTCCGTGGCGTGGTCACGGTCCGGGTCGCCGGTGCGCGTCATTTTCAGCCGTCCATTGGCAATGGCAAAGGCGAGCTTTCCTTCCACCAGATCGAGCGCGTCGCGGCCAAATTGCTCGAACCGCCAGCCTTCCAGAATGGGCAGGTCCTTACGGACTCCGGCGGCGAGCTGTTCCAGATCGTCGCTGCGCGCGAGCAGGCGGGCGGCAACATCGATTTCGCGCGAGCGGATCTTGAGGAGCAGCTTAAGGAGATCGGCGACCAGCGCACCCTCCTTGCCGAGCACCGGGCCGCGCGGTCCCTTTGCGGGCATTTCATCGGGCTTGAGCGGACGGGCGGCGATCAGCGCCTCCATCAGCCGCGCGCCGATCTCGTTTTCCTTCCACGCCGCAGAAAGTCCCCGCACGCGGGCGAGGGCCGCCTGGTGATCGGGCGGATGCGAGGCGATATCGGCCAGCGTCTCGTCCTTCATGATCCGGCCGCGCGGCAGGTTCTTTGACTGGGCCTCCATCTCTCGCCACCAGGCGAGCGCCTTCAGCCGGCCGAGCACCTGGGCGCTGCGTCCCGGCGCGCGCACCCGCTGCCAGACGGCTTCCGGATCGGCCCGATATTGCGCGGGATCGGCAATCTTCTCCATCTCCCTGTCGAGCCATTCGCCGCGTCCGGTGCGGCGCAGCTTGTCCAGCATCCGCGGGAAAATCTCGGCCAGATGGGTGACATCGCCAATCGCATAATCGATCTGCCGTGCATCCAGCGGGCGGCGCGACCAATCGGTAAAGCGCGCACCCTTGTCGACCTTGATGCCCAGCCAACTCTCGACCAGATTGGCATAGCCGATCTGCTCCGCCTGGCCCAGCGCCATCGCCGCAATCTGGGTGTCGAACATGGGCGATGGCGTCGCCCCGGTCATGTTGAAGATGATCTCGATATCCTGGCCACCGGCGTGGAAAACCTTCAGCACATCGTGATTGTCGGTCAACAGGTCGAGCAGGGGGGAGAGGTCGATGCCATCCGCCTTCGGGTCGATGGCGGCGGCTTCCACTTCATTGCCGACCTGGACCAGGCAAAGCTCTGGCCAATAAGTGTTTTCCCGCATGAATTCGGTGTCGACGGCGACGAAATCGGACTGGGCGAGACGCGCACACAATGCGGCAAGCTCTTCGCTGCGGGTGATGAGCGGATGAATCTGCATATGGGATGCCGCTTTAACAGGTCCAAGCCGCTTGACAAACCGGATGATGCACGGTGTTAGGCGCGCTTGTGAATAAGTCCGTGCGATACGGACCTGCCATCCCTTTTCAATATTGATAATCTGGATTTCCCATGCACGCTTTTCGTACCCATAAATGTTCCGAACTCCGCAAGGCCCAGGTGGGCGAGACGGTTCGCCTGTCCGGATGGGTCCACCGCACCCGCGATCATGGCGGCGTGCTCTTCACCGATCTGCGCGATCATTACGGCATTACCCAGGTGGTGGCGGATACGGACAGCCCGGTGTTCGAGGCGCTGGAGCGGTTGCGCGCCGAAAGCGTCATCACCGTGACCGGCGAAGTCGTCGCCCGTTCGGACGAGACGGTGAATGCGAACCTGCCGACCGGCGAGATAGAGGTGCGCGCGCGCGAAGTGACGGTTCAGTCGGCGGCTGAGGAATTGCCGATGCCGGTGGCGGGCGAGCAGGAATATCCCGAGGATATCCGCCTGCGCTATCGCTTCCTCGATCTGCGGCGGGAGCGGCTGCACCGCAATATCATGCTGCGTTCGGCGGTTATCGCATCGCTGCGCCGCCGGATGGTGGAGCAGGGCTTTACCGAGTTCCAGACGCCAATCCTCACCGCGTCCTCGCCCGAGGGCGCCCGCGACTATCTGGTGCCCAGCCGCGTCCATCCAGGCAAATTCTATGCGCTGCCCCAGGCGCCGCAGATGTTCAAGCAGCTGCTGATGGTTGCCGGTTTCGACCGCTATTTCCAGATCGCGCCCTGTTTCCGCGACGAAGATGCCCGAGCAGACCGTTCTCCGGGCGAATTCTATCAGCTCGACCTTGAAATGAGCTTCGTCACCCAGGACGATGTATTCGCCGCGCTGGAGCCAGTGCTGGCGGGCGTGTTCGAGGAATTCGCCATTGGCAAGAGCGTGACCCCGGCAGGCGAATTTGCGCGCATCCCCTACAAGGAGGCGATGCTGAAATACGGATCGGACAAGCCCGATCTCAGAAATCCGCTGATCATCAGCGACGTGACCGATCATTTCCGGGGATCGGGCTTTGGCCTGTTCGACAAGATCGTTTCGACCGGGGGCGTCGTCCGCGCCATTCCGGCACCCGGAGCAGGTGCCAACAGCCGCAAATTCTTCGATGACATGAATGACTGGGCGCGCAGCGAAGGGCATGCAGGTCTGGGCTATATCAACATTCGCGATGGCGTTCCCGGCGGCCCGATCGCCAAGAACCATGGCGAGGAAGCAACGGCGAAGCTGCTCGCAGAGCTGGGCCTTGGCGGCAATGACGGCGTCTTCTTTGCGGCGGGCAAGGAAGGCCAGGCGGCAAAGCTGGCGGGCGCCGCGCGCACCCGCGTCGGCGAACAGCTGGACCTGATCGAACAGGGCTGTTTCAAATTCTGCTGGATCGTCGATTTCCCGATGTTCGAATATGATGAGGACGCCAAGAAGGTCGATTTCAGCCACAATCCCTTCTCCATGCCGCAGGGTGAGATGGAGGCGCTGGAAACCATGGACCCGCTCGATATCCTTGCATGGCAATATGATATTGTCTGCAACGGCGTCGAACTCTCGTCAGGGGCGATCCGGAACCATCGACCGGACATCATGTACAAGGCGTTCGAAATTGCAGGCTATGACCGGGCGACGGTCGACAAGGAATTTTCCGGCATGATCAACGCCTTCAAATATGGCGCGCCGCCGCATGGCGGTTCCGCGCCGGGTGTCGATCGCATGGTGATGCTGCTCGCCGATGAACCCAATATCCGCGAAGTGGTGGTGTTCCCGATGAACCAGAAGGCGGAGGATCTGATGATGAACGCGCCATCGCCGGTCAGCCTCAAACAGCTTCGGGAACTGAATATCCGCGTGGTCGAGCCGCAGAAACAGGGGTGACCGGTTCCGGGAGTCACCTGACGGAGCCCGTTGCACACCGGTTTGCCGCCAGCAGCGGTCCAATCTGCTGGTATGAATGGGGTGACCCCGCCGCGCCGCCCATCCTGCTGTTGCATGCAACCGGGTTCCACGCGCGATGCTGGGATGCGGTGGTGGCCGGGTTGCCCGCCGGATATCGTGTCATAGCGCCTGATTTTCGCGGACATGGCAACAGCTATCGCCCCGAAAGCCTGGCAGACTGGCAGGCGAGCGCCCGCGACATGATCGAACTGGTCGAAGCGCTCGATCTGCGCGACGTGACCGGTGTCGGGCATTCCATGGGTGGCCAGTGCATGGTGCAGCTGGCTGCCGCAATGCCGGTGCGTTTCGCGCGGCTGATACTGATCGATCCGGTGATCTTCCCCCCGAATTTCTATGACGATGCCCCAAGTGCGGATAGCGTCGATCCCGACAGTCATATGGTCGCCCGTCGTCGCAACAGCTGGGAATCGGCCGGGCAGATGGAAGAGCATTTTGCCGACCGCCATCCCTATCGGCTTTGGCAAAGGCGGGTACTGGCCGATTATTGCCATTACGGGCTGTTGCCAGCGGGTGATGGCGAGGGCCTGGAACTTGCCTGCCCGCCCCGTCTGGAAGCGAGCGTCTATCTGGGCAGCTGCAGCTTCAATCCCTGGCCAATGGTGCCGGGCATTTCATGTCCGGTACTTGTGCTGAGGGCTCAGGCTGCGCTGCCCGATGCGCCTCATGATTTCGCCAATTCGCCGACGCCGCCCGATCTTGCCGCTCATTTCCAGCAAGGGGAGGATCGGCACCTGGCGCATTTGACACATTTCATGCCGATGCAAGCACCTGATTTGATTGCCGGAATAATTGCGGAGCAATTGGCTATAAAGCGTTGACAAAGCTGTGCTATCGCTTGCCGGACTGCATCAGTGAAAGGGCGGGAAGGCATGGCAATCAATCTTGCCGATTATGAAAAAGGCGCGAAGTTTGAAGGTGACTATGGCGAAGCGCTAGCCGCCGTCCAGGAACGGCTGGCGCGGATCCACTTTCGCCACATCATCCATGATGTCCGCTCGATCCTGGTGTTCGAGGGCTGGGACGCTGCCGGAAAGGGCGGCATCATCCGTCGCATGACCGGTGAGTGGGACCCCCGCTATTTTGAAGTATGGCCGATTTCCGCGCCCACCGCCTATGAAAAGGACCGGCATTTCCTGTGGCGGTTCTGGCAGAAGCTGCCGGGCAAGTGCGACATCGCGGTGTTTGATCGCAGCTGGTATGGCCGGGTGCTGGTCGAGCGGGTCGAGGGATTCTGTTCGGATCGCGACTGGAAACGCGGCTATGATGAAATCAACGAGTTCGAGGCGCAGCAGATCGACAGCGGCACCAATCTTGTGAAGATATTCCTGCACGTGACGCAGGATACGCAGGATGCTCGGCTGGCGGCGCGGCTGGACCTTCCGGAAAAGCGCTGGAAGGTGACGGCGGAGGATTTTCGCAACCGGGAAAAGCGCGACGAATATCTCGAAGCGATGCACGCCATGTTCAAGCATACCGATACCCGCTGGGCGCCCTGGGCGGTGTTCGACGGCAATAACAAGAAGGCAGCCCGGATCGCCGCATTGAATTATATCGCTGACCAGCTGGACAAGGCTGTGCCCAAGAATCTGCCGGACGCCGATCCCGCCCTGCTGGATGCTGCGAAAAAGGCATTTGGCTATAAGGCGAAAGGCTGAACTCTGTTCCGGTCAGCCGGACTGGGGATAATCTATCCCCATAATCTCCCATTCCTTCGCGCCGCCGGGCAACTGAACCACCCGCAAGTCCCCGATCGTGCCGCCTCGCAGCGCTCTGGCGAGCGGGGAGCTCCAGCCGATACGTCCGGCATCGACGGCCTGTTCATCATCGCCAACCAGCGTGACAGTGCGGCGATTATCATCTTCATCGGCCAGTTCGACGGTCGCGCCAAAGAAGATGCGGTTCCGGTCGGGCTGGTCGGCAGGATTGATGACCCTTGCGGCCTTCATCTTGCGGGCGAGGCGATTAAGCTCCCGGTCGATTTCCCGCATCCGCTTGCGGCCATAGAGATAGTCGCCATTTTCGCTGCGGTCGCCATTGCCTGCCGCCCAGCTGACAATTTCGACGATCTCCGGGCGTTCGGTGCCGAGCAGATGGTCATAGCGCGCCTTGAGCGCGGCATAGCCGGCGGGCGTGATGTAATTGGGGCGGTCCATTCAGCGGGCGATGCACCGTGGCGTCAGCCGGGCGAGCGCTTGCCGAGATAGAAGCTCAGCCGGTTGTCGCCGCGATAGCGCGCCCGGTCCGGGTGGAGCGTGTCATAGACCACGGCGTTTTCAAGGACGCGCTGGACATAGTTGCGCGTCTCGAAAATCGGAATGTCCTCGATCCAGACCAGGATATCGATTTCGCCGGTGCGCGGATCACCATTGGCGCGCAGCCATTTGTTCACATTGCCCGGCCCGGCATTATAGGCGGCGACTGCTAGCGGATAGCTGCCCCCGTAATAGTCGAGCATGCGCGCAAAATAGCCCGAACCCAGCTGGATATTATATTCGGCATCGTCGGTCAGCGCGCCGAAGGAATAGGACAGGCCCAGCTTGCCCGCCTGTTCGCGCGCGGTGCCCGGCATCAGCTGCATCAGGCCGCGAGCGCCTGCATGGCTGGCGGCATTTTGCGCAAACTGGCTTTCCTGCCGGGTGATGGCGTGGATCATCGTCCAGTTATTCTGATATCCCGGCGGCACCGGCATTTGCGGGAAAGCGACCGCCTTGAAGGCATCGATGCCGCTGCTGCGTGCGCCGATGCCCGCGATCACCGTCAGGTCGCGGCGCCCGATATTGCGCGCCAGTTCGTTGATGAGCTGGTAATCCTGAGTATCCTCCGCCTTGTCGACCAGGGCGCGGAAAAAGCTGTTCTGTGTCCGCCAGTCGCTTCCCTGACGGGCGAGTTCCTGCGTTGCCTGGACCAGCGAGCTGGCATTGAACTTGCCGCGCTCCAGCGGATCGACCTCGGCAAGGGCAGGGTCGGTGAATTGCGGCAGCTCGCGGCCCAGCCGCTCATGCGCCAGCTGGCCATAAAAATAGTCGGGATAAGTGGCGGCAAGCTCGAAATATTGCCGGGCATCCTCTGCCTTGCCTGCCTCGGCGGCGGCGCGGCCGGCCCAGTAATAGCCCTTGGACCGGATTTGCGGCGAATTATAGGACCGGGCATAGCGGTCGAACATGCCGATCGCCTTTTCGGGCTGGCGCAGTTTCTGCAGAGCGGTTTCCCCGGCCAGCCACATCAGGTCCGAATATTTGTCGCGAATGCCGCTTGATTGCGCGGCGATATCGACATCGCCGGCAAAGGCATCGTCGACCCGCGAGGCAATGGCATAGGCAAGGCTGTGCTGGCTGTCATTGGATGCAGCGCGCGCATTGGTAAGCAGCACGCCATACCAGGCATTGGGGTCCGATGGCGGATGATCTAGCGCGGGCCGGTTTGCCAGCAATTCGCGCGCGGCGATGCTGTTGCCGTTGTTGCGCAGCATGGTCGCCCGCCCGGCGACGAACCCGGCATCGCCCATGGCCGAAGGTCCGGCGGCGGCGATCACATCCTGCATGTCGCCCGACCCGCGCATCATGGCGAGCCGCGCGGCGAAGACCGGTCGCCGCGCTGCCGATGCAAAGCCGATCTGTGTTTCCGCATCCTGCCGGGCACCGGCCCAGAGCAGCGCGTCCATCCGTGCATCATGATCGGTCGCGCCAAGATCGCCCGCGAACAGGCCCATCAGGCGCATCTGGTCATCATCGGTCAGCGTGCCGACCCGCCATGCCGCGCGGGCCATGGCGCGCGCCTCGTCATAGCGGCCAAGGCCATGCAGCACCACGGCATAGCGGGCGCGCCCGGCATTGGTGACCGGCGGCAGCGTATCGAAATAGGCGGCTACCTCGCTCGGCGAATAGCTTTGCATGTCGATGGCCTGCTCGGCATTTTGCCGCATCTTCATGTCATTGGGCCAGTCACGATGCGTGACGAGAAAGCTGGCATAGCTGGAAAAGGTGAAATTGCCGGAGGAGGACAGGGTCTTCCAGCGTTCTATGGCCCCGGCGATATCGCCCGGCTGCTGCTGCAAAAGGCGCTGGCGGGCGCGGTCCCATTCGCTGCCGTCACCGGCATCGCGGGCCTGAACCGTGGCATCGGAAGGCTGGCCCGCATGACAGGCAATGGGCATGGCCAGCATGGGCATAAACAGGGCGGAGAGGGCAATTCGTGAAACCATGCTGGACATTTTGCGCGTTCGCTCCTTATCAGGCGCTTAACAGATTGGATCGTCAAACGGTGATTTCGCCCGAAATGCGTCCAAGGTAAAGGAGCTATAGCATGTTTTCCGGGTCAATTCCGGCTCTGGCGACACCATTTCGCGACGGATCGTTTGATGAGTCCGCCTATCGTGCGTTTATCGACTGGCAGATCGACAATGGCAGCCGGGCTCTCGTCCCCTGCGGGACAACCGGCGAAGCGGCGACGATGTCGATTGAGGAGCATAATCATGTGGTTGCGGTCTGTATCGAACAGGCGGCGGGAAGGGTGCCGGTAATAGCCGGGTGCGGATCGAACGACACCAAGGTTGCGCTGGAGCATATGAAGGCAGCACAGGCCGCTGGTGCGGCAGCGGCGCTGCTGGTTCCTCCCTATTACAACCGGCCGGGACAGGACGGCGTCCGGGCGCATTTCAAGGCGCTGACCGATGGCTGCGACCTGCCCATCGTGCTGTATAATGTACCGGCGCGCACCGTGACCGACATCAAGGTAGAGACGATGGCCCGGCTGGCGCGCTTTCCCACCATCATCGGCGTCAAGGATGCGACCGGCGACCTTGACCGGGTCAGCGAGCAGCGGATGCGCTGCGGCAAAAAATTCTGCCAGATGTCAGGCAATGACGAGCTGGCCCTTGGCCACAGGGCGATGGGCGGGGTGGGCTGTATCTCGGTCACCGCAAATGTCGCGCCCGCTTTGTGCGCGGAGTTCCAGGCGGCCATGGACGATGGCGATTTTGCCCGGGCGCTGGTGCTCAATGATCGGCTTTATCCCTTGCATTCAGCGATGTTTTCCGATGCGTCCCCGGGGCCGGTGAAATATGCGATCAACCGTATCCGTCCGGATTTTTCGCCCGATCTGCGCCTGCCCATGACCCCGCCCAGCAAGAAGAGCCGCAAGCTCGTCGATGCCGCGCTGGTCCATGCCGGGCTGATCTGAGCAGCGGATACGGCAGAATATCATGGCGCGTCCCAAGCCTGCGACCTTTGACAAGCAGAAAACCGTGGCCGAGAACCGGCGGGCGCGGTTCGACTATGCCGTGGACGATGTCTATGAGGCGGGGATCGTGCTGACCGGAACCGAGGTCAAGTCGCTTCGTTTCGGCGAAGGCTCGATTGCCGAGAGCTATGCCGAGGTCAAGGATGGCCAGGTCTGGCTGATCAATTCGAACATTCCCGAATTCAGCCATGGCAACCGCCACAATCACGAACCCAAGCGACCGCGCAAGCTGTTGCTGCATGTGCGCGAAATCAACAAGCTGCACGGGGCTGTCGCGCGCCAGGGCATGACGCTGGTGCCGCTGTCGATCTTTTTCAATTCGCGCGGCCGGGCCAAGGTTGAGCTGGCACTGGCCAAGGGCAAAAAGGCACCCGACAAGCGGGCGACGATCAAGGAACGTGACTGGAAGCGCGAGCAGGGCAGGCTGCTGCGCGACAAGGGCTAGGCTGAAATATCCGGTGCTGTCCGTGGTGCTGCTGGCCTTGAAAAACCGCCGGTCCGGGTAAATTTGGTGTTAATCGCCATTGCCTATGGTTTTCCTTTGAAAAGTGCCGATATGGCATGGCGAATACGAATCGGCTCTGGATAACGGAAAGGAGGCATGAAATGGCGAGCTGGCTGGTACGCTGGGTTGATCGCAATATGCCGACCCGCGAATCCATGGGCCAGAATCGCTATATGCGGCCCTTTGCCAATCGCATCCTGCGGTCAGAGCTGTGGCGCTTTACCCGGCGTTCGGTGCCGCGCGGTGTGGCCCTCGGCATGCTCGCCGGTTTCCTGATTCCCATCGGCCAGATTTTTGTCGCCGCCTTTCTTGCCCTGCCGGTGCGGGCGAATGTGCCTGTGGCGGCGCTGACCACCTTCATCACCAATCCGTTCACTTATCCCTTCTGGGTGGTTGCGGCCAATCGCGTCGGCAAGTTCGTGCTCAGGATCGACGCGATGACCTATGGCCAGCCGCTCAACACCCAGGTTCGCAGCGAATTTGGCGAATGGCTCAGCTGGTTCCTGCAGGCGGCGGGGACCACCGCCTTCGGATTCGTGGTGATGGCGATTGTCTTTGCCTCGGTCGGCTATCTGATCAGCGCCTTTGGCTGGCGCTACTGGATCGGGCGCAAGCGCAAATCGCGGTTTCGGCGCATTCTCTCCACAGGCGATTGACGCTCTGAAATTGTGTCTTTCCAGGCGATAGTCTAGCACATCTGCGCGCATATCGGCGCGGCAGATGATTGGGCTAGTGGACGGGAACGCGCGTGGACAGGGTGGATGAATGGCCGGCCTATTTGCCGCTAAAACCCTCTGAAACCGGGCTCGACCTGCGCATGGTGGGGCTTGTCACGGCCCTTGCCGTGCTGGTCAGCGGTGCGCTTGTCTATCTGGCGCTCGGCAACTGGACGCTGGTGCTGCTGGCCGCTGCTGGCCTGATCGCGCTTTCCACGCTCCTGTTTCTCTATCGCCGCTATTTCCCGCCGGTCACAGAGGCGCAATATGTGCTGCCCGACTGGTCCGTCACCCATGCCGCTGCCGATCATCCCAGCATTGCGATTGCCATCACCGATCAGGCGGGGCGGCTCACCTGTGCCAATGCCCGCTTCATGACCCTGTTCGGGGCGGAAAATGCTCCGCCCAAGCTGCCTCTCGCCAATAGCGGATCGGACTATCTGGCAGAGGCGGGCCGTGCGGCCTGGCGCGATGGGCGCGGCGATGCTGAAAAGCTGTCGGCCAATGGCGTGCGCTATGATGCAGAGGTGCTGCGCATCGGACGCGGCAATGACTATCTGATGTGGCGATTTACCCCGGTGGCGCAGCTCGACATGGTCGATGAGGCGTGCCGGCAGCTGGGCGGAAAGCCGGGACGGGCGCTGACCCATAGCGGTGTGATGGCGGTCATTATCGGGCCGGAGGGGCGGCTGCGCAGCGCCAATGCCGCCTTTGCCGCGCGTGCGACGGGCGAGCCGAACGGCAATATTGTCGGGCGCGATTTTGCCTCCTTTCTGCGCGCCGATGAAAAGAACCGGATTTTCTTTGAGCGGGAGGGGAGGCGCGGCGTGCCGCTGCGCCTGCTCCATATCCCGCTGGTCGATCCGGCAGGCGATGATGGGGCCGCCCGTGCGGACAAGGCGCCCGCGCTGATCGTTCTGATGGATCAGGACCAGAGCGCGGTGGAACGCGAATCCGCGCTGGCCTATGTGCAGACTCTGCTGGCGCTGTTGCCGGTCGGCCTGGCGCTGGCCGATCGCGATGGCCGTTTCCTTTTCGCCAATGATGCCTTTGCCCGTGCCGGCGGTGTTCCGGAGGACAGCCTGCCGCCCTATCCCGGCGATCTGGTGGTGCGCGAAGACAAGGGCGCGCTGGGCGATGCGGTGCGGCGGCATGCCAGCGGGCAGGCCGTCAAGAGCGATGTTACCATTCGCCTCAAGCACCAGCCTGATGAACCGGTTGCGCTGTCGCTGGCCAGTGTGCGCGGCATGGGCGAGGCGGCGGTGCTGCTGAGCCTCAAGGATTCGTCCGAGGAAACCCGGCTCAAGCGGCAGGTGGCGCAGGCCAGCAAGATGCAGGCGGTGGGGCAGCTGGCCGGGGGCGTCGCGCATGATTTCAACAATGTGCTGACCGCGATCATCGGCCATTGCGACCTGATGCTGATGCGGCACAGCCCGGGCGACAGCGATTATGACGATATCCAGCAGATCAAGAACAATTCGAACCGCGCCGCTGCACTGACCCGGCAGTTGCTGGCCTTTTCGCGGCAACAGACCTTGCGGCCGCAGGTGCTGCAGCTGCCCGATATCGTTGCCGAGGTTTCCAATCTCCTGCAGCGCCTGCTGGGCGAGAAGATCGAGCTGGAGATGACTCATGACCGCAATCTTGGTCCGGTTCGCGCCGATCCCGGCCAGCTGGAGCAGGTGATCATCAATCTTGCGGTCAATGCGCGCGATGCCATGCTTTCCAGCCGCAAGGCAGGTGGCAAACTCAGCATCAGCACCAGGCGGGTGACGGCATCCGATGTGCGGGCGATGGGCATCGATATCCTGCCGCCGGAGGATTATAGCGCAATACTGGTCCAGGATGACGGATCGGGCATTCCGCCCGAGGTGCAATCGAAGATATTCGAGCCGTTCTTCACGACCAAGGATGTCGGCAAGGGCACCGGGCTGGGCCTTTCCACCGTTTACGGCATCGTCAAGCAGTCGGGCGGCTATATCTTCGTCGATTCAGAGGTCGACAAAGGCACGCTGTTCAGCATCTATTTCCCTGTCTATCGCGGCCAGATTGGCGAGGTGGCTCCGCAGAAAAAGGTGCCGGTTCGCGAGGGCGGGCAATGGGGCAACGAGACGCTGTTGCTGGTCGAGGACGAGGATATGGTGCGCGCGGTTGCCGAGCGCGCGCTGTCGCGGCAGGGGTACAAGGTCGTTACCGCCAGCGACGGCGAAGAGGGGCTGGCGCGCTTTGCCGATTCCGGTCCGTTCCACCTCGTCGTCAGCGATGTCGTCATGCCCAATATGGATGGCCCGGCCATGGCCGCCGAGCTGCGCAAGCGCGCGCCTGACATCCCGATCCTGTTCATGTCCGGCTATGCCGAGGAACAGCTGCGGCAGAACATCTCGCTCGATCAGGTCCATTTCCTGCCCAAACCATTCTCCGTAAACCAGATTGTAGAGGCAGTGCGCGATGCAATTGGTTGAAAATAATAAGGAATAATAGCCGGCCAGAATATTTTGTTCCCATCTTGTTCTAGTAGAACAAATCATATACAAACTGATTCGTTGCACGGTTGCGTAATTGAATTCAGTCAGTTTTGAATCTAGGCAAGGGGACAGGCAATGGCCGGACAGTTGAAACTCATCCAGTCGGAAAACGAGGCAAAATCCATGGACAGGCAAAAGGCGCTCGATGCTGCGCTCGCGCAGATTGATCGCGCATTTGGCAAGGGCTCGGCAATGAAGCTGGGTTCGAAAGAGGCGATCAGCATCGAGGCGATTTCCACCGGTTCGCTGGGGCTCGATATCGCGCTGGGCATTGGCGGCCTGCCGCGCGGCCGGATCATCGAGATCTATGGACCGGAAAGTTCGGGCAAGACGACACTGGCGCTGCATACCGTGGCCGAGGCGCAAAAGGGCGGCGGCACGGCAGCCTTTATCGATGCCGAACATGCACTCGATCCGGTCTATGCGAAAAAGCTTGGCGTTGACATTGACGAGCTGATCGTTTCGCAGCCCGATACCGGCGAACAGGCACTGGAAATCGCCGATACGCTGGTGCGTTCCAATGCCGTCGACATTCTCGTCATCGATTCCGTCGCTGCGCTGGTGCCGCGGGCAGAGATTGAGGGCGAGATGGGCGACAGCCATGTCGGCCTTCAAGCCCGGCTGATGAGCCAGTCGCTGCGCAAGCTGACCGGCTCGATCTCCAAATCGCGCTGTATGGTGATCTTCATCAACCAGCTGCGCATGAAGATCGGCGTGATGTACGGCAATCCGGAAACGACCACGGGCGGCAATGCGCTGAAATTCTATGCCTCGGTGCGTCTCGACATCCGCCGCACTGGACAGATCAAGGATCGTGACGAGATTATCGGCAATTCGACCCGGGTGAAGGTGGTCAAGAACAAGGTCGCCCCGCCGTTCAAGCAGGTCGAGTTCGACATCATGTATGGCGAAGGGGTTTCCAAGATCGGCGAGATACTGGACCTTGGTGTCAAGGCCGGAATTGTCGAGAAGGCGGGCAGCTGGTTCTCCTATGACTCGATCCGGATCGGCCAGGGACGCGAAAACGCCAAGCAGTTCCTGAAGGAAAATCCCGAGATGATGGCGACCATCGAAGCCGCCATTCGCGGCCGCGAAGACAAGGTTGCCGAAGAGATGATGACCGGTCCCGAAGCCGAGGATGGCGAGGATTGATCATCCGCTGAGGCGGGAGCTGGCGCTGCGTGATGCGGCTCTGACCATATTAGCATCCTGATCAGGCTGCAGAAGGTCGCGCCGCAGTTCGAGCAAGATTGCAATCATCAGCATGTTTCCGGGCCGCCCTTGCCTGTGCCTCAACCCTGGCGGCCCGCTTGGTCCCGGCGAACTTCCCACCCCGGAGTTCGGCGGGACCAGCCTTTTGGAGCTGCCTGGCCTTGTCGAGTGGTGATGACGGGTGTCGCGCCGTTTCAGCGGGACTGCCGGAAAGCCGCCCCGGCAGCGCAAAAACGGGTTTCCCTTTTCGGCAACTGGCCCTAAGTCGCTCAACATGACTTCGACCAACGATATCCGGCGATCTTTCCTCGATTATTTTGGCGGCAACGATCATGAAATCGTCGCCTCCGCACCGCTTGTTCCGCACAATGATCCGACATTGATGTTCGTCAATGCGGGCATGGTCCCTTTCAAGAATGTCTTTACCGGACTTGAAACACGGGCGACGCAGCGCGCCACCTCGTCGCAAAAATGCGTGCGGGCTGGCGGCAAGCATAATGACCTCGATAATGTCGGCTATACGGCGCGCCACCACACATTCTTCGAGATGCTCGGCAATTTCTCCTTTGGCGATTATTTCAAGGAACAGGCAATCCATCATGCCTGGACGCTGGTGCGCAAGGAATGGGGGCTGGATGCCGACCGCCTGACCGCCACCGTCTATCATAGCGATGACGAAGCCTTTGACCTGTGGCGCAAGATTTCGGGCCTGCCCGAGGAGCGCATCATTCGCATTGCTACGAGTGACAATTTCTGGTCGATGGGTGACACCGGGCCGTGCGGACCGTGCAGCGAGATTTTCTACGATCATGGCGATCATATTCCCGGCGGCCCTCCCGGATCGCCCGATGAGGATGGCGACCGGTTCATCGAAATCTGGAATCTGGTCTTCATGCAATATGAGCAGCAGGCCGATGGATGCCGGATCGATCTGCCCAAGCCGAGCATTGACACCGGTATGGGGCTGGAGCGGATCGCCGCGGTGATGCAGTGCGTCCATGACAATTACGATATCGATACTTTCCGTGCGCTGATCGACGCATCGGGTCACCTCACGGGCACCGCGACAACCGGCGACAATCAGGCGAGCCACAGGGTTATCGCCGATCATCTGCGCGCCACCAGCTTCCTGATTGCCGATGGTGTCCTGCCCGCCAATGAAGGGCGCGGCTATGTGCTGCGCCGGATCATGCGCCGGGCCATGCGCCATGCCCATCTGCTGGGCGCAGCCGATCCGCTGATGCACCGGCTGGTTCCGCAACTCGTTGCCGAAATGGGGCAGGCCTTTCCTGAACTGGGCCGCGCACAGCCGCTGATCGAGGAAACCCTGCTGCGCGAGGAAACCAAATTCCGCCAGACCCTGGAGAAGGGGCTGAAGCTTCTCGATGAGGCCACTGCAGAACTTGGCGACAGCAGCGAACTGCCCGGCGAAACGGCGTTCCGCCTCTACGACACCTATGGATTCCCCTATGACCTGACCGAGGATGCCCTGCGCAGCCGCGGCCTGACCGTCGACCGTGCCGGCTTCGATACCGCGATGGCAGCGCAAAAGGCTGCTGCGCGCGCCGCATGGAAGGGCTCGGGCGAGGCGGCATCGGCGGAAATCTGGTATGATATTGCCGAGCGCGAGGGTGCGACCGAATTCACTGGCTATGGCTCGGTCGAGGGCGAGGGGCGCGTCGTCGCGCTGGTCCGTGACGGCGCCGAGGTGGAACGCGCTGAAACGGGCGATACCGTGACCATCATCGTCAACCAGACGCCCTTTTATGGCGAGAGCGGCGGACAGATGGGCGATTGCGGCCGCATCTGGACACCCGAAGGGCTGGCCGCGAGCGTTGCCGATACCGCGAAGCCGCTGGGCCGCTTGCACGCGCATCAGGCGGTCATCGAAAGCGGGTCATTGTCGCGCGGCGATACCGTGCACCTTGCCATCGATGTGGCGCGACGCGATGCGCTGCGCGCCAATCATTCGGCCACGCATCTGCTGCACGCGGCGCTCCGCAACCATCTGGGCGAGCATGTCACGCAAAAGGGTTCGCTGGTGGCGCCAGACCGGTTGCGTTTCGATTTCTCGCATCCCCAGGCGCTGTCACCCGCTGAAATCGAGGCGATCGAGGCAGAGGTTAATGCCGAGATTCGCGCCAATGAAGCCGTGACGACGCGCCTGATGTCGCCTGACGATGCTGTCGAGGCAGGCGCGCTGGCCCTGTTTGGCGAGAAATATGGCGATGAGGTGCGGGTCCTTTCCATGGGGCGGCAATCGGGCAAGCATTATTCGGTCGAGCTTTGCGGCGGCACGCATGTTCGCGCGCTTGGCGATATTGGCGTGTTCCGGATCATATCCGAAAGCGCAGTGTCCAGCGGCGTGCGCCGGATCGAGGCGCTGACCGGTGAAGCCGCACGGCAATGGCTGGTCGCGCGCGATGAAAAGGTGAAATCCATCGCCGCGCTGGTGAAGACTGCTCCTGACGATGTGGAGGCGCGCATTGCCACGCTGGTCGAGGAGCGCCGTGCGCTCGAGCGCGAACTGGCGGAGGCGAAAAAGGCACTGGCGCTGGGCGGTGGTTCAGCCGGCGGGCAGGGCAGCGGCAATGGCCAGCAGGTAGAAACGATCGGCGATATCAAATTCTCCGGCCAGATCGTCCATGGGCTCGATCCCAAGGAATTGCGCGGATTGCTCGATCAGGCGAAGTCCAGCCTGGGCAGCGGGATTGCGGCTATCGCAGCCGTGAACGACGGTCGCGCGGCCTTTGCCGCTGCGGTTACCGATGACCTGACCGCGCGGTTCAGCGCGGTCGATCTGGTCCGCGCCGGTGTTGCCGAACTTGGCGGCAAGGGCGGCGGTGGAAGGCCGGACATGGCCCAGGGCGGCGGCCCTGATGGCGACAAGGCGGAGGCCGCCATGGCGGCGGTCAAGGCCTTGCTGTCAGGCCCGGCCTGATCCTGCAAACCGGCGATCAGGGCTTTACTGCGATACAAGGCTGCTGTGCGGTGGCAATCTGGTCGCACATCCGCTTGGCGTCTGCCTGGCTGGCAAAGGGTCCGGCCTGCAATTTCGTGAGCTTGCCCGCGCCAACCAGATAGGGCTGCAGCCCGGCTAGCTGGCTGTGGCGCGCCTCGAGGCTGGTCCACAGGCTGGATGCCCGGTCGCGAACACTGAATGCACCGAGCTGGATCCGCCATGCCCCGCTGCGAACCGGGGCAGGTGTCGATGCTGGAGCAGGATTGGCTGCCGCGACAGGCGTGGGGACGAAGACAGGGGGGCGGTTCGCATAGTCCGCACCGGCATTGGCCGCCGCATCGGTCGACCAGCCTGCACCGGAAGCGGGGGCAGAAGGCGGCAATTGCGTTGTCTGGATAGTGCCGGATGTGGCGCGGGTCGGGACAGGGGCGGGTGCCGGAGTATAGCCGCTGGCAAGACGGCGGCGCTCATCGGCGGCCTCGCGTTCCAGCGTGGCGGCCAGCAATGTGCCCTCCTGGCGCTGCTGCATCGGGATATACTGGTCCATGGTGGACAGGCTCTTTGATGCCTGGGGCAGACCCTGGGCGGAGGCGCGGGTCATCAGCGCATAGGCGCGAACCCAGTCCTTGTTCATCATGTCGCCGTTGAAGAGTGCGGTGCCCAGCACATATTGCGCGCGCGGCTCGCCGCGTTTTGCCGATGCCTCGATATAGGGCATGGCATCCTCGCGGCGGTTGTTCTGGAACAGGATCAGCCCGTAATTGTCACTTGCCTGCATATGGCCCTGATCGGCGGCGCGGCGAAACCAGTCCTGTGCGATGTTAAGGTCCATGGGGACGCCGCGGCCCAGCTTATAGGCCTGGCCCATATTGAACTGCGCATCGGGATCGCCCTCGATCGCCGGGGCGCGCCATTCCTGAATCGCGGTCGCATAATCGCCGCGCTCCCAGGCATCAACGCCTGCTTTTACATCGGCCAGAGCGGGAGCGGAAACGGCGCCAATGGCGGCCACGAACAGCGCCTGGCGAAAAAATCTGCTGGTGCGCATGGGACGGAAACTCCTTCTTAGTGGCATGGCGATCAGGGTAAAAATCCCCTTTCCGCTGGCCATGATCCGTTCCGGCCAAAAGCCGGAATGCGTCGCAATTAGCGTCAACAGTCTTAGCTAATGAAATATTAGCGAAATCTTTACGCAAGCGCCAGAATCGCGTTTTTTTGCGCATCCCGAAGCGGGACGCATTTCCCGTTAACGCAATTTTAGCCCCGATCTGCGACTTTCCGGAGCTGAAAAAGTCGCGAACCAAGGGGAATAGAGTGCGCGTTCTGGCATTGGCTTCTCAAAAAGGGGGATCGGGCAAGACCACCCTGTCCGGGCATCTCGCTGTTGAAGCGCAGATGGCGGGTGACGGCCCCGTCGTCCTTATCGATATCGATCCGCAAGGCTCGCTGGCGGACTG
This sequence comes from Blastomonas sp., assembly GCA_041396885.1. Lineage (GTDB taxonomy): Bacteria > Pseudomonadota > Alphaproteobacteria > Sphingomonadales > Sphingomonadaceae > Blastomonas. Next base: position 713,011 of record JAWKXS010000002.1, read on the forward strand.
GTGGAACGAGCGCGAGGCCGAGTATCCGGCATTTGCCCAGACCACAGTCGCGCGTTTGCCTGCCGATCTGGCTATCTTGCGCCAGCAAGGTTTCAAGCTGGCTGTGATTGATACGCCGCCCGCAATCACCATGGCGATCCAGAGTGTCATTTCGGTTGCCGAACTGATCGTCGTGCCGACCCGTCCCAGTCCGCACGATTTGCGTGCGGTCGGCGCGACTGTCGACCTGTGCGAGCGTTCGGGCAAGCCGCTGATCTTCGTCGTCAATGCCGCGACCCCCAAGGCCAAGATCACTTCGGAGGCGGCCGTCGCCTTGTCACAGCATGGCACCGTTGCCCCGATAACCCTGCACCATCGCACCGATTTCGCTGCCTCCATGATCGATGGCCGCACCGTGATGGAGGTCGATCCGGAAGGCCGTTCCTCGCAGGAGATACAGGCCCTGTGGAGCTATATCTCCGACCGGCTTGAGAAGAATTTCCGCCGTACCGTATTCAGCGCGCCCGCCATGGCGCAGGCGAATATCGGTGCACAACGTCCAGTCGGTGGCTTTGGCCGTCGCGTGGCCGGCTCCTGAGACCTGGAAACGAGAAAGGCATGATGCCCATGGCAGAGCCCAAACCCATCGCTTCCCTCTCATCCGGATTGCTGGCCCGCAAGGGTACGGCCCGGCCCGCCATGCGCCGCCAGGGCGTGACGCCGCTCTCGTCTGAATCCATCGGCCAGGATGATCTGGGCTGGAACGACATGGGCTATGATGTCGATCCGCCCAAGGATGGTGACCGCAGCGAGGACAATGTCAGCCATCATCATGGCAGCCTGCTTGCAGGCGCGATTCCGCCGACCCTTGCGGTTGCCGAAACCGGCGAAGCGGAAGATGAAGCTGTCGCTGCGGATGAATATGAGGATACAGAAACTGCGGAAGCCGCAGATACGGTCGACGCTGAAGCTCCGGTTGCCGCAGCGGACGAGCCTGTCCTGCCCGAAGTGGTGCGCCAGCGCGAAACGCTGGAAAGCCGCATTTCCGAGGCTGGACATGCCGTTGAAAGTGACTTCGGCGCGTCGGTCGAAGATGAAATTGCCGATGACTATGATCCCAACCGGCAGGTGCTGTCGATCAAGCCGGGCAAGGCCGTTGCCGCCAGCCCTGCAAGCGCCAGCATCACGCCGATCGACATGGTCCGCAAAGCGCCTGAACCGGTTGCAAAAGGCAAGCGGGCCGCCTTTACGCTCCGGGTCGATCCCGAACGCCACCTTCGCCTGAGGCTGGCCAGCGCGATCACCGGCCAGTCCGCGCAGCAACTCGTCACGGCTGCTCTTGACGATTTGTTAACCAAGATACCTGACATTGAAGCCATGGCAGACCAGCTGGCGAAATCTTCCGCCCGCTGATTGCCGTGAATTTGGGGAACGAGAATATGTCACGCAAGCCGATGCTGAATATGGCGGTTTCCACCATCATACTGGGTGCCGCACTGGTAAGCTGTTCGGGGGTCAAGGGCGACCGTCCGGCGACCTTGTCTGCCAAGGCGGAAAAGGCCTTAAGCAAGGGCGATCCCGAAAAGGCGCTGGCAAGCGCGGAGGCTGCCGTGGCAGGTGCGCCGCGCGATGCGCAGATGCGCCGCGTGCTGGCGGATGCCTATCTCGCCAATGGCCGGCTGTTGTCGGCAGAACAAAGCTATTCGGATGCTGTCGAGCTTGGCGATGAAAGCCCTCGCACGGTTATCAGCCTCGCCCTGATGCGCGCTGCGCATGGACGCAATGCATCGGCCCAGGCGCTGCTCAACCAGTATCGCAATGTCCTTCCCCAGGGAGATTACGCGCTGGCCATGGCATTGTCCGGTGACAGCAAGACCGGCGTCGACCTGCTGGTCCAGGAAATCCGCGAAGGCAGCAACAGCGTCAAGACGCGGCAGAACCTGGCGCTAGCCTATGCGCTGGACGGGCGCTGGCGCGAAGCCCAGATCATGGCTGGCCAGGATCTCGATCCCAATACCCTTCAGGCTCGCGTGGCCGAATGGGCGCGTGTCGCCCATCCCCAGGCACAGCAGGAACGTGTTGCCATGGTGCTCGGCGTTTCGCCCATTGCCGATGGCGGCCAGCCCGCGCAGCTGGCCCTCGCAAATTTCCCTGCCATGGAACAGATGGTTGCCGAAGTGGCGGCTCAGCCTGCCGCTCCGGCTGAACTGGTCCCGGCTCCGCTGCGGCAGGCCAGTGCCCAGCCCGGTTTCGAAGCTCCGCTGATCCGCGCAGAGGCAAAGCCGGTCAAGACGGTTGATCTTCCCGCTTCACAGCTCGCTCCGCTGGTTCAGCCAGCGGTTGCTGATGCGCCGGTCGCTGCACCGCAACCCGCTCCGGTCCGCACCGCTGAACGGGCAATGATTGTCAACGGCGTCCGGTTCGTGAGCCGCGAAGTGGTGCAGCCGCTTCCCGCATCCTATGCCGCGCGCCCGGTGCGCCTGGCATCCGCATCAAATTCGGTTGAGCCCTCGGTGCTGCAAAAGGCGCTCGCCCCGGCAACGCAGCCTGCGCCCCGCAAGGCTGCTCCGGCGATGACCTTTGCGCCCGTCGCAAATGGCGCTTTTGCGGTTCAGCTTGGTATTTTCTCGACGGCGACCAATGCCAATAATGCCTGGAAGCTTTATAGCGGCAAGCATCGCGATCTGGCGGCCTTCTCCAAGCAGACCGGAACCGTCAATGCCCAGGGCAAGACGCTCCATCGCCTGCGTGCCGAGGGCTTCAAGGACGAAGCGACGGCGCGGGCCATGTGCAGCAAGGTGCGTGCGGCCGGTGGCGACTGCATCATCGCCAAGGTCAAGTAAGCGCCTTAGCTTTCGAGTTGCCGTCCGCCCTTGAACAGGGCGATGCATCGGCCCTGTACGGGCAGCTTGTCGAACGGCGTATTGCCTGCCGTTGCGGCCATCTGAGCCGAATCGACCTGCCACGGCCGGTCAGGGTCGATCAGCGCGATGTCCGCCGCCATCCCAGCTTTGAGCTCGCCTGCGTCGACGCCCAGCAAATTCGCCGGATTGGCTGCGATCAGCTCGATCATGCGACCATGATCGATAAGGCCATCGCGCACCAGCGACAGCGCCATGGGCAGCAGGGTTTCGGCCCCAGCCATGCCCGGTTCGGCATCGGCAAAGGGCAGGCGCTTGTCTTCCGGCCCGCGCGGATCATGCCCGGACGCCAATATGTCCACCGTTCCGTCTGCCACGGCCTCCCGCGCGGCCAGCCTGTCGGTTTCGCTGCGCAGCGGCGGGGAGAGGCGCGCAAAGGTGCGGAATCCTCCCAGCGCCAGATCGGAGAGGAACAGGTGCGCCGGGGTAATACCGCAGCTGATCGCAAGCGCCTCCGCCTTGGCGGCGCGAACAAGGTCGAATCCGGCCGCAGTCGTGACCTGGCGGAAATGGATGCGAGCCCCGCTGATCCGGGCAAGCGCGATGTCGCGGGCAATTGCTATCGCTTCGGCTTCCGCCGGGGCGTGCGGCAGTCCCAGCAGCGTTGCCATTTCGCCCGAGGTGGCGGCGGCGTGGCCGGTCAGTCCATGATCCTCGCCATGGATGACCAGCGGAAGGCCGAGAGCGGCGCAATATTGCATGATGCGCAGCATGACGCCGCTATCGGCGATCCAGCGGCGTCCGGTGGCCACTGCCCTTGCTCCGGCCCGTTTCATCAGGGCGATCTCCGCCATCTCGCTGCCTGCAAGTTCGCGGGTGGCGGCGGCAAGCGGGTGAACCCACAAATCAGGCTTGCCCGAATAGGCGGCGAACTGGACGCGCGCGGGATGGTCAAGCGGCGGTGTTTGATCGGGCATCAGCGCCGCGCGCGTGATGCCGCCAAAGTGGAAGGCCGGTCCATCGACGGCGAACACGCCCGTATCTATCAGGCCGGGCGCGATCAGCGCTCCCTTGGCATTGACCGTGTGGTCGCCGGGCTGCGGCGTGATATCGCCTATAGACTCGATTTTGTCGCCAACGGCCCTGAGGCCACCGTCAACCGGTGCGTGATGGCCAGCCAGCAACAAACGGCCATTGATGATGGAAAACGGCTGATCGGGAATGTTGCTCATGACCATCCCTCCGTGCCGCGCGACTTGCGGGTCAGGACGTCAAGACAGGCCATGCGGACCGCCACGCCCATTTCCACCTGCTCGGTAATGGCGGACCGGTCGATCATGTCCGCCACATCGCTGTCGATTTCCACACCGCGGTTCATCGGGCCGGGATGCATCACCAGCGCGTCAGGCGCCGCCTTGGCGAGCCGCGCCTGATCCAGTCCGTAGAGATAGCGGAATTCGCGCGCGGACGGGATGAACTGGCCCTGCATGCGTTCATTCTGAAGCCGCAGCATCATGACCACGTCGCTGCCCTCAATGGCCCGGTCAAAATCCGTAAAGGCCTCTGCCCCCATGCGATCGAGTGCGGCGGGGAGCAGCGAAGGCGGCCCGGCGACCCGAACCTTTGCGCCAAGCGAGGCCAGGCACAGCATGTTCGACCGCGCAACCCGGCTGTGCAGAATATCGCCGCAAATGGTGACGGTCAGGCCTGCAATCCGCCCCTTGCGGCGGCGGATGGTGAGTGCGTCGAGCAGCGCCTGGGTCGGGTGTTCATGGGTGCCATCGCCCGCATTCAGCACCGGGCAGGCAACCTTGTCTGCGATAAGCTGTACCGCGCCGGAGCTGCCATGCCGGATGACGATGGCGTCGGCGCGCATCGCGTTCAGGGTCATGGCCGTGTCGATCAGCGTCTCGCCCTTTTTCACGCTCGATTGCGCGGCATGCATGTTGACGACGTCCGCGCCGAGGCGCTTTCCGGCGATTTCGAAGGAGAGCAGCGTTCGTGTCGAATTCTCGAAAAAGGCGTTGATGACGGTCAGGCCGCGCAACCGGTCATCATGCTTGCTCGCCCGCCTGTTCAGATCCACCCATTGTTCCGCCTCGTCGAGCAGGAATTCGATCTCCCAGGGCTGCAGCCCGGAAATGCCCAGCAGATGCGGGTGTGGAAAGGCGGCGCTGCCCGGCGGATAGTCGCTTGCGGGGCGCGGCGTGTGCGGTGTTGCTGGCGATGTCATTAAAGGCAGTGCTTTAGGCGTGAAATGCCCGATTCTCAAGCCGCGATATCAGCTTAATGCGCCATTGCGTCGATCGCGCCCTGCAGGATGAAGGCGGCGGCGGCGGAATCGACGCGTTCGGCGCGCTTTTTGCGGCTGACATCGGCGGAAATCATCGCCCGCTCTACCGCCTGCGTCGACCAGCGTTCATCCCATAGCAGGATGGGCAGGTCCAGATCGGCCAGGTTGCGGGCAAAGGCGCGGACTGACTGGGTTTGCGGACTGTCGCTGCCATCCATGTTGAGCGGCAGGCCGATGACAATCCCGGCGATATTCCGTTCGCCAATTGATACCGCCAGCTGTGCCTTGTCCGCCGTGAATTTGGTGCGCCTGATCGTCGTGGCGGCTGTGGCGAAGCTCCATCCGGCATCGCAAAAGGCGGTGCCGATGGTCTTGCTGCCGACATCCAGCCCCATCAGGCGACCGCCATCGGGAAGGGCATCGCGAAAATCCAGGGCGGAGCGGGCAATCATTCAGCCAGAAAGGCCTTGACCCGCCGCGCCGCGTCCGCGCGCACATCGGCCCAGAACAGCGGATAGTCATAGACATGATAGTTGTTGCCCGGCAGCACATATTTGCCGAGATCGGGGGGGGCGCCGATCAGCAGGAAGCCGCGCGCGTCGCACTTGGCCGGCACTGCGCCTGCGACAATCTCGCCATCGGTCAGGTCGTCATTGGGCACCAGCGTGCCGATATTCTGATCGGCGGCGGTTTCTTCGCGCTCCACCCCGGTAACGGGGTTGGTGCACACCATGATGCTGTCCTTGCGGCTCTGTCCGTCGAAGCCGGTGCTGGCATCGAACACCGAAAGGATCATCTCCGGCTCGGCGGGTTCGGCGAAGCTCTGCCAGCTCAGCACGCAGCCCGGCTGATCTCCCTTTTCGCAAGCAGGCAGGCCCATGGCGGCCAGATCGGTCTGTTTCGACACTGGCCAGCCGACCACATAGGCGGCGACCACCCGGCTAGCGAGCGGCTGCCCTGCAATGCGATTCTTCAGCAAATGGGTGAGGTGCAGCGCGCCCTGGCTGTGGCCTGCAAGGATGAAAGGCGTGTTTTCGGGCAGTTCGCGGATGAATTCGTCAAACGCCGCCAGCACATCGGAATAGGCGGCATCCAGCGCCATCTGCCCTTCCGGCTTGTCGGTCAGGAAAGCGCCAAAGGCAGCCTGGCGATAGCGCGGAGCCCAGACCGGGCCGACGGCGTTGAAGGTGCTGGCCTGGCTGCGGATGAATATCTTTGCGCGATCCTGCGATTCCTCGTCGTCCAGCGGCGCGTTCCAGAAATCATTGGCAAGATAGCTGGTGGGGTGGACGTAAAAGACCGCGACCGGGCCGCTGCTGTCCGGCTCGAATCCCTTGGGCGTCCACAATGCCGGATTGCCATCGGTGATTTCGGGGCGGGCGAACCACATGGCCTTGTCGGCATAGATGCCCGGCTCGACCACCTCCTGTTCGACGAATTCGGCCTTTGGCACATAGACCATGCGCGACAATTCCATGGGGAACAGCTTCATGGCGGTCAGTGCGCCGATGATCAGCACGATGATGATGACGATCAGGTAGAGGAATTTGCGGGCCAACAGAGCCTCCAGCGGTTGAAATCGGGCGCCATGTTTGGGCGGGATGCGCGATATATGCTTAAGCCGGGATGACTGCCAGCGCAAAGAGGACAAAAATCCCCGCCAAAATAGCTGATGTTGCCGCACCGACATGGCAAATGGCTTGAAGGCCGCCCCGCCCGATGCTAGCGGCGCGCTATGTCAGTCGATACCCAGACCGTGAAGAAAATCGCCAGCCTGGCGCGCATCGCGATGAGCGATGAGGATGCCGAGGCAATGGTACCCGAATTCAACAACATCCTGAGCTTTGTGGAGCAGCTGGGCGAGGTCGATGTCAGCGGCGTCGAGCCGATGACGGCGGTCATCCCCAATCATTTGCGCCTGCGCGAGGATGTCGTCACCGACGGCAATGTCCGCGACAAGGTGCTGGCCAATGCTCCGGCGGCGGAACATGGCTTTTTCGGCGTGCCCAAGGTGATCGAATAATGAGCGAGCTGACCGATCTGGGCATTGCCGCGATCCGCAACGGCGTGCGCGCCGGGGATTTTTCCGCCCGCGAAGTGGCCGAGGCGTTCAATGCGCGCGTGGCCGCCGCCGATGCGCTCAACGCCTTTCTGATCAAGACGCCCGATCATGCGCTGGCCGCTGCCGATGCGGCGGACAAGGCGCGGGCCGCAGGCGAAACATTGCCGCCAATGGCCGGTGTGCCGATCGGCATGAAGGATCTGTTCTGCACCGAAGGCGTCGAAGCGCGTTCGGCCAGCATGATATTGGACGGGTTCAAGCCGACCTATGAGTCCACCGTTTCCGCCAATTTGTGGCGCGCGGGTGCGGGCATGCTGGGCAAGCTCAACATGGATCAGTTTGCCATGGGCTCGTCGAACGAGACCAGCGCGTTCGGCAATGTCATCTCGCCTTGGCGGCGCAACGATGGCGGCAATGCCGCGCTCGCGCCCGGCGGGTCGTCGGGCGGTTCGTCTACAGCGGTTTCGGCGCGGCTGTGCCCGGGAGCGACCGGCACCGACACCGGCGGCTCGATCCGCCAGCCCGCTGCCTTCACGGGCATATCGGGGATCAAGCCGACCTATGGCCGCTGCTCGCGCTGGGGCATTATTGCCTTTGCCAGCTCGCTCGATCAGGCCGGACCGATGGCACGTGATGTCACCGATTGCGCGATCATGCTGGAGGCAATGGCCGGGTTCGATCCCAAGGATTCCACCTCGCTCGACCTGCCCGTGCCGCACTGGGAGGCTGGCCTCAATGCCGATCTGACCGGCATTCGCGTCGGCATTCCCAAGGAATACCGGATGGACGGCATGCCTGCGGAGATCGCTGCGATCTGGGATCAGGGTGCTGCCTGGCTGAAGGATGCGGGGGCGGAGATTGTCGAAGTCTCGCTGCCGCATACGCGCTATGCGCTGCCCGCCTATTATATCATCGCTCCGGCAGAGGCTTCGTCGAACCTCGCCCGCTATGATGGAGTGCGCTATGGCCGCCGCGAATTGCCCGATGGCGCCGGTTTGCAGGACATGTATGCCGCAACCCGCGCCGCCGGTTTCGGACCGGAGGTCCGGCGTCGCATCATGATCGGCACCTATGTGCTCTCCGCCGGTTTCTATGATGCCTACTACACCCAGGCGCAGAAGGTCCGCACGCTGATCGCGCGTGATTTTGAACGGGCCTGGGAACAGTGCGACGTTCTGCTCGCGCCGACCGCGCCGAGCGCTGCCTTTGGTCTTGGCGAGAAGACCGACGATCCTATCGCGATGTACCTCAATGACGTGTTCGCGGTGCCCGCCTCGCTGGCCGGGCTGCCTGCCATGTCGGTGCCTGGCGGGCTGGACGGGCAGGGGCTGCCGCTGGGGCTGCAGATCATCGGTCGGCCGATGGACGAACAGGGTGTGCTCAATGCAGGCCTGGCCATTGAACAGCGCGCGGGCTTCACCGCCCGGCCGGAGCAATGGTGGTGAGGATTGTGCGGGGGCTGATGTGCTTCGATCATCAGCCAAACTGGATGTTTGCACGTAAATGGAAAACTGCATGACTGAATCAAGCTATCGCATCCAGGGCGCAACCGGCGAATGGGAGGTCGTGATCGGCCTTGAGGTTCATGCCCAGGTGACCAGCAAGGCCAAGCTGTTTTCCGGCGCGGCCACCGATTTTGGTGCGGAACCGAACAGCCAGGTCAGCCTGGTTGATGCGGCGATGCCCGGCATGCTGCCCGTTCCCAATCGCGAGTGCATTCGCCAGGCGGTGCGCACCGGCATGGCGCTCAATGCGCAGATCAACAAATGGTCGCGGTTCGATCGCAAGAATTATTTCTATGCTGATCTGCCGCAGGGCTATCAGATCAGCCAGCTCTATCATCCGATTGTCGGCGAGGGCGTGGTCGATGTCAGCCTGGACGAGAAGGATCCCGACGCGGTCACCAAGCGGATCGGGATCGAACGCCTGCATGTCGAGCAGGATGCGGGCAAGCTGATGCACGATCAGCATCCGACGATGAGCTATGTCGATCTCAACCGTTCGGGCGTGGCGCTGATGGAAATCGTATCGCGGCCTGATATGCGTTCTCCCGCTGAAGCGGGGGCCTATCTCAAGAAGCTGCGCACGATCCTGCGCTATGTCGGATCATGCGACGGCAATATGGAGGAAGGCTCGATGCGCGCTGACGTGAATGTCAGCGTGCGGCGGCCAGGCGATGAATTCGGCACGCGTACCGAGACCAAGAACGTCAATTCGGTGCGTTTCGTCATGCAGGCCATTGAATATGAGGCAAACCGCCAGGTCGATGTGATCGAGGGTGGCGGGCGCATCGTTCAGGAAACGCGTCTGTTCGATCCGGACAAGGGCGAGACGCGGTCGATGCGGTCCAAGGAGGATGCGCATGACTATCGCTATTTCCCCGATCCCGATCTGTTGCCGGTCGATCTGGACGATGCCTTTATCGAGGAGTGCCGCGCATCATTGCCCGAGCTGCCCGATGCGAAGCGCGCCCGTTATGAGCGAGAGCTTGGCCTTTCCGCCTATAATGCCGCTGTCTTGACAGCCGAGGCGGAAACCGCCCGCTGGTTCGAGGCACTGCTGGCGGAAAGCGCGCGCATCCAGAAAAAGGGTGAGCCGGAGGTGGCCAAGGCGGCGGCCAACTGGCTGCTCTCCGAATTGTTCGGCGCGCTCAACCGGCTCGGCAAGTCCGTCGATGAAAGCCCGGTTTCTCCCGAACAGGGCGCCGAATTGCTGGCGCTGGTGGCCGATGGCACGATTTCGGGCAGCATCGCCAAGCAGGTGTTCGAAATCATGCTGGAGACCGGCGACGCCCCGGCGAAGATCGTTGAGGACAAGGGGCTGAAACAGACATCGGATACTGGCGCCATCGAGGCAGCGGTTGCCAAGGTGCTGGCCGACAATGCCGACAAGGTTGCCGAGTATAAATCGGGCAAGGAAGCGCTGTTCGGCTTTTTCGTGGGCCAGACCATGAAGGCGATGCAGGGCAAGGCCAATCCCAAGCTTGTCAACGAGCTTCTGCGCAAGATGATCTGATCGCATCAGCATTCCGGCGACCACGATCGGATGCGGCAGAATCTGTCCATATTGGACGGACCTGCGTTTCCGGCTTGATTTTATTCTCGTTATTTGGCGAAACATGGTTCGGGTCGTATTTCAAAGGGGAAGTTGCGGCCTCGATTTCTGGGGGAGGGGCTGTGCGCAATTTGAAGACTGTAGCTGCAATGCTGGCGGTTGCTGTATCCGTATCGACTGCACTGGCACAGAGCGCGGAAACTGACGCGATGGATGTTGGTGAGGATGCGGAGCGGCCTCAGGCTGAGATAGTGGCGGATGCGCCGGTCTACCTCGAAGACAGTGCCTCGCCTTTCGGAAAATTGGCCATTTCCAATGATGATGCCGCTGGCGTTGTCATGCCGGAGCTCTCATTCACAGACGATGGCACCGCGGAAAAGGACTATGACAAATATTATGTGTTCCACCGTGATGACGCGGACTTTGCGACTGCTTTTGCGGATATCGTGGAGTGCGACGGTTATGCGCGCGGATTGGCAAGTCCATATGGTTATGCGGAAGCTCCCTATCCGTACACCAATACGATGGCTGGCGCTGTCGGAGGGGCGATAGCCAATATCATGGTTTCGGCAATATTTGGATCGGGCGAAATTCGCCGGATGCGACGCGTAAATATGCGGACCTGCATGTTTTACAAAGGCTATGACAGGCATGGTCTTTCAAAGGATTTATGGGAAGCCTTCAATTTCGAGGAAGGCTTTTCCAGCCGTGAAAGTGACGAACGGCTCACTATGCTTAAGCAGCAGGCACTTGTTGCCTCTTCTGGAGAGTTTGAAGGAAAGGCACTTGGGCTGTGAGATATTCGCTTCTTCTTGCTGCACTGATGGCGCTGGTTCTGATTGCGCCTGCAGATGCAAAGACCAAAATGCCTGATTTTGTAGAGGCGGGCGCGGTCAAGGATAAGCCAACAGTGTCCTTTGTTCAGTCCAAAGCGTATTTGTTGATACGTTCGGACGCTCCGACGCCAATTCTCCTTATGCGGATTCCCGACGCTGACGATCAGGCTGCCTATGATGAAGTGCGTGGGGCAGAGTATGAGAAAGCGCGCAGCAAGTATGAGAAAAAGCTGGTTTCCTATGATCGTGCTGTCGCGCGCAAAGCTGCTGGAGCGTCTGTAAATGTGCCGGAAAAACCCGACGAAGTGAATGAGCAGAATTTCGATTTTATGCCGTTCGCCAGGGTCGCTACGGTCTCGATTGGTCCGATGAACCGCTTTGCAAAGGGAGATGAAGGGGCGTCGACTTATTTGCAGGAGGTCAAGCCGGGTTCTTATCGAATTTACGGATTGATAATGGCCGGCGCGAATGGAGTCTTTGCGGGAACTTGTTTTTGCATGGGCAGTGTCGCGTTCGAGGCGAAGGCAGGCGAGATCGTTGATTTAGGTTTTTTGGATTTGCGCAATCAGGTTCGGGAAAAGGTAGAAGGAGATTCGTCGGTGCCAATGCTTTACGAATCCCTGGTTAAATTGCCGGGCTCTGCAGAAGCTGAAATGGATTCACGCCTTGACAATTTTAACGTCAGGCCGGTTCGTTATTGGCCGGTCGGGAAACTGCCCAACTATTACGGTTTGGCAATTGGCCGGATGCCGGAGATTCCGGGAGTAATGCGCTATGATCGCGACAGGATAGTCGATCTCACCAAAGGGGATTGAGGTGACAGGCCGGACGTCTTCCGGCGGTGCGTAAAGAGCTTCCCTCCGATCTCCTCAAACCTCGTCAGGGCCGCGCCCCGGTTCATCGATATTCGGCACATCGGGGATGATCTCCGGCGGTTGCCGCACCGGGTCTTCCTGTGGCGGGGCCAGCGGCGGGGTTTCCGGTGGCGATTGCGGGTCGATCCGGTCGGGCGGCGGGGGCTTTTGATCGGGTTCGGGCCGGGTGGTCATGTCCATTCTCCTCCAGGATTGAAACGTCCCTGTCGGCGCAATGTTCCGCGCGATTTGCCATGCGTCGAGCAGGGCTTGCCCTTTGCCGAACACTCCTATAGACGCACGCGCTTGATTACCCCGATGCGGGCGTGGCGGAACTGGTAGACGCGCCAGATTTAGGTTCTGGTATCGCAAGATGTGGGGGTTCGAGTCCCTTCGCCCGCACCATCGTCGCCATAACCGCTCCCCGGTTTGTGACAATTAGGAAAGCCAAGAGTTTACACGATGCAGATTGTCGAGACGTTGAATGAAGGCCTGAAGCGGGCCTATTCCATCACCATCACCGCCAAGGATCTGGAAGGCCGGGTCGATGCGGAGGTGAAGAAGATCGCGCCGCAGGTGCGCATGCCCGGTTTCCGCCCCGGCAAGGTTCCCGCGAATCTGGTCCGCAAGATGCACGGCGAAGCGCTGATGCAGGATGCGCTGAACAGCTCGATCCAGGAAAGCGTCGACAAGGCGATCCGCGACAATGGCCTGCGTCCCGCCATTCAGCCATCGGTTGATCTCGACGAGAAATATGAGGCGGGCAAGGATGCCGAGCTCAAGGTGGAGCTGGAAGTGCTGCCCCAGATCGAGGCACCGTCGATTGACGGCCTGAAGCTGGAACGCCTGACCGTCGAGCCCGAGGATGCGGCGATCGACGAGGCCGTGGCGCGCATCGCCCAGGGCCAGAAGAGCTTTGAGACCGCCGCCAAGAGCTACAAGGCGAAGACCGGCGACCAGGTCATCATCGACTTTGAAGGCAAGGTCGATGGCGTGCCCTTTGATGGCGGCAAGGGCGAGGGCATGGCGGTCGAGCTCGGCTCGGGCCAGCTCATTCCTGGCTTTGAGGATCAGCTGGTCGGCGTGAAGGCCAATGATGAGAAGGTCATCAATGTCACCTTCCCGGAAAATTACGGTGTCGACAGCCTGAAGGGCAAGGCCGCGACGTTTGATATTGTCGTTGGCGAAGTCAAGAAGCCGGGCGAAACGAAGATCGACGACGATTTCGCCAAGTCGCTGGGCCTTGAAAGCCTTGAACAGCTGCGCGGCCTTATCAAGGGGCAGCTGGAGCAGGAGCTTAACGGCCTGACCCGTACGCACATGAAGCGCAAGCTGCTCGACCAGCTGGCCGCCAGCCATGATTTCGAAGTGCCGCCGACCATGGTCGAGGCCGAGTTCAACCAGATCTGGGCGCAGCTGGAACAGGAAGCGGCCAATGATGACGATCCGGAAGCCGCCAGGAAGGAAATGGAGAATGATCGCGAGGAATATCGTTCCATCGCCGTTCGCCGCGTCCGCCTTGGCCTGTTGCTGTCCGAAATCGGCCAGGCGCATGGCGTAGAGGTCAGCGGGCAGGAAATGAACATGCTGATCCAGCAGGCTGCCCAGCAATATCGCCCCGAAGACCGCGAGCGGTTTGCGCAATATATTCGCGAAAACGCCATGGCTGCAGCGCAGCTTCGCGCCCCGCTCTATGAGGACAAGGTCGTCGATTTCCTGTTCGACAAGGCCGAGGTGAGCGACCGCAGCGTTACCCGCGACGAGCTGGAAGCCGCGATCGAGGCGGAAGACGAGGCCGAGGTTCAGGCAGCGAAAAAGCCGACCGCCAAAAAGGCTCCGGCCAAGAAACCGGCTGCGAAAAAGCCCGCCGCCAAGGCGGAAGCCGCACCGGCTGGCGAAGCGGCCCCTGCAAAGAAGGCACCTGCCAAAAAGGCTGCGGCGAAGCCCAAGGCTGCTGCACCGGCGGAAAAGAAACCCGCTGCAAAAAAGCCTGCGGCCAAGAAGCCCGCCGCCAAGGCACCCGCCAAAAAAGCCTGATCTGCCATGGGGTCATGTTGCGTTTCCTGCGCCATGACCCCTTGAACATTCGGATCAATGCGCCGATCTATGTCGGCAATACGCCATCCATCCGGTCCGGGCGTTTTGGTTTTGGGCAGAACAGGAAAGACATATCCCATGCATGATCCGATTCACGACGCACTTGTGCCGATGGTGGTTGAGCAGACCAGCCGCGGCGAACGCAGTTTCGACATTTTCTCTCGGTTGCTGCGTGAACGCATCGTCTTCGTGACCGGCCAGGTTGAGGATACCATGGCTTCGCTGATCGTGGCGCAGCTGCTGTTCCTTGAATCGGAAAATCCGAAAAAGGATATCTTCATGTATATCAACTCGCCGGGCGGTGTCGTCACGGCGGGCATGGCGATCCATGATACCATGCAATATATCCGTCCGCGCGTCGGCACGGTCTGTGTCGGCCAGGCCGCCAGCATGGGCAGTTTCCTGCTTGCCGCAGGCGAGCCGGGCATGCGCATCGCCATGTCCAATGCCCGCATCATGGTGCATCAGCCATCGGGCGGCGCGCGCGGCATGGCATCGGATATCGAGATCCAGGCCAAGGAAATCCTGCGCATCCGCACGCGGCTCAATGCGCTGTATGAGAAATATACCGGCAAGCCGCTGGAAGAGATCGAAAAGGCCATGGACCGCGATACTTTCCTGGAGGCTGACGAAGCCAAGGCTTTCGGCCTGGTCGACGAGGTTTTCGAAAAGCGCCCGATGCCGAGTGACGAGGCAAGCAAATAGCAAGGATTTGCCGATAGCCTTGGCTGGCGTCAGGCGGTTCATCCATTGCGCCCTTTCGGCTCCATTTCGGAACAAAGGGTGCTGGCGGCTTGCGTGTTGAAATATGACCGTTATGCATTAGGGTGAAACGGTGAGTCCGGTGCATCCGGGTCTGAGGATTGAGTATGACGAAATTGAGCGGTTCGGATTCAAAGAGCACCCTGTATTGCTCTTTCTGCGGCAAGTCGCAGCACGAAGTGCGCAAGCTCATCGCCGGACCGACCGTGTTCATCTGCGACGAGTGTGTCGAGCTGTGCAACGACATCATCCGCGAGGAAACCAAGGCGGGCCTGACCGGCAAGAAGGATGGCGGCGTTCCAACCCCGCAGGAAATCTGCGACGTCCTTAACGACTATGTCATCGGCCAGGAGCGCGCCAAGCGCGTCCTTTCGGTCGCGGTGCACAATCATTACAAGCGGCTGAACCATGCCAGCAAGGCAGGCGATGTCGAGCTGGCCAAGTCGAACATCCTGCTGGTCGGCCCCACCGGTTGCGGCAAGACGCTGCTGGCGCAGACCCTGGCGCGTACCTTTGATGTTCCCTTCACCATGGCCGATGCCACGACGCTGACCGAGGCGGGATATGTTGGCGAAGATGTCGAGAATATCATTCTGAAGCTGCTTCAGGCCAGCGACTATAATGTCGAAAAGGCACAGCGCGGCATCGTCTATATCGATGAGATCGACAAGATCAGCCGCAAGGCCGAAAATCCATCCATCACCCGCGACGTATCGGGCGAGGGGGTTCAGCAGGCCCTGCTCAAGCTGATGGAAGGCACCACGGCCTCTGTACCGCCGCAGGGAGGGCGCAAGCATCCGCAGCAGGAATTCCTGCAGGTGGACACCACCAACATCCTGTTCATCTGTGGCGGGGCGTTTGCCGGTCTTGAAAAGATCATCGGGGATCGCCTGCAGGGCAAGTCGATCGGCTTTGGCGCGCATGTCGCCGCACCTGAAGAGCGCAAGACGGGCGAGCTGCTGAAGCATGGCGAGCCGGAGGATCTGCTGAAATTCGGGCTCATCCCCGAATTTGTCGGTCGCCTGCCGGTGATCGCTACGCTTGAGGATCTGGATATCGATGCGCTGGTCAAGATTCTCAGCGAGCCGAAAAACGCGCTTATCAAGCAATATGGCAAGCTGTTCGAACTGGAGGAGGTCGACCTGACCTTCACCGACGATGCGCTCAAGGCGATTGCCCAGAAGGCCATTGAACGCAAGACCGGTGCGCGCGGCCTGCGCTCGATTGTCGAGGCGATCCTGCTCGATACCATGTTCGATCTTCCGACCATGGAAGGCGTATCGGAAATCGTCATCGATGGCGAGGTGGTGGCCGGACGCAAGGAGCCGATCCAGGTCTTTGCCCAGCAGGACAAGGTTGAGGCAGGCGACGCCGCCTGAGGCCTTGATCGGCCTTTAGGCCCGATATTTCCCGAGTCGTTTTAGCGTTCCGGCAACGGTCGGCATGGCGATGTCCTGCCAAATCAATCTGAAAATCGGCGTTTCCCGGGCGAAGCTTCCAAAGAGTCTCAACTGCGCCTGATTCGGCGCATTGTCCGGTCGTGCTGCGATGCAGCATAAAGGGTGTGGCAAGAATAGCGCACAGGCATCAAAAACGTATCAATTCGCCTTCAATCGCAGATGTGCAGCACGCTATTTCCCGGCGCTTGTGGATAAGTAATGATTTAAAATCAGTACCTTAATGCGCCTGTGGATAACTCGCATGACGCTCGAACGTGCTGCAACAAATCTGTCACAAAAAAGAAATAGTCGCGCAGCGAAATTGACCATAAGCGCGCTTAACGCCCGCTCGACTCAATACCGGGTTATCTGTCGAAGCCACGAGCGGGTTGTGGCCTTAGGGGATCATTGAAGATGCATATCAGATATTATCTGGCGGCCAGTGCCGCATCACTTTCGCTTGCATGCGGCCTTGCAGCACCGGCTGCGGCCCAGCAGATCACATCGGGTATCGAAGGTACGGTTCTCGACGAGGCAGGCATGCCTGTCGCAGGCGCGGAAGTTGTCGTTACCGACACGCGTTCGGGCGCCAGCCGCACCATCACAACCGGCAGCGGCGGCACCTTCAACCTGACCGGTCTTGTCACGGGCGGCCCGTACACGGTTACCGCTACGGCTGATGGTTTTGAGGGCCAGACTGTCGAGGGCGTCAACACGACCCTGCAGGGCAATACCAGCCTGACCTTCACGCTGACCTCTGGCGGCGGCATCATTCTCGTGACCGCATCGCGCGTTCAGGCTGCGCAGCTTTCGGTCGGTCCCGGCCAGAGTTTTACCGCGGAAGTTCTGGAAAGTGCCCCTAGCTTCAACCGTGACGTGCGCGATATTATCCGTATTGACCCGCGTGTCAGTCTTGATCGTGACGATGGCGGCTCGGGCCAGGATCGCATTTCCTGCCTTGGCGGCAATGACCGTGGCAATGCCTTCACCGTCGACGGTATCAGCCAGGGCGATATTTACGGCCTGAACGATACCGGCTTCTCTTCGCGCAGCTCGACCCCCATTCCTTATGATGCGGTTCGCGAAACGCAGGTGCAGTTTGCACCGTTCGACGTCGATTATGGCAATTTCACGGGTTGCTCGATCAACGTCGTGACCAAATCAGGCTCTAACGATTACAAGTTTGGCGGCTTTTTCGAATATTCGGACTCAGGCCTGCGCGGCGACAGCGTCAAGGGCATTCCGATTGCGCCGATCGAGCCCGAAAAGCGCTGGGGCGTGTATCTCGGTGGTCCGATTATCAAGGACAAGCTGTTCCTGTTCGGTGCTTATGAGCATCAGGAGGCTGGCCAGTCACAGGATAGCGGTCCTGGCGGCGCAGGTTTCCCGACGCCGATCAACCAGGTTACCGTTGACCAGTTCAACGAGATTTCGAGTGTGCTGAGCAGCATTTACGGAATTGAGACCGGTCCGCTGGTGACCAGCCGTCCGTTTGAGAACGACCGCTACTTTATTCGCGCTGACTGGCAGATTACCGACGATCATCGTTTCGAGGCAACCTATCAGCGGCTTGAAGAGGCCAGCACCAGCTCAGACGATCAGGCATCGACCGGATCCTTTGCCGGTACGGTTGTAGGCCAGAACACCTTTTATCTGAGCGGTACCGAATCCAACTATTATTCGGCGCGTCTTTATTCACAATGGTCCGATAATTTCTCGACCGAGGTCCGCTATTCGCGTTCAGAGGTTCAGGATTTGCAGGATCCGATAGGCGGTGGCGAAGGCCAGTCGTCCAACCCGATTCCGCGTATCGTGGTCGGTGTGGATAATGGCACCGGTGCTCCCGGCGCGGTCGAGGCAGGCCCCGGTTTCTCGCGCTCTGCAAACGATCTGCGCACCAATGTCGACCAGATTCGGCTGGCTGCCAAGATCGATGCCGGCGATCACCAGATCAAGATCGGTGCCGAGCTGAACCATGCCAGCCTGTTCAACCTGTTCGTGCAGAATGCAACGGGCACGCTTATCTTCCGCAACATCAATGATCTGCGCGAAGGCCTGTTGTCGCCGGGTACCGGAAACAACGATACCTTCAACACCCCGGGCGGTGTCGTTTCGGGCAGTGTGGAAGGCGCGTTCGGCAACTTCTCCGCAACGGGCAACGTGACCGATGCTGCTGCCGCATTCAAGCGCGACATCTATTCGGTGTTCGTACAGGATGACTGGCAGGTTACTGATCGCCTGTCGGCTGTCGCTGGCGTTCGTGTCGACTGGTATGATGGCGGCAAGCCCGCGCTGAACCCGGTCTTCCTGCAGCGTTACGGCTTCTCGAACACCTCAGGCTTCAGCACGCTTGACCCGCTGGTCATGCCGCGGCTGGCGCTGACCTATGATCTGGATGATTTCGCCGTGTTCTCGCGTCCGCAAATTCGCGGTGGCATTGGCGTGTTCTCCGGCGGCGACCCGCTGGTCTGGTTTGGCAATGCCTTCCAGAATGACGGTCGTGGCTTTGCAACCGGCTCGACCCAGGATGCGGCATGCGGCCTTGCGCCCGGACAGCAGCTTGACGTGGTCGTGAACGGACAGTTTACCGGCGTTCCGACTTGCTTCCAGCAGTCCGCATCGGCATCGGCAGCGCGTGGCCTGGGTGATACCCAGTCGATCAGCCCTGATATCAAGACGCCTTCGGTGCTGCGTGCCAATTTCGGCTTTGAATCGGACATCGATTTTGCAACGGACGGTTTCTTCAGCGGCTGGCACCTCAATCTCGACTATATCTACAGCCGCTATCAGGACCCTTATACCATCGTTGATCTGTCGCAGACGCCTGATCCTTCGCGCGGCCTGAACGGTTTCGCGATTGATGGCCGTCCGATCTATCGCGCGATCGATCCGAATAATACGGGTTGTACCGCGACGCTGGTAGATCTCAATCCGGGCCCGGTTTACAGCAATGTGAACTCGGTCTGTTTCTCGACCAGCCGCGACGACGAGCTGATGCTCACCAATGCCGGTTCCTATGAGAGCCACATTGCGTCGTTCATCCTGTCCAAGGAGTTCGGCCGCGGCGTCTTCACTGAAGGTGGCGGGGTCGATTTCAGCCTAGGCTATGCTTATACCGATGCGCATGACCGGCGGAACATGTACAACTCCACCGCGGGCTCGAACTATGACCGCACGGCGGCCTTCGATCGTCAGAATCCCGACGAATCACGCGGCTTCTACAGCTCGAAGCACAACATCGTGGTGCGCACCTCATTCCGCGAGGAGTTCTTCGATGACCTGAAGACCCGTCTTGGTATCACCTTCGTTGCGCGTGCCGGACGGCCCTACAGCCTGACCTTCGCGGGCAGCGGCAACTTCAACGACTCCTCGTCGGGTGCGGACAATTCGCTTGTCTACCTGCCGACCGGAATCAACGATCCCAATGTGTCGCCCAGCTCCAACATGACGGCTGTGCAAGGCCTGGCGGACTATGCCGCCAGCCTGGGCTGCGCCAAGGACTATATCGGCCAGTCAATCCCGCGCAACACTTGCTCGGGCAGCTGGTATTATGATCTTGACCTTTCCTTCTCTCAGGAAATTCCGGGTCCGGGTCGCTTCTTCGGTCGCGATGACAAGCTGAAGCTCTATGCAACGATGGACAACTTCCTGAACTTCCTTGATCAGGACTGGAACGTGCAGCGTCGCCGTGACTTCTCGGGCCTGCAGGATGTGGCCTCGACCACGGGCAATGCTGTCGACTCGGCCGGGCGTTACATCATCACCAGCTTCCGTGGAGCAGACGCCATTGCGGCTGACAACCAGATCAACTTCAGCTCGTCAGTATGGCGTCTGAAGGTCGGCATCAGCTACGATTTCTGATCGTTGCCGGTCTGAATGAAATCAGGGCGCGGGGGGCAACCCTCGCGCCCTTTTTCATGGGGCGCTGATCTTGCTGGGCGGTGCTGATTTTATTCGACGACGTGCAGATCAGGGAAGCGTGCAGCTATCCAGGCCGTCGCCCTGAACCACGTTGATCCGGGCCGCGATGCTGTTGCCGTAACGCCGGGTGAAGCCTCCGGGATTCTTGACGGCGCGCTGCTTGGGTAGGGGAAGGGCGGCGGCCATGCGCGCCGCCTCTATCCGGCTGAGGCTGGCCGCGCTCTTGCCGAAATAGCGTTGGCTTCCCGCCTCTGCGCCATAGGTGCCGATCCCGGTCTCCGCGACGTTGAGATAGACTTCCATGATTCGCCTTTTGCCCCAGATGGTCTCGATCAGCAGGGTGAACCAGGCCTCCAGCCCCTTGCGGAAATAGCCGCCGCCCTGCCACAGGAACACGTTCTTCGCGGTTTGCTGGCTGATTGTTGATCCGCCGCGAATGCGTCCGCCCGAGGCGTTGCGGCGCATCGCATCTTCTATGGCCTCGCGATCAAAGCCGTTATGGCTGCAAAATTTGGCATCTTCCGCCGCGATCACCGCTGAAACCAGGTTGCGGTTGATATTCTCCAGCGGTTCCCAGTCGCGCGTGGCGCCATTTTCATCGCTGATCATGGTGATGGTGGTAGGCGGCGGTACCACCGCAAAGATGCCGACGATCAGCACAGATATCAGGACAAAATAAAGCCCCAGCTTGAAGAAAAACAGGAACAGCCGGGCCAATGGCCCCCTTTCAGATGTCGCCATTGTGCGAGCGTATAGCGATTTCTTGTGAAATGGAACATTTCACGGTTCGGAAATGGACCACGGACCGGGGTGGGCAAAAAAACGGGGACCGTTTCCGGTCCCCGTCCGATATTTCCTCGTGACCGGCGGAAAGTGCCAGCCGCTATCCGTCTGATCAGGCGGGCAGCGCCAGCTGCTTTTCGCTGACCAGTCGCAGCATCGCCTTCTGAATCTTCTCAAAGGCACGCACCTCGATCTGGCGAACCCGCTCGCGGCTCACATTATAGACCTGGCTGAGCTCTTCGAGCGTTTTCGGCTCGTCCGACAGGCGACGTTCGGCAAGGATATGCCGCTCGCGCTCGTTGAGCGATTCCAGCGCTTCGCCCAGCAATTCGTGCCGGAAGGAAGCTTCCTGCTCCTCGGCGACTGCCTCGTCCTGCAGGGGCGCGTCATCGGTCAGCCAGTCCATCCACTGCCCGTCGCCATCCTCGCGCATCGGCACGTTGAGCGACGCATCGCCGCCCATCGCCATGCGGCGGTTCATGCTGGTGACTTCGGCTTCGGTCACGCCGAGCCGCGTGGCGATGGTATGAACATCGTCCGGGTGGAGGTCGCCTTCCTCAAAGGCCTGAAGATTGTTCTTCATCTTCCTTAGATTGAAGAACAATTTCTTCTGTGCTGCGGTGGTGCCCATTTTCACGAGGCTCCAGCTGCGCAGGATGAATTCCTGGATCGACGCCTTGATCCACCACATTGCATAGGTGGCCAGGCGGAATCCGCGATCCGGCTCGAACTTCTTGACGCCCTGCATCAGGCCGATATTGCCTTCGGAAATCAGCTCCGAAACGGGCAGGCCATAGCCGCGATAGCCCATGGCTATCTTCGCCACCAGTCGCAGGTGCGATGTGACCAGCTGGGCCGCAGCTTCGGGATCTTCATGTTCGGCATA
This sequence comes from Blastomonas sp., assembly GCA_041396885.1. Classification (GTDB taxonomy): domain Bacteria; phylum Pseudomonadota; class Alphaproteobacteria; order Sphingomonadales; family Sphingomonadaceae; genus Blastomonas. The sequence goes on from JAWKXS010000002.1 coordinate 734,838, forward strand.
GCGCTTTGCGAGCATATATTCCTGCTCGGCTGTCAAAAGCGGATATTTGCGAATTTCGGTTAGATATCTGTTCAGGCTCGCTTCCCCCCCCAGGGCAGGAATTGTTGCCGGAACTCTGGATTTATCCGTCATTTTCGTTCCTTTGTTGCCGATCCGGCTGCGGGCCTCGTCAAGCACCCGCAAAGAGATCGCTCTTGTTCAGAACCTTAAACCCGCAAATGGCTTAAAAGTTCCTTCATATCCGACGGAATTGGACTGAAATATTCGCATTTCAATTCCGTCACCGGATGTATAAAGCCCAGCGCCGCCGCGTGCAATGCCTGACGGCGGAAATTCAGGGTTTTCAGCGTTTCGCGAAGCGGTTTTGCCGGGCGGCCATAGGCCTGATCGCCGACCAGCGAATGGCCGATGCTGGCCATGTGCACCCGCACCTGATGGGTGCGCCCGGTTTCAAGGCGACAGGTGACCAGTGAAGCCTCGCCAAGCCGCTCCTCCACCTGATAATGGGTGACGGCGTGCTTGCCACGGCCTTCGCCGACCATCGCCATCTTCTTCCGGTCGGTGCTGCTGCGCCCGATATTGCCGGTGACTGTGCCGCTGGCGGGCCGGGGGATGCCCTGGACTATGGCGTGATACTGGCGGTCGATACTGTGATCGGCAAACTGGCCGGCAAGCCCGGCATGCGCGCGGTCGCTCTTGGCGACGACCAGCAGTCCCGATGTGTCCTTGTCGATGCGGTGGACGATACCGGGCCGTGCCACACCGCCAATGCCCGAAAGCTTGCCATGACAATGGTGGAGCAGCGCATTGACCAGCGTTCCCCCGGCATGCCCGGCGGCGGGGTGCACCACCATCCCGGCGGGCTTGTCGATCACGATCAGGTCGTCATCCTCATGGACGATGGCGAGCGCTATGTTTTCGGCCTGCGCCTCGGCGGGTTCGGCATCGGGCAGGATGATGGCGTAATGCTGCTCCGGAACGGCGCGGCTCGATGCGCGGGCGAGGGGCTGTCCGTCAATGCTGACAAGGCCGTCGCGGATCAGCGCCTTGATCCGCTCGCGCGAGACATCGGGCTCGACCAGCGCCAGCGCCGCGTCGATGCGCTGTCCGGCACAGCTTTGGGGGATCACACCCTGGCGCTTGGTCTTTTCCCCCGTCATCGGCTAAATCTGGTGCATGGACATCCGCATATCAAGATCGCTGCACGAAAGACTTATGACGGCAGCGCGCGAGGCCATGCCGGCCGAATGCTGCGGATTGCTGCTGGGGGCGGGCGATACGGTTGAAGCGATCGCACCGGCGGCCAATGTCTCGGCATCGCCGCTTGTCCGGTTCGAGATTGATCCGGCGGTGCTGATCGCCGCCGAACGACGGGCGCGCAATGGCGGGCCGCAGGTGCTGGGCTATTATCATTCGCACCCCGATGGTTCGCTCCTGCCCTCGGCAGAGGATGCCGCCCGTGCGGCATGCGATGGCCGCTTGTGGATGATTATCGCGAATGGCAGGGCCAGCCTGTGGCGCAACGCGCCGGGAGGTGCGCATCGGGACGTGTTTGAGCCGCTGGCGCTGGTTGTGCTCGACCAGGATTGAAACGGGAGTGAACCTATCCGTGCTTGCGCTTGCCGGGCAAATTCGCCACATGGCACGGCAATCGGAGCGGTGTAAGCGTTCCCACAAGCCATTATTTGGAAGCCCAGCATGAGCCTTTCCCCGACCGACCTTGCCAGCCTGTTATGCTCGCGGCTTTGCCATGATTTGCTGAGCCCGGTCGGGGCGATGAACAATGGCCTGGAATTGCTCGCGGACGAGACCGATCCCAAGATGCGGCAGCATTGCCTTGACCTGCTGGCCGACAGTGCCCGGATTTCCGCCCACAAGCTCAAATTTTTTCGCCTGGCCTTTGGCGCGGCAGGCGGCTTTGGCGAAATGGTCGACAGCAATGAGCCAAAGCAGCTGATCGAGGCACTTGTTGGCGAAAAGGACCGGCTGTCGATGCAGTGGAATGTCGCTGCGGACAGCCTGCCCAAGCCTGCCGTGAAAATCCTGCTCAATCTCGCCCTGATCGGGATGGACACATTGGTGCGCGGCGGCGAACTCACCATCGCTGCCGAGCCGAGCAATAACAGGGTGGAGATTGCGGTCCGGGCCAGTGGCGCGCGCGTCGTGCTGGATGAAAGCATCGAAAAGGCACTGACCGGTGCTTTGGCCGAGCAGGATATCGGCGCGCGGACCGCCGCCGCCCATATGACGGCGCTGATCGCAGCCGAGCGCAATGGTGCGATCCAGGTGGCGCATGATGACCAGTCGGTGACTATCGGCGCTGCTCTGGACGGCTGATACCGGCGCTTTGCCGGCAGGGAAAACATGCCGGATCGGACATATGCGTGCCGCCCGGATCAACCGGATGTTAACCATATTGCCCGCAAATGCCTGTCTCACAGCTTCGGGCAGGCCCAATGGACGATCTGTTACAGGAATTTATCGCTGAAACGCGCGAAACGCTGGATTCTCTGGCCAGCGAACTGGTGCGCTGGGAGGCCAATCCCGGCGACAAGCAGCGTCTGGACGCGATTTTCCGGTTTTTTCACACCATCAAGGGCAGCTGCGGCTTCCTCAACCTTCCGCGCTTCGAGCGGCTGAGCCATGCTGCCGAGGATGTGCTGAGCGCGCTGCGCGACGGCACCCGCGAGCCGTCTCCCGCATTGGTGGACGGCATATTGGCGATCATCGACCGCATTGCCGAACTGATTGCAGTGATGGAGGCTGGCGTTCCGCTGGAAGATGGCAGCGATGCCGATCTCATCAAGGCGCTCAGCGAAGATCAGCTGGCCGTGCATGAGGTGGATGAGAGTCATCTCAGCGATCTGGAAATCACGACGGCCGCTGACGAGCCCGCCACCGCATCGACCATCATGCGCAGCATCAGGGTTCCGCTGGACCTGATCGATCACCTGATGAACGGGGTGTCGGACATGGTTCTGGCGCGCAATGAGGTGGCGCGATGCCTGCGCGAATCCGATATCGACCCCGCTCTTGAAGCCGCTTTCCATCGCCTGTCGGGCTGCATTGCCGATATGCGCGATTCGATCGGCCAGACCCGCATGCAGCGGATCGAGCGCATATTTTCGCCCTTGCCCCGTCTGGTCAGGGATCTGGCGCACGAACTCGGCAAGAAGGTCGATCTTTCCACTTCAGGGCATAATGTCGAGCTGGACCGCGAGATGCTCGAAATCATCCGCGATCCGCTGACCCACATCATCCGCAATTCGGTCGACCATGGCATCGAACCGCCGGAAGACCGGCGCGCGGCAGGCAAGCCGGATGCCGGGCGGCTGTCGGTATCGGGCTATCAGGCCGGGAACCAGATTCTTATCGAGATTGTCGATGACGGACGCGGGATCGATATCGACAGGCTGGTCGAAAAGGCGGTCTCCGCGCGGATCCGGACCAGGGCAGAGGCGCAGATGCTGTCGGACCGGGCAAAGCTGGAGCTGATCTTTGCGCCCGGTATTTCTACCGCCAGCAGTGTTACCGCCATTTCTGGCCGCGGGGTTGGAATGGATGTAGTGCGCGCCAATATCGAGCGTGTCGGCGGCTCAATCGACATTGACAACCGGCCGGGCAAGGGCCTGAAGATCGTGCTGCGCGTTCCGCTGACGCTGACCATTATTCCCTGCCTGACGCTGAGCGCGGGCGGGCAGCAGTTCGCCATGCCGCGCTCATCCATTCGCGAGATTCTGTTTCAGAACAACCAGCAGGTGCGGATCGAACAGGCCGGCGGCACGCGCATCGCCTATATTCGCGGCAAGAGCCTGCCCTTTGTTGATCTGGAAGACATATTGGGACTGGCGGCCGATGAGGATGCGCCGGTCAAGCGGACCATCGTCACCATCAATGCTTCGTCCGATCTTAACTATGCGCTCGGCGTCGAAGCGGTTCTGGATCATGAGGAACTGGTGGTGCGGCCGGGTGCGCCAGTGATCATGGCCGATGGCCTTTATGCAGGAACAACGCTGCCGGACAATGGCCGCCCGATGCTGCTGCTCGATCCGGTCGGCATGGCCAAGCGCGCCCAGATCAGCGGAACCGGACAGGAAACCGTCCAGGCTGAGACCAGCGAATGCGCGCAGCAAGGGCAGGAATCCGGATTGCTGTTTCGTGACCGCAAGGGCCGGTTGCGCGCCATCTTGCTGGGCCTTGTTGAACGGGTCGAGGACGTTCCGGCAGACCATTTTGCCAAGTCTTGCGGCCATTTCCACATGCGCGTGGAGGACGGAACCCGTCCCGTTCACGGACTGAACAGCTTGCCTGAAGAGGATATGGTGAAGATCCTGCACCTCTTTGATGGCCATGCAAGGCTGGTCCATGCGGTGGCCGATGTGGTGGACATTGTCGCATTGCCCAATGAGTTTGAGGCGACGCCCGACAAGATCGGGATCGCCGGGGTCATGTTCCTGGGTGACGAACTGGTCGAGATTGTCGATGGCCATTGGGTCTTTTCGGCGATGCTGGGCGACCGCAAGACGGAGACGCCGTCGTCACGCCCGCTCTGCTGTCTGGTCGGTTCGGGCGATGGCTGGGCACGCAACATGCTGGCGCCGCTGCTGCGGTCATCGGGCTATCGCGTGGTGATGGCCGATTCCGCTGATGAGGCAGAGGCGCTGGATGCGGATATCTATCTCGCCATGGATGGAGAGGAACTGGCCGGATTGGCCGACCTTCCCGTGGTCCGGCTGGGCAGCTCCGGCAAGAATGGCACAAATGGCGGTGTGGATCGCTATGATCGCGACGGCATATTGGATGCGCTGCGCGATGGGCTGGCACGGAGGCAGGCGTAATGAAGGACCTCTATCTGATAGCCCGCATCGCTGGAGAGCGCGTCGCAATCGCCGCCCAATGGGTCGAAAGCGTGGTCAAGGTGAGTGACGCGACGCCGATACCATCCGCCGCGCCCTATATTGCCGGCCTGTACGCATTGCGCAGCCGGGTGCTGACGCTGATCGATTGCCAGTTTCACCTGACCGGCGAGCAGCAGGATCTCCGCGTCGGCCAGAATGCCGTCGTCGTGGAAGTGGGCGGCTTTTCCTATGGCCTGCTGGTCGATGAAGTGTCCGATGTCATTACTGTTGCCAGCCAGCCGCGACCGCTCCAGCGGAAACTGCCCGCCGGATGGGAACTGATCGGAACGGCGGTGCTGGAGGATGATGCCGAAACCTATCTGGTCATCGATCCTGCGCGGCTAATCAATCCCGCCCTGGCCCATGCGGCATGAGGATGATTGGGTCCGAAATGGGCACAAGTTCCGGACCAGCCATTAACCCGTAAATTACTTCTTTCGCCTATTGCCAGTCCATTGACCGTTTTTCCCGAGGTACCCTCTTATGAAAACCTGCCTGATCGTCGATGATAGCAATGTCATCCGCAAAGTAGCGCGCCATATCCTTGAAACGCTGGATTTTCAGGTTGAAGAGGCCGCCGACGGCAAGCAGGCGCTGGACCGGTGCCAGAACGGCATGCCCGATGCTATTTTGCTGGACTGGAACATGCCGGTGATGAGCGGAATGGATTTCCTGATCGCGCTGCGCAAGACGCCGGGCGGAGACAGGCCCAAGGTGCTGTTCTGCACGACCGAAAATGGCCGCAACCATATTCAGGCCGCCGTCGATGCCGGGGCCGACGAATATGTCATGAAACCGTTCGACCGGGAGACGATTGAGTCCAAGCTGCAGCTTGTCGGTTGCGCCTGAGGCTTGCCGTCGATGGACATAGGTTTTTCAAGGGGCAGTCCCGACATTGCAGGCCATGCCAGCGATCAGCCGATGAAGGTGCTGGTCGTTGACGACAGCCTGGTTGTGCGGTCGGTCATCACCCATATTCTCGTCAAGGCCGAAGGTTTCAAGGTCGCCAGCAGTGTCGGCAGCGCCGCTGACGCTCTGGATTATCTCGCGCGCAACCGGGTCGATATCGTCCTGCTCGACATAGAGATGCCGGGCCGGACGGGGCTGGAGGCGCTGCCTGACATTCTGAAAGCCGGTCGCGGTGCCAAAGTGCTGGTGTTGTCCTCGCTGTGCGAAGACGGGGCACCTGCGGTGCTGCGCGCACTGTCGCTGGGTGCCTGCGATACGCTCGCCAAGCCGGGCCGCAACAGCTATTCGAGCGATTTCAGCGCGCTTCTCATCACGCGGCTGCGGCTGCTGCACGAGGCCAAGTCGCAATTGCTGCGCGGACCGGTGGTGGCGAAGCCGATTGTTCCGGCAAAACCCGCCAGCAGCTTGGAATGCCTTGCCATTGGTGCATCCACGGGCGGAATCCAGGCGCTCTACAAATTGCTGGGACGGCTCGATTCGCGCATCGATGCCCCGATACTGGTTACCCAGCACTTGCCCGCAAATTTCCTCAATTATTTTGTCGAGCAGCTTGATGCGAAGATCCCGCGCAAGGTGATGCTGGCGCGTGACGGTGCCGCCATTGCTCGCAACACGGTCTATGTCGCCCCCGGCAATGCGCACCTCACCTGTCGCCGTATCCATGAAAAGGAACATATTTTCCTGACCAGTGATTGGGGTCCGACACCCTATTGCCCGTCGGTCGATCCGATGCTCGCCTCCGTGGCAAAAACCTATGGCGATGCCGCCGCTGCCGTGATTCTGAGCGGCATGGGACAGGATGGCCTGATCGGATCGCGCTATATGGCGGATGCCGGTTGCGCCATCTATGTGCAGGACCCGGCGAGCAGCGTTGTTTGGGGCATGCCTGGCGTTGTCGCCCGCGAAGGTCTGGCGAGTGCGGTACTCGATCCGGCGGCCATTGCCGATGTCATCGTCGATTACTGGCTGGAAACGACATGATTCACGATCAACCCGCAGTCAACGCCACGCGTGTCCTTGCCGGCCTGCTCGAATCGCGGACCGGACAGCAGATCGCGCCAAGCCGTTACTGGCGTATCCAGACCGCGCTTGCGCCGGTGCTCAAAGATGCCGGGATTCCCGATCTTGAAGCGATGGTCGCGGTGCTGCTCGATGGCGAGAACGAGCATCTGCTCCAGAAATCTCTTGAGGCGATGCTCAACAATGAGAGCTTCTTCTTTCGCGACGTGGCGACCTTCTCTGCCATCCGCGGGCAGGTCTTGCCGCATCTGCGCGAACTGAGAAAGGCGCGCCGCGCCATTCGCATCTGGTGCGCTGGCTGCTCGACCGGGCAGGAGCCGCTGTCGCTGGCGATGATGATCAGGGATGACGCTGCGGTATGGCAGGGCTGGAATGTGGAGATTGTCGGTACGGACATTTCCGAAACCGCGCTCGCCAAGGCGCGCAGCGGACGCTTTAGCCAGTTCGAGATACAGCGCGGGCTTTCTGTTGACCTGATGCTCAAGCATTTCGAACAAGATGGCGAGGAGTGGATCGTCAACCCCGACATTCATCGGCTCGTGACATTCAAGCAGGAGAATATTCTGCGTCCGGGCAGTGTTTCCGGGCCGTTCGATCTCGTTCTGTGCCGCAATGTGCTGATGTATTTCGCGCCCGAAACCCGCCATATCGCCTATTCGCGGATTGCCCGGTCGATTGCGCCCGATGGATTGCTGGTGCTCGGCTCGGCTGAAACCGTGATCGGCCAGACCGAGATATTCGAGACCAATCCGGCCATTCGCGGAACCTATCTGCCGGTCCTGCAAGCTAGCTGAACAAAGCTGTTTCCCCGCTGCAATTGATCGGGCTATGGGCTGGCCATGGCCGAACCCGCAATCCTGACTGGCGATAGCCAAAAAAGCGCCAACCGAAGCGAAAATGCGTTTGGACGCCTGGATTTCGCCGTGGCGTTCGTGATGATCCTGCTCTGGGGATTCAATATCATAGCCATGAAAATGGCGGTCGAGGGTGCCGGAGCACTATCGGGGGCGTTTCTGCGGCAGGCGATGGTCGCACTGGTCTGCCTGCCTTTCATGCGGATCGTGCCCGGAAGGATGACGGCGCTGCTTGGCCTGGGCGTGCTTTCGGGCGGGCTTTTCTATGCGGCAATCGGCCTGTCGCTGCAGGTCGCGACCAATGTCAGTGCGCTGGCTATTGCCGGGCAGCTCGGCGTTCCCTTTTCGCTGATCCTTGCGGTGATATTCCTCAAGGAACGTATCGGCATGGCGCGGCTGGGCGGGGTCATCCTGGCGCTGTCGGGCGTCGTTTTGCTCGTCTTTGATCCTGAAGCCGGAAAGGAGCTTCCCGGCCTTGCAATTTCCGCCATAGCCAGCCTGTGCTGGGCGACAGGCACGCTGATCCAGCGGCAGCTGGGCGGCCTGAATGTGCTCAACATTGCCGGGTGGCTGGGGCTGGTCGGGGCACTGACCCTGCTGCCCATTGCGATGATTTTCGAGCCGCAGCAATTGTCGTCCATACCGCAGCTGGACCGGGATACGCTGATGTGGACGGGATATGCCGCCATCGGATCGAGCATTGGCGGCCATGGCGCGATGACATGGCTGTTGCAGCGTCATGATGTGGCAGTCGTCAGTCCGCTCACCATCCCGACCCCGGTGGTGTCGGTCGCCTTTGCCACTTGGTGGTTTGCAACCCCGCTGACGCCGTTGATGATTACCGGCGGATTGATTGCGCTGGCGGGGGTCGCTATCGTTGCCGCTCGCAATGCAATGCGGTCAAGGGAACTGGCATTGGCGCGACTGCGCGAGGAGAGTGTGCGACCTTGACCATGATCGAGACCCCTTCGCCGAATTTCGATGAACGGACATTGCCGGTTTCGATGCTGGTGCTGCATTATACCGGCATGGTCGATGCCCCCTCGGCCATAGCACGGCTGGCCGATGCAGAGGCAAAGGTCTCCGCGCATTATGTCGTGACGGAGGACGGTCAGGTCATTCGCATGGTCGATGAAGCCAATCGAGCCTGGCACGCAGGGCGCGCCTGGTGGCGCGGCACTCGCGATGTCAACAGCGCCAGCATCGGCATTGAAATCGTCAATCCCGGCCATGAATTCGGCTATCGCCCCTTTCCGGAGGAGCAGATGGCGGCGCTGATCCCGCTGGTCGCGGATATTGTCGGTCGGCATGACATTCCGCGTGCCAATATTGTCGGGCACAGCGATGTCGCACCCGCCCGCAAGCAGGACCCGGGCGAGCTGTTCGACTGGCAGCGGCTGGCCAAGCTGAAACTTGCGCTGCCCATTCCTGACGGACGGCTGGTCGATCCCTATTGGACGGATGGAGCATTCGTGCTGGCGCTGGAGCGGTTTGGCTATGATATAGAGGACGGCCGGGCGGCAACCATCGCTTTTCAGCGCCGTTTCCGGCCTGCCAATATCGACGGCGTCATCGACGGTGAATGCCGCGCCATCCTGTTTTCGCTGTTGCTGGAGCGCGACGAGGGGAGAGCGCGGTAACGCGGAGAAGTGCTTGGGGAGGATCGCATGAAGATTTTCGTGACCGGGGCATCGGGTTTCGTCGGCGGTGCCGCAGCGAAAAGGCTGGTTGCAGACGGGCATGAGGTCGTCGCCATGTCGCGCTCGGCGGCATCCGATGCGAAGATCGCCACGCTAGGCGCGGTCCCGGTTCGCTGCGATCTGGAGAGCATCGACGCTTCGCATGTCGAAGGCTGTGATGCACTGATCCATTCGGCTGCATTTGTCGAGGAATGGGGGCCGCGCGACGCCTGGTACAAGTCCAATGTACTGGGAACCAAGGCGGTGCTGGATGCGGCGAAAGCGGCCGGTGCCGGGCGGTTCATCCATATCGGAACCGAAGCGGCCATCGTGCACGGGCAGGATGTCGACAACGCCGATGAGAGCGTTCCGCTCGCGCCCTGGTCGACCTACCCCTATTGCGCTACCAAGGCTATTGCCGAGCAACTGGTGCGCGATGCCAATGGCGACGGCTTCGTCACCATCGTGCTGCGTCCCCGGCTGATCTGGGGGCCGGGCGACCAGACGATCCTGCCGGCCATCGAAAAAATGGCGCGTGACGGGCAGTTTGCCTGGATTGATCGCGGCGAAGTCATGACCTCGTCGACCCATATCGCCAATCTGGTCGAGGCGATTGTACTGGCGCTTGGCAAGGGGCACGGCGGGGAGGCCTATTTCATACTGGATGATGGCCAGCGATCCATGCGCGATGTCATGACCGGACTGGCGGGCACAAGAGGGATCACCTTGCCCGACCGCAATATTCCCTCCGCCGTGGCGCGCCCGGCGGCGGCGCTGCTGGAAAAGACCTGGCGGCTGTTCAGCCTGAAGGGCGCTCCGCCGGTTACGCGCCAGGCGGTCATGCTGATGTCGTGCAATTGCACGCTGAACGATGCCAAGGCGCGCGCGGAACTTGGCTATGTGCCGGTCATTTCCTTCGAACAGGGGCTGGCGGAATTGGCCGGGCGGGTTTAAGAGCGGCGGGCCAGAGGATCGGGCAGCTGCGGCGGAATGCAAATTCCGGCGAGGAAAGTCCGGGCTCCACGAAACAAGGATGCCGGGTAACGCCCGGCGGGGGTGACCCCAGGGACAGTGCAACAGAGAGCAGGTCGCCTGCGTTTCGACGCGGTGACAGTGAAAGGGTGCGGTAAGAGCGCACCGCGCTCCCCGGCAACGGGGGCGGCATGGTAAACCCCATCCGGAGCAAGACCGAATAGGGACGAAGCAGGGCCGTTTCGGCTTTTCGTCCGGGTTGGTTGCTTGAGCGGCGCAGCAATGCACCGCCTAGATGAATAGCTGCCAGTGCCGCCTTGGCGGTGCTACAGAACCCGGCTTACAGATCCTCTGGCAATTTCTGGCGTTTACGGGATTCAGCGTGCCAGGCTGGAGAGCAGCAGGCGCACTGGCACACCGCCATTGTCCGAAGCGCGGCTGGATGCGTCCAGCTTTGAATGGCGGCATTCGGCAAGCTCGGAAGCGGCATCATCGGCATGGGCATAGCTGTTGATCGCGAAACCGGCCATCATGATGGTGGACAGGCAGGCGGACAGCATCAGTTTCCGACTCATTTCATGGCTCCCAAGGCATCTATTCGTGCGCATATAGCTATCATGTTGCACTGCAACAAGGGGGTATGAATCGATGAACGTCATCATTTTCTCGACAACCGGCATGGCCTTTATCCGTCTCTTGCGGTCGATAGGCGCGACAAGGACTTTAGTTCGGGATTTCGGGCAATTATCAAGAATGGACTGGCAGGCAGCGCTCGCAATAGCTAGTTAACAATCATGGCAGGCAATCGTCGCAATCTTGACTGGGGCTTTCCCCGCTGGCGGGGCTATGGCTCGTCGCGCGAGGCGGAGAAGGTGCGCATTTGCGACCGCCATGGGTGCGAGGAACCAGGCGATTGTCCGGCACCGAAATCGCCCAACAATCCCGAACGCTGGTATTTCTGTGAGCGGCATGCAGCCGAATATAATCGCAACTGGGATTATTTTCAGGGGCTGGACAAGGAAGAGGCTGCGCAGCGCGCCGCCGATGAGCGCCGCGATGCCGGAGGGTATAGCGAGGCCGCACATTATGGCTGGGCCGGATCGGGTGATGGCAGCCGTTCGGCCGACGAGATGCGCGCGCTCGATGTGCTCGAACTTGATCCCGACAGCGATTTTACCGCGGTCAAAAAAGCCTATCGTCGCCTTGCTAAGGAAAACCATCCCGATACCAATCGCGATGACAAGGAAGCGGCAGTGCGCTTTCAGGCGATCCAGGCATCTTATTCCGTGCTGCGCGCAGCCGAGGAGCGGCGCAGCTGGAAAGGCCCGGCAGGTTAGAGCCGTCGCTTAGAGCGCGTTCGGTTTTGATTGAATCAAAACCTGCGCTCTATGCTCTTGTTTTACCTTATTTTCCGAGTCGTCAGATGTATCCATCTGACTTGAAAATACTCTAGAGTGTGTCCTGATAAATGGCTTCAACTTCCATAGCCCTGAGCCTGTCGAAGGGCGTCGATAGGCAAAGTGCAGTCAGGCTGGACGTGCTTCGACAAGCTCAGCACTGCGAAGCAACCCGAACAGGACAGGCCCTAGCTTGTTTCCAGCCGCTGCGCGGTTTCGCGGATCAGGGCGATCATGTTGGGAATGCCCTGCGTGCGGTTGGACGAGAGCTGGTTCTTGAGGTCGAAAGGCGCGAGCGCGCCCTCAATATCGGTGGCAAGGATATCGGCGGCGGATTTGCCCTGAACGGTTTTCAGGACCAGCGCGATGATCCCCTTTGTGATCGCGGCATTGCTGTCCGCCAGGAACTGCAAAGTGCCGTCATCATTGTTCGTCGGATAGACCCAGACCGATGCCGAACAGCCGCGCACCAGCGTGGAATCGGTCTTCAGTGCATCGGGCATGGGGCCAAGTTCGCGGCCAAGGTCGATTATCAGGCGATAGCGGTCATCGGGTTCGAGAAAATCATATTCCTCGGCCAGATCGGCAAGGCTGGTCGTGGCATTGGTCATGGCCGCGCCGATTAGCAGCGCCAACCGGCCAAGGCCAGATCAGAATTCCACGCCAGCTGCGATTGCCTCCAGCTTGCGGATGCGTTCCTTCAGGTCCGCAATCTCGATCCTTGCCGTGGGCGAAGGCTGGTTCTGGTCCGACCGCATGCTGTCGATTTCCATCCGGCGAAAAGCCAGCCATTCGCGCCAGCCCCTGAGGGCAGTTGTCGAAACCAGCGCAACGGCGACCAGCGTCGATGCGGCGATTGTCATGTAGAAATAGGCGTCCTGCATTTTTCCACCTTTGCTTGATACCCTTGCCGCGGGTTGTTCAGTTCCGCCGCCGCATCAATTGCCGCGCAGCTTTTCGATTTCCAGGCTGAGTTCACTCGACTCGCGCTGGTCGGTAATGACCCGTTCGAGCACCTGAACCCGCTCACGCAGTCGTCCGACCTCTTCGCGCAGGCGAAGCATTTCGGAATTGTCGGCGCGTCCGTGGCGACCGCCTCCCGATGCGAAACGCGCCTTGAGCACATTTGCGACCATCACGATCAGAACGATGCCGATGACCATTTCAAACGGATTCATTGCCTTGTGCTCCCGGTTTGCGCGTTCAGTTCAGCGGCTCGTTGCGCAGATCCTCGATCTGCTGGGCCAGGTCATTGCGGTCATCGGTGATGATGCGTTCAAGTGTCCGGACCCGCTGTTCCAGGCGCTCGCCACCGGCGCTGCTGCGTTCCGCCTCCAGCCGGGCCAGTTCCATGCGCTTGTCCAGCATCTTGCTCTGATGCTTGGTCCAGATCGCCAGCCCGCCAAGCAGAAAGGGCGCGAGCGGGATGAGTATCCAGATGATATCGCTGTCGAACATCGCTTCACTCCCTTCAGTTTGTCTGCTTGTCGCGCAGCGCTTCGATCTCGTGTGTCAGGCGGTGGCTGTCATCGGTGACGATCCGCTCGACATTGACCAGCCGGTCCTTGATCGAACCCAGTTCGGCGCGCAGCTGGGCATTTTCCTGGCTGAGCAGCTTGATGCGCTCGGCAGCCTCCTGATCGGTCCGGGGATAGATTGCCTTGCCCCAGCTGCTCTCCAGCGGATAGCCGTTCTTGATGCGAAGCCAGGTGGTGACAACCCATCCGCCGACCGCGATGGCCGTGACCACGACGATCATCGGAGCCATCTCTGCGAAAAAGGCGACCTTGTTCGGATCCATTGAATTTCCCCTTTTTGTCGGCGCCGCCGCGTCAATCGCGCAGGCGGTTGATTTCTTCGGCCAGGCGGCTGGCGGTGCCTTCCTTTTCGGTCGCGATGCGCTCCAGAACCGAAATGCGTTCCTCCAGTCGTCCGATCTTGCCGGTCAGCTGTTCATTCTCATTGGTGAGCAGCTCGATCTTGCGATCCGAATCCGGCGCTCCAAGCCGTTCGCTGGTGCCACCCCATTCATTTTCGAGCGGGTAGCCATGGCGGGCGCGGATCCAGTTGTTGAAGATCCATCCCATGGTGCAGACCGTGACGATGGCTATGACGAAGATGGGGCTCCCCCAGTTCATCTTGCTACTCCCTGTTAAGATTTTGGCTGAAAACGTGCTTGTTGTCGCGGTTGATCAGCGCAGGCTCTCGATCTCGTCGGCCAGGCGGCTGTTCTTGCTTGTGTAGAACAGTTCCACATCGGCCAGTCGGCGGTCGATCTCGCGAAAGCGGGATTTCACGTCGCGGGTCGTGCGGGCCGGCGACTGGCGAACACCCTGCCAGAAGCGCTCTTCCTTGTCATCGAGATACAGGCCGGTCGGCTTCTTGTCCGTGACCATGCCCGCAACCAGATAGGCGAGCAGCGGCCAGCCACTGGTCATGAAGAACAGGACCACGGTGGCAATGCGGACCCAGGCAACATCGACGCCGGTATAGTCGGCAATCCCCGCGCAAACGCCCAGCCATTTGCCATTCTGCTTGTCGCGGTAGAATTTGGTGCGGCGACTGGTCATTAGCGGGTCCTTTCCTTCAGCAGGCGGTCGATCTGTTCGAGCGCATGGTCGTCCTGGTCTTCATGGCTGGTCAGCCGGGCGGGCCGCCAGTCGGGATTGTCAGCTTTGATGATGCGTTCCACGGTATCCATCCGGTCATCGAGGCGGCGAGCCATCTGGTAGAGTTCCTCCAGAAGGTTCTCGTCTTCATTGGTCAGCGTCGCGGCTGTCTTCCACTTTGTGACATAGTGAAAGATGATCCAGGGCAGGCCGATGAACAGCATGCCGACGATGATGATGGGCAGGAAAATCTCTTCCATCGGATCAGCCCTCCTTCTTCAGTGCCTGTTTCATAGCGGCCAGTTCCTCATCGACCTGGTCGCTGTCGGCAAGCGCGGTGAATTCATCTTCCAGACTGCGCTGGCCAATGGCCTTGCGTTCGTCCGAACCCAGGGCCAGCGCGTCGGCTCGGCCTTCGGCGAAATCGACCCGGCGCTCCAGCATGTCGAACCGGCTGAACGCTTCGCGGACCTTGTCGCCATTGTACATGGTGCGCAGCTTGACCCGGTTCTCGGCGCTTTCGAGCCGCGACATGATGTTGTTCTGGCGCATCCGCGCCTCGCGCAGCTTGTTCTGCAGATTGGCAATATCCTGTTCGGAGGCGCGCAGCGCATCGTCCAGAACCGCGATTTCCGCATTCAGCTGATCGGCCATGTCCACCGCCTTCTTCTTTTCGAGCAGCGCGGCGCGGGCCAGGTCTTCGCGATCCTTGCTCAGCGCCAGTTCGGCCTTGTCGGTCCAGTCTGCCTGCAGCTGCTCCAGCTTGGCGACATGCCGCTTCATTTCCTTCTGGTCGGCAATGGTGCGTGCCGCAGAAGCCCGGACCTCGACCAGCGTTTCCTCCATTTCGAGGATGATCATGCGGATCATCTTGGCCGGATCTTCGGCCTTGTCGAGCATGTCGGTAACATTGGCGGCGATGATGTCGCGGGTTCGTGAAAAAATACCCATAGTGATTACTCCAGGTTCAAAAGCGGCAATTTTTTTGCCCCCTGCTGCGGGTTGAAAGAAATTGGCCGGGACGGGGCAAGGGGGGGTAACGTCCCGGCCAAATCCGTCAGGCAAGATACCGGACGGAAACCATTTCCTCAGGGCACGGCGCGCTGGCGTTCTGCGAGGCGCGGGCCTCGGCAGGGGCCATGCCGGAGAGATAGAGCGTCGACATCAGCATCAGCGTGCCAACCGTTGCAACAAGCGCCGAACGGAGCGAGAGGCTGTCCCGGCCCTGTTCTTCGGTGTTGATCGTCAGGCTTGTCATGTTCGTATCTCCCTTGTGGAACCTGCCTTTAAGGTTTGTTCATGATATAGCAATGTGCGTGCCAAACTCATAAGTATATGAATTTAAACAATTTTATTTTTCCTCCAGATCAACGCATTGGTTTTTGTTGCCATTTTGTGGGGAAATTTCCTATATCTTGGCCATGGAGCGGGGAAATCAGTTTATCGGCGAGTCGGGCGCGTTCCTGGACGCGGTCGAGCGCGCCAGCCGCGCCGCCATGCTCAACCGCCCGGTGCTGGTCATTGGCGAGCGGGGAACCGGCAAGGAGCTGATCGCCGAACGCCTGCACCGGCTCAGCCAGCGCTGGGACGGGCCGCTCATCACCATGAACTGTGCGGCCCTGCCCGAAACGCTGATCGAGGCGGAACTGTTCGGTCATGAGGCGGGCGCATTTACTGGCGCGACCCGCGCCCGCGAAGGGCGGTTCGAGCAGGCCGATGGCGGCACGCTGTTCCTGGACGAACTGGCGACGCTCAGCCAGGCGGCACAGGAGCGGTTGTTGCGTGCGGTTGAATATGGCGAGGTCACGCGCATCGGTTCGTCAAAGCCGGTGCGGGTCGATGTGCGCATTGTCGCGGCGACCAATGAGCATCTGCCCCGCCTTGTCGATGAGGGAAAGTTCCGGGCCGACCTGCTCGACCGGCTGTGCTTCGAGGTTGTGACCCTGCCGCCCCTGCGTGCGCGCGAGGGCGATGTCGAGGTGCTCGCCGATTATTTCGGGCGTCGCATGGCGTCCGAGCTGGGCTGGATCGACTGGCCGGGCTTTGGCCAGATGGCGCGCGATGCCATGGCGCGCTATAAATGGCCCGGCAATGTCCGCGAATTGCGCAATGTGGTGGAGCGCGCGGTCTATCGCTGGGATGATCCCGAACATGCGGTCGATCACATCGTGTTCGACCCGTTTGATTCGCCCTGGAAGCTTGCGCCTGCAACAGCCTCGGCCAATGCGAGCGGGAATGGCGAAGCATTGAACGGAGCAGAGCAGGCGGCAATGCCGCTGCTGCAGGCGCAGCCATCGGCGACGGCGATGCACGATCTGGATGCGATCGATGATCTCAAGGCGGCGGTCGATGACCATGAAAAGCGGATTGTGGAGGCGGCGCTTGCGCGTAACCGCTATAACCAGCGCCAGACTGCAAAGTCGCTCGGCCTGACTTATGACCAGTTGCGGCACTGCCTCAAAAAGCATGGCCTGTAGCTTGCCGATACCGGAATAAGCGCTTGCAAAGCCGCGGGGCGGGGCATATATGCGCGGCAATCCCGACATTGTGACACGATACGGGGCTGGCGCCGAAAGGGGCCGGCACGAAAATCGTTGATCTCTGGCAGACAGGAAAACGGAGTTTTGTTTGGCCGATATTGCGCGCCTTGTTGAAGTGATCGAGCCGGAGGCAAGCGCCCTGGGCTTTGATCTGGTGCGCGTGAAGATCATCGGGGCGGAGGCTGGCGAGGGCGAGCGTGCACTGCAGATCATGGCCGAAGATCCCGCGACCGGCCAGCTGGTGATCGAGCAATGTGCCGCGCTGTCGCGCCGTGTGTCTGACCGGATCGACGCGCTGGAAGAGGCAGGCGAGATCCTGGTCGAGGGAACCTATCGGCTGGAAGTCAGCTCGCCGGGCATTGACCGGCCGCTGACCCGGCCCAAGGATTTTGCCGCCTGGCAGGGCCATGAGGTCCGGGTCACCCTTGTCGAAGGGGTGGCTGGCGAGGACAGCAAGCTGCGCAAGACCGTCAAGGGCGATCTTGCGGGCTTTGACGGAGAAAATGTGACGGTTGCCGACAGGAAGTTCGGGAATATCGCATTCCCGCTCTCGGACATCCACTCGGCCAAGCTGCTCTTGACCGACCGGCTGATTGCTGCCAGCGCACCGCAGGTCAGCGACGGCGTGGACGAAATCGATAGTTTTGAAGATAATGAACTCTTGGAAACAGGACAGGAAGACTAGACATGGCCAGTGCCATTTCCGCCAACCGGGCTGAACTGCTCGCCATCGCCAATTCGGTGGCCAGCGAAAAGATGATCGACAAGGCCATCGTCCTTGAGGCGATGGAAGAAGCGATCCAGCGCGCTGCGCGTGCCCGCTATGGCGCGGAGAATGACATTCGCGCCAAGCTTGACCCCAATACCGGCGATCTGCGCTTGTGGCGCGTTGTCGAGGTGGTTGAGGAAGTCGAGGACTATTTCAAGCAGATCGACCTGAAGGGCGCCCGCAAGCTCCAGGACGACGCCAATGTCGGTGATTTCATCGTCGATCCGCTGCCGGCAATCGACTTAGGCCGCATTGACGCGCAGGCCGCAAAGCAGGTGATCTTCCAGAAGGTTCGCGATGCAGAGCGCGAGCGGCAGTTCGAGGAATTCAAGGACCGGGTCGGCGAGATCATCACAGGCGTGGTGAAATCGGTCGAATTCGGCCATGTCATCGTCAATCTGGGTCGTGCAGAAGGCGTCATCCGGCGCGAGCAGCAGATTCCGCGCGAGGTTGTGCGTGCCGGTGACCGCATCCGCGCGATCATCATGAAGGTCGTTCGCGAAAATCGCGGGCCGCAGATTTTCCTGTCCCGCGCGCATCCCGATTTCATGCGCAAGCTGTTCGCGCTGGAAGTGCCGGAAATCTATGACGGCATTATCGAGATCAAGGCCGCTGCGCGCGATCCGGGCAGCCGGGCCAAGATCGGCGTCATCAGCCATGACGGCTCGATTGATCCGGTCGGCGCCTGTGTAGGCATGAAGGGCAGCCGCGTTCAGGCGGTCGTCCAGGAAATGCAGGGTGAGAAGATCGACATCATTCCCTGGAGTGAGGATACAGCGACTTTCGTCGTCAACGCGCTTCAGCCTGCGACCGTCAGCCGCGTCGTCATTGACGAGGAAGAAGGCCGCATCGAAGTGGTCGTGCCCGACGATCAGCTGAGCCTGGCCATTGGCCGGCGCGGCCAGAACGTCCGGCTTGCCTCGCAACTGACCGGTTCGGCCATCGATATCATGACCGAGCAGGAATCGAGCGAGAAGCGCCAGCGCGAGTTTACCGAGCGTTCGGAAATGTTCCAGGCTGAGCTAGACGTCGACGAGATGCTGGCCCAGCTGCTGGTTGCGGAAGGCTTTAGCGAGCTTGAAGAAGTCGCCTATGTCGCTCCGGAAGAGCTTTCGGGTATCGAGGGCTTTGACGAAGAGCTGGCCGCCGAGTTGCAGAACCGTGCACAGGAAGCGCTGGATCGTCGCGAGGCCGCGTCGCGCGCCGAGCGTGTCGAGCTGGGCGTCGAGGACGACCTTGCCGATATGCCGCATCTGACCGAGCAGATGCTGGTCACGCTGGGCAAGGCCGGAATCAAGACGCTGGATGATCTTGCCGATCTTGCCACCGACGAGCTGATCGCCAAGAAGCGCGTCGAGAGCCGCCGCCGTGATGGCGCCGGGGCCAAGCGCGTCGAAGACAAGGGCGGTGTCCTGGCCGAATATGGCCTGAGCGAAGAGCAGGGCAACGAGATCATCATGGCGGCACGCGCCCACTGGTTCGAGGATGAAGAACCGGTCGCCGAGCCGCAAGGGGAGGACGCGCATGCGGACGAGCCCCAATGAGACGGTCGATAGCGTAAGGCAAGACGGAACCGAGCCGGGCGCTTCCGCAAAGGAAGGGCCGGTTCGCCGTTGCATCCTGTCCGGGGAACGGGCAGGGCCGGACCAGCTTGTCCGGCTCGCCCTGTCGCCCGATGGCATGATCGCGCCCGACATCCGGGCAAAGGCTCCCGGTCGCGGGGCCTGGATCGGTATCAGTCGCACCGATCTTGAGGCAGCAATGGCAAAGGGACGCCTGAAAGGGGCGCTGGCGCGTGCCTTCAAGGGCGCAAAAGCTGCTGTGCCCGACGATCTTGGCGCGCAGATTGAGGCGGCGCTGGTTCGTGCGACGCTTGACCGTCTGGGCCTGGAGGCGCGCGGTGGATCATTGCTGGCCGGATCGGACCGGATTGCGGAGGCGGCCCGGCGCGGCCGTGTTCATGCGCTCTATCATGCCGCCGATGCCGGTGCGGATGGCAATGCCAAGCTTGATCAGGCATGGCGGGTCGGCAGCGATGCAGAGGGCAGCAGCCTGAAAGGGCTGGTATTGCCTGTAGACCGGGCCAGCCTATCTATGGCATTGGGGCGCGAAAATGTGGTTCATATCGCGCTGACCGATGCGAAAGCGGCGGCTCGCGTCGATTTGTTTCTTGGCCGGTTGTTGCATTTTACGGGAGCTGCGGGCGAATTGCCCGCGGCAATGAAGACCTGAAGCAGCATGTTCGCCCCGGTTCGCTGGAGCCGCGGCGATGCCGTCTGGATACAGCAAAGTTCACGTCCGCATATGGGCGAAAATATGAAGGGTTGAGTCTGTTAAATGAGTGATGACACGGAAAAAAAGCCGGTACTGGGTCGCAAACCGCTGGGTTTGAAGCGTTCGGTCGAGGCTGGCGAGGTCAAGCAGACGTTCAGCCATGGTCGCACCAACAAGGTCGTGGTCGAGGTGAAGCGGCGCAAGCTGGTCGGCAAGCCCGGCGCGGCCCCGGTTGCAGCGCCCGAGCCTGAGCCCGCTCCGGCACCGGCCCCCGAGCCGGTCGTCAAGGAAAAGGCGCCCGCGAAAAAGTCGGTCGATCCGGTTCTGAGTCGCAAGGAATTGCAGGAAAAGCTGCTGCGTGAGGCCGAGGAAGCCCGGCTGGCGGCGCTTGAAGAAGCGCGCCGTCGTGAAACCGACGAGCGGCAGAAGGCGAGCGAGGAAGAGCGCAAGCGTCTTGAAGAGAAGCGCCAGGCCGAGGCGGCAGCTGAAGCCGAAGCCAAGGCTGCGCCCGAACCCGCAGCGGAACCCGAGGCCGGAGCGGAAGCCGAACAGCCCGCATCTGGCGATGATTCCGAGCAGGGACGCACGCCGCCGCCGCGCAAGTTCACGCCGGTGGCCGCGCCGCCGCGCCCCGAGGCGAAGCCCAAGCCCAGCCGTGGCACGCCCAAGAACGAGAACCGCCGCCAGTCCGGCAAGCTGACCGTCAACCGCGCCCTCAATGATGGCGATGGCGGCGCGCGTGCGCGCAGCCTTGCCGCGCTGAAGCGTGCTCGCGAAAAGGAGCGGCGCGCCCATATGCAGGGCCAGCCGCGCGAGGCCCAGGCCAAGCAGGTTCGTGATGTTGTCGTGCCAGAGGCGATCACGGTTCAGGAACTCGCCAACCGCATGGCCGAAAAGGGTGCCGATCTGGTCAAGGCGCTGTTCAAGATGGGATCGATGGTCACCGTCAACCAGACCATCGACCAGGATACGGCAGAACTGCTCGTCGAGGAATTCGGCCATCGCATCAAGCGCGTGTCGGAATCGGATGTCGAAAGCAATATCGGCACTGATGTCGATCCGGAAGATACGCTGAAGCCGCGTGCCCCGGTCGTCACCATCATGGGCCATGTCGATCATGGCAAGACCAGCCTGCTCGATGCGCTGCGCGGGACCGATGTGGTCGCCGGTGAAGCGGGCGGCATTACCCAGCATATCGGTGCCTATCAGGTGAAGGTGAAGTCTGGCGACAAGATCACCTTCCTCGATACGCCCGGCCATGCCGCCTTTACCGAGATGCGCGCGCGTGGTGCCAATGTGACCGACATTGTCGTGCTGGTGGTTGCGGCGGACGATGGCCTGATGCCGCAGACGATCGAGGCGATCAACCACACCAAGGCCGCAGGCGTGCCGATGATCGTGGCGATCAACAAGGTCGACAAGGACGGTGCCAATCCCCAGAAGGTGCGTGAGCGCCTGCTGGAGCATGAGGTCATTGTCGAGGCCATGTCGGGCGATGTGCAGGATGTCGAGGTGTCCGCGCTCAAGAAGATCAATCTTGACGAGCTGATCGAGAAGATCTCGCTGCAGGCCGAACTGCTCGAACTGAAGGCCAATCCCGACCGCGATGCCGAAGGCGTCGTCGTCGAGGCGAAGCTGGACAAGGGCCGTGGTCCCGTTGCGACCATTCTGGTCGAGCGCGGCACCCTGCGTCGCGGCGACGTGTTCGTGGTCGGCGAGCATAGCGGCAAGGTCCGTGCGCTCATCGATGACAAGGGCAAGCAGATCAAGGAGGCCGGGCCTTCGCTTCCGGTCGAGGTGCTGGGCCTTTCGGGTGTTCCCGGCGCGGGTGACAAGCTGACCGTGGTCGAGAATGAGGCGCGTGCCCGCGAAGTCGCCGCCTATCGTGCAGAGCAGGCGCGCCGCAAGCGCACTGCATTGGCCCCTGCATCGCTCGATACCATGTTCTCCGCGCTCAGTGACGACAAGGCAATCGAATATCCGGTGCTGGTCAAGGGCGACGTCCAGGGCTCGACCGAGGCTATTGTCAGCTCGCTGCACAAGATTTCGACCGACGATATCAAGGTGCGGGTGCTGCATTCGGGCGTTGGCGGGATCACCGAAAGCGATGTGACGCTGGCCAAGGCATCGAATGCGCCGATTATCGGCTTCAATGTTCGGCCCAATGCCAAGGCGCGCGAAATTGCCGAGCGTGACAAGGTTCGCTTCAAATATTTCGATGTGATCTATGACCTGATCGAGGACATCAAGAAAGAGATGGCCGGCGAGCTTGGTCCGGAGCGGATCGAAACCGTTGTCGGGCGCGCCGAGATCAAGGAAATCTTCCCGGCTGGCAAGAAGGACAAGGCAGCTGGCCTGCTCGTCACCGATGGCTATATCCGCAAGGGCCTGCATGCGCGTGTCACCCGCGACGATGTCATCGTCTCGAAGACGACCATTGCTTCGCTGCGCCGCTTCAAGGACGATGTCGCCGAAGTGCGCGCCGGTCTGGAGTGCGGTGTCGTGCTGGAGGACACCAATGATGTGAAACCGGGCGACATTCTCGAAACCTTCGATGTCGAGATGCGCGAACGGACGCTTTGACGAATTCCCCTGCCGGATCGGCAGGGGAGGAGCTTGTGATGGCCCGCTATAACGATACTTCGCCGGAGGGGCGTTCGGTTCGCGTGCTGCGCGTCGGCGAACAGGTTCGCCATATCCTTTCCGAACTGCTGCTGCGCGGGGAAGTGCATGACGATGTGCTGAGCGCGACGAGCGTCTCGGTGACCGAGGTCCGGATGTCGCCGGACTTGCGCCATGCAACGGTGTTCATAAAGCCGCTGCTGGGCGGCGATGAGGATGTCGTGCTGAAGGCCTTGCGGACCAACACCGCCTTTTTCCAGCGTGAAGTGGCACGGCGCACCAAGCTCAAATATGCGGCCAAGCTCAAATTCCTGTCCGATGAGAGCTTTGACGAGGCACACCGTATCGACAGCCTGTTGCGCGACCCGAAGGTGGCGCGTGATCTTGATGAGGATGACGGGCGCGCCTGATGCGGTTATGGAGCGGCTATGGCCAAGCTCTATTTCTATTATTCCTCAATGAATGCCGGCAAGTCGACCACCCTGCTGCAGGCTGCGTTCAACTATCGCGAGCGCGGCATGGAAACGATGCTGTGGACTGCCGCGCTTGATGATCGCTATGGCGCCGGGCGGATTTCCTCACGGATCGGGCTGGAGGCAGAGGCACATCTGTTCGATCCTGAAACGGCACTGGCCGATGCCGTCGCTGCGGAGCATGACCAGCGGCCGCTGGCCTGTGTCCTGATCGACGAGGCGCAGTTCCTCACCAAGCGGCAGGTGCATGAATGCGCGCGCATCTGCGACACGCTGGGCATTCCGGTGCTTTGCTATGGCCTGCGGACCGATTTTCAGGGCGAGCTGTTCGAGGGCTCGGCCAATCTGCTCGGCCTGGCCGATGCGCTGGTCGAGCTCAAGGGCGTTTGCGAATGCGGCCGCAAGGCGACGATGAACCTGCGTGTCGACGGTGCGGGCAGGGCGATCAAGGCGGGCGAACAGACCGAGATTGGCGGGAATGAGCGCTATGTGCCGCTGTGCCGCAAGCATTTCATGGAGCGGCTGCATGGATGACCGGCTGGCGGTTGCCCTCGTCGAGGGGTCGGTCCGTCTTGAACCCTTTGCCGAACATCATGTCGAGCCGCTGCGTGCGGCCTGCGCGCGGGACACGGAAATCTGGCAGATCTATCCCTATTCTATGCTGGGCGAGCATTTCGATGCGGTCATGGCCCGGCGTCCTGCGCTCGATTGGGTGACGCTGGCGGTGCTGCAGGATGGCGAGGTCGTCGGCACCACCAGCTATATCAATCCTGACCCCGTCAATGGCGTTGTCGAGATTGGCGGCACATATATCCAGCCATCGGTGCGCGGTACCGGCTTTAATGACGTGATGAAGCGCCTGATGATCGACCATGCCTTTACGTGTGACTATCGCCGCATCGAATTTCGCGTCGATGCGCGCAATGGCCGTTCGCAGGCGGCAGTGCTGAAACTGGGCGCAACCCGCGAGAGGCTGTTGCGCCGAAATCGCGTTACCTGGACGGGATATAAGCGCGATACCTGTGTGTTCGGGCTGCTCCGCGAGGAATGGAAGCAGCCGGACCCGGCCAGCGAGTCATGAGCGGTTAAGGCTGGCCCTGCTATCGGGCGCAATCATGAAACAGAAAATTGCCCTTTCGCTCGCCGCGCTGGCTCTCGCCCTTCCGGCAAGCATTGCCTTTGCCGATGCCAAACCTGCATCGGGCGAGCAGGAACAACAGGCCCGCATTCCCTTTGTCAATCATGGCGGCATTCGCAACTGGCATGCCGAGGATCGCGATACTCTCTATATCGAGGGCAGCAATCGCCAATGGTACAAGGCGGAACTGATGGGCAATTGCATCGATCTCGATTTCGCCCATAACATCGGCTTCAAGACCGGACCGACCGGGACATTCGACCGGTTCAGCACGATCATCACCGGTGAGGATCGCTGCCCGGTCAAGAGCCTCGTCAAATCCGGCCCTCCGCCCAAAAAGGGCGACGCGGAGCAAGAGGCAAAGGACTAAACCTGACAATCGCTTGCGCGTTGTCCTTCGCGCCGACATAAGCCGCCCTGCTTTCGTTTCGCAAAGGGCCGCCATTTCATGCCGCATGGCTGGATCATTCTCGACAAGCCGCTTGGGCTGGGCTCGACCCAGGCCGTTGGCGCGGTCAAGCGCAACCTGCGCGAGGCGGGATTGGGCAAGATCCGGACCGGCCATGGCGGCACGCTCGATCCGCTGGCGACAGGCGTTCTGCCCATTGCCATTGGCGAGGCGACCAAGCTGACCGGGCAGATGCTGGACAGCGACAAGGCCTATGATTTCACCATCGGCTTTGGCAGCCAGACCGATACGCTGGATGCCGAGGGCGAGGTGATCGCAACCAGCGATCATCTTCCGGTACTCGGCGATATCGAGGCGGTGCTTGGCGAATTCAGCGGCTTGATTGAACAGATGCCGCCTGCCTATAGCGCGCTGAAGGTCGATGGTCGGCGCGCCTATGATCTGGCGAGGGCCGGCGAGGACGTGGTGCTGAAGCCGCGCGCGGTCGTGGTGCACGGGCTTTCAATCGGGCCTGTCGCACCTGTTTCCGCCGGGATCGAGGGTGCGCATGACGAGAGGATCGCGCATGTCACCCTCACCGCCAATGTATCCAAAGGCACCTATATTCGCAGCCTGGCGCGCGATATCGCCCTGGCCTTGGGCAGCGTCGGGCATGTCACCATGTTGCGGCGGACCAGGGCCGGTCCGTTTTCGCTGGAACAGGCGATTTCGCTGGACAAACTCAATGAAATCGGTAAAGGCGCGGCCCTTGAAGACATAATCTTGCCGATGGAGGCAGGGCTGGACGACATCCCGGCTCTTGCACTCTCGTCCGATCAGGCAAGGCGGCTCCGCCAGGGGCAGGTCGTGATCGGATTTGCCGAAGATGACGGGCGATACTGGGCACGGGAAGGCAATTTGCCGATCGCGCTGGTGGAGCTTGAAGCGGGCGAGGCCCGTGTCATCCGCGGTTTCAATCTCTAAGGATGTTCGAGGAAAAACAATGTCGATTACACCCGAGCGCAAGGAAGCGCTGATCAAAGAACATGCACGCGAAGCCAATGATACCGGCTCGCCCGAAGTCCAGGTTGCCATTCTGACCGAACGGATCACCAACCTGACCGAGCATTTCAAATCGCATCACAAGGACAATCACTCGCGGCGCGGCCTGCTGATGATGGTCAACAAGCGGCGCAGCCTGCTCGACTATCTCAAGGGCAAGGACGAGGGCCGCTACAGCGCCCTGATCGCCAAGCTGGGATTGCGCAAATAAGAGTTTTCGGGACGGCCCCCCAGCGGGGCCGTTTCATTTTGCTGCGCCGGGATTGAACCGGCCAGTATTGAAAATGGGGCATTCCGCAATCCGGCGGGACGTTGCCAGACGGGGCAGACCATATCGCCCCAACCGCCACCGGGTCGGCCAACCCGGCACATTGAGAGGCCCCGCCCGGCAATAGGGCCAGGCGGGTCAAAAGGAAAATACATGTTTGATGTAAAGACTGTTGAAATGGAGTGGGGCGGCAAGACGCTGAAGCTCGAAACCGGCCGCGTTGCCCGTCAGGCTGACGGCGCCGTTCTGGCCACCTATGGCGAAACCGTGGTGCTGTGCGCCGTGACCGCCGCAAAGAACGTCAAGGAAGGACAGGATTTCTTTCCGCTGACCGTTCACTATCAGGAAAAATTCTTCGCCGCCGGACGCATTCCCGGCGGATTCTTCAAGCGCGAACGCGGCGCGACGGAAAAGGAAACGCTGGTTTCCCGTCTTATCGACCGTCCGGTCCGTCCGCTGTTCCCCGAAGGTTTCTATAACGAGATCAACGTCATCGCCCAGGTTCTGAGCTTTGACGGTGAATGCGAACCCGATGTTCTGGCGATGATCGCCGCTTCGGCCGCGCTCACCATTTCCGGCGTGCCTTTCATGGGCCCGATCGGTGCTTGCCGTGTCGGCTATCAGGATGGCGAATATCTGCTCAATCCGAAGCAGGATGTGGCAATTGGCGAAGGCGAGCTCGATCTGGTGGTCGCCGCAACCGGCAATGCCGTGATGATGGTCGAATCCGAAGCGAAGGAGCTTTCCGAAGAGATCATGCTCGGTGCCGTCATGTTCGCACATGACGAGTGCAAGAAGGTCGCGAACCTCATCATCGACCTGGCCGAACAGGCCGCCAAGGAGCCCTGGGAAATCCAGGTTTCCGACAATTCGGCGATCAAGGACCAGCTCAAGAAGCTGATCGGCGCCGATATTGCCGCAGCGTACAAGCTGACCGACAAGTCGGCACGGTCGAATGCGCTCAACGCGGCGCGTGACAAGGCCAAGGAAGCCTTTGCCGGTGAAGATGCCCAGACCCAGATGGTCGCGATCAAGACCGTCAAGAAGGTCGAGGCGGACATTGTGCGCGGCGCGATCCTCAAGGACGGCACCCGCATCGATGGTCGCTCGACCACGCAGGTTCGCCCCATCGAGGCTATGGTCGGCTTCCTGCCGCGCACCCATGGCTCGGCGCTGTTCACCCGTGGCGAGACGCAATCGATCTGCACCACCACCCTTGGCACCAAGGACAGCGAGCAGATGATCGACGGGCTGGAGGGTCTCTCCTACTCGAACTTCATGCTGCACTATAACTTCCCGCCCTATTCGGTCGGCGAGGTTGGCCGTTTCGGTGCGCCTTCGCGGCGCGACACCGGCCATGGCAAGCTGGCATGGCGTGCGCTGCAGGCGGTGCTGCCGAGCAAGGAAGACTTTCCTTACACGATCCGCGTCGTTTCCGACATTACCGAGTCCAACGGTTCAAGCTCGATGGCGACCGTTTGCGGCGGTGCGCTGTCGATGATGGACGCTGGCGTGCCGATCACGCGGCCGGTTTCTGGCATCGCCATGGGCCTGATTCTGGAAGGCGACGAATTCACCGTGCTGTCCGATATTCTGGGTGACGAGGATCACCTTGGCGATATGGACTTCAAGGTGGCCGGTACTTCCGAAGGCATCACCACGATGCAGATGGACATCAAGGTGGCCGGCATCACCAAGGAGATTTTCTCCGCCGCGCTCAACCAGGCGAAGGATGGCCGCGCGCACATCCTGGGCGAAATGACCAAGGCGCTGGGCACTGCCCGCACTGAACTCTCCGCACATGCACCGCGCATCGAGACGATGCAGATCGACAAGGCCAAGATCCGTGACGTTATCGGCACGGGCGGCAAGGTGATCCGCGAGATCGTCGCTGAAACCGGCGCCAAGGTTGATATCGACGATGAGGGCCTGATCAAGATCAGCTCGTCCGATCTCAGCCAGATCGAGGCCGCTCGCGCCTGGATCGAAGGCATTGTCGAGGAAGCCGAAGTCGGCAAGATCTACAATGGCAAGGTCGTGAATATCGTCGATTTCGGTGCTTTTGTGAACTTCATGGGCGGCAAGGACGGCCTGGTCCATGTTTCCGAAATGCGCAATGAGCGCGTCGAGAAGCCGACCGATGTCGTTTCCGAAGGCCAGGAAGTGAAGGTCAAGGTGCTGGAGATTGACCAGCGCGGCAAGGTTCGCCTGTCGATGCGCGTTGTCGATCAGGAAACCGGCGAGGAACTGGAAGATACCCGTCCGCCGCGCGAGCCCAGGGGCGATCGCGGTGACCGGGGCCGTGGCCCGCGTCGTGACGGCGATGGCGGTCGTGGCCGTGGCGGTGATCGTGGCGGTCGCGGACGCGGTCGCGATGGTGACGGCGGTGGCCGTGGCCGTGGTCGCGGTGACCGTGCCGAGGGCGGCAAGGATGGCGCGGATGCGCCGCTGCCCGATTTCATCACTGGCGACGATTGATCATATTGCCGTTCAGCGGGGATAAATCCCTGCGGCAATAACCGGATAAGGGTCGGGACCATGTCCCGGCCCTTTTCTTTATGGCTTGGCGCATCGCTGCAATGACGATAAGGAACGCATCCATGAACCGGATAATCAGAACCACGCTCCTTGCCGGCATCGGCGCTCTCACCCTTTCAGCCTGTGCATCGGGCGATAATGAGGTGAACACCAACTATGTCGCGCGTGACGTCAACACGCTCTATGCGGCGGCAAAATACCGGCTGGACCGCAACCAGTACCAGATTTCGGCGGCGCTGTTCGACGAGGTGGAACGCCAGCATCCCTATTCGCCCTGGGCGCGCCGTGCGCAGCTGATGAGCGCATTCAGCTATTATCTGGCCGATGACCACAACAAGTCCATCCAGGCGGCGCAGCGTTTCCTGTCGATCCATCCGGGCAACAAGGATGCGCCCTATGCCTATTATCTGATCGCGCTCAACTATTATGAGCAGATTAGCGACGTCACCCGCGACCAGAAGATCACCGAACAGGCCAAGCAGTCGCTGGGCGAGGTTGTTCGCCGCTATCCCGATACGCGCTATGCCGCCGATGCCCGCCTGAAGCTGGACCTGGTCAATGATCACCTTGCCGGCAAGGAGATGGAAATTGGCCGCTATTATCAGCGCAGCTCCGAATGGCTGGCCGCCGCAATGCGGTTTCGCGAGGTCATCGACGAGTATCAGACCACCAGCCATACGCCCGAGGCGCTTTACCGGCTGACCGAAAGCTATCTGGCGCTGGGTGTGCCGGTCGAGGCAAAGCGCTCTGCCGCTGTGCTTTCGGCCAACTATCCGGGCTCCGAATGGTATCAGAAAGCCTATAAGCTGATGGAAAAGCACGGCGGCATCTGATCCAGCCGTCGCGTTTTCTGTCCCCAGAATAGCGCTAATCCCTCTCGGCAAGTGCGCAGTGCCGCGCTAATGGTGCGGTGATGCTGACTTCGCTGGCCATTCGCGACCTTGTGCTGATCGAGCGACTCGACCTGGAGTTTCAGGCCGGGCTGGGCGTGCTGACCGGTGAAACCGGTGCGGGCAAATCCATCCTCCTTGATGCTCTTGGCCTGTGCCTTGGCGCACGTGCGGACAGTTCGCTGGTGCGTTCCGGCGCGGAGCGGGCACAGGTGACGGCAGGTTTTGAAACCGGCGACCCGCGCATCGCCGCAATCCTTGCGGACAATGCGATAGAGCGCGAGCCCGGCGAACCGCTATTGGTTCGCCGCATGGTCAAGTCCGATGGAGGCAGCCGGGCCTTTGTCAATGACCAGCCGGTCTCTGCGGCGCTCCTTCGCGACCTGGGGTCGCTGCTGGTCGAGATACATGGCCAGCATGATGATCGCGGTCTGCTCAATCCGCGCGGCCACCGCGCCTTGCTCGACGCTTTCGGGCGCTGCGATGTCGCAGCGGTCGAGCGGACATGGCAGGACTGGCGCGATGCGGAGGCCGCGCTTGAAGCTGCGCAGGCGGACATGGAAACCGCGCTGCGCGACCGCGAATTGCTGGAGCATAATCTTGCCGAACTGCGCAATTTTGCGCCGGTTGCCGAAGAGGAGGCGGAGCTTGCGGGCGAGCGCGCCGCCATGCAGAAGGGCGAACGGCTGACCGGTGACCTTTCGACGATCATGGACGAATTCGAGGGATCGGATGCGGCGCTGGCGCGGCTGCGCGGAGCGGCGCGGCGGCTCGACCGCATTGCCGCCGAGCATCCGCTGCTTGCCGAGGCGCTGACCGCGCTAGACCGGGCGGTGATCGAAACCGACCTTGCCGAGGAAAAGTTGCGCGCGGCGGTCGATGCGCTGACCTATGACGCGGAACGGCTCGACCTTATCGAGCAGCGGCTGTTTGCACTGAGAGCACTGGCGCGCAAGCATGGCGTTGCGGGCGACCTGCTGCCCGATCTGCTGGCCCGGCTGGAGGAGCAATGGGCCGCGCTGGAGAGTGGCGGCCAGAATCTGGCTGCCCTGGAAAAGGCCCGCGATGCCGCGCGGCTGGGCTATGTCGCGGCGGCAGAAGCGCTGCACGACCAGCGCGCGCATGCGGCGCGGGCGCTGGATGTCGCGGTGGCGGAGGAGCTTGCGCCGCTCAAGCTTGACGCCGCGCAGTTCCGCACGTCGGTCGAGCTGCTGGAGGCGGATCGCTGGGCTGCGCATGGCATGGACCGGGTCGAATTCCTGATCTCTACCAATCCAGGCAGCGATTTTGCGCCCTTGACCAAAATCGCCTCGGGCGGGGAACTGTCGCGCTTCATATTGGCGCTGAAGGTGGCACTGGCCGAACAGGGCGGCGCTGCGACAATGATTTTTGACGAGATTGATCGGGGTGTCGGCGGCGCGGTGGCCAGCGCAATTGGCGACCGGCTGGCGCGGCTTGCCGATGGCGGGCAAGTGCTGGTGGTGACGCACAGTCCGCAGGTCGCGGCGCGCGGGGCACAGCATCTGATGATCGCAAAATCAACCGATGGCGGCGTGACGCGCACATCGGTGTCGCTGCTCGACGAGGACGGGCGGCGTCAGGAAATCGCCCGCATGCTCTCCGGCGCCGAGGTGACGGCCGAGGCGCGCGCGCAGGCGGATCGCCTGCTGGAGGGCGTATGACGGCAGACGCAACCACCCTTTCCGAAGCTGAAGCCGCCAATGAGCTGATGCGGCTCGCGAAGCAGATCGCGCATCACAACCGGCTCTATCATGCCGAGGATGAGCCGGAGATCAGCGACGCCGAATATGATGCGCTGGTCAGGCGCAACAATGCACTGGAAGCGGCATTTCCGCATCTGGTGCGGGAGGATAGCCCCAACGCGCAGGTTGGTGCAGCGGTTGAGGGATCGCCGCTTGCCAAGGTGACGCACGAGGTTCGGATGATGAGCCTCGATAATGGCTTTTCGGATGAGGATATCGCCGAGTTTGACGGGCGGGTGCGGCGCTATCTGAACCTTGCCGAGGATGAGCCGGTGGCGATGACGGCGGAGGACAAGATCGATGGCCTGTCCTGTTCGCTGCTGTACGAGCAAGGCAGGCTGGTTCGCGCAGCGACGCGCGGGGACGGGCAGGTGGGTGAGGATGTTACCGCCAATGTGCGGACTATTGGCGACATTCCCGATAGCCTCAGCGGCAATGACATTCCCGACCGTTTCGAGATTCGTGGCGAAATTTACATGTCCAAACAGGACTTTGTGGCCCTCAACCAGAAACAGTCTGAAGAGGGCGGCAAGCTGTTCGCCAATCCGCGCAATGCTGCTGCCGGATCGCTGCGCCAGAAGGATGCCAGCATCACCGCCGCGCGTCCGCTGCGTTTTCTGGCGCATGGCTGGGGCGTTGCCAGCACGGTGCCGGGATCGACCCAGATGGAGGTGATGCGGGTGATTGAGGGCTGGGGCGTTCCGGTGTCGCCTTTGCTGGAGCGGGTGGAGACGCTGGACGCGCTGCTCGATCATTATCGCGCCATTGAGCGCCAGCGCGCCGATCTGCCCTATGACATTGACGGTGTGGTCTACAAGGTCGACCGGCTCGACTGGCAGGCGCGGCTGGGCTTCGTTGCCAAGGCTCCGCGCTGGGCGCTGGCGCACAAATTCCCTGCCGAACGTGCGCAAACCACGCTGGAGGCCATAGACATCCAGGTGGGACGCACGGGCAAGCTGACCCCGGTCGGGCGGCTGCATCCGGTGACGGTGGGCGGTGTCGTCGTGTCCAATGTCACGCTGCACAATCGCGACGAGATAGCGCGGCTGGGCGTTCGGCCCGGCGACCGTGTGGTGGTGCAGCGCGCGGGCGACGTCATCCCGCAGGTGGTCGAAAACCTGACGCGAGACGCGGAACGCGAGCCCTATGTCTTCCCCGATCGCTGCCCGGTGTGCGAAAGCGAGGCTGTCGCCGAGGAGGGCGAGGTCGATGTGCGCTGCACTGGCGGTCTTGTCTGCGCGGCACAGCGCGCCCAGCGGCTCATTCACTTTGTCAGCCGTGCCGCGCTGGATATTGAGGGATTGGGCGAGAAGACCATCCGCGAATTTCTGGACGCCGGACTGATCGAGCAGCCGGGTGACATATTCCGGCTGCACCAGCATCGCGAGGCTATTCTGGCGCGCGAGGGCTGGCAGGATAAATCTGTCGATAACCTGTTGAAATCCATTGAGGAACGGCGCGGAGGCGATCCGGCGCGGTTCCTGTTCGCGCTGGGTATTCGCCATGTCGGCGCGGTGACGGCCAAGGATCTGGTCAAGGCGTTCGGATCGGTAGCGGCGGTCGGAGAAATCGGCTTGCGCCTGGCCAATGGAGATGAGGCCGCCCGCGAGGATGTGACCGGCATTGATGGCATTGGCGGTGCGGTTGCCGAGGCACTGGGCGATTTCTTCCATGAGGAGCATAATCGCGCGGTATGGAACGACCTGCTCGCCGAGGCACAACCCGCGCCCTATGTCTCCGATGTGCGCGAGACCGAATGGAGCGGCAAGACCATCGTTTTCACGGGCAAGCTGGAGACGATGAGCCGCGATGAGGCCAAGGCGCAGGCGGAGCGGCTGGGCGCAAAGGCGGCCGGTTCGGTTTCGGCCAAGACCGATCTGCTGGTGGCTGGTCCTGGCGCGGGATCGAAGCTGAAAAAGGCCAGCGAACTGGGCATCCGCACCATTGACGAGGCGGAATGGGCGGAGATCGTCGCGGCGGCGGGATAGCTTGCCAAGCCCGCCCGGTGCGCTTATTCGCGCGGGCATGAGGCGGACCGGCTCAACAGGACAGAATATGGCGCGGCTGGTGCAATATGCCTTTCTGCTGGCACTGGCGCTGCGCCTTGCCATTGCGCCGGGCATGATGCCCGCTCTTGCCGAAAACGGTACCATTACGCTTCAGATTTGCGCCGATGCCGGTGTGTCGCCACGGACAATCGAGGTGCCGATAGAGCGTGCCGATGGCGAGGAAGGCGGTGCCCCTTCGCGCGCCGATCATTGCCCCTTCGCCGCATTTGCCGCTGCACCGATATTGCCCGATTCGCCGCTGTTGTCGGATGTCGCGGTTCCGGCCTGGCCGGTTCCGCAGGGCCTTCCTGCTTTTGCGCTGTCCCTTGGCGCGGCATCGCCGCTGCCTCCCTCTACCGGGCCGCCCATGCTCGTCTGAACCTGCAATTTCCGCATGCCGGTTTGTGTCCGGATGCGGGTTACCGATCCTCGCTTGAGGGTGTTCAGACAAGGAAAATCCAATGAGAATGACTTTGCTTGCCGGCGCGGCTGCGTCCGGCCTTGCGATGCTGGCCGCCATGCCGGCATCCGCCCATGACGTTTATGCCGATGACCATGCCCCGATTGGGGTGATGGCCGATCATGCCCATAAAAAGGGGGAGGTGATGTTCTCCCTGCGCTACATGCATATGGATATGGGCGGCAACCGGATCGGCACCGATGGCGTGTCGCCGGACATCATCGCGACGACTATCCCCAACCGTTTTGCGGGCATGCCCGGCCAGCCTCCGACGCTTCGCATCGTGCCGCTCGACATGCGTACCGATATGGTCATGCTGGGCGCGATGTGGGCACCCAGCGACAAGGTGACACTGATGGTTATGGCAAATTATCTGGAGAAGGAGATGGATCACCGCACCTATCAGGGCGGAATGGGCACCAGTGTGCTGGGCAGTTTCCGGACCAATCCAAAGGGGATGGGCGACACGAAAATCGCCGCGCTGATCCCGCTGCTGGGTCATCCGGAAGGGTTTGATCGCGATGAACTGACCCTGAAACTGGGCGTCAGCATCCCCACCGGGTCGGTAAAGGAAACCGCACAGGTGCTGACCCCGATGAATATGACACCGGTGATCCGCACGCCCTATCCCATGCAGACCGGCAGCGGTTCATGGGACGCCGAACCGTCGCTGACCTGGAAGATGCGGCGCGGTGCGCTCGGCCTGGGGTTGCAGGGGGCTGCGACGATCCGGCTGGAGCGCAATGATGCGGGGTATCGCTTTGGCGACATTTATGAGACGAGCGGCTGGGCCAGCTATCGCGCCGCCAAATGGATCAGCCTGTCGGCGCGTACCCGCTATCGCTCGACCGGCCGGGTGAAGGGCATGGATGCGGCGATCATGGGGCCGGTCCAGACCGCCAATCCCGATTTTCAGGGCGGTGAAAGGATCGACCTGATCGGCGGGGTCAATCTGGTTTCCACCCATGGCGCGCTTGCCGGGCACCGGCTGGGCGTGGAATTCGGTGCGCCTGTCTATCAGGACCTGAACGGCCCCCAGATGAAAAGCCGCTGGTTCATGACGCTTGGCTGGCAAAAGGCGTTCTGATCCCTGTAACCGTCAGCGTGGCGTGGTGCGTTCGGGAAACCAGCGCATCACGCCGCTGGCGGTTGGGGTCCATGCCCCGATGCGCACCCCGGCCGTGCGCAGCACCCTGCCGGTCCATTCATTGCAGCTGTGGATGGCAGAATATTGGCCGGTTGCGGGATAAAAAACATCGCTCCGGCCATAGCCGGGCAGCGGTTGCAGCGGCCCTTCGAGGGGAAAGGCGATGCTGCGCGTTATCTCTGCCGCCAGAGTCCGATAGGCCTCGACCGAGATCCTGACGGGGCGGGCATAGCGGCCGGGGGCAGGTCGGCGCATTTGATAAATATGGAGCAGGGTCCTGTCGCTGCCGATGCTCGCGCGGATGAGTGTTGCCGGATCAAGGGCCGACCATCTGGGTGTCGAGAGATAGAAATCGCGCTCGCCCCAGCCAATGCCTATATGGTCCGCACCGCCGGGCGGCAGGATCGTGTCCTGGGGCGGGAACAGCTCGTGCCAGTCAATGCCTTCGGCCCGGGCAGGCAGGATCAGCCCGGTGTGAAAGCCGTTGGTCTCGACATAGATGGTGACGCCGTCGGCCCCGGCTTCACGCCATTGGGTGTTGGTGCCGATCAGGCTGCCGATGATGGTCGCCAGATAAAAGCACCCGGCGGCGAGCATGGGCCAGCCGATGAGCGCGCGCCAGAGCCGGGCAGCCCTCACTC
The DNA here is from genome assembly GCA_041396885.1 of Blastomonas sp. Lineage (GTDB taxonomy): Bacteria > Pseudomonadota > Alphaproteobacteria > Sphingomonadales > Sphingomonadaceae > Blastomonas. The sequence goes on from JAWKXS010000002.1 coordinate 770,257, forward strand.
CCAGCCGCGCTTGCGCAGGTGCAGGATGGTCCAGTCACCGCGCACCAGCCGGCGGGCGGGCCGGAACCCGGCACGCCGATAGGCCCGCAGCACCGCCGGGGCCTGCTCGTTCAGCAATCCCGCAAGGATGACACTGGCCTGCGGGGTCGCGACCGCGGCAATATCGCGGGCCATGTCGATCAGCGGCCCGGCAAGGATATTGGCGATGATCAGGTCATAGGGCGCACGCCGCAGCAGATTTGCGTCGTCCAGGCCATCAGCAATGAACATGGCGAGCTGGCCGGGCAGCTGGCCCAGCCTGACATGGTTCATCATGGCATTGTCGGTGACAACCGGGTCGCACAGCGGATCAATATCGCTCGCCGAGGCATAGGCACCAGGCCAAAGGTGCATGGCGGCGAAGGCAAGCAGGCCCGTTCCCGTGCCAATATCGATGATGTTGCGGTGGATGTGGCCATTACCGCGCAGCTTGCCCAGCATTTCCAGGCAGCCATGCGTCGTTTCATGATGGCCGGTACCAAAGGCCAGTCCAGCGGGAATGGTGAAGTTCCGGATGCCGGGTTCGGTGCAGGCCTCGGTTTCCGGGGTGTGGACGTGAAAGCGGGACGTGCGGATCGGCTCCAGCCCGGCCTGGCTCATCGTCAGCCAGTCGCTGTCCGGCAGTTTTTCTGCGCTTGGCATGGCGGCTGCGCTGGCGGCCATGTCGGCCAGCCGTTTCAGCTGAAGCTTGCCCGGCCTTTTCGCGAAATAGGCGTCGATACGCCAGCTGCCGGGCGTTTCCGGATCATCATAGGGATCGTTTTCGCTGGCAACGATGGTCGGGCCGTCTTCCCAGTCGCTGTCCAGTGCAGCGGCCTGTGCCTCCTCCAGCGTGCAGGGCAGGGTGACTTTCCAGCTATCGGGCATCCCGGTTTCCTGTTTCCTGTTCCAGCCGCTTGTCGAGCCGTGCCGATATGGACGCGGCATATTGCTGGCAAAGACCCGGTTCGCGCAAACCGGCGGGGCTGGCAAGCCGCTTTTCCATGCCGCTGGCGGACGGGTGCGGGGTCAGCAGAATATCGCATTTGATTTCGGCAATACGCTCGATCGCGGCACGATATGCGGCGACATATTCAGGGTGGTCGCCAAATTTGTAGCTTTCGCTGCTGACCGGGCTCAGGCTGTCGGCATAGACCAGGGCCAGGCATTCATCCTGTTCGCAGCTTTCCCAGCGCCAGCTGAGCGCGCCGGGCGTGTGGCCGGGCGTCGGAATCGGGGTCAGTTTCAGATTGCCCAGCGTGACGACATCGCCTGCGCCGATGGTCCCGGCAATCTCGACAGGGGTCATTGCGGGCAGCGCACCATATTGGGGATCATCCGGAGCATTTTGCCCTGTCTCCAGAACGCTGGCGGCTTCCTTTGCGGCGATGATCTTCGCGCCCGTCCATTGCTGCATAAGGGCGAAGCCGCCGACATGGTCGAAATGCTCATGGCTGGAAAGGATGATCCTGATGTCCTTTGGCGCGAAACCGAGCGCCTCAACATTGGCGCGGACGATTTCGGCTCCCTTTTCGGTGCCGGTATCGATTAGTATATGTCCTTCGCTGCCGGTGATCAGGATCGCCGAAATCCCGCAGGTTCCGACATAATAGCTGTTGGCGTGAATGCGATAGGGCGGCCCCGCCTTGTCCCACTCATCCCATGCGCTGCATTGCTCCGCCCATTGCCGTTGCTGTTTGCCGGTATCGATTCTGCCAGTGGCTGCGTTTTGCGAGGCGGGGGCGGCCATCGCGCATGCGGCAAGCAATAGTGGCAGGATGGAGGCCATTGCTGTTCTAGCGGACAAAGCTTGCTCCATTGGCGTCCAGCACCGCGCCGGTCATGGACGGCGGTGCCTCGGTTGCGCAAAAGGCCGCGATGGTTGCGATCTCATGCGGCTCGGCGACGCGGCCTAGCGGAATATCGGCCAGCAGCTTCTCGCCGCCACGGCTTTCCAGATAATCCTCGGCCATGCCGGTCATGGTGAAGCCGGGGCAAATGGCAAAGGCATAGATTGCATTGGCGGCATAGGCGCGCGCGATTGTCTTGGTCATGGCCACCATGCCGCCCTTGCTTGCTGCATAGTGCCAATGGGCGGGGCTGTCGCCGCGATAGGCGGCCCGGCTGGCAATGTTGATGATCCGTCCTCCGCCGCGTTCGCGAAAATGATAGACGGCCAGCCGGCACAGCTGGGCGCTGGCAGTCAGGTTGATCGTCATCGTCTCGTCCCATGCAGCAAGCCATTCGGCATCGCCGCGCTCAACCGGATTTGCCGCGAAAATCCCGGCATTGTTGATGAGGACATCGATCCGCCCGCCAAGCAGGTCGAGCGCTTCGCTCCATGCCATTTGCGGGCTGCGGAAATCACCGAAATCAGCGGAAATCAGCGGGTAGCCGGGCTTGTCGCTGCCCTGGGCCGGGCGGCTGGCATGGCCGACAATGCGATGGCCTCTGCTGGCAAGGCTATCGGCAATGGCCCGGCCTATGCCCCGGCTTGCGCCGGTTACGAACACATGTTTGCGTTCACCGCTCATGCAGGGGATTTAGCCGCGATTGGCCGGTGCGTCCATTGGCCATTGCGGATTTTGGCGGGCCTGTACTCAGGCTTCGGGCGATTGCATCTCGTCGGCGAATTTTTCGGACCGGGTGCGCAGCTGGCTGAGCTGCCCGTCAAGCGTGTTGAAGCCGAGGCCGACCTTGTCCATCTCATTGGCCATATGCTCGGTATCCTGGCGGATCGTGGCAATGGTGTTGGACATGGAATCGGCGGCCAGCGCGGTCTCGTCGACGGCGGCGGTAATCATCGTGACGGTGTTGGCCTGCGCCACCATTGCATCGCGGATCCGGTCGGCGGACGCCTGGACGTCGGTGACCGTGTCGCGCACCGCGATATTGGAATTTACGGTTTCGCGGGTAGCCTGCTGGATCGCGCCAATCTTGGTGGCGATATCGTCGGTTGCCCTTGCGGTCTGGTTGGCGAGGCTCTTGACCTCCTGCGCGACGACAGCAAAGCCGCGCCCGGCATCGCCTGCGCGCGCCGCCTCGATGGTGGCGTTAAGCGCCAGCAAATTGGTCTGCCCGGCAATGTCGCGGATCAGGCTGAGGATCGATTCGATGGATTCGGCGTGATCGGAAAGCGTCTGGGTGCTCTCCACCGCATGCCCGGCTTCATGTGCAGCGCGGTCGGCGATTTCGGAGGCGACCTTCACCTCGCTGCGCGCATCCTCGATGGCCCGGATGAGGCCCGCAGCCGTCTGGGCGGCTTCGCGCATGGCGATGGCGGACTGTTCGGCAGCAGCGGCGACTTCGGACGATTTGCCCAGCATGCCGCGCGCGGCATCGGATGCGGCGACAACCTGGCTTTGCAGGCCGCTGCCATGTTCCGACAGCACGCCCATTTCCGAAGCAATGCCCTCTTTGAAGCGCGAAACCGTGACGGATCGCTGCTTCTGCGCATTCATCGAGAACAAGGCGCCGATGGCATTGGCCATGATGCCGATTTCGATGACTTGCATCTTGGCGAGAGCCTTGATGAGACGTGTATATTCCTCGAAATCGTCGGCCAGCGCTTCGCCGAGCAGTGCAACGACAATCTCGTGGCTATGGGCGATCGAAGCGGACACCTGCCAGAGCTCTATGCCGACCGAATGGGCGGCAATGGCGTTTTTGAAGGATTCCTCGGCCCATTCCTGGTTTTCGAAATGGGAGAATTTCTTGCGGGTGAATGCCGATACGGATGCGAGCACCACCCTTTGCGTATTATCGATATCCCGGACATTCTTGCGAAGGTCGGTATGGTCCAGATAATGCTGCCAGAAACGCTCCGCTATGGCCGGAATATGATCCTCGATATGGGCCATGATGCGCCGGGCGAGATCGGGCAATTCGCCTTCGGGATCGAACAGGGCAAGCCGCTGCTTGATGGATAGCTTGTCGATCACCGCGCGATAGGCGGCGTCACCGTCGAACTGTTCGATGGCCTTTGCAAGGGGCTTTGCCATGGATTTCCTCTTGAGCGTTGTGCCAAAGGGATAGCGCGCCATGGTTAACGCCGGGTTATCCCGCCCCAATGAATCTGCCCGGAATGAACGTTCCCTTCTTTTGCGCTTAGGTGAAATCCCTAATCATCAATTGCATCGGGCGCATATTGTTCTAAAGTCTTGCCGCAAGACTCAGGCAGCATCACAGGGGGCAATATGGCGCAATCGTCTGGGCGGCCTTTATCGCCGCATCTTTCCATCTGGCGCTGGGGACCGGCAATGCTGGTGTCCATCCTCCATCGTGCTACCGGTGACGGCATGGCCGTGATTGGCGGTATCCTGCTGGTCTTATGGCTTTTGTCGCTGGCCGGAGGACCGGAAAGCTATGCGGTTTTCCAGGCCTGGGTCTGGTCGGGCGAAGAGGGCAATCTGGCGCAATTCTGGACCAATATCCTCGGCAAGATCGTGCTGGTCGGGCTCAGCTGGGCATTTTTCCAGCACATGTGTTCGGGCCTCAGGCATTTCGTGCTCGATATCGGCGCCGGTTATGAGGTCGATACCAATAATCGCTGGTCGATGGCGCTGCCCGCTATTTCCGTCGTCCTGACCGCTGCCTTCTGGGCGGCGATCTGCTATTTCTGACATCCGGGCTGGGGAGTAAGGCATATGGGTACAGGCACCCGACTGGGCCGGGTACGCGGATTGGGATCGGCCGGTCACGGCACGCACCACTGGGTCCTCGCGCGCGTTACCGCGGTCAGCAATCTCATTCTGATGCTGTGGTTCATCTTCTCGCTCGCGACGCTGCCGGGCTTTGACTATGAAACGCTGACGGCATGGCTTTCCTCGCCGCTTGCGGCGGTGCCGATGATGCTGCTGGTCATTTCGGTGTTCTGGCATCTGCGCCTGGGGCTGCAGGTCATTGTCGAGGATTATGTGCATGATCACGGCCTGAAATTCGGCGTGATCCTTCTCTTGAATTTCTATGCGATTGGCGGCGCTGCCCTGGCGCTGTTCGCCATCGCCAGAATCGCCTTTGCAGGAGCTGCGAGCTGATGTCCGACACCGCAAGCGCTTACAAGATCATTGACCACACCTATGATACGGTTGTGGTCGGGGCCGGTGGATCGGGCCTTCGTGCAACCATGGGTTCGGCTGAGGCCGGTCTCAAGACCGCCTGCATCACCAAGGTCTTCCCGACCCGCTCGCACACCGTTGCGGCACAGGGAGGCATTGCCGCATCGCTGGGCAATATGGGGCCGGATCACTGGACCTGGCACATGTACGATACTGTCAAGGGATCGGACTGGCTGGGCGACCAGGACGCCATTGAATATCTGGTGAGAGAAGCGCCCGCCGCCGTTTATGAGCTGGAGCATGCCGGGGTGCCGTTCAGCCGCACCGATGACGGCAAGATCTATCAGCGGCCCTTTGGCGGTCATATGCAGAATATGGGCGACGGACCGCCGGTGCAGCGGACCTGCGCTGCCGCCGACCGGACCGGCCATGCCATCCTGCACGCGCTGTATCAGCAGTCGCTGAAATATGACGCGGATTTCTTCATCGAATATTTTGCCATCGACCTGATCATGGAAAATGGCGAATGCCGGGGCGTTGTCGCGCTGTGCATGGAGGATGGATCGATCCATCGGTTCCGCAGCCATGCCGTGGTCCTCGCCACTGGCGGCTATGGCCGCTGCTATTATACCGCGACATCGGCACATACCTGTACCGGTGATGGCGGCGGCATGGTGCTGCGCGCGGGCCTGCCGCTTCAGGACCTGGAGTTTGTGCAGTTCCACCCGACCGGCATCTATGGCGCCGGCGTGCTGATTACAGAAGGCGCGCGCGGCGAGGGCGGATATCTCACCAATTCCGAAGGCGAGCGCTTCATGGAGCGCTATGCGCCATCAGCCAAGGACCTTGCCAGCCGCGATGTGGTGTCGCGGTCCATGGCGCTGGAAATGCGCGAAGGTCGCGGTGTCGGCCCGGAAAAGGATCATATCTACCTGCACCTCGATCATATCTCGCCCGAAGTGCTGGCCGAGCGTCTGCCGGGCATTACCGAGAGCGGCAAGATTTTCGCAGGCGTAGACCTGACGCGCCAGCCGCTGCCCGTCACGCCGACGGTGCATTACAATATGGGTGGCGTCCCCTGTAACTATTGGGGCGAAGTCGTGACCATCGGCCCTGACGGCGATCCCGACACGGTTGTTCCCGGCCTGTTTGCGGTGGGCGAGGCGGCATGTGTTTCGGTCCATGGTGCCAATCGCCTTGGTTCCAATTCGCTGATCGACCTTGTCGTATTCGGCCGCGCCACCGGGCACAGGCTGAAGGAACTGATCAAGCCGGGCAGTGCGCACAAGGCCCTGCCCAAGGATTCGGCTGATCTGCCGCTGTCCCGCCTCGATCATTTCCGCAATGCCAAGGGCGGCTCGCCCACGGCGGAGGTGCGCACCGAAATGCAGAAGACGATGCAGAAGCATGCCGCCGTGTTCCGCGACAGCGCGCTTCTGGAAGAAGGCGTCGGCCTGCTCGGCAAGACCTATGAGCGGATGCAGGACCTGCATGTTTCCGACAGTTCGCTGATCTGGAACACCGATCTTGTCGAAACGCTTGAGCTTGATAATCTGATCAGCCAGGCGAGCTGCACGATCCAGGGCGCGGCAGCGCGCAAGGAAAGCCGCGGCGCGCATGCGCATGAGGACTATCCCGACCGCGATGATAAGAACTGGATGAAGCACACGGTCAGCTGGTTCGATGGCTGGGGCGGCAAGGGTGGCGCGGTAAAGCTCGATTACCGCCCGGTCCATGAATATACGCTCAGCGACGAGGCCGAATATATCAAGCCGAAGAAGCGCGTTTACTGATCTCGAATTTGGATGAGGGCGGCTGCAGGTAATGCAGTCGCCTGCGGGTTTCGCCGTTAGAACGAGCCGCTGAGGTCGATCGCCAGTATCGGGCCGAAATCGCGATGCCGGTCCTCGACAAAGCGCACCGGACCGGTCCGCCGGTTCACATAGACTGTGCGTTCCAGCGACTCGTCAGTGCCCAGCAGGTTGTAAAGGCCCAGCCGTGCGGTCATGCCCAGCACATCCTTGTTCTCGACAAAGATGCCAAGATCGCCTGGTTTGGCCAGCGGGCGCTGAATTTCGCCAAGGCGGACTTCACGCGCTTCGCGAAACTCGAAATAGCTGGCCCCATAGGCCCAGTTGCTGCGCGGAATATCATGGCGCAGGGCGATATCGATTTCCCGCACGAAATCCTCGGATATCCGGCGCTTGTCTCCGGTAAGGGGATCGGCGACGCTGCTTTTCTGAAGGCTGACCTTTGCATCCAGCTTGGCCCCGCTCCATCCCAGCGGATCGAGTTTCAGGGTCGAATCGAGCGCCACGCCCCAGACACGCGCGCTATCGAGATTGCCCGGCGCTTCGCCGGTCGCTCCGATTGGTATCTGGTCGACAATATCGGAGACGAAATTGATGAATCCCCGGATGTTCAGCGAACCCCAGGCAGCAAGATCCTGGGTTGCTTCAAGGGAGAGGTTCCAGCTTTGCTGGGGAACAAGATTGGGGTTGGCCGCATTCTGATTGCCTGCGCTGATATCGGTTGATGCGACAAAGTCGAAGAAATCAAGCTGGCCGACTTCGCGCTCGATACGTGCGGAGATGTCGAGGCGGGGATTGGCCTTCCATGCCAGCGAGACATAGCCTTTGGGCCGGATAAAGCTGCGCGTCAGGCCATTGGGTCCGCTTTGTGTGATCTGCGAATATTCGCCGCCCAGTGATGCCTGAAGTGTCAGCGTCGGGGTTAGTGGTCGTCCATAGCTGATTGCGCTTTCGGCCCGTTTTTCGCGAACTTCCGAATTTGCGCCGGGCAAGGGGACGGGATCAAACACGCCATTGGCGTTGAGCGATTCCAGCCGAACTTCATTGTCCAGCTTGTTAAGTGCTCCTTCGAGCGAAATCTGCCAGTCGGCGCCGCCGCCATGCCAGCCATATTCGCTGCGCAGGATGGTTTCGGTTTCATCGGCGCGGCGGCGCTGCCTTGTGCCTTCGTCCGGTCGTCCATCTTCATAGAAAAGCAATGCGCGCGTAAAAAACGGGCTGTGCTCGAACCGGCGCAGGCCGATCAGTTTCAGCCGTCCGCCACCCAGCGGAAATTCATAATCGCCGCCCAGTTCGTAATTATATTCCTTCTCCGTCTCATAGAAATCGCGGTCGCGGATCAGCTGGCCATCGGAATCCTCATTGGCGCGGCCCCAATAGCGTTCATAGGACAGGTTGAGATTGCCGGTCGCACCATTGTCTGCATCATATTTTAGGCTGGCGGCAATGCGCGGGCGATCCCGGTTGACCGTATAGTCTTCATAACGCTGTTCGGTCAGTGTTCCGCTGGCGTCCAGCACGCGTTCCAGTCCGGCATTGCCGTCGCGGCGCGACACGTTGGAAAGGCTGAATGTATAGCCAAGCTTGCCAGTCTTGCCGGTGATCGACACCTCCGCGTCCAGCAGTTGTGGCGGGGTGCGCTTGAAGCGGATGCGCGGGTTCCAGCTGAACTGGCCGCTCACACCGCCAATTTCGGCAATGATGTTGACGACCTGCCCCGACAGGCCGGGAATATTGAGCGTCGCACCGTCAACCAGTTCGATGCGCACAACCCGCGTTGCGGAAATGCGGCTTAGCTCTGCGACAATGTCATTGCTTTTTCCGGCGAAGCGCTGGCCATTGACCAGCACATTCGATCCGCCCTGGCCCAGTCCGCGCCGTTCTTCGACCTCGTCAATCGAAAAGCCGGGAATCTGGCGAACCATGTCCAGCGCGGTCTTGGGGGCGAAGCGTTCGAAATCCGCCGGCATGAAGATGCGCCGGCCATCGGCGGAGCGTTCGGAAGGGGCTTGCTGTGATTGCGCGAGGGCCGGGGTGCAGGTCATGCCGGAGAGGATCGTGCCGCAGATCAGCGCTGTACGAAGAATGGCACCCTCCCGTTCAAGTGCATTATATGATCCATGTTTATGACCTTTTAGCCGCTGCCCGGTTCAGATCAATAGCAGTTTGGCTGATTTATTGATTACGTATGTAGACATTGAGCCCCGCATACAAGTCGAAACATTGTTTACCTGCTTTCGCGGCGGCGGTAAGCAGGTGCAATGGACAGACGGGCGCTTCCGGATCATGCGAACAGAACGATGCGGATGGCATCGCCGCCGCGCATCGAGTTCCGGTCGTCCATGCGGGCCTTGCTGTTCAATTCGGGCGGTGGCTGGATCGTGCTCGCCGCAATGGTGATTGCCGTCGCTGCAGGCAGCTTTGCAGGATATTGGTGGCAGACCCTTAGCGGGGTTGCCGCAATCGCCCTGATTTTTGGCGGCTATCAATATTTGCGCTTCAGGACCGCTACCTTCGGCCTTGATGAAGAACGGCTGATCATGTGCCGCGGCATTTTGATGCGGACAGAGGAGGAAATCGAGCTTTACCGCATCAAGGATGTCAAGGTCGGCTTTTCCATCATTCAGCAGATGTTCGGCACTGGCACGATCACCATCAACTCTTCCGATGCCAGCGGGACCATATCCGGGGCGGGCGGCCATGTTCCGCGCACCGCTATTTCGGTTGCCCATGTGCTTGATGCGCGCCTGATCCGTGAGGAAATCCGCAACCGGGTGGAGGCTGCGCGGCAGCGGCGGGGCGTCCGCGAACTCGATATCAGTTGAACTCTCAGTCTCCACAGACCCTCATTCCAGGAACAACCATGCGCACAATCATTACTCTGCTGGCTGCCCTGCTTCTGGGCGTGACTGCGACGAACCACGCCGAAGCGAAACTCAGCCGTGCCGAGCAGGCGATGATCGGTGATGTCGAACAGCAGCAGGAGCGCTGGATCGGACTGCTCGAACGGATGGTCAACCAGAATAGCGGCTCGCGCAACCTGGATGGCGTGCGCAAGGTTGGCGCGATGCTGACGCCCGAATTCGAGGAACTTGGCTTTGAAGTCACCTGGATACCGCAGGATGAGGTGAACCGGGGCGGGCATCTCGTCGCGCTTCACAAGGGGCGCAAGGATCGCAAGCGCCTGTTGCTGATCGGCCATATGGATACGGTGTTTGAGCCGGATTCGCCTTTCCAGACCTTTGCGCGTCGCGGATCGATTGCCGAAGGTCCGGGAGTGGAAGACGACAAGGGCGGCGTGATCGTGATCCTCTCCGCGCTGCATGCAATGAAGTCCGCCGGAACGCTGAGCGGGGCGAATATTGTCGTCGTGCTGACCGGTGATGAGGAGGATGCCGGAGACCCGACCAGCATCTCGCGCGCGGAACTGGGGAAATGGGCCGAATGGGCCGACGCCGCGCTCGACTTTGAAGGGCTGTCGATTGAGGATGGCAAGGATATGGGCGTGGTTGCCCGGCGTTCATCCTATAGCTGGCAGCTGGAGACGAGCGGGAAGGAAGGGCACAGCTCGGGAATATTCAGCAAGTCCGCAGGCGAGGGGGCGGTGTTCGAGATGGTCCGCATTCTGGCGCGGTTTCGCGCCGAATTGCCGGAGCCGAACCTGACCTTCAATATCGGCCTGTTGAGCGGTGGCAGCATCGCCACGCTGGATGCAGACGGTCTGCGCGCATCGGCAGCGGGCAAGACCAATATCATCCCCTCAACCGCCATTGCCCGGGGGGATATCCGGACACTTTCCAATGCGCAGACCGAGCGCGTTGTCGCGAAGATGACCGCCATTGTCGCCGATCATGCGCCCGGAACCGACGCCCATATCGTGTTTGAACGCGGCTATCCGCCCATGGCACCGACCGATGGCAATCGCGCATTGCTGGCCGAACTTAATGGCGTCAACGCCGATATGGGGCTGGAGCGCATGGAGGAGCTTGATCCTCTGAAACGCGGTGCCGGCGATATTTCCTTTGTCGCGCGCGAGATTGACGGGCTGGTCGGACTGGGGGCTTATGGGGAGGGCAGCCATGCCCCCGGCGAGACAGTCGACCTTGACAGCATCGTCAAACAGGCAAAGCGCGCCGCGATACTGATGAGCAGGCTGGCCCGCCAGCCGCGATAAAGTCTTTCTGTTAGGTGACAAGAGTGTCTGGAGTGCCGGGATTGGGTGATATTGGGCGGGACTGAATGGGATTTTTGGCGGTTTTCGGTGGTTTTTGCAGGATAGGGCAAAAAATCGGGCCGCCGCAAGACTGTCTGGAGTAGATGCCAATTTAGACATGGGTTCGACAGAGTTGTTCGGACTCCGGCCGGAATAAGAAGGCATCTCCCAAAATGGCCGAAAAAGGCTCTTAAGCGGCTCTTAATGCGGGTTACAGGCAGGCGGACAGCCGCGAAAACCGGAAATTTTCAATAGCGTGGCGGCCGGAAAGTGGGACCGGGCGAGTCCCAGTTTAGAATGGCTGTTTTCTGGCATTTCATGACATTTGAGAGGCCGATGGTGCAAAAGAAGTGGGCCGGTTTTTCAGATCATGAAAGGAGCGAAAAGCACGAGCAGCAAGAGAATGCCCAGGCAGCCCAGGCAACTCTCAAAACTGTTCATTCCGCGCTTCACATTGACGGTGGTCGGCTGGCCAGATGGCGGCTTCGATCCCAGCTGGAAATCATAGCCGCAAAACCTGCAGATTCGCGCTTCGGATTTTACTGCCTCTGCGCAGTCAGGGCATATTTTATCTTCCATCGATCAGGGCAAATGACAATCGTCGAGCCTTGGCCAGCCCATTGCTTCCGTCAAGTCGGCGCAGATGACAGTCAGATTATCGCCGGTATCAAATTCACCGAGGCCAGCGCCGCGTTTCTTGTCAAACTGTGCTTTGACAGAGAAGAATTGGCCAGTTTCGAAATGGACCACAGGGTCATCGTTTGAATCCAGATCAATGCCCTCAATGGTGCCGGTCACAGCAATGAAGCGATTGCCATATATCTGCATGGCCTTCACCTCGTTATTGTCGAATGCATCAATCAACTCGGTGACGGACACATGCAGGGGCTGTGTATCGAGAAATTCATCGTCCTTCTCTTCTGTGAGATTTCCAAGAGCGATCCCGCCGACGCTAAAGAGCACTATGCCGCCCAATACGAGAAGCCACTGCTGACCCTTTGAAATCATATTTCCCTCCTCAAGTCTTGCGAATGACCGCTATAACGCGACCGATCACAAACATCTCGCCGTCCGCTGCAATTTCAGGGTCTACGGTAGGATTGTCACTCATGATTTTATAGGTGCCGTCCGGCATTGCCCTTATCCGCTTAAGCATGCCGATTTCACCATAGGCAATTGCCCAGATTCGGTCCTGCCGGGTAATGCTGTTTTCGCTTCGATCGATCAGGACGATGTCCTGGTCAAGAATTGTTGGCATCATGGAATCGCCGTCGCCGCGAGCGAAGAACAGGTGCTTAACGTCTGACTTCGTGAAGGTGCGCAGCCACGGCTTCGGGAACGGGATCGCCTTGGACTCGACAATGGCGGATTCGATGAACGTGCCGCCCATGCCATAGGCCAAGTCAATCTCCGGCACCATCACGGTTTCAGTTGCGTCCTCCACTTCGATCGGCGGTTGCTGAGGGCCATCTCCGCTAACCAACCATCGGGCATTGACCTTTACCATGTCGGCCAGCGCGAAGATCTTGTCCACCGGCCAGGTGGTCGCACCGTTCCAGTAATTTGAGACGGCAGATTTCTTCAGATCGAGCGCCCTGCCCAGATCGGTCGCATTCAGACCATGACGTGACGCCGCCTTTCTGACGCGCAAAGCCATCGATTCACGGTCAAATGCCGCTTGACTTTCCATATTATCGGAATGTATTTCCAAGCTACTGGAACTTTTTTGCGAGTTATGGACCATGCTACAGCCTGCAGTTCATCCCGAGGATGTTAAGGCGGAAATCCGCAAGCGCTTTGGAACAATCGAGAATTTTGCCAAAATCAAGGGGCTGAAGCCAACTTTGGTGCATGATTTCCTGCGTGGCAAATCGCACACTGTTTCCAGAATCGTGGCAGATTCGATTGGCCTTAACCCTGATCAATTTGTGATCTCCCGCGATTCCATAAATCTGGACGGGCATAGCAAAGCCGTATCCTTGGCGCACCGTCTAAATTCGGCAGGCAAATAGACATGGCGCTGTCGATCGAAAGCATCGTGCTGCACGAACGCGCCGAAATAATGGAGCTGCCGGTTGAGGCCATCAGCCAGGGCGAGCGCATCGGGTTTTTCTGGCCGGAAAAGGCGGCGGCGCTGGGCGCGCTGATGGCGCGCGACGGGCAGAGCCAGCCGATACTGGTTCATGCCGTGCGCGGCGGCCAATGGCGGCTGGTGGCGGGTCTGCACAGGCTGGAAGGTGCCAGGACCGCCGGACTGGCGACGATCAGGGCGATCGAGGTCAGCGGTTCGGCGGCCGAGCTGCGGCTGATCGAAGCGTCGGAGAATATGCACCGGCGCGATTTCGGGCCGATTGAAAAGGCAATGTTCATCCGGGCGCTGGCCGATGTCTATGAGGGGCAGGTCTCTGCGCAGCATGAAGGTCTGACCCAGCAGCAAATTGCGATAAGGGCGCGCTGGGAAACCGACCGCAACAAGGTCCAGCTGCGCGACGAAACCAAGGCCGAACTGGAAGCCGAGCATACGGCGGCAACGATTGCCGCCGTATATGGATGGCAGCCACAGGTTGCTCAAGCCTTGGGAACGGCACCACGCACCCTGCGCGATTATCTCTTCATCCACCGCACGATCATCGCGCCCTTTGGCGATCTCGCCGAGGCGCTGGCGCGGACGCCGCTTGGCGGCCAGCGCAAGGCGGTGATGGAGATCGGTGCGATTGCCTCCCAGGCGCAGCGGCGCAATGTGATCGAGCTGATCATCAAGGACATTGCCGTCCAGTCGGTCGCACAGGCGAAGATATGGGCGGGCGTGAAAGACGGCCCGCAGCGCAACGTCACCCAGGGCCAGAGCAAGTATATGGACAATGCCGGGTCGAATCTCGACCGGCTGACGCCAGCGGCATGGAAGCAATTTGCGCCGCGCCTGGCACAGGCAATCAAGCCATCGGCGCTGCGCGAGGTACGCGATGCCATCGATGCCCGCCTCGCCGCGCTCGACGCAAAGGAGGGCGGCCATGGGTGATCGCCAGACCTATCTCAGCAAGCGCGAGACACTGGCATTCTGGGCGCAGTGGATAGCGGGCAGCGTGCCCGGCATCGCGCTGGCGCTGTGGTGGCTGTCATGAGCTGCTGCGCTGCCTCTCGCTGCCATGGCCGGATCAAGCCGGGAATGCTGATGTGCCGCGACCATTGGGCGATGCTGCCTGCCCGGCTGCAGCGCGCGATAATCCTGACGTGGAATGCCCGCGACATGGCCGCCTATCAGGAGAATGTGCGGCAGGCGATTGACGCCATCGACATGATCGAAGGGACGTATGAGAGCCCGTTCGAGGAGCGTTTCGTCATACCGCCGATGCTGACCATCGAGTGGCTTGAAAAGCAGCGCCGCGCGCGTCCGCGCGCCGCCAGCAGGAGGCAGGCGCGATGACAGCACCTATTTGGGCAACAGCCATATTCGTCGCATTCATGGGCGGAGTGGTTACGGGCGGGCTGCTGGTCGGCATCGCTGCATTTCTGGAAGTCAGAGAGACAGGTGACGATTGGAGCGGTGAGCCATGACGCCGCGCGAGGAGGAAATCGTCACCCTGCATGACGCAGGGCAATCGGTAAGGCGCATTGCTGCATCGCTGGGCCTGACCGAGGGCTATGTCTATCGGACGATCAACTATTATTGCACCGGGCTGGGTCTCGATCCGGCAAATCCGAAAATTTCGCGGGGCAGCCGGATGCTGCTTGCTGCAATCGCGCGTCACCATCCCGAGATGGTGGCGCCATGACACTGCCTCCCAGCAAGATCGGCGACAAGGGCCAGCGGTATGAAATTCGCGTCTTTGGCTGGCCACTAGAGGATCAATGGAACGTGGTCGGTTGGGCGGGCAATTGGCCGAGCGCGAGGCGCATGGCCAAGGCGTTCCAGAAAGTGCCGGGTGTTCAAGGTTACGAGATCACAGACCGGGAGGCATTTGGCAAATGATCATTGTGCCGATCATGCTCAACAGCGCCATTGATGGTCGCGTCGAAATTCTCGGCACGCTGGTTGTCGATAATATCGGCGGCACTCACGATCGCGGTGACTATCGGGTGCGCATGTATCGCAAGGAAACGGATGGCCGCTTTCCTGAAACCGCAAAGCTGCTGCGTGGAAAGCCGATACGCGAGGGGCGCGTGCTGGGCCATCGGCGACTGGCCGAGCCGGTTGGCAACCTGATCGCAAAGGCAATGAAGGAGCTGGGCTATGGCTAGTCCCTTCGCCTCGCTTCCCATGTTCGGCTTTGAGATCATCTATGCCGATCCGCCCTGGTCCTTTGCGAACTGGTCGGAGAAGGGCGAGGATCGCAATGCCTGCCAGCATTATGAAACGATGTGCTGGCAGGATATTGCCGCGCTGCCGGTCGGCGATCTGGCCAGCCGCGATTGCGCGCTTTTCCTTTGGGCGGTCGATCCGTTGCTTGACCGGGCGTTCGATGTCATGCGCGCCTGGGGCTTTCGCTACGTGACCAAGGCGTTCACCTGGGCGAAGCTCAATCGATCGGGAAATGGCTTTCACATGGGTACGGGATATTACACCCGCGCCAATGACGAGACCTGCCTGCTCGGCATGACGGGATCGCTGCCGCGCCTTGATGCAGGCGTCAGGCAGCTGATCGTCGAGCCGGTCCGCGAGCATAGCCGCAAGCCTGACCGAGTCGCTGACGATATCGTCAGGCTGTTCGGAGATCGGCCGCGCATCGAACTGTTCGCGCGCACGCAGCGGCCCGGCTGGGCGAGCTGGGGCAATGAGACCGGCAAATTCGAAAGCAATGCGGCGGAGCGGGGATGATGGCGGCGCGTCTCTCCCAGGCCGAGCGCTGGCGGCAGCACCGCAAGGAAATGGAATATGCCATGGCGCATGGCTGCACGCCCAGAGAGGCGGCAGAACGGATGCTCGGCGAAGAAATGGCCGAGCGCATCGCCCGCCTGAAAGATCGTGAGGCGGCTCTCAGGAGCCGTTTTCGGCACGGTGAGAAGGCCGAAAGCTGCCCGCCGCAAAAAGACCTTCAAGAGCCGCCGCAAGAGCCAATTCACGAGGGCTGGGACGCCCGCTGGATGATGCGAGATTGACATGGGCAATCTGAAACTTCCCGACATGGCGATAGACGCCGACATGGTGCGCGGGATGCTGGGCATCGGCCATAGCGGGCGCGGGCTCGACTATGTACCGCTCTGGCCGTTTCCGCTGGCGGACAGCGTCAAGGGAAGCCCAGCGCCAGCCGATCCCGGCGACGTTCCCGCCAGCCTGCGCGAGGATCTGTTCCCATGAGCGGCAAACGGCGCAGCGCGCTGGACAGCAGCCAGCTGATCTTCAGCTTTGACGCGCCGCAACCGGCGCGCAACCAGGCCGATCTGGCCGGGCTCGACCTGATGGTATCGGCAACCGTCGCGCGCATCCTGGAGGATTTTCGCGGCAACCGGCCTGATGTGGCGCATCGCATGAGCCAGCTGCTGGCCGAAGATGTCAGCTCTTACATGCTGGATGCCTATGCGTCGAAGGCGCGCGAAAATCACAATATCCCGGCGCACCGCTTGCTGGCGCTGATCGCGGTCACCGACCGGCATGACGCGCTGGACGCGCTGGTTCGCCGGATCGGCGGATCGCTGCTGGTCGGCGAGGAAATCGTGACGGCCCAAATCGGCCATATCGACCGGCAGATCGCCGAATTGCGCCAGAAGCGCCGCGAAATCGAAAGTCATGCAAAGCCGATCGGGAGGAGCCGTTGAGGAATACGGGCACAAAGACCTGGTTCACAGCTGCCGAGCTTGCCGATCTGGCCTTGCCCGGCCTGCCATCGGCCAAGCGCAAGGTGAATGAGCGCGCCGCCGAGGAGCGCTGGGCGCTGGCGAGCGATGACAGCGGTCAGCCGCTTGCGCGTCCGCGTGCGGGGCGCGGCGGCGGCATGGAATACAGCATCCGCCTGTTGCCAGCGACGGCGCGGGCCGAGCTGGTGCGGCGCGGGGTATCGATCGCCGCAAGGGTGATCGGCAGGCAGGATGAAGGGGCGAGCCAGCTGTGGAGCTGGTTTGACCAGCAGAGCGACAAGACGCGGGTCGAGGCCGAGCGGCGGTTGCGGATCATCGAGCGGATAGACTGCTTTGAGGCGGGCGGCATGACCCGTTCCGATGCGGTCGCCGCGATGGCTGACAGCGGTGCGGCATCGCGCTCAACGCTGTGGGCCTGGCTGAAACTGGTCGAGGGTGTCGCGCCTGCAGACCGGTTGCCATGCCTTGCGCCGCGACGGCGCGGCGGCGGCGCGAAATCGGAGATTGATGCGGAAATCTGGCAGTTTTTCAAATCGGACTTTCTGCGGCTGGAAGAACCGAGCCTGTCGAGCTGTTATCTGCGGGCGCAGGAACTGGCAGCATCCAGGGGAGTCGATCTGCCCTGCGAGCGCACCTTGCAGCGCCGCCTGGAAAGCGAAGTCGATCCGCGCGTGATCATCGCCCGGCGCAAGGGTGCCGAGGCCCTGCGGCGGTCCATGCCCGCCCAGGAGCGCAGCGTGGCGCAGCTTCACGCCATGCAGGCGGTCAATGTCGATGGCCACAAGTTCGACGTTTTCGTGCGAACCGAGGACGGACGCACGATCCGCCCGATCATGGTCGCTATTCAGGACGTCTACAGCCGCAAGCTGCTCGCATGGCGGATCGCGGAGAGCGAGAGCGCCTATGTGACGCGGCTGGCCTTTGCCGACCTGTTCCGCACATGGGGAATCCCGCTTGAATGCCTGCTCGACAATGGCCGGGGCTTTGCCAGCAAATGGATAACCGGAGGTGCGAAGACGCGTTTTCGCTTCAAGATCAAGGATGACGAGCCGACCGGCCTGCTGACCTCGCTCAACATCAAAATCCACTGGGCAACGCCCTATCGCGGCCAGTCAAAGCCGATTGAAAGAGCGTTCCGCGAGCTGGCCGATTATGTCGCGCGCCACCCGGCCATGGCCGGTGCCTATACCGGCAACAAGCCCGATGCCAAGCCGGAGAATTACAACAGCAAGGCGGTGCCGATCGCCGAATTTCGGCGGCAGGTGGCCAAGGGGATCGCCATTCATAATGCGCGCGGCAAGCGGCAGACGGAAATGGCGCGGGGCCGCTCTTTCGACGATGCATTTGCCGAGAGCTATGCCTCTGCGCCGATCGGCAAGGCATCGCCCGAGCAGCTGCGCCTCGCGCTGCTCGCCGCCGAACAGATCAGGGTGGACCGGCGCACCGGCGAGCTGCGCTTCATGGGCAATCGCTACTGGTCGCCGGAGATGAGCGGATATCATGGGCGCATCGTCACGGTTCGCTTCGATCCGGAAAATCTGCACGATCCGCTGCATGTCTATGACCAGGCCGGGGCCTATCTGCTGTCCGCCGATATCATCGACAAGACCGGCTTTTTCGACGTTGCAGGGGCGAAGCGGCGGGCCAAGCAGGAGGCCGAGCTGCGCCGTGCGGTGCGCACCGCAACGCAAATGGAAGATTTGCTGGATGCCGAGCAGCTGGCGGCGATGCTGCCCGATCATGAGGACGACGATGCGCCGATAGAGGCAAGCATTGTGCGCCCGGTGCGGCATCGGGCGACGGCCGGCGCGCTCGCGCGCGAGCAGCGCAGTCACGAGAATTTTACAGCCGATTTTTCCAGCGCGGTCGAAAAACTCCGGCTGGTGAAGTGATACGAGGGAGTAACGAGAATGATCAATCCGAACGAGCAGCCGATCGATGTGCAAGAGCAGATCGACTGGATCAACGAGCATCGCATCACTTCGGGAATGAGCTGGAATCAGCTGGCCGTTTCCACCGGCATCAAGTCCGGCACGCTCAGCAATTTTGCACTCGGCAGCTACAAGGGCGACAACGAGAAATATGCCCGGATGATCTTTCGCTTTCGCCAAAACCTGTCGATGCAGCGCGAATTGAAGGTCGAGGCACCCGATATTCCGAGCTATTTCGAGACGCGCACATCGCGGGAGGTAATCAACCTGCTGGCCTGGGCACAGCGCGGCCGCATGACGGTCGTTGCATGCGGTCCGGGGGTCGGCAAGACCACTGCCGCGCATCACTATCGCGACAGCGTTTCCAATGTCTGGATGGTCACGCTGCTGCCGTCGATCAATACGGTGATCAAGCTCGTCATGCATGTGCTGGAGGCCATGGGCGATCTGCATGCCCGCCCCAATCGTCTGGTCGGCGCCTATGTCATGAACAAGCTCCAGCATACGCGCGGCCTGCTGATCTTTGACGATGCCCAGCATCTCAGCATCGAGCAGGTCGAGGAAATCAGGGGCTGGTATGACCTGACCGGTGTCGGCGTTGCCTTTCTGGGCAATGACAAGGTGATTTCGCGCATGGAGGGCGGCACCCGCCAGGCCGCTTTCGCCCAGCTCTACAGCCGGGTCGGCATGCGCCTTATTCGCAATGTTCCGCTGATGGAGGACATTGAAAAACTTGCCGATGAATGGCGCATTCAGGACAGCGCCATCCTTGGCCTGTTGAAGCAGATCGGCAAGAAGCCGGGGGGCTTGCGTTCGTGCACCTTTACGCTTGAGGTCGCCCAGATGATCGCGCGCTCAAACCAGCGCGAACTGAGCATCGAAGATGTCAGCGCCGCGTGGTCACAGCTGTCCACCCGTCCGATTGCGGCCTGACCATGCGACCGATCAAATTCATCGGCGAAGGGCTTGACCGCATCGCGCGCCTCTATGCGCTGCATGCGGAGCAGAATGGCCATGGCCGCTATCGCGAGGCGCTTGATTTCGCCATCTGCCTTGGCGCGCTGCTGGTCTCGATCGCGGCGGCGGCGGTGGCGATCCTGATCGAGGGCGGCCAGCCATGAGCGCGCTCGCCAAACCCAAGAGCGCCGCCAGCGCGCATCGCCGCGCGATGCTGGCCAAGGTGCATATTGCCAAGCTGGAGCTGGGCCTGTGCGATGACGATTATCAGGCGGTGCTGCTGCGCGAAGCCGGGCAGCTGAGCGCGGCGGATTGCAGCGATGCCGAGCTTGACCGGGTTCTCAAGGCCTTTGTGCGCGCCGGTTTCAGGCCGCAGGCCAAGGGCGGCAAGGCCAGGGCGGATCATCCGGTGGCGCGCAAGGCGCGGGCCATGTGGATTTCGCTCTATCATCTGGGCGCTGTCCGCAGCGGCGATGAAAAGGCGCTGGAGAGCTTTGCCCGCCGCCAGCTCGGCGTCGAACGGCT
The DNA here is from genome assembly GCA_041396885.1 of Blastomonas sp. Taxonomy (GTDB): domain Bacteria; phylum Pseudomonadota; class Alphaproteobacteria; order Sphingomonadales; family Sphingomonadaceae; genus Blastomonas. Next base: position 790,562 of record JAWKXS010000002.1, read on the forward strand.
GCAATGGGCCAACCAGTCACAGGGCTATAAGCTGATCGAAGCCTTGAAGCGGATGGCCGAGCGCCATGGCTGGCCGCAGACACCGCCCGAGCGCCATTTCAACAAGGTCCTGTGGCTGCAGATAAAGCTGTGCGAGGCGATCCTTGCCCGGCTGGTCGATGCCGGACAGGCCAATGCCGCATGGGAGCTGCCCGAAGCCGCGTTCCGGCTGACCGGCATCGAGCTGCCGCTGCGCGGCGATCCCGCCACCATCGAACATTATCAGCGTCTCGCCAAAGCGCTTGGCGCAAAGCTGAGAGGATCTGCATCATGAGACCGCGTTATGTCGAAAATCGCCGTTTCGGCCCGACACTGGAAAGCCGGACCATGCCGGTCCTGGGCGCTGATGCGCGCAGGGCACGCCCGTCACGGCCCGCCGCCTGGCAGCTGGCCAGCGCGCTGATCATCGGCCTTGTGCTGGGTGCGCTGATTTTCTGATTGTCATGGCCCGCGATACCATCTCGACCGGCAGCCAGGTGCTCGATGACATTGCCGAGGTCATCGGCATGGACGCCGTGCTGGAGCTGAGCTGGCGCTTTCGCGGGCAGGATGTCTATGTGCCCAAGGACCTTTCGCGCGCGCCCGCCATCGTCCAGGCTATTGGCCGCGATGCGGCCGAACTGCTGTCCGAGCATTTCCACGGCACAACCCTGCCGATTGCGCGCCGGGCGGGAGAGCGGGCGATGGTCAGGCGGCTGAGCCAGCAGGGCCATACCAAGCGCCAGATTGCCGACAGGCTTGGCATTGGCGAGAGGCAGGTCTATCGCATATTGGCCGAGCGCGACGACCGCCAGATGTCTTTGTCGCTGTGATCCGGCCCGGCCACCGGACAATAGTCAGGGAACACTTGACGCGCGATTGACCTAATCCGGCATGGATGCTGCTGGATGAATATCTTGAAAATCCTATCGTGGTCTCGGCCTATAGCAGCCGTTACCTCAAGGCTGTCCGCCATGTGCTGGGCATAGAGGGCGGCTTTGTCGACGATCGCGCCGATCGCGGCGGCGCGACCAAATACGGCATTTCGCTGCGCTTCCTTGTCAGCGAGGGCAGGATCGATCTTGATGGCGATGGCCATGCCGATTTCGATCTGGACATGGACGGCGATATTGATGGCAACGATATCCGCCGCCTGACCAAGGGCGATGCCATCTGGCTCTATCATCGCTGTTTCTGGCTGAGGCTGGAATGCGAGGATTTCCCGCCGCCGCTGGGCGAAATGATGCTCGACCAGGGCATTAATGGTGGCCTGTCGGCGGCTCGCCGCCTTTTGCAGCAGGCCATTAATCGTTGCATTGATCATGACCAGACAACGCTGCGCGCGCCCGTCGCGGAGGATGGCCGGATCGGCCCGGAAACCCGCGCTGCGCTCGACTGGGTCATCAAGCGCCCGGTGCTGGGCATGCCCGCACTGGTTGTCGCCTATCGCGAGGCGGCCAAGGACCGCTATCGCGCCATCGCCCGCGCGCGGCCCAGCCAGTACCGCTTCCTGCGCGGCTGGCTGGCGCGCGCCGACCGGCTGGGGCGGCTGTGATGGCCGCGCTGTCATGGTTTCGCATCGGCGGATCGCTGGCGGCGCTTGTCGCGCTGGCGGCGCTCGCCTGGCTCGCCCGCGACCGGTTCGATCAGAAGGCCGTGGCCGATGCGGCAAGGGCCTGTGAGAAGGCGGCGGGGAGCGAGAGCGATGCGCTGGCCGACTGCCTGCCCGGCCTGCGCGCGGCAATCGAGGCGCAGCGCCGCGCCGCGCTGTGCGAGGCTTCGCTCGGCAACCCGCTGCCTGCCCAGTCACGCTTTGCGGTACGCATGGCATGCGGCGAGCAGGTCAAGCGAATGGCTGCCGAGCGCGATGCGCTGCGCATCGAGGCCGATCAAGCCAGGGCGGCGATGCAGAAACTGATTGATGGCCAGGCAGCGGCAATTGCCCGCGCCGAAGCCCGCGCCGACCAGGCCCAAGCGAAAGCACGGAAAAATGAACAGACGATCCAGAATGCGCCGCGCGATCCTGACGGCCTTGTCCGTTGCGATGCTCAATGCCTGCGCGACCTTGCCAGCTGAGCCGGTGATGCCGCCCGATCCGGTTATCGAGACCCGGCTGGAGGTCCGCGAAATTTGCCCCGCAGAGCTGGCAGCGCCGCTGCCTGCGATGCTGGAGCCGGGCGCGGCGGCGATGATCCAGGGCAATGAGGCTGGCATGCGCTGGCTGGCGGCTGTGCTCGAACAGCTTGCCTTTGCCCGCAGCCGATTTGACGATGCAAGGAGCGCGTGCCCGCAATGAGCGATATCGAAACCCGAAGCCCCGACCAGTTGCCCGTCAATGTGACGGCAGACCCGTTGCTGCGCGTTTTGATCCAGATGCCCGATGGCACATTGCAGACGCTCAATTGGGAGGCGCTGCTCGGTCGGCTGCTGGTCACCGATCTGGTATTCGAGACCAGGGCCGGGCTTTATGCCGATCTCGACCATGACGAGCACAGCGTTGCCCTGGTCTATGCTGACGCCACAGCGGGACAGTCAGGATGGTATCGCAAGGTCGGTGCATCCGGCGCGGGCAATTGGAGCCAGTTTGAGAAGCTGTCCTCCGAGGCGCTGGCGGAGGTCCAGGCGGCGATCGACGATGCAGACGCGCTGCTGGACAGCGCGGTGGCGGATGCGGAATCGGCGCGCGATGATGCCGAGGATGCGGCGGCGGCTGTTCTGGCTTCGGTTGCGCTGGCCCAGGGCCATCGCGATGCAGCTGAAGCGGCGCGTGATGTTTCAACCGCCAAAGCCGCAGAGGCGGGCGTCTATGCCGACGCGTCCGAAGGCACCTATCAGAATTTGCTCGATGCCCTGGACGGTGAAACGCTGACCAGTCCGATTGCCATTGCAGTGGCCAATCTGGCGGCGCTGCAGGCCATCACCGAATATCAGGCCGGGACACTTTGCTATATGACGCTCACAGGTCGCGCGGGCCTGTTCGAGTTCGTGACGGGCGACAAATCCGCCGAGGTCACTTCCGATCCCGACAAGGGAATATGGGTAGCTCCAGGCAGTGACCTGACGGGTGCCAGCGGGGCATGGCGCAGGGTTGTCGCCGGGCGGACCTATTTTGCGAGCTGGTGGGGTGTCGAGGTGGGCACTGTCGATCCGCAGGAAATCATCAACCGCGCGCTGGCAGTCCATGTCCCTGAATATTCAAAGTTCATCCTGCCTGCCCACAAGCTGCTCCTCAGCATTGCCGAGCCCGGTTCGGTCAAGGCCGGTTCGTCCAACGTCAATAGCGGCGTGATCGGTGCGATCTATATCGACAAGGACGGCATGGAAATAGAGGGCTATCACCTCGCAACTGATCTGGATGGTCAAGGCGCTGCCTTGAACTGCATCATGGTCAGGGGAAGCCATTGCCGGGTCAGACGAATTTCGGGCGGAAATATAGCCGGGCAGCTGACAACCAATGAGAGCGCCGTCGTCTGTTTCCAGCCTTCCAATTTTACCCAAGGAAATGGATCGGGCGAAGGCGCTGATATCTCCGACCTGATCGTCGAGGACATCCACTGCTATGATGCTGACACTGCCGTTACAGCCACGGCAGAGATCGATCTTGTCGAAAAGCTGATGTTCGTCCCGAAGAAGCTGCGCGTCCACAATATCACCATGGAAGGCATCCGCAGGCAGGGGGTCGAGATTGCGGCCTGCGACGAAAGCGAAGTGCTGGCATCGACCTATCACGGCGGTGACAAGGGTGCATATGTTCTGTCACGCTTCGTCAGGATAATCGGATCGCGCAAGGTCAGAGTGTTCGGCAACCGGGCGACTGGCTTTGACCAGAACAGCACCGGCTATATCGGCGTCCAGGTCGAGACGGTCGGCTATTATGGCAATCAGAATTTCTATGAAATCTGCGCCGACATCAAGGTGACCCATAACCAGTTCGACAAATTTGGCTGTCATGTTCAGATCGATGATGCGCAGTCCGAAGTCGAGGTGGCCTCAAATATCATAAAAAACGAATTTGACGGAAATGCGCATTATGCTCTGCGCGTCCTTTCCACCGGCATTCGCAATCCGGGATATGGCGCAGCGGTCGATGAGGATGAAAACACCTATGAGACCGAAGATTTCGCGCCCGATACCGGCACGCCGATCCAGTCGCTTTTCACCCGGCACGGGCTGGATTTCGGCGTCACCTATTATGCGATCAAGGTCGATGACAACACGTTCAAATGGGCGACGAGCGAAGCCAATGCCATCGCCGGAACCGCCATCGACCTGACCGAGGATGGCAATGTCGGAATCTGGCTGACCGTCGAGGACATGACCGGAATCGACAACAAGCTGGTCACCGAAAACGTCAACTATCACGATAACACGGTCATCGGGCCATCGCATGTGCTGCTGTGCCAGGGCCGCACGCTTGACCTGAAGATGCAGAGCAACCGGGCTTTCCTCAATGCTTCGTCATCGACCGGATGCGTGATTTCAATGGCGGGCACACATGCGCACGAGAATGTCGTCATCGGCAAGCTCAAGGACAATGAAATCCATATCAACCGCACGACATCGAGCGCGCCGATCTCGATTGACGGGCTGAAGGCGGACGCGCTGATAACCGTCGATGACAATGGCCTGACGCCTTCGACCGGCGGCGCGTTCATATCGCACAGCGGGCCGGGCACCGTGATCGCGCGCAATGCCAACAGCAATTATCGGATCGATCCGCAGCTCTGGGACGATCATTTCAGCCCGCCAAAGGGTCGCCTGCAGACGGAGAGCGCATGATGAAGAAAGCCACGGCAAAAAAGCTGAAGCAGCTGAAGGAGCGGGCAGGCCAGTCCAGGGAAAAAGCGCTGGAGTTGAGGGAAAGGTCCGTGATCGAGGCTGCATCAAGCTATCGCGAGGCAAATGAGCTTATGACAGCTTCGCGTATCGCCGAAGCCGATGCTGCCATGTTCGAGCGCGAGGCCGACGATCTGCTCGCAAATGAAGCGGAGGGCTGAGCCGTGGCACTGATCTTCAGGGACCAGCCATTGCATGCGGTGTCTCCGCAGGATGCAGGGCTGGCACGTATCGCCTTTGACACGCCGGACATCCTTACCGGTATCAAGCTGGGGACTATACCGGCGGGCGCAATGCCCCAGCTCGTGCAGATCGCGGTGCCCTGGGTGTTCGACAATGGCGCCTATCTCAACATGGGCTTTGCCGCTGGCGGGGTCGAGTGGGCGGTCAATGTCGACCTCACCGCAGCGGGTGTCGTGCTGAGCGCGACATGGGCAAATATCACGGTGCTGCCGCTTGCTTCAGATCGCGAGGTCTGGGCCAAGATTCTCCATGGCGGCACGCCGCCCACCCAGGGCTGGGTCAGCCCCTCAATTCTCTATTCCTATTGAGGGCAGACGATGATCGACAATGGCCATCATCTGACCGGGTTTTACGCCACATGGGCGACCTCTCTGGCGACGCTGTCGGTTGCGGGCGATGCGCCTGCGCATTTGGGCGAGATCGTCATGCTCGATCTGGGCGGCGTCGCCTTTCCGCTCATCACCGGCCTGGTCGCGGCTGCGGGCGTGCTGATGGCGCGGCCATTGACGCCCCGGCAGACGCCGCCGCTCGGCTTTGGCAAGCAGCTGCTGGTCACGCTGATCATGCTGGCCATCGCCCTGATCTGGGTCGGCGAGGCGCGGCCAAGGCTGCTCTTCACCTTTCTGGTTTCCCTCGGCCTCGGCTTTTCCGGCTATGCGCTGATCGAGCTGGCGGGTGAGGAAATCCGCGCATTCATCAAGCGCATATTCGCGGCGGCGACCGCCACCATAGACCGCATTTCCGGCAAGAAGGATGACTCATGAACTATGACTGGATCGAGATCGCGATCATGGTCTTTATCGTCGGCGTGCTCGCCTATGTCGTCTGGCATGGCGGCGCGGCCAATCCGACCAGCACCGGCAAGCTCGGCCGCGTTATCGTGCAGGTGAAACAGGACATGCGCGATATCGAGCATCGGGTCGAGTCCATCGAGCAATCGCTGAAGAAGATGGCCAGCAAGGACGATATCCGCCTGCTCGATGAACGGATCAAGGCCAATGGCGTATCCGCCGACGAGATCGGCAAGATGGTCGAGCGCGACATGGCGACGATCCGCGCCGAACAGCGCGGCAATCACGAAATCACGCTGCAAACACGCGAGGGCGTGCGGCGGCTGGAAGATTTCTTCCTGGCAAAAGGGGTGGGCAAATGAGCGATATTCTGCTGGCAATGCTGCTGGGCTGGCTGATTGCCGACCTGTTGACCGGCCTGTTTCACTGGCTGGAGGACAGGGTCTTGTGGATGGACATGCCGCTGCTCGGCAAGCTGGTGGTCGAGCCGAACCGCGAGCATCACCTCGATCCCATGGCCTTTGTCGAGGCGGGCTTTTTCGCGCGCAACTGGACCACATGGGCGGCGGCGCTGCCGATCGCGCTGGGCTGGCTGTGGCTGGGCGGCTTTTCACCGGTCTGGCTGGGCGCGGTGCTGGGCGGGATATTCGCCAATGAAGTCCATGCGCTGACGCATCGCGGCAAGGCCGTTCCGGCATTCTGGCGCGCCTTGCAGGAAACCGGGCTTGTCGCATCGGCCGCGCATCATGGCCAGCATCATGCCGGCGATCATGACCGGCGCTATTGCATCCTGTCGGCCTGGCTCAATCCATGGCTCGACCTGATCGGCTTCTGGGCGGCGCTTGAGAGGCTTCTCACCATGATCGGTCTTGAACCCAATCGGGGGACGAAATGAGCGACTATACCGAATTTCACGGCGAGCATATCCGGCTCGCCCTGCTGAAGCTGCTGGCCGGGCAGGCCGGTTATTTCGCAAACGACAGCGTGCTGCACCAGGCGGTCAATGCCATCGGCCTTTCCTGCACCCGCGACCAAGTGCGCGGGCATCTGGGCTGGCTGGCGGAAATGCGGCTGGTGACCGTGCAGCATGCCGGATCGACCGGGCAGATCATGGTCGCGACGCTGACCGAGCGCGGCGGCGATGCCGCGGCTGGCCGCTCCACCGTGGCGGGCGTTCAGCGCCCCAGCCCGACCGGCTAGGCGGCCCATGCCCAAGCGCCGCCGCCACACGCCATCGACCATCGACCGGCTGGAGCCGGAAATCCGCCAGCTGATCAACAAGCTGCGGATCGATGACGGCTGGACGATTGACGAAATCCGCGACCAGCTGATCAGGCTCGGCCAGGGCCATATCAGCCGGTCGGCGCTGGGGAGGCATGTTCGCTCGCTCGCCGACATGACTTCCGAAATGGCCGAGACACAGGCCTATGCCGAGGCGCTGGCCAAGCAGGCGGGCAATGCCAATCAGAGCGAGCTGCTCGATCTCAACAGCCAGCTGCTCCAGTCCCATATGTTCAAGCTGATGCTGGCCGAGCGCGACGGCGAGCCGGTGCAGCTTTCAACCAAGGAGGTGCAGGAGTTCTCATCGGCGCTGCGCAACATCGCCCAGGCGCGCAAGGTTGACCTGGACGTGATCGAAAAGGCGGAGAAGCGCGCCGAGGAAAAGGCGCGGGCCGAAATGCGCGCGAAACTCGATGAGGCTGGAAGCCTCGGTCTGATCGACAAGGATGCGCTGCAGCGCGCAAAAAGTCATTTGGGTTTTGATTGATGAACCAAGCCACAGCATCAGACATTGGCAAGATCATCACCTTCCATCCCTATCAAAAGGCTTGGCTGGATGATCGTGGCCGCTTCAAGGTCGGCATGTTTTCCAGGCAGAGCGGAAAGACATTTGTTGCCTGTGCCGAAATCGTCGAAGACTGCATTGATGCCGAAATTGCCGGAAAGCGCACGCGCTGGGTAATATTGTCGCGCGGCGAGCGGCAAGCGCGCGAGGCGATGAATGAAAATGTGAAGCCGATGACGCGGGCATTCTGGGAGCTCTATCGTGGCATCCTAAATGGGCCAGCGCCGGATGTGATCGAGCGGGAGGAGCGGGTTGTCAGGGATGACGGGACCGATGCGGTCTATACAGCTCTGGAAGTGGTCTATCCGGGCGGCTCGAAAATCACCGCACTGCCTGCCAATCCCGATACAGCTCGCGGTTTCAGCGCAAATGTTCTGTTCGATGAATTTGCGTTTCATCACGATAGCAAATCCATTTGGGGTGCGGCTTATCCAGTCATTTCGAAAGGCTGGAAGGCGCGCGTCATTTCAACGCCCAATGGAAAGGCCAACAAATTCTATGACCTGATGACCGAGGAGCCTTCGATCTGGTCTCGCCATGAGGTCGATATCTACAGCGCGGTCGAGCAGGGTCTGGACCGCAATATCGAGGAACTGCGGGCCGGTCTTAATGACAATGATCTTTGGGAGCAGGAGTTTGAGCTCAAATGGCGCGACGAAGCGACTGCCTGGCTAGACTATGACCTGATCGCTGCCTGTGAGACTGAGGGCTATGGTCGCCTTCGCTCGATTACATACACCGGCAAGGAAATCACTGAATGCATTGAGGTAGGCCAAGCCCTGGGACCTCCCAGGGGACCGACCTATGTCGGGATGGATATCGCGCGCCGGAAGGACCTTACCTGCATCTGGCAGTCGGAGCTGATCGGAGATGTGCTCTATCCGCGCGAGATTATCCTGATGTGCCGGGCACCTTTCAGGGCGCAGCATGACGAGCTGAAGCGACTGCGCGATCGCGATCAGCCAAACCATTTCCTGATCGATCAAACGGGAATGGGTGAGCCATTTGTCGAGAGTGCCATTGAATATCTTGGAGAGATGCGGTGCCAGGGAGTGCTTTTCACACCCGCCAACCGCTTTACGCTGGCAACCACCTTGCGGGACAATATGGAGGATCGCAAGTTCCGTATCCCGACCGGTCGCCGCGACATCAAGGAAGATCTCCACTCGATCACAAAGGCAGTCAGCAATACCGGCGCGATCAGGCTGGTGCACACTGGCGAAAGCGATGGCCATGGTGACCGGTTCTGGGCGGCGGCGCTGTGCGCGCACGCATGTCACAATCCATTTCCACTCTACGAGTACCAGGGCAGCTCCTCAAACACGGCAGCGGATGATCCGCACCGCTCGCCCATGGCGACGCCAGACGATGGCGATCCGCTTCAGCGCGGGCGGCGCATGCCTGCACGAGGCTGCTGGTGACAGAAAAGGGAATGAACTGACATGGCCGATATGCCGCCGCCGCTGGTCTGGCCCGATGGCCGTCTCATGCGCCCCGAAGCACTGCGCCGGGAGATTGCCGCGCCTTCGGTCGGCTCGGTGCGCTCGGTCATTTCCGGCCATCCGGCACAGGGCCTTGACCCGGTGCGCCTGGCGCAGCTGCTGCGCGCGGCCGAGCATGGCAATGAGGTTGCCTATTTCGAGCTGGCCGAGGAAATGGAGGAAAAGGATCTCCATTATCTGGCGGTGCTCGGCACGCGCAAGCGCGCGGTCTGCCAGCTGCCGATCGAGGTGGATGCCGCAGGCGACAGCCCGGAAGAGCAGAAGGATGCCGACCTGGTGCGCGACTGGATAGATAGCGGCGCACTCGACCTTGCCCTGTTCGATATACTCGATGCCATCGGCAAAGGCCGCTCGGCCTGTGAGATCATCTGGAAAACCAGCGCCACCCGCTGGCTGCCCGACAAGATCAAGTGGCGCGATCCGCGTCATTTCGAATATGACCGGGTCAGCGGCGAGGAGCTGCTGCTGCGCGGTGACGGCCAGTCCAAGCGGTTGCCCGCCGCCAAGTTCATCGTCCACACCCACAAGGCCAAGTCGGGCGTGCCGATCCGGGGCGGTCTCGCCCGCGCGGTCGCCTGGGGCTATATGTTCAAGAATTTCAGCCTGAAGGACTGGGCGATATTCCTGGAATCCTATGGCCATCCCTTGCGGCTGGGCAAATACGGGCCGAATGAAAGCGAGACCAACAAGCGCATCCTGGCCAATGCGCTGACCCAGCTGGGAGCGGATGCCTGGGGCACGATTCCCGAAACCATGAAGATCGAGTTCATCGACCGCAAGGCCGGGACCGCGCCAAGCGACCTGTGGAAGGCCAAGGCGGAATATTGGGACCAACAGGTCAGCAAGGCCGTGCTCGGCCAGACCAACACCACCGATGCCCAGGCGGGCGGGCTGGGATCGGGCCAGGCCAATGTCCATAATGACGTGCGCGAAGATATCATGGATGCCGATGCCAAACTTGTATCGGCTACGATCAACCGCGACGCCGTCATTCCTATCGTCATTCTCAACCATGGCGCGCGCGCGCGATATCCGCGTGTCCGGATCGGCAGGCCGGATGAGATCGATGCCGCGCGCGATATCGAAAATGCAGAAAGGCTGACGCGGCTGGGCGTGCGGATCGGCGGCGTGCAGATGCGCGAGCGGGCCGGTCTGCCTGCCCCTGAAGAAGGCGAGGAGCCGCTGCAGATGGCACCGCCCCAAATTTCGCCACAGGAGGCCCTGCAGACTCCGTCCGGGGGGCAACTCCCCAAAAAGGCCGCGACCGGGTTCTTAGACCCTCTTAAATCCGATTCTGATGGCAATGGCGGGCCGGATGATGGTGCGATTGCCGCATCAGCGCCGGAGCGTTCGCCCGATGGCATTGACCAGGCGCTGGAAGAGCATCTGGACGACTGGCAGGTGCTGATCGATCCGGTGCTCGGTCCGGTCGATGAGCTGCTGGAGGATGCGGTGAGCCTGGAGGATGTTCGCGACCGGCTGGCCGGTGCCCTGCAGGCCATGGATACCGGACGCATCCACAGCCTGGTCGCGCGCATGAGTTTCGGGGCGCGCCTGCTCGGCGATATCGAGGCGCGCGTCCGGGACGATGACTGATGGCCGATGGCGATCTCTCCCAGGCCGAGTTCGATCTCGCCTTTGCCTTTTCAAGGCCGCTGGCCGCCGCCTATCGCAATGGCGCTGGCGTTCTGGTGCAGGCCGCCATCGATGCGCCGCGCTTTGATCATGATGCAACGGGTGCGCCGCTCGGCCTGCTGATCGAGCCGGGCAGCTGGCTGGGTGCGGCGGATCGGCCGCTATTCGATCCGCTGATGCTGCCGGACGACATGGCCGGACGCGAGGCGACGATCCTCCAGGAGTTCGATGACGGCAGAGGAGCCGAGCTGCGCCGCGCGTTCTATACGCGCAATGCCGTCGCGGCGATCGGCTCGCTGATGCGCCAGGCGGGGCATCACCGCGCGCTGGGCGTGATTGACGGTTTTGCCCCGAATATGGGCGGCCATGTGCGCTATCGCGGCCAGAGCTGGTATCTGCCCCGGATCGTCGGCACCGGCATGGATGGCTTTGCGCTGGGTGATGGCGAGGGCCATGCGCTGATCGAGGCGGGGGCGGAAACGCCCTGATGAGCGAAGAGCAGCCACCCGCCCTGCAGCCGCGCGAGGCGATCAATTTCTTTCGCGGCAAGGGCTTTGCATTCGGGTTTGACTGGCGCGATGTCTGGCAGGAGGAGCATGCCCGCGCCTTCACTGTCGCCAAGGCGATGAGCCGCGACTTGCTGGAAGATATTCGCGATGCGGTCGATGCGGCGATTGCAGGCGGCGAGACGCTGCGCGAATTTCGCGAAAAGCTGACGCCGCTGCTGATCGCGCGCGGCTGGTGGGGCAAGTCGGTCGAGCGCGATCCGCTGACTGGCGAGGAGAAGATCGTGCAGCTGGGCAGCCCTAGGCGGCTGCGCACCATTTTCGACATGAATTTGCGCAGCGCCTATGCGGCCGGGCGCTGGGAGCGCATCCAGCGCCAGAAGAAGCGTTTTCCGTTTCTGATCTATGTTTCGGTGAAGGACGGCCGCGAGCGGCCCGAGCATGGCGCCTGGCACAATACGGTGCTGCCGGTCGATGATGGCTGGTGGCAGACGCACTATCCGCCATGCGGCTGGAATTGCCGCTGTACGGCGCGACCGGCCAATCAGCGCATGCTCGATCGCAGCGGCCTGAAGCTGACCGATCCGGTGCGCTTTCCGGCGCGCGACTATGTCAACAAGCGCACCGGAGAGGTGACGCGCATCGAGCGGGGAATCGATCCAGGCTTTTCGTTCAATATCGGCGAGGCCTATCTGGCCGGAGTGTCGCCACGAGCATTGCCGGGCGCGCCTGGCGAAGAGGGAGACGCTGCCCAGGCAGCGCTGGGCGCGGGCGAAATTGAAAAGATGATGCAGATCCTCGCGCCCTTTGGCCTGGACGATGCGGCGCAGCTGCTGCGCGGCAAGGTGTGGCGCGATGCGGCGGGCTGGCCGATGGCGCTGGGTGCGGCGCTGTTTCGCGATGCGGCGGGGCGGCTGCGCCTGCCGGATGGGCGGCGGCTCGCGGCGCTGCAGAAGCAATTCAGGGCCTTGTCAGAACCCGATGCGATCCGGCTGGTCTGGGTGCGCGACCGCGCTGGCCGGGCGATGCTGATGCGGCGCTATGTTCGCCAGGGCGCAGTGCTCGATATCGGCCGGGCGGGCTGGCGCGGTGCGACCGGCGCGACGGCGCGCCTTGAAACAGGGCTGCTGATCTGGCTGCGGGATGCCGGGGCGATTGCCGCCTATAATCCGCGCCAGCCGCGCGACGCCAATGGCCGCTTTGCCTCCAGCCGGTCGGCGGCGGCCGGATTTGTCGAAGCGGCAATGGCCGGTACCGGAATGGCTGCCAGCGGTCATGTGCTCGCGCCGGTGAGCGACGGGGCAGCCGCGCAGCTGGAAAGGCTTGGCATTGTCGCCCGCCCGCGCTCTGTGGCGCTCGACCGGGACCTGGTGCGGCATATCGTCAAACGGCATGGCAAGGATTCGCGCGGCCAGAAATCCATAACTGCCGATGATCTGGCCAATATGGCCAGCCTGTTCAATCGCGGGCGGATAAGCCGGGGAACGCCGCCTGTATCGAGGAACGGATCGCCGCGCGTCCATGTCAGGGGCAAGGTTGGCAAAAACCGGTATGATGCGGCATTTGAAGTGCGGAAATACCGGGCTGTCCCGATTTCGCTTCGCAAGCGATAAGTCCACGCAGTCTTGTGCTCAATGGCCTAGACCTGACGTCCGAAACGGCGCGTGGCTCTTCGCCTCCATAATCCCTGATGGTTGCGATTTCAACAAGCGGGCGGTCATGGCCTGCAAAACAGCCGGTTGCGACAAGCGAATTGCCAGCCGCACGGATGGCGGTTAAGCAATGTCTGCCCCCTGGCACGGCCTTGCCGGACAGTTGTCAGGTAATTGCCGGTCGGCATAGCGGGCATAGCGGCGGCATGAGCAAAACCGCCGCCATCAGCCCCGACCAGGGCACCGCCCTTGCCAGCGCCTCGGCGTTTTCGGTCCTGGGCGATGACGGCAAGGTCAAGACGCACATTCAGCTTATTCCCTTTGGCGATCCGCTGTTCGGCCGCGACGGGCGCGGTCCCTATCGCCTGATCGACAAGGCGCATGCCGAGCAGGTGCTGGCGACAACCGCCGCGATCCAGGGCAGCACCGACCTGTTCATCGATTATGACCATCAGAGCTTTCTTGCCGTACCCAAGGGCGGCGAGGCTAGGGCGGCAGGCTGGATCAAGCAGCTGAGCGTCGAGGATGACGGCATTTATGCGGATGTCGATTGGACCGCCGCTGCAACCGCCGCGCTGGAGGCGCGCGAATATCGCTATATCTCGCCCTATTTCCGTCACCTGATCGCTGACGGCCGCGTCACCCGGCTGGTCAATGCCGGGCTGACCAATTCCCCGAATTTCGAAATGGCGGCGATTGCCGCCGAAAACCATGGAGACAGGAAACCCATGACCAAGATTGCAAAGGCGCTGGGGCTTGCCGATGATGCCGGTGAAGACGAGATCATCGCCGCCATTGCCGACATGATGGAAAAATCGACTGCCATGTCGCAGCTGATTGACCGCACGCGCGACGCGCTGGGCCTTGAGGAAGGGGCCGAGGGCGATGCGATTGCCGCTGCCGCAGAAGGCGCGGTTCAGGCCGCCGCCAATGTCGATCCCACCAAGTACGTGCCGATGGCAATGTACCAGGGCCTGCAGAAGAAGATGTCCGACGATGCCGAGGCCGATGCCATCGCCTCGGTCGACGCCGCGATCGAGGCGGGCAAGCTGCCGCCTGCGCAGCGCGAATGGGGGCTGTCTCTTGTCCGCAAGGATGCAGCCGCCTGGGCCAGCTTTGTCGCCGGTGCCGCGCCCTTTGCGGCCGGTGAAATCCTGTCCGGCCAGCCGGAAACAAAGGCGACGAGCCTGACCGAGGCCGAGGCCATTGCCTGTGAAATGACCGGAACATCGCCTGAGGATTTCCTCAAGGCCAAGAATGAGGAGCACGCATAATGGCGCTTACCGCAGCCAAGAGGTCACAGAAATTTGCCGGGGGCGGCCTGCTCGTCCTGGGCATCGCCGCCGCCGCCATCTGCCTGCAGGGCGGCCTGGTCATCGCCGATGCGGGCTATGCGCGTCCGGCGCGTGCCGGTCAGGGCGGCACCGATCTGCTGAAGATTGCCGATGTCGCCGATTATCGCGTGGTCGGCATTGCGCTCGCCTCGGTCACGGGCGGAGACAATGACGGCGACAAGACCATCGAGGTCGAGCATGGCACGTTCCTGTTCGTCAATTCGGCGGGTGCCGATGCCATCACCGCCGCGCAGCTCAACCGGCCCTGTTATGTGGTCGATGACGAGACGGTGGCGCTGACCTCCGCCTTTGGCACCCGGCCCATGGCCGGTGTGGTTCGCGAGGTGACCAGCGAGGGCGTCTGGGTGGAGATTTCGCCCGCCGCGCTGGCTGCGCCGTCGTCCAGCATCTTCCTGCCCTGGTCGATCAACCAGACCGATTTGCTGGCCGGGACCTCATGCGAGCTGGTCGCACCCGCAGCCGGGCGGATCGGTCGCCTGTTCACCACTGTCCAGGGCGCTGTGACGACTGGCGGCACGGTGACCGCTGCGGTCGGCGTGACGGCGGTCGATGGCCTTTCCATCGCCGTGGCCGATGGCGCGGTCAAGGGCACGGTGCAGACCGATGTGCCGACCGCTGGCCATGCCAGCACGCTGGTTGCGGCGGGCGACCGCCTGCAGATCGTTCCACAGGCCGCTTTCGACACTGCCGGTGCGCTCAACGGCGTGCTGGAAATCATCCTCAAATAAGGAGTTACCATCTTGGCACGCGTAGTCACCCAGGAACTGCTCGACGCGCTCCGCGTCACCTTCAGCGACGCATTCAAGCGCGGCAAGACAGAGGCAAAGATCGTCGGCGATATGCTGTCGACGCCGGTGCCGTCCACCACGGCGATCAACACTTATGGCTTTCTTGGCGACCTGCCGATCTTCCGCAAATGGGTTGGTGAAAAGCGGATCAAGCAGATCCTCGAAAAAGTCTATCAGCTGATCAACGATCCCTATGAAGCTACGCTGGGCGTGCACAAGCACCAGGTCGCTGATGATTCGATTGGCCTCTATCCGAAGATGTTCGAGGGCTGGGGCCGGGAGGGCAAGCAGTGGATGGACCGGCTGCGCTTCCAGGCGCTGGCCGAGGGTCATCAGCGCGAATGCTTTGATGGCCAGAATTTCTTCGATGACGCGCATCCGCAATTTGACGATGCGGGCTCGACCTGGTCGAATATCGACACGTCGGGCGAGGGCGAGCCCTGGTATCTGGTCGACCTTTCGATGCCGATCAAGCCGCTGATCGCGCAGGAACGCGAAGCACCGAATTTCTGGTGGATCAATGACCTGATGGACAGCGAGGTCGCAAGGACCGGCATCATGACGGCCTATGGCGAGGCGCGCGGCGCGGTGGGCTATACGCTGCCCTTTCTCGCCTATCGCTCGACCGCCACGCTCGATGCAGAGGGCTATATTGCCGCACGCGATGCAATGAAGGCCTTTGTCGACGATAATGGCGAGCCGCGCGGCATTCGCCCGACGCACCTGGTCGCGGGCGTTTCCAACCAGCAAAAAGCCAAGGACACGTTCAAGCCGAACCTGACCAATGGCGAGAGCAACACACTGGCGGGCGAAGTCGCGATCATCGAGGCGGACCGCCTGCCATGATCGAGCTGCGCCTGACCACGTCGCGCTGGCGCTATAGCCGCGCCGGTATCGCGATCGGCAGCAATGCCGTGCCGACGATCCTGCCCGCTGCGGAAGTCCGGCCCGATGCAATGGCACGCCTGTTCGGCGATCCTGCGATCCATATTCGCTGGCGGGTCGATGGCGGCGATTGGCGGGTGCCGAGCGCTGCGGAGCGCCGTGCGGTGATCGAGGCCTGGGACGCGCTGGATGGCGATCAGCGCGCCGCCGCCCTCGCCGAATTTGATTTGGGAAATAACGGTGAGCCGAGCGCGCCGGTTTCTGTTGACGGGATCGCTTCGGCTTTCTCCGGCAATCAGGAGCCGGTGCGGCAAGAACCCGGAGGGGCATCAGCCCCTCCGGGGTACGAGCCGCCAGCGGCGTCTCCTGAGCAGTCTCGCCAGAGCACGGACAATGGGGCGGCGCATGCGGATGCCCCTGCGGACGGAGAGAAACAACCGGAGCCGAGCCCTGATGCTCCGGTCGCTGGACCTGATCCCGCCGCAAAGCCCGCCGCCAAAAAGCGTGGCGGTCGCGCGGCCAGCAAACCCGAGCCAGCATAACTCCCGCTGGCCGAACCTGCCGGGGCGGTGTCTCACCCGGAAGCCGCCCCGGCACCTTTATGAAAGGATGATATCGTGCCCCTCTTTGCGTCCCTTGCCGATATGCAGGCGCGCTTTGAGGCAGCCGATCTTGTCCAGCTGACCGATGAGGACGGGCTGGGCGTCATCGATGCGGCGCGCATCGAGCGTGCCCTGGGCAAGGCCGATGCGATCATCACCGGCTATGTTGCCAGCCGCCATGCCGATAGCGGCGCCATGGCAGGCAATAATCTGCTGACTGAAATCGCCTGCGACCTGTGCTGGTTCGAGCTGTGGCGGACCGATCCGCCCGATCTGGTCAAAGACAAGCGCAAGGCGGCGATTGCCCAGCTGGTCGATATCGCGGCGGGCAGGATCAAGCTCGACAGCGGGCAGGAAGAACAGGATGCCCGGCCCGGCCAGCTGCATTTCGGAACGTCCGATCGCAAGCTCGGCCGTGAAAGCCTGGGCGGCTTCTGATGGATGGGGCGAGCATCAATGTCGCGGTCGCGGGCGAGGCGCGGATAGAGCAGCGCCTCCATGCGCTGGCGGCCAGCTTTGGCGATCTCTTCGACCTGATGGACGGCATCGGCCTTTACCTTGAGAGCGCGACAGACGAGCGCTTCGACAAGGAAATCGCGCCCGATGGCAGCAAGTGGGAGCCGTCCCAGCGTGTTCTGGAACAAGGGGGCAAAACTCTCACGAAGACGCCAAGGCTGCGACCATCAGTCACCCACCTGGCATCGCGCGACGAGGTCGAGGTCGGCACCAATGTCAAATATGCCCCCCCTCACCAGTCCGGCATCGACGAGCAGGTCAGCGTCAAGGCGCATGAGCGCACCATCTATCAGGCATTTGGCCGTCCCCTGCCGGGCGGGCTGAACGTCTCGGTCGGCGCATTCACCCGGCAGATGACCATGCCGCAGCGCGAATTTCTGGGCGTCAATGATGACGATGAGGCGGAAATCATGCTGCAAGCGGAAGAGTACGCGCTCGATGCAGTGCCGGAGATCGAGCGATGAGCGATGTCGAGGCCTTTCTGGTTCTGGTCTGGGCTGCCGTTTCGCTGGCGCTGCACTGGCTGACGGGCGGCAGCTATGACCGGGACTGGCGCGAGCAGCTGCTCCGCTGGTCCATCGTGCTGTTCTGGTGGTTTTGGATCGCGATCGCGCCGATCCTGTTGCTGTGCGGCACGATTGACCGCTGCATCCGGGACCAGCTGCCATGATCGCGGCCATCGAAAATGGCGTGCTGGACGTGTTGCGCCAGGCGGGCGAAGCCGATCAGCTCGGCTATGTCTATCGCACGCTGGAAACCTATCCGGACGAATTTGACGCGTACCTGAAGGAAAAGCAGATGCTGCGCTGTCCGGGTGCCTGGTGCGTGTTCCTGGCGGTTTCGGGCATGGCCGAGAGCGATGACGGCATTGTCTATGCCGATGCGCGGTTCGCGCTGGTGGTCGCCGCCGAGAATCTGCGCAACGAGACCGCGACGCGCCATGGCGGCGGCGGCAGGCCGGGCAGCTATCAGCTGGCCATGGACGCGGCGGTGCTGCTGTCTGGCCATGATCTTGGCCTTGATATCGGGCGCATCGCTTTGCGGCGCATGGGCCTGATCGGGCGCAGCGATGAAATGCGCAAGCAGAAGCTGTCGATGATGGTCATCGAGTTCGAGACGCGCATCGCGCTCAGCGGCGCGGCGTTTCTGCCGGAGCCGGGATCGTTCGAAACATTCCATGCCAATTGGGACGTGCCGCCGTTCGGCGGCGTCGGCCCGGAGCTTCCCGATGACGATAATGCCGATGCCAGCGATCATGTGACGCTGGAGGGTGCAGACATATGAGCCTTTCCAAAGGAGCCAATCCATGATCAGTTTCAATGCCATCCCGGTCGGCCTGCGCGTGCCGGGCCAGTATATCGAGTTCGATGCCAGCCGCGCGAATAACGGCCTGCCGATCGCCAGCAACCGGGTGCTGATCATCGGCCAGATGCTGGCGGCGGGCAGTGCCGATGCGCTGGACCTGGTACCGATTGCCGATGCCGACCAGGCGGTGGCGCTGTTTGGCCGCGCATCGATGCTGACGCGCATGATCCGCAGCTTCAAGGCGGCCGACCGCTATTCCGAATGCGTGGCGCTGGCGCTCGACGATCTGGGCGCGGGCACCGCAGCGGACGGCCTGATCGCGGTGACCGGGCCGTCAACCGGTGCGGGGACGATCGCGCTGATGATCGCCGGGCAGAAAGTGCCGGTGGCCATCGCTTCGGGCACCAGCGCAAATGACACGGCGACGGCGATCGGCGCGGCGATCAATGCCGCACTGGACCTGCCGGTGACGGCCACGGTCGATGCCGATGAGGTGACGCTGGCGGCGCGGCATAAGGGCACCAGCGGCAATGATGTGGATATCCGCATCAACCATTATCAGGGCGAGGTGCTGCCTGCCGGGATCGGGCTGGAGATTACCGCCATGGCCAATGGCGCGGGCGATCCGGACTATGACACGGTCTGGCCGGTGGTCGGCGACAGCGATTTCCGCACCATCGTCATCAACACCGCAACGGCGACAACTATCGCATCGGTCAAGACCGAGCTGGACGATCGCTGGGGACCGGTGCGGCTGCTGGAATCGATGTGCTATGCGGCCAAGCCCGGCAACCAGGCAGCGGCGTCGGCCTTTGGCGGCGCGCTCAACAGCCAGCTGGTCACCGTCATTGGCAGCGGCAAATGCCCGACTCCGCCATGGGAAGTGGCGGCAAGCTATGGCGGCATTGCGGGCTATTATTCCAATATCGATCCGGCGCGCCCGCTCCATACGCTGACCCTGCCCGGCGTGATTGCGCCGCGCGAGAGCGAGCGCTTTACCCGTGCCGAGCGCGAGCTGCTGCTGGTGGATGGCATTGCCACCTTCAGCGTTGACCAGGGCGGAACGGTGCGCATCGAGCGGGCGATATCGACCTATCAGACCAATGGCGCAGGCCTGGCCGATACGGCGTTCCTCGATATCGAGACGGTGCTGACGCTGGGCTATATGCGCCAGGCGCTGCGCAGCCGCATCGCGCTCAAATTCCCGCGCCACAAGCTGGCCGATAATGGCACACGCTTTGCCGCCGGACAGGCCATCGTCACGCCGAACATCATCCGGGCAGAGATTGTCGCGCTGTTCCGCGAGATGGAGCTGGCCGGGCTGGTCGAGAATCTGGACCAGTTCATCGCCGACCTGGTGGTCGAGCGCAATACGGGCGATCCGAACCGCATCGATGCGCTGGTGCCGCCCGATATCGTCAACCAGTTCCGCGCCTTTGCCGCACAGGTCCAGTTCCGCCTCTGAAACGGGTCTCAACACCCTTTCAGAACAACATAAGGAGTTTCTATGACCAATCCCCACAAGGTCACCGGCCAGAGCCGTATCACGGCGGACGGTGAAGTCCTGCCGACCGATGGCAGCTCCACGCTGGAGCCGGGCGGCGTCACCCGCGAGTCGGTGATCGGCGACTATGACGCCTCCAGCTTTCGCGAGACGCCCGCCCCGTCAAAACTGGAATGCACGCTGCTGGTGAAGCGCGGACGGTCCATCACATCGATCCAGGCGATCGACAATGCAACCGTGGTGACGGAGGCGGATACCGGCCAGACATGGATCATGCGCAATGCCTATGTTGCCGAGGCGGTCTCGCTCTCGACCAGCGAGGGCAAGGTGCGCGTCGTGTTCATGGGGCCGCCTGCCGAGGAGCTGGTGCAATGACCGGGCAGGTCTATCAGCTGCGCTATCCGCTAACGATCAAGCTGCGCAGCGGCGCGGATGAGCGCGAGGAGCGGATCGAGAGCGTCACGCTGCGCCGCCCGACGGCAAGGGACATGCGCCTGATCGATGACTTTGCCGGACGCCCGATGGCGATGACGCTGGCAATGATCCAGGCACTGTCCGGGCTGGAGCCCCATGTGGTCGACCGGCTGGACGCGGAGGACATGACCGCGCTGGGGGAGCTTGTGGGCGACTTCATTCCGGATGGCCAGGAGACTGGCGAGACCGACTAGGCGATCTGGCCGAGCTGTTTCACTTCCAGCCGTCCGAGCTGATGGCGATGGAGTGGCCCGATATTGATTTCTGGATCGCCCAGGCGATCCGCTTGCATGGTGAACAGGCCAAGGATGGCGCTTAAACTTTCCCTTTTGCTCCAGGCGATCGACAAGATCAGCGCACCTGCGCGCAAGATCGAGCGCGCCGCCAAACGGCTGGGCGAATCGACCGGGCGGATGGCGCAGCGCATGGGAAAGGCAGCGCGCCCTATGGATCGGCTGGGCAGTGCAGCGACGCGGTTGCGGGGGCGGCTGCTGGCGGCGCTGGTCGCGGTAAACCGGGCTGCTGGCCCGCGTGGTCTCGACCTGCTCGGCAGGCTGTCAGACAAGGCAGGCTGGGCCGTAGGGAGGCTTGCGCGAAAGCTGGGCGGGCTTGCGCTGTCAACTGCAAAATGGGCGGGCGCAGCTGCGACGGCGGCAGGCGGTTTTGCACTGTTTGATATGTTTCGGACGGCATCGCAGTTCGAGCAGTTCCAGATCATGCTGGAGAATATGGAAGGCTCGGCCGCCAAGGCAAAGCGCTCAATGGCATGGGTCCGCGAGTTTGCCGAGAAAACACCCTATGAGCTGGCAGATGTCATGCAGGCCTTTGTGCAGCTCAAAGCCTATGGAATCGATCCCATGGACGGTTCCTTGCGTTCGCTGGGCGACGGTGCTGCCGGGATGGCCAAGCCTCTCATGCAGGCAGTGGAGGCCCTTGCCGATGCGCAAACCGGCGAGTTTGAACGCCTCAAGGAATTTGGCATCCGCGCGCGTACAGAGGGCGATAAGGTCACCTTTACATTCTTGCGCAACGGCAAGGAAATCAGCCGCCAGGTCAGGAAGAATGCGGCTGACATGAAGAATGCGATCGTCGGCATCATGGCCGAACGATTTGACGGGATGATGGACCGGCAAAGCCGCACATTTGCCGGTATGATCAGCAATATGAAGGACCAATGGTCCAAGTTCCAGATGATGGTTGCCGATGCCGGTATCTTTGACAAGGTGAAGGCGCAGCTGGAGCGATTGCTGCAAAAGGTTGCGCAGCTTGCGGAGGATGGAACACTTGAGCGCTGGGCGGTGCAGATTTCAAAGCGGCTGGAGAATGCGTTCGAGTGGGCAGTCGAGTTTGCCGAGACCACAGACTGGAATGCCGTAGGCCAGGACATCAAAGCAATAGCGGGTGCCCTTGGCACCGTAGTCCGTGTGCTGGCGAAAGCGGTTCGCCTTGCCAGCGACCTGCAACAGCGTTTCGAGAATTTTGTGCTGCCGCCACATATCGGCATGATGGTCAAGCTCGGTCGCAACTGGCTGGCTGGCGGATATGACAGGCCGGATAACAAGAAGGATATCGAAACCGGTCGCGTGAAGAGGCCGCAGCGTGGTCCGCTGACCATTGACGAATGGCAAAGGGGCATGAACCGCGACAAGCCGGGACCGCTGGCGCGGCCACGCACATCGCTGGGTCGTGAACGCGACAAGGTCGAGGTCGGCGGCAAGGCGGTTATCGAGGTCAAGGTCAAGGGTCCGGCCAGCGCCACTCTGGAAAGCGTGTCGAAGCGCGGCGACCTGCCCTGGGGGCTGACGCTGGGGCGCAGCATGGCAGGCCCGGCATGAGCTGGCGCGACGAATATCAGCAGGGCAGCTTTCGCGGCGCGCCGTTCAAGACCCAGTTTCATGAGCGCTCGGGCGGCAGGCGGGCGTTCATCCATGAATTTCCCGGACGCGATATTCCGGTCGCCGAGGATCTGGGCCGAAAGGCGCGTGCGTTCACGCTTGACTGTTTCGTCGCCGGCGAAGGCTATCTGGCCGAGCGCAATGCTCTGATCGATGCGCTGGAAACTGCCGGGCCGGGCCTGCTGATCCATCCCTTTCACGGCCAGCTGCAGCTGGTGGTCATGGACTATCGCCAGAGCGAGGACAGCGAAGAGGGCGGCATTGCCCGCTTTTCGATCGACTTTGCCGAATCCGGCCAGCCGCTGGCGATGCCCGCGACATTTGACGGCGCGGCGGCTGTTGACAGCGAGGCGGGCCTGGTCGCGACCGAGGCACCGCAGGAGCTGGCGCGCGATTTCGACGTGGCGGCCGTGGCGGGCTTTGTCGAAGAGGAAGGGGGAAAGCTGGTGTCCTATGCCGCCGAGCTGACCCAGGCGGTGGCGGCGGTGCATGGCGGCATTGGTCCGGCGCTGCGCGCCTTTGATGCCGGGCTGCGATTCCTGCCCGCAAATCTGCAGACGCTGCTCCGCGCGCCGCTGGCGCTGGGCCAGTCGGTGGTCGGTCTGGTATCGGCGATATCGGCGCTGGATGGCTCGCCGCGCCTCAAGGTGGCGAGCTTTGAGCGGCTGACTGAATATGGCGATGGCCTGAAAACCGTTGCCGTCCGCACGCCGTCGCGCCAGCGCCAGGCAGATAATCAGGCGGCCTTTGTCCACCTGTTTACCTCGATCGCGGCGGCCGAGATGGTGCGCGCCGCCAGCAAGGTCAGCTTTTCATCCTATGAAGACGCTGTCGAGCTGCGCGAGCGGGTCGCCGCGCGGCTCGACCTGCTGGCCGTGCGCGCCGCCGATGCGGGCAAGGATGATCGCGCTGCCCGGTTCGACCGGCTGCGCCGCCTGGCGGTGCGGGATATCGGCCAGCGCGGCGGCAATCTGGCGCGCATCTATGAGCATGCGATAGCCGCCACCCAGCCGAGCCTGCGCATCGCCAACCGGCTCTATGGTGCCCAAGGTGTCGAAGCGCGGGCGGGTGATATCGCAAGGCGCAACCGGGTGCGCCATCCCGGCTTTGTCGCGGGCGGCCGCACGATCCGCGTGACGACGCGCGAGGTGCGGGCCAATGGCTGATTTCCATGCCGACAGGGTCGAGCTTCGCATCGACAATGATATCTATACCGGCTGGACCGAGGTCTCGATCCGGCGCGGGCTGGACAGCCTGTTCGGCGAGTTCGACATCACCCTTGCCAGCCGCGCGCGCACCGGAGATGCGCCCTGGCCGTTGCGCGCCGGGGCACGCTGTTCGCTTGGCATTGACGGCGAGATACTGATCGAGGGCCATATCGACCGGCTGCGCGGATCGGTGAATGCGGGCGAGCGGACGGTGAATGTTTCCGGGCGCGATCTCACCGCCGACCTTGCCGACTGTTCGGCGATCCACAAGCCGGGCAGCTGGCGCAATGTCAGCCTGGCCAAGATCATTTCCGAGCTGGTCGCGCCGTTCGGCATCATCGTCAGCATCGAGGCCGATACCGGACCGAATATCCGCAAGTTCGCGCTGCAGCAGGGCGAAAGCGTGTGGAGCGCCATAGAGCGGCTGTTGCGCTTTCGCGCCCTGATCGGCTGGACGCGCGGCGATGGCCGCCTGGTCATTACCACGCCGGGCAAGGGCGCGGTGGTGGCGAGCCTGATCGAGGGCGCCAATCTGCTGTCAGTGACAGGATCGCATGACGTGACGGAGCGGTTCGCGACCTATCTGGTCAAGGGGCAGGCATCGGGCAGCGATGAACGCAATGGCGCGGCAGTGGCGCAGCTTTCGGCCAGCGCCAGCGATCCGGCGATCCGGCGCTATCGGCCCTTGCTGGTGGTCGCCGAGGAACAGGCCGACCGGGCCAGCCTGCAAAAGCGTGCCGACTGGGAGGCCAATGTCCGCGCCGCGCGAAGCCAGCCTGCCGAGGCCATTGTGCAGGGCTGGCGCGATCCATCGGGTGCGCTGTGGAAGGCTGACAGCCGGGTGAAGCTCATCGCGCCATCGGCCTATATTGACAGCGAGATGCTGGTTGTCGGCGTCACACTGGAGCGCGGCTTCAGCGGGACGATTGCCATTTTGCAGCTGGAGCGCCCCGAGGCCTGGTCGCAGCTGCCCGTACCGGAGAGCGCCGACGCATCGGCGCTGGGCGCGGCATGATCGATCTTCGCCATATGATCGCGCCGATCGAGCACCGGTTGCGGCTGATGGTCAGCAGGGCCATCGTGCGCATGGTCGATGACATGCCCCGCGCCCAGGAACTGCAGATCGACCTGATGGCCGATGAGGCGCAGGATGGCGTGGAGCGGCTGCAAAGCTATGGCCTGACCGCCGTGCCGCATGCAGGCGCAGAGGCGGTGCTGGTGTGCGCGGGCGGCCTGCGCAGCCACGGCCTGGTCATTGCGGTTGAGGATCGCCGCTATCGGCTGACCGGCCTCGCGACCGGCGAGGTGGCGCTTTACGATGATCTTGGCCAGCGCGTGAAGCTCTGCCGTGACCGGATCGAGATCGTCAGCGAGACCGAGGTCAAGGTGACAGCACCCAAGGCCGTGATCCTGTGTGATGATGTCCATCTGGGCGCGGAGGGCGGGCAGAAGGTCGCGCGCATCGGCGATGATGTCGATCTGGGCACCGGCAAGATCATCAGCGGCAGCGACAAGGTGAAAGCGGCATGAACGTCATGGAATCGCGCGCCAGCGATGCAGAAATCCTTTTCCTGATCGGCCAGGCCATCGACCAGCTGACGGTGGACGGATATGAGCTGCTGGACGCGGGGACAGGGCGCAAGGTGCCGGGCGAGCATCATATACCAGCATCGCAGCGGACAATCGCCATTGATTTGCAGCGGATCGACAGCCAGCTGGGGCCGAAAGGCGCGACGATGCTGTTCCCGATGGGGACCGCGATCATTCGTGCCGTGATGGCGCTGGAAGCGGCCCAGACACGGCTGGAGGCGCGATCATGACCGATCTGGCGCTCGGCTGGAATGCGGATGGCTGGCATGGCGATATTGCCGTTACGGGCGGCGCGCTGACGCTCGATATGGGCATGCGGACCGCCATATTGATCTCGCTCTTTTCCGATGCCCGCGCGCCCGATGGCGCTGCGCTGCCCGAGGAATCGGCCGACCGGCGCGGATGGTGGGGCGATGATTTCGGCGAGGCTGGCGACCAGACGGGATCGCTGCTGTGGCTGATATCGCGGGCAAAGATCACCGCACAGACGCTCAACCAGGCGCGCAATGCGGCGCTTGGCGCGCTGCAATGGCTGATCGATGACGGCATAGCCAGCCGCATCGATGTGACGGTGGAGGCGCAGCAGGGCCAGCGGCTGGCCATTGGTGTTGTGCTGGAGCGGCCCGAAGGTCCGGCTCGCGAGCGCCATGATTTCACCTGGGAGGCATCGGCATGAGCTTTGTCCGTCCTACGCTGAGCGAGCTGATCGAGCGCACCCGCGCCGATATTGAAAGCCGTCTCCCCGGTGCCGACAGCCGGTTGCGGCACAGCGCGCTGGACGTTCTGGCGCGCGCCCATGCCGGAGCGGTGGCGGGTCTTTATGGCTATCTCGATTTTATCGCGCGGCAAATTCCGTTCGACACGGCCGAGGGCGAGATCCTTGCCCGCTGGGCGTCGATCTGGGGCATTCAGCGCAAGGCGGCGCAACCGGCGAGCGGCAGCGTTGTCTTTACCGGCACCAATGGCGTGACGATCCCGGCGGCGACCGATCTGGTGCGCATCGATGGCGCTCTCTATCGCACCATGGCGGCCGTGACGATTGCGGCGGGTGAAGCGGTTGCAGCGGTGGAGTCTGTTGACGCTGGCGAAGGCACCGCCGTGGAGGCGGATGCAGCGCTGACGCTGGCCTCTGCCATTGCCGGAGTGAATGCGATTGCCCTGGTCGATGAGGGCGGGATTGCAGGCGGTGCGGCTGAAGAGAGCGATGCCGACCTGCTGGCGCGATTCCTGCAGCGGGTGCGCAAGCCGCCCGAGGGCGGATCGGCGAGCGACTATGTGCAATGGGCGCTGCTGATGCCCGAGGTCACGCGGGCATGGGTCTATCCGTCATGGATGGGCGCGGGCACGGTGGGCGTTACCTTCGCGCTGGACGGACGGGAGGAAATCCTGCCGCTGGAGGGCGATCTGGAGGCGATGGAGGCGCTTCTCGACGGACTGAAGCCGGTGACCGCCGAACTGGTCGTTTTCGCCGCCACGCCACGCCCGATCGACATGACCGTGCGGCTGGCACCCAATGACGCAGGCACCCAGGCGGCGGTGCTGGCGGAGCTGGCCGATATGTTTACGCGCGACGCGGTGCCGGGCGGGACGATCTATCTGTCGCGGATTCGCGAAGCGATCAGCCTGGCATCGGGCGAGCTGTATCATGACCTTGACCTGCCCAGCATGAACGTGACCGCCGGGCCTGGCGAAATGCCGACACTCGGTACGGTGACGTTCCTGTGAGTTATCTGGCCGCAGATTATGGCGCGCAGCTGCGCCAGCTGTTGCCTTCAGGGGCAGCGTTCCGCGCGCCAGCGGACAGCAATCTTGCCCGCCTGCTAGATGCGCTGGCAGAGGAATTTGCCCGCATCGATGCGCGCGCCGACGATGTTATCGACGAGGCCGATCCGCGCACCACGCTGGAGCTGCTGCCCGATTGGGAGAGGGTGCTGGGCCTGCCCGATGCCTGCACCGGCGCGCCCGACAATGTTGGCGAGCGCCGCGCCGCGCTCCGCCAGAAAATCACCGGGCTGGGCGGGCAGAGCCAGGCCTATTTCATCGAGCTGGCCGCGAGGCTGGGCTATGTCGTCACCATATCGGAACATCGTGCGGCCCGGCTGGGCATGCGCCTTGGCGAGCGGCTGAACGGGCCGGACTGGCAATTCGCCTGGACCGTGCATGTCGAGCCGTTTGACGGCGATCTGCCCGATGACCAGCCGTTTCTGGCGCAGGCGCGCATTGGCGATGAGCTGGGCGTGCGGCTTCGCGGCTTTGGTGCGCTCGATCTTGAATGCGTGATCCGCCGCGCCGCCCCGGCGCATACGATCGTGCTGTTTGCCTATGAGGCCGAGCCTGAAGCGCTGTTCTGGATCGACCTTACCGACACAGGAGAAGAATGAGATGCACCGTGTAGACACACCCGGATCGGTCGATGGCCTGTTCCAGGACGGCAACCCGGCCGTGGGCCAGCAGGCAACGCAGCTGCTCGCCGCATGGTTCAACGATGTCCAGGAGAATATCGCCAAGGTCATCGAGGAGGC
Organism: Blastomonas sp.; assembly: GCA_041396885.1. Lineage (GTDB taxonomy): Bacteria > Pseudomonadota > Alphaproteobacteria > Sphingomonadales > Sphingomonadaceae > Blastomonas. Next base: position 818,235 of record JAWKXS010000002.1, read on the forward strand.
CGAAATAGAGCTGGAAAAGGGCAATTACAGCCAGCTGCGCGATGCGCTGGTGGCGATGATCGCCGGTGTGGTCGGCGATGGCGATGGCGCTGTGCCGACCACGCTGACGGTGACGGGCGGCGGCCTGGTAACGGGCGGCGGCGACCTGACCACCAACCGCGTGCTGACGGTGACCAAGGCCAGCGCCGCCGAAGTGGCGGCGGGTACCAACGATACCAAGGCGGTGACGCCGCTGGCTCTGGCAGGCGGTATCGGATCGAAACTGCTGGCAGGGGCGGGATATCTGCCGCTGCTCGGCGGGGCCTTGATCCAATGGACGCCCGCCACCGCGCTGCCCGATGGCAGCACCAATGTCAGCCTGCCCACCAGCTTTCCGACGGCATGCGTCTGGGCCGATTTCGCAGGCGTGACCCAGCTGACCGATGCCGAGCACAACGATCCGGGCGCGGTCGGCTGGGGCACCAGCGCGGTGACATTGTGGTCCGCGCGCCCGGCCAGCGTGGTCGGCCGCGTGCTGGCGATCGGCTATTGAGGAGAAGATTATGGGTAAGTATTTCAGTGCCAGCGCTTCGGGCTTTTTTGACGAGGCAATCCATGGCGCGCGCCGGATAGAGGCGGCGCAAACCGCGCGCGAGATAAAGGCAGGCAAGCGGCCGCGCCTGATCGACAATCCCGATTGCCGTATTCCGGCCGATGCCATCGAGATCAGCGACCGCGAGCATGCGCAGCTGATGGCCGAGGTGGCCAAGGGAAAGCAGATTGTCGCCGCAAGGTCGGGCAGGCCGGTGGCGGTCGACCAGGAGCGCAGTGCCGAGGATATCGAGGCGGCACGGCGTCGCCAGCGCGACACGCGCCTCGCCAATAGCGACTGGACACAATTGCCCGATACGCTGCTCGACCAGCCCGGCCTCAAGGCTGAATGGGCCGCCTATCGCGAAGCACTGCGCAATCTCGACATGGTGGCCAGCGACTGGCCCGCCGAACCGGTTGGAGTGGCGGCCTGATGGCGCGGCGCAAGGATGCCGCGCTGCTGGTACCGGCGAGCAGCGAGGAAGCGGCGGCGCTGCTGGCCGAATACCGGCTGGCCGACCGGATTGCCCTGGAGCACCAGTTGCGCACCCAGAAGGCCATAGACCGGCTCAAGGAAAATCTGGGCGAGCAGCTGCGCGAGATCGAGAACGGCCAGACGCTGCGCTTTGCGGCGCTCAAGAGCTGGTGGGAGGCTGGCGGCAAGGCGCTGGCCGGTCGCAAGCGCTCAACCGAGATTGATGGGGTGAAGATCGGCATGCGGACCGGCAAGCCAAGGCTGAAACTGCCCAGGGGCATGAAGGCCGATGCAGTTGTCGCCTGGCTGAAATCGCTGCGGCTCGCAGGGAAGGGACGCGTGCTGCGTATCAAGGAAACGCTCGACAAAGAGACATCGATCAAGGTGCTGCTGGGCAAGGACGATCCGCTCAAGACCGCTCTCGCCGAAAAGGGACTCGCCGTAGTCCAGGCCGAAGATTTCTTTATCGATACCGGCCTCGATGAGGAAGCGGTGAACAAGGATATGCCGCCCGCCAGCTGATCGGAGGGAGGCCGGGGCGCAGCAACGCCCCAAGCCGCAGGAATGCGCCTGCATCTCATGCGCCGATCGCGCGCAATCAATCCCCTCCACCGGACGCGCCGGTGGGCGGTTTATGGGATGCTTTCGTGAAAGAAGAGTTTAGATGTGGCCAATGCCGGGCGCTCCTGTTACGAGCAGCGCCAGAAGCGATAATGGGCGACGTAGAAATCAAGTGTCGCCGTTGCAGAACGCTCAACATCCTGAGGCCCGTGAGGTCCGCCAAGACCGGCATTGGACCGGCTTCAGGATCATGACCTTGTGGCTTTATATTCCGAATTTCGTCCGGTCGATGCCGATATGCGGGGAATCTCGCTCTGCGCTGGATATGGAGGTCTCGACCTCGGTCTGCACATTGCAGAGCCAGCCTATCGAACTGTTTGTTTCGTCGAGCGGGAAGCTCATGCAGCGGCCACTCTCGTGGCGAGGATGGCAGACACGGCCTTGGCTGAAGCGCCTATATGGGACGATCTCAAATCCTTTGACGGCGAGCCATGGCGCGGTCGCGTTCATATCGTCACTGCCGGTTATCCCTGCCAGCCCTTCAGCACTGCCGGACTCCGTGCAGGAAAATCAGACTCGCGGCATTTATGGCCGGAGGTCGCGCGCATCGTCGATGAAGCTCAGCCCGAATGGGTCTTTTGCGAGAATGTCGAAGGCCACCTCACTCTGGGATTGCCCGACGTCATCGAGGACCTTCGCAGAATGGGCTACCGCACTAAGGCAGGCCTGTTCGCAGCGGCTGAAACAGGCGCAAGCCATCGGCGTAACCGGCTATTCATTCTGGCCCACTCCAACAGCAAGCGATGCAGGTTATCTGCCGGAGCTGCTGCTCGATCAGGGAAGGGTGCGGACGATTCAGCCGAGCGACCTGCCGCCGACAAGCTGCGGCCAATATCCGCTCAGCAGGGCGGCGCAGGCATGGACAACCATCTGGCTGTTCCTGCTCGGCCTTGGCGCTCGCAACTTCGGGGCTCGGGTGGAATATTCTCGCCCGATCCGGATCAGTTTCAAGAATGGGCCGAGCTGCTGGCCGTCGAACCTGCAGTCCAACCCGCTGTTTTTCGAGAGGACAATGGGATGGCCGAACGGGTGGAGCGCATCCGGGCAGTCGGTAACGGAGTTTGCCCGATGGCTGCGGCAATCGCGTGGTCTGTTCTCAAGGCTGATTTCGACCGGGATATGGGGCTAGCCAGCGGCTTCTAAGAAGGGCCTGACAACCGTCTGAGGCTGCGCTAATTGCCTTCTGTGATACCTATCTGGTGCTCCAGAAACTCTTGTCGGAGACTCCAGATAACTCTGTCGCGCTACACTTTCATCGCCAATTCACCCGGCATTCAGTTTTATGCCCATAGACGAACCGTGCATTTTTGTCGGTGAATCGTTGGGAGATGTGAAATGAGCGGTGAACGAAGTCCGGGGCGCAAGCTTGCCATTGTCGTGCTGATCGGGGCCATGCTCGCAGTGCCATTGATGATGGTCTATGCGCTGCTATGGGATCGCCAGGATCAGGCACAGACGGCGCGGGCCAGCATTTCCCGGGGCTGGGGCGGTGTGCAGAGCCTGTCCGGTCCGGTTATCGTCATTCCCTATCGCAAGCAGTCGGTCGAAACGGTCACCGAAAATGGTCGCCAGACCAGCCGCACTGTGGAGACCGAGCACCAGCTGCTGCTCGCCCCTGTCGATGATCGCGCCCAGTTTGATCTGGATACGGAAAAGCGCAGCAAGAATATCTATGACTCGGTTGTCTATACGGCGAAGGTTGGCGGACAGGCGCAGTTCGCCATTCCCGATGATATTGAACGCCTTGGCGTAAAGCGCGCCGATCTGATGCTCGACCGCGCGGAAATCCGCTTCGGTATCTCCGATCCGCGCGGACTTCGCGATGAAAAGAGCCTCAGCGTGGATGGTCAGGCGCTGGAGCTTCGTCCTGGCAATGGCCTTGCCACCACCAATGGATCGGGCATTTTCGCCTTTTTCGACTGGCAGGCAAAGCAGGGCGCGCCGATTGGTGTCACCTATAAATATGTCGTGCGCGGAACCGAACAGATTTCGATGATGCCCGAAGCGGCGAGCAGCGAGTGGACGATCACGTCGGACTGGCCGCATCCGGGCTTTGGCGGCGATTTCCTGCCCGATGACAGCCGGATCAGGGACAATGGTTTTGCCGCACGCTATGCTGTCAGCAATCTCGCCCTGGGGCGGTCGACAATTACCCTGCCCGGCGGTGACGGGGTTATCGGCCCGCGCCAGAGCGTGACGGTGGACATGGTGCAGCCGGTCAATCTCTACAACCAGATTGATCGCTCGGTGAAATATGGCTTCCTGTTCATCGCCTTTACCTTTGTGGCTTTTCTGATGTTCGACATTATTGGCGGAGCGCGCGTTGCGGCGGCCGAATATCTGCTGACCGGTGTCGGCCTGATCCTGTTCTTTGTGCTGTTGCTCGCCTTTTCGGAGGTGATCGGCTTTACGCCCGCCTATCTGCTGGCCTCGGCGGCGATTATCGGCCTGATTTCGGCCTATAGCTCGGCGGTGCTGCGCAGCCGAAAGCGAGGCGGTTTCATCGCTGCGATGCTGACCGGGCTATATGCGCTGCTCTATGTGCTGCTCAACCTCGAGGCATTTTCGCTGCTGATCGGATCGGTGCTGCTGTTCGTGGCGCTTGCCGGGATCATGTACATGACCCGCAACATTGACTGGTCCGGGCTAGGCAAGGGCGAGGAAGCCATGGCCGAATAAGGCAGTGCCTAATGGGTTGTGATGGAACCGGCTGAGGTGTTGCCTCGCCGGTTTCATCATGTCTGGAGAACTTTACCTAGAGCGCGTTTGGTTTTGATTGAATCAAAACCTGCGCTCTATGCTCTTGTTTTACCGTATTTTCCGAGTCGTCAGATGTATCCATCTGACTTGAAAATACTCTAGTCCTCTTCGTCCTTGTCATCCTGCCAGACAGGCCGGTTTTCGGCGGGACGGCCGGGGACCTTGCAGCGCCGCTGCTGGCCGATGCCTTTCAGAAAGGCGCGGCGGGTGACACCGGCATAGATTGCCTGTTGCAGCCGCCGCCGCTTGCTGGCCGCACCGGTCACCTCGCGGACGATGCCGCGAAACGGGATGAGGCCGCCGATGATTGATTTGCCAATGCCGCCCACCCGGTCGCGCCGCTTGTCTTCCCGGCTCTGCTCCTCCACTACATCGAAATCGGGGCCAAGCACGGCATCCAGCTCGCGGACCGCAGCAATGATTTCGCCGCATTTCCTGATCCCCTCGGTCGAATAGGGGTCCTTGAGCGCTTCCATCAGCAAGGGCGGAATCTCGCCGCTCCTGATGTTCAGGTCCTCCAGCGGCTGGGTCGCGACATCCCCCGCCATCTCGGTGTCGCTCTTGTCCTTTTCCGCCGGTCGCAGCTGCGCATTCGCCGGAACTGCCATGGCGAGCAGGGCGGCCATGGCGAAGAGGGAGGCGGACAGGTGCTTCATGGAATTGGCTCCTTGCGTTGGGCCCTTTCGGTTCAGCTGGAGAATGTATCGCATTTCTGCGGATCACCGGTCTCCAGGCCGCGGCGCAGCCAGGCCTTGCGCTGCTGCGATGATCCATGGGTAAAGCTTTCGGGAACCGGTCGGCGACCCGCCGCGCGCTGCAGCGTATCGTCGCCAATCGCATGGGCTGCGGTCATGCCTTCCTCAATATCGCCGGGTTCGATGCGGCTGGCGTTTTGCGCGGCCCATACCCCTGCATAGCAATCGGCCTGCAATTCCATGCGAACCTGCAGGGCATTGCCCTCCGCCTTGCTGGCGCGCTGTTGCGCCTGGCGGACACGGTCGGACATGCCGGTCAGCGTCTGGACATGATGACCAACCTCGTGCGCGATTACATAGGCCTGGGCGAAATCGCCTGCCGCGCCGAAGCGCTGGGCCAGCTCGTCGAAAAAGCTGGTGTCGAGATAGATGCCATTGTCCGCCGGGCAGTAAAACGGTCCCATGGCAGATTGCGCCGCACCGCATCCGGACTGGCCGGACCGGTCGTAAAAAACCAGCGTTGCGGGCTGATAGCGCTCGCCGCCCTCGCGGAACAGCTTTGCCCAGCTGTCTTCCGTGCTCGCCAGCACCTGGCAGGCAAAGCGGCTCTTTTCGTCAACGGCGCAGCTTTCGGCGGCATTGCTGCCGCCCTGTTGTCCGGTCCCCGCCTGTTCCTCCATGCCCGGCATGCCGCCGCCGATCAGCTCCAGCGGATTCACGCCCATGACCATGGCCAGGATGCCCAATATGATGATGGTGCCAATCCCCATCTTGCCGCCGCCAACGGATCGGCCGCCGCCCATGGGCACACGAAATCCCCTGCGGCCACGCTGGTCGCTGACATTGCTGCTGGTGCGATAATCGTCGAGTTTCATCCGGGCTTTGCTCCTGCCGACTGGGCCGCGATAATGTCGCCAAAGCCTTGCGATGGCAATGGCGCAGCGCGCAATGCGATTCCGCTTGCAGAAGCGGAATATTGAATTAACCCTCTCGATTGAGGGGGATAGGGCAATGTCCGACGAAGTGCTCCAGGACGACTTTCAGGATGATTCCGAGGATTTTCCCGTCTTTCTCTTTCCCCTGATTCGCACGAATGAAATGCAGCACCGGCTGTTTCTGGAGCGAAAGCGCGTTTGCGCGCTGTATGAGGACCGGCTGATTTCGGCGGTCGTCTCGCGCAAGGTCCGCATTCCGGTCGAAGCCTTTGAACCGGACGGTGCCGAGACCTTCAAAAAGGCGGTGGCGTCGGGCGCAGAGTTTTTTGACATTGCGCTGCATCGCATGGCCAGCGTGTTCGCCGATCTCGACACCGATGCGACACGCGATACGGTGATTCCGACAGTGCGTTTCGACATTGCTGTCACCGAAAGCGACCGGGTGCTGAAATTCCAGGTGCTGCTCGGGGAGTCGCCGAATATCGTGCGCGCCTTCCGCCATCTGCTCGGGGATCGCTTCACCCTTTCCGAGGAACTGGCGGCACGGTTCGAGACGCGGCAGCTCAAGCGGCTGGTGCGCGATGAGGCCAACCGCACTCATGCGCGCAGCCATGCGGGCACTGCGCCGCGCCGCTCCAAACCCCTGGGCATCGCGGTTTTCCTGGCAGGCGTGGCAGCCTTTGCCGCTGCGGGATGGATGGTCTGGCAGATCATCGACGGCGGCAACGACTTCTGGATGAATGTCGGCGGAACTCTGGTGGCCCTGTTCCTGGGCTTTACGCTGGTTCGTCACGGGCAAGGGCTGGCGGCGCCCGATTTCGACAATGTGATGAGCCGCAGCGAAGTCTCCCCCATCCTTTATCTGCGCAGTTTCAAGAGCGAGGACAGCGATATTCCGCCGCGCATCCGGACATTCTGGGATGACGCGATCAGCCGCCTGTTGTGGCGGGCCTGGCCGATTGCGATCATGCTGGAAATCATTCTGGGTATTGTCCGCTTTGTGCGGTTTCTGACCGGTACGGGTTCGGGGCGCGTGGAAGAGCGCATCGCTCCGGTGCTGCGCCGGTTCGGGCCGATGGTCGCGATTGGCCGGCCGGGCGATGTTGTGGCCAGCCTTGGCGCGGCCCGGGCCTATGTCAGTGATGATGACTGGCAGGATTTCATTCTCGACATGCTGGAACGGTCTCAGCTGGTCGTTATCCAGGTCGAATCGACCGATGGCACATGGTGGGAGTTTTCGCAGGCAATCGCAAAGGTGCCGCCCGAACGGTTGCTGATGATGTTCACGGCGCGTTTCGGATCGTTCCAGCATTATGAGGAAGTACGCGAAAAGGCAGCATTGCTGTTGCCAAAGCCGTTGCCCCGGGTGATCGGCAACAATGCGTTCCTGTATTTCGACAGCGAATGGAATGCCTATCCGCTGGATCTCAAATATTTCAACCGGCTCATTGCGCCGCTGGCGGCGACACCGGTCAACTGGCGGCGTTCGCTTGCGGAGTTCTGCCAGCGGTTTGAACCGGTGGGCCGGATCAGGTGAAACTATAGGTTTTCGATGCGCCGTTCGCGCATTTTGGGGGAAGGGGCTGTACAATGCGTTTGGGGTGTATTGGCGTCATTATCGCGGCGGCCTGTCTTTGGGGCGGCGGCCAGAAGGTCTATGAGAGCTTTGCCAGCGGGTCGAAAAAATCGATCACCATTGAACAGCTGATCAAGGAAAAGCCAGATGTCGGCTGGTACCGGATCACCGGAGCGCGCTGGAATGCCACCGATGCTTTTTATTCGCAGAAAAAAACGACCGGCGAGTTCGACAATGAACTGCTGATCCTGATTTATCCCAAAAAGGGTTTTGAGCCGGGAGACAAGGTTCATCTGCTGATGCGCCAGTCGCGCCCCGATGTCATTCCGTCGCTCAAGCAGCTTGCGGCAATCGATACGCTGCTCAAGGGCAGGGAGATAGTGCGCGCGGCGAACAAGGAACAGCCTTCGCGCGAGGATATCGAAAAAGAACTGAAAATGATCGAACAGGCGGATTCGATCACTGCGAAGTTCGAGGAAGACGGCGCGATCGAGGGCACAATCGAATTCGGGATCGATTCCGATGATGCCGAGCGCGGGCGCGTCGAGGCGGCGGGCAAGGACATCATGGCAGAGGATTACATGATCCTTCGCCCCGGCGAGCAGCCCAGCGCGCTGACCGGGTTCATCATGCTGGCCATCGGCATAGCGATCAGCATATTCATGCTGTGGGGCGTTGCCCGTCCTACAGATGCGGAGGATTAAGCAACCAGACTTTTCGGACCCGATCCTTCGATGGACTGGAGAAATTGCGCCGGAACCAAATTTTCTGGCGGATTCCTCTAACAATCCTCCTGTTTCGCGCTATCTATTGTGCACTGCGGCATGAATAGACGACGGGAAACAATATGGACATCCGGCTGGGCCAGGCAAAGATCGATCTGGAGGAACGGAAGGTTTCGCGCGATCCCGCAACGCCCCTGCCGCTTCCCGATACGGTTGCGCTCGTCCTGCAGGGCGGCGGTGCGCTCGGCTCCTATCAGGCCGGGGTATATGAAGCGCTGCTGAAGCAGGATATCCGGCTCGACTGGGTGGCCGGCATATCCATCGGCGCGATCAATGCAGCGCTGATAGCCGGAAATCGCCGTAGCGAGGCGCTCGACAAGATGCGCCAGTTCTGGGACCTGGTGACATCGGGCACGCTCAACATGGTGCTGGCCGATACCCATGCCTGGCTGGAGGCCAATCACATGCTGGGCGCTATGACCGCCGCGACGCTGGGCGCGCCAGGCTTTTTCCGTCCCCATCTGATCCCGCCCTGGTTTGCCTGGCCGAAATCGGACAATGCGATCAGTCTCTATGATACGACCCCGCTTGCCGATACGCTGGACAAGCTGATCGACTGGGATCGGCTGAATGACGGGCCTGTGCGCCTGTCAGTCGGTGCCGTCGATATCGAGACGGGCAATTTCCAGTATTTCGATACTCGTGATGCGGAAAATCCGACCCGGATCGATGCCCGCCATATCATGGCATCGGGTGCCCTGCCGCCCGGATTTCCGCCGATCGAGATTGACGGTCGCCATTATTGGGATGGCGGCCTCTTGTCCAATACGCCGCTCAGCCATGTCGTCGATCACCAGAGCGAGGACATGCTGGTCTTTCAGGTCGATCTCTTTCCGGCGCGCGGCGAACTTCCCGAGAAATTCGCAGATGTGCTGAGCCGGGAAAAGGATATCCGCTATTCCAGCCGTACCCGCGCGGTCACCGACCAGGTATTGCGGCTGCGCAAGGAGCATGAGGCGATCCGCAATGTACTGGCCATGCTGCCCGAGGAAGCACGCGATAATCCCGATGTGGAGCGCGTCCGGGCGCTGCTGAACGACAATGCGATCAACATCGTCCACCTGATCTACAAGGCCCAGAAATGGGAGAGCGGTGCACGCGATTTCGAATTTTCGCGCACGACGATGATGCATCACTGGAGCCAGGGGCGAAAAGCCGTTGACAGTGTGGTTGCCAAGGGCGGACTGCTGGCGCGCAACATATTGGATGGCAAGACCGCCGCATTCGACCTGGGCGGCGAGGGCCGCCACATCAGGGACTGACAACGCAACAAAGACCGAAAGGAAAATTCCATGTTCTTGAAGGGCAAGACCGCCATTGTCACAGGCTCGACTTCGGGCATCGGCCTTGCCTATGCCAAGGCGCTGGCCGCCGAGGGCGCGAACATCGTCATCAACGGCTTTGGCGATGCCGGTGCCATAGAGGCGGAGCGCCAGGCGCTGGAAGCGGCGAGCGGCGCGAAGGCCGCCTATTCGGACGCGAACCTGACCGATCCTGCAGCGATTGAGGGCATGATGGCGATGGTCGCCAAGAGTTTTGGCGGCGTCGATATCCTTATCAACAATGCCGGAACGCAGCATGTCGCCCCGGTCGAAGAGTTTCCCGTCGCGAAATGGGATTTGATCATCGCGCTCAACCTGTCGGCGGCCTTTCATGCGATCCGGCTTGCGGTGCCGGGCATGAAGGCCAAGGGGTGGGGGCGGATCATCAACACCGCATCGGCGCATTCGCTGGTCGCCAGCCCTAACAAGGCGGCCTATGTCGCCGCCAAGCACGGTATTGCCGGATTGACCAAGACAGTCGCGCTGGAGGTGGCGCAGTCGGGGATCACGGTCAATTCGATCAGCCCCGGCTATGTCTGGACGCCGCTGGTCGAAAACCAGATACCCGATACGATGAAGGCGCGCGGCATGACCCGCGAGCAGGTGATGAATGACGTGCTCCTCTCGGCCCAGCCGACCAAGCAGTTCGTGACGCCGGAGCAGGTCGCGGCGATGGCGGTTTTCCTGTGCCGTGAGGAAGCGTCGCAGATCACCGGCGCCAATCTGTCCATGGATGGCGGCTGGACAGCGCAATAGCGCCCATCACGGCAACACCGGATCAACTGTAACTAGGCCGTGAACTCATAAATGTCATCTATTGAGGCAGCAAAATGGCAAACAGATTGTTTCGAAAGTCGTGCAGGGAAGGCTGGAGACCTTTTCAGGCGGCTTTCGGGACAGGATGGCAGCCATTTTGATGTCCCTGGGGATTTGACCGAAACGGCCCGCTGCTGTGTCGAAATGTCTTGACATATCGACATATTCCTTCGCCATTTCTCCTTGCAGCAAACCATTTCGCTTCAAACCTCAATGATAGCATTTATGAGTTCACGGCCTAGGAGCGGGCAGAATGGCCTCGCCAAGATAGAGCGCTTCGACATCGCTGGCGCGCTGGCGCTGTACCTCGCGCTGATTGACATAGCCCTTGTCGGCAATCTCGTCGCCGGCCGGTGGTGTATCCAGCAGCCGGAGTGCCGCTATGCGGCGCGATGATCCTCCGGCCTTGTCATTATACGCCGCCAGCCGCTTTGACAGCAGTTCGGCAATGTGCGGGTCAGCGTTCAGATCGGCCAATCCGGCCGAGGTTCCGGTGATGCGGCGCGCATCGGCGGCGCGGAGCCATCCCAGTGCCCGCGCATCGCCGCGTCCTTCACCGGTGATGACGACATCCTGCAGCAGTTCCAGCGCATCCAGCAGCGCCATGCGCAGTTCGCCGACATGGACCCATGTTCCCGAACCCAGCTTGAAGTTTTCAGTGACGCGGCCGTCAAAGGCCAGTCCGAGTTCGGGCTGGTCCGGATCGACGAAGCGGGCGGCATCGCCCGTGCAGTAATAGCCTTCCTCGTCAAAGGCTTCGGCATTGCCGAGATAGCCGGGCGTGACGGTAAGGCCCTTCACCCGGACCTCCAGCCGATCCCCGACCGGGGCCAGTTTCACGATGTTGCCCGCGAATGGCAGGCCGATGCCTCCTGTTTTCTCCAGCGGGCGCGAGACTATGGTCGTCCCCTGTGTTTCGGTGGTGCCATATTTGGTGATGATCGGGATCAGATGGCCAGTTGCCGCAACCGCAAGAGCCTGCAGTCGGCGAAAAACATCTTCCGAAAGTCCGGCTGATGCATAGCTCAGGAAGCGCAGGTTGCGAAAGAAATGGTCGCGCAGGTCATGGTCCGCTTCCATGGCGTCGACCAGCTCCGAAAAGAATATCGGCGTCGAATTATATTCTGTGAGGCTGATTTCGCGGAGGTTGCGGATCGTTTCGGCAAACAGGCCGGGCAGGGGGCGGCCATCATCGATGTAGAAGCAGGCGGCTTCATTGAAGATATCCGCCGGAAGCGTGTTGTTGCCGCCGACATGGCTCCACGGCACCCATGAGAGATAGGCGCGGGCATGGCTCTCATGGTCGCTTTCATCATACATCGCCTGATGCTGCGCCACGATACCTGTCAGGATGCGCTGGGTCTGGATCACGCCCTTCGGCTTGCCGGTGGATCCCGATGTAAAGATGGTCTTGGCATGGGTGTCCGGCGTGATTGCAGCAATGGAGGCATCGACCTGTTGGGTCGGACAGGTTTCGAGCAGCTGCGACAGGGACAATGTGGTCCCGTCAGCTGCTGCCTCGTCAGTGACAAGGATAAGCCTGTCACCGTCATTTTCCGCGACCTGCCTCAGGGCCAGCATTGCGGGCAGGAATGTCCGCCAGTCGTCAGCATAGATAAGCCTGGGGCAGCAAATGCCGAAACAATGCCTTAACCGCGCATAATCGCCACCAGCGAGCGAATAGTTGACCGATACCGGCGTATAGGGCGCGCGGGCCATCTGGGCGGCAAGATTGACCAGCAGATGTTCCGGACTGCCGCCGGACAGCACCATGATCGAGGCGTCGGGGCCAAGGCCCATGTCGATAAACGCCTGCGCCAGCGCCCTGGCTTTGACAAGGGCATCGCCAAAGCGCAGTCGCCGCCAGTCCCCGCGCGTGCCATCCGCCAGCATCGTGCGGCGCGCAACCAGATCGCGGTCCGGAAATCGCTGTGCGCGGTCAATGAACAGGTGCGGGATTGATGGCCAAAGCTCAGGCAGCGCATAGCCCGGCGTGATCAGCGTCGACCCGTCGTCCCGAAACTCGAAGCGACAATTGGGCGGCTTGAAGGGTAATGCGGAATAGTCCACCGTCACGCCATGCGGATTATGGCGGTTTCGATCAAGCCGCTTCGAGCAGTTTCTTCAGTTCCGGCTGGCTTGGCTTCATTGAGGGCGTTCGCGGAAAGTCCTGCACCTCCAGCAATTTGGCCGGCACCTGATAGGCCGTAAGCCGTTCGCGCAAAAAGGCTTCCAGTTCCTCCCCATTCACCGCCTTTCCCGAACGGACGCGATATCCGGCGGCAGGAACCTGGCCGAGGCGCCGGTCGGGAAGGGCAACCACGCACGCCTCCAGTATCGCAGGGTGTGCCTCAATGGCCTTGACCACATCATCGGGAATGATCTTGAAGCCCCCGCGGATGATTGCATTGTCCGCCCGGCCCAGAATCCAGAGGAACTGGTCTTCGTCCATGCGCGCAAGATCGGTGGTCCGGACCCAGCTCTTGCCATCGCCAAGGTGCCGGGCGCGCAGCTCAAGCAGCCCTTTCGCCCCATAGGGCAGCGGCTCGCCTGTCTCCGGGTCGACGATGCGTCCATCTATGCCGGGGTTCATCTTGCCGACGCTGCCCCGTCTTTGCTTGCCGGATTTCAGAAAATCGGGAAGCGTCCACCCGGCCACACCCCCTGCAAATTCGGTCGCGCCGTAATTCTGCAAAACCGGTATCCCGAAATGCTCGTAAAACTGGTCGGCAAGCTCCGGGTCCAGCGGGGCCGTGGAGGTGCGGAACGCAACCAGGCTCGACAGTGCCTCTTTCGGGACATTGGCGTCCAGGATCATGCGCAGCGCCGATGGCGGCGCTCCGGCGACCTTGGGTTTGTGGCGCTCGACGGCGTCGATGAATTCGTCGACCCGGAACCGGTCCAGCATACAGGCCTTGCGGCCCGCCGACAGCGTCACGAACAAGCCGAAAATGCCGCCAATATGCGAAAAGGGCGTGTTGGAGATGGTGACTGCTTTCGACAGGCGCGGTTTGGCCAGCACATCGCGATTCTCGAATACCGCGGCGTCGAGCACCATCTTGGAAAAATTGTCGGACTTCAGCGGTATGCGCTTGGGCGTACCCGTGGTGCCGCTGGTCAGCATCTCGATGCCGATACCTTCCGCATCGCTCCGAAAATCCGATTGCGTCATTTCGCAGATGATTCGTGCCGGTTCATCTGCATCGCCGGTTATTTCGATACCCAGCGCGCCGCTGCGCCGGACCGCATCCATGACCGGCTGACGCTCCCAGTCCCTGCTTTCTGCAATAATGACGGGCGTCTTTAGGGTCGTGATGTCCGTTGCCAGCTTTTCATCGGGCAGGGACGGGTTGAGTGTGACAACGCAGCGATCGGACGTGATGATGCCGATGATAACGGCTGCGATCTGCGGCGTATTGCGCAGAATTCCGCCGATCCGTGTGCCCGATCCGATATTGTTTGCCGCGAGAATCGCATTAACGGAATCGATGATGGCCGTGAGTTCCCCCCAGCTGTGCCATTGTTTGCGATGTTCGAGTGCTGGTGCAGTCGGGTCGATCGCCATGACCTCTTTGACGATCGAATTGAGCGTTGGCATCGGGCCGGAATCCTCAAAAGCTTGTTCTTATTAAATGTCTATCTGATTTAGACGAATTTTCCACCAAATTGCAAGCTATACATCACCCGATCAGGAAGCCGCCATCGAGCGTCAGCGCCTGGCCGGTGATGAACCTCCCGGCGGGCGAGGCGAGATAGACTATTGCGCTGGCGATATCGTCTGCCGATCCGGTCCCGAGCGTCAGGCGGCCGGGCTGGGTTGCCGGTCCGCCCAGGCGTTCCATGTCTTCGGGCAGATCGCCGACGGGGACAGCGCCGGGCAGGACGGCATTGATCCGGATGCCGTCATCGGCATGGTCAAGCGCGGCTGCACGAACCAGTGCATTGAGTCCGGCCTTTGACGCGCCATAGGCTGAATTGCCTTTCAGCACCGGATGCAGGGAGCCCATGGTGGATACGGCAATGATTGCTCCGCCACCATTTTCGCGCATCGACGGAATTGCTGCCCGCATGGCCAGAAATGCGCCGCGCAGATTTTCATTGTGGATCGCATCCCATTGGCCAAGCGCCATGGTCGGCAGGGCATAGGTACCGATCCGCGTCACTGCATAAACGAGCAGGTCGATCCTGCCATGGCGAAGCAGAAAATCGTCTGTCGCGGCGATGATTGCGGCCTCTTCGGCCTCGATATCGGCGAGTTCAGCATGAGCGCCCAGATCGGTGAACATGGCCAGGGTTGCCTTGCCGATGGGCGTGGCGCCAATCACCAGAACCTTTTGTCCGGCGACTCCGAAAATGGATTCCAGTCTGTTCATGTCTGTCCGATCCATTCCGCTGCGCGTTCCGCAATCATGATTGTGGGCGCATTTGTGTTGGCTGATACGGGTTCGGGCATGACCGAAGCATCGACGACGCGCAAACCTTCAATGCCGCGTACCTTCAGCCGGGAATCGAGGACGGCCATCGGATCACCGTCCGGCCCCATGCGGCAGGTGCCAACCGGATGATAGCCAATACCGCCCCATTGCCGCACATAGGCTTCCCATTCCTCGTCGCTCTTGGGCATGGGATCGGGGCGAAGGGTGCCGGTCACAATGTCGGCAAGGGGGCGGGTATTGCAGATTCCCTCCACGATTTTCAGGCCCTTGACCAGCTTGTCTACATCGCTCTGTGCGCTTTGCAGGCGGTGATCGATGATCGGTTTGGCGTCGGGGTTTGTGCTGTGCAGCCGGATCTCGCCCCGGCTCTGCGGCCGTGCGACATGGAATCCGAAAGAGAAGGACGGGCGCTTTTCGACCACGGCATCGCCCTTGTCATTGAACGTCACCGCAACCGGCAGCATGGAGAGGATGATGTCGGGGTCCGGAATATCGGGATCGGTTCGGAATGCCGCCATCACCTGCACCGCTGGCGTCGTCAGCAATCCGCGATGGAACAGCATATAGTGGAGCATGTGCCGCATCAGCTTCACCGGCCCCAGTTCGGCGCTCATGGTCGGGACGCTGACATATTTTGCAATGGAAACACTGTTATGTTCGCGCAGGTTCTGGCCCACTCCGGGCAGATCAGCATGCACGGTGATGCCATGTTCGGCGAGCTGTGCTCCCGGCCCGATCCCTGAACGCATCAGCATGGTCGGGGACAGCAACGTCCCGGCGCTCAGAATAACTTCGCGCTGAGCAGTCATGGTGCGTTGCTGGCCTTTGATGCGGGCTGCTACGCCCATGGCTCGTCCGCTCTCGATCAGTATTTTGTCGACATGCGCGCCCGTTATTACGCGCAGGTTTGCGCGATGGCGGACGGGTTCCAGATAGGCGCGCGCGACCGAGCAGCGCTGCCCGTCCTTTTGCGTCGCGAATATGCGATAGACGCCGCCCTGGCTGCCGTCGCAATAATCCTGGTTGACAGAGATGCCCGCTGCATCAAATGCGTCGAGGACATATTGGCCAATCGGCTGTGGCGACTGGATTGGCGAGACGCTCAGCGGACCATGCGCGCCATGCGATTGCATGGCCGGGCCATGAAAGCGCTCCGATTTCAGAAAATAGGGGAAGATTTCATCATAGCTCCAGCCGGAGCAGCCCATCGCGGCCCAATTGTCATAGTCGGAACGCTCACCGCGCATATAGACTTGGCCGTTAATGGCCGAGCTGCCGCCCAGTGCCTTGCCCGCCGACCATTGCATTGTGCGATCATTGATCGTCGGATCGGGCTGGGTCGGCAGGCACCAGTCAAACGCCTTGTGCCCCATCAGCTTGGCGGTGCCCGCAGGCATGTTGACCAGAAAGTCGCGACCCTCGCCGCCCGCTTCCAGCAGGATAACGCGGTTTTCGGGATTTTCGCTCAGCCGCGCAGCAAGAACACAGCCCGCACTGCCCCCGCCAATGATGATGAAATCGGCCGATTCGTCCACACGTCCCCCTAGCGCAGATGCACCAGCACCTGCTTGATCTGCATGAATTCCTCGAGTCCGGGACGTCCGCCTTCACGTCCGAAACCGCTTTGCTTGATCCCGCCAAAGGGCTGGTTTGCGGCCATTGGCAGCATTCCGTTGATAGCCACGCATCCCGACTGGAGCCTTGCCGCGACCTTGTGCGCGCGGGAGAGGTCGCGGGTGTGCAGATAGGCGCCAAGGCCAAAGCGGCTGTCATTGGCCATTTCGACTGCGTCATCGTCCTGGTCGAATCGGATGATCGACAGAATCGGCCCGAAAACTTCCTCGCGTGCCAGGTGACTGTCATGGGCGACCCCGGCAAACACGGTCGGCTCGACATAGCTGCCTTCGGCCAGCGCACCCTGGCCGCGCCCGCCGCCAGCGACCAGTTGTCCCCCGCTTTCGGCTTTTGCGCGTTCCACCACGGATATGATCCGCTGCGCTGCGGCCTCGTTGATGACCGGCCCGATCACCGTTGCCGGGTCCAGCGGATTGCCGACGGCAAAGCTCTTGGCATGGCTGGAGACGCGCTCGACGAACTCATCGAAAATAGCGCCATGGGCATAGACCCGTGTCGGCAATACGCATCCCTGTCCGGCAAGCGGGACGAGACTGCACCCCGCTGCCATGGCTGCGGCGACCTCCAGATCGGCGTCGGCGAAGATCAGATTCGCCGATTTGCCGCCAAGCTCCAGCGCTACGGGCTTGAGATGCTCGGCAGCGCTGTGCATCACAGCCTTGGCGACTGCCTCGCCGCCGGTAAAGCTGACCTTGCCGACCGCGGGATGGGCGATCAGGGCCTCGCCCGCCTCGGCATCGCCCGGCACGACGTTCAGCACCCCGGCAGGAATTCCCGCTTCAAGAGCCAGCTCGCCGAAGCGCAGTGCAACAAATGGTGTCTGCGTCGGTGGCTTGAGGATAACGGAATTGCCGGCGGCCATCGCCAGGACTGCGGTCATGGAAATGGCTACAAGCGGCGAATTCCAGGGGATGATGACGCCAATGACCCCGATCGGTTCATGGCGGGAATAGGCCAGGCCCTCAATGCCAAAGGGTTCGCTGTAGCTTCCCTCCACCTTGTCCGCCCATCCGGCATAATAGCGGATCCAGGACAGGGCGAGTCCGCTGGAATTGCTCGACAAGGGCGTGCCACATTCGAGCGCGGCCATCGTTAGGAGCCTTTCGGAATCAGCCTCGATCAGGTCGGCCAGCTTCAACAGGCAGTCGCGTCGTCGTTCCGGCCCCAGCGATTGCCATGCCTGTTGTCCGGCCACAGCAGCCTGAGCGGCTGCCTCGATCTCGGCGGCACCGCCGATCAGGACTGTTGCCTGGGGCTTTCCTGTAGCCGGATTGATGTGCTCGCGCGTGCCAAGACTGGCTTGTGCGGGTCGTGTGTCGCCGATGACCGGCTGGTTGCTGGCGAGAATTTCGCTCATCGGATCAGCCTTTCGTGAAACCGGCGTCGACCAGCAATTCAGCGCCGTTGATATAGCTGGCGGCATCGCTGGCGAGGAACAGGATGGCGCGCGCCATCTCTACAGGGTCGGCGATGCGGCCCATCGGATTGCGGCCGGGAATCGTCGCCGGCCCGGCGATGACGGCGCCACCAGCCGCCTGTGCGGCGCGCATCTTGTCAGGACCGGGCGTCGCCATGCCGCCGGGCAGGACCGAATTTACGCGGATACCGTCTGCTGCGAACTCCACTGCGGCGAGGCGGGTTATGGCATCGACTCCCGCCTTTGCCGAATCATAGTGCATATTGGGGAAAATCGTCGGATGCTGGGCGCTCATCGATGAAACATTCACGATTGCGCCGCCGCCGCGCTGGCGCATCTGCCTGACCGCTTCGCGCAGGCACAGAAAGCTGCCCCGCGTGCAGACTGCGTGCATGATGTCCCATTCGGCAACCGACATGTCCATGGTATTGGCCTTGCCGCGATAGGCGGCATTGTTCACCAATATGTCGATCCCGCCAAAGTGTTCGGCTGTGGCTGCAAAGCCCGCCTGAACCGCTTTCTCGTCCGATACGTCCATGCCGATGGCAAGCGTCGGACCTTTCGGCCCCAGTTCGTCCGCAGCGGCCCTGGCGGCATCATGGTCGAGATCGGCGATGACTACCTTTGCCCCGACATCAAGGAACAGCGCCGCCGTCGCCTTGCCCAATCCTGACGCCGCACCGGTGATCAGTGCGACCTTGCCGGTCAGCGCAAATGGCGCGAGCGCCGCGCTTGCAGGATTTTCGATACTGGTCATGTGACTAATCCCCGGTCAGCAGGGCAGGGGCGATATCGTTGTTACCGATTTTGCCCGCTATCCCCTCTCCATTCATCTGTGGTGGCGTCGCACCTTTTTTGTCGCTCCATGTTGAATCATGGCGCTAATCATATAAACCTTTTATATCTTTAATCGGGATTCGATACCAAAAACAAGTAGGGAGCAGGAAATGGGACAGTTTGACGGCCGTGTTGCGGCTATTACCGGTGCCGGACGCGGGATTGGTCGCGAAACCGCGTTGCTGATGGCGCGCGAGGGTGCCAGGGTTGTGGTCAATGACCTTGGCGGCGGCCCACAAGGCGGCGGGGGTGATGGCAGCTTTGCGCAACAGGTCGTCGACGAGATCAGGGCGGCCGGGGGCGAGGCCGTTGCCGAAACATCCAGCGTGGCGTCAATGGCGGGCGGGCAGGCCGTTGTCGACTGTGCGATCGAGAATTTCGGGCGGCTGGATTTTCTGGTCAACAATGCCGGCATTATTCGTCCGCGCCGCATCACCGAAATGAGCGAAGAGGATTTCGACATCGTGCTCGCGGTGAACCTGAAAGGGTATTTCGCGACCATCCGCGCCGGTGCGGAGCATCTGAAGAAACAGGGCGGCGCCATTGTCAACTTCGCTTCGCCCTCAGGCTTTGGACATTATGGCATGGCGAACTACAGTGCCGCGAAAGAGGGCGTTGTCGGCATGACCAGAACGGTCGCGCGCGAGCTTGCCGAATTTGGCGTGCGCGCCAATGTCATCCGTCCGATCTCAGGCCCCAGCAACATGAATATTCCCGAGGTTTACGAGACGCTGGGCTATGCCATGAACACGCTCAAAATCCCGCCGCTGTCGAACCACTGGATCGGCAATAGCGGCCCGGATGGCCGCCCCTGGAATGTTGCAGCGGTCACGGCCTGGCTGTGTTCGGACCATTCGGAAAACCTGAATGGCCGCGAACTCTACATTAATGGCGGCCATGTGGCCCTGATTCAGGAGCCTGAATTTGTGCGCAGCCAGTTTGCCGTTGAAGGCTGGACTTTCGAGGATCTGTGCAGCGAAGGCACGACGCGGGCACTGACCTGGGATATTCGCAACCGCTTTACCGGGAAGTGAGGGGCGAGCGCACCTGGCGGCTTATCCGAGCCGGATAACTATCTTCCCGAAATGCTGGCGAGAGGCGAGGTGTGCATAGGCCTCTCGCACAGAATCGAATTCGAATATGCTGTCGATGACCGGTCTGAAATGGCGAGCGGCAAAATCGACCAACCCGGCAAGATCGGCACGCGACCCTACCGATATGCCGCGTATGGTGCCCATGGACCGCATGAGCGGCAGCGGACTGATCATGCCCATCGGGTCATCGAGGAGGCCGATCAGGGCAATTTCCCCCTCGGGGGCAAGCGCCGCCATCGACTGGGGCAGGGTTCCGGCTCCGCCCACTTCGACAATCCTGTCCACACCGCGTCCGTCTGTCAGCTCGCGCACGCGAACGTCCCAGTCCGGGCATGTGCGATAGTTTATGACAGCGCTTGCACCCAGATCGCGGAGCCGCGCTGCCTTCTCGTCGCGCGATGTCGTGGCGATGACCCTGCAGCCCATTGCCCGGGCGATCTGCAGCGCAAAGAGCGAGACGCCGCCTGTACCCATGACCAGAACGCTGTGATCGGCTTGCAACTCCGCTCCACGGTGCAGCGCGCTCCATGCCGTTACGCCTGCACAGGGGAGTGTCGCGGCTTCTTCGAAGGTCATCTCGTCGGGAATGGGGACAAGGACATTCGCCGGAACAGCCAGCTCTTCGGTCAGGACACCATTGATCGCGCCGCCCAGATCGCTCGCCGTGTCTGCCGGATCATAGGGTCCATCGATCCAGCCGGGCCGGAACGGGATCGCCACGCGCACGCCCGGCGCAATGCCGCTGGCGCCGGGACCGCATGCGACAACCTCGCCCGCGCCATCGGATAGCGGTATCAGCCCCGGCCTGGGTCCATAGGGAGACGGACCGAGCGCGACCATCAGATCGCGCGCATTCAGCGACGCGGCCCGGATGCGGACAATGGCTTCGCCGTGGGCGGGCAGGGGTGACGGAGCATCCTCGATCACAAGATTATCGAGCGACCCATGGTCCGCGAGACGATAAAGCTTCATCTGCCCCGTCCGTCCCGGCTAGCCGCCAGCCAGAATATCGACGTTGATGCCGATCCGTTCCTTGGCAATGGTCAGCGGACGCTCATAGGAACAGTCGCTGGCATCGCGCGCCACCCGTCCGCTTTGTGCCAGCATGGCCCTCGCTTCGGGGCTGATCTGGGTATCGACCGGCTGTCCGCCCCAATCGGGCACGCATTTGCGTGCGGCAATCCGCCACTCGCCCTCGCGCTTTTCCATCCGGTCAATATAGCGTCCGCCGCCGATCGTCAGATTCTGGCCGTTCGGGTCGAGCGCTGCGAACAGCCAATAGGTTTCTGCGTGCGCGACATCGCCATCGAGCTCACAGCTGTGATTGGTGATGATGTGCTGGTGCGTGGATTGCGCGGTCGTGTGATAGTGATTGACCCACTTCCAGAATTCTTCCGGTCCGGCGACTACGAAGCCATGATCGTCAATGGCGTCGGGATGATAGGCAGACAGAAACAGGTCGCGATCCATGCGATCCACACCGCGGCAATAGCGTGTCACGACCTCGCGAATCTTCTGCTTGTCATAGAGTTCGCGGACCATGATCTCCAGGGCTGGCTCCATGGCAGCGGTCCTAATTATGCAGGCGGTTCAGCGCATGTTGCGCCGCGACCCAGCCAAAAAGGAATGATGGCGATATGCTTGCCCCCGCGCCCGGATAGGTCTTGCCCATGACCGATGCGGTCGAATTGCCGGTCGCATATAATCCCGGAATGACCGACCCGTCCTCGCGCAGGGCGCGGGCAAATTCATCGGTCAGGATGCCGCCAAAGGTGCCGACATCGCCGGGAAAAACCTCGATCGAATAGAAAGGGGCAGTTTCAATCGGCCCGAGTGTCGGACTGGGGCCGTGGGTCCGGTCTGCATAGACAAGGTCATAGGCCTTGTCCCCGCGCTTGAAATCAAGGTCCTTGCCGGTCGCTGCGAAGCCGTTGAAGCGTTCGACCGTTGCTTCAAGCCCATCGGGATCGACGCCGATCTTCGTGGCCAGCTCGCGAAGGGTTGGAGCAGATTTGAGGAATCCGCTGTCGTGCCAGATCTTTGGCACAGCGCCCATGCGAAAGCCCCAGCTGTATTTCCTGAAATAGGATGCATCCATGATCGCAAAGGCGGGCACAGCGCCATGAGCGTAGAAATCCTGTCCATTCGCCATATAGGACTGCGCCTCGTCGACGAAGCGCTTGCCTGCCTTGTCGACCAATATGCAATGCGGCTTGGGAAGATCGGGCACGTTCATGAGCGGCGGGCCGTCGGGCGGTACGGATGTCGGGATCCATACTGCCTGATCGGTCAGGTCAAGCGCCGCTCCATGGCTGCGGGCGATCTCGATCATTTCGCCCGTATCCCCCGGATTGGCGTTGGTCCATTGCGTCGAGGAGGGTTGCGGGCCGTATTTCTTGCGCAGTTCGGCATTGTGGGCGAAGCCGCCCGCATTGATCAGAACCCCGTCGCGCGCCTCGATCCGCCAAGGCTTTCCGTCCTTTTGCGAAACAACGCCGGTAATGCGTCCATTTTCCTCGACCAGGTCGGTAACGCCCATTTCGGTGCGGATATCGACCTGGTGATCCAAGGCCATTTTCAGCATGCGGCCCTGTATGGCTGCGCCCGAACCCACCTGGTGGATGCCGAAAATCTTGTTGCGGATCATCCTGAGGCCGATTTTCATCATCGCGAACTTGCCCGCCCAGGTGACCTTGAGCAGGGTGAGATGCTTTGCCTCCGATCGTTTTGCAGGAACGCCGAACTCGCCGCGACGCAGCTTCGGATACCATTCCTTGCCGAGTTTCTTGATATTGAAGATCTGGACGCCCAGCGAGCGGCCTTCGGCCAGGCCGCCGGGCAAGTCGTCATGATAGTCCGACCAGCCGCCATAGCGGACGAAGGGCATGCCCTTTGCCTCCAGATATTCGATCATCTTCGGCCCCATGCGCAGGAACATGTCCTTGCGCGATGGTGATGTTGAGGGGCCGACATCGCCAATCGCCGAATCCATGTAGGTGCGGGCCAGTTCAGCGCTGTCAGCTATGCCTTCGCGCTGTTGCAGCGGATGGTTGGGAATCCAGAAAACACCGCCGGACAGCGCGGTCGATCCTCCAACCCGGTCGGTCTTTTCGAGGATCAGCGGCTGCTTTCCGGCGTCGATAGCCTCGATTGCGGCCAGCATCGATCCGCCGCCGCTGCCGACTATTACAAAGTCGGCACTTTCATCCCAGCCCGCGCTCATGCGCCATATCCGTTTTCGACGAAATCATCGAGGCTGCGGTGAAAGTTTATCACGGCGATTTCCTGGCGCGGGTTGGGCTTGGCACCCTTGAAGCCTCGCGACTTCATGCCCTTCTGAACCTCCGCCATATTCTGATAGTCCTGGGTCAGGATCAGGCCCCAGAAATTGACATCGCCATGGTCCTGGCTCCATTCCTGCTCCACCGGTGGGGCCTTGCCTTCGGGATAGCGCTGCAGCGAATAGACATCCCAGATGCACTTGTCCGGATCATTGCCGAACGGACGGGCGCGATAGCCGAGCAGGCCGGTCGGCCCCATCAGCATGATCTGGTTGGGAAACAGGTGCCAGTCGACACCGGCGGCATACATTTGTTCGGGCGTGATATCGGGCCATTGCTGACCCTGGGAAACCGCATTCTCGTAAATGAACTGGCCGAATTTCGCGAGCACCTCCGGTGCAGGCGTGCCAGGCGGTACCTCCTGCTCGACGCGGCGGGCGGCGAAGACGGTCTGCACCGATGAACCCGCGTTCAGCGTTGCCGCCATATCTTCCATATATTCGCGGATGCCCGGGCGAATGTCTTCGGTCGGCTTGCCGCCGGTAAGCCTGGGCGAGCGCGAGCCCATGGGCATGGATTCCCAATAGCCGAAATGCGAATGGCGGCCGCGCGCATAGCTTTGCGTCCAGTCGTCAAAATAGCGCAGCATCTGGTTGTGCGTGGTCTGGACATGATAGCCTTCGTTGAAGGCCTCCAGCGCAACCTTCCAGTTGCAATCGAATATTGTCGATTTGCGCCAGTGGTAATTCATGCCGCCAATATCATAGGGATCGAGATATTCCTTGGCGGGGGCCAGATGCTCTTCCAGGCTGATGCTGTCCGGATCCATGTTGATATAGACCCAGCCGCTCCAGCGTCCGACCTTGACGGGGACGAGGTCGAGATCATCGTCGGTCAGCGATTCTGCGGGCCATTCGTGGCGATCAACCACCTTGGCGATGGTTCCGTCGAGCTTCCACGACCAGCCATGATATTTGCAGAACAGGCGGGCGGCATGGCCGCACCCTTCGGTGATCGTCCGCCCGCGATGCGGACAAACATTGTAATAGGCCTTGATCTCGTCAGGAGCGACACGGATCACGATGATCGACTGGTCGACGATATCATAGGTGTAGAAGTCGCCGACCTTGGGGATTTCCTCTTCGCGACAGGCCATCTGCCAGACCCTGCTCCACAGCTTGTCGGCCTCGGTTTTCGCGAACTCTGGCGAGATATAGTGGTCGGCCGCCACGACATAGCCTGCGCCATCCTGCTTGATTCCGTCCCTGGACTGAACGTTCATCCTCGTGTCTCTCCTTTTGGCACAATCGGTATACTGAATATCGCGACAGTGCAACATATCGGCGCGCGCTGCGCTCGTTTTATCATCTAACTAGGTAATATGACTATTTGCAAGCAGTCTGTGAAGCCTTCCTGTGCTTGCGCCGACCGCGTTTTCGTTGCAAAAGGCGGTAAATCCAAAAAGGAATTAAACTTGTCTAACGCTTTTGTCGCTATTCCCGTCGGCAATCGTAGCAATGCAGAGGCGGTCCGCGTCCCCAAGACTGCGGAACTTGTTGCGCGTCAAATCCGTAACGCGATCATTCGCGGCGAGCTGGTGGATGGCGATACGCTTCCTGCTGAATCCCACCTGATTGCAGAGTTCGAGGTTTCGCGCCCGACCATCAGGGAAGCGGTCCGGATTCTCGAGTCCGAAGGGCTGGTGACGGTCGCGCGCGGAGCACGCGGCGGTGCCCGTGTCAGCTCCCCCAATTACGAGATGATCGAACGCGCAGCCGGGATCACGCTGCAGTCGCAGGGCGTGACGATCGGTGACCTGTATGAAATGCGCACGCTGATCGAGCCGCCTGCTGCCCGGCTTGTCGCGGAACGCAACAGCGAGAAGGCCGTGCCGATATTGCGGCGGATGATCGATGACGAACTGAGCAACATCAAGGACAGGTTCGCAGTAACGCCCAAGATTGCCGAATTTCACCGCGTCATGATCGATCTGGCGGGTAACAAGACGCTGATCATGTTCACCAATGCCCTGCGCGGTCTGGTCGACGAGCATCTCAGCCTCGCCCAGCGCCGCAATACCATTGATCCGGAATTTTCGATGCGCCAGCTGCGCTATGGCCTCAAATCGCATACCAAGCTGGTCGACCTGATCGAGGCAAAGGACGGTGCAGGCGCCGAAGAACATTGGAAGGCGCATATGATTGCTGCCGGCAAGGTGTGGCTTGCCCAGGTCGGCCCCCATTCGGTCGTGGATATCATCGACTGAATTTTTTGCCGATATCGCTCTCGACAGAAGCAGTGTAATTATATAACTAATTGCGCTGATAAATAGATCTGTGTCCGGGAGTGTTAAGGATGGCTGACAAGCAGTTGGAAGCGGATTCGGCGGTTCTGCTGGAAATCTACAAGCGTGCTGCCTTGCTGAAGGCAAATGACGAAAGAGCCCGCAAGGTGATTCTTTCGGGGCAAATCGCGATGGTCTATTACAGCTATCGCGGGCAGGAAATCATCCCTTCGGTGATGGGTTCGGTCCTGCGCGACGATGATACCATCTGCACTATCTATCGCGGAATTCATGATATGCTCGGCAAGGGATTTCCCTTGCCGGAATTGTGGGCAGAACTTGCCGGCAGGACCACCGGATCCTGCAAGGGCAAGGGCGGACCGATGCACCTGACCTATCCGCCCAAGGGCATCATGGTCACGACCGGGATTGTCGGATCATCGGCGCCGATTGCCAATGGCCTGGCCTGGGCGGCACAGCTCGATGGAAGCGACCGGGTTTCGGTGTGCACATTTGGCGACGGTGCCTCCAATATCGGTGCGGTTCACGAAGCGCTCAATCTTGCGGCTGTCTGGAAGCTGCCGACGATATTTGTCTGCCAGAACAATCTTTTTGCCGAACATACCAAGTTCGAGAAAATGACTGCCGGGCAGAATATAGCGGGTCGCGCGGAGGGCTATGGCATTCCCGGCGTTCGCGTCGATGGCAATGATTCGGAGGCCATGTATTCTGCATTTGCCGAAGCCGTCGCACGTGCACGGGCAGGCGAGGGGCCGACACTGATCGAGTGCATGACCTTCCGCTTTTTCGGGCATAATTTCGGTGATGACGACAGCTATATTCCAAAGGAACAAAAGGCTGCGGCGATGGAGGCCGACCCGGTTCCGCGCCTGCGCGCCAGGCTGATCGCCGACCGTATCGCCAGCGAGGATGAACTGGCGGCCATCGAGGCGGCGATTGAGGCCGAAATCGACAAGGCCATCGAATTTGCGCTCGCATCGCCCTGGCCGGAACCCGACGATTTGCGGTTCGATGTCTTTGCAAAGGAGATCGCGGCATGAGCGCGGCGGAAAAAGCGGCAAAGCCGAAGATCACGATCATCGAGGCTATTGCCAAGGCCTATCAGGATGCCTTTGCCGAGGACCCCAAGGTCATCACGCTGGGCGAGGATCTGGCCGACCCCGAGGGCGGCGGAATCGCCAAGATCACCCAGGGCCTGTCCACCAAATTCGGTGACGACCGTGTCCGTTCGACGCCGATTTCCGAACAGGCGATCATGGGTGCGGCGATCGGCGCGAGCCTGGCCGGCTACAAGCCCATTGCCGAGATCATGTTGATGAATTTCACGACCGTGGCGATGGACATGATTGTCAACCACGCCGCAAAATTGCGTTTCATGTCCGGCGGACAGACCAGCGTTCCGATCGTCATTCGTACCATGACAGGGCTGGGCTTTGGCTCGGGCGGCCAGCACTGCGATTATCTCGAGGCCTGGTTTGCGCATACTCCGGGTATCAAGGTTTGTGCGGCCTCGACGCCGGAAGATGCCTATGGCCTGTTGAGATCGGCCATTGAGGATCCCGATCCGGTGATTTTCATCGAGAATTTGCCGACCTATCGCGTCCCCATGTCCTTCACGCTGCCCGAACCCGGCCACAGGGTTCCGCTCGGCAAGGCGGCCATCCAGCGCGAAGGCACTGACGTGACCATCGTCACCTATGCACGCATGGCTGTTCAGGCGCGCATGGCGGCAGAGCAGGCGGCGGCGGACGGCATTTCGGCCGAGGTTGTCGATCTGCGCACCATTGCGCCCTGGGATCGCGATACGGTGCTTGCATCGGCGCGCAAGACGGGCCGGGTCCTGGTCGTGCACGAGGCGGTTCGGGAACATGGCGTGGGGGCGGAAATCGCCTCGGTCGTCAGCGAGGAGCTGTTTGGCGAACTCAAGAAGCCGGTAAAGCGTCTTGGCGGAGCCTATAGCGCGGTGCCCTATTCACGACCGCTCGAAAATGCCTATGCGCCGGATGCCGAGCGCATTCTCGCCGCCATCAAGGAAATTGCAGCCTAGGCGTGGACAGATTCCACAGGGTCGAGGCTTGAGCCACAAGGAGTATTGGTCATGGCTGTACAGGTTACCGTGCCGAAAATCGGCTTTTCGATGAATGAGGGAATTCTGACCGAATGGCTGGTCGAGGACGGCGCGGAGGTTGCCGAAGGCCAGCCGCTCTATGCTCTGGAAGCCGACAAGTCGACCAACGAGGTTGAAAGCCCCGCAGGCGGCAAGATCAGGATAATCGGCGAGATTGGCGAAACCTATGAGGTTGGAGACGTTATCGCTGAAATCGGCTGAGCAGTCGCGTCCGGACGATCTGGTCGCCCCGCTCTAATCTTCGTCAAAGCCGACAAAATTAGCCGCTTCTTCAAGGGTTTTCCGTGTCGAAACCACGGCATTGGCGGGAAATGTCTCGTCGGGCCAGCCAATGGCGATGCAGATCATGATCGTCTGGTCATCGGCTATCCCGGCTTCCTGGCGCACAACTTCAGAGTGCATGATACCCTGGCTGTTGATCACGCAACCCAGTCCGCGCGACCAGGCAGCGTTGACGATTGCCGTCGCGACCGCACCGCAGTCAAACGGGGCAATGTCGCTGCCAACCAGTACCCGGTCATAGGTGACGACGATACAGGCCGGGGCGTCAAACTGGCGAAAGCCGCGCAGCACCCAGTCAGTCCTTCGTGCCTTGTCGTCGCGCGCTATGCCCATTGCGCCGAAAAGCTGCTTGGCTATGCCCACCTGCCTGTCGCGATGCACGCCCTCATAATTCTCCATGCTGCGAAACTCGCGGGTGGAGGGAATGCGTTCCAGGTTGCGCCGGGTGTTCTCCTTCCGGATCCGGGCAAGCGGCTCGCCGGTCACCACCCAGAAATTCCAGGGCTGGGTGTTGAGCGAAGACGGCGAGCGCATGGCAAGTGCCAGTATTTCCGCCAGCAGTTCCTTCGGAACAGGCTCGGGCTTGTAGCCGCGAATGCTCCGCCGCCCGGTGACGACAGCTGCATAGGCGTCGGCAAGTTCATTGTTGATATTCACGCTTGGCTCCCGCCTTATTGAAACAGCTCTCGCGGCATAGCGACCATGGTGCCGCCGCATTGTCAAATGGGGTGTTCAGGGCAGCGCATCGCCGCGACGAATTGCATCCTTGCCGCCATCGGCAAAGATTGTCTGGCCCACGACATAGCGGTTTTCGGCGCTGGCGAGGAAGGTGAGCAGGGGTGCAATATCTTCCGGCTCGGCATAGTTCTCGACGGCGATGGGTGTCGCTTCGGCCAGCATTTTTCGGCCCTCTTCGGTTGCCAGGATCGGCCTGGTGATCCGCGTGAGCACGGTGCCGGGAGCGACAGCATTGAGCAGAACGCCGCGACCCGCCCATTCAGGCCGGATCGCATGCCTGCGCACCCAGCGGCTGAGCGCAACCTTGGTCGACGCATAGACGCGCTGCGGTTCCCGGCTTGCGAGCCGAAGCGCTTCGGGCAGATTGCCAGCGAGACACGCCTCGACCAGATCGGGGTCGTGATCCAATATGATCGACGAGGATGAAACCGCGACTGCGCGTGGTGCGCCGGACGCATCGAGCAGGGGCAGGAGGCCGTCAAGCAAGGCAACGGTGCCGAAATAATTCACCTTCACCATGGCGGCGGTGTCCGCACCCGCTAGGCCGGCACAGGCGATGACACCGTCGAGCATGCCGTCCGTCAGTGCGGCCGTTTGAGCAATTGCAGCTGCGCAACCCTCGGTGGTGGAGAGATCGGCGATGATATCCGCATTGTCGAGGTCAAGAGTGAAACAGCGATGGCCTTCCGCTTTTGCTTGCTCTGCTGTTGCGGCGCCGATTCCGCGCGCCGCGCCGGTGACAAGAATTGTCCGCATGTTCTTCAGAATCCTCCCTGCAATCCCAGTGCGCCGAAGCAGTCGAGATCGATCATCGCCATGGCGAAACGGGTTGCCGCAGCCGTGTTATTGGCTTCTGTCTGGAAGTTGGAACCATTGAGCATCCAGATGAGCAGTCCCCAGACCACATCGCGGCGATAGGCGGCAAAGGCCTCGTCAAAGGAAGGCGGATCAATGCCATGCTGTTTGAGGCTGTCGAGATAGTGGAGGAGCAGCGCGCCTTCCCAGCGACGGCGGTCAACAAGGTCAAGCGCTGCGATCAGGAAATAGCTGACGTCTATCGACCATGCGCCCAGCCGGGGCTGGGAATCGAGAAAGCCGGGCGTGCCATCGGCATCGACGTACAGATTGCCCAGATGCATGTCGCCATGGTTGACGACCCTTGCCTGGCGTTTGTGAGCATCCCGCATCGCCGCATGCGCCGCGCGGATTCTCTGCGGATCGAGCAGCATGCGCGGCATGGCTGCTCCCCTTGGGGAACCGGCATATTCGCGGAAATGCTCGGGCGTCAGCAACAGGTTGAAATAATGCTCCATCGATTCTTCGGTCGTGTCCGGCACCCAGCCGAATTGGGTGTCGAGTTCGGGTGCGTTCCACCAGCGCGCATGCAGCCGGGCCAGTCCCGAAAGGAAACCGCGTGCAAGGTCGAAGCCGATTGGCTGTTGCAGGGTCAGAAAGCGAACGTCGCGAAGGCAGAGGTCTTCCAGTATGACCAGCGCATTGCCTTCATCATCCATTGCGGCGCACAGGCAATCGGGGACATTCAGGCCGACGGTCGGCATCAGGTCATGATAGGCATGATATTCATTGACATGCATCTTGCGCATGGCGGGGCTGTGCGGCTCAAACCCCGCTTTCATCAGCATTGTCGGGGGCAGGCCGGGATCGTCGCCGCGAACCGCCAGCCGCACCTTGGTGCAGGCGCCATGGATGATGTCCACCGCTTCTGCATGGTGTATCCGCCCTGTGGGAAAGCGCGGGGCGAGCGCTTCGCTCAGCCAGTCAGCGGTTACTTCATCCAGCGATTTTGGTGTGTGCATCTTGCTCTAGCCCGTATCCGCCAGAATCAGCTCGCCCGCGCGTGATGCCATGGCCATGGCCGGTGCGTTGGTATTGCCGGAGACCAGCGATGGCATCACGGAAATGTCGACGACGCGCAGTCCCTCGATCCCCCGCACCTTCAGCCGGGTGTCAACCACCGCCGCTGCATCGTCACCCATTCGGCAGGTGCCTGCCGCATGATAGCCCGCTCCGCCGATACGGTGATAGGCATCGATGATCTCGTCATCGGTTTCGATTCCGGCGCTGGGATCAATTTCCTCGACAACGAACGGGGCCATTGCCGGCTGGGTGAAAATCTTGCGGATGAAACGAAACAGCGCCACCGAAATGCGCCGGTCATATTCGGTCGCAAGGTAATTGGGATCAATGATCGCCGGTGCCGCAATGTCCGGTCCCGCAATCAGGATGCTTCCCTGGCTTTCCGGTCGCATGACATAGCCTCCGCACATCGCACCGGGAAAACCATGGAGCGACAGGCCCGGCGTTGCGGTATCGATCGACATTGGTCCCATGCCCAGCTGGGCATCGGGCCTGCCGCTGCCCGGTTCGGTTCTGATGAAACCGCCAACCTCAAAGGCGGCCGAGGTCAGCGGCCCCGATTTGAACAGGAAATAGCGCAAGGCGCTGAGATAGAGTCCGGCTCCCTGAAATGCTGCATTCTCGCTGCCATGTCGAAGGCGATATTGCGCGCGGAGCAGCCGGTGCTCGCGCATGTTATGGCCAACTCCGGGAAGATTGTGGAGCACGTCAACGCCGACGCTTCTGAGGTGATCGGCCGGGCCAATTCCGGATCGCTGCATCAGGACGGGTGAATTGAGCGCTCCGGCGCTCAAAATCACTTCATTGGCGGCAATGTCGCTGTCGCCCGCTGCCGTCCGGATGCGGACGCCGGTTATGCGCGTGCCTTCATGCGTCAGCTTCAGGACGTCGGTATTGGTCATTACGGTGACATTGGGCCGTTTCATGGCCGGACGCAGAAAGGCCTTGGCTGCGCTTTGACGCTTTCCCTTCCAGATGTTTCGCGGCTGATAGCCAAAGCCCGAACTGTCGAGTGAATTGAGGTCATCGACGGTCGGAATGCCCATTTCCGCAGCGGCAGCGATCATGGCCTCCAGCACCGGAAGGCGCGTCGGGTGGATGGTAATGTTGAGCGGTCCGCCGGTTCCGCGCATGTCGGATGCGCCAAGCTCGTGATTTTCCAGAGCCTTGAAATGCGGCTTCAGGTCATTCCAGCGCCAGCCATCACAGTTCCAGTCATCATAGTCGCTGGGCTGTCCGCGCACATAGACCATGCCGTTAAGCGAGCTGGACCCGCCCAATGCCTTTCCGCGAACCCAATATTCAGGCTCGTTATGTCCGCCTGTCTTTTTCGCGACATAGGCATGGGTCAGCTTGGGGTCGAGCAGGGTCTTGCCAAAGCCCCTGGGCATGTCGATCAGCGGACTGCTGTCAACCGGCCCGCTTTCGATGACCAGCACCGTGCTGCGGCCATTGCGGCTGAGCCGCTCGGCCAGCACACAGCCGGATGATCCGGCACCTACGATGATATAGTCAAAAGGTCCCATCCCGTCAGATCTCGACCATTTCAAATTCGGCTTTCAGCGAGCCGCAATCGGGGCATTTCCAGTCATCGGGAATATCCTCCCATGCCGTGCCGGGCGCAATTTCTCCCTCCGGGTCGCCCAGTTCCTGCTCGTAAATCCAGCCGCAGTTCATGCACATCCATTTCTTCATGCAATGCGCCTTTCGGTCAGCGGTCGAACTTGACCCAGAGATGTTCGGGCACGCGCAGCAGATGGCCCTTGATGGCTGGCGGCGGCTTGTCCGGATCGAGCCGCAGGTTGGGAAGCTTGTCGAGGATGGCGCCCAGCGCGCGCGTCATCTCCACACGGGCGAGATGCTGACCGATGCACAGATGCGGACCGCTCGCAAATGCCAGATGCCGGGTTCCGCGCGACCGGAAAATATCAAATTTGTCCGGGTTTTCAAATTTGGCCGGATCGCGATTGGCGGATGCGAGCACCGTGTTGATGATCGTCCCCTTCTTGATCGGGTGACCGTCAATTTCGGTATCCTGCGCGGCATAGCGGAAGGTCGAGGTTACCGGTCCTTCCCAGCGCAGCGCTTCGTCAATTGCCTGGGGAATCAGGCTGCGATCGGCGGTCACGGCGGCCAGCTGCTCCGGATGGGTGAGCAAGCCGGTCAGCAGGACGCTCGTTCCGCGAAATGTCGTGTCGCCACCGGCATTCATGAGCTGGCGAAGAAACGAGATCAGCACGTCGTCGGGCAGGCGTTCGCCATCAGCCTCGACCGTGGCGAGGTGGCTGATCAGGTCGGGTCCGGGATTCTTGCGTTTTTCAACCAGAAGTTCGCCAAAGAACTTGCCCAGTTTCGTGCTTGCTTCGGGTCCCTGCGGTGCTCCGATCGAGGATAATATCTGGGCGATTGCCAGCTTGTGGAATACCGGAGCCTGTGAGGGTTCGAGCTCGACCTGGGCGTAGATTACCTGGAACGGGTAATGGTGCGTGAATTCCTCGATCAGATCGGCTTCGCCGCGATCAATGAATTTTTCCATCAGCCGGTTGACCACCGGATCGACAACAGACTCGCCCCATTTGGCGACGACCTGCGGCAGAAATGCTTTCTGGAAGATCTTGCGATAGCGCGTGTGGATCGGCGCATCCATGACTGTGATGGTGTTGCCGAACGACTTGCCGAGGTTGTTTTCAAACGCTTCCTTGTTCGTGAAGATTTCCGGCTGGGTCAGCACCTTCATCACTGCGTCATAGCCGAGCACCATGACCTGCGGCAGATGACCCATTTGGACATCGGGAACATCGGTAAATTGCTTTCGATAGCTGGCCTCCACCACGGAACCCTGTTCGCGCAATTCATGGATGCGCGGATAGGGATCCGGGCAATCGCCGGTCGACAGTTTCTCGACCAGAAAGGGATCGAAGCTCTTGTCTTCCAGGTCTTCAAGACGGGGCATGATGGTCATGATTTCCACTCCAGGCCTAGCGTTTGCACGACGGCTCTTGATATCGGCAGGATCGGATCATCCTTGGGGTCGCGTGCATTGAACATGCGGTTGTGACAGATGGCGACGGCGAGTTTCTGGTCGGGATCGGCCCATCCGATCGATCCGCCCGCCCCGGGGTGCCAGATCGCCCGGGGGCTGGAGACCCGATGGCCGCCCAGCCAGTATCCGCCGATGCTGATCGGGATGGGGATGCCGAACATCACCGGATCGGGTTCATCCCCATTGTCGCGGATATTGGAGAAACCGGCAACGCGGTCAGCGGAGAGCAGGCGAACGCCATCTATTTCGCCTCCGCCGGCGAGCATGGCCCAGAAGCGGGCTTCGTCGCGGGCGTTGAATATGCCGCCGACACCGGCAATGCAGGCGCGGCGCACATCTGGTCGCTCGAATACGGGCGGCACAAGGTCGACCGCAGCGGGCATCGAGCGAGCATAGAGCGTTGCGGCAGGCGGTGGCGGATCATTCTCATTGCGGTTCGACATGATGGCGACCCGGTCTTCGGCGCTGTCGGGGATACCGATCCACAAATCCTTCAGGCCAAGCGGCGCGCTGATCTCGTCCAGCACGAACTGCCGGAAATCGCGTCCCTCCGGGTCGCTCCTTCGAACGATTTCGCCAATGATCCAGCCGAACGTCATCGACTGATAAAGGGTTTTTTCTCCTGGCGGCGCCAGCGGTTCCATCGCGGCGATGGCGCTGGTCATATAGTCCCAGTCGCACATTTTTTCCGGCGTCACGCCATCGGGCATGAGGGGGATGCCGGCGCGATGGGTGAGCGCATGGCGAACGGTTGCCGCAGCCTTGCCGTTCGCGGCGAACTCCGGCCAGCAATCGGCAATCGGTGCGTCATAATCGACATGGCCCCGCTCAGCCAGAATGTGCAGCGCAGTGGCGGCGACTGCCTTTGTTACCGAATAGACATTGTAGAGCGTGTCGGCATCGGCCTTGCGGCCATTGGCCGGATCGGCGAGCCCGTCCCAGACGTCCAGCACCTTCTTGCCATCATGATAGGCGACGACATGCACCGCTTCTTCGTCGCCCGCCGCAATGGCTGCACCGATCGCGGATCGAACCGCGCTGTCATCCACGGCCATCAGACGCTCCATTTCAGATACAGCTTGTCGACGCCGTTCACGCTGCCTGCGGCAAAGACCGGCGGCCGTTCCGGATCGATATGAAAATCGGGAATCGCGGGCAGCCATTCCTCCAGAAAGGTAATCAGCTCGCGGCGCGCCAGCACATTGCCGGGGCAGATGTGCGGGCCCGCGCCAAAGGCGGCATGCTTGATTTCGGAGGGCTTGCGGTGAAAATCGACAACGGTCGGGTCGGCGTTGATACGGTCGTCCAGCCCGTAAAGGCATTTGGGCATCTGGATCATGTCGCCCTTTTTGAATTGCAGTCCCTTATATTCATAATCCTGCGTCAGTTGCCTTGCAGTGTTGGGCAGGCCGTAGCGACGCAGAAACTCCTCGCATGCATTCTGGATGAGCCTGGGGTTCTCCACCAGTTCGTGCCGGTGATCGGGGTTGCGGGCCAGGAAATGCGCAACAAAGCCCAGCTGGGATGCGACGGTATCCAGACCGCCGACAAGCACCAGCAAGGACATCGCCATGATTTCCTGCGGTGACAGCGGCCTTTCCTCAACCTCGCCATTCACGATCATGCCGAGCAGGTCGTCGCGGGGATTGGCCCTGCGATCCTCGATATGACCCATCAGATATCCGGCCAGTTCCATCTGGGTTTTCGTCTTCAGATCGACATCGTTGCTGCGCACGGCGATCTCGGCGCGAGGGAGCAGAAAGTCGCGATCCTCCAGCGGCAGTCCCATCATCGTCAGGAATACGTTGATGGGCAGCACCTTCGCGAATTCGTCGATGAATTCACACTCGCCGCGCGGCTTGAGCTTTGCCACAAGGTCTTTGGCGGTGTCGCGTGCAACCTCGGAATACTGGCGGATCTTTTGCGGCGTGAAGCCCGTCATCAGCAGCTTGCGATAGGGCGTGTGTTCGGGCGGGTCGAGCGACAGGGGGATGGATTTTACCCGGTCGGGATTGAGCGGAATATCAAATTCATTATGGCTGAAATGTTCGTGATCAACCTGCATGACCTGAATGTCTTCGGCGCGGGTGGCGATCCAGTATCCGCCATAATGCGGGGTCCAGACAATGTCGGGGCCCTTGTGCAGCTCGGCCCATGCAAGCTGGATGTCCTCGGCCTTGCCAGCCAGGGTGTAGAAGTCGAAATCGACCACCAGTTCCGGCGGGACGTTGTCCGGCACCGCTACGGTTTGCGGCATCGCTGCTCTCCTCAACCTATCAGCACCGTTTTGGTGCCCGTAAATTCTCTAATTCCTTCCAGCCCGCCTTCACGTCCGAAACCGGAAATGCCGACGCCGCCAAATGGAGCAGAAACATGCATGTTTCCGGTGCCGTTTATTCCGACCGTGCCGGATCGCAATTGTCGCGCAAGACGACGGGCTCTCCGCATATCTGACGTTTGGACATAATTTGTCAATCCGTATTCTGTGCCGTTGGCGATTGCCAGCCCCTCCTCCTCGTCATCAAAGGGAATGATGGACAGAACGGGGCCGAAAATCTCTTTTTGCGCGAGATTTGAATTCGGATCGACTTCGGCAAAAATCGTCGGTTCGACGAAAAAGCCTTCGGCAAGTTCACCCTGGCAGCGCCCTCCGCCGCACACCAGCCGCCCTTCGCCATCCGATTTCGCCTGGTCAATGAAGCCCGTCACGCGATCAACGGCGGCCTTGTTGATGAGCGGGCCGATAAAGGTTCCCGGGTCCAGTGGATCGCCTTGCGGGAATTGCGCAAAGCAGGCCGCGACGCCATCGACAACCTGGTCATATACGGGCCGTTCGACGAGCAGCCGGGTCGGCAGGGCACAGCCCTGGCCTGCATTCAGAAGCGGCATCCGTGCCGAAAATGGAATTGCCTCTTCAAGGCTGGCGTCGGCAAAGACCAGATTTGCGCCCTTGCCGCCCAGCTCGAACAGCAATGGCGTGAGATTGGCCGATGCGCTTGCCATGATCTTGGTTGCGGTCATTGGGCCGCCGGTGAAACTGATCTTTGCGATGTCGGGGTGCCGTGTCAGGCTGGCCGAAACCTCATTGTCGCCCAGCACCAGATTGAGAACACCATCGGGAAGGCCTGCCTGCCGAGCGAGCTCCATGAAGCGGGTCGCTGTGAAGGGCGTGAACTCCGCCGGTTTAAGGACAACGCAATTTCCTGCTGCAAGGGCAGGCGGAATTTTCATCGCCAGCGAAAGCAGCGGAGCGTTCCAGGTGATGATGATAGCCACGACGCCAAATGGCTCCGGAACCGTATAGACCAGCGGCTCGTCCTTATGAGTGCTTGCGCACAAGCCCTCCGTCCGGTCGGCCCATCCGGCATAATATCGCGTCCATTGGACCGCCATGGCGACGAAGTGGTGGCCAAAGGAGATCGGCACACCGTTTTCGATTGAAGCGGTAAGGGCAAGATTCCCGGAATCAGCCGCGATCAGCGCCGCAAGTTTTTCGAGGATCTCGCGCCGCGTTTCGCCCGGCGTGTCGCGCCAGCCGGGAAAGGCTGTTCTGGCGGCGGCGACAGCTTCGTCAACTGCACCGGTTCCCGACAGCGGCACATCTGCATATGGGGCGCCGGTCGTCGGATTGATCTGGTGATGGACGTTTACAACATTTGCATCTGTTCGTGATCCGCCGATTATTGTTGCCGGAACAGGCAGGGATTGCGCCGCCTTTGCATGGCGCTGGTTCAGGCCGGACACTTTGCTCTCCCGAGAATCTGTTTGGACAAAGGTGCGCTTGCCGGTGTCGATAATCAAGTGAATTAGTTATCTGATTATTACGATTTCCATTGACTCTGGGCGTGCATGGCTTTTTGAAAAGGGTCAGGAATAATCATATAGAGGATTGGGGATGAAACTGGGATTTGGCGCCGAATATGATTCCTTCCGCGCGGAGGTGCGTGCCTTCATCCAGCAGCACTGGCCGCCCGCCGACGGCGATTTGAAATCGCGCGAGAATGAGCGCGCTTTCGTGATCGCAGCAATTGAGCGCGGATATATGCATCGCTCGATCCCGCGGCGTTTTGGCGGCAGCGAGCAGGCGCCCGACATCGGCAAGGCCGAGGTCATTCGCGAAGAGCTGACCAGGGCAAGGGCGCCAGCCGGTCGCATTCCGGGCAACGGACTGGTCGTGCCGACGCTTCTCGAATGGGGCACAGAAGAACAGAAGGAGCGTTTCATCGCCCCCACCTTACGCGGGGACATTATCTGGGCGCAGGGCTTTTCAGAGCCCAATGCCGGTTCGGATCTGGCGTCGCTTCGCACCCGTGCGGAGCTGGTCGGCGACAAATGGATCATCAACGGGCAGAAGATCTGGACCACCCATGCCCATAAGGCGACGCACATGTTCTGCCTGGTGCGGACCGAACCGGATGCGACCAAGCATGCCGGCATTTCCTATCTGCTGGTCGATATTCGTCAGCCGGGGGTGACGGTTCGGCCGCTGGTCCAAATGACGCGGCAGCGGGAGTTCAACGAAGTATTTTTCGACAATGCCGAAACGCCCGCCGACATGCTGGTCGGAGAACGCGGCAAGGGCTGGAATGTCACCCGCTCAACCCTCAAGCATGAACGATCCGGAATTGCGACGATGACATGGAGCCTGTCCATGTTTCGCGACCTGGTGAAGCTGACGAAAGAGGTGGAACGCAACGGCCAGCCCGCGATCAAGGACCCGCGCATTCGCGAGGAGCTGGCGGCGATTGAAGGCGAACTCATGTCGCTTACCTATTCAACCTACCGGGCGACGTCGCACGATATCCGTGACCGAGAGATCGGCTGGTTTCAGACCATGCCCAAGCTTTACATGACCGATCTTGCCGGTCGGATTTCAAAGCTGGCGCGCGATATTGTCGAGGACGACTTTACCGACATGGGTGGTGCCAGGCTGAAATGGATCGAGCGTTTCATGATATCGCTTTCAATGTCGATTGCCGGCGGAACGTCCAATGTGCAGCGGAACATCATTGCCGAACGCAGTCTCGGCCTGCCGCGTGATCGCATACAGGGGGCAGGGGCATGAACTTTCTTCTTTCCGATGATCAGCTGGCCTTTCTTGCTGCTGTTGAGGATCTGCTGCGCGATCGATGCTCCCCGCCGGATGTGCACCGGGCATTTGACGTAGAGGGCGATGCGCAATTTGATGCCGGACTGTGGAGCGGCCTGGTGGACATGGGCCTGCCAGCGATGTTCGTGCCGGAGGAGCATGGCGGACTGGGCCTGGAGATGATCGACCTGGCGATCATTTCCGAGTTGCTCGGTGCCTATGCGGCGCCGGTGCCATGGCTGGGCCATGCGCTTGCCGTTGTCGGCCTGACCCTTGCGGGAAGCGAAACGCAAAAGGCGAAATGGTTGCCCCGGCTGGCATCGGGGGAGCTGCTGGCGACGGTGGCATTTGGCGAGGGCAAAAGCACATGGCTGCCCGAAGAATGGCAGATGCAGGCCGACGGGGGGCTGGACGGCATCAAGACGCTGGTGCCCAATGCTGCCGAAGCCGACCTCATTCTTGTTGGCGTGGCGGAGGGACTGGCACTGGTCGAAAAGGGTGCGGCATATAATGCTGTACGGGTCGACAGCGGCGACAGAACCCGGCCTGTCGACACGGTGACTTTTGCCAGGGCCGACTGCGAATTGCTCGGCAAGGGAAGTGAAGTGCGCGATCGTCTGATCGACGCTGCCGCGGTGCTGATTGCTGCCGACGCCTTTGGCGGTGCAGAGCGTTGCGTGAGAATGTCGGTGGAATATGCCAAGCTGCGCGAGCAATACGGGCAGCCTATCGCCGCATTTCAGGGGCTTCGCTATCAGCTTGTTTCCATGGCGCTGGCAACCGAACCGTCACGGGGCCTATACTGGTATGCGGCCCATGCCTGGGATGCACTGCCTGAAAAGGCCGCCCATGCCGCGGCCCAGGCAAAGGCGCATCTTGCCGATACCTATTTGCAGGTTACGCGCGATACGGTCGAGGCACATGGCGGTATCGGATTCACCTGGGAACATGATACGCATGTCTACATGAAACGGGCGATGCTCGATTGGGTCTGGCTGGGTTCGCCAGCCAGGCACCGGTTGCGCGCGGCGGACCTGGCGGGATGGTAGATGGACAATAGCGGGGATGTCATTCTCTATTCGGTTGAGCGCGGTGTCGCGCGCATCACCCTTAACCGGCCTGATCGACTCAACGCATCCAACGGTGCGCTCTCGCGCGGATTGACCCGTGCCTTTTCCAGTGCCGGGGTTGATCCGGCGGTCCGGGCAATATTGCTCATGGGTGCGGGGAGGGGGTTTTGCGCTGGCGCGGACATGCAGGTGCTGGGCGAACTGTCCGATGACCCGCAGGCCGACAATTCGGGTTCTGCCGGATTGCGCTATGACGGCTTCACGCTGTTGCCAAAACCGGTGATAGCAGCCGTTCACGGCGCCTGTGCCGGGATCGGGCTTGCGATGGCCTGTGCGGCCGATATCCGCATCGCGGCAGACAGTGCTTTCTTTGTCGCACCTTTTTCCCGGCTGGGCCTGTGCGCGGAGGGCGGTCTGGCGTGGTCGCTGTCTCGCCTGATGGGGCCGGGCAATGCCGCCGAAATGCTGATGAGCGCGCGAAGGATCAGGGCCGATGAAGCCTGTGCCAAGGGGCTGGTCTCGCTTGTGTTCCCGGCGGACGGATTTGCCGATGCAGCATTTGCCTATGCTGCCGATCTGGCGGAAGGGGCACCGGCGGCGCTTGCAATGATAAAGCGCCAGATCCGCGAAGCCGATGGCGAGGAGTTCGAGGCAGCACGCGCCAAGGCTGCGTCATTGACGCGCGAGACACTGGCGGCGGACGATTTTGGTGAAGCGCTGGCTGCCAGACACGAGGGGCGGCCACCCCGGTTTTCAGGGATCATCGCGCCATTTTCACCCCCGGTCAGCGAGGGCCGCTAGAGTATTTTCAAGTCAGATGGATACATCTGACGACTCGGAAAATACGGTAAGACAAGAGCATAGAGCGCAGGTTTTGATTCAATCAAAACCGAACGCGCTCTAGCTCGGTCATTCCAGCCGCAGCAGATGTTCGGTCTGGTAGCGCAGCAGCCCGGCATATTTGCCATCGCGTATCCTGTTCACGAAATCGGGGTTGCTGATCAGCATGCGCCCGATCCCCAGAAGATCAAAATCACCGCGTTCAAAACGTCGCAAGGCTTCGTCCAGACCGTGCGGCGGTCCTGCAATTGTCTCGGCAAGGCTGGCACCGGCATTTCCTTTGCCGGACGCGACGGCGCGCAGTGCATCCATTGCATCCTTTTCGAGAATTTCCTTAGCGATTCCCAGCGATCCGATCATCATCGTCGGCTTGCCGGACAGTTTCCTGATCCAGCCGGAAAGGCTCATGTCCGAGCCGCTGAATTCCGGCTCCCAGAAACGGCGAGTCGAGCAATCAAACAGGTCCACGCCAGCCGCCGACAGCGGTTCGACGATGGCGGCGAGTTCACCGGGGGTATCGGCGATCCGTGCGCGATAATCCTGCTGCTTCCATTGCGACATGCGGAGCATGATCGGAAAATCGGGCGCGGTCGCAGTGCGGCACGCAGCAATGACTTCGACACCAAACCGTAGGCGATTGGCAATGGAGCCGCCATAATGGTCGGTGCGCCGGTTCAGCCTGGGCCACAGGAATTCATCGATCAGATAGCCATGCGCACCATGGATATTGATCCCGTCAC
Organism: Blastomonas sp.; assembly: GCA_041396885.1. GTDB lineage: Bacteria > Pseudomonadota > Alphaproteobacteria > Sphingomonadales > Sphingomonadaceae > Blastomonas. The sequence continues at coordinate 859,603 of JAWKXS010000002.1, forward strand.
AGCCGATCTCCATTGCCGTGCGTGCCGCCGCCGCATAGGCCGCAATGCAATCGTCGATTTCAGCGCTCGTCATCGGTTCCATGGCCTGCACCGGTTCGGGCGGCACAAGGGCAGGATCGATCAGGCCGGGCATATACAAACCGGAGGGACTCATTGATTTCAGATGGGCGTTGACCATTTCCAGCTTGGGATCATCGGCTCGATAGGGTGATCGCATCAGCCCGGCATGCCAGAGCTGGGGGAAGAATGCGCCGCCAGCAGCATGCACGGCGCGGGCGACACCGGCCCAGGCTTCAGCGCCCTTTCCATGAATGTTGGAGCTTGTCGCCATATGCATGGCTGTCGGATGATCGACGGCCGTTGCCTCGCCGATGACCAGTGCTGCGCCGCCCGCTGCGCGCCGCGCATAATAGGGCGCATAGGCATCGGACAGCACGCCATCTTGCGCAGAGCTGCGTCCCATGGGGGCCATGACGAAACGGTTGCGAAGCGTCAGGCGGCCCAGCTTGAACGGCGTAAACAGAGGCGAAGCGTCGATTTGTTCATGATCGGCAAGCATGTCGGCCTTTGTCACGGCATTATCTCTCCCATTGCACTTTGGCTGCGATAAAATAGTATACTGATATATTGCTATGGCAAGGCAGGAATGGACAATGAACGACAATGACGATCTGGCCGGACGACTGGCAAGGGTCGAAGCGCAGCTGGAGATACAGCAGCTGGCGGCGCGCTATGCCCGGTCCGTCGACAGCCGCAACCTTGATGAACTTGGCGATCTGTTTTCACCCCAGACCCGCTTTGGTGATCATGGGGCGGGTGCGGCGGGCGCACGTGCATTTTACGACCAGGTGCTGGCCGGTTTCTATCGCAGTTTCCACCAGATTGCCGGGCATGTGATTACCGACATGGCACTCGATAGCGCGCGGGGAACGGTCTATTGCCGCGCCGAACATGAGGATGGCGAGAACTGGATCGTCAATCTGATGGTTTATTTCGACCGCTATTGCCGCGTCGATGGCCACTGGTACTTTCTTGGCCGACGGCCTCGCTTCCTGTTTGTTGGCGATCCGCGAGCCGCACCGCGTTCGATTGATTTCAATCTCTGGCCGGGCCGCGAGGATCGTTTCAGCTGCGAGCTGCCGCAATCTGATGCCAGCTGGCAGGCATTCTGGGACGGACATCCAGACGAGCAGGCCAAGGTGACGAGCCTGCCCTAGAGCCAGATCATATTATATTGATCCGCCGGGACGGAGCCGGTTTGAGCTATAGCGCGCTGACCATCCCCCATCGACCGGAATGACAAGGCCGGTGGCGCATGCTCCGTCGGGGGAGGCGGCCCACAGCACCGCATCGGCAATCTGACGGGGCGATACCATCTTGCGCGAAGGATGAAATTCGCGAACCAGCGCGTCGCGCGTATCGGCTGGCATGGAATTTTCAATATTGGGGGTCAGCGTAAGTCCGGGTGCAACGACATTGATGCGGATGCCCCGATCAGCATAGAGCACCGCCGCCGCTTCGCTGAGGTGAACCACGCCGGCCTTGGCTGCATGATAGGCATAGGAGGCATAGCGGGTCACCCGGATACCTGCGAGCGACGCGATGTTGACGATGCTGCCAGAGCCCTGTTCCAGCATCGGCGGCAGGGCATATTTCATCCCCAGCATGCAACTGGTCAGGCACTGGCGCAGTGTATTGTCCCAGGCATCGGTCTCAACGTCTTCCAGACCGACCCCGGCTGCATCGCCCGCCCCAAAATTGCCGACATTGTTGACCAGAATGTCAAGCCTGCCGAAATGTTCCAGCGCATATTCGATGCTGTGCCGGGCGTCAGATTCTGCGGTGGCGTCGGCACGGAGGAAGCGCATTGTGCCCTGACTTTGCGACACCATGTTTTGCCCGGCATTTTCGTCAATATCGGTGAGCAGCACATGTGCACCGCCCTCAACCAGGCTGTTGACGATGGCCTGGCCGATTCCAGACGCTCCGCCGGTCACAAGCGCGGCATAGCCCTGAACCTTTCCGGTCATGGCTTGCCTCGCATCACGGATACATGAACAGGCCGCCATCGGCCTGAAATGTCATGCCGGTCAGGAAGCCGGCATCGTCGCTCGCCAGAAAGACCGCAAGCCGTCCCCCGTCGGCATAAATGTCGCCATAGCGGCGCAGCGGAATGGTCTGCATCGCCTGTTCGGCGCGGTCAGGCTGGCTGCGCACAAAGGTCTGCAGCGCGTCCGAAGCGATGGCGGGATTGATGACATTGGCTGTGATGCCATATTTGCCCCATTCGCGTGCCGCCGTGCGCGTCAGCCCGCGGATCGCTTCCTTGGCGGCGTTATAGGCCGCCGATCCTTCATAGCCGATCTGTCCCCAATAGGATCCGAAGTTGATGATCCTGCCCGCACCCGATTGCCGGAGGTGGGGAAATGCCGCTTTCATGAAATAATAGGTGGCGGTGGGTCCGGTCGCGAAGGTCCGGTCCCATTCGCCGTCATTGAAATCCTCAAGCGGTGTCAGAACCGGGGTTGGCGCGGGCTGTTCGGCAGTGCCAAAGCTCTGCGCATTGTTGACCAGAATATCCAGTCCGCCGAAGCTCTCGACCGTTTTGTCCACCGTGGCGACGATCTGGCTGGCATCGCCAACGTCGCAAACGCAGCCGGTGGCGCTTCCGCCCGCCGCCGCAATCTCGGCGAGCGTTTCGTCAATGCTGCCCTGCGAGCGGGAGGCGACCATGACATGGGCACCTTCGCGCGCCAGCTCAACGGCGATACCCCGGCCGATTCCCCTGCCGGCGCCTGTGACGATTGCCGTGCGGCCGTTCAGTATTCCGGTCATTTCACCTCCGTTTTCGCTGCCTCAGGTCAGCACAAGGCGGGAATCCTCGTCAAACGGCAGCAACTCCTCGCCTTGGCGAATCCGCCGTGTCCAGTGCGGATCGTGCATGATGGCGCGGCCGACGCCGACAAGATCGAACTCGCCGCGATCCAGCCTTTCCGCCACCTTGTGAACATTCTCGATTGCAGCGCCCGAACCGCCTGTCTTCTTTGAATCATAGACACCGGAATTAAGGCCGACGCCTCCGACGGTCTGCGCTGCCTTGCCGGTCACCTTCCTGGCCCAGCCTGCAAGGTTAAGGGGCGACCCTTCAAATTCCGGCCGGTCGAAATAGCGCTGGCTGCCGTCGAAGATATCGACCCCGGCATCGGAAATGGGGCCGAGCACTTCCTCCAGCTGTTGCGGATTTTCGGCAAGGCGCGCGCGGACATCCTGTTGCTTCCACTGGGAGAAACGGAAGTTGATGACTGGGTCAGGCCCGATTTCCTGCCGGATTGCCCGGACCATTTCCGCTGCGAAGGCGGCTCGCCGGGTGCGGTTCCCGCCCCAGCGATCCCGGCGATCATTGGTGCCCTCCCACAGGAAATTGTCGACCATATAGCCATGGGCACCATGGATCGCGATGCCGTCAAAGCCTGCTGACATGGCCAGGCGGGCGCTGCGTGCATAGCCGTGGATGACATCGGCTACCTCGTTTTCGGTCATCGGCCTTCCGGGCTTTGCGGCCACCGCTTCCATATATTGGGGGGAAACCATCGCAGTCTTGTCGAGCGGACCCCAAATGCCCGACGGGCGCATCGATTCGACGTCCGGATTTGGCCCGGTCCCCTTTTCGCGCATGACGCCCTGATGCCAGAGCTGCGGCATGATGACGCCGCCTGCTGCATGGACCACCTCGACAACCCGGCGCCAGCCAAGCAGGGCCGCTTCACCATACATATGCGGCGCATTGTCGCCATCGACGCCGCTGCCCCCCAGCGCGGCAGGATGGTCCACGCCAACGCCCTCGGTAATGATGAGGCCGGTGTCCGCGCGCCGGGCATAATAGGCTGCAACATCGTCTCCGGGAACGCCATCCGGAGAAAATCCGCGTGTCATCGGCGCCATCACGATCCGGTTCGCCAGCCGGAGCGAGCGCAGCGCGAACGGTTTGAAGAGCGGGGCGATGGCAGCGTCCATGTCAGTGATCCTTGGCGGGAACGGCAGCAAGCATGCGCGGCAGCATGCGGGCGATAAGGGCGCCTGCAAGCGCCGTCGCGCATACGAAGAGGAAGACCGTGATGTAATCGGCCTGGGACGGGAAACGCGCGCCGGGTGTGCCATGATGACCGCTGGCGGAAAGCAGCGTGGCAACGGTCTGCGCCCCGATCGCCATTGCCGTTGCCCGGATCACGGTCATCATTCCGGTGGCTTCGCTGACCCGGTCGGAAGGTGCTTCGCTGACAATCACAATTTGCAGCGTGACATAAACGACGCCCAGCCCGACCGACTGGATGACCAGCAATGTCATGACCAGCGGAACATTGTCATGCCACAGGATCAGGGAGCCAAAGCCCAGGATGATCAGCAGGAATCCGATGGTCGCAACGATGCGCGGGCCATATAGCTCTACCTTGCGGGCCACATAGGGATAGCATGCCGCCGTTATGAAGTTCGCGGGAAGCAGGAGAAATCCTGCTGCTGTTGCGGAGAGTCCAAGTCCGGCACCGGTCTCCGGCAATTGCTGGCCGAACAGGGCCATGATCTGACCGCCCTGAAATGCGCCCAGCGCGAGGGCCACATAACAGGCGTTCGCCCAGCCAATTTCAGGCCGGGCCAGCAATCGCACCTGCAACAGCGGATTGGCCACGCTCAGTTCGCGCCATATCCACGCGACCAGCGAGGCAATGGCGATGGCGGCATATACAGGCGTCATGGGATCGGTCAGGCCGCGATGTCCGATATTGTCGATTGCCAGCAGCAAGCCGACGGCGGCGGGAACGAACAGCAGCCCGCCTAGCAGGTCGTCGCGCACCGCTCCGGGGTTCCACGCGCGATCGCGCTCGACAAACAGATAGATGCAGACAAAGGCGATCAACCCCATCGCCGCTGTCACCTTGAAGATCATCGGCCAGTCGGCAAGATCGATGATGACGCCGCCCAGCACCAGTCCGCTGGCCGATGCAACGCTCGCCGCAACGGCGAGCATGCTGATGCCGAAGGGAACCTGGCGCTGCGCGGCATGCTCGCGCACGATGCCAAAGCAAAGCGGAACGATGGAACCTGCCGTGCCCTGCATGGCCCGACCGACGATCAGCCAGCTGAGGTCGCGGGTCAATGCGCTGATCAGCGACCCGACAGTCGAAATTGCCAGCACGGCGAGCAGGATGCGGCGGCGGCCAAGCAGATCTCCCAGCCGTCCGAACAAGGCGGCACCCGCTGCCGATGACAGCATGAAGGATGTTACCAGCCAGCCTGCGGCCGAGGCACTGCCAAAGTCGCTTATCAGGCTGCGCATGGCGGCATAGATCATGGTAAGCTCGAGCGAGCCGACAACTTCGGCAACCATGAGAGGCAGCACCAGCCGCCATATCGACGGCGCAATATGCGGAGATGCATCACGCGCCAAGGCTGCCTCCTGCATGCACTCTCTCCTCTTGCTTTCCGGTTGTTCAGCCGCGCGGCAGACCCAGAATTCGTTCTGAAATTATGTTTCGCATGATTTCGTTCGAGCCACCCGCAATGGTCCAGCCATAGCTTTTGAGAAAATCGTTCATTCGCAGGCGGCTGCTGTGCCCGGTGCCGGGGATTGACGGTTGCCATTTGAGCGCATCAATGCCCTCGGCCCGGATCAGGAATTCGGTGTAGCGCTGAAGAAACGGTCCCCAGATCAGCTTGATATAGGTTGGCAGGGTCGGTGACGCCTTGTCCGGATTGGCCTCCAGCTCGATCAGCAGCTTGCGGATCATCAGCCGCAGGGACTGAAGCTCGGCATGGAAAGCGGCATATTCGCGGCGCATCTGGACGTCGCGCATCCAGCCCTGCCTTGCCTCCTTGCCGTCAAGCTCGAATGATCGCGCAAGGCGCTCGACGGCTCCGAATATCAGCAGGCCGCGCTCGGTCGAAAGGGTCGATTGCGCGATGTGCCAGCCATTGCCCTCCGCGCCGATCAGGTTCTCGGCCGGTATCTTGACGTCATCAAGGAATATCTCGGCGAATTCCGCCTCGCCGGTAATCTGGCGGATCGGCCTGACCTCAACACCGGGAGATTTCATGTCCATGATGAAATAGGAAATGCCGTCATGCTTGCGCGGGCCGTTCGGATCGGTCCGGGCGAGCAGCAGGCAGTAATCCGCATGCATGGCCGCCGAGGACCAGATTTTCTGACCGTTGACAAGATAATGGTCACCTTCTCGCTTTGCGCTGGTTCGCAATGAGGCGAGGTCAGAGCCCGCTCCCGGTTCGGAAAAGCCCTGGCACCAGATGTCGGTGCCATGGGTGATGCCGCCCAGATAGCGGTCCTTTTGCGCCTGCGTTCCATGTTCGAACAGCGTGGCCGGGGTGTGGAACAGCGATATGGTGAACATGTCGAGTTCGGGCGCATCGGCCCGGGCAAACTCTTCATAGACCATGATCTGATAGGCGAAGGGCAGGCCGGGGCCGCCCCATTCGCGCGGCCAGTGCGGCGTCGCAAGACCAACCTCGCGTCGCTTTTCCAGCCATTCAACGACAATGGCCTTGAGTTCGGATTCGCGGACAGCCTGCCATTGCTGGCGCCATCCCGCGGGTATGGATGCTGCCAGCCAGTCGCGGATTTCCTGGCGGAACGCCTGTTCGTCGCCGACCTTTGCGATAATGTCGAATTGCCTGCCCATCATGCTGCCTCCAGCATGTCGGCAATATGATCGAGCAGATCGACACGCGTTCCGTACAGGACTTCATTGAGCTTGGCGCGCTTCAGATAGATGTGCGGCGGGAACTCGGCGGTAAATCCGACCCCGCCATGAAGCTGTATGCAATCGCGCGCGATCTCCGCAACAATGCGCGTGACATGCTGCTTTGCCGAAAGGGCATCGAGCAGTGCGCCCGGACTGTCATCCGCCAGGCTTGCTGCATGTTCGACAAGTCCGCGAGCCGCAACCAGGGCGGCCTGATGGTCTGCTGCCCGGTGTTTCAGCGCCTGGAAAGATCCGATCAGCCGTCCAAATTGTTCGCGCGTCTTGAGATAGTCGATGGTGACGGCGAGCACTGCTTCGCCGCCCCCGATGGCATCGGCGGCAATTGCAACCGACGCGATGCGAAGCAAATGATCGTCAAGCGCATTTGCATCCGCCGCCGTGATGATTGCTGCGGCATCGACCGTCACATTGTCGAGTGTCACCGCTCCCATGGTTCGGGTGGCATCGGTAAGCGCTTCTTCGCTGACGGTTACGCCTTCGGTATCGCGCGATATCATGACCCAGCAATTTGCAGCATTCAGCGTAGCGCGCAGAAACAGCATGTTTGCCGCTGGCGCATCGATCATGTTGCGGAAAACCGCGCTGATGGTTCCGTTGTCAATATTGGCGGCCATGTCGCAAGGCTGGGCAACCGCGCATCGCAGTGATCCATCGGCAATCTGCGGCAGCAAGCACGCCTTTTGTTCATCATTTCCGGCGGCTGACAGCAGCGCGGTCGCAAGTGTGGAGCCGAGCATGGGGACCGGTGCCGCCGCCGCTCCCAGTGCCGAATGAAGGAGGGCCGAACAGCCCAGGTCCAGGCCAAGCCCGCCATGATCCTCTGGCACGGTCAGTGCAGCCCAGCCAAGTTCCGACATTTGTTGCCATAATGGCTCGGCGAACAGGCCGGGTTCCTGTGACCATGTGACAGATTTTTCGCGCGGCCATTCGGCGCCGAGCATTTCGGCAAAGCTTTCGGACAGGACATCCGGATCGAATTCGTCAGACATTGTTGCGGGATTCCGTCGTCATTCGTCGATGAAAGAGGGCGGGCGCTTGTCGATCATTGCTTCGACAGCCTCGCGATGATTGGGGGATTCCCATGACCGGGTTTCCAGCCTCAGCATCTCGCCCATATAGCGCCGGGCTTTGTCGAGAACGTCCAGGTTCAGGGCCTGTTTGGTGGCTTGCAGCGCGCTCGGGGATTTGGACAGGAAGATGTCGACCCATTTGCGGACTGCAGGATCGAGGTCCTCGCGGCTTGCCGATTCCGTTACCAGTCCCTTGGCGGCAGCTTCGCGCCCGCGCAGCGGTTCGCCGCTCAAAAGGTGGCGACGCGCTTCGACGATGCCGACAAGGTTCGGCCAGAGCAGTGCGCCGCCATCCCCGGCGGCCAGGCCGACGCTGACATGCGGATCGCCGATCAGCGCGTCTTCGACCGCGATTGTAATGTCGCCCGCAAGGGCCAGGCTGGCACCCATGCCCATGGCGTGGCCATTTATGCGCACAATGATCGGCTTTGGACATTCCAGCATGCCGACAATCAGCGCGCGTGCCTCATATATGCCGACATGCCAGCGTTCGCGGTCGCCCCAATTGTCGATCATCTTGCGGGGATCGCCTCCTGCGCAAAAGCCGCGTTCGCCTGCGCCGGTGAAGATCGCGACCCGCACGCTGGTGTCCGCACCGACATCGGCCCAGATGCGTGTCAGTTCTTCATGCGCTTCGGGCGTCATGCCGTTGAGCGGCGGATTGTCGAGCGTGACAGTCAGGACATGCCCGTCCTGCTGAATCTTCAGCGCTTTATAGCTGTCGTAACGCGATGGCACCCTAATCCTCCTAACTGGTATACCATATTACTTGCATTGAACGGCGGTTCGAGGCAAGCCCCATATTCGACAACGATCTGATGGAGGGGGAAAATGGCAGACGCGAACGCAATCCTGCTGGTGATGCAGAATTCCGGGAAAGGGCAGGATGACCAGCATCGCCAATGGTATCTGACGCACCATCTGCCTGATGTTTGCGGTGTTCCGGGCGTCCTGCGCGGCGAGTTCAGTACCGCCGCCGAGCAGTCCGAGGCGCCGTCCTGGTCGAATGCGGCCGCCTATTGGATGAATGGCGATCCAGCCTCCATCCTGGGAGAAATTTTCAGGCGCGCGGGCAGCGGCGAATGGACGATGAGCGAGACGCTGGATGGCGAATCCATCATGATGGCCATTGGCGAAGCCTTGACTGCACGCGTCCGGTCAGATGTCACATCCGATGCATCCGGCGCTGATCGGCTGCTCTATATTGTGCTGACAAATGCGACGCCGGGCGATGACGATGTGTTCAATGACTGGTATAGCAACACTCACATTCCCGATGTGCTCAAGGTTCCCGGGTTTGTGGCTGCCCAGCGGTTCCGCCTGATCGATCATCCGGCGCTTCGTCCATATCCCTATCGCTATCTTGCAATTTACGAGGTGCTGGCGAAGGGCGCCGATGCCGCATTTGCGGAACTTGGCGCGCGCGCCGGTACGGAGAGGATGGTGCTGTCTCCCACCCTCGATACGGCGGCCGTGGCTGCCGCACCTTATGCAGTTGACGGGGTGTGCGAAGGATCGTCCTGATATTGTGCCTTGCGACGCTTCCGGTCGCGTTCAAGCCGGGCAATCCAGCGCCGTGAATGTTCGAACATCGCCTGCATGGGGGCGAGTGCCGCTTCCCGGTCACCGGATTCCATCGCCGCCAGGATCGCCCGGTGCTGCCTTTTGAGTTCAGGCAGGAACGCCTCTTCGGGGCGAGGCAGCACAGTAAGGCCATAGCGCAGCGTTACGCCGATGAACAAGGCGAGCGCCCGGTTGCCGCTAAGATCCGCGATGATGCGGTGGAACTCGCTGGCCGCTAGCAGGTAATGGCCCGCACTGGCCTGTTCAAGCCGCTCAAGAGCCTTGTGCAAGGTCGGCAAATAGGATTTGTCGGTGCGGCGAAGGCATTCCTCGATTGCAACAATTTCCAGACAGCTTTGCGCCTCCCAGAGATGTGCCATCGAAATCCTTGAAAAGGTCAGATAAGTCGCGGTGAGTTCGATCGTATAGGCTGCATCGCATTGGCGGATGATTACCCCGCCTTTCGCGCCGGTCTTGACCCTGACGATTTCGTGCAGTTCGAGCGGCCTCAGCGCCTCCCGCAATACGGCACGACTGACGCCATAGCGCTGTTGCAGCTCGATTTCATTGCCAAGGCTCGTGCCTGGCTGAATGCCTGTACTCTCAATATCCTGAACCAGTTTCAGCGCCACGGTCTCGCTGAGTTTCGGCGCCGTCCCTGCAACCATGCGCTCCTTGGCCAGGTCGCTGATGGAACGATGATCGAGTGCCTCCAGAAACAGGCTGATTGCTTCATTGTCCCCTTCGTCAGGCTGGAGCCGGGGTGCCGTCCGCAGGATCGATGCCGTCCGGTCGAGCAGCGAGCGTTCGATCTTGGTCAGCTCGAAATAGGTCTTGATGGCATAGACGATGGCGTGACGCGGCGGGGCCTTAACCACCAGTCCGCCATAGACGCCGCGGCGCATTCCGGCTGCGCCATGCCATTCAAGCTGGCGAACCGCCTCGCGAAATGTTGCGCGCGATACCCGGAAGCGTTCCATGAAATCGGCCTCGGTTCCCAGCACTTCGCCTTCGTTCCAGCCGCGCTCGATAATCTCCTCGATAATCCGCTCGGCGACAACCTCGCCCAGTTTCCGCCTGCGCTTGTTTGTGCCGATTATCGCCAACATGCCCCCCGGATGCTCGTTACCCTTGTTCGCGTTCACCATCCTTCGTGCCTTTCATCCCGTTTGACAAGGCGGGTCTATTGAATAAGTATACCAATTAAGCGAGGAGAGGAATCGTGGAATTTGCTTGGAATGAGGCAGAAGAGGCCTATCGCGCCGAACTGCACGAGGTGCTGGCCACCCTGCCGGATGATTGGTGGAGCAGCTATGCGCCGCATGGGCCGTCCAGCCCCAAGCTTATGGATCATGCGCGCCGCTTCAACGCGGAGCTGGCAAAGCGCGACCTGATCGTCCGGCACTGGCCGGCCGAATATGGCGGCTGTGACGCGAGCGCATGGCAGCAGATCATCATCAGCGAGGAGATGTGGTCAATCGGTGAGCCGCGCTCTTCTCTCTATCTCGGAACCAACTGGGCCGGCCCGGCGATCATGAAATTCGGCACCGAAGGACAAAAGCAGCGCTATCTCAATGCAATAGCGGCTGGCGAACTGCTGTGGTGCCAGGGGTTTTCGGAGCCCGAGGCCGGAACCGATCTGGGCAATATGAAGACCCGCGCCGAACCCGACGGCGATTCCTACATCATCAGCGGATCGAAAATCTGGACATCCTATGCGGCGCGCGCGGACATCATGTTTCTGCTCGCCCGTGTGGGCGGCAAGGGCAAGGGCGGGGTCAGCTGTTTCATCGTGCCCATGGATACGCCCGGCATTGAAATTCGCCCGATTGCTGGGGTGCATTCGCAACATGATTTTCATGAGGTTTTCTTCAGCGATGCGCGCCTGCCTGCCAGTGCGCTGCTCGGCGAAGAGGGCAATGGCTGGCAGATCGTCCAGGCGATCATCCATTATGAACGCATCGGAGCAGGCCGCTATGAAAAAGCGGCACGCGGGCTGGCGCATATTGTCGAGATACTGAAAGAGCGCGGTGAGTTTGACGATCCGGTTGTCCGCGCCGATTGCGCGGCTGCGCTTGCGGCGGTGGAAGCGGCTCGCCTCCAGACTTACCTGGTTATCGATGGCCGCGCGAAGGACAAGGACCCGGGCGCCGAAACCTATCTGGCGCGCTATGCCATGATCCAGGCTGACCATGCCGTCGCCAATCTCAGTTCCGCTTACCTGCCCGACCTGCTGGTCGATGGAGCCGACGGCCATCTCCGTGCGCAGTTCAATTCGGCAATCACGGCAGGCATCGCAGCAGGCGCGGCGGAGGTGCAGCTCAACATGATATCCGGCCGCTATCTCGGCCTGCCGAGGGGGAGCTAGGCCATGAATTTCGATTTCTCTCCCGAACAGCAGGCACTGTGCGACGCCATACAGCGCATCGTTGCTGACCATCTTGAATTGCCGCGCACCGGCAATGTGGTCGAGCCCCGTGCCTATCATCCCGCCCATGCTCTGGAGGCAGTTCTGGAGCGTGGCGGATTTTTCGACATTGCTCTTGAACCGGGGTGTGGCGCTGTGGAGGCAGCGTCACTGGTCTATGAGTCGGGGCTCTCCCCTCTGGTTCTGGAAACCGGCGGATCGGCGCTTGTTGCCCCGTTGCTGACCGGCAAGTCGCTGCCAAGGCCGATTGCCATTGCGCGCCTTCAGGACGTTTCAAGGGGGGTGCGGTTCCTTGCCGAGGCAAAGACATTGCTGCTCGATCTGGATGACGACGTCGCGCTTGTCGATATGGAAGGGATAGCGGTCGAGACGCTGACCGGTGCCTATGCCTATCCGCTCGGCAAGGTCGTCGGGCAGATCGATCTGACGGCCGCGCCAAGACTCGGCCAGCCGCAGGTTTCCGAGCTGCGACGCTTGTGGAGGCTTTCGCTGGCGCTGGACATTGCCGCGGCAATGCAGGCTGCGGTTTCGTTCACGACCGAATATGTCAGGTATAGACAGGTGTTCGGGCGGCCGGTTGGCAGCTTTCAGGCGGTCCAGCACCGGCTGGCCGCCGATGCCGAGCAATGCCGGGGCGTTTATTGGCTGGCGATGAAGGCGGCATGGAGCGGCAACGCACTGGATGCGGCTCTGGCTGCGCTCCATGCACAGCGCGCCATCACCCAGGTCAATTATGACTGCCACCAGTTCAACGGCGCGCTCGGGATGACACTTGAGCATGCCTTGCATCTCTGGACCTTTCGGCTGCGCTGGCTGGCCGGCGAGATGGGCGGTTACAGGACGCACGCGGCAGATATTGCGGCGCTCGCCTGGCCCGATACGCCACGAAAGACCGGATAATGGCGACGCTCGCGGTGCAGCCTGAACTGCGTCACCTCTTTGATCGTGACGGTGCGGTCTACACGCCTACGGTGCTGGCCACCGGCCCCTGGGACAAGCGCTTGCAAAGCGGCGTGGTGCTGAACGCGCTGGTGGCGCATGCCATTGAAGAGACACCGTGCCCGGTGCCCATGGTCACCAGCCGACTGTTGCTGGATATCATGAAGCCGACGCTGATGGAGCCGGTCGAGGTTCGCACGACGGTGGTTCGCGAAGGCAAGCGCCTGCAATTGCTCGATGTCGAGCTCGTACAGGGCGAGGTTGTAACGGCGCGGGCGTCCGCGCTTCGGGTGCGCATCGGCGAGGCACCGGCAACCGGTGACTGTATCCATGCATTGCCTCCGCTAGGCCTGCCGTCGCTCAATAGCGGGCGCTCGCCGATGCGGCACATCAGCGAGACGCGCCTCGAATCGGGCGGTCTGGAGGAAATCGGGCCGGGGGTTGTCTGGGCGCGGATTGATGGAGAAATTGTGCCGGGGATTGCCATTTCGCCCTTTGTCCAGCTTGCCATGGCTGCAGATTTCGGAAGCGGAACATCGAGTTTTGTCGATTGGCGCCAATGGTCGTTCGCAAATGTCGATATCAGCCTTCACCTTGCCCGCATGCCTGAAGGCGAATGGATACGCATAGCCGCCCAAACCGAGAGCGCGGGCAACGGCATTGCGATCGTTCATTCCCGGATCGCCGATGAGGGTGGCGAGATCGGGCATGCGCATCAGACACTTTTTCTCGACAGGAGGGGCAAGCCATGACCCGTATCACTTCACCCTTTGGCTGGGAATCGACGGCAGCCGAGGTCGCGGCCGGACATGATCTTTCCGGCAAGCGTGCCATTGTCACCGGCGCGACAAGCGGTCTGGGGGTGGAGACCGCGCGGGTCCTTGCCGGTTGCGGTGCCGAGGTCGTGCTGGCCGTGCGCGACATGGCAGGGGCGCAACCCGTTGCAGACGAGATCGGCAAGGCGGGCGGCAAGGCACATGTCGCGCAGCTGGATCTGGGCGATCTGCGATCGGTCGAAGCCTTCGCAAGGGTGGAAGGCGACAAGCCGCTCCACCTTCTCATCAACAATGCCGGTATCATGGCTTGTCCGCTGATGCGCACTGCCCAAGGGTTCGAGATGCAGTTGGGGGTCAATCATATCGGCCATTTCCATCTGACAACCCTGCTGCTTCCCGCGCTCAAGGCGGCGGGGCAGGCGCGCGTCGTTGCGGTCGCGTCATCGGGGCATCACTGGAGCGCATTTGATTTTGACGATCCGAACTTTGAACGGACCGAATATGATCCACTGGCGGCCTATGGCCGTTCAAAAACGGCCAATGCCCTGTTCGCGCTGGAACTGGACAGGCGCTATGGCGCAGACGGGATCAGGGCATTTTCGCTTATGCCGGGGGGCATTCACACCTCGCTTGGCCGCCATATGACCGATGACATCCGCAAACGGCTCGGCATCGATCCGGAGCAGGCCAGCCAATATAAATGGAAGACGGTTGCACAGGGGAGCGCGACTACGATCTGGGCTGCGCTAGGCCATGAACTGGATGGTGCGGGCGGGCTCTATCTTGAAGATTGCAACCAGGCGCTGCCCAGCGAAGAGGGCATGCGAAACGGCGTGAAGCCATGGGCTTGCGATCCGGATGCTGCGCAGCGGCTCTGGGACTGGACCCAAGCAGCTATAGCCAAAGTACGTTGAGGAGACGGGTGATGAAGATCGATATCGGAGGAAAAACTGCGCTGGTGACTGGTGGCGGACGGGGAATAGGGCGGGTCATCGCCACGCAGCTCGTCGATAACGGCGCCAATGTCGTTATCGCCACACGTACCGAGGCCAGCGGCCGCGACGTGGCCGAAGAACTGCGCGCCAAGGGCGGAAAGGTTGAGCTCGTTGCGCTGGACCTCTCGACACGCGAGGCATGCGATAGTGCCGTAAAGGCCGCCGCCGATGCGTTTGGCGGCCTCGACCTGCTGGTCCACAACAGCGCGATCTTTCCGTTCACGCCCTTCGAGAATCTGGAGGACGGGGAATTCGATGCCGTGATGCGAACCAACCTTTACAGCTTCATGTGGCTCAGCCGGGCGGCGCTGCCCTATATGAAGAAAAGCGGCAATGGCCGGATCGTCGGCATATCGTCGCTGATCGGCAATCATGCATGGCTGGCGGGACTTGATGCCTATGCCGCGTCAAAGGCGGGCATGAACGGAATTGCGCGCAGCCTTGCCATCGAGTTTGCGAAATTTGGCGCGACTGTGAATGTCATCGAACCGGGGCTGATCATCGACGATCGCAGCCCGCGCATGGATGATGCCACCCGCGACCTGATCGTCCCCAACATTCCCATGAAACGCGCCGGACTGCCCAGTGATATCGCCAATGCGGTCATGTTCTTCTGTTCGCCGACGTCGCAATTCGTGACGGGCCAGGCGCTGATCGTCGATGGCGGCCATATGCTTCCTGACATGTCCAGCTATGCCATGAGTTCGCGTCTGTGAGCGGAACCCTCAAGGGCAAGGTTGCGCTCGTGACCGGTGCCGCAGGCGGCATTGGCAGCGCCATCGTCCGCCGCTTTGCTGAAGAAGGTGCAAGGGTTGTCGCGACCGATTTGGATGCCGGGAGGCTCGGCGACATTGTGGAGGGAATATCGGACGTGACGACATGTGCTGCCGATATCCGGCAGGATGCCGGGGTGTCCCTGCTTGTTTCCCGGGCGATGGATGCATTTGGCAGGATCGACATATTGGTCAACAATGCCGGGATAGGCGGACCCAGAACCCAGCGCCTGCACGAAGTGTCGCTTCATGATTACGATATGGTGATGGCGACAAATCTGCGCGCGCCGCTTGCCATGGTGCAGGCAATATTGCCGCACATGCTGGCGCAAGGCGGCGGTGCGATAGTCAATCTGGCTTCGCCTGCAGGGTTCCATGCCGTTCCCCGGGTTGGGCCTTACAGTATTTCCAAGGCGGGCATGGTGATGCTGACCAAGCAGGTCGCCAAGGAATATGCCGCCGATGGTATCCGCTGCAATGCGGTTGCGCCGGGCGTCACGCAGACGCCGATACTGGATGATCTGCCCGAGGCACATCTGAACCAGATCATCGCAATGATCCCGCAGGGGCGTATCGCCCAGCCGCATGAAATTGCTGCAATGATCGCGTATCTTGCCAGCGATGACGCCAGCTATGTCAACGGATCGATCGTCATGGTCGACGGCGCGGCGGGAAGCTGAAGAGAGGGCAGGGCCATGTTTTCACTCAAGGGCAAGACAATCGTGGTGACCGGCGGCGGGCGCGGCATTGGCCGGGGCATTGCGCGGGCCTGCGCAAAGGCGGGTGCCAGCCTGGTCATCACCGGGCGGACCCAGGCACCGCTTGACGAAACCGCTGCGGAGCTCGTTGGTCTCGGCTCCGATGTCTTGGTCATTTGCGGCGATATTACGTCACAGGCGGGCATCGACATGATCGTGGACAAGACCGTGGCCCGTTTCGGTGCCATTCACGGCTGGGTCAACAATGCGGGCAGTGCCAGTCCGGGTGATGTCGGGCCGATGCTGGATATCGATGAGGGGCAGTGGGACCGGGTCGTTGACCTCAATCTCAAATGGACCTTTTTCGCCATGCAGGCCGCAGCAAGGGCGATGGGCAAGGATGGCGGCAGCATCGTCAACCTGTCCTCGCGCAGCGGATCGCAGCCTTGCCCGCCCACGGCGCATTATGGTGCTGCAAAGGCAGCGATTGACAGCCTGACCGCCACTGCGGCGGTGGAGTGGGGCCATCTGGGCGTGCGCGTCAATGCCATAGCGCCCGGTGTCGTGCTGACCGAAAATTCCGCGACCATGGCCAGTCCGGGCCGTCGCAAGCGCCAGATTGAAACGGTGCCGCTGCAACGGCTGGGTAATGTCGATGATGTCGGCCCGCTTGCCGTCTATCTCCTGTCCGACGAGGCGTCATGGGTGACAGGCACGGTCATTCCGGTGACGGGAGGCAGCCGTATTCCTATCGGTTTGCTTACCTACCTCCACCACAGGAACAAGGACGTGGCGGTCTGATAGCGGTACAGTTATCCGTCGGCAATTTCATGGAGCAACCGTACCGCCGGATTTGCTTCGCCCCAGGCATCCGGAGGAAGTTTTCCCGCTTCTATCGCCAATGCCCTGGCCCGTTCGCTGATCAATGCGAAGCGATATCCGGCAAATACAAGGTGCCAGTCCATCGCTCTGGCAGGACGCCCCGCCGCATCTTCCCAAATGGCGATCGTGGTGGCCGCATCTGGCATCCCATCCAGCCGTTTTATGCCGGCAGTCTTGCTGATCATGCGATCGTAGAACAGCCACCAGCCCAGATCGCTCTCGCCTCCGCCAAGCGATGCGGTTTCCCAGTCGAGCAGCGCAGAGCAGGTTTCCCTAGAAAACAGCATGTTGCATGGTCGTGCATCGCCCCAGGCGAAACCGGGCGACACAGGTGCAGGACGGTTGTTTTGCAGCCATTGCCAAACGCTGTCGTACAGCGGCAATTGCGGAATGGCGGCCCAGTTCCGATAGGCCGACCAGCGCATCAGTTCCTGTTCGATCCCGTCCGTTGCAGCTTGCATTCCGGGCGTTGCCAGAAAATCAAACTGTCCGGTCGGGATAACATTGAGTCTGGCCAGCAACTGGATCGCTCCGACCCACATGGCATTGCGCCGGTCAGGAGCGGCATCGGCGAATATTCCATCGCGATGATAATCGTTCGGCGGGGCCATGCCGTCGGCTCGTTCCATCAGGAAAAAAGGTGCTCCGATTACGTCCGGGTCAGCTTCAAATGCGACCGGCGCTGGTACCGGGAGCGTTGTCTGCGCATGCAGTGCTTCAATGACCCGATATTGCCTGTGGACAGAGGGGTCCTGATATATTTGGTGGCTTTGCGGTTCGATCCGCAGCACCCAGCGAACTGCATGTTCGTCCGTTCCTGTCACGGCATCGACCAGCCATGTCTCGCTCGATGCTCCGCCAATGGCGGGCATAATCGACCTGAAACTGACCGATCCAAGAAGCGAGAGTGCCTCGTGGGACCAGCTGTTCAATCTGTCGCGAAGCTCAATGCTGCGTTGGACTGTCGTCATTGTGCCGTTCTGCCAGTTTATGGAGAGTATGATGCAAGTTTTTTCCGAGGCCGATGACCGTCCGCATCGACCGGATGGTGATCCATTGTGGCAGGAAAGCAGCCTGTTCGTCTGGCATGATGCCGTCGCGGGCGTTGGGGGCTTCTGGCGACTGGGTCAGGAGCCAGTATTGGGAGCATTGAACAGCTGCTTTGGTATTTTCACTGCGGATGGCCTGCGATTTCGGTCCAATGTTACCGGTGTGCCGATGAACGACGGCGATCGGGGCGAAGCGCATATGGGCTGGGGGTCGCATTTGCGGGTCCTTTTTGACGGCGCTGCCCAAATTGATGCGGATTTTCCGGATTGCGAGGCGTGCCTGCAATTTTTCGATTTCCATCCCCGTTTCGATTATCATTCGATTGCTATGCCCGGCGCGACCCTCTCCGGAGCGGCACATCATTTCGAGGTTTCGGGTCGCATGACTGGAAATATCCGGATTGACGGACGGGAATTCGCCATCAATGCCCTTGGTTACCGGGACCGATCCTGGGCAAGACGGGACTGGTCGACGAGCCGGGGAACGCGCTGGTGGCCGTGTGTATTCGGACCGGACCTGACGACACACATCATTCATCTGGTGCAGGACGGGCATGTTCTGAAGGTCGGTTACGTCTGGCGCGACGGCGAAACAATTCCAATCATCGACAGCGATGTGATTGTCGAGCTCGAATCCGATGCATTGACACCGCGTGCCGGGCGAGGGCGACTGCATCTTGCAAATGGCGAGATATTGTCCGTCGAATGTGATCGAAGCGATGCGATCATGATGCATGTTCGCGGATATACGGCAATTGAATGCATCGGCACGGCGCGAATGGGAAGCCGAGCCGGGATGTCGAATCTTGAGGTTAGCAGCAATGCTGGCGGCGGATATTCGCTTCCCCTTTGTACAATCGGTTCCAATGCCAGCCAGGGGCTCAGCCGACGGCCGGACTGACAGCAAGGCTTGAGCAGGCTTCAGTTTTCCGACGCCCTTCGCAGGGTTTGGGCATGGTCGCCGTCGAACACGATAACTATGCGTTTGCCGGGTGCTGCGCTCGGCACATATTCGGAGCGCTTCTGCCGGACACCGGGGTGTTCGATGCGGATGAAAGTGTCATCATCGACCCGGAACATGCGTTCGGTACCGTCCGGAGTACGAACGTGGATGGCATCGGTGCTGGCTGAAACGATATCGGCCAGCAGCACGCGGGGATCGGCGGCGGATTGCACGCGGGTATCGATCGTGACGCGGCACCGGTCCGATATATTGGGCATGCTGGCATGCGGTGTCGAAGGATTGAGGATCAGCACGTCGCCGGGAAAATAATCGGTCGTTGCCCAGCTGTCGTCGGGTATGACGCCTTCGGGGATGGAACTGGGGGTTTTCGCGACATTGTGAAAATATCCGCGATTGCATTGACGAACCGCCAGCATCAATCCGCCCACTTCGCGTTCGCAGCGGGTAAGCGGGGTCCATACCGGCTTGAAGCTTCTGATACCTGGACTGAAGAAGCCGTCCTGGTGCACGCCGGTTATCGATCCGCCGGGCGGATAGGCGCGGTACTGTACGATGGGAATGATACAGGCCGGTTCTCCCAGTATCTTTTCCATCAGGGCCAGATTGGCGGGATGTTCGATCAGCCTGCGGGCAATGCCTGAAAATTCGGGGCTTTCCTCCATTCCGCCCGGCGAAGGCGTGCCCGTCCATATCGGCTCCACAGCATCAGGCTCGATCAGGCCATGGCGCACCATCACTGCGAACATGGCCTTGCGAGCCTCTTCGACCGATGCGGGATCGAGAACGTTGCGCAGCAGAATATAGCCCTCTTCGTCATGAAAGCGCATCAGGGCCGCATGATCGTCCAGCAGATGGTTGCAGCTTTCCAGTTCGCGGACCGGCTTGACGCTGAGCACATCAAGGTCTTTGGCATCGGGCATGTGCAGGGGCTGAAACATGACAATCGGTCCTCTCGAATATGCGCGTGCATTACGTGGCGCCATCATATTTGCGCCACTCTGCCTTGGAGCGATGCTGGACAACAAGGGGCATTTTTTATATAAAACACTGGTAAAATTCCGGAACTCCGCCATGCCCTTCATCGCTGCCATTGTCACAGGCCCGGCCTATGTCGCCAGCCTTGGTGCAATGATCGATATGCATGCACGGCTGGGCGAGGCGTTCGCAACAAACCCTGCTCTGGGGGACTATGCGCAAATGCAGACCGAGTTGCGGCTGATCGCGGCAAGCGGGGGGCGGGTCGAGTTGGTCGGCGGATACGGATTTGCGACCGATCACGGTTTCGATCAGGCAGTCACGCCGCGCTTTGTATTCTTACCGTCCTTTCAGCTGCCCGACCCTGACCGGTTCGATCCGCGCCAGCCGCAATTTGCCGCCATGCGCCGATGGCTGGTGCGATGCCATGAACACGGCATTCCCATTGGAGCCTGTGGCGCAAGCATATTGCACCTTGCCAGTGCCGGTCTGCTTGACGGTTGCCCATGCGCCGCCGGTACGCGGCTGACGGGCGTGTTTCGCCGAAACTTTCCGCACATCGAGGTTGATACCGAAAATGCGATCCGCAGCTCGAACAATATCTGGACATGCAGCCGCGAGGTGGACACTGCCGCGCTGATCATCCGGCTGTTCGCCGAAGCCTATTCCCATGATCTTGCGCGCAGCCTGGCCGCGCGCGAACCGCCCGGCGCTCTTGGCGCGATATGGTCACTGCCGAATGACCCGCTGGTGGCGAGGGCACAAATATGGATACGCGAGCGATTCACCCGCAATTTCAGGATCGCCGATCTGGCACGTGACATGGGCGTGAGCCACCAGTCGCTTATCCGCCGCTTCAATGCAGCGGGATCGGCCAGTCCGCGCGAATTCGTACAGCGCACCCGTATCGATGCGGCGAAGGCGATGCTCACCGAAACCAACCGGCCGGTCGGGGAGATTGCCCAGCTTGTGGGCTATTCCGATATCCCGTCTTTTCGGCGCGTGTTCACGGCAATGACGGGGCTGCCGCCACGGGCCTGGCGTCACCGGCAGCGTCCAGTGCGGGGACCTGCCGGTTCGTGGAATGAATAGCGCAATCAATCCAGGGGCAGGGGCAATATCCCGTTATCGCCGGTGAATATCTGCCATAGCACATCGCGGCGCACGATCCGCCAGCCCTCCGCCCGGCGCTGCCACTGGTCGACATATTCGCCATTGGTATCGAGCACCGGTCCCATCGGGTCGTCCTTGCGCTGATGGCGTGCCTGGACATAGGCGCGGCTGGTGGCGGTGTCGCCATCGACATCGATGATGATGCTCCCCAGCAGATGTTGCGTAGGGCCGCATTGCAGCAGGAAGTGCGAGACCAGTTCGCATAGCGAGGAAAGCCCGTTCTGTTCGCCGCCAATGCCATAGTCGAAGGTCATGTCGGCTGCGAACACCTCGGCCAGACTCTCGAAGTTCCGCTCGTCGAGCGCGCGTGCAAACATGGACAGGCCGCGCTGGATCGCCCGCTCGTCGAGCAGCGTTGCAAGATCGCTCATGACCGGCGGTTCAGGCTGCTTCACCAATGGTCGGGATCGAACAGATCAGGTCGAGGCCAAGGACATGGGCGACACGACCGGTTGCTATGAACGATCCCACGCAATGGCACAGCTCGACCAGTTCTTCATCGCTGAAGGCCTGCTTGGCCCGGCTCCAGAAGTCTTCATCCTTGGCGAGCGCCTGAGGCTCGATGCAAAACCGTTCGGCAAATTCGATGGCCATCCGCTCGCGGTCATTATAGCCCGCATAGGTCTTCCAGTTTGTCACATTCTGGTAGAAATCCTCGTCGGGTGCATCGCCATTGGCGATAACGCCCTGCGCCGCATCATCGGTCTTTGCCGAATATTTCGGTATGTCCCTTGCCGCACGAAAGGCGCGGCAAACCATGCATCCGTTGATTTCCGCGGTGCGCGCCCTGGCCCCTTCAAAAACGCGAAGCGGCAGGGTGGTCCGGGCATAGACGGTTTGCGAAAAGGTCTTGGCGGTGCCCACCATGTCGGCGGCATAGTGCAGGCCAAGATCGGAAAACGGGTCCTGGGTATCGTGCGGCATCTGGATGCGCATGGTTCTTCTCCTTCTACGAAAACCGGTTGTGATCGGGATGGGCGTCGCCTGTGTCGGGCGACAGTGCCTGGTCGATGGCGCGGACGATATTGTGGTCTGTCATGCCGAAACGGGCCGATACGCTCAGCCCCTGGCTCGTGATGACAAGCCATTGCGCCATATCGTCGATATCCAAATCGGTGCGGATGGAGCCATCCTCCATGCCGCGCCACAGCGCCCGGCGAAATCCGTTTTCCATGGCCGCATAATGTTTCGCGACAATGGCGTTCACATCGCTGTCGGTCTCGCCCAGTTCGATAACGGTATTGGTAACGAAACAGCCATTCCCCGATGCCTTGTCGGTGCCGCTTTGCGTCAGCACCGAACGCGCCTTTTCGAAATAGGCGCGGATTGCCGACAGCCCGGTTCCATCGTCCAGCGCAGCGATGAACTCCGCGGCGATGGTATCGACATAGTGCGAAAGCGCCATCTGGAACAGGCCGGACTTGCCGCCCAGCGAGCCGTAAAGGCTGTGCCGGTTGAGACCGGTTGCATGGACCAGCCTGCCGACGTCACAGGCGCCGAAACCCTCCGCCCAGAAGAGGTCGCGCGCCTTGCGCACAACGCTGTTCAGTTCATAATTTTGCGGTCTCGCCACAGTTTTTCTCGCTGTTTCAGAATGATTGTTCTGTAATTTGCGAGGCATTGGCGAGTCAAATTGTTTGTCGCTTCAGAAGCGATATGCGAGTTGAAACAGAATAGCCCGTTCCCTCAACCTCGCGGCCGACAGGAGAGGGCATCGATGGCGTTCAAACCCGGCGCGGTGGGCAGAAGACAAGTCAATCAGTTTCTCGCTTCCGCCGCCTTTTGGGAATTGAATGCGGGCATCGGTGTCTCGGCGCTCATAAAGAAAAACAGGAGGACTGCCATGACGATGGAACTCAAGCCATTGGGACGGATGCTGGTCTATCCGATAAGGGCGATCAGGCATGCCGGGCCGTTGACGATCCGGACGGCGGCAGAGCTGGGCAGCGTGGATTGGCAAAGCGATCTGCTGGGCAAGGTGACGATGGAAATCGGCATGGGCAGCTATCTGATGGGTCCGACTGCCGGGCACGTCACGGTGCGCCTTTCGCTGGTGACCCAAGAGGGCGAGCCGTTTTTCTTTCAGTATATTTCCGTGGGCGAGATGGAAGGGCATATTGCGGGCAAATCGCCCATCTGGCTGTCCGGCCAGGTGGAGATCGATCCCGCCTCAAGGCATGAATGGCTGAACCGGGTCCAGCTGGTAGGGCGCGGCATGTTCACCCATGACCCGCTTTGCCAGGCCTATGACATGGCCTATCTGGGCGATGGCCCCGATATTCCGTCCGCCTGACCTGAACCGGGATATTCGCTGTGCGCGAGGAAGTCAGCTTTTGCAGAATATGTCCGGCGCATTGCGGCGTGCGGATGACCATCGATGACAATGACCGCATCGTCAGGATCGTTGGTGACAGGGAAAATCCGCTGTCGAAAGGCTATGCCTGCTTCAAGGGGCTGCAGGCGGAGGAAGCGCATCACGGCAGCGCGCGATTGCTGCACCCCCTGAAGCGCACTGCCGAGGGCGCGTTTCAGCGGATCGGGTTCGAGGACGCGCTGGACGAGATTGCCGAGCGCATGCGCATCCTTATCGACCGGCACGGGCCGCAGGCCA
Organism: Blastomonas sp.; assembly: GCA_041396885.1. Classification (GTDB taxonomy): domain Bacteria; phylum Pseudomonadota; class Alphaproteobacteria; order Sphingomonadales; family Sphingomonadaceae; genus Blastomonas. Next base: position 883,272 of record JAWKXS010000002.1, read on the forward strand.
TCGCCGGCTTCTCCGGCAATGGCGCAGTCTACAACCATGTGACCTTTGCGCTCTTCCCCCAATGGATCAGGGCATTGGGCAGCGATGGCTATTTTTCGACGATGACGATCGACCAGCCGGCAAAGATGCTGACGCCGCTTCGGCTGGGGGCGTGGGGAGCCGGAAAGCAGCTGATCCCGGAATCGGATTGTGTGATGATCGTCGGCAGCAATACGCTGGCATCGCATTCGACCAACCATGGTTTCGTTGCCGCGCCGACCAACACGATCCGGGCGGAAAAGGCCCGCGGGCTGAAGATCGTCATCATCGATCCCCGGCTGACCGAGACTGCGCGCTATGCCGATGTCTTTCTGCAGATATATCCGGGCGAGGACCCCACCCTGCTGGCGGGAATGATCCGGCTGATCCTGGCGAGGGGCTGGCACGACCGCGAATTTTGTGCGGCAAATCTGGAAGATGACGCGCTTGAGCAGCTTGCCGCTGCGGTCGAGCCGTTCGATCTCGATTATGTGGCCAATCGTTGCGGCGTTGCGGCAGAGCTGATTGTCGAGGCAACCGAGCTGTTCGCCGCGCAATCGAAAACGGGACCGGTGCTGAGCTGTACCGGGCCGTCCATGGCGCCGCATGGCAATTTGTCTGATCATCTGATCGAGACGATCAACGTGCTGTGCGGCCGTTTCCGGCGGGCTGGTGACGTTTATCAGGATATCAGCCCCTGGCAGCCGGATTACCCGCGCCATGCCGAGGTGATCGCGCCGGACCGGAGCTGGGAGGCGAATCCAAGCCGTATTGCCGGGACGCGGCTGCTCTGGGGCGAACGGATGAGCGCCACGCTTGCCGATGAAATCCTGACGCCGGGCGAGGGGCAGGTGCGTGCCCTGTTCAACGCCTCCGGCAATCCGGCGGTGTCGATGCCCGATACAGCCTGTTTTGCCCGTGCGCTGAAAGAGCTCGACCTGCTCGTGACCGTTGATCCCTATATGACCGCAACGGCGCGCCAGTCCGATTATGTGATCCCGCCCAAGATGATGTATGAGCGTTTCGATCTGCCTCTCACATTCATGGGAATGACGATCCATGTCAAACCATGGGGCCAGTTTGCAACGCCAGTCATCGCTCCGCCCGAAGGCAGCGAACTTGTCGATGACTGGCAGGTTTACTGGGGGCTGGCCCGGCGGCTTGGCAAGACGATTGAGCTGAACGGCACCATGCTGGACATGGAAGAGCCGCCGACCACCGAAGGCCTGCTCGCCATTCTCACAAAAGGTTCTGCGGTTCCGCTCGACGAAATCCGCCAGCATCCCGGCGGCAAAATATTCGATCTTCCCGAACATCGGGTGCAGCCGGGAAATCCGGGATCGAATGCCCGGTTCGACGTCATTCCCGGCGATATTCGCGACGAACTGGCCGAAATACACCAGCAGCCGGTCGAGCATGGCGCCTATCGCAGCAATGGCGGCGTCTATACACACCGCCTCAGCGTCCGGCGGCAGCGCAATGTGATGAACACGGTCGTCCCGCAGCTGGAGCGGACCCGCACCAGATATGCCGTGAACCCGGCCTGGCTGCATCCCTCGGACATGGCCCGGCTGGACCTGTTCAATGGCGATGAAGTCGATGTGGTTTCGGACAATGGCAGGGTTGCAGCCATTGTCGAGGGTGATGACAGCGTGAAGCCGGGCGTATTGTCAATGTCGCATGGCTATGGCGGCGGAGGCACGGATGCAGACAGCGATGCCGTCGGATCCAATGTGAATCTGCTGATCAGTACCCGCCGCAATCTCGACAGCATCACTGCGATGGTGCGAATGTCGGCCGTTCCTGTCAGGATCGAAAAGCGCAGCTGACCGGCCTAGAGCGCGTTCGGTTTTGATTGAATCAAAACCTGCGCTCTATGCTCTTGTTTTACCGTATTTTTCGAGTCGTCAGATGTATCCATCTGACTTGAAAATACTCTAGCCCAGCTTATAGGCGCACAGCTTGTTGCCTTGCGGGTCGCGGAAATAGGCGAAAAATGCGCCGGGGCTGCGTTCGCCCGGTGCGCCTTCGCATGTACCGCCCAGCTCAAGTGCCTTTGCGTGAAAGGCCGCAGCGTCATCGGTGCTGTCAAATTTGATGCCAAACATCGCGCCATTGCCGGTGCTGGCCGGTTCGCCGTCATAGGGCGTGAACAGCCCGATCATCGAAATGCCATCGCCATAGAGCACGCCCCGGCCCGGAATTTCCATCACCACGCCCCATCCGATCCCCGCTAGCAGCGGATCGTAGAATGCCCGTGCCTTGGCGACATCGCTGGTGGGCAGGGTGCAATAGCTGAGCGCGGCCATAGTCTGTAATCCAGTGCTATTTGAGTTCAGATTTTAGTTGCGTTTCGCTGCGGAACGTCCGGCGATCCGGCCGGAATAGACGCAATCGGCGAGCGATATGCCGCTGACATAGCGGTGCGAGGAAATGCCGCGCGCCGTTTTCCCGGCGGCAAACAGCCGCTCAATCGGCTGGCCGTCTTCGCCCAGAACCTGTCCGCTGGCCTCGTCCACAATGACCCCGCCGAGCGAGATGGACGGGCAGAGATAGCGCTGGTTGCCAATGGAAATGTCGATGGCGGTAAAGGGCGGCTTCATGATCTTGCCGGTGAATGTGTCGGCCTTTCGAAACTGGGTATCCTCCAGCCCGTCGGCAGCACGGTTATTATGCTCGACCGCCTCGCGCAGTTTGGCGGGGTCCATGTCGCACTTGTCTGCCAGTTCCTCGATGGTGGCGGCCTTTTTCGAGCTAAGGAACAGGCCCATCAGTGCGGGCGCGCCCTGCAGCCGGAACAGGCGACCCTTGCCGGGCATGGCCTGGCGTATCGCCTGTCTGCGCAATTCCGCATCGATGATGATATAGGCGGCGCAGCCCGGCTGCTCGGCAATGGCGTGGCCGATTGTGCCGCCATAGCAATCCTCGGACACGAAGCGTTCGCCGCGCGCATTCACGACGATGCCGGTGGCCAGCGCCCTGGGCGGCTGAAACTGGCGCCATGCGGATATGTTTTCGAGCCGGTCCGTCGCAGCGCCGACTGACTGGCCGAGCCGGATTCCCGATCCGTCGCATCCGATGCTGCCCAGCGGCGTGGCGCCCAGATAGCGCGGGGCATGATATTCGACCATTTCGCGATTCTGGACAAAGCCGCCAGCGGCCAGGATCACCGCCTTGTCGCAACGCACGGAACGGGTGACACTTTGCGCGGACATGATGTCAGCCGCCTGACGTTTCAGCTTTGCGCCAATCTTCGGAAACAAGAGTGTTGCCGGTTCGCCGAATTTCGCTGCGATTCTGTCCAGCTTTCGTGCCGCCTTGGTGCCGGGGGCAATCTGTCGGAATTCGACTCCCTCGATTGTGCCGTCATCGGCAAGAATGAAGCGCTGTGCCTCGGCATGGGTGATGAGCTTCAGCCCCTTGGCAAGGGCAGATTCAAGCAAGGCGTCGAAGAGATAGCGGCCGGTCAGGTTCTCGCCAAAGGTGCGGTGGCCGCGCTGCGCTGGACGAGCCGTGACCGCATAGTCCGCCTGTGCCTCATTTCCGGAATGATAGAGGTAGCAGCCATCGGCAGGATAGGATGTCTTGATCGGTGACAATGCACCGCTGAACCGGACGCCATGGCTTTCCAGCCAGTCGAGCATTTCGGTGCTGGTATCGCAAAAATGCCTGAGCGTTTCTTCGCGGACGGCATCGCCCACTTCCTGCTTCAGATAGGCATACATGTTTGCGGGATCGTCATCGACGCCCGCTTCGCGCTGCTGCGCTGTGCCGCCTCCGGCATAGACCACGCCGCCCGACATGCGGGTCGCGCCGCCACCGGTGAAACGGTCGAGCGCAATTACGCTTGCGCCGGCATCGAGTGCTTCTATGGCCGCGCAGACGCCCGCGCCGCCCAGGCCGACAATGACGACATCGGCGCTGTCAAGCCAGTCCGGCGCGCCGTCTTGAGAACGGAGCGCCGGAGGCTGGACATTGGAGTGCCAATGGGGATCGCCCGGCTTCATGGTGAAGTCGGCAGGGAGATCAGTTAAACTTGAAGCGGGCCTGCACGCCCAGCGAACGTCCGCGGGTGATCTGCTGGTTGTGCGAACCGGCCGAGGCGACGACGTCATTGGTCGAGCCGATCACCTTGGTGTTGGCCAGGTTCTTGCCGAAAAAGGCGAATGACCAGCGATCATCCACATCGCCCAGCGCGATCCGCACGTCGATCTTTTCCCAGGCCTTCTGCTTCACATTGGGATCCCGGTCGGAGATCGTGTGATAGGAGCCCGAGAAGGACAGCATGGTATCGATGCTGAGTTTCAGCGACGAGCCGATGGGTGTGTTGTACCCGGCGCGGATATTGCCCGAATAGCTCGGCGCAAACGGAGGTGCCTTGCCGGACAGGTCCTGCGAACATCCGACCTGGCCCGCCTGGGTGGCCTGAAGCGCCTGCAGCGCGTTACAGCCGGCGTCGGTAAAGTCCTGATATTCCGCATCCAGAATGGCGAAATCGGTACCGAATTCAAACCTGTCGCTGGGCTGCCAGACGATTCCGGCCTCCAGGCCCTGGGTGCGCAGCGCACCGACATTGGAGATGGTGATGAAGGCCGATGTCGCGGTAAACTGCGCCACTGACTGCTGCAGGTCCTTATAGTCACTGCGGAACAGGGCCAGGTTGACTGACAGGGTGCGGTTGGCAAGGAATGCCTTGAAGCCCGCCTCATAGGCCTTCACCGTTTCCGGAGCATAGGACAGCCGGTCGACAATGCCGGTCAGCTCGACTGCGTCGAAACCGCCCGCCTTGAAGCCTTCGCTGAACTTCGCATAAACGTTGATGTCCGGATTGGGCTCATATTGCAGCGTGATGGACGGCAGGAAATCGTCATCCTCCACGATGGCGCGGCTGGTATGATCGTTGAAGCCGGTCAGGAAGGCCGCAACCGGCTGCAGCGCGGCGGGCAGCGGCGTTACCGAGAAGCCATAGCGATCATTGCTGGTCACATTGGTTGCGGACTGAATGCCCCGTTTGCGCGAATGGGTGTAGCGCAGCCCGGCGGTCAGGGTGAGCTGATCGGTGATCGGGATGCCGACCGATCCGAAGAAAGACATGGCCTCTTCCGCCTGGTCGAGCTGAATGTCGCCGCCCAGGGGTGCGAAGGGCAGCAGCACGTTCAGGGGAGATGTGGGATCGGCCAGCAACACTGTTGCGAACGGGAAGTTCAGCGTCGTGTCGATGCGCGATTCCGAGTCCAGATAATAGAAGCCAGCCGTGTATTCGATGGAAGACGATGCGGGAGAATTGATACGGAATTCCAGAGTCTTCTGGTTCAGATCTTCCAGCGTATTATAGGTGAAGAAATCGAACGGCGTGCCATCGGTGTCCGCACCGAGCAGGAAATCATGCTTGGACAGTGATGCCTGGGCGACGATTCCCGGTCCGTCGAGATTATCCTTTTCCAGCCGGAACACATATTCGGTCGCCTCGACATCGCCGCGCTCGCCTTCGTTCGAGGTGCGGCGATAGTCCAGTACGGTCTCCGTGTTGGTTGCAACGGCAGCCGAGCAAGAAAAGGTGTTGCCGATAGCAAACGGCGCATCAGGCGGACATTTGGTAAGTTGCATCGCATAGGGTGCAATACTGTCTTGCTTGCCATATTCGGCCTTGAAGGTGGCCGACCAGCTGTCGGTGATCGCGTACAGCATGGTTGCGCGCAGATATTTGTCCTCAACCGCCGGATTGTCCTGTCCGGTGCCGAGATTGCGGATATAGCCTTCCATGTCCGAATAGCGCCCGGCAAGGCGAATGCCGAACTTGTCCTGGACGATCGGGCCGCCAATCGCGGCCTCGGCAATTTTCTCTTCCGCTTCGAACTCATAGGCAGCCTGGGCATAGCCTTCCCAGCCGGACAGGTCGGGTTTTGCCGTGGTCACGCTGAATGCGCCGCCAATGGCATTGTTGCCGAAATAGATGGTCTGCGGGCCTCGCAGAACCTCGATCCGCTCGACATCGACCAGCGTCGATTGCGAATAGCGCGAACGGCCATGATAGACGCCGTCGACAAAGGTCGACACCGCCTGTTCAAAGCCTGCATTGGAGCCCGAGCCGACACCGCGAATATAGATATTGTTCGAAACCGAATCCTTGGTCACGAAGACGTTGGGCAGGGAGTCGGCCAGATCCTCTGCACCGGCGATCTGGCGGTCCTGAAGGTCTTCGCCGGAAACCACCTGCAGCGAGATCGGAACATCCTGGCTCGACTGCTCGCGCTTCTGGGCGGTAACGATGATCTCGTTGATCTGCGCCTGGGCAGGCGTGGCAACGCTTGCAACCGTCAGGATCGCCGCAGTCTGCCAGAGTTCACGCTTGAAGTTTTTCATAATTCCCCTCCCGTATATCGGGCGGCCTTGCAGCTCCGCCTCGCTTTATTGCTGATCAATGGAGGATTTGATAAAATTTATGACCCCGAAAATCTGCTCGCAATGCGCTCGCATTGATTTCATCTTGACGGGTGCCCGCAAGTGACCAATTTGCGGGCTTTTTTGCGTCATCAACATGCTGCCAGCCCATGGTTTCTCGCGATTTGCTCGGTTATTTGCTGCTGTCGAGATGGTCATTCGGTGGCCAGTTTCACGTGAATAATCCGGGCATCCTTCAGCGGAAAGCCCGGTGCGGCATTGTCGGGATAGGGACCAACCGGCGCGCCGCTGTCAATCCCGACGCCGAATGTTTCATGAATGCTGTATTGGGGGGGCGTCGCCGGGATGCTTTCCTGCCCGACGGCCTTGCCATCTACCATCAGGACCAGATCGCCGCCGCCCAGCGGCCCCTTGCCATTATGCCGGAACAGCACGGTTATTTCGTGCTCCCCGGGAGCCAGGGCATCCTTTCCGGCAATCAGCACATTCTTGCGATCATATAGCCGGTAAGCAAAGGAGGGTCGGCCATGCGCATCGATAAAGAGCGCGAGGCCCGCATCGGTGCCGCCCAGTGCGGCAATCACGCCCTGCGGGGTATCGCCTGCAAACAGCTTAGCCTCGACGCTCCACGATTTGCCGAGCATGGACGGCAAGGCGACCTCGGGAATGCCGATGGTTCCGGGCAGATAGGTTGCCGTTGTTCGCCCGTGCGAGGGATCGGGCAAGCCATGTTTTGACAAGACCTGCCCGCGCAGGGGCAGGGCGTTTGACCTTTTGGCCTCCGCCATGAACAAAGCCTTTAGTTCGGCAAGCTTGTCCGGGTGGCTGGCGGCGAGATTCCTCGCCTGTGAAAAGTCGCTGCGCAGATCATACAGTTCCCAGACATCGTCATCCAGCGGTGGGTCCTTGGGCAGATAGGCCATCCAGGGCAAGCGGGCGTGGAAGGCCGATGCCATCCAGCCATCATGATAGATTGCGCGGTGGCCAAAGACCTCGAAATATTGCGTGGTGTGGCGTTCGGGCGCATCCGGCTGGGTGAATGTATAGGCCAGGCTGGTGCCATCCATCGGCTTTTGCGCGACACCGTCCACGTCATCCGGTGCCAGCAGGCCGAGCACGTCCAATATGGTCGGGGCGATGTCGTTCACATGGCCGAACTGGCTGCGCAGCCCGCCTTCATCGCCAATATGGCCGGGCCAGCTGACGACCAGCCCGTTGCGCGTCCCGCCAAGGTGCGAAGCGATGGTCTTGGTCCACTGGAACGGTGCGTCGGTAGCCCAGGCCCATTGCGCGTTGATATGGGCATAGGTGCCGCGCATGCCGATATCGTCGATCCGTGCCAGTGTTTCTGGGCCTTGGGGCAGGGAGACGCCGAACATCGACCCCATATAGTCGAGGCTGCCGGTGAGCGAGCCTTCCGCGCTCGCGCCATTGTCGCCGACGATATAGATGAACAGGGTATTGTCGAATTCGCCGCGTTCTTTCAGCTCGGCGACCAGCTTGCCGACCTGCGCATCGGTATGGGCAAGGAAACCGGCATAGGCCTCCATCAGCCGTGCCGAGAATTTCTTCTGTTCCGCGCTGAGGCTGTCCCAGGCGGGCATGATGTCAGGCCGGGCGGTCAGCTGAGTGTCGGGCGGGATTACGCCCAGCTGCTTCTGCCGGTCGAAGATGATCTCGCGCAGCTGGTCCCAGCCCATGTCGAACTTGCCGCGATACGGGTCTATCCATTGCCGGGGAACCTGTACCGGCGCGTGGATGCCGCCGGTCGAAAAATAGAGAAAGAACGGCTTTTTCGGGTCGGAAGCGCGGACCTGCCGCATCCAGCTGATGGATTGGTCGGCCAGGTCTTCGGTCAGGTGATAGCCCTCCCGGTCGGGCCGCATGACAAGACGGGTGCCATCATAGAGCGTTGGATCATATTGGTCGGTCTCGCCGCCCTGAAAGCCGTAAAAGCGGTCAAATCCCTGTCCAGTCGGCCAGCGGTCAAACGGTCCTGCGGGCGATATTTCCCAGTCGGGGGTCTGGTGCCATTTGCCGAACGCTCCCGTTGCATAGCCATTCTGCTGCAATATCCGGGCGATGCTGGCCGTATCCCGACCCATATATCCGCTATATCCGGGCCGGGCGTCAGCCACGTTCATGACAGCTCCGATTCCGGTTGCATGCGGATTGCGTCCGGTCAGCAGCGATGCACGGGTCGGCGAGCAGATGGCGGTCGTGTGAAAGCGGTTATAGCGCAGGCCCTGCGCGGCAAGGGCATCGAGCGTCGGGGTTTCGATAACGCCGCCAAAGGTCGAGCTTGCCCCGAAGCCGACATCATCGAGCAGCACGATGACGATGTTCGGAGCATCTTGAGGGGCCGTTCTGACATAATCAGCTGCGGTATCGCTGTCCGGGGCGTCGGGCTGCGCGGCAATGTGCTGGCCGGGAATGAGGCAGAGTGCCGCTGCGCAGATCAGCGCCGCAAATCGGGTCGAACGCTCATTTGGCCATTGCATTGATCATCGTCTCCAGTGCTGCATCGTGCTCGTCGCTGCTGTGGCATATGCTCTGCATGCCCGCGCAATAATCGAGAAAATCGGGGAGTTGCATGCGCTGGCCTGATGACAGGAGGCGCTTGGCGATGCGCAGAGCGTCGCGCGGCTTGGATGCGAAGCCGGCCGCCATGTCCTGGCATCGCGCCATCAGCCCGTCGGGTTCGACCACTTCCAGCAACAGCCCCATTTGGCAGGCTTCATCGGCGCCGACGATCCGTCCGGAAAAGGTCATCTCCGCCGCGCGTTGCATGCCGACGACACGCGGCAGGAACCACGCACCGCCATCGCCGGGAATGATGCCCAGATTGACGAAGGTCTCGCCCAGCTTGGCCCGTTGCGATCCGATGCGGATATCGCACATGCAGGCAAGGTCCAGTCCTGCGCCAATGGCGGCTCCATTGATCGCGGCGATGGTCGGCACCTCGATTTCCGCCATGGCCCGCGCCATGCGCTGTATGCCCTGCCGATAGCCCTGCTGGATTTCCATCGGATTGCCCCCGAACATCCCCTTGCGCTGGTGCATGTCATGGATATTGCCGCCTGCGCAAAAGGCCGATCCGGCGCCGGTCAGGATCAGCGTGCCGATTTCGCGCGATGCGTTGATCCATTCGCAGACGAAAACGATTTCGGCGGCCAGCCGGGTCCCGGTCAGTTCATTGCGGACATCGTCGCGGTTGAAGCGCATTATCGCCACGCCATTTTCGATTTCCAGCTCTGCATCGGCCAGATCAGGAACTGTGCGCATCATGCCCTCCGTTTTGTCAGAAATTCCCAAGCCGTATCGCCATCATGGGCAAGCACCATCCTGCCCAATTCTTGCGCCCAATGACGATCATTGCCGAACTCGCTCCGCCATGCCCAGAGCCGCCGGGTGTAGCGGTGGAGCGCATATTCTTCGGTGATGCCGATGGCACCGTGGACCTGATGGGCGATCAGCGCGCTCGATCCCGTCGCCATATTGGCGCGCAGCTTTGCACAGGCGATGGCAAAATCCGCATTGCCATAGTCCAGCGCCTGGGCTGCGGATGCCGAAGCGCTGGCGATGGCCGCAGACTCCTCCGCAAGCAGTGCAATCTGATGCTGGATCGCCTGAAACTGGCGAAGCTCGCGGCCGAATTGCGAGCGCTCCCCGGCATAGCGGGTGGTCCGCTCCAGACAGGCCGCCAGCGCGCCGGAGATCTGGCAGCTGCGCAGAAATGCGCCGAGACGGAACAATGTGCCCGGCGCGACATTGCGGAGCTGCCGGACCGGTGCATCGCTCACGGTCAGGCGACCGCGCGGTTCGCCAGCGGCGTTGCTCGAAGGCGCAAATCCAGCTGCGCATCCGGTATCGAGAAGGATGCAGGCTTCGCCCTGTTCGAGAGCGACCTGCGCCAGCATGGTATTGCCTGGCAGGACCGGCGAGAGAGCATCGATATGGCCGTCGAACCGGTCGTCGCCGTCCATGCGGCCCTTGCCGATGCCCAGCGCCAGCATGCCGGTTGCCGGTTCCATTTCATGCTCCTGCAACAGCCTGTTGCCGATCATGGTTTCGCCGACGGGAAAGGGCATGGCATGATAGCCGCAGCTTTGCAGCACGATATGGGCATCGCTCCAGCTGCCCTGCATGCCGCCATCGCTTTCCGGCAGAAACAGGGCGGGCAATCCCATTTCCTCGATGGATTGCCAGGCCTCGGCGTCGTCCAGCGGACAATCGGCGATATCGGCAAGGAAGCGGTCAACGCTGTGCGTCAATATGGCGGACAGGTCATTCATCTAAGGCCGATCTCCCGTGCGATGATGTTCCGCAATATCTCCCGGGTTCCGCCTCGCAGCGAAAAGATCGGGGAGAAGAGCAGCAGATATTCGATGACAGCCAGCAATTCCGGCTGATCGCCGTCATCGTCCAGTGCCGCCTGAACCAGCATCGGCATGTCCTGTTCGAGCGTCGCGCCAAGATCCTTTACGATTGCAGCCTCGACGATGGGATTTACGCCCTGATCAACACCGTGCGAGACCGAGAGCGACATCTGCCGCAGGGTCCAGAGCCTTGCCGTCATCTCGCCGATCGTGGTGCTATGGTCGGTGCCGGGCTTTTCGCGGCAGCAGCAGACAAATTCCTCGAATACGCGATAGCTGCTGAGATAGCGCTCCGGACCACTTCGTTCATAGGCGAGTTCGGCATTGACCTGCGCCCAGCCCGCCCCCGGCGTTCCAACGAGCATGGCGTCGGGCACGAACACATTTTCGAAATGGACCTCGCCGAAATGCTGTTCGCCCTGATGATCTGTGATCGCGCTGCGCGTTACGCCGGGTGCGTCAAGATCGATGATGAGCTGGCTCATTCCGGCATGGCGGGACTCGGCGGAACGATCTGTGCGGACCAGTGCGATCATCTGATGCGCGTCTATCACGCCGGTGGTCCACAATTTCGAACCATTGACGATCCAGCCGCCATCGGCGCGCTCGGCAATGGTGCGGATCGCAGCAAGGTCAGAGCCTGCACCGGGCTCGCTCATGCCGATGCAGAAATATATCTCGCCCCGGGCAATGCCGGGCAGAAACGCCTGTCTGGCGGTCTCGCTGCCATAGCCGAGGATCAGCGGGCCGCTCTGCCGGTCGGCTATCCAGTGCGCGCCGACCGGTGCGCCAGCGGCCAGCATTTCCTCGATCACGACATAGCGGTCGCTGGCCGGGCGTTCATGGCCGCCATATTCTTTGGGCCAGGTCATGCCGATCCAGCCCATGCTCCCCAGCTTGCGGCTGAAGCCAGGGTCGAAGCCGAACCATGTGCGGCAGCGATCAGCCGGATCGGTTCCGCGCATCTCGTTTCGCAGAAAGGCGCGAACCTCCTCGCGCAGAGCATCGCTTTCGACCGGCAAACTTACCGGCGCGAGTTTGAAATGTTGCATTGCTCTGCCCGTCAGCGACCGGTGAAGCGCGGCTTTTCCTTGCGCTGAAAGGCTTCGAGCGCGATGCGGTGATCGTCGAGCAGCTGGGTCACATTCTCGAATGCGGCTGCGCGGTCGATAACCGCATTGGCAGTCACCTTGAGGCCCGCATTGATCGCGGCCTTGGTCCAGGCGATGGAATGGGTGGCGCCGCGTGCCAGCTTTTGCGCCATGCGGGCAACCTTTTCGTCAAGTTCGCCTTCCGGCACCATTTCGGTGATCAGGCCCATATCGGCGGCCTCGGCGGCGCTGATCGCGTCACCGGTCAGCAGATAGCGGCGCGCCCGGGCATAGCCGATCAGCTGGGGCCACATCACCGCGCCGCCATCGCCGGCGACCAGGCCGATCGAGACATGCGGATCGGCGAAGATGGAGCGTTCGCTGGCATAGACAAAGTCGCAATAGAGCGCGAGCGAACAGCCCAGCCCGATGGCGGGACCGTCCACCTTGGCGATGATGGGCTTTTCGAGGTCGAGAATGGAATTCTGGATCTTGCGGTCGCGCTTTATGCCGATAGCGGTAGCCGCGACGTTGCCGTGCATCTCCAGCAGCCAGTTGAGATCGCCGCCCGCGCAGAATGCGCCGCCGGAACCCGACAGGATCACCACGTCGACTTCTTCATCAGCATCTACATCGATGAAGATGCGCGAAAATTCCTCGTGCAATCCGGGGTTGATTGCATTGCGGGTATCGGGCCGGTTGATCGTGATCGTCAGGATGCGTCCGTCCTGATCAATCTTCAGGTTGGTATAATTTTCATAGCTCATCAGTCGGTTCCCTCTGTTTCTGCGGTCAAGCCAAGCCTTTCGGACATGATTTCCTGCAGTTTGAATTTCTGGATTTTCCCCGATGGCGTCATCGGAAATTCGTCGGTGAATTCGACATGCTCGGGCACTTTCCAGCGCGAAATGCGTTCCGCGCACCATGACCGGATATCGCTGCCGCTGGCATCGCTGCCCGGCCGCCGCCGCACCACGGCGCAGACGATTTCGCCATATTTCTTGTCCGGCAGGCCGATGACGGCGACATCGGCCACCGCCTCATGCTCGCGCAGATAGCCTTCAATCTCTACCGGAGAGAGGTTCTCGCCGCCCCGGATGATCATTTCCTTCTTGCGTCCGACTATGGTGACAAATCCCGCGCCGTCCATTCGCGCCAGATCGCCCGACGCGATCCAGTCATTTTCCGACACGGCTTCATCGTCCCGGCTGCCATATCCGGTCATGCCGCCGGGGCCGCGATAGTGCAGCTCGCCGGTCTCGCCATGGGGCAGCGTGCAACCGGCATCATCCCGGATGGCAATGCTCACGCCTTCAAGGGCCTGCCCCGATGTCTGGGTCTTCTGGTCTTCGCTGTCGTCGAAGCGGGTCGTGGCGGTGATGCCGCTGGTCTCGGTCTGGCCATAGCCGTTCATCACCTCGACGCCGAAGCCGTCCTGGCACCGGTGCAGCAGGTCGCGGCTCACCGGAGCGCCGCCGACGATGATGGTTTCCATGGCGGAAAGATCGCGCTCGCGGAACGATGGATGGTCGAGCATGGCGATCAGCATCGTGGGAACGCCGATGAACGCGGTACATGCCTCGCGCTCCAATATGTCCAGCGTGATATCGGCCTTGAAGATGTGGAGGGGCAGGGCTGTCGCGCCGTTGAGGCATGCGCCCGGGATGGAATTGCCCGATCCGCCGACGTGAAACAGCGGGAAGCCGAAACAGACACGGCTGCCTTCGCCCAGCCGCCAGTTGCGATAGGAATTGCGTCCCGTTGTCGCCAGCGCCTGGTGCGACAGGCGCACGGCCTTGGGAACGCCGGTCGTACCCGATGTGTACTGGATCATGAATGTCGCCCGTGGATCGATACTGATCGTGTCCGGTGCGGTCGTCGCTCCGGCGATGAGGCCGGGCAGGTCTGAAAAGCTGTGCACATGGCGCAGCCCCGGAATGCCGGGCCGGACCTGGGCGATGACTTCTGCGGGCGATGCCGTTCCGATCAGGTCGGCATGGAAAATGCCGGTTGCGCCGGAATCGGTGAGAGCAAAATGCAGCTCTGCGCTGCGATAAAGCGGGTTCAGGGCGACCAGCACCATGCCGGCTTTGGCGATGGCATATTCCAGCAACACCCATTCGGGATGGTTCGGCCCCCAGACCGCTATGCGATCCCCAGGCCGATAGCCAAGGTTTGCCAGCGCCGCCGCCAGTCGCGACGCCACCGCGTCCAGTTCGCCATAGGTCCAGCTGGCAGGCTCGATTGCGGGCTGATTCCGATAGACCAGCGCTTCGCGATCAGGCCAGCGCGATGCGGCATTGGAAAGGGCATCGCCCAATGTGCAGGAAAGCAGATTGGCGGCCACTTCCTCGGGCGGCGCAATCCATTCTGAACTGTTCGGGTCGGGTCTTGTCACGCCAGTCAGGTCTGTTCGGTTTCGGTGCAGGGCGACCAGAGCGAGGCACACAAAGCCGGGCGCGTCTTGCGAGCCATGTCTGCGGGCATCCTCGTTTCTCCTTGTCGGACGGAGGCTATGAGAGATGCATGCTCACCTGAAACTCGTATTCCGGTCATCGGGTCTGCGAGACGCTGCTTCAGGGGATGCGAGTTTCAAGTGAACGCGGCGCTGCGTTAGGCATTGCCTAAATCGGGCGCGGCCGGAACAGCCGCCGCTATTGGGAGCAGATGGCCAGTCATGCATGATCCGGAGCACCACCAGATGCTGCGCGAGACGCTTTTGCGCTTCATGGAGCGCGAAATGCCGCTTGATCTGGTGCGGCAATGGGATCGGGACAATCATTTCCCGGCCGAAATCCATCGCAAGCTTGCCGATCTCGGCCTGATGGGCCTGACGGTTCCGGAAGAATTTGGCGGCGGCGGACGCGATGTGCGCGCTACCGTCATGGTTATTGAGATGCTCTGCGGGCGCAGCATGGCGGTGGGCGGTCCGTATATTCAGTCCGCCTGCTATGCGGGCCTGAACCTTGCCGAGGTTGCGAGCGAACGGCAAAAGGCCGAATTGCTGCCCCGTGTCGTCGAGGACGGCATGATTTTCGCCTATGGGATCAGCGAGCCGGATGTCGGGGCCGATGTCTCATCGGTGCGGACGACGGGCCGCGTCGATGGTGACCGGCTGGTGATCAACGGCGCCAAGCGGTTCTGTTCGGGCGCAACGATTGCGGAATATATCTATACGCTGGTCCGGACCGGCCCGCGCGAGGATCGCCGCCGGAACCTTACCCTCGTGCTGGTTCCCACCAGTGCAGAGGGGCTGGTGTTCGAGGCGCAGGATGCGCTCGGCCTCAAGGGTACGGGCACCTATGATGTCACCTTTGCCGATGTCGCGGTGCCGATGGATAATGTCGTTGGCGAAGCGGCTGGCTGGAACAATGCCTGGTCGATGCTGGCGGGACCCGGACTGGATATCGAAAAGATTGAGGTCGCGGCAATGGCGCTGGGCATTGCCAGCGCAGCGGTCGACGAGGCCTGGGCCTATGCGCAGGAGCGCGAACAATTTGGCCAGCCCATTTCCGGTTTTCAGGCTATCCGTCACACCCTGGCCGAGGCGAAGACCAGAATCCATGCCTGCCGCGTTGTCACCTATGATGCGGCCGACAAGCTGGATCGCGGCGAAAATGCCTCGCTGGAAACCTCAATGGCGAAACTGTTCGTCTGCGATACCGCGCGCGACATCGTGCTCGATTGCCAGCAGGTGCTGGGTGCTTATGGCTATATCAAGGAATTCGACATGGAACGGCATGTCCGCGACATACTGGTCATGCCGATTCTCGGCGGTTCCTCGGCAATCCAGAAGAACAATATCTGCAACATGCTGAAGCTCAGGAAATGAGCATGGCTGCGGCTATCGGGTCAGTCCGCTTCGGGAATCCCGTCGACGATCATCAGGTTGCAGTCCACGCCGCTGTCGTGCCGCAGCTGTTGCATGCGGACATAGCGCGGGTCTGCATACCAGTCGAGAATGGCCTGGCGGTCGGGAAAGGCGATCATCACGCTGGCATCGCCCGCCACCTCTTCGCCCTCAAGCTTATTGGCATCTCCGCCCTTGACCAGATAGCGACCGCCATATTCCGCGACCAGCGGTTCGGTCACGGAACGGTATTCACGATACCAGTCCCAGTTCTGGACGACGAGTTTTCCGATTAGATATGCTGTCATTCTTCATTTCTTCCGATACTGTAGCTAGCAGGCACAAGCCTCAAGAAGAACTCGCCTTCGCTCGGCCAAGAAGCGTGCGGCGCGGCGAAATGGAGATGTGGCTGGAAGGCGAGAGAATGGCGACGGATATCGACGAACCCGATGATATTGCACGGCGCAAGATACCCAAGCAACAAAGGGCGGTTGTCACTGCCGATGCGATTATCGAGGCGACACGCCAGATCATCGTCAAGGAAGGCTTCAAAAAGGCGACCACCAATCGCATCGCCGAGCTGGCGGGGGTCAGCGTCGGGTCGCTTTACCAGTATTTTCCCAACAAGCAGGCAATTGTCCGCACCCTGATCCAGCACACCGTGGCGCGCGCCGCCGCGCGGGTCCGCACGACATTGCGCGACCTGATGGATATGCCGCTTCAACCCGCATTGCGCGAAATCATGACCATGCTGGTCGAGGTGTACAAGGAGAATGACTTCATCCTGTTCCGCATCCTCGAACAGGTGCCGGAGCTCAAGGGATATACCCTCAACCTGGCAATTGAGGTGCACACCTATTCGACCAATCTTGCCTTTATGGAACAGCATCGCGCCGAGATTGTGGTCGATGACCTGCACACCGCACTGCTGCTGATCGAGCGCGCGGTGATCAGCAATATCGAGAATTTCCTTGCGCAGAACCAGACCGGCATCAGCGAAGACAGACTGATCGAAGAACTGACGCGGATGACCTATAATTATCTCACCCGATAGGACGGACGAAGACGGCCGGAAGGCGCCAGCCGGTTATCCGGTCCAGCCGGTTATCCGGTCTTGCCCTTGCCGGAGATATTCTGCTGGATGGCGCCGATCCGGTCTTTCACGAAATCGGTCTTGAGCAGTTCGTGAAAGCTGTGCGCTTCGTCGCTGATCGCCTTGCGGACCGCATCGCCCTCATGCTGTTTCGCCAGCCGCTTGGTTTCGCGGACGGCCTGGGGTGACAGGGCGGCGATGACGCTCGCGACTGATGCAGCATGCGCGCCAAGATCGTCGTGCGGAATGAGGGCGCTGATCAGACCCCATTGCAGTGCCTGTTCGGTGCTGGCCTGCCCCTGCAGCAGGAATAATTCCATCGCCTGACGCTGGCCGATCATGCGCGGCAGATAATGGGTCGAGGCAAATTCGGGGATCAACCCCATCTTCATGAACGGGAACACCAGCCTTGCTCCCGGCACCGCATAGACGAAATCGCAGTGGAACAGCATGGTCGCGCCGATGCCGACGGCATCGCCATTGACCGCTGCGATCACCGGGGCAGGGCATTCGGATAATGCGCGCATGAAGCCAAAGGACGGCTTTTCCTCAACCCCAAGCGACAGGCCGCGCGCAAATCCGCTCATGTCATGGCCAGCCGTGAAGATTGATCCGGTTCCGGTCAGCGTGATCGACCGCATTTCGGGATTGGTCTTTGCATCCTCGAAAATCGCGGTCAGCACCTCGTACATGTCATAGGTGATCGCATTGCGCTGCGCCGGACGGTCGAATGCGACCGTGATTCCCGTATCCGTTCGTTCAACGGCAAGGCCATCGACCCTGTAATCTCCACCACCCATTTTCTGACCCTCTCCGTCGTCCGGTTTGCAAGCGCAAAGTCTAGCTGCACGGCCTGCAGGCGGCGGCTTAGTTTTGGCTCGCATTCCCGAAAGGCACGAATGCGAGTTTATCGTGAGGCAAGCCGAACCTTATTCTCCCAGCCATCAACACGACGCAGGACGTGACGAGGATGCTGCGCGATTCAAAGCGAGAAAAAGGCGGCCAGATTGCTGAACTATGATCCCTTTTCCGACGCGGCCATGCGCGATCCGCATGCTATTTATGCCGAGTTGCGCAAGCGCGACGGACCGACCTTCATCGAGAAATACAATGCCTGGGCGCTGGTCCATTTCGAGGATGTATGGACCGTCAGCACCAAGCATGAACAGGACATAACCTTTACTGCCGGACAGCCGCTGACCAACGTCCTGCTGGGCGAGCCGGTGCCGCATGCCTTTGTCAGCATGGACGGGCGCGAACACCGCAAATGGCGCCAGGTCGTGCATGCCGACTATATGAAGGGCAATGTTGAAAAGCATCGCGAGCGGATCACTGCGCTTGCCCGCGAGACGCTGGAGCCGCTGGTGGCCAGCGGACGTTTCGATTTCTACCGTGACTATGTGAACCGCGTGCTGGCGATCAATGCCGGCTATAATCTGGGGCTGTCGCCCGATCTGGCGATCGAATGGCGACGACTGGTCGATGAAACCATGCACCGCGAGGTCGGGCAGGTCGGCACGACATCCGAGCGCAACCAGAAGGCTGGAATGGCTCTCGGCCAGGCGCTGGGTGAATATGTCGCGGGATTGCGGGCCAATCCCGAACTGGCGGGCGGTCATGTCGCCAAATATCTGGAGGCCGAAGTCGATGGCCGGAAACTGGACGATCAGGATCTGGCCAATCTGATGATCGTGTTCCTGACGGTGGGTTCGGGGACGACGCCGAATGTCTGTGCCGGCGCGGTTTATTATCTGGCGAGGCACCCCGAGCAGAAGGCGGCGGTGCTGGCCGATCTGTCGCTGGTGCCCAAGGCCTATTTCGAGGCTGCCCGGATAGACCAGCCGACCAATATTCTGTGCCGCCGCGCCGTCAATCCTATCGATATTCGCGGCCACCGGATCGAACCGGGCCAGAATCTGCTGATGGTCTATGCCTCCGCCAATCGCGACGAGGCGGAATTTGAACGCGCCGACAGCTTCGATATTTTCCGGAACTACAAGCGCGACCTGACCTACGGCATTGGCGGGCATATGTGCCTTGGCATGCACCTTGCCACCATGGCCGGAACGATCCTGCTCGAGGAGTTCCTCAAGGTCTCCGGCGATTATCGCGTCGATTTCGAAAATTGCACCCGCGCCTATAGCGAGTTTCTGTCGGGGTTCGACCAGCTCCCCGTCGAGCTTGGCTCCAGGTCCGGCGAGGAAGGATAGAAGATGGCCGTTCGCAGTCTTGGCTATATCGGTTTCAATGCGCCTGATCCTGCGGTCTGGCTGGAATATGCCACCAACATTATCGGGATGATGCCTGCGCGCGCCTGTGCCGGGGAGGACTGGGGCATTCCGATGATCCCCGATTCCGGCCCAAAGAGCGCGGGCAGCGGCACCGCCGATGATGGCTCTGTCTATCTGAAGATCGATGACTGGCAATGGCGCATCGCCATCCATCCGCACGCGGAGGATCGCGGCATTCGCTATATCGGGCTCGAGGTGGAGAGCCGGATCGACCTGGAGGCGCAGGTCGCAAAGCTGCAGGCCGCCGGGCATGAGGCGCGAATGGGCACGGACGAGGAGGCGCAGGCCCGCTCGGTCACCGGCATCGCCCATACGACCGATCCGTGTGGCAATGCGCTTGAGCTGTTCTACGGGCCGGTGATCGACCGGAAATTCGTGTCGCCGCTGGGGATGGAATTCCTCGCAGGCCCGCTGGGCCTTGGCCATGTGAACTTGCTCACCTCGCGCTTTCTGGAAGAGGCACAGGATTTCTATACGCGGGTGCTGGGCTTTGAGCTGACCGATTATATCCTGTTTGGCGGCGGCAATGTCGCGAACTTCTATCGCTGCAATGCGCGCCATCATTCCATCGGATTGCTCAAGGTGGAAAGGGCGATCGGCGTCCATCACCTGATGCTTGAAGTCACCAGCATCGACATGGTTCTGCAATGCCATGAGCGGGTCACCAATGCGGGCATTAACATCACATCGACGCTTGGCCGCCATGCCAATGACCGGATGCTCTCCTTCTACATGCAGAGCCCGTTCGGTTTCGAGGTGGAGATCGGCTTTGACGGGGTGCTGGTCGACGATAGCTGGTCATCCAACCAGTTCGCCGAGGGCGATCTTTGGGGCCATCGCGGCCTTGATCCTGAATCCATCGCCAAGAATCTCGCGAAAATGCCGCAGGCCTGAGGACCGCCATGACCATAGAACTGACAACGCCCGCAATTGATGTCGGGCTGATCACGTCCAATCTTGCCGGACAGACCCGCTTTTATGGCGAGGTGCTTGGCCTTGCCGCGTCAGGCAGCGTTGAGATTCCGCATGTCGGCACGATCACCCGGTTCGCCGCAGGGCAGAGTACCTTGCGCCTGATGGTGCCCGAAAAAGCACCGGCCAGCCCGGCGCGGGACGGCGGTTTCGTCGGGACCGTCGGCATTGGCTATATCGCCCTGCGCATCGCCAATCTGGCCGAGATGGTGAAACGGGTCGAGGATGCCGGTTTTGTCATCGCCATTCCGATCCGCACATTGCGCCCCGGTGTCGAGGTTGCCTTGGTCGAGGATGCAGACGGCAACACCGTTGAGCTTATGCAGGAAAGCGCTTCGTGAATTTCGCGTTCGCACATGAAGAAATCGGCTTTCTGCAGGATTTTCAGGCCTATCTTGCCAACGAAAAGCAGCGGGATGATGCCGGCATTATCTTTGCACCCTGGCGGGAAACCGATTCCTGGCTGGTTGACAGCGAGGAGCGCCGCGCATTCATGCGAAGGCTGGCCGAGGCCGGCTATATCGGCATGTCCTGGGAGAAGCGGTTTGGCGGGCATGAGCGGCCGGGCATTTATGACTATCTGCTCAACGAAGAGCTTTCCAGCCAGGGCGCCCCGATCATCGGCAAGGGCGTTGGCTGCATCGGCAAGACGATCATCGCCCATGGCAATGACCGGCTGAAACAGGAATTCCTGCCCCAGATACTCGCCGCCGATATCGAATTTGCGCTGGGCTATTCCGAACCGGGGGCGGGGTCTGATCTGGCATCGCTCCGGCTCCGTGCCGAACGACGCGGCGATGAATGGGTGCTCAACGGCCAGAAGATGTGGACCACTTCGGCGCATTTCGCCGACTGGTACTGGGTGGCTGCACGGACCGATCCCGATGCGCCCAAGCACAAGGGCATCAGTGTCTTCATGGTGCCTATGGATCATCCGGGCCTCACCGTCCGCGAAATCAAGACCATGGGCGATCACCGCACCAACGAAGTATTCTTTGACGATGTGAACATCTCGGCAGATTATCTGGTTGGCGAGGAAAATTCCGGCTGGCGCTATGTGTGCGAAGCGCTCGATTATGAGCGGTTCGCGCTCTATACGGTCGGCCCGCTGCTGCTGAAGTTCGAGGCGCTTGTCGAGCTGGTGAAACTTGCTCGGCGAGGCGGCAAGCCATTGGCAGAAGACCCGGTGGTGCGGGACAGGGTTGCCGATTTCGCCTGCCGGATCGAGATGGCGACAATGCTGCAGCGACGGGTCATAGCCAAGGCGGCGGCGGGCGCAGTACCCACGGTCGAGGCGGCAATGTACAAATTCTACAGCACCAGCCTTGGCCGGGAACTCATCAACTATGCGATGGACTGCCTTGGCCCGCTGGGCCTGCTGAGCCGTGGTGCGCCGGGTGCACCGTTTGACGGACAATGGGAAATGTCCGACCGAGCGACGGTTGTCGACACTATCGGCGGCGGATCGAGCGAAGTGCAAAAAAACATTGTCGCCCGGCGTGGCCTGGGCCTGATGACGGACGGCTGAATCATGGATCTCGATTTTACCGAAGAACAGGATCTGTTGCGGGAAACGACCCGGCGCATTTGCGAGTCCTGCTTTGACTCATCGGTGGTGAGGGCGCTGGAAACGGACGACCACAAGCTGTCGCGCGATTTCTGGTCAGCACTTGGCGACAACGGCCTTTGCGCGCTGCGGATCGGGGAAGGTCATGGCGGCGCGGCGATGGGCACGCTCGACATGGCGGTCGTCTGCGAGGAGTTCGGCTATGCGCTGGCAACCTCGCCATATCTGCAGAGCGCCATCCATTCCGCCGGGATATTGGCCGCTACCGGAGGCGTACTCGCTGACAATTGGTTGCCCCGCATTGCCACGGGTGAGGCCATTATCGTTCCGGCATGGCGACAGGCGGATATTGCCGATGATGGCGAGACGGTTTCGCTGTTCGGCGATGGTCGGCTGAGCGGGGCGATCTCGCTCGTTCCCTTTGCCAGTTCTGCCCATGGCTTTCTGGTGGAAATCCCTTCGGGCTGGGCTCTTGTTGAGGCGGAAAGCCCCGGCATCACCATAGCCGCGCAGAAAAACCATGCGTCGCAACCGCTGTTCCAGATCCGGTTTGACGAAGTGCAGGTGGCACCGGCCAATATTCTTGCAACCGAAATGCCTGTCACCGGTCAGGATGTTTTCGCGGAGGTGCTGATTGCAGTCGCCGCCGAAGCGGTGGGTTCAGCGACCAAATTGCTCGCGATGACAGCGGACTATGCCAATCAGCGCAAGCAGTTCGGCAAGCCTATCGCCGCATTTCAGGCGATTTCGCATCCGCTGGCCGAATGCGCGACCGAGCTGGAGGGCGCTCGCTACCTTGCCTATCAGGCGGCCTGGGCGCGGGACAATGCATTGCCCGCGCTGCATCTGGCGCGCATGGCCAAGATCATGGCGACAACGCTCTATCGCCGCCTTGCCACCCTTTCGGTGCAGGTGCATGGCGGGATCGGCTATACCATCGAAGGCGAGCCGCAGCTTTACTATCGGCGCTCCAAATATCAGGAGCTTATGTATGACACCTCATCCGCTTTGCGCGCTGCGGTCGCCGATCATGTGCTGGCCTGACCATGATCGAAGGCGGGGCAGGGGATGAACCGGAACTGGCGAGCGATCTTGACGCTGATATCGCTGCGCTGATCGGCGTTGCCCAATATGTTGCGCCGCCGGTCATGGCGGCGAACGAACCGAATGTCCGGGCCATGTGTGCGGCTGTGGAAAACGGCAACCCGGCATGGTGGGATGAAGATGCCGGGCGCGAATTGCTGGGCGGTGCCTATTGTCCGGCAACCATGCTGCCGGTCTGGGGGCGTCCCGATGTGTGGCAACCGGGTGAGGGCGCTCCGCCCAAGGCGCTGCAGGCGCATTTCGATCTCAAGGACCGGCTGGGTTTTCCTGCATCGGTTGCGGTTTCCTACACCACCAGCTTTTTCGCTCCGGTCGCCATTGGCGATGCGCTGGCAACGCAGCAGATGATCCGCAGCATTGGCCCGGTCAAGACGACGCGGCTCGGCACGGGCAGGTTCTGGACCGTTGAAATGCAGTATCTCGGCGCGGATGGCGCGATGATCGGGATCGAGAGCTATGAGTTTTTCGGTTTCGTGAAGGACGCAGCATGAGCGGTTTGACCCTTGGCGATGTCGGGACCGGACAGAAATTGCCCGAGCTCGTCTATCGGGTCACCGCCACGCGACTTGTTGCCGGTGCGCTTGCCAGCCGCGATTATTCACCGCTGCATCATGATCGCAACTATGCGGTCAATGTCGCAAACCAGCGCGATATCTTTGCCAATACCCAGTTCCAGTCGGCCCTGTTCGAACGCTATTTGCAGGATTGGGGCGGGCCGCTGTGCCGCATCGCCAGGCTGAAATTCCGCATGCGCAGTTCTGTCTATGCCGATGATGAGGCACGGCTGACCGGCACGGTGACCAGTTCCGGGGCGGCCCTGCCATGCGGTGCGGGTGCGGTGATTGCCGTCGAACTGCATGTGGAGGACAGGCTTGCCACCAGTTGCGAGGCTCTGGTTGGCCTGCCGTGCGATGCAGGAGACAATCCCTGGAACCGTCGCGGACCTGAATGGCTGCAGCCCTGACCGCTGTCCGCACCGCGATCAGCAATGCGAAGCGTCAGGCGGTTATATGGAACCCGCCATCAATCGCCAGATGCTGTCCGGTAATATAGGCTGCCGCATCGGAGAGCAGGAAGCAGGTTGCCGGGGCGACATCCTGCGGCGTGGAAAACCGGCTGAGCGGGATTTGCTCCAGATATTTATTGCGGAACTTTTCCTGGCGGATGGTTTCGGTCATCGCCGTTTCGACCAGCCCATAGCACACTGAATTGACGTTGATGTTGTACCGCCCCCATTCGCGCGCGGCGCTCATCGTCAGGCCCAGAACACCGGATTTGGCCGCGCCATAGTTGATCTGGCCAAATGTGCCGCGACGACCGGCATCTGACGAAACATTGACGATTGATCCGGGGTTGGGATCGCCTGCCTTTGCCTTGTTGACCAGGAAGCGGCCCACTGCCTGCATGACCGCGAATGCACCGGTCAGATTGACATCGATCACCGCCTGCCATTGCGCGCGCGACATGTCCGTGATCATCGCGGCGCGGACAATGCCGGCATTGTTCAGCAGGCCGTTTACATCGCCCAGCGCAGCTGCGGCCTGGCTGACCATTTCGTCGACAAAATCCGCATCGGTGACATTGCCTGCAAAACTCGCAACCCTGTCATGGCCAGCAAAGCTTGCATCAAGCGCGTCGCGGTTGATATCGACGGCGGCGACCGAGCCGCCCATTGCCAGCACCTGGTCGCACAATGCCTTGCCGATGCCTTGCGCGGCCCCGGTTACGATGATGACCTTGCCCTTGAGCGATGCGGGATTGTCCAATTTCGATCCTTTCAGTGATTGCGCAGCCGTTCAGCCCTGGAGGTGGCCAAGCACGGTGATGCTGCAGACGTTGAAGTTTGGAAAACCGCCCAGATTGTGCGTCAGCGCGGTCTTGGGATCGGGCAGCTGGCGGTCGCCCGCGCGTCCCAGCAATTGCTGATAGCTCTCATAGACCATGCGCAGGCCCGATGCGCCAATGGGATGCCCAAAGCATTTCAGGCCGCCATCGATGTTGCAGGCGACGGAGCCATCGGCATCGAACTTGCCCGCCAGCACGTCGCGCCATCCTTCGCCCGGTTTTGAAAGGCCCAGATCCTCCATCGTCACCAGTTCGGTGATCGAAAAACAGTCATGCACCTCGACCATGTCCAGTTCCGCGACTGGGTCGCTGATCCCGGCTTCGCGATAGGCGCGGTCAACGGCGATGCGCGTGGTATGGGCATAGCTGCCGTCCCAGCTGTCATGCGACATCTCCATGCCGTTGCTGACCGCAATCTGCGATGCCTTGATCGCGACGAGCTCGCCCTCGTGGCCCAGCCTGCGAGCGGCCTCGGGTGATGCGACAATGGCACAGGCCGAACCGTCGCTGACCCCGCAGCAATCGAACAGCCCCAGCGGATAGGCGACCATCGGCGCCTTGAGGATCGCGTCCTTTGACAGGCGGCGCTTGAGATGCGCCTTGGGATTTTTCGCGCCATTCTCATGGCTTTTCCAGGAGATGTGCGCCATCGCCTCCTTGAGCTGGTCCATTTCGACATTGTGGCGCGCGGAATAGGCGCTGGCGAACTGCGCGAAGGAGCCAGGAGCGGTCGCGCTGGGCTGCCACAATTCGTTGAATGTGCCCTTGGAACGTTCTGGCAGGCCGCCATAGCCGGTATCTTTCAGCTTCTCGACGCCGATGGCCATGGCGATATCCACAGCCCCCGATGCCACCGCATAGACTGCACCGCGCAGAGCCTCTGATCCGGTTGCGCACAGATTTTCGACACGGGTTACCGGGATGTTCGGCAGGCGCAGGCTCTGGGAAGCGGACAGGCCCGATTTTCCCAGATTCTGCTCGTCCATGGACAGCCCGAACCAGCATGCCTCGATCTGGTCGCGATCGATGCCGGCATCGGCAATCGCCTCGCGAAAGGATTCGGCCAGCAGGTCTTCGGCGCTGCAATCCCAGCGTTCGCCAAATTGCGAACAGCCCATGCCGATGATCACGACCTTGTCGCGGATACCCTTTGCCATCATCGTTTCTCCGCATTTCTGGCTGGTGCCGCTTTCCAGAAATAGCGGCGGAAATTTCGTTTCGGGTCCTTGTCCTTGATCCGGAAGACAAAGCGGACCGGCAGGCCGACTTTCAGCTCTCCGGGAGCGAAATCGGTAAATTCCATCAGGATCACGCCGCCATCGTCAAAGGCGACATTGCCGTACATGAGGGGAGGGTTCGCGCTGATCGCCAGCCAGTCCTCGGTAAAGGATTTGATCCGGCCGATCTTGTCCTTGAACGGTTCATCCTCCAGCGTGCTGAACTCGCGGCATTGGGGGTTCACACAGGCCGGCCCACGAGGGAACTGCTTCGTGCCACAGGCGCTGCACTTCCCGCCGATAAAGCCGGTCACCGTCTTGCGATGGCGGTTGAAGGCGGAGAGCGCGGTGCGGTTGTCGCGTTCCGCCCGCATGCCCCAGTCGATGGTCAGCTGGTCGGAATGGGAGAGGAAGCGAACATAATTTTCCTCTTCGCTGCCCGATGCCAGCTGGCTGCGGACCGTTTCATGCGGTCTCCAGCCTGAAATCGCTTCGCTCGTCTCCAGCAGCATGATCTGCGTTCCCTGCGCGAAACTGGCGACAAGGATTTTTGCGCCCGGCTTTGCCTGTTCCAGTGTATTGGCGAGCATCAGCAGCGGGTGGGGGGCGCCGGTATTGCCGCACTGGCCGTCAAGAGCATCGGCAAGGCGGACTTCTGAAAAGCCGCACGCCTTGGCGATCTGGCGGCCTGCTGCAGCGCTGGTTCCCGCAAGCAGGACATGGTCGATTTGCGCTGCGGCAATGCCCGCCTTGTCCAGAATTGCCGCGATGGCGGGTGGCACGATCTTCATCTGCCCCTCATCGCGGACCCAGCGTTCCTCCAGCGCGTAATCGGTTTCCGATCCGGCGGCGCGATAGTGATCGACGAAATCCTCCGCATTGACATGGGTGGCAAGGCAGATAGCGATGGGATTGTTGCTGCCGGTCAGTACCGCGGCGGCGCCATGGCCGACCGACATTTCCAACGCCGATCCGGGCAGGGCGGCACGGCGGTCCGCTGCAACGGTGAGCGATGTCCCGCTGCGGTCCAGAGCATCGATGACCGCGCCGATGCCTGCACCGAGAAAGCCGCCGAAATCGGCGCAGCGCAGCGCGGATGGCAGGTTCAGGGCCTCGCTTGCCAGAATCGCATTGCTGCGGTCGGCAAAGGGAGCTGTCGTGCTGGCGAATTGCAGGATTTCGGGAATCGCCCCGCCGCTTGCGGCAAGGCAGGACCGTCCTGCCTCGACCGCCATGGTGATGCTGTCCTCATCAGGTGTGCAGGCCGTGCGATGGCCCTTGCCAAGCCCGGCAAGCGCCGGGTTTGCCCATTTCACGGCATCGGCAATGGCCTTTCGCGACATGCGCGATCGCGGCAGATATCCCGCGATTGAAACGATACCCGTACCCGGCAATGCGCTCTCCCATGGCTTTGGCTGATGCCAGCCGGTCCTATGGTGGGAGCGCGCTCAGATGAAACTCGTATAGGCGTTCCCGAGCAGTGCAGTGCGGAAGCGAGCGCTACGCGAATTCAATCGGGATGGCCGATTGTCTAAACTTTGTCGAAGGCAGGCCATAGTGCCTGAATGCCATAAACGGGAAGATGGGAGAGTGACGACAATGGGCATGTTGGACGGGCGCAAGGCGATCATTACGGGTGCGGCCAGCGGTATCGGCAAAGGCATCCTCAATTCATTCGTGAAAGAAGGGGCCAGCGTGCTGGCCGTGGATTTGCCCAGGCAAGACTGGGAGGATGACGCCCAGTTGACGGACGGCATGGCACGATTTGCCGCCGATATTACACAGGATGATGCTCCTGCAAAAATCGTGGCGGCTGCGGTCAAGGTGCTGGGCGGTATCGACGTGCTGGTCAACAATGCCGGGATATCGGTCTTTGGCGGTGCCGAAGATACCGATGACGCCTTGTGGAACCGGGTCATGGCGATCAACGTCAACGCGGTCTTCCGGCTGACGCGGGAGGCCATTCCGCATCTCAAGCAGAGCGGCAATGGCCGGATCATCAATACCGGATCGATCATGTCAGAACTCGCCGGGCCGGGCACCATAGCCTATATCACTTCAAAGCACGCCGTGGCGGGAATGACCAAGGCGATGGCGGTCGATCTCGGCCCGTTCGGCATCCGCGCGAACTTCATTCAGCCGGGCGCTATTGTTACACCGCTGTCAGAGCCGCATATGGCCGATCCTGATTTCGTCGCCTATTGGAACCGCAAGATTCCGCTCGGCCGGCTGGGTCTGCCGGAGGATATCGGGCCGGTCGCCGCGTTCCTCGCGTCTGAAGCTGCCGGCTATATCTCCGGCGAGGGACTGCGCATTGACGGCGGCGCAACCTATAATATGTAGCTATTCCGGGCCGGTGCTGGCGATATGTCCGGCGGCGATATAGGCAAAGACGGTTGCGGGGCCGAGCGTCCCGCCAGCCCCCGGATAGCAATTGCCGAACGGCGATCCGGCGCAGTTTCCGACCGCATAGAGATTGCCAATCGGTTCGCCATTGCGGGCCAGCACGCGGGCGTGGCGGTCGGTCTTTAGCCCGCCCTTGGTGCCCAGATCACCCAGATCGATCCGCACCGCGTAATAGGGTGGCTTGTCAATGGGGCCGAAACAGGGATTTGGTGCCACATCATCCTTGCCGAAAAAGCGGTCGAAGCGGTTCTGGCCGCGCCCGAATTCCGCATCCACGCCTGAGGCGGCATATTCGTTCATGCGACCGATGCTTTCGGCCAGCGTGTCGCCAGGCACGCGCATTTTTTCGGCCAGCGTCGCCAGGTTATCGGCGCGGAAGATATAGCTGTCCCACCATTCATCCGGCAGCGCCCGATCCGGCATGATGAAAGCGGGCAATATCGGTCCGCAGGGATAGCGGGCACGAAATTTCGCATCGAACACCATCCAGCACGGCACATTTGCCCCGGTCGCCTGGTGATCGGCGATCATCGCCTGTCCGAATTCGTCATAGGAACAGCTCTCGTTCACGAACCGCTTGCCCAGCCGGTTGACGCAGAGGCTGAACGGGTGGCGGTGATCGAAGAACATCGGCGTCGCCAGATCGAGATTGGGCACGGTGCGCGATGGCAGCTGCATGCTGGGCGCCCACCAGTTGGCATCGAGCGTTTCGGTATCCGCACCGATTTCAATGCCGCAGCGCAGGGCATCGCCCATGTTCATGCCCGCCGGTGTCAGGCTCCAGTTGCGGTCGGTCGCGACCGGCAGATGGGCATCGCGCAGCGTCTGGTTCTGTTCATGACCTCCTGCCGCGAGAATGACGCCCGAAGGCGCGTTGATCTGGACCGGCTGGCCCAGAATGCGCGCCGTTACGCCGGTCACCTTGCTACCGGCGGTGCTGAGGCCGTCGAGCGCGCAATCGAGGAACAGCGGTATGTCGCGTTCCAGCATGGCCTTGCGCAGTCCGCCGACCAGCGCGCGGCCCATCGTCAGGCGACGGTCGGTTCCGGTCTTGCGCCGCCAGCCCAGATCCAGCCAGTATTTTGCTAGCAGCTTTATCGCGGTCCACTGCCAGCCCGGCGAGCGTGACGAGAGGCTGAATGACTGTTCGAGGTTCAGCGCATAGCGCCCGAACAGCTTGTATCCTTCCGGAGCATCGCGCAGGCGAAAGAACGCGTCGCCAATGTCCTTGCCGTCCAGTTCCAGCGGAAACAGCGAGCGTCCGGTCGTCGCGCCGGGCGCTTCGGCGATATAGTCGGGAAATCCCGGCACGGAGATCATCGGTACGCCCAGCTTTGCCAGATAGGCGACCATATCGGCCCCATGGTCGAGATAGGCGTCCAGCCGGTCCTCGCGATAGGAGCCCTTGCTCACGGCCTTCAGATAGGCGCGCGCTGCCACCTTGTCGTCACCTTCGGACGAAAGGCCGTTGACGGGTATCCAAATTCCGCCGCCAGAGGTTGCCGAGGTGCCGCCATAGCGCGAGGATTTCTCGATGACGACCGGACGCAGGCCGAGGTCATGGACGCGCAGCGCCGCGAGCAGGCCCGCTGCCCCCGATCCGCAGATCACGACATCATATCGCCCGTCCTCGATCGCATGCGGCCTGTTCATGGCATCCGGCCTCAAAGGCTGTAGCCGCCATCGAGGGTCAGCGTCTGTCCGGTTACGAAGCGGGCGCGGTGTGAGGCGAAGAACAGCACCGCTTCGGCCACTTCCTCGGCAGTGCCAAGGCGCTTGAGCGCGGAATTGCGAATGGCTACCTCGACATAGCGTTCGTCGTAGAATGTGCCCATCAGCTTCTGGAACAGCCCAGCATCGATCAGGCCCAGCGCGACGGTATTGGCGCGGATACCGTTACGCCCTTCCTCGCGGGCGATGCCGGTCATGATCGCGTCATTGGCAGCCTTGGGAATGACCGAGAGCGCGTCCTTGTTGGGCCAGCGCGAAAGGCCGGTCGTGCTGATCGCGACAAAGCTGCCGCCGCGCTCGCGCATGTGCGGGAGCAGGGTGTGCACGATATTGAAAAACCCGTTGGTATCGGCCTCCATGACATTGCGGAACTCATCGACACCAAGGTCGCCGATGAACTTCATGGAAATATGGGAGCCGGAGGCGTTGACGACGGTGTGGATATGGCCAAAGCGCGCAATGATCTGGTTGCTTGCATTCTCCACATCGGCGGCGTTTTCGATGCTGGCGGCCACGGCCAGGGCGGATCGTCTCATCGCCTCAATCTCGGCAATGATTTCATCTGCCGCCTGCTGGTTGGTGCGATAGGTGAGGGCGACGTCGCTCCCCGCCTCGGCCAGTTTCCGGCATATCGCGCGACCGATCCCGCCGCTGCCCCCTACCACCAGGGCGACACCGCCCTGCTGCGGAAAATCGGTTGAGCCGGACATCGTCAAAAGCTCCTTGAGATGATTTCTTTCATGATCTCGTTGGTCCCGCCATAGATCATCTGGGCGCGGGCATCGGCCCAGGCGCGCGCGACGGGATATTCCAGCATATAGCCATAGCCGCCATGCAGCTGGACACATTCGTCCAGAACGCGGTTCTGCAATTCGGTGCACCACCATTTCGCCATGGCAGACGATTCCGGGTCCAGCCGCCCCTCACAGGCCAGCTGGATGCAATGGTCGATAAATACTCGCGCAATCTGGGTCTTGGTCTTGCACTCGGCCAGCTTGAACTTGGTATTCTGGAAATCCATGATGCTCTGGCCAAAGGCCGTGCGCGACTTGGTGTAATCGATGGTATTCTCAAGAGCGACCTCACATCCGGCGATGGCGCGGATGGCGATCATCAGGCGCTCCCATGCGAGTTCCTGCATCAGATAGTGCAGGCCCTTGCCTTCCTCGCCCAGCAAATTGGATCGTGGCACTTCGACATCGTCAAAATAGAGTTCGGCGGCATCCTGTGCCTTTTGCCCGACCTTTTCGAGCGGCTGGCTCTTGCCCACGCCGGGACGTCCGGCCTCCACAAGGATCAGCGACAGGCCGTTCGATCCGTCCGCCCGGTCGGTGCGGCATGCCACAACGATCAGGTCCGTGATGAAGCCATTGGTGATGAAGGTCTTGGCGCCGTTGATGATATAGCTGTCGCCCGCCCGGCTGGCGCGGGTGGCGATGGCCCTGAGGTCCGATCCGCCGCGCGGTTCGGTCATGGCCAGCGAACCGATCACCTCGCCCCTTGCCATGCGGGGCAGCCAGGTCGTTTTCTGCTCCTCGCTGCCAAAGCGTGTCAGATAGCCTGCGACGATCTCCGAATGCATGACGAAACCCGGACCTGCTGCATTGGCGCGCTGCTGCTCCTCGATCAGGACGGCGCTGTATTTCCGGTCAGCCCCGGCGCCGCCATATTCGGGCGGGGTCGTCACGCACAGCAGGCCCTGCTTGCCGGCCTCCAGCCAGACATCGCGGTCGGGGTGGCACTGCCTGTTCCACTTGTCGAGATTGGGGATCACCGCGTCGCGCATGAAGCGGCGGACGCTGCCCCGAAAAATTTCGTGTTCTTCGTCGAATATGGTCCGTTCGATCGGCAGAAGGCTTCCGTCGTTCACCTGGTTTTCCGCTCCCAAATTGGCGCGATAGGGATCGCGTATTGTGTAAGTCCGGGTCTATGCGGCGAAGCTACTCAACAGGAACTCGTTTTCACTTCCATCAATAATGGCATTTATCGGTTCACGGCCTAGTTGCGCAGGACGAGCGCGCCATTGGGCGTGGTGTCGCAGGATGTGACCAGGCAGGTCCCGGCATCGGCAATCTGGTTGATGGCCTCGCCGCGCAATTGCTTCACGGCCTCGACCGCCAGGTTCATGCCATGCAGATAGACTTCGGAAAGGCTGCCGCCCGATGTGTTGAGGGGGAGCTTGCCTCCGGCCCGCAGGTTTCCGTCAGCAGCGAATGTGCCCGCCTCGCCGCGTTCGCACAGGCCATAGGCCTCCAGGCTGAACAGCACCAGCGGCGCGAAGGCGTCATAGATCTGTGCCACGTCAATGTCCGCCGGACGGATTTCCGATTGTCTCCAGAGGTTTTCGGCGCATGGCCAGGACGAGCTGCGCAGCGGATTTTCCGAATGATAGTCGGTCATCAGCTGATGCTGTGCTGCCATGCCTTGTGAAAAGGCGTGGATCCTGACCGGTCTTTTCGGGCAGTCGGCAGCACGGTCGGCGCGGGTCAGCACCAGTGCGATGGCACCGTCGCTCTCCAGGCAATTGTCGTAGAGGCACAGCGGATCGGATATCATCCGTGCACCGAGATACTGGTCGAGGGTCAGGTCGCGACCATGCATCAGCGCACGCGGATTGCGATTGGCGAACGCGCGCATCGACAGCGCGACATGGGCGAGCTGTTCGCGGGTCAGGCCATATTCGTGCATATAGCGCCGGGTCAGGATCGCGACTTCGTCAACCGGACGCACAAGGCCTTGTGGCCGCGTCCATTTCCAGTGATCGGTTACTCTATTTTCGACTCCGGCCCACAGCCTTTTCGAGGGTGCACCCCGCTTTCGAGAGCGCCAGACGACACCGACATTGGCAATTCCGGCGGCGATGGACAGCGCAAGCTGGCCGATTGCGCCGCAACCCGCGCCGCCGCCATGCGGCGATTGCGACAGGAAGTGGATGTCGCCCATGCCCAGGCTGCGGGCGACCTCGAATTCCGGTGTCTCCTCATAGGTGTAGCAGGTGAGCGCATCGACCTCGGATGGGGCGATGCCTGCATCGTCCAGAGCCATAAGGATCGCCCGGCAGGCCAGCTGAAATTCGCTTTCGGGCAGGTTCTTGGCGAATTCGGTCTCGCCAATGCCGACAATGGCTGTTGCATCCCTGAACATGGCCGCGCCTATTCCGCCGCTTCCAGAAGACCCGGTTCGGGCTCCGGTTCGAAATAGCGGGTCATCAGCGCGTCGAGATGCGCGCGTGCGCGGACCAGATGCTCATCCTTGACGGTATCATAGCCACGGATCAGTTTGGGCCATTTTGCGATCTCGACGGCAAGATCATAATTGTTCGTGTCGAGCTGTCCGAGCACGCGCTCCATCGTCGTTTCATATTCGGTGATCAGCGCGCGCTCCAGCTTGCGATGTTCGCTATAGCCAAAGGGATCGAAGGCCGTGCCGCGCAACCCCTTGAGGCGGGCGAGCAGTTTGTAGAGCAGCATGGTTCGCGACCCAAAGCTGCGCTTGCGATAGCGGCCGGTCTGCGGGTCGCGCCGCTGCAGCAATGGCGGGGCCATGTGGAACTCAAGGGTGAGGTCTCCTTCAAATTCCTCGCGCAGCATTTTCAGGAAATTGCCGTCCGAATAGAGCCGTCCAACCTCATATTCGTCCTTATACGCCATCAGCTTGTGGGCATAGCGCGCGACCGCGCGCGTCAGCGCATGATCGTGACCGGAATGCCCGCTTTCCATTGCAAAGGCCCGGTCGACCAGTGTGCGGAACCGTGCGGCATAGGCCTGATCCTGATAGGCGGTCAGATCATCGGCGAGCCGGGCGATCATGGCGTCAACCGGTTCGGGGCCTGACCGTGCCGGTTTCTGGCCGCCCGATGCGAATTTTTCGACTGAAGCAATGTCGTGAGCGGCAAGGCGACCCCAGGCCAGCGCCGCGCGGTTCATGTCCACGCCGACACCGTTTAGGTCTATCGCGCGTTCTATGGCCGCCAGTCCGATGGGCACCCATCCTTTCTGGACGGCATAGCCGACGAGGAACAGGTTCGTCGCAATCTCGTTGCCCAGCAGGGCGGCTGCCAGCCTTCCGGCATCGACAAAGGCGCTGCGTTCAGCTCCGGTCATGCCGCTGATCGCTGCGATCATCTCGTCGGCGGAAAGGTCGAGGTCGGGATTGCTGGCAAAAGCCGATGTCGGCGCGACGCGGGTGTTGACGATTGCCCGCGTGCGTCCGGTCTCGATCTTCGACATCGGTTCCATGCCTGCGGTCACGACAATGTCGCAGCCAAGGATGAGATCTGCCCTGGTGATGCGTGTCGCGTGCAGCGCATCGGGATTGCCGGCAATGCGAACATGGCTGGTGACAGGGCCATTGCGCTGCGCAAGACCGGCGACGTCGAGGACCGAACAGCCCTTGCCCTCGAGATGCGCCGCCATGCCCAGCAGCGCGCCGATGGTGACGACGCCCGCTCCGCCAATGCCGGTGACCAGTAGGCTGAAAGGCGCGTCCAGTCCGGCTGCCTTTGGCTGCGGCAATCCGTTCAGCATCGCCGCTGCGGCATCGGGCAGGGCCGATCCGTGCTCGCCCTTGCGCTGGCGCTGCTTGCCGCCATGCACCGTCACAAAGCTGGGGCAATAGCCCTTGATGCAGGAATAGTCCTTGTTGCAGGCGGACTGGTTGATGCGCCGCTTGCGGCCATATTCGGTTTCGACCGGTTCGATGGCGATGCAGTTGGATTGCACCCCGCAATCGCCGCATCCTTCGCATACCCGGCGGTTGATGAAGATGCGCCCGTCCGGTTCGGCGGCCAGGCCGCGCTTGCGGCGGCGGCGCAGTTCCGTTGCGCAATATTGCTCATAGACGATGATCGAGACGCCTTCGATCTCGCGAAACTCCTTCTGGACGGCATCCAGATCATCGCGATGGTGAAGAGTTACGCCGGGTGCGAAATCATATCCGCTGCGATATTTCTCGATATCATTGCTGACCACGGCAATGCGCTGGGCACCTTCGGCATGGACCTGCCGGGTGAGGTCGTCGACCTTCACACTGCCCTCGATGGACTGGCCGCCGGTCATGGCAATGGCATCGTTGACGAGGATTTTATAGGTGATGTTGACCCCTGCGGCGATAGCGGCGCGGATCGCCATCAGGCCCGAGTGGAAATAGGTGCCATCGCCCAGATTCTGGAAGATATGCTTCTTGCCGGTAAAGGGCGACAGGCCGATCCATGATGCGCCTTCGCCGCCCATCTGGAAAAGGGTGGGGGTGTTTCGCTCCGGCAGGAACATCGCCATGCCGTGACAGCCAATGCCGCCAAAGGCGGTGCTGCCCTCCGGCACTTTTGTGGATGTATTGTGGGGACAGCCGGCACAAAAGCTCGGCATGCGCATCAATGCGCCGCCGCCAGCGGCATTAGCGGTGGCCTTTGCCTTGGGCGGCTGCGGTATTTCCGCACCGATCCGCGCCAGCGTCCGGGCCAGCTTCGGCACCAGAATGCCTGCATTGAGCTCTGCTTCCGAGGGTACAAGCGGCGCGCCTGTTTCGTCGACCTTGCCCAGCAACAGCGGTGCATTGGAATCGTTGACCAGCATTGCCGCCAGCTGTTGCTCGACAATCGGGCGCTTTTCCTCGACGACCAGAATATGGCCATAGCCGCGCATGAATTCGCGGATCAGCTCAGGCTCCAGCGGCCAGGGCATGGCGACCTTGAAGACGCCGATGCCTTTTGCCTTGCAGCCGTCTTCGTTGAGGCCAAGTTCCTCCAGCGCCTGCATCACATCGAGATGCGCCTTGCCGGTCGTGACAATGCCCAATGGACCGCCGCCCGCGTCGATCACCGGGCGGTTAAGCCGATTGGCTTTCACAAAGGCATTCACGCGCGGGATTCGCAGCTGATAATGCTGCTGTTCAAGCATGGCGGGAAATACGCCCCAGCGCGCATTCAGATTGTCGCTGCCGGTTTCGGGCAGGATGACGGGCGCCTGATCGGGCGAAATTTCCACCGATGCAGAGCTTTCGATGGTGTCGGTGACGCACTTCATGCCGATCCAGCATCCGGCGAAGCGTGAAAGCGCAAATCCGTAAAGTCCGTAGTCCAGATAGTCCTGTACCGTGGCCGGATTGAAATAGGGCATGCCGAAATGGATCAGGGCGTGATCGCTCTGGTGCGCGACAGTCGATGATTTCGCGCCATGGTCGTCACCGACCAGCACGAGCACGCCGCCATTGCGCGATGAACCGGCATAATTGCCATGCTTGATCGCATCGCCCGCGCGGTCCACGCCCGGCCCCTTGCCATACCAGAGCGCGAATACGCCGTCATAGCTGGCCTCACCGAACAGATCGGTCTGCTGTGAGCCCGATATGGCCGTCGCGCCCATTTCCTCGTTCAGGCCCGGCCTGAAGACGATGTGGTGCACATCGAGATGGCTTTGTGCGGCCTTGAGCGCTGTGTCGTAGCCACCCAGCGGTGAACCGGTATAGCCCGAAATAAAGCCTGCGGTATTCAGCCCCGCAGCCAGATCGCGCTGGCGCTGCATCAGCGGCAGGCGCACCAGCGCCTGCGAACCGGACAGATAGACCCGTCCCTCGGTGCGGACATAGCGGTCTTCCAGCGCGTAATCGGCAAGGGCAGGGCTGGTCAGGGTGTTGGTCACAACCGGAACTCCGTCATTCTGGGCCATCTATCGGTGCGCCCAGCCGCCAGACGGGCAGCGCGCAATTGTCCGATGCGGCGATGAAGCCGATGGAAACCGGTTGCCCGATCCTCACATCGGCTGCGGTCAGCCCGGTGGGATTGTGGTCCCCGCCTACGGCCATTCCGGCAATGCGGATCGCGGGATCGGAATCCAGAGCACCGATCACCGTCACATAGGGCAGCATCGCCTCAAAGGCGGGAAGCAGGGGCGGGAGCGGGGTCGCGAACGACCATATTGTGGCGCTGCCCGGATCATCCTGCCATGTGACATGTTCGGACTGGCAGGCCGGGCACATCGGGCGGGGCGGGAAACGCCGTGTACCGCATGTCCCGCAAGCCTGAATGACCAGCCGGCCGTCCCGTGCCGCTGCCCAAAAGGCAGAATCGAGCGGATCGTCGGTTGCCGGAAGCGGAAGGCCCTCGATCATGCTACAGGCTCCGCCAAGACGATTTGACCGATCTGCAAGGGAACAGGGAACAGGAGCCCTTCAGGATGCGGGGCAGGAGTCATGTGAAACTGGTCAGGTCGCTTGCTTCGAAATAGGCCCGCATCTCGGCAATGCAGCCATCCTCGTCGAAACGGAATGTATCGATCACGTCGATCCGGTGTTCCTGGCCGTTTATCGACAGGCTTACCGCGAACGGGAATGCGGCATGCAGCCCGGCCATGCAAATCGGGCCTTGCAGGCTGATCTTTGCGCCGGTGCTGATCGCCTGGCCGTAAAAGCTGGCAATTGCTTCCCGCCCATGATGGGTGGTCGTGCCGATCGGGTCTTCAACCGTCGCGTCGTCACTGAACAGCGCGGCCATGGCGTCGGGTGCACCGGCATTGAAGGCCGCGATATAGTCATGGATGACATTTTTCTGTTTCTCGGTGTCTGGCATGGCAATCTCTCGGGTTCAGTTGGAAAGGGATGGTCCCATGCGATCATGAGGCATGTCGCTCAAATACATGGCCGTCATGCTTCGGCCTCGCGGGACGGTGTATTAAGCGATGCAGGATCATAGGCGGCCCAGCGCGGTTCGCGGCGTTCGTTGAAGGCGTTGACCCCCTCGGCATAGTCGGGCGAACGGTTCTGACGGTTCATCAGCGACCATGCGCGGGTTGTCGCTTCGCCAAGGCCATGTTCCTTGGAGCTCCATATCGCACATTTGGTGCGCGCCATGGCCGAGGGAGAATTGCGCGCCATGGTCATGGCAAGCACGCGGGCACGGTTCAGAACCTCGCCCGGAGGACATATTTCATCGAACATGCCGAGGTCGTGCGCGCGCCGCGCCGACAGCCTTTCATCACGACCGCCCAGCGCAAGCCGCAACACCGTGCCAATCGGGATGCGGCGGGCGAGAGCAATGGTCTCCAGCGCAGAAACGAGGCCGATACTCACATGCGGATCGGCGATGACTGCATCCTCGCTGGCAATCACGACATCGCATTCGGCCACAAAGTGCAGCCCGCCGCCCATCACCATGCCGTTGACAGCACAGATTACCGGTTTCCAGACCTTGTTCTGCAATGGCGTCCACAGCACCGATTCCGGCAGCGCATTGCCTTCGTCATCCAGGATCATCTCCGGCAGATCTGCGACATCGGCACCGGTGCAGAACGCCCTGTCGCCCGCCCCGGTCACGATTGCGACCCTGGCGGACGGGTCGTTGTCGAACAGGCGCCACATTTGCGGCAGCTCGGCGCTCATCGCCTTGTTGATCGCATTCATCCGGGCAGGCCGGTTCAGCGTGATCAGCGCGATCCCGTCGGCAACGTCATAGCTGAGTGTCTCGAATGCGATTGTCTGCTCTCCAATGGCAATGCACGCCCTGTCCGGCGGTCGTGCCAGCCTGTTTCGGGAAAAGGCGCCTCAAGAAAAACTCGCTTTCCTGACCGCGATTTGAGCGGATTGGAGCCGCTGAGCGATGCAAAAGCGAGTTTGAGCTGAATCTCCGTCCGCCATAGATTTGGTTTCAGCAGACAGGACTATCGGGCGTATCGCCCAAATAATTGAAAAACAGGCTTTTGTTCTGGCATCATGCCGTTCGGGCCGAATTGAATGGAAAGAGGATGACCATCATGTGCGTCTGTATCGGACATTTGCTTGCAAGTCCGCGCCATGAGGGGTGTCCCGAGGCGCTGGTGGGCCTGTGAACACGTCAAAGCAGGGCAGGGCGGACGATATCCATGATGTGATCGTCGTCGGATCGGGCGCAGCGGCGCTGGCGGCGGCGTGCCGTGTCAGCGATCTGGGCGCATCGGTCGTCATTCTTGAAAAGACCGACCGGATCGGCGGGAATTCGGCGACGTCGGGCGGCGGCATCTGGGTGCCGAACAACGCGCTCTATGCCGAAACCGGAATGACGGACAGCGAGGAAGACGCCTTTTCCTATCTGCGCTCCGTGATCCCCGCCGAACAGATTTCCGACGCGACCATCCGCACCTATATCCGCTCGGCACCCGAGATGATCGAGTATCTGCGCGAGATTGGCGTGCCCTATCGGCCGGTTGATCATTATCCCGACTATTATCCCTCTGCACCAGGCTGGCGTCCCGGCGGGCGGACCATGGACTGCGCACCGCTGGACGGACGCGAGCTGGGCAGCGCGCTCTACCAGCTTCGCGAAATGCCGCACGCGTCAAAGGTCTTCGGCAGGATCAACCTGTCGATCAAGGAAGTCTCGAAGATCCAGGCCGTCGCCAAGGGCTGGCAGAAGATCGCGGCAAAGGCGCTTGGCCGCTATCTCACCGATCTTGGCGGGCGTTTGCGCGGCAAGCGCGACCGCAGGCTGTGCATGGGCGAGGCGCTGGTCGGCCGGCTGCTGCTGGCGACGCGCAAGCGCGGGATAGAATTGCGGCTCAGCACACCGGTTGCCGGGCTGCTGCGCGAAGGGGGGCGGATTGTCGGCGTTGTCGTCACCGATGGCGAAGGGCGCCGGCAATCCATTTCGGCGCGGCGCGGCGTCATCATCGCGTCGGGCGGGTTCGAGCGCAGCGATGACATGCGCCAGGAAAATCTTGCCAATCCAACCAGTCCGCAATGGTCGGCGGGCAGCCCCGGCAATACCGGCGACCTGATCCGCGCGGGCCGCGATATCGGCGCGGCGACCGGCCTTATGAATGAAGCGTGGTGGGCACCCGTCGTCCTGTGGGGCGGGCGTCCGGTCGTGCTGTTCTTCGAGAAATCAAAGCCGGGGATGGTCGTTGTCGACCGTCATGGCAAGCGCTTCATGAATGAGGCGATCACCTATAATTCCTACGGCAAATGCGTTTATGGCGAGGATTATTCGGTTCGCGACCGCGTGCCCGCCTATATCATTTTCGACCGCAGCTATCGCGAGAAATACATGTTTGGCGGGCTGTTGCAGGCGGCAATGTCGCCGGACTGGATGAACCGCGATGCCTTTGGTCCCAACGGCCTGCTGCACAAGGCCCCGACGCTGGCGGCGCTTGCCGAGAAGCTGGGCATCGATCCTGCAGGGCTTCAGGCGACCGCCGACCGCATGGCGGATTATGCGCGCAGCGGAGTCGATGAGGAATTCGGGCGCGGATCGGATGCCCATGACCAGCAATATGGCGATGACCGGGTGAAGCCCAATCCGTGCCTGGGGCCGATCGAGCGCGGCCCGTTCTACGGCGCCCCGCTTTATACCGGCGACATCGGCACCAAGGGCGGTCTGGTCATCGATGATGACGGGCAGGTGCTAGATACTGAGGGGAAGGCAATCCCTGGCCTGTTTGCTGCCGGGAACTGCACCGCTTCCATCATGGGCGACCGTTATCCCGGCGCGGGCTGCACGCTCGGGCCAGCGCTGACCATGGCCTATCGCGGCAGCAACCGGCTGATGAAGGCCAATTCCAACTGAACAGGTGAAAGACCGGAAACGAGATAATGGCACAGACCAAGGACTATAATCTGGGAAGTTTTGATTTCCCGCGCGGCTGGTTCATGATTGCCGAGGCATCGGAGCTCGATGCGGGGCCATTGGCGCTGCGCTTCTTTGGCAAGAGTTTTGCGCTTTATCGCGGCGAAAGCGGGCGGCTTGTGTGTCTGGACGGGCATTGCAAGCATATGGGCGCGCACCTGACCGCATCGCGCACCGCATCGATTGCGGCGCATGGCGAGCAGATTGAGGGGGATGCTATCCGCTGTCCCTATCATGGCTGGCGCTATCGTGCCGATGGCGTGGTGGATGACATTCCCGGTTTTGCCGGGCCGTGCCCCAAATCCGCGAAGATCGAGAGCCATATCGTGCGCGAGGTGATGGGCGCGGTGATGATGTGGCACGATCCGGAAGGGGGAGAGCCGCATTATGATCCGCCTTTTCTGGCCGAATGGGACGCACCCAATTGGGTGAATGGCAGCTATGACCATCTCGGCATGTTGCCGGTGCATCCGCAAGAGGTGCTCGACAATATGGCAGATGCCAACCATCTCGGCCCGACCCATGGTTCGCCGACCGAATATTTCGAGAATGAGTTTGCAGAGCATGTCTATATTCAGCGCCAGGGCGGGTTCCGGCGCGAATATGACGCCTGGCTGACGACCTATACCTGGTACACCGGGCCGGGCCTGTTGCTGTCACGCCAGGCCATTGGTGATTTCCGGGGCATTGAGTTCATATTCCACACCCCGGTTGACGA
Organism: Blastomonas sp.; assembly: GCA_041396885.1. Lineage (GTDB taxonomy): Bacteria > Pseudomonadota > Alphaproteobacteria > Sphingomonadales > Sphingomonadaceae > Blastomonas. Next base: position 924,547 of record JAWKXS010000002.1, read on the forward strand.
TGGTTCGGTCAAGGTCTGGCACAATAATCTGATGCTGGTCGGGACCGATACGCCCGGACCCGAAGAGATTGCCGCAGCCAAGGCGATGCAGCAGGAGGTGCTCGACGCCTTCAGCCAGGATTTCGAGATCTGGTTCAGCAAGGAACCTGCCATCCGCATCATGGGTGTGCCGACCGAGCGCAATTTCGAGCTTGGGCGCAGCTGGTATCGCCAGTTCTACAATCCGCTCGGCGATGCCGGACGCTTTCACAAGATTGCCCAGGGCCGGCATGTGCCGATCCACAAGGACCCACCCCATGAAGTGGCACGGGAGGTTGAGCCGCCCGAAAGCCAGCTATTTGCGGCCGAGGAGATACAGAGATGACCATCGTGATGGACGCACCCGTTCAAAAGGACTGCCCGATAGACATCGAGCCGTGCCTTGATCTGGTTGAACGCAATGCCGAACGTGCCCGGCGCGATCGCATGGTTCCGGCAGAGTCGGTCGAGGCGATGCGCCAATCGGGACTGTTCCGGTCCTTCATTCCGCCACAGCTTGGCGGCATCGGCGCGACACCGCAGCACTGGCTGAAGACGCTGATCAGCCTTGCCGAGCGCGATATGAGCACGGCCTGGATTGGCGGGATCATATCCGTGCATGCATTTCAGATCGCGCTGATGGACCGCGAGACCCAGGAAGAGGTTTATGGCGGCAATGTCGATGAACGGGTTTCCAGCTCCTATAACCCGGTCGGAGCGCGCACCGAGGTCACCGATGGCGGGGTGATGCTGCATGGCCGCTGGGGCTGGAGCTCCGGCTGCGACCATTGCAACTGGGCCTTGCTGGGCGCCATCGTGCCGGGGCGGCCATTGCTGCAGACGATGCTGGTGCCGCGCAGCGATTATGTGATTGAGGACACCTGGCATGTCATGGGCCTGCAGGGCACCGGGTCAAAGGATATCGTCATCGAAAAGCCGGTCTTTGTTCCGGAGCGGCACATCCATGCCCAGATGGACGGCTATAACAGCCTGAATGACCAGTCAGATCCGATTTACAGCCTGCCCTGGGCGCAGATTTTCGCGGCTACGGTAGCCGCACCGTCCATCGGCGCGGCCCGCCACGGATTGCGGCTGTTCATCGAAAAAGCCAGCGGCAGCAGCAGCGACCCGACCAAGCTTATGGGTGATCCCGACATTGTCCGTCGCATCGCTGAGGCAAAGGCACTGATCGACCGTGCCGAGCAGGGATTGCTCGCCAATTTCGACATGATGACCGCGCATCTGCACGCAGGCGAGCCGATCCCGCTGATCGAACGGGCGCGCTGCCGCTATGACACGGGCACGATTGCAACCCGGATGATGCAGGCGATTGACTTGCTGTTCGAGGTTGGCGGCGGGCGCAGCGTTTTCAACGGGCATGAACTCCAGAATATCTGGCACGATATCCACATCACCCGGGCGCACGTCGCCAACAACCCCGTGCCGTTTGCGCGCAATTACGGAAACATGGTGCTGGGAGGTGACAATGTCGACTTCTTCATCTGACCCGGCTTCGGCCCTTCCGCGCGGAAATTTTGCCGAGGTTGGCGAATACCGGATACATTATCTCAGCTATGGCGAAGGACCGGCTGTCGTCTTCCTGCATGGCAGCGGACCGGGGGCCAGCGGCTACAGCAATTTCAAGCAGAATATCGATGCCGTTGTGGCGGCGGGCTATCGTGCGATCATTATCGACATGATCGGCTTTGGCCTTTCGAGCAAGCCGACCGACCGCGATTATACGACCGAGCTGTTCGCCGAGACGGTGTGCGGCGCGCTGGCGGCTATCGGCGTTGAGCGATGCGTGCTGGTCGGCAATTCGCTTGGGGGTGCGGTCTGCATCCGCATGACGCTCGATCATCCGGAGATGGTCGCCGCGCTGGTCCTTATGGCACCGGGCGGAATCGAGAGCGACGCGGTCTATTACAACATGCCCGGCATCAAGCACATGATCGCTGCTTTCACATCAGGCCAGCTCGATTTTGAAGGGCTGCGCTCGCTGCTGAAGATGCTGGTCGCCGATCCGGCCATGGTCGATGATGCTCTGGTTGCCGAGCGCTTTGAGGTGTTGCAGCTGCAGCCGACCGAAGTGCTGTCACGCCTGCGGGTGGCGGATATGAGCGGCGATCTTTCCGGACTGCGCTGCCCGATACTCGGTTTTTGGGGCAGCGAGGACCGGTTCACGCCAACCTCGGGCTTTCAGAAGTTCATCGATGCCTGTGATGATTGCAGCTTCACGATCTTTGCGCGTTGCGGCCATTGGGCCATGGTCGAGCGGTCAGCGATATTCGATGCGCAGATGGGCGAATTTTTGGGACGGGTGAAGCCGCTGCTGGAGGCACAGGTTCAGCCCGCCGAGGTGACGGCATGAGCGTCGCCAGCCTGGGATATGTGCTGCTGTCATCGCCCGATCTGCCGGGCTGGCGGACATTCGGCGTCGATACAATCGGCGCCATGGATGTGGCGGACGATGATGGCGGTGTTGCGCTGAAGATCGACGATCATCCCTTCCGTATCCGCATCGAACCGGGAGATGAGGACCGGCTGACGGCGATTGGCTGGGAAATGGCGTCAAAGGGCGCCTATGACGCCCTGCGCAAGCATTTTCAGGCCATGGGTCTGGCGATACGCGACGGATCGCCCGAAGAGGCGGCGTCGCGCTGTGTAGGCGAATTTTTTGCTACGAGCGATCCGGCGGGAAATCCTCTGGAATTCTATCACCAGCGCATCGGAGCTGGGGAGCCGTTTCATTCGCCTGCCGGGGTTGCCGGATTTGTCACCGGTGAAATGGGGCTGGGGCACATCGTCATTCCCGCCTGCGGAAACCAGGAGGAAACGCGCGATTTCTATGCTGCTCTTCCCGGATTCGGCCTGAGCGACGATCTCACCATTACGCTGCCCGATCCGGCAATCCCGCCGATCCGCGTCTATTTCCTGCATGCCGACAACCCCCGGCATCACAGCCTGGCGCTTGGCTCGATCCCATCGCCAACGGGCGTGACGCACATCATGCTGGAAATGACCAATCTGGATGATGTCGGCCGGTGCCTGGACCGGGTGCAGCGCGCGGGAATGAAGCTGATGGCTTCGCTCGGACGACACTGCAACGACAACATGCTGTCCTTCTACGTCAACGGACCCGGCAATGTCGCGATAGAGATTGGCTGTGACGGATTGCAGCTCGACTGGGAAGAATTTCAGCCAACGGTCAGCACGGTGCCCGATCACTGGGGCCACGCCTACCAGCTTGGCTGAGACAAAAGAGAGGGGAAGGCAGATGTCGAACGGAGAAGTTGTAAAATTCGAACCGGTTGTGATGGACAGTCCGCGCACAAGGCGACAAGATCGCAAGGGTGACGGCGGGCGCAAAGTGCGCGTGCCGACATCCAGGGAGACAAGGACTTTGCGTCGCAAGCAACCGACCCAGGACCGTGCCAAGGTGACATCGGATTCCATATTGGAAGCCGCAGAGATCATCATCGTCGGCGAGGGCTATGAAAAGGCAACGACCAACTACATCGCCGAAAAGGCGGGTGTCAGCATCGGTTCGCTCTACCAGTATTTTCCCAACAAGGACGCGATCATTTCCGCGCTGATCGAGCAGGAAGTGTCCAAGGTCGCGAACGGCATCCGCAAGGTGTTGCGCGACGACATGGAAATGCCTCTGGAAGTCGCCAGCCGGAATGCGTTCCGCTATCTGCTGGAAAACCTCCGCGCCAAGAAAGAGCTGTTCTATCTGCTGCCCAAGCGGTCGCCGGACCTGATCGAACTGACGCAGAATCTGTCGGTCGAGAAATTCACGCACCAGACCAATCTCGCCTTGCTGGAACAGCATCGTGACGAGATCGTCGTTCCCGATCTTGAAAAGGCGCTCGTCGTTCTGGAGATCAGCATCCTTGCCAATATCCGCAAATATATCATGGGCGAACATATGGAGATGTCCGATGACGAGTTCATCGATGCGCTGGCGCGTCTCTCCACCGCCTATCTGAAATCGGATCTGGACATCTGACTAGGAAATGACTGATCCGGATTTGCTGGCGCGTCATTCGGACGAGCTCTATCGGGCGCTGCGGATGCAGCAGGCCGTTCGGCCGCTGATCGACCGTTCGCGACTGACCATCGATGACGCCTATCGCATTTCGCTGGGCCTGCTGGCGCGGCGCGAGGCCGATGGCGAGCGGGTTGTCGGCAAGAAGATCGGCGTCACTTCCAAAGCGGTGCAGGATATGCTGGGCGTCGATCGCCCCGATTTCGGCTTTCTGACCGACAGCATGCAGGTCGGTCCGGATGAGACGGTTATCATCGACGGAAATCTCATCGAGCCGCGCGCCGAGGCGGAAATCGCCTTCATCCTGAAGCACGACCTGATTGGCCCCGATGTTCGCGACGAGGATGTTCTGTCGGCAACCGAAGCGGTCTGTGCATGTTTCGAAATTGTCGACAGCCGTATCGAGGACTGGAAGATCAGCATCGTCGATACCATTGCCGACAACGCGTCCTGTGGCGTTTTCGTGCTGGGCGAACACCGGGTCGATCCGCGTGCGATCGATCTGCCGTCGCTCAAATGCGAGGTCTTCAAGAATGGCGAGCGTGTATCGGAGGGCTATGGCTCGGCGGTGCAGGGTTCTCCGCTCACCGCCGTTGCCTGGCTCGCCAATACTCTCGGTGCCTATGGAGTCCCGCTGAAGGCGGGCGAGATCATCCTGTCAGGTTCGCTGGTGCCGCTCGAACCTGCCGTGCCCGGCGATGTGTTCGAGACGACAATAGACGAACTGGGTTCGGTCCGGATCGCATTCGCCTGAGGCGTTTTGCCCCGGGCGGCGCGACTTTCCTTTGCGTCAGCCGCCATCCCTTGCCTTGAGCATGTCGAGAGCGACATCGACAATCATGTCCTCCTGGCCGCCGACCATCTTGCGGCGGCCCAGCTCGACCAGTATTTCCCGGGTATCCAGTCCATAGTCATTGGCCGCCTTTTCGGCGTGCCGCAGAAAGCTGGAATAGACGCCCGCATAGCCTAGCGCGAGGGTTTCGCGATCAACCCGCACCGGCCGGTCCTGCAAGGGGCGGACAAGGTCTTCGGCGGCATCCATCAGCGCCATGACATTGCAGCCATGACTCCATCCCTTGCGGTCGGCGGCGGCGATGAACACCTCCAGCGGCGCATTGCCCGCACCCGCGCCCATGCCGGCAAGGCTAGCATCGATCCGCACCGCGCCCTCCTGCGCAGCGACGATGGAATTGGCGACGCCCAGCGACAGATTGTGATGCGCGTGCATGCCGCGCTGCGTTTCCGGTTTCAGCACCCGGTCATAGGCGCGGAGCCGTTCGCGCACGCCGTCCATGTCGAGCGCACCGCCGCTATCGGTGACATAGATGCATTCAGCGCCATAGCTTTCCATCAGCAGGGCTTGCTGCGCCAGTTCTTCGGCCCCGATCATGTGGCTCATCATCAGGAATCCGGAGACGTCCATGCCAAGGTCGCGGGCGATGCCGATATGCTGCTTGCTGACGTCCGCCTCTGTGCAATGCGTTGCGACGCGGACCGAGCGCACGCCCAGATCATAGGCGCGGCGCAGTTCCTCGACGGTGCCGACGCCGGGCAGGATCAGCGTGGTAAGGACCGCGCGGTCCAGAACCTCCGCCACCGCTTCCAGCCATTCCCAGTCGGTATGCGCGCCGAACCCGTAATTGAAGCTCATGCCCGACAGCCCGTCGCCATGCGCCACCTCGATTGCATCGACCCCGGCCTTGTCCAGTGCGCCGGCAATCTCCCGCACATGATCGATGCCATACATGTGGCGGATAGCGTGCATGCCGTCGCGCAATGTCACGTCCTGGATGTAGATCTTGTCGCCAGCGGCAACGTCGAAGGTGCCGGTCATGCTGCAACCCCCTTTGCGATCCGGCTGGCAATCAGTTCGCCCGTCGCCTTGGCCGCCGCTGTCATGATGTCCAGATTGCCCGAATAGCTGGGCAGGTAATCGCCAGCGCCTTCGACTTCGAGCAGGATCATCGTCTTGATCCCGGAAAACTCCCCGCGTCCGGGGATCTTCAGCTTGTTATTGTCGCCAAAGCGCTCGAACTGGACCTGCTGCTTGAGACGATAGCCCGGAACATAGGCCTGCACGTTTTTCACCATCGCCTCGACCGATGACCGGATGGTCTCCTCATCGGCGCCTTCGGAGAGGGTGAAGACCGTGTCGCGCATGATCATCGGCGGTTCGGCAGGATTGAGGATGATGATCGCCTTGCCGACCTCGGCCCCGCCCACCGCTTCGATGGCGCGCGCAGTCGTTCGCGTGAATTCGTCGATATTGGCGCGGGTGCCCGGCCCGGCGGAGCGCGACGAGACCGACGCCACGATTTCTGCATAATGGACCCTGGCGACCTGGCTGACCGCCGCCACCATCGGAATGGTCGCCTGTCCGCCGCACGTCACCATGTTGACATTGGGCGCGTCCAGATTGGCATCCATATTGACCGGAGGGACGGTGAACGGGCCAATGGCTGCCGGTGTCAGGTCGACGACACGGATGCCATCGGCGCGCAGTGCCTCGTCATGCTGCTGATGCGCATAGGCACTGGTGGCGTCAAAGGCGATGCCGATATCGCCATAGCAATCGAGCGCCTTCAGTCCTTCCAGACCCTCATGTGTGGTCGCAATGCCATGCTCGTGCGCCAGGGCCAGACCCTCGCTGGCCGGATCGATGCCGACCACGGCTGCCAACTCCATATTCTGCGGATATTTGAGCATCTTCATCATCAGGTCGGTGCCGATATTGCCCGATCCGATAATTGCGGCTTTTACCTTGCCCACGACATGATCTCCCTCCGTCGACATTTTTGCTGTGCGCATCGTCACGCTGTTCCTTTGACCGGAAACTGCCGCTTTTCAACTCGGCTATGCTGCGTTATTTCCGTTTAATGGAAATTAAGGGCAATGTAACAACGGGCACCGACGCCCAGCTGGTCGAACGAACGCTCGACATACTGGAAGCCATGGCGGGCGAGGGGGCCGCATCGTTGCCGGAGATCGCGCGGCGGGCGGGCCTCCCGGTGACGACGGCCCATCGCATCCTCCAGGCCCTGATCCGGCGCGGCTATGCTATGCGGGTTGCCCGCGGACAATATTGGCTCGGCAGCTCGGTCCTCGCCCTTGCCGAAACTTTGTCTATCGACGATCTGCTCGCCGCCGCGACGCGCAGGCATATGCTTGCTTTGTCCCGTGCGGCAAAGTGCCATGTTCACCTCGGCCTTTGGCAGGATGGCATGGTCACCTATCTGGTGAAGCAGCGCTATGGCAAGACGAGGCTCCATTCAGCCGAAGGCGCGCAGCTGGAAGCCTATTGTTCGGCATTGGGCAAGGTCCTGCTGGCTGGACTATCGGGGGCCGAGCGGGATGCCTATCTGGGCGAGGGCGGCTTTGTTCCGCTGACGCCACATACGATTGTCGACCCGGCGCAGCTGGATGCGGAAATCGCGATGGTACAGGTGCAAGGCTGGGGCAGCGACCGCGAGGAAATTGCGATGGGCCTGTGCTGCTGTGCGGTACCGCTGCGCGATCCGGCAGGCATGACGATCGCCGCATTGTCGGTCAGCATGGCGGGAACCGGTCGTGCAAGTTTCGTTCCCTCCGACCATGTGCAATTGTTGCAGGAGACGGCGGCGGCCATCGAACGGCAGCTGTTCCCGGCCATGGCGGGCGCAGGCTGATCCGGCTTCACCTGCCGGGTGTTTATCTGTAAACGGGATGAGACCGGCGACATGGCCCCGCCTGCCGGGCATGGCCGATTGAGGAAGGCTAGGCCGTGAACTCATAAATTCCATCATTGAGGTTTGAAGCGAAATGGTTTGCTGCAAGGAGAAATGGCGAGGGAATATGTCGATATTTCAAGACATTTCGACGCAGCGACGGGCCATTTCGGTCGAATCCGAAAGAACATCAAAATGGCTGCCATCCTGTCCCGAAAGCCGCTTGAAAAGGCAGCCAGCCCTCCCGGCGTGGCTTTCAAAACAATCTGTTTGCCATTTTGATGCCTCAATAGATGGAATTTATGAGTTCATGGCCTAGGCGATGGATATTGTGCTGTCGATAATGATGCTCGCCGCATTTGCGCTGGTTCTGGGCGCGATAGTGCTGTTCCGGCGCGGCCAGCGCAAACAGCCCGGCCTGATGATCGTGCTAGCGATCATCCTGCTCGGCAATGTCGCGATCTGGTCGCTGCCCAATGAACGCGGTCTGGCCCCCAAGGACGCCAGCGTCACCGACTGACGCCGACCCTTGCCGGTCGCGCCTTATTTGATCGGTGAATCGGGAGCGAGCCGCATGTCGAGATAATTGTCGACCGAGTGCATCAGATCGTCGAGTTCATGCTCGAAGAAATGATTGGCCCGAGAAATCTCGTCATGATGGATGGTGATGTGCTTTTGCGTGCGCAGCTTGTCGACCAGCTTTTGCACGGCACCAGGGGTAACCACCTGGTCGGCGACGCCCTGGATGATAATGCCAGAAGCCGGGCAGGGTGCCAGGAAGCTGAAATCATACATGTTGGCGGGCGGCGCGACCGAGATGAAGCCGCGAATTTCCGGGCGGCGCATCAGCAGCTGCATGCCGATCAGTGCGCCAAAGCTGAACCCGGCGACCCAGGTCGTCTGTGCTTCGGGGTGAAAGCTCTGCACCCAGTCCAGCGCGGCGGCCGCATCGGAAAGTTCGCCAATGCCATTGTCGAACGTGCCCTGGCTGCGGCCGACCCCGCGGAAATTGAAGCGCAGCGTTGCAAAGCCGCGCTTCACGAAAGTCTTGTAGAGTGCCTGGGTAATTCGGTCGTTCATCGTCCCGCCGCCCTGGGGATGGGGGTGCAGGATCATCGCCACGGGCGCGCGCGGGCGCGGTGCGGGGCTGAACCGGCCTTCAAGGCGACCGTCGGGACCGGGGAAAATGACTGAGGGCATAGGATGGTTTTTCTGTAAATCGTGCTGCCGGGCGCGGCCCGGACCGGTATTTGCGAAGCCGCTGCTATATAGAAACCGGTCGCCAAAAGGCAACAAAATGCGTGGCAATATTGGACAGTAGGGCTAGAGCGCAAGGACATGGCCAATCATCGCATCTATCTCGATCATGCCGCGACCACGCCGGTGGTGGATGCCGCACGCCATGCATTTGCCCGGGGGATGGAGCAATGGGCCAATCCTTCCTCGCCGCATCTGGACGGGCGCGGCGCGCGCTCCGCGCTGGAGGATGCACGGCGACGGATCGCATCGGCGCTGGGCTGGGATGGCGAAGTCATCCTGACCGGCGGTGCCAGCGAGGCGATTGCCATGGCCATGCTGCGTTCGCGCGCCAGCCGCTGGATCATCTCGCCTGTGGAGCATGATGCGGTCCTGCGCCTGGCGGACCGGGCGGGCGAGAGGCCGGTATCCCGGCTGGCCGTCGATCTGGCCGGCCGGCTGGTCATGTCCAGCCTTGATCGTGCGCTCGATGGCGGATCGGGAAAGCCGCTCGTCATCGTTCAGGCGGCGAATAATGAGAGTGGCGTACTGCAGGATATTTCCGCCATTGCTGCAAAGGTGCGCGAGGCAGGCGGGCTGCTGTTCGCCGATTGCGCGCAGACGGCAGGCAAGCTGCCGCTGCCCGATGCTGATCTGATCGCGGTTTCGGCGCACAAGCTGGGCGGGCCGCCGGGAATCGGTACGCTGCTGGTCCGCGATCTTGCCGCGCTGGAACCGAGTGGGGGGCAGGAAAAGGGCTATCGGCCCGGTACCGAGAATCTGCCCGGCGCGATGGCGTTTGCTGCCGCACTGGAAGCGCCAAAGGTCTGGCTGGATCGGGCCCGCGACCTCAGGCATCAGCTCGACAAGTCCATCAGGGCTGCGGGCGGAGAGATTGTCGCAGCCGAAGCGCCGCGCATCCCGACCATTGGCGGCTATCGCATGCCGGGGGTCAGCGCCAATGCCCAGCTGATCCAGTTCGACCTGTCTGGCATCTCGGTCTCGGCGGGCAGCGCCTGTTCGTCCGGCACGCTCAAGGCCAGCCATGTGCTGACGGCGATGGGCTGGGACGATGTCGCGGCAGGCGAAGTCGTGCGCGTCAGCTTCGGTCCGGGCACCAGCCGGGCGCATGTCTATCGCTTCGTCGAAATCTGGCAGTCGATCCATGCGAAGGCGCGGGCGGCCTGACAACATGGCCGCGCCCATATATCTCGATTATCAGGCGACCACGCCGCTTGCCCCCGAAGCGCTTGCGGCGATGTTGCCCTGGCTCAACGGGCCGGGCAGTTTTGCCAATCCGCACAGCGCGCACGCACCGGGTCGCGCCGCCGCCGCAGCGGTCGAGGTTGCGCGCGAGCGGGTTGCCGCGCTGTTGCCGTCCGGTGGCCAGACGGTTTTCACCAGCGGTGCGACCGAGGCGCTCAACCTTGCCATAAAGGGCGCACCGGCAGGCGATATTGTCACTATTGCCACCGAACATGCCGCAGTGCTCGATACGGTGGGTGCGCTTGAAAAATCGGGGCGGCGGGTTGTGCGCCTGCCTGTCGGTCCTGATGGGCTGGTCGATCTGGAGCGCGCGCGCGCGGCGATTGTTCCGGGTGTTGCGCTGGTGGCGGCGATGCTGGTCAATAACGAGATTGGCGTCATCCAGCCGGTCGGAGCGATGGCTGACATGGCGCATGATTCAGGGGCGCTGATGCTGTGCGATGCGGTCCAGGGCTATGGCCGGGTTCCGATACCCGCCAATGTCGACATGGTCGCGATATCGGCGCACAAGATCCACGGGCCAAAGGGCATTGGTGCCCTGTGGATGCGCAATGGCGTGTCGCTTGATCCGTTGCTGCACGGCGGCGGGCAGGAGCGCGGCGTTCGTTCCGGGACGCTGTCCCCGGCGCTGTGTGCGGGCTTTGGCATGGCCGCAAAGCTTGCGCTGGAGGGGGGCGATATGGATGCCGCGCATGTGCACAGGCTCTGCAATGTCGCAAAACCGCATCTGGCCGGCTGGACGATCAACGGCTCCGTCACGGATCGTTATCCCGGCAATCTCAACATTCGCCGCGACGGACTGGATGTCGGGCGGCTGATGTCGGAAGTGCGCGGGGTCGCCTTTTCCGCCGGATCGGCCTGTGCCAGCGGTTCGGGGCGGCCCAGCCATGTGCTGTCGGCGCTCGGGTTGGTATCAGGGGCGATAAAGGGCTCGATCCGTCTCGGCTTTGGCCGCTATACCGGCGAGGCAGAACTGGAAACGGCGCTCCGGCGCATCAACACGGCTGCGGATGCACAATTGTCCCGGCGGACAGAAGAGGCTTGATGGTCAAAATAGTATTTATCGGCGCGGACGGGGAATCGAGCATTTCCGTCGAGGGCAAGGCTGGCGACCGCCTGCTCGATCTGGCGCAGGTCAACGACCAGCCGCTGGAGGGGACATGCGAAGGGCAGATGGCCTGCTCGACCTGTCATGTCATCGTCGACCCCGATGACTTCGCCAAGCTTCCCGAGGCGGTGGAGATGGAGGAGGACATGCTCGATCTTGCCGCATCGGTGACGCGCACCAGCCGCCTGGCCTGCCAGATATATCTGGAGGAGGAGTGGGGCAGCCTGACGGTGCGCATTCCGTCCGAAAGCCATGACATGCAGGGGATGCGGTAAAGCCGGCTGACACCAAGCCGGGCCTTGCAAATATGCGCGTCTGTCGCCATATGCGCCACCGGGAGTCGGGCGGACGCAGCTGTCGCCAATCTGGTCAGGTCCGGAAGGAAGCAGCCACAACGATTTTCGCCGCGGGTCGTCCGGCTCCTACTTTCCCCAGATAGTTTCGATATTGCCGGTCATGACCAGGCACGGCCCTTTCCATTGCCCGCTGCCAGCGGCTAGACTGTCGCCATGATCGAATCCGGTGATTCACCCCAGGACCAGGGCGAAGACATGGCGGCCCAGGAGGAGCCGGGCTTTGCCATGCCTGGTCTCGACCTGCCCAAGGCAGAGCCGCCGCCAGCAGCGCCACAACCAGAACCGGCCGAACCCGCGCAGCAGGCAGTTCGCGCAACTCCGCCGACCGACGCCTCCGGGCAACCCTATCGCGTGCTGGCGCGCAAATATCGACCGCAAAGCTTTGCCGGACTGATCGGCCAGGACGCCATGGTCCAGACGCTGGGCAATGCGATCAAGCGCGAGCGTTTGGCCCATGCGTTTTTGCTGACCGGGGTGCGCGGAGTCGGTAAGACATCGACCGCGAGACTGATCGCCAAGGCGCTCAATTGCATCGGTCCGGACGGGACCGGCGGCCCCACAATTGCCCCCTGCGGTGTCTGCGAACCGTGCGTGGCGATTGCCGAGGGGCGTCATATCGATGTGATCGAAATGGACGCGGCCAGCCATACTGGTGTCGATGATGTGCGCGAGATTATCGAGGCGGTGCGCTATTCGGCGGTTTCGGCGCGCTTCAAGATCTACATTATCGACGAAGTGCACATGCTTTCCAAAAATGCCTTCAACGCCTTGCTGAAGACGCTGGAAGAGCCGCCGCCGCATGTGAAGTTCCTGTTCGCGACGACCGAGGTCAACAAGATCCCGATCACCGTATTGTCGCGGTGCCAGCGCTTCGATCTCAAGCGTATTCCCGTCGCCATGCTGGCCGATCATTTCGCGTCGATCTGCGCACAGGAGCAGGTGACGGCAGAACCGGAGGCGCTGGGGATGATCGCCGAGGCCGCCGAGGGATCGGTGCGCGACGGCCTGTCGATCCTCGATCAGGCGATAGCCCATGCCGCCGAATCCGGGAATGAGGAAACCGCGCAGGTCAATGCCGCGCAGGTGCGCACCATGCTGGGCCTGTCGGATCGCGACGCCATCCGCCGCCTGTTCGGCCATATGGCGAAGGGCGATGCCGATGCGATGCTGGCCGAGCTTGATGCCCAGCATGATCTGGGGGTTGCGCCGGTCGCGGTCATGCGCGGGCTGATGAATGTCACCCATGGCGTGACGCTGCACAAGACGCGCGGTGCCTCGACGAGTGTTCACGGAGCTGCGGACAGCGCGGCGATTGCCGATTGGGCTGAAACGCTGGGCCATGCCGCCTTGCACCGCCTCTGGCAGTTGCTGCTCAAGGGGCATGATGAGGTCGAGAATGCACCCGTTCCGCGCGAAGCTTGCGAGATGGCGCTGCTGCGCGTTGCTCATGCCGCGACCATGCCCGACCCGGATGGCCTGGCGCGACTGCTGACCGAGCGGCTTGCAGGGGGGAAGGTGTCCGGCACGGTGGAGCCAGCGCCCCCTGCTTCGGCACCGGCGCCACAGGCGCAACATAATCCGCCTGTGGCCAGTGGTGATGCACCGGTGCCCGAATTGGATGCAACGTCGGAGATCAGCGAGATCCGCTTTGCCGATGCCGCCGATCTGGTGTCCCGGCTGGAAAAGGCGGGCCAGAACTTGCTGGCGATGACGATCCGGCGAGAGATGCGGCCGATTGAATTTGGCGATGGCCATATCGTCTATCAGACCGTTTCGGGACGCGATGATTTCGCCCCGGCGCTGCGCGATGCCCTGTTCCAGATGACAAAAAAGCGCTGGCGCATCGAACGGGGCGAGGGCGAGGCCGGGCTGAGCCTTAACGAGCAGGATGCGGCGCGCAAAGCGGCGGAAAATCAGGCGATCCTCGATCATCCGCTGGTTCAGGCGGCACATGCCGCTTTTCCCGATATGAAAATCCTGCACCCCGATATCGAGATCGCAGAGCGCGAAGCCGATACCAGTGCAGCCAATGGAGCGTGACGACATGAAGAATATGGAAGAAATGATGAAGGCTGCACAGCAGGCTGCCCAGACAGTTCAGCAGCAGATGCAGGATGCCCAGGCCAAGCTGGAGGCGATTGAGGTAGAGGGCGTGGCCGGAGGCGGGCTGGTCAAGGTGCGCGCAACTGCAAAGGGCCGCATCATTGCCGTCGATATCGATCCCGGCCTGCTGGTGCCCGATGAAAAGCAGATGGTGGAAGACCTTGTCGCAGCGGCATTCAACGATGCGCGCGCCAAGGCCGATCGCGCCAGCGAGGCCGAAATGGCCAAGATGACCCAGGGCCTGCCGCTGCCCGCCGGATTCAAGCTGCCATTCTGAGGAAATTGTGCGGCTGCGCGTTTTGCCGTTGTTAAGCCTCTGCTGCTATCATCCCTTGTTTGCCGCGTTCGAGCGACCATATCGGCTGGCTGAATATCGTTAATTGCATGGGGTACGCGCTTCACGGCCCCGGAACCGGAATCGAATATACATGACCCAGGAATATCCGCTCCTTCCCCTTCGCGACATTGTGGTGTTTCCGCAATTGATCGTGCCGCTGTTTGTCGGGCGCGACAAATCGGTCGTCGCGCTGGAAAAGGCGATGGAGAACGGCAAGGAAATCTTCCTCGTGTCGCAGCTGGATCCTGCACGCGACGATCCGGACCGCGATGACCTTTACGATGTCGGCGTAGTCGCATCGGTGCTGCAGCTTCTGAAACTGCCCGATGGCACGGTGCGTGTCCTGGTCGAGGGCGGCGAGCGCGCGACCCTGCAGCGGCTGGAGACGCGCGGCGACTATGTCGGTGCGGTGGTGGAACCGCTGGCGGTTCCATCGGTCAGCGGCAATGAGGTGAGCGCGCTGATGCGCTCGGTTGTCGACCAGTTCGAGAATTACGCCAAGCTCAACAAGAAAATGCCCGCTGAGACCGCCGTGCAGCTGGCCGAGATCGACGATGCGTCGAAGCTCGCCGACGCGGTCGCCGGGAATATCAATGTCAAGGTTTCCGACAAGCAGAGCCTGTTGACCGAGATTGATCCGGTGAAGCGGCTGGAAATGGTGTTCGGCTTCATGGAAGGCGAACTGGGCGTTCTGCAGGTCGAAAAGAAGATCCGTGGGCGCGTCAAGCGCCAGATGGAGAAGAGCCAGCGTGAATATTATCTCAATGAGCAGCTGAAGGCGATCCAGTCGGAGCTTGGCAATGGCGACGGCGACGATGGCGATGAACTGAGCGAACTCAACGAGAAGATCGAGACGCTCAAGCTGTCCAAGGAAGCGCGGACCAAGGCGCGCGCGGAGTTCAAGAAACTGCGCTCCATGGCTCCGATGTCTGCCGAAGCGACGGTGGTGCGCAACTATCTCGATGTGCTGCTCGGGCTGCCCTGGGGCAAGAAATCGCGGCTGAAGAAAGACATTCCCAAGGCCGAACAGGTGCTGGATGACGATCATTTCGGGCTGGAAAAGGTCAAGGAACGGATCGTCGAATATCTGGCGGTGCAGGCGCGCACCAACAAGCTGAAAGGTCCGATCCTGTGTCTGGTCGGCCCGCCCGGCGTGGGCAAGACATCGCTGGGCCGCTCGATTGCCAAGGCAACCGGGCGCGAATTCGTTCGCCAGTCGCTCGGCGGTGTGCGCGACGAGGCCGAGATTCGCGGGCATCGGCGCACCTATATCGGGTCGCTGCCGGGCAAGATCGTCAGCAATCTCAAAAAAGCCGGGACCAGCAATCCGCTGTTCCTGCTGGATGAGATCGACAAGCTGGGCCAGGACTTCCGGGGCGATCCGGCATCTGCGCTGCTTGAAGTGCTTGATCCCGAACAGAATAACAAGTTCCAGGACCATTATCTGGAAATCGACATCGACCTTAGCGACGTCATGTTCGTGACGACCGCCAATTCGCTCAACCTGCCGCAGCCGCTGCTCGACCGCATGGAGATCATCCGGCTCGAAGGCTATACCGAGGACGAAAAGGTCGAGATCGCCAAGCGCCACCTGGTCGAAAAGCAGGTGGAGGCGCACGGCCTGAAAGCCGGTGAATTCGTGCTCAGCGAAGATGGTTTGCGCGACCTGATCCGCTATTATACGCGGGAGGCAGGCGTTCGGACGCTGGAGCGGGAGATTGCCCGGCTGGCGCGCAAGTCACTGCGCAAAATCCTTGAAGGCAAGGCCGAGAAGGTCGAGATCACGCCCGAAAACCTCTCCGAATTTGCCGGTGTGCGCAAATTCCGCCACGGCATTGGCGAAGAGGAAAACCAGATCGGTGCCGTGACCGGTCTTGCCTGGACCGAGGTTGGCGGCGAATTGCTGTCCATCGAGGCTGTTACCGTGATGGGCAAGGGCCAGATCAAGACGACCGGCAAGCTGGGCGAGGTGATGCAGGAATCGGTGCAGGCGGCATGGTCCTTCGTCAAGGCCCGCGCTCCTGCCTATGGCATCAAGCCGAGCCTGTTCGGGCGCAAGGACATTCATATCCATCTGCCCGAAGGCGCGGTGCCGAAGGACGGACCGTCCGCGGGTATAGGCATGGTGACGTGCATCGTCTCCACCCTTACCGGCGTTCCGGTCCGGCGCGATGTCGCGATGACGGGCGAAGTCACGCTGCGCGGCCGGGTGCTGCCGATTGGCGGGCTGAAGGAAAAGCTGCTCGCCGCGCTGCGTGGCGGCATTACGACGGTGCTGATTCCGGCAGAGAATGAGAAAGACCTGGCGGAGATTCCGGCCAATATCAAGGAAGGGCTGGAGATCGTGCCGGTTGCCCATGTCGATGAGGTGCTGGCCATCGCGCTGACCGAGTCGCTGGAGCCGATCGACTGGACCGAGGCGGACGAGCTTGCTGCCCAGCCTCCCGCTGGTGCAGCCGGTCCGTTTGATTCGCCGGTCAAGCATTAGAGCACGTTTATTGGCCCTTTGGGCTGCCGCGAATCGATCCTGATGCCCGTTCGGCGTCATGGGTGGCGTTTGGCAACTGAATATTAGGTCTAAATGCGACGAAAAGCGCGGATTTCTGCGCTTTTTCTCTTTACAGTTTCTTGAATCTCGTTCTAACTCGCGCTCCTCAAAGCCGCGATTCAGTTCCTTTCAAATATTTACCAAGGGGGGATTCCCGAAGCATGAACAAGAATGATCTTATCAGCGCCGTTGCCGACCAGAGCGGTCTCAGCAAGAGCGACTCCAGCAAGGCCGTTGAAGCGGTTTTCGACTCCATTTCCGGCGCACTTGCCAAGGGCGGCGAAGTCCGTCTCGTGGGCTTTGGCACCTTCTCGGTGAGCAAGCGCAAGGCATCGACCGGTCGCAATCCGCGCACCGGCGAAAAGATGGAAATCAAGGCATCGACCCAGCCCAAGTTCAAGGCCGGCAAGGGCCTCAAGGACGCGGTCAACTAATCAGTCAGGAAAGCCCTGCCTTGCCCGGTCGGGCAGGGCGGGCTCTTCTGCGGCTTTACTCCGATTTTCGACCGGCAGAGTCGACGGAGGTCAGAACCTGAAGCGCAAAGCAAAAGGCGGGCATGATGCCCGCCTTTTCATTTTGGACCATCGGTGATCCTGGTGGTCGCGCTATTGCGAGAGCAGGATCAGCGCTTCGGGCGGGTTGTTGGTGCGCGGCGATACATTCCAGCTGAGCACCGACCAGCCATTTTCCGTTTCCGGTCCATTTTCGGTATTGTTGGTGAGGATCGTGCCATTGGTCCGCACGGTGAACGTGCCTTCCGGCTGGGGAGCCTGCTCGCCCGATCCCGCTTTGCCGCTGGCAGCCCCCATGGCGGCGAGCGAGCCCATCATTTCCGAGCCGCCATTGGAAAATGCGGGGGCGCTCATCTTCACGCCGCCATCCTTGCGCAGGGTGAGAGTGACGAATGGCATGATGCCCTTGCCGCCATCGATGGCCGGGAAGGAAAAGCCGTGGGAGAGCGTTCCGGTGGTTTCATAGACGACGTCGATGATCTTGTTGCCGCGATATTCGACCGATTCCCAGCCCTTCTGCTTGCGCAGCTGTTCGACGAATTCCTCGATGCTGGCATCGTCGTCCAGAAAGCCCATGCCTGCCGGCGGGCCGTTGCTGTTCATTGTCGCCTGGTTCGCCTCGAACTCGGCGCGCTGCTCGGCAATTTCGGCCTCGGTGCAGTCGCGATCCTCGAATGTATCCTCGTCATAACAGCCATAGGGCTCGAATTCTGCAGGCTGTGCGTCGGCCTGGCTGGTGTCGAGGATCACCAGCTCGCCGGCATAGCGAAAGGTGAAGCTGCCATTGGCGTCCACATCCAGGCTGGAATCGAACTTGCCGGGGCTCAGCAGGCATCCGGTGAGCAGCAATGGTGCGGCCAGTGCCGCGATTATCCGGGTGAATTTCATGCTGTCATTTCCTCCTGATCAGTTGCCGCCCAGTTGCAGCATCGCCTGTGGTGCCCGGTTCTGGCGCGCATTGACGGTCCAGCGCAGCACCTGCATGCCATCGACCTCCTCCGGGCCGTCATCGGTATTGTTGGTCAGGATCGGGGCATTGGTGCGTATGGTGAAATTGCCCTCGATATCCGGCATCTTGCTGATCGACAGTTCCTTGCTGGCGGACGCATTGGAGCCCATTGCCCGGAATATCGTAGCAAACAGCCCCAGCCCGCTATCCTGGCCAAAGGGGATATAGCCGGGCGCATCGATCCTGATCGCACCATTTTTGCGGGCCACTGCCACGACCAGCGGGTTCATCCCCTGGGTGCGTTCCAGCACCGGAAAGCTGTAATCCTGGTCCAGACGGCCCGATACGGCATAGTCGACCTCGAACAGGCCATCGCCCTTGTGGGTGATGCTGTTCCAGCCCTTCTGCTTGGAAATCCGGCTGGTCAGCTCATCGATCGCCTCGTCCGAACTCGGGTCGATGCCGCCCAGAAACGCCCTGGCAATCTCCATATTGCGGGCGTCCTCCTCGCGCTTGCGGGTCATGGCGTCTTCCCAGTCCAGCCGCTGCTGTTCGATCTCGCCCTCGGTGCATTCGCGCTCGCCCGACCATTCATCCTGATAAGCGGTCTTGAGCAGCCCGGCATCGACGGCATCGGGCTCTCCATAGCAGGTACCGGGGGTGAATTCCTCTTCATCCAGCGCCGCGCCCAGCTCGATCAGCTGGCCAAGGCCCAGCAGATAGATTTCGCCGCGATAGGTGAAGGTAAAGCCGCCATCGCGCTGTACCATCATGTCCGAATCGAACTTGCCGGGGCTGAGCAGGCAGCCGGAGAGCAGCAATGGCCCCAGGATCAGCGCGGCGATCTTCAGAAATCTCATCCAATATCCCCCTGTCGCGTGGCGATGGCATATAATGCGATGGCTGCGGCGTTTGAAACATTCAGGCTTTCCATCGCCTCGCTGATCGGCAGCCGGGCCAGCACGTCGCAATGCGCCGCGACATTGTGGCGCATGCCCGGGCCTTCCGCGCCCAGCACCAGCGCGACCGGGCCGCTGCCCAGCGCATCGGCCAGAACGGTTTCTTCCTCTCCGGCAAGGCCGATGCGCCAGTATCCGGCGGCGGCGATATCCTCCAGCGCGCGGGCAAGGTTGACGACACGGACCCATGGCACGATTTCCAGCGCCCCCGATGCCGCCTTGGCGATGGTGCCTGATTCGGGCGGCGCATGACGATCCTGGGTGATGATCGCTGCGGCGTTGAAGGCGGCGGCGGAACGGAATATCGCGCCGACATTGTGCGGGTCGGTCACCTGGTCGAGAATGACCAGCGGGTGCGAAGCCTCTGCATCGAGCACTTCACTGAGGTGCAGGTCCTCCAGCGGCTCGACCTCGGCGACCACGCCCTGATGCGGCGCATCGGACGGGACCAGCCGGGCAAGATCGGCGGCCTCGGCAAATTCCACGGGCAGCGAATCGGGAATATCCAGCTCGGCCAGCGCCTCGCGCGTTCCCCGGATGGAGCGCACGATCCGGTCAGGATTGGCGAGCGCGGCGGACACGGCATGATGCCCCCAGAAGCGGGGGCGCTTGCCGCCCTCCAGCCCTGCCTTGCGATTCCTGTTTTTTGCCCCGCGCTTTGCCACGCCTGTTCCATATCCTGCCGGCCAGCCGAAATGGCAGCCTCTGGGTGGCTTTTCGCTTGCATGGCATTGACACGCAAGCATCAATTCGCCATTGAGCCGCCTCTCGGCATGCAAGCTGGCCCTTAGGGGCCGAACGGCATCCCCGCAAACCGTGGACAGGTGGCCGAGTGGTTAAAGGCAGCAGACTGTAAATCTGCCCGCGTGAGCGTACGCTGGTTCGAATCCAGCCCTGTCCACCACCGCCCTTTCTCAGAGCATCCCCGAAAAGCCCTAGAAATCGCAGAAAACCAAGGGTATTACCGCCCTTACCATCCGCATTTGACCGCTGCAATTTGCCTGCAACCGGAACCAAGTGTGGGGGTAGTGTGGGGGTAAAGTGCCTTCCCCCCACACTTTGGTTTCGCAACTCGGTCCCGAAAAATGTGGGGGTAGAGCAATGGGCAAACTCACGGCGGTAGCGGTCAAGGCAGCCTTGGCGAATCCGGGCACCTATCAGGACGGTGACGGATTATTCCTGAAAGTGGACAAACGCGGCGGTGCCTACTGGAATTTGCGACTCCAGCAGGATGGCAAGCGACGCGACATCGGAGTGGGTAGCGCAAAGCTGGTGACGCTGGCCGAGGCGCGCGCGAAAGCCGCCGAACTCCGCAAAGCCGTGAAGGTTGAAAAGCGCGACGTGCTGACCGAGCGGAAGGATGAGGAAGCCGCCAAAGTCACCTTCCGCGAAGCTGCCACCCAATATCATTCGGAGAATGAAGCTGGCTGGAAAAGCGACGTCTATGGTCGCCAATGGCTTGCCAGTCTGGAAAATTACGCTTTCCCGAAGCTGGGCGACATGACGACTGGCGGAATTGCCGCCGCCGACATTATCGGAGTGCTCACCCCGATCTGGCAGGAAATCCCCGAGACAGCTCGTCAGGTCCGCAACCGGATTTGCGCGGTGCTCGACTACTCCCACGCAAAGGGATGGCGCTCTACCGAAGCTCCATCGGGCAACAGCAGCCTGAAAGCGGGGCGTGGGCTGCCGCGACAGATCAAGAAACCGGCAAACCGCAAGGCAATGCCTTACGTCGCCGTTCCACTTTTCCTGACCGCGTTGCGGCGCAAGCCATCCTATTCGCGTCTCGCGCTCGACCTCCTCATTCTGACTGGCGTTCGGTCGCAGGAAGTGCGGCTCGCGAAGTGGGATGAATTCGATCTGGACCAACGCCTTTGGACAATTCCAGCCGAACACATGAAGCGCAGCAGGGCGCACATCGTGCCGCTGTCAGAAGCGGCGATGGCGGTTCTTGTGAAAGCGGACGCGATGCGGCTTGAGGGTGCCGAAGTGGTTTTCCCCGGCATGACCGGTAAGGCGATGTCCAACATGACGCTACTCAAGGTCATGCGCGACATGCAGGAGCCGTTCCACGTTCACGGTTTCCGCTCCAGCTTTACCGACTGGGCAGCGAACGAAGGCTTCTCCAATGCGGTTGTCGAAGCGGCACTGGCGCACAAGACGCCTGACGCGGTGCAGGCTGCCTATCGGCGTACAACTTATCTTGGCACACCGGATAATCCCGGCGCGCGCGTGGAACTGATGGAAGCGTGGGGGACCTATTGTTCGGCACCTGCCGCTCCACAATGAGTCTGTGGCTATTGCCCTTTCGATCCGGCCACGGAAGGTGGGTCGAATTGGCTCAAGTCAATCGTCGGGTTTGTCACCACCCCAGCGAAACGGGGTGTGCCAGCGTGGGGCTTCGATCTCGCCGCGCGACAGTCTGAGCGCCAATCCGATCATCGTCCCGACCGCGATGGCGACGGTAAGGTCGGCCAGCACCGTGAGAAGTGCGGTCCCGAACAGCAGAGCCAGGTCCGCCTTGGGCAGACACAACCGTTCGGGCCAGCGGTGCGGCTCGCTCATCGTCCAGGCTGTCACAATCAGCAAGGCGGCTAGCGCGGGCAGTGCGAGCGCACCTGCTAGTGGCGCGGCCACCAACAAGGCCAGAAGCACGACCAAGGCGTGGACCATACCAGCAACCGGTGTGCGCCCGCCCGCATTGACGTTGGTGGCTGTGCGGGCAATCGCGCCGGTTGCTGGAAGGCCACCAAAGAGAGGCGAAGCGATGTTCGCGGCCCCTTGTGCGATCAGCTCTGCATTCGACCGGTGAGCGCCGCCGATCATCCGGTCGGCAACAATGGCGGAGAGCAAGGATTCGATCCCAGCCAGAAACGCGATTGTGAGGGCGGACGGAAACAGTTCGACAAACAGTTCGGCACTGACATTTGGAATCGACGGCATCGGCAGGGCATTGGGAAGTGCGCCATATCTCGCGCTCACCGTTTCCACGGGTGCAAAACCAAGCGCCGTCAAAACGCTGGCGAGAACCACGACCACTACCAGCCACGGAATACGCGGTGCGAGCCGACGCAGGATCAGGATTGCCGCAACCGCGCCCACTCCCATCGCGACGCTTACGGGATCGATGGATTGACGCATTGCCCAAAGCCCTTCGACCTTGGGTAGGAAATCGGCGGGCAATGCCGGACCGGTCATGCCTGCAAGATCCTTCAACTGGCTGACCGCGATGACCACCGCGATTCCCAAGGTGAAGCCTTCGATGACGGATTCGGGAACGTGGCGGATAAGGCGACCTGCTCGCAACAACCCGGCGATGAGCAAGATAAGCCCCGCCATCAGTGTGGCGAGCAGCAACCCGTCATAGCCGTGTTCATGGATCACGGCATAAACCACCACAATGAACGCACCGGTCGGGCCGCCGATCTGTACCCGGCTTCCGCCAAGCGCTGAAATCAGAAATCCGGCGACGATGGCGGTGACCAAACCGGCGGCGGGTGGCGCGCCAGACGCAATGGCGATGGCGATGCTGAGCGGCAATGCAACAAGCGCGACGGTCACACCAGCAAGCGCGTCGGCTCCGAACTGGCTGCATGAATAGTCTTGGATGGTAGTGAGTATCTTGGGCTTCACAGGCTCACAGATATTCGCTCGCATGGTGTTCTGGCAATCGCCAGAATTGGCGCGAGCGACGTGCCCCTATTGGGCAATCTTGATGCTGCAAGAGACAGCCCGTTCTTTCACCGCTCGTTCCTTGCATTCTTCCAAGGCTTCGCGGTTCGCACTCAAAACGGCCTGCGCTGCTGCCAATTCCTCCCAGGCTTTGGGATTCTGCGACCGGATCAATCGGATGCCTGCTTCTACGATGCTCGGTTCGCCAACCGCCTTTCGAGCCATCCGTTCGGGCCATTGCCAGCTTTCTGGCATGGCGCGGGCGATGGTGCCGGGAAGGATCGACCAAAGCAGGATACCGGCGGCCAACCCGAAGCCTGCAAAACGCCAGGTCTGGCGCTTCTGCTCGGCCTCGGTGCGGACACGCCCGACAATTGCGGCGAGCCGACCGGTTGCAAGGTCCAGGTCTTTGCGTCCGTGCCGGAACAGGTCGCTGGCATCGCGCAGCATGTCGAGCGAGGCGCGCTTGATCTGAACTGCAATATCTTCCGGGGTCAACTCGATGGCGGGCTTGCTGCCGATTGTGCTCAACGTCTTCGAGACCCGTGCCAACTGATCGGCCAGCTGTCCGAGCGTTGTCGTGTAATCCGGGATCACGATGTCGGCCCGTTCCCTGGCCATATTCTGGACCGTATGGCGCACCATCGCCATTTCGCCTTCAAGACGGGCGAAGGCTTCCGCTGCCGGATCGGCTTCTTCTTTCGCATCCGGCGTTGGTGACGGGGCTGATGGCTCCTCGACTTCGAGGTCCAGTTGCACTTCTTCGATGTGGTCGTCTTCCATGTCGTTTCTCCTAGATGCCCATGTCGAAAGCGCGGGTGCGCTCGCGGGCGAGGGTTGCGGTAAGTTCGTTGGCGATGCTGCGTTCGGGCTTTGGATCGATGCCGAGTTCGCGGGTCTTGCCGCGCAGCAGGCCTTCAACCTGCGGATCGCGTTCAAGCCCTTTTGCCAGTTCGGTCAGCTTGGCTGAGGCGCGGGCTGCGCCTGCGCGGTCACCTTGCTGCTCAAGCTGCTTGCGTGCCGTGCTCAGACCCTGCCAGTCGCTGACAAAGCGCTCGGTTCGCAGTGCCGGATCGGTGCGCACGGCAGCCTCTTTGCTCATGGCACGCATGGCTTCCTGGCCACGCCCTCCAGCGGCCTCTGCAATCAACCCAGGATGCCGATCCAGCGCTTTGCCGAGATCGGCAGCGGCATGGGGCCGGATCGCTTCGAGGGCCTTTCCTGCCTTCTCCAGCGCGTCCTTTTGGTGCGGGAGCACGGGCAAGCCCTGAGCCTCCATTGTGCCGATATCGCCAAGCGCACGGGCATAGCGTTCGACCGCACGGCGCTGCTCAATCTGCGTGTTTGCCTGGGCGGGAATCGGCTCAAGTGATCGGGCCTGCGGACGGAAGTTGCCGAAGATGGATTTGGCGCGTTCCGGCACCTGACGAACCATCTTCACGATCCGCTCGCGGAAGCTGATGCCGCGCAGTTCGGCAAAGGCCTGCTCGGGTTTGTAATCGCCCGCCATATCCTTCCCGCGCTCGCGGCTTAGTCTGCGGACAAGTTTCGACCGGTCGGCAAAATCATCGCGGCCATAGTGGAGGGCCAACCCTTTGCGATGGCGCGACATGGCGACATAGGCGGAATGGCTGTCCATGCCCGGAGTGGCAAGCACATGGGCCCGGTCCACGGTCATGCCCTGCGCCTTGTGGATCGTGGCCGCGTAGCCATGATCGACGTGGGCATAGTCCTTGGTGTCAAAAGCGACCTCGCGGCCATCGTCGGTGCGCACCGCCATGCGCTGGGCGCTGGCCAAACGGACTGTTCCCAGAGTCCCGTTCTTCACCCCAAGCCCACGCTCGTTGCGCAGGAAGATAATTCGATCGCCGCTGGCGAACTGCCGCTCGCCGCGTGCCGCCTTGATCGTGGCATCCGTGCTCAAAGCGTCAGCATCGCGCATCTTTTCGCGTGCCATCTGGTTCAGCTCGCGGACCTCGTCATTGGTGTGGGTCAGGATGATCCGCGTATCGCTAGGGCTGGCCTGCCGTTGGCGGTCCCATCGCTCGATCAGTTCTGTCCGCGCAGCCTCCCGCGTCTCGGCGGCAAAGACCATGCCGCGCTTTTCATAGGTGCGGATCGCTTCGCCGGTGCGTCCCGTTGCGAGCTGCCTGGTCGCATCCTGCTGCCAGGCCGAAAGCTGGCGGCGGACCTCGCTGATCTCGGCCCCGCCGTGGCGCTCGTGGATTGCCCGGAAGGCTGCACCTGCCTCGATGGCCTGCAACTGCTGCTGGTCGCCCACCAGAACAACCTTCGCCCCGGCCTTCGCGGCATGGGACAGTACGCGCTCCATCTGGCGCGTGGCGACCATGCCCGCCTCGTCGATAACAAGCACATCGCGGGACGTGAGATGTTCGCGTCCTTTGCTCCATTGATGTTCAAGGCTGGCGATGGTGCGCGAAGCAATGCCGGAGCCGTTTTCCAGCCCCTCGGCAGCAATTCCGGAGAGCGCTGCGCCGCGCACGGTGAGGCCTGCGCTTTCCCATGCCTCGCGCGCCACGCCAAGCATGGCGCTTTTACCGGTCCCGGCATAGCCAACGACCACGGAAAGACCCTTGCTGTTGGTGACGTGTTCGAAGGCAGATTTCTGCTCACCGGAAAGCACGAGGCCGTGCTTCGCAGCGCTTGCGAATGCGGCATTGCGTTGCACATCATTGACGGTGTGATCCGTGCGCTGTGCCGTGGTGTCGGCGGCGCGATGCAGGCGCTGTTCTGTCTCGATCATCGCCCGAGAGGTGAACCGATCCTGCCCGTGTCCGTCCTTGCCCAAAGCAATCAGGTCGGGCGATGCGCGCACCGCATTGTAGGCAGCGTCGAACTGCTCCTTGCCGTCGCTGTGCCGGTGAACAAAGGCGGCAAGATCGCGCCTGGTAAAGGTCGCCTGCTGGTGCGTGATAGCATCCAGCGCCAGCGCCGGACTGGCAATAATCCTCTCTCCATTGCGCTGAGCGATGGCGCGGTGTTCTTCTATCCGCTCGGCTTCCAGCCCGCGCCCGCCAATGCGCGAGGCGGCAGGACCGATCTTGTCCTGCGGTTCCAGCGCAATTCCTTGCGCTTCCAGGCTGCGGTGATCGATCCGCGCATCGATGTCGCGTTCCGCCAGAGCGCGGTTCACATGATCGGCCCAGCGCTCGCGCCATTGCTCGATCAGTGTGGTCTTGTTCCACTCGCGAACCTTTGCGCCAAAGCCATCCTTCGTGACCTCGCGCATGGTCAGCATAACATGCGCATGCGGCTTGGCCTTGCCGTCTTCCCCAATATCCCAATGGACATTGAGGTCGGCGATCATGCCCTTCTCGACGAACTCGGCCTTCACGAACTCGCGCGCCAGCCTGATGTTGTCCTTCTTCGAAAGCTCGCGGGGCAGGGCGAACTCAACCTCGCGGGCAAGCTGGGCATCCTTGCGCTTCTCGGCAGCCTCGACCGCGTTCCACAAGGTGGCCCTGTCGGCGAACGCCTCGGGCGCGCCTTTGGGCAACATCACTTCGGAATGGAGGACGCCTGCCTTGTTGGTGAAATCGTGGTCGCGGTCGATGCGTTCATCGTGCAACCGCTCGCCAGCACGATAGGCCGCAGCCGCAACGGCACTGCGTCCGCTCGACCGTCCGATGACCTTTGCGCTGAAGTGAAAGATTGCCATGTCGGCAATCCAGTTACACCGCAAACGGCACGTCGGCACGACGTATAAGCGCGCCCTCTCATGATAAAATCCTGATCGGGACTAGGCGGTATCACACTGTCCCGGCGACCTTACTGCATTGGGAAAGCTCAGAGATTACCATAGCTCCATCACACCAATGATGGAGACTTCCCATGCGCAAACCCCGCGATTTTGATTCGGAGCTGAAGGCGCTTGCCGACAAGGCCAAGCAGTTGAAGGAACGCCGCGTGCGCGACCTTGGAGCGCTGGTGGCGGCGACTGGTGCCGACGCGCTCGACGCTGAGACCCTTGCAGGCGCGCTGCTCGATGCTGCTGCCAATATCGACAAGGAGACAGGGGAGGGTTGGCGCAAGCGTGGTGCCGCTTTCTTTCAGGGCAAGGCACGCGACACTTCGAGCAGACCTGGCCAGCAGCCGGAAGGCACTCTGCCGCTCGACGGCGGCGCGGCATCGGCTTGAGGCGGCAAAGGCACGAACCGACATGCGCGAATGGCAAGTGAAACGCCGCGAACGAACCCGGCAACTGATCGAGCTGGGCGGCCTGGTCGCCAAAGCCGATCTGGTCGAACTAACCGACGATGATCGCGCCGCTCTCTATGGCGCGTTCCTCACCGTTGCCGCCAAGCTGCGCGGGCCTGACGGATCGCAGGCGCTGGTGCTGTTCCGGCGGAAAGGGAAGCACGCGTTCGAGACGGAGAATTAGACGGAACGACATGCGCATCACAAAGCGCGAAGCTAATCACCGAGCGCGTCTTAATTATTGGCGAGCATTTTGGACCAAGCCCGAACTTCTCAATCCAGCTATTGCCTAATTTATAGGTGGCGGAGAAGGCGATGAATCTTGTAGACACTGACCTCGACGTGGATCCACGCTATGCGTTGGGGGGCGGATCTGGCCTTGATATCCGCGCTGGAGTGCTTCCTTGTAGTCTTCATTCGCGTGCCATTCATTCCGGCGGGGATTAGCTTAGCATCCTGTCTATAAGACCGGCACCACCTCACATCGCTATTACTGATCTCGATCAGAGGCCTCTTCATACTTCCTGGCTTAACCCTATTTGCCAAGGCTGCATAATACGTTGATTGGCGAACCGGGGAAATGATGCGAGTCAGGCTGACGTGCTCCCCTGATTGTTACCATTCAGAGGTAGAGTCTCGCACCTTCATGATTGATGTTTGATGGGATGGCAACGTGTCTGGGGGCATGCCCCCAGACACGTTGGCCGGCGATCTCGGCGGGG
>JAWKXS010000003.1:0-493181 GCA_041396885.1 Blastomonas sp.
GAGCGTCGAGGTGCATCGGCACTTCGGGAACGCGAACCCGGTGGCTACGGGTCGAGATGCAGCTGTGCAGGTAGGTGAGGGTCTCGCTGTCATCGAGCCAGGCGACTTCGGGAACGAAGCCTTCGACCAACCGCAGAAGGCGGTCGGTCCGGTCGATGAAGAGGTCGAGCAGTTCCTTGGGGTTGATCCCCTTCTCGGCCTTGCCTTCGTAGAGCCAGCTCTCGGCGCGTGCGGCGTCTTCGGCTGGCGGCATCCAGCACAGCGTCAGGAAATAGCCGCTCTCGAAATGCGCCCCTTCCTCGGCGAACTGGGCGGCGCGTTCGCGCTCGATCAGCTCGGAGGCCGGATCGGGAAATTGGCTGTCGGGATAATCCTGCGCCGGGCGACGCACCGCTTCGACGAAAATCGCCCAGCCTGAACCCAGTCGACGCAGCGCAGAATTGAGCCGCGCGGTCGTCGCGATCAGTTCGGCAGGCGTTGCACTGTCGAGATCAGGCCCCCGAAAGCGTGCACTGCGCTGGAAGCTGCCGTCCTTGTTGAGCACCACACCGGGCGCGACCAGCGCCGCCCAGGGCAGGAAGTCTGCAAGCCGGTCGGCCTTGTTCCTGTATTCGCGAAGCGAGAGCATGCGGCTAGACCCTCAAGTAAGTGGGAAAGCGCAGATGCCGCCGCGCGACATCGACGAATTGGGGATCGCGCCGCGCCGCCCAGACCGAGACCGCATGGCCGAGAGCGAAGATCACCACGCCCGCGATCCACAGCCGCAGGCCGAGTCCGATCGCGGCAGCCAGCGTCGCATTGGCGATCGCAAGGCCGCGCGGCGCGCCGCCGAGCAGGATATGTTCGGTCAGCGCGCGGTGGACCGGCACGACGTAGCCGGGGACTGTTTCGGGCGGCGCGGCCTCCATCAGACCAGCGCCCCGCCGCCGAACGAAAAGAACGACAGAAAGAAGGACGAGGCGGCGAAGGCGATCGACAGGCCGAACACGATCTGGATCATCCGCCGTGCGCCGCCGGAGGTATCGCCGAAGGCGAGCGCCAAGCCAGTGGCGATGATGATCATCACGGCGACAATCTTGGCGACCGGGCCCTGGATGGATTCGAGGATCGACTGGAGTGGGGCTTCCCACGGCATCGAGGAGCCGGCGGCATGGGCAGGTGCCGCAACGGTAAGGGCAACGAAGCCACCGAGCATGGCTGAGGACAGCCGGGCCTGCGCGCGCGAAACGGTCTGGATCACGTATTGTCTCCTTGGGCTTTGGGGATGAGAGGGAGGATGCGGTAGTCACCGCGCTCATCGAGCCCGGTGACTTCGGCGAGTTCGGCGAGCCGTCGTCCGGTGCCGTCGCGGACCAGCACGGCGATGACGTCGATGGTCTCTGCGATCAGCGCGCGCGGCACAGTGACGACGCTTTCCTGGATCAATTGCTCAAGCCGCCGCAGCACGCCGAGCGTGGACCCGGCATGGATGGTGCCGACGCCGCCCGGATGGCCGGTGCCCCAGGCCTTGAGCAGGTCGAGCGCCTCTGCCCCGCGCACTTCACCGATGGGAATACGGTCGGGCCGCAGGCGAAGCGCCGAGCGGACCAAGTCGGACAACGAAGCCACGCCATCCTTGGTCCTGAGCGACACAAGATTGGGCGCAGCGCATTGCAGCTCGCGCGTATCCTCGATCAGGACGACCCGGTCGGCGGTCTTCGCAACCTCGGCCAGCAGCGCATTGGTGAGCGTGGTTTTGCCGGTTGATGTGCCCCCGGCGACGAGGATGTTCTTCTTCTCGCCAACCGCGCTGGCCAATGCTTCGGCCTGACCCTGCGCCATGATCCCGGCCGCGACGTAGTCACTGAGCGTGAATACTGCGACGGCCGGCTTGCGGATTGCGAAGCTGGGTGCCGCCACGACCGGCGGCAACAGCCCCTCGAACCTCTCCCCCGTCTCGGGAAGCTCTGCCGAAACACGCGGCACCCTGGCATGGACCTCAGCCCCGACATGATGCGCGACCAGCCGGATGATCCGCTCGCCATCGGCAGCGGCCATCCTGCTTCCCGTATCGGCGATCCCGGCTCCCAGCCGGTCGATCCAAAGCCGCCCGTCGGGATTGAGCATGACCTCGATGACCGAGACATCTTCCAGCCAGGCCGCGATCTCCGGCCCCAACGCGGTGCGCAACATGCGCGCCCCGCGCGACGATGCTTCGGACCGGATCGGAATGACGCTCATGGGATGCCCCGTTCAGATGAGGCAACCGACCATCGGCTGCGCTCGCGAGGCAGATCAAAGAGACATTAGTTCGGGGGAACGCAACAGCGGGTTTGCAGCGTCGCGGCATGGCGTAGAGCTAGAAACTGCTGACGGTGATGGTCAGTTCTGCCTGCTCCGTTGGACAGTCCTGTCAGGCTGTCTCCGGGAACAAGCAAGAGGTAAGCGGTAATTCTCGGGAGGTGTTGGTTGCGGCAGCAAAGCGCCCTGCGCACAGTCACCCGGCTTTATGATGGAGAAGCCCGAAAG
Organism: Blastomonas sp.; assembly: GCA_041396885.1. GTDB lineage: Bacteria > Pseudomonadota > Alphaproteobacteria > Sphingomonadales > Sphingomonadaceae > Blastomonas. The sequence continues at coordinate 2,509 of JAWKXS010000003.1, forward strand.
CGGACATCAGCGGGTCGGCGAATGATCGGCAGTTATTGCGACGCAGAAGTTTGTCTCCTTTCAGGAACTTGCACTAAGCGGAAAGCGACCTATCGGGCAACAATCCGGTCGCTCGAAGTGGGATCGGGTAATCAGAACGATAGCGACGGCCCATTTACGTGCCGGCCGTGCCTCGCCATGTACGCCCGCTCCTTTTCGGGCGAAAGGATGACATGGCAATTGTAATCCGGCGCGCGTTCGGCGATTGTTCTAATGCGATGAATGAATTCTGGGCCCTTCTTATACTGAAGCGATCAATAGCGGTGCGACTGGGCTTCTTTGTGAGCAAATGCCAATGAGATCGTCGATCTATCTTGATTTCCAAGCCACCACACCGCTTGACTGCCGCGTCCTTGACGACATGCTTCCTTGGTTGCGCGCGCCCGCCAATCCGCACTCGGTGCAACACACCACGGGAATGTCCGCGAGACAGGCGGTCGAAGACGCCCGCGCACGACTGGCGCTCGCGACCGGGACGGAAAGCGAAGGGGTGCTGTTCACGCCGGGGGCGACCTTCGCCTGCAATTTGGTTATACGCAGCTTCTGCGGTCCTGGCACTAGGATGGTGGTGAGCGCCATTGAACATCCAAGCGTCCTGGAAACAGCCCGCTGGTGCGAAGCTCGCGGGGCTTTGTTGGATATTGTTCCAGTGTCCGATGACGGGCTGATCGATCTCGACGCTGCATTCGAGCTGATCGAAGGCGCTGCATTCGTCTCTGTGATGGCGGTCAATAACGAGGTCGGGACCATCCAGCCCATTCGCGAGCTGGCGGAATTTTGCGACGCACAAGGTGCGGTCTTACATACCGACGCTGCGCAGGCTCTGGGTCGGATCCCCATTGATGACCTTGGATCGGAGACAATCATCACCGTTTCATCGCACAAGGTCTACGGGCCTGCCGGTTTGGGCGCCGTTTGCGCGTCCCGTGCAAATCTGGCGCGGCTGCAGCCGCTGATTATCGGGGGTGGGCAGCAAAGCGGACTCCATCCGGGTACTATCCCAACTGCACTGGCCGTTGGCTTTGGACGGGCAAGCGAGCTGGCGGTCATTGAGCGGGAGAATGACTGGGCTCACTGCGCCAGCCTTTCGCAACGGTTCGTTGATCGGCTGAAAAGGCGTGGTGTGAGTTTTGCTCGTAACGGTGATCCCTCCTCAAGCATCCCGCATAACCTCAATATCAGCTTTGCCGATATCGATGCCGATGGCTTGCTCGGGTTGTTGCCTGACGTCGCGCTTGCTACCGGTTCGGCATGCAGCTCCGGTGCGATCGGCAAATCGAAAGTCTTGGAGGCAATGGGGCTTTCGACCGAAAGGATTGCAGGAGCGGTGCGCGTCGGGTTTGGCAGACCCAGCCGCGCAGAGGAAATAGATGAAGCTGCGGACAGGATCGCCGCAGCCATAGCGCGTTTGGCGGAGGGTTCGTGACCAGAACAGCGACAATGGAAGAGACGCGCGACACGTGGTCGAGCGACGGATCTCAAGCGCAAGTGTTCTCGGGGCACGAATCTTTCGTCTGTCGCTATGGCTGGCTTGTCAAACTCTACCATGCGCTTGCAGAGGATCCTGACCTCTTCGCCGACGATGATCACGCCATCCTGACACTTGGGTTGGGCAAGAATATGGTCAAATCAATCCGATTCTGGGGTGGCGCATTCGGGCTCACGCGGCAAACTAAGCGACAGACGCTTAATACGCGTTTTGCCCGACGACTTTTCGATCCGAAGACCGGTCAAGACCCTTATCTAGAAGACGCCGGTTCACTTTGGCGGCTCCACTGGCATATCGCCGTTCACGCGGGCTTGGGCGCTTGGGTTATCGCGGTGCAGGACCTGCTCGACGCCCGCATCTCGCGCGACCGCCTCGTCGACCTGGTGGAAAGCAGGGCAGCGGCCGTGCAGCGCCCAATATCGCGAAATACGGCCGCAGCCCATATGGACATATTCCTGCGCACTTATGACTGGTCGCGGTCGGATGTTAGTGCGGCTACCGAAGAAGGTGCGAATTCTCCGTTTCAGGAGTTGCGATTGCTCGAAACGGCGTATCATAACGGTTCGGTCTTGGTGTCGTTCAATCGCGGTCCTAAACCGGACCTCAAGTTGAGTGATCTGGCGTTTGCGCTAAGAGACTTCTGGGGCGGCACGGCCCGTGCGTCCGCGCAGCTCTCCATGCGCACGTTGCAACTCGATAAGCGTGGCCCCGCGACGATCTTCCGCCTGGACGAGGGATCGCTACACGTAATGATCGAGCAACTAGCAAAGGAGGCCGGCCTTTTCTTGGACAGCGATGGAGCCGGCGGTGCTGCGCTTGTCGCGCGGTCCGGGGATCACCTCGAACGTCTGGAGGCTCTCGCATGGCCAAACACATGATCTCCGAGCGGATAGCGGTCCAGCGGCGTTACGTGCGAGCCGCCGACATCGCCCGCGACCTGAACGATCCGGCGGCGCTTGATGGGTATATTTTGACCTCGCGGGCGCGCGATGCGCTTGTTCGGTTGTCGAGTGGCTTGTCTCCTGGCTCCACGCAGCGTGCGTTCCGGGTCACCGGGCCTTATGGCTCAGGCAAGTCTTCTTTTGGCTTGCTCTTGGCTAGGCTTTGCCAATCGAACGATCCACGCGCACAAGCAATTGCCTCACATGTGCCTGTCGAGCATGCTTTTGCGTCTCTCGCACCCCTAGTTGTCGTCGGGCGGCGCGCGAGTCTGGCTCGCAATCTACTCAGCGCCGTAGCAGCGAATGCGCGCGCAAGGTTTGGTGAAGCCGATACACAGGCGTTGCGGTGCGAACATATTCTCGGCAGCGAAGACGGTACGCGGATCGACACCGAAGATGTCTTGAACGAACTTGTCGAACTTTCTGAACGTCTTAGGGTGTCAGATGGAGCAGGTCTTCTCCTACTGGTCGATGAGATGGGGCGTTTTCTCGAGTTCGCTGCGACTAATCAGGCAAGCGAAGATCCGGCGCTTTTTCAGCAGCTCGCCGAACGCGCAAGCGGCTCCGCTCACGAAAATTTTGCGGTCGTCGCCTTTCTTCATCACCGCTTCGACGACTATCTTGGCAATCATGACGACTGGTCGAGCAAGGAATGGGCGCGCAGCGCCGAACGCTACGAGGAGATCGCGTTCACTGAGCCTCGCGAGCAGTCCGTCCATCTTCTCGCGAATGCGTTGACGACCCTCACACCGCACAGTCCGGCGGTTTGCAAAGCCGCTGATAGTCTCTACTCGCAGGCATCGAAGCGATCCCTTTTCGCCATGCCCGGCAAAGATCTGCGCGCATTGGGCGCCGCGCTGTTTCCGCTCCACCCGGCGTCGGTCGCGTGCTTGACTTCCGCAGCAAGCCGGTTTGGCCAGCATGATCGATCGATCTTCAGCTTCCTTCAATCGAGCGAGCCTTCAGGATTTCAGCAATTCGCACATGCGACGCGCTATGACGCCAACGCCTGGTATCGGTTGGACAGTGTGTTCGACTATTTGGCCTCGCTGGGCGGCCTTCGCTTCGACAGCAGGGATCGTGATCGCCGCTGGGCACTGGGCCGCGAAGCAGTCGATGCGTTAGCAACCGAAGAAAGGGCTATCGAGCGAGTCCTCAAAGCAGTCGCGGTCATTGCCACGCTCGAACCGGTTGCCGGCCTCCAGGCGGATATCGACACGCTGAGCTGGGCGTTGGGGATGGATAGCGATGAAGTGCAATCCGCGCTTGCAACACTCGTATCGACGCGCGTTCTTTACGAGCGTGCGGCCTCCAAGGATTACAGCCTATGGTCAAACAGCAGCGTCGATCTGGGATTCTGGCTGGCTGAAGCGGAGCGCGCTATCCGCAAAACTGACCGGCTAGCGGGGGACCTCAGCGAAGGGCCTTCACTTCGCCCAATCATCGCACAGCGCCATTACCACGAAACCGGAACTCTGCGAAATTTCGCTGTCTGTTTTGGCGACGACGTACCCTTGGTGGATGGTAGCGATGGAATGATTGTTATCGTGCCACTCCATCCCTCGGATGATCCCGACGCTGCCCGAGCCAGCGCCGTGTCGCTCTCGAAGAATCTTGGGTCTCTTGGCTTGGTGCATCTCAGGCGCATCGAGGACGAAGACCTCAATCTTTCGCATCAGCTACGTTGCTGGAAGTGGATCGAGACAAGCTGCACCGAACTGCGAATGGATGAGCTCGCCCGCGGAGAGGTCGTGCGTAGTATCACCAGCCTAGAGCAGCGCCTGCAGGCGCGCCTGGCTCCGATCGCTTTCGGCAACGGTACCGATGATTGGTATTACGTCGGCAAACAGATAGCCATCGCGGATCGCGCGGCGCTAAGCCGCCAGCTGAGTCAGATTTGCGGAACTGTCTTCAAAAAGGCACCGCTACTGCGCAACGAACTCATCAACCGGACCAAGCTCTCTTCTGCGATCGCGGCGGCGAGGATGCGCCTCCTGAAACGGATGATAGAACACGAGGAGGAAGAGCATCTGGGCCTTACCGGTGCTCCCCCCGAAAGGACGATCTACCGGTCAATGTTCGATGCGACTTCCATGCATCGCAAGGTCGGTGGCGCGTTTAGGTTCCATCCGCCAGATGAGGATTTTGGTCTAGGCTGGAGACCGGTCTGGGATCGGATTGAGGAACTGGTCCGAGCAGATCATCCGGTATCGCTCGAAACACTGATGGCAGAATTGGCGAAGGCTCCATATGGGCTCAGGGCCGGTCCGGCCCTCCTTCTGATCGCCGCTGTGATGCTCCATCACCGATCGACAATCGCCTTGATCGAGCGCGGAACATTCCAGCCCGAGTTGACCGAAGCGCATTTCATGCGCCTTGCGAAGAACCCTCAGCATTTCGCATTGAAGCGCCTTTCCGCCCACAGTGAAACGGACTTGCTTGAGCATCTGGCTTCGCAGCTTTCAATCTTCGACGGAACAAGGCCTTCGGCGGAACTCAAGCCCGTCGTCCAAGCTCTCTTCATGTGGTGGCGTGACGTCAGCGACTACGCCAGGTCCACGAAACAGATCGACAACGTCGCGCAGGCGGTCAGGGCAACGCTTAAGAAGGCGAAAGAACCCATCGAACTCTTGTTCGTCACGCTTCCGGATGCCTGCTCTGCGCGGTCCGACGAGGGGATCGATATCGAGCGATACGCTAGCGTGCTCGACCACGCGCTCACTCAGATTGCAGATGCGCTGCCGCAGTTGCGGCGCCAAGTCGAAGTTCGGCTCATCGACGCTTTCGGGGCAAGAAGCCTCGCTGGCCTGCGACAACAGATCCGAGCGGACTATGAGGACCATCTACTCGAGTTGGGTGACTACAAGCTTCGGGCGTTCATCGAGCGGGCGATGAATATCGAATTGGGTGAAGAACTCTGGCTGGATGGGGTGGCCAGTCTCTTGGTCGGCAAACGCCTGGAAAGCTGGGAAGATGGCCTTCTCGACCAGTTTGGCTTCGAAGTTCGCCGCATTGCGCAGGCACTGGCGCGCCGTCTGGCAGCGTTGCGGGTGGCGAGCGCACGCTCCTCACCGGTGACGGCGGTTCATATCACCACTTCCAATGGAGAGGACCGGTCATTTTATCTCCACCACGGTGCCAGCAAAGACAAGGCTGCGACCAGGAAATTGAGGCAAGCGTTGCAAAAGATCGAGCGGCCCGAGGCCATCCTCATCGGTCTCTTGCAGGAGATCATAGATGAACGACTCGAGGAAGACGCAAAATGACCCGGCACATCCTCAGTCTTTCCGGCGGAAAGGATTCCGCAGCATTGGCGATTTATCTGCGCGACCGTGTCCCGGAAATGGAATACATTTTCTCAGATACACGCAAAGAGATTCCCGAAACCTACGCCTACCTTGAGCGTATCGAGGATTACCTGGGCAAGCGGGTGAATCGCCTCAACGCCGAGCTGGGATTCGACCATTGGTACGATGTCTATGGCGGGATGATCCCGTCGAACCACCGGCGCTGGTGTACGAAAATGCTGAAGCTCAAACCGTTCGAGGACTTTGTCGGCGATGATCCGGTAGTGAACTACGTCGGCCTGCGCGCCGATGAAAACCGTTCGGGCTATATCAGCCATAAACCCAACATTACTGCGGTTTATCCCTTCCAAGACGATGGCCTCAAACTCGCGGACATCCGCGAGATCCTACTGAGTTCAGGCGTGGGGCTGCCGCCGTACACCGAGTGGGGCCGCTCGCGATCAGGCTGCTATTTCTGCTTCTATCAGCAGAAGATCGAGTGGGTACGGTTGAAGGAAAAGCACCCCGACCTATTCGAAAAGGCCAAGGCCTACGAAAAGCCCTACGAAGGCAGCGGCAACACGTTCACATGGAGCGAGCGGGAAAGCTTGGTCGAGCTTGAACGGCCGGAGCGCATGGCTGCCATTAAGCAAGAGCATGAACGTCGCAGCAAGAACAGGCAAGCACGCGCTGAGAATTTAACGCTCGCACAAGTGTTTGGTGATGATATTGAAGAAATCGACGAGAGTGGCTGCCTTATTTGCCAACTCTGATCTGGGGGACCAATGGGCTTCACCTTCGAAGCGAGGACTTTGCTTGAACTAGGGCGCGAACTCATCAGCGACGATGAGATCGCGCTTTACGAGCTCATCAAGAATTCGGTCGATGCAAAATCACCGAAGGTCGTGGTCGATGTGCACTCGCAGCTTGCCTTTACCGACTTCCGCGAGGCGCTACGGCGCGCGAGAGAGACTAAAGCCGCGATCCCGGAACTGGTCACGTTTGTGCGCGAGAAGTTGACTGACGCGGACCTACCCGAGGCAATGACTTTCCTAAAGGTTCTCAATGCCTGTAAGGAAAGACAAGCGTTCATTGATGCCCTTGAGGACGGTTATGCCTCGCTTAATTGGATCGAGATTCGCGATACCGGCGAAGGTATGTCGCTTGAGGACCTCGAGACCATCTTCTTGCGCATCGGCACCCGCTCGCGACGCCGGGAGAACGAGAAGGGCGCCACCAATCTGGGCGACAAAGGTATCGGCCGCCTGTCCGCGATGCGCTTAGGCGGCCAGCTGCTGGTGCGCACGACGCGGGCCAGTGATTCCAACTGGAACCTCCTCGCCATCGATTGGTCCGATTTCTCGCACGAGCGCGACCAGCGCGTCGAAAGCATCCCCGTCGATCCCGAACTGGGCGACAGAAAGGAAGATCCGAGCACCAGCGGTACAACGATCCGAATTGAGAATCTCAGCGCGGACTGGGACCTGGTGCGGTTCACCGAGCTCCTCGACGGCAAGATTTCAAGGTTTGTAGATCCGTTCGAAAAAGGCTTGGCAAACAAGCTCATCGAGGCGCGGCACAACGGTCAAAGGGTGATGATCCCGGCAGTCCCAAAGGCACTGCGCACGAGCGCTCACGCCCAATGTACCGCGCGCTTCTTTTTTGACGCAGACGGCAACCCGGCGATCGAGGGTGAGATCGATTATCGCCTCAAGAAGCAGAAGACATCGATCGCGGTCGAAGGTGCCGAGGTGATGAACGTCAGCAAGGCGACGAAGAAACGCCGTGCCAAGCGTGGCCATGCCGCGTTCAAGGAAACTCCGATCAGCCTCGATGCACTGCGCAAGCTCAAGGCGTTCGATCTCGAAGTTTTTTGGTACAACCGCCGGATCATCGAAGGCATCGAGGGGCTGAGCGAGAACGCCACGGCTTCCAAGAGGGAGCTCGCGCGCTGGTCTGGCGGCCCGATGCTCTACCGACACGGCTTTCGCGTCCTGCCGTTCGGCGAGCCAGACGACGACTGGCTCGGACTCGACAAGAAGGCATTCGGTTCGTCGGGCTTCAAGCTAAATCGGCAGCAGGTATTCGGCAGAGTCAGAATAGAGACCCCACACCGCTATTTGAGCGAGCAAACAAATCGCGAAGGCTTGGTCCAGTCTGAGGTTTCTGACGCGCTAAAGCGCTTGGTCGAATGGATCATCAATGTCGAGTTTCGCGCCTTTATCAACGAGGTCGATGAGGCTGAACTAATCCAGTTCCGCAAGGAAGAACTCGAGAATAACCAGATCCTGCGCGCTGAAAAGGCGTTGAAGCGCGCCGTGCAGAGCCTCCGCGACGAGGCGGACGGTGCTTTCGCGAGTGAGATCGAGGTGATCGAGAGCACCGCAGGTTTGCTTAGGGACGAGGCGCTCGGCGTTCTGAAGCAGCTCGACCGGGTGCGCGAGCAGGCCGGCGACGACCGCGAGAAATTTGTTTACCTGGCCGGCGTCGGCTTGATGACCGAGTTTATCTTCCACGAATTGGAACGCGCGGTTTCGCACACGATGACGCTCATTAGCGAAATGGGTTCGTCCGCTCCGGTTGTCAGAACGCTGAGCGATCAGTTGCAGACACTGTACAAGCGAATAGCCGCCTTCGACGAGCTCACGGGCGAGAAGCGGCAGACAAAGACTCGGTTCGATCTCAGGGACGTCATCCACGAAATCGTCGCCAACCACGAGCGCGAGTTCGCGCGCCATGCTATCGTACTCGAGCTCGACCTGCCCGACCAGCCGTTCACGATCCGGGCGGTTCGCGGTATGGTCGTACAGATTGTTGAGAACCTCGTGGTGAACGCAGCCTACTGGCTCAAGCGCCAGGCTGAATACGAGGACGGTTTTGAGCCCGAGCTGTCGATCACCATCGATGCAGACAAAAGGCAGTTGATTGTCGATGACAACGGGCCGGGCGTTCCCGTTGACCGACGTGAGCGGATATTCCAGCCGTTCGTCACAACCAAGCCGAGCGGAATGGGCAAGGGTCTCGGTCTCTTCATCGCCCGCGACATGGCGCAGTATCACGACTGGTCACTGTTGATGGACCAGAGAGTTGGCCGCATCCAGCCGAAGCGGGTCAACGGCTTCATCCTGCAGATGAGTTAGCGCGATGAACTATGCCTCACAGATCATCGAGACGATCAAGGACAGCGCGGTGACCCGGATACTGGTCGTCGACGATTCCTATGACCCACTTGTGCTGTCCGCCGAGAATAGCGGGGCGGTGGTCGATCTACTTAGCGCCGCTGCATTTAGGCAGGTCATCGACGCAGACACATTGCCCAATGAACGAGTCGAATCTGCAATCGAAGCGATCGGCGAAGGCGATCTCGATTCCGAGGACATATCAAGTGTGATCGAGGCGCTATTCGACGCTTATCTGGGTAGCCGCGATCCGGCGGTCGACCCCGGCGGGGCCTTTGCCGCCGCGAAAGGCGCAGCGCTCGATGTGCTTGAGCCGCTCGTCGAGATGTTGCGCCGGTGCGAGGGAGTCGAAGTCCGGCTGGCTGGTCTGGAGGGTGCCGTCGGGGCTTGCCGGGACCAGGGCCCCGACCTCGTCTTCATGGACTTTTTCCTCAGCCCGCCATCGCGCGGCACGGGTCCCGAAACAAAGGGTGAAGAAATCGGCGATCGCAAGCGGTCGATCGCCACTTTGCGGCAAATGCTCGCCGCGCATACCGGCGAGAAGCCCGCGATAGTGCTAATGTCCTCGAAGGACATTCAGTCACGTGCCGAGCGATACCGAGCAAACCTCGAAGGGCAGGTGATGGGCCTGCGTTTTGGCTATCTGCACAAGCAATGGGTTACAGGTACAGGCGATGCGCTCGAGGCCAGCGGAGACGCAGCGGACGTCCTCGTCGATACTTCGGGCAGTCTCGCGTTCGGGCGCACACTCGAAGCGGCCATTTCAGACTGGCGCGATGGCGCCGCGCAGGCGCTCAAGCAGATCGAGGAGGAGTTGAGCGAATTCGACCTCAAGGATTTCGCTTACCTCATGCGCTTTCGCCTCTACGATGAGGCAGAGCCTTTCGCCGACTATCTTGAATGGTTCCTAGGCGAAACGCTGCGCGCGCTGGTTGATGAGCAGATCGCATGGGATTCCGCGCATTTCCGGGAGTTGGACGATGCCGAGCTCACCAAGACCATTACCGGGGCACATCCCTTTCCGTCCGATAAGATCGCGCGCTTTTTTCACCGCATGCGGTTCAATGCACATGAAGCGCGAAAGCGCGTGCGGTTCGGTCTGGGCGACGTCTTCCTGTCGCCCGACAAGAAGGACGTACGCATGATCGTATCGCCCGATTGCGATCTGGTAGTGCGCGATGGAGCTTGCGCAGCAGCCCGAATTTTAACGGTCGGCGGGCAGGTCAAGGGCTTAAAAGATGAAGGCGCGTTCGCGGGCGAGCTGATCCATCTCGGTGCCCCCAAGGGCATAAAATGGCGCAACAAAGATCTGATGACCCACTCGCTTTGTGCAACAGACAGACTCGATGTCGATGGCATAGCGTACACTTTCCTCGGACGGCTTCGCGGTTTGCCGGCACAGGCCGTGCAAAAGGCGGCCCTGGCAGACCTCTCGCGGGTTGGCATATCCGTTCCGCCGACGGTCCACGTGGGCGCCAAAGTCGCGTGCTTCATAAAAGTGCTCGACGGCAACCAAGCGAAGCGAACCGAGATCGAGGGGCTTCCGGGCGCGACGGTACAAGTGCTCATGCCGCGCGGCGGCGACGACAAGACCAAGCGCATCCTATTCACTCAGAAATACGCGCGGGCTCTGCTCGCAAATCTGGCAGCGCGCGATCCCGCTCAATTTCACGACGACCACAAGGCATACTTTAATGCTGCACTCGAGCACAGCGAGGAGTTGCGCCAAGCTATGCTCACGGACGGACTTGCTCTGCCCGGTTGGCTCGAGACATACGGCATATCGACGAGCGTCGCCAATGCTTCGAAAAAGCCGTGGCTGCAGTTCGTCTGCAACCTGGACGACAAAGACCTGGTCAACGTTGAGGCGGAAGGGCTGTGATGTCCGAGAAGGCAAGGTATCGCGCCGTAAGAGGACAGAAGTCCCCACGAACGCGACAACCGGCGGCATTTTGGAATGTCAGCGAAGCAATCTCAAGGCAGATGAGAGGCACATTTTGAACGCGCCTGATCTTTTTTGTGAACTGCTCGAAGCTTCGACCGAACGCCAAGTCGACGCCATTCTCTCGAAGTACTGCCTAGTCGAGGCCCCAGCATATTGGAGGCCCTATGGCGACAACGAGGCCTACTTCGGCGTCGTCGAAAATCAGCAGGCCAATCCAGTTCCAGCGTTGGTCGAGAAGATCACCAACGGTATCGACGCCATCCTGGAAAAGAAGGTGCTCGAAGATGGGATCGATCCGCGCTCGCAACAGGCTCCCCGCAGCCTCCAGGAGGCCCTCGATCGCTATTTTCCCGGTCACAAGAACTGGGACATCGGACAAGTGCGCCGGGAGCGCGCTCGCGACCTACAGATCGTTGCAAGTGGCCCCAAACTAGACACGTCCTTGCTCATCTACGATGACGGTGTCGGGCAGGCGCCCGAAGACTTCCCCACCACCTTTCTGTCGCTGCTCCGCGGAAACAAGAACGAGGTGCATTTCGTCCAAGGAAAATACAATATGGGCGGGTCTGGCGCCGTCGTCTTCTGCGGCGAAAAGCGTTACCAACTAATCGGCAGCAAGCGCTTCGACGGCACTAAACCGTTCGGATTCACGCTTTTGCGTCAGCACCCTCCCCATCTTGTCGATGCGGCGAACCGGAAGAATACTTGGTACGAGTATCTTGTCATCGATGGCAGGATACCCAGCTTCGAGATCGATGAGCTCGATTTAGGTTTAGAGGAGCGAAAGTTCCGGACCGGCTCCCTTGTGAAACTCTATTCCTATCAACTGCCATCGGGAGCGCGTTCGATCATTTCGCGCGACCTCAATCGCAGCCTCAACGAGTTTCTTTTTGAACCAGCCCTCCCCTTCCTCACAGTCGACAACAATGAGCGCTATCCTGACAATACAAACCCTGTCACCGCGGTCTACGGCTTGAAACGTCGTCTGGAAGGCGACGACAGGATCATCGAGGCGCAGTTCTCGCTTGAAGACACGAGCAAAGAGTTTGGCAGGCTTGCCATCACGGTTTACGTTTTCAGTGCCCGCTCCCGCGGGAAAGGCGTGAAGGAAACGAAGGCGTACATCCGCAACGAGTTCTTCAAAAACAATATGTCGGTCCTGTTTGCCTTAAATGGACAGGTGCACGGCAGCTTCACGTCCGAGTTCATCACTCGCAGCCTCAAGATGCACTTGCTCAAGGACTATGTGCTGATCCACGTCGATTGCACACAGCTTCATCTAAAGGTGCGCAACGAGCTCTTCATGGCGTCGCGTGACAGACTTAAAGACAGTGCGACATCGGACGCGCTGCGGGCACACCTGCGCACCCTTCTTTCCGGCAGTGAACTGAGCGAAATTGCAAAACGCCGGAAAGCAAGCCTGAGCCTGGACAACGAGGATACCGGCAATATGCTGCGCGAGGTCACGCGCAACATGCCGATGAGCGACGCACTCACGCAAATTCTGCGCCAGACCTTCGATCTCCCCGAACCGCGGCCTGGCAACGCGAAAACCAAACAGGAAAAGCCGGAAAGGAAGCAACAGAGCGAACCACGCGAGGTGCCGCCATTCGATCCGCAGCGCTATCCAACCGCGTTCAACGCAAAGGGGGGAGAGCCAGGGGACCGGGGCCTAAAGCTCTTCAAACTTCCCAAGGGTGGGTCTCGTACAATCTCCTTCGCCACCGACGTCGAAAACGAATATTTCGATCGCAGCACCGATCCCGGATCCTTGACTATCGTTCTGACCAGGCCCGGCGAAAGGGGGAATGGCGGGGGGGATGCCCTAGGGCTGAGCGGAGATGGCGACGAGATCGACATCTCTCGATCTAGCCCGAACGAGGGTACAATCAAGATTGGACTGAGAGCTTCGAGCGAAGCCCAGGTAGACGATGCGGTAGAGATGACGTGCACATTGTCCTCTCCGGGCGGTCCGTTGACCGAGACAGTGCTCGTGAAGATCACCGATCCCGAGCGCAAGCCGCCCCGAACGAAGAAGGACGAAACGCCACCATTGGGCATCCCAGAATTGGTGCTTTGCGCCAAAGAGGGCGGAGACGGGATCAAATCCTGGGACGATATCGCTGACGCGGGCGTCGAAATGGACTACCACGAGGTCGTGTACCCGGTCGTTGATTGACCGGCCCCCACCGAGTGGTCCGTGTTGTTTGTTAGTGCATAATTGCCTCCGACGCCATGGCTGCCCGTAGGTGGAGCGAAGCGGAACCGGAGGGCAGCCATGGTGGTGTCGCTGCTTCCGGGGCCGGTGGTCGGTAGCCAAGTGAGCTGTGCGGTCTGATGGTGTTGTAATGCCGCCGCCAGGCTTCGATCAGGATCTGAGCCTCGGCCAGGGTGTAAAAGATCTCCCCGTTCAAGAGTTCGTCTCGCATCGAGCCGTTGAAGGACTCGCAGTAGCCATTCTCCCAAGGGCTGCCGGGTGTAATGTAGAGCGTCTTCACACCGATCTTCGCCAGCCATTGCTGCACGGCGTTGGCGATAAACTCAGGGCCGTTGTCTGACCGTATATGTCTTAAGCGGCCCACGGGTGACGAACAGTTCAGCCAGCGCTGACAGCACATCCTCGCTACGCAGTCGTCGCGCAACTGGTAGGGCCAGGCACTCCCTGCTGGCTTCATCGATGATCGACAGGATACGGAACTTGCGACCATCGTGCGTCCGCCCCTCGACAAAGTCGTAGGACCATACGTGCCCCGGATACTCTGGTCGCAGTCGGATGCATGATCCGTCATTGAGCCAAAGCCGAGAGCGTTTGGACTGCTTGTGCGGCACCTTGAGCCCTTCACGGCGCCAGATGCGTTCTACCCGCTTGCGGTTCACATGCCAGCCGGCATCCCGCAGCAGGGCGGTCACCCGGCGATAGCCGTAGCGACCATATTGTCTGGTCAGGGCGATGATGTCTTCAGTGAGTGCGGCTTCGTCATCTGCCCCACGCGGCGTCTTGCGCTGTGTCGATCTATGTTGCCCAAGCACACGGCAGACCCGCCGCTCGGACACTGGCATCATGTCCCTTATATGATCGATACAGCGCCTGCGGCGCAGGGCTCAGAAGTTTCCCTTGGCAGCTTCCTGCAGGATCAACTTGTCTAGCATCAGATCAGACACGGCCCGACGCAGCCGTGTATTTTCCTTTTCCAGCTCTTTCATCCGTCGAGCCTGATCCATCTTCAAGCCGCCGTACTCCTTGCGCCAGCGATAATAACTCTGTTCGGTAACTCCGATCCGCGGCATGCATCTGCAACCGTCCCGCCCTGCGCCAGAACGATCTCCGCCTCACGCAGCTTGCCAATGATATCTTCCGGCCTGTGCTTCCTTGCCATTCCATTCCTCCTTCGTGGCCATTCCTAAAATAAAAATTGGGCCACTCAGAAGGGGGCAGATCAAGTGGTTCGATAATCCCGACCTCGGCAATCGACGCAACGATCCGGTTGTATTTGACGCCTTTCAGCAGGGTTTTAGGCAGGCTCTTTGTCGGCAGAAGCCGGTCGATGGGAACCGTGACTACGTCCTGCTCGAAGGCGATCCTGACCGGTTTGGTCATGACGCGCACCCAGCACCGACACGCTCGGCCAAAGCCTCAGGCAGGGAAGTGATCCCTTCGGCACGCATCAGAGTTAGGAAATGCTCGTCCGCTAATAGGCGTCGCAGTGCGTTGGAAACAAACAGCAGGCGGCTGCGTGCGAGCGAAGCCCGCTTGATAAGCAGTTTCTGGCGTTCGGTTTCGCGCTGGTAGGAACGGATAAGGCTTTCCGAACTGACCCGCCGCGGTCGCACGTCCGTGTTCGAGTTGCGATGGACTTGCTTGCCGCTCGCCTTGCGCTGCTCGATGATCTGCCGGATCGCGAGGACCTGGTTTCCTGGCAGCTTGTTCTCCTCATAGAGTTCGGCCAGCGCCTTCTGGACTTCGCCCTCCTTGGCCTTGGCGATTTCCATGGCGATTGAGTGCGGAATTGTGCCGCGCTCGACCGCGTTGATAAGCTTTTCCTCGCCACGCTCGAGCAGCACGCAGATGGCTGAGACATAGTCGATCGAGAAGCCGACCTTCTCGGCGATCTCGGCATGCGAGTACCCGCGTTGTGACAACTCTCCGATGCCGTGAACCAGTTCGAGCGGGCTGTGCTGGCGGCGCGCGAGGTTCTCTACCAGACTCATGACGAAGCAGTCCTCTTCGCTCGCTTCAACGACCATCGCCGGGATTTCCGTCGCGCCAAGAGCAATGAAGGCTTCGAGCCGCCCCTGTCCGCAGACCAGATCATAGCGGTTCTTTCCGGGTCGCTGGCTGACCGTGATCGGTTTCTTGAGGCCAAGCGCCGCAATGGAATCGACCAGCTCCTGAAACACCCGCTTGTTGCGCACACGCGGATTGAGCACGGTGATGAGATCGATCGGCACTTGCCGGATTTCGGTGGTTGCGTCGCTCATGCCGCCTTCCTCAGCGAGGTGCGGCGTGTCAGGTCGATGAAGGCGTCGAGGCTGTCGTAGCGGAAAGCATCGAGCAGGATTCCGTTGTCAGGCGCGAGGCGCAGCTGTGGCGTCCGGCTGAGATCAAGCCATGGGAACAGGTAGTAATCACGCACTGTGCGATTGTCGTCCTCCATCCGGACGGCAATGGTCAGGTCGGGGCGAAGGCCGCTATCGAAGCGGACCTGCCATCGCAGGCCACCGGCGGGTGAAGCATGGCAGCGGGCAATCACCAGCGCGACGGTGAACTCCTCATTGATCCGCAGCAGATCGGAGACAGGATCGCGCTCGACTGCGCCGCCTTGCGCCTCGATGTCACCGATCACCGCCGCGATAATGCCCGGATGCATGGCGCGCAGAGCCCGGTTGATCTCGATATAGCTGTAGTCGCGTGAGGGAGTGAATCCGACCAGCTCATAGGCTCGGGTCAGGCTGCCGAAGCGATGCCGGAAAGTGGAACTCGACGGCATATCGTCGAGCTCGTCGATGACCATGCCCGACAGCCAGCCCTTCTCGGCGAGAACGCAGGACAAGCGGTCGAGGAGTTCCTGGTCGGTGAAGCGGCGCGAGCGCTCCTGGATAATGCGCTGGGCGGCGTCGAAGAAGTCCTGCTCGACGATCGGTTCGAAAGCCCCATCCTGCCGCACCCACATATCGGGCGGATTGGCGACGCGCTTCGCCTTCAGCTTGTAGGAGATGCGGTTGTAGACATTGTTGCCGATGTATTTCTCATTGGTCAGAATCTGATGCACGGCTCCGCGCGTCCACGCCCGGCCAAGGTCGGTTCTGATCCCTTCGCCATTGAGCAGATCGGCGATCTCGCTTTCGCTGCGCTGCTGCACCACAAACATCCGGTATAGACGTTGGACTGTCTCAACTTCTTCGGGCGGCCCCGGCTGCAGGATGACCCGGTCGGTTTGCAGGCTCTTGTGCTCGCCGCGCGCAAGTTCAGCCTTCACTTGCCCATGCTCATCGACCAGTACGCGTCGCAGACCATAGCCGGCCGGGCCACCCTGGCGATAACCGAGCCGGATCAGGCGGCATTGCCCGGTGAACACTTTGGCCGAAAGTTCGCGGCTGTATTCGCCCGCCATGGCCCGCTTCATGCTCTTGATGATCGTGGCGCTCAGGCTGCCGTCATTCTCGAACTGCTCGGCACAATAGTGGACGGTGATCCCGCCCTCGCGGCAGATGAACTCGTAATAGGCGCTTTCGTCGGCATCCTGGAAGCGCCCCCAACGGCTCACATCGTAGACGAGCACGGCGTCGAAGTCGGCCCGTCCTGCCCGGACATCGTCAATCAGTTGCTGCAGGGCCAAGCGACCTTCGAGCTTCAGCCCGCTCTTGCCCGAGTCTTCATAGGTCTTGACGATCTCGAAGCCGCGCCGTGCGGCATATTGCGCAATGATCTCGGCCTGGTTCTCGGTCGAGTATTTCTGATGCTCGGTCGACATGCGCACATATTGCGCGGCCCGGACCAATGGTCCGTCCTGATCCTGTCCTGTCTGTTCTTCGTTCGCCTGCATCTGCCCAGTGCTTTCCGCCCGCCAGGGAATGACACCCTCCGATTCCCGTGAAACTTATTGGGAGATCAGAGGTATGTCGTTCACCAAGAAGGACCGAATTATTCAGTCGAATTCAGGAAAGACTTTTCCGGAACTGTCGCCATCCATGCTGAGCAAAGCGCTCGCGCTGGCATTGAAGGAGGAGTTTGGCGCACTCGGCTCTTCGGTCAAAACCGTTGCCAGGTTGACGAACTCCAACGAGCGGGCAGTGCGGAACTGGTTTGACGGCAAGAACAGTCCGAGCGCAGATAATCTCGTTGTCCTGATGCGGCATTCGGACCAGATATTGCGGACAGTGCTCGAACTCGCTGACCGGCGCGATCTGGTGCTCGCTGTCGGACTATCCGGTCTGCGCGCGCAACTGGTCGATGTGCTGACCGCCATCGACAATGCGCAAGGCTAAGTCCACGCAAGCTTGCTCTATGATACAATTAGCCATATATGAACGATTGAATGATAATTCGCGTCATATATGGATGATTGTTGATGAGTTCGCCCAAGTCCAGAAGCGCCCTGAAACAGCTGGGCCATGACCTGCGCAGCGCCCGCCTGCGCAGAGGCATTTCTGTTGCCGATCTGGCAGTGCGCGCGGGAACGTCGGCGAGCACCATAACGCGACTTGAAAAAGGCGATTCCGGCGTCGGAATTGGGACGCTGAGTGATGTCCTCGTGGTGTTCGGGCTTATTGATCGGCTGGCCGACCTCATCGACGCCCGCAAGGACGAGCTGGGCATGGCGCTCGATGCCGAGCGGTTGCCCCGCAGGGGCAGGTCGTCCGCCGGCACCCGTCGCGCAGGCTCGCGGCAAAGCCAGTCGCTTGGCAATGAGGGTGATGACACCGATCAGGACGGCGTGGCATTCTGATGGCCGATTTTTCCGCACAGGTCGCACTTGGCGAAAGTCTGACATCGGTCGGACAATTGCGATTCACGCAAACCGGGCCGCGCCAGTTCTCGACCTTTACCTATGACCAGGAATGGAGCGAAAATCCGCAAGCCTTTGCAATTGATCCGGCGCTGTCCCTCGAAGGGGGGCCGTTTCACACATCAGGCAGACCGGGCCATATGCGCGATTCCTTGCCGGGCGCATTCTCCGATGCTGCGCCAGATGACTGGGGTCGCCGCCTGCTCGAACGGGCCTATGGCAACGGCCTTTCCGAATTCGAGTATCTCACGCTGTCCGACGACATGTGCCGCCAGGGCGCATTGCGATTTCTCGACGCTGACGGAGCGATCATCAGGGGCAATGCCGCCGATGCCGTTCCGCGGCTTGTCGAACTGGAGAACATCACGGCCATCGCCCGCGCCTATGAACAGGGCAAGGAAATTTCTGCCGAAGAAATGCAGGCGCTTGCCGGGGCGGGCGGCTCGGGCGGTGCCCGCCCCAAGGCCAACGTCCGCGACGGTGACGCGCTCTGGCTCGCGAAGTTCACCTCAGTTCACGACCAGCGGCCGATCGAGCGCGTCGAAGTCGCGACACTGCGCCTTGCGCGCATGTGCGGCATTCGCACGCCGGACGTCCGGCTGGAACTCGCCGATTCCCCCTTCCCGGTCGCACTGATTGAACGCTTCGACCGACGGGGAAGTGCGCGTATTCCCTATATCTCGGCCCGGACGGCGCTGGGCAAGACCGGGACAGAATACGGATCCTACACCGAGATCGTCGATTTCATGCGCGGGCATTCTGCCGCCCCGCAGGCCGATTTCGAGGAACTGTTCCGGCGGCTCATCTTCACGATCCTGGTCTCGAACAAGGACGATCATCTCAAGAACCACGGCTTCCTCTATGTCGGCAACGGACAATGGCGCTTGTCGCCAGTTTTCGACGTCAATCCGGCCCCCGACCGCAATCCGCATCTGGAAACTGCCATCATGGAAGGCGGTTCGCACGACCGATCGATGATGCTCGCACTCGAGACTTCGCAGTTTTTCGAGATCGCCGAAGATGAGGCACGCCGGATGGTCCGGGAGATGGCGCAGAAGGTTTCAGACAACTGGCGCGAAGTGCTGCGCGATGTGGGCGTTCCGGGCAATCTGGCCAAGGAATATGAACCCGCCTTTGTTCATGAGCAGTCAGAAGCAGCGCTGGCACCATGATTTTGGAGGGATGAGGCATGAAGGACTTTCTGCGACGCGTTTTCTCCGGCGGGACGCAGCCTGCCCCTCAGCCAGTAGATTCGTCTAAGGCGAAACTGGACATCCACCAGTTCGGGCATGGCCTTGTGTCCATCGATTCGCTCGACTTCATCGGTCATTCCTCCGTTTCTCCCAATGGTCGATATCGTTTGATCTGGGCTGATCGCCATCCGGACGGAACGCGGGGAGGATACCGCGAAGAAGGTCACGGCACCTGGGCATTGCTTGAAAACGACCGGATCATTCTCGAGGGTCGACTTGAGCGGCCACAGGACGGTCATGTCGCCGACAATGGCAACTTCATCCTCAGCGATTGGATGTTCGGTGACGGGCTGAAAGGGCGCCTGCATGGATTTCGAGCCGACGGCAGCAGTCACTTCGAACGGGAGTTCGCTGCCAACATGGCGAGTTCCGGGCTGTCCAAGGACGGTCGCTTTGCGATCTGTCAGACAGCCAACGCTCCCGGCAGCCCCGACAGTTGTCGCTATTTCCTGTTCGATGTCGAACAGGGCAAAGAGATTGCCAGTTGGGAACAGGAAACCGGTTGGGCCGACGGATACGAGTTCGACACCGAAGCCCGGCGCGTATTCCTCGGGAAGAATGGGGAGGCCCGGGTCGCATACGACTTTGCGGGCAAGATGGTCGATCGCGAAGGTTGGCAGGCGAGGCGTATAGCGGCCGGAGACTTGTCGGTCATCCGCACGGCCCTTGAGGCTGCAGGTCAAGATCCGTCCACAGAGTTGCGCGATGCCATTTTCGCAGGTCTCGATGTTGCCGCCAAGGGTGACGATATCTGGACCCAGGCAAAGGCCCTGCGGCTACGTGGAGAGATGCAAGAGGAGGCAGGTGAGGTGGCTCTCGCGATTGATGCCTATGAGCAAGCTCTGGCGATCGATCCACAGGTCGGCGTCGCGAGGCGCCTCGGCAAGTTGCAGCGATCTAAGCAACCCGCCGGCAAAGGGGCCAAGCCGGCAAGAGCCAGTCGCTACCAGAAACAGGCGGAACGCTTGGGCATCCGCCACGAAGTCGTCGAACTGGAGCAGGACGGGGCCAAGCAATGGCGCTTTGATGGTTCTTCAGCTGTGTGCAGCGTCGAAGTGGCGGCGCTGGATCATTATCGTGCCGATGGCTGGGACGGTGCCGCCGCCGAAGGCGGTCTGATCCTCACTTTGATAAAGGCCGCATCTTTCAGTGTTGTCCCAAAGCGCAATGCTGACACGTTCGTAGAAGCACTCTACGCGCAGAACGTCGCATTCGATGAGGACCGCTTCGAACCCAGGAAGATGATTGAGACCATTGCGCGTTCGACGCGCGGCCAGATCGAAGCCAACTGGAAGATCATCGCAGCAACGGCGGGTAAAAGTCCGGCATTTTATCCGTCCGTTCGCCGGGAGCATGTGCTGGGCCTTTACGAGAACCTTCGCCCCGAGCGGCTTGTCGAGATTGCGCGAGTCTTTGCAACGGCACCTTATGACCTACGAGCAGGGTGGCCGGACCTGACCCTCTGGAAGAATGGCAGCGTAAAGTTTGTCGAGATCAAAGCGCCCGGGGACTCCATGCACGCGAAACAGGCCAGGCTGATTTCGACCCTTCTCTTGCCCTTGGGCTTTGAGACAGTCCTGGCGGAGGTCAAGGCCAAGTGATGCGGGCTCATGCCGTTGGCGCCGGGAGAACTATGGTCGAAAACGGTGATTGCTTGGTGATTGCTGGGGCAATTTTTAAGACTGAAAATCTCCATAAAAAGGAATTGAATCAATATGATACTTGAACCCAGTCACGAAGTGTGGTACTTCCGCTACCGCAAGCGATAGGCCCTATTTTGGCGGAGGCGCGACAAAGCCTCCCCAGACGCCGCCATCTTCATAGGCGGCCGGATCCCAGATGCGCAGCATATCGGCCCGCGCCAGCACCTCATCCATGCCCAGCACGTCCCGCCGCCAGCGATAGACAAAGGCCGAAACGCGCGCATTGACGATGCAATGCACATGGACGCGCCGGTCCTTCGCGGCCTCCATCGCCGCCACGAACGCGGCAAAATCCGCCTCGGCCGGGGCGGAAAATTCCACCGGGATATGAACATAGTCCATGCCCAGCGCAGTCACGCTGGCGCGCTCATCGGGCAGCGCCTTTTCATGGCTGTGCAGCGCCAGGTTGATGACGGTCTCCACACCCTGCGCGGCCAGCGCATGCAGCTGCGCCTCGGTCGGCTGGCCCGATGTCGTCAGCCGGTCATCGAGCCGCAACCAGGCGAAAATCGCCTCCGCCGCGCCGTCCATGACGCGATCAGCCGACAATCCCCGCCGATGCCAGCAGCGCCAGCGTCAGCAGTTCGGATGCCGATGCCGACATGGCGGCAATCTGCACCGGCTTTTCCATGCCCACCAGCATCGGTCCGATCATCGCATCGCCGCCCAGTTCGCGCAGCATCTTGGCAGAAAGATTGGCCGATTGCAGGCCGGGCATGACCAGCACATTGGCGGGCGCAGACAGGCGGCAGAAGGGATAATTGGCCATCAGGCGCGGATTGAGCGCGACGTCAGGAGCCATTTCGCCTTCATATTCAAAGCCCACGCCCTTGGCATCGAGAATCGCCACGGCATCGCGGATATTCTCCAGCCAGCGTCCCGGCGGATTGCCGAAGGTCGAATAGGAGAGGAAAGCCACGCGCGGCTCATGGCCCAGCCGCCGGGCCACCGCTGCCGTATGCTCGGCAATATTGGCAAGCTCCTGTGAGGATGGCCGTTCATTGACGGTCGTGTCGGCGATGAACACGGTATGGCTCTTGGCCACCATGACATGGATGCCGAACGGCGTTTCATCAGGCTTGGGATCGAGCACCCGGCGGATTTCGCGCATGGTCTGGCTGAACGTCCGGGTCACGCCGGTGATCATTGCATCGGCCTCGCCCAGTTCCAGCAGGGCCGCGCCGAACACGTTGCGCTCCTGGTTCACCATGCGCTTGACGTCGCGTTTCAGGAAGCCGCGCCGCTGCAGCCGATCATACAGGACGTCGACCATCTTGGCGACATGCGGCGAGTTGGCACTGTTGTGAATCTCGAACGCATCGGGATCATCGACCGCCAGTTCCTTGAGCTTTTCGCGAACCCTGGTGTCGCGCCCGACCAGCACCGGCGTACCATAGCCGCCATCGCGGAACTGGATCGCCGCGCGCAGCACGACCTCCTCCTCCGCCTCGGCAAACACCACCCGCTTCGGATTGGCGCGCGCCGCCGCATAGACCTGGGTCAGCACGGCGGTCGTCGGGTTCAGCCTAGATTTCAGCGAATGGCGATAGGCATCCATGTCCTCAATGGGCTTTTGTGCCACGCCGCTGTCCATCGCGGCCTTCGCCACCGCAGCCGAGACTACCTCCATCAGGCGCGGATCGAATGGCGCGGGAATGATATAATCGACACCGAATTTCTGCGCCGCACCGCCATAGGCTGCGGCAACCTCTTCGGGCACCTGTTCGCGGGCCAGTTCGGCAATCGCCGTCGCGGCGGCAATCTTCATCTCGTCATTGATCGCCGTTGCCCGGACATCGAGCGCGCCGCGAAAGATGAAGGGAAAGCCCAGCACGTTATTGACCTGGTTGGGATAGTCCGACCGGCCGGTGGCAACAATGGCATCGGGCCGCGCTGCCTTTGCCTCGGGCGGGGTAATCTCCGGATCGGGATTGGCCATGGCGAAGATGATCGGCTTGTCGGCCATGGATTTCACCAGCTCGGGCTTCAGCGCACCGGCGGCAGAAAGGCCCAGAAAGATATCGGCGCCGACCAGCGCCTCTTCCAGCGTGCGGCGGTCAGTCTTGGCGGCATGAGCGGATTTCCACTGGTCAATGCCTTCGCGGCCCTGATAGATCACGCCCTTGCGATCGCACATCAGCACATTGTCATGCGCGACACCCATCGCCTTGATGAGCGCGGTACAGGCGATTGCGGCGGCGCCGGCGCCATTGACGACAACCTTGACCTTGGAAATGTCGCGACCGGTAAGATAGCAGGCGTTGAGCAGGCCGGCGGCGGAGATGATCGCAGTGCCGTGCTGGTCATCATGCATGATCGGAATGTTCATGCGTTCCTTGAGCGCCTGCTCGATGATGAAACAGGCGGGAGCGCCAATATCCTCAAGATTGATGCCGCCAAAGCTCGGCTCCATCAACTCCACCGCCTCGATGAAGCGGTCGGTATCCTCGGTCGCCAGCTCGATATCGATCGAGTCGACATCGGCGAACCGCTTGAACAGGACAGCCTTGCCCTCCATCACCGGCTTGGAGGCGAGCGCACCGAGATTGCCCAGCCCCAGAATGGCGGTGCCGTTGGAAATCACCGCGACCAGATTGCCCTTGGCGGTATAGTCATAGGCCGTTCCCGGGTCGGCTGCGATGGCCTTGACCGGAACCGCAACGCCCGGCGAATAGGCGAGGCTGAGGTCGCGCTGCGTCGCCATCGGCTTGGATGCGATGATCTCGATCTTGCCGGGTCGGCCAAAGGAGTGAAACAGCAGCGCTTCGCGCTCGGTAAACTGGACATTGCTCTTGTCGGACATGCTCACACCCTTCCTGACGCCAGCGGCGCGTGGCTCAAAAGAAATCGATTGATGCCCGTTTCGGCATCACGGCATTGATATTGCTCTAGGGCGGCCCCGTGCCTTGCATAGCCGGGCAACCCCCCGTCTAGCAAGCACTCGCGAACCCTAATCAATATCAATTCGCCCCTTTCGCCTGCCGGGCCGCTCGGCTATCGCCTTCCCTTCCATGGCCAGCGCAAAATCAGACAGCCGGAATTCTGCAAAACCGCAGGTGACGCCCATGATGGCGCAATATCACGCCCTCAAGGCGCAAGCCCCGGATTGCCTGCTCTTCTATCGCATGGGCGACTTTTTCGAGCTGTTCTTCGACGATGCCAGGGCGGCGGCGGCAACGCTCGATATCGCGCTCACATCGCGCGGCGAACATGGCGGGGAGCCGGTCGCCATGTGCGGCGTTCCCGTGCACAGCGCGGAGGGCTATCTCGCCCGGCTGATCAAGGCCGGGCACAAAGTCGCCATTGCCGAACAGGTTGAAACACCAGCCGAGGCAAAGGCGCGCGGCGGATCAAAGGCACTGGTGGCGCGCGATATCGTCCGCTTCGTTACCGCAGGCACGCTGACCGAGGAGAACCTGCTCGATTCGCGGCGCGACAACCGGCTGGTCGCCATCGGCCAGGCACAGAATGTACTGGCGCTGGCCGCCTGCGACATATCCACCGGCCGGTTCGAGCTGATGGAAGTCGAGGCCGGCAGCCTGTCGGCGGAACTGGCGCGGCTCGACGCCAGCGAGATCATCCAGCCCGAGTCGCTGGACCCTGTAGCGCACGATGCAGCATTGCGCCCGGCCCGCGAATTCGACAGCGGCCGGGGCGAGGAAAGGCTGAAATCGCTGTTCGCGGTCGCGACCCTCGACGGCTTTGGCAGCTTCAGCAGGGCGGAGCTGGCCGCTGCCCATGGGCTGATCAGCTATCTCGACCATGTCTCGCGCGGCAAGCTGCCCTTTTTGCAGCCCCCGCGCCGCCATGAGCTGACGCGCCACATGCTGATCGACCCTGCGACGCGCGAAAGCCTGGAGATTGTCGAAGGCACGGGCGGAGGACGCCAGGGCAGCCTGATCGCATCGATAGACCGGACCGTAACCGGCGCGGGCGCACGCCAGCTGGCGGCGGATCTGTCCGCGCCGCTGACCGACATTGCCGCAATCCGCGCCCGGCTAGGGATGGTCGCCTGGCTGGCCCGCGACACGCTGCTGCGCGATGCGGTGCGCGACGGCCTGCGCGAAACGCCCGATCTGGCGCGCGCCATCGGGCGGCTGGTTGCCGGACGCGGTTCGCCGCGCGACCTTGGCCAGCTGCGCGACGGGCTGGGGCGAGCGCGTGTATTGCGCGAGCGCATCGGCCGGATCGATGACCTGCCCGAACTGATGCAAGCCATCCTCCCGGCGCTGGGCGGCCATGGCGCGCTGGTCGATCATCTCGGCCGCGCCCTGGTCGAAACCCCGCCGACCGAGCGCCAGTCGGGCGGCTATATCGCCAAGGGCTATGACGCGGCGCTCGATGCCTTGCGTGACACATCGGGCAATGCCCGCCGGGCCATTGCCGCGCTGGAGGCGCGCTATCGCGATCAGACCGGCATCCAGGCGCTGAAGATCAAGCATAATGCGGTCATCGGCTATTTCATCGAAGTGCCGCCGCGCCATGCCGATGCGCTGATGCGCGGGGGTTCGGCCTTTACCCATCGCCAAACGCTGGCAGGCGCGGTCCGCTTCAATTCGAGCGAGCTGCACGAGGAAGCCGTGCGCATCGCCCAGTCGGGTGCCCATGCCCTGGCCGCCGAAGAAGCGCATTTCGAGGAGCTGGCGAACGAGGCAATTGCCGCGCGCGACGCCATCGCCGCGACCGCCGCAGCGCTGGCCCGGATCGACGTCGCCGCATCGCACGCCCTGCACGCGACCGAGCGCGACTGGTGCTGTCCGGACTTTGCGGGGGAGCCGGTCCTTCATGTCGAATCCGGGCGGCATCCAGTGGTCGAGGCAGCGCTGGCAAAGGAGGGCGAGGCGTTCGTCGCCAATGACTGCGCGCTGGCTCCTGATGACCGGCTCTGGCTGATCTCAGGCCCCAACATGGGCGGCAAATCAACCTTTCTGCGCCAGAATGCGCTGATCGTCCTGCTCGCCCAATCCGGTTCGTTCGTCCCGGCACGGCGCGTGCAGCTCGGCATCGTCGACCGGCTGTTCAGCCGGGTCGGCGCATCGGACAATCTGGCACGCGGACGCTCCACCTTCATGGTGGAAATGGTCGAGACCGCCGCGATCCTGGCCCAGGCCACCAGCCAGAGCTTCGTCATTCTCGACGAGGTTGGGCGCGGCACCTCCACCTATGACGGGCTGGCACTCGCCTGGGCGGTGGTCGAGGCCGTGCATGAAGGCAATGGCTGTCGCTGCCTTTTCGCGACCCATTATCATGAGCTGACCCGGCTTGCCGAACGGCTCGACGCGCTGTCGCTCCACCATGTCCGCGCCCGCGAATGGAAGGGCGATCTGGTGCTGCTGCACGAGCTGGCGGATGGACCGGCGGATCGCAGCTATGGCCTGGCCGTCGCCAAGCTGGCGGGCGTGCCGCCATCGGTCGTCAGGCGCGCCGAGGCGGTGCTAAAAAAGCTGGAGGCGGGCAAGGCCGCGACCGGCGGGCTAGCCGCCGGACTCGATGACCTGCCGCTGTTCGCGGCGAACATCGAACAGGCCGAGGAAACGCGCGACGAATTGCGCGACGTGCTGGCCAGCCTTGATGTCGATGCGCTGAGCCCGCGCGAAGCGCTCGACCGGCTCTATGAACTGAAGAAGCTGGCCGACAGCACGTCCTGAAACCCGGCCCTAATAGGCGTCGATTTCCTTGAGCGCCTCGGCGGCAATGCCCCAGCTTTCCACGCCGCCGGCAACGCCGATATAGAGCGTCGTCTGCAACAGCACCTCGCGAATATCCTCTTTGGTCGCACCATTGCGCACGGCACATTTGACCAGACGGCTGAGCGGCAGATTGCGGCCGAGCGCCGCGCAGATCGCCATGGTGATGAGGCTGCGCTCCCGCAGGGTCAGCCCCTCGCGGGTCCAGGTTTCCCCGAAACAGGCCGAGGTGACATAGTTTTCCAGCGGTTCGTTGAAATCGTCAGCGGCGTCGAGCCGCTCCACGCTCGCCTCGCCAAACAGTTGCTTGCGCAGTTCGCGCCCGGCCTGAAATGCCGGATCGTCGGTCTTGAGTGCCATGGGAATATCCTTGCTGGTTAGAGATGATTTCTGATTTTTGCGCCAATCGCCCGCATTTCGGCGCGAGCGGGTTCGGAAAAACGGACCGCGCGGAGAAAGCCGTGCGGCATGTACTGCGCGACATGCATATCGACCGATACCCCTGCCTCGCCAAGGCGCGCGGCATATTCATGCCCCTCCGCCAGCATGGGATCATATTGCGCGCCAAGCATGATGGCAGGAGGCAGGCCCGCAAGATCGGCAATGCCAAGAGGCGGGGGCAGCGGCGAGGGATTGCGCGCATCGCAGTCGCGATAGGTCTGGATCATGCCCCGGATGACCGGCCAGCCAAGCACCGGATCGCTTCCCGACTGATAGGCGGCGCGGCTGTCATCCATGTCATAGACGCCATAGGCAAGGAACTGGCATTGCAGCGCCGGTCCGCCCCGGTCACGCGCCAGCACCGCCAGCTGCGCCGCGATGAATGCGCCCGCACTGTCCCCCGCCACGCCGATATGGCGGCGATCAATCCCCAGCACATCGGCCATGTCCGCAGCCCAGCACAGCGCATCATAGCCCTGTTCCAATATGGCAAACGGTGTCGATTGCGGCAGCCGGGCATAATGGACGCTGATCACGGTTGCGCCGCTTGCTTCGGCCAGCGCCATGGCCAGCGGCTCATAGCTGTCGAGACTGCCGGTCGTGAAACCCCCGCCATGGAAATAGAGCAGCGCCGCCCGCGCGCCGTCACCGGCGGGCCGATAGATGCGGACCGGTATCTCGCCGCGATCCTGCCCGACAAAGCTGGTCGTCACCTGCATTGCGACTGCCGGCTGATAAGCGATCCGCGTGGCAGCAAGATCGGCGGCGAGCCGCGCCTCGGCCGGGCTTAGCGGAGCTGCGGCAGGGGCCGGGCGAACCGCCGCAATATATTCGGCCAGTCCCTCGGCAAGAACAGGGCCGTCACTCATATTGCTCTAGCTCCACAGCCGGTCGGATGCGATCTTCGCCCCTTCGACCAGTGCTTCCAGCTTTGCCCATTGCACCTCGCGATGCACGCGCGCCATGTTCCAGCCCTGCGAGAATCCGCAATCGGTGCCCGCAATCACATTCTCGCGTCCAACCACGCTGGCATAGTTTTCGATGCGCCAGGCGATGAGCTCGGGGTGCTCGACGACGTTGGTCGAATGGCTGATGACGCCGGGGACCAGAATCTTGCCTTCGGGCAGTTTCACATCCTTCCAGACCATCCATTCATGCTCATGCCGGGGGTTCGCCCCCTCGATCACATAGGCCTGCGCCTTGATCTTGAGAATGATATCGATCACCTCGCGCAGCGGCACATCAGTCGTGTGCGGCGTATTCATGCTGCCCCAGCACATATGGTAGCGGACCCGGTCTTCCGGAATACCGCGCAGCGCGTGGTTATAGGCCTCGACCTGCATTTCCGATGCCCGGCGCAGATCGGCCGGTGTCGGATTGGGATTGCCGGGCAGCACCTGGTTGCGAGCGGGAAGCCCAAGATCAAGCTGGACGACATATCCCGCATCGACAATCGCCTTATACTCCTCATGCATCGCATCGGCGAGCGCATAGAGATAAGCCTCCTGGCTGTCATAGACGTCGCCGGGATCGGCATCATCACGCGCAGGCGTTGCCGATGGCATGAACGCCTCGACAAAGTCATGCCCGGCCAGCGCAGCCTGGTAATTGTCGAGATCCTGCTGCAACGCCGCCTGCCCAACATAGCTGATCGGTGCGGCCACGCGATAGCGTGTCGGCGGTACATTCGCCGCCTGCTGCACCTTTGCCGCATCCAGCTCGGGCGGCATCCACATGCTTTTGTACATGGCGTTATACTGCTTCATGAAGCCGGGGAATTCCTCGCTCAGCTTCGCATAATAGGGCGCCTTCTGTTCGGGCGGAATCTTCTCCAGCCCGCCCAGCCGCTCGGCCACATAGCTGTGAAAGCTGGGCTTTGAAATCTCGCCGTCGCTGGGAATGTCGATCCCGATCTCGGCCTGTTTCGCGACGACATCGGCAATGCCGGCCGTCACATCGGCCTGAAATGCGGCCTCGTCGACCGGTTCGCCCAGCACCTTGGCCATCATTGACTCAAGCACGTTGAGCGGACGGATAAGACTGCCTACATGGGTCGTGAGAATTCGGTCGGTACTGCGTTTCACATCGCCTCCTGTGCCAATTGTTCTTGCGTGCAGCCAGGCTGGCCGGACGATAGTATCTTGTGCGCTTGAATGAAAGCTTGGCTTATAGTTGGCTTGGTGCCATGTTGAATGGCGTTTGTAAATAGCAACTACGGCAGTTAGAGGCCGCACCATGAACCGGGAGGGGGAAGCATGTTCAACGGATCGGTGAAGCAAAAGCTCGATGCGGGCGAAACCGTGTTCGGGACATTCTTCAAATTCGATTCCCCGCCGCTTGCGGAACTGTTCGGCCTGGTCGGCTTCGATTTCCTGATCGTCGACGGGGAACATAGCTGCTTCACCCATGCCGGGATCGAGAACATCATCCGCACCTGCGAGCGGGTCGGCATGGGCTGTGTCGTGCGCACGCCCGATGCCGCCGAAGCCAACATCCTGCATGTACTCGACAGCGGGGCCAGCGGCATCCAGGTGCCCTCGCTCAAGACGGCCGATGAGGTGCGCGAGGTCATCAGCAAGGCGAAATACTGGCCGATCGGAGAGCGCGGATCGGCGCGCGGCTGCCGTGCAGCAGGCTATGGCCTTTCCGGCCCCGATTACGAAAGCCGGGCCAATGCTGAAACGCTGGTCAGCGTGCATATCGAGAACAAGGAGATGGTCGAGGAGGTCGAGGCGCTGTGCGAGATCGATCATCTCGACGTGCTCTTCATCGGCACCGGCGATCTCAGCCAGTCGCTGGGCCATCCCGGCAATGCCAGCCATCCCGATGTGCTGGCAGCGGTGGACCGGGTCATCGAGGTAGCGGCAGGCCGCAAGCATATCGGCGCGGTTGCGGGCAATGCGGCCCAGCTGGAATCCTATGTGCAGCGCGGCGTCAAATATATTGCCTGGCAATCCGATCTGACGATGATCCGCGCCATGCTGAAAAACGCGGTCAAGAATTTCGAGCCCTATCGGGCGTCCTGATCCAATATGTGCGGAGACAATCTATGAAACGACCCTCGGGCGGACGCGGCGCGGAACTGGCGTCGGTGGCCCCGCTGCTCAACGAGCTGACCCAGGACATATTATATGACAAGGTCTGGGAAAGGCCCGAACTGAGCCCGCGCGACCGCAGCCTCATCACCATTGCCTGCCTGATCGCGCTCAACCGCAACCAGGTGCAGGGACATATGGAGCTGGGGATTGAAAACGGCCTGAGCGTCGAGGAACTGGGCGAGGCCATCGCCCATATCGCCTTTTATGCAGGCTGGCCGGTTGCGGTCACCGCCGCGCGCCAGCTGAAAAACATCGTCGACGCGCGCGAGGCGGACGCGGACTGATTCGCCCCCTGCCCGGCGTTCCCGGCCTCAGGCGCCGGGTGCGCTTTCCGGCATCGGATATTCATCGGCATTGATCACCCAGCCGGGCTTTGCGGAAAAATCCATGCGCGGCGGGCAGAACACATCGAGCAGGCGGTTGAGGCCGGGCGCGATACCCTGTGACGTATGCGTTGCCGGGGGCGGAATGACCGCGACCGATGGGATGGCGCATGGCTCGTGATGATCCTCCATCCACTGGGTTGAATCGCTGATCCAAGGCCAGCGGATATGGTGGATGTAATCGCCGTCCAGCGCGATCGAATATTGCTCGAAATCATCATGATGATGGGGGGAGAGATTGTCGGCCGCACGCGGGCCGTGGCGGCCATCGCCGAAATTCACCATGATGGTCGATCCCCGGTAGAGCCGCCCGAAGCGCCCCTGTTCGGGGGCGACGCTGCCCGAATAGACGCGCACGCGGCGACCGCCGACCGGATCAGGCCATGCCGCAAAGGGCGCGACATTGGGATCGGGCTGTTCATAATCGGCGGCATTGGCACATTTGGCGACCAGATCGGGAGACTGGGTGGTGAACAGCCGGATCAGCCGCCCGCCCTTCTTTACCCGCACCACGCTGTCGCCAGCCGGAACAAAGGCGACCGATTTGTCGCGGGCGGTCACACAACCCTCGGCAATCTCGATTTCCACTTCGGGGCCGTCATCGGGCAACACCACTGCATATTCATCGACCTGCCCGCTGCGGACGAATTCCGCGCCGGCCTCGACCTCGCCAAAGCAGACGATCATCGATTGTCCGCGAAAATACCATAGCCGGTAATTGTCGCCGGTCTCCTGCGGCGGATCGCTGTAAAAGCGGCCATAGCTGGCATTTTTGAAGCCGGTGGGCGCGGGTGCCTTTTGCGCTGTTGCGAGGCTCGACCTCAGATCATTGCGTCCGTACATCGAACCTGCTCTCCCTCACTGCACATCATTGCGACTTAACCGCTTCTAGTTTCCCATGCAGGCAATGGTCTAATTCCTTGTCGGGACCGTGCCGATAACCGGAAAGTATCAATAAGGGGTGATACAGACCCATATCGTGATCCTATCATAAGTCGGCAAAATCGGCATTGGACCTTTTCCGTGCCAGCATCGACATGAATCGCAGGACAGGGCGGCGGGGCCATGATGCACCCGATTGACCGATGGGAGAGCGACCGGAAGATGACGGCCAGCAGCAGCGATACCGGACGAACGCAAGGCGCATCAACCATGGCTGGCGCGCTGGGCCGGATGCTGCGCCCGCAATCGGTGGCGATCGCCGGGGCGTCGCATGACCCCGCGACAATGGGTGGTACCATATTGGCCAATCTCGACCGGTTCGGCTTTCCTGGCAGCATCCACCTGATCAGCCCGACGCGGGACGAGATCGGCGGACGCCCGTGCATCCGCTCTGCCGATGATCTGCCCATAGGCGTCGACGCCGTTGTGCTCAACGTGCCGCGCGCGGCAATCCTGCCGACGGTCGAGGCCTGTGCCCGGCGCGGCGTTGGCGGCATCGTCGTTTTCGCCTCGGGTTTTGCCGAAGCGGGCGAGGCCGGTCGCGCGGAGCAGCAGGCAATTGCAGCATGCTGCCGCCAGGCGGGCATGGCCATGCTGGGGCCGAACTGCCTTGGCTATGTCAATTATGCAGATGGCGTCGCGCTGACCTTCGAACCGGCGCACCCGAGACCGATCGAGGGTACGCGCAGCGTGGCGGTAATCGCGCAGAGCGGGGCGACCGCAGCGGGCATCCGCTCGGCCATGCAGGGGCGCGGCATTGCCGTCTCGCTCTCGGCCGCGACCGGCAATGAAGCGGTGGTCCATGCCAGCGACATGATCGATTTCGTGATCGCCAGCGGATCGGCCAGCGCCATTGCGCTCTATGTCGAACAGATTCGCGATCCCGCCGCCTTTCTGCGCTCGGCAGAGCGCGCGCGGCAGGCGGGCATCCCGCTGGTCATGCTGCATCCCGGCCGCAGCAAGGCCGGACAGGCGGCGGCACAGTCGCACACCGGATCGATGGTCGGCGATTATGCACTGATGAAGATTTCGGTAGAGAATGCCTGTGTGATCGCGGTCGACACGATGGACGAACTGCTCGACGCGGTGGCCCTGCTCTATCGCTTTCCGGCACCGCCGCCGGGCGATCTGGGCATCATCACCAATTCGGGCGCGATACGTGGCCTGGCGCTTGATTTCGCGGAGGACATGGCGATGCCGGTTGCCGACATTGCCGGGGACACCCGCGAGCAGCTGGCCGCCATGCTGCCCGCCGGCATGGAAATCAGCAATCCGCTGGATGTCGGCACCGCGGGTTTTGTCGATGGTACCATCTTCCGGACCAGCGCCGAGGCCATGCTGCGCGATCCGGCGGTCGGTGCGGTGCTGCTGTCCATGACCGGCGGCGGCCCTTCGCAGCAACGCGCCAAGGGCGAGGCAGTAATCCCGGTCGCCATGGCCGCGCAAAAGCCGGTGGCAATGGCGATAACCGGCGATGAATCGCCGCTCGATCCGGAATTTCTGGCCGCCGTTCGCGACAGCGAGACACCGCTGTTCCGCTCCGCCGACCGGGCGATGCGCGCTTTTGCCGCAGTTGCCCGCTATGCCGATGCCCGGCAGCATTTCGGCGAGCGCACTGCTCCGGCAACCGGCCTCACAGGCTGGAGCAAGACCGGGGTGAAGACCGAATATGAGGGCAAGGCATTCCTGCGCGACATCGGACTGCGCGTGCCGGAGGGCGGCCTTGCTATCGATTGCGATCAGGCCATCGCCATCGCCCGGAACATCGGCTTTCCCGTCGTCATCAAGGTGCAGGCCGCCACACTGTCGCACAAGAGCGATATTGGCGGCGTGATGCTGAATCTTGGCGATGCCGATGCGCTGCGCGCGGCCTGGGTCCGGCTGATGGCGAATATCGGCGACACGCCGATTGACGGAGTGCTGGTCGAGCAGATGTCCGCGCCCGGCCTGGAAATGATCGTCGGTGCGCGCGACCATCCCGACTGGGGACCATCGGTGCTGGTCGGGCTTGGCGGCATTTGGGCCGAAGCGCTGGCGGCAACGGTGCTGTTGCCCGCCAATATCGCGCATGACCGCGCCGTCGCGAAGATCCGCACGCTGCGCGGCGCGCGCCTGCTCGATGCGTTTCGCGGCCAGCCCGCGCGCGATGTAGACGCGGTTGCCGATGCGGTGGTGCGGATCGGCGCAGCAATGCGCGCCGGGACCGGCATTGAGGAAATCGACATTAATCCGCTGATGGTTTTCGCCGAGGGAGAGGGCGCCGTCGCGCTCGATGCCCTGATCGTGACCGGAGCGACGGGACAAGCATGAAGAGGACGAGATAATGAGCACGCATGACGACAGGCCGATACCCGGTGGCAAGGACGTTCTGGTCGAGTTTGAGGACGGCATAGCCTGGGTTCATCTGAACCGTCCCGACAAGCGCAACGCCATGAGCGTCGATCTTGCGCGGGAAATGAACATCGTGCTGGACGCGCTGGAAATCGACGACCGGTGCAGCGTGATCGTGCTGACCGGCAGCGGCGATGCCTTTTCGGCGGGCATGGACCTGCAGGGCTTTTTCCGGGACACCGACAAGATCACCGATGTCGAGCGCTATCGCGCCTATCGCGAGACGCGCGCCTGGCAGTGGCGGACGCTGATGTATTATGTCAAGCCGACCATCGCCATGGTCAATGGCTGGTGTTTTGGCGGTGCCTTTACTCCGCTCATTTGCTGTGACCTGGCAATCGCCGATGAGGACGCCGTGTTCGGCCTGTCCGAAATCAACTGGGGGATCATCCCCGGCGGTGTGGTTTCCAAGGCGATCTCGACGCTGATGGGCGACCGCGAAGCGCTTTATTATGTGATGACCGGCGAGAAATTTGATGGCCGGCGCGCCAAGGAACTGGGCCTGGTCAATGAAGCCGTGCCCAAGGCGGAGCTGAAGGAGCGCACCCGCGCGCTGGCGAAGGTGCTGGCCGAAAAGAACCCGACGGTGCTGCGCCAGGCACGCATGGCCTATAAGCATGCCCGCGAAATGAACTGGGAGCTGGCCGCCGAATATCTGACCGCCAAGGGCGACCAGACCACCTTTGTCGATCCCGAAAAGGGTCGCCAGCAGGGCATGAAGCAGTTTCTCGACGAGAAGACCTTCAAGCCGGGCCTGGGCAATTACAAGCGCGATGGCGAGGGCGAGCAGTGAAGCGCCCCGCCAGCCCGCAGGGCGGCGATGTCGCGAGCGTCGCCCCCGGCTTTGTCGAAATGACCCAGCGGATCGTCTATGACGAGATATGGGAGCGCGACGGGCTGTCAAAGCGTGATCGCTCGCTGCTTACCGTCGCATCGCTGATGACGGCAAACCGGCACCAGCAGCTTGAAGCGCATCTGGGCATCGCGCTCGACAATGGCGTGACGCAGGAAGAACTGGGCGAGGCAATACTGCACCTTGCCATCTATGCATCATGGCCGGCATCGGTCACCGCGTCGCGCATGCTGCTCGACGTGGTGCAGAAACGCGCCGAAGCCTGATCACACCGGGCGGCGCGGCGTCAGACCCCGCCGCCGCGCTCCACCTCGCACAGATGGTGATGGGTATCGCCGAACAGATTTTCCAAAGTGGTAAGCCGCTGAAAAAAGCGTCCGGCAGGATATTCGCTGGTCAGGCCCATGCCGCCATGCAGCTGCACGGCTTCGCAGCCGACAAAGCGTGACGCGCGGTTGACCAGCGCCTTGGCCGCAGACACCGCCACATGCCGCTCCGCTTCGGGCGCGGCCATCATCGAAATTGCATAGATGGTGATGGAACGGGCCTGTTCAATTTCGACCAGCATGTCCGCGGCGCGATGCTGCAGCGCCTGAAATGTGCCGATCGCCGTGCCAAACTGCTCGCGCGTCGCCATATAGTCGACCGTGATGTCGAGCAGCTTTTCCATGGCGCCCACCGCTTCTGCACAACAGGCGGCAATGGCCTGGTCGACAATGCGGGCCAGACGCGCGCGATTCATCGCCGGGTCGCCAATCGCGGCGTCATCGGCAAGCATCACGCCATCGAACCGGATATTCGCTGAGGGTCGTCCATCAGGAGCGATGCCTTCTTCGCGAGCCACCCCCGCTGCGCCGGGCGGGACCAGGAACAGGCCAAGTCCGCCCTCGACCGCCGCCGGGCAAATCAGCCAGCTGTCCGCACCGGCATCGCAAACGGCAACCTTGGCACCGGTCAGCCGCCAGCCATTGTCGATCTGCTCGGCACGGGTTGCCGGTTCATCCCAGCGATAGCGCGAATCCGGCTCGAACAGGCACAGCGCATATTGGCGCTCGCCCGCCAGCAAGGCAGACAGGGCGCGCTCGCCATTCTCGCCACCCGCCTCTGCCAGCAGGCGGCCGGACAGCAGCACCGATTGCAGATAGGGCGCGGTGCCGCAGGCTGCACCATAGGCCTGCATCACCAGCATGATCTCCTCCTCGCCGCCGCCCAGCCCGTCAAGCGCGGCGGGAAGCGACAGCGCGATCAGGCCAAGCTCCTGATAGTCGCGCCATTGCGCCTTCGCATCCGGCTCTGCCTGCCGGACGTGGCCGTCAAACAGCCGCGTAGCGGTTTCGGCGAGCATCTGCTGCTCTTCGCTGAGATCGAAGTTCATCGCCTGCCCCCCATGCCCAGCACCGCCTTGGCGAGTATGTTGCGCTGAATTTCATTGGAGCCGCCAAAGATCGAGAATTTGCGCGAGCTGAAATAGGCCGCAACGATGGCGGAGCGCGCATCGATGCCCTGGAACGGATCATCGGGAACAGGTTCGACATGACCGCTGGTCATCGCCTCCGGCCCCAGTACATCGAGCATCATGCCGACCGCCGATTGCAGCACGTCGCCGCCCTTCATCTTCAGGATCGAGGTCTTGGGATCGACCCCGCCGCCCTGATCCCGGCCGCTTGCCACCACCCGCATCTGCGTAAACTCCAGCGCCTTCAGCTCGATTTCCGCCCAGCTGAGCCGCCTGCGGAATACCGGATCGCCGATCATCGGCCCGTTCTCGCCGCTTGTGGCAGCGGCCAGTTCGCGCACCCGCTGCAGCCGCCGCCGCGAATAGCCGACATTGCCCATGGACGATCGCTCCTGGCCCAGCAGATATCGGGAATAGTCCCATCCCTGCCCTTCCTCCCCGATCAGGTTTTCGGCGGGCACCAGCACATTGTCGAAATAGACCTCGTTGACATGGCGATAGCCGTCAATCGTCGGAATAGCGCGCACCTCGATTCCCGGCGTTGCCATGTCAATCAGCAGGAACGATATGCCCTGCTGCTTGCGTTCACCCCGGGAGGTGCGGACCAGCGCGAATATCCAGTCGGCCTTGTGCGCATAGGTCGTCCAGACCTTCTGCCCGTTGACCCGGTAATGATCGCCCTCGCGCACCGCCGAAGTCTTGAGCGAGGCAAGGTCCGATCCGGCATTGGGTTCGGAAAAGCCCTGACAGAACCAGATGTCGAGATTGGCAATGGCGGGCAGAAAGCGCCGCTTCTGCTCCTCCGATCCGAAGGTTGCGATGACCGGCCCGACCAGCGCGGTGTTGAACGGCAGCGGCTTGGGCACGCAATTGCTGTCTATCTCCTCGGCAAGGATCATCCGCTTCACCGCCGACCAGTCCTTGCCGCCCCATTCCACCGGCCAGTGGGGAACGGCATAGCCGCCACGGTTCAGGATGCGCTGCGATTCGACCATCCACTCCCTGGGCAGGGGCCGCTCCTCATAAACCGCCTGGCGGATATGGCCGGGAACATACTCCAGCAGATACTGGCGCACTTCGCCGCGAAACAGGCGTTCTTCCTCGTCAAACTGCAGATCCATGACGCGCCTTTGCCTCTCCATTTTCCTGTTGTGCCGGGCAGGATAAAGGCCCCGCCGGATTGATGATTTATCATCAATGCCCTGTGGCATGATTCCAGTCTTTGCTGCAACCGAAAGCAGGGAACGGCCCATTGTTCCTGAACAGCCGCAATTGCGCAATAGTGAATATCGTTCGACAAGAGCTAATGCCTTGGATAATGAGGCGCACGACGATAGCCTGATATTGCCGCCGCTGCGGTGCGCGGGAACAATCGGGCACAAATGGCTGAAAACGGGGATTGGATATGACCGAACAGACTGGCGCAGCGGCGGCCCATGTACCGGCACTCGATGCCGCACGCCGGTTCGCGGCCAGCCGGCACCGCCTGTTCATCGGCGGCAAATGGGTCGATGCACAGGCCGGGGAGAGCTTTGCGACGCATGACCCCGCCACCGGCGCCCATCTGGCCGATGTCGCAAAGGCGATGCAGGCCGATGTCGATCTGGCCGTTTCCGCTGCACGCGCGGCCATGGACAATCCCGAATGGACCGAGATGAAGCCATCGCACCGCGCTCGGCTCATCAACCGGCTGGCCGATGCGCTGGAGGCCAATATCGACGAATTCGCGGCGCTGGAATGCCTCGACAATGGCAAGCCGGTGCGCGATGCGCGCATGTTCGATCTGCCCCATGCGATCGAGACGCTGCGCTATTATGCGGGCTGGGTGACCAAGCTGAACGGAGAGACCATCGCGCTCTCCGGACCGGGCACATGGCATGCCTATACGCTGCGCGAACCGGTTGGCGTCGTGGCACAGATCGTCCCGTGGAACGCACCGATCATGATGGCGGCGGCCAAGATCGCCCCGGCGCTCGCGGCGGGCTGCGCGGTAATCCTGAAGCCTGCCGAGGAAACGCCGCTGACCGCGCTGCGCCTGACCCAGCTGATCGAGGAGGTCGGGTTTCCGGCGGGCGCATTCAACCTGCTCACCGGCTTTGGCGAAAGTGCCGGTGCCGCCCTTACCGCCCATCCCGGCGTCGACAAGGTGACCTTTACCGGATCGACGGCGGTCGGACGCCTGATCCTGGGCGCGGCTGCGGGCAATTTCAAGCGGGTGACGCTGGAGCTGGGCGGCAAGACCCCGGTCATCATCATGCCCGATGCCGATGTGCCGCGCGCCATTGAGGGCGCGGCCCGCTCGATCTTCGGAAACAGCGGGCAGGTGTGCAATGCCGGTTCGCGGCTGTTTGTACACCAGCACCATTTCGATGAAGTCGTCGAGGGCGTGGCGGCCATTGCCGGATCGATGAAGATCGGGTCGGGGCTCGATGCAGCCACCCAGATGGGACCGGTCATCAGCAGCACCCAGCGCGACCGCATTCGCGGCTATGTGCGCGGCGGGATCGATCAGGGCGCAACGCTGCGTGCTGGCGGGCAGGATGTGGACGGGCAGGGCTATTTTGTCGCGCCCACCATCCTCACCGATACCAGCGCCGACATGGCGGTCCGGCGCGAGGAAATATTCGGCCCGGTCCTGTGCGCGATGCGCTTTGGCGAGGATGATCTGGACCGGATCGCTGCCGAAGCCAATGCCAGCGACTATGGCCTTGGTGCGGTAATCTGGTCCAACAACCTGTCGGCGACGCACAGGCTGGCGCGCAAGCTGAAAGCGGGAACGGTCCGGGTCAATGGCGGCGGCCTCGACCCTGCTTTGCCCTTTGGCGGCTTCAAGCAATCGGGCTGGGGACGCGAAAACGGGCGCGAAGGCATTGACGCCTATACCGAAACCAAATCGGTGGCGATCGCGCTCTGACCGCCTGAGGCTGTCGCAGCTATTGCTGGGCTGCGATCCTGGCGGATTCCTCGGCGATACGCTGCGTTACGCTGGTCCCGGCATCGACCAGCAGGCCGCAATATTTGTCGAGCCGGTCGCCGGTCACGAAATCGGTGGGACCAAGCAGCGTCATCGCGGCGGCAATCTGCCCCTCTGCATCGAAGATCGGCACGGAAATACCGGCAAAATTCTGGTTAAGCTTGCCAATTGTCGAGCCATAGCCGCGCGCGCGGACTTCGGCGATGATCGCATCGATCTCCGATTTGGGTTTGCGGCGCTTGGGCGTCGGCATCTGGCTCAGATTGCCATAGCCCGCCATGATCTCCTCGGTCTCGTTTTCGGGGAGGTGGGCGAGGAAGACATGCCCGGTGGCGGTGGTGGTGAGGGGAAGGATATAGCCGAGACGGAGCGAGAAGGCGCCCTGCAATGCGCCATCGGCCTTGGCGACGATGCACGGTCCCTGGTCGCCCCAGAGCGAGAGGTAGATGGCGCAGTCGGTGCGGTCGCGCAGATCGGTCAGCACGTCGGAGGCAAGGCTGACCACGTCAAGCTGGCGGATGGCGGCAAGGCCCAGCTGGATGGCAAAGGAGCCAAGCCCGTAATAGCCGTTCTTCAGATCCTGATACGCCATGTTCTCGCGCACGAAACTGACCAGATAGAGATGCACCTTGCTGGGCGGCATGTTGACCCGCGCGGCTATCTCGCGCAGCGGCAGCGCCCCTTCGGCCATGCGCAGAACACGCAAGACCCGAAAGCCCACCTCG
The DNA here is from genome assembly GCA_041396885.1 of Blastomonas sp. Classification (GTDB taxonomy): domain Bacteria; phylum Pseudomonadota; class Alphaproteobacteria; order Sphingomonadales; family Sphingomonadaceae; genus Blastomonas. The sequence goes on from JAWKXS010000003.1 coordinate 42,302, forward strand.
ATCGATTGCACGCGCCGTCGTGACTGCACCGGATTGGCCACGCCAATCTCTCCCCCCGCTCCAATATCCTGATCCTTCCTGCCCGCCACCCAGCCAATTGTCCAGTCTCACCATGCGAGACGGACCGGGCGGGAAACGGAGCTGGACGGGCAGATAAGCCGGATAATCAGGAAAGGGCGGCGGCCTGGCGCTTTCTGGTCGTCCAGATGTCGAGCGTGCCATGCGCTTCATCGGCGGCCTTTTGCAGAAAGCCCGGCGCTTCGGTGCGCGCCGCGATTTCAAGGCGCAGACCGTTGGGATCGAAAAAATAGATCGACCGGACAAAGCCGTGATCGACCAGCGGCGTGGTCTTCACGCCATGATCGGCGAGCCGCTGCTGCATGGCGGCGACGTCCTCGACCGATCCGGTCTCGATGGCGAAATGCTGGACCCAGTCGGGCGTGTTGGGCGACGGGGCGGGCATTTCATCGCCGCCCAGATCGAAAAAGGCGATATAGGAGCCATCGCCCAGCTCGAAGAAGAAATGCACATAGGGCGTTTCCTCGCCGGTGCTCGGCACCCGTTCGGACAGCATACAATTGACCAGCGGCAGGCCGAGAATATCCTCGTAAAAATGCCGCGTCTCCTCTGCATCGCGGCAGGGATAGGCGAAATGGTAAAGGCTGTTGAGCGGTCGTGCTGCGGTCAAGACGGATCTCCTGATTAGGGCTGTTGGCTGATTGTGGCGGTGGATAGTGCGGGGTCAGGCTAGCCCGACCGGCGGCGCAGCGATGTCACCCCGGCGGGGTGACAGGCCGGACCTTGCGATGCTGTTTCGAGCGCGCGTTCGGATACCAGCTCGACGAAGCGGCGCAGCGCCGCCGAACGATCCTGCCGCCGCCAGACCAGCAGCACGGAAAATTCGAGATCAAGGTCGCGAATGCGGATCAGCCGGATATTCTGCGACAGCGACACCGGCCGCGCCGCCGTCACCAGGCCGATGCCCATATCGACCGCGACAAGGCTGAGCAGGATCGAGCTGGTCGTGCATTCCTGCACGAAGCGCGGAGCGCTGCCGCTGCAGATGCAGGCCGCCATCAGCCGGTCATAATAGCCCGGCGCGGCGCGGCGCGTCGGCCCCAGCATCGGTTCATCGGCAATATCCGCCATGCACACCGATTCGCGCGCGGCGAGGCGATGGCTCTGATGCACCGCCAGCATGGTTTCGCCGCTGCCGATCCGCGCACGCTCCAGCAGCTGGCAGTCACGCTCATCGATATGCGCATCATAGACGATGCCCGCGTCCAGCGTGCCTTCCTTGAGCGCCCGTATCTGCTGCATCGGGCCATGCGAGCGGAGATCAAGCGAGACCCCCGGTTCGCGCTCGCGAAAATGCGAAAGGCCATAGGAAATAAAGTCATATGAGGCGATGATCTCGCTCAGCCCGACCCGGATTGTACCGAGATGCCCGCTGGCCAGCCCCTTGGCGCGATCGACCGCACGATCGACCTGGGCAAAGATTTCCTCGACCTCTTCCAGAAACACCCGCCCCGCCGCCGAGAGCCGCACGCCGCGCGGCAGCCGCTCGAACAGCTCGACGCCAAGTTCGGTTTCCAGATCGCGAATCTGCCGGGTGAGCGCGGGCTGGGCGACGCGCAGGGCAATGGCGGCCCGCCCGAAATGCTCCTCGCGCCCAATTGCCCGGAAATATCGAAGATGCCGCAATTCCATCCCGTTTTCATACCTGCCCGCTATCGGACTCTCAAGCAGAAAACTGTCTATAACGAATATCGTACAACAATATTGAATAACTTTTCCGATCATGGCACATATTCCCGGCCCTGCGAGACACGACATGCAGAGAGATGCATGCGTGCTTTTCAGAGGCTGCGGACAGGATGATCGAGGAGGGGAGATGAGCGAGACCGAGATGGCCGGAATGCTGGCGTCGCCCGATATTGCCCAGCAGCTGAAGCAGGGGCTTCGCCGCCTCGGCAAGGCGGTGGTGGTGATCACCTGCTGGCATGACAACCGGCGCTGGGCGATGACCGCGACGGCGGTGAGCGAGCTCAGCATGGACCCGCCCTCGCTGCTGATCTGTGTCAACCGCACGGCCAGCCTGTACGAGCCGCTGGTGGCAGGTGCGAATTTCTGCGTGAACATTCTCCATGCCGGGCAGGCAGGCGTGTCCATGGCTTGCAGCGGGGCCGAAAAGGGCGAGGCCCGGTTTCGCGAGGGTGTCTGGGATTCGGCCTGTTGCGGGACGCCTTATCTGCGCGATGCCCAGGCCAGCTTTATCTGCGAGTTCGAAAAGCAGGTCGAATATGGTACGCATATTGTCGTGATCGGCGCGGTCAAAGAGGTGCTGACCAGCGGCGATGTCGATCCGCTTATCTATCTGGACGGCGGCTATCGCCGCGTCGACGCCAATCAGGGGGCTGCCCTGGCGTGAGCGGCGCGATGGATGATACCCAGATCCTGCTGGAGCAGATCGAACAGGCCTGCCGCCGCATGCAGATGGCCCAATCGACCTTTGGTCGCCTGGCGGTGAATGACGGCAAGCTGGTGTCGCGGCTGCAACAGGGCGGGCGCGTGACGGTCCAGACGGTCGAGCGGGTGCACCGCTTTATCGAGGAACAGGGCGGCGCATCGGCGGTTGCGCTGCGATCGGGCATCAAGGCGCTGCGCCAGGGCCAGCCGGAGCAGCAGGATTTCCGGTTTTACGGCAACCGCCAGAAATATCTGATGTTCGTCAACACGACGACCGAGAAGCAGATCATCGCCGACCGCGCGGTCGAGGAATTGTGCGATACCCAGCCTTCGCCACCGGCAATCCGCCTGTTCGACGGCGGCGCAGGCGATGGCACGGCGCTGGCCCGCATCCTGCGCGGGCTGCATCGCCGCCACCCCTGGGTGCCGTTCTATGTGGTCGCCAAGGAAATCAGCATGGAGAATATCCGGCTGACGCTCGAGAAGATGCCCGACCGGCTGCGCGAGCATTCCGCAACAGTGCTGGTGCTCACCAACATGAAATATGGCGAGGCACCGCTGTTGCAGCCCGATACGCCGGGCGGAGCCAGCGCGATGGTCTGGCACGAAGTTGCGCTTGAAGGGACCAGCGCGGGCGAGTTCGAGGAACAGATTTCCGCGCTGGAGCCGTTCCTGGCGCGTCATTGGCAGACCAGCATCGCCTCGGCCAGCGGCAATCCGGTCTACAAGACGCCGGTGGTGCTGATCCTGTATCGCAAGGATCACGGCTTCATGCTGGAGCCGATTGTGCCAAGGCGCGGCTATGCCAAGGCCGATTTCGACTTTGCCCTGCTGTCACAGCCCTATCGGGCGCGCGCGCCGCTGGATTTCAAGACATCAAGGGTGGTGACGCCGCTGGTGCGGGCGCTGCGCCCCAATGGCAAACTTATGGGCGTGCACAGCCATGGCAATGATCCGGGCATGGAGATCATCCGCACCATCTGGCCCGAGGAAAATCCGTTCCGCGATGACCGCAGGGCGATCATGCAGGCGGTAGCGGAGGAACTGGGGCCAGCCGCGCGCGACTATCATTTCCACGACCTGCCCGATAGCGAGGCGCTGTTTCGCTATGATGTCCGCACCCTGCCCACGGAGATTGGCGGCGGCCAGCCCATTGGCAGCTCCACCCTGTTCGGCGCGTGGAATGCGGCGAGCTATGTGGCGCAGATCGAGGACAGCAGACTGGGCCGGGCGCTTGCCAGCGACCAGTATCTGGAGGCAACCCGCCAGGTGCTGCAGCGTCATGGCGGCCTGTGGTTCAATGATGAGATCTACCTGATTTCGCGCAAGGCCGCGCTGCACTGAGCGGCAACGGCGCGGAGCTGGCCAGCATTATATATAGACATATGCTGTTCGGCACTATACCGCAGGCCGTGCGATTGCAAAGCGCCGGAAAAGTCGGAATAATGGAGCAGAAATGACCGGAACAGGAGCCATATGCCCGTTTTGCGCGGCGCCATGGACGGCGGCGATGCTCGATCAATATGACCGGCACAGCCATGCTTCGTCCTGCTCCTGCTGCGGCGATATGCAGCATTCCACCGACGAACCGACGCAACCGGAAGCGGCGCAGGACATAAGCTGCGAGGCTTGCGGCCGGGCGATTTTCCGCGCGATGCCGGCCATGGCTGCGGGATCGTTGCTGGGATGAAAAGCGCGCCCTTTGAAATCGTCGATGCCCAGATCCATCAGCCCTCCCCGCCATTGCCGGTCGACGAGGCGCTGGACGAGGCAACCCGCCTGCTGATCAATGTGGAGATAGCGCGCGAGGCGATGGATGCGACCGGCGTCGATGCCGCGCTGGTGGTGTCCGCTGCCCCCTATATCAACGCCTGTGTCAGCCGCTATCCGGATCGTTTCGCCGGCGTCGAGACCTTTGCCGCCACCGGTGCCGATCTGGCGCTGGCAGTGGAACGGGCACGGCGCGATCCCCAGCTTGTCGCCGGGCGTCTGCTGGTCACCGATTTCCGCACGACGGAGCTTTCCGCCAATTTTGCCAGTGGCGGCATGGATGCGGGTTTTGCAGCGGCGGAAGCGGTCGGCCTGCCGCTGTTCCTTTCCACCCATGGCCAGACCGCCGCGATGCGCACCGTCATCGAGCGGCACCCCGAACTCACCATCATCATCGATCATGTCGGGGTCAGCCAGCATCCCGTTTCGCCGCCGCGCGATGACCCCTGGGACAGGCTGGACGATTTGCTGACGCTCGCCGAATATGGCCATGTGCATGTGAAGCTGTGCGGATTGCCGCTGCTCTCTGCCGAAGCCTATCCCTTTGCCGATGTCTGGCCGCAGCTTGACCGGGTGATCGCCGCTTTCGGCCCGGAACGGCTCGCCTGGGCCAGCGACTATACAAGGCTGCGCATGGCGGAGGCGGGCGGACCGACGCGCAACCGCGGCTGCCTGTACAGCGAGAGTCGCGACATGCTGCTGCACAGCGACCGGCTCGACGATGCTGCCAAGGCGATGATCTTTGGCGGCACGATCCGCCACATATTGGGCTGGGAACGCCCGCGCGCCTGAACGCGGGGAATTTTGGGAGAGCACGCCATGCCGATCGAACGGCTTCATCCGGATATCGATGCCATCGTCCCGCCCGATGCGGACTGGGAGTTGCTGGGCGAGGGCTATGGCGGACCGACCGGGCCAGCCGAGGGGCCGGTGTGGATAGCAAATGGCGGCTATCTGCTGTTCAGCGATATTCACAACAGCCGCCGGATGCGCTGGACACCCGGCACGGGCGTGACCATCGACCGGGAGAATACCGGCAATGGCAATGGCCAGACACTCGATCCCGACGGAAATCTGATCGTCTGCCATCATTTCACCCGCTGCGTTGACAGCGAAGCGCCCGATGGCACCATTACCATGGTGGCCGACAATTATCGCGGCATGAAGCTCAACCGGCCCAATGATGTGGTCGTGAAATCCGACGGCGCGGTCTATTTCACCGATCCGCCGCCCAAAATCCCTTTCACGCCCGCCGATCATCCGCCCGAAATCGATTATGCCGGCGTCTATCGTGTTTCCCCGGACCGCCAGCGGATCAACATGATCATCCGCGACCTCATCAATCCCAATGGCCTGTGTTTCTCGCCTGACGAGACGGTGCTCTACGTCAATGACAGCAACCGCCACCGCAAGCTGATCATGGCCTATGATGTGGAGAAGGACGGCACGGTTGATCTGGGCAGCGCGCGGCTGTTTTGCGACATGCGCGGCGATGACCGTCCCGGCGTTCCGGATGGGATGAAATGTGACGTCGCGGGCAATGTCTATTGCACGGGTCCGGGCGGCATCTGGATTCTCGACAGCAAGGGGACGCATCTCGGCATCATCCTGGTCGATGGCCGGGCATCGAACATGAACTGGGGCGATGCTGACTGGCGGACGCTCTACTTCACCGGCGCGCGCACCCTGAACCGGATCAGGCTGGCCAATCCCGGCATCCCCGTCCCGCGCGGAGCAGTGGACGTCTAGCCTTTCTGGCCCGCTGCGGCGCGCGGCCCGAAAAGCCGCATGCCATTGGCGAACAACAGCCTGTCGCGCTCTGCATCGTTCAGCAGCGCGGTCGCCGCGACGATCTGGCCGACCATATCGGCAAGGCTGTACTGGCTGTTGCCGAAATCGGAGCCCCAGGCGATCCGGTCCGGCCCGTAATGGTCGACCGCCAGCCGCAGAAACCGGGCGGCGTCGATCCCGTCCCTCGCAAACAGCTTGAGATTGATCTGGGTGAACTTGAAATGGAGGTTGGCGATATCGGCCAGCTCGCGATGTTCCGGCCCGAATGCGCCATCTGCGCCGCCGCTCGAGTCCGGCCAGCCAAAATGGTCGAGCGCCACCGGCAAGGGCGCGAACCGCTCCGCCAGTCGTGCCGCCCGCTGCAGCGCCGCACGCGTCGGCACACCGGGAATGGCCATGACGATCATCGACAGGTCCAGCTCTGCCGCCACCTCCCATGTCCGCATCGCCGCCGCTGAATCGAGCCAGGGATACTCGCCATGTTCATCGGGGCGGCCGAACAGGCGCAGCCCGCGCACATTGTGCCGCTCGGCGAGGTCGCGCAGCTTTTGCGGCGTCGCGGGTGAAGCGGCGTCCAGCATCAATATGGCCGTCACCCTGTCCGGATGCCGGTCAGCCACGTCGATGCAATAGGAATTGTCATGCTTGTACAGCGAATGAAACTGGACGGCGGCCCCGGCCTCGATTCCGCAGCCATCCCATTGCGGCAGCAGAAAGGCATCGGTCGCCGGGTCGTGCGCGGTCCGCTTCAGAATCGCCGCCTCGCCCTCCTTTGCGCCCGTGACATCGACCGGATAGCGGCTGCGGTCATTGGTGAAGAAGTGCGCATGGCTGTCGAACAGGCGGATGGCAGGGCAGGTCATGACGGGCCGGGCGGCGATGGCCCGCTACTCCACTTCGTTCATATCTAATGCTGTTCGTTTATATGAAACGATTTCAGCTTGTATGACAAGCCTGTCCTGCCATATGAGGCGAAAATCACCGGTCACAACCGTTCAGCACATGAGGTAATACACAGTGTCCAGAATTTCTTGCCAGCCTTCCGCCCTGATCATCGGTCTTGCCCTGTTGCTGACAGCGTGCGGGCAGGATGCTGCCGATACTGCCGAAAGCGGTGCGGAGGATGTTGCTGCGCCCGCAACCGAGACCGAAGCGCAGGACGCGGCTGCCGATAGCGGCGAGGCCGGGGTGGAAGAGGCCGTCGAAGAGGAAGAAACCGCCAAGACGGACGCTCCGGCAGATACCAAAGCGAAAGAGGCGGACGCGGCCAAGGCCGAGAAACCGGCAGCTGCGGCACCTGCCGTCACAGTAGTTGCAGCCGTTGTTCCCGCCAAGCCGCCCGCAGCCTTTGCCATGTGCAAGGCCTGCCATACTGTCGATCGCGGCGCACCGGCGCTGATGGGCCCCAATCTGGCGGGCGTGTTCGGTTCCAAGGCGGGCAGCAAGCCCGGCTTTTCCTATTCGCCCGCCATGCAGAATTCAGGCGTCAGCTGGAACCGTGCCAATCTCGACGCGCTGATCGCCAATCCCCAGGCCTTCATGCCGGGAACGCGCATGATCCTGCCGCCGGTGGGCGATGCGGCCAAGCGCAAGGCGATTGTCGACTATCTCGAAACGCTCTGACGGCAAGCAGATCCGGGGCTAGACCGAGAGGAACAGCCCCGCCAGCGCCGCGCTCATCAGGTTCGAAAGCGACCCCGCCGCCAGCGCCTTCAGCCCCAGCTTGGCGATCATCGGCCGCTGGTTGGGGGCAAGGCCGCCGGTGACCGCCATCTGGATGGCGATGGACGAGAAATTGGCAAAGCCGCACAGCGCAAAGGTGACGATGGCAATGCTGCGTTCCGACAGGCCGCTGGAGCCGCTGCCCAGATCGATAAAGGCGACGAATTCATTGAGCACCACCTTGGTGCCGAACAGTCCACCCGCGCCCAGCGCCTCGTTCCACGGCACGCCGATCAGGTACATGATCGGTGCAAAGACATAGCCGATGATCTGCTGAAAGCTGAGCCCGTCATAGCCGAACCAGCCGCCAATTCCGCCGAGCAGGCCATTGGCCAGCGCGACCAGCGCGACAAAGGCAAGCACCATTGCGCCCACCGCGACCGCCAGCTTCACGCCGGTCTGGGCACCCATTGCCGCCGCCATGATGATGTTGGCGGGCGGCTCATCCTCATATTGCACCTTGATCGGAATCTCGCCCGCCTTGCCGAGATCGTCCGGATCGTCGGGCATGATGATCTTTGCCATCAATATGCCGCCGGGTGCGGACATGAACGCTGCCGCCAGCAGATAATCGATGCGGATGCCCATGGCGGCATAGGCGGCAAGGATAGTGCCCGCCACGCCTGCCATGCCGACGCTCATCACCGTGAACAGCCGGGCGGGCGACATGTCCGCCAGATAGGGACGGATGACCAGCGGCGATTCGGATTGGCCGACAAAGATATTGGCCGCCGCCGCCAGCGCCTCCACGCGGCTGATGCCGATCAGCCATTCCAGCGCACCGCCAACCCACTGGATGATCCGCTGCATGATGCCGAGATAATAGAGGATCGAAACCAGCGCCGAAAAAAAGATGATTACCGGCAATGCCGCAATCGCAAAGCTGTTGCCGCCGACTTCCGGTGTCGCCAGCGGCCCGAAGATGAAGTTGGTTCCGGCCTGGGCATAGCCCAGCAGGTTGGATACGCCATGGGACATTGCCTGGATAACCGCGCGTCCGGCGGGCACATAAAGCACCAGCGCCGCGATGCCGGCCTGCAGCGCAAAGGCCGCGCCGACCACGCGCGGCCGGATCGCCCGGCGATTGGCGGAAAGCAGCAGCGCAATCAGCAGAATGACGGCAATACCCGCCAGCCCAAGCAATATTCGTGTCATCGCCGCATTTCCTCCCACAGCCCGATCAACTGTTAGCTCCATGACCGGCGGGTGCAAAGCGGCAAATGCAGGTCTTTCCTAGCCTGCAAAAAGCCGATACAGGCCGGGCATGGAGAAGGTGGAATCCGCGCCGCGCGCGCTCAACATGCCCCTGTCGCTATTCGTTTTCGGCCTGTTATACGGCGGAATGACGGTGCTTGCCGGGGTCGTCGGCAACAAGCAGGTGGCGCTTGGCCCGCTTGCCGTGGAGGCGGGCATATTCCCGTTCCTGATGCTGGTGATGATTTCCAGCGCCGTGGCCGAACTGCACGGGCGCGCCATGGCCAACCGGCTGGTTGTGCTCGGCTTCGTCCCGCTGATCGCGTCCATGCTGTTCATCCTGCTGGTGCTGGTCCTGCCCGCGGCGAGGGACATGCAGCCCGAACGGCTGGCCGCGTTCGAGATGATCCTGGGGCAGAGCCCGCGCCTGATGGCGGCGGGGATCGTCGCCTATGGCACCTCGCAATTCCTGAACGTCACCATTTTCAGCATGCTGCGCGGCAAGGGCGAGGGTCGGCTGATCGCGCTGCGCGGTGCCATTGCCAGCGCCTTGAGCCAGATCGTCGACACATTGCTGTTCATCACCATCGCCTTTTACGGCGTTTTCCCCATCGGCACATTGATGGCCGGGCAGATGCTGGCCAAGGTGGTGCTGTCCTTCGTCCTCGTCCCCTTCCTGATCGTGTTTCTGGTCAGGCTGGGCCGCATGCTGGACGAACAGGCATGAACGGCAGCGTGCACGATCCCGCGATGCTGGCCAAGGCGGAGACGCTGACCGAGGCGCTGCCCTATCTGCAGCGCTATGCGGGCAAGAGCTTCGTCGTGAAATATGGCGGCCATGCCATGGGAGATCCCGATCTGGCCCGCAATTTCGCGGAGGATGTGGTGCTGCTGAAGGCGGTGGGCATCAATCCCGTGGTGGTGCATGGCGGCGGGCCGCAGATCGGCGCAATGCTGAAAAAGGTCGGCGTTGAATCCGAATTTGTCGACGGGCTGCGCGTCACCGACAAGGCAACGGCGGAAATTGCCGAGATGGTCCTTTCCGGGGCGATCAACAAGGAACTGGTGACGTGGATTTCGGCAGCCGGGGGCAAGGCCATCGGCATCAGCGGCAAGGATGGCAATTTCGTGCGTGCCGCCAAGCTGCGCCGCACCGCGCGCGACCCCGACAGCAATATCGAGCGGATCATCGACCTTGGCTTTGTCGGCGAGCCTGAAATGGTGGACTGCTCGATCCTGCGGACGATTTCCGGGTCGGGCATGATTCCGGTGATCGCGCCCATCGGCGTCGGCGCGGACGGGCATACCTATAATATCAATGCCGACACCATGGCGGGCGCGGTCGCCTCCGCACTGGGCGCGGCGCGGCTGTTCCTGCTGACCGATGTGGCGGGCGTGCTCGACAAGCAGGGCACGCTGATGACCGACCTGACGCCAGCCCGCATCGCCGATCTGCAAGGCGACGGAACGATCAGCGGCGGGATGATCCCCAAGCTGGAAACCTGCGTTTCCGCGGTCGAGAATGGCGTCGATGCCGCGGTTATCCTGGATGGACGGGTGCCGCATGCCATGCTGCTCGAATTCTTTACGGAGCGCGGCGCAGGCACGTTGATCCGGGCCTGATCCCGGCACAGAACAGCGTTGGCGTTATAGTCTTGTAATACAGCTGTGCTATCGCTATTTTGGCGGCAAAAGAGGAGACAGCATGCAAATCCTGCTGGAGATCGTCGATATCCTGCTGACGGTGGTTACCTGGTTCATCATCATCCAGATAGTCCTGTCCTGGCTGATCGCCTTCAACGTGATCAGCATGCACAATGAACTGGTGTCGCAACTGGTTGAATCGCTGCACCGGATCACCGAGCCGCTTTACCGGCCCATCCGCCGGATCATGCCCGACCTTGGCATGCTGGACCTTGCACCGATGGTCGTGTTGCTGATCATCATCATCCTGCAGCGCTCGATCATCCCCCGGCTCTATTATCAGTTCGCCTGACCGGCATCCGTTTGCCTGGCGTGGCGATTTCCGCCCGGGCTGGCGCTGCGGGCAAATATTCGCTTGCCTGACATACAATATGGCCTATTGACGCGGCCATTATGACAGCCCGGATCATCGACGGAAAAGCCTTTGCCGCCAGCCTGCGAGAGCGGGTGGCCAGCCATGTCCCCGCATTTCAGCAGGCCAGCGGACGCGCGCCGGGCCTTGCCGTGGTGCTGGTCGGCGAGGATCCGGCCAGCCAAGTCTATGTGCGCTCCAAGCACAAGGCGACCATCGCGGCGGGCATGGAGAGTTTCGAGCACCGTTTGCCCGATACCACCGGCCAGGCGGAACTGGTCGCGCTGGTCGAGCGGCTCAATGCCGATGAGAGCGTCGACGGCATATTGGTCCAGCTTCCGCTGCCCGGCCATATTGACGACAAGGCGGTGATTGCGGCCATCGATCCGGCCAAGGATGTCGACGGCTTTCATGTCGTCAATGCCGGTCGGCTGGCGGTGGGCGAGGATGCCCTGGTGCCCTGCACCCCGCTCGGCTCGCTGATGCTGCTCAAGGATGCGCTGGGCGATCTGGGCGGCATGGACGCGGTGGTGGTCGGACGATCCAATATCGTCGGCAAGCCCATGGCCCAGCTGCTGCTGCAGGAAAACTGCACCGTTACACTGGCGCACAGCCGCACCCGCGATCTGGCCGCCGTGGTGCGCCGCGCCGATATCGTCGTCGCCGCCGTCGGCCGGGCAGAGATGGTGCGGGGCGACTGGCTGAAGCCCGGCTGCGTCGTCATCGATGTCGGCATCAACCGGATCGAACCCGGACCGGGCGAGGAAAAGGGACGGCTGGTCGGCGATGTCGCCACCGGCGAAGCGCTGGGTCATGTCAGCGCGATTACCCCGGTTCCCGGCGGCGTCGGCCCGATGACTATCGCCTGCCTGTTGCGCAACACGCTGGTTGCCGCCTATCGTCGCGCCGGAATGGACGATCCGGAAGGAATTTGATGTGCGATTGACAGGCGTCCTCTTGCTATGCGGGGCGCTGGCAGCATGCAGCGCCGGTCCGCAGCGCGGCACCCGGATCGACGGGCCGCTGCCCGGCCGCAGCTATGCCAATCCCAGCAAGATCGTGGTGAGCGAGATCGCCTTTGCCCGGCTGGCGCAGGAAAAGGGGCAATGGACCGCATTTCGCGAAACCGCCGCCGATGATGCGCTGATGTTCGTGCCGCAGGCGGCGAACGCGCAGCAGTTTCTGGACGGACGCGCCGATCCGCCCGCCGCCGTCGCATGGCAGCCACACAGCGTGTTCATGGCCTGTGACGGGCGCACCGGCGCATCAACCGGCGCGTGGCAGCGCAATGACGGCTCCACCGGCTATTACACCACCGTCTGGCAGCGGCAGGACGGGCGGGATCGCCGCGACCGGGACGAGGACTGGAAATGGGTGCTCGATCACGGCGATGTACTCGCCAGTCCGCGCGCATTTGACGAGATGATCGATTCGCGCATTGCATCATGCACTGATGGCGCGATGGCGATTGCCGCATCGCGCACCATGGTCGCCGCCGACATGCAGTCGGGCACCCGCGCTTCGGAAGACGGCACTTTCCTCTGGTCGTGGAAGGTGGAGGGCAATGGCGCGCGCACCGTGACCCTGTCCCTGTGGAACGGCAGCGGCTTTGACGATGTGCTGGTCGACCGGGTGGCATCGCCCGCGCAATGATCGAGCTGTTCCTCTCTGCCTTTGTCACCTTCTTCGTCGTCATCGACCCGCCGGGCTGTGCGCCGATCTATGCCAGCCTGACCGCAGGGGCGACCAGCGCGCAGCGGCGCAGCATGGCGATCCGCGCAGTGATCGTTTCCGGCCTTATCCTGCTGGTGTTCGCGCTGTTCGGGGAAAAGCTGCTCGCCGCGCTGCATATCGAGCTGGACAGCTTTCGCATCGCAGGCGGCATCATGCTGTTCATCATTGCGCTGGAAATGGTGTTCGAAAAGCGCACCCAGCGGCGCGAGGAACGCGCGCAAAAGGTGATCGACACGCCGGAGATCGAGGATGTCTCGATCTTTCCCATGGCGATGCCGATGATCGCCGGGCCGGGATCGATTGCCAGCGTGATGCTGTTGTTCGCGCAGAATTCGGGCATTGAAAGCGCGCTGGCGATCCTCGGCGCGCTGTTGCTGGTGCTGCTGCTGACGCTCGGCGGATTGCTCGCCTCGGGCGCCTTGCTGCGGCTGCTCGGCCCCCAGACTGAAGCGGTGATTACCCGGCTGCTGGGCGTGCTGCTCGCCGCGCTGGCTGCGCAGTTCGTGATTGACGGCCTGCGCGCCAGCTTCTCGGTCTGACGATCCGGCTCACAGCCTGCGGGCCGCATCGATGAGCAGCACCGGCACGCCGTCGCGGACCGGATAGGCCAGGCCCGCCGCCTCTGACACCAGCTCGCCCGCCTGCTTATCATGGCGCAGCGGCTGCCGTGTCAGCGGACAGACCAGGATCGCCAGCAGGTCGGGATCGGGCACGGACCGGGTCATTGCATCGTCACGCTGGGGTCATCGCCGTCGCGCCGCCCGAAAAACTGCATCAGCTGGATCAGCAGCTCGGCGCGCTCGGACAGGCCCTCGGCCTCCAGCAGCGCCTGTTTCGCGGCAGCATCAAAGGGCGCGATCTGCGCCACCCCGTTGACCAGCGAGCGATCATCGAGCCGCGAAACCGATTCCCAGTCAACGGCATAGCCCTGGGCATTGGCAAAGCGCTGTGACTCGCGTTCCAGCGCCGCCCGCTCGACGCTGGCGAGCAGATTCTCCTGCTCGTCATCCTCGACAAGCTCTGCCTCGATCTGGCGAAAGGGCGTGGTCACATCCAGCTCGCGCATCAGCCGGAAGCGCGCAAACCCCTCCAGCACCAGGTTGAACCGCCCGTCGTCCAGCGCCTCGACATCGGTGATGCGCCCGACACAGCCCATGCCGAACAGGGCGGGCGGATTGCCATGGCCGCGCGGCTGGATCATGCCGATCTGGCGGTCGCGCGCCATGGCATCGCTCACCAATGCGCGATAGCGCGGCTCGAACACATGCAGCGGCACCTGCAGGCCGGGGAACAGGATCACGCCCGACAGCGGGAAAATGGATATGCGCTGGGCCACCATCCGCCGTTCCTCCCCGGCCGCGCCGTTCATCCGAACAGCGCTGCGGAAAGCTTGCGGCGGGTGGCGGAGACCCATGGGTCTTCCAGGCCCACCGCCTCGAAAATCTGCAGCAATTTCATCCGCGCCGCGCCGTCATTCCACTCCTTGTCGGCGCGGACAATGGCCAGCAGATGCTCCGCCGCCTCGTCGCGCGAACCGGCAGCGAACAGCGCGGTGGCAAGCGCCATGCGGCTGTCATGATCGTCGCCGTCGCTCTCCACCTTGGCGGCGAGCGCGGCAATCTCCGCCAAATCGGGCCGGTCGGCGGCCAGCTCCAGCGCGGATCGCGCCCGGTCCAGCACGGCGTCCCCGGCCAGCTCCTCGGGCAGCTGGTCCAGCATGGCGCGCGCCTGATCGACCTCGCCCGCCTCCACCAGCGCCCGCACCAGCCCGGCCATCGCCGTCATATTGTCCGGCACCATATCGAGTATCTGCGCAAAGATCGATTGCGCGCGCGCGGCATCGCCCGCCGCCAGCACCTCCTCGCCCATTGCCAGCAGCGGCTCTATATCGGGTGCGGCCTCGGCTCCGCCCTGCGGCTTCACCGGCAGCTTGGCGAGCAGCTGGTCGAGCATCTGCTTCAGCTGCGATTCGGTCCGCGCCTCGGTCAGGCTGGCGACCGGCTGCCCCTGAAACAGGGCATAGACGGTGGGGATGGACTGGATCTGGAACTGGCTGGCGATGAACCGTTCCTCATCGACATTGACCTTGACCAGCCGGACGCCCTTGTCGGCATATTCGGCGGCGACTTTTTCGAGCACCGGGGCCAGCGCCTTGCACGGCCCGCACCATTCGGCCCAGAAGTCGAGAATGACCAGCTCGCTCATCGATGGCTCGACGACATTGCGGCGGAATTGCTCCACCGCCTTCTGCTCGTCGCTCGTCAGTCCCATGCTTGCCAAAATCCGTGCTCCTGCTGCCCTGGCCGACGCCTTTTGCGGGCTTTGCCGCGCGCCAATGGCCTGTAATATCCGCCCAATGTGGGGATTGAACGGCAATTGCCAAGCCAGAATCACGATTCCGCAAGAAATGGCAACAACCCTCTTGCGGGATCAAAATCACCATGCTAACCGCGCCGCCTTACCTCGCTGACCACGCATTGTGGACAGCCGCCGAGCGGGCGTAGCTCAGGGGTAGAGCACAACCTTGCCAAGGTTGGGGTCGGGCGTTCGAATCGCCTCGCCCGCTCCAGTTTTCCAAGATAAATCAGTGATATAATTGCCTTCAAGGCGAGGCAAATTTGCGCCTTCAATCTGTGTCGCCACCATGTCGCCACGGGGACGTAATCCAAAAGCCGCGATTTCGGGCGCCTCAGTCAGTCCTGCGACAGGGTTCGCTCTCCCATTCGCTCAAGTCGTGACAGGAGCGGCTGATCGGAGAACGACTGGATTCGAGCCAACGGTCGCAGGAGGGGGACGCACGCGAACCCGTATGAGTGCAGACTCATCTCGAAATGTTTGATAGCCTGCGCCAAGGTCATCGAGGGGACGAATTTTGGAAGTGCTTATTTTGATCGCGCTGGGGATTGCCGCATTTCTCATCCTTCCCGGATTGCTTGCCGACGAAAAGACGAAACTATTTCGTCGTGTGTGGTCTTCCGAACGCGCAAGGGGAACGCCGGCCATCATCGATGCCCAGCTTGTGGCCCTAGATCGGCTGCAAACTCTATATGGCATCAAGAAAGGTGACAGCCCCGAAGTGCTGCGCAAATCGATTGCCAACCTAATGGCGGACGCCATGACCTTTGACCTCAAACACCCGGTCAACGGCGGCGTCGAAGTGACCGCTGTGCTGCTGCGAAACCTAAGTCTGCGGTTCCCGAATTTGAATGATGAGGAATGACTGATCTCGACCTTATGGAATCAGATTACCGATCTTGTCGCTGCCCTCGGCATTGCGACCTAGCCTCCTAGCCGGTGCGGATCGTTGGCGAACGGTGGCTTACCGTGAATCTGTCGGAAGGAAGCGATTAGCTCTGCCTCGACCTCGACTGGGATGCGTCCCGGCGTTTCCTTCCATCCAACAATCAGTTGGTCGGCCTTCCCAATATAGACGACCTCCGCACCATCGACCCAGTTGGTGGCCAGCGCGTCCGGTCCAACAGTCGGGTCTTTGCCCTTGAACCACCCGCCGCAACTGCGCTCGGAGAATGAAATGGGGCTTTCAGTGTTATTGGTGACGACATAGACACCGCCAGATGCAGGACAATCGCTGGTTCGAATGGCTGCGAATGGTAGCCACCCCGTGAAGCCCGCTGTCTCAAGGCAGGGACGCGTGACCTTCAAGCGGCCCAAGTCCTAATTGATCCCCAGTTCTTTGAAGAATGCCTCATGGCGCAGCCGTGCATCCTTCACGAGCTGACTATACTGGAGGACTTCCACATATGCGCGACGAGGCTCGTTAAACCCGAAATACCCCCGGCCACCGGGTAGCATTTGCGTTACGCCATAATCTTCAAGTGTGGCCTTGAGCTTTGGAGTGATGTCGCAGACCAGATAGCAAAAGAAAGGCGTATCTGCGCCAATTTCCGTTATGAGTTGACCGGCGTTGTCTGTGATCCGGTTGTCACGCAGTTCACGAATGTAGTCGTAAATCTGTTTAACCGGGTTCTCATCATCGTCATACTCTCCCCTCGCTGGGCGTTTGAACTCAACGATAACGACTGGCTGGTTAGTTCCAGCCCTGTGTAGTAGGTTGCTGCCTTGGAATAGGATCAGGTCAGGTCTGGAGATACAATCTGCGGATTTGGCATATTTTCGAATCTGTTGGTCCGATGCCCAAAAATCATAATATGCGAGTCGGTCATCGATCAGCCAAAGGTTGTGCTGGCCATACTCGATATCGCCAGAGTTTATCCGAAGCGGGCAGATGACCTTGTGGACCGCCTCTTCGGTATAGAGCCGCTGCTTTTCCTTGTCCTCAAAGCCAAGCCGACTTTCGAGAAGATCAATTATGAGCTTCCGCTTGCTGACGTATTCACTGAGAGAGGCCCGCTCCTGTTCCCCGACCCTCAGCATCAGGTCGTCAAGCTTGGCCTGAAACGCTTCGGACTCCACCGGGTTATCATCCGACGATGCAAGCGCTCCCAAGTCGCGCTTTAGATCGCGGGTCTCCCGATAGTCGTAGACAGACATCGCTTGGAAGATGGTCTCTTCCGTTTTGCTGTTCAGAGGCAGCTTCTGTGCGAACTCCCGCTTATCTCGAATAAGATAGGCGTATCGTGGGAAGTTCGTAACCACCCGCTCAATTGTTTGAGCCTTGGCGTCAATTAGATTGTTGATCGGATCAGCCAGATAAAGCTTGGCCGCCTCTTCGGCTGCTTTGGTGATTGCCCGGAGCGCGGGTTTGGGAATATCGAAGTTGTTTCGTTCTTGGGTGACATTTTCGTCTAGGAATGCTCCTGAGACGATGCCCACATAAAATACCTGCTCTCCCTCGAAATCGAAGGACGTATCGAGTCCGGTCTGATTGTTGATTCCGTGGTCGGTCACAATCCGATTATGAGCGGCAAGATATACAGTATGTTCGGTGCCGCTTTCCACCAACGCCTTGTTGAGCAATAGGTGGCTGACCGTGAACGTGCCCGCGTCCTGAATCTCGAAAGTTGCACTTTGTGGGTTATGGGTATGCGATTCGATAATTTGCTTTAGGCTGATCTTCTCGGAGCCGCACGACACAATGATATCGGGACATTGGTCGCCGATCAGGAACGGCAAAAAATGCGCTGCGATGCGATGTGTTATGGTGTCCAGTTTTTTGGGGCAGTGCGACCGATAGCCGTCTTTCAGCGTCTGGAGATGGACACGTGTTTGCACCTGAGCATCGGATGTAGCCGGTCTTAACAGGTAGTTTTGAAATGCCTTTTCATTGTCGAGTAGGAAATCAAAAGACCTTTGCTGAATCGCGGCACCATCCTGAAAGCGGCTAAGGATGTTGATGGATTCAAATACCTTGAGCCACGTTAGGCGACCTACGCCTTTCCCTCCCTTCTTTGATTTCAGCCGGGAATCGTAGGTCCGAAAGGAATCGAAGTTGGCATCATTCAGACCGACGCCATTGTCGGTGATTGCAAACGAATGCGGATTCTCGTTGTCGTCGTTCTCAATTTCCAGCCTGATCTTGGCTTTCGCAATCCAATCGTCTCCGAACCGTTCCTGCACAGAGTGAATAGAGTTCATCAAGGCCTCAAAGACCGGGATGAGTGTGTTTGCGTAGCTGGGTGACATTGCGAGGTTGTCGATGCGGCCCCGCAGATTTTCCTTCAAGTGAAGGGCTGATGGCGTGGAATTATCAGTCATTCAGCCAATTTCCCCTCTGACCGTCGCAGTCCTCTCGATGGCCTTCAAATCGTCACCCATTCCCCATTGGCTGCAATCTCCGTGTTTGCGGAAAGTGAATCATACCGCTCTGGGTGAACGGTATGTATCGGCAAAAGGCGTTCCGGCGCAACGGCCTGCCCACTCAAAGTAATGCTATATCCGGAGTCTGCTTGGAACGGTGCTGATGCGCGCAGGTACAACAAAAGTTTCTACTGTCCCGCAATAGGCATGTTGATCCCAATCACCGTCCCACCCCCAACAAAACATCTAGGCGCGGGGCGATTGCCCTGCCAGATTGCGGGGCATGAGCGCAGCGGGGGAGACATTGCCGGACCTTGGGGACCTTGCCGGATGGGCGCGGCTCTATACCGGCTGGGCGGCGGAGGCGTGCCTGCCCTTTTTCGCGGCGCATGGCGTGGATCGTGACCATGGCGGATTTTACCAGATACTGGACGCGGCGGGCGCGCCGGACCGGCAGGGGCCGCGTCATTGCTATGCCCAGGCGCGGCAGGTCTACAGCTTTGCGCTTGGCGCGCTGCGCGGCTGGTATCCGGAGGGGCGGGGGCTGGCGCTGGACGGGCTCGACCATCTGCTCACCCGCTGGCGCGCGCGCGATGGCAGGCCGGGTTTCATCCACAGCATGGCGCCGGACGGCACGGTCATCGATGATCGCCGCGACGCCTATGACCATGCATTTGTCCTGCTGGCGCTGGCCTGGGCCTGGCGGCTGCAGCCCGATCCGGCGATCCGCACCGCGATAGACGAGACGCTGGATTTTGCCGATGCCGTACTGGCCGATGGCGCGCATGGCGGCTGGCAGGAGGATGACCGCCGCAGCCAGCCCCGGCGGCAGAACCCGCAAATGCACGCGATGGAGGCGATGCTGGCGCTGTATGAGGCGACCGGCGATCCGGCGATGCTGCGCCGGGCGGAGGGCTTTGCGCGGCTGGCGGTTGAACGGCTGCTGCCGGTGGGTAACGGGCGGATGCTGGAGTTCTTCGCCGCCGATTTCGGACCGCTGGACGATGCGGCGCGCGACTGCATCGAGCCCGGCCATCATTTCGAATGGACCTGGCTGCTCGGCACGCTGGGGCGGCTGGGCGGCAGCGTACCCGCCGGGGCGGACCTGATGCCCTGGGCACTGGCCCATGGGATCAGCAACGCCGGACCCGCCATAGACCGGCTGAACCCCGATGGCAGCATCGCCATTCCCGGCTGTCGCCACTGGCCGCAAAGCGAGCGGGTCAAGGCGCATCTCGCCGAAGCGGAACAGGGCAAGGCGGGCGCAGTGGAGGCCGCCTGCCATGCCGCCCGGATGGTATGGCAGCATTATGTGCTGCCCGCGCCGCGCGGCGGCTATATCGATGCGCTGAACATGGACGGCAGGCCGACCGACCGGCGGATCATCCCGCGCACGCTCTATCATGTGCTGTGCATGGTCGATGAGCTTGACCGGGTGGCGGGCCGCCCCGGAAAGGCTTCCGGATATTGACACTTTGGTGTCATTATGGCACCGCGCTCAAATGCATGGAAACGGCCATCCCGATCTTATCGCGCTGATCGATCAGCTCAGCCGGCTGCAGGGGCGGCTGCGCGGCCTGTTTGCCGGACTGGACAGCGCGGCAGGCCTTTCGCGCATGGAGATGACCGTGCTGACGGCGGTGGCGGAGGCTGAACGCGCGCCGACCGTGCCGCAGATCGGGCGCAGCCTGGGCCATCCGCGCCAGGTGGTGCAGCGCGCCGCCAACACGCTGATCGAGGCGGGGCTGATCGATACGCGCGACAATCCCGATCACAAGCGGGCGATGCTGCTGGTCGCAACCGACCGGGGCCGGGCGATGAAGCAGGCGGCGAATGCCCAGGCGGCGGAGATTGCGCAGGGCGTGATGCCCTGGCTCGATGCCGGGGAAGTGCGGGAGGCGGCGCGCCTGCTGGAACGGATACGCAAAGGGCTGGATGCGCACCGGCGCGATGGCTGACGCCGGGGCGATCATGCCGCCGGGCAAGGGAGAGGACAGGAAGCTATGATCGATTTCGGAACGGACAGCGAATTCCAGGAACAGCTCGACTGGATGCTCGATTTCGTGAAGCGCGAGGTGGAGCCGCTCGATTACCGCTTTCCCGGCCATGGCGCGCCCTATGATGTCGCCAATGCCGAAAGCCGCGCGGCGATCCGCCCGCTGCAGCAGCAGGTGCGCGATCGCGGGCTGTGGGCGTGCCATCTCGGCCCGCATCTCGGCGGTCCGGGCTATGGCCAGGTGAGGCTGGCGCTGATGAACGAGATATTGGGACGGTCCTATTGGGCGCCGACCGTATTCGGCACTGCCGCGCCCGATACCGGCAATGCAGAGATTCTGGCGATGTTCGGCACCGAGGAGCAGAAGGCGCGCTATCTCAAGCCGCTGATGGACGGTGATATCGTCTCCTGTTTCTCGATGACCGAACCGCAGGCCGGGGCCGATCCCAAGGAATTTGTCTGCAAGGCCTGGCAGGAGGGTGACGAATGGGTGATCGAGGGGGAGAAATGGTTTTCCTCCAACGCCCGCTATGCCGAATTCCTGATCGTCATGGCGGTGACCAATCCGGACAATCCTCCGCATGGCCGCATGTCGATGTTCATCGTGCCGCGCGATACGCCGGGCGTGGAGATCCTGCGCAACATCAAGGTGATGGGCGACAGCCATGATGGCGATGACGGCATCCATGGCTATATGCGCTACAACCGGGTGCGGGTGCCGCTCGATGCGATGCTGGGCGGACCCGGCGAAGGCTTCAAGGTGGCGCAGGCGCGGCTGGGCGGCGGGCGCGTCCACCATGCCATGCGCACCGTCGGCAAGTGCCAGCGCGCGCTGGACATGATGATAGAGCGCGCCAATTCGCGCCGCACCCAGGGACGGCAGCTGGCCGATCACCAGTTCGTCCAGGGCATGATCGCCGACAGCGCCATAGAGCTGGAACAGTTCCGCCTGCTGGTGCTCAAGACCGCCTGGACGATTGACGAGGTCGAGCATGGGCGGACGCCCGCCATTGCGCCCCGCACCCTGATCGCCATGTGCAAGGTCCAGATGGCGAATGTCTATCACGACATCATCCGCCGGGCGATCCATCTCCATGGCTCACTGGGTGTGACGCTGGAAATGCCGCTTGCCGAATGGTGGGGCGGCTGTGCCAGCCTGGCGCTCGCCGATGGCCCGACCGAGGTGCACAAGGTTCAGGTGGCGCGGGCGTTTCTGAAGCGGGGGCGCGAGGCGCCCGGCCTGTTCCCGTCCGAACATATCCCGACACGCATGGCGGGCCTTGCGACCGGCTGATCCGGGATTGTTCGCCTGATCCGGGATTGCGGTTCGCCGCACAATGGCCGAAAAGCCGGATATGGACCGGATCGACGTTGCGATTATCGGGGCCGGGGTTATCGGGCTGGCCATTGCGCGCCGCTTTGCCATGGCCGGACGCTCGGTGCTCATTATGGAACGGGAGCGTCAGTTCGGAACCGGCATTTCCGCGCGCAGCAGCGAAGTGATCCATGCCGGGCTCTATTATCCGCCCGGATCGCTCAAGGAGCGGCTGTGCCTGACGGGGCGGGAGTTGCTTTATGCTTATTGCGCGGCGCACGGCATAGCCCATCGCCACTGCGGCAAGCTGATCGTCGCGCAGGATGCGGCGGAAAACAAGGCGCTTGATGCAATCGCCGAACGCGCAGCGCGCGCAGGCGTCAATGACCTGCAATCGCTCGACCGGCAGGCGGCGCTCCGCCTGGAACCGGCCTTGCAGTGTGCGGCAGCGCTGCATTCGCCATCGACCGGCATCATCGACAGCCATGGCTATATGCACTCGCTGCTGGGCGAGGCGGAGGATCATGGCGCCATGCTGGCGCGCGGTGCTCCGGCCGGGCGGGTCGAGCGCCGGGGCACTGACTGGATGATTCATAGCAATGAGGACCGGATCGCCGCCGATATCGTCATCAATGCTGCGGGACTTTCGGCATGGGATGTCGCTGCACGCATCGATGGGCTAGACGGCAGCCATATTCCTCCGCGTCATCTGGCGAAGGGCAGCTATTTCGCTGTGTCGGGAAAGATACCGTTTGACCGGCTGATTTATCCGGTGCCGGTGCCCGGCGGGCTGGGCACGCATCTTACGCTCGATCTGGCGGGCCAAGCGCGGCTGGGACCGGATGTTGAATGGATGGACCGGCCTGATCTTGGCGTCGATCCGGCGCGCAGGGAACATTTCGCTTCAGCGGCCCGTCGCTTCTGGCCATCGCTCGACCCGGACCGGCTCTTTCCCGCCTATGCCGGCATCAGGCCGAAACTGGCCGGACCCGGCGAACCGGCGGCGGATTTTGCCATTCATGGCGAGGGCGAGCATGGCCTGCCCGGCGTCATCAGCCTGTACGGCATCGAATCCCCCGGGCTCACTGCGTCGCTGGCAATTGCCGATCATGTGTTTGCGCTGGCAGCACGGTGAGAATCGCTCTATGGGGTGCGGCGCGCAGATGCACGGGCGCAGGACGTGCGGGTGTAGCTCAATGGCAGAGCAGCAGCTTCCCAAGCTGACGACGAGGGTTCGATTCCCTTCACCCGCTCCAGCGCCGCCTTCCCAAAACATGCCGGAAACGCTATAAAATCCTTGGAAATCCGAGGCTTTATGGCGTTCTATTGTTCTGCGTTTGCCCGGCTGGTCTCGCCAAATCTCTCGAAAATGGGGTCCTTTTGGGGGACGTGCAGGTTTCCGCCAATTCGAGTTGCCCCCAATCCGGGGGTCACGTGCCGGGTACCCACCAATCTGCTTGATCTTTGTTGCTTATCCACCGATTCAGGGTGACGGAGGGGCTGATATGCTTTCATCGCTTTTCAATCGACTCGGACAATCGCTTGGCAGCAAGGAATTTGCCGAGAGTGCCTCGGCCAAATATTTCGCCAAGGCCCTCGGTGCGCGGCTTGGCGTTCGGGCGGGAAATTATGTCGCGACAGAACAAGGCAGCTCAGTACTTGCGGAGTTTTCTACTGCCGGCGTTCAGCAAAAGTGGCGGCGGCGAGCGAGCGTTTTTCCGCGTCGAGACCAGGACGGACTTTTTCGTGATCTGTCTCTCTGGCGCGTCGATCAGATGCGACGGTTCGGCGAACTACTGGCTCTGCTGGAGCCGGTTACATTCGATTGGGGCTTCTTCGGTTCCAAGAACAGTCCTGACTGGCTGAGGCATGTCGTGACGCTATGGCTTGGACATGGCCGCAAGGAGCAGCCGTTCGATACGCTTCTTGCTCTAGTGCACGATGGCGGCCTGGGACTTGAAGCGGTACTCGACATACCTTTCTCGCGGGATGCAGTACAATATGGCTCTGCGAACTGTGTTGAGAGATTTTCGGGAGTTGAAATCTGGCTCCGCGACAATGCCGAAGAGATCATTGCGGTCGCCGGAAGAACCGGCGCTGGCATTCGAACCGAACTGGCGTCCGCAGTTGGGCGATATGGTCTTCACGACAGATATTTCCCGATGCTTCTCGATTTTGCCAGCGCCAGCGCCAAGGGGCCGCGCAAGGCGGCGAACCAGGCGCTGACTGGGGCGGACAAGGCGGCTCTTGCGGCGGCGCTTGAGAAGCGTTTCAGTGAGGAGACGCCAGCGCGGCGCGTGCTGCTGGTTGAGACGATGGCGAACGCGCTCGGCGAAAACGCATCGGCCATGTTAGCTCGCTTGCGGAAAACGGAGAAATCTGCACCGGTGCTGGCTGCGATGGATCGCGTTGCGGGCGCCGTCGCTCCTGCCCCTCAGGCGAAGGGACGGGGTCCCTGGCAACAGGACGGGAAGACGGGCTATCATGCGCTGGACGGCGACTGGATCGACGCGCCGGTGCGGGAAGAACTCCCTCCTCAAGGATCCATAGAGAAAGAGGCGTTTGGCCTGCTGCTGCCGGTTATTGAAACCTACAACCGATATCTGGAAGAGGAGCAGCAAAAATTTGCAGGAGTAAGGCACCACTGGGCAAACAGATCGAATCCGGTGCCGACTGGCGCGATCAAGAAACTTCGTGACCTTGCGGAAATGAACTATCCGGTCAGCCCCAGCCACAACAGTTTCCCCTGGCTTCACGGATATCATAACCGGCACGCTAATATCGAACTCTTTTTCGATCATCCATCGGTGGATTTGCGCCATTTGACGCGCATGGCGATAGGGATGGGCTGTCACGCTTTCGGGCAGATATTTGGTGACTGGACGGGGCCTGCCGGGCTTGCCATTCAGCGTAGGCTGGCGCGCGGGGCAGATCTGCGGATATTATACGATTTGTGGTTGGAAAACGGGGGGCAACCGTTCCTCGCAGATTATCTGTCGGCGGTCTATTATGGTGAATCCAATTGGTTCGGTGCGGAATCCTGGCCCTTTTTTCTTGAGCATCTCAAGGAACTGGACGAGGCGCTCGGGCTGGCGCCGCAGAGCGGCAACCTGCAGTTCAACACCTATCGCGCGCTTCGCCTGTTGGAGCTGTTTCCCAAAGTTCCTGAGCGTTATCGCACGCGGCTGATGATACTCGCCAACGAAAGCTCCTGGCAGACCAGGCAGAAAGCGCGCGACCTTTTGAAAGGCGCCAGCGGGATTGAGGACGCGATTGCGCTCCAGCTCGATGATGGCAAGCAGAACGTGCGTGCCGGCGCGGCCGACTGGCTGGTAGCACGCAATGCCAAGAGCCACATTCCCGTGATCCGCAAGCGATTGAAGAAGGAGCGCAGCGATTTTGCGCGTGCCGCCTTGATTACCGCGCTTGAAAGGCTGGGGGACGACACCAGCGATTTCTTCGACCGCAAGGCGATGCTCAAGGAAGCCGAGGCGGGTCTTAAAAAGGCGCTGCCCAAGGGTCTCGACTGGTTCCCCTTCGATGCGCTGCCCGCACTCACCTGGGCCAATGGCGAGCCCGTCGACCCGCTGCTTCCGCGCTACTGGGTGGTGCTGGCGACGCGGCTCAAGGATCCATCCGGCAATGCGCTGATCGACCTGTGGCTCGACCGGCTGGCTCCGGGAGATGCGCACCGGCTTGGCTGGATGGTGCTGACTGGCTGGATTTCCCAAGACACGCGGATGCCGACAGAGGAAGAGGCGAATGAATATGCGCTCGCCAATGTCGATGCGATGCTCAAACAGAACAAGCTCTGGGCCGCGCGCCATCCGCAATATGCCGAGTATTACACCACCGATTACGATGTGCTGTTCGCGCAGCTGAAGCGACAAAAGGCTAGCGACTATCTCGGCACCGCGACCGAGAGCAAGGGCATGCTCGCGCTCGCCAGCCGGGTAGAGGGCGCGGACGCCGCGCCGCGGATTCGCAGCTTCCTGAAGGACCATGGCAGCCGCACTTCTCAGGCGCGTGCTTTGCTGGATGTGCTCGCCAGCATAGGCACGCCGCCGACACTGCAAGTGCTGCTCTCTACCGCTGATCGTCTCAAGCAGAAGAGCGTGCAGGCGCATGCCAGCAAGCTGATCGAGGAAATCGCCGAGCGGCGTGGCTGGACCGCCGGCGAACTGGCAGACCGCACGGTGCCGACCGGCGGTCTCGATGAAGATGGCGTGCTGGCGCTCGATTGCGGGCAGGACCGCCTCTACACGGTGCGGCTGGACGAAGAAGACAAGCTCGTCCTGCTCAATCCGGCAGGCAAGGAAGTGAAGGCTCTGCCGTCGCCGCGGATTGAGGACGAAAAGCCCGCAATTGCCCTCGCCAAAAAGGCCTTTTCAAACGCAAGGAAGGAAGTGAAGCAGGTCGTCACCGCGCAGACTGAAAGGTTTCGGGAAGCTATGTGTATGGAGCGCAGCTGGTCGCGCGAGGACTGGCCTAATTATGTCGCCGCGCATCCGATACTGGGGCGGCTTGCGGCACGGCTGGTGTGGCTTGGCCTTGATGCAGAGGGCAGCCAGGTTGCCAGTTTTCGCCCGCTGGGCGACGGGACCTGTTCGGATGCTGCTGACGGTGACGTCGACCCCGCCGAGTTCGCGACGATCAAGCTGGCCCATTCGACGCTGTTGATGCCTGACGAGGTTTCTGCCTGGCAGAATCACCTTGCCGATTATGCCGTTTCACCGCTTTTCGATCAGTTGGGACGATCTCTGCCGGAAGTGACTAACGATATGCGCAAGCAGCGGACCATTTCGGATCGCGAGGGCCACATGATCGAAACATTCCGTCTGCGCGGAATTGCCAGCAAGCTCGGATACCAGCGCGGCGAGGTGATCGATGGCGGTTGCTTCGTAACCTATGTCCGTTCGATGCGCGAGGCCGGACTGGTGGCGGAAGTGGAGTTCACCGGCAGCTATCTGCCCGAGGAGAATATCCCTGCTGCGCTGATTTCGCTCACATTCCGCAAGCTGATGCCCAATGGGCGCCCCGGCAACCAGGTCGATTTTGGCGTGGTGCCCGATGTGCTGCTCGCCGAAAGCTGGCGAGACCTGCATGACATGGCCGAAAAGGGCACTGGCTTCGATCCCGACTGGCAGAAGAAGGCTGCATTATGAACGCCGAAATCCAGGACCTGCGTGCTGCTGCCGAAGTGCATTACGCTGGCGAGCTGGCAAGTCTGGCGCGGGTGGACGATGCCCCGCGTCCAGCAGGCTGGCAGCTTTCGCCCAAAGCCGTGCGGCGCTTTATCCTTGGCGACAAGAAGCTGGGAGTCGCGCGCAAATTCTATGGCGATGACCCGCTGGTCGATCGCGCCATCGTCAGCCTGATGAGTCGGCAGGGGCTCATGCTGGTGGGCGAACCGGGGACTGCCAAGTCGATGCTGTCCGAACTGCTGGGTGCAGCTATAAGCGGGACAAGTGCGCTTGTGGTCCAGGGGTCGGCAGGCACTAACGAGGATCACATTCGCTATGGCTGGAACTATGCGCTGCTGCTGGCCGAGGGTCCGACCGAGCGCGCACTGGTGCCCTCACCCGTGCTCAATGCCATGCGCAGCGGACGGATCGTGCGGTTCGAGGAAATCACCCGCTGTCCGCCCGAAGTTCAGGATGCCCTGATCTCAATCCTTTCAGAGAAGTCGCTTGGCCTGCCCGAGCTGGGCGCCGACCGGGTGGAAAATGCGCGGCCCGGGTTCAACATCATCGCTACAGCCAATCTGCGCGACCGCGGCGTGCACGAAATGTCGAGCGCATTGAAACGCCGCTTCAATTTCGAGACGGTGCATCCGATAGACGATCCGGCGTTCGAGAAGGAACTGGTTCTCAAGCAACTCGCCGAGCGGCTCGAACCCGATGCGGTCGATATCAAAGGGGCGGAGGAAGTAGCCGAACTGCTGGTCCGCACTTTCCATGACCTGCGCACCGGGCGAACGGCCGAAGGCGCGAGCCTCAACCGGCCGGACGCGGTGATGTCGACAGCCGAGGCAGTCAACGTGCTGCACGCCGCGGCGCTGGAAGCGGCATATCTGGACAATGGCAGGATCGGCGGCGGGCATGTCGCGCGGCAGCTCCAGGGCGTGGTGCTCAAGGATTCACCCGATGACGGCAAGAAGCTGCGCGCCTATGTCGATTACATCGCCAAGGAACGCGCAGCGCGCTCGGGCACCTGGAAGGAATTCTACACGGCGGCGCGCGCGCTCAAGCTTGGCTGAGCGATGGTTGAGACTGCGCCTCTCCACGATCCCGCGCGCGACCTCTATGTCGTGCCGGTGCGGCATCACAGCCCTGCCTGCGCGGCACAGCTGGCAAAGCTGCTGGAAGAAGTGCGACCCGGTGCAGTACTGATCGAGGGGCCATGCGATTTCGATCCGCTGATCCCGCTCATCTGCGATGCGCGCACGAAGCCGCCGGTGGCGGTGGTGGCGCTGCGCCAGATCGAAGGCGAGGGCAAGCGCAGGCGGGCGACGAGCTATTATCCTCTCTCTTCGCACAGCCCTGAATTCATCGCCCTGCGCCATGCCGCTGAGCACGGGCTTGCCAGCGCGTTCATCGACCTGCCCAGTCATGCGCGGGCGATGGTGATCGATGGCGAGGGGGAAGTCTCGCGCACCTTGCAGGGCGACGAGACGCTGTTCGACAGCGGCGACTATGTCAGGGCGCTGGCACGTGAGATGGGTTGCCGCGACGGTAACGAGGTGTGGGACCAGCTGTTCGAAACCCGGCTTGGCGATGGCGACTGGCGGCGCTTTTTCTCGGATGTGGGCCAGTATTGCGCGTGTATCCGCGCGGCGACATCCGAAGCCAGCATGCAGGTCGATGGGACGCTCGAACGCGAGGCGCAGATGCGCGCGCTGGTTGCGAAAACCCATGCTTCCGCTCGGGCCCCGATCGTGGCGGTGGTCGGCGGGTTCCACGCACTTGCGCTGTTCGGGGAGTTTCCAGGCGACGGCAAACCGCTTGCACCTTCGGCCAGCGAGGCCTCAGCCTATCTTGTGCGCTACGGCAATCGCCAGCTCGATGCGCTGGCGGGCTATTCCGCCGGTCTGCCATTGCCAGGGTTCTATCAGCGCTGGTGGGACTGGCACCTAGGGGCGCAATCGGGCGGCGGGGCGGAAGAATTGGCCAGCACGCTGATCGGCGGGTTCGCCGCGCATCTGCGAGCACAGGGCAACGCTCCCTCCTTTCCGGTTATGTTTTCGGCTATAGAGCAGGCGAAACGGCTGGCAAACCTGCGTGGTCGCACGCTGCCGTTGCGTGACGACATCATCGACGCGATCCGTTCGACCTTCGTAAAGGACGAGATTCCGCGCGCTGGCGCTTTAGTGCTGCATGAGCTGTATGCCTGGCTCACCGGCACTGCCATCGGTGACGTGCCTCCGGCCGCCGGATCGCCGCCGCTGGTGGAAGCGGTGCGGAGCGAGGCGCGCAGGCTGCGCTTCACGGTCGATGACGGCGAAATCCGCACCCGCAATTTCGACATCTACCGCAAGGAGTCCCACCGCGAGGCGAGCCGCTTCTGTCACGCGCTGGCGCTGGTCGGCGCAGGCTTCGGCCAGCGCACCGCTGGCCCCGATTTCCGCAACGATGTCGCGCTTGACCGCTTGTTCGAGGTGTGGTCGGTCGGCTGGTCCCCGATGGTCGAGGCGCGGCTGATCGAAATGTCGGGCATGGCCGATACACTGCCCGAAGCGGTCACCGCCGTGATCGCCGAGCGGATTGCCGCGCTTGCCGACCAGGGGCTTGGCCGCAACGCCGAAGCCGCAATCGACCTTTTCGCCACTGCCTGTCGCGCAGGCGCGGGCGACAGCGCCGGGGCGATCCTGCAACTGGTCGAAGCCGAGGTGATCGAGGATGCGGAACTGCGTTCGGTGGTCGCCGCGCTCTCCGATGCGGTACTGCTGCGGCGCGGGCACAAGGTGCTCGGGGTCGAGGATCCCGCACCGATCGAACACCTCACGCAAACCATCTGGCGACGGGTGCAGGTGCTGCTTCCCGAACTCGCCGCAATCCCTGCAGACCAGGCGCGTCCCGCATTGCTGGCGCTGGCAGATTTGCGCGGGGTGATCGAGATCGCCCGTTCGGCGGGCTTCGGCTTCGACATTGTGCCGTTCGACGAGGCGCTGGAGCGGCTGGAGGCGCAGGAGCTCGCTCCCGCCATTGCCGGTGCGGTGATGGCCTTTGCGCTGCTCGACGGGCGTGCTGACGGCGATAGGCTGGGCGAACGGTTGCAGGGCGAACTTGCGGGAGCCTATATCGATGCTGGAGAACGGCTGGCTTTTCTCGGCGGCATTATCGCGATTTCGCGCGAACTGCTATGGACCGTGCCGCAGGTGCTTGAGGCGCTCGATGCAGTCGTGGGGGATGCCGGTGAAGACGAGTTCATCGCTATGCTGCCGCATTTGCGGCTTGCGCTGATGCCCCTCGACCCTGGCGAGATTGACCGCCTCTCCGCCATTGTCGCCCAGCGATTGGGCATCAGCCCCGATGCGCTGGCACAGCTTGTGGCGATCGGCGAGGAAGAGGCGCTGCGCAATGTTGCGCTCGACCGCGAGCTCGCACAAAAGCTCGAGTCCGAGGGTGTGGCATGAGCGATCTGCCCCCCAATGATCCAGCACGCCAGCGCCGGTGGCGGCTTGCCCTCGGCCGTTATGCCGAGCGCGAACTCGGCGGCGGGCATCTGAACCGTGCTGACCAGCGCGCCGACCGGGCGATGGATTACCTTTATGCGCGCGAGATGGAAAAGCGCGGGATGCGCCGCGACAAGGGTGGCGGTGGACGGCGCGGCTCGCTCGATCCGAGCCAGTTGACTGCACTCGGCTGGCTTGGCGAATTGCGCGAACTCTTTCCGCAATCGGTGCTTGAGACCGTGCAGGCGCATGCAATCGACAATCTCGGCATGGGCGAGCTGCTCAACGACCCCCAGGTGCTCGACCAGCTCGAACCCAATCAGAACCTTCTCGCCTCGCTGATCGCCTACAAGAACATGGCCGATCCTGCAGCACAGGCGAAAATCCGTGAAATTGCACGCAAGGTGGTCGAGGAAACATTGCAACGCCTGAGGCCGCAGGTGATGCGTGCGCTTTCGGGCAAGACTGATCGCTTTCGTCGCAGCCAGCTGAAGTCGATGCGCAATTTCGACTGGCGCGGCACTATTCGCGAAAACCTCAAGAATTACGATAACGAGAGCCAGCGGATCGTTGCTGAACGGTTGCGCTTTTTCGGGCGCAGCGAACGAAGGCTGCCGTGGACGATCATCCTGTGCGTTGACCAGTCAGGATCAATGCTTGCCTCGACGATCTATGCCGCCGTGATGGCGGCAATTTTGACCGGCCTGCCTTCGGTCGACGTCAAGCTGGTGGTGTTCGATACTTCTGTGGTCGACCTTTCCAGCGAGGCACATGATCCGGTGGCAGTGCTGATGAGCGTGCAACTGGGCGGTGGCACCGATATCGGTGGCGCGGTGCAATATTGCGAGACGCTGGTGTCTCAGCCGACGCGCACCATATTCGTGCTGCTGAGCGATTTCATGGAAGGCGGGTCGGTCGCGCGGCTGGTGGCGTCGGTGCGGCGGCTCGCTTCGGCGCGGGTCAAGCTGCTCGGCCTCGCTGCGCTCAGCGACGATGGCGCGGCGGTCTATGACCACCAGACTGCGGGAAGATTGGCGAGCGTGGGTATGGAAGTCGCTGCATTGACTCCCGACCGCTTTGCCGAATGGCTTGGCAAGGCAATGGCATGAGCGCTGCCGAATTGTCCCGCGCCTTGCAGGCCTTTGGCGACCAGGCGCTGGCGACGCTCGCCAATCCCGGCCTGCTGCGGAGGGCGCGGCGCGATCTCGAAAGCGGAAAAATCGCGCTTGAAGCAATTGAGGGTGGCACGGCGCGCATTTCGGTGGACGGACAGGTGGTCGAACTCGGTGCGGCAGGACCGGGCGCGGCGAGCTGCGATTGCCCTGCCGCCGGTGTGTGTCGCCATCGCATCGGCGCGGTGCTGTTCCTGCGCGATTTCGATGCAGGATCCCAAGCGGAAGCAGCGCCGCCGCAAGCACCGCCTGCTGATCCAAAGCAGATCGTTGCCGCGATTTCGCTCGAGGAAGCGCGCAGGTTCGCCGGTCGCCCTGGCTGGCGCGCCGCATTCGAACTGCTCGCCGAAGTTGCGGGCGTTGAGGTTGCGGATAGTTCGCTCAGCGTGACCTTTGCCGGACTTGATGATCCGGTCCTGATTCTGCGCGGGCAGGGGATGGAAGGTGTCGTCTCGAAGGCCGCAAAGGCGAAGAAGAAGCCATATCACGCTGCCGCGCTAATCGCGGCACGCCGGCATTTCGGCTTTCCCGAGGAGGTTCTTGAAGCTGACGATCAGGCTGCCGCAGCGCCGCCCGGCCCGGTTCCGCCGGATCGGGAATTTCTGCGCCGGGTGCAGCAGGCTCTCGCCGATTGCGCGCAGCTTGGCTTTAACCTCGCGCCAGAGCCGCTCGAGGAGAGTCTTTTCGAGCTTTCGGTATCCTCGCGCGCCGACGCCTTGCCCCGCCTTGCTGCCATCCTGCGCGGCATCGCGGCGCAAATGCGGCTGAAGCGGGCGCGCTCGTTCGAATTTGATGCAGCGCGGATGCTCGAATTGCTCGCTACCGCGTTTGCGCTCAGCCGGGCAGTGAGCGAGGTCGATCCTACCGCGCCCGATTTCGCCTTGCTGGCCGGGCAAGTGCGGCGCGACTACGTGCCCGCCAAGACAATCGAACTGCTAGGTTGCGGGGCAGATGCCTGGCGTTCGACGGCAGGAGCGCGCGGGGTGACGGTGTATTTCCTGCATGAGCAATCCGGCGTTTTCTACTCGGTTTCGCTGGCGCGCGGCGCGGGACAGGACCCGACATTCGAACCGCAACAGGCCTTCCGTCACCAGGCGATATGGCAAGCCGGTCCGCTGGAAACGCTTGCCCATGCGCGAATCCGGCTGACCGGCGTAGGCGTGGCTGAGGGCGGAAGGCTATCGGCAGGCAAGGATGTCCGGGCCGAAATTCTTGAGGCGGAGGCGCAGCCGCACACTGAAGGCCCGCATGTTCACAGCGATTGGGAAGAGCTCCATGCCGCCCTCGCACAGGGTTTTGGGCTCGGCGTCGCCGCTACCGGGCAGGCGCAAACAGTGCTGCTTGCCCCGACGGATAGCGCGAAGCCGCAGTTCGATGAGCTGGCGCAGCGGCTGGTGTGGCCGGTGCGCGATACGGCGGGCCGCTGGCTGGCACTGACGCTCGACCATGACGAACGCTCGAACCGCGCGATCTCGCGTCTGGAGGAGCAGTTGCGCACCGGCTGGCGCGGAATGCTGTTGGCGCGGGCGATGCAGGAAGGCGAACGGATCGCGCTCAGCCCGGTTACGCTGTTGGGGCGCGGTGCGCCGGTAGATCTCAGCATTGGCCCGGTCCTGTCCGGGCGACGGGAGGAAAAGGATTTCCTTGGCTGGCTGCGGCGGCTGCGACCAGGCCAGTCGCTGACCCAGCAGCAGCCCTCGCAAAGCGCGCGCGCGGTAGAGGCGGCGTGGAAGCATGTGCTTGACCGGCTGGAGGCAGGTCCGCAACTCGCGCCCCTGCTTGATGACAAGCGTGCGGCCCACGCCGGACGGCTGACCGATTACGGCATGTCGCGGCTCGGCGAGCTAGTGATCAAGGCTGAGGATGCTGAAGCATTGATAGTCGCTGCCTATGCGTTGCTGGTCGCACGCCAGCAGCGCATCGAGCTGCCCTTGCTGGTGTGACCAAACAAACCGGACGCCTCCATCAAACGGCGGATTTGAGTGGGTTTGGGTGATTGGTGCTGGTTTTGGAATGAATGCAGGCCTTTGAGGGTTCCATTGAACGGTATTTTGTCCTTCTGCTGCGCAAAGGCGTGCCCGAATCAAGCGCGCTTCCTGGCCTTGATCGCATTGGCCCTGGCCGACGAGAAGGGAAATCGGCTGAACCTTCGCGATGGCAAGACCGGACCGTACACCGTCTGGCTTGGATTCGCCGCGCACGAGGTGATTGCTGACATTCCGCGCCATCGGAAACTGTCCTGGCTGTACTGGAGTTACCGCTACCGGCGGCTCGCTGGGTGCACCTGGATTATGACCAGCTGCTCGATGCGACGCAGCAGATTGGCGATACCGTGGAACAATTATTGCACAGCTGACGGCTCAGCTAGATTGGCCAGTTAGAAGCGTTCACGGCCTAGGTGAATGAGCATTTGTAAAAGCGGCCTGTCAAATGCCAACAAGAGACCAAGTCCCCGTAAAAGAGCCTGGTTATTCGGTCAGGAGCCCTGAATTCTCCCGTCACTGGATCAAAGCCGTCGGCTTGCAGAACTTCCTGCCAACGGCCAACGATCCTTTGCGGTTGAACGCGAATCCTCATACGAAAAAGGCATGCCATACGGAATGAACGGCAAAACCCTATTAGCGGGATGTGGCCTTATGCTGGGGCTCTTCATCGTCTTCCCATTTCTGTACGTGAGCGGAGGCGCCTACACCGAGACGCTGCCGCGCCCTTTCGATTCTGAACTCTGGAAGTCCACGGACCATTTGGGAGACACCAGATGCGCCATGCTTGCAGACCTTCGCGCACGCATTGGCATCGAAGGAAAAACAAAGAAAGAACTGGTCGAGCTACTGGGGCCTGATGAAGACGAAAGCACAGACGGCAGCCTCAGTCATTGGCACCTTTGCCCCAGCTTCTTGGATATCTGGATTCTGGAAGTTCGCTGGAAAAATGGCATCGCCCAAGAATCCTGGGTCCGGGACACCTGAGAAGCGACAAGCCATCATGGATTATCTTGTCTCTGGTGCGTAACCTTTGCATGCTAAGCGATCTTCAGTTCTCAACTTGCTTGCGCGGCTGATCCTTCACGGGAATTTGCAGCCGCAACTTTTTGCTCGCGCCTCGACACGGCGATACGTAGGATTGCGCTTGCGATCAGCAGGATGGTTGGCAGCCCAAGCAACACCGTTGGCGCGGCCAACTGAGTAAAACTGTCGCAGCTGGACTGCACATCAAATCCAAACTGCGGATAGACCTTGGAGAGGCCCAAAATCGGACAAACCCACTCGAAGAGCATTCCCGGCGTCGGCACAATCGAAGCGATCAACATTGCCAAAGCAAAAATAGAGCCGGAGAAAGCCAAGGCCATGTTGGCACTTCGGACATTGAGAATTTTGCCCTTGCCCAATGCTCCCACGAGTAGCCAGTATCCAACCACAGTCAAGGCCACGACGAGGTAGCCTTCGATCAACGCACTTCGGAGCGCTGGAACCGCCCAAGTGTCAGTCTCTAGATCGACGCCTCCGATCCTTTCGACAATCTGGGGCGCGAAGAAGAGGTTCACAGCCGCAAGTGCTGCCAGCGGCACAATGGTAACCGCCAAACCTCGCGCCGCCGCTGTTGCGACAGACTTATCCATTGTCGTTCTTCCGCCCCGAAATCTCCGCGCTCTCGCGTTTCAGCGGTCGCGAAACGGGGCAGACTTCCTGCACATAGGAATTGAGCGTGTTGACCAGATTGTCCGGCATGAGCCGGTAATAGACGTACTGGCCGCGCTTCTCGCTGGCGATCAGGCCAGCGTTTTCGAGGATCGAAAGATGCTGCGAGACAGCAGGCTTCGACATGTCAAAGCGTGCCGCAATCTCGCCCGCGTTCAGTTCCGCCTCAGAGAGATAGGCGAGGATTTTGCGCCGGGGCGTCGAGGCCAGAGCTTCGAAGGTCTTTTGCATGCCCTTAATTAAGGAATAAGCTAACCACTTGACAACCCTCAATCGACGTTTAAGCTATAAGTTAAATACCTAGTGGCGATGGAGGGTGAGATGGGAACCGGCCAAATGAGGGGTGACCGCTGCCGCGTAAACAGCCTCATCGAGACACACGGGTGTAGCCCCGTTTCCGGCGCCGTACGCTGGGACCCGGTCCACTCCGTTTGGAATGGAACGATGCTCTTTGCTTCGCTGGTGCTCGCCCCCGTATTTTTTGCCTGGGATGCGCTGTTAGTCTTCATTCTGCTGACTGGCGCATCGCTCCTGCTTGGGCATAGCGTCGGCTTCCACCGCAGATTGATCCACCGCAGTTTTGCATGCCCGCTCTGGCTCGAACGGTTCCTCGTCTGGGTCGGAACGTGCGTGGGAATGAGCGGTCCCTTCTGGATGATCCGCACGCATGATCTTCGCGACTGGGCCCAGCGAAATCCGCACTGCCACGACTATCTCGCACACCGCGGCGGAATGCTCCGCGACTATTATTGGCAGGTGCATTGCCGTCTGGTGTTGGACCATCCACCGGCATTCGATCTGGGGGACGCTGGCCGCGATCCGTTCTACCGGTTCCTGGAACGGACGTGGATGCTACAGCAGCTGCCGATCGCGGCCCTTCTTTTCATCGGTGGTGGATGGAGCTGGGTCATCTGGGGGGTCTGTGTCCGGGTGACTGCGTCGGTTACCGGCCACTGGTTTGTCGGCCACCTTGCCCATACGCTCGGCCCGCAGAACTGGGCCGTGATTGATGCAGGGGTGCAAGCGCACGACGTGCCCTGGGCCGCTATCCCGACCATGGGCGAGGCATGGCACAATAACCACCATGCTTATCCCGGCTCGGCGCAAATCGGCATCCATCCCGGCCAATCCGACTGGGGCTTTGCGTTCATCCGCCTGCTGGAGCGCGCTGGTTTGGCTTGGGATATAGTGCTTCCCGAGCACCTCGACCGGGCGAAGGCGATTAGACCGATTGGCCCGCGATCGCGCAACTCCGTGCAGGCCTTGAAGGAGGCGCGATCATGAACGCCAGCCGGTCTGAAAACCTGCACCGCGTGGCCTATCTCGCGGCGTCGGTCACGCTCATTGCCAGCCAGAACCTTGTGGCATGGGTTGCTAGGCAAGCCTACGCGGATGAGCGTCCGCTCGATCTCGAGTTCTGGCTTACCCCGCTGAGCAGTACACTGGAACTCTGGAGTCTCCCATCGATCTGGGGCGCGCTCATTTTTGCATACTGCCTGCTGGTAGCATGGCTGCTTGCCCTGCTTTCCTTCAAGCTTGCGCAGCGGACAAACCGGGGCTTTGTTCTGGCTGTCCTGAGCGTTGTCCCGGTAGTGCAATTGGCCGCTATCGCGACCAATGCAATTCTCCCCTCGAAGGATGCTCTCGACGAGGGAGGACGGGCAACGCGCCATGCTTCAAGGAGCGTCGCACTGGGCCTGCTTGCAGGGGTCGCACTTATCGTTTTGGCCGTGCTTATTTCGGCGGTGACGTTTGGAGCGTACGGCTGGGGATTGTTCGTGATGACACCGTTCCTCGTCGGTATCACGACCGGATATCTGGTCAATTCCGAGAGTGATCTTGGCTCATCTCGGACGATGAAACTCGCCATTGCTTCGGCGGGGCTCGGGAGCCTCGCGCTCGTCGTCCTCGCGCTTGAAGGTATCGTCTGCATACTCTTGGCCGCACCGCTCGCGGTTCCCATCGTTATGCTAGGCGGGGCACTCGGCAGAGGCCTTGCGATCGCTCGACACAACCGCCGAAACCCGCTGGCAAGCGTTGCGGTGCTCCCGATGATTTTCATGCTAGAAGCCTCCATTCCTCCGGAAGCGCCGATCGCCACACAATATGAAATCGAGATCGGCGCAGCTCCCGACATGGTTTGGCAAGCGCTTACCAGTCCGGAACCGATCGAAGTCACACCCGGCCTTCCAGCGCTTGCAGGGTTGGCCTATCCGATGAGCGGAAAACTTGAGGGCGAAGGTGTGGGCGCGAAGCGCATTGGTGCCTTTTCGACCGGTACGGCTACCGAAGTGGTGACCGAGTGGAAACGGGATCGCATTCTCGCATTTCGTGTCGAGGATCAGCCCCCGGCGATGGAAGAAATGAGCCCCTATCGACGCGTTCACGCGCCCCACGTGCAAGGCTATTTTCTGACCGGCGAAACTCGTTTCGAGCTCATGCCTATCGGGTCGAATCGGACGCTGCTGCGGGTATCATCTGAGCACAAGCTGCGGATTGATCCGGTCCCCTATTGGGAGCCGATCGCCCGCCTTGCCATCCGTCAGAACGTCGGGCGCGTGCTTGAGGATATCAAGGCGAAGTCCGAACGCACCCGCCACTCATTGACGTTGGCAAGGCGTGATCCATGACGATGGCTATTTGATCCACATTCCGCTCCAGCGGTGCCACGCTCTCATCGAAATTGACGATGGATGTGCTGGACGGCGTCAGAAATCCACCTGCTCATAATGGGCGGGTGGTGCGATCACCTCCATCCGCTCGGACAAGAGCGGGCGGAAAGACGGGCGCGACTTGAACACCCGGTACCAGTCGCTGGTCTGTTCATGGCCCTGCCAGTCAATGCCGCCCAGATAATCAGCGACCGAAATATGCGCGGCGGCGGCAAGGTCGGCGAGGCTGATAGTGGTGCCCGCCATCCAGTTATGATGGTCGATCAGGTAGTCGAGATAATCGAGATGGGTATTGGCCAGCCGCATTGCATCGCGCAGCACCTTGCCATCGGGCGGCTGGCGATGGATCAGCCGCTTGCGCATCCGCTCATGCATCAGCGGCGCGACGACATCGCCGTAAAACTGCTCATCAAAATAGGCGACCAGGCGGCGGATCTCGGCGCGGTTGGTCGCGGTGCCGTTGATCATCGGATTCTGCTCGACGGTCTCTTCCAGATATTCGCAGATCGCATTGCTGTCGCACAGCGTCAGGTCACGCTCTGCATGGCGCAGCACCGGCGTCCGCCCAGTCGGGTTCATATCGAGGAATTCGTCGCGCTGCTGCCAGGGCGATTCGCGCACCAGATCATAGCCGACGCCCTTTTCCCCCATGAGCAGGCGGACCTTGCGCGAAAACGGACAGAGCGGGAATTGGAACAGCTTCCACATGGTCAGGCCGCGCGGATACCTTCCCCGCGAGCCACGATTCGTGACCCATTTGGGAATTGGCGAGGCGCGAGGCCACAGGATGAGGTTGTCTCTTTCAAGGCCGGGCAACGACGCCAGCGCGCAAATGGGCCGAACCCCGAAGGGGCCGGGCCCAAAAGCGCCATTTTGGCGTCGTTCGTCCTCGAATATGCAGCCATGTCCTTCGTTCTCACTCCTGAAACTGGCGCTTTTGGCCTCCGGTCGTAGCCGTGGGGAAGATATTCGCGCGGCCTGTTCATGCCCGAGTGGCTGGCGAGCGTCCACCAGTGCTTTTGGGTGTCGGACCAAAAACCGGTGGAAATCGGTCAGCCGGTCATGATGTTACCGCATAGCCACACCTTTGAATCATTCGACAGGACGCAAGATTAGTTCGACCAAATGACGCGCTGTTCATTTGCGGTTCGGAATTTGCGCACTATCTGCATGGCGCGGGTCAAAACTCGCTAACTTTTTGAAGGATAACAAAAATGACGTTCAAACGCATGATCATCGCAGGTGCTCTCGCTCTTCCTTTCCTGGCCGCATCGCCCGCTTTTGCGCAGGATGAAGCCAAGACCGACGCCTATATCGGCGCCAATATCGGCTATCACAATCTGGGTGACAATCCGATCGGTGCCAATGACGGCGCGATCTATGGCGTTTATGCCGGTGTCGACATCCCCGCAGGCGAAAGCCTGATCTTTGGCGTCGAGGGCAATTTCAACCTCGGCTCCAACGCGATTGACAGCGAATATGGCGTGGCCGCCAAGATCGGCGTGCGCGCCGGTGACAAGGGCCAACTGTTCGTTCGCGGCGGCTATCAGGAAGTCAATGTCGATCTGGCAAAGATCAGCGGCGGCCTGGTCACTGGCGGCATCGATGACACCGAAGGCGACTATCTGGTCGGCGTTGGCGGCCAGTACAAGCTGTCCGACAACATGTCGTTCCGCGTGGTACTGGACACCATTGCATTCGATTCGACCCGCATCACCGGTGGCCTGTCGGTCCACTTCTGATCGCGATACGGGAAACATATG
Organism: Blastomonas sp.; assembly: GCA_041396885.1. Lineage (GTDB taxonomy): Bacteria > Pseudomonadota > Alphaproteobacteria > Sphingomonadales > Sphingomonadaceae > Blastomonas. The sequence goes on from JAWKXS010000003.1 coordinate 82,046, forward strand.
GAGACTGCGGGGCCGGATGACCGGTCCGGCAGCTTCATCTGGCTCTCAAGGAAAAGCCCGCCTGGCCATTTGCGCCGGGCGGGCTTTTTCACGTTTTCAGTACCGGGTCGGCCAGATCTTGACCGGGCCGCCAGCGGGTCAGCGCGATTCCGGGGCGATGGAAATGCGTACGGTCTCGCCCGAATTTCCCGGAAAGCCGGTGAACATCGCCTCGACCAGATTGGGCACCAGATATTGCAGCCGGTTGCTGCGCGACTGCGCCTCTGCCCGGCCTTCGAACAGGCGCTGATTGTCCGACGTCCGGTCGATCTTCAGCTCCAGTTCGCTGGTGTAGACGGTGAAGCTGGAAACATCATTATAGCCCGGCCCGTAAACGAACGGATCGTAAAAGCCGAAGGCGTAGCGTCCGAAATAGGGGCGGCGGCCATAATAGCCGCCAAAGCCGAAATCATCGAAACCCGATGAACGGATGCGCTCGCGGCCCTTGTCGACTTCATAGTCGAAGCTCACCACCATGTCGGCCTGTGCGGGGTCGGCGGCAGGGCGATAGCCGAGCCGGGTCATCTCCTGGCTCACCAGCCCCGCATATTGGCCAAATTCAATACCGCCAGCCAGTTCCGGATCATCCGCAACCACGATGAAGCTCTGCCCCTGCGGAACGGGCAATTGCTGCTGGAAACGGGCGACATCGGCGCGAAACGGGGTCGCGCATGCGCCGAGCGCAAGGACAAGCGCGGGAACAGCCGCGATGGCGAAACGGCGCAGGCGAAAACGGTTTGCGATGCTGGTCATCAAAAGCCTCCTCAGGCGGACAGAATCCGCCATTTCGATCGCATATTAGCCATTTGCGGCTGAACCGCAATTGAACATGGCAGGCGGATGCGCTTGACAAAGCCTCTTGGTTGAACGATCAATCAAGTCTCGGACGACTCGGGCGGGAGACAGAAAATGGCGGATAATGATGCCTTTGCAGCCGTGGATGCGGCCTTGCAGAAAAAGACGGGCAAGTCGCTCGCCGAGTGGAAGGCCATTGCCAAGGGCGCCGGGCTGGACAAGCATATGGCGCTGGTCGGCTGGCTGAAGGCAGAGCATGGGCTGGGCCATGGCCATGCCAACACCATTGCCCATGCCGCGCGCGAAAGCGCATCGGTTTCGATCAGCGACGATGATCTGGTGACGGCAATGTTTGCTGGCCCCAGGGCGCATCACCGCGAAACCCATGATCGCATCCTCGCCGCCGTCCGCGCCTTTGGCAGCGATGTCGAGGCCGTCCCGAAAAAAGGCTATGTCAGCCTGCGCCGATCCAGACAGTTCGCTCTGGCCCAGCCATCGACAAAGGACCGTTTCGATGTCGGGCTGAACCTCAAGGGCATGGAGGTGAACGGCAGGCTTGAGAATTCGGGCAGCTGGAATGCGATGGTCACGCATCGCGTGCGGCTGGCATCGTGCGATGCGGTCGATGACGAACTGATCAGCTGGCTGCGCGCCGCCTATGATCGCGCCTGAACCGGCATCAGGAGAAAGACCGTGAACGCCGACACCCGCAACCGGATATTGATGACCGCGATGGAGCTGTTCTGGGAGAAGGGCTATGGCTCCACCTCGATCTCCGACATATTGAGCCGCAGCCAGGTGCACAGCGGCAGCCTCTATCATTTCTTTCCCGGCAAGCAGGATGTGCTGATCGGCGTGCTGGAGGCTTATCGCGACGGCATAGAGGAATGGCTGCTGCGCCCGAACTGGGAAGGCGTGGACGATCCGCTCGACAAGATATTTGCGCTGCTGGCCGGCTATCGCACCCATCTGGTGCTCACCGAATGCACCTATGGCTGCCCGATCGGCAGCCTGGCGCTGGAGATTCACGAGCCCGATCCGCGCGTGCGCGAACTGCTCGCCGCCAATTTCACCAACTGGTCGGCAGCGATCAGAGGCTGTCTGGATGGCGGATCGGACCGGTTGCCGCGCGATACCGATCGCCAGGCGCTCGCCGAATATATTCTGACCGTGATGGAGGGCGCAGTGATGCAGGCGCGAACCTATCGCGACCTTGGCTATTTCGACCGCAATATCGCGATGCTGCGCCAGCATTTCGCGCTGCTGGAGCGCGAGGCCCGGGCCGAGCGAACGGTGAACTAGCGACAGGTTTTTGAGAGAGGGAGGACGATATGGAGTTCAACTGGATCGCAATCATCGCCGCCGGGCTGTCGTCCATGGTACTGGGCGCGATATGGTATGCGCCGCCGGTATTCGGCAAGGCGTGGCAGCGCGGTGCGGGCCTGTCTGATGAGCAGATGGCTGGCGGCAATCCGGGGCTGATCTATGGTGGGGCGACGCTATTGTCGCTGATCGCGGCATTCGTCTTCTCGGCCTTTCTGGGGCCGGAACCGGAGATCGGCTTTGCCACCGGCGTTGGCGCGGCGGCAGGACTGTGCTGGGTAGCGGCAGGCTTTGGCATCAACTATCTGTTCGAGCGCAAGAGCCTGACGCACTGGGCGATCAATGGCGGCTATCACACGCTGCAATTCACCCTGTTCGGGGCGATATTGAGCCTGCTGGGATAATCCTGGCTGCTGTCCTCAGGACAGGCGGCTGACCAGCCCCTCGACCGGGCACGCCTGAAGCCCTGCGTCAAAGCTCTCCGCGCGCAGGATATCGGCAATGCACTTCTGCCGCTGGGCGAGCAGGTCGATCGACTGCAGCGCCTCGGCGAACTGCCGCGCCAGATCGGGATTGCCGCACAGCTTCACGCCCAGATCCTCGGTCTCGGCGCTCATCGCGTCGAGCTCATGGGCGATCCGCTGTTGCCAGCCGGTCAGGTTGGACATGTCGCTCATCAAATGTCCTTATGCGGCGAGCTGCTCGCCGGACGAGCCGAGCACCATATGGCCCAGCTCTCCGGCACCGGCGAGGGCGTCGATCACGCCCTTGGCCTGGGCAACATCGATCACATCGCGCAGCAATGCCGTGTCCGCCGTCTGGGCAAAGGTCTTGCCGCCCGCCGCCTTGATGGCGCCGAGGCCGGCCGCACCGTCGCTGCCATCGCCCGACAGGATGACTCCGGTGCAATGCCCCTTGGCGACCTTGGCGGCGGATGCGAACAACAGGTCTGCGGACGGACGGCACCCATTGACCGGATCGCGGTCGATCCGGCGCAGGCATCCGCCCGGCCAGCGGTCGACGACGACATGCTGGCTGGGATCGACGGTGACATAGACCGTGCCTGGCTCCAGCGGAGCGCCGTCATCGGCAAGCTTGACCTTGGGCGCAATGGTCTTGGCGAGCTTGGAGGCAAGCGGAACGCCAAAGCCTTCTTCGACCTGCAGCAGCAGGATGGTCGGCGGGCAATTGGCGGGATAGGCGGACAGCATTTCCATCGCTGCCTCGATACCGCCGACGCCGCCGGAAATCGCCACCAGCGAACCGTCCCAGGCATATTCGCCGCTCGCCGCTTTGGGGGCGGCCTTGGGCACGCTGGTGCGCACCGACAGGTTGGTCTTGGCCGCCGTCAGCACGACCTTGCACAGCTTGCCGGAAATCGCATCGAATTCGGCGGGCGTCGCCTTGGTCGGCTTGGGAAAGCAGTCGACCGCGCCCAGTTCGATGGCGCGCATGGTCACGTCCGCACCCTTCTGGGTGAGCGTGGAGAGCATCACCACCGGGCGGGGATGGGTGGTCATGATCTCTTCAAGAAACTCCAGGCCGTTCATGCCGGGCATTTCGACGTCAAGGGTAATGACATCCGGTCGGAGCTCGGCGATCAGCTCGCGCGCCTCATCGGCTCCGTCGGCGGCGCCGACGACAACCAGATCCTTGCTCTTTTCAAGGGCATTGGTGAACAATGCGCGCATCGTCAGGGAATCGTCGACGATCAGGACTTTCTTGGCGGCCATGTTATTTTCCCCTGGTCAGTATCAGGCGGCAATGCCGAGTTCGGCATCGGTGGTGAGCCGGGGAAGGTCGATGACCATCACCATGCGTTCATCAATAGCCACCAGCCCCTCCAGGAAGGGGACGACGGCATCGCTGGTCGTCGCTGGCGGGGGCTGCAGCGCGTCCTGCGAAATGGTGACGATATCGCTCACCGCATCGACGATCAGGCCGCGAAACTGCTCCTCGACCTGGGTGACGATGATGACGTGGCGCGACGTCGGTTCGGTCGCGCGCCAGCCCAGCCGGTCGGCCAGGTCGATCACCGGCAGCACGGTGCCGCGCAGGTTGACGACGCCGGCGACATAATGCGGCACGTGCGGCAGGCGGGTGGTGGGCGTCCAGGCCCGGATTTCGCGGATCGCCATGATGTCGATCCCGAAGACCTGCTGTTCGACCTCGAAGGTGATGAGTTGCCTGTTCATGTTCCTGTCCTTTTCCCCAAGACTTTGCAGTTCAGTTTCAGTGCGCGACGCGGCGAACCGCGGTCACAAGCTTTTCGGCGTCGAACGGCTTGACGATCCATCCGGTGGCGCCGGCGGCGCGGGCACGCGCCTTTTTCTCGTCCGATGACTCGGTCGAGAGCACCAGTATCGGGCGGTCGCGGTGCCGGTTCTCCGCCCGCAGCCGCTCGATCAGGCCAAAGCCGTCAAGCCGCGGCATGTTGATATCGGTGATGACGACATCGACATCGTTCATCTCCAGCCACTCCAGCGCGGCAATGCCATCCTCTGCCTGTTCGACATGAAAGCCGTTTTCGGACAGGGCGTTGCGCAGCAGCGCGCGCATGCTGGCGCTGTCGTCGACGGTCAGTATCCGGGTCATCTGTTCCATTCCCATTCTTTCCAATCCTGTCAGAACAATTCGACATCGCCTGCCATCATCTGGGTGCGGCGCATGGCCGGGCTGGGCTGAATCAGCACCTCCGGCACCAGCTTGCTGCGCACCTTTCCGCTGGCAGGCATGAATGATAGGCGGCGGGCCTGGGTCCCGCCCAGTTCGGCGTGCATCAGGGGGATGCGTTCGCTTTCCAGAAACTTGTCGGCAAATTCGGCATTCATCAGGCCGATGCTGCGCATGCCCGGGTGCAGATTGGCCCCGCCATAAAGGCGCGCGCGCAAATTGGACCGGTTCGCGCCCTTTTTCATCATGTCGTTGATGAGCACTTCCATGAGGTAGACGCCATAATGCTCGTCCAGCACCTCGCCTTCGGCCTTTGGCTCGGCGAGCAGAAAGTGGTTCATGCCTCCGACCGAGGCCAGGGGATCGAACAGGCAGCATGCGACGCAGCTGCCCAATATCGTCGAAATCTCGACATCGGGACGGCTGCTGACCCGTGCCTCGCCCTGCAACAGGGTGATCCGTGTGACGGCGCCAAAGGCGGTGCGATGATCCTGGTGCATCATGGTCAGGCCGCCCTTCCCACCACATGGTCGGCAATGTCCTGGATCGCGGCGACCCGCTCGGCAGCGCCCAGCTCTATGGCCGCGCGCGGCATGCCGAACACGGTGCAGGTCGCTTCGTCCTGGGCAATGGTCGTGGCACCCGCCTTGCGCATGGCGAGCAGCCCGTGAGCACCGTCGCTGCCCATGCCGGTCAGCAAAATGCCGACGGCGTCCGCACCGACCGACTGCGCGACCGAATGGAAAAGCGCATCGACACTGGGGCGATGGCCCGACACCAGATCGCCGGGGCGCAGGCGCGAGACGATCTGCCCGCCCGATCCGCTGATCTGCAGATGGCGGTCATTGCCGGGGGCGATATAGACATGGCCGGGGCGCAGGACCGTATCGGTTTCGGCAAGGCAGATGGTCGGTGCGCATTGCGCATCCAGCCGCCGCGCCACCGCCTCGGCAAAATGGCCATTGATATGCTGCACCACCACGGTCGGCGGGCAATTGGCGGGAAAACCGCCCAGCAACACCTGCAGTGCCTCGACACCGCCGGTCGATGAACCGATGGCGATCAGCCTGGCATGGGTGCGTCGCGCAACCGGAATGGTGCGCTCGGCAGTGGTCGCCAGCGCCCGGCGGGACGGGCTGCGCACGGCGGCGGCGGCCCGCACCAGCTCGGCAAGCTGGCCATTGTCGCAGTTCAGCAGATCGCCGATCCGGCCGACCGGCTTTGCATAGCAATCGACGGCACCCAGGGCGAGCGCCTGCACGGTGGTCTCGGCCCCCCGGCTGGTGAGGCCGGACACCACGACCACCGGGGTCGGGCGCAGCCGCATCAGCTTTTCGAGAAATTCAAGGCCGCTCATGCCCGGCATTTCAATGTCGAGCGTCACCACATCGGGGTCGAGCTGGCGGATGGCGGCGCGCGCCTCATTGGCGTTCGCAGCGGTGCCGACAACCTCAATATCATCGGCGCGGCGCAACAGTTCGCCCAGCAAGGCCCGCATGGTGGGCGAATCATCGACGATCAGGACACGGATGCTCATGATCCCACCCTGCAATAAATAGTGTTACCAACCGGTTCGAGCATATGGCTGGCCCGGCCCGAAACCCGCTCGCTATGGCCGATATAGAGATGGCCGCCCGGCAGCAGCTGCTGGGCGAAGCGCTCGACCAGCCGTTCCTTGGTGGGCTGGTCGAAATAGATCATCACATTGCGGCAGAAGATGACGTCGAACTTGCGCTTCATCGGCCATTCGCCAAGCAGGTTCAGCTCGCGGAACCGCACCATATTGGTGAGGTCGCGTCCGATGGCCGCCATGTCGCCGCTGACATTGACCCATGGGTCGCGCAGCCGGGCGGGCACGGGGTCCAGCGTATCGGCGGGGTAGCGCGCGGCCTTGGCGGTATCGAGCGCGTGATTGGCAAGATCGCTGGCCAGCACCACCAGGTCGCGCGCGGCGATCTTGCGGCCGGTCGACAGGTCAGGCCCCAGCATGGTCATGAGCAGCGACCAGATTTCCTCGCCGCTGGAGCATCCCGCCGACCAGATGCGCACCGGCTCGCCCATTTCGAGCCGGTCGATCAGGGGACCGCGGACATGCTGTTCGAAATGCTCGAAATGATGCGCTTCGCGATAGAAGAATGTGTGGTTTGTGGTCAGCGCGCAAATCGCCCGGTGCCGCTCGGCATTGTCCGAACGCAGCTTGTCGATATAGCGCGCAAAAGTGTCGCTGGCGGTCTTGCGGACCAGCGGCGCCAGCCGCGAATAGACCAGCATCGCCTTGCCCGGAGGCAGGACGATACCCGCCTCGCGATGGACGAGCGCGCGAATGGCTTCGAAATCGGCCTCGCCATAGACCCCCGCGCTGACGCCGGGCAGGCACTGGGTGGCGGCTACATTCATGCAGCCTCCTGCACCGGGCCGTGATGCGCCACGGCTTCGGCGACGAGCGCATCGACATCGAGGATCAGCGCAACGCGGCCATCGCCCAGGATCGTGGCACCCGCCACGCACTCGACCGGGCGATAATGGGTATCGAGGCTCTTGATGACGAATTGCCGCTGGTCGCAGATCGCATCGACCTGCAGCGCAGCCTGTCCGGCGCTTTCGGTATCGACGACGATCAGCACGCTTTCGAGCGGCGAGACGGCGGCATTGCGCGCGCCCACCGAATCCTCAAGCGGCAGGATCGGAATGAAACGTCCGCGCACATTCAGCATCTGGCGCGAGCTGCCCAGCGCGGCAACCTCGCTTTCCTGCGGACGCAGGCTTTCGACGACATGCGCCAGCGGCAGGACCAGCGTCTGGTCGCCCACGGTCACGATCATGCCATCGGAAATGGCCAGGGTCAGCGGCATGGCGAGCGTGAAGACGCTGCCTTCGCCCGGACGCGATTCGATGGAGATGCGCCCGCCCAGATCCTTCACATTCTGGCGAACGACGTCCATGCCGACACCGCGACCCGAAATATTGGATACGCTCTCGGCGGTGGAAAATCCCGGCGCGAAGATGAGATTGTCGATTTCCTCGTCGGAGAGCGACGCATCGGGCTGGACCAGGCCGCGCTCGACCGCCTTGGCAAACACCCGCTGGTGATCAATGCCCTTGCCGTCATCGGCAACCTTGATGACGATCCGCCCGCTCTTGTGCTCGGCGGAAAGCTGCAACACGCCTTCAACGGCCTTGCCGGCGGCCTGCCGCTCCTCGGGGGTTTCGATGCCATGATCAACGGCATTGCGGATGAGGTGGGTCAGCGGTTCGCCAAGACGTTCGATGACGGTCTTGTCGAGTTCGGTCGCCTCGCCGCTCATCTCCAGGCGGACGCGCTTGCCGGTCGAGCTTTCCAGCTCGCGCAGCATGCGCGGCACGCGGCTGAACACCGATCCGATCGGCTGGGCGCGGATCGACATGGCGCTTTCCTGAATGTCGCGGGTCAGGCCGTCGAGCATCGCCAGTTCCTCGATCGCGGCAAGGCCGTGACCGGAAAGGCGCTGCGCCATCATTGCCTGGGCAATGACCAGTTCGCCGACACTGTCGATCAGCCGGTCAAGCTTGGCAAGATCGATGCGGATCGACTGGCTGGCGGCGGCTGGCGCTGCCGGAGCCTTGGCGGGCGCGGCGGCTTTGGCCTCGTCTGGCACCGCGACCGGCGCGGCCACAGCTGCAACTTTCGGTTTGGCGCTGACTCTGGCGGGTGCTTCGGCTTCGGCTTTCGCCTCGGCCTGCGGTTCAGCCTGGGCCGGTGCGGCCTCTTCCCCGGTATCGTCCGATGCGCAAATCTCGGTATCATAATCGTCCGCGACGAAATCGAATATCTCGTCAATCGCCGAACGCTCGACACTGGCGGGCAGGAAAAATTCCCAGCCCAGATAGCTCATATTGGCGTCGAATTCGTCAAGGCCGGGAATTGCATCGCAATCGGCCTTCATGCATGTGCCGCCCAGCCGCGCCAGTTCGCGCAGCAGCAACAGCGGTTCGCCGCCATTGGCCATCGCCGCATCATGCGGACGCAGGCGCACGCGCCAGCCTGACGGCGTTTCCGGTTCGGCATCTTCGGCCACCGCTTCATCCTCGGCGGGCAGCGCGATGTCGTTCAGCATGGCATCAAGATCGAAATCAAGGCCGTCGACCGGAGCAGGCGCAGCCGGTTCCTCGACTTCGGCAACGGCATCCTCTGCTTCGCCTTCAGCCTGGGGAGCATTGCCATTGGCCTGCGCCGCCGCCATTTCGGCAATCAGATCGGCATCCTCGGGCGCTTCGCCGCCGCTGCGCGCCGCCGTGACATGATCGCTCAGCGTATCGAGCGCGCGCAGCATCAGCGCGACCAGATCGTCGCCAAGGCCGAGCAGGCCGTCGCGCACATCGGACAACAGCGTTTCAAACCCGTGGGTGAAACCCTGCAGCGCGGTAAAGCCGAAGGCTCCGGCACCGCCCTTGATCGAGTGCACCGCCCGGAAAATCCCGTTCACGGTATCGCTGTCATGCGTGCCAGAACGGCAGGCGTCGAGGCCGTTTTCGGCGGCTTCAAGGGCTTCCTCGCATTCGAGGAAGAAGATCGACTGGATTTCTTCGTTGGTCACGCGGCAGCCCCATTCATGATCGCGGTTTCGACACCTGCCAGGCGCATGGCTTCATCCATCGCTTCGGAAGGCTGGATCACCAGTGTCCGGTCCAGCCCGCGCGCGGTGCGCACGGCGCTCAGCAACAGCTGGAGCATCGCCTGGCCGATGCGAGCAACCGCACTGCCATTGATCGTGACGTCACCCTCATGGACAGCCTGGGTCATTTCCGCGACCAGCAATTCGGTCGCCGCCCGGTCGCAATGCTCCGGCAATTCAATGATCCGCATCGTTCCTCTCCCCCAATATCTCGTCTCTCGCCGCGTCAGAATTCGGACCAGTCATCCTCGTCAAAGTCGGCCTTGACGGCGAGGTTGCCCTGGACAGGAGCGGGGGCCTTGCGCGGTCTGGCATGGCGGGCCGGTGCAGGCGTATGGCGCGCCGCCGGGGCCGATACCGATCCGGTGCGGAAACGCGATACCAGCGCGGCAAGCTCATCCGCCTCGCCCGCAAGGCTGCGGGCCGCCGCCGTGCTCTGCTCAACCATCGCCGCATTCTGCTGCGTCATCTTGTCCATGTCGCCCACTGCACCATTGACCTGCTGCAAGTTGGTCGCCTGAACCTCTGCACTTTCGGTGATCGAGGTGATCAGCGTGCTGATCTCGCCCACCCGCTCGACAATCCGGTCGAGCAGCGTGCCGGTCTCCCCGACCAGCGTCACGCCCGCACCAACCTGTTCCGAACTCGCGGTGATCAGCGTCTTGATGTCCTTGGCGGCATCGGCAGAGCGCTGGGCCAGTGCCCGCACCTCATTGGCGACCACGGCAAAGCCCTTGCCCGCATCGCCCGCCCGTGCCGCTTCCACGCCCGCATTGAGCGCCAGCAAATTGGTCTGGAAGGCGATGCCGTCGATCACGTTGATGATCTGCGAAATCTCCTGCGAGGATTTCTCGATGGCGTCCATGGCATTGACCGCGCGCTTGACGACAGCGCCGCCCTCGGTTGCTTCGCGGTGCGCCTCGCCTATCGAGGCGTTGACATTGGCGGCGCCTGCTGCGGTCTCCTGAACCATGCCGGTGACCTGATTCATCGCCGCTGCCGTCTCTTCAAGCGCGGCGGCCTGCTGCTCGGTCCGGTTCGCAAGGTCATCCGACGCCGCACGGATCTCCGATGCACCCGTGTGAACCGAGGACGCCGATTGCGCGACGCCGGAAAGAATCTGTTCAAGGCCTTCGACGGTCTTGTTGAAGCTGCTCTTCAGCGCCTGATACTCGCCCGGATATTCGGCACCGATGCGATAGGTAAGGTCGCCATCAGCCAGCTTGTCGAGGCTGGCGCCAAGATCGGTCACCACGACTTTCAGGGCTTCGCCCGATTTTTTGACCGTTTCGGCATTGTCGCGGAACACCTGCATCGCCTTGGTCATGCGGCCGACGCAATCGCCATATTCGACATAGTTGATCGGACTGTCGACATCGCCGGCGGCAAGTCCTTCCATGCGGACGACCGTGTTCACATAGGGGTCGCAGATCATCTTCTTGGCCGACAGCACTACCGCTGCAGTCGCGGCGACACAGCCCGCCATGACCAGCCCGATCGCGATGCCGCTTTCCGGGCCGGAGAATGTCCATGCGGTGACACCCGCAATGCCGGTAATCCCGACATGGGTTGCAAACAGCACGTCAAACTTGGTGCGGATCGGTGCATCTTTCTGGAACCAGCCAAACATCAGTCATTCCCCTCAATTGTGGATTCGCCATATCAGCGAGCCAAATTTCCATTCCTGCCAAGGCATCAGGCTTAAAAGTTTGCCTGCGCCAAATTCAGTCCATTTCGGACCAAATTCCCTGGTGACGAAAAATGGTGAAATCCTGGTTAACCAAGCATTTCACCGTCGGGATTTGCTCAGGAACCCGTTTCTCCCTCTCGGCGCGTCAGAATTCGGACCAGTCATCCTCGTCAAAGTCGGCCTTGACGGCGAGGTTGCCCTGGACGGGAGAGAGAAAGGCCGCGACATCCCTCCGATTGCCCCCCGGCTTGCCGGATGGAGCAGATGCGCGGCCTGCCTGTCGAAACCCGGTGCCATGCATTGGCGAGACACCGGTTTCTGCTGCCCCCTGTTGACAGGAGGAGAGCTAGCAAAACAGGCTTAGGATAATGTGGGAGGTCGGCTAAGTAGTTGCCGCAGGGCCGGAAACTGTCCCGTTTGGCGACACCAGCCCGGCGGCGAAAGCGACATGCAGAACGTCTGAAAGCGACTTGGCCTGCAGCTTCGCCATCAGATTGGCGCGATGCACTTCGACGGTGCGAACACTGATGTGCAGCACTTCGGAAATCTGGCGATTGGTGCTCCCCAATATGAGCTGTCCGAATATTTCCTGTTCGCGCGGGCTCAGCTGCGCAACGCTGTCCATGGCCCGCTGGCGATGAATTTCGGCCTGTTCGACCTTTTCAAGCGCGGCGAAACCTATATCCAGTGCGGCGAACAGGGCGGCGGGGTCATAGGGCTTTTCCAGGAAATCGATCGCGCCCAGCTTCATCGCCCGCACCGCCAGCGTCACCTCGCCCTGGCCGGTAATGACGACCACCGGCCAGTCGCATTGCCGCGTGCGCAACTCCTTCAGCAGGTCGATGCCGGACATGCCGGGCATGTTGATATCCAGCAGGACCACGCCCGCATCGCGCTCTGACAGTTCGTCCAGAAACGCCTCGCCATCGGCAAAGCCCTGCGCAATCATGTCGGAATTGACCCCGAGCAGCGCGCGCTGCGAAGCGCGGACATCTTCCTCATCGTCAACGATATAGACAAAGCGGGTCATCTGGCGTGACCTTTCTCTTCCTCGACCACCCTGTTGCGGCCCATCGGTAACGTAAAGCTGACCCGGGCGCCACCCTTTGCCCGGTTGCCGGGCACCAGCTGCCCGCCCTGCGCCTCCGCCATGCGGCGGCAGAGCGACAGGCCTATGCCCATATTGCTGTCCGGCTTGGTGCTTGTGAAGGGGATGTGCAGGTTTTCCAGCACATGGGCCGAAAACCCCGGACCATTATCCTCCACCGCTATTTCGATCATGTCGCCCTGGGGATGCGCTGCCAGCCGGATTGCGGGCTTCGCGACATTTGCGCCCTGCATGGCTTCCACCGAATTGCGCAGCAGATTAACCAGAATCTGCTGGACCTGGATACGGTCGCCCGAAACCGTCTCGGCGCACGGATCAAGATCGCGCTGGATGGTCACAAGATTGCGCACCGATGCGGGCAGGGCGATCTGGACCGCATCATCGATCATCTCGGACAGACCGACATTCTGGGACTCCCGGACCGTTCCCGACAGAAAGTCGCGCAATCGGCGGATAATCTCCCCGGCGCGGGTGATCTGCTTGCTCGCCTGCGCCATCAGTTCCTGTGCCGCGTCGCCTCCCGAGCCACTTTGAAGACGCATCCGCGCGGCTGCGATGAAGTTGGAACCGGCGGCCAGAGGCTGGTTCAGCTCATGCGCCAGCCCGGCAGCGACCTCGCCCAGCACATTGAACCGCGCGGAGCGCAAATAGCGCGCCATCAGCGCATCGTGCCGGGCGGTCGCCTCGACCCGCTCGGATATGTCGCGGACAAAGCCGGTAAACCACCGCTCCTCTCCCATCACTGCCTCGCCGACATTCAGCTCGATGGGAAATGTCGTGCCGTCCTTGCGCCGGGCGATCAGCTCCCGCGTCTTGCCGATGACCTTCTTCTCGCCGGTTTCGAGGAAATCATCGATGAACCGGTCGTGCCGGGACGCGATGTCATCGGGCATGATCGCCGACACATTGCGTCCGATAATCTCCTCCGCATCAAAGCCGAACATGCGCTCTGCTGCATTGTTGAAGCTGAGCACGATTCCGCTGACGTTGATCATCACCAGCGCGTCCGGAACGGTATCGATGATCGTGCGCATCTGTTCGGCGGTGCGAGCCAGCGCCTCGCGCTCATTTTCGCGCGCGGTGACATCAAAGGTGAGGCCGATCATCCGCACCAGCTTGCCGTTACCATCATAATAGCAGCGGCCCTTGCCCTCCAGCACACGCATTCCCGAACCCGGCACCGCCACCCGGTAATTATGCTTGAGGACGCGCGCTTTTGTCCGCTCCGCCTCGGCTACCGAAGCCGCGAAGATGGCGCGGTCCTCCTCGATCACGAATTCCGACCAGCTCGCCATGTCATCCATGGCCGCGCTGGGCAGGCCCAGCTTGGGCGCGAGGGCGGAATTCCACTGGACCTCGCCGCTCGCCATGTCCCAGTCGAAATAGCCGACCGCATTGGCGGCGATGGCAATCTGCATCGGGGAGAGGTCGGACGCCGGTTCGGCACCGGCCTTCCAGGAAATGGCGTCATCATCTGAACCGGTGGTCATGGCGGCATTTAGGGGGAGTGATGCGTTTTGCGCAAGCCATGCTACATTGCGGATCTGTGCCCGCAGCCAGTGGGACGCTGCCCACTCGCGGCGATGGGATCGAATGTGGTTTACCCCGGGGCGCTTTGCCAACACTCAAAAGGCGAATGGCCGGACAGCACGCCTGGCGGGGGGAGTTCCCGTCCGGATCGCGCGTCGTCCGGAAACAATATGAACCTGGCGAGGGGAACGAGGCATGGCAACCACCAGCATGGAATGCGCGGCGACAGCGGACGTTCCGGCCGACAGCAAGGATGCCGAAGCCGAGAAGAATTTCCGCTTCTATGACAATCGCCAGAAATATCTGATGTTCGTCAACACCTGCTCGGAAAAATGGGTGGTGGCCGAGCGGGCGGCGCGCGAACTCGCCAAGCTCAAGCCACAGCCGCCTGCAGTACGCTTTTTCGATGCGGGCATGGGCGACGGCACGGTTCTGGCGCGGCTGATGCGCTCCATGCATGAGGCCTATCCCCGCTTTCCCTTTCTGATTGCCGGCAAGGAAATCAGCCTGGAGGATGTCCGCCTCACACTCGACAAGATGCCCGACCGGTTTTTCGAGCATCCCGAAACGGTGCTGGCGATCACCAACATCTCCTATGCCGAAGCACCCTGGCTGGTTCCGTCAAAGCCTGAAGCGCGCGAGCGGATGACCTGGAAAACGGTGGCGCTGAAGGGGTCGACTACGGCGGAGTTCGAGCGGCAGATACTCGAGCTGCAATCCTTCCTCGCCCAGAACTGGCGGACGCGCATTTCGGAGAAGACCGGCAGCCTGATCCCCGAAACGCCGACGACGCTGATCCTCTATCGCGAGGATTGCGCCTTCATGCTCGACGATGTGATTCCCCGCCAGGAAGCGCCGGTTGCCGATTATGACCTGGTCGTCGCCAGCCAGCCCTTCCGGCTCAGCGCCTCGACCGAGTTCAAGGCCGGACGGGTGCTCGCCCCGCTGGCCAGGGCACTGCGCGAAAACGGACGGCTGCTGGGCATTCATTCGGCAGGCAATGATCCGGGGCTGGAGATTGTCCAGCTGGTCTGGCCGAGCGAAGACCCCTTCACCATGTCGCGCCATGCCCTGCTGGAAACCACGCGCCGGTCGATGGGCGAGGAGGCCGTCAATTATCGCTTCGACCCGCTGCCCAGTTCCGAAGCGCTGTTCCGCTATGAAATGCACACCCTGCCCGACGAGCTGGACAGCGAACGCGCCAGCATCGGCACATCGACCCTGCTCGCGGCATGGAATGCAGCCACCTATGTGGCGCAGATCGACGATGCCCGGCTGTCTGATGCGATGGGCAATCCGGCCTATCTTGAGGCAACCCGCAAGGTGCTGCGCAAGAATGGCGAATTATGGTTCAACGATGAAAGCTATGTGATCGTGCGCAAGCCGAAAAAGGCCTGAACGGTTCCGCCGGCCAGCCGCACATTCGACAATCCAACCAGCATGCAAGGAGGGGAGCCAGATGGCCCGCACGAATTATTTATTCACATCGGAGTCTGTATCGGAGGGACATCCTGACAAGGTATCGGACCAGATATCGGATGCGATTGTGGATTTGTTTTTGTCGAAGGATCCGGAGGCACGGATTGCGTGCGAGACGCTGACGACGACGCAGAAGGTGGTTCTGGCGGGGGAGATCCGGTGCAAGGGTGTTTATGAGGACGGAGCCTGGGCGCCGGGCGCACTGGCGGAGATTGAGGATGTGGTGCGCGGGGTGGTGCGCGACATTGGCTATGAGCAGGAGGGTTTTCACTGG
Organism: Blastomonas sp.; assembly: GCA_041396885.1. Lineage (GTDB taxonomy): Bacteria > Pseudomonadota > Alphaproteobacteria > Sphingomonadales > Sphingomonadaceae > Blastomonas. The sequence continues at coordinate 97,609 of JAWKXS010000003.1, forward strand.
GAGACGCTGGACTTTCAGAACCATCTGCACGGCCAGAGCGCGCATATTGCCCAGGGCGTGGATGCATCGGGCAACAAGGACGAGGGTGCGGGCGACCAGGGCATCATGTTCGGCTTTGCCTGTGACGAGACGCCCGACCTGATGCCGGCGACGCTGGATTACAGCCACAAGATATTGCAGCGCATGGCGGCTGACCGGCATTCGGGCGCGGCCCCGTTTCTGGAGCCGGACAGCAAGAGCCAGGTGACGCTGAAGTTCGAGGATGGCAAGCCGGTGGCGGCGACCGCCATCGTGGTCTCGACCCAGCATGCGCCGGGCTATGACAAGGGCGAGCAGGAAGCCGAGCTCAAGGCCTATGTGAAGGGCGTGATTGCCGACATCATTCCGGCCGAACTGCTGTCGGATGCGACCGAATATCACATCAACCCGACCGGCAGTTTCGAGATTGGCGGTCCCGATGGCGATGCGGGCCTGACCGGCCGCAAGATCATTGTCGACACCTATGGCGGCGCAGCGCCGCATGGCGGGGGTGCGTTTTCGGGCAAGGACCCGACCAAGGTCGACCGTTCGGCGGCCTATATCACCCGCTATCTGGCGAAGAACATCGTGGCGGCGGGCCTTGCCCGGCGCTGCACCATCCAGCTGGCCTATGCGATCGGGGTATCGAAGCCGCTGTCGCTCTATGTCGACACCCATGGCACGGGCAGCGTTCCCGATGAGCAGCTGGAGGCGGCAATTGCCGGGCTGAAGGAACTGGGCGGGCTCACCCCGCGCGCCATCCGCACCCATCTCGGCCTCAACAAGCCAATCTATCGCACCTCGGCAGCCTATGGCCATTTCGGGCGCAAACCCGATGGCGATACCTTCCCGTGGGAAAACACAAACCTCGCACCAATCCTCATCAATGCGCTCAAATAAGGCAATTATTTGAGGACCCAATTTCAATTTTCAGGACAGGAAAATACGGCATGAGCAACGACTATATAGTGAAGGACATTGGCGAGTCTGACTTTGGCCGCAAGGAGATTGCGATAGCGGAGACGGAGATGCCTGGTCTGATGGCGCTTCGGGAGGAATATGGTTCATCGCAGCCTTTGAAGGGTGCGAAGATCACGGGGTCGCTGCACATGACGATCCAGACGGCGGTTCTGATCGAGACGCTGGTGGCATTGGGCGCGGAGGTGCGCTGGGCATCGTGCAACATCTATTCGACGCAGGATCATGCGGCGGCGGCGATTGCCGCGCAGGGCATTCCGGTGTTCGCGGTGAAGGGCGAGACGCTGGCCGAATATTGGGACTATGTCGACCGCATCTTCGACTGGGGTGCAGAGAGCGGGGAGACCTGCAACATGATCCTCGATGATGGCGGCGATGCGACCATGTATGCACTGTGGGGTGCGCGGGTCGAGGCGGGCGAGGCGCTGTTCACGCCGGGCAATGAGGAAGAGGAATGCTTTGTCGCGACGCTGAAGCGGCGTCTGGAGAAGTCGCCGGGCTATCTGACCAGGACGGTGGCGGCGATCAAGGGCGTGTCGGAAGAGACGACGACGGGCGTTCACCGGCTGTATGACCTTGCCAAGAAGGGCAAGCTGCCTTTCCCGGCGATCAACGTCAATGACAGCGTGACCAAGAGCAAGTTCGACAACAAGTACGGTTGCAAGGAGAGCCTGGTCGACGGCATCCGGCGCGGCACCGATGTGATGATGGCGGGCAAGGTTGCTGTGGTGTGCGGCTATGGCGATGTCGGCAAGGGCTCGGCGGCTTCGCTGCGCGGTGCGGGCGCGCGCGTGGTGGTGACCGAGATCGACCCGATCTGTGCGCTGCAGGCGGCGATGGACGGCTTTGCGGTGACGACGCTGGAAGATGTTGCGCCGAGCGCGGACATCTTCGTGACGACGACGGGCAACAAGGACGTCATCACCATCGATCACATGCGGGCGATGAAGGACATGGCGATTGTCGGCAATATCGGCCATTTCGACAATGAGATCCAGGTCGGGGCGCTGGCCAACCTCAAATGGACCGAGATCAAGCCGCAGGTCGACATGGTGGAGTTTCCCGATGGCAAGCGGATGATCCTGCTCTCGCAGGGCCGCCTTTTGAACCTGGGCAATGCCACCGGCCATCCCAGTTTCGTGATGTCGGCCAGCTTCACCAACCAGGTGCTGGCCCAGATCGAGCTGTTCAACGATGCGAGCAGCTATGAAAACCAGGTCTATGTGCTGCCCAAGCATCTCGACGAGAAGGTCGCGCGGCTCCACCTCGACAAGCTCGGCGTCAAGCTCACACAGCTCACCCCCGAACAGGCCGACTATATCGACGTCCCAGCCTCCGGACCCTTCAAATCCGATATGTACAGATATTAGAGAGAGGGGGGCAGGCCATGAGCCGGAATCTCGCAGGCAGCGCCCAGCCGTCCCCGGCGGATGGCCCGGACGATCCGGTGCACACGCGCATCGCGCATATCGCACAGGCGGCGTCCTACGAGATTTCGGCGCGCGATGGCGCTGCGGTCGAAACCTGCACTGCGCTCATCGAACGCGGTACGGGCATATCGATCACCTGGATGCCGCAGGACACAGATGATGACCGGGTCGATATGGCGCGCCGCCTCAGCGATGCCGGATACATGCCCGTCCCGCATATCGCGGCCCGGATGATCGGCTGCGAGGCCCAGCTGGAGCGCCTTGTCGGACGGCTGTGCGATGAAGCGGGGGTCACCTCCATGCTGGTCATCAGCGGCGATGTGAAGACCGTGTCGGGACCTTTTCCCGACAGCGCGACGCTGATCGCCAGCCCCGGCCTAGGCCATGCACGGCTCCGCAGCATCTGGATCGGCGGCTATCCCGAGGGACATCCCGGTGTCGATAATGCGACGCTCACCGCCACCATTGACGCCAAGATCGCCGCCATCCAGGACCGCGGAATACAGGCAGGCGTTATATCCCAATTCTGTTTCGATGCCGCCCCGATCCTGCAATGGGGCAAGGCCTTTCGTGCTCGCCATGCCGATGTGCCGATGCGCATCGGGCTTGCCGGACCGGCGAGCATCCGGACGCTGTTTCGCTTTGCGCGCATCTGCGGCGTCGGCACATCGGCCAAGGCGCTGGTGTCGCGCGGGGCGTCCATCGCCCGGCTGCTGACCGATGCCGCGCCCGATCCGATCCTGCGCGATCTCGCCGATACTGCGGACTATGACATGCTCCAGCCCATGGGCGTGCATTTCTTTCCCTTTGGCGGGCTGGAGCGCACCGCCCGCTGGGCCAATGCAGTCGCGGCGGGCCGGTTTGACCTGCGCCGATCGGAATCGGGATTCCAGACCCGTATCGATAATGGCTGAACCGCAAATGCGCCATTTCCCCGACATAGTTCGAACCATGCCGATGCACGTGCGAGGAGCCCGATGAACAGCAGCTATCTGCTCACCCTGTCCTGCATGGACCGCCCCGGCATCGTCGCGGCGATTTCCGGCTATCTGGCGGACCGGGGCGCGAACATCCTGACCGCACAGCAATTTGACGACTGGGAAACCGGGCGCTTCTTCATGCGCGTCGAATTCACCCTGCAGGGCGATCATGACTATGAAGCGGTTCGCACGGGATTTGCCGGCCATGCAGCGGCGTTTTCACCCCGTTGGAACATGCGGCCCTGTTCAGAGCGCAAGCGCGCGCTGATCCTGGTGTCAAAGTTCGATCATTGCCTGGCCGACCTGCTCTACCGGGTGCGGACGGGCGAACTCGACATGGAGGTAGTCGGCATCGTTTCCAACCATCCGCGCGAAGCACTGTCCATTTCGCCTGGCGAGGACATTGCCTATCATCATTTCCCGGTGACACGCGAGACCAAGCCCGAACAGGAGGCGCGCATCAGGGCGCTGGTTTCCGAAACCGGGACCGATCTGGTGATCCTTGCGCGCTATATGCAGATCCTGTCCGATGACATGTCAGCCTTTCTTTCGGGCCGGTGCATCAACATCCATCACAGCTTTTTGCCCAGCTTCAAGGGCGCGAAACCCTATCATCAGGCGCATGCCCGCGGCGTCAAGATGATCGGCGCGACCGCGCATTATGTGACCTCCGATCTCGACGAGGGGCCGATCATCCATCAGGATGTCGAGGCGATCACCCATGCCGACCGGCCCGAAACGCTGGTCGCCAAGGGTCGCGACATTGAGCGGCGGGTGCTTGCCCGCGCCGTCAGCCTGCATCTGGAAGACCGGGTGCTGCTGAACGGCAGCAAGACCGTCGTCTTTCGCGACTGACCGAAGCCATCGGCAAACAAGGCCGTCATTCCGGCGAAAGCCGGAATCTCCTGCAGGCAAACACATCATGCCAAACAAGAAGACCCCGGCTTTCGCCGGGGTGACGGTTAAGGCTAATGCCATCTCATCTAGAGTATTTTCAAGTCAGATGGATACATCTGACGACTCGGAAAATACGGTAAAACAAGAGTATAGAGCGCAGGTTTTGATTCAATCAAAACCGAACGCGCTCTAGTGATGCTCGTCAATCGGCGAGGCGGGAATATCCTGCTCCCTGTCGACCAGCTGGCCGCCGCTGCGCGGATCGACAACGATCATGCGCTGTACAGGCGGGCGGCCCTCGCCGCGATGCAGGGCATGGATGCGCCGGAAGCGTTCGGCATCCTCATGGGTCCGGCGGGTATTGTGCCGCATATAATCGAGCCAGGTCGGCACCTGATAGCGCTCTATCCAGATGCGCGGATCGGCAAGGTCGCGATACAGTGTCCAGCGGCGCGCGCCGTCGCGCCGCCGCAACCGGCGCCATTCGCTCATTTCGGCCAGGAATACCGGAATGTCTTCATCATCGATCTGATAATGGATGGTGATGGCGACCGGGCCGCTGCGCGCCTCGACCGGAACCTCGGTTTCCGGTTCGCTCCATTGCTGGGAAAGGTCCATATTGAGGTCATCGACGCGCGGCAGTCGGATAACCAGGCCGATGAGGACAATCGCAACCTGCAGCGCAGCACAGACGAACAGCGCCTCAGGGATGCTGTGGCGGGCAGCAAGGGTGCCGAACATCCAGCTGCCCATTGCCATGCCGCCAAAGGCCGACATCTGGTAGAGCGAAATCGCCCGCGCCACCACCCAGCGCGGAGTTGCCAGCTGGACCGTCACATTGAGGTTCGACATGCCCAGTATCCAGCCGCCGCCGCACAGCGCCAGGGCGGGCATGGTCAGCGCGATATGGCTACTGAGCGCCACGATGGTCGCGCCGATCGCGATGGAGATGCTGGCCATGGCAAGCACCAGATCGATGCTGAAGCGCCGCCGCGACCGCGCGCTGATCAGCGCACCGCCGACCGCGCCAATGCCAAAGCCGCACAGGAGCAAGCCATAGGTCACCGCTCCGCCCTGCAGCAGGTCGCGGGCGACCACCGGCATCAGCGCCATTACCGCGCTGGTCGAGGCACCAAACAGGACGCCGCGAAACGCGACCCGCAACAGGTTTGGCGACATGGCGACATAGCGCAGCCCGCTGGCTATCGCGCTGCCAATGCGTTCAGGGGGCAGCTGATGCCCCGAGCGTTCCGGCTTCCATCGCACCAGCACGGCGATAAGGCCGATATAGCTGATACAGTTGATCATGAAGGCGATGGCCGCACCTGCCGCCGCGACAATCGTGCCGCCAATGGCTGGCCCCGCGCTGCGCGCGACGTTGAAGGCGATGCTGTTATAGGCGACCGCGGCAGGCAGCACCGGCTTGGGCACGATATCGCCAATCGATGCCTGCCAAGCCGGATTGTGCATCGCCGTGCCGCAGCCGATCATGAAAGTGAAGCACAGGAGCAGCGCGGGGTTGAGCATGCCGAGCCAGGCGGTAATGGCCAGGAAGAAGGACATGGCCAGCATGAAGCTCTGCGCGGTGATCATCACCCGCCGCCGGTCGAGATTGTCGGCCACCGCCCCGGCAAACAGCGCCAGCAAGGTGATCGGCAATGTCGTGGAAGTCTGGACCAGCGCAACCATGCGCGGCGAGGGCGACAGCATGGTCATCAGCCAGGATGCGCCGACCGACTGGATCATGAAACCCATGCTGGATACCAGATTGGCCGTCCACAATGACCGGTAGAGCCGGATGGCAAAGGGGGACGGCGCGGGCGGTGCGTTCACAGGCGGGATATGCTTTCCGGTTTCGAGGCCAGTCCGCCGGGGGACCGGATCATGTCCGGCACCTGTTCATGGATCGGCCAGCCGCGAACGGCCTTGCCCTCGTCTACATCAATGGCCTGCAGCATGCAAACCATCAGCCATGCTGACGAACCGGAAAATGTGGCAAGACAAGCACATGGGACACGGCGGACAGGCGGGCCGGTCGCGCTTCAGGCGGAGCGACCCCTGTGCAGATCGCTCCGCCCGCTCCCTTATTCGCCAGCGATAATGCCGTCCCAATCCTCATTGGCGCGGCGCACCAGATAGGCATTGACCGCATCCGCATCATCGGGCGAGATCAGGTCGGAAAAGCTCGCCATGCCCTTTTCGCGCCTGCTGCCGCCCAGTACGATATCGATGAATTCGGCGCGGGTGGCGGGCGTCATCTTGCGCAGGTCCTTGATCCCGCCGCGCGCCTGATCGCCATGACAGGCGGAGCAATAATCACCATAGAGCTTCTCGCCACGGGCGATGGTCGCCGCATCCGCGCCGGTATCTTCGGGGCGAACGAGTTCGGGGCCATTGCCCTCGACCGGCGGCAGCGCTGCGGTTCCGCCCAGCTTGAACACCAGCAGGCGGGGCGATTTCGACAGCGGAAAGCCGAGCGACTTGGCTGTGGTGGAATGGGCAAGGCCACCGCCCCAGCCGGCATTGACCGCGATATACTGCTCGCCATCGATCATATAGCTGATCGCGCCAGCAATCGGCACCTGCTGCACCGGCATTTCCCAGACCTTCTCGCCATTATCGGCGCGATAGGCCGCAAAAGTGCCGTTGACTGTCCCATGAAAGACGAGATTCCCTGCCGTGGCGAGCAGGCCGCCGCTGCCGCGCTGCGGATAGGGAACGCGCCAGCGCTCCTTCTGCGCCACCGGGTCCCAGGCGGTCAGCCAGGTCTTGTTGTTCTTTGCCGCATAATCGGCGGCAGCCTTGCGCGAGAGGTCGAAACCCGAATAGCCAATGCCCAGCTGGCTCATATTGCCGGGTGTCTGCTTGAAATCCGGGTTGGCCGAATAGGCCATGTACATTTCGGTCACCGGAAAATAGACAAGACCGGTTTGCGGGCTATAGGCCATGGGGTGCCAGTTATGGCCGCCGCCCGGTCCTGGGGTCAGAATGACCGGCACGACGCCATAGCGCGCCTCCGGATTGATGATCGGGCGACCGGTTTCCCAGTCGATCCCGCTCGCCCAGCTCATCGCGACATAGGGCTCGGCGGACAGCAACTCGCCGGTTGCCCGGTCGAGAATGTAGAAGAAACCGTTTTTCGGCGCCTGCATCAGCACCTTGCGCGTCTTGCCCTTGAGCTCAAGCTCGGTGAGGATCATCGGCTGGGTCGCGGTATAGTCCCATTCATCGCCGGGCGTCGTCTGATAATGCCAGGCATATTCGCCGCTATCGGCCTTCAGCGCGACGATGGAGGAGAGGAACAGATTGTCGCCGCCGCCGGGGCTGCGATATTCGCGTACCCATGGCCCGCCATTGCCGACGCCGATATAGACAAGGTCAAGTTCGGGGTCAAAGACGATGGAATCCCATACGGTTCCGCCGCCGCCCCGGTTCCACCAGTCGCCATTCCAGGTCTTGGCCGCCATCTCCATGGCCTTGCTGTCAAACCCGTCTGCGGGGTTGCCGGGCACCGTGTAGAAACGCCACAGCTGCTTGCCGGTTTCGGCGTCATAGGCGGTGACATAGCCGCGCGCCGCGCCTTCCGCTCCGGCATTGCCGATTACCACCTTGCCATCGAACACGCGCGGCGCGCCGGTAATCGTATAGGGCCAGACCGGATCGAATGTCTGCACACTCCACACCGGTGTGCCCGAACGCGCGTCGAGCGCGATGACCCGGCCGTCCAGGGTGGCGATGATGATCTTGCCGTTCCAGGCGGCAAGCCCGCGCGTGACGATGTCGCAACAGGCATGGCGGCCCTTGTCGCGATCCACTTCGGGATCATAGCGCCACAGCTCTGCCCCTGTCTTCGCGTCATAGGCGGTGGTCACGTTCCACGGCTCGATATTATAGAGCACGCCATCGATCATCAGCGGCGATGCCTCGACGCCGCGATCAACCGGCAGGTCGACATACCAGGCGAGCCCCATCTGGCTGACATTGCCGTCATTGATCTGGTCGAGCGGGCTGAACCGGTCCTCGCCATAGGTGCGGCCGGGCGCCATCCACTGGCCGGGCTCATTTGCCGCACCGCTGAGGCGCTTGTGATCGACACTGGCAGGCTGGCCGCTCGCCGCGACCGCCAGATGGGCAAGGCCCATTGCCAGCGCCCCGGCCAGCACCGCTTTCAGGAGCTGAAATGCCATTTCGTTCACCCTCTTCCCAGTTCCGCTTTTGCGCTCAAGCGGAGCAATTCCTGTGTCGCGCTTTTTGTCCAGCGCATCATGCCGCCATCGCCGCTGCGCTTGCGGCGGCAGGCGATCATTGCGCCAGCAGGCCCTTTCTGCGGCTCCAGTCGATCACCGTATCGATGCAGCGGGCCAGCAGTTCGGGCTGCCCCAGATAATAATGCGTCGCGCCTTTCAGGCTGACATATTCCTTGTCGGGCGTCGCCAGCGCATCGCGGATCGTCGGGTTGTGCGTGGCCGGAACCGCTTCATCGGCGGTGTTCTCGATCTGCAGCACCGGTGTCCGGTGGATGCGCGCCGCATTCATTGGCCCCTTGGCGTTGGACAGGTCATAGCTCCACTGGCTGAGCCAGGATCGCAGCGTCGTATAGCGCGCCAGCCCCACCGGGCCGACATTCACGGCCATCGGGTCGCCCATATAGGTCCAGCCCGGCCTGCGGTCCGAAGGATCGATGGCGGGATCGAGCCAGCGGACATCGCACATGGTCCGGTGCACGACAAAGGCGCGTTCCTGCTCCGCCGTTCCCTGTTTCTGCAGCCGTTCCAGCGTATCCTGCGCCCATTTGGTGATCCGCCGGTTGCGCGCCTTTTGCGCATCGCGAAAACGCGCGACAAACTCGGGGTCATAAGGCGGCTGGTGCGGGCATTCGGGTGAATAAATGTCGAATTCGGGATCGCGATTGTCGGGATCGAGTTCATCCACCACAGAGGGATCGAGCCACTCGGTCATGGTCTCCGCGCGCGACAGGTGCGCGGCGATAAAGATCACCCCGTCGGCCGGCTGCAGTCCGGCTGCCGTCAGATCGACCGGGTCGCCCGCCGGTGTCCGGGTGACGCTGGGGTTTTCGGCCTGCGCCTGGTAGAAAAGCGACAGCGATCCGCCGCCCGACCAGCCGACCAGCACGACCTTGTCATAGCCCAGTTCCTCGCGGGCATGGGCGACCCATTTGCCAAGATCGATAGCCACTTTTTCAAAGATCAGCGCGGTGTCATTGCGCGGATAGCGGCTTGCCGCACACAACACGTCGAGCCCGGCATCGGCCAGCGCGGTCGGCATGGGCAGAAGGTGCAGCACCGAGGTCGGGTGCATGAAAAGATAGACGGTCCGTGCGCTGGAATCCGCGCTTTTCAGCAACTGCCCCTCAAGGTTCACCTTGCCCGAATTTCCTGCAAAACCATAGGTTTCGGTGAATTTGGGATTGTCGGCAAATGACACGATCAGGGGCGTGCGCGTCCATTCGGTCCTGGTCTGGCTGTCTGGCATGAGAGCGCTCTTCCGGTGTCAGGCCACCGGCACCTTTTCATCGGTCAGCGGCACGCCGGTCGCATCATAGCGGAACAGCCATTCATAGCGATCCACAACCTTTGCCGGTTCCCACTGTGCGTTGACATAATCCTGGGCATTGGCGGGATCGGCCAGCGCCGGATTGTGGAAACGCTCGGTATTGGCATAGGCACCCTGCACCGCCTTGGTGGTGCGCGGAACCCGCATCTTCTGATAGCGGTCGAGCGCTTCGTCGATGGTGTCGAATTCGTCAAAGGCGCGCCCCAAAATGCAGGCGTCTTCCAGCGCCATGACCGCACCCTGCGCCAGAAACGGCAGCGAGGGATGGCAGGCATCGCCGAGCAGCGCGACCCGCCCCTCGACCCAGCGCTGCATTGGCGGGCGGGCGATCAGCGCCCATTTGAACGGCTGGGGAATGGCGGTGATATAGGCGTGCACATCGGGGTGCCAGCCGGGATAGTCGTCATGATATTCCTGGTTGGTGCCCGGGGTTGACCAGGATTCCACCTGCCAGTCCTGCCGCTCGACGACACTGGTGAAGTTCATCAGCTCGCCGCCCCGGATCGGATAATGGATGACATGGCCGCCCGGTCCCACCCAGTTAACGCCCACCGGCTTGCGCAATTCCTCGGGGAGCATCTCCATGGGAATGACCCCGCGCCAGGCAACGATGCCAGTGAACTTGACCGGCCCGGATCCGAACAAAAGCTCGCGCATTTTGGAATGGACACCATCGGCACCGATCACGACATCAAATGTCGCATCAGGCTTGCCGTCAAACGCCAGGTCGACCTTGCCGTCATTGCGCACCACCGAGGTGAAGCGATGGTCGAGGCGGATACAGTCTGGCGAAAGCTTCTCGACCGCCTTGATGAGGATCTGGTGCAGGTCGTTGCGATGCACATTCACATAGGGAAAGCCATAGCGCTGCACCGATTCGGTGCCGAGATCGAACAGCTTCCAGGTGTCTCCGGTGTTCCAGAGACGAATCTCCTTGCCCGGCGGCTCATAGCATATCGCCTTGAGTTCCACTTCCAGGCCGAGCGAGCACAGCACGCGGACGCCATTGGGGCTGATCTGCAATCCCGCGCCGACTTCCTGGAGTTCGGGGGCCTGCTCGAATACCGTAACATCAAAGCCGCGGCGCAACAGCGCCAGCGCTGCGGTCAATCCGCCAATCCCGCCCCCGACAATTCCTATCCCAATGTTTTTCTTCAAGGCTTGCCCTTCCATTTGCGCATACGCATACTCATGACGAACACTGTTCGTCAATATCATATATTCCCGATATGGCTCTGCCGACCCCCGCGCAGCACTGGACAATTGGTTGGGTGGCGGGCAGGAAGGGTCAGGATATTGGAGCGGGGGAGAGATTGGCGTGGCCAATCCGGTGCAGTCACGACGGCGCGTGCAATCGATCGAGGTGGGCTTTCGGGTCCTGCGTGTTCTGCGCATGGCCGAAGGGGCGCTGCCGCTGCGCGAGATAGCCGCGCGGGTCAACATGCCGCCCAGCAAGGTGCATCTCTATCTGGTCAGTTTCGTGCGCGAGAACATGGCGTATCAGGATCTGAAGAACGGCTATTACGGGCTTGGCTCCTTTGCCATCCAGCTGGGCCTTGCCGCCATCCGCCAGCTTGACGTGGTCAGCCTTGCCTCCGATGTGCTGACCGATCTGCGCGACCGTACCGACTGCGCCATCTATCTCTCGCTCTGGGGCGACCAGGGGCCGTGCATCGTCGCCAAGGCCGATGGCGCATTGCAGGGCGCCTTCTCGCTCCGTCTCGGCTATATCCTCCCCCTCACCACCACCGCCACAGGGCATGTCTTCCTCGCCCACCTCCCCGAAAACGAGACGAAGACCGTTATCGACGCGCAGGCGGCCTATGACACTCCGCAAAATCGCCGACATGCGCCTTCCAAAAAGGAGCTGGCCGAGGCGATTGCGAAGGTGCGCGAAACGGGCATCGCCTCCACCGCCGGGCGACTGCACCGCAATTTCGCGGGTATATCGGTGCCGGTGCTCGATTATCGCGACAATATCGCGGCGGCGCTGACCCTGCTCGGCCCCGCCGAATATATGCGCGGCGACAAGCTCGATGCGCTGTCGGTGCATTTGCGCGATGCCGCCAATATCGTGTCGCAGCGGCTCGGCGCACCGGGAGTTGCTACTCCGGAACCGGCGGACGAGGAGTAGCTCCCAGGCTGCGTGGACACATTCGCAATGTCAATGAATGTGCGCTCAATGTGATTCTCGCCTTTCCAGACACGACCAGATTGCGAACGTTGGAGTTGGCACGCTATCACATGACCAGCATCGTTTACCTCGCGCCCGGAGAAGTGATGCCAGAAGTAGCCGATGACGGTCGTTGGCTCATCATCGAAGCCGACGACGGCAAGTTCTACGGCACAGGAGGTTCATGGAAACAGTCAGGTGAGTGGGTCGGCTACATATCGCTCTCTGAAAACGACGTATCGCTGAGTGCTGCATTGGCTGCAGCCCATGAGTGGGCTGCGAAATACGATGTGCCGACAATTTGGGTTCAGCTATCGCCTTAGGTCCGCTTCCCCCCAATTCCCGCGTCAGTGCGTATGCCTGCTTCTTACACCAAAAAGCTGCCAGTCAATTCTGCTGAAACTTGTCCAGGTCACCTAGATGTATCCTCACAGACCCTAGCCCTCATTCTCGGCGATCACGCGGTTGGACAGCAGCCCGATCTTCTCGATCTCCACCTCGACATGATCGCCCGGCTTCATGAAAATCCGGGGATCGCGGCGAAAGCCGACCCCGCCCGGCGTGCCGGTCAGCAGCACATCGCCCGGCTCCAGCGGCGTAAAGGTCGAGATATATTCGATCAGGTGCGGAATATCGAAGATCATGTCGCCGAGATGGGCGTCCTGCATCACCTCTCCATTGAGACGGCAGCGGATCGATAGCGGTGCCAGATCGTCAATCTCGTCGCGCGTCACCATCCACGGCCCGAACGGACCGGTCGCCGGGAAGTTCTTGCCCGGCGTCATCTGCGTCGTCTGCTTCTGCCAGTCGCGCACGCTGACATCATTGTAACAGGCATAGCCCGCGACATGATCAAAGGCATTGGCGCGGGCGATGCGGCGGCCGCCCCTGCCGATCACCACCGCCAGTTCCGCCTCGAAATCGAGCATGGTGGTTTCGGGCGGGTGAATGACCGGCGCGCCATGGGCGGTCTGGCTGCTGGCGAAGCGGACGAACAGCGTCGGATAGCCGATTTCCGGACTGTGCGATTCGATGCGATGCTCATGATAGTTGAGCCCGCAGCAGATGATCTTGGACGGATCGGGGATCACCGGCAACAAGGTGACCGCATCCATGGCCAGCACCGGCGCGGAGGCCAGCGCCGCACGCACCGCATCCAGCCCGTTCTGTTCGAGCATCGCCCGCAGCGACGCCATGCCGGGCAGCATCGCGCCCATGTCGCGAACGGCAAGAGCATCGCCCTCCCCTTCGCATACGCCCCAGCTGGCGCGGTCATCGCGCGTAAAGCTTAGCAGTTTCATGCCCTGTCCCCTGTTGCTGAATTACCCGGCATGGCCAGATCGTCACCGCGCACGAAATCGGGCGCGCGCCGCCCTTCGGCTGCGGCATCGAGCCGCAATTGCCGCGCCTCGGCACGCTTGGCATCGTCCAGCCATGACCGTTCATGGCCCCACAGGCTGGGGCCGTAATCGCATTCGAACGGCTGCCAGCTGGCCGGATCGATGGAGCGCCCGCCCCAGCCATATTCGACCATGAAGCCCGATGGCGATTTCGCATAAAAGGACGTCATGAAATCATTGGTATGCCGCCCCAGAGTGACGCCAACCCGGCCTTCCTCAAGCTGGGCAAGGTCATAGGCCTGGCCGACATCGTCGAGCGAATCGAGTTCCACCATCAGGTGATGGAAACCGTCCGTCCCGGTCTCGATCGCGGCAAAGCTGTGATGGCGGCTGTTGAGGTGAAAGAAATAGGCCTTGAACGGGCGCAGCGCGTAATCGCTGAGCCGAAAACCGAGCAGATCGGTATAATAGGGCAGGACGGTATCGAGCGAACGGGCGGTCAGCACGACATGGCCGAGGCCGAGCGGCCCGGTGCGAAATCCGCTGATCGGGCGGGCGGGTGCAAAGGGCGAGGATGCCGCCTCAGCGCCATGGAAGAATTCCAGCCGGTTGCCGAGCGGATCGCGGGAGACGATCAGTGCGGCGACGCGGCGCCTGTCGGCCAGCGCGGCATCGCCCGGCTCAACCGCATGTCCGGCATCGGAAAGCCGCACCGCCAGCCGCGCCAGAGCATCGCCATCGGCCACTTCCCAGCCCATCGCGGCCACCCGCTCGCCCGATCCATGCTGCAGGAAAATGCGCGCCGCCCGCTCATCGGTCCTCAGCAGCGTCGCGCCGGTCCCGTCAGGCACCTGCTGCATGCCGAGCAGGCCGGTGACGAAACCGGTCCAGTCATCCGCCCGGGCCGTATCGACCGCAATATATCCAAGCGATTCGAGCACCTGCTCCCCAATTCATAGGCAATATCCCGAATAACGGGACTGTCACCTTCACTAGCATTGATACTTATTTGATACTAGATCATTATCGCAAATTATGAGATAAATTGACCATCGCGCCGTTGCGGAACGCGCCAGAGGGAGTGCCTTTGTCCAGCCTGTCCAAAATGCTTTCGGTGCTCGACCTGTTTTCCGGACAGAACAGCCACATCACGCCGCGACAGGTGCAGGACGAACTCGATCTCACCCGCGCCACGGCCTATCGCTATCTCAAGGCGCTGACCGATGCGGGGCTGCTCGCGCGCTTTGGCGGCGAATATATGCTGGGCGCGCGCGCCATCGAGCTGGACTATCTGATCCGCCGGTCCGATCCGCTGCTGACGGCGAGCGAATCGATCCTCGCCAATGTCAGCGCCGCGCATGACTGCGACCTTCAGCTCATCTCGCTGTCGGGCAACCGCCTGCTCGTCACCAGCCATGTCCATGCCGACAAGGGGCTGATGGTCAGCTATGGCCGCGGCATGACCATGCCGGTGCTGAAGGGCGCGGGCGGCCGGGTCATTCTGGCAAGCCTGTCGCCCAGCCGTCAAAAGGCGCTGATCGCCGGGGCGCGCGGCATGCCGGTGGCCAGCCTTGATCCGGAAGAATGGAGCGCGCTGCGCGAAAGCCTGGCCGCCATCAGGCGCGAAGGACATGCCATTTCCGATGGCGAGCTTGATATCGGCAATGTCGGCATTGCCGTACCCATTGAGCATGGCGGGCTGGAATATCCGGCGGCGCTGGTGATGATCATGGCCCGCAACCGCTTTGCGCTGGCGGACCGGACGCGGATCGTCGCCCTGCTGCACGATACGGTCGAGCAGATCATGTCTGCATTTGACCGGATCGAAAACAAGAAGACCCGCCCTCCCTCACCGCCGGGGACGGGCCGGGAAGCATCGCGAGCCGCACCGCCCATCGGCCTTGGCCGCGATCTGGCCGGGGCATCACCCGATCAGCAGCGCATCATCGACCTCATCACATCGGGTCCGCGCGGAACGGTGCCCAGCCCGTTTCTGGCGATGCTCGACGCGCCGAAGCTCGCCGATGCGATCCAGCAGGTCGGCGCGGTGCTGCGTTTTTCCTCGACCCTTTCCGATGCGGTGCGCGAGATCGCGATTCTGGCGACGGCAGGGGCAGTCGGCTGCGGCTATGAATGGAATTACCATGCCCCGATTGCCGAGGCCGCCCATGTCTCTGCGCAGAGCATCGCCGCAACGCGCCCCGGCGCATCGAGCGAGGGTGCGGACGATCCCGATGCCATTGTCATCGAACTGTGCCGGGCGGTGGTACGCGACGGGGAGGCCCCGGCCTTTCTGCTGGCCGCCGCGAGCGCCCGCCTTGGCCGGGAGGGCGCGACCGAACTGGTCGCGATTGCCGGCTATTATGCGATGCTGGCCAATTTCATAAAATCGGCCGGTTTCGACGAGCCTTTCCGGCCCGGCTGAACATTAGGCCGTGAACTCATAAATGCCATCATTGAGGCTTGAAGCGAAATGGTTTGCTGCAAGGAGAAATGGCGAAGGAATATGTCAATATTTCAAGACATTTCGACGCAGCAGCAGGCCATTTCGGTCAAATCCCCTAGGACATCAAAATGGCTGCCATCCTGTCCCGAAAGTCGCTTGGAAAGGCAACCAGCCTTCCCGGCGCGGCTTTCAAAACAATCTGTTTGCCATTTTGATGCCTCAATAGATGGCATTTATGAGTTCACGGCCTAGGCACAGCAGAACGCAAAAGGGCGACGCTGCTGCGCCGCCCCCTGCACCATGATTCAATGCCGGATGATCAGACCTTTTCGGCCGGATTGTTGGCCACCGGCGCCATCGGATCTTCAGCAACCACCGCGACACCGCCGCCGCGATCCGAACGGGTGTTGATGAAGTCGCCCGCTTCCTTCTTGCGCAGGCCGAAGGAGCGGACGATTTCAACATCCTCTTCCTTCATTTCGGGCATGCGCGGCTTGCGGGCCAGCGCCGCCGCAACATAAGGCGCAAGCTCCGCTTCCTTCTTTGCCAGCCGCTCGGCCTCGCCTTCCTTGAGGCGCGGCATCACGCTCTTGCCGAACAGGTTCAGCGATTCGCAGATATGCTCGTGCACGGCGGGACCGGTCTGCTGAACGAAGATGATCTGGTCGACGCCGACATCGGCATAGGCCTTGCAATGTTCATAAACCTGATCGGGCGTACCGATGCCGCCATTGCCGTGATTGTCCTCGATCGAGGCTTCGGCCTTCTTGAAATCTTCCCAGAGCTTTGAATAGCCAGGCTTGTTCTTGCCGAACGCAGCATAGAAACCCAGCGAATAGCCGAAATATTTGAAGCCTTTGGTGCCGCGATCAATGGCAACCTGCTCATCCTCATTGACCGACAGCGCGGTGACGATGGCAAAGTTCGGGTTTATCGCATGGCCGATGGGAACGCATTCATCGGACCGGATGATGTCGTAATATTCCTTGACCCATTTGCCGGCCTGTTCGGGCGCGGCAAAGCCAAAGACCAGCGCGCCCATGCCGTTGCGCGCGGCGTGCAGGATAGTTTCGCGACGCGAACAGGCGACCCAGAGCGGCGGATGCGGCGCCTGGAGCGGCTTGGGCACGATATTGCGCGTGGGCATGGAGAAGAATTCGCCCTGGTAGCCCGGATAGGGATTCATGGTGAGCATGTTCGCGCACTGCTCAGTCGCCTCGCGCCACGCATCCTTCTTGGTATCGACATCGACGCCAAAGCCTTCAAGCTCCATCGCCGTGCCGCTTTCCCCGGTGCCCCATTCGACCCGGCCATTGGACAGCAGGTCAAGCGTGGCGATGCGTTCGGCAACGCGCGCAGGATGGTTGATCTGGGGCGGCATGACATTGATGCCATGGCCAAGGCGGATGCGCTTGGTGCGCTGGCTCAGCGCGCCGAGAAACACTTCGGGGGCAGAGGAATGCGAATATTCCTCAAGGAAATGGTGCTCGACCAGCCAAGCATAGTCAAAGCCCAGCGAATCGGCGAGTTCCAGCTCATCAAGAGCGTTCTGGAATATCCGGCAATCGCCCTCCGCGCTGAACGGTGCGGGTGATTGATGTTCGTAAAAAAGTCCAAACTGCACGATTCTGATCCCCTCTCAAGATCGGTCATTCCGGCCGGTACAGCCCTGATGCCTGGTGTGGCAGCCCATGCCCGTGCGGGCTGGCGCTGCCATTCCCGCCTGGCAACCATCGATTCTTTAATGACAGCCAGACTGATATAAGACGTGCTGACACGATTTCGCGCCTGTGTAAAGGCCTTTTCTTTTCTGCAAATGCCAATCAGCAGCGTTGACAAGCAGCCAGGCTTATACTTGTATGGCGCAAAGCCGCCAATATGAAACGACCGCAGCGGCATGACTGGGAGAAGATCAGCAATGGCCTCGAACGCCGCAGCCCCCGCCGCCTCCGGGCCGGTCGACATCGAAACATTCCTGGACAATGTCCGCTTCGGAAAATTCCACATCAAGGTGATGCTGATCGGCGCGCTGGTCATGATGGTCGACGGCTTTGACCTTGCCCTGCTGTCCTGGGTGCTGCCCAAGCTTTCCGATGATTTCGGGGTGCCGCGCACCGACCTCACCTGGGTGCTGATGACGCAACAGGCGGGCATGGTGCTGGGCGCCTATTTCATCGCCCCGATTGCCGACCAGATTGGCCGCCGCCGCCTGCTGATGCTGTGCATGGCGGCGGTATCGGCCAGCTGTTTCGTGACGATCTTCACGACCAGCGTCATGGCGCTTGCCGCATGCCGGTTGCTGACCGGCATGTTCGCCAGTTCGGTGATCGCCAATATGGTCGCGCTGGGTTCTGAAATGGCGCCCGCGCGCCAGCGTTCGACCATGGTCACCATCGTGCTTGCCGGGTCGATGCCCGGCGCGCTGCTGGGATCGGCCATGCAGGCCTTTTTGCTGGAGCCGTTCGGATGGCATATCGCCTTCTGGATCGGCACCGCCATGCCGCTGCTGCTGTTGCCCTTCGTCTATTTCTACCTGCCCGAATCGCCCAAATTCCTGGCCAGCCGCAACCCTGACGACCCGAAGCTGAAGGCCATCATCGCTGAACTGATGCCCGCCGGGGAGGCGGTGGAGATCGTGCCGTCAGCGCAATCGGACAGGAAATCCAACAGCATCGCGCTGGTCAAGGACCTGTTTGCGCCGGGCTTCGCGCTGCCGACCCTGCTGCTGTGGCTCGGCTTTGTCGGCAGCTTTGGCTTCATCAGCGCGGCCCTCTGGAAGACCACCGTATTCCACGACGTGATCGGGCTGGACTGGGGCCAGGTGGGCTTTGCCACCGGGCTTGGCACCGTCTTTGGCGGCATCGGCATGGTCACCATCGGAATGATGATCGACCGTTTCGGGTTCAAGGCGATTGTGCCGACCTATTTCATCATCGGTTCGCTCGCCGCACTGGGCATGGGTCTCTTTGCGCCCGGCCCGTTCATGTATGTGGCGCTCGCCATCAACGCCGCCGCCCAGCATGCCGCCCATGCCGGGCTCGCCTCCATCGCCTCGACGCTCTATCCGACGCGCAACCGCGCGACCGGGGTCGGCTGGGCCTATGGCGCGGGGCGCATGACCTCGATTGTCGGGCCGATGTATGGCGCGCTGGCGCTGGAGCATAATATGGGCGCGATCGGCTATTTCTTCCTGCTGGCGGGACCTCTCGGCCTTGCCGGGGTGACGATCTATGTCCTGCTAACGCTCAAGCGGCTGAACCCCGCCGAACGCGCGGGCGTGCACTGAGCAAACGCATCAAGACTGAAAGGTGCCCCGGCTATGGCCGGGTTCGCGAACGGGGCCGTATTCAGCCGCGCTGGACCCCGGCCCGGCTATATTCGCGGGTGAATTCCTCGCCATCGCCATGATCGCCATCCTGCACGCCATGCGCCGACAGCGAATCATGCAGCCGGGTCAGAAAGGCGCGCAGCTGATCCTGCTCCGCCTGGCCCAGCGGTGACAGCAGTTCGCGCTCCATCGCAGCGGAATCGGTCTTGCACTGTTTGAGGCAGGCCTTGCCACCCGGTGTCAGACGCAGCTCCAGCAGGCGCTTATTGGCCTTGCTGGTCTGCTTGGCGATGAGCCCCTTCGCCTCAAGCAATGCAATCTGCTTGATCATGGTCTGCGGCTTGACGCCATAGAGACGCGCCAGCTCGGCTGACGAGGTTCCCGGCCTGGCCGAAAGCGTGGACAGGATGCGAAACTGCACCGCCGTCACGCCCAGCGGATGAAAGACCGATTCCAGCTGGACATAGGCCTTGTACTGCACCTGCTTGACCAGATGCAGTATCGACTGCGCATTGCGATCGGAACTCGAACTGTCGGCATTCCCCATGGGGCCTTACTGTCCGATATGATCGGCCATGTCCAGTGCCAGACGACCTACTGATACCGCACGGGTATCTATTGGCCGCAAGGGCCTTGCCCGGAAATGCGGCGAAGCATCTCGATGCTATTTGCCCTTCAGATAGCGGCTGGCAATCTCGGCGCCCTCGGCCATCGCCTTCAGCTTGGCCCAGACGATCTCCGGATGGCCAACCCGCGATCCGATGCCGCAATCGGTGCCGCCTTGCAGGTTTTCCATGCCCACCAGCTTGCCGAAATTGATCAGCCGCTCGGCAACCAGCTCGGGATGTTCGACAAGGTCGGTCATGTGGCCGACCACGCCGGGGCAGATGATCTTGCCCTCGGGCAGCTTCACTTCCTCCCAGATGCGCCATTCATGCGCATGGCGGACATTGCTCGCCTCAAAGGTAAAGCATTGCGCGTTGATCTTCAGCAGCAGGTCGACAATGTGCCGGAATTCGATGTCATGGACATGCGGGCGATGGCCGCTGCCCCAGCACATATGGAAACGGATCTGCTCCTCGGGCAGGCCATTGATCGAATGGTTGATGACCTCGACCGCGAATTCCAGATAGTCGCGATACTGCTCGACCGTCCAGTCGGGATAGAACATCCAGCTGGTCGCGAATTCGGGCTCATCCAGCTGCACCACCAGACCGGCATCGGTGATCGCCTTATATTCCTCGCGCATCGTCTCGGCGACCGCCATCATATAGTCGCGCTCGCTGCCATAATGGGCGTTGCGCGCGCCTGCTCCGGCACTCAGCGGGCCAAGCGCGGCGATGAAGCCCTCGACATCGCCCTTGCCCTCAATCCCCTTCTGCACCGCATCGATATCCGCCTGGATGCGGTCATAGCCGATATATTTCAGCGGTGCAGTACAGACCTTTTCGGTCGGCTTGATCTGGGGCAGCTTGCCCGGCGTCATGAAGCCGGGGCGGACGGGGCCGCCCGCACCTGCAAACCACAGGCCAGATTCATAAAAGCCGGGAAAGTCGCGGCGGTCGCGTTCGCCCGGCCCGGCCCGCTTGGGCGCGGCATCGGGATCGCGGGGCAGCATTTCCCAGCCTGTCACGCGCGCCTGCACATAGCCCGAATAGCTGCCCATATTGGCCGCCTTCACATATTCGCCGTCATTGATGACCGTGACACCGCAGGCGATCTGATGATCGATCACCTCCTGCACCGCGGACGGCAGGCGCGCATCAATGGCCTCCCGGTTCGCATCCGCATCGGCCAGCAAGGCGTCCAGATCGGCGGGGCGGGGCAGGTTGCCGCCATGGGTGGTGCGGATGAAATCGGTTGAACGACGCATGTTATTCTCCATCAACAATTGGGGCCGAAGACCCAGGGCAAGACCCTAGGCCCGGCGTATGAACTTCTGAATCTGATGATCGGCATGGGCCTCGTCGATCCAGCCGGGGCGCAGCGCAAAGCTGTAGGTCACCTCGGCGACATAGACATCGCCATGGCTGTCCACGCAGATGCTGTGCGGGGCGATGAAATTGCCGGGCGCATGGCGCGCTTCGGACGATCCGCCCCAGCGGCCCAGCACCTTGCCCTGATGGTCCAGCACGCTCACCCGGCCGGGGTGGTCGACCTGCATTTCGCCATGGACAAAGCTCTTCTTGCCCTTGGGCCGCCACAGCTCGGCTACATAGATGAGGCCACCGGCATCGATAGCCAGATCGCACGGCCGGTAAATATCGGTCCACTGGTCGATAAATGCGCCATCGGGCGAAAAGACCTGGATGCGGTCATTTTCCCGGTCACAGACAAGCACGCGCCCTTCAGCGTCGCAGGCAATGCCGTGCGGCAGATGGAACTCGCCGGGACCGGTGCCGATTTCGCCCCAGGACTGGATCAGCTCGCCATCGGCGGTGAACCGGTGCACCCGGCAATTGCCATAGCCATCGGCGACATACAGCTCTCCGTTCGGGGCGACGGCCAGATTGGTGCAGCGGTTGAACGGACCGCCGGGATACTGGATGCATTCACAGGCATGGACCGCAATCGGCTCGCGGCGTTCATAGCCGGTATCCGAAGCCTGGCCCGGCACACCCATGGTCATCACCGGCTCGCCCTCCAGCGTGTAGACACGGATGCTGTGGTCGCCATTGTCGACGCAATAGACCCGGTCGTCAGGGCCTATGGTAATGCCATGGGCCATGGTGAAGATGTCATCGCCCCACATCCGGATAAAATGGCCATCGCGATCATAAACCAGGATGCGGTGCGGAAAGCGCGTGAACAGATAGACCCGGTCGGCGGAATCCACCGCCACGCCGGTAACGTCGCGGTGCGATACGCCTTCAGGGATATTCTCCCAGTCGGCCCGGACGTCGAAACGGGGCGCGGTCATGATCCTGTCTTCTGGCATTGCTCTCCAACTGCATTCCGCCCGTAGCCCGTCCGGCCCGCCAGCAGTGCAGGACCGGTCTATGGGTGACCCATTGCCATTTGTACATAGCGAATATCATATGTACATGGCAAATAGCCTGTGTTAGTCCGCTGCGATGGTTCGATCAGGCCCCGCCCCGATGCAAGGCGTGCTATGACGGCTGCACCTATTGGAGGGGAATGAGATGACAACGGGCCAACCCGCATCGGTCAAGGTGGATGATTTTCTCGACGGGCTGAAGCTCAACCGGTTCCATATCACCGTGCTCATCATGTGCACCGTCCTCACCGCAATCGACGGATATGAGCTGTATGTGGTGGGCTGGATATTGCCGCTGCTGGCCGAGGATTTCGGCGTGCCGCGCGAGAACCTTGCCTGGGTGTTGTCGGTGCAGCAGGTCGGCATGCTGGTCGGCGCATTCATCGTGCCGCCACTGGCCGATCGCTGGGGACGTCCCCGCACCTTGCTGGCCTGCTTTGCCGGGATGATGCTGAGTGCGCTCGCCATATTGCACACCCATTCCATCGTCCCCTTTGCCGTATTCCGCTTCATTGCCGGTTTTTGCGGCACGGCGATGGTGCCAATCCTCGTCACCCTGGCATCGGAGGCCGCCCCGACCCATTTGCGTTCCACCTTCAGCACCATCACCGTTTCCGGCACGATGATCGGCGCGCTGCTGGGCGCGATCATGCAGGCATTCATCCTGGAGCCCTATGGCTGGCACGGCGCGTTCTGGATTGCCGTCGCCATGCCCGCGATCATGCTGCCGCTGATCTGGCTGTACCTTCCTGAATCGCTGCGCTCCATGGTGGCGCGCAACCCCGCCGACCCGCTGATCCCCGCCGTCGTCGCGCGCATGCAGCCCGCCGGTGCGGAACCCGTCACCGTGGTCTCCGGCGGAGACGATTATGTACGGCGCAAGGGGCTGGGCAACCTCTCCGACATTCTGGGCGCGGGCCAGCTGGTCAAGACCATGCTGATGTGGGCCATCGCCATTTCCAGCTTTGTGTTCATCACCGCAGGGGTCTGGAAATCGACCATCTTCAAGGATGTGATCGGGCTGAACTGGCAGGAGGTTGGCGCGGTCAACGCCACCAACACCGCCGCCGGTTTCCTGGGCATGCTGTTCATCGGCTGGTTCATCGACCGGCTGGGTTTCAAGCTGGTGATGCCACTGACGTTCCTGATCGCCGCGCTCGGCGCATCGATGGTGGGCGTGCTCGCCCCCGGCTTCGGCATGTTCATTGCAGTCGCCATCATGGCCATTTTCCAGCATGGCGGGCAGGCCAGCGTCGCTGCGCTCGCCGCCGCGCTCTATCCGCCAAAGGTGCGCGCGACGGGCATTGGCTGGGCCTATGGAGCCGGGCGCATCGCCTCGATCGGCGCGCCCATGTATGGCTATTTCGTCACCTCGGGCATGGGCGCGGAGATATTGTTCATCCTGCTTGCGGTGCCATTGGCATCGGCTGCGATCTTCTCCTATCTGCTGCTGGGCCTCAAGGATGCGCCGAAAATCTCGCGCGCGAGCCTGAAGCATGGGTGAAGCGGGGCCGGGCGGTGCTGCCGATCCTGCACCGCCGCTTGTCGATGCCCATGCCCATATCTTTACCCGCGCCATGCCCTTTGCCGCGGACGCGCATTCGCGCCCGGACTATGATTATGGCGTGGAGGCCTATCTTGCCGATCTCGACCGCCACGGCATCCGCTATGGCGTGATCGCCGCCGCCAGCCTCCATGGCGACTATAATGACTATACGCTCGAAGCTCTGGCGAACCATGACAGGCTGCGTGGCACGGTGATCCTCGATCCGGCGACACCCGCCGCCGAGCTTCGCCGCCTGGCCGGCCAGGGCGTGGCGGGCGTCCGCCTGCAATGGCGGCGTATGGCTGAATTTCCCGATATGGCCGCCCCGCCCTATGCCGGTTTCCTGCGCGGCCTTGCCGATGCCGGAATGCATGTCGAGCTGCTGTCGGGCAGCGCCAGCCTGCCCCGGCTGTTGCCGCCGCTGGTCGCATCGGGTGTCGATGTCGTTATCGACCATTTCGGCGTGCCCGCGCGCGACACCGGCGCACAATGCCCGGGATATGATGCGCTCGCACGCGCGGTCGACAGCGGGCGATGCTGGATCAAGATCTCCGCCGGTTTCCGTATGGCGATGGAAACTGCCCTGGCGGTTGCCGCGCGCCTGCTGGCCGAAGCCGGGCCGGAGCGATTGCTATGGGGCAGCGATGCGCCCTTTGTGAACCATGAGGCGAGCATGAGCTTTGGCGATGCACTCGACCTTTATTACCGGCTGGTTCCCGATGCCGCGATCCGCCACACCATTGACGAGACCGCCCGCACATTATTCTTCGGCCGGCAAGGATGAGGCGATAATATGCGCCGCCGCGACCTTCTGGGCTGGGCAATGACCGCCCTTGCCATCCCTGCCCTGACCGTTCCGGCCCGCGCCGGGAAACCCCAAAACATCAAGCCACCCACCAACGGAGACAAGACCATGAATCGCAGGGAACGCGCCATCATCACCGCAGAGCTGGAAATGGGGCTGGCCGATTTCTGGCATGATGTGGACACCAATTGGGGCCGCCAGGCGGGCGAATATTACGCACCCGAAGCGGTCTACAAGTCAGGCAAGCTGCTGCTGGAGGGACGCGAGGCGATCCAGAATTTCTACAGCTGGCGCGAGGCGCGGGGCGCGCGTGTCGCGGTCCATGGCTTCAGCAATTTTCGCGCGGAATTCGATGGCGAGGGCGGGGCGACCGCCAACTGGTACATGCTGCTCTGGGCCGCCGATGGCGAAGCGCCGCTGGAGAGCACTGCACCGACCCGGATCAGCCGCGCCACCGAGAGCTTTCGCTGGGATGAGGGCGAGGGACGCTGGCTGTGCACCCGGCGCGAGCTGGAGAACCTGTTCCGCGGCGGGGCGCAGCTCAACTTCTCCAGCTGAACCGCCCCGGCTGATCGCGCGCCACTGACAGGCGCACAGGTCAGGGCATTTTGGTGCGCGCGAACAGCGTCCGCCCGGTTTCGAGCAGCACCTGCCGCCGCTCCGCCTCGTTCAGCAGCGCGGTCGACGCCAGCGCGCCCTCCACCATCTCCTCGAAAGTGCCGACGGTATTGCCGTAATCGGAGCCCCACATGATCCGTTCGGCACCCCAGAGATCGACAATGTGCCGCAGGAATTCATCCGCCGGAACACCGCTGTCGCGCATCTTGTAGAGATTATTGGTGGTCAGCTTGAAATAGACATTGGGGAACTTGCCCACCGCCAGATGCGCAGGCGTGATCCCGTAATCGGGCGCTCCGCTGAGCGCAGGCCAGCCAATATGGTCGAGCACGATCTTGGTATTGGGGAAACGCTCCGCCAGCCGGCCGATATGTTCGAGCGCATCGTCGGAGTTGCGCGAGGGCAGATACATCAGCACCACCGCCAGGCCCAGCCGGTCTGCCTCCGCCCAGGTGTCGAGCGCGGCACCGGAATCGAGCCAGGGCCAGCTGCCATCCTCAGCCGGAAAGCCGGTGAGGCGCAGCCCGGTAACGCCCCGGTTGGTGACGAAATCGCGGATGCGGGCGGGGGTTTCGGGATCACGGGCGTTGAGGATGACCACCGCCGAAATACGATCGGGATGATCATCGGATACATCCATCACATAGCTGTTATCGGTCTTGTAGGCGCTGGTATATTGCACGCCTGCGCCGCCCCAGACCCGGGTTTTGTCCCATGCCTTCAGGATCACCTCGGGCGTCGACGGATTGGCCAATATCCGCTCGCGCAGTTCATCGGCGGCCTCGCGCGCGCCGCGCGTGTCGATGGGATAGCGCTCGATATCGCTGGTGAAGAAATGCGCATGGGTATCGTAAAGCATGGTCGTATCCGTTCGGCTGTTGCTATCGGGCATGGACTGGCATCCTGCCAGCATGGCGGCGGCGAGCGCCAGTGCTGCATGGTGGCGACCGGCCAGGACACCGCCGGACCGGGAAATGGAGCGGTCCTGCCCGGAGGCGGGCCGCAAATGTTCGATTATAGCCCGGATGGAACCTCTCCCCCCAACACCGTGACATTATATATTCGCTTGGCTGATACCTTTGCCGGTTGGCGGATAGAATTGCAAGTGCCAATCAGCCGGAAGTGCGTCATGCCGACCATCGTCAACACCCCTGAAATACTGTGCATAAAGGCATATTTCGATCAGTTCCGGACGCGCAATCCGATTGCCAGCCCGGCTTATATTCGATAGGCTTATCAATGGTGGCCGGACGGCCGCCGGGGAGAGGGAATATGGTCGAACAAGGCTATCGCGAGCGGCTCGCCGCATCGCCCATGACACCGTTTCAGATTACCGCCATCGCTCTGGTCGCGGCGCTGTGCACGCTCGACGGGTTTGACCTGTTCGCGATCACCTTCATTGTACCGGTGCTGGAGCAGGATTGGGGCGTCAACAAGGCCCAGCTGGGCGTGGTGATCTCGGTCGGCCTGCTGGGCATGGCGCTCGGATCGCTGTTTCTCGCGCCGCTGGCCGACCTGTGGGGGCGGCGGCGCATGCTGCTCGTCAATGTCAGCGTGGTGACGACGGGCACCGCACTTTCCGCCATCTCGAACGATATCACGATGCTTGGCCTGTCGCGGCTGGTAACCGGCATGGGCATTGGCGGCATGGTCTCCGTCATCAATCCGCTGGCGGGGGAATATGCCAATGCCCGGCGGCGCGATTTCTGTGTCGCGATTGTCGCGCTGGGCATCCCGATGGGCGGCATCATCGGCGGCGTGCTGGCGGCCTGGCTGCTCCCCTCCTTTGGCTGGCGATCCCTGTTCATCTGTGCGACCGGACTGGGGCTGGGGCTGCTGGCGCTGACCTGGCTTTTCCTGCTCGAACCGGTCGAAAGCCTGTTGTCGCGCCCCGGCGAGGGCACGCTGGAAAAGGCCAATGCATTCCTGCGCCGCTGCCGCCAGCCCGCACTCGACACCTTGCCCGCCGGGACCGCCCGGCCCGGCATGCGACAAGTGCTCGCCCGCCTGTTTTCGCGCGAAATGCTGCCCCGCACCGCGCAGACAGTGGCGATCTATTTCCTCTATGTTATCTCGCTCTATTACATGCAGAGCTGGATACCGGCGATGGTCGTCGATGCGGGCTTCAACGTATCGCAGGCGGCGACCGTCTCGGTCTTTCACAGCATTGGCGGGATTGCCGGCGGGTTCGCCATGGGCCTTGCCACCATCCGCTTCGATATCCGCAGATGCATCGCCACCGCCTTTGTGACCGGCGCGGGCCTGATGACCATATTCGGTTTCGTCCATACCCAGCTGGCCCTGTTCGTGCTGGTCTCGGCCCTGCTCGGCTTCTTCATGGTCGGCGGCATGGGCTGCCTCTACGCAGTGGTATCGCGCAGCTTTCCGGCGGAGATCGGCGCATCGGGCGCCGGGCTGGTGATGGGCACCAGCCGCATCGGCAGCGCCATTGCCCCGGCGCTGGCAGGTTTCCTGTTCGCCACCGGGCTTGACCGTTCGATCGTCTCCATCCTGATGGCGGTACCCGCGATCATCGCGGCGCTGCTGGTCATCAGGCTGAAACTGGCGCGCGGCTGACGCGGCCCGCCATTCCGGTGCTATCCGGAATGGCGTGAAAGGAAGCGTATCAGAGCTGGCAAGTAACCCCGGCGTCGCCGGGGTGACGATTCAGTGCACAATCAAATCACTCTAAATGCCTGATTTTTTCTCCACCCATTCCGTAAAGTCCTTGGAATAGGCATCGCGCAGTTCGGCCTTTGCCTCTTCGATCTTGGCCACATCCTTTGGCGGGAATTCTTCCAGCGGATTTTTGACCTGACCGGCACCTGAGCCAATGAGCTTGTCGCCATTGAACCTGCGAAACTGCCATCCAGTGAACAGGTTCGAGCCGTACATCATCGCCTTGTGATAGAAGATGTGCGTCGTAATCAACTCTGCATAGCAAGGGTTGGTACTGTCAGTGATGCGCTGGCCGCTTTTGATTTTCTTGTTGAGCACCTTGACCTCGGCCTTGAGCTCGGGATTGCCCTTCAGATCCTCATTCCATGGCGTTGGTTCTTCAATGATAACCCGGTAGTCATCGGACGACAGTTTCAGCATCGCTAAATAGTCAAGCTTCTCCAGTTCCTGCAATTGTACTTCAGGGCCGAGATATTCGCGCATCAGGTCCTTTACCGTCTGCACGCGTCCTTCATGCGCCGCCATATCCGCCAGCGCTCCGGCCAGGCCAAAACCCGACAGCAATCCGGTATTCACGCCGATATAATTTTCGGTAGGCCAGACATGCAGTTCGCACTTTTTGACATCCTCATCCGAAACGACCGGTGCAGCATCTGGCGCGGAAATTTCCGTCTCACCTTCCTGCGCCTGAACCGGAACAGCAACCAGTGCCGTGGCAATCGAGAAACTGCCTGCAAGAAACGCTGATTTCATATGTAACAACCCCTGCCCAATATGGTCGATCATTCTCCCAGCCTCCGTCTTCACAATTTTCTGCAAGGTGACAAGCACAAGCTGCTTCTTCGCAAATCTTATGTGCGGATAACGGGAAAAAAGGGAAAGCTGGTCGCGGCCCGGCCATATGCGCTCCGCCACAAAAAAGGGCGCCCCGAACGGGACGCCCTTTCATCGTCAAACGCAAGAAGGTCAGAAGCGGACCCGGACCCCTGCCATATAATTGCGTCCGACCTTGTCATAATATTGGCCGTTAACCGGACCGTTGAGGATGATATAGGGCGTTGCCGGAGGATCCTTGTCCAGCAGGTTGTTGATCGCCCAGAAGAATTCGAAATCCTTGTCTTCACCCACCATGAATTTGCCAAACAGGTTAAAGTAGACAATGTCAGGTACCGTATTGTCATTGATCGTGTTGGTGGCTGCGGTGTTGTAGGTCGCATCCTGCTTGCCGCCGCTGATGAAAATGGTCTGCAGCGTCACTTCGAGATCATCATTGCCCAGCGTCTGCGACAGATTGCCGCGGAAGGTGGGAATGGCGCCGAGATTGGCCCAGCCATTTTCACCGGCACGGTCAATCGGAGCCGCACCCGTGCCCGTGTCAACGATCGCATTGAAGATATAGGTGCCGCTGGCGTTCATCGAATAGCGCCCGCCATCGCCCATAAAGCCGACATTGCTGGTATAGCTCAGCGTCATGTCGATGCCTTCCTGCTCGAAGCCGCCCACATTCTGGGCGCCTGCGATCAGGTTGGTATGGATACGCTCATTGGGTGCATTGGGATCGACACCATAGGTGAACAGGTTGCAGAAGAACTGGTCGCCCTGGTTGCAGAGGTTGGCGATGTTCACCGTCGACAGGTTGGTGATCGCCCCCTTGATCTTGATGTTGTAATAGTCAGCCGAGATGCCGAGACCCGATAGCGCCCCGGAACCGCGATAGGCGAAACCAGCCGTCCAGGTATTGGCGAATTCCGGACCGACATTGGGATTTCCCTTGCTGGTATTCTGCGGAATGGTCGCACTCTTGGTCTTGGTCGTGCCATTGTCGGTGATCGCCAGAACAACCGTATTGGTTACGTTTCCGCCTGGGCTGAACAGCTCGTTGATCGCTGGCGCGCGAATGTCACGCGAGCGCGAAACGCGGATGTTGAAGCCGTTAAACGGTTCGAAAACACCGCCCAGCTTCCAGGCCGTCTGTCCGCCAACGGTGCTGTAATCGGCATAGCGCACCGCACCGTTGAGATCGAGCATATCGAACACCGGAACGGTCGCCTCGATATAGCCTTCGACCACGTCGAACTTGCCCGAATAGGGCGGATAGTTGCCCGCAGTCTGGAAGCCGTTGACTGCACCGATGGGATCGGAGGTCAGCACTTCGGTTTCCCGGCGATATTCGCCGCCAACCGCCACGGTGAGCGGACCGGCTGGCATCTCGAACAGCTCGCCGACCAGGTTCGCCCCGACCGAGAACTGCTTGTACTTCACATCGGAATCGCCCCGGCCCATGATATAATCAATGCCGGCCTGGCTGATATTGTCCGGACCGAACAGGTTGATCGGAACGCACCCGGCAGCAGCAGGATTGTTCTGCAGCACGGCACGGCAGACAATGTTGCCGGTCGCCGGATCGCGCACCGCATCGATGGCGAACTGCAGATTGGCGTTGATCGGATTGGGATCGGACGTCGTGTTGAAATAGTTGATGCCATAGGATGCATGGGCATCGAATTTCCAGCCGCCGCCGAACTCGCCTTCCAGCCCGATCACGCCATGCGGCGTTTCCTGGGTAATGGTATAAAGGTTATTCTCATAGGCGATCTTGGAAATGTTGAAGCTCTGCCGGCTTGAAGGCAGCAGTGCCAGCACCGCTGCCGGAACATAAGCGTTGTCGCGCTGGATGACCTGGCTCGACAGGCGGATCGGAACGCCGAATGTCTGCGCCTTGGAACGGGACCAGCCCCCTTCGATATAGGCCGTCACCGAATCCGACAGGTCATAATAGAGGCTGCCATAGGCGGTGAAACGCTCGACCTGCGGAATCAGCGAGGTTTCCGCGATAATCGAGCGGCCTTCGCCGCCAATCATCACCTGGCCGCCACGGATCGCGCCATATTGGAACGGCCGTATCGATCCATCCTTGTTAAACGTCATGCCGGTCAGGCCGGTCAGGCCGGTGGTGATGATGACACCGCCTTCGCCTAGCGAGTTGTTGACATTATTGGCAAGGATGAACGCTTCCAGACCATTGGTCGCGCGCTGGCCATTGCTGACGATCATCTGCTGCTTGCGGCCCCAGTCACGATCGAGGATGGTGCGGACGCCCTTGTTATCCGAATAGTCGAGGCTGACGACCAGATGGGCGCGATCATCGGCGAAGCTGGTGCCCGCAACAAAGCCCGCGCGCAGCGTTTCGGAATCCCCCTCTTCGGAGATGCCCGCCTGCACCCGCGCGTCGATACCCTCATATTTCTTCTTGAGGATGAGGTTGACGACACCCGAAATCGCGTCCGAACCGTAAAGTGCGGAGGCACCGCCGGTCACGACATCGACGCGGTCGACCATGATCGTCGGAATGAGGTTAAGGTCGGTAGTGATCGGAACGCCCAGATTGCTGGCCGGAGCCGAGGGCACGATGCGCGAACCGTTGACGAGCACCAGCGTGCGCTGGCCGCCCAAGGCGCGCAAATCTGCGGTTGC
This sequence comes from Blastomonas sp., assembly GCA_041396885.1. GTDB lineage: Bacteria > Pseudomonadota > Alphaproteobacteria > Sphingomonadales > Sphingomonadaceae > Blastomonas. Next base: position 128,893 of record JAWKXS010000003.1, read on the forward strand.
GGAGCCGGGGTTGCCGATATTGGTTGCGGTCGCGCCGGGCGAACGGGTCGCCTTGAATGCCGGGTTCTGGTTCAGAACCTCCATGATGGTCGTCGCGGCCTGACGGTCGATCACCTCGCCATCGACCACCTGGGTCGGCGTCGGCGCATCAAGACCGGACTGCGCCGTGCGCGAGGCGGTGACAAGGATATAGCCCTCATCCTCGGCGGCATCTTCGTCTTCATTCTGGGCATAGGCCGGACCGGCTGCCAGCGCGACGGCCGTCAGGGCGGTGGTCAAGAGCAGACGCCTGGACCGGACAAACGGGTGATGTGAGTTGAATCGAGCCATCGGCCTCCCCTCCAAATTAGCAAATAATATTCTGTTTTCGAATGCGTCCCACTATTTTGAATATCATTCAACATTAGTGGGTAAGCGATTCCTTAGGCCGGGCGAAAAAAAAGGCAATACAGAAAATGCACAGCCCCGAATCGCGGGCAGACCGGGGCCAATAGGCTTTGCAGGGGGCCGGAATCCGGCCATCAGCGGGAAATGCCCGGATTTGACAGAAAAATTGCCGGAGGGGTCGCCGGGAGCGACCTTATCAGGGGCCCTGATATTTATGCGGAGAGCACGAAAAAAATTTCAGTCATGGGTGAATATAGACTGTGATCTGCCGCTCCAGCTCGGCGGATCGGCACTCGAATCATCAATCAACCGGATCGCGCCCGATAAAATCGGGATAAAAAAAGGGCGCCCCGAAAGCGGAGCGCCCAAATAACGTCATGCAGGTAATAATCAGAATTTGGCGCGAACACCGATGGTATAGCGACGGCCGATTTTGTCGTAATATTGGCCATTCACCGGCGATGTCAGGATATAGTATGGCGTGAAGCGCGGTTCCTGATCGAGCAGATTGTTGATCGCGCCGAAAATCTCATACTGGTTGTCATCGCCGAGATAATAGCGCCCGAAGAGATTAAAGTACCAGGTCGAGGGAACGTGATTGTCGTTCACATAGGTCTTGCCCTGGGTGTTGGACACAATCAGATCCTCGGTATAGGTCGCATCCTGAATGCCCGAGCTGATGTACAGCGTCTGCAGCGTCACGTTCCAGCGATCCGCACCGATGGTCTGCGAGATATTGCCCTGGAAGGTCGGCACCGCGCCGAGCGTATAGGGATTGTGCGCACCGGCACTGTCGAGCGGCGATGAACCGACCAGACCCGGATCGAAGATCGAATCCAGCACATAGGTACCGCTGCCCTGCACGCTGTAATACCCGCCATCACCCAGGAAATCGGCATTGCTGCGATAGCTCAGGGTGAAATCAATGCCGGTCTGCGAGAATTCACCGATATTCTGCGAACCGGAAATGATCGAGGTATGAATGCGCTCATTGGGTGCTGCCGGATCGGGGCCGTAGGTGAAGACATCACAAAATGCCTGCTGCCCCGCGTTGCAAAGACCGGCGATCTGCGCTGCCGACGGATTTGAAATCGCATCCTCGATCACGATGTCATAATAGTCGACCGACAGGCCGAAGCCCGATAGTCCGCCGCTGCCATTATAGGAGAAGCCCACCGTCCAGGTCTTGCCGATTTCGGCGCCGACATTGGGATTGCCCGCCGTCGAATTCTGCTGGATGACATTGGTCTTCTGCTTGCCATCGACATTGAGCGTGACCGGACCGAACACGAAATTGCCGGCGCTGGCCAGTTCATGAATGGCTGGCGCGCGAATGTCGCGCGAGCGGGAGACGCGGAGGCGGAAACCGTCAAACGGCTCGAACACGCCGCCCAGCTTCCAGGCGGTGAGACCGCCCGACGAGCTGTAATCGGCATAACGGACGGCACCGTTCAGGTCGAGCCGGTCGAACACCGGAACACTCGCCTCGATATAGCCTTCGATAACGTCGAACTTGCCGGCAAAGGAGGGCGCATTGCCCGCACCAAGATAGCCGTTAATCTCCGACAGCGCATCGCTGATCAGCTTTTCGGTTTCCTTGCGATATTCACCGCCAATGGCCACCGTGACAGGCCCGGCAGGAAGCTCGAAAATGTCCCCGACAAGGTTCGCGGCGACCGTGAACTGGGTATAGTTCACATCATTGGTCGGCTCGCCCATGATATAGTCCTTGGCCTCTTGCGAGAAATTATTCTCGCCAAAGAGGTTGAGCGGAACGCACCCGGCAGCAGCGGGATTATTGTCCGCCACGGCGCGGCAGACAATATTGCCATTGGGCGTGCCGTTCAGATAGGCGCCCTGGTCCACAGCATCAAAGGCAAAGGCCAGATTGGAAATGATCGGCTGGTTGAAGGCGCGCTGCTTGTAATGGTTTTCGCCATAGGAAGCATGCGCATCCCAGCGCCATGCGCCATCGTTGAAATCACCCTTCAGGCCGATCGTGCCATGCGGCGTATCGTTGCGCGTGGTGAAATAGTTGACGCCCAGATCATAGCCGATGCGGCTGATCCGGATATCCTGCCCCGCTGGCAGCAAAGCCCTGGCCGCAGCCGGAATGAACGCATTGTCATTCTTGATCAGCTGGCTGGTGATGCGCAGATTTGCGCCGTCGATACGGCCATTGCCGCGCGCCCAGCCGCCCTCGATATAGCCGGTCACATTATCGGCAAATTCATAATAGATGCTGCCATACAGGGTGAAGCGCTCCACCTCCGGCACCAGATCGGTGAACAGCATCTGGGAGAAACCCTCGCCGCCCACCATGTTGCGGCCCGCGCGATTGGTGCCATAGTTGAACGGACGGATCGAGCCGTCGGTTTCGAACGTCTGGCCAAGCAGCGCCGCCGGACCCGACACGATGACACTGCCCGCGCCCAGCTGCTGCTTCACCATGGTCGTGCGGATCTGGTCAAAGCCGCCAATGCCATCGGGATTGGGGACGATCAGTTCCTCCTTGCGGCCCCAGTCACGCTCATAATGGCTGTCGACGCCGTCGGTCTTGGAATAGTCGGCGCTGAACACGATATGGCCGCGGCCATCGTCAAAGCTCATGCCGGCAAGGCCGCCAAAACGGATGCGCTGGTCATCGCCATGTTCGGAAATGCCGTATTGGGCACGAACATCAATGCCCTCATAATCGGTCTTCATGATCAGGTTGACGACGCCCGAAACCGCGTCCGAACCGTAAAGGGCCGATGCGCCGCCGGTCACCACGTCAACACGATCGACCATGATGGTCGGCATCAGGTTGAGGTCGACCGTGGTCGGCACCGATCGGTTGGATGCCGGTGCAAAGGGAACGACGCGCGAGCCATTGACCAGCACCAGGGTGCGCTGGCCGCCCAGCGCGCGCAGGTCGGCGGTTGCCTGGCCGGGGCTGGCAAGGTTGGTCGCATTGGCGTTGGGGGAGCGGGTCGCCTTGAAGGCCGGGTTCTGGTTCAGGACCTCCATGATCGTCTCGGCGGCCTGCTGGTCGATCACTTCGCCGCTTACCACCTGGGTCGGGGTTGGAGCATCCAGCCCGTTCTGGGCGGTGCGCGATGCGGTGACCAGAATATAGTCTTCGGTCTCTTCGCCCTCGGCATCATCCTGCGCCAGTGCCGGAGTGGCCGACAGGGCGACCGCACTCAGGGCGGTCGTCAGCAGCAAACGGCCTGACCGGGTTTTCGAGCGATAATTTCTGTTGCGAGCCATCAGTCTCCCCCTTCCAAATCATGTTCTTGTTTCGGCGTATATCACTATTTTGAATGCCATTCGTTTTTTGTGATATCGACCCCCTTCATAAGGCTGGCTGACAAAAACGCAACCCCGAAATCCGAAAACATGCATAATAGGGCTAAAGATAAGTGGAATCCCGTAACAGCTGAAGCAATGTGACGGGGATTCCAGAGCGCTCATTTTGAGTATGAGGCATCATTGCGACGGCAAAGATAATCAAAGATGATTCATCAACAATTACAAATAATATTATACTATTATTTTAAGTAATAGTGACGATGGATTCGCAGATCATTCGATCCGGATTCACGAACTCTCGAAAAACGCCGTAACCCCCGGTTTTCAGGGCCTGGCGGCCCGTATCGCCAGCGCCTCGCGCAGCACCGATGCGTCGATCAGGCGGGCCAGTTCTTCGCGGCTTCGCGGCGCGCGTTCCGTCTGTTGCGCAAGCCATTTTTCTTCCTCGAACAGCACGTCGATCAGGTCGTCGGGCAGGGCTGCCGGAAAGGACAGATGCGGCCAGGACCGGGCGACTTCCTCAAGCGAAAAACCCGATGTCGCCGAAACCAGCGCCTGTGCCTCTGCAGGGTCGGCGGCTATCGCTTCGACGGCATCGAGCAGCGCCACGACGAACGCGACAATGCGGGGCCGCATCTCGGGATCGGCGAGATTCGCGGCAGTGCTGTTGAGATTGTACAGCTCGCGATAAATGCCCTTGCCGCTGAAGCTGGTAACATCGCCGTCCAGCGCCAGCTCGGCATTGTCGGCATGCGGGTCCCAGATTGCCACGGCATCGACCTCGCGCCGGGCCAGCGCGCCGGCCATATCCTCGATCGGGGAAATGCGAACCGGATCGATATCGGCAAAGCCAAGCCCCGCCTGTTCGAGCATCCGGGCAAGGAAAAATCCCGATGAGGTGGTGGCAAGCGTGGCGATGCGCTTGCCCTTCAGATCGGCCAGCGTCTCGATCCCGGCGGAGCGGCGGGCGATGAGGCGGTAATGCCCCTCGGTCACGGTCAGGATAATCCGGATATCGGGATTGTCGAGCGAGTAGCGCAGCGCCTGGGTCTCGGCATGACCGGCGATATCGGCAGCGCCCTCGTCACGAAATCCCGGAATGGGCTCGGCCCCGACCAGATTGGGAATCCCGCCCGCGCGCACCTCTGCGCCCTGCGGATAATGGTCGCGCGCGGCGAGCAATATCGGCCCGACTTCAAGCGTGACCGTGCTGCCCCTCACCGCCAGCGGCGGCATTGCGCCCGGCCTGTCCGCCATATCGCCCGCCGCACCGCCAGTGGTGCAACCGCCAAGGGCGAGCCCGGCGGCCAGCAATGCAGCAATCGCGAAAGCGGATCTGAGCAGGGGAAAGTGAAACATGGCTGATCTCCTTGGCTGGCACATGCGCCAGTCCGGCAAATGCACGTGATGAGGGGCAAAATTGACAGACAGGCTGATATCATGTCAGTCTGGGTGATATCAAATCTGGCGGAAAGCCGCGCCCGGACCGGGCATATCAGGGAGAGAAACCATGCCAGACCGGAAGCCGCCCATGTTGCGCGGAAGCTTTGCGGGTATGGCAATGATCGCCAGCGCCGTGCTCGCCGGGTGCGGCAATGGCAGTGCCGACAGGACCGCGCAAACCATGGCCGAAACCGCGCGACCGGACAGCAGCGGTACCGGTGAAAAGCGAGTCTGGTTCGGCGATCTGCATGTCCATACCAGCTATTCGCTCGACGCCGCCGTATCAAAGACCGACACCCTGCCCGCCGATGCCTATCGCTTCGCCATGGGCGAGCCGGTGCGCTATTTCGGCAAGGACTATCGCATTGGCCGCCCGCTCGATTTCCTGGCGGTCACCGACCATGCCGAATATCTGGGCGTGGTCAGGGCCGCGCGTGACCCCGATGGCCCCTATGCGGATACGCCATGGCCCGGCCGTCTCGGCTCGTCTCTGGCCGACGACATTGTCGCCACTTTTCGCCGCATCTCTCTCGCCGGTTTTCGCAATGAGAAACCGATCCCCGAATTCGCCAATCCCGCAATCATCCGCGACAGCTGGCAGAACACCATAGCGGCGGCCCAGCGCTATTACCGGCCCGGTGCTTTCACGACCTTCGTCGCCTTTGAATGGTCGGCCATGCCGGGCGGCGGGCATATCCACCGCAACGTCATCTTTCGCGGCCCGGATTATCCCGATGGCCCGTTCGCATCGACCGATTCGCCGCATCCCGAAAAGCTGTGGGAATATGCCGATGCCAATCGCGGCCGTGGCATGGATTCGCTGATGATCCCGCACAATTCCAATCTCAGCGACGGGCTGATGTTCAACATGAAGGATTCCTGGGGCAATGACATGACCCAGGCCTATGCCCGTTCGCGCCAGCGCAACGAAGTCGCGGTCGAAATCACCCAGACCAAGGGCACCAGCGAAACCACGCCGCAGCTGTCGCCCGACGACGAATTTGCCGGTTTCGAATTGCTGCGAACGCGGACCAGCGTCGATAATGGCAGCTATGTGCGCCAGGGGCTGGGGCGCGGCATGGCGGCGCGCGCGAAACTGGGCATCAATCCCTACAAGCTGGGCATTATCGGGGCCAGCGACACCCATTCGGGGCTCGCCGCCAGCGAGGAAGACAATCTGTTGCTGGGCGGGCTGAACTACGCGCTGGGGCTGGGCGAGCCGGAAGTGCTGGCAACGCGGGTTTCGCCGATTACCGGTGCATCGGCCACGGTGATGAGCGCATCGGGACTGACCGGCGTCTGGGCGGAGGAGAACAGTCGGGAGGCGATTTTCGATGCCCTGCGCCGCAAGGAGGTGTTCGGTACATCGGGTACCCGGATGCGCGCCCGGCTGTTCGGCGGATGGAATTATTCCAGATCCATGCTGGGCATGGCCGACTGGATCGCCAAGGCCTATCGCATGGGTGTGCCGATGGGCGGCGACCTGCCGCTCAATCGAGCCGCCAATGGTGCTCCGGGCTTTCTGGCATGGGCGCAGAAAGACCCGGACGGCGCAAATCTTGACCGGGTCCAGATCGTGAAGCTGTGGCTGGGGCCCGATGGCCAGCCGCGCGAGCGCATCGTCAACGTCGCATGGTCGGGCAACCGAGAGCTTTCACCTGACAATGGCACGCTGCCGCCCGTCGGCAATACGGTCGACACCGAACGGGCGACCTATTCCAACAGCATCGGCGCACCGGAACTGCTCGGCTATTGGCAGGACCCCGAATTCGATCCGGCCAGTCCGGCAATCTATTATGTCCGTGTGCTGGAAATCCCCACACCGCGCTGGCCGGTCTATCTGGCGGTCCGCAACGGCTTCACCCTGCCGCCCGACATTCCGCGCTGGATACAGGAACGCGCCTGGACCTCGCCGATATTCTACGAGCCGTGATCGTCAGCCGCCAGCCGTGATGCAGCCTCGGCGAGCTGTTCGGGCGTGTTGATATTGGCGAACGCATTATCACTGTCGAACCGTACAGCCTGCGCATGGCACAGCCGAGCCAGCCGCCGGATCGGCCAATGCGCATCTGCCTCGGCGTCCGCCCCGGCCAGCGCATCGAGCACGGCGCCCGCTGCCCATATCGCAAAAGCCGGCTGCGGCCCGGCAGGCGTTTCGACAAATCCGCTTCCCGGCACCGCCATCAGCCGCCGGACAAGATCGTGCGGGAAAAATGGTGCATCGACCGGCACCGTCACGAAGCGGGCATCGCGCCCATGCTTCCGTGCGGCACAGGCGGCAAGCGTCGCGATAGCGCCCACCGGACCGGCGGGCAGGCCCGGCTGATCGGGAACAAAGGGCAGGCCGGTTTCATAGTCATGCGGCGCGGCGAGCAGCAGCTGTGCGGCCTGGTCGCGCGCGCGCGCAATGGCATGATCGATCAGCCGCCTGCCGTTCAGCAGCGCCACGGCCTTGTCCATCGCACCCATGCGCCGCGACTGGCCGCCCGCCAATATGGCGATGACGATCCCGTCGCTGGTGCTGTCGCTCAATTGCCGCTTTGTGCCGCGCCGACCAGCCCGCCGCCCGGTGCAACCGGGGACGGCTGGTCAACCTGCTCGCCCTCGCCCGACCGCAAGGCCCGGGGCTCCAGCAGCGCGGCGGTTTCGATAAGGTCGAGCGCGGTGCGCGCATCGACATAGCGCGTCGCAAGATCGATCCAGACCGATGCCTTTTCGCTTCCCGGCAGGCGGCGAACCTCGGCCAGCGCCTTGTCCACCCGCCCCGCCTCCAGCGCGCGCTTGGCGCGCAGCAGCCCCTGTTCGGGCGCAGGCGAATCGGTGCCTTCGCGCCGCAGCACGAACAATTCGCTCGCCTCGCGCGAGAGCATTGCGAAAAATCCCTCATCGGCGCGGCGGCCATTAACCAGCGTCGGGCCGATTTCATCGAGCTGGCTGCGCAGCTGGTCCATGGTGATCGGCGCGCGTCCGGCGGCGATGATCGTCGCCACTGCATTGGGCTGGGCCGCGCCAAAGCGCAGCTTCAGCTGATCCTCCAGATAATCGAGCGCCGCGCCGCGATCGAGCGCCCGCCGCGCCGCCAGCGCGATCAGCAGCCCCTCGGCGCGACCGGCATTGCCCGATGCCGCCTGCGCCTGGACATTGATGCGCGAAATCCGGTCCTCAAGATCGGCAACCCGCGTAGCAAGTGCCCGCTCCCGGTCGGGCTCTATGTCGCCAGTGGCGACAGGAGCAGCCGGAGGACGCACCGTGCCATCGGAGCGGATACGCTGTTCGAGCGCGGCAACGGGCGCGGCCGGTTCGGGCTGCTGCTCTGCGGTGGCGGCTTCGTCGCTGCCGAACAGGCTGGTGCGGGTCATCACCCATCCGGTGGCAATCGCTCCGCCGATAAAGGCAATGGCCAGCAATATGCCGATCGTCCGGATACTGGTTCCCTTGCCGCCACGTGCGGAAATCGGTTCATAATCGCGGCTCATCGATGCTCCCGGTCTTGTGTCATTCCATTATGGGCCGTCGGCGGCCTTCTGACATAATTGCCGGGCCAGCGCCAGCAATGCTTGATCATCGGGGTTCTCGGCGCATTGCACGCTTTGCCAGCCGCTTCCGGCTGCCTCTGCGACCGGCGCTGCAAAGGCCAGAATCCGGTGCCGCGCGCGATCAATTTCCAGCCGGTCGCATTCATCTGCAAGGTGTTGCGCCGCACGCGACGAATGCAGCAGGATGATGCAGTCCCGCCGCAACAGGCCGGCCAGCCCTGGCGGCAGGGGAAGTGCCACCGAACGATAGACGATATGGGTGTCGATGCGCATTTCCGACGGCGGTTCGAGCGCAACATGGTCCTCCCCCGCCAACCGCAATACCGCCCGGCGTTCGTCGCGAACCAGATCGGGCAACAGCTGTGCCAGACCGCCGGTACCGGTCGCCGCCACGGCAAAGCCCAACGACCGGGCCAGCGCCGCGCTCTTCTCCCCCACCGCATAGCAGGGCAGGCGATTGAACCGCGCAATATCGGGCAGGTGGCGAAGTGCGTTGGCGCTGCCGATCAGCAGCGCATCATATAATGAGGGCGAAGGCAGCGCGCCATCCACAACCGGCTCCACCGTGAACAGCGGATGGGCATGTACGTCAAACCCGGCATCGCCAAACAGCCGTGCGGTGGACCATGCCCCGGGTTGCGGGCGGATGATGACCAGCGGCGGCGTCACACCGGCTTGCCGAACAGGGCAGCGATAGCGGGCGGCGCATCGGCAAGCATGGACCGCGCCAACCCGGCCGCAGCCCCGTCATCGCCCGGCGCGATGCGGACGGCATGCTCGATCCGTTCGGTGCCGTCAGCCGAATACAGCACCGCGCGGAGCAGCATGGCACCGTCGTCCAGCACCGCATGCGCGCTGACCGGCGAATGACAATCCCCGCCCAGCGCGGCCAGAAAGGCCCGTTCCGCGCCAACACAGGCAGAGGTCGGACCATGATCTGTCGCAGCCAGCAGCGCGCGCATCAGCGCATTGCCGGCGAGCGTTTCGATGCCGATCGCGCCTTGCGAGGGCGCGGGCAGCCAGCTTTCAATGTCGAGCCGCACCCCTGGCGGTGCCTCGCCCAGCCGGTCCAGCCCGGCACAGGCGAGCAGCGTCACATCCGCCTCGCCCGCCGCTAGCTTCGCCATGCGGGTCGCGACATTGCCGCGAAACAGCACGATCTGCATATCCGGACGGGCATTCAGCATCTGTGCGGCGCGGCGCGGCGCGCTGGTGCCCAGCCGCGCGCCATGAGCGATGTCGGCAAGGCTGGACGCGCCAAGCAGCATGTCGCGCGGATCGGCCCGCTCCAGCATGGCGGCGATGACAAAGGCCGGATCGCGGATCGTCTCGACATCCTTGAGCGAATGGACCGCGGCATCGATGCGCCCCTCGATCAGCGACCCGTCCAGCTCGCGGGTCCAAAGCGCCTTGCCGCCCACTTCGCGCAGGGCGCGATCCTGCACCCTGTCCCCGGTCGCGACCATGGTGACCAGTTCAACCTGCTCCGCTGTCAGGCCGTGCGCCTGGCGAAGGGCATTGGCGGCCATATGCGCCTGGGCCAGCGCCAGCGGTGACTGGCGGGTGCCCAGCCTGATGGGGCGCTGTTCGAGCAGGCAGGCAAGCTGATCGGTCATGTCGTGCAAAAGCGGGGGAGGCATAGGCCCTTGTGCTAGCTTGCAATGTCGATAAGGGGAAGGCCCATGGCGATCATCCTCGGCATAGAATCGAGCTGCGATGAAAGCGCGGCGGCGCTGATCGGCACCGACCGCAACATCATCGCGCACCGGCTGGCGACGCAGGAGGCGGAACACAAGCCCTATGGCGGGGTGGTGCCCGAGATCGCCGCGCGCGCGCATGTCCAGAAACTCTCGCCGCTGATCGCCGGAGTGCTCGCCGATGCGGACATGCGGCTGGATGACGTCGATGCCGTCGCCGCCACCGCCGGACCGGGCCTGATCGGCGGGGTGATGGTGGGGCTGGTCACCGGCAAGGCGCTCGCCATGGCGGCTGGCAAGCCGCTGATCGCGGTCAATCATCTGGAGGGGCATGCGCTGTCCCCGCGCCTGATTGATCCGGCGCTGGAATTTCCCTATCTGCTGCTGCTGGTATCGGGCGGCCATTGCCAGATATTGCGCGTCGAGGCGGTGGGGCAATATCGGCGGCTGGCGACCACCATCGACGATGCGGCGGGCGAAGCCTTTGACAAGACCGCCAAGATACTGGGCCTGGGCTATCCCGGCGGCCCCGCCGTCGAGCGGCTGGCGGCCGAAGGAGATCCCCGCGCCGTGCCCCTGCCCCGCCCGCTGGCCGGAAGCGATGAACCGCATTTCTCCTTTGCTGGCCTTAAAAGCGCGGTCCTGCGCGCGCATGAAAGCGGGCAACACAAGCGCGAGGATATTGCCGCCTCGTTCCAGCAGGCGGCCATTGACTGCCTGATTGACCGCCTCGGCTATTCGCTGGCGCGAACCGAACGGTGCGATGCGCTGGTCGTGGCGGGGGGCGTCGCCGCCAACCGGGCGATCCGATCCGCGCTGGAGGGGCTGGCTGTTGACCATGCGATGCGTTTCGTGGCCCCGCCGCTCTGGCTTTGTACGGACAATGCCGCCATGATCGGATGGGCGGGCGCGGAACGCTGTCAGGCGGGCTTGACTGACGGGCTGGACGTAATGGCGCGGCCACGCTGGCCACTCGACCCGCTGGCGGAAAAGGCGCGAGGAGCAGGAGCAAAGGCATGAGCGGAGCCGGAGCAAAAAGGGTTGGCGTGATCGGCGCGGGCGCATGGGGCACGGCGCTGGCCCAGGTGCTGGCATCGGATGGCCGCGACGTCCTGCTATGGGCGCGCGAACATGATCTGGTCGAGGAGATCAACCATTTCCACCGCAACACGCCCTTTCTGCCCGATATCCCGCTGACCCCGAAAATCTGGGCAACGTCAGCACTGCATGATTTTGCGCCCTGCGACGCGATACTGGTGGTTACCCCGGCGCAGTTCATGCGCACCGTTCTGGCCGATCTGCCGCCGGGCGATGCCGACCTCATTCTGTGCTCCAAGGGGATCGAGGCGGAGAGCGGCGCGCTGATGGTCGATGTGGTGCGCCAGGTTGCGCCCGCCCGCCCGATTGCCGTGCTGTCCGGGCCGACCTTCGCGCATGAAGTGGCGCGCGGACAGCCTACTGCGGTCACCCTTGCCTGCCAGGACGAGGCGCAATGGGAGCGGCTGTCCCCGCTGATCGCGCGCAGCCATTTCCGGCCCTATCGCTCGTTCGACATTGCCGGGGCGGAGATTGGCGGCGCCGTCAAGAATGTGCTCGCCATTGCCTGTGGCGTGGTCGAGGGGCTGGGCCTTGGCCAGAATGCGCGCGCCGCGCTGATCGCGCGCGGCTTTGCCGAAATGACCCGGTTCGGGCTTGCCTTTGGAGCCGAGGCGGAGACGCTGGCCGGGCTGTCCGGCCTTGGCGATCTGGTGCTCACCTGTTCCTCGACCAGTTCGCGCAATTTCTCGCTGGGCAAGGCGCTGGGCGAGGGGGCGAGCGCCACCGCCATTCTGGCGGGCCGGAACAGCGTGGCCGAAGGCGCCTATACCGCCCCGGTGCTGCAGGGTGTCGCCCGCCAGAAAGGCGTGGACATGCCGATCGTCGACGCGGTCTGCGCGCTTCTCAACGGCAGCCAGGACGCGAAATCCGTGGTGTCCGCGCTGCTGACCCGGCCCTTGCGCGAAGAACGGCTGTGACAGCGAGGCGCGTCATGGCATGTCATCGAAGCACTGGCGAACGTCTTGCAAAACTGCTTAAAGGCGCGTTTGGATAATCGGGCCGGATCGGAACAGTTTGACCGAGACATCGCAGCGGCAACCGGACAGCGCCGGTCAGGACAGCGCCGGGGACGGTTCCGGGCGCGGCGATATTGCCGCGCTGGCCAAGGGCGGCCGCACCAATTTTTTCGGCTTCCTGCTGCGCCTCGCCGCGCGCCTGCCATTTCTGTTCATTGCCGGGCGTCTTTATGGCGCGGATGCACTTGGCCAGTTCGCCTATGCAATTCTGGTGGTCGAATTCGCGGCGCAGCTGGCGACGCTGGGCCTCAAGCGCGGGCTAGCCGAACAGCTCAGCCGTACCCAGCGCCCGCATGTCCATGTTGTCTTTGACGGGCTGCTCGTCAGCGGCATCGTCTCCGCGCTCGCCGCCGCGCTGCTGATGGCATTTCCGTTCCTGATGTTTCCCAACAGCGATCCCAGCCGGATCGACCGGCTATTGCCGCTGGTGATCTTCGCCGTGGCCGGATCGGATATCATGCTAGCGGCGCTCGCCTATCGCTTCGATATCGCCTCCACCGTCCGCGCCCGATCGATCATAGAGCCCTGGACGATCAGCATCGCCGCAGGAGCCTTTTATTTCCTGTGGCCCGATGACGGCCTGATCCTCTCCTATATCGCTTCAATGGTCGCCGCTTTCGCGGCATCGCTGATCCCGCTGTTGCGCAGCTATGGCCTGCCCTGGGGATGGCGACCCAAACCGATACAGCTTGCCCTGCTCGCCCGGCAGAATGTTCCGCTAGCCGCCGCCGACGCGATCGAATGGGGCAGCCGGCGGCTGGACCTTGCAATCCTCGGCCTGTTCGCCACTCCGGCAATTGTCGGCATCTATTATGTCGCGCAGCAGGTCGCGAGCCTGCCGCAAAAGCTGAAGACCAGTTTCGACCCGATATTGGGGCCGGTTATCACCCGCAATCTGGAGGCGGGCAAGCTGGCCGAGATCGCCCGGCAGGTCGCGCAGGTCGGCTTCTGGATCATCGCCGCCCAGACCGGCGTCGCGCTGGCGCTGGGCATACCGGGCGAGGCGGTCATGGGTCTGGTCGGCCCGAATTTCGTCGGTGGCACCGGCGCGCTCGCCTTTCTGCTCGCCGCAGAAGTGGTGGCCGCGACTGCAGCCGTCAGCGAGGCGGCGCTGGTCTATACCGCGCGCCATCGCAACCTGATGATCTCGCTGCTCATGCTGGGCCTGCAGGCGATACTCAGCGTCGGCCTGTTGCTGCTGGCCCAGCGCATGGGCCTGCCGCCGCTGTTCCAGGCGGCATCGGTGGCGCTGGCACTGATGCTGGCGCTGGGCTTTGCCTCACTGGTCAAGGCCCTGCTGCTCAGCCGCATATTGGGCGCGCCGGTCTGGGGCTGGCGCTGGGCGCTCGTCTGGGCGGCGGGCTTTGCCACCGTGATCGGCTATGCCGCGACGTTCCTGCCTGAATGGGCGGAGCTGGCCTTTGGCCTGCCTGCGATCCTGGCCAGCTATGGCTGGGTGATCTGGCGGCGCGGCTTTGGCGAGGATGACCGCGAACTGTTCAGAAAACAGAAACCGGCCTGATCAGCCCGCCAGCTTTTCCGCCATCAGCGCCTTCAAATCGACACGCGGACGGGCACCGATATGCGAGATGATCTCCGCCGCCGCGACCGCGCCCATTTTGAGGCAGGTCTCGACCGACTCGTCACGGGTGAGCCCAGCTAGGAAGCCCGCCGCGAACAGATCGCCTGCGCCGGTCGTGTCCTCGATATGGGCAATGGGTTCCGCCGACACCTCGAACCGCGCGCCGTCACGCAGCGCAATCGCCCCGTCGGGGCCACGCGTCACCACCAGCAACGGTACTTTGGGCGCGAACTTTGCCACCGCTGCCTCGAAATCGTCGACTTCCGCCAGCGAACGGATTTCATTGTCATTGGCGAACAATATATCGATCTCGCCGCGCTCGATAAGGTCGAGGAAATCCTGGCGATGCCGGTCGATCACGAATGCGTCGGACAGGGTGAAGGCGACCTTGCGCCCGGCATTGCGCGCAGCGGCAATGGCGGCCCGCATCGCCGCGCGCGGCTCTTCCGGATCCCACAAATAACCCTCTAGATAGAGGATCGAGGCATCGGCGATCAGCGCCGTATCGAGCGCCTCTGCAGGCAGGAATTGCGACGCGCCCAGAAAGGTGTTCATGGTGCGCTGCGCATCGGGCGTCACCAGGATCAGGCAGCGCGCGGTCGGCGGCTGGCCGGGGCGCGGCGCGGTGTTGAAATCAATCCCCATGGCGCGAATGTCATGCGCGAAAACCTCGCCCAGCTGATCATCGGCAACCTGCCCGATAAACGCGCATTTCGCGCCCAGCCCGGCCAGCCCGGCCAGCGTGTTAGCCGCCGATCCGCCGCTGATTTCCTGGCCCGCACCCATGGCCCCGTAAAGCGATGTCGCCCGGTCCGCATCGATCAGCATCATCCCGCCCTTGGTCAGCCCTTCGCGGGCGATAAAGGCGTCATCGGCCTGGGACATGACATCGACAATGGCGTTGCCGATGGCGAGAACGTCGTAACGGGGGGTGCTGCTCATGGTCCGGTAATATTCCCTTATCGGTTCGATATCTCTGCGATATCGGTCTGTTCCGGGCATTTCCGGCCCGGCGTGCGCGGCCCTATCGGCTTGGCTCCCCGGCTTCAAGCGGAATTGACGAACGGCGTTAATTTGGCGATCTCTTGGCGCAGGATGATCGACGCATTTCTGAAAAGCCTGGCGCAACTGACCGACGGAGCGGTGCTGCGCGTTCTGATGCTCTCCATGGCGCTGTCGCTGGCGGTCTTTGCGCTGTGCGGATGGCTGCTGTTCATCGGGCTCGATCAGCTGATCGGGCGCACCTTTGGCGATTTTCAGAGCCGCACCGGACTTGCCGGCATCCTCGCAGCGCTGAGCACGATCTTCGCCGGCTGGCTCTTGTGGCGGATCGTCGCGATCAGCGTGATCCAGCTGTTCGCCGACAGCATCGTCGCGGCGGTGGAGCGCAGGCATTATCCCGGCCGGGCCATAAAGGCACGCGCACCCGGGCTTGGCCCGTCGCTGCGCATGGCGCTGGCCAGCCTTGGTCGGGCGATTGGCTATAATGCGATTGCCCTGCCCTTTTACCTGGTGCTGCTGTTCACCGGCATCGGCGCGCCGCTGATATTCCTGGCGGTCAACGCCCTGCTGGTCGGCCGTGATCTCGCCGAAATGGTGCTGGTACGTCATGCGCCCGAACAGGGGCTGGCGATCGACCGGCTGACCCGGTTCCTGCTGGGGCTGGTCGCAAACCTCTTGCTGCTGGTGCCGTTCGTCAATCTGCTTGCACCGGTTATCGCAGCGTCTATGGCAACCCATCTGGCCCATGGCAAAGTCTTGCCGGGAAAGGGAGACGCATTGCGATGAACCGCCAACAGGTCCGCACCGGGATCGCCGCCATGCTGGCGATAGCGCTGGTCGCCTGCGCCGTGCCGGAGGGCAAGCCGCTGCCGCCGACAGTCTCGCGCGTGCAGATGAGCAGCCCGACCATCGAGCCCAAGGGACTGGAAGCGGTGATCGGCCAGTCGGCAGAGCGGCTGCAACAGCTGTTCGGCGCGCCCCGGCTGGACATAGCCGAGGCCGATGCCCGCAAGCTGCAATTCGCAAACGGCCAGTGCATCCTTGATGCCTATCTCTACCCGCAGGGGTCGGGCGGGGCGCAGATCGTCACCTATGTCGATGCCCGGCGCGGCGATGGCCAGCCGGTCGACCGCGCCGCCTGTGTCGCGGCATTGCGGCGCTGAAACGGATAATTTTTGCTAGGCCGTCACCCCGGCGAAAGCCGGGGTCTCGTTGCTTGCCTCACGAAGCTTCCAAGAGGGAGATTCCGGCTTTCGCCGGAATGACGAAGTTCTTTCCCGGTATATAGTCAGACCGTAAAGCTCTCGCCGCAGCCGCAGCTGCCCTTGGCATTGGGATTGTCGAACACGAAACCGGCGGTGAAATCATCCTCGCGCCAGTCCATGGTCGATCCGATCAGATAGAGCACCGACGCGCCGTCGACATAGAATGTCCCGCCGGGTGTCTCGATCTTTTCGTCGAATCCGGCCTCCTCGCTGACATAATCGACCGAATAGGCGAGGCCCGAACAGCCCCGGCGCGGGGTGGAGAGCTTGACGCCGATCGCGCCTTCCGGAGCCCTGGACATGAGATCGGCGATCCGCGCCTCGGCGGCGGGCGTCAGGATCAGCGCGGCGGGGCGGGTGCGGGTGCGTGTTTCGGTCATCACAGCATCCCCAGTTCGAGCTTGGCCTCATCGCTCATTTTCTGCGGGTCCCAGGGCGGGTCCCACACAAGGTTCACCTCGGCATGGCCGACGCCGGGCACCGATCCCACCTGCAACTCGATCTCGCCCGGCATGCTTTCGGCGACCGGGCAATGCGGGGTGGTCAGCGTCATGGTGACGACGGCATGGCCGTCATCGGTCACGTCGACGCCATAGATCAGGCCCAGATCATAGATGTTCACCGGGATTTCCGGATCATAGATTTCCTTGAGCGTGGCGATGATCGCATCATAGACCGATCCTCCCGGCTCGCCCGCCGCAATCGCAGCGGGCTTTTCCGCCAGAAATCCCTCCAGATAATCGCGCTTGCGGGCGAAGGTCTCGGTCACGCTCTCGCCCTCATCCACGGCATCGCTGACGCGCGCACGCGGCGGCGGTGCGACGCTTTCCACTTCCTCGGTCATGATTGGTCTGGTCTCGTCCATGGCTGTTACCCGAATATCCTGCGGACCCGCTCCAGCCCCGCGATCAGGGCCGTCACATCGTCCGAATTGCTGTAAATGCCGAAACTGGCGCGGGCCGTTGCCGGAACGCCCAGATGATCCATCAGCGGCTGGGCGCAATGATGCCCGGCACGAATGGCTACGCCCGCCTCATCCAATATGGTGCCGATATCGTGCGGATGCACCCCCTCCATCGCAAAGGAGAGAATGCCCGCGCTGTCCTGCGGCCCGAACAGGCGGATCGCATTGATCCCGGCCAGCGCCGCGCGCGCCTCTGCCACCAGTGCCGCCTCATGGGCATGGATGGCGGCAAGGCCGATGCCCTCGACATAATCGATAGCGGCGGCAAGCCCCGCCACTCCGGCAATATGCGGCGTGCCAGCCTCAAATCGCGCCGGTGCGGGCAGATAGCTTGTCCCGGCAAATGTCACCCGGTCGATCATCGCGCCGCCGCCCTGCCATGGCGGCATCGCGTTCAGAATCTCCTCGCGCGCCCACAGCACTCCAATCCCGGTCGGGCCGTAAAGCTTGTGCGCGGAAAAGACGTAGAAATCGCAGTCGAGCGCCTGCACATCAACCGGCAGCCGGGGCACCGCCTGGCACCCGTCGAGCAACAGCTTCGCACCCGCGCCATGCGCCAGATCGGCGGCGCGCCGGGCATCCAGCGTGCTGCCCAGCACATTGGAGACATGGGCGAGCGCGACGATCCGGTGCCGCTCGGTCAGCATCGCCGCCATCGCATCAAGATCGATCTGCCCGTCACCGGTCAGCGGCGCGACATCGATTGCGACCCCGGCCTGTTCGGCAATCAGCTGCCAGGGGACGATATTGCTGTGATGCTCCAGCTGGCTCAGCATGATGCGGTCGCCGGGCTTCAGCGTCATCCCGCCCCAGCTCTGCGCGACCAGGTTGATGCCTTCAGTCGCGCCGCGCACGAACACCACGCCATTCTCGCCAGGCGCATTGATGAACTGCGCCACGCGTCGCCGCGCCGCCTCGAACGCTATCGTCATGTCGGCGCTGCGGGCATAGACGCCGCGATGCACCGTTGCATAGTCCGGGCCATAGGCGCGGGCGATGGCGTCGATCACCGCCTGCGGCTTTTGCGCGGTCGCGGCGCTATCCAGATAATGCCATGGCGCGCCCGATGCAGTGACGAGGCCGGGAAAATCGGCCCGATGGTCGAGCGGTGGCCGGGCGAGCGTCGAAAGGCTCATGATGCCGCCTCCAGCGCATCTAGCGCGGCATCGAGCAGGCGCTGCTGCTCCGCTTCATCCTCCATCGCGGCAAAGGCGTCGGCGATAAAGGCGCGGATCAGCAATTGCTGCGCACGTTCGGGCGGCAAGCCGCGCGAGGCCATGTAAAAGGCCGCCTGCCGGTCCAGTTCGCCCACGGTCGCGCCATGCGCGCATTTGACGTCATCGGCGAAGATTTCCAGCTCCGGCTTGGCATTGGCGCTTGCCCCGCGTTCGAGCAGCATGGCCTTGAAGGATTGCTCCGCATCGGTCTTCTGCGCGCCGCGCGCAACCTCGATCCGGCCGAGGAAATTGCCGGTGGCCCGCCCCCAATGAACCGAACGCACGACCTGCGACGATGTCGCATGGGGATGCAGATGGCGGACATTGGTGACGAATTCGCGGGTCGTTTCGCCGCCGCCCAGCGTGACGCCGCCAAATTCGAAATGCGCGCCTTCGGCCAGTATGACCTCGACCTCCGCCCGGGCATAATGCGCCCCGGCATTGACGATATGCAGCGCATATGTCGCGCCTTCGCCAATGGAGATGCGCAGGCGCATGATCTGCGTCCCGCTGGCCGGATCGGCGATGATCCGCGCCTCGGACCGCATCTCTCCGGCGGGCACGGCGATATCCTCGACGCACTCCAGCGCGGCGGGCGCGCTGTCCTTCAGCGCATCCAGATCGGCATAGCGCCAAGCCTCGTCACGCCGGGTCGGAAGGGCAAGCGCGGCAGTCAAATTTCCGCTCCCATCGTCACCCCCGCGCAGGCGGGGGTCCAGTTCCGGACCATGCCCTCTGCCGGACGGATAGCAGCTGGATTCCCGCCTTCGCGGGAATGACGAGCGAAAAAATGCGGGGTCACAGTCATCACGCCGCCACGGCCTCATAGCCCTGTTCTTCCAGCTCCAGCGCCAGCTCCGGACCGCCCGAACGGACGATGCGGCCTGCGGCGAGGACGTGGACGAAATCGGGCTTCACGATATCGAGCAGCCGCTGATAATGGGTGATCAGCAGCACCGCCTTGCCGGGCGCGCGCATGATGCTGTTGATGCCCTCGCCCACCACGCGCAGCGCATCAATGTCGAGGCCGCTGTCGGTCTCGTCGAGAATGGCAAACCCGGGATCGATAATGCCCATCTGCACCATTTCGTTGCGTTTCTTCTCGCCGCCCGAAAAGCCGACATTGACCGGTCTTTTCAGCATTTCCATGTCCATGCGCAGCAGCCCGGCCTTTTCCTTTGCCAGCTTGATGAACTGGGCACCGGACAGCGGTTCCTCGCCGCGCGCGACGCGCTGGGCGTTCAGGCTCTCGCGCAGGAACTGAAGGTTGGAAACACCGGGAATCTCGACCGGATACTGAAAGCCGAGAAAGATGCCCGCCGCCGCCCGCTCATGCGGCTCCAGGGCGAGCAGGTCGATTGCGCTCCCGCCAGCGGATGCGGTGTAGAGCACATTTCCGCCTGTCACCTCATAGCCCGGCCGCCCGCCCAGCGTATAGGCCAGCGTGGATTTGCCCGCGCCATTGGGCCCCATGATCGCATGTATCTCCCCGGCATTGATGGTGAGCGACAGCCCCTTGAGGATCGGCTTGTCAGCAACGCTGGCGTGAAGATTTTCAATTTTGAGCATGTTCAATCATCAACTTTCGCCAATTTGGCCATATCTTCATTAGACATCGTGAGACGAAAGCGACCGTCATCTAACTTTTCGACATTCAACCTCGCACCAAAGTGCTTTGCTTTGGCAACCATTTGTTCAACCATTGCTTCGTCATCCGTTAGTATCTCTCTCATCCTACGCTCCCGTCATCATCATCTCCCCTCCCGCTTGCGGGAGGGGCCGGGGGTGGGCGCATCACGGCCAATGCCTTTGCAATCGCCTGAACCACGCCTTCCAGATTGGTGTTCACGTCGTCGTTCGAAAAACGCAGAACCCGATAGCCCTCATTCGCAAGATAAGCATCGCGCCGCCGGTCATGGGATGGCCGTACATCATGCGAATAGCCGTCAATCTCTATGATCAGGCGCGCCGAACGGCAGAGGAAATCGGCAAAATACGGCCCCACCGGCATCTGGCGGCTGAATTTCTGTCCGCATAGCTGCCGATTGCGCAGCATGGACCACAGGCTGCGTTCAGCGGGCGTCGCCTCGTTGCGCAATGTGCGGGCGCGCTGTGTATCGCGAGGCCGGAAATGCCCACCCCTGGCCCCTCCCGCAGGCGGGAGGGGAATTGGTTCGCTGTTGCGACCGTTCATCACCCCACGCTCCCTTCGAGCGAAATGGCCAGCAGCTTCTGCGCCTCGACGGCGAATTCCATGGGGAGTTCCTTCAGCACCTCCTTGGCGAAGCCGTTGACGATCAGGCTCACCGCGCTTTCGGTGTCCAGCCCGCGCTGCTGTGCATAGAAAAGCTGGTCGTCGCTGATCTTGCTGGTGGTCGCCTCATGCTCGATCTGGGCGCTGGGGTTCTTCACCTCGATATAGGGCACGGTATGTGCCCCGCAGCGGTCGCCCAGCAGCAGCGAATCGCACTGGGTGAAGTTGCGCACGCCCTCCGCGCCGGGCGCGACGCGGACCAGCCCGCGATAGGTGTTGTTGGATTGCCCGGCGCTGATCCCCTTGGAGATGATCGTCGAGCGGCTGCCCCGGCCATTATGGATCATCTTGGTACCGGTATCGGCCTGCTGGAAATTGTTGGTCAGCGCCACCGAATAGAATTCGCCGACACTGTCCTCGCCATTGAGCACGCAGCTGGGATATTTCCAGGTGATGGCGCTGCCGGTTTCGACCTGGGTCCAGCTGATCTTGCTGCGCGCGCCCTGGCACAGGCCGCGCTTGGTGACGAAATTATAGATGCCACCCTTGCCGTTCTCGTCGCCCGGATACCAGTTCTGCACCGTTGAATATTTGATCTCCGCATCGTCCAGCGCGACCAGTTCCACCACTGCGGCATGAAGCTGGTTCTCGTCACGCTGCGGCGCGGTGCAGCCCTCCAGATAAGAGACATAGCTGCCCTGTTCGGCAACGATCAGCGTGCGTTCGAACTGGCCGGTATTTTCGGCATTGATTCGGAAATAGGTGGAAAGCTCCATCGGGCAGCGCACGCCCTTTGGAATGTAGACAAAGGTGCCGTCGGAAAAGACTGCGCAGTTGAGCGCAGCGAAATAATTGTCGCGCACCGGCACCACCCGGCCCAGCCATTTCCGTACCAGATCGGGATGCTCGCGGATCGCCTCGCTGATCGACATGAAGATGACGCCCGCACGGCTCAGTTCCTCGCGAAAGGTGGTGGCGACCGAAACGCTGTCGAACACGGCATCGACGGCAACCTTGCGCGCGCCCTTCACATTGGCGAGCACCTTCTGCTCTTCCAGTGAAATGCCCAGCTTTTCATAGGTTTCGCGAATCTGCGGATCGAGATCGTCAAGCGAATCGAGCGTCGGCTTCTTCTTCGGCTCGGCATAATAATAGGCGTTCTGATAATCGATCATCGGGATGTCGAGCTTGGCCCAGTCGGGCGTCTCCATCTCCTGCCAGATGCGGAAGGCCTTGAGCCGCCATTCAAGCATCCATTCCGGTTCGTTCTTCTTCGCAGAGATGAAGCGGACGGTATCCTCGTTCAGGCCCTTGGGCGCGAAATCCTGTTCAATGTCGCTCGACCAGCCAAATTCATAGCTGCTCGCCCGCGCAACGGCATCGCGCGCGGCCTGATCCTGCACCGGGTCCTTGACGTCGTCACTCATGCGCTGATTTCCACTTGCGTCAGGACGGGTTGTGGCGGGGGCGCCGCCGGATCGCTGCACAGCCGGGCGAGGCTGACCTCGGCCAGCGCGCTGCGCAGCGTATGGTTGACGACCTGCCAGTGCGGACGGACATGGCAATGCCCCTCCATCGCGCAATCATGCGTCAGGCTGTCGGTGCAGGCGGTGATGGCGATCGGCCCTTCCACCGCCTCGACAATATCGGCAAGGCTGATCATGGCGGGCGGGCGCGAAAGCCGGAAGCCGCCCCCTGCCCCGCGCACAGATTCGATCAGGCCGGCGGCGGCAAGGCGGCTCACCAGCTTTTGCGCAGTGGGGAGCGGCACGCCGGTTTCCTCGGCCAGCTGGCGCGCATTGGAGCGCAGGCCGCCGCAATGGCGCGCGGCGGCGACCATCAGCACAACGGCATAATCGGCAAGGCTGGACAGGCGCACGTTCTGCGACTCCTTTAATCAGACTGAAACGGTCTGATTAGCCAGATGGCGCTTTTGCCGTGCTAAATCAAGGCCTGATTGAAGCCCCCGCAGGACAATGTCGCCTCAGGTTTCGGCGGTCAGCGCGCTGATCCGGCCGACAAACCGCCCGCGCCGGTCGATCATGGTGGCCAGATCGCCCTCATTCTTGCGCAGCTTGCTGGGCGTGGTGCCGGTGAACAGCCGCATTTCGCGGATCATGTGCGACTGGTCGTAAAAGGCGTCGCGCAGGAAGTCCGCCTCTGCCGGGTCCGCCTCGACCAGCGCACGTGCGGCGCGAAGCGCGCGATATTTGCGCGCCAGATATTTGGGCGGCATCCCGTAAAGCTGCTTCACCCGGCGCGTCACCTGGCGTTCGGACAGCGCGACCATGGCATGCAGTTCGCCAACCGATGGCGATACGCTGGACGCCAGCCAGCCATCGACCATGCGGGTAAAGGCCAGGGTTTCGGGCGACGCCGCCGCCATGAACGGCGCGAGCAGGCTGTTCGCCGCTTCGGCTATCCCGTCAAGCCCGTCAGCATGCTGCAATCCGGCGACCCGCTCGCGGATATTCGGGAACAGCTCGATCGCCGGAACCGCCCGGTCGACATAGTCCGCCGCCGATGCCTGGGTCAGCGCATCCCATCCGGCGGCGAGCAGGCCCAGGCCGAACATGCGGAACGGCCCCTCCACCTCGAATTCGACCGCGCCCGATGTCGGCCCGACCACCATCGGCCCTTCACATGCATGGCTGCTGCCATTGGCGAAATGCATGATGCCGCGACCGCACATGATGAAGCGCAGCTGGGCAATCGCCGCCCGCTCCCGGTCATAGGCGCGCGGAGCATCGCTTTCGAACCAGTAATAGAGCGAAATATAGTCACGCAGCTGTGGTGCCGGCAGGATATAATCCAGCTTGTTCATGTGCGACCTCATGCCGCATCGGCCCGTTCGCACTCCATGAGCGGTGCGAATCGAACAGTGCAGCGATTACCTAGCGACCAAGGCCCTTATAGCCTGAAAAACAACAAAAAAAAGACGACCAGGCCGAAAACAGCCTGATCGTCTTTAGGAAAAGAACTCTCTGCATCGCTGCAAGGAGCCCTTCGGGTCGCAAGGCAGCCTATAGGTCATTGCAAAATCAGAATATTGTATGGAAACGACAAAAGCGGGCGGGAGTGAAATTTTTTCCGGTTTACCGTTAAACGCGGCCCGGCCTTGCCCGGCCCCGGACGCGGTGCCATAGCCGCGCCATGCTCTATGCGCTCGCCCGCCCGCTGATCTTTTCGCTCGATGCCGAACGCGCGCATCGCCTGACCATCGCCGGGCTGAAACTGCTCCCCGCTGCATCGCCGCCATCGCTCGACCCCTGCCTTGCCAGCCGGGTTGCGGGGATCGACTTTCCGGGACCGGTCGGGCTCGCGCCGGGCTTTGACAAGAATGGCGAGGTCGCCTGGCAGATGTTCGGCTTCGGCTTCGGCTTTGCGGAAATCGGCACGGTGACGCCGCTGCCCCAGACGGGCAATCCCCGCCCGCGCCTGTTCCGCCTGGTCGAGGATGCAGCGGTGATCAACCGCATGGGCTTCAACAATGATGGCGCGCAGGCGGTGCTGGCGCGGATCGAGCGTTTTGCCGGCCGTCCCGGCGTGATCGGCATCAATATCGGCGCAAACAAGGATTCACCCGACCGGGTTGCAGATTATGCGCGGATGACCGGGATCATGACCCCGCATGCCGCCTATCTGACGGTCAACATCAGCTCGCCCAACACGCCGGGCCTGCGTGCATTGCAGGACAGTGCCGCGCTGATCGACCTGCTCGATGCCGTGCTGGCCGCGCGCGGGACGATGGCCACACCGATATTCCTGAAGCTCGCGCCCGATCTGGAGCCGCAGGATATAGACGATATTGCCCGCATCGCGCTCGACAAGCGGCTCGATGCGCTGATCATCTCCAACACCACGCTGTCGCGCCCGGCTCTTGCGTCGCGCCATGCCGGGGAGGCAGGCGGACTGTCCGGTGCTCCGCTGCATGATCTGGCGCTTCAGAGGCTGCGCGATTTCCGAAAGGCGACCGGCGGTGCCATGCCGCTGATCGGGGTTGGCGGGATTGCCAGCGCCGATCAGGCCTATGCCCGCATCCGCGCCGGGGCGTCGCTGGTCCAGCTCTATTCCGCACTCGCCTTTGCCGGGCCAGCGCTGGTGCGGGACATCAACAGGGGACTTGTCGCTCTTCTCAGGCGCGATGGCCTTGCCAGCATCGGCGAAGCGGTCGGGCTGGACGCCTGACCCGGCTCCAAATCGGTTGCCGCCAGTCCGCCCGCCGCTATAGTCGCGCGCCATGACCAGATTGCTCAACATCCTGTTCGCCGCCACCCTGGCGCTGTCCTCCACCGCCTGCCAGGCCACCATGCCGTCCGCCGAAACCGAGAGCGCGGGCAACTGGGCACCGGAGGGCAAGGGCATTGCCTCCTCCGCCGATCCGCGCGCGACCGCCGCCGGGCAGGAGATATTGCGCAAGGGCGGCAGCGCCGCCGATGCGGCGATGGCAATGATGCTGGCGCTGACCGTGGTCGAGCCGCAATCGAGCGGGATCGGCGGCGGCGGATTCCTGCTCTATCATGAGGCGGAGAGCGGCACGCTCAGCACCATTGACGGACGCGAGACCGCCCCCATGTCGGCCAGCGAGACCCTGTTCGTCGATGGCGAAGGCAAGCCGCTGCCGTTCCGCGAAGCCTTTCAGGGCGGACACAGCGTCGGCGTTCCCGGCAATATCCGGCTGATGGCGATGACCCATGACAAATGGGGGAAGCTGCCTTGGGCCGATCTGTTCGCCCCGGCGATCCGGCTGGCCGAGGGCTATGAGGTGAATGACGTGCTCGCCGAGCGGCTGGCCCGGCTGGCCCCGCTCTGGGAGCGCTTTCCCGATGCGCGGGCGCTGTACTGGCAGGACGGAGCGCCCAAGCGCGCGGGCGACAGGATCGTCAATCCGGACCTTGCCGCGCTGCTCCGCACCGTGGCGGCCGAAGGGCCAGATGCCTTTTACATCGGTACGGCGGGGCAGGCGATTGTCGATGCCGTCAACACCACCAGCGTGAATCCGGCGAACATGACCATGGCCGATCTGGCCGCCTACCGGGTTCGCGAGCGCGATCCGGTATGCGTGCCCTATCGCCAATATCGCATTTGCGGCATGGGGCCGCCATCATCGGGCGCGACCACGGTACTGCAGATTCTCGGCATGCTCGAACGCTTTGACATGGGCGCAATGGGCAAGGACGATGTCCGCAGCTGGCATCTGATCGGCGAGGCGATGCAGCTCGCCTATGCCGACCGGCAGAAATATCTGGGCGACAATGATTTCGTGCATGTGCCGGTGCAGGGGCTGCTCGATCGCAGCTATGTCGCCAGCCGCAGCGCGCTGATCTCCATCGACCGTGCACGCCCCGATTATCCTGCGGGCAGCCCGCCCGATGCCGCGCCGCGCACCATGGCGCCGTCGAGCGAGGTGCCCGGCACCACCCATTTTGTCGCGGTCGACGGCGCGGGCAATGTCGCCAGCATGACCTCCACCATAGAGGGGCCGTTCGGCAGCCAGCTGATCGCCAATGGCTTTTTCCTCAACAATGAGCTGACCGATTTCACCTTCGCGCCCGAACAGGACGGCATGCCGGTCGCCAATCGTGTCCAGCCGGGCAAGCGTCCGCTGTCGTCCATGTCGCCGACCATCGTCTATGACGCAAAGGGCCGACCGGTGCTCGCCATCGGGTCGGCGGGCGGCAAGCGCATCATCATGCACGTCACCAAGGCGCTGATCGGCGTGCTCGATTTCGGGCTGAGCGTGGAGGAGGCGATTGCGCTTCCCAATATCTATTTCGGCGGCGGACAGCTGCTGGTCGAACAGGGCAGCTGGCTGGAAACCCGGCAGGCAGAGCTTGCCGCTTTCGGCCAGCCGGTCGCGACAGCCGACCTGCCGTCCAAGCTCAACGGCGCGCAGGCGGTGAAGCAGGGCTGGCTGGGCGGAGCCGACCCGCGCAGTCCGGGCGTCGCGCTGGCCGAATAGCCATAGCGGAGCGCGCTGCCCGAAGCGCTTTCGCAGCGGCACGTCACCGATATTGCCCGCGCCGAAAAAGCCGGATAGTCTCCGCCCCCCGGACTGGCCGTTTTCGTAGCGGCGGCGCGGGACAACAGACGCAAGCAATGCGCGCAGTGCAGGAGATGCAGGGCAAGTGATAGCCGACAAGTCGCTGGAAGCGTTCGACCAGTATCCCAATATGGTCAGCCTGTTCCTGGCCCGCGCCGAGGAACTGGGCGATGCCCCCTTCCTGTTCGCCAAGCATGACGGGCAATGGGTGTCGCAGAGCTGGCGCGAGGTCGCGGCAAAGGTCGTGCTGCTGGCGCGGGCGCTGCGCGACATGGGGCTGAAGCCGGGCGAGCGGGTGATGCTGGTGTCCGAGAACCGCCCCGAATGGTGCATTGCCGACCTGGCCATCATGGCCGCCGGCTGCGTCACCGTGCCCACCTATACGACCAATACCGAACGCGACCACCAGCATATCCTGGACAATTCAGGGGCACGCGGGGTGATCGTCTCCAACCCGAAACTGGCCCAGACGCTGCTGCCCGCCGTGCTGCGCGCCGCCAATGCGCGCTTCGTCATCGGCATAGAGCCGCTGCGCATCGGCCAGGCATCGCGCTATTCGGTGCACAATTGGGACGACCTGATCGCCAATGACGATCCCGCCATCGTTGCCGACGCCATGGCCGCCGCAAAGGCGCAGGCCGACGCCATCACCCGCGATGATCTCGCCTGTATCATTTACACCAGCGGCACCGGCGGCGCGCCGCGCGGGGTGATGCAGCATCACGGCGCGCTGATGCACAATGTGAAAGGCACGGTCGAGGTCATCAAGGAGGATTTCGGCTGGGATGACGAGGTGTTCCTCTCCTTCCTGCCGCTCAGCCACGCCTATGAGCATACCGGCGGCCAGTTCTTTCCCATCGGGCTGGGCGCGCAGATCCATTATGCGCAGGGGCTCGACAAGCTGGCGAGCAATATCGAGGAGGTCCGCCCGACCATCATGGTCGTGGTGCCGCGCCTGTTCGAGGTGCTGCGCACCCGGATCATCAAGCAGCTTCAGAAACAGGGCAAGGTCGCCAATTTCCTGTTCGACCGGGCAATGTCGCTGGGCGAGAAGCAGCTGGCGGGACGCGGATCGCTGCTCGACAAGCCGATGGACTTTCTGCTCGGCAAGAGCCTGCGCCCCAAGATCCAGCAGCGCTTTGGCGGGCGGGTGAAGGCGCTGGTTTCGGGCGGCGCGCCGCTCAATCCCGATATCGGGGTGTTCTTCCATTCGCTGGGCCTCACCCTGTTGCAGGGCTATGGCCAGACTGAGGCGGCTCCCGTCATCGCCTGCAACCGCCCCGCCGCCGGGCTGAAAATGGATACGGTCGGCCCGCCGCTCCCCGCGACCGAGGTGCGCATTGCCGAGGATGGCGAGATTCTGGTGCGCGGCGACCTGGTGATGAAGGGCTATTGGAACAATCAGGAGGAAACAGACCGCGTCCTGCAGCAAGGCTGGCTGCATACCGGCGATATCGGCCATATTGACGATGCCGGGCGCATCGTCATCACCGACCGCAAGAAAGACCTGATCGTCAACGACAAGGGCGACAATGTCGCGCCGCAAAAGGTGGAAGGCATGCTGACCCTGCAGCCGGAAATCCTGCAGGCGATGGTCGCGGGCGACAAGCGGCCCTATATTGTCGGCCTGGTGGTGCCCGATCCGGAATGGGCGCTGGAATGGGCGCGCAAGGAGGACATGAAGTTCGATTTTGCCGAGCTGCAGGCCAATCCGGCGTTTCGCGCCGCGGTGCGCAGCGCCATTGACCGGGTCAACACCGACCTTTCAGTGATCGAAAAGGTTCGCCAGTTCGCCTTTGCCGATGAAGCTTTCACCATCGAGAATGGCGAGATGACCCCGTCGATGAAGATCCGGCGGCATGTCATCCGCCAGCGCTATGGCGAACGGCTCGACGCGCTTTACAAGGCCTAGTGCGCGCTGTCTCCGCCGACCCATTCCACCCATTCGGGATAGAAGCTGGGCGGACGCACCGACCAGCCGGGCGCTGTGGCAGCAGCCTCGCTGATCGACTGCAGAAGGATCTTGCGCCGTTCGGGCCGGATTTGCGGCAACGCGGCAGCGGCGCAATAGGCGCTCGGCAGCCAGGGACGGACCTCTGCACCGATCAGCCGTTCATAAAGGAAACGAAAGGCCGAGAAGCTGTCGATCCGGTCCTGCGCAAGATCAAAGGCGGCCAGCCGCACCAGCTTGGCCATGAAATCCTCAATGCCTTCTTCGCCGGGCGCGGCGGGAATGCAATCGCGAAGGCCGCCAAGATCCTGATAGACCAGATATTGCATGCGGATCGAGGCCGTCTCCTCGCCATTGCGCGCCCAGCGGCGAAACGCATCCTCGCGCGCCAGCCCGACATCGAGCGAACGCTTGATATAGCGCTGTGCCGCCGCGCTGAAGCTGGCAAATTCACGAAGTTCGGACAGCGCCATTGCTGCCGATGAACCACTGGATGCATTACCGGGCTGGGTTGCCATGCCCTTGGTCTCCTTGCGCAGGTCCGTCATGCTGACGACCGGATTGCACCTTGGCCAAATATGGTTAGCATCCCGTTAACCCGCGTAAATGCTGGGGCGGGGACTGGCGGGCAGTGTCATGAGGGGCTTTTCGACCAACGGCGAGCGCGGTTCGACAAGCAAGGAGGGGCGGTAAAGACTTTGCAGGAACAATGGTCTAACGACTTTGCAATGAAAACGCTCAATACCCGCAGCGTGCGTCCGGTGGTCGGTCACCAGGTCGCCCTGCTGTCGATACTCGGCTTCTGGCTGTTCTACATGATCATCGTCACGCTGCGCGCAGCGGTGATCGACTTTGCCGACCAGGACAAGATGATCCTGCCGCGAATCATCGTGACGGTGTTCGGGATTGCCGCCACGCTGGGCCTTTATGGCGTGCTGCGCCTGTTCGAGCACCGCCAGCTGGGGGTGCGCATCGCCGCCGCCAGCATCGCCGCCCTGCCCTGCGCCTTTGCCATCGCGCTGTGCAATTATTTCGTCTTCAACGTCTATGATCCGACCGGATTGTTCAACGATCCGGATCTGGCCAAGGAAATGCTGACGGTTGAGCCGGTCGTCGTCATCCTGGAGGTGGCGATTTCGCGCTATTTCTTCGTGGTATCCTGGGCGATGCTCTATCTCGCCATCAGCTATGCCGGAGAGGTCCGCGCCGCCGAGCGCCGCGCGGCGCGCTTTGCCCAGGCCGCGCAACAGGCGGAGTTGCGGTCGCTGCGCTATCAGGTCAATCCGCATTTCCTGTTCAACACGCTCAATTCGCTGTCCAGCCTGGTGCTGCGCAACCGGCCCGACGAGGCTGAGGCGATGATCATGAACCTGTCGACCTTTTACCGCACCAGCCTGACCAGCGACCCGCTCGACGATGTCGAGCTGTCCGAAGAGGTCAAACTGCAGAATCTCTATCTCGACATAGAGGCGGTGCGCTTTCCCGACCGGCTGAAGATAGAAATCGACATTCCCGATGCGCTGATGGGGTGCTGCGTTCCCGGCCTGATCCTGCAGCCGCTGGTCGAAAATGCGCTCAAATACGGCGTGTCGCGCGCCACCCGGCCGGTGACGATTTCCATCACTGCGCGCGAGCAGGAAGGCAGGCTGCACATCAGCGTCAGCGATGATGGCGATGTCATGCCGGAGGATGGCGACAAGGGCAGCGGCATCGGCCTGGTGAATGTCCGCGACCGGCTGGATGCGCGCTTCGGTACTGCCGCCGAAATGGACTGGGGGGCAGGCAGCGAGGGCGGGTTCACCGTCCATCTGGTCATGCCGATGATACGCAACGGATGCTGACCATGGACCAGAACAACCCGGGCCAGAAACTGCGCACGATGATCGTCGATGATGAGCCGCTGGCTGTAGAACGGCTGCAACTGCTGTGCGCGCGCGAGGAACAGATCAGCCTTGTCGGCACCGCCGGGGACGGCGAATCCGCGCTGCGGCTGGCCGAGCAGCTGCGCCCCGAACTGGTGTTCCTGGACATCAACATGCCGCGGCTGGACGGCATGGGCGTTGCCAGGGCGCTCGGCAGGATGGGGCAATCGCCCGCGATCATCTTCGTCACCGCCTATCAGGGCTTTGCGGTCGAGGCCTTTGACCTGGCCGCCATCGACTATCTGCTGAAACCGGTTGCCGGAGACCGGCTGGCGCGGGCAGTGGCGCGCGTGCTCGAACGTCGCGGCGCAGTGCTCGCGGGGACCGCCGAGCCGGCGGTGCAGGGGACGCAATGGGTGCAGGAATTCTGGGTGCCGCACCGGTCCGAGCTGAAGCGGATCGAGGCGGCGATGATCGAGCGCATCGATGCCGAGCGCGATTATATGCGCCTGCATATCGGGACGCGCAGCTATTTGCTGCACGAAACGATCAAGACGCTGGAGGAACGGCTCGATCCGGCCCAGTTCGTCAGGCTGCACCGGTCGCATATCGTGCGGAACGATTATATCACCGGTCTTCGTCATGCGGGCGGCGGCGTATGGCATGCCCAGCTGGCCGATGGCGCGGAATTGCGGATTGGCCGCACCTATCTGGCGCGGGTCAAGGAACTCGCCGGGCGCTAGAGTATTTTCAAGTCAGATGGATACATCTGACGACTCGGAAAATACGGTAAAACAAGAGCATAGAGCGCAGGTTTTGATTCAATCAAAACCGAACGCGCTCTAGGCTGTAGTGACATTTTAATCACTTGAGCCACAGCATGATGCTTGCCAGCTTGATGAACCCGAGGAAGTTGGCGGCGAGCTTATCGTAGCGCGTGGCGATGCGCCGCCATTGCTTGAGTTTGGCAAAGAACCCTTCGATGCCCCAGCGCTGCTTGTAGGCGATGGTGTCGTATGAGCGGCGGATGCTGCGATGCCGCCGTGGTGGGATCACGGGTTCACCGCCCTGGGCGTGGATGAGTTGGCACAGGCTGTCGGCATCGTAGGCTCGGTCGGCGATGACCTGCCGGGCTGGCAGACCCCGGATCAAGTCGCAGGCCGGAGCCATGTCATTTTGCTGGCCGGGTCCGAGGGTGAAGCGCACCGGCAAGCCGAGAGCATCGACTACGGCATGGATCTTGGTTCCGAAGCCGCCTCGCGAGCGGCCGAGAGCCTGGTTTGAACGCCCCCTTTTACCACGGCCCCTCGCTGCCTGGGCCTGAGCGCGGATCACGGTAGCGTCGATCGCCAGCCATTCGATGTCGGGATCGTCGGACACCGCCTCGAAGATCCGGTCGATTACCCCCTGCTCGACCCAGCGGTAATAGCGCCGCTTCACCGTCTGGTAAGCACCAAAGCGTTCGGGCAGGTCGCGCCAGCGCCCGCCTGAGCGCGCCAGCCACAGCAGCGCATCGAGAAACCTCCGTCCGTCGCTACGCGGCCCGCGCTTGCCCTTGCGGCCTCCCGGCACAAACTCACGCAACCGCTCCCACTGATCGTCCCTGAGAACCTCGCCTTCCACACCAGCCTCCAAAAGCCAGTGTTGAATCAGAACTCAGCGCAAATGGAAATCCCTAAAATGTCACTACAGCCTAGAACCAGCCTGCGCAATTTCATCCGGATATGTGAAACCAAAAGAAACCGGCGCTCCCGATGGGGGAACGCCGGTGCCAAGGGGCTCTTGAAATTCTGTGCGGTCAGTTGCCGATCTGGATCGATCCGTCGCGGGCATAACGGTCGCCGGTCGTCGCCCGGGCAAGCAACGTCACCACTGCTTTCTTGCTGCTGGAGACGGCATCGGCGGCGCATTGCCGCGCATCCATTTTTTCAGCGAGGGTGAAAGCGGATGATGCACCGCATACCTTGCGGGCGGCGCGGCTGACGCGTGCTTCGAGTTCGGCGGCACCGGCATCGCTCGACAGGTCGAGATCGCCGTAAAGCACGTCGATGGAGCGCGTAACATAGTTTGAATTTTCACCGGCGAAAGCGGCCGGTGCGACGGCAATCGTCGAGCTGATGGCCGCGATGCCCAGCAGGGCGGCCTTTGCGGGGTGGGGGAAACGGGGAAACATGGGGGGTCCTTTCTGCATGTCGCAATGTTGCGGCCGGACCCTTTCAGGCTAAGGGATCCCGACGGGACCGGCCTTTATTGTCATGTTGTCGCGGACAATTCTGGCCTGGGGAGCTCTGTTTGCCCGCGACACATTCTGGATAGGCGGGATCGGCGCGCGGAGCATGCGCTGTTCGACCAAATGCGATGCGCATCGGCCAATGACGTTGGTATCCGACGAACGGCATAGTTGCGTCGACAAATGTTTACGACATGACGTTACGGTTACAAATCCGCGAATGGCGCGGGTCTAACCGGTTGCTTTTGCAACCTTTTTGGACTGAGGCGCGGTTTGCGTCAGATCAGCCCGGCCAGCGGGCTCGACGGATCGGCATATTTGCGGGTCGCCATGCGCCCGGCGCGATAGGCCTCGCGCCCGCTTTCCACCGCCAGCTTCATGGCGCGCGCCATGCGCACCGGTTCCTTCGCTTCGGCGATGGCGGTGTTCATCAGCACGCCGTCACAGCCCAATTCCATGGCGATGGCGGCATCGGATGCCGTGCCGACCCCGGCATCGACCAGCACCGGCACTTTCGCGCCTTCGACGATCAGGCGGATCGTTACCCGGTTCTGAATACCCAGGCCCGATCCGATCGGCGCGCCCAGTGGCATGATTGCCACCGCGCCCGCATCCTCCAGCCGCCGCGCGGCAATCGGATCATCGACGCAATAGACCATCGGCTTGAAGCCTTCCTTGGCCAGTATCTCGGTGGCGCGCAGGGTTTCGTGCATATCGGGATAGAGCGTCTTCGCCTCGCCCAGCACCTCCAGCTTGACCAGATCCCAGCCGCCCGCCTCGCGCGCCAGCCTGAGGGTGCGGATCGCCTCCTCGCCGGTAAAGCAGCCCGCCGTGTTGGGGAGATAGGTGAATTCGCGCGGGTCGATGAAATCGGTGAGCATCGGCGCCTTGGGGTCGGAGATATTGACCCGGCGCACGGCAACGGTGATGATCTCTGCACCCGAGGCCCTGAGCGCGGCGGCATTTTCCTCGAAATCCGCATATTTGCCGGTGCCGACGATCAGGCGGGACCGGAAAGTCCGGCCCGCAACCGTCCAGCTGTCATCATCATCGCCCTGGCCGCCGCCAACAAAGTGAACGATTTCCAGCCTGTCGCCATCGGCTATATGCACCTCGCTCAGGGTCGAACGCGGCACGATCACCAGATTGCGCTCAACCGCGACCTTGGCGGGGTCGAGTTCGAGGGTCCGGCACAGTTCGGCAATGCTCAGCCCGGCGGCGATGCGGCGGGGCTCGCCATTGATTTCGACGGAAATGGTTTCGCAAAGGCTCTGGGTCATAGACCGCGACTCATGGCGCGGATCACGACCAGAGGGCAAGCCCCCAAAGGCCCTTCACCTCCAAATAATGCAAATGGCTGAGCCAGCTGACCTCAATGCGCGTTGGCGCGGAAGTTCAGTATATGTCCGGCGGACAGCAGCAGCACGCCCAATATCGTGAAGGGAAGCTCGCCAATTTCGGGCAGTTCGATTGCGCCCGCCATCACGCCGATGCCGAACGAGCCGACCGCCAGCGGCACCAGATTGCCATGCCGCATCGCGCCATGGCCCAGCGCCAGCGCAGCGATGAAGGCGGCAATTGCCAGGCCCAGCTCATGCACCACCGGGCTGAAAAAGACGCCGCTGACCGAAGCCACGCTGGCGACCAGCCACAGCCCCGCCATGCAATGAAACATGCACAGGATGGACAGCGCAAGCGCCGCCGAATCGAGCTGACCCGACTGGTTGAAACGTGACGTCATGCGGCGGATATAGGTGATAATATTACATATCGCAATACATATGGCGGGAAGCGGCGCGCGAAAAATCTTGCAAGCCAGGGCGGCAGCAGGAAAAGAGGCGCCATGAACAGCGCAAATCCCGCCCGGGAAACCGTCCCCATGCCGCTCGCCCGCAAGCACGGTCGTCCGCGCGCCATCGCCTTGTGGCTGTTGACCGTTGCCCTGCTTGTTTTTGTCATGGTCGTGGTCGGCGGCATTACCCGGCTCACCGAATCGGGACTGTCGATCACCGAATGGAAGCCCGTCACCGGTGCACTGCCTCCGCTGAAAGAGGCACAATGGCAGGCTGAGTTCGACGCCTATAAGCAGATCGGCGAATATCAGCAGGTCGCCGGACCCGCCGGAATGACGCTGGCCGATTACAAGGCCATCTATTTCTGGGAGTGGTTCCACCGCCTGCTCGGGCGGCTGATCGGACTGGTCTTCGCCTTGCCGCTGGCATGGTTCTGGCTGCGCGGCATGATCCCGGCCGGATATAGATGGCGGCTAGTGGCGCTGCTCGGACTGGGCGGGCTGCAAGGTGCGTTCGGCTGGTTCATGGTCCGCTCCGGCCTTTCGACCGAGATGACCGATGTCAGCCATTTCTGGCTTTCAATACATCTGATGACCGCATTGTTCACGCTGGGCGGGCTGGTCTGGACCGCGCTGGACCTGTTCGCGCTGGATCGCGACCCCGCCGCCCGGCCCGCTCGCCTGTCCCGGCTCAGCCTTATCGTGCTCGCAATCCTGTTCGTGCAGCTGCTCTATGGCGCATGGCTGGCCGGGCTGAATGGCGGGCTGGCGTCCGACACATGGCCGCTGATGCAGGGCCGGTTCTTCCCCGAGGTCCATCTTGCCGACGGCCTGTCCTGGCCGCTCACCCATGATCCGTTCCTCATCCACTGGGTGCATCGCTGGTGGGCCTTTGTCACCGTGGCCGCGCTGATCATCATGGCGCGGCGGCTGCGCTCCGGCCACCGCAGAATCTCGATTGCGATCCACAGCGCCTTCGGCATCCAGATCCTGCTGGGCATCGCCACCGTCATGACCGGCGTCGACATCCATCTCGCGGTGCTGCACCAGGCGGTGGGCGCGCTGGTCGTGGCCAGCACGGCATGGGGTGCCCATGCGCTGGGCCGCCATCAGGGATGAACGAAAACCCGGTCCGGCTGGTCTACTGCCCCTGCGCCAACCAGGATGAGGCACGCGCCATTGCCACGGCCATGGTGACCCGGCAGCTGGCCGCCTGCGCCAATATCCTGCCTGCCATCGAATCGATCTATCGCTGGGAGGGCAGCGTCGCGACCGACGCGGAGGTGCCGTTATTGTTCAAAACCGATGCAAAGCATTGTTCCGCACTGCTGGAGGGTATCGCCGCGCTGCACAGCTATGACGTTCCCGCCATCATCGCCTGGGATGCAGCCGATTGCCCCGCAGGGTTCCGGCAATGGCTGGACGGGCAATTGAGCGGAGGCGCATGACCATGCTGCCGCTCGCCATGCTGATGCTGGCCGCCGCCGCACCGGCAGCGCAACCGGCAACAGGTGAAGCCGAAACGCTGCGCCAGGCCAGCGCATTGCACTTTGCTCCGCCGCTCGATGAACCACTGATCCTCACCCGGCGGATGGAGCGCGAGACGCGCGGCGGCCCCTTCGTGCTCACCGCGCGCTATCGCCTCACCTTCAGCCCGTTCGGCAGGGGCTATCGCCTGCGGGTCGAACAAATCAGCCATGCAGTGGACGGCCCCGCCGAATTGCTGCGCATGCTGGCGCTGGGCGACCAGCTGATCGAACGCGAGACGCTGGTCTTCACCCTCGCCGCCGATGGCGCGATACTGGGCGTCAGCGAAGAGCCCGATGCCGCCCACAGGCTTGCCGAGGCGATAGGCCGGTTGCGCGCCGACAGGGCCTATGCCGCACTCGATGATGCGACCCGCACTGCGTTTGACGGCTATCTCGACCGGCTGGCCAATATGGATGCCGCCGCGCGCGGCGAACTCGCCGCCGGGCGGATCGCGCCGCTGCTCGATCTTGCCGGGCAGGCGCTCGCGCCCGCTTCCGCGGAGGGGCGCTCGGGCCTTGTCTTTCGCATCACCGGCGAGGATGCAGCCTGGCTGCACCTTTCGGCGAGCGCAGCAAGCGTGGCAGGCCCCTCGACCAGCCGCACCGAGGTTGTCGCCAGCCTGTCGCGCGACCATGGGATACTGTGGAATTTTGAGCGGCGCATTGCCACCGAGGCCGGCCCAGCCAGCCGGTCCACATATGAGAACCTCGCCCTTTCGCGCGAGAGCGACGCCATCGCCCAAAGATGAAGGGTATTATTTTACCCGCCTCATAACCCGCATAAACGCTTGACTTGCGGATGATCGAGCGCCATTAGCGCGCCTTCATGCGGTCCCGGTCAAGGCCGGGTCGCAGCGAACATATTCCTTTCTTTCGCATTGGCATGGACGGGCGGCATGGGCCGCAAGCCCCGCCGGTGCAGCATTTGGAGGTTGGCCCCATGAAGGCTTTGCTCAAGACCACCAAATCGGCGAAGCCCGCCGAGGTGGAAAAGAAATGGCATCTGATCGATGCCGAAGGGCTGGTGGTCGGACGTGTTGCCGTCATCATCGCCAATATCCTGCGCGGCAAGCACAAGCCGAGCTATACCCCGCATGTCGATTGCGGTGACCATGTCATCGTCATCAATGCGGACAAGGTCCGTCTGACCGGCAACAAGCTGAAGCAGAAGACCTATTACAAGCACACCGGCTATGCCGGCGGCATCAAGGGCATCACCGCCGATAAGGTGCTGGATGGCCGCTTTCCCGAGCGTGTCCTTGAAAAGGCCGTGGAACGCATGATCCCGCGCGGTCCGCTGGGCCGTGACCAGATGCGCGCGCTGCATCTCTATAACGGCACCGATCATCCGCATGACGGCCAAAAGCCCGAGACGCTCGACGTCGCTTCCCTCAATCGCAAGAACAAGGTGGGTGCATAATGTCCGAAACCGGTCAATCTCTCTCCGATCTCAAGGAAATCGCAGGCGACGTCGCCGAAGCCGGTGAAACCGCCGCGCCTGTGTTCGTCGAAGCCGCGCCGCTGCGCGAGCAGGAACTCGATGCCCATGGCCGTGCCTATGCCACCGGCCGCCGCAAGGATGCGGTCGCCCGCGTCTGGCTGAAGCCCGGCACCGGCAAGATCACGGTCAATGGCCGCGATCAGGAAGTCTATTTTGCGCGCCCCACGCTGCGGCTCGTCATCAACCAGGTGTTCGACATCACCGAACGCCGCGGCCAGTATGACGTTGTCGCCACCGTCAAGGGCGGCGGACTCTCCGGCCAGGCCGGCGCCGTCAAGCATGGCATCAGCCAGGCGCTCAGCAAATATGAGCCCGCGCTGCGCTCCACGGTCAAGGCCGCAGGCTTCCTGACCCGCGACAGCCGCGTGGTCGAGCGCAAGAAATATGGTCGCGCCAAGGCACGTCGCAGCTTCCAGTTCTCGAAGCGCTGATCGCCCTTTACGCGTATCGCATTTTCGAAAGCGGCTCCGGAGCAATCCGGGGCCGTTTTCATTTCTGCGTTCTGTTCAAATAAATCCGGCCCGAGCGGGTCACAAAAGGGTCATTAAACTTTCATTCAAATGTCTCTGGTCTATAAGGACCGGATGGCCAGCAAGCCCGAAATTCGAATCCCTGCGTCAATGGGCGCAGCGCGCCCCGCCAGCGGCGAAGCCGATCCGGCAGTGGCGCCCTCGCTCGCCCTACTTGCGCGCGAAGCCATGGTGTTCGCGAATTTCATGAGCGGCAAGCTGTCGGTAAACCGGATCGCGGCGCAATATGCGCCGGGCTGTGATGCCCGTCCGGTGATGCTGGTACCGGGTTTCCTCTCCTCCGCACGATCCATGTTCGTGCTCCATCAGGCGCTCGAACGCGCGGGCTATCCGGTCACGACCTGGGGCCTGGGACGCAATCTTGGCGCGCAATCCGATACGCTCGACCGGCTGGCCGCCAATGTTGCCAGCCATGGCCAGCGCCATGGCGGACCGGTCACGATGATTGGCTGGAGCCTGGGTGGTGTCTTTTCGCGCGAGCTGGCCAAGCGCAGCCCCGATCTGGTCCGCGAAGTGCTGACGCTCGGCACGCCCTTTTCAGGCTCGCCGCGCGCCAACAATGCCTGGCGGCTCTATGAACGGGTTGCCGGTCATCCCGTCGATGCCCCGCCAATCGACACGGTTCTGCACGAAAAGCCGCCGGTCCCGACCTTTGCCTTCTGGTCGCGCCGCGACGGCGTGATTGCGCCAGCCTGTGCACGCGGCGAAAGCGGTCAGCGCGACCGCGCCATAGAGCTGGATTGCGGCCATCTCGGCTTTGCGTCCAAGCCAAGCGCGGTCAGCGCCATCCTGGCCCAGCTGGAATCGACCGCCAGCGTCTAGAGTATTTTCAAGTCAGATGGATACATCTGACGACTCGGAAAATACGGGAAAACAAGAGCATAGAGCGCAGGTTTTGATTCAATCAAAACCGAACGCGCTCTAATCCGTTATCGAACCGGGCATGAAGCGCGCGACCATATCGGGCCGCACCCGCGCCGGGCGGCCGCTCGCCCGGTCTATCATCGCCCAGGTGGATATGGCCGAGACCAGCGGCCTGCCGTCAGGCGTATCGAACGCCACATTGCGGTTGAAACGCGCCCCGCGCGGCGGTTCGGAAATCCAGGTGCGGCCAATCGCGCCCTCGCCAACCCCGATATTGCCGCGATAGTCTATCTCATGCCGGGTCACGACCCACACGAACTGCGCGATATGGGCGGGATCGGCAGCGCTCGCCCAGTGCGCGGTGGCAATATCCTGTATCCATTGCACCCACACCGCATTGTTCACATGGCCCAGCTCATCAATATGTTCGGGCCGGGCGGTGAAGGCGAGGGTGAAGATGCTCATGCTGTCACGATCCGCTGGCCTGCCCGGCCATCCCCATCTGCCACAAGATGAAGGCGAATTCCTCCGCCACCTCATGCAGCGAATCGAACCGGCCCGATTTGCCGCCATGACCCGCGCCCATATTGGTCTTGAGCAGCAGAGCATTGTCCCCCGTGCCGGTGGCGCGCAGCTTGGCGACCCATTTCGCCGGTTCCCAATAGGTAACGCGCGGATCATTGAGCCCGGCCGTCACCATCAGCGGCGGATAGGACTGGGCCGTCACATTGTCATAGGGGCTGTAGGACCGGATCAGGTCAAACGCCGCCTTGTCCTCAATGGGGTTACCCCATTCGGGCCATTCGCCCGGGGTAAGCGGCAGCGAGGCATCGAGCATGGTGTTGAGCACATCGACAAAGGGCACATGCGCCACCACCGCGCCCCACAGATCGGGATCGGAATTGACCACCGCACCCATCAGCTCGCCGCCCGCCGATCCGCCGCTCGCGGTCACCCGGCCCGGCGCACTATAGCCCTGCGCGATCAGCCCGCGCGCGCAATCGACGAAATCTGTAAAGCTGTTGGTGCGGCTGGCGAGCTTGCCGTCCAGATACCATTGGCGGCCAAGATCGTCGCCGCCGCGAATATGCGCGACGGCAAAGGCGAAGCCGCGATCCACGAGGCTCAGCCGCGCGACCGAAAAGCTGGGCGGAATGGCGATGCCATAGGCACCATAGCCATAAAGGTGCAGCGGCGCGCTGCCGTCCCTGGCGAAACCCTTGCGATAGACGATCGAGACCGGGATCAAGGTGCCATCCCGCGCCGGGATCATCAGCCTTTCGGTCACATAATCGGCCGCATCATAGCCCGAAGGGATTTCCTGCACCTTGAGCGTTTTCAGCGAACGCGCGGCGACGTCATAATCATAGATGGTGGCCGGGGTCACCATCGACTGATAGCCGATACGCAGCACCTGCATGTCCCATTCGGGATTGTCGCCCAGGCTGGCGGTATAGCTCGCCTCCGGAAATGCCACCGGCTCGATGCGCGCCGGATCGTCATAATAGCGGATCTGGATCTGGTCGAGCCCGGCCAGCCGCCCCTCGGTCACGTAGAAATCCCTGAAGGCGGTCATGCCGTTCAGGTAGAAATCGTCCGATCCCGCGATCAGCGTCGTCCATTCGCCCGGCGCATCAAGCGATGCGGTCGCCAGCCGGAAGTTGATGTGCTCGTCATTGGTGAGGATGTAGAGCGTGCCGTCGCGCTCCTCTATCTCATATTCGCGGCCCTTGCGGCGCGGGCTGACCAGCAGCGGCTCGGCCAGCGGGTCATCGGCGGGCAGCAGGCGAACCTCGCTCGTCTCATGATCTCCGGTCGCGATGACGATATATTTTTCCGATGAGGTGAGGCCGATATCGACGCGAAAGCCCTCATCATCCTCATGATACAGCTCGACATCCTGTTCAACCGGCGTGCCCAGCACATGCAGCCGCGCATTGTCGGTGCGCCATTGCTCATTGGCGAGGCTGTAGAGAAAGGCACCCGAATCGGCGCGCCAGACCAGCGATGACAAGGTGCCGGGAATGACATCTGCAAGCATCTCACCGGTTTCCAGATTGCGGACCCGCACCTCGAAACGTTCAGAGCCATTGTCATCGACCGCATAGGCGATCAGCCGATGATCGGGGCTGACCGACAATGTACCCAGCCGGAAATAGTCCTTGCCCTCGGCCAGCGCCGGTTCGTCGAGGATCAGCTGGCGATCACCGCCCGCGACCGGCCGCCGGTACCATTTCTTGTACTGCGCGCCTTCCTCATATTCGACCCAGTAGAGCCAGTCGCCATCCTTTTGCGGAACGCTCGAATCATCTTCCTTGATGCGCCCCTTCATCTCGCGGAACAGGGTATCGGTCAGCCCGGCATAGGGGCCCATTTGCGCCTCGAACCAGGCATTCTCCTCCTCCAGATAGGCCAGCACCTTCAGGTCCGTGACACTGGGATAGCCCGGATCGCGCAGCCATGCCCATGGGTCCTCCAGCGTTTCGCCATGCCAGCTGCTGCTGTGCGGATGCTGCGGCGCGACAGGCGGATGAAGGGGCACGGACTTGCTTTGCGACATGGATTGCTTTCCTGGACTGGCCCGGGTTCGGACCCGTTGACCGCATGGCTGGCGAAAGGGCGGACAAGCGCCTATGTAGGCACGAACCGAATTTTGCGAAGGGAGTATCCCCCGGCCATGTTGATGTCCACCCATGAGGCGCGCCTTGCCGCGCTCCGCGACGAACTGAAGCGCCAGAATCTGGACGGGTTCATCATCCCGATCTGTGATGAGCATATGAGCGAATATATTGGCGGCTATGCCCAGCGGCTCGAATGGCTGACCGGCTTTGGCGGTTCGGCGGGCAGCGCGGTGGTGCTGCGCGACACCTCGGGCGGCAAGGGCGCGGCGATTTTCGTGGACGGGCGCTATACCATCCAGGTCCGCGACCAGGTCGATGGCCGGCTCTATGACTATGTCGGCACCGCCCAGCAGAGCGTCGCTGGCTGGCTGGGCCAGCATGCCACAAAGGGCATGAAGATCGGCTATGACGCCTGGCTGCATACCCGCGACTTTGCGAACAAGGCGGCGAAGGCGCTGGCCAAGGCCGGCGCGGAGCTGGTTGCGGTGGAAAGCAACCCCATCGATGCCGTGTGGCAGGACCGGCCCGCCCGGTCGGCCGCGGTCATGGTACCGCATCCGATAGAATATGCGGGCAAGGATTCAGCTGAAAAGCGCGATGATATCGCCCGCTGGCTGACCGGCGAGGATCTGGACGCGGCGGTCATCACCGCGCTCGATTCCATCGCCTGGATATTCAATGTTCGCGGGGCGGATGTCGACCACACGCCGGTCGCGCTCAGCTATGCCGTGGTGCGCAAGGACGGCACCGCCGACCTGTTCGTCGCGCCCGAAAAGCTCACCGATGCGGTACGCACGCATCTTGGCAACCAGGTGTCGCTGCGCGGCTATGACGAGTTCGAGGCGGGGCTCGATGCGCTCGCCGGACAGAAGGTGGCGGTCGATCCCGAACGGGCGGTCGCCGCAATATTCGAGCGGCTGGACAATGCGGGGGCCAGCGTCAGTGCCCGGCGCGATCCCAGCGTCCTGCCCCGCGCGGTAAAGAACAGCGCCGAGGTGAACGGCCATCGCGCCGCCCAGGCCCGCGACGGGGCCGCGCTCAGCCGCTTCCTCCACTGGTTTGACGGTGCCGCGCCAAAGGGCGGCGAGGACGAGCTGTCGGCGGCGGCAAAGCTGCTCGAATTCCGCGAAGCCACCGGCGCACTGCGCGATACCAGTTTCGACACCATATCGGGGGCGTCGTCCAACGGGGCGATCTGCCATTACCGTGTTTCGGAAGAGACCAACCTGCCGATCACGATGAACTCGCTCTATCTGGTCGATTCGGGCGGCCAGTATCTTGACGGCACCACCGACGTCACCCGCACCATGGCGGTAGGCGAGCCGACCGCCGAGATGAAGCGCCGCTTCACCCAGGTGCTCAAGGGTCATATCGCCCTTGCCACCGCGCGCTTTCCCAAGGGAACGACCGGGGGACAGCTCGACATATTGGCGCGCCAGTTCCTCTGGGCCGATGGCGTTGATTATGCCCATGGCACCGGCCATGGCGTCGGCAGCTTCCTGGGCGTGCATGAGGGGCCGCAGCGCATCGCCGCCTTTGGCGGCTTTGCCGAACCGCTGCTGCCCGGCATGATCTGCTCCAATGAGCCGGGCTATTACAAGGATGGCGAATTCGGCATCCGCATCGAGAATCTGGTGCTGGTAACGCCGATCGAGGTGGCAGGCGCGGAACAGGAAATGCTCGGTTTCGAGACACTCACCTTTGCGCCCATTGACCGCAACTGCATCGATACGGCGATGCTCACCAATACGGAGACCGGCTGGCTCAACGCCTATCATGGCCAGGTGATCGATATTGTCGGCCCGCAGCTTGAAGGCGAGGCACTAGACTGGCTGAAACAGGCCTGCGCACCGCTATAAGGCGCTTGCGCCACGCAATATGTTCCCCTAATGTTCTTCTTTCATCACAGGGAGGAAGAACATGATCGGCTATGTAACCGTTGGCACCAACGATCTTGACCGCGCGGCGCAATTCTATGACGCGCTCGCCGCTGAAATGGGCGTGGGCCGGATGATGGAATTTGACAGCTTCATCGCCTGGGGCGCTCCGGGCGGGGCAGCGGGCATCGCCGCCACCAAGCCGTTTGACGGCAATGCGGCGAGCGTCGGCAATGGCGTGATGGTCGCGCTGCAGGCCAGCGACAAGGATCAGGTCCAGCGGCTCTATGATATCGCCCTGGCCCATGGCGGCAGCGATGAGGGCGCGCCCGGCCCGCGCGGCGATGACGGTTTCTATGCCGCCTATTTCCGCGATCCGGACGGCAACAAGCTCAACGCCTTCATCATGGGCTAGACGCTTCTGCCAGGCGCTGCCCGCAAAGGCTGCGTCCGGGCGATTGACAAGCTGCGCCGATTGCCGAATGGGGCGGGCATGAGCCAGAATGACCCCGTCCGCAGCAATTTTGCCCTGCTCGCCCGCAAGCGCGTGCGCTATCATGAGGTCGACATGCAGAATGTCGTCTTCAACGCCAATTATCTGGTCTATGCCGACATCGCCGTGACCGAATATTTTCGCGCCCTGCTGGCGGACACGGACGGGCATGACACAACCGGCACCGCCTATTTCGGGCCGGACGGCGATGTCATGGTCCGCCACAGCACTCTGGATTTCCGCGCCGGGGCGAAGGCCGATGACCAGCTGGATATCGGGGTGCGGGTGGCATCATTTGGCCGCACCAGCTTCACCATGGAATTCGCCATTTTCCGGGACGATGCGCTGCTGGTGGTGATCCGCACCCGCTATGTCTATGTGACCACCGCC
This sequence comes from Blastomonas sp., assembly GCA_041396885.1. GTDB lineage: Bacteria > Pseudomonadota > Alphaproteobacteria > Sphingomonadales > Sphingomonadaceae > Blastomonas. Next base: position 173,331 of record JAWKXS010000003.1, read on the forward strand.
GACTGGCGCCCGGCACCGGTTCCGGACGATTTTCGCACGCGCGTGACCGGTTTTGAAAAGCTGATTCCTGAACAGGCCTAATCGGCCTGATCCGGGCCGTCACCGTCCTTCATCGCCCGCGCCTGCGCCTTGCGGCGGCGCAGATTGGCGCGCAGATTCTCCGCCAGACGTGCCTTGCGCTCATCCTCGTCCTTGCCCTTGCCGGGCACCTTGCCGTCATCGCCGCTCATATCGTGCAGTCATGCTTCAGCATGGCGAAGCGTGCAAGCGCCAAAGCCGCGCTGGCGGCCCTTGACAAAGCGCCAAGCCATGCGCATAGGCGCACGTCTTGCGGCGGCACCCGATGCCCGCCGCGCTGAAATGGTGTGCTGCTGTAGCTCAGTGGTAGAGCGCATCCTTGGTAAGGCTGAGGTCGAGAGTTCAATTCTCTCCAGCAGCACCATTTCTCCGCCAGATTTTGCCTGGCATCTTAGGTCACCGACACTCTCTGGATTTCGGCCAAAGTTTCCGTGGCTTGCACTCACCAAGCTTCCAAAAGTGAAAACAGAGACGTTTCTGTCACGTACTGAAAGCGCATAGACGCTCTGGTCGGTTTCTATCTTGAGCGTGACGAAATTGCGTCCGGGGCATGTGACAATGACTTTGGCTGAGCTGATGCGCATAACTCTCTAAATCGGACTATTTGATTGACAATATGGCCGTTGATCATTGAAGATTGGTCTGTCAATTTGAATATAATGGTCAGTCCAAAAAAACGCCAATGATATGAACATCCAAAGCCGCAATCTTCGTCTCTATCAGGATGTGGCGACCCGTATCCTGAGGGACCTTGAATCAGGCAAATATCCGGTGGGGGGGAGGCTGCCTGCAGAACGCGAGCTGGCCGCACTGTATAATGTAAGTCGACCGACCATCCGCGAAGCCATTATCGCATTGGAAGTCGATGATCTGGTCGAAGTGAAAGTCGGGTCCGGAGTATGGGTCAAAGCGGTGTCCGGATCGAGTGAAGACCAGATATTCAATGTTTCGGCGATCGAACTGACCGAAGCGCGCTTGCTGATCGAAGGCGAAGTGGCAGCTCTCGCCGCCGCCGAAATAACCGATGACGAACTGGCCAGGCTGGAGCAGTTGATCGCACAGATTGCAGCTGAGAATCTGGACCCGGCAGGCACCGAAAAAGCTGACCATGCCTTTCATCGCACCATTGCGGAGGCAACACGGAACAACGCCCTCATCGAATCGGTAGAGAGGCTATGGGAACTGCGCCAGTCTTCCCCGGAAGCTGCGCTCCTCCATGAAAAGGCGCGAGCGGCCAATATCAAGCCCGTCGTTGATGAGCATTCGGCAATCCTGGATGCCTTGCGCCTGCGCGATCCGGCCGCGGCACGCGCTGCTATGCGCAGCCATCTGACCCAGGTCCTCGAAAGCCTCTTGTTCGCAACCGAGGAAAAGGCCATTGCCGAGGCGAAGCGTTCTGTTCAGGCGAGACGGGATCGCTATGCCCGTGCCACTGCGTGAGATGACGATGCCGATACGCGCGCTCGAACTACATCCGGATCGCTTGCTTCCCGTCGAAAGCAAGACTCGCGACATTGCCCGCGAACTTTACCTGTCAGTCAAGGATCTCCCGATCATCAGTCCTCACGGGCATACCGATCCTGCCTGGTGGGCCACCAACGACAACTTCGCCAATGCAACCGAGTTGCTGCTGGTACCCGATCATTACCTGTTCCGGATGCTGTATTCACAAGGAATACGGCTGGAAGATCTGGGGGTGCCGGACAAAGAGGGACGGACGAAGGCCGACCCGCGAACGGCATGGCGGATACTGGCAAACAACTACCACCTTTTTCGCGGCACGCCATCGCGGGTGTGGCTTGACTGGGTCTTCGCCGAGGCTTTCGGTATCGATGTTCAGCTGTGCCCGGAAACTGCCGATCATTATTTCGACAGCCTCAATGCCAGTCTGGCAAGCGACGCGTTTCGTCCGCGTGCCCTGTTTGAGAAAAACAATATCGAGGTGATCGCCACGACCGAAGGGCCGCTGGATTCGCTGGCCCATCATCAGGCCATTCGCGACAGTGGCTGGCAGGGGACTGTCATCACCGCCTACCGGCCGGATTCCGTGGTCGATCCGGAGTTTGAAGGCTTTGCTGACAATCTTGCGGCTTTGTCCGAGATGACCGGTGAAGATTGCCTGAGCTGGTCAGGCTATCTGGCAGCCCATCGTCAACGTCGCCAATTCTTTGCCGAGATGGGAGCAACTTCAACCGATCACGGGCACCCGACGGTGCAGACCGCCAATCTTTCCTCGACCGAAAGTGAGCGCCTCTTCGATCGGATCAAGGGAGGAAACGCTACAGCCAAGGATGCGGAACTGTTCCGGGCACAAATGCTGACCGAAATGGCAACCATGAGCCTTGAGGACGGATTGGTCATGCAAATCCATCCAGGCTCGTTTCGCAATCACAACAGGCAGCTGTTCGAGAAATTCGGGCGCGACAAGGGAGCCGACATTCCCATGCGCACTGAATATGTGGAGGCGCTGCGCCCCTTGCTTGAAAAATACGGCAATGAGCGCGATCTCTCGATCATCCTCTTCACGCTCGACGAGACGGTCTATTCTCGCGAGCTGGCACCGATGGCCGGGCATTATCCGGTCCTTAAGCTGGGGCCTGCATGGTGGTTCCATGACAGTCCTGAAGGCATGCGCCGCTTCAGGCGGACGGTGACGGAAACTGCAGGGTTCTACAACACGGTCGGGTTCAATGATGACACGCGCGCTTTCCTGTCGATCCCGGCAAGACACGACCTCGCGCGCAGGATTGATTGCGGGTTCCTGGCGGAACTCGTTGCCGAACACCGGCTGGAGGACTGGGAAGCAGCCGAACTTGCCCGGGATCTGTCCTATAACCTCGCAAAGGCGGCCTACAAGCTGTGAGGCTCTCTGCAAACACGCTTGCCGGCCTGCCGCATGATGTCGCACGGCCAGCCTATTCGCGCGAGCAGGGCTTCGGGATCGTCCATTTTGGCATCGGTGCGTTTCACCGCGCACATCAGGCATGGTATACGGACCATTGTCTGCGGAAAGGGGAGCGCGACTGGATGATTTCAGGCGTGTCGCTTCGTTCGGCAACCGTTCACGACCGGCTTCTCCCCCAGGACGGGCTTTACACCCTGATCGAGCGCTCGAACGCAAATGAAAAAATGGAGGTCATCGGTGCCGTCGGCGAAGTGCTGGTTGCCGGACCGGACCGGCAGGCCATCATCAACCGCATCGCTGCGCCCGATTGCCGAATAGCGAGCTTCACGGTGACGGAAAAAGGCTATTGCCGTGCAGCCGATGGCAGTCTTGACTTCGATAACGCTGCAAGGGGCTTTTACCCCATAGTCGGCGAGGCGCTGGCGATCCGCATGAAGCAGGGATTGCCCGGCATCACATTGCTCAGCTGCGACAATCTGTCAGGCAATGGCAAGCAGTTGCACCGGCTGACCGCTGAATGGCTGGCATCCGGAAACAGCGATCTGGCCCAGTGGTTCGAGGACAAATGCACCGCGCCCGAAACGATGGTGGATCGAATTGTACCGGCGACCACCGGCAACGACCTCGCCCGACTCGCAGCCAGATTGGGCATGGGCGATGAAGGCGCGGTGTTCACCGAGCCATTCAGCCAATGGGTTGTCGAGGATGGCTTCGCCAATGGCCGCCCGTCATGGGACCATTTCGGCGCGCAGCTGGTTGCCGATGTCAGGCCCTATGAGACCGCCAAGCTGCGCATGCTCAACGGTGCCCATTCGCTGCTTGCCTATTGTGGCCTGATTGCCGGACATGAATTTGTTCACGAGGCTATTGCCGACCCTCGTCTGAATCGGCTTGCGAAAAGCCTGATGGCGGAGGCTATGGCGACAATCACGCCTGGGCCTGGACAGAATCTGGATCGTTATTCCGAGGAGTTGCTCCACAGATTTGCAAATTCGTCACTGAACCACCGGCTTGAGCAGATCGCCATGGACGGAAGCCAGAAGATCCCGCAACGCTGGCTGGAAACACTCGCCGAACGCCAGGACCAGGGACTGGCCAGTCCGTCCATATTGACGGGCATCGCCTGCTGGCTTCGCCATATCAGAGGTGATGCAGGCAAAATCGACGATCCGATGGCTGACAGGCTAGCCAATGCATGGGCAGAGCACGGGAAAAGCGGCGTTTTTGATCGAGTTTTTGCAGCCGGTGGCCTGATCAGCTCGCCATGGACACCCAATGCCGAATCGCGAGCAACGGTCATCGCTGCGCTTGATAAGAACCAGATATAGTCCGGTCCCAGAGCGAAGGTTTTGATTCAATCAAAACCTGCGCTCTATGCTCTTGTTTTACCGTATTTTCCGAGTCGTCAGATGTATCCATCTGACTTGAAAATACTCTAAGACGGTTCGTAGGCTCCGAAGCGTGCCTTGGAAATGGGGTCGGCGCGGTTCAGGCCAGGCCCGCATAGGCCATCTGCCAGCAATCCGGCGCGAAGTCATGCGTACGCTCGTCTCGCCTGCGCCGCCGCCGCAAGCTGACGGCGATAGAGGCAATCACGATCAGGACCGAGCCGATCGCAATCCAGCGAATCATGGCAGGCATGGCCATGGCAAAATCCAGATTGTCGACATTGCCGGTTTTCCAGAACACCCATTCGCCGCCAAGCGCTGTCGCGAGCAGCGCATTGCCGGTGCCCAGCAGGATGATCGCGTCGCCGCTGTCGGGATCGAGGCGTACTGCACTGTTGATGGCCGGTTCATTATTGCCGTCATGGCCGATGATGAATCCGCCCTGGTTGTTGGAGCTGTACAGCATCGTGCCAAGACCCCAGACCGGGGCGCCCATGCGGTGTGCTTCTGGCGCGCGCATCTCCGCCAGCGTCCCGGGCTGAAGTATCTTTTGCCGGGCAGACCCGGGTCCGGGCAGCTGGGCCTGGATCAGCCGAACCAAGTCATCAGCCGATGTATAGAGCGCGGTGGCGGCCAGCGCGCTGTAATGACGATAGGCCTGCGGCTTGCCATCGGCATCGAAATTGTCGGCGATGCGCGTGCGCTGCAGCGCGCCGGGCCGGTAACCGCTGTCCTCCATCCCCAGCGGGGCAAAGACGCGCTGCTCCATATAGCTGGCAAAGGGTTGGCCGCTGACTTCTTCGATCAGAAGCTGAAGCAGCGTGTAGCCGCCGCCCGAATATTTCCATTGCGATCCGGGGTCTGCTGCAAGGCGCACGCGGCCCTCAGCGTCCGATTCCAGAGCATTTGGCGAAGCGTCCGCCGCCCGGTCGAGCGATTCTTCAAGCGACTGCACCGCTTCCTCATTGGCAAAACCGTCATATCCCAACCCGTCATCCAGACCGGCAGTGTGGCTCAGCAGCCGTCTTGCGGTAACGCCGTCATTGTCGAACGCGCTCGGCGGCAGCTGCCAGCGCTTGAGATATCGCGAGACCGGAGCATCGAGATCGATTGCGCCATCCTCGGCAAGCGCCATCACGCCCATGGCAGCGACCCATTTGCTGAGCGATGCAACCTGGAATATCGAATCCGCGGCGACCGGCTTGCCCTTTGAGGTGCTGTGGCTGGCAATGACCTCGCCATCCTCGATCATGACGAATACCATGTTGCCGCCAGCCTCTGCATCGATCCGCTTTTCGATCTCCCGGGCGAAATGCACCGGATCCGGCGAGCTGGTCAGCGGACTGCGAAACCAGCCTCGGTCGACAGCGAAGAAGCACAAGACCGCCCATGTGCAGAGAGCAACCAGCGTCAGGGGCAGGACAATCAAAAGTCTGGGCATCGGCTTTTCCTTCAGGGTCTTGTCGGGCAGGGATAGTGCGCGCTGCGTTTCCAGCGATGGTGCGGATGGATGCCGGCGCCGCATGCTGATGCAGCGGCACCGGCACCGGTTCAGGCGGCAGCGGCGAAGTCGCTGGCGGTCACGACCGGGAAATCAATCTCCGTTTGCGCCACATTGTTCAGGAAGTTGGTGAAGACGTTTTCGGCGACGAGTGCCACGATCTCGACGATCTGGCCCTCGCTGAAACCGGCCTGGCGCACCCTGGCAAGATCGGCGTCGTCAACCCGCCCTCGCTCATTTGCAACTTTGGCGGCAAAGGCGACTGCTGCGGACGCTTTGGGATCGCCCGACAGGCCCTGGCGGTTGCGGGCAATCTCTTCGGCATCAAGACGCGCCAGATTCTGGCCAAGATAGCTGTGCGCCGAGAGGCAATAGTCACAACCATTTACCTGGGCGACGGCCAGCGCGATCCGCTCGCGCGTCTTCACGTCCAGCGCCCTGGCCAGCTTTCCGTTTTGGCCGAGATAGGCGTCAAGCGCGACCGGGCTGTGCGAAATGAGCCGAAACAGGTTCGGAACGCTGCCGAGCGACTTTTCAACGGCATCGAGGAGCGGCTGCGAAGCGGACGGAGCGGCTTCACGGGCGGGGATGGCAATACGGGACATGCTGTTCTCCAATTCTGGGATGGCGCCGGATTGTTTTCCGGCATGGCGCCCATTTAGGAGCTGGCTTCAGATGCGATAATCCGGTCATTTTGAAAGATATTGTTCCGGATAATGGAATAGTTGGCGCAAACCGTTCATTCTCGGAAACAGACGCGACGGCGCCGATCAGTTGATCAGGCGATTTGCCCTCAGCCGGGCGGCGGCGAAATCAACAAAGCTGCGCACCTTGGCGGAGGCATGACGGCCTTCCGGGTGGACGACATGGACCGGCAATAGTTCTTCCTCGAAATCATCGAGCACCGTTTGCAAGGCGCCATCGATGAGGTGCTGGCCAATCTGGTAGGAGAGCACCCTGCTAAGGCCATGCCCCTCGCGTACCGCAGCGATAACCGCTGCATTGGAATTGCAATGGATTTGCGGCCTGACATGGATGCTGCGCTTCGTTCCGCGGCCAAAGCGCCATTCATCGGTCGGCCAGACGGTCGTCGCGGAAATGATCCGGTGATGCGTCAGATCAGCAGGATCGCGCGGCACGCCATGCTTGCGGAAATAGTCCGGCGAACCGCAGATGACGCGGCGAACCGTACCGACCTTGACCGCCGAATAGCTGGAATCAGGCAAATGTCCGATGCGGATCGCCACATCCATCCCCTCATCCACCAGGTTGGTGACGCGGTCGAGAAAGATGAGGCGCGCCGTGACGCCGGGAAAGGCTTCCAGAAATTCGGTGACGATCGGCATGATATATATCTGGCCGAACATCACCGACGCCGTGATCGTCAGTGTTCCGGTGGGTGTGGCATAGGAACCCGCCGCTGCAGCCTCCGCCTCGGCGATATCGCCCAGGATGCGCTTGCTGTCCTCGAAATAGCGCGTGCCCGCCTCTGTCAGCTGGACCGAACGGGTGGTGCGGGTGAACAGCCGCGCCCCCACCAGGTCCTCCAGCGCGGAAATGGCGCGGGTTACGGCTGGCGGACTCATGTTCAGTTCGCGCGCGGCCCGGGCAAAGCTGCCCGCATCGGCAACGCGGACGAATGCGCGCATTGCGTGAAACCTGTCCATCGCGTCCCTCCCGAAATGGCCGGGGACAAGAATTGCGTGATTATTCCGTACTTGGCAACAATCTCTTGCCGGAAACCATCATTCACGCCGGAGCGCGGCGAGGGTAATCCATGGTCCGGCAGCCGATCTGATCCCGATCCCTCCCCGGTTGCCTGCCCGCGCAACGCTACAGCCCGAAGCCGTTGCGCACATAGCGCCCGGTCCGGTCTCATCCCCCCTGCCGGCCCGGGCGCGCCCATTTGAAAAGCCGGAGATATATGCTCATGCCCCAACAAATCTCCCCCCAGGCCCTTGCCTCCCGGCCGCCGCTGCCGCCGTTCACTAAAGCATCCGCGCGCGAAAAGGTCCGGCTGGCCGAAGACGGCTGGAACAGCCGCGACCCGGCCAGGGTTGCACTGGCCTATTCAGCGGATACCGTCTGGCGGAACCGTGTGGAATTCCCGGAGGGCCGCGAAGCGGTTGCAGCATTTCTGGCGCGCAAATGGGCAAGGGAAATCGATTACCGCCTGATCAAGGAGCTTTGGGCCTGCGACGGAAACCGCATCGCCGTGCGCTATTGCTATGAATATCGCGATGACAGCGGCAACTGGTTCCGCGCCTATGGCAATGAGAACTGGGAGTTTGGAACAGACGGGCTGATGCAGCACCGCCATGCCAGCATCAATGAAATGCCCATTCGCGAAGAGGAGCGGAAGTTTCGCTGGCCGCTGGGGCGCCGTCCCGACGATCATCCCGGTCTTTCCGAACTCGGTCTTTAGGGCATTTCAAACCCGGCGAACGCGCCCTGGCAGGATGTCATGACAGCAAATTTCCTCAAGACCATGTCCAGCGACACATCACGCGCCATGCAGGCAAGGGCCGGTTCGCGCACCGCCTATGCCGCGATGGAATCGCGAAGCGATGGCCAGGCCGATCCGCTGGGAGACCGGGAAATCGCCTTTATCGAGGCTCGCGACAGCTTTTACATGGCGACCGTCACGCCCGATGGCTGGCCCTATGTGCAGCATCGCGGCGGACCGCCAGGCTTCCTACGCTGCCTCGGCCCGAGCCGGATCGCCTTCGCCGATTTTCGCGGCAATCGCCAATATATGTCGGCAGGCAATCTTGCCGAAAACCACCGTGTCGCACTGATCATGCTCGACTATCCGGCGCAGCGGCGGCTCAAGCTGATCGGCCATGCGCGGCGGGCGACGCCCGATACCGATCCCGACAGCATCAGCGCGCTGATGCCCGGTGGCTATGCGGCAACACCCGAAGGCGCGGTTATTATTGACGTGGTCGCGTTCGACTGGAATTGCCCCCAGCATATCACACGGCGCTGGACCGCCGAAGAGATCGAAGCGATCAGCCGCGATACCCCTTGAGCTCATTGCCGGTGACGGATTTCAATTGACCTAGCAATGTCATGTAATTCCGCCCGTGAGGACCCAGCGTAAACAAACAACAATATGGGGATCTGTCACCGCCAGCACTGTATATGCGGGACAAACTACCATCTTTGGTGGTGTTGGCGTACTTTCGAACTTGCGAATCGACATTTTGTAGCGCGAAAGTTTGGGGGTGTATCCCCTTTGCATCCGTATCGGACATAACCCCACATCCGCTTTGACTCTCTGAATTGCGCGGCATAGCGTCCTACCTGTGGGTTGGGGGCGAGCATGGCAGAAGCAGATATTATAGTTAAGTATGAGGGTGGTGACGCTGATAGACACAATGTCGAGATGCGCGCTCTTGGAAACTCACTTCTTGGATTTGAACGCATCATTTCAGACGGCCTAATTTTTTTAGGAGAAAACCGGCTTCCTAAGAGAGGAGAGCGGCACAAACTTGTTGTGAAAGCCCGCGAACCAGTGGTCGGTTCGTCTCAATTATTGGTTGATTTGACTCCCTACGCTGGACTTTTGCCTTTTGCATGGTGGATGATGCAGACGGGCGCAGCCGAGGCCGTTAGTTATTTTATGACCTACGTATTTACGCGCCTAAGCGGCAGAAACCGGGAGAGCCAAAATGCTCTGGATGCCATGACAAAAATGCGCGAGATTGAGGCGAGAGAGCGTATTGCTACCCAGCAACAATGGCTTGAAAGTGAGGCGCAGTGGCGAGACCAGTTGTTCGCCCTCACAAACAAGCTTGCATTAGCTGCCATACGGGCGGTTACGCCCGTTGGCCCATCGGTCGATACGTTTAAACTCAATGGGTCGGCTGCGCCCCTGTTGATCATCGATCTACCAACAGCAGACGCTATTCGCGAAAAAGGGGAGCTTGAAGTGACGGAATTGCAGCAGATAGACCTTAGAGTCGACGGTTTCGTCCTTCATAATCGGAAACTTAATGTTGAGAATCCCAATATTCCAGGCAGCTATATTTCAGCTGATGTGCGAGACCCGGTTTTTGAGCAGGTTCCAAATGCCTATACAGAAGCGGCCGCCAATCGATCAATCATTCGCGTTCAAGCAAAGCTAGGCTTTCGTTCCGGGCTGCTAGAGCGTATTTACATCATGGACCATGGAGATCGCCTTGACGACGCTGCGTGAAGCTATTGAGCAGGGTAAGCTACGCCAGTTTATCGCCGAGCACAAAAGCGAAAAAGGTGATTCGGAAGCCTTTGGTGCTACCCTGCGCTCAATGGCCGGAAAGTCGAAAGAAGCTCCGAAAGCATCGACTCCGGACGACCGCGACGATTGAAGCGATACTCGAACTCCTTGGCATAGAGGCCAAGGTATTTCGGGCTGACGCTGGTATGCGTGCCGTTGATCGAGCATTTCAGGTGACGCCAGAAATTCTCGATTGCGTTCACTGAAACCGTGTCGCCAAGGCGATAGTCGAAATAGGCATATTCTTCTGCGCTATGGTTGACGGTGGCATGCCGATAGCCCGCCGCGCCCAAATTGGCATAGCTGCGCAATTCGTCGGTATGGACATTGCCGCCGATCCGGACATTCGCCTTTACGAACGGCTCCAGCGTGTCGCGGCGCTGGTTCGCGACAACAGCGGTAATCAGGTCGCCGCCGCGCTGTAGCGCGCCTACAAGGACAGTCTTGGCCTTGCTGCCCCGGTTGTGAGCGCCTTTCTTGACACCGCCCACAAGCGTCTCGTCGATTTCAACGCTTGTGCCTGGTCCGCCAATGGGGGCTTCGCCGTCAACGTCCGCCATGTGTTCGCGGATTAACGTCGCCATGCGCCATGCGGTCTTGTAGGTCACACCGAGCTGGCGCTGCAATTCCTTGGCGCTGACGCCGTGCCGCGTGGTCGTGAACAGGTGGATAGCATAGAACCAGAGCTGCAACGGGGTGCGCGTCTGCTGAAACGGGGTGCCAACCGTGGGGTGCAGGTGATGGCCGCACCACTGGCAGGAATAGGCGCGTTCGGCCTTGATCCGATACCAGTTGGAAGGGCGTTCGCATGATGGACATTCAAAGCCCTGCCCAAAGCGAACATCGAACAAATGCTGGAGACAGGTTTCGTCGTCAGGAAACTGGCGAAAGAACTGCGCGGTAGTGAGGGGTTTCGTTGTCATGAGGCATGATATACCCCATTCGTTCTACGTATGTCAAGGGGATACACCCCAAAGTTTGGCTTGATGAAACGCTCCTCGATTGGTGTGCTGGCTCTCGCTTCATTGCTGGAGATGACACCTGTCCGGGCACAAGCCGGAACGGAACGACAAGAGTTCTATGCTCCATCATCAATCCAGTGGCCTGACGCGAGAATTGCCCGGCGAGAAGGTATAAACGGTATCGATATTTTCGATGGCGCTGCGCGACTGGATGCAGGAACCGGACACTATCTGTCAGATATCAGTACGAGCCATGGCCAACTTTTCATCACATATGGCAATGTCATCCAACAAGATAGCACATTACGGAAAGGTGACGTTTTCTGTTCGATTGGTGTCTTGGAAAGAGACCGAAAAACGATGCCGGACGCGTTTGCCGAACAATCTGCAGAAGCCGTGCGCTCCGCCTTCGATTTAGACATCGCGCCAATCCCGATCAGTATGGAAAACGACTGGCTATTTCAGATAAGCTATCAGGGGTATTCTGGAGGAACGCTTCCCCCGCGCGCCTTCATCTACAAGTTCAGCGCATGGCAACATGAATCGGGTCGACATTTCTGGCTGTTGCGAAGATGTGATTCCAAAACCCTCAAGCCCGCTGCTCTTGAGGCCCAGGATGCATTGGCAGTCTTTGTCTACCGAGAGTTTCAAATGCAGGAAAACAAGCCTGCCGTTCAAATCCGCCCCGTCCCGCCACCGGTTGTCGTCACCCCGCCAGCATCGCATTCATCACCCCCACCGCCGATCTCAACAAAGCCAGCCCCGCTGCCAGCCCGTGCGTCGCCTCCACCGCCCGTCCGGATTAATCCACTACCTCCCTGTGCCAATGGAACCTTCACGAATGGCACGTGCCAACCAAAGATCATTCCGCCTCCCCCCGCGCCACCGGTCCCTCCACCAGTGCAAGTGCGACCACAGATTCCCATTCCCACAGATCTGGCTCGGCGATTGGAGGAGATACTCGCAGCGGATTCGCGCGGCTGGTACGTCAATCGATATAGCTCCAACTCGTTGCGCAACCTGCGGGTGACGCAAGGAACGCTGAAGACGGATAGTTTCCGGATTCGCGGCGACTTCAGCTACCAGAATGGGCGCAATGGCTGGATTGAATTTCGGGTCAGTTCGGGAATATTGGACTGCATAGAATATTGGGACAGCGCCTGTCGAAGGCCCAGAAATGCTCCTTCAATCGATGGATTTGCGCAAAGTGCACAAGGCAATCAGCAATTACCCCGCAAGCCGCCAGCCCGAACCGGAAGAAAGGCCACTGAATGGGAGCACCACGTAGCTTGTTATAGCTCAAGAATGCTGATCGCGAATTTTGAATACAAACGTCTGAAGGACGCCGGCAAGGATACCGACCAAGCCAAGCCGCTGACTAGACGAGCATATAGATATCGGTTCGCTGCAATCGCAATTGCATATGATTCCGGGCTCAGGGGCAGACAGCTGATAAATCGGATCAACGATGCCCCTTTTGGGGAGGCCGAGTATATGGGTTATTATGACCCTAACCGGATTGATCAAGTGTGTATCGATCCAAATCAAACCCTGGTGGGTCGAGGTGCGGATATTCAAGATGAAATTCTTGGCCCGCTCGATTTTTAGGCCGTGAACTCATAAATCACCGCAAAGACGCAACCGATCGTCACTTCCCGGATCAGCCGCGATACCCCTTGAGCTCATTGCCGGTGACAGTGACGATATGCAGCACATTGGTCGATCCCGGCGTGCCAAAGGGCACCCCGGCCAGCGCGATGACCTTGCCCCCCGCCCGGGTAAAGCCGTGGCGCAGCGCCATGCGCTTGCCCTTGCCGATCATCTCCTCAAAGCTGCCGATATCGCGCGTCACCACCGGATGCGCGCCCCAGAGCAGCCCCAGCCGCCGCGCGGTCGCGCGTGACGGCGTGAGCACCAGCACCGGAACGGAGGGACGTTCGCGCGAAACCCTTCGCGCCGTCGAGCCGGACATGGTGAAGCACACCACCGCGGTCACCGCCACGGTATTGGCAATCTCGTTGCAGGCCGCCGCCAGCGCGTCGGCGGTAGTCGCATCGGGGCGGGTTTCGGTGAAATGGACACGCGCGGCATAGCCCGGATCGCTCTCCACCTGCACCGCGATCCGGTCCATGATCGCCACCGATTCCTCGGGCCACTCGCCCGCCGCGGTTTCCGCCGACAGCATCACCGCATCGGCACCGTCATAGACCGCATTGGCGACATCGGACACCTCGGCGCGGGTCGGCGACGGGCTGTTGATCATCGATTCCAGCATCTGGGTGGCGACGACCACCGGCTTGCCGGAGCGCCGGGCGGTCTCGACAATATGCTTCTGCATCGGCGGCACCTCTTCGGGCGCCATCTCCACGCCCAGGTCGCCACGCGCGACCATCACCGCATCGGACAGTTCGAGTATCTCGTCGAGCCGCTTGACCGCAGCGGGCTTTTCGATCTTGGAAATCAGCGCCGCCTTGCCGCCGATCAGGCTGCGCGCCTCGGCGACATCCTCGGGCCGCTGAACGAAGCTGAGCGCGATCCAGTCCGCCCCCATGTCCAGCGCAAAGGCGAGATCGCGGCGGTCCTTCTCGGTCAGCGCAGCGAGCGGCACCACGCTGTCGGGCACGTTAAAGCCCTTGCGGTTTGAAATCTCCCCGCCAACCTCGACCGAGGTCAGGATCGCATCATTGTCGGAACGGATGACCCGCAGCACCAGCTTGCCATCATCGACCAGCACCCGCGCGCCCTTGTCCAGCGCGCCGAACATTTCGGGATGCGGCAGATTGACCCGCTCCGCATTGCCGGGCGCTGGGTCGCGATCGAGCGTGAAATGGCTGCCATGCTTCAGAAATGCCTTGCCGCCGTCAAAGGTGCCGACGCGCAGCTTTGGCCCCTGCAGGTCGCACAATATGGTGATCGTGCGCTGCAGCCGGCTTTCGAGCTGGCGGATAAGGTTGATGGTGCGGGCATGCCCCTCATGATCGCCATGGCTCATATTCACGCGAAAGGCATCGGCCCCGGCGGCGAACAGGCGCTCTATCATCTCGGGCGAATTGCTGGCCGGGCCGAGCGTGGCCAGAATCTTCACCTTGCGGCTGCGCTTGCCGATCAACTGCTTCAAACCGTCATCCCATCTTTTCACATGCCGGGTCCGGTTGTGCTGCCCGCCCCGATGCGGCTATCCTGCCGCCTGATTACCCGTGCAATATGACGATAGCAAAACGTAAAAAGGCAGAGCACCATGCAGAACCCTGAAAATAATGCGCGATATGCCGATATTGACGCAGTACCCGACGCGGTTGCGGCGGCGGCGTTCCGGCGGCTGGTGCGGCATTTGCAGCATCGCCACGATGCGCAGAATATCGACCTTATGGGCCTGGCCGGGTTTTGCCGCAATTGCCTGGCCGACTGGGTGAGCGCGGCGGACGGCAATGCAATGGACAAGGCAGAGGCCCGCAGGCTGATCCACGGCATGGATTTTTCCGAATGGAAACAACGCTATCAGACCGAAGCCAGCGAAGAACAGCTGCACCGCATGCAGGAAAGCGTGGCGAAGAACGCCGACAGTCATTAGAGGGCAGCGCTCACCGCTTTCCCGTCCGCCGATTCGCCTGACAATGGCGGGGGCCGGACCAATATTTCACGGAGTATCCCAATGAGCGAAGCCCAGAGCGCCGACCAACAGCTGCGCCTTTTCATCGAGCGCATCGAACGTCTTGAGGAAGAGAAAAAGGCCATCGCCGACGATATTCGCGATGTCTATGCCGAGGCGAAGTCGCAGGGCTATGACCCCAAGATCATGCGCCAGATCGTCCGCCTGCGCAAAATGGAACCGCATGACCGCCAGGAGATGGAGGCCATTCTGGACACCTACAAGGCTGCCCTCGGCCTCGGTTGACGCTATGATCGAGTCTTCCAGAAAGAGGAGACTCGCACATGATCGTTACCACCACGACCGCCATTGAGGGCAAGCCGGTCCGCGAATATCTCGGCATCGTCACCGGCGAAGTCATTGTCGGCGCGAATATCTTTCGCGACATCTTCGCCTCGATCACCGATATTGTCGGGGGCCGTTCGGGCAAATATGAATCGGTACTGGCCCGCGCCCGCGAAGAGGCCCTGTCCGAACTTTCGGCGCGCGCCGCCAAGGTGGGCGGCAATGCGGTGATCGGCGTCGATCTCGACTATGAGGTGATCGGCCAGAACGGGTCGATGCTGATGGTATCGGTCAGCGGCACCGCCGTGATCGTCTGAATTCCCCTCATTCGGTCGCGACGATATTGTCGCTGCTGTTGCGGTCGATGAACATCGCATAGGGATCGACCCCGGCAAAGGCAGGCCGTTTGGCGGTGACAATGCGGATAGTCTGTTCGCCCGTGACGATGCGGTGGCGCTTGCGATAGAGCACATCCTTGCCGCTGAACGCGCCCAGCCCCGGCCGCGCCATGAACAGGCCGATATCGACCTCCCCCGCAAACGGAGCCTCGCTCTCCTTGCCCTTGCCATCGGCATAATATTTGGTCGCATCAAGGGTGATTTCGGTGACGAACCGGCCATCCTTGCGCTTCGTCACCTTCGCGCTTTCCGCCTTGAAGTCGTACAGCGTGATGCGATCAAACAGATCGGCGACCAGCTGCCGCTCCTCATCGTCGCGGGCCAGCGCCTTGAACCGGTCGACCAGTTCGATGGAACGCGGATAGGGCGGCCCCTTGAACCGGTATTCCTGCAGCATGTCGCGCAGCGCCGCGTTGACGCGATCCTCGCCCAGCCGGTCCTGCAGCAGGTACATCACCACCGCGCCCTTGCGATAATGGATATAGCCCTGGTTCTCGACCCGGACGAGCGGCAGTTCCTCGATCGCCTCGCCGCCGCGCGCATTGAGATAATTGTCCAGCTCATATTGCAGGAAGCGGCGGATCTTGTCCTCGCCATAGACCTGTTTCATCACCATCAGCGCCGAATATTGCGCCAGGGTTTCGACCAGCATGGTGCCGCCCTGCATGTCTGCGCTGATCATCTGGTGCGCCCAATATTGGTGCCCGGCCTCATGCGCGGTGACATAGGTCGCATAGTCAATAGCGTCGGGATCGCTGGTATCGGCAATGAAGCCGATGGATTCGGAATAGGGAATGGTCCCGGCAAAGGCCTGGGCAAAGCTGGCATAGCCGGGAAATTCGATGATCCGGAAATAGTCGAACTGATAAGGCCCGAAATTGCGGCGATAATAGTCGAGCGAGGTTTCCGACGCCTTCAGCATCCGTTCCACGTTGAAATCATGGCCGGGATAATAATAGACGGCATAGTTTATCCCGCCCGCCTTGCGCTGCCGTACGGTGTAATCCGCCGACTGGATCGAGAACAGGCCGAGGATCGGCTGCTGCGACACGAAATGGGCGGTGCGGCGGCCATTGGCGACGGTGTCCGAAAGCTTGCGCCCCGGAGCGACCGGAACCTGGTCCGCCGCGGTGGACAGCGTGATGTCGGTCGTCACCCATTCGGCATTGCCGACATAATTGCGGTTGCGCGGGGCCATATCCTCCAGCCTGGCCGGACGCAGTTCGGGCGGCAGGCCGTATTTGCGGCGCGTGGCCCGGTCCGAAAGCAGGCCGGAACGGTCCATGCCCAGCTGCGGGCCGAATTCGGCATTGTTGAGGAAGGTGCCATTGCCGACCAGCCGGACATCATTGCCCGAGGCGCGGAAACCGCGCTGCCAGCGGCGCGTCTCGAACGCGATGCTGCGTGCCTCGCCGGGCTGCATCGGCGTATCGAGCCGATAGATGCGATATTTATTGTCCTCATCATCCAGCTCCAGGCGGCTGCCCGGCACGTCGAGCTTCAATATCTCGATATCGGGGTCGGTGAAGCGGACATGCAGGGTATCGAGCGGCTGTCCGGTGCGGTTGACCATGTCATAGCGGCCCGTGAACACCGCCCGGTGCTCCGCCGGAAACAGCCTTGCATCGATCTGCATATGGGTGAGCGTAGGGCGCGGCATATCCTCATATTTCAGATAGGCCTTTTCATATTCGGCAAGCTGCGCCTCGCCATCGTCGCTGGTCCGATATTCGTTGAGGACATTGGTGTTGTAGAAGATATAGGTGCCGCTGGCCCCGGCGATCAGCGCCGCCCCGCCCAGCAACACCCCCGGCATGCCGGCCAGCCTGCCGCCCATCAGGCGCAGGCGCGGCATCAGGCTGGTCTCCGTACCGCGCCGCCACAAGAGGTGCGCGAACACCGCCAACGCCAGCGCCCAGCCTGCCCAGTAGAGCCGCATCCACCAGCTGCCCGCGCGTCCGACTGCATCGCCGTTCATGTCCGACAGCGGATTGGGTCCGGTCGCACCATATTGGTAGAGCGGATGTTCAAAGCCGATATTGGCGAAAGTCAGGCTGGCGACGAAATAGACCAGCATGATGGCCCAGCCGATATATTTGTTCGGGCTGATCGCCTGGACGAAGACCGAGAGCACCGCAAGGATGACCATGTCGACACCCAGCGGCACGACATACCAGGCGATATATTTGCCGAGTTCAAAATCGGCCAGCCCCCGGATCGACTGGATCAGCATGCCCGCAACCATGGACACGAGCAGCGTCGCGAACAGCACCACCGAAACTGCCAGCATCTTGGGCAGCAGATAGGCCCAGTTTGGTACCGCTGTCGCATCGACAATCTCGTGCATCTTGCGATCCCGGTCGCGCCACACCAGCTCGCCCGCATAATAGATGGCGATGATCAGCGGAATGATCGCGAAGGTGCCGATGATGATGCCGATGACCGAGAAGGTCAGCGGATGCGCAGGCGTCCCGTAAAGCTCCACGCCCGACAGCATGCCCGCGCCCGAATTGAACAGGCCGAACAGCATCAGGATGAAAAAGGCCGGGCTGCGCAGCACCTGCACCATCTCCAGCTTGCACTGTGCCCAGAGCTGCGCGCGCCAGGCCGCCCGCACATCGGGAGCGGGCAGGCTTTCGACCAGGCGCGGCGCGACATTCGCCAGCTTCGCGGCCTGTTTGCGCTGTTTTTTGAGCTTGCGCTTCGACACGCCCTTTTCGGCAAAGCTGAACCGCCAATAGGCAAAGGCCAGCGCCGCCAGCGACACGCCGATCCAGATCGCACGGTTGGCGATCAGGCGCTGCGAGAATCCGATTACCTGTCCGTTGAGTTCCGCCGCCGTCCAGTAGCGCGTCTCCATCGCGAGCACGCCCAGGCCAAAGGGCTCGACCAGCGATCCGGTCTCCTGCCATTCGGGGCGGTTGCCGATCACGCTGATAAAGGCGAGATACAGCACCAGGAAAACGACCACGGCCAGATAGCTGTACATCATCGACCGGGTGACGGTTGCCACCGCAAAAAATACCGATGCGGTCAGGAACAGCGCGGGCACGGCCAGCGCCAAATAGCTGAAGGCATAGAATTCCAGCCGGTTCGGCCCTACCGTTTCGGGATCGAGCCAGGGCATGAGCGAACCGAGAAACACACCCAGCGGCACCGCCAGAAAGGCAATCAGCGCGACCAGGAACGCACCGGCGAACCGGCCGAACAGATAGTCGAACTTGCGCACCGGGGTTGACCGCACCATCGGGCCAAAGCCGCTTTCATCGTCGCGCACGATGATGTTGGCGACAAAGGCAGTGGTCACGAACATGAAGAACAGCGAGAGGATGAGGCTGATCTGCATGATCGCGCCGGGGCTGTTCACATGGATGTTTCCGCCCGAGCCGATCGAAATATCGTCAATCGTGACCGCCCCGAAGGTGAGCAGGAAGAACAGGATCGAAACGACCCAGAAGACCGGATTCTTCAGCTGATAGCCGAGCTCGAAACGGGCGATGCGAAAGAACATGGCTGTGTGTCCTTCCTGCCGGTCAGGCCGCTTCGCGCTCGGCGGCGGCGGCGCGGCGGACACCCGCCAGTGTCGAGAAATAGACATCCTCCAGGCCGCCATTCACCGCTTCGAACCCGTCGCCCGGATCGCTTGCCGCCAGAATGTGGATGATCGTGCGTCCGGCGAACAGCCGGGTCGAAATCACCTCATGCCGCGCGCGATAATCATCCAGCGCATCGCGGGCGATGGTCTTTGCCCAGACGGTACCGCGCGACTGATCGATCAGTTCGAGCGGCGCGCCTTCCTTCTCGATCCGGCCGCTGGCAATGATCGCCATGCGCGGGCACAGATCGGCGACATCCTCGACGATATGGGTGGAAAGGATCACCACCACATTCTCGCCAATCTCCGCCAGCAGGTTGAGGAAGCGGTTGCGCTCCTCCGGATCCAGCCCCGCCGTCGGTTCATCGACGATGATCAGGCGCGGATTGCCGATCAGCGCCTGGGCTATGCCGAAACGCTGGCGCATGCCGCCCGAAAATCCGGCAATCGCCTTTTTGCGCACGTCCCACAGGTTGGTCTGGCTGAGGAGCGTTTCCACCGTGTCGCGCCGCTCGCCCGCCGCCGCAATGCCCTTGAGCACTGCCATGTGATCGAGCATCGCATAGGCCGAAACGCGCGGATAGACGCCAAAATCCTGTGGCAGATAGCCTAGCGTCTCGCGCAGCTTTTCCGGCTCGCGCACGACATCGATATCGCCAAAGCGGATGCTGCCCTCCGACGGTGTCTGCAGGGTGGCAATCGATCGCATCAGCGTCGATTTTCCCGCGCCATTGGGGCCAAGCAGGCCGAACATGCCGGTCGGAATATGCAGGGTCACATTGTCAAGCGCTTGTGTCCCGTTGGGATAGACATGGCTGACATTGACGAGTTCGAGCATGAGGCATCCTTTCCCTTGGCTTTCCCGCTGGCCTTAGCAAGGTGTATTATCGAAGTAAACCAGTAAGTCACCCGGCCTGCAAACTGCCCGATTGCACTAGCAGGACGGGCGGTTTAAGGAGACCGCCAATTCGACCAACCTGCCCCGTTTGGCGACAAGGGCGGGCAGGCGTCGCGAACATCAATCATTTGCAGGGCAGTCATGGCAGGCCATTCCAAGTTCAAGAATATCATGCACCGCAAGGGCGCGCAGGACAAAAAGCGTTCGGCGATGTTTTCCAAGCTGAGCCGCGAAATCACCGTGGCGGCCAAGATGGGCATGCCCGATCCGGACATGAACCCGCGCCTGCGCGCCGCGGTCAATGCCGCCAAGGCGCAGTCCATGCCCAAGGACAATATCCAGCGCGCCATCGACAAGGCGACGGGCGGCGATGACGAGAATTACGAGGAAATCCGCTATGAAGGCTTCGGGCCGGGCGGCGTCGCCCTGATCGTCGAGGCGCTGACCGACAATCGCAACCGCACCGCGACCAATGTGCGCACTGCATTCAGCAAGAATGGCGGCAATCTGGGCGCATCGGGCGCGGTCAGCCACGGGTTCGACCGGCTGGGCCTGATCGCCTATCCGGCGAGCGCGGGCGATGAGGACAAGGTGCTGGAGGCCGCGCTGGAGGCAGGTGCCGACGATATTCAGTCGAGCGAGGACGGGCACGAGATCTGGACCAGCGTCGACAGCCTGCACGAGGTGGCCGGGGCCCTGGAGGCGGAACTGGGCGAAGCAGAAAGCGTCAAGCTCGCCTGGAAACCGCAAATCTCCGTCGATGTCGCCGAGGGTGACGCGCAGACCCTGTTCAAGCTGATCGATGCGCTGGACGATGATGATGATGTCCAGACCGTCTGGGGCAATTACGAGGTTTCCGACGCGGTGATGGAGAAGCTGGGTTGAGAATGGCGTGGCGGGCAACAGTCACGTTGATGGCTGGCCCGCTCGATTTTCCTGTGCATGACGCGAGCCGGGTCGCGCAGGGCAAGACCTGCTGATGCAGCCGCTTTCCGCACCCGTCACCCTGAACTCGTTTCAGGGTCCGTTTCTTGGTTCGCGGCCATGCCTCAAAGAGGCGCCATGGATGCTGAAACAAGTTCAGCATGACGGCATATGGCCGTGCTGATCCTTGGTCTTGATCCGGGGCTGGGCACCACCGGCTGGGGCGTGATCCGCAGCCAGGGCAATCGCCTCGCCCATATCGCCAATGGCCAGATCAGGACCGACAGCAGCGCCGCGCTGGCGCAGCGGCTGGTCGAGATCGACCGGGCGCTGGCCGACGTCATCACCTGCCACAGCCCGGACTGCGCGGCAGTCGAGGAGGTGTTCGTCAACACCAACGCCCAGTCCACGCTGAAACTGGGCCAGGCGCGCGGCGTGTGCCTGCTGGCGGCGGCGCGCGCGGGATTGCCGGTCGCCGAATATGCCACCCGGCTGGTCAAGAAATCGGTGGTGGGCGTCGGCAAGGCAGAGAAATCGCAGATCCAGGCGATGCTCCGCATATTGCTGCCCGGTGCGAAAGTCGCGGGCGCCGATGCCGCCGATGCGCTGGCCGTCGCGATCACCCATGCACATCTTGCGGGCAAGCCCTGAACATATTCAGCGCGCGCCGATGTTCGTGCCCTGTTCTCTTTGCTTGCCCTTGGCCGATAGCGGCGCTAACCCTGCATCATGATTGCCAAGCTCACCGGAACGCTGGACAGCATCGCCCATGACAGCTGCGTGGTCGATGTGAACGGCGTCGGCTATCTCGTCCATTGTTCGGCACGCACCCTGTCCGGCCTCGGCGCGACCGGATCGGCGGTTGCGATCTTCACCGAAATGCAGGTCAGCGAGAATGACATGCGGCTGATGGGCTTTGCCAGCGCAGCGGAGCGCGACTGGTTTCGCCTGCTGACCGGGGTGCAGGGCGTGGGCGGAAAGGTGGCACTCGCCATCCTTTCGGCGCTGCCCCCTGAAGACATTGCCCGTGCCGTCGCGCATGGCGACAAGGCGATGGTGGCGCGCGCGCAGGGCGTAGGACCAAAGCTCGCCCAGCGCATCGTCAATGAACTGAAGGACAAGGTGGGCGGCATCGCCCTAGGACCGATGGGATCGGGCGAGGCCGCCATCGCTGCGGTGGGCGGCCATGCCGCCGACGCGGTCTCCGCACTCCAGAATCTGGGCTTCAAGCCGGCCGAGGCCGGGCGCGCCGTCGCCGAAGCCGAAAGCAAACTTGGTGCCGATGCCGGGCTGGACGCGCTGGTGCGGCTGGCGCTGAAAAAGGCGGCGCGGTGATGGATAGAGCATGACCAACCCTGACCGCCAAGATAAGCTGAAGAAACCGGACGGTGTCATATGGACAGCAAAATTGCTTGCCCAAGGCATGGCGTCAGGCGTTTCGGACGAGAAGCCAGAGACGATAATCGATAATATCATCAGCAAACGGCGAGCAAGGCGTGGCTGATATTGAACTTACAAGTTCGGCTATCGCGAACTTGGTCGAAATCGACGAATCCAGCCTCGTAGAATTTGCGGAGAATGCGAGCAAAGTCTTCATTGTGACCATCCTGCACCATGCGCGGGATACGAAAGCGATTTTGGGAAGGGCATCACGGTGATGAACCTGACTTCATTTGCAGGGCGGCGTGGCTTCTGGATGCTGAAACAAGTTCAGCATGACGTCTATGCACTGCCGCTCAAATTTCTTCCCTCTCCCTTTAAGGGAGAGGGTTGTGCAGACTTGGCAGCTTTGCTGCCTAGTCGAAGCTGGGTGAGGGTGGATGCCTGCTTGCTCGCGAAACACCACCATATCGCAACGGCGCGCCGGTTGAACCGTCAAGGCCATACATCCTTCTCCCGATGCAGGGGAACGTCTAGAGTATTGGCATGACCAGCAACCCCATTCTCGATCCCGCCCGCCAGGCCGAAGACCCGGATGCGGCGCTGCGCCCCAAAACGCTGGCCGAGTTTATCGGGCAGGAAGCGGCGCGCGACAATCTGCGCGTGTTCATCGAGGCGGCAAGGGGACGCGGCGAACCGCTGGACCATGTGCTGTTCTTTGGCCCGCCCGGCCTTGGCAAGACGACGCTTGCGCAGATCGTCGCGCGCGAAATGGGGGTCGGCTTTCGCGCGACATCGGGTCCGGTCATTGCCAAATCGGGCGATCTGGCGGCGCTGCTGACCAATTTGGAGCCGGGCGATGTGCTGTTTATCGACGAGATTCACCGCCTCAACCCGGTGGTCGAGGAAGTGCTCTATCCGGCGATGGAAGATCGCGCACTCGATCTCATCATCGGCGAGGGGCCGAGCGCGCGGAGCGTGCGCATCGACCTGCCCCCCTTTACGCTGGTCGGCGCGACCACACGCCAGGGCTTGCTGACCACCCCGCTGCGCGACCGGTTCGGCATTCCGGTGCGGCTCAATTTCTATACCGTTGCCGAGCTGGAGCAGGTGGTGACGCGCGGCGCGCGCCTGCTGGGCCTGCCGGTCGCCGCCGATGGCGCGCACGAAATTGCCCGGCGCGCGCGCGGCACTCCGCGCGTCGCCGGCCGGCTGATGCGGCGGGTGCGCGATTTTGCCCATGTCGCGGGCGCGGCCAGTGTCGATGCGAAGATCGCCGATGCAGCGCTGACCCGGCTGGAGGTCGACGCGCTGGGCCTCGACACCATGGACCGGCGCTATCTGACCATGATCGCGGATATCTATCGCGGCGGGCCGGTGGGGGTCGAGACACTGGCGGCAGGCCTTTCCGAACCGCGCGACACCATCGAGGAAGTGATCGAGCCCTATCTCATCCAGCTGGGCCTGATCGCCCGCACCGCACGGGGCCGCTGCCTCAACGCGCCCGGCTGGAAGCATCTGGGCCTCAATCCCCCCGCCGACATGCAGGACGGCCTGTTCGACTGAACCGAAGCGCCGACCGGACGGGCCGTTCAGCTGGCACGACAAATACCGCCCGCCACCGCCAAATCGCTTTCACTATCGCCGAAAAACCCTTAATCGTGCGCGTCTGACATGCCAGACCATGCCATCCTCCGCCCCCTGACCGGCCATTTTAAGGGCGACCGCCATCTGTTCGCCTGCCGCGTCTATTATGAAGACACCGATCTTTCCGGCATCGTCTATCACGCCAATTATCTGCGCTTTTGCGAGCGGGCGCGTTCGGACATGCTGCGCTGTGTCGGCATTGATCAGCGCGACGCGCATGAGGCGGGGCACGGCGTCTATGCGGTGTCGGAAATGCAGATAAAATTCGTTCACCCGGCCAGGCTTGAAGATGACCTGATGGTCGAAAGCCGCGTCATGCAGATTCGCGCCGCGGCAGTTTTCATTCATCAGCGAGTCATGCGCACCAACGCAGATGACAGTCTGCACGAATTGTTCAGGGCGGACGTGCTGGCGGCCTTCATCAATCCCGAAGGCAGGCCGATCCGCCAGCCGGAGCAATGGGTGCATGCCTTCCGCTCGGTCCTCTCGCCCCACGCCATTCCCGACAATCAGAAGAAAGCAGAATAGATGATCGAAAGCCTGGGCCTTTCCACCGATGCCGTCACCCTGTCCCCGGTCAAGCTGTTCATGGAAGCAGACATCATCGTCAAGCTGGTGATGGCCGGGCTGGCGCTGGCCAGCATCTGGACCTGGACGATCATTTTCAGCTTTGGCCTGAAGATTGCAGGCATCCGCCGCGATTGCGACGGCTATGAACGCGATTTCTGGCAGGCGGGCGATATTGATGCCTTTTACAAGGCGCGCGGCCAGGAAAAGCTGCCCATTGCCCGCGTCATGGCGGCGGGCGTAGGCGAATGGCGGCGCTCCACCCGCACCAAGCCCTATGACCATGACGGCGTGCGCCAGCGATTGTCCATGATGATGACATCAACCGTCGGGCAGGAGATCGACAATCTGTCCGACCGGCTGAACTTCCTCGCCACGGTCGGCGCGGTCGCCCCGTTCATCGGCCTGTTCGGCACCGTCTGGGGTATCATGCGCAGCTTCACCGCCATTGCCGCCGAACAGAACAGCTCGCTTGCGGTCGTTGCACCGGGCATTGCCGAGGCGCTGTTCGCGACCGCCATCGGCCTGTTCGCCGCCATCCCGGCAGTGATCGCCTATAACCGCTTCTCGCACCGGCTGAACAAGCTGGAATCGCGGCTGTTCCGCTTTGCCGACAAATTTCATGGCGAACTGAGCCGCGAACTCGACAGGGAGGGCGCCTGACCATGGGCATGTCTGTCGGATCGGGCAGCGGCACCGGGCGGCGCGGACGGCGCAGCCGCGCGCCCATGGCCGAAATCAACGTGACGCCCTTTGTCGACGTCATGCTGGTGCTGCTCATCATCTTCATGGTGACCGCCCCGCTGCTGACGGCGGGGGTGCCGGTCGAGCTGCCCGAAAGCCGCGCCAATGCGCTGGAGCAGGAGCGCGAGCCGGTGCAGATTTCGGTGAATGCCGAAGGGCTGGTGTTCGTCGATGACGAGCAGGTCGCCCGCGCCGACATTCCCGCGCGCTTCATGGCGATCCGGCAGCAGGGCGGCGACAAGCCGCCCCAGGTGATGCTGCGCGCCGATACCAGCCTGGACTATGGCAAGGTGATGGCAGTGATGGGCGAGCTCAACCGGGCCGGGCTGAACAGCGTGTCGCTGGTCACAACCGGTTCATCCCGGCGCGATTAGGATCGTGATTCATGGCGTTTGAGCGATCCGAACAGATAGGCCTTGGCACATCGGTGGCGGTGCATGCCGTCCTGCTGGGCATATTGTCGATCGGCATCGCCACGCGCAGCGAACTGCGCATGCCATCCGAACCGATTGCGGTGCAGCTGGCCGATGAGGTTGGCCTGACATCGACCGCGCCGGACCCCGACGCGGCGGCGGCAACCGCGACCGCGCCCGAAATCGGCGATCTGGAGGAACCGGCCGCCCCGCCCGAACAGCCGGTCGTGCGCCCGCAGGAAAGAATCCCCCCGCCACCGTCGCAGCGGCCGATAGAGCGGCCGCGCGCCACCCCCGCGCCCACGCCGCGCGCATCGCCGCCCCCGCCACCCCGCCCGGTATCGCGCGACGACCGGCGGCGGCCGGACCGCCCCACGCCTGCCGAGCGACAGGGCCGCGCGCCCCGGCTGGGCGAGAATTTCCTGCGCGGCGTGACCGACGAGGCATCGACCAGCCAGTCGCAACAGGCCCCGGCGCAACAGGCGGGACCGGCGGTGGTCGCCTCGCTGGTCAATGAGGTGCGCCGCCAGCTGAAGCCGCACTGGCAGGCGCCAAGCGGCGCCGATGTCGAGCTGCTCCGCACCGAGCTGGAGATCAGGCTCGACCGCAGCGGCAATATTATCGGCGAGCCCCGGCTGGTCGGCCAGACCGGCGTCAATGCCAGCAACCGCCAGCAATCGCGCCTGCATATCGAACAGGCGATCAAGGCAGCGAAGCTCGCCGCGCCGTTCCGCCTTCCCGATGAATATTATGATACCTGGAAGGTGATCCGCCCGGTATTCGACAAAAGGCTGTAACATGACACGATTTCTCGCTTTTCTGCTCATGATCACCGGACTAGCCGGCCTCGCACAGGCGCAGGACGCCCCGGCGGACCCCGCCGCCGCCAGCCAGGGCGGCCTCAGCGTCGATGTGACCGACGACAGCGGCGAAAGCCTGATCATCGCCATCCCGGCGCTGCCCACCCCGGCCAGCCAGCCGACGCTGGCGGGCTCGACCGAGGATCTGGGCAACCGCATCAGCGATGTCATCGCATCCGATCTGGAGCGGTCGGGCCTGTTCAAGCCGATTGGCCGCAATGGCGTGAAGCGCATCCAGTACAGCGAAGTGACGCAGCCGACCTTCCCCTATTGGCGAGGGCAGAATGCCGCCGCGCTGATCCAGGGCTTTGTCCGCGCCAATGGCGATGGCAAGATCACCGTGGGATGCTATCTTTACGACGTCGCGCTGGGCAGCGAACTCACCCGCCAGGGCTATGTTGTCGAACCGGCGGACTGGCGGCGCGCCGCGCACAAATGCGCCGATGCCATCTATTCCCGCCTGTCGGGAGAATCGCCCTTTTTCGACAGCCGCATCGCATATATTGCGGAGACCGGGCCCAAGGATAACCGCACCAAGCGGCTGGCCATCATGGATTCCGATGGCGCCAATCACCGCTTCATCACCAATGGCCAGGCAACCGCGCTCACCCCGCGCTTTTCGCCCGATTATTCCAAGATCGCCTATCTGAGCTATCTGGACGGCAATCCGCGCATCTATGTCTATGATATCGGCACCGGTCGCCAGCGGCTGGTGACGCAGAGCACCAACCCGACTTTTGCGCCGCGCTGGTCGCCCGATGGCCGTTTCCTTCTCTATTCCATGGCGATTGCGGGCAATACCGATATCTACCGAATCTCCGCCGAGGGCGGGACGCCCGAACGGCTGACCGATTCGCCGGGCATTGATGTCGGGGGCAGCTTCTCGCCCGATGGCAGCCAGATCGTCTTTGAGAGCGACCGTTCGGGCAGCCAGCAAATCTATGTGATGAATGCCAATGGCACCAGCCAGCGGCGGATCAGCTTTGGCGGCGGACGCTTTGCCACACCCGAATGGAGCCCGCGCGGCGACCTGATCGCCTTTACCCGGATTTCGGGCACCTTCCGCATCGGCGTCATGACTCCGTCGGGCGGCGGTATCCGCATGCTGACCGACGCATGGCAGGACGAGGCCCCGACCTGGTCACCCAATGGCCGCATCATCCAGTTCTTTCGCACCGCGCGCAATTCGGGCCAGACCAGCATCTGGCAGGTCGACCTGACCGGCGCGAACGAACGCAAGCTGAATACGCCTGTGGACGGATCGGACCCGGCCTGGGGGCCAATCCTGCCATAGGCTTTGAATAATATGTGCAAATATCAGATAATGGAGTTGAATCCGGACAATCCGGCAGAGTTTTTTGAAGGCCAGTAAACCGTCGCGCCCCGGCGGAAAGACAGGGGCGAAACCGGTCCCAGGGCGATTGGCCCGAAAGACCGCCGCGACAAGGAGAAGACAATGACACGCACCAAAACCATGTTGATCGTCATGACCAGCGCGCTGGCGCTGGCCGCCTGCGCCAAAAAGGCACCCGATGTGCTGCCCCAGGCGCCGCAGACAGCAACCCCGGCGCCCACGCCCGGCCCCTCCGGCCCGATCAGCAATGTTCCGGTCCCCGGCAGCCATGCCGATTTCCTGGCCAAGGTCTCGTCCGACCGCATCTTCTTCGATACCGACCGGTTCAATATCGACAGCGAGGACCAGCTGACCCTGCAGAGCCAGTCACGCTGGCTGGCGCAATATCCCAACAAGCAGATCATCGTCGAAGGCCATGCCGATGAGCGCGGCACCCGTGACTATAACCTTGCCCTTGGCGAGCGCCGCGCCAATGCCGCAAAGAATTATCTGGTGTCGCTGGGCATAGCGCCGTCGCGCATCCGCGTGGTCAGCCATGGCAAGGAACGCCCGCATGCGCTCGGCTCCAACGAGACGGCATGGGCGCAGAATCGCCGCGCCGTGACGGTCACGCTCGACTGATCCAGTCAATCGGTTCAGATGACGCAAAAAAAGGCCGCGCCTCCCGCCATGGGAAGCGCGGCCTTTTTGCTAATCCTGGCAATAATCAGCCCTGACGGGTTCCCGACATGGCCATGGCGCCAAAGGCACCGGCATTGACCGACCCGGTAATGGTGTCGCCATCCACGGTGGCGGTGCCCTCCAGCGTCATCGGCATCGGCACCTTCATGTCCATCTTCCAGGTCAGCGTGTTGCCGTCGATCTTGCCGTCATAGACATCCATCGATCCCATCGCGCCTGCATTCACGCCGGTGAAGCTGTCGCCATCGACATTGATGGTGAACACCGACTTCTGATCGCCCATCGGCGTTTTCGTTACGCAATCATATGCACCTGCGACTGACATGATATTCTCCTTCTGGTTGGGGGTTTTGGGAAGGGACGGGACGATCAGTCGTCGCCGCCCCCTTCCAGTTCGCGGACCTCGATCGGCAGGCCGATCTTTTCAAGCTGGCCCTTGATCTTGGCAGCATCGCCGACGATCAGCCAGGTCAGCCCCTTGGGGTTGACCGCGCTGCGCATCGCCATGTCGACCTTGTCCGCCGTCAGCGCGCGATAGCGATCGGCAACCGATTCGGCATAATCGGACGGACGGCCATAGAGCACATCAGCCTTCATCTGGCCCATCACATTGGCCGAACGCTCGAAATTGCCCGCCTGTTCCAGCGTGTTGCTGGCGATCATGCGCTGCAGCTCCTCGGCGGTAATGCCATTATCGCCGATAAAGCCGTTGAGCTGATCGAGCAGCGCCTGGACCGAGGGGCCGGTCTGGTTGGTCTGCACCGGCGCGAAGATGATGAACGGAATCTTCTGCTGCGGCCGCTGGATCAGCGAGCGCACACCATAGGACCAGCCCTTGGTTTCGCGCAGGTCCATGTTCATGCGGGAGAGGAAATCCCCGCCCAGCACTTCATTCGCCGCTTCAAGCGCCAGGATATCATCGGTGCCCTTGGCTTCCAGCGCTTCGCCCGCAAGGATCAGCGACTGGGGTGAATTGGGCCGGTTGATGATGATGATCCGGCCATCCTGGGCAGGCGTGGCGACGGCAAAATTCTTCTCCTGCAGCGCCATGCGGTTGGTTGGCCAGCGCCCGAACCGGGCATCGAGCATCGGCACGATTTCCTCCAGCGTGGTATCGCCCACCACATAGATTTCCGCGCGTTCGGGGCGGATCCACTGGCGGTGATAGGCAACCAGCTGGTCGCGGGTCAGCTTGGCGACGACATCAGCCGAGCCGGTGCCGGTGAACGGCACACCATAGGGATGGCTCTCTCCATAGATGAGCGGCGGCAGGTTGCGCAGCGCAATGCCCTGGGGCTGGGTACCCTCTGCCTTGATCCGGGTGATCTGGCGAACGCGGATACGCTCCACCTCTGCCGGATCGAAGGCCGGATTGCGGATCACATCGGCCAGC
Source organism: Blastomonas sp. (assembly GCA_041396885.1). Classification (GTDB taxonomy): domain Bacteria; phylum Pseudomonadota; class Alphaproteobacteria; order Sphingomonadales; family Sphingomonadaceae; genus Blastomonas. Next base: position 203,214 of record JAWKXS010000003.1, read on the forward strand.
AGGTCGAGCGATGCGGAAAGGTTCGGCTTCATCGCTGTCAGCGAAATGCTGGTGCGGTCAAGGCCCGATCCGGCACCGATATTGGCGCCCAGCCGCTCCTGCGCTTCGGCCAGTGCGACCGAATCCATGCTTGTCGTGCCCTCTTCCAGCATGGTGGTCATGAAGGAATTGGTGCCCAGCGCATCCTTGGGATCGGAGGCATAGCCGGCATCGAAATCGACCGACACGCGCACCACCGGAACCGCAGTGCGCCGCGCAAAGCGCACGACGATGCCGTTGGAGAGAATCGCCCGCTGGACATCGGGGAAATCAAGGTCGGGGGTCGATTTGGGCAAGGGCATGGTGGCGCGATCCGCCGGACCTGCCGTTTCAGCCGCAGCTTCAGCGGCGTCTGCTGCTGCCTCGGCAGCGGCATCCGCTGCTTCCTCTGCCGACGCACCGCCGGTTGCCGAGCCGAGCCCGCCCCAGCTTTCCTGATCGAAATAGCGCGCAGCGCCGCCCAGCACACCGGTGCGGCGACCGCCGCCGCCGGTCACATCCTGATAGGCATCACGCTCGCCTGGCACGACGCGCAGGCGCGCGGGCGGACGGCTTAGCCATTTCTGCATCGCCGCCGTCACCTTGGCCGGGGTCATCGCCGCCAGCCGCTCAAGCTCTTTCTTGTAGTGATCGGGATCGTCCGAATAGAGCGCGCCTTCGGCCAGCGCCACGGCCTTGCCGCCAAAACCGCCAACCTGTTCAAGGCCGGTAATCCGGTTTGCGGCATCGCGCGTGGCAACACGCTGCACCTCGTCTGCGGTCGGGCCATTGGCGATGAAGTCGGCGATGATCTCGTCAAGCCGCAGCGCCACCGCATCGGCATCCTCGCCCGGCTTCACATCGACATAGACTTCCAGGATACTGGCATGGACGAAGGGCAGCACATAGGCGGTCACCGCCACGGCATTCTGCTCCTTGCGCACCATGATATTATCGAGGCGCGAACTGGCCAGCCCGCCAAGCACGGTCGCACCGACGTCAATGGCGGTGTAATCGGCATCATTGAGGCCGGGCACCAGCCAGTTGCGATAGATGCGGGTGGTCGGCACCTGGTCCTTGAGAACGACCTGGTCCTTGACCTGCAATTCGGGAATTCCCGGCGAGATCTTCGGCACTTCGGGGCCGCGCGGAATATCACCGAACCATTTTTCGACCAGCGGCCGCGCTTCATCGGCATCGATGTCGCCTGCCAGCACCAGCACGGCATTATTGGGGCCGTAATGATCGGTGAACCAGCTCTTCATATCGTCGAGCGAGGCGGCCTTGAGATCCTCCAGCGATCCGATGGTCGAATGGCCATAGGGATGGCTTTCGGGAAGCAGCATGCGGACCTGCTCATATTCGACCAGGCCATAGGGCTGGTTGTCGCCCTGGCGCTTTTCATTCGAAACCACGCCGATCTGGTTGTCCAGCTTTTCCTTGTTCAGTCCGCCGAGCAGATACCCCATGCGATCGCTTTCAAGGAACAGCGCGCCTTCCAGCGCGGGGCGCGGCACGGTCTGGAAATAATTGGTCCGGTCGAGCCAGGTCGTGCCGTTATAGTCGGTCGCGCCCAGAACCTTCAGATATTCGAAATAGTCGCCCTTGGCGTTTTCCGAGCCGTTGAACATGATATGCTCGAACAGATGGGCATAGCCGGTCTTGCCTGCCGGTTCATGCTTGGAACCGACGCCATACCAGATCGATACCGCCACGACCGGGGCCTTGCGGTCTTCATGGACGATGACCTCCAGCCCGTTGGAAAGCGTGAACGTCTCATAGGGAATGTCGACCGCAGCGACCAGATCACCCACTGGTGCGGGCGCGGACGGCGTTTCCGCCATGGCAACGGGCGCGGCGGCAGGAGCCGGAGCGGGCCGCGATGCGACCGGAGCGGGCTTTGGCACCGGCGCCTCGGCAACCCTGGGTGCCTTGGGCGGAGGCGGAGCCTCGCTGACATCGCCGACATTGTAGAAGGGCGACGCACACGCTGTGCACAGCAACAGGGTGGAGAGCGCGGCTGCGCGAAGGGTTGGCTTGATCATGATCGCTAAAACTCTTTCATTGTCTGTCAGAGTGAATTGACGGTACTGGCAGACAAGGTCCAGCCCTGCCCCCCTGCGATGGTTTCAGACTGCAACGGTTCGTCGGCAAATACAAGGGCGGGCGGATCGCATATGGGCCAGTTCACGGACGATAGCGCCTTTCGACATGCCCCTTGAGCTGTTCGGGCGTGAAATAGACCGGCTTGGTCCGGTGTTTCACGAACAATTCGGCCTGATCGGCATAATGCGGGCTTTGCGGACGGGTTGTCGCCGCACCATAGGGCTGGATCGAGCGCGAGCTGAGTCGGCCCTGCGAATCCCATTCGATGAACATGATGAAGCTGTCGCCATGGCGCACGGCATAGCGCCCGTCCGCCTCCACATCCCAGAGCGTCGAGGCGCGCAGCGTATCGCTGCCCCCGTCGAGCGGCAGGTCGACCTTGCCCTGGCGTAGCCGCAGCACATCGCCCAGCGGCGGATCGAGCCCGCCAAAATATTTCGTCAGATGATCGACCGCCAGCCGCATCTCCTCGACCGGGTCGGGCGGGGCCTGGCGGCGATAGCTGTTGCGCATCGCAGGACGCATCAGCGTGAGCGCCAGCGCATCGCCCCTGCCCTTGCCATCCATCTGCCAGTCCCATTGGGCGAGCAGCTTCTGCGCCGCCTTTAGCTGGCTGTCGCCGCCGGTATCGGCCTCCAGCATCAGCTTCATCCACTCCCCGGCATAGCCATCGGGATCATAGCCGGTATCATATTTGATCCGCTCCAGCGCTTCGCGGCTGATCTGGCCCTCCGCCTCGAACAGCTTGATCGCCTGCGATGCGCGGTTGGTCATGTCATCTTCTATGCCGAGCAGCGGCGAATAATCCGCCCGGTCCAGCTCATCGCCCGGCCCGGCGGCGACATAGGGGGTGTTGTTGGCATTCATGATATAGCCCGAACCGGGATTGACCAGCCGGGGCACCGCATCCCAGGCAACCGGCCCCTGCCATATCAGGTCCGAACGATCCCCGGGCAGGATGGTGCGCCAGTCGGCGCCCGCCTTGCGATCGGGGAACAGCGCATTGTAGAACAGCGCGATATTCCCCTCCGCATCGGCATAGATGAAATTGGTCGCGGGCACGCCCTGGATCGCCATGGCCTGTTGCCATTCATCAAAGTTGCGCGCCTTGTTGATCCGGTAATATTGTTCGAGCATGCCCAGATCGTCGATCCCGGCATAGCGGATCGCGAACGCGCCCTTGTCGCTGATGATCACCGGCCCGTGCGCCGAACGGTGGACGGTGCGCGGCACCGGAATCACGAATGGACCCATTTTGACCGGCAGCCAGACCTTGCGCGATTCGAGAGGCACCCATTTGCCATCGAGCCGATAGCGCGTGCCCTCCGCGTTCATCTCCAGCCGATAGACATCGACCAGATCGGGCCGGTTCACGGTGTTGGTCCAGCCCAGCGTCCTGTTGTGGCCCAGAAACGGATAGGGCGAACCCGGGAAGGTTGCCCCGGCAAAATCCCAGCCCTCTTCGCTATGGACGACCAGCTCATACCAGGCGACGCCGCCGCGCCAGGGCTGGTGCGAATTGGAAATCAGCCGGGTGACATTGTCGCTCGAGCGCCCCGGTGCCACCGCAAAGGCGTTGGACCCGTTCATGTCCGGCTCCGGCCCGATCGGGGTCAGCCAGGCAGTCTTGGTTTCAGCCGAGAGCGATGGCCCGCCCTCCTTGCGCAATTCCTCGCCCGCCACCAGCGGCGCGATGACGCTGTCCAGGCCAAAGAAAAAGGGCGAGCGCAGCGCGAATCCGGCGGCAATATCGCGTCCGTTGAGCGGGAACAGGCCGGACAGACGCACCTCATCGGGGTGCTTGTCCGCATAATGGTTAAGGCCCGCCGCATAGGCATCGAGCAGCGCCCGGACATCGCCGGGCAGCGCGTCATAATGGCGATCGACCGTGCCCTGCACATCGAGCAGATGCGCGACATAATCGATCTTTGCGCCATCCTCGCCAATCATCGCGCCCAGCCGCGCGCGCGTCATCGCGGCCACTTCCTGCAATGTCGAGAAATCATCCTCGGCATGGGCATAGGCGACGCCATAAGCGACATCGGCATCGGTCTTGCCGAAAATATGCGGCACGCCATAATCGTCGCGGACAATCTCCACGTCCCAGGCACGGGCCGGCGGCGCCTTGGCGGAGGTCGCCGACCATGGCTCCCAGAACAGTCCGAACAGGGCCAGCAGCACCAGCAGGATGAAGAGGCCGACAGCAAGCGGCTTGAAGATGCGCGTCATGCGACGCACATTAGCAGCCGATCATCCAAGGTCTACTGACAAAACTGTAGATACCGGATTATCGAAACGGGCCAGAGCCGCGAAAGGGCGAAAATTGTAACCCGCCCTTGCGTTGCAGAAATGCAACACTATCTCGGCAACAGTCCGGCAGTCAGAAATGGCGAGCCTGGGGCGCAGAAGGAAGAAGGTACGGCATATATGAATCTGGAAAAGTTCACGGATCGCGCCAAGGGTTTCCTGCAATCGGCGCAGACGGTCGCCATCCGCATGAACCATCAGCGGATCAGCCCGGAACATGTGCTGAAGGCGCTGCTGGAGGATAGCGAGGGCATGGCGGTCGGCCTGATCGGGCGCGCCGGGGGCAATGCCGCAACCGCCGTGGCCGAAGTGGACGCGCTGCTCGCCAAGGTTCCGCAGGTATCGGGCGGCGGGGCGCAGCAGACCCCCGGGCTCGACAATGATACCGTCCGCCTGCTTGACCAGGCCGAACAGATCGCCGGCAAATCGGGCGACAGCTTCGTCACGGTCGAGCGGCTGCTGCTCGCCGTCGCGCTCGCCAAGGGCACCAAGGCAGGCGACGCGCTGGCGAAGGCCGGTCTCACCCCCGAGGCGCTGAACAGCGCCATCGAGGAACTGCGCGGCGGACGCCAGGCGCACAGCGCCTCTGCCGAAGAGAGCTATGAGGCGATGAAGAAATATGCCCGCGACCTTACCGAGGCGGCGCGCGACGGCAAGCTGGACCCGGTGATCGGGCGCGATGAGGAAATCCGCCGCACCATCCAGATTCTCGCCCGGCGGACCAAGAACAACCCGGTGCTGATCGGCGAACCCGGCGTCGGCAAGACCGCCATTGCCGAGGGCCTGGCGCTGCGCATCGCCAATGGCGACGTGCCCGACAGCCTGAAGGACCGCCGCCTGATGGCGCTGGACATGGGCGCGCTTATCGCCGGGGCCAAATATCGCGGCGAATTCGAGGAACGGCTGAAATCCGTGCTCGACGAGGTAAAGGGCGCGGCGGGCGAGATCATCCTGTTCATTGACGAGATGCACACGCTGGTCGGTGCGGGCGCATCCGAAGGGTCGATGGATGCCTCCAACCTGCTGAAACCCGCCCTGGCGCGCGGCGAGCTGCACTGTATCGGCGCGACCACGCTCGATGAATATCAGAAATATGTCGAAAAGGACCCGGCCCTGCAGCGGCGCTTTCAGCCGGTGTTCGTCGGCGAGCCCAATGTCGAGGATACCATATCCATCCTGCGCGGGCTGAAGGAAAAATATGAGCTGCACCATGGCGTGCGGATCACCGATGGCGCGATTGTCGCCGCCGCGACGCTCTCCAACCGCTATATTTCGGACCGCTTCCTGCCCGACAAGGCCATCGACCTGATGGACGAGGCGGCGAGCCGCATCCGCATGGAAGTCGAGTCCAAACCCGAGGAAATCGAGATTCTCGACCGGCGGATCATCCAGCTCAAGATCGAGCGCGAGGCGCTGGCCAAGGAGAGCGATACCGCCTCTCAAGACCGGATGGCCAATCTTGAAAAGGAACTGGCCGAGCTGGAACAGCAGTCGAGCGAGCTCACCACCCGCTGGCAGAATGAAAAGGACAAGATCAACGCCGAAGCGCGGCTCAAGGAAGAGCTGGACGCCGCGCGCATCGAGCTGGACCAGGCACAGCGCGCAGGCGATCTTGCCCGGGCGGGCGAGCTTTCCTATGGCCGCATTCCCGAGCTGGAGCGCAAGCTGGCCGAAGCCAGCGATGCGACCGAGGGCGCGATGCTGCGCGAGGAAGTGACCAGCGAGGACATCGCCTCCGTCGTCAGCCGCTGGACCGGCATCCCCGTCGACAAGATGCTGGAAGGCGAGCGGGAAAAGCTGCTCGCCATGGAGAGCATCATCGGCAAGCGGGTGATCGGCCAGAGCCAGGCGGTGGAGGCAGTGTCAAAGGCGGTGCGCCGTTCGCGCGCCGGATTGCAGGACCCGAACCGTCCGCTGGGCAGCTTCCTGTTCCTCGGCCCGACCGGTGTCGGCAAGACCGAGCTGACCAAGGCGCTGGCCGGTTTCCTGTTCGATGACGACAGCGCCATGGTGCGCATCGACATGAGCGAATTCATGGAGAAGCACGCGGTTGCGCGGCTGATCGGCGCGCCTCCGGGCTATGTCGGCTATGAGGAAGGCGGCGTGCTGACCGAGGCGGTGCGGCGGCGGCCCTATCAGGTGGTGCTGTTCGACGAGGTCGAAAAGGCGCATCCCGATGTCTTCAACGTGCTGCTGCAGGTGCTCGATGACGGGCGGCTGACCGATGGCCAGGGCCGCCAGGTCGATTTCTCCAACACGCTGATCATCCTCACATCGAACCTGGGCAGCCAGTATCTGGCCGGGATGACCGCCGAGCAGACGGTGAAGGATGTCGAGCCGCAGGTGATGGAGGTGGTGCGCGGGCATTTCCGCCCCGAATTCCTCAATCGTCTGGACGAGATCATCCTGTTCCACCGGCTTGCCGAGGAGCATATGGCGCCGATCGTCGATATCCAGGTGGCACGCTTTGAAAAGCTGCTCGTCGACCGGAAGATCACGCTCGACCTCAGCGACAATGCCCGCAAATGGCTGGGCCGGGTCGGCTATGATCCGGTTTACGGGGCGCGGCCGCTAAAGCGCGCGATCCAGCGCTATCTGCAGGACCCGCTGGCCGACATGATCTTGCGCGGCGATGTGCCGGACGGCTCGACCGTCAGGGTCGAGGACGGCGATGGCGAACTGAAAATGACGGTTGTGTGAGGGGGAAGGCCTTTCCTGACACGTCCGTACAGAACCTTTCGCCTGACTGACTATTTTCCGTTCGTGCCGCCTTGATTGGCTGCATCGATGAGCAGCCCGGCATCTCGCTTGCCGGCTTCGGCAGCCTCGGCCCACTCAGCATTGGTCTTGCAGACACGCTTTTTGATCAGCGAACCGGTTACAATCATCCGGCGGCACCGTATTTTTTGCGCGCCGTCATTATCTTTTGACGTCACTTCAGAGCCGTTGTCATCCCGATCATCGGCAGCCATAGCCGGGCCCGCAAAAGCAAGAGTTCCAGACAATGCAATCATTGCAACATATTTTATCATGGTAAACGTCTCTCTGATTTGAGTCAGAATAATCCTATGTCATCATAGGCACATTCGATGCACGAGTGCAACGCAGTCATTTGAGGAATTCCATTCATGGCCAATGAAAATACGGTTGACATTGTTTCTGACGCTGAACTGTTGCTGCATCGCTATGATGAAACAAATGATAACTACCAGTTTGTTCAGGTTTCCCGTGATGTCCATCGTGCCAGTACGTTTCTAACCGATCAGCATTTGCCAAAGGACCTTGCTTCTGTCGTCCTCCGGCGCATTGACACAATCAGAGATATTCCAACGGGAGCTCCCGTCCACTTTATTTTCCATTCGGCCTATTGCTGTTCGACAATGCTGGCCCGTGCATTCGATATTGAGGGAATATCCATGGGCCTGAAGGAGCCGGTGGTGCTCAATGATATGGTTGGCTGGAAGCGTCGCGGCAGTGATCCAAAGAAACTGGCTGAAGTTCTGGATCAGTCGATGCGATGGTTGTCCAAACCTTTCACGCGTGGTGAATCGATCATCATCAAGCCCTCCAATATCGTGAACATATTGGCCATGGGGATTCTCGCATTGCGTCCGAATGCCAAAGCGGTGCTCCTGCATGCGCCCCTCAGAACCTATCTGCAATCGATTGCAAAAAAGAACCTCTGGGGAAGGCTATGGGTCCGAACCCTGCTTATTGGCCAGATTAAGGATCGTATGATTGAGCCTTTTGGCATGACAAATGACGATCTTCTCGCCCTTTCAGATCTCCAGGTCGCAGCAATTGGCTGGCTGGCCCAGCATTCATTGTTCAACATGACAATTGCCCGGATGGGCGGCGACAGGGTGAAATCTCTCAACAGCGAAAATTTTCTCGCGAACAAACGAGAGACAATGACCCGTCTTCGCGAGCTGTATGAGCTGGATATTCCCGACCATCGCCTTGATGAAGTCCTTGGCGGCCCTGCCTTTGTTACCCACTCAAAAACAGGAGCCGACTTTGGGAGCCAGGAGCGAGAGCGGGAGCATATTGATGCCGCCAAGCTGCATATTGATGAAATCGAGAAAGTGGAAGCATGGGCGCTTTCGACTGCCGAACGAATGCGAATCCCAATTACCCTTGGATCGCCGCTATTCTGACACAACAGAGCTATTTCCGCGTAACGTGAATATTCAATACACAACAATCAGATAGCGCGGGCAGGCATAGCCGAATTTCACGCACAATATGGTTGCTTGAGTTGGACAAGCACAAAGAAGGCGGGCCCTTTCGGACCCGCCTTCTTTTTTCAAGATACCAACGATCAGAAGGTGATCTTGGCAGCCACACCGTAGCGACGACCAAGGGCGTCATAAGTGGACGGGTAGGTGTTACCACTGTTGAAGGTGGTGGAACCCACATCGTTACCCACCAGCGGCGGCTTCTTGTCGAACAGATTCTGGACAATCATGGTTACCTGCAGGTGATCCATAATCTGCCAGCGAGCCGTCAGGTCGAAGTAGCTCTTCGAACCAATCGAGCGGAACTCAGGCTCTACGATACAACCGCCCGGGTCAGCACCGAGATAGTCAGGACAGCCCTGCTGTGCGACCGGCAGCAGAACGCCGTTTGCATCAACGTTCGAGAGAATTGCTGCGGCCTCATCGGCAGCCTGCTGCAGAGGTTCATACTGAACACCATCAATAAAGCGCCACAGAAGCGAAATATCGACATCTTCAAAGCTCAGGGTTGTCCGCTGTGCAAAGCTCCATTCCGGCTGAATTGCACCGCTGAAGGCGCTACAGTTCACGCTGTAGAAGCCGACGCACTCACGATCAACTGCCGTAGCCGACAGGACGTTCGACTTGAACTTGGTCGAGTTGGTCCAGTTGCCGTTGAGGCTCAACGACAGGCGGGCGAAATCAAGATCGGTTTCATAGCGGATCGAGAAGTCAACACCGTCGGTTTTGAGGCGTCCGAAGTTGGAAAGCGCACCAAACAGGCCAGGGGTGACAGCGGGGTCACCGCTCAGGCCGCCATCATTCGGGTTACGACCGAACGAAGTACAAGCCGGATCGGTTGCCGACGCCGCCGTGATGTTGCCGAAACACGCAGCGATAACGTCACCCGGGGTCGGGAGCGTGATCGCATCGGTGATCTTGATGTTATAATAGTCAATCGCCATCGCCAGGCCCGGAACGAATTCGGGCTGGAATGTCATGCCGATGGTATAGGTATCGGCAGTTTCCGGACGGAGATTGATATTACCACCGGTCGTGATGTTTGCCTGGTTGGAAACTGGCGGCGGGATAACACCGATCTGGAACGCAGATGCACCCTGTGCAAGGCAGACAGCCCGCAGATTAGCATCGCTGACCGGAGCTGCACCTGCGCAAGGATCGTTGTTCAGGTTGGTAAGGCCCGTGCTGACCGGCGTGAACAGCTCAGCAATATTCGGTGCACGAACTGCCCGGTTGAAACCACCGCGGAACTTGACGCCAGCGCCCGGAGTCCAGCTGCCGGCAACCTTCCAGGTTGTGGTATTGTAACCCGGATTGGTCGGAGCATCGATGGAATAATCCGAATAACGGATACCTGCCTCAAGGGTCAGATCCTCGAAGAAGGGCTTATCCTGAACAATCGGGATGATCAGCTCGCCAAAAGCTTCGTATACGTCGTAAGCACCGCGAATGGGAACAGCAGCACCACCGGCACCACCCAGTTCACCAGGCGTCTGAGCCAGAGCGTCAGCCTGCTGGAAACCGGTGTACTTGCGATATTCACCACCAACAGCGAAACCGATCGGATCGGATGCGCCGAGCGGCGAGACATAGCCAAAGTCGCCGGAAAGGGTACCGCGAACCTGCGCCAGAGAAGCACGACGCTCGGTCGTGCTGCGGCCACGAACAAACGCAGCCATGGCAGGCGTGATCGTGCCCTGATCGCCGAACAGATTGATGGGCACACAACCGGCAATCGACTGATCGATACAGGTTGTCCCGTCAACGGTCTGGGTGGCAGCACGCAACCGCGACGTCAGAACATAATTGTCCTGGGTGAGGGTACGCGAGCTTTCGCCATAGGAACCAAACAGGTCCCAATCAATTGAATTGGTCAGAGCTCCGCGGAAACCAAGGCGATAGTCGAACAGATCCGACTGATAGTCACCCAAACGGGGCCCAACCTCGACCGTACGACGACGCACGTTCGTCGTGAAGGTACGATAGTCAGGGTTTACGCTACCATCGGGAAGCGTCGGACCGAATGGCGAAGCCGCAGCCGCGTCACACTGGGCCTGGGTCAGCGTCTGGTTGCCAGGGGTGTTCGGATCAAAGTCATTGTTGGCACAGAAGATATTGCGTGCAGCAACCGGCAGGAACGGGTTGTTGACGTTAAACGTCTGTTGCGCACCGAACGAGCCCGAAGGAGCGATGATGGTCGAAACGGTCTGCTTCGAGAAAAGGCCGCGCGCATATACTTCAATCGCATCGGTGATTTCATACCGGCCAGCACCGTAGATGTTGAAACGCTCATAAGGTGTCTGGAAGATGTTGAATGGATTGAAGTTGAACGGAGCATAGGCCGGAACCAGATTGCCGCTCGCATCAATTTGCGGATTGCCACGGCCAGGAACCGAGAATGCGGCAGGAACGGTCGTTGTCGAACCGCCAGGCGCACCGTTGAACGAACCGATGCCGAACAGCGAAATCGGACGGTCGCCCTGGAACACAGCGTCGCGCTCCTGATAGCCAAGGCTAAGCACGACGTTACCGCTGCCATCGTCAAAGTTCGCACCAAGCGTGACGTCTGCGCGGAAGATATTGCCGTCGCCTTCCTCGGTGATCTGGTCGGAAATCTCGGCTTCAAAACCTGCAAAATCCTGCTTGGTGATGAAGTTGACAACACCTGCGATAGCGTCTGCACCATAGGTGGTCGAAGCACCACCGGTCAGCACGTCGACGCGCTCGATCAGCGCCAGCGGGACGTTGTTAAGGTCAAACTGGCCGGCAAGATCGTTAGGAACGACACGCACACCGTCAAGAACGACAACGTTGCGGTTTGAACCAAGAGCGCGAAGGTCGACGGTAGCAGTACCATTGTTGCCGTTGTTCGCATTGGAACCGATACCCGACACAAGTCCGGGAACTTCGCGAATCAGTTCTTCAGCGTTGCTCGAGAGTTTCAGTTCAATTTCATCTTCAGACGTAGCCGTAACCGGCGACGAACGCTCCAGAGCCGGATTGCTGATCAGAGAGCCGGTAACAACGATTACGGCATCGCCGTTTTCGTCTTCATCGGCCTGGTCCTGAGCGTATGCCGGCGCCGCCGACAATGCGATACCCAGCATGAGCGGAGCAGTCCCCGCCTTGAGCTGTTGCATGAAGCTATGCTTTTTCACAGATGATCCCCTTAGTGTGTACGTTCATTGGTGTTTTCGAACGCAAGGTCGTCAGAACTGCACGCGCAAATGGAAGGCGCGCAGCCTTGAGCGTTGGATGCACCGGGATATTTGGGCTGTAAACCCTTGAGGACGCGCTTTCCTGCACTTTGCAATGCCACTGCGACAAAATTGCAACATTATGACAGCCCATGTCATGACTCGCAGAAGTCGGTACTCTCAAACTGCTGCCAAACCTGATTCAAACTGGCGAACCGGTTGCCCGATGCAAGGCCCGTGGCTAATATGGCGCGAACCGAGCAGCACCTCTGTTCATTCGTATTTGGAGTATGCCATGCGCCCCATCCATTCGATATCGATATGCATTGCAATCGGTGTCCTGCCGTTTCAATCGATTCATGCTAAGGAGCAGGAGGGTCTGCAACGGTCGGAGGCTCTCGATTCACTGATCGCCTGTCGCAGCATTGCCGACAATGCCCAGCGCCTGGCCTGCTTCGACAGGGAAACTGCTGCATTTGCAGAAGCTGAAAGCCGCGGCGATGTCATCGTGGCCAATCGCTCCGATGTCGAAAAAGCGCGCGTAGACGCATTCGGCTATTCCGTGGGTGATAGCGCCCTGTTGAAAAACAAGGACGGAAATTCCCTGAATTCAATCACGTCCACCATTGCGTCAGCAAGCCGAAGCAGTTCAGGCAAGTATCGCATGGTTCTGGAAAATGGTTCAGTTTGGCAGCAGGTTGACACTATTCGCCTGCGCTATGACCCTGCGCCCGGCCTTGATATTGAAATCGAAAAGGCGCCATTTGGAAGCTTCAGTGCCAAGGTAAAAGGCCAGCGGATCATCAAGGTCAAGCGCGTCGACTAGGCCGTCTCAATCCATCGGCCCGGCGAGCAGCAGCGGGTCGATGCGCGCATCGCGCCATTTCATGCTCCAGTGGAGATGCGGGCCGGTCGCCCGGCCGGTCGCGCCGATGCGCCCGATCACCTGCCCCTGGCGCACCGCCTCGCCGGGCTTCACGCTGATCTCGGACAGATGCAGGAACGCGCTGTTCAGCCCCATGCCGTGATCGAGCATCAGCAGATTGCCCTCCAGCGTGAAGGGCTTGTCGGCGGCCAGAATGACCACCCCGTCCGCCGGAGCGACAATCGGCGTGCCGCTGGTCCCGGTCGAAACATCGACGCCGCTGTGAAAGCTTCCCGGCTCGCCGCGATAGACGCGCTGGGAGCCAAACAGGCCGGAAATGCGGCCCTTGACCGGCCATATGAATTGCTGGCGCCAGCCCTGGCTGTCGCTGCGGATCGCGCGCGCCAAGCCAATCTGTTCCAGCTCCGGACGGCGCAGCGCCATATAGGCCTCGCTGGGGGTTGATCCGCGCATCGCCACATTGACCCGCTCGATCCGCCATTCGCGCGGCGAAACGTCGAGCGTCTCCTCGGCCTGGCTGCCATCGGCGCGGCCCACGGAAAGCACTGCGCGGCGCGGGGCATCGCGGTTAAAGGCAATGATGAAGGCGCGGTCCGGCATGATATCCACCGGTTCGCCATCAAGGCTGAGGCTGGTCACGCCATCGGGCGCAATCCCGCGGATCACGCCGCCCTGGATCGGGGGTTCGTCAAAGACGATGCCGCTGGCGAGCGGGCGGACCTTGCCAAAGGGCAGGCCGAAAGGAGAAGCCGGTTTTGCAGCTGCAGCGGTACCGGTCGTACCCGATGCCCCGACCGAACCCGAATCGGCGGGCTGGGCCACCGCGACCGAGCAGCTGCCGAGCAGCAGCAAGGCCGCCAGCGAAAAACTCTCGCGCAGCGCCGCCACAGCCTAGCCTGCCCCGCAATGGGCGCGCACCGAAATCTCGGCGCTGGCATAGGGCTCCTGCCGCTCGACGCTCCAGTAGCGCAGGTCATCAAGCGGAATCTGCATGCCGCTGACCGCGCAGACCACATGATCGCCGCCGGTCAGCTGGCGAAATCCGTTCGGTCCATAGTGCAGCCGCGCGGCGCGGCCCTTGTTCGACATCAACATGAGAAGATCATATCCCGAATAATATTTACCGGCGCTTTACAGCAGAGTGATTTCGGCGCCCGAGAGCCTGAATTTATCTGAAACTAGCGCAATAACGCCACATTCTCAATGGCGCGATCACAACAGGCTGGGCTGGTCGGGGGACGGTGCCTTGCCGCGCGGGGCGGGCTTGCGCGCCGGGGATGGCGGCGGCGGGGCAGCACCATCGGGCACTACGCCCATTTCTCCATCGCCGAAGCGGATGGTGAGATGCGGCTGGCCCATCGCCTTGCCCTGCCCGGTCATCACCTGCCCCTCATCATCGAGCACCAGCGCATAGCCGCGCGCCAGCGGCGCATCGGGATCGAGCTGCGCCAGCACCCGTTCTAGCGCCGCCAGCCGGTCGCGCGCCTTTTCAGTCCGGCGTTCCAGCAGCACCGGCGACAATCGCGCCCGCGCCAGCCTTTCGCGCCCCAGCGCCAGCCGCTGGTCGAGCAGGCCGGGGCGCAGCGCCGCCGACGCCCGGCCGAGATCGCCGCGCGCCTCGGCAAGCCGCAGGCCCAGCGCCTGGCGCAGGCGCTCGCCAAGATCGTCGGTGCGCTGCTGTTGCGGCTGCAGCAGGTCGGTGAGGCGCGGCAAACGCCCGGCCCGCGCCTCCAGCCGCTCCGCCGCCAGCCCGATCATGCGGCGGCTGGCCCGATCCGCCCGCAGGCGCAGCTCATCGACAAGCGCGCTCAGCTCCGCCCGCACCGGCACCGCGATCTCCGCTGCCGCAGTCGGGGTCGGCGCACGCCGGTCGGCAGCATAATCGGCGAGCGTCGTGTCGGTCTCATGCCCCACCGCCGAAATCACCGGAATCGGGCTTTCGGCAATGGCACGCACCACCGGCTCCTCGTTGAACGCCCACAGATCCTCGATGGAACCGCCGCCGCGCGCGACGATCAGCAGGTCCGGCCGCCGCTCGGCGGGAAGCGCGGCGAACCCCCTGAGCGCCCCGGCCACCTGCGCCGCCGCACCCTCACCCTGCACCAGCACCGGCCAGACCAGCACATGGCTGGGAAAGCGATCGTCCAGCCGGTGGAGTATGTCGCGAATCACCGACCCGGTTGGCGATGTCACCACCCCGATGGTGCGCGGCAGGAATGGCAGCAGCCGCTTGCGCTCCGGCGCGAACAGCCCTTCGGCGGCGAGCCGTGCTTTCAGCTTTTCGAATAGCTGCATCAGCGCGCCCTCGCCCGCCAATTCCAGGCTGTCGATGACGATCTGGTATTTTGACCGGCCCGGAAAGGTGGTGAGCTTGCCGGTGGCAATGACGTCAAGGCCATCCTCTGCGGCAAAGCCGATGCGCTGGGCATTGCCGCGCCAGATCACCCCGTCGATCAGCGCCTTGTCATCCTTCAGCGCCAGATAGACATGGCCCGATGCCGCGCGCTTGAAGCCCGAAATCTCGCCCCGGATGCGGACCCGGCCAAACCGGTCCTCGACCATCGCCTTCAGCCGGGCGGAGATTTCCGAAACGCTCATCGGCGGGGCGTTGTCGCCCGGTGCCATCTGGGCTAACAGGCCGCTTGAATCGGGTTCGGAAGGTTCGGGAGACGTGTCGGGCATGAATATCCTGTTGATCGGCGGCGGCGGACGCGAACATGCCCTGTGCTGGAAACTCGCGCAATCCCCGCTGGTCGACCGGCTGTTCGCCGCGCCGGGCAATCCGGGCATCGCCGATCATGCCGAATGCGTGACGCTGGACGTCGGCGATCATGGCACGGTCACCGATTTCTGCCGGGCCAATGGCGTGCATCTGGTGGTGATCGGGCCAGAGGCTCCGCTGGTCGACGGGCTCGCCGATTCGCTGCGCGCCGCCGCCATACCGGTCTTCGGCCCTTCCGCAGCCGCTGCCCAGCTCGAAGGATCGAAGGGCTTCACAAAGTTGCTGTGCGAGCAGGCGGGCATCCCCACCGCAGCCTTTGTCCGGGCGCACAATGCCGCCGATGCACGCGCGGCGCTGCCGGCCTTTTCGCTGCCGGTGGTCATCAAGGCCGACGGGCTGGCGGCGGGCAAGGGCGTCATCATCGCGGAAACCGCCGAAGAGGCCGATCAGGCCATAGGCCATATGTTCGCGGGCGGCTTTGGCGAGGCGGGGGCCGAGGTCGTGATCGAGGAATTCATGACCGGCGAGGAGGCGAGCTTCTTTGCCATTACCGATGGCACCACCATCATTCCCTTTGGTTCTGCACAGGATCACAAGCGGGTCGGCGAGGGCGATACCGGCCCCAATACCGGCGGCATGGGCGCATACAGCCCCGCCCCGGTGCTGAGCGATGCGCTGGAACGCGCGGTAATGGAGCGCATCATCGAACCGACCGTTCGCGCAATGGCCGAGCGGGGCCAGCCCTATTCGGGCGTGCTCTATGCCGGGCTGATGCTGACCGCCGAAGGGCCGAAGCTGATCGAATATAATTGCCGTTTCGGCGATCCGGAATGCCAGGTGCTGATGATGCGGCTGGAAAGCGATCTTGCCGAAATGATGCTGGCCACCGCCACCGGTCAGCTTGCCGCGCTGGCATCACCGCGTTTTGATCCGCAGACCGCACTGACCGTAGTGATGGCCGCAAACGGCTATCCCGGCACACCGGCCAAGGGCGGTCCCATCACCCTGGCGGAACCGGGCGAAGGCCGGGTCTTCCATGCCGGAACCGCGCTCAGCAACGGGCAGCTGGTCGCCAGCGGCGGCCGCGTCCTCAACGTGACCGCGCTGGGCGCGAACGTCACCGAGGCACAGCGCAACGCCTATCGGCTGGTCGATGAAATCCGCTTTCCCGACGGCTTTTGCAGGCGCGATATCGGCTGGCGCGAAGTCGCCCGGGAAAGCGCGGACGCCAGCTGAACGGCGCGATAGCGCATCATTCACAACCGGTTCATTTGCGCGATGTAACCCTGTTACCTGGACAAAAGGGGTCGCACCCACATTATGAGCCGGCAAGGGAGTTGCTCATGCGTCCAGTCACATTTACCCGATCGATCCTGTCGCGCGTCGTGGCGCTGGCCACCATTGCCGCGACCACTGGTTCCGCGATGATTGCACCGCCGCTGTCTGCGGACAGGGGCGAGGCCCGTCCCGGCCCCAGTCCGGTCAATTGCAGCATCTTTGGCAATGACCAGGATGCCCGGTCCGCAAGCTTTGCAGGGACCGCCAGTCGAGGCCGCACAGGGGCCGTCCGCGCCGTCGCGCCGAGCGCGCCGCCACCTCCCCCGCCGCCTCCGCCACCACCGCCTCCGCCGCCGGTCATGGCAGCCGAGGCTGCCGACGCGGCGATGCCCAGCTATGCCTCCGCACCGCCACCGCCGGGCATCATCGCCAGCCGCCCGGCAGTGCAGGAAAATCGCGAGCGCTATGCCGGGGAGGAAGTCGCAAGCATCCAGTCGGTCGCCAATGCACCCGTCTCCACCTTCAGCGTCGATGTCGACACCGGCAGCTATTCCAATGTCCGCCGGCTGCTGAACAGCGGCCAGACCCCGCCTGCCAGCGCCGTGCGCACCGAGGAGATGATCAACTATTTCCGCTATGACTATCCGGTGCCCGACAGCCGCGAAGCCCCGTTCAGCATCACCACCAATGTCGCTGCAACGCCCTGGAACCCGGACAGCCGCCTGCTCCGCATCGGGCTGAAGGGCTATGATGTCGCGCGCGATGGCCGCCCGGCCGCCAATCTGGTGTTCCTGGTCGATGTATCGGGATCAATGAACAGCCAGGACAAGCTGCCGCTGGTCAAGGCTACGCTCAGCGCGCTGGCGGACGAGCTGCGCCCGCAGGACCACGTCTCCATCGTTGTCTATTCGGGCACGGTCGGCCTGCTGCTCTCCCCCACCAACAACAAGAAGCATGTCCAGCAGGCGCTCGACTGCATGTATGCCAGCGGATCGACCGCAGGCGGCGCGGCGCTGAAACTCGCCTATTCGACGGCGCGGGCCAATTATCTGGAAAACGGCATCAACCGGATCATCCTGGCCACCGATGGCGATTTCAATGTCGGGGTTTCGGATACCGAGAGCATCAAGGCGATGGTCGAAAAGGAGCGCTCCAGCGGCGTCACCCTCACCACGCTGGGCTATGGCACCGGCAATTACCGCGAAGAGCTGATGGAGAGCATCGCCGATGCGGGCAATGGCAATTATGCCTATATCGATAGCGCCATGGAGGCGCAGAAGGTGCTTTCCGACGAGCTGAGCGCGACGCTCTTCACCATCGCCAAGGATGTAAAGATCCAGGTCGAGTTCAACCCGGCGGCGATCAGCGAATATCGCCTGATCGGCTATGAAAACCGGCTGCTCGCCGAGGAGGATTTCGCCAATGACCGGATCGACGCCGGTGATATTGGCGCAGGCCATCAGGTAACTGCACTCTATGAGGTGATCCCCGCCAATGGCCGGGGCTGGCTGTCCGAACGGCGCTATGAAGGCAATCGCCCCGCCGGAACCGTCGTCAGCGGTCCCGCGAATGAAATGGCCTTTGTGAAGCTGCGCTACAAGCTGCCGAACGAGGATCGCTCGCGCCTGATCGAGCGGCAGGTCCCCGCCGCCATGCTGCGCGACGCGGGCGCTCCGCGCGGCGACATGGCCTTTGCCGTCGCCGTTGCCGCCTTTGGCCAGAAGCTGCGTGGCGACAAATATCTCGGCGATTACGGCTTTTCCGATATCCGGTCGCTGGCCGGACAGCAGGACAATTTCTGGCGACAGGAATTTCTGCGCCTTGCCCAGATCGCCCAGAACGGATCGGGCGACTGACCCGGCTATCCGGGCTGGCCAGCCACTGGCGGAACGGTTAAAGCAGACGGCACGGGATCGATGGTCCCGTGCCGTTCGTTTTGTAAAATCGCATAAACAGGCCAGAGGAAAGCCAGCATGGAGCAATATCATTCGATCTTCCTGATCGTCGCGATTGTCGTCATCATCGCCATGATCGCGCTATGGGCGCTCGCCGGGAGCAGCGCGGGCGCGGCCAATGGCCATAGCGCCGCGGGCGACGCGCTGGACGACAGCGCGGAAGAAATTGCCGCCGTGCTGACCGAGGAAAAGGGCGTGGACGGCGAACTGGCCGAAAAGATCGCCGCCACCGAGCGCGAACTGCATGCCGCCCCCCCCGCTTCGCTGGCCCCCGCGCCCGAAGCTGCCCAGGCACCGGTCGCCGAACCCGGCAAGCCGCGCATCGCCGCCGCAGTGGGCGCGCCCGACGATCTGCGCAAGATCAAGGGTGTCGGGCCAAAGCTCAACGCCCTGCTCGGCGAGATGGGCGTGGCGCGATATGACCAGATCGCCGCCTGGACCGATAGCGATATTGCCGAAGTCGACCAGTATCTCGGCACCTTCAAGGGCCGCATCGAACGTGACGGCTGGATCGAGCAGGCCCGGCTGCTGGCGGCGGATGACATTGCCGGTTTCGAGGAAAAGTTCGGCAAATTGTGATGGCGCGCGCCGGCGGCATTTGCAGGCGGGCGGGCCTTGCGGCCTGGCTGGCCTGTCTGTGCGCAGCGCTGATGACGCCCATACCCGCCGGCGCAGCGGCCCGCGCCTATGAACCAGTCGAGCCGTGGCAGATCAGCAAGGCCGATCATCGCTGCCAGCTCAGCCGCCGCTTCACCCTTAATGGCCGCGAGCTGCGCCTGATCCTCTCGCGCGGCCCGTCGCTGATCTATTTCGATCTGGCGCTGGAGGGCAGCGCGCTTGCCGGTATCGATCCGGCCACGCTGAGCGCGCCGGTGCGCGGCGACGGCACCCCGCTGCAGGGCAAGACACGGCGATCCGGCGAGACCGGTGCGGGCGATCCGGCGGTGCAGTGGCGCTTTGTCGATGCCGCCCGGCTCGACCCCCGCCTGGCGCAGGACCGGCTGACGCTGCTCGCGCCGCGCCGGGGCAGCATCACCATCGCGCTCGACCGGCTGGACAAGGGCATGGCCGCCTGGAACAGCTGCCATGACGGGCTGCTGGCCGGATGGGGGCTGGATGTCGACGCGATCCACGCGCTGTATGCGCTGCCCGCCCCGCATGACGGCAATGGCGGCTGGGTCAGTCCCGATGACTATGCAGGGCTGGAGTTCGCAGTCGGCACCCGGCTGGAAACCATCGTCCGGCTGGACAGCGACGCCAGCGGCACCGCACAGGATTGCGCGATACTGGAGGGCAGCGGCGACGCGGATTTCGACCGGCTGACCTGCGCCGCACTGATGCAGCGGGCAAGCTTTGCGCCTGCCATTGGCAGCGATGGCCGCCCGACCGCCAGCCCATGGGTAACGTCAGCCAGCTTTTCGCGTTCGGTGAACTGACCGGCAGTGGCAGTGCATCACCATCATCAGAATGGGCATCACGGCGGGCATCATGACGGCCACCATCACGGGCACGATCATGAGGGGCATGACCACAGCCATGTGCCGCAGGTCAACGCTGCCAATGTTCGCGCCATAGGGCTGGCGGCGATCCTCACTGGCGGGTTCATGCTCGCCGAGGTGGCGGGGGGCATCATTTCCGGATCGCTGGCGCTGATCGCCGATGCCGGGCACATGCTGACCGATTTCGCCGCGCTCGCGCTGGCCTGGATCGCCTTCCGGCTCGCCCGGCGGCCCGGCGACTGGAAGCGGAGCTATGGCTTTGAGCGCTTTTCGGTGCTGGCCGCGTTCGTCAACGGGCTGGCCCTGTTCCTGATCGCGGGCTGGATCGTCATCGAGGCGGCGTTTCGCATCGCCGATCCGGTGCCGGTGCTGGGCGGCCCGATGCTGGTCGTCGCCATTGGCGGGCTGGCGGTCAACTTGCTGGTGCTGGCGATCATGCGCCGCGCCGATCCCAACAATCTCAATGTCCGCGCCGCGATGCTGCACGTCATTGGCGACCTGCTGGGATCGGTCGCCGCCATCGCCGCCGCCGGAATCATCCTGGTGACCGGATGGTCGCCGATCGATCCGCTGCTCTCGGTACTCGTCGCGCTCATCATCCTGCGCAGCGCCTGGGCGATTACCGGCCAGGCGGGGCACATATTGCTGGAGGGGGCGCCGGAGGGGCTGGAGCCCGAGACGATTCGCGACGATCTGGCCCGCAACGTCCCCGGCATCGCCGAGATCCACCATGTCCACAGCTGGTCAATCAGCGCCGAGCGCCCGGTAGTGACGCTCCACGCCCGGCTGGAAAACGGCACGGGCGCGGATACCGCACGGCAGGCGATCAAGGCACGGCTTGCCGAGCGTTTCCACATTGATCATGCCACGGTGGAAATCGAACTGCCCGGCGAATCCTGCACCGACGGTTAGGGTATCGACGGACGGCTATTTTCCGGATCGACAGGCCCAATATTTTCGTCATACAGGGCAAACAACCCTCAGACAGATTGTTCATCATGTCGCCTGTGCCTGTGGCCGATGTGCCGGTTTCAAAAGGCTATGTCTTGTGCGGCGAGCCCCGGGCGGGAACCAACCTGCTGTGCCAGGCGCTGCAGTCGACCGGCGTGCTGGGCATGCCGGAGGATTATTTCAACGGCGCAGGGCTGCGCAAGCGTCTCTGGCCCGACTATCCCGAGGATCGCGAGCGGCAGTTTCAAGCCATCATGACGCGCGGGGCGACGCCTAACGGCGTTTACGGATTCAAGATTTTCAGCGCCATGGCAGACCGGGTCCGCGCCACGCGCTGGAGCGACCGGCTGCCCGGCCTGCATTTCGTCCATGTCCGGCGCGACGACATGCTCGCCCAGGCGATATCCTATGTCCGGGCGCTGCAATCGGGCCAGTATCGCGCCAGCGCCAATGCCCGGCCAGAGCCCCGCTATGACCGGCGCGCAATCCGATACCAGCTGCACCAGATGGTCTATAACCAGGCGCGCTGGCAGGCATTTTTCATCCGCAACGATATCGTGCCGCTCCGCCTCGTCTATGAGGATTTCAGTGCCGACATGCAGGCTGTAGTGGACCGCATCGCCGTACATATCGAGCTGGAGGGCACGGGAACGGAGGGCCGCGCCACGGTCAATCCGGAGGCGATGACGCTCGCCATTCAGCGCGACGGCATTTCCGCCGAATGGCGGGCGCGGTTCCTGCAGGAATCGCGCAAGCTCAGCGATCTGGGGGAAATCGGCCGCGAACCGCTCGCCGCTCCGCTGATCCGCAAGCTCCTGCAATTGCGCCGCTAGAGTATGATGACATTCACCTGAATCGTCATTGCGAGGGGCACAGCCCCGAAGCAATCCAGAGGCAGCTATGAACCGAGCTGGATTGCTTCGCTTCGCTCGCAATGACGAAGCGGTTCAACCAGATGACGTTTGATTGGATCGTCACCCGCGAAAGCCGGGGTCTCCTTTCTTACCGTTTTAAGCTTTCTTGCAGGAGATTCCGGTTTTCGCCGGAATGACGGACTGTTTCAGAGTGATGTCATCCCGATTCAAGCCAACGCACGCGCATCACAATTGCAAAAGCAAGGCCCCGGCGGTTTCCCGCCGGGGCCTGGCATGGTTCAGTTCCGAACAGTCCGTCCGGGAAATTTGATCAAAGCTTGGCGGTCAGTTCCGGCACCGCATTGAACAGGTCCGCGACCAGGCCGATATCGGCAACCTGGAAGATCGGTGCATCCTCATCCTTGTTGATGGCGATGATCGTCTTGGAATCCTTCATGCCCGCAAGGTGCTGGATCGCGCCGGAAATGCCGATGGCGATATAGACTTCGGGAGCCACGATCTTGCCGGTCTGGCCGACCTGATAGTCATTGGGAACATAGCCCGCATCAACCGCGGCACGGCTGGCGCCGATGGCAGCGCCCAGCTTGTCGGCCAGCGGGGTGATCGTCGCCTCGAACGTCTCGGCATCCTTCAGCGCGCGGCCACCCGACACGATGATCTTGGCGCTGGTCAGTTCGGGACGCTCGCTCTTGGCGATTTCCGATCCGACAAAGCTGGACAGCCCGGCATCCGCCGCGCCCGAAACCGCTTCGATCGTCGCCGATCCGCCTTCGGCAGCGGCCTTGTCGAACGCGGTGCCGCGCACCGTGATGACCAGCTTCGCATCGCTCGATTCGACCGTGGCGATGGCGTTGCCCGCATAGATCGGACGAGTGAAGGTCTTGTCGCCCTCAACCGAGAGAATGTCGCTGATCTGCATCACGTCGAGCAGCGCGGCGACGCGCGGGGCGATATTCTTGCCGGTGGTGGTGGCGGGCGCCAGGAACGCATCATGGCTGGCCATCAGGCTGGCCACCAGCGGCGCGACATTTTCGGCCAGCGCATGTTCAAGGCTGGCGTCATCGGCGACATGCACGGTGGCGATGCCCGCGACCTTTGCCGCCTGCTCGGCAACCGCGCCGCAATTGCTGCCCGCGACCAGGGCATGAACCTCGCCCAGCTTTGCAGCAGCGGTCACGACCGCGAGCGTCGCATCCTTCATCGCGACATTGTCATGTTCGACCCAGATGAGTGTTTTCATGGTTCTTCTCCCAAGCCTTACGCGACGCCGAGCGCCTTGAGTTTCGCGACAAGCGCATCGACATCGGCGACCTTTTCGCCAGCCTGGCGCACCGGCGGCTCGCTGACCTTCAGGGTCTTGAGGCGCGGCGCGATATCGACGCCATAATCAGCGGGCGATTTCACATCGAGCGGCTTTTTCTTCGCCTTCATGATATTGGGCAGCGAGGCATAGCGCGGCTCGTTGAGACGAAGATCGGCGGTGACGATTGCGGGCAGCGGGATCTTCACGGTCTCAAGGCCGCCATCGATCTCGCGCTTCACGGTGGTGCTGTCGCCGTCGATTTCCATGGTGTTGGCAAAGGTAGCCTGGCCCCAGCCGAGCAGCGCCGCCAGCATCTGGCCGGTCTGGTTGCTGTCATCGTCAATTGCCTGCTTGCCGAGGATGACCAGCTTCGGCGATTCCTCGGCAGCAACCTTGGCGAGCAGCTTGGCCACTGCCAGCGGCTCCACCTCCTCGTCGGTTTCGATGAGGATCGCGCGGTCCGCACCCATGGCCAGCGCCGTGCGCAGCGTTTCCTGTGCCTTGGCCGGACCCACCGAAACGGCCACGATCTCTTCGGCCTTGCCCGCTTCCTTGATGCGGATCGCTTCCTCGACCGCGATCTCGTCAAACGGGTTCATGCTCATCTTGACATTGGCAAGATCGACACCGGTGCCGTCCGCCTTGACGCGCGGCTTCACATTATAGTCGATCACCCTTTTGACGGGCACAAGGATCTTCATCGCTCTTGTCCTTCCTGCAAATATTGCGGCTTCTTAGTTGACGTTCACGTAAACGTCAATAAGCGCCGCTCTCATGATCGGCTCGCATCCGGCCGGTTGTTCCTGTTCAGGCCGCCTGCTTCACCTGCGCGACGATCTTCTGCGCGGCATCGCCCAGATTGTCGGCGCTGACGATGGGCAGCCCGCTATTGTCGAGGATCGCCTTGCCCTGATCGACATTGGTGCCCTCCAGCCGAACGACCAGCGGGACCGAGAGTTCCACTTCCCTGGCGGCCGCGACAATGCCCTCGGCAATGGTGTCGCACCGCATGATGCCGCCGAAGATGTTGACCAGCACGCCCTTTACGGCGGGGTCGCTGAGGATGATCTTGAACGCCGCCGTCACCTTTTCGGTGGTCGCGCCGCCGCCAACGTCCAGGAAGTTGGCCGGGAAGGCTCCGTTCAGCTTGATGATGTCCATCGTAGCCATGGCCAGGCCCGCGCCGTTCACCATGCAGCCGATATCGCCGTCCAGCTTGATATAGGCGAGGTCATATTTGGACGCCTCGACCTCCGCCGGATCCTCCTCGGTCTCGTCGCGCAGCGCGGCGACATCGGGGTGGCGGAACAGCGCATTGCCGTCAAAGCTCATCTTGGTGTCGAGCACCAGCAAATTGCCGTCCTTGGTCTCGACCAGCGGATTGATTTCCAGCATCTCGCAATCAAGGTCCATGAACGCGGTATAAAGCTGCTTGGCCAGCTTCTGCGCCTGCTTGTTGAGATCGCCATCGAGCTTCAGCGCAAAAGCGGCGGCGCGGCCATGATGCGGCATGAAACCCTGGGCCGGATCGATGGTGATGGTGGTGATCTTTTCCGGCGTGTCATGCGCGACGGTCTCGATATCCATGCCGCCCTCGGTCGACACGATCATCGCCACCCGTCCGCTTGCCCGGTCGACCAGCATGGAGAGATAATATTCCGACGCGATATCGACGCCATCGGTGACATAGAGGCGGTTGACCTGCTTGCCGGCCTCGCCGGTCTGCACCGTCACCAGCGTATTGCCCAGCATCTCGCCGGCATCCGAACGGACATCGTCGAGCGATTTGGCGAGGCGCACACCGCCCTTGGCATCGGCGCCCAGCTCCTTGAACTTGCCCTTGCCGCGCCCGCCGGCATGGATCTGCGCCTTGACCACGTAAAGCGGTCCGGGCAGCTGTTCCGCCCCGGCTACAGCCTCCTCGACGGAAAGCGCCGCATGGCCCGCAGGAATGGCGATACCGTATTTCGCAAGCAGTTCCTTGGCCTGATATTCATGAATGTTCATTGCTGCCCTGTCCTGTTTCTGTTGCTGTCCGTAGCGAATTCGGGGGTGATAATTTTCGTGGAACGCTCGCGGCCTAAAGCATAGACCGCAGCACATTTCCAGCCCCGCTTGCAGGAAATCTTAATCGCGCGGCTAATCGGTGCGGATAACCGGTTTCAGCCGAAATCAATCGCGCTTTTCGGGGGTCAGTCGCGCGCCCAGCAAATCAGGCCGGAACTGCTGACAACGCCCAGAATTTCCGGATCGCGCAGGGCGCGGGTCTTGTCCAGAAAGGCATTGAGGCTGATATCGCCCGGATCATCCTTGCCGAGTTTTCCCAGCCGCCCGAGCTTTTGCAGCTGGCCGATGGACAGCCGGTCGACCATCCGCCCGGCCATGCATCCGGCAACCTCTTTCTTGAGGCCCGCATCGACCAGCGCGCTGCGCACCCGCATTTCCGGCGTTGCGCAGGCCGCAACCGCCAGCGCGCCCGCCATGGCGATGGCCAGCGGCAGCCTCACTTTGCCGCCGTCCCGGCGCGCTCAATCGCCTCCAGCACGATCCGCCGGGCATCCTCAGCCCCGCCCCATTTGCCGATCCGCACCCATTTCTCCGGCTCCAGATCCTTGTAATGGGTAAAGAAATGCTCGATCTGCTGCATCACGATTTCGGGCAGGTCATTGCCCTCGCCAATCTTGCGATAATAGGGGAAGGTCGCGTCGATCGGCACGCACAGCAGCTTCTCGTCGCCGCCATGCTCATCCTCCAGGTTCAGCACCGCAATCGGCCGGGCGCGCACCACACAGCCCGGCATGAAGGGGGAGCGGGCGACGACCAGCGCATCGAGCGGATCGCCATCGGGCGACAGCGTGTGGGGGATAAAGCCGTAATTGGCCGGATAGCGCATCGGCGTGTGCAGGATGCGGTCGACGAACAGTGCGCCCGATTCCTTGTCGAACTCATATTTCACCGGTTCGCCACCCACCGGCACCTCGATAATGACGTTCAGATTGTCGGGCGGATTGACGCCAACCGGGATTTTTTCGATCTGCATGACATCTTCATCCTTCGGGGCTGACTTGCGGCCCTGTCCTCAAGGCTGCTGATCGGGCGAAGCTGTCACCTGCGGCGCGAGCAGCCGGTCAATGCCGCCCTCGCCTTCGCCGATCTTGCGAAGCGCCGGATAGCGCAAGCCGCCCTCATAGGAAATGGCCGTTTCGCGATAGCGCTTGCCCTTTTTGACCAGCAGCTGGATCGATTTGCCCGCCGGGCTGTCGATCACCGCCTGTTTGAGCGTCGCGGTGGAGAAATCATCGCCATTGACCGCGACGATCCGGTCGCCATTGGTGAGACCCGCCGCAAAGGCCGGACTGTCCCAGATCACCGCGCGAATATCGCCATTGGTCTTGACCTCAATGCCGATGGAATAGCTCAGATCCGTGGCATTGGCCCGGTCTTCGGCAGAGCGGATAAAGGCGCTCGGCTGATCGGTATAGACCAGTTCATAGCCGCCCAGCGCCAGCCCGTCCTTGGGCGCGCTGTCCGATATGCGCATCACCCGCCGGTCGATGAAATCCTCCCAGCCATAGGGCTGCACCGCCTGCAACGTGGCGATCACATCGGCCAGCTCAAAGGTCTGGACCCCCCAGTCGCCATCGCGCCCGCCGAAAAAGCTGCGCGCAAAATCCTGCAGCGAGCGCTCTCCGCCCGATTCGCGGCGGATGATCCCGTCAATCTCCAGCCAGACCAGCAGGCCCTCATTATAATAGTCCTCCGATCGCTGCCAGCTCGTCCAGGGCTTGGGCCGCCGCGCAGCAATGATCGGATCATGGGTGGTGTCGGCCAGCGGCCGCCATTGCCGCCCCACCCGCAAATCCTGATCGGCGGCGATAGCGGCGAGCGCATCGAGCGTATCCTGTTTGGAGAACAGGCCGGCGCGCGCACCCAGCACATAGCCCCACAACTGGTTCTGCCCCTCATAGACCCAGAGCAGGTCGTCGCGGGTCGGGGTGCGGAAATCGGGTGTCCAGATGCCCGCCGGGCGGCGATATTTGCCGATCCAGCTGTGCGTCAGCTCGTGCGGCAACAGGTTGCGCCGTCCCGGTCCGCGCGTCCATTCGGTGAAATAGCCGGTGTCGACGCCATTTTCGCTGCTGCGATGATGCTCGATGCCGATGCCGCCCATCTCCTCCGACAGGCTGAGCAGAAAATCATAATGGTCATAATGGCGGGCACCGAACAGATGCTCCGCCTCCTTCACCAGCCGCCGGTGATGGGCGATCTGCTCCTCGCTCGCCTCCAGAAATTCGGGCGCATCGGCGACAACGTTCAGCGTCACCCGGTCGCTGAGCGGCCAGCTTCTGAAATGCGCTCCGGCGAAAACCGGGCTGTCGACCAGCGTGTCGAAATCGGTCGGCGCATAGGTGACGCGGCTGCCGCTGGCGGCCTCGGGGCGCAGCGCGGTCGCCGCCTGCCACCCGTCGGGCCAGGTCACGCTCGCCTGAACCGGGATGTTGCGCGTATAATAGCCTGCTGGATAGAGCGCGACATTGTGCCAGCGCAAATTCATCATGCGCGGCGCGATCACCACCCGGCCCTGATCGGAATCGGTGGGCGAGACGAACTGGAATTCGGCGCTGATCTCTCGCGCATCCGCCGGGATGGCGAGGTGAAAGGCATAGACGTCGAGCGAATCGCGCCGCCAGCCGACTACCCGACCGCCCGCGCTGAAGCGCAGTCCGACCAGCTTCTCAATCTCCCCGCGCGGGGCGTGATTGCCCTGCAGCCATTCGGGAAACAGCAACACCATGCGCCCCGCCTTGCGCGCGGCAGGCGGCACGGGAATGGTCTGCTTCACGCGAAAGATCGCGCGGGTAACATCGGTCGCATCGACATCGAGCTGCATCTTGCCGGGAAAGGCGATGTCGCGCGCCGTCGGCACCTCGTCCGTAACCAGCTGCGCGACCGGCTTGCTGTTGCCCGGCGCATCCTCCGCATAGGCCGCCGGGGCAGGCAAAAGGGCGGCCAGCAACAAACAGGCTGGCCCGCAGAATTTCGGCATGATCGGAAGGGTCCTTGTCGTCGCGGCGAATGGCATCGCCCCTTTCATAATGCGCAGCGCAAAAAAATTAAGCGCCTATTTGGTTTTCCGGCAAAACCGGCTAGGGCCAGCGCCCATGAGCAAGGTTGCAACACCGGGCGCAATCCGGGGGACACAGGATATTTTCGGCGACGAGCAGGAGCGCTTCGGCCATGTGGTCGAAACGTTCGAGCGGGTGCGCCGTCTCTATAATTTCCGCCGCGCCGAATTGCCGGTGTTCGAGGCGACGGCGGTGTTTGCCCGGTCGCTGGGCGAAACCACCGATGTCGTTTCCAAGGAAATGTACAGTTTCGAGGATCGCGGCGGCGATTCGCTGACGCTGCGCCCCGAATTCACCGCAGGCATCTGCCGCGCCTATCTCACCAATGGCTGGCAACAGCATGCACCGCTGAAACTGGCGACGCACGGCCCGCTGTTCCGCTATGAACGCCCGCAAAAGGGGCGCTATCGCCAGTTTCACCAGATCGATGCGGAGATTATCGGCGCGGCGGAACCGCAGGCCGATGTCGAGCTGCTGGTGATGGCGGACCAGCTGCTGAAGGAGCTGGGCATCAGCGAGGGCGTGACGCTGCAGCTCAACACGCTGGGCGATGCAGAGAGCCGTGAGGCGTGGCGCGCCGCGCTGATCGCGCATTTCGAGGCGCATCGCGGCGCATTATCAGCAGAATCGCAGGAGCGGCTGGCGCGCAACCCGATGCGCATCCTAGACAGCAAGGAAGCGCAGGACCGGCCCATCGCCGACGCCGCGCCCGATATCGACGCCTATCTGACCGACGACGCCGCAGGGTTCTTCGCGAAAGTGACTGCCGGGCTCGACGCCGCCGGGGTCGCCTGGACGCGCAACGCCCGGCTGGTGCGCGGGCTCGATTATTATCGCCACACCGCATTCGAGTTCGTCACCGACCGGCTGGGGGCGCAGGGCACCGTGCTGGGCGGCGGACGCTATGACGGGCTGATCGAGAATCTCGGCGGCCCCGCGACTCCCGCGGTCGGCTGGGCAGCCGGGATCGAACGGCTGGCGATGCTGGTGGAAACCCAGGCACGTCAAAACTGGTTCTTTGCAGTGGTACCAGATGACCCGTCGCTTGAGTCCGACGCAACCATGATTGCCCGACACCTGCGGCATAATGGTGTCAGAGTTGAAATGGCGTTCAAAGGAAAGGCCAAAAAGCGGATTGAACAAGCAAAGCGCCTTGGGGTTGATGGTGTTTTGATTGTTCGTCCGCCAAACCCTGGTGGCGAGCCACGCATCCACCTGAGCAGCGAGCGAAGATTTGAGCGTAATGAGCTGGTAGATATCGAAGTCAGGCTTCCAAAGGATTGGCAAGCACTAAGCGGAGGTGGTCTGAATTGACTCTCCGCCCTCTTGAAAAACGTCACCCCCGCGAAGGCGGGGGTCCATTTCCGGCGCTGGTCCCCGGCAAGGGCCTTGCAAGCTGGATTCCCGCCTTCGCGGGAATGACGTCCAACACCCTCGGCATCGAAACTCCGGCGGTGCAGGCATGACCGCAATCTCTGCCGAGCGCATCGCCCAGATCGAGGCGCGGTTTGACGAGCTGGAGGCCAGGATGGCGTCGGGCACGCTGGACGGCGATGTCTTCGTCAAGACCTCCAAGGACTATGCCGAGCTGGAACCCGTGGCGCGGGCCGCTGCCGAAGTGCGCCGGCTGCGCGCCGAACTGGCGGTGCTGTCCGGGCTGATCGACGATCCCGAATCCGATCCCGAGATCATCGACATGGCAAATGAGGAGGCGATGGTCATCCGCGAGCAGCTGCCGCTTGCCGAGCAGCATCTGGCGATCCAGCTGCTGCCGCGCGACAGCGCCGACAACCACCCCGCCATGCTGGAAATCCGCGCCGGGACCGGCGGCGACGAGGCAGCGCTGTTCGCGGGCGACCTGTTCCGCATGTACAGCCGTTTTGCCGAGGAGCAGGGTTGGCGCGTCGAAATCCTGTCCGCCAACGCATCGGATGTCGGCGGGTTCAAGGAAGTGATCGCATCGGTCAGCGGAACCGGCGTGTTCGCCCGGCTGAAGTTCGAGAGCGGCGTCCACCGCGTGCAGCGCGTGCCGGTGACCGAAAGCGGCGGACGCATCCATACCTCGGCGGCGACCGTCGCGGTGCTGCCCGAGCCGGAGGACGTTGATATCCGCATCGACGACAATGACCTCAAGATCGATGTCTATCGCGCATCGGGCGCGGGCGGCCAGCATGTCAACACCACCGACAGCGCGGTACGCATCACCCACATCCCCAGCGGACTGGTCGTTACCCAGCAGGACGAGAAATCGCAGCACAAGAACAAGGCCAAGGCGCTGAAGGTGCTGGCCGCGCGGCTCTATGAGCTGGAGCGCGACAGGGCGGCGAGCGCAGAGGCCGATGCGCGCCGCTCCATGGTCGGATCGGGCGACCGCTCCGAACGCATCCGCACCTATAATTTTCCGCAGGGCCGGGTCACCGATCACCGCATCAACCTGACCCTGCACCGGCTGGACGAGGTGCTGGCGGGACCGGGGCTGGGCGAGCTGATCGACGCGCTGATCGCCGAGGACCAGGCAGAACGGCTGGCCAGCCTGGAAATGGCGGAGTGAGCGAGAGCATCGCCGCCGCGATCCGGCTGGCGGCGCAACAGCTGGCCGAAACCGGCCCTACCCCGCGACTGGATGCCGAACTGCTGATGGCGCATGCGCTGGACATGCCGCGCGAGACCATGCTGCTCCACCATATGCAGGGCCTGCCGCCCGCCGGATTCGCGGCGCTGGTCGCACGCCGCGTCGCGCATGAGCCGCTCGCCTATATCACCGGCACACGCGATTTCTGGACGCTGACGCTGGAGGTCGGCCCCGATGTGCTGATCCCCCGGGCGGACAGCGAAACGCTGATCGAGGCGGCGATAGCGGCGCTGGAGCATTGCCCGCCCCGGCGGATCGTGGATCTGGGCACTGGATCAGGCGCACTGTTGCTCGCCGCGCTGGCGCATTGGGGCGATGCCCAGGGAACCGGCATCGATGCCAGCGAGGCGGCCCTCGCCATTGCCCGGCGCAATGCCCGGCGCAACGGGCTGGCGGAACGCGCCGCTTTCCAGCCGCTCGACTGGACCCTGGCGGGCTGGACGAAGGCGCTGGGCGGCCGTTTCGATCTGGTGCTGGCCAATCCCCCCTATGTCGAGAGCGGGGCGGCGCTGGCCCCCGATGTGATGGCGCATGAACCGCATGACGCGCTGTTCGCCGGGGCCGATGGCATGGATGATTACCGCGTGCTGATCCCCGCACTGCCCGCGCTGCTCGCGCCCGGCGGCGTGGCGGTGTTCGAGATCGGGGCGGGGCAGGAAGCGGCCGTCACCCGCCTGGCCCGGGACGCCCGACTGCAGATCGGGGCACGGCGCGATCTTGCCGGACATGTCCGCGCACTGACATTTTCGCAAAATGTCGCACCATGATGCATGCGCGAAATTTCGCTTGGCAAGCGCGATTCGAGGCGCTAGGGCGAGCTTCGCAAGGTTTTCGGATGCAGCGATACCCGGAAACCGGCCCAATCCAGTCATCTCGAGGGATTATCGGTTAACGCCACCCTGAGCGAATGGAAGGCTCAACCGGCCTGCGCTTTTCCGCATGATGGCGCAGTGCAACAACGGGCCACTGCATGATTTGGGCCGCAAGATGATGGATCGGCATATTTTGCGACATACAAGGATCGGCTTACATTGAACAATAATCGTGGAACGGGTCGCCGTCGCGGCCGCGGGAATAATCGTCAGTCGTCCGGCGGGCGCGATCAGGGCAACCGGATCGACAACCGGGCGCGCGGCAATGCGGCCCAGCTTCTCGAGAAATACAAGAAGCTGGCCCATGATGCCCAGATGAATGGCGATCGCGTCAACACCGAATATTATCTGCAATTTGCCGATCATTATTTCCGCGTGCTGGCCGACAACAAGGCCCGGCAGGACGAGGCGCGGCGCGGACGCGATGACAATCGCGACGATTATCGCGACAGCCAGGACGATGACCAGGGTGAGGGCGATCAGGATAGCGGCCATGACAATGGCGCGCAGGACCAGGACAATCGCCGCCAGCGTGATGGCAATCGCCGTCCGCGCGAGCGGGCGGAACGCCAGCAGGATGAGGATCGCGACGAGCGCGCCGCCCGCGATGATGGCGATGTGGCGAGCCGCGATGATGAGGGGCAGAAGCGCCGCCCCCGCAAGCCCGCCGCCCGGCGCAGCCGCGATGCCGGTGAACAGGCTGGCGATGCGCAGGATCGCGGATCGGACGGCATCGATGCCGGTGCGCTGCCCCCCGCCATTGGCGGCGGCGACACGCCGGTCGAGCTGAAACCTCGCCGCCGCACGCGCCGCAAGGCCGAAGAGGATGCAGGCGATACAGGCGACATGCCCCGCGCCGTCAATGGCGACTGATCGCTGATCGCGGCAAACAGCGTCATAACCGAAAATGAAAACGGGCTGGGCCAGATAATGGCCCAGCCCTTTTCATGTCCGGCCTGAACGTCCGAACCTTGTCGCTGCCTCCGTCACCGTTTTGGCCCTGTTCATTTCGCGCCGCCTATCCCATAATTCGGACCACAGTCATCACGTCATGACGCGAATATGGAGAGACGCATGCACGGCATTGGACGCACCGCGCGACAGGCGGCGATATTGGGCACGGCCATGGCCATGGCGCTGGCCATCGCGACCGGCCCGGCGGCAAGCCAGGCCGCAGGCGAGGCCACCGCGCAGGGCGATGTTTCCGTCACCATCTACAATAATGGCCAGGCGCTGGTGCAGGACGTTCGCCAGCTGCCCATTGCGCGCGGCATCACCCGGATCGAGTTTCCCGATGTCTCCGCCCAGATCCGCGCCGAGACGCTGTCGTTCAACGCCGCCGACACCGCCATCATGGAACAGAATTTCGATTATGACCTGCTGACCCCGACCAAGTTGATGGAAAAGGCCATCGGCCAGACCATCACTATCGTGCGGACCAACCCGGCCACCGGCGCGGAAACGCGCGAACGCGCGACCGTGCTCTCCACGGCGGGCGGTGTGGTGCTGCAGATTGGCGACCGGATCGAGGTGATGCGCGACGACGGCCTGCCGGTCCGGGCGATTTTCGACCGGGTGCCGCCCAATCTGCGCGCGCGCCCGACGCTATCAGTTACGCTGGACAGCAGCCGTGCGGGAACCCGCCCGGCATCGCTGCGCTATCTGACGCCGGGGCTGGGCTGGAACGCCGATTATGTCGCGCTGTTCGACGAGGCCAAGGGCAGCATCGACGTGCAGGGCTGGGTCACGCTCAACAACAGCAGCGGCACCACCTATCACAATGCCAACACCCTGCTGGTGGCGGGCAGCCCGTCAAGCGGCGGCTATAGCCGCCCCTCCGCGCCGCGCGGCATGGTCCGTGCGGGCACCCAGAGCGCCGACCGCGAACAGCTGGGCGACTATTATCTCTATCCGATCGCCGGGCGTACCACGATCGCCAACAACCAGACCAAGCAGGTGAGCTTTCTGGATGTGCAGGGCGTCCCGGCGCGCAAGGTCTACGCCATCGGCTTTGGCTGGATGTCCAATATGGACAATCCGCAAAGCGTGAACACCGCGATCAGCTTTTCCTCCAGCAGCGATGGCGGGCTGGGCGATGCGCTTCCGGCGGGCGCGGTACGCTTTTATCAGCGAGACATGCGCGGATCGCCGCAGTTCATCGGCGAAAGCAGCATTGGCCACACCCCGATGGGCAGCACCCTGTCGCTGACCACCGGCCAGGCATTTGACGTGCAGGTGAAAAGCGAAGTGGTCTCGCGCGAGAAGATCACCAGCGATGAATGGGAGCAGACCGCGCGTTACCGCATCAACCGTTCCGATGGCAGCAGCGAGGAAGCGACGGTTGAGCGGCCCAAGGAATATTACCGCACCAATATGCGCTACAGCTTCACCAACGCCCGGTCACAGCCGGTAACGGTCGAGATGAAGCAGAGCGGACTGTCGCGATATTGGTGGGCCAGCGACACCCGTATCCCGAAGGAAAGCCTGACCGGCGAACAGATCAACGCCGATACCCGGCTCTGGCAGGTGCCGGTGCCCGCCAATGGCACGGCGGTGCTGACGGTCAGTTACGACACGCGCTATTGAGATGATTGCAAGGCTCGCCCTTGCCCTGCTGATGCTGGCCGGCGCCCTGCCTGCGCTGGCCCAGCCCGTCGTGTCTTCCCAGGCCATCGATGATGTTTCGGTGTCGGTCTATCGCGACCCGGATCGCGGCGAAGACGACATGAGTATCGGCTATCTGCAGGGTTTTGCCCTGATCAGCGAGAAGCGGACGATAGACCTGCCCCAGGGCGCATCGACGGTCCGCTTCGATGGCGTGGCAGAGGGCATGGTCGCGGTCAGCGCGATCGTCACCGGCCTGCCCGGCGGTACCGTCCAGAAGAATCGCGATGCCGCAATCCTGTCGCCCGCCGCGCTGGTCGATGGCACACTGGGCAACCGGGTGACGCTGAAACGCACCAACCCGGCGACCGGCGCGGTGCGCGAGGTCGACGCCATTGTCCGCACCGTCGCCTGGCGCGGGCTGGTGCTGCAGACGGCGGAGGGCTATGAGGCGCTGCGCTGTTCGGGCCTGCCCGAGGGGCTGGTGTTCGGGCAGGTCCCGCCCGGCCTGTCGGCCAGGCCGGTACTCTCGGTCGAGACCTATTCGCCCGAGGCGGTGCGCGTGCAGGTGACGCTCACCTATCTTGCCACCGGCTTTGACTGGTCCGCCAATTATGTCGCGACCATGGCCGATGACGGCGACACCATGGACATCACCGCCTGGCTGACGCTGGCCAATGACAATGGCCAGAGCTTTGCCGATGCCAATCTCAACGCCATTGCCGGGACGCTCAATATCGAGAGTGATTTTGACAGCCTGGCCGAGGCGCCCGATGGCAATCCGCTCTATCTGGAATGCTATCCGCTGGGCAGCACTGCCGATGGCAGCGACGTCTATGACCTGCTGCCGCCCCCGTCTCCGCCGCCCGCCCCGATGATGATGGCGGGAGCCATGAATGAGAATATCATTGTCACCGCCGCGCGACGGCAGGAGAAATTTGCCGATTCCGAAGTCGTCACCGCCGGGCAGGAGGAGCTGGGCGACCTCAAGCTCTATCGCGTTCCGTTTCGCTCGACCGTCGCCGCAAATGGTCAGAAACAGGTGGCCTTTGCCGTCAAGCGCGGTGTGAAGGTGGAAAAAATCTATCGCGCAACCGCCTGGCCATGGGACGAGGATGAGAACGAGCCGCTCGACATCGAACTGCGCATGAAAAATCGCGAAAGCGACGGGCTGGGCCTGCCGCTGCCATCGGGCGGCATCGCCCTGTTCGAACCGGCGGCAGGCGAGGAGCTGCTGGTCGGCGAAGCGGAAATGCGCGACTATCCGGTCAACGCCGATGTAAAGTTCATCATCGCCAGCTCTCCCCAGGTGCTGATGACCAATGAGAATGTCGGCGATGAAAAATCAGGCTGGCAGGGCTATCGGGTGAACCTCACCAACGCCAATGACTTTGCTGTTGATGCCGAGATTGGCCTTGGCGCGACCGGCGAGTGGAAGATACGCCGGGCAAAGGGGCGGATCATCGCCAAGAACGGCATGCATGTCTGGGTGGTGCGCGTCCCCGCCAATGGCAGCGCCGACCTCAGCTATCAGCTGTCCGAAATTTACGACTAAAGCCCGTCCGGAATATTTTCGAGTCAGATGGACATGTCTGGCTCGAAAGCGCAGGCCTTGATTCAGCCAGAATCGAACGGACTCTACGCCAGCCTTGTCAGCTCCGGCAAGGGACGCGGACGATGCTGTTCATCGAGCGCGACAAAGGTGAAAAGGCCGCTCGTCACCCTGACCTCCTGCTGGCCGCGCTGGCGCGTTGCGATCACATCGATGCGCACCCCCATGGAGGTACGCCCCGCCCGCTCGACATGGGCATAGACCGAGATCAGGTCGCCCAGCAGGATCGGGGCGATGAACTGCATCGCCTCAATCGCCACGGTGGCGGTCGGCCCTTCCGCCCGCCGCGCGGCGACAATGCCGCCCGCAATATCCATTTGCGACAGCACCCAGCCGCCAAAGATATGCCCGTTCGAATTGATATCCGTGGGGCCGGGAACGACGCGCAGCACCGGTTCGCGAAAATCCTGGCCGGCCTGCTGGTCATTCATGGCAATTCATCCTGCAGGGGATCCTCTATCGCCTCGTCATGGCCGGTGCCGCTTGACAGGAACACCAGCCCCATCAGCGCCGACATGAGCAGCATCGAAGCGGCGATGCCAAGAGCGGCGGCAAGATAGAGGTGGATCGACACCATGCCGTGCAGCGCATAGAGCGTGCCCAACGCCACCACCACGCACAGCAGCGTGAAACAGGCCATCCATGTCATCAGCCGGCGATAGCGCGCCCACGCAAAGGCAGCATATTCGGGATCATCAAGGCTGGAAGGTCGGACCATAGCCGCTATGTGTGGCCATGCGGCAGCGCAATCAAGTCCAATTGCGACCAATGTCGGCGGCAGGCCGCTTTCCAAATGCCGCAATTTCTGTGATTATGGCCCATGAGTCGCGCATGATGTCCAGAGCGGCAGCGGCAAATGACCGGCATGCGCGGCCCGGAGAGGAGGACGCACCATGACGATCGCCAACATCCTGCAATCCCGCGAATCCGGGGTCATATCCTGCACAGCGGAAACCAGCGTGCGCGAAGCGGTCGAGCTGCTCGCGGAAAAGCGCATCGGCGCGCTGCCGGTCGTGGATGGCGACCAGGTGGTGGGCATATTCTCCGAACGCGACGTGATTTACGGCCTGCGCGACCGCAGCACCGCATTGCTGGACATGGCTGTCGGAGAGGTGATGACCTCGCCGCCGGTCACGGTGTCATCGGACACGGCGGTCATGGCCGCGCTCTCGCTGATGACCCGGCGGCGCATCCGCCATCTGCCGGTGGTCGATGACGACTGCATCGTCGCCTTCATCTCGATTGGCGATCTGGTGAAATACCGGGTTGAAAAGATCGAGAGCGAGGCAGCGGCCATGCGCGACTATATCACCGGCGCGAGCTGAATAACCCGAAATCGGCGAGTGGCAGATAATGGCTGCCGCCCTTGCCCATCCGGCTTTCCATCAGGAACAGCCGGTCCATGATGAATTCCTCGCCGGCCAGCCCGCCATGGGCAGCAAGATAGGCAGCCAGCCGCGTTTCGGATGGCGCCGCACTGCGCGCAAAGCGGGCAATGGTGATGTGCGGCACAAAGGCGCGATGCTCCGGCTCCAGCCCGCACCGCACGCAGATCCGCTCCAGCACGCCGTGCAAGTGCGCCAGCGGCGCCCGGGGCGACAGCCCCGCCCAGAGCTGGTCAATATGAACGCGTCGCGAAAAATGCCCCAGTCCGTCCAGCCGGACCGTGACCGCCTCATGTTCGATCCTGTCCAGCGCCGCGACCAGGCTGTCCGCCACATGGCTGTCGGCATTGCCGATGAATCGCATGGTCACGTGCATCTGTGCTGCATCCAGCCACCGCGCACCGGGCAACCCGGCCTGGAGCAGGGTCAGCCGGGCACGGACAGCAGCGGGCGGAACAAGGGCAAGAAAAAGGCGCATCGCTCTTTCGTCAGGCGGAACAGGCGGTCGCGCCATCCTTCCGGTTTCACTTGAAATTGCGCGAATGAAACGCGATATTAATCCCATCCGGTATCATTGCCGGGCAAAGGAGAACAGATATTATGGCAGATCGTTTTGATCCGCGCATGACGGGCAGCCAGAATACCGATGCGATGTTCGGTGCGGCCACCAGCGTTGACAGCGCCACATTCGATGCCGGGCTGCGCAGCTATATGCTGTCCATCTATAATTACATGGCGAGCGGCGTGCTGCTCACCGGTCTTGTCGCGCTGCTGTTTGCCCGTTCGGGCATGGCGGCCGAGGTGTTCATGGGCGGCGGACTGCTCCCCTGGGTACTGATCCTCTCGCCGCTGGCCATCGTGTTCACGATGAGCTTTGGCCAGAACCGTTTCTCGGCAGGCGCGCTGCAGGTGATGTTCTGGGCCTTTGCGACGCTGATGGGCCTCAGCATGTCGACGATTTTCCTCGTCTATACAGGGGAATCGATCGCCACCACCTTCTTCGCCACTGCTGCGGCCTTTGCCGGTCTCAGCCTGTGGGGATATACCACGAAAAAGGACCTGTCCGGCTGGGGCAGCTTCCTCATCATGGGTGTGGTCGGCCTGATCGTCGCCTCGATCCTCAACATGTTCCTGCAGTCCTCGGCCATGTCCTGGGCGATCAGCGCTATCGGCGTGCTGATCTTTGCCGGGCTGACCGCCTATGACACGCAGAAGCTGAAAAGCATCTATGCCTATGTCGCGGGCACGGACATGATGGGCAAGGTCGTCATTATGGGGGCGCTGAACCTCTATCTCGACTTCATCAACATGTTCCAGTTCCTGCTGAGCTTCCTCGGCAGCCAGGACTGATCCGCACATATTGGTGCATTACCGGACCCGGCGGAGCGATCCGCCGGGTTTTTTCGTGCCCGGATGCTCGGCATGTCGCAGGCCTGATGCGATCCGCCAGCCCGCTTGCGTTTTGCAGTTGTGATCGCGAATCAAGCCATTAGAAGCGGACAGGAGGGTGACGTGGCGGCCATGCCGTCACGCCACAGGGAGGAATGCGCCATGACCCGGACTATTTTCAGCAAGCTGGCCCTGCCGGGCGCGCTCCTGCTGGCAGCGTGCGGCCCGACAACGCCGCCACCGGCTCCGCCGCCTCCGCCGCCGCCAGCACCGGTTGTCGTCGCTCCGCCGCGCCAGCCGACCCCGCCCATGGGCGCGATGCAATATATGACCATACCGCCGTTGCGCGCCGATGGCCTGCGTGACACGCCCAATCGCGACATTGGCCCGGCGGAGACGCTGTGGCACTTCCGCTCCGCCTTCAATGTCGCCGCGCTCAACTGCCAGAATGCAGAGCATTACCGCATCGCCGATGATTATAACCTGTTCCTCAAGACGCATAAGCGCACGCTGGACGGTGCCAATCGTGCGATCGAGAGCAAGTTCCGCCAGCAATATGGCAGCGGCTATGCCCGCATCCGCGACACCCATACGACGCAGGTCTATAATTTCTTCTCGCTGCCGCCGGTGAAAAGCGAGTTTTGCAATGCCGCCATGATCCTGGGGCAGGAAGCAAACCTGACGGCCTCTGCCGATCTGGAGACATTTGCCGCCCGCGCCCTGCCGCAGCTGGAAGGCGTGTTCGACCGCTTCTTCCTCTCCTATGAGCAATATAATCGCGATCTGGCCGAATGGCTGGCGCTCTATGGACCGCCGCCGGCGCCGGTAATGAGCAGCGAGCCGCTGCCCGATGACAGCGTCGCCGGGCCGGGAAGCTGAACAGGCAGCGTCTTCGGGGATAGTGCCGTCCTTCCGGCTTTGCTCAGGAAGGGGGGGCGAGGGGGGAAGGACGGCTGCAGTCCTTTTGCGTGATTCGGCGGATCATGGCTGTGACCTTCGCCACAGCAAGGCGCTTTTTTCCGGCGCTCCCGCTCCATTCGCTATTTTCGGTGGAAAGCCGCCATGGGCTTGATTATAGCGGCCTTCCGATCATCAGGGGCCGTAGCTCAGTTGGGAGAGCGCGTCGTTCGCAATGACGAGGTCAGGGGTTCGATTCCCCTCGGCTCCACCAATCTCTTTAAATTCCGCAGAGTTCCGCAAAACTGAAGATATTGCGGCCTTTCTTGTCGATCTTGCTACCCACAGGTGTTACACATTGGGTATGTCAGAGATGGGAAAACCGACTGGTCTGGTAAAGCGCAAAGGAAGCGCCGTCTGGTATTTTCGGCAGCGTTGCCCCCAACATCTTAAATCCAGTAATTCACCTGCCGAGATTTGGATCAGCCTTGAAACGGCGAGTT
This sequence comes from Blastomonas sp., assembly GCA_041396885.1. GTDB lineage: Bacteria > Pseudomonadota > Alphaproteobacteria > Sphingomonadales > Sphingomonadaceae > Blastomonas. The sequence continues at coordinate 243,569 of JAWKXS010000003.1, forward strand.
ACGAAACTGCACTCACCCGACTAGACCATGCGCGCATCGAGGCAATGCGTCGCTTCAATGCCCGCCCGGAGAGGACCGGCATCTATTCGCGCAGCAAGCTACCCGAGTGGCCGAACGATGATGATCTGCCACTGCTGATGAGCGCCCAAGCTGCTCCACTGGCAAGGGCATTCTTTGTGGACGCGATGATTGGGCTGGATGGCAGTCCTCCAATTCCAGCCGATGTAGACAATGCGGACAATTTGTCTTGGCTCTGCGAGTTAGAAACAATGCTTGCTCGCCTGACTGGTCCCGAACTGGATGATGGCCGCGACGATGTCGCTGGAGCCAGATTTGCGGTCTTGCGGAAAGCTAAGCTACGAGCCGACACGGACGGCGAACCGCTGCAACTACTGCACAACTATCTGCGCCGCGCGATGGCACAGTTGTACAAGATCAAAATTGCTCGCCTTCAGGGCGATTACACTGACCGGATCACGGATCGGCTGTTCGCTGACTATCTTGCGGGTGGCAAAGTCGAACACCGCAGTCCCTCCAGAGACGCCGAGGGGGCGGGAGTTCCGGTCGGGGTCATAGAGCGGTCATTGGCGAAGGCCACGAAAACTTATCTGACGCAGTTGTTGGCAAAGCCGACTACCGACAAGACCAAAGACCGCTACCAAGCCGAAATCAAACACATTGTTGCTTTCTTCGGCCCGGAAACTCCGGTTTGGCAGATCAAGGCCGACGAATGCGACAAGTTCCGCGATAGCTTCGCCCTCTTGCCTCCCAACTTTGAGGATAAGATCAGGGAGGGAAAGGATATCGCGACCATAGTTGCTACAAGGGCGGGCGGCGATCCAACATTGGCATGGGCTACCCTCGACAAATACCTGTCGCAATTATCGCGATTTATGAAATGGGCGCACCAGCACGACTATGTTGCGAAAAACTATGCTGATGGTCTCAAGCCGCTCACCGCCAAACCAGATGGCTCGATGGCGAAGTTACCGTTTGAGGACGATGAACTGCAGCGCATTTTCCGTCGCCCGATATACACGGGCTGCCGCGATGATCGTCGAGGGTTCTCAATTTCAGGGCCGCACATCATTCGCCGCGCCCGCTATTGGGCGCCGCTCATAGGGCTTTTTGCCGGACTGCGATGTGGTGAGTTATTGCAACTCACCACTGATCACTTTCGCGTCTCGCCCAACGGAAATGACTTTATTGTGCTCACTTCGGACATGAAGTTGAAAAACGACAATGCCATCCGGGAGATACCCATTCATCCGGCATTGGTGGCTATCGGCCTTGTTGATTGGGTCGCACGCAGACGGAGACTTGGCCAACTGACCCTGTTTCCCGAGGTGCCTGCCCATTCCAAATATGAAGATCAAAGCTCGCGTTTTTCCAAATGGTATAACAGCGACTTACGGCATTTCGAGCTTGGCGAAAGGCGCTCAAAACTGTCGTTCCACTCATTCAGGCACACTTTCAAGCGGGCATTGGATCGAGCCGATGTTATAGAAGAGAAGAAGGAAGAATTGTGCGGATGGGCCAGGGGCAAAAAAGTAAGCAGGCGATATGGGTCGGGGCTCGAAGCGGACGTACTGAAGGCGTGCGTGGATGCGGTCAGCTACGGTTTCGACATCTCCCACCTTCATGCGCATGCTGAATTGGACGATTGATTGACGGTGGCTTCCCAAGCAGCTTAGATAGTCAGATGTCTGCGATTCAGAGTGAAAACTGCTTTAATTTTGCCACTTGCCAGATCAATGATTTAACAATTGTCGTAAACGAAGTCGGGCGCAACGGTTTAAAGCGTTTCTATTTCTCGGCATGGAATTTCGTGCTTGGGCCCACGCTTCAGGCGGGGTCGTAGTAGATTGCGTCTAGCATCGCCGCGCGACCATCCCAGATTTGCCCGCTTTCGCCAGTTGGGCGTTTCGCGTTGTACCAAATCGATGCTCGAATTGGTTCAACCACTCGACCCCAATAATTCTCAAGGTTGAGAGTTGTCTTGGCGAATGAAAGTGCGGTTGAAATCCCGGCTAAGTTGGGCTTGCTGATACAAACGAAAGTATCGGGTCTTTTCATCGCTAGAAGCCGTGTTGCCGTTGGCACTCCACCAGTGCGATGAGAGTTCTCAAATGCTCGCAAAAATTGCTCGCAGAATGTGTCGAACTGATCCTGCGAAATATCCCCATGCCGTGGTATCGAGTCCATCGCTCGGGCTAGCCAAGCATCTTGATCCTTCACTCGATTGGCAAAATCGCCCATTCCGCTCATTGAACCGAACCACTTCCAGTCGTGCCCTTCAAGGTTAGCTTCGCGTTTTTGAGCTTCTCCGATCACACCTGCAATAGCCTTCCACTCATTCGGCGAAAGGTCGGCAGAGGATGCTGCGCTTGCGATCATCTTCTGGGCCTCTCGCAGAAGGCCAAGGCGCCTATCAAGCTCGTGAAAACGGCTTCCTTGAACAAGGCTCACATATGTCTTCCAATCCATTTCCACCAATGGCGATGTGAGTTGACGCCATCCCGATTTATCGCTCGGCAGGATCGGATTCTTCGGTCTCTTGTGTTTCTTCGCGGTATCGAACTGAAGTCGATAGCTCTTAGCCATGGCTGTGCTCACGGGCTTCCGCAGTTCTCTATAGCCATCGATTGTGGAGCGAATTTGCTCGAAAGCCGGAGCGTCAGCAGCCCCCCTTATGTGAAGACAGGCTTCCCAGTTTTTTCCAAGCCCACCTCCAGTAAAATTGGAGCTGCCAACGATCGCTTCAGCAAAGTCGCCAGTCTGAAAATAGTACAGCTTCGGGTGGAAGGTGCCGTTACTGCTCTCGGCGATATATGCATTTCGGAGACCAACAAGGCGGTCAACTAGGGCTGGGTCAGTCTGGCAAAACGACACGCCGAACATGACAGTTTCGAATTTGTCGCAATGCTGGAAAAGGCAATCTGCGACCTTCCCATTGTAGCCCCAAGCTACCGCCAAGCTGATTTTATCATGTTTCCTAATGAGCTTCCTTAGCCGCTTGCGGACGGAATCGGCGTCTAGCAACTCGGTCTTCATGTAATGCATCCTTTCAGCGGAAGGGAGGCCTTGCCAGTTTTAGAAACAGGCTTCGGAATCGTTTCGGCTTGGCCCGATGATGCTGTCTGCGCTAGTAACTTTGATAGAGGATCGAAGCGGGGATATCTAATGAAAGTACCTGAGATTATCCAGCGAGGCATCGAAGCCAAACTGATATCAATCGATAGCGATAGCAAGAATGTCTCTTATCGCGCCCAAAACAAAAAATACCGACTGAATGATCCTGACCGGCCCCCACCGAGTGGTCCGTGTTGTTTGTTAGTGCATAATTGCCTCCGACGCCATGGCTGCCCGTAGGTGGAGCGAAGCGGAACCGGAGGGCAGCCATGGTGGTGTCGCTGCTTCCGGGGCCGGTGGTCGGTAGCCAAGTGAGCTGTGCGGTCTGATGGTGTTGTAATGCCGCCGCCAGGCTTCGATCAGGATCTGAGCCTCGGCCAGGGTGTAAAAGATCTCCCCGTTCAAGAGTTCGTCTCGCATCGAGCCGTTGAAGGACTCGCAGTAGCCATTCTCCCAAGGGCTGCCGGGTGTAATGTAGAGCGTCTTCACACCGATCTTCGCCAGCCATTGCTGCACGGCGTTGGCGATAAACTCAGGGCCGTTGTCTGACCGTATATGTGCCGCGGCCCACGGGTGACGAACAGTTCAGCCAGCGCTGACAGCACATCCTCGCTACGCAGTCGTCGCGCAACTGGTAGGGCCAGGCACTCCCTGCTGGCTTCATCGATGATCGACAGGATACGGAACTTGCGACCATCGTGCGTCCGCCCCTCGACAAAGTCGTAGGACCATACGTGCCCCGGATACTCTGGTCGCAGTCGGATGCATGATCCGTCATTGAGCCAAAGCCGAGAGCGTTTGGACTGCTTGTGCGGCACCTTGAGCCCTTCACGGCGCCAGATGCGTTCTACCCGCTTGCGGTTCACATGCCAGCCGGCATCCCGCAGCAGGGCGGTCACCCGGCGATAGCCGTAGCGACCATATTGTCTGGTCAGGGCGATGATGTCTTCAGTGAGTGCGGCTTCGTCATCTGCCCCACGCGGCGTCTTGCGCTGTGTCGATCTATGTTGCCCAAGCACACGGCAGACCCGCCGCTCGGACACTGGCATCATGTCCCTTATATGATCGATACAGCGCCTGCGGCGCGCAGGGCTCAGAAGTTTCCCTTGGCAGCTTCCTGCAGGATCAACTTGTCTAGCATCAGATCAGACACGGCCCGACGCAGCCGTGTATTTTCCTTTTCCAGCTCTTTCATCCGTCGAGCCTGATCCATCTTCAAGCCGCCGTACTCCTTGCGCCAGCGATAATAACTCTGTTCGGTAACTCCGATCCGCCGGCATGCATCTGCAACCGTCCCGCCCTGCGCCAGAACGATCTCCGCCTCACGCAGCTTGCCAATGATATCTTCCGGCCTGTGCTTCCTTGCCATTCCATTCCTCCTTCGTGGCCATTCCTAAAATAAAAATTGGGCCACTCAGAAGGGGGCAGATCAATCCCGAAGAGATAGTCCGCGCCGGTGCTTATGTCTCACTCATACTAGATTACGAATATCCAGCCGATCAGCTCGATATCGAATACCCCGTCCCCCACAGAGTACCCAGCCTCTCAGCCGACATCGTTGTCTTCAAGGACAAGGCCCGCAAGACGCCCTACATTGTCGTCGAGTGCAAGCGCGAGGAAGCCAGCAAGGGCGAACTGGACCAGGCGATTGAACAGGGCTTTGGCTATGCCAATTCGCTAAAGGCCGAATACATGTGGATGACGTCAGCAATCCGCAATGACTATTTCAAGGTCGCGGGCTTTGGCGGCATGGAGCGGGCCGACAACCGCGAGCCGGACATTCCCCGCTTTGGTAAGGCCGATGTCGCCGCCGCGCGTTTTACCAAGGGCGGCGTCAACGGGTTCGAACTCAAGGTGGTGCAGGAGACCGACCTCACCCGCAAGTTCAAGCAGGCACACGACGCGCTTTGGGCGGGGGGCAAGCGCAACCCGGCAGAGGCGTTTGACGAGCTCGACAAGCTGATCTTCTGTAAGATCTGGGACGAGCGCGCCCCGCGCAAACCAGGCGAACCCTACGACTTTCAGGTATTCAAGAGCGACAAGGACAAGGGCGATGACCTGAAGCGCCGCATCCATGCGATCTACGAACAGGGCCGCGCGCGCGATAAGGAGGTGTTCCAGGACGATATCCGCCTGTCCAACGCCGAACTGCAGACCGTGGTCGGCTATCTTGCCGATACCAACCTTTCCGAAACCGATCTCGACAGCAAGGGCCGCGCGTTCGAGACTTTCATGACTGGCTTTTTCCGGGGCGAGTTCGGGCAGTATTTTACCCCGCGAAATATCGTTAAATTTATCGTCGATGCCCTGCCGATCACGCGGGATAGCGCGGTTATTGATACGTCATGCGGGAGCGGCGGGTTCCTGCTCCATGCGCTCGACAAGGTGCGCCGCGATGCGGACCGGATGGTGGAGGAAGGCTATTTCAAGCATGGCGACCGAGAACACTGGAAGCACTGGCACGATTTTGCGGAGAATAACCTCTACGGGATCGAGATTTCCGAAGGCATAGCCCGCACCGCCAAGATGAACATGATCATCCATGATGATGGCCACACCAATGTCATCTCGCATGACGGGCTGGAATCGATCGATGCCATGCGCGCCGCCACCGGCAACCAAGGTTTCATGCCCGGCACGTTCGATTTCATCATCACCAACCCGCCCTTCGGCGCGAAGGTGAAACTGGCGGAAAAGCGCTATCTTCAGGACTATGATCTGGGCCGCAAGGATATCGACTGGGTCGATGCCAAGATGAACAATGTGCGGGTAGTGCAGAAACAGGTGGAGGGATCGGACGAGGTCATCCGCCTGACCTTCACCGAAAAGCACCGCGATCAGCAGACCACCGAAGTTCTGTTCATCGAACAATGCCACCGCTTCCTGAAACCGGGCGGCTATATGGCGATGGTCATCCCCGACAGCATCCTCACCAATTCATCGATGCAATATGTCCGCAACTGGATCGAGGAGCATTGGCGGATCGTCAGCGTCGTGTCGCTGCCTCAATTCGCCTTTGCCGCCAATGGCGCGGGGGTGAAAAGCTCGGTCCTGTTCCTCAAGAAATATGATGCCAAAGCCACGGCGGCGATCCAGCGGATCAAGGAGCAGGCGCAGGATAGGCTGCACGATGCCAAGGATGGCGGCTCCGCGCTGGAGGCGCTGATTGCCGAGAAGAAGGCGGTGCTGAAACGCGGAGACGTGGAGTGCCAGCGGATCGATGCCGAGATGATCGCGAAGGCCGAAGCACTGTCCGAACAGGGCACGCTGACCGCCGCCATCCGCAAGGCTTTGAAGGCAGAAGCTGAGGAAGCGAAGGCCGCGCATGAAAAAACTGAGGCCTATGCCCAGTGGAAGGCCGACACCAATGACAATTACAACGAGCGCATCGAAACCCTGCGCGAGGCGCTGAACGACCGCTATCTGGCCGAGGTGAAGGCCAAGGTTTCGGACTATGAAATCTACATGGCGATTGCCGAGGACATTGGCTACGACGCCACCGGTCGTCCCACCGTCAGCAACGAGCTGGAGGCCGTGGCGGGCGAGCTCAGCCGCTTCATCGCCCATATCGAGGCGGGAGAACCGCGCCCTTTTGCGTAAGCCCCGATCTGCAAGAGGCGAATAGCTTCATCGCGGATTGGGGTGAAATTGATCGACGCTGGGATCCGGTCATGGTCCGGTTCAGTCGGCTAGCGTCCCATGCAAACTACCCGCTAGCACGAGTAGCGAACCTGCTCAGACGTCGCCCGCAATACGGAGCAAACGAGCGCGGAATTGATCGAGAAAGTACTGAGGAGATACGTTACATTCGTATCACCGACGTTGATAGCGTTGGCAGACTCGTCCCCGGTCTCGGCGCGACCGCAGAGACGATTGATGACCGATATCTCTTGAATGATGGCGATATTCTTTTGGCGCGTAGTGGGAACACTGCGGGCAAGAGCTACATGTATTCGGTCGAGGATGGCCCGGCGATTTTCGCCGGCTACATGATCCGTTTCTGCTTCGATCCGGCAAAGATCATTCCGGCGTTTGCTTTCATCTACACGCAGCTGCCCGTATATCATCTTTGGGTGCATGCGACGCGAAGATTGACGGGCCAGCCAAATATCAATGCGGAGGAGTATCGGAGCCTCACGATTCCGGTCCCACCGGAGACGGTACAAGCGCAAATCGTCGCAAATTACAGCAAAGCTATGCAGGCGTATAACGCTCGCCTAGCCCAAGCCGCTGCGCTGCTGGCGTCGATTGATGACTATCTCCTGTCCGAACTCGGCATCACCTTGCCGCCGGAGGCCGAAAACACGCTGGAAAACCGCACCTTCTGCGTGAGCTCCCACGAACTCGGCGGCTGGCGGTTTGATCCGCCTGTGCATCAGTCGGACTTCTCGTTGCAGTCCGACACAATCGAATCCGTGCCGCTTGGGCAAGTCTGCCACGTCAACCCGCGCACTTCGTTCAGCGGCTTACACAAGAATGACTTGGCCGGGTTTGTGCCAATGGATGCCATTTCCGACAGGCTGGGCATTGTCGAATATCTGCCTGATCGCCCCATCGATGAATGCGTCGGCTATACGTTCTTCCGCGATCAGGATGTGCTCTGGGCCAAGATCACGCCCTGCATGGAAAATGGAAAGTCGGCTGTGGCCAATGGGCTAACCAATGGCGTGGGCTTTGGCTCAACCGAGTTCCACGTCATCCGCCCGCGCGGCGGTGCGGTCATGTCCGAGTATATCCACGCGCTGCTGAGGATGGGCAGGGTCAGGCGCGAGGCCAAGCGGTTCTTTACCGGCTCATCCGGCCATCGCCGTGTCGATGATGCCTTCCTGCGCAAGCTGTTGATCCCGGTCCCTCCCGAAGATGTGCAGACCCGCTTGGTCGAAGAAATATGCAACAAGCGCGAGCAGGCGATTGACCTTGAAACCCAGGCCACCGCCGAACTCGAAGAAGCAAAGCGCCAGATCGAGGCGATCCTGCTGGGCGGTGCGGCATGAGGGCCATTTTCCATGGCGCATACGGCCTTTCGCTCGGTGGTTTTCCCTGCATTCGCGGCTATGCCACGTTGCGCGACATCGCCCGCGTGTCCTCCGCTGACCCCGCCTATCAGCGCGAGCTGACGCCCGGCCATGTGGAGGAGATCAAGCGCTATTTTGCGGCGGGTGATTATCTGTTCTTCCCCGAAATCGTCCTCTCCACCACGCTGGCGGTGGATTATGACAAACCCGGCGTACCAGCGGACGATCCACTGGCGATGGTGATGCGTGGCCACAAGTTCAAATCCAACGTCAACGATTTGCGCATCGTGCCCCGCACATCGCGCTATGACATTTCCGTGGCCGATGGCGACCGCCCCTTCAAACGCATCGACGGTAACCACCGGCTGAGTGCGCTGGAGGCGCTGGACGACGAGAAATACGACCGCTTCCTCGCCCCCTTCTGCATCATCCTTTTCAATCCCACCGATGCCCCGCGCAATGAAAAGGCGCTGTTCCACAATATCAATTCCAAGGCCCGCAAACTCACCAGCGAGGAATCTCTGCGGGGCATCATTGACGATCAAGGAGGCTTTCCCGACGATGTGCTGAGCGAACAGTTCGGCACTGAATACCTGCAATGCCGCCAGCTTCGTGCAAAGCTGAACTTCGAATATCTACCCCATCTCCGAACGGTCTTCGGTAAGGTTGAAGGAGCGCAAGAATGCCACCGCTCAATCTTGATCCAATCTCTGCAGGACGTGCGGGGCCAGTTTACCCGGTTGGAGTTAGACGAGCTCCCCACCACAAAATCCGTCTTCGAAGCAATTCGTGAAGTGAATGACATCTACGCCGACGAACGCCTTCAACGCTCCCAAGCACAAGGTTTGTTTGCCGCGTTCTTGTTTTGGCAATTGAAACCAGGAGCAAGCGCAGGCCAAATCAGCCAGTTTACGAACTGGGTCCTGCGCACGCATCAGTATGAACTTGGCTCGATCAACGCAGCCGACCTAATCAAGATCTTCGAAAAGATTGCGGAATCGCGTAGGCGCCAGATTTTCATATCAATGGCGTTCTCAGAGGCGACCAAGTCCAATTACGATGCGATGAAGGCGGCGGTCGACGATCTGAATGCGAAGCATAAACTGGACATCAAGCTCCGTGAAATCCGCGTAGATCAATTCGACACGGGTTACTCGTATGAGATCAACAAAGAGATACTCGAACTCATCGAGAACTCCGGTTTGATGATTGCCGATCTGTCTGGCGGAAATAAGAATGTTCACCACGAGATTGGGTACTTGATGGGCCTGAATCGTGGAAATGGCTTGGCCGACGAAAATTTCCTGCTCGTTCACAATGAGCAGATGGGGGACCCAGCCAAGGATATTGGTTTCAATCTTGCCGGGATTAAGCAGTTGCGCGTGAAAGACACGAACGGACTGCGCGAGGACGTAAAGAAGCAGGTCGAGCTCTTTTATGGTTTGGCAGGAGAATGAAATGAGTGATCCGATCCTCTGGGGCATCCATATGCCGCATGAGCTTGGCCTCGATCCAGTCGATGGCTCTTATGTAGCTATTGGCTGGGAAAATATGGGAGACTTAAGCAAGCTGACGCCAACTCGAAATGCCTTCAAGGATCAGGTCGAGGCAACCCATCTGGAGGTAAAGCCAGGTGCAATTCCGGGCGCGGCAGGGGTGCTGTTCCGCTTTGCGGTCGAAATGCAAAAGGGCGACATAGTCATCTATCCATCGAAACCGAACCGCATGGTCAACATTGGCGTGATCGATGGCGACTACGCATTCGAGCCTGAGCGACATTCAGACTATCCACACATCAGGCCCGTCAAGTGGATTACCTCACTTTCGAGGACTACTTTCTCACAAAGTGCACTCAACGAAATTGGCTCGGCGATCACCATGTTCCGGGTAACTTCCAATGCGGATGAGTTTATCGCTGCGATGGAGGGGAGAGAGCTGGAAGCTGACGATATCGATGATGTGAGCGCAGATAGGGTTTCCGCTCAGGTAGAAGAATCGACTGAAGACTTTATTATCAAGCGCCTGAAATCGTCGCAGACACCATATCAGTTTGAGCACTTCGTAGCCCACCTACTCCGCTGCATGGGCTACCATAGCCGAGTGACGCAAGCTTCAGCAGACGGCGGTATCGACATCATCGCCCATCGCGATGAACTCGGCTTTGAGCCTCCGATAATTAAGGTCCAGTGCAAACAAATCCTTTCCACGATTGGCCGACCAGAAGTGCAGCAGCTGCATGGCGCGATTGAGATCGGCGAGCATGGATTGTTCGTGACACTGGGAAATTTTTCAGCCGACGCCCGAACCTATGAACGCGGCAAACCCAATTTACGCTTGATCGATGGCCCGACGCTGATCGAACTTATCTATTCTCACTATCATGAATTCGATCCGCGATATCAGATGCTTTTGCCCCTCAAGCGAACTTACATCCCCGGTCCAGTCCTCTCCGAAGTCGAATAACTGATTGTCATAGCGTTGGATCGCACGGCAAGAAGTCGTCGGCAATTGTTGGATATCGGTTCTCACAAGCCCCTGCCCATATGGGATTGGCCGGAAGCTCCCCGTTTCGTCCCATTGAAGTCCGTTTCGGGTTTTGGGACGATTGTCCCGCAGGGTCATAGACCTAAGTGAGACGTTGCAACCGGTTGTAAGGGGATCATTCGTCCGGCGCGATGGAATAGCTGGTACTGCGCCCGCCCGCCGGGTCTCTCATGAGAATGCCCCGTTCGACCAGGTCAGTGATGTCGCGCAGCGCGGTGTCTGGGGATGTCTTGGCGATCTTCGCCCATTTGGAACTGGTAAGCTTACCCTCGAACCCGTCCAGCAGCCGATTGAGCATCATATGCTGGCGTTCGTTCAAGGGTTGCGTGGCCAGCCTTTCCCAGACACGCGCCTTGTGCATGACGCTCGCTAGGATCGCATCGGAGCCGTCGAAAGCCCGGTCGAGGCAATCGATGAACCACAGCAGCCAAGCAGTGATGTCCTGACCGCCACGCTGGGTTGCTTCCAGCGTGTCGTAATAGGCTTTGCGTTCGATCCTGATCTGCGCAGACATGCTGTAGAACCGCTGCGCTGTCCCCTCGGCTCTCGCAAGCGCCAGATCGGCAATAGCGCGGGCAATGCGCCCGTTGCCGTCGTCGAAAGGATGGATAGTCACGAACCACAGGTGTGCGATTGCGGCCTTGAGCACCGGATCAGGATTGGCCGTCTCGAACCAGTCGAGGAACTTGGCCATCTCTGCATCCAGCCGGTCGGCTGCCGGAGCTTCGTAATGAACATGCTCGCGTCCGTATGGCCCTGACACAACCTGCATGGGGCCATCGGCATCGTTTCGCCAAGCTCCCACAATGATGCGGCTCATCCCGCTGCGCCCAGTCGGGAACAGGGCAGCGTGCCAGCCGAAGAGGCGTTCGGCGGTGAGCGGCTTGGCATAGTTCTGTGTCGCATCGAGCATCATCTCGACGACACCTTCGACATTGCGATCTGCTGGGACCAGTCCGGCTATATCCATGCCGAGGCGGCGGGCGATGGAGGAACGAACCTGGTCCTTGTCCAGTATCTCGCCTTCGATCTCGCTCGACTTCAGCACATCTTCGGTGAGGGCATGGAGTACAGCCTCTTCTTGCAAGGGAAAGCCCAGTGCCTCCATGCGCCCAATAAGCCGCCCTTGCCGATGACGCGCAGCGGCGAGGGGCTGGGCGATCTTTTCATCGCTCCAGCGGAAGTTAGGCCAGTCGTTACGCTCGTGGATATAGGTCATAATCACCGCATCTTTTGCGGAGTTTGATGGCACTATTCTCCGCAAGAAGCAAGGATTATCTCCGCATCTTATGCGGTGAATGAGCAATCTATTCTCCGCAGCACATCACCGTCAGAAAGCAGATGGTAGAGATTTTATGTCAATAAATCCGTGACTTAAGCATCAATTGATGGCAGCATTTTCTAAGGAAAATCAGGGGTTATCATATGCTTATAGGGTATAGGCGTTCATCCACCAGTGAACAGGTCGCGGGGTATGAAGCACAGGAAACGATGTTGCTTGCAACCGGTTGTAAGCGCGTATTTGGCGAGATGACTTCATCCGTCGCGCAACGCGATCAACTGGAGGCAGCCCTGCAGTTCGTGCGCGAAGGCGATACGCTGGTGGTCTGCAAGATCGACCGGCTCGCCCGTTCGACAACAGACTTGCTCGGCATCGTCGCCAAGTTGGAGGCGAAGCGAGTTGCACTGCGCATCCTGGACTTCGGAGGGAGTGAAGTTGACACAAAATCTCCGACAGGCCGGATGCTGCTGACCATGTTCGCTGCCATGGCAGAATGGGAGTTGGCGACCATGCGGCTTAGGCAGAAGACTGGCATTGCCAAGGCCAAGGCAGAAGGCAAATACAAGGGACGAGCACCTACTGCCCGCCGTCTTGCCCCGCAGGTGCATGAACTTCGCTCTACAGGGCTTCAAGCCGGTGACATCGCCGCCAAGCTGGGGATGAGCCGCAGTTCGGTTTATCGCATCCTCTCGGAGCCTGTGGCGGCATGAAGGATGCAATCCCCCGGCTCTTCGCCGACATCACGGCGAAGCTCGAAGACACCCACATGATTGCCTTGGAAGGTCAGCGTCGCGACAACACCCCGGACATGCAGCGGGTGCTTGCATCGCAACTCCGCATGGGCGTTGCATCGCTCGATACATCTCTCGCCAAGATCGAGCGAAGGCTCGGAGACGATCATGACTGATCGGCGAGCCCGACCATGGGAGTGTGCGTATAATGGATGGTCATGGGCAGAGCGGTGCGCCGTCACACCGATCCAGAACGCCATGTTCCGCACCGGCCAACTTGTCCGGCCCACGGTCTGCACGATCTGCGGCTTCAGCGATCCGGCACGGATCAATACCAGCGGTTACATCTTCGCGCATCTCGAAAGGTATGACCGGCCCGCTGAACTCTTCCCATGCTGCAAGCGGTGTCACGCTAGTTTGCACGCTCGCTTCAGGGAGCCCGAACGATGGCAGGCCTTGCTTCGCCGGTCTGCATTGCCGGGTTCATGGGTGTTCGCGCTCTCGCTCGATCAGGCGAGCGAAAGGCGGCCATTTGCGGAGACGTATCCGGGCGGATTGCCCGTGCCGTTGCTTGTTCCGCCGACAAGCCCCGCCTTCGACTTCTAGGCGGCCTGTCCGGTATCGTCTTGTCCGACAATGCGCTGGAAGAGAGATATGCACTCTTGCCGCAAACGCTCCCGGCGAATGTCCGGGATGCCCCGATAGTCCGGGATCATTTCATCCAGTTGCCGATCCTGACCCCGCATCAGGAGCAGGGCCATAACAAGATCGCGCCCGGCTGCGGCAAGTGCTTCCGGGGTTGGCACGCGCAGATACCGGGCAGCCGACAGGCGCGCACGTTCATCGGCCTCCCTGATCTCCCGATCCTGCCAGCGCGGATAAGCACGATGGAACGCAGCGACCCGCGCTTGAGCCCGTTCGATCTCCGCAAGGGTTGGGCAGTCGTCGCGCTCTGCTATCCAGTGCCGTTCTTGCCGTTCAGGGGTTGGTCCCCACGTGAACACTCCGCTGCTATCGCGGAAGCCGAACTGCCCGGCGAAAGGAACACCGGTTGCAAAGCCGCCACCCACCGAAGTGCCGGGCGGAAGGAAGTGCCCCCGTCCTTTCTCCCTCAACCTCAATGACCCGTAAGCCCGCGATGAAGCCAAGGCCGTCAGGTCTTCTGCTCGCTGCGTAGCCTCCTGCTCTGAACGTCCGAGAACGAGCAGATTGTCGGCATAGGTGATGATGTCGGGACCGAAGTCGATCTCGCTGGCGGCCAGCAGACGGCCTATCACCACTTCGCCCACGATGGGAGACGACGCGGAACCCAACGACAAGCCAGACGTGCCATTGAGGGGAGGAGCGATGCTGCGCACCCTGATAACACCCGGATCGTCATCGCCTGTCACTCGTAGGGACAAATCCCATACCACGTGTTCGACGACCGCGTCCGGTAGGGGCCGCAGTATTCCAGCCAGGCACTCGACCGGGATATTCCGGTAGAAACCTTCGACATCCAGTTCGACTGCATGTGTCAGGCCACGTGCACAGACTGCTTCAACAGCCGCAAGGGCTGCCGGTATCCCACCGGCGAACAAGAATTGGTTCGCACGAGGAGGATTGGTGGCGCGGATCAGATCAGCAACCATGTGCTGAAGTGCCCGCTTGATAGGTCCGAAGTTGTCCACGATACGGGTGCGCCCGTCTTTCACGACTTCGCGCCGCATCACCCGCTCATAGCAGGGGCTGAAAGGATCAAGGCATTCGGCCAGCGCCTCCAGCGACTGGCGCGTGGCATGGCGGATACGATTGGCCTTCAGAACTCCACGATAGGCATGAAACGGACCGAAGCGCCCGGATCGAAGCAGTTGCCGGACCCGGCTATGCTGCCGTCCACGTGAAAGCGCGCTCAACCGAGTGAGTGCTTGCTGCCACTCTGCACGAAGCTCTGCGATCTCTGCCACGAGACCCCGATCACGTGCTGCAAACTCACGATAAGCTAGCGTACCCAGAGGCGCGAGGGGTGTTTGCCGGATCAAGGAATGCGGTGCGGTTGCCATTTGCAGCGCGTTGCACGAATATGGTTAAGACCGGCCTAATTCTGGGTGTTTCTTGAGCTGCATCTCGACATGGCTCGTCATGAAGCTATCGTTTGGCAAGACCTCGCTGACTTTCGTTGCGAGCCGGTCGATGCGACTTCCGAGCGATCTGTGACCGGTATGATTAAGGATCAGAGGATTGTCGAGAAATAGCTGATTGTGAACCGTAAGCTGGCCTATTTCGTCCGCTCTGGCCTCATCGTCCGATAGCGACCAGATTTTGCCACGCATCATAAGGAACTTGTCGATAATGCGCTCGGCATAAAGGGCATTGGGACCAAGCTCTTCCTCGATGACTTCGTTGATGCAGGCCAACTTGTCGGAGAAGCCTGTTCTATCCAAGGCGTCGTAGAAGCTCGTAAAGCGTTCAGTTCCATTGGCACCTTTCAGACCGGTCAGCCCAAGACGTGCAAATCGGTCATACATTGTCCATCCAACAGGATGAAGGAACCAACATAGTTTGGTGACTGCTGAATAGGGTGCCCCCTGTTTTCGATTGCCTTTCGTGCTCTGCTGCCCGCTATGATCTTCGGCGATGGACGCGCACCACCTGGCTCTTGCCATGAGGTTGTCGGGCCAAGTCTCATGTTCGAGCTTGTCAAAGACAGCTTGCGCCAAATTCCGCAGTCCATTTTTACCCCAGATCGTTCGTGCGACATTGTAGTCGCGCATCATTCGTGAGGCGGCTTGGAGGTTGCGGCACTTGCCGATTTGGTCGAGGTATTGGCCGTCCATGCCCAAAATCCATTGAGCGTGCTCCAACGTCGCATAGTATGCCAATGGCTTGATGATGTCGGTCATATGCCCCTTCGCAAGAGGGTGAATATGTGCCGACCACGCCTCTACAAGCAATCACTAGTCGAGAAGTCGCCTCGGATCGACCCCTAGGGCCTTTGCGATTTTTTCCACCGCTTTGAGGCTGGGGTTTCGACCGCCACCGCGTTCCAGTCCTGATATGTAGGTGCGATGCAGCCCGGCCTTGTCGGCGAGGTCCTCTTGCGACTGTTCCTTCGCCCGGCGGATGCGCCTGACGTTCTTACCGAACCGCACACAAATATCATCATTGTCCATGGCCTCTTTGAACAGGTGTTGGATCGAGTACGCCACAGACCAATTTGAACTAAATGCATACTTATCGTTACACAACGCGCGAATTTGACTGTATCCTGACTGCTTCAGTCAAAGGAGACGAAGAGATGGACACCAATTCTGACGCGCAAGAACCCTCTCCCGCCAAGGGAAGCGGGAACGCTGCTGCGGGTAACAATCGCAAATCGATGCCATGGTTGACGATCTTTGCCTGGGTCTGGGTATTCATCTGCTTTACGGCTGCCATGGGCGTAATATTGGAAGGTGGCATATTGGCCCCTTTGTTCATGGTCGCCATGGGGCTCTTGGCACTGCCCCCTCTTTGGCGACAATTGGCAATGCATGGCTATGGCATCCCAGCATGGCCGCGCGTCGGGATCACGTTCTTCTTGATGGTTATCTTTCCATCATCGCCATCAGCCAATTCTATCGATGAAGAAACCGCAGAGGTAGAGGCCGAGGCAACGGAGGAACCCGAGCAACGGGTCGATCCGGTTGCTGAAAAACTGGCCCTCTTGCAGGAAAAGATCGTTCAGAACGCCGTTATTGAAATGGATCGGAACGACTATGCCAAAACCTATGCCAAGCTGGGAGAAGCCCAGTTCGACAATGCCAATAACTTGATGCGCTGGGCCGCTATAGCGGCTGCCGAGAGCAAGCAATGCGATCAGGTCGAGATTGTAGATGTGTCGGACCGTGCCACACGCAGCGAACTTCAGTGGTTCGTCGATTGCAAAAACAAGGAGAGGTTCCAGATCAAGCAAGCCCAAGCCGAGGCTGCAAAGGGGAAATACGATCCGGATGCCACACCTCAACAGCGCAAAGCGGCAAAGCAGGTAGCTGTGGCCGAACCGAAATCCGCACGCTGGAAAAACTTCAATGAAGCCATTGCCGTGACGGCCTGTCAGAGCTTGGTACGCAGCGCGATGATCAACCAAGGCTCGTTCGATACCGCTTGGGGCTGGGACAGCGAAAAGAATGACGACACCGGGATCGTGACGATCCAGCAGGATTTTGAGGCCGAGAACGGTTTTGGCGGAACCATCAGCAGCCGCTATCATTGCGAGGTAGATACAAATCTCGCCGGGCGGATAACCACGTTGAAAATTCGCGAAATAAATGGCTGGCGTGATTTGATTTGAACTCATGTCTTGCAACCGGTTGCAAGACATCAGTTGCAGCGCGTGCGAGAAAGAGTGTCAGGACAGGCGTATGAAGTTCGACAGGGCATCGCTTGAGGCCGAAGGCTTCACCGGGTGGCTCACATTCCCCGATACGCGGGTCAAGGGCGCGATCCCGACCACGGGCGGTGTCTATGTCGTCTCCTATACCGCCCCTGCTCCTGTGGCCTTTCTGTCGTCAAATCCGGCTAAATGGAGAGATGGTAAAGACCCCACAGTTTCGCTTCATGTGCTTAAAGCGAACTGGATCGACGCTGATGTGGTCTATATCGGCAAGGCCAACCAGTTACGCAGGCGCATCGGGCAGTTTCGTCGGTACGGTGAAGGCCGAGCTACGAACCACTCTGGCGGTCGTCTGATCTGGCAACTTGCAGAGCCAGACAAACTCTGCATCGCATGGAAGCAAACGCCTGATCGTGTTCCCTTGGAAGTCGAGACAGAAATGATCGCCACGTTCCGCCGCGAATACGGAAAGCCTCCGTTCGCTAATGCACCGCACCTGCTCGGACGCTGATCCCGCATAATCATGGATACGACCGAACGAGCAGTGTCGCCACGGCCATAATTATCGCCGATACTGTGTGAAGCAAAGCAACTGGCCCATGCAGCAGACGGCAGGAATTGATAACACAGAATTGACATAAAAAGTCTGCCATGGCTTGCCAGCGCAGTTTGAACAACGCCAGTTTTCCGCCATATCTGCCTAATCTTGCTCCGACGATTTGCTTGGAACCTGCCTCGTGCTAACCACTCAAGCCAAGAAACGAAGTATTGAAGGCGGTGAATTCGATGGGCACTAGTAAAGCGTGGACACCGGAAAGGCGTGCAAAGCAGGCGGAGGCTATTCGTCGTTGGAAGCCATGGGAGAAGTCCACTGGTCCCCGCACGCCTGAAGGCAAGGCACGGTCCAGCCGAAATGCTGATCGCGGTGTTGCGGCGATGGAAGCTCGCATTTGCGAAGCGCGGCTGGGTGTGCGGATAAGCTTTGAAGCAGAAGCGCGAAAGATGTTGCAGCAACTCAACCACAATAGAGAGCATGATAGAAGACGGCGTTGACCCTGCTACACACCGCCGTTACACATGGTGTTGTAGCTGGTTCCGAAAACAAAGGTTTTCTGCGTTTTTTAGGGCGTTGTGCCGCTTCCCCTCGGCTCCACCAGTTTTCGCTGAAACCGGCTCTGCCTCGGCTGAGACTTGGTCGTTGGAGCTCAGCCGGTTGTCCGCACCAACCTGTTCGGGCAAAGCCCGTCAGCGCCTGGCGATAGCATGGGCAAGATCGGCCTTCATTCGCGCCAAGCCCACACCTGTTCCGATCACCAGCACCCGCAGGGCCATGGCGATGCTGAACTGCGATGCCTTGCGCAGCTGGCCAAAGACATGCAGCGGATGCAGCCAGGCGCACCACAGAAACCCCGCCAGCGCCCGGTAGAGCGAACGCCCGAGCGGCAATCGAGGCTCTACCATCCGCCGGTCGGCAGCCGATTCGAGTGTGCAATGGGTGACGAACGTCACCGCTTCCAGCCCCTTCAGAGCGACGACATGATCTACTATCGCCTCCGGACAGGGGCGATAGCGCCCGGAACCGACCAGCCGCGGGACAGTGATGTTGAGCAGCGCCGCCGGGCGATCCAGTTCCTCGCCAAGGATAGCGGTCCGCCGGATCAGCATGTTCGCATTGGTGGCCCCCGCGGCCATGTCGCCCGCCGCCGACCAGTGATCGCCCAGTCCGGTCACAAATGCAGCATGCGACCAGGGCGATGTGGTCGTGAGGTTGGCGACGCTGCCGCCGTGCAGGTCGATTTCGGGATGATCGGCAATGGCCTGCAGATAGGCATGGATCAGGCCGGGCATCGGGCGGCAATGATCTTCGGTAATCAGCACCCAGTCATGCCGGGCAAGCCGAATTCCCTCCGCCATCATGCCCTGAATGGTGCGGCCGGGGCATGAGACATGGCGAAATTCCGCGGTGCCGCCATGGACGAAATCGCGCGCCGCATCGACGACGATTACGTCGAGATCATGATGTTCGCGAAGGGCGATCACCTCTTCCAGAAACAGGCAGGGTGCAAGGCCCGCATAGCTGGTGATGACGATCGATATGCCCGGCGAAACGGTGTCGGCGCTCATGAGCCATGTACCTGCAAGGGCCGCCGGGCCAGAGGCCGCAGCCAGCCGCTACGCCGCATGCCGTGATGTGCCCCGCGCGACAGCGCCAGCCCAAGCCGCGCCGCGCGCGCCAGATAATACAGCCCCAGCAAGGCCTGGAAAAGCAGGCGGACATCCGGCCCGCCGATCAGCTTGGCCAGTTTCGCGCCGCGCACGCCATGACCGGAAACTCCTGCAATGAGCGCCCGCGCCGCCCGCTTGCCCGACCAGTCGCCACAGGCGCCGAGACGGATGCCGGTAATGATTGCATAGCGGACCACCCCGGCCGCGATGCCCGGCGTCATGACCCCGCTGACCTTGGCCCAGCGGACAAAGGCCGAAATCGCCGCCAATCCGCCGCGTCCCTTGTCCTGCTGGCTGAGGCCGGTGCTGAGCTGCGCACCGCCATGAAGCCGCCTGGTACCCAGCACAGTGTCGATCATCACTCCCGGACCGTTGACCGCGATCACCCGCCATTGCAGCTCGGTATCCTCGCCGGTGCGCAGCGTCTCGTTATAGGGTCCCGCCCGGCGCAGCGCCTCGCGCCGGTAGAGCGCCGAATGGGTCATCCAGTGGCTGGAGATGATGTTTTCCGGCACTTGCCTAGGAATGCCCTCAAGGCGCGCCACCACCGCCGCACCGCTGGCATCGACCGAGCGGATCGGGGCCAGCGCATAGGGCGCCTTTGATCCGCGCAGCGCGCCCGCCAGGGTGCTGATCGCGCCCGGCTGTATCAGGTCGTCGGAATCGATGAGGAAAAGATATTCGCCGCGCGCAAACCGCAGCCCGGCATTGCGGGCGGAGGCCGGACCGGCATTGGCCTGTTGCAGGACGCGCATGGTGACGCCCTCCGGCAAGGGTGGCCGCCGGTGCAGCATGGCCATGGTGTCGTCCTGCGAACCATCATCGACAATGATGATCTCCAGCGGGCGCCAGCATTGCGCCAGCAGCGCATCGAGCAATTCGGCGAGCATGGCGGAGCGATTGAAAGTCGGGATAACGACCGACACCAGACCGGCGACGTGCCGGGCATCGATCCACAAGGGATCGCCGGTCATCGGAGAATCGGTATTGAAAATGGCTCGCATCTGCAGAAGGTCACGCAAAGGCCGCTATAGAGTCAAGGAAATGGAAACCATGTGTCAATGGTGGACATAATTGTCCTGGCCAGGGGTCCGGAGCGCAGCGACATTGCTGGTCGTGAGCACCGGAAGCAGGGAAAGACGCTATTTGCAGGCGATCGGGGCGGAATGCCCCGGCCTGCGTAGACAAGCGGCGCTGCCTTCCCTAGATGCAGCGCCATGCATTTTCTCGATCAGGCCAAGATTTTCATCAAGTCCGGCGCGGGCGGACCGGGGGCGGTGTCGTTCCGGCGGGAGAAATATGTCGAATATGGCGGCCCCGATGGCGGCAATGGCGGCAAGGGCGGCGACATCATCTTCGAGGCGGTCGAGGGCCTCAACACGCTGATCGACTTTCGCTATACCCAGCATTTCAAGGCCCCGCGCGGCCAGCATGGCATGGGCAAGAACCGCACCGGCGCGGGCGGCGGCAATCTGGTCGTCAAGGTTCCCGTCGGCACCCAGGTGCTGAGCGAGGACAAGGAAGAGGTGATCGCCGATTTCACCCATGCCGGACAGAGCGTGACGCTGCTGCGCGGCGGCGATGGCGGGCGCGGCAATTTGAGCTATAAAAGCTCCACTAATCGCGCCCCGCGCCAGCACCAGCCGGGCTGGCCGGGCGAGGAGGCCTGGGTCTGGCTGCGCCTCAAGCTGATGGCCGATGCCGGGCTGGTCGGGCTTCCCAATGCCGGCAAGTCGACCTTCATCAACCAGGTCAGCAATACCAAGGCAAAGGTGGGCGACTATCCGTTCACCACCCTGCGCCCGCAGCTGGGCGTGGTCAGCCATCGCAACCGCGAATTCGTGATCGCCGATATTCCCGGCCTGATCGAGGGTGCGGCCGAAGGTGCAGGCATTGGCGATCGTTTCCTGGGCCATATCGAGCGTTGCCGGGTGCTGATCCACCTGATCGACGGCCATGGCGACGATCCGGTCGCGGCGATGCAGACGGTGGAGACCGAGCTGGAAAATTACGGCGCAGGCCTTGACGGCAAGCCCCGGCTGGTCGCGCTCAACAAGGCCGATCTGCTCGATGGCGAGCTGATCGCGCATTTCGCCGAAGAGCTTGAAAAGGCAGGCGCTGCGAAGGTCTTTCCGATTTCCGGCGCGGCAGGCACCGGCATCGATGCGCTGTTCGACAAGCTACTCGACTATCTGCCCGCCGCCACCGCCACCGAGCAGCCCGCCGGTGTCGATCCCGACAGCGAAGCCGATGGCGATACTGCATGGTCCCCGATCTAGGCGGCGCGGATACAGCATGACCGACAATACAGACCTTCTCGCTCCGCCCTTTTCGCCCGTCGACTGCCCGATACTGGTCATCAAGATCGGATCGTCGCTGCTGGTCGAGGCCGATGGCGATGTCCGGCGTGACTGGCTGACATCGCTGATCGCGGACATGGCCTATCGCATTGCCGCCGGGCAGAAGATCATCGTCGTCGCCTCCGGCTCCATTGCGCTGGGGGCCAAGCGGCTGGGCTTTGAAAAGGGCGGACGGGCGAGCCTTGCCGACGCCCAGGCATCGGCATCGGTCGGCCAGATCGCGCTGGCCGGGCTGTGGGCGGAGCTGCTCGCCGAACATGGCCTGACTGCCGCGCAGATGTTGCTGACGCTGGAGGATCTGGAGGACCGGCGGCGCTATCTGAACGCCACGGCGACGCTCAACCGGCTGGTCGAGACCGGGGCAGTGCCGATCATCAACGAGAATGACAGCGTCGCGACCGGCGGCATCCGCTTTGGCGACAATGACCGGCTGGCCGCACGGATCGGCCAGGCGGCGGGCGCGCAGGGGGTGATCCTGCTCTCCGATGTCGATGGCCTGTATGACCGCAATCCGAAGGACCCGGCGGCAGTGCATATCGCCGAAGTCGCCGACCTGACCGACGAAATCCGCGCCATGGCCGATTCCAGCTCCGGATCGGGCATGGGCACCGGCGGCATGGCAGTGAAGCTGGAGGCGGCGCGGATCGCAACGCTGGCCGGGATCAAGCTTGCCATCATCAACGGCACCAATGAACGCCCGCTCGCCGCCTATGAAGCGACCCAGCGCGGCACCATCTTCCTGCCGCACCGTTCGGAAAATGCCCGCAAGAGCTGGATCGGCGGCCGCTTCACCGCTCATGGCCGGGTGCATATCGATGACGGCGCGGTCGATGCGCTGCGCAACGGCAAGAGCCTGCTCGCCGCCGGAGCCATCCGCATCGAGGACGAGTTTCAGCGCGGCGATGTCGTCGATATCGTCGCCCCCGATGCCAGCACCATTGCCCGCGGCCTCAGCGAATATGACGCGCGCGAGGCGCGGCTGATCGTCGGCATGCGCAGCGACATGATCGAGCAGATTCTGGGCTATGCCCCGCGCAGCGCGCTGGTACACCGCGACCAGATGGTGATCCTGTGACCGATCGCCCGCCGGTGATCGCCCTGACCGGCGGCACCGGCTTTGTCGGCAGCACGCTGATCGATCTGGCACTGGCACGGGGCATCACGCTCAATGCGCTCACCCGCACGCCACGCGATGACCGTCCGGGCCTCAGCTGGATCACCGGGACGCTGGAGGACAGGGACGCGCTCGACCGGCTGTGCAGCGGCGCGGATGTGGTCGTGCACGTGGCAGGCGCGGTCAACGCCCCGGACCGCAAAGGCTTTGACCGGGCCAACCGGCTCGGCACGCAGAACATGATCGATGCCGCCCGGCGCTCATCGGTGCCGCGCTTCGTCCATGTCTCCAGCCTCGCCGCGCGCGAACCGGCCCTGTCCGACTATGGCTGGTCCAAGGCGGAGGCCGAGAACTGCGTCACCGCCAGCGACCTGCGCTGGAGCATTGTGCGCCCGCCCGCAATATATGGCCCGCGCGATACCGAGATGCTCGACCTGTTCCGCATGGCGCAGCGCGGGCTGATCCTGCTGCCCCCGCATGGCCGCATGTCCGCCATCCATGTGGCCGACCTTGTCGCTTTGCTGCTGGCGCTCGCCATGTCGGACATGGCGGATGGCAAGGTGCTGGAGGCAGATGACGGCAGGCCCGGGGCCTGGACGCATGCCGAGTTTGCGGGTGCACTCGCAAAGGCGGTGGGCAGGCCGGCAAGGGCGCTGCACATGCCGGGCTGGCTGGTCAGGCTGGCGGCGCGCGCCGACCGGCTGGCACGCGGCACGGGCGCGAAGCTGACGCCCGACCGGGCACGCTATATGGTGCATGATGACTGGACCGCCGATCCGGCAAAACAGCCGCCGCCAAGCCTGTGGGCACCCGCCATCGATACTGTGCAAGGGCTGGCCGATACCGTGGCATGGTATCGCGAACAGGGCTGGCTCTAGCAACCCAAGGCACCGCTCAGGTCAGGCTGTGCTCCAGAATGAAGCTGACAAAGGTGATGGTCAGGCCGACCAGGAACAGCCGGTAGGCGAGCGACAGGAAGCGGTATTTCTTGTACTGCAGCACCCGGCCATTCTGGTGAACATCGCGCAGCATGGTGCGGAACACCGTTTCGTCGCTGTGCAGCTCGGCCAATATCCGGTCCGAAAACTCCGCCTCGTCCATCCGCGCGAAATTGCCGAAGAACAGGATATTCTCTTCCCCCTTGCTGCGCTTTGGCGGACGGATGGAAGGCAGCACCGCGAACACCGCGCACATCGCCGAAATGAACGAGAAAAAGGCGAGGAAGGTCAGCGACCAGGAAAAGTCGCCGCCGCGCGCCTGCCCGACCGAAATGGTGAACACCACAAAGGTCGCACCCATCAGCAGGCTGGCCTTCTGGTCGGCCATCTGGCTGAGCGACAGGTTTACCTGGGTCGCGGTGCGGACCAGATGGATGGCATGGTTGGAAAAGCCGGACGGCGCCGTGGCAGACGCTGGCTGCGGCGCGACCGGGGGCGCAACCGACTCGAACGGGGGCAGGCTGTCCGTATGTTTCATGACAAAAATATGTCACATGCGGGTGGCGCTTGACAAGCGGGCAACGCTGTCGTTCACACGGGCCATAAAATGCCGCCTTTGTGCCGTATTCTGATGGCAGGGGCGGCAGGACTTCCCGGTTTCTTCCGGGACAGGATTTTCCGAAGGACCCAATATGACCGACCGCAGCGAAACCCATGCCCGCATCGTCGAGCTGATCGAACCGTTCAACAAGAAGGAGGCCGCGCTCAGCGATGCGACCACCTTTGCCGGCGATCTGGAGTGGGACAGCCTGACCGTCATGGATTTCGTCGCGGCGATCGAGGATGAATTCGACATCATCATCACCATGAACATGCAGGCGGAGATCGAAACCGTCGGCCAGCTGGTCGATGCGGTGGTCAAGCTGCGCGGCTGATCCCGCTGGTCCCGGCCTCGTCGCCTGACCGGCCCGGACCCGGCGCAAAGCCGCAATTCCATCGTCCCACCCTATATGGCAGAGGCACATGAGCGACCTTTTCTCCAAATTTGACGACATCATCCAGACCCGCGAAAACCTGCTCGCGACCGGTGTCACCGATCCCTTCTCGCTGGTGATGGAAGAGGTGAAATCGCCGACGGTCGCCATGTGCAACGGCCGCGAAACGATCCTGCTGGGCACCTATAACTATATGGGCATGACCTTTGATGATGATGTCATCACCGCAGGCAAGCAGGCGCTGGAGAATTTCGGATCGGGCACCACCGGCAGCCGCGTCCTCAACGGCACCTACAGCCCACACAAGGATGTCGAGGCGGCGCTGCGCGAATTCTATGCCATGGATCATGCCATGGTGTTTTCGACCGGATACCAGGCCAATCTCGGCATTATCTCCACCATTGCGGGCAAGGATGACTATATCATCCTCGATATAGACAGCCATGCCAGCATCTATGACGGCTGTGCGATGGGCAATGCCCAGATCGTCCCGTTCCGCCATAATGATATCGAGGCGATGGAAAAGCGCCTGAAGCGCATCCCCGCCGAGGCGGGCAAGCTGGTGGTGCTGGAGGGTGTCTATTCGATGCTGGGCGATATCGCGCCGCTGAAGGAAATGGTCGCCATCGCCAAGGCGCATGGCGCGATGGTGCTGGTCGACGAGGCCCATTCCATGGGCTTTATCGGCGAAAATGGCCGCGGCGTCGTCGAGGAACAGGGGGTGATCGACGATGTCGATTTCATCATCGGCACGTTCAGCAAGTCGGTGGGCACGGTCGGCGGCTTCTGCGTCTCCAACCATCCCAAGTTCGAAGTGATGCGCCTGGTCTGCCGCCCCTATGTCTTTACCGCCAGCCTGCCGCCAAGCGTGGTCGCGACCGCCGCCACCTCGATCCGCAAGCTGATGCATGCGGGCAACAAGCGCGCGCACCTGTGGGAAAATTCAAAGCGGCTGCACAAGGGGCTGCGCGATCTGGGCTTTACGCTGGGAACCGGGGAGGCGCAGAGCGCGATCATCGCGGTGATCATGCCCGATCTGGAAAAGGGCGCGATGATGTGGGAGGCGCTGTTGCAGAACGGCCTTTACGTCAATCTCGCGCGTCCGCCCGCGACCCCGGCGGGCATGACCCTGTTGCGCTGTTCGTTGTGCGCGGAGCACAGCGCCGATCAGGTCGAGGATATTCTGGGCATTTTCGAAAAGAGCGGCAAGGCGGTCGGCATCATCTGACCGCGCCGCTGCGCAACAGGCGCGGCAGCAGGAACAGCGCGGCGACCAGCGGCCAGCGCCGCTGCCACGGCTTCACCTCGATCTTCGTTCCGGCATGGCGGTTGATCTTCCAGGCCAGATAATCAATCCCGCCCGCATAGGTGAAGCTGGCCTTGGCGAGCCGCAACAGGGTGAGCATCTTGCCGCGACGACGAAAACCGCGCCACAGCGCCTCGCCATCTTCGGCCATCGGCTCCACTCCTGATGCCAGGATCGCCGCGCCAGTCGCGGCATAATAGTTCGGATCGAAATCCACCACGCTGCCCGGCCGGTCGCCACGCTCGGCGCGCAGCTCCGCACCATAGGTAAGGGTAAACCCCTTGCGGAACAGCTCCAGCGGATCGCGCTCCTCCGGAAAACGGGCGAGCGTCGCGGCGATCAGGGTGCGCGGCGCATCCGCCACCGCCGCCTCCACCGCTGCGCGCGCCGCCGCATCGGCGCACCATGCGAGGCGCACCGGCTGGGCAAAGCGCGCCCAGACCGAAACATCGCGCGCCTCGGTCGAGCACAGCCGGGCAAAATCGGCCTCGCTCAGCACCGCGACCTTGGCCATCAGGTCATCATGTTCATGCGGAAAGACATTGGGCGGCAGGCGCCGGTTGGCGCGGGCCAGCCAGCCCTTGCCATAGGCGGCCTCATAATCCGAGACGATCAGGTAGAAATCGAGCATCTGCCCGTCGAGTTCGGTGGTGCGCAGGCATGACCCATAG
The DNA here is from genome assembly GCA_041396885.1 of Blastomonas sp. Classification (GTDB taxonomy): domain Bacteria; phylum Pseudomonadota; class Alphaproteobacteria; order Sphingomonadales; family Sphingomonadaceae; genus Blastomonas. The sequence goes on from JAWKXS010000003.1 coordinate 270,237, forward strand.
AACAGCACCGCCCGCGCCGATGCCGCATGACCGGTGGCGATATGCGCGGCGAAAGCGGCAACCCGCGGATCAACCCTTGCGGCAAGCTCCGCCGCGATCTGCCGTGCCAGCGCAGCCATGGCCGCGCGCTCAGGCAGCGAGTTTCAGGAAGGACACCGGCGGGGTCGAGCGCAGGATGATCGGCTGGTCATGATCGGCCTCGAACAGCTCGCCATCCAGGATCACATTGCTGCGATCGCCATCGATGCGGATCTCGTCATTCTCGCGAAAATGCACCCCGTCGGTCTTGCCATCGGTCAGCCGCCCGAACAGCGCCGCCCAGATTGCCCGGACGATCGTTCCGGCGCTCTGGTCAATGGCGAGGAACTTCATCCGCTGCGAGGTGACACCGCCCTCTGTAATGCGGCTGTTGAGCAGCAGCTTGTCCAGCGTGGTGACGATCAGCACCGCATAGCTGCCCTGAATCTGTCCGTCGCGTACCAGCGAAACGCGCACCGGGCGCGAGCGGCGCGGCAGGAAACCGATGCTGCGCTTGAAGAACAGCGAGACGAAACCGGCCAGCCCGGCGAGGAAATGGCTGATCCCGTTGGGCAGGCCCAGAGGGTAGATTTTGTGGCGGCAGAACAGGATGAATTCGGCCAGCCCCGCCCCGCCCAGGAACATGCCGAGCACAGGGCGCGAATTCTCGCCCCGGCTGAGCGCGATCATCTGGCGCACCACGACATGGCCGGTCATGTCATGCCGGGCGATCTCGACAATCTTTTCCAGCGTCGACAGCGGCTTGTCATGCGCGCCGAGATCGAGCGCGATCAAATTGGTCTTGCCATTGGGCAGCACCGCGACCGGCGGCGGATTGCCGCCGAAATGATCGCCTTGGTAAAGCTCGGTCAGGGTCGCCTGCACCGTACCATCACCGCCATTGATGACCAGCACGCGCGGCTTGACGCGGGCGATCATGCGCAGCGCCTCGGCAATCTGCTCGACCTCCTCCACCTCATAATGGAAAATGTCGGGATGGTGGGCGCAATAATCCCGAACCGCCGGCAAAAGGGCCTTGTTGCCGGTCGATCGGGGATTGGAAATGAGCGCCACCAGAGCCATGGTTCAGTACATGCCTAATCCAGAGGTTCGATCTTGGTGCCTTCACGATAGTTGAGCACCACGCTGATGCGCGTGACGCCCTGACCCACCGTAATGGCAGACTTGTTGGCCGAAGGTTTGAGATTGAGCAGCGAAATATCGGGATTGCCGGAAAAGCCGCCCCCGTCATTCCAGCCCGACTTGCCATTGCCGTCCATGTCATGGCGCACCGCAATGCCATAGCTGCCCGGAGCGGGCAGCGGCACGCAGACGCTGACGGTCTTGCCTCGCGCCACGGCGGGAACTTCTATCCGGTTGATCCACTGCCCCTTTTTCAGCCATTTGGCGCTGGTCGCCTCATAGGACTGGACACGGACGCGGCCCGAGGCCTGCTTGAAGCCCTTGACCTGCACCATCACCGCAGGGCCGGCCCCGCCCGAGCATTTGGAAAGGTCGTTCGAGATTTTCTCGCGCTGGGCAAAGCCGGTCGCGGGCACGACAACAAGTGCCCCGGCTAGCATGAAACGGCCCAGAATTTTCAACATGACGTAGTCACTCCCAGAAGCTATAGCCAAGCAGGTTTGTTGACATGCTTGGCCGGTCAGCCCCCTCAGACTGAGCCATATGCGGGTCGTTTAAGGCCAAATCATGGTAACAGGGCGACGAGAAGTTGAAATTTCTAACCGCGACAGACGCTTATATCGCCCGACTGGTCTTCGTGCCGCTGGTCGCAACGCTGGTGCTGGCCGCGATGCTGCTGGTGCTGGAGAAGATGCTGCGATTGTTCGATTTTGTCGCGGCAGAAGGCGGCCCGGTCAGCGTCGTATGGCGGATGCTCGCCAACCTCATCCCCGAATATCTTTCGCTGGGCATTCCCATCGGCCTGCTGCTCGGCATATTGCTCGCCTTCCGGCGGCTCGCCATGTCGTCCGAACTCGATGTGTTCCGCGCCGTGGGGCTGAGCTATACCCGGCTGCTGCGCGTGCCCTATCTGTTCGCCATCGGCCTTGCCTTTGTCAATCTGGCGCTGGTCGGCTTCATCCAGCCCAAGGCCCGCTATGCCTATGAGGAGCTGGGTTTCGAACTCCGCTCGGGGGCACTCGGCGCGTCGATAAAGGTTGGCGAATTCACCAATCTGGGCAGCCGCATGACCTTGCGGATCGAGGAAAGCCGCAATGGCGGGCGCGAGCTTTCCGGCATGTTCATCCGCGCCGAAAGCTCCAAGGGCAAATCGGTCTCCGTCACCGCCGAAAAGGGCCGTTTTCTAGCCACGGACGACCCCGATGTCATCATTTTGCGGCTGACCAACGGGGTGCTGGTGCATGATGCTCCGGGCTATGAAACGCCCCGCATCCTCAGCTTTTCAAGCCATGACCTGCCGATCGACCTTCCCAAGATCGAGACGTTTCGCAGCCGGGGCGCGCGGGACCGCGAATATACCATCCCCGAACTGGTGCGGATCGGCGGCGACACGAGCCTGCCCATCGAACAGCGCAACACCAGCCGGGCCAATTTTCACTTCCGCATGGTCGAGGTGGTCATGATGCTGCTGATGCCGCTGCTGGCGCTGTCGCTGGCGATCCCGCCCAAGCGATCGACCTCCGCGCTGGGCGTGTTCCTGTCGATCATCATGGTGGTGACCTATCACAAGATCAACGAATATGGCGAGGATATAGGCGGGCTGGGCATTGTCGATCCGGTCATAGCCCTGTGGGTGCCGTTCATCCTGTTCGCCGCGCTGATCCTGTGGATGTATCACCGCATCGCCTTTGTTCCCGGCGGCCAGCCCATTGGCGCGCTGGAACGGGTGGCCTCCAAATCGGGCAGCCTTATCAAGGGCCTGATCGCGATTGGCCGCAAGCGCCAGATTCATACGAGTTGACCCGCCATGCAGCTTGAATTCTTCCCCTCCCGGACAATGTCCTTCTACATGGCGCGCATGTTCCTGCTGCGCATCGTCGCGGTGCTGGCGATGCTTGTGCTGGTGCTGCAGACGCTCGACATGCTGGGCGAGAGCGGCAAGATCATGGCCTATCCCGGCAATGGCGAGGCGGAGCTGTGGAAATATGTGTCGCTGCGCGCGCCCCAGATCATCCAGCGTTTCCTGCCCTTTTCGGTGCTGCTGGCGACGATCATCACGCTTGCCACGCTGAATCAGAACAGCGAGGTGATCGCGATGAAGGCATCGGGGCTGTCCGCACACCAGGTGCTCGCCCCGCTGATTCTCGCCAGCCTGTTCGTCGCGCTGATCACCTTTACCTTCAACGAACGCATCGTCGCGCGTGCCACCGCCACCCTGTCGCTTTGGCAAGAGGCCGAATATGGTCCCATCCCTGCCGATAGCGGGGTCAAGACCAATGTCTGGGTGCGCGATGGCAATGCCATCATCCAGGCGGGCCGCGTGTCGGGCAAGGGCGACAATACCCGGCTGGACAATGTCAACATCTATGCCCGGGCAGACAGCGGCGCGTTGCAGACCATCCTGCGCGCCGACGGCGCCCGTTTCGACGGCAAGGGCTGGGCACTAGCCAATGCCCGCTCGTTCAATGTGCTGACCGGCAAGGAAGACCAGCTCGGCTCGGTCACGATAGGCCAAGGCATCAGCCCTGACCAGTTCACCCTGTCCAAGGTCAATCCCGACGGCCTGTCGTTCATGGCGCTGCGCACCGCCATTGACGAGCTGGACGCAGCAGGACGGCCGACCGACTCGCTGCGCGCCAATTTGTGGCACAAGATATCCGGCCCGCTGTCATCCTTCCTGATGCCGCTGCTGGGTGCGGTCGCCGCATTCGGGCTTGCCCGGTCGGGCCAGCTGTTCCTGCGCGCGGTGATCGGCATGGCGCTGGGCTTTGCCTATTTCGTGGCGGACAATTTCGCGCTCGCCATGGGCAATCTGGGCGCCTATCCGCCATTGCTGGCGGCCTGGGCTCCGCTGCTGCTGTTCTTCATGGTGGGCGAAACGGTACTGATCCGCACCGAGGAATAGCGCTAGACCGAAATCAGGCGCGGCGATGCCCCATGGTGCCGCGCACCAGCTGCGCAATCAGCCTGCCAAGCCCGTAATAGCTGGCCTTGTGAAAGGTCGATCCGGCGGGCAGAGCCGCCGCAATCCGGCGATGCGCCTCGCCCAGCGCATGATAGGGCAGCCCCGGCAACAGATGGTGCAGCGCATGATAGCGCAAGCCGACCGGTGCCCAGATTTCCGGCAGCAGGCCCGGCGGCGGCACATTGACGCTGTCCAGATACTGGTCGGTGACGTTCAGCTCGACATCGCCATTTTCCCACAGATGCGCGACCAGCGTGCGAATCTGGTTCAGCACCACGACGCCCGATGCGATGGCGAGAAAGATGAGGAATGCGCGCAGCGGCACCACGCCCGTCGCCACTGCGGCAAGCAGGCCGATCGCCCACAGGCTGGCGGCGGTCTCCGCCAGCAGCCACTGGCGGCGAAAATCGCCTTCGGGCGGACGGCGGCGAAAGGCCGGATTGATGACCAGCCCCGAATAGCGCTCCACGACGATGCGGCGCAGCGGCGGGATCAGCGCCGAGAGCGGCGACAAAACGGCATAGCGAAAGAACAGGGCGACCGGGCCGAGCGCCGAAACCGCGACGAACAGCGGCACCGTCCACGGCTTCATCAGCGCCAGCGGCAGATATTCCGGATCCTGCACCGTCCCGTAGCGCTGGCGCGCATGGTGCAGCGAATGCACCCCTTCATACATGAAGGAGGGGACGAGCAGCGGAATGCCGAGCAGCAGGTTCCAACCGAGCCGGAAGCCCGGCACCGCCCCGCCCTTCAAATGGGTGAGTTCATGGATGAAGCTTCCCGCGCGATACAGCGCCAGGATCGAGATCATGCCCGACGCCAGCGCAAGCAAGGCATTGCCGGCGAGAATCGCCCCGGCCAGCCCGGCATAGCCGATCAGTGCCGAGGCCAGGAAATCGCTCCAGTAGATGCGCGCGCTGGGCGCGTTGAGATCGCGCGTCAGCCGGGCGGCGGTGCGGATCATCTCATTGTCCTCCGCGCCAAGCGGCGGCGCAGCAAGCGGCGCAAGGCTCTCTTCGGCGGGAGCAACGGGATCGGCAAGGGGTACGGGGTTATCCATAAATACCTGTCATTTCGGAACCGCGATCTAATCCTTGCTTATGGCAAGATCATGGCAGCATTGCGCCGCACAATGCCCCCGCAAATTCTTGACAAAGGCCGCCCGGTGCCGACAGATGGCAGCGGGTCAAGGGCAGGCTTGCAGTATATTTCCGGGGGTATCCATCGCAATGTCAAAGGGCGAAATCCGCGTCAGTCCGGTCAGGGGAAAGGCGGCGCTGTCCGCATTTGTGAACCTTGCCTACCGGCTCAATGCCAATGATCCGAAATGGGTGCCGCCGCTCAAGCAGGAAGTGTTCGAACTGCTCGATCCCGGCAAGAATCCGTTTTTCAGCCATGCCGAGGTGCAGCCGATGATCGCCACGCGCGGCGGCAAGATTGTCGGACGGATCTGCGCGCATATCGACCAGCTGGCGATTTCCCAGCCCGCTGAACAGGGCTTTGGCCCGGGCACCGGCAATTGGGGTATGATGGAGGCGGAGGACCGCTCCGTATCGGGCGCGCTGATCGGCGCGGCGGAGGACTGGCTGCGCGAGAGGAACATGACCCGCGCGCTCGGCCCGCTCAGCCTGTCGGTCTGGGATGAACCGGGCCTGCTGACCAAAGGTCATGGCCAGTCGCCGCGCGTCATGATGGGCCACCACAATCCTGAATATCAGGCCTGGATCGAGGAGCTGGGCTATCGTCCGGTCAAGAAGCTGGTCACCTATGAACTGGACGTCACCAATCCGTTCCCGCCGCTGATCCAGCGCATCGTGGCGTCGGGCGAACGCAATGAACGCATTCGCATACGCAGCGCCAATCTCGCCCGGCTCGATGAAGAAGCGCGCATACTGGTCGATATTCTCAACGACGCATGGAGCGACAATTGGGGCTTTGTGCCGATCACCGATCAGGAAATCAGCTATGCGGTGAAGAAGATGAAACCGCTGCTGAGCGAGGAACTGATCATGTTTGCCGAGCTGGATGGCGAGCCGGTGGCATTCATGATGGCGCTGCCCGATATCAACGCAGTGCTGAAACCGCTAAACGGCAATATGTTCCCCTTTGGCTGGGCCAGGCTGCTGCTGTGGCTGCGTGCGCGCCGTTCGGATGACATGCGGGTGCCGCTCATGGGGGTTCGCAAGCATCTGCAAAGCTCGCGCATGGCGAGCCAGCTCGCCTTCATGCTGATCGAGACGATCCGCGTGCGCGCCACCCGCCGCTATCGCGCAAAACGGGCCGAGATTGGCTGGATCCTTGAGGATAATCAGGGGATGGTGGCGATTGCCGAAGCGATTGGCAGCCATGTGAACCGCGAATATCTGGTCTATGACAAGGCGCTCTGACCCGGTGGACTTGAGCCAGATGCATCCATCTGACTTGAAATTGCTCTATACCGTCTCGGGAATCTCCGAAGCCCGGTCCCCCATGGTGTAGCGCGGCCCCGGTCCGCGCGACGCCGCCTTGTCCTGCGGATTATAAAGCGCGCACCGCCGGAGCGACAGGCAGCCACAGCCGATACAGCCATCCAGATTCTCGCGCGTCTGCGCCAGCACGGCGATCCGCTCGTCTATCGAGGCACGCAGGCGGCGGCTGATCCGCTGCCAGTCGCGCTGATTGGGGGTGCGGCCATGCGGCAGCTGCGCCAGCTCCGCACCAATATCCGCAATGCTCAGCCCCAGCTGCTGGGCGATCCGGATGAACGAGATACGGCGAATGTCCGAACGCGGATAGCGCCGCTGGTTGCCGCCGCTGCGCATCGGCTCGACCAGGCCGCGCGCCTCATAGAAGCGGATCGCCGAAATGCTGAGCCCGGTGCGCCGGGCCAGATCGCCAATGGTCAGGAAATCACCGGGTTTCAGCATGCCGCGCGCCCTTTCAATTAATACTTGATCTAAACTTAGGTTGAGGTTGTACGAATCGCAACAGCCGATCCCGGCAGGGCCATTTCAGGCGGCGTGACCCGTTCCGCATCAGCCGTGCCGGATCACAGGCAAGATATTGAAAGGAATGAATTATGACCAAGGGCGTACTGGAACATGTCAACCTCACCTCGCGTGATCCCGACCGGCTGGCCCAGCTGTTCATCGACCTGTTCGGCTGGCATGTCCGCTGGCAGGGACCATCGCTAATGGGCGGGCGGACCGTGCATGTCGGCGATGATGACCGCTATCTGGCAATCTACACGCGCCATGGCACCGATCATGACGATGAGGATTTCAAAAAGGGCCGTCCGCTCAACCATGTCGGCTTTGTCGTCGATGATCTCGATGCGGTCGAGGCGAAGGTCCGCGCCGCCGGGCTGGAGCCATGGGGCCATGACGACTATGACCCCGGCCGCCGTTTCTATTTCTATGATTTCGACGGCACCGAGTTCGAAATGGTCAGCTATGCCTGACCGGCAGGCGCCCGTGATGCGGGTGGCGCGGCCCAGCAATGATCTGCATGCCTTGCTGCACTTTTATCAGCATGGCCTTGGACTCGATCTGCTCTATCGCTTCGAGGGACATGACGGATTTGACGGCATCATGCTGGGCCATCGCAACGCGCCCTGGCACCTGGAATTCACCCGTGCCGCCGGGCATGATGCCGGACGCGCGCCGGGCGAGGATAATCTGCTGGTGCTGTACCTGCCCGACCGCGGCGAATGGCAGGCGGCTTGCGACAGGATGCGCGCCGCCGGAATTGCACCGGTCGCCGCGTTTAACCCCTATTGGGACGCCAGCGGCCTGACATTCGAGGACCCGGACGGCTATCGCGTCGTGCTCTGCAATGACGAATGGAGGGTTTAGGAACTCTCCTGACCGGCGAGTTCGATCCAGGTCGCGGCATGGTCACTGGCCTTTTCCCGCCCGCGATGGTCCTTGTCGACACCGGCGGCGCGCAGACGGTCCGCGGCGGGCGGGCTGAGCAGCAGATGATCGATGCGGAACCCGTTGTCGCGCTGCCATGCCCCGGCCTGATAGTCCCAATAGGTCCAGACATGCCCCGCCGGGCACAGCGTGCCGATTGCATCGGTCCAGCCATCGCCCAGCAGGCGGCGATAGGCGGCACGGCTTTCCGGCTGCATCAGCGCATCCGATGCCATCGCCTTGACCGAAAACACGTCATTGTCGCGCGGGATGACATTATAGTCACCCGCCAGCACCGCCGGGATTTCCAGCTCCAGTATCTCTGCCGCGCGGCGGCGCAGCCGCTCCATCCAGCGCAGCTTGTAATCGAATTTCGGGCCTGGCTGGGGATTGCCATTGGGCAGGTAGATGGAGGCGATGCGCAGCCCCATCACGTCCGCCTCCAGATAGCGCGAATGATCATCCTCCGGCTCGCCGTCCAGGCCGCGACGCACCTCGACCGGCTGACTATCACGCGCCAGTATCGCCACGCCGTTAAAGGACTTCTGGCCGTGCCAGATCGCGCCATAGCCGATCTTCTCAAACTCGCCCGCCGGGAAATTCTCGTCCTGCGACTTGATTTCCTGCAGACAGGCAATGTCGGGCCGGGTTTCCTCCAGCCATTCGAGCAGGCGGGGCAGCCGCGCCTTGATGCCGTTGATGTTGTAGGTGGCGATGCGGGTCATACGCAGGGGTCTAGCCGGTCATGCCGGGCCAGCCAAGCGCGAACCGGCCGGCCGGTTCAGATCGCGAAACTGGAACCGCAACCGCAGCCTGCAGCGGCGTTGGGATTGGTCACCTGAAAGGACGATCCGCCCAGCGAATCGACGAAATCGACCGCACTGCCGCGCACCAGATCAAGGCTGACCTCATCCACCACCAGCCGGACCCCGTCCTGTTCGGCAACGCTGTCATCAGGCTCCACCGCATCGGCAAGGCCGAAACGATATTGAAAGCCCGAACAGCCGCCACCCTCGACCGAAAGCCGCAAAATGGCAGGCTTGCCCTGCTTGCTGGCGATCATTGCCACGCGCGCGGCGGCGCTGGCGGTCAGGCTGATCTCGCCGCTGGGGGTGATGGTGTCCATATCGGCCAAGATAGGGACATCCGCGCCCGGCGACAAGGCCGGGATGGCTCAGCCTTCGCCCGCCTCACTCGCCGCCTTTGCAGCCTCCGCCTCGGCAATCAGCGCACCGTCTATCGCCTTGGACCGCTGATAGGCTTCGCGCTGGCGGATCCGCGCGGCATAGTCCTGAAATTCCTTGCGGTCGGGAAAGGTGCCGAACTGGAGCCCCCAGTCGACCTGGCTGCCGACATAGACATCGGCCATGGTGAAGCGCGCGCCGCAAATATAGTCGCGCGCGGCGAGCACCCCGGCAAGCACCTCCAGCGGACGGTCGAAATTGCCGAACCCGGCCATCATCTCGCGCTGCGGATTGTCGAACGTCCAGCCCAGCGCCCTTGACGTGACCGCCGCCTCGATCGGCCCGGCGGCGAAGAACAGCCAGCGATAATAATCGGCCCGCTCATCGGCATGCGGGGCCAGCCCGGCATCGGGAAAGGCATCGGCCAGATAGGCGCAGATCGCCGCGCATTCGGTCACGACATGGCCCTTGTCGACAATTGCCGGAACCTTGCCCATCGGGTTGATCGCCAGATAATCGGCATCCTTCATGCTGGTTCCGTATTCGAGCAATATCTGGTCGTAGGGCGCACCCGATTCCTCCAGCGCCCAGCGGGCAATCTGGCCGCGCGACATGGGGTTGGTGTAGAATTTGATCCTGTCTGTCATGGCGGCATTCACCTTCTGCATGCGGGCGCCCATGCCCGCGAATCAGTGGTACGGAACATAGCAAGAACTCCGGCATGCGCCAGCCCGATTGACCGCATTTCCATTTCCTCAACCAGATGCCGCTATGATGCCGCGCGATACAGTGCGGATCGAGGAATGCCGATATGCCCGAAACCATCGACGCAGCGCCGCTCTCGCCGGAGACCGAGGCCCGTTTCCTGCACGAGGAACGGATCAGGCGCATCCCGCATGTCCGCATCTATGCGGTCATGGCGATGGCGTTCATGCTGGCCTATGCACTCGTAAATCCGCTGTTTTTCAGCCATGGCGACGCTATCGCCTTCAACCTGATGATGGTGCCGACAATGGTCGTGCTGGGCGGCTATTGCGCGGCGACCTTCTGGGATCGCTATGCCGATCATCCGATGATCGATTTTGCCTGCCTGCTGGCATTCGGCCTGCTGGTGCTGGGCGACAATGTGCTGATCAAGCAGGATCTGTCGCGGATCGATCCGGCGCTGCACGCCTCGGTCGCGATTAACGGCCTGATCGTCACCGGCTTTGCCGCGCTGGCGCTGGCCGGGCAAATCCGGCTGTTCGTGATCTGGCTGGGCTGTCACGCCGCCGCCTTTGCGGGTGCATTGCTGCTGACCGAGCCCGATGCCATTCCCCTGCTCTATGCCGCGCTCAGCTATTCGACCGGCGCGCTCGCCATGCTGTTCATCAACTGGGCGCTGGGCCGCTCGCACCGCCAGGCCTTCCTGCTAGGCGAGGCGCTAGAAGGCGAAAGGCGGCGGACCGAGGAGCTGCTCTACAATGTCCTGCCACCGGTCGCGGCGCAGCGGCTGAAGGCAGGCCAGGTGGTCGCCGATGCCTTTTCGGACGCATCGGTGGTGTTCATCGATGTCGTCGGCTTTTCGACACTGGCGCGCCGGGTGTCTCCCGGCCATCTGATCGACATGCTCAACAGCTTCTTCTCGCTCGCCGATCGCTGCGCAGCGGAAACCGGCGTCGAAAAAGTCAAGACCATCGGCGATGCCTATCTGGCGATCAGCGGCGGCAATGCCCCTGCCGCGAACAGCGCCGGGGCGGCAATCCGCTTTGCCGAGGCGGTGATTGCCGGGCTGGGCGAGGTGCGCGCCGAAACCGGCATCGATGTGCATGTCCGTATCGGCATTCACAGCGGTCCGGTGGTCGGCGGCGTCATTGGCGCGACCCGCATGGCCTATGATTATTGGGGCGAGACGATGAACATCGCCAGTCGCATCGAGGGCGTGGCGCAACCCGACGGCATCGCCATTTCAGAGGCGACCTATATGCGTGTTCATGCCGATCACAGCTTTGACGAACCGGAAACGCTGACCCTCAAGGGGGTCGGCGAAATGCCCGTCTACCGGCTCAAAAAGCCCGCAGAACCCGCCGCCGTCATCGCCATAGCTGGATAGGACCGGCCACGACCAGGCTCCTCCAGCGCCTGCGCCGGAGGAGTCTCGCCGGTCAGCTCGCCTTGTCGCTGGCCTTGCCGCTCGTCTTGCGGGTCCGCGCCTTCTTCGCCTTGGCGGCCTTGGGCGGAGCGGGCACGATCTCGAACGCCATGGCCCCGTCCTTCATATGGACGTTGACCTCGCCGCCCTGCATCAGCTTGCCGAACAGCAGTTCCTCGGCCAGCGGCTGCTTGATCTTCTCCTGGATGAGCCGCGCCATCGGGCGGGCGCCGTAGAGCTTGTCATAGCCCTTGTCGGCCAGCCATTCGCGCGCATCGGGATCAAGGTTGATGTGCACATTCTGGTCGGCGAGCTGCAGTTCGAGCTGCAGCACGAACTTGTCGACCACCCGCGCCACGACCTCGGGCGAGAGATAGGCGAACGGCACCACCGCATCGAGACGGTTGCGGAACTCGGGCGTGAACATCTTCTTCACCGCATCGTCGGACGCGTCTTCCTTGCTGACATTGCCAAAGCCGATGCCCTCGCGCGCCATATCGGCGGCCCCGGCATTGGTGGTCATGATCAGCACGACATTGCGGAAATCGACGGTCTTGCCGTGATGATCGGTCAGCTTGCCATTGTCCATCACCTGCAAGAGGATGTTGAACAGGTCCGGATGCGCCTTTTCGATCTCGTCGAGCAGCAGCACGCAATGCGGCTGCTGGTCCACGGCATCGGTGAGCAACCCGCCCTGATCATAGCCGACATAGCCCGGAGGCGCGCCGATCAGGCGGCTGACGCTATGCCGTTCCATATATTCGGACATGTCGAAACGCTGCAGCGGAATGCCCATGATGCTGGCGAGCTGGCGGGCAACCTCTGTCTTGCCGACACCCGTCGGGCCGGAAAAGAGATAATTGCCGATCGGCTTGTCAGGTTCGCGCAGTCCGGCACGCGACAGCTTGATCGCGCTGGACAGCTTCTCAATGGCTTCATTCTGGCCGAACACCACCTGCTTCAGATCGCGTTCCAGATGCTCCAGCACCGCGCGGTCGTCCTTTGACACCGATTTGGGCGGGATGCGCGCCATGGTGGCGATCACCGCCTCGATCTCCCTGGCGGTGATGGTCTTGCGGCGGCGCGACGGCGGAACCAGCATCTGCATAGCGCCGACCTCGTCGATCACGTCGATCGCCTTGTCGGGCAGCTTGCGGTCATTGATGTAGCGCGCCGACAGCTCCACCGCGGTGCGGATCGCATCGGGCGTGTACTTGACCGAGTGATGATCCTCGAACGCGCTGCGCAGGCCGCGCAGGATCTTCACCGTATCCTCGATGGTCGGCTCGTTGACGTCGATCTTCTGGAACCGCCGCAGCAGCGCCCGGTCCTTTTCGAAATGATTGCGGAATTCCTTGTATGTGGTCGATCCGATGCAGCGAATGGTGCCGCCCGACAGCGCGGGCTTCAAAAGGTTGGAGGCGTCCATCGCCCCACCGCTGGTCGCCCCGGCGCCGATCACCGTGTGAATCTCGTCAATGAACAGGATCGCATGCGGCAGCTTTTCCAGCTCGTTCACCACCTGCTTCAGCCGTTCCTCGAAATCGCCGCGATAGCGCGTTCCGGCCAGCAGCGCGCCCATGTCGAGCGAATAGATCACCGCCTTTTCGAGCACTTCGGGAACATCGCCCTCGACGATCTTGCGCGCCAGACCCTCGGCAATCGCGGTCTTGCCGACGCCCGGATCACCCACATAGAGCGGGTTGTTCTTGGAACGGCGGCACAGGATCTGCACGGTGCGGTCGACTTCCGGCCCGCGCCCGATCAGCGGATCGACCTTGCCGTCCAGCGCCTTCTGGTTGAGGTTGACGGTAAACTGGTCGAGCGCGCTGTCCTTTTTCTGCTTCTGCTCGGTCTTTTCCTCGGGCGTCTCGTCGGCACCCTTGGGCGCGCGCACCTCGCTCGGCTGGCCGCCCTTGCCAATGCCATGGCTGATATAGCTGACCGCATCGAGGCGGCTCATATCCTGTTGCTGCAGGAAATAGACGGCATAGCTTTCCCGCTCGGAAAACAATGCGACCAGCACATTGGCGCCGGTCACGACATCCTTGCCCGAAGACTGGACATGCAGGATTGCCCGCTGGACGACCCGCTGGAAACCCGAAGTCGGCGCGGGATCGGTCTTTTCCTCGACCTTGAGCGATTCCAGTTCATTGTCGAGATAATGGGTGACGGCATCGCTGAGCTCGCCAAGATCGACCCCGCAGGCCTGCATCACCTGGGCCGCATCGGCATCATCGACCAGCGCGAGCAGCAGATGCTCCAGCGTCGCATATTCATGGCGGCGGTCCGCTGCCTGGTGCAGCGCCTGATGCAGGGTTTTTTCCAGCGATTCCGCGAATGACGGCATGATTATCGTCTCCAAGATGCGAAATTCGGCGAATTCCGCACAGCCCAATATGTCCTGCCCCCAATATGGGGACGTGAATTGCCGGCTTCCACCCCTGGGCAAAGCAAACGGCCCGAAATGCGGCGCGATGGCCGTGTCCCGACCTGCCGGACGGACCCGCGCCGCAGCACGTTTCCAGCCATATGGCCGGGCACCTGCCTGATCAGCAAATTCCATGCCAGACGCGTCATCTTGCCGGGCCGCATGCGAGACAGGCTGCCCATGCGCGCCTTCACCCTATTTGCGGAACAGCGCATCGGCGCTGGCCCTGTGGCTGAGCGCCTGTTGCTTGCGCGCCTCGCATCGCTCGATTTCCGCGCGCAGCAAAGCGACGCGCTCGTCAATCTCTGCAGGCGAATAGGGGTCAAGATCTTCCTTGCCCAGCATCCGGGCAGCATCTGCCTTTTTCGGCGGCAGGATCTCGTCCATGTCCATGCGCCCAATGTTGACCCGATGCGCCTTGCTGTCAATAAGCGGCATCGCTATTCTGGCGGCAGGCGGGCAGCACGGGGGAAAGGTTTCATGGCAACGGTCAGCACACAAAGCATGGCTGCGGTGGATTTCGAGACACCGGGAGCGCCCGAGGTGCTGGTGCCGGTGCGCCTGCCCATGCCCGAACCGGGGCCGGACGATGTCCTCATCCGGGTCGCTGCAGCAGGCATAAACCGTCCCGATGTCATTCAAAGGCAAGGATTTTATCCGCCGCCTCCCGGTGCGCCAAAGCATCCCGGCCTGGAGGTTTCCGGCCATGTCGAGGCGATCGGCGCCAATGTCGACAAGGCGATGCTGGGCCAGCCGGTCTGCGCCCTGGTGGCGGGCGGCGGCTATGCGCAATATTGCCTGGCCCGCGCCGCACACTGCCTGCCGGTGCCCGACGGCCTGTCCATGGAAGAGGCGGCTGCGCTGCCCGAAACGCTGTTCACCGTCTGGCACAATGTGTTCCAGCGCGGCTATGCCCGCGATGGCGAGACCATCCTGGTCCATGGCGGCACCAGCGGCATCGGCACCATGGCGATCAAGCTGTGCAAATTGTTCGACATGACGGTGATCGTCACCTGCGGCAGCGACGACAAGTGCGACCGCGCGCGCGAAATCGGCGCCGATCATGCGATCAACTACAAGGCCGGCGATTTTGTCGAGGCGGTCCGCACCATCACCAGCGGCAAGGGCGTCGATCTGGTGCTGGACATGGTGGGCGGCAATTATCTGCCGCGCAACATGGCATGCCTTGCCGATGACGGGCGCAACGTCACCATCGCCGTGCAGGGCGGCATGCAGGCGGAAATCTCCGTGCTGGAGATCATGAGCCGTCGCCTGACCCTGACCGGATCGACGCTGCGCCCGCGCCCCGATGCGTTCAAGGCGATGCTGGCCGATGAAATCGCCCGCGAAATCTGGCCTGCAGTCGGCGAGGGCGCGCTGCGCCCGCTGATCCACAGCGTCTACCCGCTGGAGGAGGCGGCAAAGGCACATGCCCAGATGGAGGCAGGCGATCTGGTTGGCAAGATCGTGCTGAAGGTTTCGGGCTGACCGGCCCGGCCTTGCGCCCGCACCTGTCATATTCCCGTCATCGCCGACCGATTCAAACTGTCACATAATTCGGCCAGAGCCATGATCCCGAGACCATCCGGTTTTGGGAGTATTGCAGATGGCCCTGGACGATATCGGCACGCTCGTCGCGGCGGTGCAGCCGGACATGGCAGCGACAGGAACGGGCGAAGGCGGCACCATCATGCCGTTTGGCGAACAACCGCCCTTTCGGCCCGAACCCGAGGGCAACCGGCGGCGGAAATACCGGACGATCTGGATCAGCGACGTGCATCTGGGCACCCGTGGCTGCAATGCCGAACTGCTGATCGACTTTCTGGACCATGTCGACAGCGAGACGCTGTACCTGGTCGGCGACATTATCGACGGATGGCGGCTCAAGAAGAAATTCTACTGGCCGGCCGCGCACAACGACATTGTCTGGCGCATCCTGAAACGTGCCAAGCGCGGCACCCGCATCGTCTATATCCCCGGCAATCACGACGAGATGTTCCGCCAGTTCAGCGGCCTGAATTTCGGCGGGGTGGAGATTCGCCGCGCCGCCTTTCACGATACCGCCGACGGGCGGCGGCTGATGATCCTGCACGGCGATGAATTCGATACCGTGATGCTCGCCCATCGCTGGCTCGCCTTTGTCGGCGACGCGCTCTACCATCTGATGATGAGCCTCAATATCTGGGTCAACCGGGTCCGCCAGTGGCTCGACCTGCCCTATTGGTCGCTTTCCAAAATGGCCAAGCACAAGGTCAAGAACGCGGTCGAATTCATTTCCCGTTTCGAAGAGGTCGTTGCCCGCGCCGCCGGAGAGCGGGGCGTTGACGGCGTTGTGTGCGGCCATATCCACACCGCCGAATTCCGCCAGATCGGCGATGTCGAATATTATAATGACGGCGACTGGGTGGAAGGCTGCACCGCGCTGGTCGAGCATTTCGATGGCCGCATGGAGATCCTCCACTGGGCCGATATCCATAATGCGCGGATGGCCGAAGCGGCGGCAACGGGCCAGACCGCGCGCCAGGCCGCATGACACAATCCGCATGACAGGGCCGCATGACAGGCACCAAAAAACTGGCGGCCACCGGAAAGGCACAATCAGCATGAAAATCGCCCTTATCACCGATGCCTGGCATCCCCAGATCAACGGCGTGGTCCGCACGCTCAGCGCCATTGTCGAGCGGCTGGGCCAGCGCGGCCATCAGGTCATGACGATATCGCCCGACCAGTTCCGCTCGCTGCCCTGCCCGTCCTATCCCGAAATCCGGCTGGCGCTAGCGACGCACCGCGCCGTCGGCGAACGGCTGGCCGATTTCGCGCCTGATGCGATCCATATCGCCACCGAAGGCCCGCTGGGCATCGCCGCGCGCCGCTATTGCCTCGACAATGGCTATCCCTTCACAACCGCCTACCACACCCAGTTCCCCGACTATCTGGCCCGGCGCACATCGCTGCCCGCACGCTTTTTCTGGCCTTTCATCCGCTGGTTCCATGGTCCGGCCACGGCCATACTGGTTTCGACCGAGAGCGTCAGGCGGCAGTTGCGCGAACAGGGGCTGTGCCGTGTGCGGCATTGGGGGCGCGGCGTCGATCTCGACAATTTCTCCCCCGATGTGCCGCCGCCCGCGCTGTTCGCCAGCCTTCCCGGCCCGATCCAGCTCTATGTCGGCCGCGTCGCCCCGGAAAAGAATATCGAGGCGTTTCTGGCCAGCAGCCATCCGGGCAGCAAGTTCGTGGTCGGCGACGGCCCCGCCCGTGCAGCGCTGGAAAAGGCCTGGCCCGAGGTCCATTTCCTGGGCGCGCTATCGGGCGCTGACCTTGCCGGATGCTATGCCGGTGCCGATGTTTTCGTATTCCCCAGCCGCACCGACACATTCGGGCTGGTGATGATCGAGGCGCTGGCCAGCGGCACACCGGTTGCCGCCTATCCGGTCAGCGGTCCGGTCGATATTGTTAACGACAGGGTCGGCGCGCTCGATGCCGATCTGGACCGGGCGATTGCCATGGCACTGACCCGCGACCGCACGGCCTGCGCCGATTATGGCCGCCGCTTCAGCTGGGACGCCAGCACGCGCCAGTTTCTCGATGCGCTGGTTCCGATCTTCGGCCCGCTGGCCATGGCCGCCTGAACCGGGTCCAGCGCCACCGCACAGTCGCGAAAAAGGCGCGAAGGGCGCAAATCCGTGCCCTCTTGCCGCCAGCCCGGCCTTGGTCTATGAACGCCGCCATATTCGGCCACTCCGCAAGGGGTGGCCATTTCATTTTGGAGAACCGCAGATGCCCGCCAAGACTTTGCCGCTGATGCCGCACGCCACCGCTTCATGGCTGGTCGACCATACCGGACTCACCTTTGAGCAGATCGCCGAATTTTGCGGCCTGCACATTCTGGAAGTCCAGGCGATGGCCGACGATCTGGCCAGCACCAAATATACCGGCCGCGATCCGGTTCAGGCGGGCGAGCTGACCATGGCCGAGATCGAAAAGGGCCAGGCGGATGCCGATTATGCGCTGCAGATCCAGACCGGTCCGGTGCAGGTGCGCCGCACCAAGGGACCACGCTATACCCCGGTATCAAAGCGCCAGGACAAGCCCGACGGCATCGCCTGGATCCTGCGCAACCACCCGGAAATTTCCGATGCGCAGATCGGCAAGCTGATCGGCACGACGCGCAACACCATCACCGCGATCCGCGAGCGCAGCCACTGGAACATCTCCAACATCCAGCCCAAGGACCCGGTCACGCTGGGCCTGTGTTCGCAGCGCGAGCTGGATGCGATCGTCGCCAAGGCCGCCAAAAAGGCCGGGATTGTCGATGATGGTGCAGGCGATGCGCGGCTGGGCGGCGATCGTGCCGCGCTGATCGAGGAACTGCGCGCCGAACGCGAGGCATCGCAGCGCGCGGCCCAGGCTGCGCTGGAAACCGCCGAGGCCGAAGCTGCCCTGCAGTTTTCCGCAACCGCCGGAGAGAATGGCGCGGACGAGGCCTGAGCCGCTTGGACGATCCCGTATCCGCCGACCCCTTGCAGCCTGAACCGGCTGGCGATGAGCCGGCCGAGGCCAGGCGCGATCCGCCCGCCTATGATGCGTCGCTGGCCGATCACGGCATGGAGGCGCAGGAGTTCAAGGGCCTGACCTATCCGCTGGGCGAACACGCCCCGGACTATGGCGACATGTTCGAGCTTGCGCCGGGGATAGGCTGGACGCGCCTGCCGGTACCGGGCGCGCTCGGCCATATCAACATCTGGCTGCTCGATGACGAGGATGAGGCCGGACCGGGCGTCGCCATTGTCGATACCGGGCTGTTCATCCCCGAATCGATTGCCGCCTGGAAACAGCTGTTCGCCAATGGCCTGAACGGACGGCGGATCACCCGCATCATCGTCACCCATTATCATCCTGACCATATCGGCAGCGCCGGATGGCTGTGCAACCGGTTCAAGGTGCCCTTGTGGATGAACCGCACCGAATGGCTGATGGCGCGCATGCTGACCTCGGATATTCGCGAAGAGCCGCCACGCGAGGCCATTGAGCAGATGCGCTTCGCCGGATGGGAGGATGACCGGCTGCAGAAGATGCGCGAGGGCGGCTGGGGCAATTTCGCGCGCGTCGTATCGCGCTTGCCCATCGGCCATCGCCGCATTGACGATGGCAGCGAAATCACCACCGGATCACGCCGCTGGCAGGCGATCACCGGCGGCGGACACACGCCCGAGCATGTCTCGCTGCTCGACCGGGCGGGGAGCGTCATCATCTCCGGCGACCAGATCCTGCCGCGCATCACCTCAAATGTGTCGGTGATGATGAGCGAGCCCTTTGCCAATCCGCTGGGCGAATGGCTCGACGGAATTGCCAGATTCCGCGAGACGCTGAGCGGGGAGGAGCTGGTCCTGCCCGCTCATGGCTATCCCTTTACCGGGGTTCACAAGCGTCTCGATGCGCTGGCTGCAGGGCATCATGAGCGGCTCGACAGCCTGGAACAGGCACTCCGCGAAAAGCCGCTGCGCGCGGTGGACTGTTTCGGCATATTGTTCGCGCGGGCCGTGGATGACAGCGTGTTCGGCATCGCCACGGGCGAGGCGATGGCGCATCTGCGCTATCTGGAGCATGCCGGACGCGCCCGCCATGTGCTGAAGGACGGCATGGCCTGGTATTCGGCCGGATAAAGGCCGGGCCAGCCTTCAGAGCTGCGACGCCGGACTGTCCTTTGAATGTCGCGGGGCGTGCAGGGCATAGCCGCGCAGGAATATCGCCAGCGCCAGCAGCGCAATCAGCGCCGCCATCGCAAAGGGTGCGCCGGGCAGGTGAAGCGGCGCGCCAGGCTGGGTGAAATAAAAGAATATCGCGGTATAGAGCGGTGGCGACACCATGGAGGCAAGGCTGGCGAGGCTGGCATTCGCACCCTGCAGCTCGCCCTGGCGGTCATCGCCGACCGCCCGGCTCATCAGGCCGGTGATGGACGGCTGAACCAGCCCCTGGATCGATCCGATGACGATCGCGACAAAGACCAGCCATCCCGCCTGCGCCGTCAGATAGATGATGCAGCCCCCGGCCAGCCCCATGACGCCCAGGATCACCGCCATGCGCTCGCCGATGCGCGGAATGACAAGGCGGATCATCCCGCCCTGCACCACCGCCGACGTAACCCCGACCAGCGCCAGCGCTGACCCGATTGTAAAAGCGCTCCAGCCAAAGGCCTCTATCGCGTAAAATGCGAAGATGATCGGATAGACCATGTGGCACAGCGCCCAGATGGCAAGAGCAGCGGCATACCACAGCACGACCTGATTCTGGTGCCCCAGCCCCTTCAGCGCCGAAAAGGCATTGGCGCGCAACAGCCGGAACGGCCTGCGATTGGCGTCGGAAATGCTCTCGCGCAGGAAGAAATAGCCGAAGATGAAATTGGCGAGCGCCAGCCCGCCCGCCGCGAAAAAGGGGATGCGCGGCCCGATCTCGCCCAGCAGCCCGCCCAGCGCCGGGCCGATGATGAAGCCAAATCCGAATGCCATGCCGATCAGCCCGAAATTCTGGGCGCGCTTTTCGGGCGAGGAGACATCGGCGATATAGGCATTGGCGGCGCTGAAACTCGCCCCCATCACCCCGGTGATGATGCGTCCGGCGAACAGCCAGGCCAGGCTGGGGGCAAGACCCATCAGCGTGTAGCTGATCGCGAAGCCGAGCAGCGTGCCGAGCAGGATCGGCCGACGTCCGAAACGGTCTGACAGATTGCCCATGATCGGCCCGAAGACGAACTGCATCACCGAATAGACCAGCGCCAGCCAGCCTGCATCGACCGCCGCCTGTGATATGCTGTCGCCGGTGATCGCGGTGATCAGCGTCGGGAAAACCGGCATGACGATGCCAAAGCCGACCATGTCGATCATGACCACCAGCACGACGAAGAACAGCGAGGCATTGGTGCTGCGCGCCGCCTGAGCGGCAGCGCCCGGATTGTCGCTCATCGGGGCAAGGGTCCTGGAAAATGATCGGCTGATGCCATGCTGTGATGAGCCATAGGGCCTTGATGCGGCCCCCGCCACGAAAATGTCAGCCGCGTCCGCATTCCCCGGCGCGCGCCTGTTCCGGTCCGCCCGTCCGCCAACGGATCATTGCACGGGCTGGCCCGATCACTTACACATATGTCAATGACCCAGTCCCCCCATTCCGGCCAGTCCCCTCAATCCAGCCAGTCGGCGCAGCCCGCCATCGACAATGCGGCAGCGCCGCCGGTCTGGAAGACCCATTACAACCATCCTGCCGCCTGGGATCAGTTCTTCTCGCCGCTGTCGCTGCCCGACATGTTCTTCCGTTCGGCCGGGCGCAAGGGGCAGGCGCCGCTGATCGATTTCATGGGCCGCAAATACAGCTATGCCGAAACCGCCGAGGGTGTCTGCCGCGTGGCGAGCGGCCTGCAGGCGCTGGGGCTGGGCAAGGGCGACCGGATCGGCCTGTTCCTGCCCAATGTGCCGCATTATGTCGCCGCCTATTATGGCGCGCTGGCAGCCGGAGCCACGCTGGTCAATTTCTCGCCGCTCTATACGGTCGATGAGCTCGCCCATCAGGTCGAGGACAGCGGCACCACCGTGCTCTTCACCCTTTCCGCCAAGGCGCTGCTGCCCACCGCGCTGGAGGTGCTGGAACGCTCCAGCCTCAGGCGGCTGATCGTCGGATCGGTTGCCGGGGCGCTGCCCGGCGGCAAGGCGCTGTTCTATCGTCTGTTCAAGGGTTCGGAGACGGCAAAACGGCCCGATGACGCGCGCATTACCAGCTTTTCCGCGCTGATCGACAATGACGGCGCTTTTTCGCGTGTGAACATCCGTCCCGATGAGGACATCGCGCTGCTGCAATATACCGGCGGCACCACCGGCACGCCCAAAGGGGCGATGCTGACCCATCAGAATCTCACCGCCAATGCCCGGCAGGTCAACGCCATCGATCCGCATCAGGATGCCGAGGACCGGATATTGGGCGTGCTGCCCTTCTTCCATGTTTTCGCCAATACCTGCGTGCTCAACCGCACCGTGCTGAACGGCGGAGAGATCGTCATGCTGCCGCGCTTCGATGCGGTGGCGGCGCTGAAGGCGGTTGCCCGCACCAGGGTCACCGCCATGCCCGGCGTGCCGACCATGTACCAGGCACTGCTCGATTGCCCGCGCATCGACAGGACCGATTTTTCATCGCTGCGCGCCTGCATATCGGGCGGAGCGCCGCTGCCGGTCGAGGTCAAAGCCCGGTTCGAGAGCGTGACCGGCGCGAATGTCGTGGAGGGCTATGGCCTGACCGAGAGCAGCGGAGTGGTTTCCACCAATCCCTATGAGGGGCTCAACAAGCCGGGCACCATCGGCCAGCCGCTTCCCGGAACGCTGGTGCGGCTGGTCGACAAGGAGGACCCGGAGAAACCGGCCCCGCCGGGCGAGCCGGGCGAGATCATCTTTTCCGGGCCACAGGTGATGAAGGGCTATTGGAACCGGCCCGATGCCGATGAAGAGGTGTTTGTCGGCGGTTTCCTGCGCACCGGCGATGTCGGGATCATCGATGCGGAGGGCTATATCCGCATTGTCGACCGCATCAAGGACATGATCGCGGTGGGCGGATTCAAGGTGTTCCCCAGCGAGATAGAGAAGATTCTCTATCAGAATGACGCCGTGAAGGAGGCGCTGGTGATCGGCGTGCCCGATCCCTATCGCGGCGAAAGCCCCAAGGCGTTCGTGACGCTGAACCCCGGTGCGGCGGAAACCGGCGAAACGCTGATGGAATGGCTCAACCCGCAGCTCGGCAAGCATGAGCGGGTCGCTGCAGTGGTGGTGCGCGAGACCCTGCCCAAGACGATGATCGGCAAGCTCGACCGCAAGGCGCTGCGCGCTGAAGAAGCCGGTTCCGGCTGATGTTCTGCTCTATCTAATTTATTTCGAGGGTGAAGTGGGTGCTGCCCGACCCGAAAATATCCTCGCCATGATCGGGCACGATGGCAGGTGCCCGGCCGAGCGGATAGCCGGGCTGCTGGTCCAGCGCGGATATGCCGAACGCATGGGCCGCCTCCTGAATATCGCCTTCCAGGGGGAATTGCTGCGCCGCCATGGCGAGCCGGAAACGGGCATTTTCAAAGCCTGCGCCATGCTCGTTGCGGGCATCGATATGATGCCGCATCGCACAGCGCGCGGCCAGCGCCTCGTCATTGCGGATGCCGACATGGCTGATATTGGCGGGACGGTCGGCAATCCTGTAAAGCCGGGCATGACAGGCATTCATATCGTCCAGCCTCCCGGCAGCGCCCAGCTCATGCGCAACCAGCCGCAACACCCGCGCCATCGCACCGCCGACCAGCCGTGACGGGGAATTGTCGTGGCGCTGCAGAATTTCCTCCAGACGCGGGGGCATGCCCCCCGGCCCTTCGCCGATTTCCGGAGCATGCGCCCCGAACCGGGCGAGGATCAGCCGGCCCTGCAATAGCGGGTCGTCATGGAGCAGCGCCTGCTCCTCCACCTTCTCCAGCCGGTCAAGCCAATAGGCGCGATCATCACTGCCAAGCTCTGAAAAGGACGCGAGCGAATTGGTGATCATCCCCGCATCGAGCATCAGCAGCTGCGGGTCTTCGTCGGGCGGCAGTTCCTCTCTCAGGCTGCGGAACCGGCCGTTCCACAGGCTGCGATGAACCGGATTGGCTTTGAATTCCTCCATCTGCATATTCTGAATGAGCATCGCCGCGTCGCGAACAATTTTCTCGCGAAGCGACGGGTCCAGCTCCTCCACCATTTGCCAGCCTGTCTCGCCCGCCTGGCCCGCCGCGTCCAGATCGCCGGACTTGACCAGGAACATCACGCAATTGGCCCATCCATTGAGCATGTATCCCAGCAATTCAGGGGTCTGGCGAACCCGTTCCAATCGGCTGAATCGTTCAAGCCGTTCGCGCCATGGGGCCGGATCGCTGTTGTTCAGCGCGGACGGCCCATGCGCATTGGCGACGGCCTTGCAGACAAAGTGCAGCTCGCGCTCGACACAGCTGTCGGCCCTGTCATGCACATGATCGACATGGCCCAGCAACAGCGCCTCGGTGCGCTCCATATCCTGTGGCCGGGTCCGGACCAGGGCGAGGTTGGAGAGGATCATTGCGGTGCAGGGCGCATCGGAACCGCGCTCTCCATTCTGCACCCGCCGGAAATGATCCGAAACGGGCGAAAGCAGCCGGTCAAGTCCCGCGCGCGTTCCCCGCTGCCCGATCAGGAAAACCAGATTTGCCAGCAGGTTGACCTCATTATGCTGAAACATGGTGTCGAACGGTCGCGATTGGGCGATTTCGCGATGCAGATCGACAAGCTGCAACAGCGCCGCTTCGCCGACAATCGGTTCACCGGCCTGTGAGAGCTTGACCTGTTCCAGCGAATAGTCGGTCATCCGGGCCGAGCGTTTGGAGAGCGCCTCGGCATAGGCCGGATGGGTGCGATCGGAATAGTCCTGCAGTTCCGCCAGCGCCTGGACGATCGGAATCGCGGCCAGCGCACCGGCAAAATCCTGGTTGGACCGCCAGATATCGCCCAGATTGCGGGCAAGGCGATCGGGATCATGGCTGAGCATCGCATAGGCGGTTTCGCGTTCGTCGCGCGACATGTTGGCCAGCAGGCACAGCGCCAGACGGCTGCCCAGAATGCCCGGCTCGAACAGCGGCAGTTCGCTGTCCAGATCACCGCGCGAATAGCCCGGAAAGAAGCGCAGCAGCGCCGACAGGCTGTTGCCCGACAACGGCCCCGCCGCCGACCGCACGACATCGGCAGGACATGGTCCGTTGAGAGCGGCGACGATCAGGCACAGGGCCATGGCGGGATCGACCGGCTGGGCGGGATTGGGCTCCTCCAACAGGTTGCGCGGTGCAAGGCCGGGAATCAGCCGGTTGACCCATTGCCGCATCGCATCTTCCAGACTGGCCGGCTCATCCGCCTCGGCCAGCGCCAGCGCCGCCAGCGGCCGCCCTGCCGCCTGGGCGATCAGGAACGGGGCCGTCACCGCTGCCGGTGCGCTGTTCGCCGCCGCACCGGCGGGATCATTCTGGCCGAGCTCAAGGATATGGTCGGGTGCAAGCGGCGCCAGCACCAGATCATCGCGGCGGCTCGCCTCTATGCTCGATCCGGTGCGATCCTCCTGAAACACCAGCGGCGGCGTCTTCTGATCGAGCACCAGCACCCGCACCTTGCTGGCGCGGCGCGCACCCTTGGCCAGCATCGCCAGCGCATCGCCCAGGTCGCGCTGAAAATGCGTCACCGCCTCGTCAATGACCAGCGCGGTCGGCCTGCGCGCAGTCCAGTCGCGCAACAGGTCACGGTCGCGCGGATCGATGATGCCGATATCCCAGCCCGCCTTGCGCGCCTCTTCCAGCCATTCGATGGCGAGCCGCGACTTGCCGATGCCGCTGGGACCGGTGACGAACTGCCAGGCGAATACCGGGACCGATTCGCGCAGCCGCGCCAGCGCCGACAATTCATCAGCCCGCCCGATAAAGGCAGGCGCAGTGCGATCCAGGCCGATCATCCGGGCATTGCGCCGCTCCTCAAGATCGCTGCGGACAAAGGGCGGCGGATCGGGAAAGACGCGCTGCAGCCACGCCTTGACCGGCGGCGCGGCAATTGCCCCGGCCGTGACGAAACCGGTGACGATGGGCGCGGACAGCCAGGTGGTGACAAACTTGCCCTCTGCGCTGCCGGCCAGCCATTGCTTGATCGCAGGGAGGCTTTCCACCGCGACGCCGAATATCTGGAGCAAACCGCCCGCCGGTTCAAAGCCGATGGCAAAGCGCAGCACCAGCCCCAGTACCGCCGCCAGCGCGACGGGCAGGGCGGTGCGCCGCAGCGCAGACTGCCGCAGCAGCCGGGCGGTGCGACGGTCAGCCATTCATGATTTCAGGCTGGAGAATCATGCACATGACTAGGCCGTGAACTCATAAATGCCATCTATTGAGGCATCAAAATGGCAAACAGATTGTTTCGAAAGCTGCGCCGGGAAGGCTGGCTGCCTTTTCAAGCGGCTTTCGGGACAGGATGGCAGCCATTTTGATGTCCTTTCGGATTTGATCGAAATGGCCCGCTGCTGCGTCGAAATGTCTTGAAATATCGACATATTCCCTCGCCATTTCTCCTTGCAGCAAACCATTTCGCTTCAAACCTCAATGATGGAATTTATGAGTTCACGGCCTAGAAGGTTAGGATGCGATCCCCGGCGATCAAGGGGCTTGTCGATCCGTTTCGGTATATATTAGCTGCGGGGCCGCTCGGACAGGATGCGGCGGTTGCGCGCCTCCAGCGTGCGATAGGCGCTGAACACCGACAGGCCGGGATCGGGCGCACCGCTCTGCCCGATCAGCCAGAGCTGTTGATAGAACCAGAAGATCACCCCGAAACCGTCCGCCGCCTTGCCCATCCGGGTGGCGCGCAGGAAACCGAGCCAGGCGGGGATGAGGTGCCGCCCCTCCTCATAGCGGGGCAGGCTGTCCGCCCCCTCCAGCAGTTTCCGGGGGGCGTCGGTCATCAGGCACATGGGCCGCCCGATGCCGATCAGGTCCGCAGCGCCGTCGCCCAGCGCCAGTTCCATGGCCGCGCGGCTGCGAAAGCCGCCCGTCACCATCAGCGGCACCGATACCTCGGCCTGCATTGCCTTAGCGAAATCGACAAAATAGGCCTCGCGCGCGGCGGTGGACGCAGCGACATTGGCGCCCGCCTCCGGCTGTTCCTCTCCGGCACCCAGCAGAGCAGGCTGCTCATAGGTTCCGCCGGAAATCTCGATCAGGTCGACGCTTGCCGCCTCCAGCCATTTGACGACCTTCAGGCTGTCCTCGAACTCAAAGCCGCCCTTCTGGAAATCGGCGCTGTTGAGCTTCACCGATACCGGGAATCCGGGACCGACCGCCGCCCGCACCGCAGCCACCGTATCGATGAGCAGACGGGCGCGATTCTCCAGGCTGCCGCCATAGGCATCGGCGCGCAAATTGGTGCGCGGCGAGAGGAATTGCGAGATGAGATAGCCATGCGCGCCATGAATCTGGACCCCGGTGAACCCGGCCTGCTGGCAGGCGCGCGCGGCCAGCGCCCAGCGGCCCGGCAAGTCCGCCACTTCCTCGCTGGTCAGCGCAACCGGCTGTCCGAACATGCCGCCGGGCAGGTCGACCCTGACCGCAGAGGGCGCGCGCGGCGCGGGATTGACCGGCTTTTGCGTCTGCCGCCCGCCATGGCTGATCTGTGCCCAGAAATGATTGCCGCCGCGCGTTGCCGCCGCCGCCCAGCGAGCGAGCCGCGCCTGCATGTCGGCATCAGGCTCCCGGTCGATGATGACATTGCCCGGGCGTTCCAGATGGTCCTTGTCGATGATGATATTGCCCGACAGCAGCATGCCCGCGCCGCCATCGGACCACAGGCCATAAAGCCGGTCGAGCGCCTCGGTCGGGCGGCCATCGGGCGTCGCCATCCCCTCGGTCATCGCCGCCTTGGCGATACGGTTGGAAAGCACCGCCCCGCAGGGCAGCGTCAGCGGATCCGACAGGCTGATGCTCATGATTTTCCCCCTCATGCCGGGCCATGAATCCGGCCCGTATCGGGACACAGGATAGGCAGGAATCGCGATGCGATACAATCACAGGGTAACATGCTTGTGCTGCCATGGCATTTATGAGACACTTTGTGTGTCAGGGAGCGGAGATTCCCGACACCATGTTGCACAATTTTCCGGGGGAGACGGATGGCAAGGGCAATAGAGGGACCGCGGGCAAGGGTCAGGCAAAGCGCACCGGCGACACGCTGGGAAAAGGGCATCAGCAATCATATCGCCTATGCGCTGCTGGTTTATACCGGCCTCCAGATTTTTCTCGTCATGGGCGCGATCAAGACCAAGGGCATGTCGATCCTGCCCTATTTCATCCTGGTCCTGCTGGTCGGCCTCATCATTCCCTGGTGCCGCCGTTTCGAACGCCGCTGGGCCGTGCTGGCGCATAGCGAGCTTTCCGAATCAAGCCTTGCAGTCCGCTATCGCACCGACCGGCTGGCGATCTGGCTGCTGGCCATCGGCATTCCCTTCGCGCTGGTGCTGCTGTTCAGCCTGCCGCGCCTGCTGGCGGGCTGACCCTTTCATTCCCGGATTGATGGCCGGGCGGTGATTGACCGCCCGCTTCGCCGTGTCTAGTTGCATTTCATGTTGACCAGCCGCGAAGCGCGCGAACGCGCCGAATCTCTAGTCGAACTGGCGATCAGACAGGGTGCCAGCGCCGCCGACGCAATCTTTGCCTGCTCATCCTCGACCGATGTGCAGATGCGACTCGGCAAGCTGGAAGATGTCCAGCGCTCCGAAAGCGCGGAAATCGGCCTCAGGGTGTTTGACGGACAGCGCGTCGCCAGCGTTTCGGGTTCCGATATCAGCGATGCGGGGCTCGCCACCCTGGCCGAACGCGCGGTGGCGATGGCGCGGGTGGCCAGCGAGGACCGTTTTGCCTGTCTGGCGCCCGAGGACCTGCTGTTCAGCGGTAATGCGCCCGATCTGGAACTCGACGATGGCGGCGATCCCGCCCCTGAACATCTCCGCGAAATGGCGCTGCAGGCCGAGGATGCGGCGCGCGCCATTCAGGGCATCACCAACAGCGAGGGCGGCAGCGCCGGAGCAGGCCGATCAATTGTTGCGCTCGCCACCAGCCATGGCTTTTCAGGCCATTATACCGCCAGCCGCTATGGCTGCGGGGCGAGCGTTCTGGCGGGCGGCGATGGCGCAATGGAGCGCGACCAGGCCTTTCACTCCGCCCGGCACCTTGCCGATCTGGAATCGCCCGAAAGCATCGGCACGCGCGCGGGCGAACGCGCCGTTGCCCGGCTGAACCCCGAACCGGTCAGGGGCGGCGCAATGCCTGTCGTGCTTGATCCGCGCATCGGTGCGTCGATGCTCGGCCATCTGCTGGGCGCAATTGGCGGCAGCGCGATTGCCCGCAAGACCAGCTTCCTGCTCGACAAGCGCAACGCCCCGGTTTTCGACAGCAGCATCACCGTCATCGATGATCCGCTGCGGCGGCGCGGGCTGCGCTCGCGCTGGTTCGATGGCGAGGGCGTTGCAACGAAGCGCAGCGAGCTTGTCAGCAAGGGCGTGCTCAATGGCTGGCTGATGGATGCCGCCTCGGCGCGCCAGCTGGGCGAACGCCCCACCGGCCATGCCGCGCGCGGCACATCGGGCGGACCAGGTGTCGGCAGTTCCAATGTCCATATCGAGCCGGGCGCGCTGGCTCCCGAAGCGCTGATGGCGGATATTGCAACCGGCATCTATGTCACCGAACTGATCGGCCAGGGGGTGAACGGGGTTACCGGCGATTACAGCCGGGGCGCCAATGGCTTTGTTATCCGCGATGGCCGGATCGGCCATGCCGTCAGCGAAATCACCATTGCCGGCAATCTGGTAGACATGTTCGCTGCGATGCAGGCCGCCAGCGACCTGGAATTCCGCCGCATGCTGAATGTCCCGACACTGAGGATCGACGCCATGACGGTCGCCAGTGGCTGACCGCACGCTCGATCAGGTGCGCCAGATCGTCGCCCGGGCGGGAGAGCTGGCCCTGGCGGATTTCGGGCGTTTCGATACCGGCCTGAAAGTGTGGGACAAGTCGCCGGGCAATCCGGTGAGCGAGACCGACATGGCCGTCGATGGCTTTCTGCGCCGCGAACTTTCCGCAATCGTGCCCGATGCAGGCTGGCTGTCCGAAGAGACGCTCGATCACCCGCGACGGCTGGACCATGACCGCATCTGGGTCGTCGATCCGATTGACGGCACCCGCGATTTCGTGCGCGGGCGTCCGGGATGGGCGATCTCCGTAGCGCTGGTCGAGCATGGCAGACCGCTGTTCGGCGTGCTGTGCGCACCCGCGCGGCAGGAAAGCTGGTGGGCAGGCCAGGGCAGCGGCGCATGGCGCAATGGCGTGGCGCTCCACGCCAGCAGCCGCACGCAATTTTCCGGATCGCGCGTCCCCGCCGACCAGCTGCCCGGTGTCGACCGCGATCTGGTGATCGTGCCCAAGCCGAACAGCATTGCCCTGCGCATGGCGATGGTCGCGGCGGACGAGGCCGATCTGCTGGCTTCGCTGCGCTGGGGCTATGAATGGGATATTTGCGCCGCCGCGCTGATCGCCGGAGAGGCCGGCGCAAGGGTGACCGACGCGCTGGGCCAGGATCTGCGATTCAACAAGGCCCGCGCCAATGATTTCGGGATATTATGCTGTGCTCCCGCCATTCATGCGGATGCGGTGGCGCGGCTTGCCGACCGCGCGGCGGAGGTTATCGGCAAGAGCTGATGGCGTCCTGTACTCCGGCTCGCCCGGCAGCCCGCCTACATGCTTGATATGCGCTTGATCAGCCGGTCATCGACATTGTCGCAGCCATCCTCGGCAAGGTCAGCCTGATCGATCCAGCACAGGTCATGCTTGTCGAGCACGCGATCATCATGCGAGCGGATGGTGACGGGGCGGATCGGGCGGTGGTCCCGCTGGTCGCACAGCACCGGATTGGACGGCACCCCGCTTTCCCATTTTTCGCCCCATTGGCGCAGGGCGATCATGGTGGGCAACAGGTCCATGCCCTTTTCGGTCAGGCGATATTCGATCTTGCGCCGGTCATCGGCACAGGGCGCGCGCTTCAATATGCCGCTCTCGACCAGCCGGGTCAGCCGGTTGGAGAGGATGTTGCGGGCAATGCCCAGCTCCTCGAGAAACTCCTCGAAATGGCAATAGCCGTTAAAGGCCGCGCGGAGAATCATGAACGCCCAGCGCTCTCCCATGGCTTCGAGCGCCATGGGCAGGCTGCAGTTTACCGCGAGTTCGGCGAGGTTTTCCCTCAGTTTTTCCATATGGCTATCCTGTCCTGACCCGATCTTATCCGCTTTGGGGCCGAACCCCAAAATTTATTTCAGTTTCTAGTTGCAACTTAAAACCTAATGCATTAGGTAGTGATTCGCAACCTAAATAAAAGACCCTGAATAAACATTGAAAGGACCCCGATCATGAACACCCTCCCCAAAGCCATCCAGCAGTTCGCAATCGTCATCGTCGCTTCACTGAGCGCGCTGACCATGTTCTCCGCGACCACCGCCCATGCCCAGACCGGCGGATATTTCCGCGCCGAGCTGGCCAGCCCGGTCGAAAAGACCGTCGAAGTCGTCAATGGCGTGGTGTGGCGCTGCGAAGGCACCAGCTGCACCGGCACCAAGTCGACCTCGCGTCCGGTCAATGCCTGTGCCCGCCTTGCCCGCAAGGTCGGTGAAGTCACCGCCTTCACGGTTCGCGGCGATGCCATGGATGCCGAAGACCTGACCAGCTGCAACAACTGATATTTCCCTGAATAGCCGCCTGCCACCCGCATCTCCCACAGCGAACGGCAGGCGGACAGCCTTGCGCCTATGGTGCGCGCGACCGCCCTTCCCCTTCTTGCCTCGGGTATATCGGTCTCGCACTTCACCATAGGCGCATTTTTTGTGTTGCAATCACAGGGGATTGCCAGACAATCATTGCATGCTGCGCCAATATGAACTGGTTGAACGGGTAAAGGCCTATGATCCCGACGCCGATGAGGCGCTGATCAACCGGGCCTATGTCTTTTCCGTTCAGAAGCATGGCAGCCAGAAACGCGCCAGCGGCGACCCCTATTTCAGCCACCCGATCGAGGTGGCCGGCCTGATGACCGACCTCAAGCTTGACGTCGAGACCATCATTACCGCGCTGCTCCACGATACGGTGGAGGACACGCTGGCCACCATTCCGGAAATCGAGGCCGGTTTCGGCCCCAAGGTCGCCGAAATGGTCGATGGCGTCACCAAGCTTTCCAAGATCGAGGCGCTGACCGAGAATGAGCGCGCCGCCGAGAATCTGCGCAAGTTCCTGCTCGCCATGTCGGCGGATTTGCGGGTGCTGCTCGTCAAGCTGGCCGACCGGCTGCACAATATGCGCACGCTGCACTTCATCAAGAGCGAGGAAAAGCGCCGCCGCATCGCCCGCGAGACCATGGATATCTTCGCGCCGCTGGCCGAGCGGGTGGGCATGTATGAATATATGCGCGAGATGCAGCTGCTCGCCTTCCGCCAGCTGGAGCCGGAGGCCTATGCCACCATTGCCGGGCGGCTGGAGCAGATCAAGAAAGAGGACGGCAACCAGGTCGACGACATCGCCTTTCGCCTGCACAGCGAGCTGGTCGAGCATGGCCTGCGCGCCCAGGTGCATGGCCGGGAGAAACACCCCTATTCGATCTGGAAGAAAATGGCCGAGCGCCATGTTTCCTTCGAGCAGCTGACCGATATCATCGCCTTTCGCATCATTACCGAGAGCCTGGACGATTGCTATCGCGCAATGGGCATCATCCACCAGCGCTGGAAGATGATACCGGGGCGCTTCAAGGACTATATCTCGACGCCGAAACGCAACGGCTATCGCTCGCTGCACACCGCCGTCATCCTGGGCGATTCGATGCGCGTGGAAATCCAGATCCGCAGCCGCGACATGCACCGGCAGAGCGAGTTCGGACTGGCGGCGCACTGGGCCTATAAGCAGGGCGCACGGCCCGATGGCCAGGCAGGCTGGATTCGCGACCTGATCGAGATTCTCGATACCGCGCAGGATGCCGACGAGCTGCTCGAACATACCCGCATGGCGATGTACCAGGATCGCATCTTCGCCTTCACGCCCAAGGGCGCGCTGCACCAGCTGCCAAAGGGGGCAACCGCGATCGATTTCGCCTATGCGGTGCACACCAATCTGGGCAACCAGGCGGTCGGCGCCCTCATCAACAACCGGCATGTGCCGCTGCGCACCGAGCTTGCCAATGGCGATATTGTCGAGGTGCTGAAATCGGAAAACCAGGAGCCGCAGATTTCCTGGCTGAGCTTCGTCACCACCGGCAAGGCGCGCGCCGCGATCCGCCGCTTCGTGCGCCACAAGGAGCGCGACGAGACGATTGCCATGGGCCGCATCATCTTTGACGAGATTACCGGCAGGCTCTCGACCCGGATCGGACGCAAGGCGCTGAACGGCGCGCTCAAGCGGCTGGGGCTGGAGGATGAGGATGAGCTGATGTTCGCCATCGGCACCAACAAGATCCCCGATGAGGATGTCATCGAGGCGCTGGTTCCCGGCAGCACCATCAGCGAGAGCGAACAGCGCGAATTTCCCCGGCAGGACCGGGCGATATCGATCCGCGGCCTGACCCCGGGCGTCGCGTTTCAGCTCGCCCAGTGCTGCCATCCAGTGCCCGGCGACCGCATTATCGGGCTGCGCAAGCCCGGCGAGAATGTCGAGGTGCACACCATCGACTGCATGGATCTGGCGAGCGGCGTGGATGCCGACTGGATCGACCTGTCATGGGACAGCGAATCGGACGGGGCGACGGCGCGGCTGCGCACCATCCTTTACAACCGGCCGGGAACGCTGGCCGACATGGCAGGCATTTTCGGTCATCACAAGGCGAATATCGTCAATCTGCGGCTTACCAATCGCGACCATCCCTTTCACACCTATGAAACCGATCTGGAAGTGCATGATGTGAGCCATCTGATGCAGATCATCTCTGCGCTGAGGGCATCTGAATCGGTTGCCCGCTGCGAACGGGTATAGGCGCGATCAACACAAATTATATCGCCATTCCCCGCTAGGCGGGAATGACGTGTAGTGCTGGCGCAGAATGGAAATGAAACCCCGGCTTGCGCAGAGGTGCCATATCAGCGGTTATCAGCGATAGAAGACGTGATTGTCGACCGAAGCGAGGCGGGTCAGGCGCCAGCCCGGCGATACATGACGGGCGTGAAAGAACAGCGCGCCCTCGACCGGGCTTTCCCAGCTGTCCTCAAGCGCGATCTGCGAAATGGCGACAGCCCGCTTCCAGGAATTGCTCGACTTGTTGATGGCGGGCATGCGTCCGCCGCGCACAAAGGAAAACTGGCTGCGCTGATAGACAACGCCGCAGATCGTGCCGGGAAAGCGGCGCGAATCACGGCGGGCCAGCACGACCTTTGCCACGGCCAGCTGGCCGATCAGCGATTCTCCCTTGGATTCGAAATAGACGGTTCCGGCGAGGCAATTCTGCTCGGCGGAAAGCTCAGCCGGGATATCCTGCTGTGCAACCAGTTCGCCAAGCGATGCCGGCGGCTCCATTTCCGGGGTCGGCTGTGCGTCAGCGGATTCGTCGGTATCATCGGCGACGGGCCCAAGCGCCCCTTCATCGCCAGCGGTCGTGATTTCGACCTGCGCCCCTGCTTCTGCACCATCGGCCGAAGCGGGTTCTGAAACCGGGTTCAGGGCCAGGGACACAAGGTTGCTGGCCGCAAATGCCGGGGTCTCGTCGATCATGGCGATGCTCGCCAGGGTGGACGCGACAATGGCCGCCGTACTGGCAGCCTGTAAAATCTTGCTCATTTACCAAAGTTGCTGTGCGGTTGATCCACCATCTGGAACCGGCCGTCCGAAAATTCGGCGCTGTCGGTTCCGGCGACCCCCCGTCTGCGTGCTAACCACCTTTCCGTCGTGGAAAAAGTCCCGTCATGGAACCCGAATGGCCGCCTGCGCGTTGATCGAGGGGCCACCTATACCGCAGTGCAGCAAAGTCAACCCGTCATGGTTAACAGTGCGTCCAGCTGTGCGTGATCTGCGGTGTCCAGTTCAATTACCCACAAATCGGGGTCGCGAAGGCGCCGACGCTCGATATAGGCGTCAAGGGAATCGCTTTTCCCTTTATTAACAAAATCTTGATGCCAGGCAAGCTGCCAGTCGGCGGACCCGTCAAGACTGGGCATGCGCTCCAGCAATCGCGGATTTTCGCCTTTTTCCAGCGCCAGAACCAGCAATGCCCCCGAAACCGGATCGCCGCGATGGATAATGACGGCGAATTCGCCTGCCTCCGCCATTTTCCGCCGCAACCAGTCGATTCGGACCTGGGTGGCGAGGCGCGGTTCGATCACCGGCCGCTGTCCGGCGGCGATATCATCGCGGAATAGCCCGCAAGCCCGGATAGCGGGATGTGCGAGCGCATGAATGTGCCGGTTCCCCGGGCGATTTCCTCACCCTCGTCATCGATCAGGCGCGATTCGGCCACGAATACCCGCCGCCGTCCGCTGATCCACTGACCCTCGGCGCGCACCCTGCCGCAGCGTACCGGCGCGGTGAAATGCAGGTTGAACGCGGTGGTGAGCAGGAAACGGTCGGTCACCAGCGTATTGGCGGCATAAAAGGCGGCATCGTCTAGCATCTTGAAATAGACCGTGCCATGCGCGGCCCCGGCGGCATGATAATGCGCTTCCTCTATGTCGAACTCGATGACCGACCGCCCCTCGGACGGAATGGCGAGACGCGAGCGAAAGCTGGCATTGATCGGCGCGGCGGCATAGAGCCGTTCGAGCGCGCGATGATGGGCAGCAGCGCCCCCGGCGGCTCCGGTTTGCGGCGCCTCAGGCGGCATCGCGCTCGATTTCCGCATTCACCAGCGCATAGATGGCATCGCTGTCCTCTGCGCCGCGAATATTGTCCATCGTCTTCTGGTTGCGGGTCAGCCGCGAAAGATGGGCAAGCGCCTGCAAATGGCTGGCCCCGGCCTTTGCCGGAGAGAGCAGGCCGATCACGATATCGACCGGCAGACGGTCCACCGAATCGAAATCGACCGGGCGATCGCAGCGCAGGATCGCCGCCACCGGATGCTCCAGACCCTCGACCCGGCCATGCGGAATGGCGACACCACGCCCGAACCCGGTCGAGCCCTGTTCCTCGCGATCGAGCAGATTGCCCAGCACCGCATCGGTATCCAGCCCATAGCTATGGGCGAGCTGTTCGGAGGCGAGCTCCAGCGCCTGCCGCTTGTCGGCGATCCTTGCCGAACAAAGCACGGCATTCTTGTCGAGTTCAAACCAGGGCATGTGTCTTTTCGCATCGTCGGGTCCGCGCCCAAATGCGCGATGAAAGCGCGCGTCATTTCAGCGCGCTTCCGGCCCGAAATCCGGCTGTTAATGTGGCTCGACCCAACCGATCGAGCCATCGGCGCGGCGGTAAACCATATTATGCCGTCCGGTTCCAGTGTTTTTGAAGAACAGCGCATTGGTGTGGCGCAGGTCGAGCAGCATCACCGCATCGGATACCGTCGCCTCGGGCACGTCGATCCGGGTTTCGGCGATGACCAGCGGCGCATCGGCCACCTCTTCCTCTTCGTCATGCGGGGAGAATACCGTATAGGCCGCCTCTTCCTCGCGCGCGGCATGCTGGGATTTTTCATGCCGGTCCTTCAGCCGGCGCATATAGCGGCGCAGCTGTTTCTCGATCCGGTCGGCGGCCTGGTCAAAGGCGATATGCGCATCCTGCGCTGCGCCATGGCTTTTGAGGATCAGCCCCTGCATGATATGGGCGATGATATCGCACTGAAACTGTTCGTGCGGGCCGCGGCCAAAGGTCGCATGCGCCGAAATCGCCTTGGAGAAGTATTTTTCGACAATCGCGCTAAGTCGATCTTCCACATGCTGCTGCAACGCCTCACCGGTATCGATCTGATGACCTGAAACACGAATGTCCATAATGTTCTCCATTGTCTGAAATCACCGCAAGAGACAGCGAACGCCATCGGGTGAATAGTGCCAAGTCCCCGTTTCGGGACAGTTAAGCGATGCCCGGCAACCTCCTTTTCATGGGCAGGTCAATATGAGCCATCCAGGGCGCGAACCCGGGATTTGAGCCATAATGGCTGGTTGAAACCGTCAAGATAGCGGCGATGCCGCTCCAGCTCCTCGGCGCTCGGCCGGTGGGGGCGGGGCGGGCGCACTGGGCGGTTTCCGACCGATTGCAGCAGCGCGGCATGCTGGCCCGCGCCATCCGCCGGGCCATCTTCGCCTTCACCGGCCAGCGACAGGCCGATCTGCCGCCCGCCGGTCAGTTCGATATAGACCTGGGTCAGCAATTCGGCATCGAGCAGCGCGCCATGCTTGACGCGATGGCTGCGGTCCACGCCAAAGCGCGCGCACAGCGCATCGAGCGAGACTGGCGAACCGGGAAATTTCGCGCGCGCCAGCGCCACGGTATCGACCATGCGGGTCATCGAAACCGGCTCCAGCCCGCATGCGCCCAGCTCTGCATTGAGGAAGCGGAAATCGAACGAGGCATTGTGCGCGACCAGCGGCGCGTCGCCCAGAAAGTCGAGCAGGGCAGCGGCCTGTTCGGCAAAGCGCGGCTTGTCTGAAAGAAAATGCGCCGAAAGCCCGTGAATTTCCTCGGCCTCGGGCGGCATGTCCCGGTCCGGATTGAAATAGCAGTGAAAGCTGTTGCCGGTCTCGATCCGGTCGATCATCTCGATACAGCCGATTTCGACCAGCCTGTGCCCGTCATCGGGACGCAACCCTGTTGTCTCCGTGTCGAAAACGACTTCGCGCATAAGAGTCATATTGGACCGTTTTGCGCCTCACGCAAGAGTGGAACGCAAATATTGAACCAGGCTGCGCACCGATGCGCGGGTTTCCGCCATGGTCTGCCCCGTATCCACGATGAAATCGGCATGGCGGCGCTTGATATGGTCGGGCGTCTGCAGCTTGCGGATATGGCGAAATTTGGCGCGGGTCATGTTGGCGCGCGCCATCACCCGCTTGCGCTGCTGCCAGGGCCGGGCGGAGACGACCAATATGGCATCGACATTGGCGCTGCCCCCCGTTTCAAACAGCAAAGGCACATCGAACACGATCATCGGATGCGCGCGGTTGCGACGGAAGAAACGGCTGCGCTCGCGCCCCACCGCCGGGTGGATGATCCGCTCCAGCCTTTTGAGCGCCTCGCCATTACCGAACACCCGTGCGCCCAGCTCCTGCCGGTCGACACCGTTCGGACCGGTCGTGCCGGGAAAGGCCGCTTCAATCTGGGGCAGCAAGGCACCGCCCGGTCCCTGCAGCCGGTGCACGGCGGCATCGGCATCGAACAGCGGCACACCCAGCCTGCGCAGCATGGACGCGACGGCGCTCTTGCCCATGCCGATCGAGCCGGTCAAGCCCAGCACCATCGGGCGATGGCGGCGGCGCGCCCGCTTTATCATGCCGTCAGCAGCGCACGCAGCGCATCGTCCCGCTCGCGCGGAGGGGCCTTGCCAAAGAACAGTTCAAAGGCGAGCGCCGCCTGGCCGATCAGCATCTCCATCCCGTCCATGGTTTCGAGCCCGTGGCTGCGCGCCGATTGCAACAGCGCGGTATCGAGCGGCACATAGACAATGTCATAGACCAGCGCGTCATCGGGCAGCACCGACAGATCATAATCGGGCAGCGGATCGAACCCCTTCATGCCAAGCGGGCTGGTATTGACCAGCAGCGCGGCAGGCGGCAGCGGCGCATCCATTGCCGCGACTTCACCCTTGAGGCCAAAGCTGGCGAGCAGGCCCATGCCCTTCATCGCATTGCGCGCGAACAGGGTAACGGGGCCGCAGCCAGCGCGCGACAGGGCGAACAGCACCGCACGCGCTGCGCCGCCCGCACCGATGACCGCAACCGGCCTGCCGGAAAGGTCTAGATCGGCAATCGGCGCGTAAAAGCCCCCCGCATCGGTATTGGTGCCGATCAGATCGCCCTGTTCATTGCGGATTACGCTGTTCATTGCGCCGATGCTGGTGCGGACATCGCCCGGATCATCGACCAGATCGAGCATCGCGATCTTGTGCGGAATGGTGACGTTGCAACCGCGCCACAGCGGATCGGCACGGCGACCTGCAATATATTCCGGCAGATCCTCGCTGCGCACATGGCAGGCGCGATAATCCGCCTCCAGCCCCAGTTCCTTCAGCCAGAAACCATGGATGAGCGGCGATTTGCTGTGTGCTATCGGGTCGCCGATAACCTCTGCATAGGGAATGTCGGCGCGCGCGCCCGCAAGGGTCATGAGGGCATCAGCTCACGCGTGCGCAAAAAGCCAAGCAGCGGCAGCAGCGGAATGCCCAGCACGACGAAATGGCTGCCGTCGATGCGGCTGAAAAGCTGCGATCCGGCGCCCTCAATCTCGTAGCAGCCCACCGTATATCCAATGGTTTCCCAATGTTCTTCCACATAGTCTTCCACAAAATCGCGGCTGAGCGGGCGCATGTACATCACCGCCTTTTCGACA
This sequence comes from Blastomonas sp., assembly GCA_041396885.1. GTDB lineage: Bacteria > Pseudomonadota > Alphaproteobacteria > Sphingomonadales > Sphingomonadaceae > Blastomonas. Next base: position 309,089 of record JAWKXS010000003.1, read on the forward strand.
TGCCGCCAGACCGGCTGGCCGCCCTCGACGATCACCGCCGCGCTCCACAGCCGGTGCGGCTTTCCCGACAGGTCGAGCAGCTGCGCCACCGCCTCTTGCGGGGTTTCCGGCTTGGACAGCATCTGTCCGTCCTCGGTCTCGAGAATCTGGTCCGATCCCAGCACCATGGATTCAGGGCGTCGCTGGCCGATCCGCATCGCCTTTGCCTCGGCCAGCGCATCGGCAATATCGCGCGGGCGGGCGCCTTCGGCCATCAAGCCATCGCGGATGCTGGCCTCGTCAATATGCGCGGCCATGACCGAAAAGGGCACACCGGCCGCCTCCAGCATGATGCGGCGGCTGGCGCTTTGCGAGGCGAGGATCAGTTCGGGCAGGCTCATCAAATTGCTCCGCTGCTGTCACGTGTCATTCGGGCGGCGTTCTCTGCATCGCGCTCATTGACGAGGTTGATAATCGCCGCCGCCGTTTCCTCGATGGAACGGCGGGTCACGTCAATGACCGGCCAGCCATTATCGCCATACATGCGCCGCGCATAGACAATCTCCGCCTTTACCTTTTCGGTATCGACATAATCGGTTTCCGGGGCCTGGTTCAAGGAGAGCAGGCGATTGCGGCGCACCTGAACCAGCCGGTCGGCATGGGTGGTAAGGCCCACCACCAGTGGATTCTTGAGTTCATAGAGCAAGGGCGGGGGCGGCGATTCGGGAACGATGGGGATATTGGCGGTCTTGTAGCCGCGATTGGCAAGATAGATGCTGGTCGGCGTTTTGGAACAGCGCGAAACGCCCGCCAGCACGATATCGGCGGCCTCCCAATTCTCCCAATTCTGTCCGTCATCATGGGCAATGGTGTACTGGATCGCCTCAACCCGGGCGAAATAGGCCGCGTCCAATATGTGCTGGCGGCCCGGACGCGCCTTTGCCTCCTGCCCCAGCATATTCGACAATGCATCAGTCACCGCATCGAGCGCGGGAACCACCGGCAGGCCTAGCGACCGGCACGATGTCTCCAGCTTGCGCCGGGTTTCGGTATTGACCAGTGTGAAGAGCACAAGGCCCGGATTGGAAGCGATCTCGACCAGAATGCGATCCAGATGGCTTTCCGATCGCACCATCGGCCAGAAATGCTTGACCACCTCCACCCCGTCAAACTGGGCAAGCGCCGCCTTTGCGACATTTTCCAGCGTCTCGCCGGTCGAGTCGGAAAGCAGGTGAAGATGGAGCCGGGTCATGATGCGAGGGTGTGGGCTGTTTGGGGATAAATCAAGGGACGAATCTGTCTGCAACCCGCCAAGCGGAATCCTTGCGCCCAATCTTCGATTCCATCCGGCGGCTTGTCCACATGGATGGATATTGTGCACAGCCTGTCGATAGCGGGGACAGTTTTCGCGACTCCCATGCGATCGGGGAAATTGGCTGTGTCAATCTGTCGATATTTGGGGCATTGGGCTGCTGTACCGGCTTTCCATGGCCCAATATCAACAACAGTCTTTTAAGAATCTATTATATTTATGAATCCCAATCCGATCCTTGAGTGCCTGGCCGGCAAGGCAAGCGAGCGCCGCCCCTTGTGGCTCATGCGGCAAGCAGGCCGCTATCTTCCCGAATATCGTGCCTTGCGCGCCGAAAAGGGCGGATTCCTTGAACTTGTCTACGATTGCGAGGCGGCAGCCGAGATTACGCTGCAGCCGCTTGGCCGGTTTGATTTCGATGCGGCGATCCTGTTTTCCGACATATTGATCGTGCCCTATGCAATGGGCCAGGATCTCGCCTTTCTGGCCGGAGAAGGTCCGCGCCTTTCGCCCCGCCTGTTCGATAGTGCCCTGGCGGCGCTGGAAGCGGTGCCACAGCGCCTTTCGCCCATCTATGATACCGTCGCAAGGGTGCGCGCCGCGCTGGCCCCTGGCAAGGCCCTGCTGGGCTTTGCCGGATCGCCCTGGACGGTGGCGACCTATATGGTGAATGGCGAGGGCAGCCGCGACCAGCATGCGACGCGCGAATATTCCTATCGCGATCCGCTTGCCTTTGCCGCGCTGATCGATGCGATCATCGCCACCACCGTCGAATATCTTTCCGGACAGATTCGCGCCGGGGCGGACGCCGTGCAGCTGTTCGACAGCTGGGCGGGATCGCTGTCGCCGCACCAATATGCGCAATGGGTGATCGAACCCAATGCCCGGATCGTCACGGCCCTGCGCGCGCTGCATCCCGATATTCCGATCATCGGTTTCCCCAAGGGATCGGGAGAGAAACTGCCCGCCTATGCGCGCGAGACCGGGGTCGATGCTGTGGGAATCGATGAAACGGTCGATCCTTTCTGGGCGGCGGAGAATCTTCCCGATGGCCTGCCAGTGCAGGGCAATCTTGATCCGCTGGCGCTGCTGGCGGGCGGACAAGCGCTTGAAAATGCTGTCAAAGATATATTGAGCGCCTTTGCCGGACGGCCGCATATCTTCAATCTCGGCCATGGCATTCTTCAGCAGACCCCCATTGAACATGTCCAAAAGCTTCTTACACTGTTGGGCAGGGGGACCGTCTGACCGGACCGATTGATGGACTATATTCTGGCCATGCTCTATATCTGGCTGAAGACAGCGCACATCATCTTTGTCATTTTCTGGATGGCGGGATTGTTCATGCTGCCGCGCTTTTTCATCTATCATCAGGAATGCGAGACCGGTTCGTCCGAGGATGCCAAATGGATCGAGCGCGAACAGCGCCTGCTGCGCATCATCCTCAATCCGGCGATGATCGTCGTGTGGTTCGTCGGGCTGGTGCTGGCCTATGAGACGCAGGCCTATAGCCAGGGCTGGTTTCACGCCAAGCTGCTGATCGTGTTCCTGCTGTCGGGCTATCATGGCTGGATGGCCGGATATGCGAAAAAACTGGCAAAGGGCGAGCGGACGATTGCGGGCAGGAAATTGCGCCTGATCAACGAGGTGCCGGGCATTGCCGCAGCCCTGATCGTCATACTGGTCGTGGTCAGGCCGTTCTGAACAGTCGGCATCCGGACGCTGCAGCCGCTGATTGACTTGACAAGCGTTGCAGCGTAAGGACTGCCGCGTCCCGTCCGGGAAACAGGCGACCCAAATCGCATTATCGACAGCCCGATCAAGGGTTGGGCGCCCTCACAAACTTCCAAGCACATTCGGACCCGATATTCTTGCAGGGTCCACCCCAATGGAATCACATCCCCATGCATTTGAAAGAACTCAAGCAGAAAACCCCCGCAGAACTGGTTTCGATGGCCGAGGAGCTCGGCGTCGAAGGCGCATCCACCATGCGACGCCAGGACATCATGTTCGGGATCCTCAAGGAACTGGCCGAGGATGGCGAACAGATTATGGGCCTTGGCACCATTGAGGTGCTGTCCGATGGTTTCGGTTTCCTGCGTTCGCCCGAGGCCAATTATCTGGCCGGTCCCGATGATATTTACGTGTCCCCCAACCAGGTCCGCAAATTCGGGCTGCGCACCGGTGACACAGTCGAGGGTGAAATTCGCGCGCCGCGCGATGGCGAGCGCTATTTCGCGCTGACCAAGCTGACTGCCGTCAATTTCGATGATCCCGATGCGGTGCGCCATCGCGTCAATTTCGACAATCTCACCCCGCTTTATCCGGATGAGAAATTGCGGCTGGATTCGCTCGATCCGACCATCAAGGACAAGTCGGCGCGGGTGATCGATATCATCTCGCCCCAGGGCAAGGGCCAGCGCGCGCTGATCGTCGCGCCGCCGCGCACCGGCAAGACCGTGCTGCTGCAGAATATTGCCCGCGCCATCACCGACAATCATCCCGAAGTCTATCTTATCGTCCTGCTGATCGACGAGCGTCCCGAGGAAGTGACCGACATGCAGCGCAGCGTGCGCGGCGAGGTCATCAGCTCGACCTTTGACGAACCGGCCAGCCGCCATGTCCAGGTTGCCGAAATGGTGATCGAAAAGGCCAAGCGCCTGGTCGAGCACAAGCATGATGTCGTCATCCTGCTCGATTCCATCACCCGGCTTGGCCGCGCCTATAACACCGTGGTGCCGAGTTCGGGCAAGGTGCTGACCGGCGGCGTCGATGCCAATGCGCTGCAGCGTCCCAAGCGCTTTTTCGGTGCCGCGCGCAATATCGAGGAGGGCGGTTCGCTCTCCATCATCGCGACCGCGCTGATCGATACCGGCAGCCGCATGGACGAGGTGATCTTTGAAGAATTCAAGGGCACCGGCAACTCCGAAATCGTGCTCGACCGCAAGGTTTCCGACAAGCGCATCTTCCCCAGCCTGGATGTCGGCAAGTCCGGTACCCGCAAGGAAGAATTGCTGGTCGAGAAGGACAAGCTTTCGAAAATGTGGGTGCTGCGCCGGATTCTCATGCAGATGGGAACCGTCGATGCGATGGAATTCCTGCTCGACAAGATGAAGGATTCCAAGACTAACGAGGATTTCTTCGATTCCATGAACCAGTAACCGCGTCATGGCGGTGCTGGAACATGCGCTGTTGCAGGTCGCGCCCGACCGGGTGGAGGCCTATGAGGCCGCACTGGCAAGTGCCTTGCCGCTGATCAGGGGCATGCCGGGTTTCGAGGGGATCGAGATCCGGCGCAATGCCGAAGCGCCCGGCAATTACCTGCTGCTCGTCCGCTGGTCCTCTATTGCCGATCACCGCGATGGATTCCGCAAGTCGGAACATTATAAGCAGTGGCGCGCTTTATTGCATGAATTCTACGATCCGTTTCCGGACGTCCGCTATTTCGGGGAGCCATTTCAGTCATGACCGATTTTCTGATGCTGGCGCAAATGTCGGCGGGTCTTGGCAATGCCGGCGATATCTGGGCCGCGATCGTCCGGGACTTCTCCAATATCGGTTCCCCCTCGGCGCTCGCCGCTTTTGCCCAGGTGGTGATGATCGACCTGATCTTTGCGGCCGACAACGCAATCGTGGTCGGCGCGCTGGCAGGTGGCCTCCCGGCCGATCAGCGGCGCAAGGTGATCGCCATCGGCATCGCCGCCGCCCTGGTATTGCGCATCATCTTTGCATTGGGCGTCAGCCTGTTGCTGCAGATTGTCGGGCTGATCCTGGCGGGCGGCCTGCTGCTGCTCTGGGTGGCATGGCGCTTCTGGCGCGAACTGCACCATGAAGGCGAATCCGCCGGGTCTGAAGAGATTTCCGGTGACGAGCATAGCGGGGTCAAGGGCGGGCGCACCTTCTGGAGCGCGGTCTGGGGTGTTACCGCCGCCGATGTTTCAATGAGTCTCGACAATGTGCTCGGCGTGGCCGGCGCGGCGCGCGAGCATCCCGGAATCCTGGTGGTCGGCCTGTTGCTGTCGGTCGTGCTGATGGGCCTCGCGGCCAATGTCATCGCCCGCTATATCGAGCGCTATCGCTGGATCGCCTATCTGGGCCTGGCGGTGATCCTGTTCGTCGCGGCGCGAATGATCTATGACGGGATAGTCGATCCCGAAGTTGGCCTGATGCAGCTCATGGGGTGACTATTGCTGGACGACAAGCTCGAAACTTCGAGTTTTCATATCGAAGCTGAACGAGAATTGCTTGAGGACGTCCCACCCCAGGATCAGATCGAAATTTGCGTTCGGTTCCATGTCAACGATTTCGATTGGTTCTTCCAAAAGAAACAATGTCCGGGTGTCCGGTTCGGAATCATAATAGCTTTGCCCTGCATCAATCCGGTTTGCCCAAAGACCGATTCCGCAAAGATAGCGCGTATGGGTTTGCGGGCCATGGATTCCGGCGAATTGCATATGGCCGATTCGAACCAGATTCTGTTCGGAAATGGCGGTTTTTGAAATGACGGTCCGTTGCGCGCCGGTGTCAACCAGCGCACGATAATGATATTGCCCCGACGGGCTTATCTGGAAAGATGATGCGGTCAGTATCGGCCGCGAAATGCTGGCCGGAACGATGATGCGATGCTGCTCAAGCGCGCAGCGCTGCACTAACATGGGAATAAAAACCCAGATCTTCTATCTGATCATCGACTGCTTCAACGGAGAAATTATCTTCTCCGAATCTCTTCAGGCCGGTCATCACGGCATCCAGACTGGTCGGGAAAATACCGGCAATTTCCTTGTCATGGATCAGGGCATGCTGGCCGCGATAGCTGGCAAGCAGTTCGGGCAGCTTGGCCAGAAACCAGTCATAATTTTCCGAAAGCTGGTCCCGCATAGGCCCTCCGCGAAAGAATCTAGCAGAATCAGGATTCTAGGTCATTGCTTTATTTTGCTTTGTTATGAATCACTTGAATCAGATCGATGGATGCGGCGGATTGACGCTCTGCATCACCCCTTTGCTGCCTGCGCTTCCAGCATTGCCGCCATTTTCTGCCAGATGAGGTTGATCGCCTTTAGCGGGCGGACCATCACCTTGAAATCCTTGATCTTTCCCTGATCGTCCCAGGCTATGATATCGACTCCGTTGATCTGGATGCCGTCCAGCTCGGCGACAAATTCGAGCATGGCCTGATTGCCATCCACCAGTTCGCGAACATAAGCGAAGCTGCCCTCGCCAAAGACATGGGCGGCGGCGTGTAGATAGGCGAAGACCTTGTCGCGGCCCTGTTGCGGGGTGTGCACCACTGGCGAATGGAACACCGCATCATCGGCCAGCATGGCCTTCAGCGCCTGCGGATCGCCGCCCGCCATATAGCCGTGCCAGGCGGCGACGCCATCATGGCCGCTCATGGGATCAGTACCGTTGCGCCGGTCGTCTGCCGTGCCTCCAGCGCGCGATGGGCATCGGCTGCGCCGGAAAGCGGGAAGGTCTGGCCGATGCGGACATTGAGCGTCCCGTCGCCAAGTTTTTCAAACAGGCTGTCGATCATCGATTTTCGCATGGTTTCATCCAGCATGTAATGGAACATTCCGGGCCGGGTCAGGAACAGCGATCCGCGACCCGACAGTTCGAGCGGTGCGATGGCCGGTGCCGGACCCGAGGCATTGCCATAGCAGATCATCAGGCCCAGCAGGCCGATACTGTCGAGCGAGGCGGTGAAACTGTCCTTGCCCACGCCGTCAAAGACCGCCCTGACGCCCTTGCCGCCGGTGAGCGAACGGACCGTTTCGGCCAGTTCGGAAAAGGGGCAGCTCAGCGAATGATCCGCGCCCAGCGCAGCGGCGATTGCTGCCTTTTCGGGTGATCCGCTATGCGCGATGACCACCGCACCGCGCGATTTGAGCCAGGGCACGAGCATCGATCCGACGCCGCCCGCTGCGGCGAGCGCCAGCACATGCTCGCCCGGCTTCACCCGCGCGCAATGATCGGCCAGCATGGCGACCGTCAGCCCCTTGAGCAGCACCGCCGCCGCCGTTTCGAACGAAATGAAATCGGGCAGGGGAACAAGCTCGCTGGCCGCGATTACCCTGTGGCTGGCATAGGCGCCCGGTCCGCTTCCGGCATAGCCGGCGCGGTCGCCGGGGCGGAAACCGGCAACGCCTTCGCCCACGGCCTCGACCACGCCCGCGGCTTCCTGCCCCGGCACCAGCGGCAATCGCCGCGGATACAGGCCGGTGCGCAAATAGGTATCGATGAAATTGAGGCCGATGGCTTCATGCCGCAGCAGCACCTCGCCGGGACCGGGCTCGCCGGCCTCAAAGGCTTCATATTCCAGAACCTCCGGGCCGCCCGTATTGCGGACAATGATCCGATGCATATCGGTACTAGCCCAGATTCTCGGCGAAGAATGCGGCGGTGCGGCCGTCCGCAAGCTGTGCGGCTTGCTCATCGCGGCGCTTGCCATGTTCGGCGGCAAAACCATGATCCAGCCCGTCATAATCATGGAGGGTCAGCTTTGGATGATCGTCCAGCCCCTCATGCATCGCCTTTTGCACCTCGGGGCCGACAAAGCCGTCCGCCGTCGGGATATGCAGCATCACCGGATGGGCAATGGCGTGGCTTTCGCGCAGCAGTCCGTCAATCCCCACGCCATAATAGCCGACCGAGGCATCGATATCGGTGCGCGCTGCCGTCATGAAGGCGAGCCTGCCGCCAAGGCAATAGCCGACACAGCCGACCTTTGCCCGGCCATTGGCCGCGCCGATGGTGTCGCGGGCAAAATGGATGCATGCCTCGATATCGGCAATGCCCGTATCCTGATCGAACCGGCCCATCAGGTCGAGTGCGCGCTTGAACTCCGGTTCCACATCGGGATCGAGCGAAACGCCGGGTTCGATCCGCCAGAACAGGTCCGGGGCAATCGCCAGATAGCCGGCCTTTGCCCATGTCTCGCACTTGCTTTGAATGCCGGGATTGACGCCGAAAATCTCCTGGATGACGATGATCGCCGCTTTCGCCTCACCATCCGGTCGGGCGACATAGGCGGGCATTTTCGCTGATCCGTCGAGGGTTTCGATTTCGGTAAATCCGGCCATGCTGGGAAGCTCCTGTCGATGAAGATTGATTTCTGCCGCAAATATAACCACTTTGGCGGTGCTGATAAGCATAAACGGGCAAGGGGCCGTTTCAAGGGAAGGACCCGCATTATGAAAGTCAATGTCGAACTGGATTGCAGCCCTGAGGAAATGCGCCGATTTCTGGGCCTGCCCGATGTGTCGGACGTCAACAAGGTCTATGTCGACAAGGTGGTCGATACCATGCAGGGTACCGCCAGCCTCGATCAGCTCCAGTCGCTCGTCAAGAATATCGCGCCCATGGGCGAGATGGGCCTGCGCTTCTTTCAGCAGATCATGGAGGCAGGGGCTTCCGGTGCCATGGGTTCTTCCAAAAAAAGCTGAAATATCAAATAAATGAGTGACAGCGATACGATTTTTGCGCTGTCCAGCGGTGCGCCCCCGGCGGCGCTTGCGGTAATCCGCATCAGCGGGACGCAGGCGGGTGTCGTGCTGCGTGCCATGGCGGGAAAATTGCCCGCACCGCGCCACGCATCGCTGCGTACCCTGTGCGATCCGGAGAGCGGCGGCGAGCTCGACCGGGCCTTGCTGCTCTGGTTTCCCGGGCCAGCCAGCGCGACCGGCGAGGATCTTGCCGAGCTGCACCTGCATGGCGGGCGGGCGGTGGTGCGCGCGGTGGAGCGTGTTCTGGCGGCGCAGCCGGGTGTGCGTCTTGCAGAACCGGGCGAGTTTACCCGGCGCGCCTTTCAGCACGGGCGGATCGACCTTGCTGAGGCCGAGGGCCTGTCCGACCTGCTGTTCGCGGAAACCGAGTGGCAACGCCAGTCGGCCATGGCGCTGGCCAGCGGCCGTTTTTCCCGATGTGTCGAGGGCTGGCGCGAACAGGTGCTGATGCTGTCGGCGCTGGTCGAGGCGGAGCTGGATTTCTCCGACGAGGATGACGTCGCCAGCGATAGCGTCCGGCGGCTGGAGCAGGGCGCGGGCAGCCTGATGACGGAAATGGATGCGGCGCTCGCCCGGCCTCCGGCAGAGCGGCTGCGCGAGGGCATTCGCATTGTCATTGCCGGGCCGCCCAATAGCGGCAAGTCGACCCTGCTCAACCGGCTGGCCGAGCGCGATGCGGCGATCGTGTCCGATATTGCCGGGACCACCCGCGATTTGATCGAGGTACCGGTTGCATTTGGCGGGGTGCCGTTCTTGCTCACCGATACGGCAGGGCTGCGCGAGGATAGCGGTGACGCCATTGAGGCAATCGGGATCGAGCGCGCCGCGGCGGCGATTGCGCGTGCGGACCTGGTCCTGTGGCTCGGCGCGGAGGGCGAGGGGCCTCTCCATCCCCGGCTGTGGGAGATCGATGCGCGTTTGGACCTGGCGGAGCGTGCTGCCAAGCGGAAGCCCCTGTTGCGGCTTTCCGCCCGGACCGGGGAGAATATCGGTGCGCTGGTCGACCGGCTCATCGCGCTGGCCGCAGATATGCTGCCTCCCATGGGGGAGGCGGCGCTGAACAGACGACAGGCGGCGCTGATCACGGCGTGCCGCGATGCGCTGCATGCCCTGGAGGATTGTGGCGACCTGCTGATCGCGGCCGAACATCTGCGCAATGCCCGGCGCTCGCTCGATGCCTTGCTGGGCCATACCCACACCGAAGACATGCTCGATGCGCTGTTTGGACGCTTCTGCATCGGAAAATAGACCGGTGCAGCTGTTTCACGTGAAACATTGCCGGTCTGATGGTCCCCACAGCAAAGCGCTTTGACCGGGAAACCGCTGTCCTGTATGGGCGCGGTCATGTCCACAACCCGCACTACAGACCATGATGTCATCGTCATCGGCGGCGGCCATGCCGGATGCGAGGCGGCTGCGGCTGCGGCGCGCATGGGTGCGCGGGTTGCACTGATCAGCTTCACCCGCGATGCGATTGGCGCAATGTCCTGCAATCCGGCGATTGGCGGGCTGGGCAAGGGGCATCTGGTCCGCGAGGTCGATGCCTTTGACGGGCTGATCGGCCGGGCTGCCGATGCCGCCGCGATCCATTATCGCATGCTCAACCGGTCCAAGGGCAGCGCGGTTCAGGGGCCGCGCGTTCAGGCGGACCGGGTGCTGTACAAGCGCGCCATCCAGTCCATGCTGGGTGCATTGCCGACGCTTGCCATCGTCGAAGGCGAAGCGGTCGCGCTGGACCTTGGCGAAAATGGCCGGGTGCAGGGCGTGATTCTTGCCGATGGCGCGTCCATTTCTGCCCCCGCAGTGATTCTGGCTACCGGGACGTTTCTGGGCGGCAGGCTGTTTCGCGGCGAAGAGATTGTCGAGGGTGGCCGCACCGGCGAGGCGGCGGCGACCCGGCTGGCCGAGCAGATGTATGCGGCTGGCCTGCCCATGGCGCGGCTTAAGACCGGCACGCCGCCGCGCATTGATGGTCGCACTATCGACTGGGCGGTTCTTGAGGAGCAGGCGAGCGACAGCGAACCCTGGACCATGTCACCGCTGACGCCAGGACGTCAGGTGCCGCAGATATTCTGCGCCATCACCCGTACGACTGCGCAGACCCATGACATCATCCGCGCCAATCTGCATCGCTCGCCGTTGTTCAGCGGGGCTATCGGCGCGCAGGGGCCGCGCTATTGCCCGTCCATCGAGGACAAGATCCACCGCTTTGGCGACCGCGATGGCCATCAGGTGTTTCTGGAGCCTGAAGGGCTTGATACCCATCTGGTCTATCCCAATGGCATTTCGACCTCCTTGCCGGCGGATGTGCAGCACGATTTCGTCCGCTCGATGCGCGGGCTGGAAGCGGCGGAGATCGTCGTGCCGGGCTATGCCGTGGAATATGATCATATCGATCCGCGTGCGCTCGACCACTGGCTGGAATTGCGCGCCATGCCCGGCATTTTCTGCGCAGGCCAGATTAACGGCACCACTGGCTATGAAGAGGCGGCGGCGCAGGGGCTGATCGCCGGGATCGGTGCGGCCAGCGCCGTGCTGGGCCGCGAACGCCCCGTGCTTGATCGCGCCAACAGCTATATGGCGGTGATGATCGACGATCTGGTGCTGCAGGGCGTGACCGAGCCCTATCGCATGCTGACCGCGCGTGCTGAATACCGGCTGAGGCTGCGCGCCAATAATGCGAGCGACCGGCTGACCGCCATCGCCATGCAGGCGGGCTGTGTGGGCGGTGAACGGGCGGCCTGGTTTGAGGCGCGGCAAGCGGCCAAGCGACAGACGATCAAGGCCTTGCAGCAGTCCGTTACCGGGCACAGTCTCGCCGGGCACGGCGTTGCAGTGAAGGCGGACGGCACGCGGCAGTCCCTCTATGAATGGCTGCGCTTTCCGGCGGTATCACTGGAGCAGCTGTCCCCGATGATCGGCGAGATTGCCGGTCTGGATGACGATCTTGCCGCCGAAATCGAGGAAGATGCGCGCTATGCGCCCTATCTGGAGCGGCAGGAGGCCGAGCTGCGGGACCTGCGCGCCAATGAGCGGATCATGCTGGCGGGCGACATGGACTATCGCGCCATTGTCGGCCTGTCGAACGAGATGGTCGAGCGGCTTGAAGCGGCGCGGCCCGAAACTCTGGCAGAAGCGGCGCGGGTGCGCGGTATCACCCCAGCCGCACTGGCGGCGATCCTCGTCCATGCCCGGCGACGGGCGGCCTGACGCGCATGGCGATTCTGGAGAGCAGGGAGCAGGTCGAGCAATGGCTGGCCGCCACATTGAATGTTTCACGTGAAACACTGGCGAAGCTGGAGCGTCTGGAGCAGCTGGTGCGCGAAGAGGCTGACCGCCAGAACCTGATTGCGCGCTCGACCTTTGATACATTCTGGCAGCGGCACATTGCCGACAGCGCACAGTTGCTATTGCACAGCGGGCCGGTGGCAGAAGGCCAGCCATGGCTCGATCTCGGTTCGGGCGCGGGGTTTCCGGGGCTGGTGGTGGCGCTCATTGCGCCGGTTGACATGGTCATGGTTGAATCGCGCCGTCGCCGGATCGACTTTCTCGACCATTGCATAGCCGAGCTTGGAATCGCGTCGCACACCCGCACTGCGGGCAAGCGAATCGAGATGCTCGAATCCTTTCCGGCGGACTATATTTCGGCGCGCGCCTTTGCCCCGCTCGACCGGCTTATCGAGTTGGCCACAGGATTCTCCACAGATAACACCGTCTGGCTGCTGCCAAAGGGGCGCAATGCCGCAAAGGAACTGGAAAGCCTGTCGCGAAAATGGCAGTCTGTGTTTCACGTGGAACAGAGCCTGACCGATGCCGACGCCCATATTCTGGTCGGCCGGGGCAGGCCCAGGGATCGCCACCGGTCCAGATCGTCGAAATAGCGGGGAATAAGCCATGTTGCGTATCGCGGTTGCCAATCAGAAGGGCGGGGTCGGCAAGACGACGACCGCGATCAATCTTGCGACCGCGCTCGCCGCGACCGGGCTGAAAGTGCTGCTGATCGATCTCGATCCGCAGGGCAATGCCTCGACCGGGCTGGGGCTGGGACAGGCGGACCGCGCACGGTCGAGCTATGATCTGCTGACCGAGGATGTCGGCGTTGCCGATTGCGCGGTCGCCAGCCAGATACCGGGCCTTGATATCGTGCCCGCCACGGTTGACCTGTCGGGCGCGGAGATCGAGCTTGTCGATTATGAGATGCGCACGCACCGGCTGAAACAGGCGATGGACCGTGCCGAGGCGGATCATCGCTGGCAGGTCTGCCTGATCGATTGCCCGCCCTCGCTCGGCCTGCTGACACTCAACGCGCTGGTCGCCGCCGAAGCGCTGCTGGTGCCGCTGCAGTGCGAGTTCTTCGCGCTCGAAGGGCTGTCGCAATTGCTGCAGACGGTGGAGCGGGTGCAGAACCGGTTCAATCCGGGCCTGTCGATCATCGGCGTGGTGCTGACCATGTTTGATCGCCGCAACCGGCTGACCGACCAGGTTTCGGACGATGTCCGCGACTGTCTGGGATCTCTGGTGTTCGATACGGTGATTCCGCGCAATGTCCGCCTGTCCGAAGCGCCCAGTCATGGCCTGCCGGCGCTGGTCTATGATCATCGCTGTGCCGGATCGGAAGCCTATATTGCCCTGGCGCGCGAATTCATTGCGCGCATGCCCAAAGTCGAGGAGCCCGCCTGATGGCTGACAAGGACCAGAATCTTGCTGAGGCTGCAAAACCGGTCGCGCGCAAATTGGGGCGCGGCCTGAGCGCGCTGCTGGGCGAGGCCGTGCGCGAGGAGCCGCTGGTGCAGGCCGAGACGGGGACGGTATCGGGCAATGGCAGTGCGGTCGGGGTGAAGATCCTGCCGCTCAGCGATATTCGTCCGCATCCCGGCCAGCCCCGGCGCTTCTTTGATGAGGATGCGCTCAACGAGCTGGCCGCGAGCATTGCCAGCCGCGGCGTCATCCAGCCGGTGATCGTGCGCCCGCGCAGCCAGGGTGCGGGCTATGAGCTGGTCGCCGGGGAACGGCGCTGGCGCGCGGCGCAGCGCGCGCGACTGCACGAGATTCCGGCGCTGGTGCGCGATCTTTCCGATGAAGACACAATGGCGCTGGCGCTGATCGAGAATATTCAGCGCGAAGACCTGAATCCTGTCGAAGAAGCACAGGCTTATCAAAGACTTAGCGATGATCAGGGCTATAGCCAGCAGGACATTGCCCGGCTGGTCGACAAGTCGCGCAGCCATGTCGCCAATCTCATGCGGCTGCTGGCGCTGTCCGACGGCGTGCTCAAGATGGTCGCGCGCGGCGAACTCAGCATGGGACATGCCAGGGCGCTGATCAATGCCGATGATGCCGATGATATTGCCCGCGACATTGTCGACAAGGGGCTTTCGGTGCGCGAAGTCGAGGCGCTGCTGCGCAAGCGGCGCAAGGGTACATCATCTTCCAGCGGCGGCAAGCCGGGTGCGGCGCAGGGCGCGGGATCGGATATCGCCGCGGTTGAACGGCATCTGGAGGATCTTCTCGGCCTCAAGGTCCGCATCACCGTCGAGGCCGATCAGCGCAGCGGATCGGTAACGGTGCGCTATGCCAGCCTCGATCAGCTCGACCTTATCTGCCAGCGCTTGTCCGGTGAGCCGATCTAGAGCGCGTTCGGTTTTGATTGAATCAAAACCTGCGCTCTATGCTCTTGTTTTACCGTATTTTCCGAGTCGTCAGATGTATTCATCTGACTTGAAACTACTCTAGAGTTTGAAGCCCTCGGTCTGAATCGTCATTGCGAGGGGCGCAGCCCCGAAGCAATCCAGAGGCAGCTATGAACCGCGCTGGATTGCTTCGCTTCGCTCGCAATGACGAAGTGTTTCAGCCAAATGTCATTCTGCCTTACTTTGCGCCATCGCCGATGAGGGTGAAGGGCGCCCATGCATTGGGGTGAGCGAGGGTATCGAAGGGTGAGTCCTGCGCGGGGTCCATGCGGATTTCGCGCATGGCGAGGGTAAAGGCCTGGGCGCGCGAGAGCGCGGGATCATCGCGGGCGATTTCCAGGGTCCTGACGGTGATGCGCGCGGCGACATCGTCGCGCACCGGCCAGTGCGAGGCGAGCAGGTTGCGCGCCCCGGCATAGAAAAAGGCGCGGGCCAGGCCCGACAGGCCGGGCGCGCCCTGCGATCCGTCGCCCGCCGCGGTGTTGCAGGCCGAGAGGATGACCCAGTCGGCATTGAGGCGCAGCGCCGCCACTTCGGACGCGGTGAGCAGGCCGTCATCGGCCTCGCCGGGGGTTTCGGGTGGGGTGAAGACCAGCCCGGGTTCGGCGGCTCCGCGCACCTCGCCCGCCATCAGGCCATGGGTGGCCAGGGCAAGGATGCGGGTATTGGAAAGATCGGCGCTGCGCACCGCCGCCTCGGTCGCCTCGCTGCCGGTATGGATGGAGGAGGCAGGCGCGCCCAGCGCGCTGCGCATCGCCTCCAGCTCGCGCGCGGTGCCGGGCAGCCGGGCCATGCGCTTGAGCGCGGAGATATCGACCACGCCGCCGCCCGAGCGGGTGGTGCCGATGGCAAAGGCATCGGCGGCGGCCAGCCCCGAGGCATGGCCGCGCCGCGCCGCGCGCGCCGCCTCGCCCGACAGGCCCGGCCCGGCGCTCGCCCCGCGCGTCTCGGCCTTGCCCTCCAGCACCGGATCGCCAAAGCCGGTAAAGCTGTCACCCGGTCCGCTGGCCGGGGCGCGGGCATAGCTGCGCAGGAACTGCAGCGATTGCAGCGAGGGGATCTGGATCAGGGCATGAGCATCGGCGAACCATTTGGTCGCGCGCAGCACATCGGGATCGCCATCCGCCCCCTCGGGCGGCTCGGTGACCAGCAGGCCGAAGGGCAGCGAGGAGAGCGAACCGCCCGCGGCGATGAACACATGGCTCTTGCCCGCCAGCGCGCTTTCCACCGGAGCGATGAGCTGGGCATAGAGCGCATAGGCGCTGCGCCGGTCGAACGGATAGGCGCCTTCGCCCTCCGATGCCCACTCGACCGCCTCGACATCGTTCACCTCAACACTCGCTCCAACATCCCACAGCAATCGCTTCACTAGGGCGTTGACCTCGATCCGGCTGATCTCCGCGCGATTCCAGTTGGCGCCATCGGCAGTGACCGAAATGACATGCGTGCCGAATTCGGAGGGCAGCACCAGCAACAGCGCCTCATCGGCCTCCATCAGGTCGATAATATCGAGAATGGGGACGGGATCGGATTTAATAAGCTGAAAATATTGAGGAAAATCGCGCTTTATGGTGGCATCAATGCTCTCGATCCGGGCCAGCGCCCGATCGCGCTCGCCATCGATTTCGGCAATGGACCGGCCCTGCGAATCCGGTCCGGCGGCCAGCGTCAAATTGCGCTCGCTGCCCAGTTCGGTCCAGCGATCGACGAGTTCGCGGCGTTCGCGCACCGCCGATTCCAGTTCCTTGCTGATCGACCCGGCGGCACTGCGCGCAGCCGATTCGGCCACTGCCTGACCGGCCGGACCGTCCATTGCCTCCTGCGCGGCGCGCACCGCCTCGATCAGCAGCTCGGCACGGCGCGACGGCTCCTGCTCGCCCAGATTCCACGCGGCATCGAGCAGCGACTTGAAGTAAAAGGCTTCATTGTCGCTGGGGATGGAGAGGCCCATGGCGTCAGGCCCGGACCGCCCGAGCAGCGCGCGGCGCGAACGCAGCGATTCGACGATCCGATAGGCATTGGCATAGGCCGGTTCGGCCATGTCCGGATCGCTGATCAGGCTGACGCCGTAATTGCTGCGCGCCTGGACGCTGAAGGGATGATCGCGGCCCAGCGCAGCCTCGAACAGCGGGATCGCCTCTTCATAGAGCGGCAGTGCATCGGCATAGCGGCCCTGAAAGAAATAGAGCAGGGCAAGATCGTTAAGGCTGTAGAGCCGTTGCGGATGCTCCGGACCCAGCGTCCGCGTCCTTGCCTCCAGCGTTTCCACCAGCACCGGCTCGGCATCGGCCCAGCGATTCTGGTAGAGCAGCGAAGCGCCCAGATTGCCCGCATAGATCAGCGTTTCGGAATCCTCGGGACCCAGCACCATGGTGCCGATTTCCAGCGCTTCGCGATAGAGCGCTTCGGCCCCCTCAAAATCCTCGCCTGCCTCCAGGGTGCGGCCCAGATTGTTGAGTGCCTTGATGCGGATCGTCGATTGTTCGCCGAAATAATCGGTTGCGGCCTGTATCTCGCGGCGCAGCAGCGCCTCGGCCTCGTCAAGCTTGCCCTGGTTCTTGAGGTTGATGCCCAGCCGGTCCATCGCGTCGAGTGTTTCGGTCTCGCTCTCGCCCAGCGTGCGCAGATATTCGCTCAGCCCCTGGCTGAACCAGCTTTCGGCCTGGGAATAGAGCCCCTGATCCTCGAACAGGCGCCCGAGGTTGATATAGCCATAGATGGTATCGGGATCGTCATCGCCCTTGAGCTTGCGGCGAATCGCCAGCTCTTCGCGGAGCAGCCTTTCGGCCTCCTCATATTTGCCCTGATATTTGAGATTATAGGCCAGCCCGTTGAGCGGCGGCAGGATATAGTCGACCTCCCGCCCGAACAGATTTTCCCAGCCTGCCACCGCCTGGCGATAATAGCCCTCGGCCTCCTCATGCCGCCCGATGGCATCGAGATTGACGGCAAGGTTGGTGGTCATCGACACGCTGTTGCCGTTTTCCGCACCGAAAATCTTGATGAAACCGTCGCGCGCCTCGCGGATCGGGGCATCGGCATCGGCATAGCGGCCCAGCGCGCGCAGCGCGTCGGCATAGCTGTTGAGCGCGGAAAGGCGCAGCGGATCGGTGTCCGCCGAATAGCGGCGGTGCGCCTCGACCAGCTTTTCAGCATATTTGAGGGAGAGTGCGGGGTTGCCCTGGTTTCGATAAATGTCGCGCAGATCGCCAAAGAGCGACAGCCGGACATTGGGTTCGACCGCATCGGAGCGCTCGGCAATGGCGACCGCCTCTTCATAGACGCGCCGGGCGTCGAACACCTTCATGGTTGCAAACAGCATCCGCGCCTTGACCAGCAGCAGTTCGGCGCGCCGGGCATCGTCATCGGGGGCGAGCGCGGCAAGATCCCGCTCGACATCCTCCAGCGTCAGCTCCTTGGCCGTTTCCTGCTCGGCTGCGGCCTGCTGGCGATAATAGGCGATGCCGCCGCGAATATCATCGGCCATGTCGGGATCACTGCTGGCGATCCGGTTGGCGGCGGATGCCATCAGGTCGGTACCGGCATCGACATCGCCCTTTTGCGCCATGCTGTTGCCGATTGCCGCCAGCGTGGTGAGCGTCGCCGGATCATCCTCGCCTAGCAGCTTTGCCTGCCGCTCCATCACGTCCTGGAGCAGCGCGATGCTGCGGTCCGGCTCGCCCATATCGCCGAGCATCATGCCATAGAGCACACGGTCATTGAGCGACTTGCGGTCATTGCCCTTGCCGATCCGGTCGAGGGTCGCGAACACATCGGCATAGATGGTGTCGGCCTCTTCATATTTGCGCTGGGTGGAGAGGGTCGCGGCCAGCTTTCGCCTGAGATCGAGCGTGAGCGGGTCCTCCGGTCCGGGATCGCGCGCATAGCTTTCGATGATCTCGCGATACAGCTGTTCGGCCTGTTGTGAACGCCCGGCGCGATTCAGCGTCCCGGCCAGCCCGTCGGCGAAATAGAGCGTATCGGGGTGATCCTTGCCCAGCCGTGCCTTGCGGGCATCATAGATTTCCTGCTGTACCTTGGCGGCATCGTCATAGCGGCCCTGCACGAACATGGCGAAGGCCATGGCGTTGCGCAGATCCTCGATATCGCTGTCATCCTTCTGGAACTTGATGCCCAGCCGGAACAGGATGGCCTTGGCCTTGGCTTCGGCCTCGGCACCCTGGCGGGCGCGGGCCATCTCCATGACCTGGTCGGTCGCCTGCACAACCTGTCGCCGCTCCGAGGCGTTCTGGGCCAGGGCCGGGGAGGCAACCAGCAGGCCGGGCACGATGATCGCCACGGCGAACCGCACCAGCGCGAGGCGCAACAGGGCAGGACAGACAAGAGAGGGCCGGAATGCCGAAAAAGGGCCGGATACTGGACGCTGCATCATATCAATCCCGAAATACACAGCCGCCGGGCACGCATGCCCGGAAACCAGATCGGCGCCCGCATCCGTTCCTTTGCGCGATATTCGCCCACGGATCAAGGCTTTGTGCGCGATGCGGCGTCATCGATCCCGGCAAGGGCGATGATCTTGTCGCGCGCAGTTTCCCCGCTGACCAGCATGAGACGGGAGGCCGAAAGGCCGAGTGCCTTTGCCAGCATTTTCAGCACGGCCTTGTTGGCCTTGCCCTTTTCCGGCTGTGCCGTGGTGCGGATGCGGATGCGGGAGAGTTCCCCGACATCGGTCTCGATGGTGATGCTGTCCTTGCGGGCATTGGGGGTGACGCGCACGGCCAGCCTGCCGCGTTCATCGGCCAGCGCCAGCAGCGCCTGGGCAGACGGTGGCTGCGGCGCGCTCACCCGGCTGTCCATCGAAGCGCCATTGTGGCGACCATCGGAAATTCAGGCGAGTGGTGCGATGACATCCGCCAATGGTAAAAAAGCCGAAAAACTGTCGTCAACACCTTCTTAACGGTTCCCGCTAGGCACGGCTTAACCAGTCACGGGCAGCTTGGCTTTACGAAGCCGGGGGAATGGAGAAGTCAATGTCGGTCGATGGGTTTTTTGTATCGTTCATGTGTATTTCACTTGCGTCGATCTTTCTGGCGCTGGTGATCGGAACGCGCGGCAGCGAGCTGAAAAAGTTCGCCTCGACCGTATCGTCGGAGACGGTTCCCTTCTGGAAGCGCAAGAAGGTGCGCTGGGAACAGCTTCAGAAAAAGACCGCCATTGCCGATGAGGCAATGCGCGCCAAGGCCGAGGGACGCCAGTTTCGCCGTCCGCGCGATTTTGGCCGCGCCGCCTGAGTGATATCAGCCGGTAATGGCGCCTTTATGGTGCCGGGCATTTTCAACATAATGGGCAACGCCGGCCTGCATTTCGGCAATGGCGCGCTCGGGCAGGTCGCGCAGGTATTTGGCCGGGCGACCGGTCCATAGCTGGCCCGCCGGCATCGCCTTTCCGGGCGTCAGCATCGCGCCGGCGGCGAGCATAGCATCGGAGCCGATCCGGCACCCGTCCATGACGATTGCGCCCAGGCCGACAAAGGCCCGGTCCTCCAGCACGCAGCCATGCACCATCGCCATGTGGCCGATCAGCACATCTTCCCCGATCAGCGTGGGAAAGCCCTGTTCGTGGCCGGGCTTGGGGCTGTCGCAATGGATCACCGTGCCGTCCTGCACATTGGTGCGCGCGCCGATGACGATGCGGTTCACATCGGCCCGGATCACGCAATTATACCAGATGCTGGCGTCCGGTCCGATCTCCACATCGCCGATGATGCGGCATCCCGGCGCGATAAAGGCGCTGTCGTGAATGCGGGGCGTCTTGCCGTGCAGCGGCACTATCGTCACATCTTGCATCATCGGATTCCCTTGCTTGATCAGCCGAGCAGGCGCGCCGCATGGGCGGCATGATAGGTGAGCACGCCGCTGCATCCGGCGCGGCGAAAGGCGGTGAGCAGTTCGAGGACCAGCGCATCGCGATCTCCCGCTCCGGCGGCGGCCGCCGCCTCGATCATCGCATATTCGCCCGATACCTGATAGGCATAGACGGGCACTTCGAACCTTGCCTTCACCCGCGCGACGATATCCAGATAGGCGATGCCGGGCTTTACCATCACGCTGTCCGCGCCCTCGGCAATGTCCATCGCCACTTCGCGCAGCGCCTCATCGCCATTGGCCGGGTCCATCTGATAGCTCTTCTTGTCGCCCTTGAGCAGCCCGCGCGAACCCACGGCATCGCGAAACGGGCCATAAAGCGCGCTGGCATATTTGGCGGCATAGCTCATGATCTGGACATTGGCATGGCCGCCCTTTTCCAGCGCGGTGCGGATCGCGGCGATGCGGCCGTCCATCATGTCGCTGGGTGCGATGATATCCGCCCCCGCCTCTGCCTGGTTGAGCGCCTGTCCGGTGAGCATTTCGACCGTGGCATCGTTCAGCACATAGCCGCTGTCGTCCAGCAGCCCGTCCTGTCCATGGCTGGTATAGGGATCGAGCGCGACATCGGTCAGCACGCCGATTTCATCGCCCAGCGCATCCTTTATGGCGCGGATCGCGCGGCACATCAGATTGTCGGGATTGAGTGCCTCATCGCCCCTGTCGCTGCGCCGGTCGGCAGGTGTGTTGGGGAACAGCGCGACACATGGAATGCCAAGCTCGCGGGCTTCTTTTGCCCGCGCCACGATATTGTCGACCGACCAGCGCGACACGCCGGGCAGCGAGGTGACCGGTTCCTCGACGCCGCTGCCCGGGGCAATGAAAAGCGGCCAGATCAGGTTGGCGGGCGAAAGCTGCGTCTCGCGCACCATGGCGCGGCTCCAGGCTGTGGCGCGGGTGCGGCGCAGGCGGGTTGCGGGAAAGCGGGCGGATGTCATGGCCGGGGTCTAGCGGGAAATGCGGCGCGACAAAAGCCCGGCAATGCGGGGCGGCGCGCTAGACGATATTGTCCGCACCCAGCCGCTCGATCTCGCGCTCCGGCTCTCTGGGTTCGGCCGGGGCGATGGATTGCAGCGCGGCGCCCGGCGCAACTCGCATCAGCTGGGCAAGGCGCGCCCGGAATTGCGCAAGCTCTCCGCCCGAAAGCTGGGCGCGGGTGGTGAAGCGGACCGAAGCGGGGTCGATGGCGCGGTTGTTGCGATAGAGCTCGTAATGCAGATGCGGTCCGGTCGACAGGCCGGTCGAGCCGACATAGCCGATGACCTGGCCCCTGCTGACCCTGGTGCCGGAGCGCACGGCGATGCGGCTCATATGCGCATAGCCGCTGGCCAGGCCGCTGCCATGGGTGACCTTCACGAAATTGCCGAAACCGCCCTTGCGCCCGGCATAGCTGACCACGCCATCGGCGGTCGCCTTGATCGGGGTGCCATATCCGGCCCGGAAATCAAGGCCGCTGTGCATCCGGCGATAGCGCAGGATCGGATGGCGGCGCATGCCAAAGCCGGAGGATACCGCGCCGGGAACGGGCCGGGCGAATTCGCCGCGATTCTCGCCAATGCCCGATGCCTCGAAATACTGGCTCTGGCCGCCGCTGGTCCAGCGCAGCAGCTGCGCGCGCGGCTTGCCGTCTCGTTCCAGCCCGGCATAGAGCAGCTCGCCCATCTCGGTCTCGCCGGTCTCGGCGCGCTTGTAATCGATGATGATGTCGAACTCGTCGGTCGAGCGGATATCGCGACCGATGGAGAGCTTTGTGCCCAGCGTCTGCAGATAGGCCTGGACGGCGCGGGCCGGGGCACCGGCGGCGCGTGCGGAGCGATAGAGGCTGGAGCCGACCTGGCCGCGAATGCGCAGCGGCGTGGTGTCGACGATGATCGGCTTGCGGGTCAGCACAAGTGCGCCCGACTGGCGCGAAATCTCTATGTTGAGGTCAAAACGGGCGCGAAAGGTGAGCGCATCGAGCGGGCGCGGCTGGTTGCGCGCGGCGCGGCGGCCCAGTACCAGATCGAACCGGGTGCCGTCCTTGAGGCTGGACAGCGGCAATACCCCGGCGATCAGATCGGCAATGGTGCGGGCATCGCCTCCGCCAACGCCGGCGCGCTGCATCACGCGCATGAAGCTGTCGCCCCGGCCCATGGTCGCGGCCAGCTCCAGCGTCGGGCGTTCGGGGCTTTGCTTGAGCGCGACGACCGCATCGGTGGCGGCCATGGCGCGCCCGGTATCGCTGCCCAGTGCCATGGGCAGGATCATCTGGCTGCGCATTTCCTCGCTGGCGATTGCCGATGGCGCAAAGGCGGCAGCGCGGATCGGCTGGATGCCGGGCCACAATGCCCAGGCGATGGTGCATAACAGGCCCAGCGTTGCCAGCCCGCGAAACCAGTCAATGCTGCCGATATTCTGGCCGAGATCGGGTGCCCATTCAAATTCGGCGGTCTGGGCGCGCAGCCGCTCCAGCCTCTCGCGCAGTGCCTTCAGCCCGGTGGCGGGCAAGGGCAGCGCGGGCGCCTTGAGCGCATCGGCCATGGTCAGGCTCGCGGTGGCCGCCCCGTGACCGGTCTGCTGTTCGCGTTGCTGAAACAAAACCCACCCTTTGCGGCCATGCGATTGCCGGAAATCCCCGGTTCCGTGTGCGCAATCGCCCTGGCAAAGCCTCTATCGCGGAATCTTGTGGAGATCGGGGGTTAAAGTCAAATTAACCCGAGGTCCGGCGGACTCCAGCCGGGACGAATTGTGCAAATTGCCCGATCAGCCGTGAAACCCGCAGATAAGCGGGCGACGGGCGGATTCCGATAGCGCTTGCAATCCGTGCGGCCAGCCCTGATCTTGGCAGGGACAACGACCGCCATGACCCGCTTTTCCCGCTCCTCCGTCACCGCCGTGCTCGGCCCCACCAACACCGGCAAGACCCATCTCGCCATAGAGCGGTTCTGTGCGCATTCCAGCGGGCTGATGGGCTTTCCGCTGCGCCTGCTGGCACGCGAGGTCTATGACCGGGTGGTGGCGATCAAGGGGCCGGGCGAAGTCGCTCTGCTGACCGGGGAGGAACGGATCGAGCCACCCGGCGCGCGCTGGTATCTGGCGACCGCTGAGTCCATGCCGGTTCCGGGCCGCGCATCGGCGGCTGGCGGCGGCGAAGGGCGCGATTTTTCCTTTGTCGCCATCGACGAGGCACAGCTGGGTGCGCACCCCGAACGCGGCCATGTGTTTACCGACCGGATGCTGCGCGCGCGCGGCCGGGACGAGACGATGATCCTGGGTTCGCAAAGCCTGGAGCCGCTGGTCCGTGCGCTGGTCGATGATGCAGAGATCATCTCGCGCCCGCGCTTCTCGACGCTCAGCTATGCCGGTGCGCGCAAGCTTTCGCGCCTGCCGCCGCGCAGCGCGATCATCGCCTTTTCCGCGGAGGAGGTCTATGCCGTGGCCGAGATGCTGCGGCGCTTGCGCGGCGGCGCGGCGGTGGTGATGGGGGCGCTCAGCCCGGCGACGCGCAATGCCCAGGTGGCGATGTACCAGGCGGGCGAGGTCGATTATCTGGTGGCGACCGATGCCATCGGCATGGGCCTCAATCTCGATGTCGATCATGTCGCCTTTGCCGCGCTGGCCAAATTTGACGGGCAGAAGCGCAGGCGGCTGCAGCTCGCTGAAATGGCGCAGATCGCCGGTCGTGCCGGGCGGCATCAGCGCGACGGCAGTTTCGGGACGGTGGTGACCGGTGGCGGCGGGGCCGAATTCACGCCCGAGGAGATTGAACGGATCGAGGCGCACGAATTCCCGCCGCTCGACGCGCTGTTCTGGCGCAATGCCAGCCCGCGTTTCGACAGCCTGGACATGCTTATTGGCGATCTTGATGCGCGCCCGCAGCATGAGCGCCTTCGTGCTGCGCCGGAGGCCATTGACCTTGCCGTGCTGCGACGGCTGGCGGGTCAGCCGGGGATTGCCGAAAGGGTGCGCGGCAGCGCGCTGGTCGAGCGGTTCTGGGCGGCGTGCAGCCTGCCCGATTTCGAAAAGCGCGCGGCGGAGCATCATGCCGCGCTGGTCGCCGGACTGTGGCAGCATCTGGGGCGCGGCAACGGGCATATCCCGGTTGCAATGGTGGCGCGCCGGATTGCCGATCTTGACAATGTACAGGGCGATGTCGAGCGGCTGGGCGCGCGGATCGCGGCGATCCGCACCTGGGCCTATGTCGCACAGCGCCGCGACTGGCTGGCCGATCCCGGCGAAATGGCGGAACGTGCACGGGCGGTCGAGGGGCGTCTCTCCGATGCCCTGCACAAGGCACTGACCCAGCGCTTTGTCGACCGGCGCACTGCTGTTCTGCTGCGCGGACTGGGCCAGGATGCGGCATTGCTGCCGGTACGGCTGGGCGAAGATGACACGGTGCTGGTCGATGGCGAACCGATTGGCAGGCTCAGCGGATTCCGGTTCGAGGTCGATGGCGACGCCCGGCTGGCGGACCGCAAGATGCTGCTGGCGGCGGCGGAGCGTCATCTGCCTGGCCTGCTCGCCCAGCGTGCCCGCGCGCTGCTGGCGGACGATCCGCAAGGCCTGTCGCTGGAGGTTGCTGACGGTTCGCTCGGCCTGATGTGGCGCGGCCATGCGATCGGCAGGGTGGTGCGGGGTCGGGCGCTGCTCGCGCCGCGCTTCATGGCAGACCGGGCTCTGGGCGCGCTGCCCGACAGCCTCGCCAGCCAGATTTCCCGGCATGGCCAGCACTGGATCGACCGGCATATCGCCCGGCATCTTGATCCGCTGGTGCGGATCGACCGGGCCATCGGCGATCCGCATGCGCCGGGCGAATTGCGCGCCTTGCTTGCCGGGCTGGTCGATGCGGGCGGAGTGGTGGCGCGCCTGCCGCATGAAGCCCGGCTGGCGCGGCTGGATGCGGGCGCGCGCAAGGCGCTGCGTCGTCTCGGCGTGGTGCTCGGCAGCCTCGATATCCATGTCCGCGCGATGATCGCGCCGGGGCCGCAAGGGTTGTTCGCGGCGCTCGACAATCTGTGGCGCGATGCGCCCGTCCCGCTGCTTGAAGGTGGCGGATCGCCGCTGGCGCCAGTGACGGCCCGGCCGGTTCCGGGTTGCGCCTATCGCCGCTGCGGATCGCAGCTGGTGCGGATCGACCTTGCCGAAAAGCTGTTGCGCGGCGCGCATGACCGTCGCAAGGGGCCGCAAGCCTTCGCCATCGATCCGGCCCGCGCGGTTTCCATGGGGCTGAAGCCGGAAAACCATGAAAAGCTGCTCTTTGCCGCCGGTTTCCGCAAGGCAGGCAAGGATGATGGCGGCGTGCAGCTGTGGCGCTGGCGGGGATTGGGCAAGGCGGCAGGCAAGGCCCATGGCAAGCCTCGCGGCAAGCATGCCGGGAACGGATCGAATGCATCCGCTGACGGAGCCGCTCAGAAACCCGCACCGGCGATCAGCGCGGATCACCCCTTTGCGGCACTGGCGGAGATACGGCACGGCCATGGCTGATCCGGGGGCGGGGGCATCGCTGCGGATCGATGTTCTGCTGTGGCGGCTGCGCTTTGCGAAAAGCCGGTCGATTGGCAAGGCGATGGCGGAAAAGGGACATATCCGCGTCAATGGCCAGCGGATCGTCAAGGCGCATCATGCGGTGCGCTGCGGCGATGTCGTGACGCTCATGCTCGGCGGGGTGGCGCGCTCGATCCGGCTTGACGCGCTGCCCGTGCGGCGCGGTCCGGCGGCGGAGGCCATGGCCTGCTATGCGCTGCTTTAATGGCTGAAAGAATAACCGATATTGACGGCAATGCGGCCAGCGAATAGCAAGATCGCCTGTCTGCAACCGGAGCAAAGCCTGAACGATGACCTATGTAGTGACCGACGCCTGCATTCGCTGCAAATATATGGACTGTGTGGAAGTATGCCCGGTCGACTGCTTTTACGAAGGCGAGAACATGCTGGTCATCAACCCCAGCGAATGCATCGATTGCGGGGTGTGCGAACCGGAATGCCCGGCTGAGGCGATCCTGCCCGATACCGAGGATGGCCTCGAAAAATGGCTGGAGATCAACACCAAGTTCAGCGCCGAATGGCCGAACATCACCACCAAGAAGGATTCGCCCGAAGACGCCGATGACTTCAAGGGGCGCGACGGCAAATATGAGGAATTCTTCTCTGCCGAACCGGGCGAGGGCGACTGATCGATGTACCGGGACGCGCGGGCATGATCTTGCGCCGCGCACTCCCCCTGCTGCTGCTTGTCCTGGCGGGATGCGCTGACCAGAGCGAGCGCAAGGCCCGTGCCCGGCAGGATGCGAACGAGGTATACGACATCGCGGCCCGCGCCTTTGCCAATCCCGATGCGGATGGACGCTATCCCCGGCTGGATCCCGAGGCCGCGAAATCGGGCACCGGCCGCGCCGCGACAACCTTCTACAATTCCATTATCGACGATAGCAACGGCTTCATCGATGCCGCTGACGAGGCTGGCATGAACCGGATTCTCGATGGCGAGGTGACATCGCCGTCCGATCCGGTGCTGCGCAAATGCGATGACATTGCCGCGCTGGAGCAGCTGGCGGTGCGGACGGGCAAGATGTATCCGCGCCATTTTCGCGCCTTTCGCAAGGCGCTGGACCGCGAAAAGGATATCGATCCCGATTTCCGCGAAGGCGTGCTGAGCGGTTTCACCGGCGCCCAGGCCAGGAACAGCGACAGGTTCGCCCTGCAATGGCGGTTTTCCGAAGAGATTGTCCGCGAAGTCGCCGGACTTTGCCGCCTGCTGGCGGCGGGCGGATGGAGCTTTTCGAACGGCAGCTATCTGTTTGACCAGCCTGCCAGTGTCACCCGGTTCAACGGCTTTGCCGACCGGCTGACACAGATATCCGAGCGTGCCATGGCCTTTCAGAAAGAACAGCAAGCGCGCACCCGGCGCGGCCTTGAAGCGGGCCGGAAAAAGCTGGAAACGATGTAGGCCGTAGCGTCACTGCGCTATTGCCGCTGCATTTCGTCCCGCAGCGGGACGCAAAATCCCGATCCGGACCAGTCTTGTTCATAAAGGGTGGTAATTTTATTACGAATCTGCTACACAAGATTTCAAGGGCGCACAAAATTGCGCCTTTTGTGCTTTGCATGTCCATCGTGCACCAGCACATTATGACGTCACGCATGATTTGAGGAGAGCATCGGGTCGAACGGCACAACAAGCAGGTTCGAAATCTCTCCGGTTTCTCAGAAATAGAAAGGGTATGGAATGGCTGCCAAAGCGCTGTCTTTCGATGTTGGAGACTATGTGGTCTATCCCAAGCACGGAGTTGGCCGTGTCATCGAACTGCAGAACGAGGAAATCGCCGGCATGCAGCTGGAACTCTATGTTCTGCGCTTTGAAAAGGAGCGCATGACCTTGCGCGTTCCGGTCAACAAGGTGGAAAGCATCGGCATGCGCAAGCTGTCTTCGGACAAGACCCTGCGCGAGGCGATGGAGACTCTGAAGAGCAAGCCCAAGGTAAAGCGCACCATGTGGTCGCGCCGTGCCCAGGAATATGAGGCAAAGATCAATTCGGGCGACCTGGTGTCGATTGCCGAAGTGACCCGCGATCTGTTCCGCGCCGATGACCAGCCTGAGCAAAGCTATTCGGAGCGCCAGATTTTCGAGGCTGCCTCGAGCCGTCTCGCCCGCGAGCTGGCGGCGATGGAAAAGACCGATGAAGGCACGGCCCAGGCGAAGATTCTGGAAATCCTCAACGAGGCTGCGCCGCAATATTATGAGACTGCCGAAGCCTGATCAGCGGCTTCGAAACGTCCCCATTATGAAAGGGCCGTCCGTTCGTTCGGGCGGCCCTTTTGCTTTGGCCAACAGGCGCGTTCGATAATGAAGGTTGCGCCACGATGCATAGTGTATTAATGCGGCAATACGATAATTCGGGCCTGGGATATGGATCGATGGAGATGGCGATGATCAGTAATATGGCGCGTTTTGCCGCGATAATGGCCGGAACGGCAATGCTTTCGGCCTGTGGCGGGCTCAGCAAGGCCGAGGAAATGGTGATCGGCGGCGATGATGCCGACAAGGGAGAGACGAGCTGGTCGGGCGAGGCGTTTGACCGCATCGTGCTGGCCGGGCCGGACAATCTGGAATTCACCGTGGCGGACAGCCATGCGGTAACGGCGAGCGGCGATGCCAAGGCGCTGGAGCAGCTGCGTTTCCGGGTCAAGGATGGCGAATTGCGCATTGCCCGCAAAAAGGGCAGCTGGAGCCTCGGCGATGACGGCAAGGCAACCATCCGGGTTAGCGCTCCGGCACTGGTCGGGCTGATGCTCGCCGGATCAGGCGATGCGAAGGTGGACCGGATGCAGGGCGAGGATCTGCGCGTGTCGATTGCCGGATCGGGCGATCTCGACGTCGCCAGTGTGACCGCCCGATCGCTCAAGGGCGACATTGCGGGCAGCGGCAGGATGCGGCTCGGCGGAACCGCCCATGAAAGCCGGTTCTCCATCGCCGGCAGCGGCGATATGGATGGCGATGCGCTGACCTCGGACGAAGTCTCGATCAAGATTGCGGGCAGCGGCAATATCCGCATCAAATCGGATGGCAAGGTCAATGCGAAGCTGATGGGATCGGGCGATGTCGTCGTCGACGGCAAGGCGCAATGCTCGACCAGGACCATGGGCTCGGGCAGCCTGCGCTGCGGCTGATCGGGCCATCGCTCTGATTGCCACTTGATTGCCGCCCGTTTTGGCGGCACCCTGTGGTGACAGGGGGCAGGATCAGATGGATCAGAGACAGGCCGGCCAATCCTATGTTGCGCAGCCGCCGGGCTGGTGGGACCGGCATGTCGTCCCGCGGCTGATCGGCTTTTGCTGCTCGCAACCGGCGATCATGAAGCAGCGCACTCATGTCGTTCCGCTGGCCGAGGGCCGGGTGCTGGAGCTGGGCTGTGGCGGGGGTGCCAATCTCGGCCTTTACGACCGGAACCGGCTGGAAAGCCTGTCGGGCATCGACCCCTCGCCCGAGCTGCTGGCGCGGGCCAGGGCGACGGCCCGGCAACAGGGGCTGGAGGTCGATTTCCGTGCCGGAATGGCGGAGGCGCTGCCGTTCGATGATGGCGGTTTCGACAGCATATTGTGCACCTTCACCCTGTGTTCGGTGGCCGATCCGGCGCAGGTGCTGCGCGAGATGCGCCGGGTGCTGAAACCCGGCGGCAAGGTGCTCTACCTGGAGCATGGACGTGCGCCCGATGCCGGTCCGGCACGCTGGCAGGACCGGGTCGAACCCGTGTGGAAGCGCATTGCGGGCGGATGTCATCTGACCCGTCCGGTGACCCGCGCCTTTCGCGATTCGGGTTTTGCCATTGCCGGGGATGGCGAGAAATACATGCCCAAGACCCCGCGCTTCCTGGGCTGGGTCGAATGGGGCGAGGCCCGCCCCGCCTGACCCTGGAGAAGGATGACATTTGATTGAATAGTCACCCTGGCGAAAGCCGGGGTCTCCTTACTTGCCGTGCCAATCTTCCCTGCGGGAGATTCCGGCGTTCGCCGGAATGACGGGCTGTTTCAGAGCAATATCAACCTGCCCTAGCTGCGCAGCAGTTCGTTGATCCCGGTCTTGGACCGGGTCTGGGCATCGACGGTCTTGACGATCACCGCGCAATAGAGCGAGGGGCCGGGGCTGCCATCGGGAAGCGGCTTGCCGGGCAGCGATCCCGGCACCACCACCGCATAGGGCGGCACCTTGCCGTACATGATTTCGCCGCTGGCGCGGTCGACGATCTTGGTCGACGCGCCCAGAAACACGCCCATGGAGAGGACCGCGCCCTCCCCGACGATCACGCCTTCGGCAACTTCGGAGCGCGCGCCGATAAATGCCCCGTCCTCGATGATCACCGGCCCGGCCTGGAGCGGTTCCAGCACGCCGCCAATCCCTGCCCCGCCGGAAATGTGCACATTGCTGCCGATCTGGGCGCAGCTGCCGACCGTCGCCCAGGTATCGACCATGGTGCCCGATCCGACATGCGCGCCGATATTGACGAAGCTGGGCATCAGCACCGCATCCTTGCCGATGAACGAGCCATGGCGGGCAATCGCACCGGGAACCGCGCGAAACCCGGCCTGGCGGAACTGGGCCGAGGTCCAGCCGGAGAATTTGGAGGGCACCTTGTCCCACCATTTGGCATCGCCCGGCCCGCCGCCAATCTCTTCCATCTCATTGAGGCGGAAGGACAGCAGCACCGCCTTTTTGAGCCACTGGTTGACCTGCCATTCATCGCCCTGCCTTTCGGCGACCCGCGCCGCGCCGCTGTCGAGCAGGCCGAGCGCATCCTTTACCGCTGCGCGGATTGCGCTGCCCGGCGCGGTATCCAGATTGTCGCGGTCATCCCATGCCGCCTCGATTGCCGCCTGCAGATCAGAACTCATGCCATTTCCCCTGTCTTCAGGCTCGCCAGCCATGCGCCGAGCGAGCCGATCTCATAATCTATTGCGTCCCGGTCCAGATCATGGCCGCCGCCTTCCGATCCGTTGTTGAGCCAGATGGTCGTCATGCCCAGCGCCTTGGCCGGTGCCAGGTTGCGCGCCATATCCTCGACAAACAGCGATTGCGCAGGATCGACGGCATGCGCTGCGCACAGGCTGTGATAGGCGTGATCCATCGGCTTGGGCTGAAATCCGGTGGCGTGGATATCGTGAATCGCGTCAAAGTGCGAATCCAGCCCTATCCGCGCCAGCACCCGTTCGGCATATCCGGCATCGGCATTGGTGAAGATCAGCTTTCGCCCCGGCAGCGCGGCGATCTGCGCGGCGAGATCGGGCGAAGCCTCGACCCGGTCAAGGTCGATATCATGGACATAGTCGAGAAAGGCGTGCGGATCGACGCCATGTTCGTGCATCAGCCCGGCCAGGGTGGTGCCATAGCGATAGAAATAGTCCTTTTGCAGCCGCCGTGCCCTCTCGGCGTCCACATCCAGCAGATCGGCGATGAATGCCCCCATTTTCACATCGATCAGCGCGAACAGGTTCGTTTCCGCCGCGTAGAGCGTATTGTCCAGATCGAAAATCCAGTTGCGGATATGGGTGAATGCGGGCAGCATGATCGCATCCGCCTAGCCATATGGGGACGCAAGGGCAAGGGGCGGACGCGGCATGCCATGAGGCGCGAGATGCTTTCTCGCCCCGTTGCGGGCGGAAGGCGCGGGCAGCCGGTCCGATACCCTGATGCGCGGCCCTTGATCGCGCAACGAGCTGTTAACCCCATGGCCGGATAATTCCGGCCGAAACATAGCGGATGCGCAATGCGGCACAGGAAACCCGAACCCGAACGCCATGGCTGCGACAGGCGCGGCGAGCGGCGCACTGGCCAGCGAAAAACCCGCTGGCTGGCGGGCGGCGCGCTGTTGCTACTGCCGCTGCTGGGCGCATGCGGCGGGGGTGGCGGTGCGGTTTCATCGACCCCGCCCGCACCTGCACCAACCCCAGCGCCTGCACCTGCACCAACCCCGGCACCCAGCGCGTTCGACACCAGCGAATACCGTCGCTCGGACGGCGCGGTCTATCATGGCGCGATCACCGCTTGGGAGGATGGCGCGACCGGCAATGGCGTGACCATCGGCATCATCGATAGCGGGATCGATACCGACAGCCCCGAATTTGCCGGGCGAATCCATCCGCAATCCGCCGATCTCGACGGGGCGAGGGGGCTGGAGGACGAGGGCGGCCATGGCACCGCCGTGGCGCAGGTTGCCGCCGCCGCGCGTAACGGCACCGGGGTGCTCGGCATCGCCTTTGACGCCAGCCTGCTGGTGCTGCGCGCCGATGCGCCGGGCAGCTGTGCCTCCAGCGACGGCTGCGCCTATTCGAATCGGGCGATTGCCGCCGGGCTGGACCGCGCCGTCACCGCCGGCGCGCGCGTCGTCAACCTGTCGCTGGGCGGTTCGCCGCCCAATCTGGCGCTGCGCCAGGCGATAGACCGGGCGACCAATGCGGGCGTCATCGTCGTCGTATCGGCGGGCAATGAGGCGGCAATTGATCGCGACAATCCCGATCCGCTGGCCATCGGACTTGCCGATAATGGCAACGGGCTGGTCATCATCGCCGGATCGGTCAATGACCAGGGCCAGATATCGGACTTTTCCGGGCGCGCCGGGATCAAGGCGGACAGCTATCTCGCCGCGCTGGGGGAGCGGGTGTGCTGCGAATATCGCGATGGCGTGCTGTTCGTCGACAATGGCGGGTTCGTGACGCTGTTCAACGGCACCTCCTTTTCCGCGCCGCAAATTGCCGGGGCGGCGGCGCTGCTCGCCCAGGCCTTTCCCAATCTGACCGGGGCGGAGATTGTCCAGCTGCTGTTCAGTTCGGCACGCGATGCGGGCGATCCGGGGGATGATGCAATTTACGGGCAGGGCATATTGGACATTGAACGGGCCTTTGCGCCCCAGGGATCGATGAGCCTTGCCGGAACCGGACAGGCCATGGCGGCGGGCGATGTTCTGGGCACCTTGTCGGGCGCGATGGGCGATGGCGGCAGCCAGGGGCCGCTCGGTATCGTGCTGCTCGATGGCTATAAAAGAGCCTATCGCACCGATCTTGGCGGCCTGATCGCCCGCTCTGCACCCCGGCATGATCTGGCACGGGCGCTGGCCAGTGACAGCCGCGCCGCTTCTGCCCGGCTTGGCGGACTGGCGCTTGCTTACAGCATCGCGCCCGATGCGGGCGGATCGGGTGTGCTCCATCCGCTCAGCCCGACGCGGTTCGATGATGGCCAGGCACGCCTGCTCGCCGGTCACGCCATGACCCGGCTGGCCCGCGATACGCTGTTCGCCTTTTCGCTGGGCGAAGGCGTTACCGCGCTTCAGTCACGATTGGCGGGCGATGCCGATCCGGCCTTTCTGATCGCCCGGCCTGCCGCGCGCAATTTCGGCTTTGATGCCCGGCCCGAAATGGCGCTGGCGCTCGATCAGCGGCTGGGCGGCATCTCCGTGACGGTCGGTGCGGAGCAGGGCGATGTCTGGACACCGCGCCAATATGGCCTTGCCGATGGAGATCTGCCTGCGCGCTATCGCATGCTGTCGCTTGCCGGGTCCGTGCCGCTGGGCGGGGCGGACCTGATGATGCGCGCGAGCATGCTCGATGAAAGGGCGTCGATACTGGGTGCACGCTTCGATCCGGTGCTGACCGGCGCGGGCGGCGCGACCAGCCTGTTTGCCGATGCGCGTATCGGCTTGCCGCTTCCTTCCGGCTGGTCGGCCAGCGTCGCCTGGCGGCAGGGCTTTACCCGGATGAAGGGCAATGACGGACTGCTCCGCAGCAGCGGCTTCGCGCTCGATCTGTCGCGGCGCGGGATCTGGATGCGGGACGATCAGTTCGGCCTGCGCTTCGCCCAGCCGCTGCGCGTATCGCATGGCGCGCTATCGCTCAGCCTTCCGACCGGCTATGACTATGCCAGCGAAACCGCCCGTTTCACCATGGAGCGCTTCAGCCTGGCGCCGTCAGGCCGCGAGCTGGCGGCGGAGATCGTCTATGCCCGGTCCTTGCTGGGCGGAGAGCTGCAGGCCAATGGCTGGTATCGCCGCGAACCAGGGCATGTCGCGGCCATGCCGGCGGATATGGGCGCGGCGATCCGGTTCCGGCTGGGATTCTGAGCGCCCCGTCCGCTACCAGTCGGCAAGGCCCGCCTCGACGGGACATTGCCCCGCCCATTCGGCGCGGATGACCGGGTCGCTTTCACCATCCTCGTGCCGCGCCTTTTCTGCCGCGAACCGCTCCGGGTCGATCCGGGCCAGCGCCCAGATGGCGGCGCCGCGCACCATTGCCGTCTCATCGTCCAGCAATTCGCATATACGTGCCTCATATTCGCGATTGCCGCTGTTTCCCGCAGCGATCAGGGCATTGCGGACCATGCGGCCGCGCCCGCTGCGCTTGATCGGCGATCCGCTGAAGATGGCGCGAAAGGCGCTGTCGTCCAGCGCCAGCAGGTCGCCCACAGCGCTCGCTGCCAGCTCGCCGCGCGGCAGAAAGGCGCGATGCCGGTGCGCGGTATCGGCAAACTTGTTCCATGGGCAGACCGCCAAGCAATCGTCACAGCCATAGACATGATTGCCCATTGCGGCACGATAGCGATGGGCGATCGGCCCCTTATGCTCGATGGTGAGATAGGAGATGCAGGCCCGCGCATCGAGGCGATAGGGCGCGATGAACGCATTGGTCGGGCAGATGTGCTGACAGGCATTGCAGGAACCGCACCGGTCCTGGCCCGGCGGATCGGCGGGCAGATCAAGGCTGGTATAGATCGCGCCCAGGAACAGCCAGCTGCCATGATCGCGGCTGACCAGATTGCTGTGCTTGCCCTGCCAGCCTATGCCCGCCGCCTCGGCCAGCGGCTTTTCCATGACCGGCGCGGTATCGACAAAGACCTTGACCGATGCCGCATCCGGAACCTGTTCGATCAGCCAGCGGGCCAGCGCCTTCAGCGCCTGTTTCACCGTCTTGTGATAATCGCCGCCCTGGGCATAGACGGAAATGCGCGCCTGGTCGGGATCGGCCTCTGCCGCCATGGGATCATGGCCGGGGGCATAGCTCATGCCCAGCATGATGACCGACCGGGCATCGTCCCAGAGCGCTTTGGGGTCGGCGCGCTGGTCCGCCCGTTCCGCCATCCAGATCATGTCGCCCTGGCATCCGCTGGCCAGCCACTGGCGAAGCCGTGCGCCGGTTTCGGGGGCAAGGCTTGCCGGGGCGATGCCGCACGCGGCAAAGCCCAGACGGCCGGCCTCGGCGCGCAGGCGCTCTGCCAGCGGCGTGTCTCCGGCGAGGTTTTCCTTGTCGTGTCCCATGCTTCTCCGCTAGCGCTTGGCAAGCATCGCGCCGTTCCGGCTGGCTGTGTCCGGGGACCGGCGGGGTCAAGGACTACAGGGGAATTATGTGACGTCAAATGCAATTGAGGCGCAAGGGCTGGTCAAGCTGTTCGGCAAGCAGCGCGCCGTTGACGGTATCGACATCACCGTTCCTGAAGGCAGCATTTTCGGGATTCTCGGCCCCAATGGCGCGGGCAAGACGACCATGCTGCGCATGCTGCTGGGTATTATCGATCCCGATGAGGGGCATCGCACCCTGCTGGGCAGCGACGCGCCGATTTCGGTGGCGCACAAGGTCGGCTATCTGCCCGAGGAACGCGGCCTTTACCCCAGCATGAAGGCCTATGATGCCATCGCCTTCATGGGCGCGCTGCGCGGCCTGCCGCTTGCCGAGGGGCGGCGGCGCGGGCGCGAGATGATGATCGAATATGGCCTGGCAGACGCGGTCGACAAGCAGGTCCGCATGCTCTCCAAGGGCATGGCACAGACCGTCCAGCTGCTCGGTACGCTGGTCCATGATCCCCGGCTGATCGTGCTCGATGAACCGTTTTCGGGGCTGGATGCGCTCAACCAGGGCAAGCTGGAACGGCTGATCCGCGCTCAGGCGGACAAGGGCGTCACGGTGATCTTTTCGACCCATGTCATCGCCCATGCGGAACGGCTGTGCGAGGAGATTGCGATTGTCGCAAAGGGGCGCATTCCCTTTCATGGCAGGGTCAGCGATGCGCGCGACCGGCTGCGCCCGCAGGTGCGGCTTGAGACGCGCGCGCTGGACGGGCCGTGGCGCGCGGCGCTGCCGCCGGACTGCGCGCCGGAAGGACATTTCTGGCATTTCACCCTGCCGGAAAGCGGGGTAGAGCCGCTGCTCCGCGCCCTGATCGAGGGGGATGCCGGAATCCAGTCGCTCTCCATAGAACGGCCCGGCCTGCACGATGCCTTTGTCGCGATTGCGGGCGAAGAGGCGGCACGGCAGCTTGATGCCGATAATGCGGAGATGGCGGCATGAACGGCATGCATGAAAAGCTGCGGGCGGCCTGGGTGATCGGACGGCGCGATTTCACGGCGGTGATCTTCTCCAAGGCGTTCTTCTTCTTCCTGCTCGGCCCGCTATTCCCGCTGGCCATCGGGCTGGCGGCGGGCGGTATCAGCAGCCAGGTTTCGCGTGACATCACCCGGCCCGAATTTGCGGTGCTGATGGATGCGGCGGAGAGCGACCGGTTGCTGGCGGCGCGCGAAGGGCTGGCCGAACAGCTGGGCAGCCGCGGCCTTCCCGATCTCAGCGCCGTGGCTGTGGCGGGGGCGGGCGATACGCGCGAACGGATCGATGCGCTGCTTGCCGGGGACACCAAGGGCAAGACCTATATCGCTGTCCTGTCCGGAACCATCGATGCGCCCGAACTGACCGGCCCGGCACAGCATGTCGAGCGATGGGAAGGCGCGGTGCAGCTGATCCTCGCCAATGCGCGCAATCCGCAAAGCGGCAGCCAGCCGCCAATCCGGACCCGGGTCGTCGCCGATTCATCGGGCGCGCGCGAACAGACGCGGCTGATCACCGCGCAGATGGGCCAGGCGGTGCTGGTGCTGCTCATCATGTTGCTGGCGGGAATGGTACTTTCCAATCTGGTAGAAGAAAAGACCAACAAGATCATAGAGATACTTGCCGCCGCTGTACCCATCGATTCGATTTTTCTCGGCAAGCTGGTGGCGATGCTGGCAATGGCGCTGATCGGCATCGCGGTATGGACAGCCATGGGAATCGCCGCCATCACCCTGTCGGGCGGCGGGGTGCCGGTGCCGCCACCCCCGGCAATTGGCTGGCCGCTGTTCATCCTGCTGTCGCTGACCTATTTCGCCATGGCCTATCTGCTGCTCGGATCGCTGTTCCTGGGCATTGGCGCGATGGCCAGCACCGTGCGCGAGGTGCAGACCCTCTCCATGCCGGTGACCATGGGGCAGCTGCTGGTGTTCTTTCTCGCCGCCTATTCGGTGAACCGGATGGGCGAGCCGATCGAGCTGTTCGCGGCGATCTTTCCGTTCAGTTCGCCCTTTGCCATGCTTGCCCGCGCTGCCCAGACCGATATGCTGTGGCCGCACCTGCTGGCGATAGTCTGGCAATTGCTGTGGGTGCTGGTGATCGTGCGGATCGGCGCCAGCATGTTCCGCCGCAATGTTCTCAAGTCCGGACAGGCCGGTGCGGCGCCGTCACCCGGCCCGCTGAAGCGGCTGTTCAGCCGGTCCGGCGCATAAAAACAGGTTTCATATCGCAACCCTATTGACAAGCATGTCAATAAAATGGACCATGCGCGCCACAGCCGCACGGCAGATGCGGCGAATCATGCCCTGATCCGCCACATATGCGCCGCGCGCCATATGTTGCGCCCTAGCTAGGAGAGATGCCGTGGCCACCCAGCCGATGATCGATCTTGACAATCTGACCCTGTCGCCCACGGCTGACGAGGCGCTGGAGCAATATTACAAGGTGCATCCACCGGTCCAGGATGCGGAGGCCAATCCCTGGGATGTCAGCCGCGCCGATCTCTACAGCAAGGATCTGTGGCGCAAGCCCTTTGCCGAAATGCGCGAAAAGGCTCCGATCAACAAGGTCGTGGGCGGGGTTCATGGCGATTACTGGAACGTCACCACCTACAAGCCGATCCAGCATGTCGAGGCGCTGCCTGATATTTATTCATCCGATTCCTCGCTGGGCGGCATCACCATTGCCGATCCCGAATATGACTCTGATTTCCAGCTGCCGATGTTCATCGCCATGGACCGGCCCAAGCATACCGGCCAGCGGCGCACCGTCGCGCCCGCCTTTACCCCCACGGAAATGGTGCGGATGGAAACGGAAATCCGCCAGCGTACCGCCGAAGTTCTCGATGGCCTGCCCTGGGACAAGCCGTTTGACTGGGTCGACCGGGTATCGATCGAGCTGACCACCGGCATGCTCGCAATCCTGTTCGGCTTCCCCTGGCAGGACCGGCGGCTGCTGACCTTCTGGTCGGACTGGGCAGGCGATGTCGAGCTGGCCACCGCCGAAGAACTGATCAGTCAAAGGCGGCAAATCCTGTTCGAAATGGGGGCCTATTTCCAGCGCCTGTGGAATGAGCGGCTCAATGCTGAACCGACCCCTGACCTTATTTCGATGATGATCCATTCAGAGGCCATGCACGACATGGACCCGATGGAATTCATGGGCAATCTGGTGCTGCTGATCGTCGGCGGCAATGATACCACGCGCAACACCATGTCGGGCATTGCCTATGGCCTCAACCAGTTCGAGGATGAGCGTGCCCGCCTTCAGCAGAACCCCGATCTGATCCCCAATGCCGTGCAGGAGGTGATCCGCTGGCAGACGCCGCTGGCGCATATGCGCCGCACCGCGCTTCAGGATCATGACCTGTTCGGCAACCAGATCAAAAAGGGCGACAAGGTCGTCATGTGGTATATTTCGGGCAATCGCGACGAAGAGATTTTCCCCGATGCCGACAAGCTGATCGTCGATCGCGAAAATGCCCGCCGCCATCTGGCGTTCGGCTATGGCATCCATCGCTGTGTCGGTGCCCGCCTTGCCGAATTGCAGGTCCGCATCCTGCTGGAGGAAATGCACAAGCGGCGCATGCAGGTGAACGTCACCGGCAAGATCCGCCGGGTGCATGCCTGTTTCGTCCACGGTTTCCGCGAAATGCAGGTCGAGCTCAGCAAATATTGAGGATCGGCCTTGTGCGGGTGAGACGCAGGTCACAGTAACCTTTGGCGTTTTCGTGCGAATGACAGGGCATGAACAGTTCAGCCAATGATCTTGCGGGCCGAATGAGCCGCCGCGCCCTGCTGGGCGGCGCGGCACTGCTGGGGGTGTCCTCGCTGGCGTTGCCGCTCGGCGGCACCATGGCGAAAAAGGGCAGGTTCAGCGTCAGCCACAGCGATGCCGAATGGAAGCGCCGCCTGACCCCGATGCAATATTATGTGCTGCGTCAGGAAGGCACGGAGCGCGCCTTTTCGCATCCGCTCGACAAGGAAAAGCGCAAGGGCGTGTTCCTGTGCGCCGGGTGCGAGCTGCCGCTCTATTCGTCGATGACCAAATTCGACAGCGGCACCGGCTGGCCGAGTTTCTGGAAACCCCTGCCCGATGCCATCGGCACCAGCACCGATTACAAGATCGGCTATGCCCGTACCGAGGTGCATTGCCGCCGCTGTGGCGGGCATCTGGGCCATGTCTTCAATGACGGGCCGAAACCGACCGGCAAGCGCTATTGCATGAATGGCGCGGCGATGCTGTTCCGCCCGTCCTGATTGCCGGGTAGCTTAAGGCGCGTCGACCTGTTGCCACAGCTCCAGCTTGATGCCGTCGCAATCCATGATCCAGGCGAACTTGCCATAGCCTTCATCGGCATAGCCGAGCGTTTCAATGCCCCTGGCCTTGAGCTGCTCGATGAACGCATCAAGGTCATCGACGCGGAAATTGATCATGAAATCGGCCTTGGACGGCTCCAGATAGTCATGGCCGGTAAAATGGCTGACCAGGCTATAGGGCTGATCGCCGGTCTCTTCCGACCAGCGCAGCATCGGCCCGTATTCGCCGCCAATGCCCAGATTGTCGGCATACCATTTGCGCGTTGCCGCCGGGTCCTTCACCACATGGAAAACGCCGCCCAGCCCGGTAATCTTCGCCATCTGAAATCCCCTTCCCGAATCCGGTGAGGGTGCGAGCATAGGCGTGGAGCGGCCCCCGGCCAAGTCAGGGCAGCACTTTCCAGATGCGCAGCTCCGACCCCGGCAGATCGACCGGATCCAGCCAGCCCGGATGGCTGCCCTTTGTCAGCATTGCGCCCAGCCCGTCGGGATCGCGCCGGGCATAGATGCGCATTTCCGGCTCGCCCGGGCACAGCACAACATAGGCAATGGCGTGCCGCCTAATCAGGCGATGCGCGGCCTTCGGTGCGCTGCGGAAAATGACGATCTGGTCGTGCATGGCGGCGGCGTTGCGGTGATGGCTGCTCGCCAGCACGCTGTGCCCGGTCGTCATCAATATGCCCGGCCCCAGATCGAACGGGGCCAATATGCGCGCGCGGGGCAATGCGGCGAGCGTCGCAAGGTTCGTGCTGGTGTCGCAGCGGGCATTGGCGAGGTTTGCACCTCCCGTGCTTTGGGCGGGCGTGCTGGCGAGCCGGGCGATATTGCCCAGCACCATGCCCGGCAGCACGACCGGCACCAGCGCCCAGATCGCCAGCACCCGCAGTGCCGGCCGGCTGAGCGTGCGGGCCTTGTCATAGAGGTGGACGGCGAGCCAGGCCTGAAAGGGTATGGCGATGGCGTTGGCGGTGGAGACGGCGCGGAACACCAGCAGCGCGACCAGCACCGACCAGGCCAGCACCAGCCCGGCCATCAATATCATCCGCCGCCGTTCGGGATGGGCGGGCTGGCGGATCAGCACCAGAAAGGCGATGAGGCCCAGCACCGGACCCGCGCCATAGCTCAGCGCCTGACCCGGATATTGCCGCCAGACCGGCAGGCCCTCGCGCACATTTTCATACCAATAGTTGTGGACCAGCGGGTCGAGCGCGCCGAAACCGTCCGAGGCACAGGCCGGATCGATCAGCAGCAGCGCCGCTGTGCCGGCCGCCATGGCGGCGATGCCGGTCAGGATGCGCGCGGCAAGGCCGGTCGCCGGTCGCGCCGTCATCGGCGCCAGCACCAGCGATGCGGCGGCTATGGCGCCGATATGCGCGGGGCCGATAATGTCGCATCCCCCCGGCGGGGCGAAGCCGCGGGTCGCCAGATAGAGCAGCGGCGTGGCGATGGCGAAGCTGGCGAGCGCGGCGCTCAGCCGGGGATCGGCCTCGGCGCGAAACAGCCAGACCAGTCCCATCGCCGCGAAGAAGCCGAGCGCGAGCGGCAGGCCCTCCAGCGAAATGGAGAGCCACAGCGCCAGCGCCAGCCCGATGGCGATGCCATGCCGGGCATCATTGCGTCCGCTGAGCGCGGCGAGCGCCAGCATGGCGAGCACGATCTGCCAGCCATGATGATCGATCCGCATCGGCAGGAACTGGATCAGCAATGCGCTGGCCCCGATGGTGAGGCCTGCAGCGGCAATGGCGGCGGGCCGGGCACGGTCCTGCGGGCTGATCCGGATGGCGATGCGCGCCGCGCTCAGCATGACCAGGCCCAGCCCGGCAAGCGGCACCAGCACCCCGGCAATCTGTTCGGCCATGGCCTGCCCGACCAGCGGGGCGAGCGGCCAGACGATCATCGCCAGCGGAATCTCGATCAGGCGGTTCCAGTGCATCGGGCCGCCATCGGGCGGGTTGAGGCGATATTGGGTGGTATCCAGCCAGCCCTGCCCGCCCATCCAGTCGCGCAGCTGCACCAGCCGCAGCCGGTCATCCGGGTCCCAGCCATCGCCCATGGCGATATGTGGCCAGGCAAAGACGATCAGCATCAGCGATGCGACCGCCCACAGGCCGATCAGCGCGCGCAGGGGCAGGCGCGTTTCCGCCATGATACGGGTCAGCCCTTCTGGGC
This sequence comes from Blastomonas sp., assembly GCA_041396885.1. Taxonomy (GTDB): domain Bacteria; phylum Pseudomonadota; class Alphaproteobacteria; order Sphingomonadales; family Sphingomonadaceae; genus Blastomonas. The sequence goes on from JAWKXS010000003.1 coordinate 350,774, forward strand.
GTGCGCGCCCGATTGCACCAGACGCCCGGTGCTGTCCGCCGGACCGGAGCTGCGATCCCTTGCCTTCAGATAGAGCCAGGGCACATGCTCGGGATCGAACTGGGTGCGGTGGTGCCGGTCGAAATAGGGCGGCATGTGATCGCCGACGATCAAGATGTCGGCCTCGGGGAAGTCGGCGGCGGTGATCTCTTTGGCCAGCGCGGTATCAATATCGTGAAAGATCGAGAACTGGCGGCAGATCATCGGGAAATCGCGTGCCAGTTCCGGCGAGATTCGCGCGCAATTATCGACGTTGAGATTGAGGCCGGGCGGCACCGGCAGGTGCGAGTTGACCGTCAGCCAATAGAGGAATTGCGGCTTGTCCGCAGCCTTGAGCTTGCTGGCGATCATCTGCGGAACGAACCGGTCGCAGGCACCGGGAAAGACGCCGCCACAGGTCAGCGCGCCGTTCTTGACCAGGGTCTTGTCGAACTCGGTCTGCTGAAAGCCGATATTGGGATACCAGGTCGACCGTTCGAAAAAGCTGCCGATAAAGCTGTGCAGCGCGCGGGTCTCATAGCCCTTGGCGGCCAGCTGCGCAGGCAGGCAGCCATCGTCCTTGCGGTCGAGCAGGTCGTAATAATCGCCCCAGCGGCCGCACATTTCGCGTACCTCGCCCGCCGTGGTCGAATTATAGTAAAGGCTGGTGCCCTCGCTCATCTCGTATCGGGCCTCGACAGCGGGAATCTTCAGGTCGGTGAACAGCAGCCGCGCCATTTCCGGATTGTCCTTTGGCACGCCCAGCGATTCAACGATGATCAGCACCAGGTGGCGCTGGCCATCGGCCCGGCCCGCAAAGCCGGTCTTTTGCGTCGCCGATTCAAAATAGGCGCCAACCGGGGCCTCGCGCTTGTAATGGCCGCGCATGCCCTTGCCCATATAGATGTCCGCCCCGGCCAGCCCGCCAACCATGGCGGCGGCGGCGACGACCAGCGAGGTCCGCTCGAACACCGTATCGCGGCGCAGGAACCACAGCGCCGCGCCCAGCACGACCGCCACCGCGCAGGCGACGATGATATATTCGATGGAATTGCTGGGGTTGATCTCGGCAAAGAATTTGAAGGAATAGACCAGCGAGGAGAAGCTGAGGTTGAACAGCCCGCCGATAAAGCAGAGGATCGCAAAGGCCATGACGCCGACAAAGGCGAGCGCGCGCACCGGATAGGGCATGCGCCTTGCGATCAGGCCGACAAAACCGATGGTGAGTATCTCGATATGGCGGGGCGGCGCACCGACCAGCCACAAGAGCATGAACCCGGCATTGGCGAGGATAATCCACACCAGCACCCAGTTGAGGAAGCGGCGCATTTCCGGGTCGCTGCGTTCGGCGGCAAAGGGCAGGGCGATGGTGTTCACCGGAACACTCCATATTTGCGCAGCGCATAGACGCTGACGAAGCTGATGATCGCGGCGGCGGCCTTGGCGGCGATGGCGATGACGCCCAGCGCGGTGAGCAGGCCGACCGTGCCGACGGTGAGGGCAAGGCCGATCAGCGCACTGGCAAGGAACAGGATGCGCTGGGCATGGAGCGCGGAGCCCTGGCGGCGCTTGCCAGTGAAGACGAAGCGCGAACTGATCGCCCAGTGCACGACGATGCCCGCGCAATAGCCGAGCGCCGATGCCGATGCAGGGGCAGTGCCAAGGCGCACCAGCGCCATGAAGATGCAGAAATCGAGGCCCAGCGCGACGACGCTCGCGGCCAGATAGCGGGCCAGCACCATATTGCCGATCCGCAGGGCCGGGCGGGCCAGTGCATCAAGGGGCCGGGGGTCCGTCATGCCGGTCAGGCCGCCTCGTCCAGTTTCTTCGCGGCAGGCCGGGTATCCGCGGCTTCGGCGGCGACCCGTTCGGGCACGTCGCGGGTCGAGCCGAGCGCGGCATTCTGCCCTTCGCTCAGCGCCTTTTGTGCGCCTTCTTCGCCCGCTTCATGATATTCGGCGTCTTCATTGACGCACCAGATGTCATAGACCCGCTTGCCCGCCAGGATATTCTCGACGGTCAGCATCGCCGTCATCATCGCATGGTCCTGGTTGTTATAGCGGTGCATGCCGTTGCGACCGACCATGTGCAGCGTGGGATAGCGCTGCTCCAGCTCGGCGCGCATCACCGCGACATTGGCGGCATAATCATCGTCATAGACCGGATAGGCCTTTTCCTGGCGCACCACCGCGCCGCCCACCACCTGGGAAGGATCGACCAGCCCCAGCATCGCCATTTCCTGCTTGGCCAGCTCAATCAGCGCATCATCGTCCGAAGACCACAGGCCGTCGCCTTCGAAACAGAAATATTCCAGGCCGACACAGGCCAGATCGGCATCGGGCACCATTTCGGGCGACCAGCTGCGGAAATTCTGGATGCGGCCCACTTTCACGCGCGGATCATGGATATAGATCCAGTTGTCCGGGAACAGGTCGTCCGACCGGATCATTAGCGCGACGGTCAGGAAATCGCGATATTTGAGGTTCGCCGCCTCGCCGGTGCAGGCGGGCAGCGGATGGATGCGGCTGGCCAGCTCGCGCATCGGTGCAGAGCTGATCACATGCCGGGCGGTGATGACGGTATCGCCATCGGGTCCGGTCGCGGTCATCCGCCACTCTCCGGCGCTGTCCTCGGCCAGCTGCTTCAGCTTGTGGCCCATCAGCACCCGATTGCCCCTGGCGGTCACGAAATCGCGCGCGGCGTCCCACATCATGCCGGGGCCGAGCCTTGGATAGCGAAAGGTTTCCAGCAGGGTCTTGGCCTGGTTGCCGCTGCCGTCATTGGGGCTCTTGTTGAGGCCCAGCGAGCGTTTCAGCCCGTCGACCACCGCCCCCCAGAGCGACAGGCCCTTGATGCGCTGTGCCGCCCAGTCGGCGGACATTTCATCGCACGGCATGCCCCATACCTTCTCGGTATAGGTCTTGAAGAAGATCGAATAGAGCTTGTGGCCGAACTGGTTAACGGTCCAGTCCTCAAAGCTTCTTACCTGCCTGTTGGGAAACAGCCGGGCGCGGGCATAGCTGGCCATGCACAGGGCGGAGCGCCAGATGCCGAGGTTCCACAGGGCCTCAAAGGCGCGCAGCGGATAGCTGTAGAACTTGCCCTCATAATAGATGCGGCTCATGCGCGGGCGCTGGACGAAATCGTCGGGCAGGATCTCGTTCCACAGATCGACCACTTCCTGCGATTTGGAAAAGAAGCGGTGGCCGCCAATATCAAAGCGAAAGCCGTCAATCTCCACGGTGCGGCTGATCCCGCCGACATAGCGCGGGTCCTTTTCGATCACCGTCACCGACAGGCCCTGCTTGCTCAGCAGATAGGCGGCGGTCAGCCCCGCCGGGCCGGCGCCGATAATGGCTACATCTACGCTTGTGCCCTGTTGGCTCAAGGACTGGTCGTTCATGGGCCGCTCTTCCCCCGATTGGCAGTGTCTTGCATGGGGCTGATGCGCGGCGCGCGGCGCAATCGGCCCGTTGCAACTTCACAGGCCATAGGGAGTGAAGGAAAACTTCTAAGAGATGGTTAACGCAAGGTTGATTAAGGGCCGTGCCGGTCAGGCTTCTCCCTTGAACCCCTGGGCGATGACATACCATTCCGAACTGCCCTTGCGGCTGGCGGGCGGCTTGGCATGCTTGACCGTGCGGAAATGCCGCTTGAGCAGCGTCAGCAGCGTATTGTCGGTGCCCCCGGCCAGCACCTTGGCGATGAACGCGCCATCTGGCTTCAGATTCTCGATGGCGAAATGCGCCGCCGCCTCGACCAGGCCCATGGTGCGCAGGTGATCGGTCTGCTTGTGGCCCACGGTGTTCGCCGCCATGTCGGACATTACCAGGTCAGGCTTTTCGCCCAGCGCCGCGACCAGCTTTTCGGGCGCCGCATCGTCCATGAAATCCATCTGGAATATGGTCACATCCTCAATCGGATCGACCGGCAGCAGATCGATGCCCACCACCCGTGCGGAAGGCGATAATTTGCGCACCAGCTGGGTCCAGCCGCCGGGCGCGATGCCCAGATCGACGACATGCCGGGCGCGCCGCACCAGCCGGAATTTCTCGTCCAGCTCGATCAGCTTATAGGCCGCGCGCGAGCGATAGCCCTCGGCCTTGGCGCGCTTTACATAGGGATCGTTGAGCTGCCGTTCGAGCCAGCGATTGGATGATGCGGTGCGGCCGCGCGCCGATTTGACGCGCTGTTTCAGCCCGTCCTTGTATCGCGGGGATTTGCTGCTGCCGCCGCCGCCCGGCTTGCCGGTCATGGCCGGGGGTGTTCCGCGACTGCCGCCGCCTGCGCCTCGCCCGGCCCCATCAGCGCGCGCAATATCCCCTCGCGAATGCCGCGATCGGCAACGCCCAGCCGTTCGGCAGGCCAGATATCGAGGATGCACTCCAGTATCGCACAGCCCGCCACCACCAGATCGGCGCGCTCGCGCCCGATACAGGGCATGGCCCGGCGCTCGGCAGGGCTGGCCCCGGCCAGCAGGCGGCTGATATCGCGCATGGATTTCGCCGGAACGATCAGCCCGTCGATCATGTCGCGATTATAGCAGGGCAGTTGCAGGTGCAGGCTGGCAAGCGTGGTGACGGTGCCGCTGGTGCCCAGCAGGCGATATTCGCCGCTGTCGAGCCGGGGCAGGCGCGCGGTGAACCCGGCAAAGCTTTCGCGCACCCGGGCGCACATCCGCTCATAGGCGGCCAGCCGCTCGACCGGGCATTCGGGATCAAAGGTTTCGCTTTCGGTCAGCGAGACAACGCCCCAGGGCACGCTTTTCCAGTCGATGATCCGGGGGGATTCGCCGCGATTATCGACCAGCACCAGCTCGGTCGATCCGCCGCCAATGTCGAATATCAGCGCGGGTCCGTCGCCCGGCTCCAGCAGCAGGTGACAGCCCAGCACCGCCAGCCTCGCCTCCTCCTCGGCGGAGATGATGTCGAGCACGATGCCGGTCTCGCGCCGCACCCGCTCGATGAACTCGGCGCCATTACCGGCCTGGCGACAGGCTTCGGTGGCGACCGAACGCGACAGCGCGACATGGCGGCGACGCAGCTTGTCGGCGCAGATCGACAGCGCGGCCACCGCGCGGTCCATCGCCTTGCTGCTCATCCGGCCGGTCTGGCTCAGCCCCTCGCCCAGCCGCACCACCCGCGAAAAGGCGTCGACCACGACAAAGCCGTCGGCGGCTGGCTTGGCGATAAGCAGGCGGCAATTATTGGTGCCAAGGTCGATCGCCGCATAGGCGCGGCGGCTGTCCCACTGGCCGGACTGATGATGGCGCGCCTTGGGCCGCGCGGCATTGCGGCGGGCATCGGGGTGCCGGATATCCTTGTGGTTCTGGCTGGCCCGGTTCTGCTTGGGACGAACAGGGTCCGGCCGGCTTGCATCGCGGCGTGCCGGATCGCCGCGTTCCGGCGCCTTTCGTCCCTTGTGCGGTCGTGCGCGCGGCTTGCCCTGCGCATCGCCGGGCAAGGCTCTGCCGTTCGTTCTGGTTGCTCCGGGTGCCGCATCGCGCCCCGCCTTGTGTCCGGGGTCTGGCAACTCATCTGCGGGTGACGATATGCCCGAAGACGAATCATGGTGCGGCAACGGTGATGAATGTTCCACCATGGCCGTATTTTCTCGTTATGTTTTCCGGAACGGCTTGGGCCGCCGGTACTTGGCCATGATGCTAGCCAAACTGGCCGGGTGACGCAAGCCGGTCGCACCGGGGCGGCGTCATTCCGTCCCGTCATCGCGTGTTCAGCCCCTTGACACTAGGAATTCCGGGTCTTAGAGGCGCTTTTCCCTTGCCCCGTCGTCTAATGGTAAGACTACGGACTCTGACTCCGTCAATCGAGGTTCGAATCCTCGCGGGGCATCCAGCTTCTCCGGAAAATCCTGCAGTCCGCTCGGTCAGCCGACCGTGTCGGCGTCTCGGTCCACGCCATGCTGCGGCATCATGGTGTGACACGCACATTTGCATCCTGTAAGGCACAGGTTCCTGATGCGGAGGCGAGATCCGAATGAGCCAGCCTTTCCTTCTTAACGGCGCGGTGCGCCGCGATCCCGCCATCGAGGCATGGTTGGGGGAGGCTGATCCGTTCCGCCTGATGCTGCGCGACTGGTTCGCGCTGATGCGCGATTGCGGAGATGATGTTCGCGAGGTCATGCACGATCATTGCCCCACCGCCTGTATCGATGCGCCGGGCGGCGGCGCGGCCTTTGCCTATGTCGCGGCCTATTCGCGCCACGCGGCCATCGGTTTTTTCCAGGGTGCGGTGCTGCCCGATCCGGCGGGGCTGCTCGAAGGGACGGGAAAGCGCATGCGGCACGTCAAGCTGCGCCATGGCGAGGAGCGCGACAGCGATGCGCTGGCGGCGCTGATCATCGCGGGCTATCGCGCGGCAAAGGCCGAACTGGCGGCGGACGCGGCGGATCGGGGCACATCATGAGCCTTGCCGGGGAGATTGAAGAACTGGTCGATGCACCGGTCACGCCGGATCACAGCGCGCCGGATGTGCGCCATCCGCCCTGGGCGTTTATCGCGCTGGCGGCGCTGGCCGGATCGGTATTGCTGGTGGCGCTGCTCGGCGCGACGATTGCGCGCGGCACCCAATTCGCCTTTGACCGGGCGATATTGCTGGCGATGCGCACTGGCGATGGCGCGCCCGCCGGTCCCGACGGGCTGGCGACCGCAATGGTCGATCTGACCGCGCTGGGCGGACGCACCGTGCTGACCAGCATTGTCGCGCTGACCATCGGCTATCTGCTGATCCATCGTCACCGGCTCACCGCATTGCTTGTGTTCGGCGGTACGCTCAGCGGATCGGTGGCGGTATCGGTGATCAAGCGGCTGGTCGGGCGCGAGCGTCCCGATCTGTTCGATCATCTGGTGGAGATTGGCGCCAAGAGTTTTCCCAGCGGCCATTCGGCGAACAGTGCGATCATCTATCTCACCATCGCGCTTATGCTGATGCAGATTGTCGAAAAGCGCGCGGCGCGCTGGTATCTGTTTGCGGCGGCAGTGCTGCTGGTGACGGCAATCGGATCAAGCCGGGTCTATCTGGGCGTTCACTGGCCCAGCGACGTGCTGGCGGGATGGGCGTTCGGATCGCTCTGGGCGCTGGCCTGGTGGTCGCTCGGCGCATGGCTGCGCACGCGTCTGCCCCATGGCGTACAGGATGACCGGATCAGGATGATTCGCCCGGGCCTGCGCTGAAATTCGCCATGACTTCCGCTCCGGTCATGCGTTTCCGTTCCCCGGCAAGATCATAATAGCAGGGTTTCTCGTCGATGAAGATTTCCTCGACCATGGTGAAACCCGCAAGATCATCGAACAGCCCGGCAGTGAAGGAATAGCCGTCCTTGGGCTTGAAATGATAGAACAGGTGCGATCCGCATTCCCGGCAAAAGCCGCGATCGGCCCAGTCGGATGACGCGTAGCGGGCGACATGTTCGAGCCCGGCAATGTCCGGATCGGTCACCAGCCGGGTGGTCAGCAGCGGCCCTCCGCCCCAGCGCCGACACATGGCGCAATGGCACACATCGATATGCGGCTGGGCGGGTGTGATGCGGATCGTCACCGCACCGCACAGGCATTTGCCGGTCAGGGCTGGAACGTCACCCATTATAGCGCTCCTGTTCCGTGCAAGCCTGTCACAGCGCCAGCCCCAGCTGCTTTGCGATCATCGCCTCGTTGAAATAGGGACGCTCGCAGATGATCTTGTCAGTACCGGGCGCAAATTCAAAGCTGGCCGCCATGCGCATGCGAAAGGCCTTGCCGGTGGGTTCGATGACCCTGTCACCAACCTTGAGCGGGCCAAGATGGGTGCCGGTCAGCCAGAATTCGACCAACACCGTGTCTCCGCTCGCGGCGATGGAAATCACCTCATTGCCCTGATCGGGAAAGGGGGTACGCGATGCGGCGAAATAGCCGCGCACCGCCTCCTCCCCGTCGAACACGGTGCCGGTGCCATAAAGCTCATAGCGGGGGTGTTCAAAGGTGGCGATTACCGCATCCCAGTCGCCGACAATCTCCAGCGCCATATGATCGCGCACCGTCTGGATGCGGGCTTCGTTCAGTGTATCGGTGCTCATTGCGATCCTCTCCATGCACTTGCCGCTAGTATATTTTCTTGCAGCAAATCTCGGCGATAATCGCGCCGAGATCAAGCGTCTGGAGGGGGTGGCAACAGGGGCGTGGCTCAAAAACCTGAGCCAAAAAACTTGAGGGCGCCACCGTTGCCGGTGACGCCCTCTTCCGTCCGAGTATCTGATACGGGTCGCTTACTGCAGATCCTCGACCGAAACCCAACCTTGTGTTCCGTAATTGTCCTTCACTTCGACGAACAGGCCCTCGCGATTGCCGGTGGGGACCAGCTCGGTATCGGCGCGCAGCGTCCGCACCGTGCTCGCCTCGGCAGAGGGGCCGGCGCGCATCACCGTGTCGACGGCCACCATCGCATTGCTGCTGGCGGGGGCGGCCTGCTGGGCTGGCTGGTAGTTGGCCAGCGCGCCTGCCTGCGACACCATGGTGTTGAACGCGCCGATAAAGGCACTGGTGACGAGCTTGCCGTCCTTTGAGGAGGCATATTGGCCCATGCTGCCCTGGCTTGCGGCAACCCAGTCGTCACGGCCCAGAACCTTGATCGAGGTCTTCTGGCTCGCGCCGGTACCGGTCAGCACGGTCATGCCATTGGCGGGGTCCATCAGCCTGAGGCCGGCGGAGATCGTCTTCTTCTTGCCGCCAAGGCCACCGAACATGCCCAGCATGCTGCCGCCAAAGGGCACCTTGCTCAGCACCGCTCCGGCGGCGCCCGAACGGACCAGGCCTTCGGTCGCAAGACCCTTGGCCATGTTCATGGTCTGGTCGATCTCTTCCTCTGATCCCGCGACGGCGGAGATCAGGAAGTCGGCGCGGCCGCCCGATGCCGGATTATGCAGCGTGAAGCAGCCCGATTCGGTCACCATCGCGCCAATCATGGCGCGCGGGCTGGAAAGGTTGAACTGGGTCCAGCCCTGGGTGTCGCCATCGGTGATTGCCACCGTGCCATAGCTTTGCTCGCACTTGACCAGCTCGACATTGTCGTCGGAGCCCTTGGCCATGGCGGGTGCGGAGAGCGCCGCTGCCACAAAGGCAATTGCGGTCATGGAATGGATGATCCTGCGCATGAAAACCTCCCGTATCTGCGGTGCGGCACCGGGCCGCTGCTTACAGGATCAACATTATCGGGAGGGGCGGATTCGCCCTACTGACAAAGGCTGTTCGCCCTGTGACAAAAGCTGTCACATCTTCCGGCCGGCGCCAGTTGCAGCCATCCGTCCTAATCGACGACGAGGAAGAATTTGGCGCGGTTCGCGCTGATATTCTCGACGGTAATGGTGTGGCGCGTGGTGAACAGCGGCGTCCAGGCACAGCCCGCGCGCTTCTCGCTGATGGTGAGGCGGCACACGGTCTTGCCATCGGCGTCGGTGACCTTGAGGCGCAGCCGGGCATTGCCCATCGGGGAAAGCGCCAGCTTGGCGCGCTCGCCGGCGAGGAATATCTGCTCCAGCCGGTCACTGTCGCCCGCAGCCAGCCCGGTCTGGCGATAGCCCGGACCGATGGCACGGCCACGCAGCGGCGCAAGCTTGAGCGCGGGGTCGCGGGTCATCGCCTCATTGCGCAGTCCGGCGACCAGATCCTGCCCGTCCTCGTCGAGCGGCCGGGCGCTCAGCCGTTCGAGCTTGCGTGCGGCGCCAGCCAGTTCGAGCGCGCTTTGCGGACCGGGCTCCGCATCCAGGGCGATCGCCGCGCCGTGCAGCGCATCGGCGATGAGGCCGGTCGATCCCAGCTCGTCCGACGCGCCGATATCCTCCGCTGTCGCCAGGTCGCCGGTCGCATCCGGCGCGTCGCCCTGGGCCAGGCCCGGCGTGCAGGCGGCAATGGCGGCGGCCAGGAATATGGCAAGGCACTGGCGCTGGGTCATGGCTGATCCTCCGGCTGGATGACGATACGGGTTCCATCCATGCTGTCGGCCAGCCGGATGGCGAGATTGTGGCGGTCGGCAATGGCGCGGGCCAGCGCCAGGCCAAGCCCATGGCCCGCCTTGCCCTGCCCGGCACGGCGGAACCGGTCGAATATCGATGCCCTGAACGCTTCGGGAATGCCCGGGCCATTGTCGGAAACCTCGATGCGGGGACCGCTTCCCACGGTCAGGCGGACAGTGCCGCCGGGATCGACATATTTGAATGCATTGTCGAGCAGGTTGGTGATGAGGCGGGTGATCTGCATCGGTTCGCAGCGCATCCACAGATGATCGGCGATATCGCGTTCAAAGACTATATTCTGCTCTATCGCGCTTTCCGCGTAAAGCTCGGCGATGTTCTCGGCCAGTTCGGAAAGATTGCAGTTTTCCAGCGTCGAGACATCGCCCTTGCGCGCTTCGCTGGCGGCGATGTCGAGCAGCGAGTCGAGCAGGCGGACAATGTTGCGAATGTCGGTGCGGGCCTTGCCGAGCGATTCCTGGAGCGCGCTGTCCCCGGTTGATTCCAGCGCACGGACCAGCCGCATGTCGAGGTGCATCAGCGGAGTGCGGATTTCGTGCGCGACATGATCGGACATGTCGCGATGCGCCGTCACCAGCGCGCCGACGCGGTGGACCATATGATTGGCATGCAGTGCCAGCTCGCCAAGCTCGTCATCGCGGCCCGATTCGGTGCGGGCCGTGAAATCGCCCTCGGCGAGCTGCGAGAACACCGTGTTGATCGCGTCGACCCGCTTGCGCAGCGCGAATGCCGCTGCGCCGCCGGTCAGCAGCACCAGCGCGGCGAGCGCCAGCGCGGTTATCGCAAAGGTTGTCGCGAGGCTGGCGATCAGCCTTTGCCGCTCGCCAAGGCCGCGCGCGACGACCAGCTTGACGTCCGGCCCCAGCTGGGTGGCGCGCGCCGCCGCGCGTTCGCCTTTGCCGGTGGCGATCTCTCCGGCTTCCGAATTTTCCGCCGACAGCTCCGGCCATTTGCCAAGATTGCCCGCCAGCTTGCGCCCTGCCCCGTCGGCCAGCAGATAATAGGGCTGGCGGCCATCCATGGGGGCGAGCGCCAGCCGGTCGTCAATCCGCGCCTTCAGTTCGGAAAGCCCGCCACTGGCATGAATATCGGCAAGCCCGGCCAGATCGGTATCGACCATGCGGGCCAGGGCCGCTTCATCGGCGCGGGTCAGGGTGTAGAGGGTGACGGCGAACAGGATTGCCGCCCCGGCCAGCGTCGCCAGCCCGGCCACCAGCACGGTGCGGGAAAAAATGGAACGGCTGAGCCGTTTCAAGGGTCCGGCAATGGCCAAGCCTGTATCCTAATTCTCGACCAGCCGGTAACCGGTGCCCCAGACGGTTTCCAGCGCGGGCCGCTCAAAGCCGTTTTCCAGCTTGCGACGCAAGCGGCCGACATTGACGTCGACGACATTGGTCTGCGGATCGAAATTCAGCTTCCACACGTCGCGCAACAGCATTTCGCGGGTCACCACCTCGCCTGCCTGTTCCATGAAATATTTGAACAGCTCGAATTCCTTGGGCGACAGCGGGATGTGGCGGCTGTCGCGATAGGCGGCGCGGGCCTTCACATGGCATTCCAGGTCGCCATAAAGGATGACGGCGCTATGCGCCTGCCCGGTCGAGCGGCGGTGCAGCGCCCGGACCCTGGCGATCAGCTCATCGGGGTCGAACGGCTTGGCGATATAGTCGTCTACGCCCGATTCCAGCCCCTCGACACGGTGTTCGCTGCGACCCAGTGCAGACAGCATCAGCACCGGCGTGCCGACCCCGGCCTCGCGCAGGCGGCGGACGATCTCCAGCCCGTTCATGTCGGGCAGCATCCGGTCCAGGATGATCAGGTCGAATTCCCCGGCGCTTGCCTGTCGCAGCCCTTCCTCGCCTGTGACGACCAGCCGCACATTCATGTTCTGCCGTTCCGCCAGCTCGCATACACGATGGGCGATGTCAGGATCATCCTCGACATATAGCAGGTTCAGCATTGGCGAATTCCCCTTCATCCGCACATTCCTCTGCCCGTCCTCCGCTGCATCTGTCATTGCGTTGCCCAACCCTTCAAAGGGCGGCGATGCCATTATATGCAATTCTGGCCTGTCCATGTCATACCATGTGTTTTCAGCTGTGCGACCACAGTTGAAACTTTCCACTTTGCGCTGGATCAATGCGCGGAACGGAATCCTGAGCAGCATTGCCTATAACCGATTGTTGCGCTGTGAGGCATGACAATGGCTGTTAGACTTGTTCGATTTTATCGTTAGATATGAACGGGGGCATGCAGCAGGATGGCCCATGACAAGGAAAAGTGAAGCGTCAGTCATATTGGGGGTCATTATTTCGGGGGCTTTTGGCGGAGGCTGCGGACAGGCAGGCGCGGGGTGCGCAGGCCGGTTCAGGAACGGATGAATTGACCAATGAAGTTTGAAGGGTTGCGCATATTGGCGGCGGCAATGCTGGCCGCCACGACCGGGCCGGTCATGGCCCATCAGGCAGGCGAGCAGGCAGGGCCGGGTGACAGCGGCGCTGAGCAAAGTCTGGAAGACAGGCTGTTGGCGCTGAAGGAAGAGGGCGCGCAGGCCGATCCTGCTGCTGCCGCTGAAGAGGGCAAGGCCCTGCTGGCCGAGGCGGAAGGGCGGACCGATATCTCTCCGCTGGCCCGGGCGCGGCTGCTCTCCTATGTCGCGACATCGGTTTTCTATCTCAACGATATTTCTGGCGCGCTCGCCTATTTCGAACAGGCCCGTGATGTGCTGGAGGCGGGCGGACTTGGCACGTCCGACGATATTCTCGCCATCCTCAACAATATCGGATCGGCCCAGTCGGCGCTGGGCAATCATGACGCGGCGCTGGCGATCAAGCAGGACGTGCTGGGCAAGATGGAGGCGCGCTATGGCCGCCAGTCGGGCGAATATGCCGATGCGCTGTTCGGTATCGGCCTCACCCGCTATCGCATGAGTGACATCGATGCGGCGCTGATCGCGATTACCGAGGCGGTGGAGATCAAGAATGCGGCGAGCGCCGCGGGCGGCGAGCCGGACCCCAATGTCGCGATCTACTGGATGAGCCTTGCCGCAGTGCTGAACCAGGTGGGCAAGGTATCCGAAGGCATAGAGGCGGCGCGCGGTGCAGCGCGCTGGGCAGAGGATAATCTTGGCCCCGATCATCTGGTGACGGCGGCGGCGCTTCACAATTTCGGTGCCATCCTCAATGCGGGCGGACGCTTTGCCGAGGCAGAGCCGATCCTGCGCCGCACCATGGCGATCCGCGAAAAGCTGATCGGGCGCGAACATCCCGACATGGCGATCACCATGAATGGCCTCGCCTTTTCGCTGGAGCATCTGGGCGGCGCCAAAGAAGCCGAGACGCTCTATCTGGCGGCGGCGGCAATCTATGAGGCGAACCCGGATTCGGGCGCTCCGCAATCGGCGGGCGTCATCCTGCTGAATGCAGCCAATATTGCCGCCGGGCGCGGTGAATGGGATGTCGCGCGCGAGCGTCGCGCCCGCTCGCTCGCTATGCTGGAGGAACGGGTCAATCCCAACCATCCGGCACTCGCCAGGGCGCTTTATGAAATGGGCCTCAGCGATTTTCACGACGGACATTATGATGCGGCGCTGGCCGGGCTGGGCCGGGCGAGCGAAATCTATGCGACCCGCGCGGAACCTTATGAAGCGGAGCGGGTAAGGGCCGGCATCCTGCGCGGCTATGCCCGGCTGCGGCTTGGCGGGCGCGACGAGGGGCTGGCGGTGGCCAGCGAATCCTATGTCGCCGCGCGCGACTATCTGTTCAACCGGGCCGTGGCGGAAAGCGAGCAGGTGCGCACCGAAGCCGATTATGCCGACAGCCTGGCGCTGTTTGCACAGCTGGCGTTCGAGGCAGGCGACAGCGAAACCGGGCTGGAGGCGCTGCAGGTAGCGCGGATGGGCGATCTGGAGCTGTCGGCGCGGGCGCTGGCCGTGCGTGCCGCCGCCGAGGATGAGCGCACGGCGGCGCTGGTCCGCAATCTTCAGGATATCAACCAGCAGGCCAACCGGCTGCGTTCCGACCTCAGCCGCGCGGTCGCCGCATCCGACGAGCAGGCGGTCGCGACTATCGAGGCATCGCTGAACGAAAACCGGGCGGCGCTGGAGGATGCGCGTGCCGAACTGGTCGCGGCATTCCCGCAATATCGCGATATCGGGCGGCCGGCGCCATTGCCGCTCGGCCAGCTTTCGGCCTCGCTGGGTGCCGAGGATGGCGTGCTGATCGTTCAGCCGACGCTGGACGGGCTGTTGTCGGTTGCGATCACGCGCGACGGGCTGCAATGGTCGGCGGCGCGCAAGAAGACCAATGAATTTGCCGACTGGGTGGGCGCGATTCGCGCATCCATCGATGCGCAGCTGCTCGATGATGGCGGGGATACGACGCCATTCGCGCTCGATGCGGCGAGCGGGCTCTATCAGGCTATCTTCAGTACGGACATTGCCGATGCCCTGAACGGCCGGAAGCGGCTCAACGTCTTTGCCGGTTCCTATCTTTCGGCCTTGCCCTTTTCGCTGCTGGTCAGCGGCATGGACGGGGACAGGCCGCACTGGCTGTTGCGCGATCATGCGATTGTCACGCCGCTGGCGCTGGGCGAGCTCAAGGCTGCACCTGCGGAAGAGCGGCGCACGCTGCGCTTTGCGGGCATCGGCGGGCCGGTGCTGACCCCGCCGGGCGGCGATGCCATGGCGGTGGCGACGCTGCTGCGCGGCGGGCCGGTCGATCCGGCCGATATTCGCGAACTGCCCTCGCTGCCGGGGGCGGAACAGGAGCTGAAGCGCATGGCGCGGCTGTTCCGAGACAGCGACAATCTGGTCCTGACCGGTGCCGAGGCGACCGAGGCTGCGGTAAAATCGCGCCCGCTGGAGGGCTATTCGGTGCTGGCCTTTGCGACCCATGGCCTGATTGGCGGAGCCGGATCGGGGCTTGACCAGCCTGCGCTGGTGCTGACCCCGCCCGAACAGGCCGATGCGCTGGATGACGGCATGCTGACCGCCAGCGAGATCGCGGCCCTGCGGCTCGATGCCGACTGGGTGATCCTGTCCGCCTGTTCCACTGCGGCGGGGATGGATGGCGGTGCGCCCGCCTATTCGGGGCTGGCCCAGGCATTTGTCTTCGCCGGTGCCCGCTCGCTGCTGCTCTCGCACTGGCCGGTGCGCGACGACGCCGCTGCTAAATTGTCGGTGGAAACGGTGCGCGGTGCTGCCGAAGGTCTCGACCGGGCAGAGGCGTTGCGCCAGGCACAGCTGAAGCTGATGGATGATCCCGATATTGCCGGAGGCGCAAGCCCGGCAATCTGGGCGCCGTTCATCCTGATCGGCGGCTGAGCGGCGGACGCTGGCGACCAGCCGATAATCGGGCTGGCATCCAGCTCCAAACCGGCTATCGATAGGCGGGTTGGAAAGGGAGCAGGGACGTGCCGATCAGACCGATACAGATTTTTGCGGGATATGCCGTGCGCGTCGGCGCAATTGCCGCGCTGGCGCCGTTTTCGCTGGCGCTGGCCAGTCCGGCGATGGCCGCGCAGGACGCGGCGGCGGACGATGGTGCGGATACGGCGGCGGACAGCTGCGCAAGCGGCGATATCACCATTGACGGGAATTTTCCCGCATCTGCTTTTGCCCGGTGTACACGGCTCGGCAAGGATCATTTCCGTCTCGATATCGTTCAGGAGGACCCCAAGGTCCGCAATTGCAGCCCCTGGTATGCCTTTCGCCTTTCCGGCCCGGCCAAGGCGAATGTCCGCGTTGATCTCAACTATGATGCGTGCGGGCACCGTTACTGGCCCAAGCAGAGCAGCGATGGACAAAGCTGGATGCCGCTTTCCAGGAAGCAGGTGACGGTCGAGAAGAAGGGCGATGTCGCACAGGCGACGCTCAAGCTGAAAACCGGAGATGCCCCGCTGTTTGTGGCGGCGCAGGAGCTGATCGTTCCCGCTACCTATGATGGCTGGATGACGGCGGCGGCGCGTTCGCCGCTGGTGACGCGCGCGCGGCTCGGCCAGTCGAGCGAGGGGCGGCCTATCGACATGCTGTCGATCAGGCAGCCCGATGCCACCCCCCGCGAACAGGTGGTGCTGATCGGGCGGCAGCACCCGCCGGAGATTACCGGCGCGACCGCATTGTTCGCCTTTGCCGGGCGGCTGCTGGCCGATGATCCGCTGGCGGTGCGCTTTCGCCAGCGTTTCGAGACGGTGGTGGTGCCGCTGATGAATCCCGATGGCGTGGTGCATGGCCATTGGCGGCACAATATGGGGCAGACCGATCTCAATCGCGACTGGGGGCCGTTTGTTCAGCCCGAAACGCAGATCATGCGCGACATGCTGGAGCAGATGGACGCTGATCCGGCCCGCAAATTGCGGTTGTTCCTTGATTTCCACTCGACCCAGAAGGATGTCGTCTACACCATTCCGGAGGATGAGGTGACCGATCCGGCGGGCTTCACCAAGGCGTGGCTGGCACGCTATCAGGAACTGGTTCCCGATTATGAGGTGCGCGAACAGGCGGGGCATAATGCCAACTCGCCGGTATCCAAGGCCTGGGTCCATGAACGTTTCCGCGTGCCGACCGCTACCTATGAGCTGGGCGACGAGACCGACCGGCAGCTGATCCGGAAGGTCGCCGAAGCGGCGGCGGTGGCAATGATGGAAACCCTGCTCGCCACAGATCCGGCGAACTGAGGCATTGCTATCCGTCGGTCACGTCATGGCCATAGAGCCAGTCCATCTGCGCGCGCAGGGCATTGGCGCCAAAGCGGCCCGCCAGCCCCAGAATATTGCCTGAAACAAGCCGGCTGACCGGGCCGCGCTGGTGAAAATGCTGGCCATTGGTTCGGGCCATCGCCTGCACCCGGCTAGTGCGCGGCTGGCGCAGTTTCCGGTATCGGTCCAGCGCATCGGCAATGCCGTCAGGCGCGGCGAGACAGCGCGCCAGCACCCATGCATCCTCGATTGCCATCGCCGCACCCTGCGCCAGATAGGGCAGCATCGGATGCGCGGCATCGCCGATCAGCACTGCATGGCCATCATGCCATTGCGCCCGCGGCTTGCGGTCGAGCAGCGCCCAGCGATACAGCGTATCGGCTTCGTCCAGCATGGTGCGGATGGTCGGGTGCCAGCCTGCAAAATCCTTGAGCGCATCGTCGCGTTCGCCGGTCAGGTGCCAGTCCTCGGCGCTGCCGCCATCGCGCTCTACCACGGCAACGATATTGGCGAGACTGCCGCCGCGCAGCAAATAGGTGACGGCGTGGCGCGACGGGCCGATCCATACACTGGCCTCGGGCGGCGGGGCGTGCCGGCTCAGCCGCGCGACCGGAACCGTTGCCCGCCACGCCATATGTCCGGTGAACAGCGGTGCGCCGCCGCCTGCCATGGCCGCGCCAATGGCCGAGCGCAACCCGTCCGCCCCCACCAGGAGATCGCCGGAGAATTCGTCACCGCCGGTCTGCAGCAGCACCTTGTCGCCATCCGGCCTGTAGCCGGTGACGCGCTGCCCCTTATGGATGCGGACGCCTGGCATCGCCTCCGCCGCCTCCAGCAGCAATGCGACAAGATCGGCGCGGTGGATCTGGATATAGGGCGCGCCCCAGCGGCTTTCCGCCGCCTCGCCGAGCGGAAGGCTGAAAATCGGCCTGCCATTGCCGCCATGACGCAGGGTCATCGCCCTTGGCCGCAGCCCGGCTTTGCGTGCCGCCTCGCCAAGACCCAGCGCATGCAGCACTTTCATCGCATTGGGACCAAGCTGCAGCCCGGCACCAACCTCGGCAATTGCCTGGGCCTGTTCGAACAGGTCGACCTGCCATCCGGTGCGCGCCAGCGCGATGGCGCTGGTCAGCCCGGCTATGCCGCCTCCCGCGATCAGCGCCTTCATGATGGTTCAGGGTTTCGTATCATTCCCGGCCGGGGCAGCTGCTGCCTTGCCGCCGGGCAGGCCGCGTCCGGTTTCCAGATAGGTCGCAAAGCTGCCGAGCCAGTGGCTGCCCTCGTAATTCTTGTCGCTCACCGCCGCTATGCCTGTCTCGCGGTGCAGCCGGGCGGAGGCGAGCAGCGCCGGGCGGCGCGGATCATCGCCGGGCAGGCCGACGGCGATGCCCTGCAGCGCCCAGGCTCGCGACAGGTTTACCCCGTCGAGATGGACCAGCTTGCCATCGCTCGGATCGCGCACAATTCCCGGCTCCAGCCAGGCTGAGACCGCCCGGTCCTCGACCTTGCCATCCTCGTTAGCGCGCGGAATGCCGGGCAGGAATTCGGAGAGCCAATCGGCATAATCGGCGGGCGGCATGATGCGGCGCATCAGGTCCGCCTCCATCAGGCAGGGCGAGAGGAAATCCTCGCCGGAGGGTTCATAGCCGAGCGGACAATCCCTGTCGCTGCCATGGAATTCGCGGCTCTTGTCGACCAGCATCTGTTCAAATCCCCGGTCGCCCACGGTGCGCGCATAGTCGATCATCAGGCCAAAGGCGAAGGCGCTCTGGTTGTGTGTGCCCAGCCGGATCGGATAAGCCAGCTTGGGCAGCCAGCTACGCACATCCTCCACGATCACCGCCTCCAGCGGACGCAGCGTGTCGCGCCAGGCGCGCAGCTTCGGATCGTCGCTTTCCTCCAGCTCGGCCACCAGCTGCAGGAACCAGGCAAGGCCATAGGGGCGCTCGAAACTGGCGCGGCCCTCGCCCTGTATATAGCGTATTTCCGCCTCGACATTGGCCCTGGCAAAGCTCTGGTCCAGCGCCGCGATGATCGCAGGCTTCATCGGCGTCGCGGGATCGGTGCGCAATATCCGCACCAGCAGCCAATGACCGTGTACCGCGCTGTGCCAGTCGAAACAGCCGTAAAAGGCGGGGGTCAGGGTGCGCGGCGGCAGGGCATCGCCATCGCCCTGCATCACATGGCTGATCTTGTTGGGATATTCGCGATGCACGCATTGCAGCGCCAGCCTGGCAAAACGGTCGGTCACCACATCGGCGCGTGCCTCCGGAATTGCGACCGGGTCCATCAGCGTCGCGACTTCCTCCGGCGGACTGGCGTCCGGGTTCATGTCGCATCCGGCCAGCAGCAGTGCGAGTGAAACCCCGGTCCATATCCTTCCGCGCAGCGCCATCGTGCTCCCTTCAAATCCGTCCGTGTTGATCGTTGCGGATCAGCATAGTCCAGAACCACCCGACAGGTCGAGCCGTGCCTTGTTGCATTGGCCGCACACCATGAATGCGCTTTTTGCAACTCGAAACGCAAGGATTTTCCAGCATTTGCGCCCTTGCGCGGGGTTGAAAAGCCTGTCACATTTCGCATCGATGACAGGGGAAAAACAGCATTTCGATGAAATGTACCTTGCGGACGATCAGGTCCGCGATCCCTATGACAAATATCAGCACTGGTATCGCGAGCAGGACCCGGCACGGCTGCGAAAAAAGGCGCGCGATGCGGAAAATTTCTTTCGCCGCACCGGCATCACCTTTGCCGTTTATGGCCAGGAAGATGCCTCCGAACGGCTGATCCCCTTTGATATCGTGCCGCGCATTATTTCGGGCCGGGAATGGGCACGGCTCAGCCGCGGGATTGAACAGCGGGTGCGGGCGATCAACGCCTTTCTGTACGACATTTATCATCGCCAGGAGATTTTGCGCGCCGGGCGGGTTCCCGCCGAGCTGATCGCCAATAACGAGGCATTCCTGCCGCAGATGATCGGGGTCGAGCCGCCGGGCGGCGTCTATACCCATATTATCGGCGTCGATATCGTGCGCACCGGGCCGGACCAGTTCTATGTGCTGGAGGATAATGCCCGCACCCCGTCGGGCGTTTCCTATATGCTGGAAAACCGGGAAACCATGCTGCACATGTTCCCCGAGCTGTTCCGCAAGGTCCGGGTCTGCGAGGTTGGCGATTATCCGCGCAAGCTGCGCCGGTCGCTGGGGGCTTCGGCTCCCTCCTGTGCGGGCGATCGCCCAGAGGTGGCGGTGCTGACCCCGGGTATTCACAATTCGGCCTATTTCGAACACAGCTTTCTGGCCGACCAGATGGGCGCGGAGCTGGTTGAGGGGCATGATCTGAAGGTAATTGACGGGCGCGTGGCGATGCGCACCACCCGCGGTTTCAAGCCGATCGATGTGCTGTATCGCCGGGTCGATGATGATTATCTCGATCCGCTCAATTTCCGGCCGGATTCGGTGCTGGGCGTTCCCGGCATCATGGATGTCTATCGCGCGGGCGGCATCACCATCGCCAATGCGCCGGGCACCGGGATCGCCGATGACAAGGCGATTTACAGCTATATGCCCGACATCGTCGAATTCTATACCGGCGAAAAGGCGATCCTGCAGAATGTGCCGACCTGGCGCTGTTCGGAGGGGGATGCGCTGGCCTATGTGCTCGATCATCTTGATGAACTGGTGGTCAAGGAAGTGCATGGATCGGGCGGCTATGGCATGCTGGTCGGGCCGGCGGCCAGCAAGCGCGAAATTTCCGAGTTCCGCAAAAAGCTGGTGGCCCGCCCCGGCAACTATATTGCCCAGCCCACATTGTCGCTTTCCACCGTGCCGATCATGACGCGCCAGGGGCTGGCGCCGCGCCATGTCGACCTGCGCCCGTTCGTGCTGGTATCGCCCAACGGGATTGACATCACTCCGGGCGGCCTCACCCGCGTCGCGCTCAAAAAGGGGTCGCTGGTGGTCAATTCCAGCCAGGGCGGCGGCACCAAGGACACATGGGTGCTCGATGAATAGCGCGCGCCTCCCCTTGATTGCCCTGCGGGGGAATTGCTGATGCTGGGCAAGACGGCAGGCGGCCTTTACTGGATGCAGCGCTATCTGGAGCGCAGCGAGAATATCGCCCGGCTGGTCGATGCCGGTTTCCGCATTGCGCTTACCCGGTCCGAGGCCGCCGAGGATGAATGGTCTTCGGTGCTGACCACGGCGGGCGTGCGCGAAGCCTATGACGAGAAATATGACAATTATGACGGCTCCAATGTCGTCAACTATCTGCTGCGCGACAAGTCGAACCCCTCCAGCGTTCTTTCGGTCATCGATTCGGCGCGCAACAATGCCCGCATGGTCCGCACCGCGCTGACCCGCGAAGTGTGGGAGGCGACCAACGAATGCTGGATGACGCTCCGCGATCTGCTGCGCACCCAGATCAGCGATACCGACCTGCCCGATGTGCTCGCCGTCATCCGCCAGCAAAGCGCGCTGGTGCGCGGCGCGCAAAGCGGCACGATGATGCGCAACGATATTTATTTCTTTGCCCAGCTTGGCGCTTTTGTGGAGCGGGCGGACAGCACCGCGCGCATCCTGGACGTCAAATATTATGTGCTGCTGCCATCGCTCAGCCTGGTCGGATCGCGGCTGGACAATGTGCAGTGGGAAACGGTGCTGCGCTCGGTTTCCGCCTATACCGCCTTTCGCTGGCTCAATCCGGGGGAGACCAATCCGCGCAACATCGCCGAGTTCCTGATCCTGGACCGGACGATGCCGCGCTCATTGTCCTTTTGCTGTGCGCGCATGGCCAATGCGCTGGCCGCCATCGCTCGCGAATATGGCGAGCAGAAGGATTCCACCGTGCTTGCGGCCAGCCTCCGCCAGGAGATGGAGCGCGCCAGCATAGAAAAGGTGCTCGACAACGGGCTGCATGAATTCATTCAGGATTTCATCACGCGGATCGGCACGCTCGGCAAGCAGGTTGAGGAGGATTACCGCTTTTACGGCTGACTGGCCGGGGCGGGACAATGATAATCATGCGTCTGAAGATATCACACCGGACAAGCTATCATTTCAGGGAGGCCATTCCCTATGCGCTGCAGCAGCTGCGCATGATTCCGAAGGAATCGGCGGGCCAGCGGATCATCGGCTGGCAGACCGGGGTCGAGGGCGGCGAATTGCAGGTCAGCTATTTCGACCAGCATCATAATCATGTCGAGCTGTTCGCCTTTCCCGAGGAACAGCACCGGATCGAGATACATTGCGAAGGCGAGGTGGAAACCGCCGATACCGCCGGAACCATCGGGCAGCATGGCGGCTTTGCCCCGCTCTGGTATTTCCGGCGCGATACCGCGCTCACCCGGCCCGGCGCGTCGATCCGCAAGCTGGCCCGCCAGCTCGGCGAGACCGGCGAAAGCCAGGGCGAAATTCCGCTGTTGCACAATCTGATGAACCTGATCGCCGATCAGGTCGAATATCGCCCCGGTGCCACCGATGTCGCGACAAGCGCGGAGGAGGCGCTCAGCGAAGGCGCGGGCGTGTGCCAGGATCATGCCCATCTGTTCATCGCCATCGCCCGGCAGCTCGGCTTTCCGGCGCGCTATGTCAGCGGCTATCTGATGATGGATGACCGGGAGGATCAGGATGCCGGGCATGGCTGGGCAGAGGCGCATGTGCCGGGCCTTGGCTGGGTCGGTTTCGATGTTTCCAACCGCATGAGCCCCGATGAGCGCTATGTGCGTGTCGCGACCGGGCTGGACTATCGCGAAGCGGCCCCGATTTCGGGCATTGCGCTGGGCGAGGCGGAGGGCGAGATGGAGGTTGCCATCCATGTCAGCCGGGTCGATGGCAAACCGGCACAGTCGCAGCAACAGTCATCGGGCGGCGCGGGCCAGACCCAGCAATAGCGCCCTGTTTCGCGGCGGTTTTTTCAATCAGCAATTACGCTTGACGCAGCGCCTCGCGAAGCGCTCTATGCGCGCCTTGGCGCATGGTTTTTCAGATCTGGCGGAGTGATTCACCACCCCGCGCAGCGCGCCGGAACTGGGTTCAGGGGAGGGGTGCGATGACCTATTGCGTTGGGTTGCGGCTTAACAAGGGGCTGCTTTTCATGTCCGATACCCGGACCAATTCGGGTGTCGACAATATCAGCGTGTTCAAGAAGATGTTCAGCTGGAACCGGCCCGGCGACCGGCTGATCACGCTGATGACTGCGGGCAATCTGGCGACTACCCAGGCACTGGTCAGCCTGCTTGAGGAGCGCACCAAGGCTCCCGATGATCGCCGCCCCTCGATCATGGAAGCGCCCACCATGTTCCAGGTGGCCCGGCTGGTTGGCGAGACGCTGCGCGAGGTAATTGCCGATGCGGCGAATATGGGCGGCAATTTCGGCACGTTCAGCGCCAATGTGATCATCGGCGGACAGATTGCCGATATGGAACCGCGCCTGTTCATGATCTATCCCGAGGGCAATTTCATCGAGGCGGGCGATGACACGCCCTTTTTCCAGATTGGCGAGACCAAATATGGCCGCCCGATTCTGGTTCGCGCCTATGATCCGGACATGTCGTTCGAGGATGCGGTCAAATTGCTGATGGTCTCGTTCGATTCGACGATCAAGGCCAATCTCTCGGTCGACCTGCCCATCGATATGCAGATTTACCCGGTCGACAGTTTCGAGGGCAAGGAACGCCGTGTCGATCCCGATGATGCCTATTACAACGCGATTTCGCGGCAATGGGGGGAGGCGCTGCGCACAGCCTTTCATTCGCTGCCCGACTATACGGGATAGCATGGCATATTGCGTCTAGGCCGTGAACTCATAAATGCCATCTATTGAGGCATCAAAATGGCAAACAGATTGTTCTGAAAGCCGCGCCGGGAAGGCTGGAGACCTTTCCAAGCGGCTTTCGGGACAGGATGGCAGCCATTTTGATGTCCTTTGGGATTTGACCGAAATGGCCTGCTGCTGCGTCGAAATGTCTTGAAATATCGACATATTCCCTCGCCATTTCTCCTTGCAGCAAACCATTTCGCTTCAAACCTCAATGATGGAATTTATGAGTTCACGGCCTAGTTCTTGCGCGCGGTCCCGCCGCGTTCTAGCTTGCAGCCATGTCAAACAAACTTCGCAACGCCCTCATCATGCTGGGCATGGTCATCCTGCTGCTGGTCGGGGCGGGCTGGTATTTCCTGAGCGGCAACACCGCCGAACTCAGCATCGACGAGGTCAGCGGCCCGACTCCGGTCATCGAGGCGCCCGAGCCCGAAACCTTCCCGACGATCAATGTCGCCGAGGTCGAAAGCTGGACGGCGGACCAGAAGCCCGATGTGGCCAAGGGGCTGGTGGTCAAGCGCTTTGCCGAGGGGCTGGACCATCCGCGCACCATGCTGGTGCTCGCCAATGGCGATGTACTGGTGACCGAGACGAACAGCCCGCCGCGCGCCAACAAGGGCATTGAAGGCTTCATCATGCGCATGCTGATGAACCGCGCGGGCGCGGGCGGCGCATCGGCCAACCGCATCACGCTGCTCCGCGATCTCGATGGCGATGGCGAGGCGGACGAGCGCAAGGTGCTGCTCGACGGTCTCAACTCGCCTTATGGCCTGGCGCTGGTCGGGGACATGCTTTACGTCGCCAATACCGATGCCCTGATGGCCTATCCCTTCAAGCCCGGCGACGACAAGATTACCGGCAAGGGCGTCAAGCTGACCGATCTCAGCGCCAGCAAGCCGAACAATCACTGGTCGCGCAATATCATCGCCTCGCCCGATGGAACCAAAATCTATATCGCCGTGGGTTCGGCCAGCAATATCGCCGAAAAGGGCCTTGATGTTGAGAAGGAGCGCGCCAACATCCTGGAATATGATCTGGAGAAGAAGCGCAAGCGCGTCTTCGCGGCGGGGCTGCGCAACCCGATTGGCATGGCCTGGGAACCGTCCACCGGCGAGCTCTGGACGGTCGTCAATGAACGCGACATGCTGGGGTCCGACCTTGTGCCCGATTATCTTGCCAGGGTCGATTTCGGCACGCATTTCGGCTGGCCGTGGAATTACTGGGGCGGATATGAAGATTTTCGCGTTCAGCCGCGCAATGAAGAAATCCGCCAATATACCCGCCGTCCGGACTATGCGCTGGGCAGCCATGTCGCGCCGATCGGCATGACCTTTGCCAGCGGCGCAAAGCTGGGGGACGGCTTTGCATCGGGTGCGTTTATCGCGCTGCACGGTTCGTGGAACCGCAAGCCCGCATCGGGCTACAAGGTCGTGTTCGTGCCCTTTGACGGCAATGGCCGACCCGCCGTGACGCGCGACAAGGATGGCAAGGTGACCGGCGGCCTGCCGGTCGATGTGCTGACCGGTTTCCTGTCGGAAGACGGAACCGCCCGCGGCCGCCCCGCCCATGTCGAGATTGACGGCAAGGGCGCTTTGCTGGTGACCGACGACGTGTCGGGCATCATCTGGCGGGTCAGCAATCCGGTTGCGGCGGGGCAGGCCGTGCCGGAGGCAGAGACGGCAGCGGCGCCTTCAAATTAGGGTTTCATGATTTTACGGCGCGGTCTGGAACGGGTGCGCTTCGGCCAGGATCAGCGCGAACCAGTCCCTGTCATCGGTCCATTCGCGGATCGGAGTCCACCCCCCCGCACGAAGCAGCAGCCGGGCATCGCGCGGTCCGTATTTATGGCTGTTTTCGGTGTGAATGGTCTCGCCCTGACGCATGGCGAAATCTTCGCCTGAAACGCTGAACCGGACATCGGCCAGTGCCTCCAGATGCATTTCGATGCGGGCATAGCTGTCATTCCAGCGCGCGACGTGGCGAAAGCGCTCGACCGGAATATCGCCCTCCATCTCGGCATTGATCCGGCGCAGCAGGTTGAGGTTGAACTCGGCGGTGATGCCCTGCGCATCGTCATAGGCGGGGATCAGCACGTCCGGGCTTTTTACCCGGTCCATGCCGATCAGCAGCTGTGCATTCTCGCCCAGCGTCCGCCGCATGGAGCGCAGCAGATCGACCGAGGTGCGCGCGATCATGTTGCCGATGGTGGAGCCGGGGAAAAAGCCGAGCTTTGCCGTATCCCCAATTTCGGCGGGCAGATCGATGGGGTGCATGAAGTCCCCCTCGACCGGGAGAACCGGCAGGCCGGGAAAGTCGCGCGCCAGCGCCTCGGCGGAATCGCGCAGGAAGTCTCCGGAAATATCGATGGGCACATAATGGCTGGGACTGACGGCGCGCAGCAGCTGCGGCGTCTTGGCCGATGATCCCGATCCGAATTCCACGACAGCGCGGCCCTTTGCACCCGCTTCGGCGACTTCGGGACAATAGCGCTCCAGCAAGGTCCGTTCGGTGCGCGTCGGATAATATTCGGGCAGGCCGGTAATCGCCTCGAACAGTTCGGAACCGGCGCGATCATACAGCCAGCGCGCCGGTATCGCGCGGCGCGGGCCGCGCAGGCCCTTCAGAACATCGGCGCGAAAGGCGGGGTCGGGGTCGGACGGGCGCGCCGTCTCCATGGCAAGTTCGGTGCGGGTCATTGCTGGCCCTCCTGTAGCTTGTTTTTGTGACCATCCCGATCAGCATGGCTGTTCGGGCGCGCCTGTCGGTCAGACCCGTGAAGGATCAGTCCATTTGCGGGCCAAGCGCGGGATCAAGATCACGCGGCCGCATCAGCGATACCAGCCGCGCGCAGCGATTGTCGATATCTTTCCAGCTATCAATATCCAGCTCCAGAACCGCCAGCGCGGCGGTGGGGAATTTGATCTCCACCTCATCGCGCAGCGGGCTGGTGCCGTCATCGGGAACAAGGTCGAAAATCAGGTCCTCCAGACCCGGATTATGCCCGACCATCAGCACCCGATCCGCCGCATCGTCCAGCCCAGACAGCAGGTCGATCAGCGTGACCGAGGAGGCGAGATAGATGCGCCGGTCCCAATCGGGCTTCAGGCTGGTGCCATAGCCCTGTTCAAGCAGATCGATGGTCTCGACGACACGCACGGCGGGCGATGCCACAACGGCATCGAACGCCATGGCCTCGCGCTTCAGATAGCTGCCGATCAGCTTCGCGCCGCGCTGGCCGCGTTCGTTGATGGGCCGGTCGAAATCGCGCTGGGATGCGTCGCTCCAGTCGGACTTGGCGTGTCGCAACAGCGTCAGGCTTTTCACGATGCGCTTGTCCCCCCTTGCGCCGCTTCGCCGATATCCATCGAATCAGCTTCGGCCCCGGCCATTTCAGAAACGCCAGATTGCACGGCTTGTAAAGCCTCGGCAAATGGAATGCGCCGGACCGGCGTTCCCGGCGGAAAGGCGTCGAGCAGGCGCGACGGAAAGGCCGCCGACAGCACCACGAACTGGCCCCGGTCGCTGCCCGACCGGATCAGGCGGCCAAAGGCCTGGGCCAGCCGCGCCCGCACGATCATCTCGTCATGGCTGCGTCCGCCCATTGCCAGCCGCCGCGCGCGGTGCAGGATATTGGGCTTGGGCCAGGGAACCCCCTCCATCACCACCAGCCGCAGCGAATGGCCGGGCACGTCCACCCCGTCGCGCAGGCTGTCCGTACCCAGCAGCGAGGCGCGCGGATCATCGCGGAAGATATCAACCAGCGTCCCGGTTTCCATCGGATCGACATGCTGGGCATAGAGCGGCAGCCCGGCCTGGGCGAGGCGCGACGCCATGCGGCCATGGACGCTGCGCAGCCGCCGGATCGCGGTGAACAGCCCCAGCGCGCCGCCGCCAGCCGCTTCGAAAAGGCGGGTATAGGCCCCGGCCAGCGCGGCGAGATCGCGGTTATTGATATCGGTCACGATCAGCACTTCGGCCTGGCGGGCATAGTCGAACGGGCTGGCCGCCTCGAACATGGCCGGTGCGCGCTCCAGATGCAGGGCGCCGGTGCGGGCAATCGCGCCCTGCCAGTCATCTGCGGTTTTCAGCGTCGCCGATGTCACCATGATGCCATGGCCGGGCTTCAGCACGGTTTCGGCCAGCGGACGGGTCGGGTCGAGCCAGCGGCGGTGCAGCCCGATATCATATTCGCGCCCTTCAAACCGGTCGACCGCCATCCAGTCGACGAAATCGGGATCAGCGGGGCCGCCTATCCGCCCAAGCAGCGCCGCCCATGCCGCCAGCGCATCGGTGCGCCAGCCCAGGCTGGCCAATGCCCCCTCGATCCGTGCCCGCCCCGCCGCGTCCAGCCAGTCGGGCGCATCCTCCAGCACCGCCTCGAGCCGCTTGCCCAGCGCGAGCAAGGGGGTGAGCAGCGCATCAATGGCCTCAGCGGCATCCGCCGCTGCCGCGATCAGCGGTCCATCCAGCTCGCTCAGCTCGGTTTCAAGGCCATAGCCGGCATCCTGGCCATCGCCCTTTCCGGATTGCTCGTCACGGGCATAGACCGCGCCGCGCACCGCCGCGAGCAGATGCTCGACCGGGCCGGACGGCGCGCCTTCGCCGATCCGCGCCAGCCAGCCCTCGCCCGGCAGTGCTTCGGCGCCGATCCGGGCTGCCTCAATGGCGCGCGATCCGGCCTCGTCATAGGATGCGACATCGGAAAGCCGCGCGGCAAGGCCGCGCCGGCGTCCGCGCGACCGCCCTTCCGGACCCATCACCCAGCGGCGCATCTCGATGATTTCCATGCCGGTAAAGGCGGTGGCGAACATCGCATCCGCCGCATCGAACAGATGATGCCCCTCGTCGAATATGATCCGGCTGGGCCGGGCCTGGACTTCGCGGCCGCGCGCGGCATTGACCATGACCAGCGCATGGTTGGCGATGACCAGATCGGCCTCCAGGCTGGCCCGGCTGGCGCGCTCTATGAAGCATTTGCGGTAATGCGGGCAGCCGGCATAGATACACTCGCCGCGCCGGTCTGTCAGTGCGGTGACGCCCGCGCGGCGAAACAATGTCACCAGCCATCCGGGCATGTCGCCGCCGATCATGTCGCCGTCGCGGCTATAGGCGGCCCAGCGCGCGACGAGCTGTGCCAGCACCGCTGCGCGTCCGGCAAAGCCCCCCTGCAAGGCATCCTCAAGATTGAGCAGGCAGAGATAGTTTTCGCGCCCCTTGCGCACCACGACCTTGCGGCGGAACTGCGCCGGATCGGGGAATATCCGCTCGCTCTCGCGCGATAATTGCCGTTGCAGCGCCTTGGTATAGGTGGAAATCCAGACCGTTCCGGCGGCCTGTTCGGCCCAGAGCGATGCGGGCGCAAGATAGCCCAGCGTCTTGCCGATGCCGGTGCCCGCCTCGGCGAGCAGCATGTGCGGCTGGCCCCGTGCCTCGCGCGGCGCGAAGATACTGGCGGCGGCATTGGCATAGGCGCGCTGTCCCTCGCGCCGCTCCGCACCCTCGCCGGTCAGCGCGTCCAGCCGCTGCTCGACCGCTTCGGGCGGCAGGCTCAGCGATCTGGGCTGCGGACGGGGCGGCGCATCCTCCCATTCGGGCAGGCGGGAAAACAGCCAGCGTTCGGCCTTGCCCGGCGGCTGCAAATGCCGCTGGATCAGCCCCGCCCATGGCCAGCGCAGCCGGAACAATGCCTGCGCGGCGGTCCAGGCGCCCTCGCGTTCGGGCCAGTGCGCATCGCCAAGCGTCGCCAGCAAGTTGCGGGCGGCAAGGTGCAGCAGCGCGGGCACATCGGCATCGGCAATGCCCTGGTCTGCCGCGTCGCCGCCTGTCCGGTCATGGTCCGGCGCGTCAAACAGGCCCGGCGCATTGACGGCGATATTCAGCGCCTTCGTCAGCCCCATGGGCGTCGGCACCATGAACCGGGCGGGATGCACAAAGGCGAACATCTCCAGCAGGTCCAGCCCCGACAGTTCGGGATAGCCCAACCGCTGCGCCATCAGCGGCGCGTTGAGCAGAATGACCGGGGTTTCCGCCGCCCGGCCTATCGCTTCGCCCTTGCCGATGCGCCGCGGCGTTTCGCCCGGTTCTGCCAGCCATATCGCACTATGGCTTGCATGCAGAGCTGGAAAGGCTAGGGAAGCGTCCATTGGCCGCTTATGAACGGTCTGGAACGAAAAGGAAACACCGTGTCCGATTACCGCGAAGCCGCGATGCGATCAAAGGCCTGGCCGTTCGAGGAGGCACGCAAGCTGCTGAAGCGCTATCGCGACGGCAAGCCGACGGAGCACGGCCCGGTGCTGTTCGAAACCGGCTATGGCCCGTCGGGCCTGCCGCATATCGGCACATTTCAGGAGGTGTTCCGCACCACGCTGGTGCGCCGCGCCTATGAAACGCTGACCGGCGGCGCGCCGACCCGGCTGGTGGCGTTCAGCGACGATATGGACGGGCTGCGCAAGGTGCCGGACAATGTCCCCAATCAGGCGATGCTGGCCGAACATCTGGGCAAGCCGCTGACCGCCATTCCCGATCCGTTCGGGCAATATGAGAGCTTTGCCGCGCACAATAATGCGATGCTGCAGCGCTTTCTCGATCGCTTCGGCTTTGACTATGAGTTCGTCTCGTCGACCGACCGCTACAAGGGCGGCGCATTTGACGAGGCGCTGCGCGGGGTGTTGCGCAACTATCAGGCGATCATGGACATCATGATCCCCACCCTGCGCGCCGAAC
Organism: Blastomonas sp.; assembly: GCA_041396885.1. Lineage (GTDB taxonomy): Bacteria > Pseudomonadota > Alphaproteobacteria > Sphingomonadales > Sphingomonadaceae > Blastomonas. The sequence goes on from JAWKXS010000003.1 coordinate 381,050, forward strand.
GCGCCGCCACCTATTCGCCGGTGCTGCCGGTCAGCCCGAAATCGGGCGTGGTGCTGCAGGTGCCGGTCGAGGTCGTCGATGCCGAAGCCGGGCTGGTGCGGTTCGAGGATGAAGGCGAAACGGTCGTGCAGTCGATCCTCTCGGGCGGCGCAAAGCTGCAATGGAAGGTCGACTGGGCGATGCGCTGGGTGGCGCTGGGCGTCGATTATGAAATGTATGGCAAGGACCTGACCGACAGCGGCGTGCAATCGGGCAGGATCGCGCGGGTGCTGGGCGGCCAGCAGCCTGAAGGAATGATCTATGAGATGTTCCTCGACGAAAAGGGCGAGAAGATCTCCAAGTCCAAGGGCAACGGCCTGTCGATAGAGGAATGGCTGCGCTATGGCAGCGAGAACAGCCTCGCCTTTTATATATTTCGCGAGCCCAAGGCGGCAAAGCAGTTGCACCTGGGCGTTATTCCGCGTGCGGTGGATGAATATTACCAGTTTCGCGGCAACTGGCATTCGCAGGATGCCGACAAGCGGCTGGGCAACCCGGTGCATCATATCCATGCCGGTGCGGTTCCCGAAGGCGCGCCGCCGGTCAGCTTTGGATTGCTGCTCAATGTCGTCAGCCTGCCCGGCATGGGCGACAAGGATCTGGTCTGGGGTTTTGTCGAGAAATACGCCCCCGGCACCACGCGCGAGAGCCATCCCGAACTTGACGGCCTGATCGAGAATGCGGTCAATTATGGCCGCGATTTCGTGGCCCCCGGGCTCAAGCGCCGCGCGCCGCAGGGCAGCGAGATCGCTGCGCTGCAGCGGCTCGACGCAGAGCTTGCCGCGCTGCCCGCCGACGCGGTGGCCGAGGATATCCAGAACATCGTCTATGCCATTGGCAAGGATGAGAGCTATGGCTTTGAATCGCTCCGCAACTGGTTCCAGGCGCTTTACGAGACGCTGCTGGGATCAGCACAGGGGCCGCGCATGGGCAGCTTCATCGCGCTTTACGGCATCGCCAACAGCCGCAAGCTGATCGCCGAGGCGCTGGCCGCGGCCTGATTTTCGTTCAGGCGGTCGCCGTCACCAGCCGCAAGACGCTGCGATAGTCCGGCGCGATGGTCATGCGCGCATCATGGCCGCCCGCCAGCAACAGGCGATGCGCCTCGGCCAGATTGTAGCAGGGCACGCCCATGAACAGGTGATGCTCGCTGTGGAAATTGACCCAATAGGGCGCCACCGTCGCGCGCGCGGTCCATCCGGCATAGGTGGTCCGCGCATGGGTGAACGGGTCATCGCCGCCGGTGGTGGTGCAGGCATGTTCGGCAATGTTGCGAACCCGCAGGAACAGCTGGAATGTGGTGGCGAGCGCCGCCAGCCAGATGAGATAGGGCAGCATGCCGAGGCCCGATGCCAGCGACAGCAGGATGAGCACCGCCTGCACGACAAGGAAACGGCCCAGCGTCGCGGCAACCGCGATCGGGCCGGTCATGTCGCGATCCATGGCATCGACCGGGGCGCTGATGCCGCCCAGCGCACCGCTCTTGGGCTGCTGCTTGTTGAACGGGGTGCCCGCCGCTGCATCGCGCTTGCCCGGCTTGCCGCCGCGCTCCCCGGTCAGCCAGGCGCTAAGCCCGATCAGGGCGAGGCCGATCTGTGCCTTGCGCTGCTTGAAAAAGGTCTGCCCGGTCAGGTCGCGCAGGAATTTGCGGCGCAGGCTCGCCCGCGATGTCGGGAAGGGCGCAGACAGCGGCAGATCGGGGTCCTCGGCCTGCTGGGTGAAGCGGTGATGGGTAAGATGATAGGCACGATAGCTTTGCAGGTCGCTTCCCACCGCCGATCCGCTCAGCCAGTCCCCGGCGAAATTGTTGAGCTTGCGGTCGGGATGCGACAGGCCATGGGCCGCCTCATGCATCAATATGGCAAGGCCCAGCTGGCGTCCGCCGATGATCGCCAGCGCCAGAGGTGTTGCCGCAAGGCCCGCGAGCCAGTGCCATTGCCAGGCCCATGCCGCCCCGCCAGCGGCAATCAGCACCACCGCCCAGCCATGGGCGATCAGCCACAGCCCGCGCCATGACGACACTGTGGTGAGGCGCTTCCAGTCCTCGCGCCCGAATATCTCGTTCGGCTTTGCCGCCTTCACTGCGGGCATGGCATGCTCTCCAATTGGGTCCCGAGTCCCGACTCGGCAGATCGTGAATCCTGTTCTTTCAGAACTTTCCGTTTACGTTAACGTAAATATAGCATGATCTGCCACTGATGCAAAGCGCCGAAATATCAGGGTGCAGGGCGCTGCGGGGTGACGCCTTGGTGCAATATCATCGTGCTAATGGTCATTACGATAGGATCGATAATGCTGTAGTCTTTGCCAAGGGTAGCGAGTCCGTTCTGGCTGCCATCGAATGGAGTACGAGCGATGCGCGTGAATTCGGCAATGATCATGATGGCTGCACTGGCGCTGGGCGGATGTGGTCCGGACGCTGCTGAAACAGCGGCAAAACCGGATGACGAGGCGCAGGTTGCGGATGCTGCTGCCGAACCTTGCCCCGATGATGGTCCGCGCCTTGCCGGCACCGGCATCTGCCAGGGGCGGGCGGTCAACTATCTCGCCATGGCCGGGGGCGAGACGCCGGCCTTGCCGCCGGGGTGCAGCTGGACCGTCAATGAAACGCCGTTCGCAACCGACTATCTGCTCTATCGCGCCGCCCAGTGCGGTGATCATGTTGCGCGGCTCGACTTTGCCGGGGGTGCGCAATCGGCAGAGCTGACGCTGGCCCGGTCCGCTATCGCGCCGGAGATGGAGCCCGGCATGGTGTTTGCGCGTGTGATCAGTTCGGAGCCTGAAAACCCGACCGCCAATCTGGAGGCATGGACCCGCGATACGGCCATCGACTTTGCCGACCGCAAGAATTGCCGGGCGCGCAAGGCGGGGATTGAGGGCTGGCCCGATGATGCCCTGGTCGTCGACAATCTCGATGGCAGCCAGCCGTCATCCGATGGTCCGCGCACTGCTTGCGGTCCCTTTGGCCTTGATGAGGATAATCCCAGCTTCTGGCGGGTGTTTCAGGGCTTTTCCTGGTTCATCACCATGACCCAGGACCTGTATCAGGATATTGATCCGGCCAGCCTGACGCTTGTCACGCGCGATGCCGATGGCGGCTGGCGCCAGGCGGAATAGTCAAGATAATTGCTTCTGGCTCCTAGAGCGCGTTCGGTTTTGATTGAATCAAAACCTGCGCTCTATGCTCTTGTTTTACCGTATTTTCCGAGTCGTCAGATGTATCCATCTGACTTGAAAATACTCTAATGGCGATGTGCTGATCCGGCCCCGCGCGGAACGCGGATGGAATCGACCAGCTTGCCTATCTCGGGCGGTGGCGGCGCACTCAGCCGGGCGACCAGCAGGGCGACGGCAAAGTTCAGCACCATGCCGACCACGCCAATGCCCTCGGGTGAAATGCCCAGCAGCCAGTTTTCCGCGCTGTTGGCATCGGCGTTCCACAGCTTGAAATAGGCGATGTAGAGGAAGGTGAAGGCAAGCCCCGTCACCATCCCGGCAATCGCCCCTTCCCGGTTCATGTGCTTTGAAAAAATGCCCATAAAGATCGCCGGGAACAGCGAGGCGGCAGCAAGGCCAAAGGCAAAGGCGACCACCTGCGCCACCCAGCCGGGCGGATAAATGCCCAATATGCCCGCGACGATGATGGCGGCACTTGCGGCAAGCCGTGCCGCGCGCAGCTCCCCCTTTTCCGAAATGCCCGGCCGGAAGGTCGATTTGAGCAGATCATGGCTGACCGCCGTGGAGATCACCAGCAACAGCCCCGCCGCGGTCGAGAGTGCCGCGGCAAGTCCGCCCGCCGCGACCAGCGCGATCACCCATCCGGGCAGCGCGGCAATCTCCGGATTGGCAAGGACCATGATGTCCTTGTCGACATAAACCTCATTGGCATTGTCGGTGACCATTTCATTGGTAACCAGCCGCTGGCCCTCGGGGCCGGTTTCCCCGCTATATTCGGGCGCGCCCCTGAACGGATCGCCATTTGCCACCTGCATCACGCCGTCGCCATTCTTGTCGGCAAAGGCGATCAGGTTGTTGCGCTCCCAATTGGCGAACCAGGCGGGTGCCTCGGAATAGGCGGTGCCGTTGACGCTGTCGTTGAAATTGAGCCTGGCGAAGGCCGCCACCGCCGGAGCGGTGGTGTAGAGCAGCGCGATGAACACCAGCGCCCAGCCCGCCGAGCGCCGCGCATCGGATGCCTTGGGCACGGTAAAGAAGCGGACGATGACATGCGGCAGGCCCGCCGTGCCGATCATCAGCGCGGCGGTGATGCAGAATATGTCGATCATCGATTTTGTGCCCGATGTATAGGCGGCAAAGCCCATGGCCTGGAGCGAGGAATCCAGCTTTTCCAGGACATGCATCCCAGAACCGTCATTGACCAGCGAGCCCAGGCCGATTTGCGGGAGGGGATTGCCGGTGATCAGCATCGAGATGAAAAAGGCCGGCACCATATAGGCAAAGATCAGCACGCAATATTGCGCGACCTGCGTGTAGGTGATCCCCTTCATCCCGCCGAGCACCGCATAGACGAAGACGATGCCCATGCCGATGATCACGCCCAGTTCTACCGGCACGTCCAGGAAGCGCGAAAAGACGATCCCCACGCCGCGCATCTGCCCGGCAATATAGGTGAAGCTGATGAAGATGAGGCAGATGACGGCCACGGTGCGCGCGACGCCCGAATAATAGCGCGTGCCGATGAAATCGGGGACGGTGAACTGGCCGAACTTGCGCAGATAGGGTGCCAGCAGCAGGGCGAGCATCACATAGCCGCCGGTCCAGCCCATCAGATAGACCGATCCGTCATAGCCCATGAACGCGATCAGCCCCGCCATGGATATGAACGATGCCGCGCTCATCCAGTCAGCGGCGGTCGCCATGCCGTTGACCACCGGGTTCACCCCGCCGCCTGCGACATAGAATTCGCTGGTCGATCCCGCCCGCGACCAGATGGCGATGCCGATATAGAGCGCAAAGCTCGCCGCAACGAAGATGTAGATAAGGGTCTGGGTCGTCATCGCCGCCTCACCCGTCATCATCGTCGAGATCGAACTGCCGCTCGATCCGGTGCATCTTCCAGGAATAATAGAAGATCAGCACGATGAAGACATAGATGGAGCCTTGCTGGGCGAACCAGAAGCCCAGCGGAAAGCCGCCGATCATGAACCGGTCGAGCGCCTCGCGGAATAAAATCCCCGCGCCGAAGGATACCGCGAACCATATCGCCATAAGAGTGAGCAGCAGGCGGATATTGGCCCGCCAATAGGCGCGCGCAGCATCTGTTTCGCCCGGCGCGTCATCGCAATTCTCCGGCTCGCCCGGATTGTCTTTCGCCATATCGGCCACGACCATTCCTCCCCCTGTGCGGTTCCGGCGGGAGCATTCCCCCTGCCGGCCAGCCTTACCAACCCTTGCCGAACGCCTCGAACGCGGACCATGCCGCCGGGTGACGCAGCGGCTCCCGCGCCGACTTGATCATCGCGCGCTGTGCCTCGGCCAGCGCCGCCATGCTGTCCTCATCATAGACCTTGTAGAAATTCGTGACCAGCTGCAGCGTTGCCGCATCGCCAACCTGCCACAGGCTGGCGATGGTGGTCGGAACCCCGGCGTGCGAGAAGGACCGGGCGAGCGTTGCATATTCCAGCCCTTCCGAACCGAGCCCGGTCTCGCACGCCGACAGAAAGGCCAGCTCCGCATCGGACAGATCGAGCATCATGATGTCGATGGCCGACAGCCTTGTCCGGTCCGCCATGACCAGAAAGCTGCGTTCGGGCTGGGCATGGTCCAGCTTGCCATGGGTGGCGAAGTGCAGCACCCGCGAACTCGCGCCATAATCGCGCAGCACGCCAACGCCTGCCTCCGACCCGATACGCACGATGACATCGGCCGATTTCGGCGCCAGCAGCCCCTGTATCTCCGATGCCTCGATCCGCGCATTGGCGAGGCTGCCATCCGGGTCACCGAAGATCAGCGCCGATTCCGCCGAGCGCCCCTCATCGTCGAGCACCAGCGCCAGCAGATAGCTGGTCGGTACCATCGCCATGCTGTAGCGCTCGACCGCATATTGCTGCTCTCCGCCACGCATCCGGCGGAGCGCGGCAAAGGGCACGAGATTGAGCTTGCCCGCCGCCGAGATATAGACCCGCTCATAGCCCTCCAGATCGCTTTCGACCGGGGCCAGCAGCATCTCGTAAAGCGCTGCCAGGTCATTGGCCGGAGTGTCGGCGGGCAGTTCGCCGGCATCGGCATCACCGAAGATCGAGGCTTCCTCGCCGAGCTGATATTCGACTTCGCCGACCAGTTCTTTCAGAAACTGGTTGGCCCGTTCAGCCGATCCCATCAGCGCATCGCGGCTGATTTCGACGGTGCGGATCTCATGGCTGTCGCGCGCGATGACATGCAGCATCAGCTTGTCGGGATGGGGAATATATTGCAGCACCACCGCGCCATCGGGAATGCGCCGCTGCAGGGCGGCGAGTTCCAGCGGCTTGATCGTCAGCAGCTGGGCAAGGCCCGGTTCCTCGCGTTCCAGCACGGCGAGCAGGCGGGTATATTCGCGCTCCTTTTGCTGCAGCTGTTCGGCAAGGCCTGCGCCCGGCGCGCTCCGGGTCTGGCCGTCGCTGCCGGTGCTGCCGCGACCACCATCGCCTGCCGCCAGCGTCGTGCGTGCGCTGTCACCCTGACCGCGCAGCCGCTCCAGCTCCTGCCGCGCCGCGATCACCCGGCGCGCCGGGGCGAAGACGGGGTCTGACTGATCGATGCCGCGCAGCAGCGCCCCCGCCTCGGCCTGCAGCTTGCGCCGTTCAAAGGTCGAAAAGGCAAGGTCGGACCGGCTGTTCTCGACCAGGAATTCGACGGCATCGCCGCCGCGCTGCTGAAACACCAGCAGGCCGGTATCGGTCCCGGCATAGATGCGTCCGGCCTTGTCGACCTGCAGCGTATAGCTGTGCCGCCCGCCAATACCGGCCTTTTCGGGCCGGGGGAAATGCCAGTTCAGCCGTTCGGGATAAAACCATTCGCCATTCTGATAGGCGGCGATGCCCGCCGGAGTGGGGAACAGCCAGGTTGCATCGCCGAGCAGCGCGCCTTCGCCGCCCAGATAGAGATTGGGATGGGTATCGCGCAGCGCGAGGTAAGACGGGTCGCCCGAGCTGGCGAGACTGACCATCAGCCCGCCGACCGCTTCATAATAGCCGCTGCTGGTCCCGACGATCTGGACACCGTCAATATTGGTGCGGGACAGGAACATGGTGCTGTCGTCAAATGTCTCGAACGCGCCGTTGCGGAACACCAGATTCTGCCCGTTCAGCGCATTGCCGCGATAGGTGAGATGCCCCTCATTGCTGGCGCTGACGACAATGTCGCCGCCCGGAAGCTCCAGCAGCGCGGCGATCCAGTGCGTGTCCGCCGGGAAGCTCTCCAGGTCGCGCAGGGCATTATATTCGGTGAGCGTGCCGTCCTGCCAGCGAAACACCGACGGTCCGGAGCTTGCCCAGATCGATCCGTCCTCGGCGACCAGCAGGCCCGTTAGCCCCTGGTTGCAGCGCCAGTCGGACGGACAGCTTGGCCGGGCATCGAACAGATATTCGCTCTGGCCGGCCGGCCCGTCGAACCGGACGATCGCATCGCCATCATTGGCGACAAGCCTTCCCTGCCGGTCGAGCGCGAGATGGCTGGCCAGCGCATAGTCCATCGACTGGAGCGAGGGCAGGCGGCCACGCTCGCTAGGCAGGGCGGCGGTGATCTGGCGCCCATCGGCGAAATAGGCGATGTCGCGCGCGGCGTCATAGGCGCTGGCGACGACCGGGCGGCCAGAGCGCACCATGACCTGGTCCGGCTCGAACCGGAAAATCGAGCCGTTGCTGGCCGCGACGACCATTTTGTCGCCATCCTGCGCCATCGCCTTCACGCCCGGAAAGCTGTCCGAATAGGGAAGCTGGAGATATTCGAAATAGCCGTCGCGCCAGATCGAATAGCCCCTGTCACCCATCAGCGCGACAACCCGTTCCCCGCCAATATCCAGCGATTCAAAGCCCTGCGCCATGCTGTCGATATTCGCCGATGCCGCATTGGTGAGCGGTACGGCAGCGGTAAAGGCCGCACCGTCATAGCGCGCGGTCAGCAGCCGGGCGCGGTCCAGGATCAGCAGCCTGCGGTCGGATGGCGAATAGGCGGCATCGCTGGCGGCTATGGATACGATCCTTGTGCTGCCACCGCTGCCGACCTGAAACACGCCCTGGTCATTGCCCGCCAGCAGGCCGCCATCGGGACCATCGGCGAGGAAGGCGACATCGCCCGAGAGCAGCGATCCCGCTGCCGGAACCAGGTTTCCGTTATTTAGGTCAAGGCGCGACAATCCGCCCGAGGTTGCGACATAGAGCGCGGAATTGCGCACCAGCATCGCGCGGACCAGTGCCGTCGCCAGGCCGTCCGCCGGTGTCGCGGCGCGCGCCACGACCGTCTCATAATCCACGCCCAGCACATAGATGCCGCGGCTGGTGCCGACGGCCAGCCGCTCGCCATCGAGTTCAGCAAGGCTGGTAACCGAAATCTCGGTTCCCTGCCTGTCCCCGACATCCGCCCGGCGAAACCGGCCATTATCGGCGTCGAATACATAGCGGCCCCAATTGCCCTCGCGGCGCACCAGCAGGCCGTTATTGGAGGCGACGACCAGATCGCCATCGGCGCGCACCAGCGCGGCACCAAGGGTCAGGCCAGACCGCATGCTCGCCGGAACGAATGCGGAGGGCCGGTCGGCATACCAGTGCCCGGCATTGCGGAGCAGCGCGGCACCTTGCCAGTTCTGGTTGTTCATCGGCTCCAGCCGGTTGGCGCGGACATTGGCAAGCATCGCCGCGACCGGCTTTTCAGTGCCCCGGCTCTCGGCGATTCGCAGCACATTCTCCCAGATGTTCCAGCGCTGGTCGGGCAGGCCAAAGGGCGAAATGCTGTCGTAAAGCGCATGCAGCTCGCTGGCATATCGCGCCAGATCGGCGGCTTTGGCCGCCGCCAGCGATCCGTCCAGCGCGCGCCGCGAAAGATCATCCAGCGCCTCCATCTGGCTGTTCCCGGCATCATTGCCGGTGCGTGCCGCGTGCATGGCATCGGCCAGCCGCGCGACAAAGACCGGTTCGTCGCCGTTCAGCTCGAACAGGGCATCCAGCATCGCGGAAAATTCCGGATCGGGCGTCGTGACGATCTGCCGCGCTGCACCGGGATTGACCAGGCCGAGCAGATTCTGAAAGGCCTGGGTGATGGTCAGCGCGGTGCGCGAGCTGTCCCCGCCCTCGGGCGCATTGCCGACCACGCTGGTGATGTTTCCGGCATCGTCATAGCTGACATTGACGCTGCCATCCTTGCCCGCATCGATCACCACCGGCTTGCCAATGGCGTTATAGGCAAAGGTCAGTTCGCCCTGTTCGCTGTCGACCATCCGGGAAATCTTGAAATTATCGTCATAGTCGAGCGCGATCGAGCGGCCATTGGAGGCGAATATCCGGCTGAGGTCGCCGCGATCGGTATAGTCATAGCGCACCCATGCGCCGCCCTGGCCCATCAGGCGCAGCTTGCCGCTGTTATAATCGGTCTGGCGAATCTCCAGATCGCCATTCTGGTCGACAATCGTCGCAATGCCGCGTTTGCAGTCGAAATCGACCCGCTTGCCGCCTTCCAGCGCCTTAGACTTGGTATCCTGGAACCAGCCGACATAGCGCTGCGACGGCGAGATGCTGGTGCTGTTCGCATAGCGATATTCAAAGGCCTGCACCGATTCTCCCAGCCCCAGCAGCGCATCGACATCCTCCCGCCGCAGGGTGGCGACGGCCTGGGGATAGTTGGTCTCCGCCCAGTCCGCCATGCAATGGGCCAGCACGTTCGATCCGCCCCATTGCGCGTGAACGTGCAGCATGTCCTTCAGCCGGTCGGCATTGAACCGGTCCATCGACAGGCTTTTCCAGATCGCCAGAAATGACCGCGTCCGGGGGACGTCCATCGACGTGCGCAGCAGCCGCAAGGGCTGGGGATCATGCGGAAAGGCAATCGCATTGCGCTCCCACAAGGCCATGGCGCTGTCGCTGCGGTTCTGCGCCTCGTAAACCTGCCACAGCGAGGTCAGGGCGGTGTTTGCCGGAATGTTCGGCAATACCTTCTCGATCAGCGGATCGAGCTCGGCCAGCTGATCGCGTGCCATCGTCCCGGCATTGACCGCATCCATCGATACAAAGGCCATGCTGCGCACCGCCCATTCGGCATCGGCGGGGTCGAGCGAGGGCAGGATGGTGCGGATCTCGGCCAGCATGGCGTCAACCGCGGCGCGATCACGCTGATTGACGTCGCGATTCAGGAAATAGAGCGGGAAAAAGCTGTCCGGAAAGCGGCGGCGCGCCTCCGCAATGACAATCGCGGCCTGGTCCTTTTCGCCCATGGCGCCCAGCTTTTCCATGGCGGCATAATAGCTTTCCCGATCCTGCGGGAAGTTGGTGGCGGACCATTGCAGCGCCTCCTGAACACCCTTTGCCCCCTGCAGCGCCTCGGCCGCGGTCATCAGCGCCTGATAGTCGGACCGGTAGCCGCGTTCGAGCGCGAGCAACTGGCGGCTGCGCTGGACGACCTTGCCATGCTGTCCCTGCGCGGCATGAAACTGGATCAGCCGGCGCAGCAGCTGTGTCTGGCTGATCGGCTTGCCAAGTCCGGACAGCAGCAGCGCCTCTTCCCGGTCGGCCAGCCCGGCGGCCTTGGCCGCGTCCGCCGCGGCGATGATCATTCCGGCATCGGCAGTGCCGACGCGCGCGGCCAGCCCGTCAAAACTGGCCAGCGCTTCATTTGCCAGCCCTTCCTTGCGCAACAGGTCCATGAGCGACTGGGAATTGGACCATTCGAACTGATCCTCTCTCACCAGCATCCGGGTTCGCTCAAGCGCCTTGGCAGTCATGCCCGCGCGTTCCTCCAGCGTCGCCATGCGGGCAATCAGCCGGGTATCGCCGGGCAGACGGGCGAGCGACGCCTCGGTTGCCGCCATCGCTTCATGCCGGTATCCGGCATCGTCCCTCGCAATGGCATAGCGCTGGATCACATAGGATGGCTCATTGACCAGGCCGCCGACGATCGCGACCTGACGGTCGCCTTCCTCCATCCTGCCCAGCTTGTAATAGGCCTTGGCAGCGCCGGTCCGGCCATCCTGGGGGGCGATCATGTTGAACAGCGAACCGGACGCGGCGGCCTGTTCGACCTGGCCCAGCGAATCCTCCGCGCTGTGCAGCATGTACAGCGCCCAGGGATCATTGGGATAATGGTCCAGCCAAAGCCGCGCCACCATCGCCTGGTTGGCATATCCGGAATGGCCGTCAATCACATAGCGCCGCGCGGCAGCTGCAAAGAAATGCCCGGCAAGCGGCCCGCCCGGACCGGTCAGCCGGTCAAATGCCGCAAGTTCGTCGCGCGTGCTCCATGCTGATGGCCACCATGACAGAAACTGGTCGGGATAGCGCTCCAGCCGCTCGATCCGGAAGGCAAAGGCGGGATCGTCCAGCGCCGATCCGTTCAGCCACCCGGCGAGCTTCATCGAATCAAAGCCGGTCATCAGCGCATCGCGGCCCGCCGCGCGCATGGTCCGGTCCGCCTCGGCGATGCGACCGCGATAATATAGCCGCATCATGTCCGGCACCGGGCCAAGCGCGGCAAGCAGCGCGGGATCGACCGAAGCCTGCCAGCCATCTTCAAGGCGGCCCTGGCGATCCATTGCCAGCGCCCAGAGTTGCGCCGCCTGCGGGTGGGGCGATCCGCCTTTCAGATCGGATTCGAGCGAGGCAACCAGATTGTCCCATTTGCAGCCATGGAACAGCCTGATCCATTCGACATAGCGCGCATCGCCATAGGGTCCGCCTTCGGCACTTGCCGTGAAACGCGCGTCAAAGCCTTCGGGAACCTTGCAGGCGGGGGCGAGATCGGGCTGGCGCGGCGCGGGCAAGTCCAGCGACTGCTCGACCACCGGGAAACCCTCCAGCCAGGGGCGTTCGCCATCCTGGGCAGCGGCACCGGATGGCGCCAGCAGTGACAGAACAAGGCCCGCAGCCAGTGCGATACGCATGGATATTCCCCCGTCAGCCGTCCCGAATGCGCGCCAGAGCCATAATAAGACTCTGGAATTCGGGCATTTAACGAGACCAGCCTAAATGGATGGGGGCAAAGGTCAACCGCGCTTGCGGGATGAAGGCCTTGTTATGCCGTGCCTGCGGACCTGGCATTGTGCCGGTTCGCTGCAAAAACATGAATGAATTGGTGCGGTCGAGAAGACTCGAACTTCCACGGCCTTTCGGCCACAACGACCTCAACGTTGCGCGTCTACCAGTTCCGCCACGACCGCACACTGAACTTCCCTGGGCGGCCGGTTTCACGCGATGGAAACGGGCCTGCCCCGCTGGCAGGAGCGTGCCCTTAGCAAAGCCCCCCCAGCTGCGCAACCGCGATTTTGCGGCGAGCGGCGATGCGGCTTTGCGGCTGGCCCGGCGCGGGCCGCCCCGGCGGTCAATCGATGCTGGCCCAGCCAATCTCCGCACTGTGCGCGGAGCGGGGAACATCGACCATCGCCTCGTTGAAATCGACGCTTTCGCCGGGCGCAAGACTGTCCACGGTCGGGTTGATCGTGCCGCTGAATACCACCCGGTCCTGTGCATCGCGCAGCACCACGAGCAACGGCAGAACCGGCTGGTTGGTGCGGCTGCGATTCTCGATCTTGCCGGAAATCGCGAACAGCTCGGTACCATTGGGCAGGGTGCGGCGCTCCTGATCCTCGGGCGGGGCGACAATGACAAGATCGGGTTCGGTCTGGGCAAAGGGCAGGCCATATTCGGCGACCCAGCCGGGCAGGCCGAAATAGGCGATGGCGCCCATGATCGAGGCGACGATCAAGGCGAATATCCCGGCCAGGATGAGCCACAGCCGTGCCGGATTGCGGCGCGGGCGAAAGGGCGGGGCATGATCGAAGCTGCCTGCATAGGGATTGTCGTCATCATAGCGTGCAGCCGCCGGCGCTTCGGCGCGCGCCGGTTCGCTGACCGGTGGCGGCGGAACCGGATCGGGCATGGGCGGTTCGTCATGCCAGGCGTCCTGACGCGCATCGTCTGCGCCGGTTTCTGCGGCGTTTTCCGCTGCGGGCACTGCATCTTCTTGGGCAGCCGCGGGCTCCGGGGCGGGCGCAGGTGGCGGCGCGGGAGCCGGTGCTGCGGCAGCGGGCGGGGCCGCGCCCGCCGCTGGCCCGATGGAAATTTTCGGACCCGCCTGAAACCAGCTATGCCCGCATTTGGCGCACCGGACGGAGCGGCCATTGGCCCCAATCGCGGTATCCGGCACGGCGTAGCGCGTCTTGCAGGCTGGGCAAGCGATAATCATGTCGTCTCTAACCATGCCCCGGCACGGGCCGCAAGAGTCCAGCGACCGGCGCTTTCGGCACAGCCCCCTTTTTCCCCAGATATTTGCCCGCTATAGCGCTTGCAAGAAAGGGCGGCGCGTGCTTCGCAGCACGGGATCGGTCTTGTTCCGTTCGTGAAATCAGGAATTCGTCCCGCCGCCATGGACAATGTCGTACAGTTCGAAAATGTGGGCTTGCGATACGGCACCGCCGCCGAAACCCTGTCCGACGTCAGCTTCACGCTGTTTCCGGGCAGTTTCTATTTCCTGACCGGGGCATCGGGCGCAGGCAAGACGTCATTGCTGCGCCTGCTCTATCTGGCGCAGCGGCCCAGCCGCGGCATGGTCCGCCTGTTCGGCACTGACACGGTGACGCTGTCGCGCGAGCGCCTGCCCGGCTTTCGCCGCCGAATTGGCGTGGTTTTCCAGGATTTCCGCCTGATCCAGCACCTTTCCGCGTTCGACAATATCGCCCTGCCGCTGCGTATTGCCGGGGTGAAGGAAAAGGATCTGCGCAAGCCGGTCGAGGAAATGCTGGAATGGGTCGGCCTTGCCCCGCGCGCCGATGCGCGGCCCGCAACGCTCTCCGGCGGCGAACAGCAGCGCGTGGCGATTGCCCGCGCGGTGATCGGGCGGCCCGAAGTGCTGGTGGCCGACGAGCCGACCGGCAATGTCGATCCGGACATGGCGGTGCGCCTGCTGCGCCTGTTCGAGGCGCTCAACCGGCTGGGGACCACCATTGTCGTCGCCACCCATGACATTCACCTGATGTCGCGGGTCGAGCGCGCGACCATGATGCGGCTGGACAAGGGGCGCCTGTCCGACCCGACCGGGGCGCTGCGCTATCCGCCGCGCCCTGGCGACAATGTCGGATGGAAGGCAACCTGATCGCCATGTGGTCGCTGATCTTTCCCAATGCGCATGATCGCCGGCTGATCCCGGAGGGCCGCCTGTCCGGGCCGATGCCCTGGGTCGTGGCTATCATGATCTTCCTCACCGTGCTGGCCGCTGCCGCCGGACTGGCGGTGCGCTCTGCCGCGCAGGATATCAACGCCGATCTGGCCGGACGCGTCACCGTCCAGATCATCGAGGCCAATCCCGATCTGCGCGCCGGGCAATATGCCGCCGCCGTCAATCTGCTGCGCGATGCCCCCGGCATTGCCCGGGTCGATCCCGTGCCCGATGCCGAGGTCGAGGAGCTGATGGCGCCATGGCTGGGCGGCGATGCCGGGGATGCAGACATTCCCCTGCCCAGCCTGATCGACCTTGACCTTGCCGGACGGGCCGATGCCACCGAACTGGAGCGGATCCGCGCGCTGCTGGCCGATGCCGCGCCTTCGGCCAGGGTCGATGCCAATGCCAACTGGCTGGGTCCGGTATTCGACCTTTTGTCGACGCTGCAATGGCTGGCGCTGGGCCTTGTCCTGCTGCTGGCGCTGGCGACCACTGCGGCGGTGGTCCTGTCCGCGCGCTCGGCGCTCAAGGGGCATCAGGATACGATAGAGATCGTCCATCTGCTGGGAAGCACCGACAAGCAGGTGGCCCGGCTGTTCCAGCGCCGCATCGCGCTCGATGCGCTGCTGGGCGGGCTGGTGGGGCTGGCGCTGGCGGTTCTGGTCATCCTGCTGATCGCCGCACAGGCACGGCAGCTGGGTTCGGGACTGGTCGAGGCCGCCATGCTCGGCTGGACCGGATGGCTTTTGCTGGCGCTCATTCCGGTGGCGGGAATGCTGCTGGCATTCTGGACCGCGCGGCTCACCATCATGCGCGCGCTGGGACGGGCGCTGTGATCGTGCGGCTTTTCTCGCTCGGCCTGCTGGCCTGGATGCTGGGCTTTGCCTGGTTCGCCATTGCCCTGCCACAGCCGGGCGGGCCGGAGCGCACCGATGCGGTGGTGGTGCTGACCGGCGGACCAAACCGGATCAATCGAGGGCTGGAGGCGCTGGACAAGGAATGGACCGGACGGATGCTGATCACCGGGGTCGATCAGGACGTCAAGTCGCACGAGCTGGCGGTGGAATATGGCGCGCCGGAAAGCCAGTTCGACTGTTGCGTGGATCTGGGCTTCAAGGCGATCGACACGCGCTCCAACGCGCTGGAGACCGCACGCTGGGTGGAGCGACGCAAGGCAAAGTCGATCCGTCTCGTCACCACCGACTGGCATATGCGGCGCGCCCATTATGAGCTTGCCCGCACCCTGCCCGAAGATGTGGCGATATTCGATGATGCGGTGGCCAGCCAGCCCAGCCTCAGGACCCTGTTTCGCGAATATAACAAATATGTGCTGCGCCGCGCCGCCGGACTGATAGGGGTGTGAGGACGACAGTGCGGCATATCGCGGCATTTCTGCGCTCGGTGCTGTTTGCGCTGATATTCTATCCGGTATCGGTGCTGTACGTGGTCGCGGCCTTTGCGATGATCTTTGTGTCGGCGCCGCTGATGCGCCGTATCGCGCATCACTGGGCGGGCTTTCACCGGCTGTGCGCCCGCTGGCTGCTGGGCGTGAAGGTGGAGATAATCGGCGCGCCGCAGGCCGCGCCCGCGCTTTATGCGATCAAGCATGAAAGCATGTTCGAGACCATCGAGGTTCCGCTGGTCTTTGCCGAACCGGCGGTCGTCGCCAAGCGCGAATTACAGCATATTCCGCTCTGGGGCCAGATCGCCACCCATTATGGCATGATCTTCATCGATCGCGATGGCGGCGCGGCGACCTTGCGCAGCATGATGCAGGCGGTACGCGGCTTTGTCGCCGATGGCCGCTCCATCGTCATCTTTCCGGAGGGCACGCGCACTCCGCATGGCGTGCATGCACCGCTCCAGTCTGGCTTTGCCGGGCTTTATAAGATCGCGAAACTGCCGGTGATCCCGGTGGCGGTCGATAGTGGCCGCCTGATGCGCAAGGGGCGCTTTACCCGCTATCCCGGAACCGTCACCGTCCGCTTCTGCGATCCGATTCCGCCCGGGCTGGACCGCGAAACCATCGAGACGCGCGTGCATGCGGCGATCAACATGCTGAACCGGAAAGCCGGGGCAAACTGATCGGAATTGCGCTTTTGCGCGCGTACAGATTGCTATTCGTGGCTGCGGCCGAAATCGGGCCGGGCATCGTCCTGGCCCTGTTCGATGATTGACCGGCGGATCGCGCGGGTGCGGCTGAACAGCGCCTCCAGATCGTCGCCCTTGCCCCAGCGTATGGCGCGCTGCAGCGCCGACAGGTCCTCTGAAAAGCGCTGCAGCATTTCCAGCACCGCCTCCCGGTTGTTGAGGAAGACATCGCGCCACATCACCGGATCGGAGGCGGCGATGCGGGTGAAATCGCGAAAGCCGCCTGCGGAATATTTGATCACCTCGCTGCGGGTCACGTCCTCAAGGTCGCTGGCGGTGCCGACGATGGTATAGGCGATGAGATGCGGCAAATGGCTGGTGATCGCCAGCACCAGATCATGGTGCGCGGCATCCATGGTTTCGACTTCCGCGCCCAGAGTCGCCCAGAATTCCGATACCCGCGCCACTGCATCCGCATCGGCATCGCCAGCGGGTGTCAGGATGCACCAGCGCGAATGGAACAGCGATGCAAAGCCTGATTCCGGCCCGCTATTCTCGGTTCCCGCGACGGGATGGGCGGGGATGAAGGTATTGCCGGGCAGCGCCGCCGAAACCGCTTCGATCACGCTGGCCTTGCACGAGCCGACATCGCTGATGATCGCGTCGGGCGCGATCCATCTTGCCATATCGGCGGCGGCAGCGGCCATGGCGCCAACCGGGATGCACAGGATCACCAGATCGGCATCGCCCAGCGCCTCGCCAATGGCGTCATAATGGCTGTCGCACAGGCCGATGGCGATGGCGCGGCGGCAGACATCGGGATCGGCATCGAATCCGGAGAGCCGCACCTCGGGCAGATGCTCGCGTACCGCGCGCGCAATGGACGATCCGATCAGGCCCATGCCGATGATCGCGACATGTCTGAAGGACGCGCTCATGCCCGGCCCGTCACGGTGTTGCGGACAATATGGGCGACCGCGCGCATGTCCGCCTCGCTGCCGATGGTGATGCGCAGGGCGTGGGGCAGGCCCTGTCCGGGCAGCCAGCGCACGATATAGCCGCCCGCCATCAGTGCCTTGTAGACCGTCTCGGCACCCACCTCGCCCTCGAACAGGGCCAGCAGGAAATTGCCATGGGCGGGAACCACCGACACGCCATGATTGCCGAGCGCCGCCAGCTCCCCGGTCAGCCATTCGCGCCAGCGCCGGTTGTGCGCGCGCGAACGCTCCACGAAGTCCTGATCCGCCAGCGCTGCCCTGGCGCCCGCCTGGCCGGTGGCGGTGACATTGAACGGGCCGCGAATGCGGTTGAGCGTTTCGATGATCGCGGCGTCGCCATAGCCCCAGCCAATCCGCTCGCCTGCCAGGCCATGGATTTTGGAGAAGGTGCGCGTGACAAGGATATTGGCGGTGCGCGCGGCAAGCTCCAGGCCGCCATCATCCTGATCCGCGTCCAGATATTCGGCATAGGCCTGGTCAAGCACGAGCAGGACATTGCCGGGCAGCGCGGCGTGCAGCCGGGCAATTTCGGCGCGCGACGACAAGGTTCCGGTCGGGTTGTTGGGGTTGGCGAGGAACACGACCCGCGTCTGGGCGGTGAGCGATGCGATGATCGCATCGACATCGGTCGCATAATTGTTGTCTGGCGCAACTATCGGGGTCGCCCCGATCCGACGTGTCGCAATGTCATAGACCGAAAAGCCGTAACGGACATGGATGATCTCGTCGCCCGGCCCGGCATAGCATTGCGCGGCAAGGTTGAGCAGCTCGTCCGATCCGGTGCCGCAGATGATGCGTTCGGCCTCCAGGCCATGGCATGCGGCAATCGCCTCGCGCAGCGCGATACTGTCGGGATCGGGATAGAGCGACGGCCCGGAACGCGCGCCACCGGCCCGCAGCTCCGCTATTGCCGCCAGCGCCAGCGGCGATGTGCCCAGCGGATTCTCATTGGCCGACAGCTTGATCAGCGGCCTGCCATCGGTACCGGTCGATTTGCCCGGCACATAGGCATGGATCGCCTGCACCCAGCTTTTGGGGGTCAGGCTCTCGGGCATATCGGTTTCGGGCGGCTGCATGGTGCGATGGCCCTTAGCCGCGCCCGGCCCTTGATGCCAAGCGGAGAATTGCATGGCCGGTCCCCCGGCCTTACCGATTGACACCGCCCGGCGGCTCGGCCAAGCGACATGCCGCAATGGCAGACGCACCGCCCCTTGACCAACGCTTTGGCCTGAACCGGCAGATCGTGCTGCCCGGCCCGCTGATGCTCGATTGCGGGGCCGCGCTCTCCCCCGTCCAGATCGCCTATGAAAGCTATGGCAGCCTCAATGCCGCGCGAGACAACGCTGTCCTCATCTGCCATGCGCTGACCGGCGACCAGTATGTTGCCTCGACCCACCCCGCCACCGGCAAGCCGGGATGGTGGGTGCGCATGGTGGGGCCGGGCAAGCCGATCGACCCGGAGCGGCATTTCGTCATCTGCGTCAATGTTCTGGGCAGCTGCATGGGCTCGTCCGGACCGGCAACGGTCAATGCTGCGACAGGCAGGCCATGGGCGATGGATTTCCCGGTCCTGACCATTGCCGACATGGTCCGCGCCCAGGCGATGCTGCTAGACCATCTGGGCATCGGCACGCTGGCGGCGGTGATTGGCGGATCGATGGGCGGCATGCAGGCGCTGAGCTGGCCCGCGCTGTTCCCCGACCGGGTCCGCTCTGCGGTGATCATCGCATCGACCGCGCGGCACAGTGCGCAGAACATCGCCTTTCACGAGGTTGGCCGCCAGGCGATCATGGCCGATCATCGCTGGTGCGGCGGCCATTATTACGGCAATGAAGAGGGGCCGTCTTCGGGGCTTGCGGTCGCCCGCATGGCCGCGCACATCACCTATCTGTCCGAGGAAGGGCTGACCGCCAAGTTCGGTCGCAACCTTCAGGACCGGGACAGCAAGACATTCGGCTTTGATGCCGATTTCCAGGTGGAAAGCTATTTGCGGCACCAGGGGATCAGCTTTGTCGACCGGTTCGACGCCAATTCCTATCTCTATATCACCCGCGCCATGGACTATTTCGACCTGGCAGAGGGCTATGGCGGCAATCTGGCCAATGCCTTTATGGGAACGCGCACCCGCTTCTGCCTTATCAGCTTCGATACCGACTGGCTCTATCCGACCGTCGAATCGCGGCGCATCGTCCATGCCCTGAACGCGGCCGGGGCAGAGGCCAGCTTTGTCGAGCTTTCAAGCCCGTTCGGCCATGACGCCTTCCTGCTCGAAAGTCCGGAAATGAACCGGATCGTCGACGGTTTCCTCCGCGCAGGGGGGCTGTCATGACGTCATTGCGTCCCGATCTGCGGATCATTGCCGACAATGTCCGGGCGGGCAGCCGCGTGCTCGATATCGGCTGCGGCGATGGCGCGCTGATGGCGGCGTTGCGCGATGAACGCGGCGTCGATGCGCGCGGGCTGGAGCTGGACCCCGGCGATGTGTCAACCGCGGTGTCGCGCGGCCTTTCGGTGGTGCAGGGCGATGCCGATGTCGATCTGGAGGGCTATCCCGACAAGAGCTTCGACTATGCGATCCTCAGCCAGACCCTGCAGACGACCCGCTATCCGGCGCGGATCCTTGACGAGCTTCTGCGGATCGGGCGCGAGGCGTTCGTCTCCTTTCCCAATTTCGCCTATTGGCGGGTGCGCAGCTCGCTGCTGGTCGGCGGGCGCATGCCGGTAACGCCCCACCTGCCGATGCTGTGGTATGAAACGCCCAATATCCACCATGTCACCATCGATGATTTTCGCGCGCTGGTTGCCGACCGCGCCATCACCGTCGAGGGGGAATGGTTCCTTGCCGCCAACCGGCCGCGCAAGGGCGCGCTGGCCAATCTGTTCGCGGAACATGCGGTCTTCCTGCTGAAGCGCTGATTGCCGACCTGCTACAAGCTATCTTGGCGGCAAGCGGCAAAGCGGTTATTCACTGGCCATAACAGCAATATTGAGGCCGGAGAGCAGCCATGACCGCATCCTATCAGCGTTATCACCGCGTCGCGCAGATGCTGCACTGGGTTATCGGTCTTGCGGTCATTGCCGGGATCATCCTGGGCCTTGGCCATCACCGGCTGGAGGATGATTTCGGCTGGAACCCGATGTTGCTGCACAAATCGCTGGGCATCACCGTTTTCGTGCTCACCCTGGTCAGGCTGGCCTGGCGCATGGGCCACACCCCGCCGCCCTATAGCCCGCCCATTGCCGGCTGGCAGAAATCGGTCGGAACCGGGCTGCACTGGCTGTTCTACCTGTTTCTGCTCGGCTTGCCGGTGGGCGGCTATGTGATGAGCTCGGCAGGACCAAAGCCGATCGAATGGTTTGGCGTATCGCTCCCCAAGCTGGCCGTGGAAAAGGGCAGCGCGCTGGCGGAGATCGCGCATGAGGGGCATGAGATTGGCGGCAAGGTCATGGCGGGCCTGGTCATCCTCCATGTGCTGGCCGCGCTCTATCACTGGCTGGCGCTGAAGGATGGCGTCATGCAGCGCATGCTGCCCGGTGCGCGCGCCTGATCCGCCGCCGGAGAATTAAGCTCCAATCCCCCGGCTGAGCAGGTCGTTGGCCGCCGCCGCAATGTCGGCGGGATCGGCATCGTCCGCCCAGACACCATAGCGCAGGCCCATGAACACGTTCATGCCCATGATCGCCCAGGCGTGGAGCTCGCCAATATCCTCGCGCACGACCCCGGCGGCCTTGCCCGCCTCCAGCCGTGCCAATATGCGTTCGGCCGTGGTCGAATAATGGGTGCGATAGACTTCGGGATCGACGAATTCGGATTCATCGATGATCCGGTAGATTTCCTTGTGCTCCATGACAAAGGCCAGAAAGCCCTCAAGCGCCAGCCGCTCGCGGTCGAGCGGTCCTGACGCATTGCCCATCCGCTCCGCCGCGGTCTTGGCCACCTGGCCGGATATGTCGCGCACCAGCGCCCGGAAAATCTCGTCCTTGGAATCGAAATAGGTATAGAAACTGCCCAGCGCCGTGCCTGCGCGGCGGGTGATGCCGCTGATCGATGCATCGTGAAATCCGCGCTCGCCAAATTCGATGGCGGCTGCGTCCAGCAATTTGCGCAGCGTTTCCCGGCCGCGCGCCGTGCGCGGAATCTTGTCCGGATTCAGCGACGATTCCGACGCCATGTAACGCCTTTCCCCCTGCGCACCCTGATTGCGCATAGCTCCTCCTTAGCATGTTGCCGGGAATACGCCATTGCCCCTTGTCGGCTTATTAGTTGAAACCCGGTTCAACTTTCATTATAGCTATTGCCCAGCAAGCGCAAGCATGTTGCCATTCCGGCCCGTGACACGCGCAGATTGCAGGATGGATGAAAGGGAACGGGCCATGTTGAGCCGCAAAAATTCCACGCATATTCACAGCACGAATCGCCTCGGCATGGCGCTCCGCGCCACTCTCGCCGCCGGAACGGCAGCCATTGCCCTGACCGCATTGCCCGCCCTTGCGCAGGACGATGAAGGCGCCGGAGCGTCGGAAGGCGATGTCATCGTCGTCACCGCGCGCCGCCGCGAGGAATCGATTCTGGATGTTCCGATCGCGGTGACCGCACTTGGCGCAGACGATCTGGCCGATCTTCAGGCGAGTGACCTTTCGGGTGTTCAGGGCGCAGTCCCCAATGTGAACATCGTGCAGGGGCGCGGATCGGCGACATCGGCGAACTTCTTCATTCGCGGCATCGGCCAGCCCGATGCGCTGCAGACCTTTGACCCGGCGGTCGGCGTCTATGTCGACGGCGTCTATATGAGCCGTATCCAGGGCGCGCTGCTCAACCTGTTCGACGTGGCGCGCGTTGAGGTGCTGCGCGGTCCGCAGGGCACGCTCTATGGCAAGAACACCATTGGCGGCGCGGTAAACATCGTCAGTCGCAAGCCCGATTTCCTCGACACCCATTATGAGGGCAGCTTCAGCTATGGCCGGTTCGACGAGATCACCGCCAAGGGCTATGTCTCGACTCCGCTGGGCGACAATATGGCATTCTCGCTGGCCGGCCTCTGGGATGAACGCGATGGCATCGTCACCGATCCGCTGACCGGACAGCGCTATAATGACCGCGACAACCTCTCCTTCCGGGGCATTTTGCGTGCCGATCCTGCACCGGGCGTCGAGCTTTCGCTGTCGGGCGACTATACCCGCCAGCGCAACGCCCTGACGCTGGGCCAGGCGACGACGCCGCTGTTCCAGACCGATTTCGGCTTGGGCGCGGTGCTGCTGCCCCCTGCGGTCAGCGACAGCCCCTATCGCTATCGCGCCTCGACCAGCTTCAGCAATGGCGAGGGACAGAAGCTCGATCACTGGGGTGTCGCGATGACCGCCAATATCGATCTGTCGGACAGCCTCGAGCTCGTCTCGATCACATCCTATCGCGATCTGGAGCCGGAGTTCTTCATCGATATCGACGCCACCGAATATGAGCTGGGCGATGTGTTCGTGGGCATCGACCAGCGCCAGTGGAGCCAGGAACTGCAGCTCAAATATTCGGGCGACCGGCTGAATGGCGTGCTGGGGCTCTATTATCTCGATGAAAAGGTCGAATCGCATCAGGAGGCCTATGCCGATGACCTGTTCGCCTTTAACGGCTTCCCGATCAGCTTCACCCGGCTGATCGACGATGCCCAGCGGACCCGCAGCTTCGCCGCCTTCGGCCAGGCGACCTATGATTTTTCCGATAGGTTCTCGGTGACGGGAGGCCTGCGCTACACCCGCGAGAAAAAGAGCTATAACCGCTTCACGACGACGATATCGGACCTTGCCCTGCTCAACGGCATCGACTTCCTGTTCCCCGGCAGCCTGCCGGCACCGCTCAACAGCGATGATGATGCGGTGTTCGACGCCTGGACGCCCAGCGTGACGCTGAGCTTCAAGCCCGATGCCAACAAGCTGATCTATGCCAGCGCCAGCCGCGGCTTCAAATCGGGCGGGTTCAATGGTCGCGCCAATTCGCTGAGCGACCTGACGCTGATCGTCAACGGCACCTCTCAGCTTGTGACCCGGTTCGAGCCGGAAACCGTGTGGACCTATGAGCTGGGCGCCAAGGGCAGCTTCCTTGACGGTGCCGTGCGGCTTTCGGCGGCGGCCTTTTATTCCGACTACAAGGACTTCCAGGCGCGCGTCGGCGGCGGTGTCGCGGGCAGCGCGGGCGCGGGCGTCTTCCCTGTGCTCAATGCGGGCAAGCTGCGCATCACCGGTTTCGAGTTTGAGGCGACCGTCAAGCCCAGCGATCCGCTGACGCTTTCCGCCGCTGTCGGCTATCTTGATGCCGATTACAAGGAGTTCAATGATGGCCGCCGTGTGCCGCCGCAGAGCTTCTCATGCAACCCCACCGGAACGCGGATCGTCTGCCAGCCCGCCTTTGCGCCACCGCTGACGCTGCGGCTGGGCGGCGATTACCGCATCCCCCTTGGCGACAGCGCATCGCTGTCCCTGGGCGGCGACCTGCGCTTTGTCGACAAGCAGTTCCTGTCGGTCGACAACCGTCCCGGCCTTACCGAGAATGGCTATTGGCTGGGCAATGTCTATGCGCAGCTCGACCTGATGGACGGCCGCTATTATCTGCGCGGCGCGATCAAGAATGTCGGCGATACGCTGTACCGGACCGACGGGCAGGAATTCAGCTCGGTCGGCAATATCCAGACCGTCTATTATGGCGATCCGCGCACCTGGACGCTGACCGCCGGTTTCAAATTCTGATTCTCCCCGATCGGACCGGAACCCCTCGAAACCCCCTTCGTGCCAATTGGCGTGGAGGGGGTTTTTGGTGAGCGCCTTACGAGCGGCGGCCAGGGCCGGATGACATTATTCTGAAACAATTCGTCATTCCGGCGAAAGCCGGAATCTTCTGCAAGAAAGCTCAATACCGCAAACAAGGAGACCCCGGCTTTCGCCGGGGTGACGATTGAAGCAAATGTTATCTGGCTCTATTCCTGAATGGCGATGCTGTAGCTGATCCGGTATTCGCTGCCATCGCCGGTCAGGGTCGCCGAATAACTGCCCGGCGCCTGCGGCATTTCGACAAGGCCGATCAGGTCGCTGCCGCCAATCGGATCATGCTCCATGACCTGAAAGCTGACCGGCTGGCCGAAGCGGAATGTTTCCGCGACATCCCACACATCGCCCTTGCGGACATTGTGCGCAGAGCTTTTCCCGCCCGGAAAGCGCCTGCCATCCTCAAAGCGCAGGAAGAGATTGTCAGGAAGCCCCAGGCTGCCGGTCAGCTTCACGCATTCGATGCGCAGGTCCGACAGGATATAGGTTCGCAGGGCTGCACCGGGCGCTGGCGAAGATGCGGGCAGCGTAGCTGCATTCTGGACGGTGGCCGCACCGGTACGCCCGCCGCCAAGCAGCGCGGTGATGTTCGCGCCCGCATCGGCGGCATATTTGCCCTCTGGAAACTGGGTCAGATAGGCGCTGAACGCGCTGACCGAATTGGCTGCCATGGCGCCCTGCCAGGTCAGATCCTCGATTGCCGAGGCATCCGCGCCCAGCCTTGGCTCTGCCACAGTCGGACTCGCCACCAGCGGGGTGCGCGGTACCAGATAGACCGGCGTGCCGGTAATGCTGGCGCTCACAAAAGGCCGCTGGCTGCCGCCTGTCGCCATCAGCACATCGTCGCGCACCGTGCCGCCCAGCAGCTGCAGCGGCAGGTCGGGCGTCGGCAGGCGTTCGGCGAGCGAGGTTGCGAAGGGCGAATTGGCACCCTCGCCATCGCTCGCAGTCTGGCCGGGAGCCGCTGCATAGATTACCAGCACGTCATCGGCCTCGATGCCGACCAGGCCGCGATTCACCGCCCTTGTGCCCGACCGCCAGGAACGGCCGAACGGATTGTTGCGGCAGGCATCGAGAATGACGACGCGCACCTGCGCGCCTTCCAGCGTTTCCATGACACGGTCGAGATTGATCGTCTCATAGGGCAGGTCACGGTCGCTTTCGAGAACGGCGTCAATGGGGATCAGCCAGTTCTTGCCCTGGCCTTCAATGCCATGCCCGGCATAATAGACCATCGCGACCTCGGCGCCGTCCGCCTTGGAGCGAAAATCGCGCAAGGCCTTCTGAAAGGCGTCGGCACCGACATCAAGCACCAGCGTGACATCGTCAAACCCCGCGCGGCGCGCCGATTCCGCTACCAGCGCAGCATCATTGGCCGGGTTGTCCAGCACCGATGTGAACTCATAGCTCGAATTGCCGATGATAAGCGCGGCCTTGCGCGCATGCGCACCCGCCGGAGCCCAGCACAGCGCCGCTGCAAGCAGCAACAGGACAAAACGCAATCCCATGGCCACAGGACTAACATGATTTGGTGCATACCCCAGTGAAAAATGTCACATGGGCGCAGGCCGGCCGGTGCGGCGTGGCCGGGTGTCAGCGTTCGCGGGTTGCGCTGAAGGCGATATCGGGATTGCGTTCCTGCTGATAGCCGACATCCCAGGCCGATTTGGCGAGATAGACGGGGTTGCCGTCGCGATCCTTGGCCAGATTGGCCTGGCTGATCCGGGCAAAGGCGTCGAGCGTCGCCTCATCGCCCGAAATCCAGCGCGCCGTATCAAAGGGCGCGGGCTCCAGCACCGCCTCCACCTTATACTCGGCGGACAGGCGGGAGATCAGCACTTCCAGCTGAAGCTGGCCGACAACGCCGACAATCCATTGCGCGCCGATTTCGGGATAGAAGACCTGGATGACGCCTTCCTCGCTCAGATCGTCGAGCGCCTTGCGCAGCTGCTTGGTCTTGGTCGGGTCCTTGAGCGCGACCCGGCGCAGAATTTCAGGCGCGAAATTAGGCAGTCCGGTAAAGCGCACATCGTTGCGCTCGCTCAGCGTATCGCCAACCCGCAAGGTGCCGTGATTGGGAATGCCGATAATGTCGCCCGGCTCGGCAGTGTCGGCAATCTCCCGGTCCTGGGCAAAGAACAGGATCGGCGAATGCACCGCAATCGGCTTGCCATGGCCTGATGGCGTCAGCTTCATTCCGCGCCGGAAGGTGCCGGATACCAGCCGCATAAAGGCGATCCGGTCGCGATGCTGCGGGTCCATATTGGCCTGCACCTTGAAAATGAAGCCGGTAACGTCATCGCGCGAGGGCGCGACTGCTTCAGGCTCGGCGGGCTGGGCGCGCGGCGGCGGAGCATGCGCGGCGATCGCATCGATCAGCTCGGTAATGCCAAAGCCCTTGAGCGCCGATCCGAAATAGACCGGGGTCAGGTCGCCATGGCGATAGGCCTCCAGGTCAAAGCTTTCATAGCCTGCCTCGGCCAGCTCGGTCTCTTCCTGCAGCCGTTCCAGCGCACCAGCCGAGAGCAGCCCGGCCAGCGCCGGATCATCGCGCCCGGCGAGATCGGCCATCTTGCCCTCGAACTCCTTGCTCGGCCCGCTCGGCTGCATCAGGCGGTTGGCGGAGAGATCATAAATTCCCTCGAACAGCCCGCCCATCCCGGCGGGCCAGCTCATCGGGCAGACATCGAGCGCCAGCGCATCGGCCACCTCGTCGAGCAGCGCGAACGGCTCGCGTCCCTCGCGGTCAACCTTGTTGACAAAGGTGATGATCGGCACCGAGCGCAGGCGGCACACCTCGAACAGCTTGCGGGTCTGCGGCTCGATCCCCTTGGCGGCGTCAATCACCATGATCGCGCTGTCGACGGCGGTCAGCGTGCGATAGGTATCTTCCGAAAAATCTTCATGCCCCGGCGTATCGAGCAGGTTGAAGGTGATGCCGCCGCGTTCGAAGGTCATCACGCTGGACGTGACGGAAATGCCGCGCTGCTGCTCGATCTTCATCCAGTCGGACCGCGCCCGCCGCGCCGCGCCGCGCGCCTTGACCTCGCCGGCAAGATGGATCGCGCCACCGGTCAGCAACAGCTTTTCGGTAAGCGTGGTCTTGCCCGCATCGGGGTGCGAGATGATCGCGAAGGTGCGCCGGTTGAGAGTCATGATACCCGTTTCGTAATTTCCGCAATGGCAGGGGCGGCACAGGGCCGCCCGCGCACCGCCCCTATCCGCGCAGCTCCGCGCCCAGCTTTTCCGCCGCCTTCACTACGGCATCGGCAATGGATTTGAGGTCATCATCGGTGAAGCTCTTCTCGCCCGGCTGCAGGATCA
This sequence comes from Blastomonas sp., assembly GCA_041396885.1. Lineage (GTDB taxonomy): Bacteria > Pseudomonadota > Alphaproteobacteria > Sphingomonadales > Sphingomonadaceae > Blastomonas. Next base: position 408,670 of record JAWKXS010000003.1, read on the forward strand.
CCTCCAGCGCCAGCGACTGCTTGCCCTCGGGCACGCCTTCGCCGACGAACCGGTCGAACAGCCGCACATCCATGATGTGCTTCTTGTCCGCACCCCTGATCGCGCGGACCAGATCGCCCGCAGCAAGGCCGGTATCGACCAGAAAGGCAAAGTCGCGGGTCACCGCCTGCAGCGCGGGCGGCGCATAGGCGCTGCGCATATGGCCCGATGACCGTGCGCCGGGAATGGCGTCGAGGAATATCTCGGCTGCCATTACCTGCCCCTTGAGGCCGAATGTCCGGGCGATGGCGGGATGCAGCGCGCCATAGGCGGCAAGCATATTCTTCGGCCCCAGTCGCAGCGTTGCCGACTGGCCGGGATGATAATGACCGCCCGGACCCGCCGCATCAGGGCCAAAATCCATCAGCTTGGCCGATGGCGCACCGGCGGCATCGAGCAGGGCGAGCACCTCGGCCTTGATGTCATAGGGGTTGAAGGACTGCGCCTTGCCCGCCTGCCAGTCGCGCGGAGCCTTTTCGCCCGCCAGCACCAGGCCGATGGTCGCGCGCTCGTCGCTCGACCCGTCGGCCGCCCGAAAGTAGCGCCGCCCAACTTCGAAAAGGCGGATGCTGTCCGCACCGCGATCCATATTGCGCTGCGCCGCCGCCAGCAGGCCGGGCAGCAGGCTGGTCCGCATGACCTTCAGATCTTCGGAAATCGGATTGGCGAGCACCCATGCGCCGCCGCCAAAGGGCGCGGCCTCCCTTTCGGAAATGAACGACCAGTTGACCGCTTCATTGAGGCCGCGTGCCGCGCCAAGGCGACGGATGCGCCGCTCGACCAGCTGATCGGCGCGCGCCGTCGGCTTGGCGACGCCCGGTGCGCGCGGCAGCGGCGTCGAGGGCACCGCATCCAGCCCGACAATGCGCACGACTTCCTCGACCAGATCGGCGCTGCCGATGACGTCACGACGCCATGTCGGAATGCCGACCTGCCAGACCGTACCGGTTTCGACTGCAAAGCCCAGCCGTTCAAGGATCGCCGCCTGCTCGTCACCCGGCACGTCAATCCCGCCCAGCGCCAGGCAATGCGCCGGATCATAGGCTATCGTCCGGGTTTCGGCCGGGGGCTGTCCCGCGCGCGTCACGCCGCTGGCGGTGCCGCCGCAATGGGCCAGGATCAGGCGGGTCGCAATGGCCAGCCCGGTTTCCAAAAATGCCGGATCGACGCCGCGCTCGAAACGCTGGCGCGCATCGCTGGTCAGCATCAGCCTCTGCCCTGTGCGGGCAATATGTTCGGGATCGAAATAGGCGCATTCGATCAGCACATCGGTGGTGCCGTCGGCACAGCCCGAATGTTCCCCGCCCATGATGCCGCCAATATCGTGCACATCGCGGTCATCGGCGATAACGGTCATGCTCTCGTCAAGCGTATAGCTCTTGCCGTTCAGCGCCAGCACGCTCTCGCCTGCTTTCGCCCGCCGCGCGACCAGCCCGCCGTGCAGTGTCGCCCGGTCATAGACGTGGAGCGGACGCCCCAGATCGATCATCACGAAATTGGTGATGTCGACCAGTGCGGAAATCGGCTTCTGCCCTATCGCCTTCAGCCGCCGCTGCATCCATTGCGGTGCCGGACCGTTGCTGACGCCCGATACCGACTGGCCGAAAAAGGCGGGGCAGCCTTCGGGATCATCGGTGCGCACATCGGGGCCGGGGCCTTCGCCAGCCACCGGCTCCACACCGCCCGCCGGTACATAGACCTCGGCCAGCGGTATCAGCCTGCCAAGCCCAGCGGCAGCGAGATCGCGGGCGATGCCGCGCACGCCCATGCAGTCCTGCCGGTTGGGGGTCACCGAAATATCGATGACCGGATCGTCCAGCCCGGCATAATCGGCATAGCTGGTGCCGACCGGGGCATCTGCGGCCAGTTCGATGATGCCGTCATGATCTTCGCCCAGCTGCAGCTCGCGCGCGCTGCACATCATGCCAAAGCTCTCGACGTCGCGAATCTTTGCAGGCTTCAGAACGAAATCGCTGCCCGGCACATAGGTTCCCGGCGGTCCGAATACGCCGACCAGCCCGGCGCGGGCATTGGGGGCGCCGCACACCACCTGCCACGGCTCGGACGAGCCGTCATCGACCTTCAGCAATTGCAGTTTGTCCGCATTGGGGTGCGGCCCGGCCTCGATAACGCGCGCAACGCGAAACGGGCGCAGCGCATCGGCGGGATTCTCGATGCCTTCCAGCTCCAGCCCGATCGCGGTCAGCCGGTCGGTGATTTCGCCAAGGCCCGCATCGGTTTCCAGATGCGCCTTGAGCCAGCCCAGGGTGAACTTCATGCGCCTACTCCCCCTGACAGGGTGGGCACGTCGAGCGCACTGAACCCGTAATGGCGCAGCCAGCGCAGATCGCCGTCGAAAAAGGCGCGCAGATCATCCATGCCATATTTCAGCATGGCCAGCCGGTCGATGCCGCAACCAAAGGCGAAACCCTGCCATTCATCGGGATCGAGCCCGCAATTGCGGATCACCTGGGGATGCACCATACCGCTACCCAGAATTTCCATCCAGCCGCCATTCTCTCCATTCGGGTCGCCGCCAATGACGCGCTTGCCCTTTTCCATGCTGAAACCGACATCGACCTCCGCCGAGGGCTCGGTGAAGGGGAAATAGCTGGGCCGCATCCGCAGCACGATGTCATCGCGCTCGAAAAAGGCGCGGACAAAGGTTTCCAGCGTCCATTTGAGATGGCCGAGATGGATGCCGCGATCGATCACCAGCCCCTCTACCTGATGAAACATCGGCGTATGGGTCGCGTCGGAATCGCTGCGATAGGTCCGGCCCGGCGCGATGATATATATTGGCGGCGACTGGCTGGTCATGGTGCGGATCTGCACCGGCGATGTGTGCGTGCGCAACAGCATGTCGCGGCCCTCGCTATCCTTGTCCGGGAAGTAGAAGGTATCGTGCATCGCCCGCGCGGGATGGGTCTCGGGAATGTTGAGGGCGGTGAAGTTGCGCCAGTCATCCTCGATTTCCGGTCCGGTCGCGACCGAAAAGCCCAGATCGGCAAAGATTTCGGCAAGCTCGTCCATCACCTGGGAGACGGGGTGGACGCTGCCCTGCGGGCTGGCGGGCGGGGGCAGGGTAAGGTCGATGGTCTCGCTCGCCAGCCGCGCGTCGAGCGCCGCGGCCTCCAGCGCAGCCTTGCGTGCGGCAATAGCCTCGGCCACGGCCTCGCGCGCGCCATTGATGCGCGGCCCCTCGCTCTGGCGCTGTTCGGGCGTCATCTTGCCCAGCGTCTTGAGCAGGGCGCTGATCTCCCCCTGCTTGCCCAGCGCGGCGACGCGCAATTCCTCCAGCGACGCCAGATCGGCCCCGGCGATACTGGCCAGGTAACGCTCCTGAATTTCGGTCACATCCGTCATATTCGCTTCGCTCGTATCGTCCGCTTCATTCACTCTGTTCCCGTCATTGCCATCATTGCCGTCATTCCCGCGAAGGCGGGAATCCATCTCCCAACCCCTCGTTCGGCGTGTCGGCTATCAAGGCAAAGGATCAAAACCCAGATCTATCGCCAGGTCCCGCCAATCCGGGTTTTCTGTTTCGATCAGCCTGATTTTCCATTGCCGATTCCATTTCTTCAGCTGTTTTTCGCGAACGATGGCCGCTTCCATCCGATCGTGCCTTTCGAGCCAGACCAGCCGCTTGATGCCGTAGTCCGATGTGAACCCGCCAATCAACCCCTCGCGATGCTGGTAGAGACGTTTCAGCAGGTGCGATGTCACACCGGCATAAAGGGTTCCGTTGCGCTTGCTGGCAAGAATATAGACTGTCGGTTCAATGGTTCGCGGCATGGCCCCGTTTCGCGGCTGGATTCCCGCCTTCGCGGGAATGACGGATAATATGATCCCGCTGGCAAGAAAAAAGCGCCGGAAGCATGATGCCCCGGCGCCTCATTCTGTCTGGACTTGCTGCCTCAGTTCTTCGGCAGAGCGTCCTGCGCCTGTTTGACGATGCCCTTGAAGACTTCGCCTTCGTGCATTGCGATATCGGCGAGCACCTTGCGGTCCAGCTCGACACCGGCCAGCTTCAGGCCGTGCATGAACTGGCCATAGGTCAGGCCTTCGACGCGGACAGCGGCGTTGATACGCTGAATCCACAGGGCGCGGAAATTCCGCTTTTTGACCTTGCGGTCGCGATACGCATATTGCCCGGCCTTTTCGACGGCCTGGCGGGCGATGCGGATGGTGTTCTTGCGGCGGCCATAATAGCCCTTTGCCTGTTCAAGAACGCGCTTGTGCTTGGCGCGGGTGGTCACACCCCTTTTGACACGTGCCATGATCTATATCCTTTTCGAAATTCGTTGCGGCGTGCTGCGGCTCAGTTGAGGCCGTAGGGAGCCCATTTCTTGATCGTCCTGGCATCGGCGTCGGAAATGACTTCGGTGCCGCGATTCTGGCGGATATATTTGCCGTTATGGCTGATCAGGCGGTGGCGCTTGCCTGCCACGCCGTGCTTTACCTTGCCGGTCGCGGTGATCTTGAAGCGCTTCTTCACACCGCTCTTGGTCTTGAGCTTGGGCATTTCGGTCTCCTTTATAGAAAGTCCGTTTCAAGCGAACATGGCAGCCCTTTTGGCCAGCCCGCTTATTCGGAAGGCGCGCGCCTAGCGGGATTCGCGGCGAAATGCAAGCGGCAAGCGCCCGTTGCCGTGCGGCCGGGCCTTTGCGCTGGACAGCGGAACCGGCAGCGCGGATACCGCGTTTGAAAGCGATGACCCCGCAGCCGTCCGCCCCGAACGCATTTCTTGTCCGCGCCCGCACCATCGGCGCCAATGCCGTTCGCACCGGCTGGACACCGCCATTCCTGGCCGAGCGGCCCCGGGCGCTGCGCATTGCCTGGCGGACACTGATCCTGGCGATCCTTGCCCTGTTCCTCCTCTGGCTGCTGCTCTATCTCACCAAGGGACGGTTCCTGAAAGAGCCCTTTGAAGGCATTGCCAGCACCATGGCCGAGCGCGAGGTGCGCGTGGAGGGCGATTTCCAGCTCTATTTCGATCCGGTGACGATCAAATTCCTGGCCGAAGATCTCAGCAGTGCCAATGCGGACTGGACCAAGAGCGAAGTCCCGCTGTTTGCCGCGCGCCGGTTCGACAGTCGCATCGCGCCGTTCCGGCTGCTGTTCGGCGAGACGGTGTTCAAACAGCTGAACCTTGAGGACGGGCATGCCGACCTCCGCTGGGACGGCGCGCACCAGCGCAACAACTGGACCTTTGGCAGCGATGATGGCGAGCCGCTGTCGCTGCCGCAAATCCGCAAGGCCCGGATTTCGGGCACGAGGATCGACTATGCCGATCCGCTGCTGGCGCTGCTCGCCAATATCGGCATCGATACGGTCAAGGCCGACCGCAAGGGATTTGAGGATGCAATCCGCTTTTCCGGCGGGGGCAGCCTGCGCCGCCGTGCCTTCACCCTCAATGGCAGCCTGCTTTCCCCCGATGAAACGCTTGCCGGAGGACGCAACCGGATCGCCCTTGATGCGCGCGCGGGCGGCACCCGGCTGTCGCTCAGCGGCACGCTGCCATCGGCGAGCCAGATCGATGGCGGCCGGTTTGACGTCAAGGCGTCCGGGCCGAACCTCGCCTTTCTTTTCGATTTTCTGGGCGTTGCAGTACCCGAAACCCGGCAATACCGGCTGTCCTCCGATCTTGCCTATGCAGATGAGGCCTGGCGCTTTACCGGCATGAGCGGCGTGATCGGCGAGAGCGACATTGCCGGGACGATGACCATCACCATGCCGGAGAACCGGCTGATGATCGATGCGGACCTCGCCAGCAAAAGCGTCGACATCATCGATATCGGGCCGGTCATCGGCTATAATCCGGAGCGGCTGGACGCCATGGGCGGGGCTGGCGCGATCACCCGGGTGAATGGCGCGCCACGCCTGCTGCCCGATGCGCCGCTGCGCTATGAAGCCGTGCAGCGTTTCGATGCGCATATCGACTATCGCGCCGGTACGATCCGCAACGATCATGTGCCGGTATCCGATATTGCCCTGACGCTCGATCTCGATCACGGCAATCTGCAGCTCAGCCCGCTGACGCTCAGCCTCGCGGGAGGGAAGCTTGCCGCCGATATCGGTATCGACGCACGGCAGCGTCCGGTGCGCACGCTTTACGATATCCGCCTGTCGCCAACGCCGATGGGCAGGCTGCTCGCCGGGTTCGGAGTTTCCGAATCGGGCACCACCGGAACGCTGGCCGGGCGCATCCGCCTGAACGGGATAGGCGAAAGCCTGCGCGAATCGCTTTCCACCTCGCATGGACGCATCGCCATGGTCATTCCCAAGGGCACCATGTGGACTCGCAATGCCCAGCTGGCCGAGCTGGACATCGGCGTGTTCATCCAGAAAATGTTCGAGGACAAGCTGGAAAAGCCGGTCGAGATCAATTGCGGACTGGTCGCCTTTACCGTGCGTGACGGCGTGGCGGCAGCTGATCCGGTGCTGATCGATACCAGCAAGAACGTGATCCTTGGCCGGGGCGGTTTCAGCTTCCGTACCGAGGTCATCGACATGGCGGTGCGCGCCGATGGCAAGAAGTTCAGCCTGTTTTCCGGACAGTCGCCGGTCGGCATTGACGGCTATTTCGCCGAGCCGGGCATCGATCCGATCAGCGGCGACCTGCTGGCGCGCGCAGGCGCGGGGATCGGTCTTGGCGTCATCGCCAGCCCGCTGGCATCGGTCGTCGCCTTTGTCGACATTGGTGACGCCAAGGCTGCCGATTGCGGCCCGGTGCTCAGCGGTGCCCGCGCTGCCGCCCAGCGCACCAGGGGCGGCAAGCCGCGCGACGATTTCGGCAACGGCACGCCGGCAAAATCGGAGGATGGCAGCGCAACCGACGAGCAGAAGAAGGAACAGCGCGACAAATTCCTGCGCGGGCGGTGAAGCAATTCAGAGCGGCAAGTTGGAATCTGGCCTGCTTGACTTTATCCGCAGTGCTGAGCTTGTCGAAGCACGTCCCAGCTGTCCGCTCCACGCCTACAGACGCCCTTCGACAGGCTCAGGGCTACGGTGATTGATTCGCTGCGCCTGTAATGGCGAACCGAATTCAATCCCAAATACCACCCTGCGCTAATGCCCGCAGGCGAGCGCCTCCAGCACATCCTCGACCCGCGCCGGATCGCCAATCGCCAGCACCCGGCCATCGCTGTCCGCATGCAGCGGATCGCCATTCCAGTCGCACATATTGCCGCCCGCGCCCTCGACCACCGGTACCAGAGCGGCGAAATCATGGAGCTTCAGGCCGGTTTCGGCGACCAGATCGATCTGGCCATGCGCCACCAGCGCATAATTATAGCAATCCCCGCCCCAGATCAGCCGCCTTGTATCGCAGCTCTTGGCGAGATCCATGAAATGCCCGGCATCATGATCGCTGAACAGGTGCGGGCTGGTGGTGGCAAGCACCGCTTCGGACAGGTCGCTGCACGGCCGGGCGCGTACTTCCATGCCGTTGAAGCGGGTCGGCTGCCCCGTCGCCCCGACCCAGCGTTCGCGCGATACGGGCTGGTCGATCACACCCAGCATCGGCCAGCCATCGGCCAGCATCGCGATCAGCGTGCCGAAAATCGGCCGCCCGGCGATGAAGCTGGTGGTGCCATCGATCGGATCGAGCACCCAGGTCCGCCCCGAACGGCCAGGCTTCTCGCCAAATTCCTCGCCGATGATCGCATCGTGCGGACGTTCCTTGTCGAGGATCGCACGGATCGCAAGCTCGGCGGCGCGGTCCGCCTCGGTCACCGGCGAGGCATCGGCCTTGCGCTCGGTCGTGAAGTCAGAGCGGAAAAAGGGACGGATCGCCTCCCCCGCCGCATCGGCAAGAGCCTGGGCGAGGGCGATGTCCTCGTCCCGGACCATCAGTCGAACAGCGAGCTCACCGAGCTTTCATCGGCAATGCGGCGGATCGCCTCGCCGATCAGCGGAGCCATGGGCAGGCTGCGGATACGCGTCGAATCCTTGACCGCATCGGTCGCCTGAATCGAATCGGTAATGACCAGCTCTTTCAGCGCACTGGCATCGACGCGCGCAACCGCGCCGCCCGAAAGCACGCCATGGGTGATATAGGCGCCGACGCTCTTTGCGCCCTGGTCGAGCAGCGCCTGCGCGGCATTGCACAGCGTGCCGCCCGAATCGACAATATCGTCGATCAGGATGCAGTGCCGGTCGGTAACATTGCCGATGATGTTCATCACCTCCGATTCGCCGGGCCGCTCGCGCCTTTTGTCGACAATGGCGAGCGGGGCGTTGTCGAGCCGCTTGGCCAGCGCGCGGGCGCGCACCACGCCGCCGACATCGGGCGACACCACCATCAGCTCCTGTCCGCCAAAACGCGCCTGGATATCCGCTGCCATCACCGGCGCGGCATAGAGATTGTCGGTCGGAATATCGAAAAAGCCCTGTATCTGCCCGGCGTGCAGATCGACCGAAAGCACCCGGTCCGCCCCCGCCTTGGTGATGAGGTTCGCAACCAGCTTTGCCGAAATGGGGGTGCGCGGGCCGGGCTTGCGATCCTGCCGTGCATAGCCGAAATAGGGCACCACCGCTGTGATCCGCTTGGCCGAAGCGCGTTTGAGCGCGTCGATGCAGATCAGCAATTCCATCAGATTGTCATTGGCCGGATAGCTGGTCGACTGGACCAGGAAAACATCCTCGCCGCGCACATTCTCATGGATTTCGACGAAGATTTCCTCATCGGCGAAACGGCGGACGCTGGCATCGGTCAGCGGCATTTCCAGATAGCCTGCAATGGCCCGTGCCAGGGGCAGGTTCGAATTGCCCGACATGATCTTCATGAGAAAGCCGCTCCCTTTTCCGGTGAAGACATGCGCCGCCCCGGCGCCACCGCGCCCCTGTTAGCCAGCATGGCCGCGAATCAAAAGGCGAAACTGGCCTTTCCGCCCGGCAAAGCTGTGCACAAATGCGGACTGGCGGACATGCGAGCCGGTCCATACCGCCAAAATCTGTTGCTGCCCGGCGGGCCAGCGCCTATCAGTCGCGCCGATGACCGCTCGGCTTTCCATCACCCTGGCCCAGATGAACCAGAATATGGGCGACCTGGCGGGCAATGCCGATGCAATGCTGGCGCAGCGCGCCGCTGCAGGCGCGACCGACCTTGTCGTATTCCCCGAATTGCAGCTGATCGGCTATCCGCCCGAGGATCTGGTTCTGAAGCCCGCGCTGGTGACCCGCGCTGCGGCGCAGCTTGATCGGCTGGCGGCGGCGACCGGCGATGGCGGCGCGGCCATGCTGGTGGGTTCGGTGTTTCGCGATGGCGACGGCCTGTATAATGGCGTCGCCCTGCTCGATGGCGGCCGGATCGCCGCTATCCGCTACAAGCGCGAGCTTCCCAATTACGGGACCTTCGATGAAAAGCGCCTGTTCGCCTCCGGTCCGCTGCCCGAACCGGTCGAATTTCGCGGAACGCTGCTGGGCCTACCCATTTGCGAGGACATCTGGCTGCCGAGCGTCTGTTCGCATCTGAAGGCGGCGGGTGCGCAGATGCTCATCTCGATCAACGGCAGCCCCTATGAGATCGAGAAGGATGACCGGCGGCTGGAGCAGGTCGCGACGGTGCGCGTCGCCGAGACCGGCCTGCCCATGCTGTTCCTCAACCGGGTCGGCGGACAGGATGAGGTGGTATTTGACGGGGCCAGCTTCGTCCTCAATGGCGATGGCTCGCTGGCGCACCAGCTGCCCGACTGGGAAGAGGCGCTGGTTGAAACGCGCTGGGAGCAGAATGCCGATGGCGCATGGCGCTGCGAACCCGGCGCAATCCATCCGCTCGATCCCTTTCCCGCCGATGTCTATCACGCGATGATGGTCGGCCTGCGCGATTATGTGAACCGCAACGGCTTTCCCGGCGTGGTGCTCGGCCTGTCGGGCGGCATCGATTCGGCGCTGTCGGCAGCGGTCGCGGTTGATGCGCTGGGTGCGGATCGCGTCTGGTGCGTGATGATGCCCTCGCGCTTCACCAGCCAGGCCAGCCTCGACGATGCGGCGGGCTGCGCCCACATGCTCGGCACCCGGCTCGACACCATCCCGATCCAGCCGGCGATTGACGGTTTTGACGTCATGCTGTCAGACAGTTTTGCCGACCGCAATGTCGACATTACCGAGGAAAATATCCAGTCGCGCATTCGCGGCGTCACGCTGATGGCGCTGTCCAACAAGTTCGGTCATATGCTGCTCACCACCGGCAACAAGAGCGAGATGAGCGTCGGCTATGCCACCATCTATGGCGATATGGCGGGCGGCTATTCGGTGCTGAAGGATGCCTACAAGCTCACCGTGTTCAAGCTTTCCGAATGGCGCAATGCCAACCGGCCCGCGCTGGGGCTGGGACCGGACGGGCCGGTGATGCCGCATAATGTGATCGTCAAGCCGCCCAGCGCCGAGCTGCGCGAGGACCAGCGCGATGACGACAGCCTGCCCCCCTATGAGATTCTCGACCCCATATTGCACGGGCTGGTCGAGGAGGAGCTGGGCGTGGACGAACTGGTCGAGCGCGGCTTTGACCGCGATGTGGTGAGCCGGATCGAGAGACTGCTCTATATTGCCGAATACAAGCGCCGCCAGTCACCGCCCGGCGTGAAGCTGGGCAGCCGCAATTTCGGCCGCGACCGCCGCTATCCGATCACCAACCGGTTTCGCACATCGTAAGTGTCCCGGAACGATCCGATAACGGGATTCAGGAAAGTCCATTTTGTGAATTCAGCAGGATCTGCGGCTATTCGGAGTGATCTCTGTATCTCGACTCCAGATATTTAATCGCTTCCGCTCCGGTCAGTTGTCCATCATCCGTGTCAACGGAAAAACGGCTTATGCTGGCCATCATTTCCTCTGTGTCACAAATATTCTTCTCGCTTTGCGAAAGCTCCATCTGCTTCATGACGCAGCGGACTGCGCCATAGCGTGGAGGTACCAGGCCGACCGGTTCCGAGGCTGAATTTCCCTCTTTCACAAGCGTCGTCAGATCATCGAGATAAGCTTCGATATCGGAGCGCTGGTCGTCTTCGACCACAGATGAAATATAGGGAGCGATTTCGCCAAACCGGTGCAGCGCGTCGTCGAAACGGCCAAGTTCTCTCAAGGCATTTGCCGCTCTGAGATTGAGCCAGAACCAGGTTTCCGGATCGTCTTCTCTTATAATGGCGGCGACGGCATCTACGAACGCCTCCTGATACCGGGCCTTGAGAGCTGCATCGCCATCGGCCTCCCATCCTGCGACCATGAGCGCACTCGCCTGATCGGCAGCGCTGGCCCCGATAGCCTTTTTGAGGTACCAAACACGAAAGCGCTGCGTCTCGGCTGTCCGCATCTGCTGATATTCGTCCGATGCAATAATCGGTGTGAGAATGGCAATATCCCGAGCGGTGAAGTCTTTCTGGAATATCGGAAAGCCGTTTGACGGACATTCAGTATAGCGAATGACGGCCATCGGGCTATATGGTTTGCCATCGGGGCGTTGACCGAATGTGCTGTTGCTTCCGACAACGCTTGCCTTGAATTTTTCGCCGCCTATCGGGCAAACAAACTTCTGCTCAAAGAACGTCGTCGCCAATGCGGGCGAATTAGCCGCAAAGACCATCACCATGAACTGAACGAAAGCCAGATAACGGATTTTCAAGAGCATGGATCACACTTTCAGTTTGGCCCCTTGACTGAACTCCAAGCTAGTATAGCGCGCACGACATGACCGTCACCACCCGTTTCGCCCCTTCGCCCACCGGCCATCTGCATATCGGCAATATCCGCACCGCGCTGCACAACTGGATGTGGGCGCGCAAGCATGGCGGCCGCTTCATCCTGCGCATCGATGATACCGATGCCGAGCGGTCGAAAGAGGAATATGTCGAGGGCATTCGCGCCGACCTGGCGTGGCTGGGGCTGAACAGCGACGCCGAATTTCGCCAGTCCGAACGATCCGCGCTCTATGATGCGGGCTTTGAGCGACTGCGCGCCGATGGCCGGGTCTATCCCTGCTATGAAAGCGCGCAGGAACTGGAACTGAAGCGCAAGATATTGCTGGGGCGCGGCCTGCCGCCGGTCTATGACCGGGCCGCATTGTCGCTGAACCGCGAACAAATTGCCGCGCATGAGGCCGAGGGCCGCCAGCCGCACTGGCGTTTCCGGCTGGACCATGACGAGGCGATCGAATGGGACGACCTGATCCGCGGGCATCAGCGGTTCGAGGCTTCGGCGCTGTCCGATCCGGTGATCCGCCGCGCCGATGGCAGCTGGCTCTACATGCTGCCCAGCGCGATTGATGATCTGGAGATGGGCGTCACCCATGTCGTGCGCGGCGAGGATCATGTGTCCAACACCGCGGCGCAGCTGCAAATGTGCCATGCGCTGGGTGGCCAAGCGCCGTGCTTCGCGCATGAGGCGCTGCTGGTCGGCAGCGAAGGCAAGCTTTCCAAGCGTCTGGGCTCGCTGGGCATTGCGCAGTTTCGTGGCAGCCATATCGAGCCCCAGGCGATCCTGTCGCTGCTGGCGCGGCTGGGCACCAGCGACCCGGTCGAGCCGTTGGCCGATATCGCTCCCCTGATCGAGAGTTTCGATTTTGCCCATTTCGGGCGGGCACCCGCGCGCTTTGCGGAGGAGGATCTCGAGCGGATCAACCGCCAGATCGTGCATATGCTCGATTATGATGCGGTCAGGGACCGCCTGCCCGAGGCGATGGACGCGGCGGCCTGGCATGCGCTGCAGCCCAATGTCGCGCATCTGGGCGAGGTGGATGACTGGTGGCGGATCGTCGCCGGGCCGATTGCAGGCATCGCCCAGAGTGATGAGGATCGCCGCTATCTGGGCGAGGCGCTGGCGCTGCTCGGCACCATCGCATGGACCCCGGCCATCTGGAAGGACTGGACCGATGCGCTGAAGGCAGCGACCGGACGCAAGGGCAAGGCGCTGTTCCTGCCGCTGCGCCAGGCGCTGACCGGCATGGACCATGGTCCCGATATGGGCGAATTGCTGCCGCTTATCGGTCGCGATCGCGCCATGGAGCGGCTGGCTGCCAGCAAGCCCTGACGCGCACCCCAGCCGATATCGTCATTGGGAGCGGAGCAGTGCAGGTCTGTTGTCCGGACAGCGATGCAAGGGGAAACCGCTATCTGGCAACATTTGGCCATAAAATGATTTAAAATCAAATATTTGGTTTGACGCTGCTGGACGTATCCAGAACCAGTATTGGTGCCCAGAAGAGGCATCGCACAATCGCTCTATCAGATTGAGTTTAAATCATAAATTGATGCGGCTTTTCAAAAAAGCCCCCAAAATGGCTTCAAATTCCTACTAAGTTACTGGTTCGATGCCTTTTTAGGGACTCAAATCTGCAAAAAACGGCAGAATTGCGTTGGTCCATCATGGCGAATCCAGACACTTTTGAGGTGCGATTATCGAGGCTGTCCAGCCGTCATTTTCGGGCTCGGCGAAACATCAAACGTCACCATGACATGGCGATGTCGCTGGCTCCCGCGAAACTTGCCGAAGCCGGACCTGCCTGATCAGCGACCTTCGAAGTCCGGATTTCGCTTCTCGAGGAAGGCGCGCAGCCCCTCCTTGATATCACTGCTTTTGAACATGGCCTCCAGCATATCGTACTCGCCGTCGGTCTGGGCCTGCATCGCAGCTGCGATGCCGCGATGCTCAAGCCCAAGCATCGCCGATTGCTTCGTCGCCTGGATCGCGAGAGGTGCGCACGCCACTATCGTGTCGGCAAGCTTGCGCGCCTCGGTAAGCACTTCGGATCGGGGAACGATGCTGTTGAGGAGACCAAGAGACAGCGCCTTCTCAGCGTCGATCGGGTCGCCCGTAAGCAGGATTTCCATGGCCGGCTTCCAACCCAATTGCCTTACCAGGTGATGCATACCGCCCGCGACTGCCGCCGTCCCGATCTTGGGTTCCGGAAGTCCGAACTTCGCGCCTTCGGCTGCGATTGCTAGGTCGGCAGCCAGAACCATTTCGAAGCCGCTTCCGAAGGCAAAACCGTTCACAGCGGCGATAATCGGTTTGAAGCAATCATGACGGTTGGTCAGTCCCCCGTAGCCCGATGCAGGGATCGGGTAGTCGGCTTCGGTTTCGGCGTCGACCATTGCCCCGATATCGCCGCCCGAACAAAAAGCCTTGTCGCCCGCTCCGGTGAGGATCGCGACCCAAAGGCCATCGTCATTTGCGAACTCGTCGAACGCTTCGGCCATCTCCGCGTTGGTTCGCGGTGACACCGCGTTGTGCTTCTCCGGCCGTGCACACGAACGTTGGGGCGAAGCGGTGGTGGCAATCGTCTCGCTCACCGATGGCTCCACCAAACCGGATACGGGCGACATCCGGAGTTTTCTCGAGAGGCGCCTGGCAGGATACAAATGCCCGAAGGATGTCATTGTGGTCGAGGAAGTGAAGCGCTCGCCCGCCGGAAAACAGGACTACAGCTGGGCGCAGGCACTGGCGGAACAGGCGCCACCAACCTGAATGCGAAGGTCAGAGCCGTTACTTATGCGCAATGTCGTCCTTATCACTACAGATACTGTCATTTTGCGTTACCAATATAGACATATGCTACGCATATGCTAAGACGTTTTCGCGATCCCGCTAAGGAGTCGCGAAGGGAGAACGCAGATGGCAACGCCGCAGGACACGCAAAAGGAATTTCGCAACGCTCTCGGTTCGTTCGCGACAGGCGTCACGATCGCGACGACCAAGGACAGCGATGGCAATCCTGTAGGTGTCACGGCAAGCAGCTTCAATTCGGTCAGTCTCGATCCTCCGCTGGTGCTTTGGTCGCTGGCGAAAAGCAGCCTGTCCCGGGCGGCATTCTGCGAGAGCGGCCATTTCGCGGTCCACGTCCTTGCCGCTTCGCAGGAAGAGCTTTCGAACCGCTTTGCCCGTTCGGGCGAGGACAAGTTCAGCGACGTCCAATGGTCGGATGGCCAGCTCGGCTCCCCCGTCTTCGACCAGCATGCGGCGCTTTTCCAATGCAAGACCCGGCATCAATATGAAGGCGGCGATCACATCATCCTCGTCGGCGAGGTCGTCGACTACGAGGCGCGCGACGAGGCACCGCTGCTCTTCCACGCCGGCAGCTATGCCGAACGACGGCCCCGCCCCAGAGGGGCAGCCGAGGAGTCGGTTGATACCGAACACGGGCGGTTCAGCGACGACTTCCTGTTCTACCTGATCTCACGCGCGCACTTCCAGACGTCGCGGCCAACCCGCGAAAAGCTCGCCGAGCTCGGCTCGTCCATGGAGGAATACCTGACTTTGGCCGTGCTCAGCATGGAAGCCCCGCTGACGCGCGACGAGATCGGACAGCGCCTCAATCATACCGGACATGCGCCTGCACCGCGTCTCCTCGACTATATGACCCGCCGGAAACTCATCAAGGAAATGGACCGGGTTCGGGGCTTCGACCTCGCCGAGGAAGGCCGCAAGCTGTTCGTCGAAACACTCGCCTACGGCAAGGCGTTCGAAGCAGACCTTGCCAACCACTTTACGGCTGCGGAGCTGGCCGAAACCAAGCGCGTCCTGCGCCGTATCATCGATCTGTCAGGCAAGGACGTACCGATCGGCTGGCGCGCCGAAGACCAGTCAGCGAGCTGATCGAGCCATCGCGAGGCTTTGCAGGATTGCACTGCGCAGTTCGCGTGGGTCGATGATGTCGTCAAAAGCGAGCTTGTCCGACAGGGCCCATGCCGCACCGGTCTGAGCCGCAAGCGCAGCAGCCTGCTCCTCTTCGCTCAGCCCGGCAGACCTGGCACCCGCTGCAGCCGGCATTGCTCCAAGAGAAACCGCCGGGAAAGCCAGCGATCGCGTCTGGCGATCGAAGGGGTTCATGGCCATGAGCGAGGATCCGAAGCCGAACGCCTTGCGGAGCGTCACATGGACCTTCGGAACGGTCAGCCGCCGCTGTGCTGCAAACATCTGGGCAGCATAACGCAGCGTGCCGGCGCGCTCGGCATTCTTGCCCGGCATGACACCGGGCGTGTCGGCGAGGAACAGCACCGGCAAGGCGAAGGCTTCGGCAACCCCGAGGAAATGGGTTGCCTTGATGGCAGCATTGGAATCGATGCTTCCGGCATTCACAGCCGGATTGTTGGCAACGACCATCACTGAGCGTCCGCCCATCCTCGCCAGCGCAACGACCAATGCCCTTCCCCACGCGGGCTGAAGATCGAGCAGAGATCCTTCATCGACAACAAGCTCGAGCAATTCGGTCATGTCGAAGGGTACCGCCGGATTGGGGTCGACCAGATCCAGGATCGCATCCGGATTGTTGTCAATACGGGAGCTGGCTGCGCGTTCACCGTTCCCTGGTTGACCAAAGAAGGCGAGATATCGCCTCGCCATGGCGATCGCCGAACCGTCGTCAGCTTCGAGGCGATGTATCAGCCCGGAGCTGCGAACATGTACGTCAGGCCCTCCGAGCTCTTCCTTGCTTACGCTCTCTCCAATAGCCGCCTTCACGACCGGCGGACCCGCTGCAAAGAGCGCTGCGGCCGGGGTCATGACCGTGAAATCGGCCAATGGGGCCGCGAGCGCGCCGTGACCCGCCGAGGGCCCGAACACGAGAGTGACAATGGGCACCTTGTCCCTGAGATCTGCCAAGCCCTGCAGGTCGTTGGGCGACGGCGTCGCATGCGTGTTGGTAAGCCGGTGCCCCGCTCCTTCGAGCATCACCACGAGGGTCATGCGTTCCTGTGCAGCCAGTTGGGTCATCCGGTAGCGTTTCGAAGCGCCGGCATCGCCGATGGACCCCGCCAGGACCGAATAGTCCTCGACCATGGCAAGGGTCGGTCGACCCTCGATCGTGCCGAAGGCCGCAACCAGCCCGTCGGCCGGAGCTGGCTGCTCTGCGGTCTCGGAGAGGTTTGCAGTGAGCGCCCCGATCTCGTGAAACCGGCCACCATCGAACAGCGCTTCCGCCCTTTCGCGCGCGGTCAGCTTTCCCGCTGAGCGCTGCCTGTCGAGGCGCTCATTGCCGTTAGCCTGCGATGAAAAATCACGCTTCCGGCCAAGCTCTGCAAGAATGGCATCCCACTTTCCGGGCATGGCTCTAGACCTTGCGCAGTTCGGTCTTGAGAACCTTGCCCGACGCATTGAGCGGCAGCTCGGCGACAATTTCGAACTGCCGGGGGACCTTGTAGTTCGCCATGTTCTCGCGGCTCCATTCGACGAGCGCGTCGTGGGTCGGATGCGCGCCTGGACGCGGCACGACGAAAGCCTTGCCGACCTCGCCCATGCGTTCGTCAGGTATGCCGACGACTGCCACCATGCCGATTTCCGGATTGGCCGAGAGAAGCTTCTCGATTTCGGCCGGATAGCAGTTGAATCCGCCCGAGATATACATGTCCTTCTTGCGATCGGTGATACGAACGTAGCCGTCCGCGTCCATATCGCCGATATCGCCGGTGTGCAGCCAACCGTCCTCGTCGATCGCCTCGGCAGTGGCCGCAGGATCGTCAAGGTAGCCCTTCATGATGGCGTATCCGCGGACGAGGATTTCGCCGGTTTCGCCTCGCGCCAGCTCATTGCCGTTTTCATCGGCAATCCTCACCTCCAGGCCTGGAATCGCCTTTCCGACACTGGTCGCAATGAGTTCGGCATCATCGCCGCGGCGACAGGAGGTGATCGTCGAGCATTCGGTCATCCCGTAGGCGGTGACGATATCCTTGATCCCCAGCTCGCTGCGGATTCTGCGCACGAGTTCCGGCGGGACGCTTGCGGCACCGGTTGTCCCGCCCCTGAGGCTCGAGACATCGAAATCGGCTTCGGCCTTCGCCGCGAGCAGCGACTGGAATATGGTCGGAGGACCGGGAAGGAAGTTGATCTGTTCGTCTTCGATCTTGCGGGCAACCTCGGCAATATCGAATGTCGCCATCGGCACGATGACCGCACCGGCGATCATGGCTGCGACCCAGCCCGCCTTGAATCCGAAGCTGTGAAAGAACGGGTTGATGATGAGGTAGCGATCGGCTTGCTTCAGCCCCATGACCTCGACCCAGTGACGGAACATCGGGATGATGCGGTCGTGCGTCGTCAACACGCCCTTGGGCACCCCGGTCGTGCCGCTGGTGAACATGATGTCGGAAACATCGGCCGGGTCGACGCTTTCCAGCGCCCGGTCGACCGCTCCATCATCGGCACCTGCATCACTTTCCAGGAATTTCGAGAAATCGCCGTCCAAAAGGATGGTCCGCTCGAGGTCCGGCAGGTCCTCCTCAGCCAGAAGTGCGGGATAGTCATTCCCGAGAAACTCGCCAACGGTGAACATGATACGCGCGTTGGTTCGGCGCAGGATATCACCGGCCTCGCGGCCCTTAAGGCGGGTATTGAGCGGCACGATCGCGGCGCCTGCCGTCATTGCCGCGATAGCCGCCACGATCCATTCGCGCGAATTCGGGGCCCAGATTGCTATCCGGTCTCCGCGGACAATTCCGGCTGCAAGGAGCGCGGAGGCACATCGGCGTACTTCCTGCCACAGCTGCGCATAGGTCCACGTCTCGCCCCGCTCCAGCACCGCAGGCTCGTCTCCAAGCACCGCTGCCGCAGCTGCGGCGAGATGCGGGATCGTATCGGTATTCCTGCCTTCCGATGACCAGTTCGCGTGCGGGTCAGCCATGTCAGGCCACCTCGAAGAGACCTGCCGCGCCCATCCCGCCGGCAACGCACATCGAAACGACGACATATTTCGAACCGCGCCGCTTGCCTTCGATCAGGGCGTGTCCGACAAGGCGGCTCCCGGTCATGCCGAAAGGGTGGCCGATAGCGATTGCGCCGCCATTCACATTGAGCTTCTCGGGATCGATGCCCAGCTTTTTCTGGCAATAGACGGCCTGGCTGGCAAAGGCCTCGTTGATCTCGAACAGATCGATATCCTCGATCTTGAGTCCAGCACGATCGAGGAGCTTGGGGATCGCGAAGACTGGGCCGATGCCCATCTCGTCTGCACCGCAGCCAGCGACCTGGAATCCCCGATAAATGCCGAGAACCGGGAGATTATCCCGCTTTGCGGTTTCGAGATCCATGATGACCTGCGCCGAGGCCCCGTCGGAAAGCTGGCTGGCGTTGCCGGCCGTGACATGGCGCCCTTCGGCAATTTCTATCCCGCCCTTGAAGACGGGTTTGAGCCCCGCCAGTGCCTCATAGGTCGTACCCTCGCGAATTCCCTCGTCCGCTGCGAGCGTGACCTCTTCCTTGCCGGTCTCGTTGCCTTCCTTGTCGAAGAGCGCCTTGGTGACGGAAATGGGGACGATCTCGTCATCGAACTTGCCGGCCGCCCGCGCTGCAGCCGCACGCTGCTGGCTGGTCGCTGCAAACTGGTCCTGCTCTTCGCGCGACACGCCGTAGCGTTCGGCGACGATCTCGGCGGTCTCGATCATCGCCATGTAAGCGGTTGGGTCGGCAGCCTTGATGAACTCCGAGCGGTTGCGGAACTGCGGCGCGTGCTTGTTGATCGTGAGCGAGATGCTTTCCATGCCGCCGGCCACGGCGCAATCGATCTCGTCGCACATGATCCCCCGCGCCGCGAGCGCGATCGCGTTCAGCCCCGAGGAGCATTTGCGGTCCAGAGTGAACCCGCCGGTCGTGTCGGGCAGCACCGATCCATGGACGGTGAGGCGCCCGAGATTGTAGCTCTGCGTATTCCAGTGATTGCCCACCCCGAGGTAGACATCGTCGACGCGGGCCGGATCAATGCCGGCCCGATCGATCGCGGCGTTGACCACGTGGGAAGAGAGGACGGGTGCTTCGGTGTCATTGAAGGCGCCGCGATAGGCTTTGCCGACCCCGGTACGGGCGGTGGATACGATGGCTGCTTCGCGCATGGTTTAGTCTCCTTGGGCCGTGCCCGTATTCTTCGCGCCGAAGAAGGCGCGCATCTCGGCAATCTTGCCGTCCTGGTTGAATTTGAAGGTGTCGATGACGTCGATGCGTGTCAGCTGGCCGTCCCACTCGAGCGTCACATGAAAGGGAAAGGCCGCGTAATTGGCCGCCACGCGTACCGGGCCGTCGAGCTGCAGCCGGGCACCGGCCTCCACGCCGACGCCGAAGAAGGCACGCAGGGCATCGTGGCCGACCTTCGGTTCGGTCCCGACGGGGTCCTCGACCGAGGCATCCGAAGCAAAGAGGGCAACGATCCCGTCGAGGTTACCGTCGTTGTAGTTCGACACGTAGGCCTCGACCGCCTGTTCCATTTTCTCTTGGTCGAACTGCGCTGTGTCCATGTCAGGCCTCGGGAAAGTAGCGACTGATGGTGTCGATGACACAGGCGGGTTTGTCTGCGGGCTGTCCGTCCTCGCCCTCAATCTCGACGGTGACACGAACAGTCGACTGGATCGCTCCCTTGATCTCTTCAGCCTGCACGATCTCGCCCGTACCGCGAATACGGCTGCCCACCCGCACGGGGCTGAGAAAACGCAGGCGGTCCGCGCCGACATTGACCGCATGGGAGAAGCCGCGAACCTCGATCATTTGGGGAAGGAAGTGATTGACGAGACTCATGGTCAGGTAGCCATGCGCAATCGTCCCGCCGAATGGCCCGTCTTTGGCACGATCGGTATCAACATGGATCCACTGGTGATCTTCGGTCACCTCGGCGAACCCGTCGACTCGATCCTGCGCAATTTCCATCCACTCGGTCGGGCCGAGCTTGGTGCCTTCTGAGCCGAGCAGGTCACCAGGCTTGTCGAATACCCTTGCCATCGTCAGGCCCTCTGGCTCGACACAGACAGCACTTCACCTGTCATGTAGCTGGAGAGGTCGGACGCGAGGAATATCATCGCGTTGGCGACTTCCCACACTTCGGCAGGACGCCCGAACGCCTCCTTGGCCGAAAGTTCTGCAAGGAACTCGTCGGTGGTGACCTTGGCGAGAAAGGCATGCATCGCGATCGAAGGCGCAACCGCGTTCACTCTCACGCCGAACTCGGCGGCCTCGAGCGCGCTGCAGCGGGTAAAGGCCATGACGCCGGCTTTTGCCGCGGCGTAGTGCGCCTGCCCCTTCTGGGCCCGCCAGCCTAGCACCGATGCGTTGTTCACGATCGCCCCGGTCTTGCGTTCCTGCATCGAGGGCAGGAACGAGCGCGTCATGCGGAAGACCGAGTTAAGCGTGACGTCGATGACGCGGTCCCACTGTTCATCGGTCATGTCGACCACCGGGACTTCGCCGCCCAAACCGGCGTTGTTAATGAGCACATCGACCTTGCCGAGCTTTTCCAAGGCGAAATCGCGCAGGGCATCGACCTGCGCCTGGTCGGTTACGTCGCACAGGCAGGTCAGCGGCCGCTCGCAACCGGTTTCCTCGGCGATACGATCGGCGGCCTCGGCAAGGCGCCGTTCGTGGAAATCCGAGATCAGGACGAAAGCGCCTTCCTCGGCGGCGCGCTTCGCAACCGCATAGCCAATGCCCGTGCCGGCAGCGGCGGTAACGACCACCGATTGGTCACGCAGTAGGTTTCGCGGCGGCGGATATTTCGGTTCCAGGCTCATACGTCACCCCGTGGTTCTCGCGGCATGCCAAGACCGCGTTCGGCGATGAGATTACGCTGAATCTGGTTCGTACCCCCGTAGATCGTGTCCGCTCTCGAATAGAGGAACAGGTTGGGAAGCGTGCTCCATTCGTATTCGGAGCTTTCGGTCACTTCACCCGATTGTCCCAATACGTCCATGGCCAGTTCGCCTAAACTCCGTCGCCAGGTCGCCCACTGGATCTTGTACGTCAACGCGGCACCATCCACCTTGCTGTGGTCGGTATTGGACAGCATCCTAAGGGCCCCGTAGCGCATCAGGCGCAAACCAATCTCGGCCCTTGCAATGCGCTGGCGGATCAGCGGGTCGGCAGCTGATCCGTTGGCTCTTGCTGCGGCAATGATCTCATCGAGTTCGTTGCGGAATGCCATTTGCTGTCCAAGCGTCGAAACGCCGCGCTCGAAACTCAACAGACCCATGGCCACACGCCAGCCGTCACCGACTTCGCCGATCAGGCTGTCGGCCGGACAGCGAGCCCCGTCGAAGAAGGTCTCGTTGAATTCCGCGTCGCCGTTGATCTGCTCGATTGGCCGGATCTCGATACCCGGCTGGTCGATTTCCATCATCAGGAAGGTAAGTCCCTTCGGACCTTTCGAGCCTTCCTCGCTGCGAGTGACGACGAAAATCCAGTCGGAGATTTGCGCGAGGCTCGTCCAGATCTTCTGGCCTTCGACGACCCATTCGTTCCCATCAAGCCTGGCCTTGGTACGAACGCTGGCAAGGTCGGAACCGGCGTTGGGCTCTGAGAACCCCTGGCAGAAGATTGTCTTGCCTGCCGCGATTCCCG
Organism: Blastomonas sp.; assembly: GCA_041396885.1. Taxonomy (GTDB): domain Bacteria; phylum Pseudomonadota; class Alphaproteobacteria; order Sphingomonadales; family Sphingomonadaceae; genus Blastomonas. Next base: position 431,011 of record JAWKXS010000003.1, read on the forward strand.
GAAGGAAGCGCTGCTTTTGTTCTTCCGTTCCGAACGCGAGAAGCGTCGGGCCTGCCAATTCGACCCCAATGTGGTTGACGCGTCCCGGCACACCGGCGCGCGCATACTCCTCGGCAAAAATAACCTGCTCGGCGAGCGTGGCATCGCGGCCGCCCCATTTGCTCGGCCAGCCGATGCAGGACCAGCCATGTTCGCCAAGGTGCTGCTCCCACTCCTTGCGACGCTCCGCCTTCTCGGTGAGCGTCGTGATCCCGCGAATATCGGAGAACTCGCCGGTCATCTGGGCATTGAGCCAGTCGGCCGCTTCTTCGCGGAATTCCTCCTCCGCCTTCGTGAAACCGAGCTTCATGCTGTTTCTCCCAGAATCTGTGCGGCGACCTGCTCGCGGTGCCAGTCTCCCCCTTTGAGGAGGGTCTGGATCGAGCGCGCGCGCTTGAAAAAGAGGTGAGCATCATGCTCCCAGGTGAAGCCGATTCCGCCATGAAGCTGGATCATGTCGCCTGCGCACTTGAAAAACGTATCGGCACAAAAGGCCTTGGCCGCATGGAGCGCGAGGTATTGCTCGTCCGATTGCTCGTCGATTGTGCACGCGGCCCAATAGACGGCGCTGCGGGCCTGTTCGATCTCGATCATCATGTCAGCGAGACGATGCTTGTAGGCCTGGAAACTCCCAATCGCGCGGCCAAACTGGACCCTTTCCTTGGCATAGGCCACGGTGCGGTCAAGCGACGCTTGCGCTCCTCCCAGTGCTTCCGCGGCGAGGCAAAGACAGCCCGCTGAATGCGCTGCGGCTCGCGCTGCATCGGAGTCGGCAAGGGGCGTGCATGTCGCACCATCGAGCGTGACATTCGCCAGCGGACGGGTCTGGTCCATGGTTGTGAAGACATTGACATGAACGCCATCGGACGCAGTTTCGATCAACCATGCACCGGTGGCGCCATGGACCACCAGCAAATCGGCAACACCGCCATGCGGCACGAGTTCGAGCGTGCCACTGACCTTGCCGCCGGATTCCTTGAGCAATGGGCCTTCGGCGAAAACGGCGACTGTTTCGCCCCCGGCAATAGCTGGTAGCCAATGTTCTTTCTGTTCTTGCGTTCCGCCCACCGCAAGGGCCATCGATGCCATAGACAGCCCGAGCAGCGGAATCGCGGAAACCTGTGTGCCTGCAGCTTCTGCGAGGATCGCCAGTTCGACCATGCCGAGTCCGGCACCACCAAATTCCTCGGGAAGCGCTGCACCTGCGAGACCTAGTTCCTGGCAGAAAGCCGTCCAGAGATCGCGATCGAAACCATCGGCGGCCATCGCCTTGCGCGTCCGCTCGCTGGTCGCGTTCTCGGAGAAGAATGACTGGACAGTTTCGGCGATCATCGCCTGTTCGTCAGTGAATGCAAAATCCATCTCAGGTCCCCCACACCTTGCGCGGCTCGACCCGCTCATCGATCAGCTTGGCGACCGCATCGCCGATCTTGGCCGGCTCCCAGCGCGCGCCAATGTCGACCGACGGACCTTCGCGCCAGCCATCCTCAATCACGATCTTGCCGCCTTCGAGCTCGAACACGCAGCCGGTGACATCGGCGCTTTCGGCGCTGCCGAGCCACACCACGGTCGGCGCAATATTGGCAGGGTCCATGACATCGAACTGCTGGCCTTCGGTGGCCATCTTGTCGGCAAAGGCCTGTTCGGTCATGCGCGTCCTCGCAGAAGGCGCCAGGGCATTGGCGGTAATCCCGTAGCGGCCGAGTTCGGCGGCCTGGACCAGAGTCAGACTGGCAATACCGCCCTTCGCCGTCGAATAGGCTGCTTGCGCAATCGACCCCTGGAGGCCGGCACCGCTGGTCGTGTTGATGATCCGTGCATCGGGGCTTTGACCGCTTTTGGCCTTGCCGCGCCAATAATCGACCGCGTGCCGGGCAATGCAGAAATGACCGCGCAGGTGGACATGCATCGTGGCATCCCACTCATCGAGCGTTGCCGATACAAACATGCGGTCGCGAACGATCCCGGCATTGTTGACCACCACATGGAGATCGCCGAACGCCCCGATCGCAGCATCGACTATACGCTTGGCAGCGTCCCAGTCAGTCACGTCTTCGTAATTGGCGATGGCGCGGCCCTTGCCATCCTCGTTGATCTGGGCAACGACCTCATCCGCAGCGCTCGTATCCCGTCCCTCGCCCTGCAGCGACGTTCCGATATCGTTGACGACGACATTGGCGCCCTCTTGCGCGAATGCGAGCGCGTACGCCCGGCCCAGTCCTCGCGCAGCACCGGTTATGATGACGGTGCGTCCGTCACAGATTCCCATGGTTTGTTTCCTTCATGTTTGACGGCGCTTTGAGGTGATCTGAAGCATCGCCCCAGAAATCGACCTTGCCGTAAGTGCGCCTCGAGAACCTCCAGGAGTTCTCGTGAAAATTGAACTCGTCTTCGTAGCGACCGGTGCCGACAAGTTTGAGAGCCTGACCGGAGAGCTTCTGCAGGACGGTCCACTGCGAACGGCAGCTGGCTGTACAGCCATCGCTTGCAACGCTGATGGCCGGATTGGTGACCAGATGGCGAGTTCTGGGTGTGCCATCCTCGTAGAGGTGGACAAACGATGCCCACATGGCCGCGATCCGTTCTGCACCAGATATTTCCTTGCCTTCCACGACAACGCAGCCGCCATCGAACAACCTTGCCGCAGCCTGAAAGTCACCGGCGTCGAATGCGTCGGCATAGCGTGCAAGCAAGGCAGGGATTTCGATCGCGGCAGAGGTCATCGCTTCGTCCGTCACATGCGTTCGATGATTGTTACGTTGGCCTGGCCGCCACCTTCGCACATGGTCTGGAGTCCAAAGCGACCACCCGTGTCCTCGAGCGCGTGGAGCAGCGTCGTCATTATCCTCGCGCCCGTGCCGCCGAGGGGATGCCCGAGTGCGATAGCGCCGCCGCGCACATTCACCTTTTCGTGCGGGATGCCGAGCTCCTTCATCCATGCGAGCGGAATGCTGGCAAAGGCCTCGTTGCATTCGAATAGGTCGATATCGTCCACGGACAGCCCACACTTTTCGAGCGCGTGACGGGTCGCCGGAATGGGCGCGGTCAGCATCCAGACGGGATCATCAGCGCGAACCGAAAGGTGATGAATGCGCGCACGTGGTTTCAGCCCGTGCTTCTCCAGGCCATCGATCGATGCAAGCAGGAGCGCAGCTGAACCGTCGCAGTTCTGGCTGGCGACGCCTGCGGTAATGGTGCCTTCGCCACCTACCGGATTGAGGCCGGCAAGAGCCTCCATGGTTGTGCCGGGGCGGATTGTTTCATCCGTCTCGAGGCCAAGCAGGGGCGCGATCTCCCGATCGAAGGCGCCGCTCGTGGAGGCCTCGTGCGCACGCGCGTGGGATGCGCAGGCGAATTCTTCCATCTCCTCGCGCGAGATGTTCCATTTATCGGCGATCATCTGAGCCGATTTTATCTGGTTGAGGAGTCCGTCACCGTAGCGCGCAATCCAGCCCGGCGACGTGTTGAACGGATTGGAGAATCCGTAGGGCTCGCCGGCATACATCGCGGCCGAGATGGGAATCGCATTCATGGCCTGGCTGCCACCCGCAACGACCAATTCCTGCGTGCCGCTCATCACGCCTTGCGCAGCAAAATGAACTGCCTGCTGGCTCGATCCACACTGACGATCGACGGTCGTCCCCGGGACATGCTCAGGCAACCCTGCGACGAGCCAAGCCGTCCGCCCGATATCGCCCGCCTGCGGTCCGATTGTGTCACAACACCCCCAGACACAATCGTCGACCGCTCCGGCGTCGATGCCGCTGCGCGCGACAAGTTCCTTGATCGGATGCGCCGCGAGATCGGCTGGATGAAGGTCTGCAAGCGACCCTTTCTTGCGGCCCATGGGGCTTCGCACGGCATCGACAATATAGGCTTCGGGCATGACTGTATCGTCCTCAGGCAAATGTGTGCTGCGGGCCGATCGGATGACGTTCGGCACCGTCTGACCCAATGATTGCTCGATCAATGCGCGCGGTGTGGTATCCCCGGCTGCCCCAAGCGCCGTTCAACGCCCACGCGCGTTTCATCCAGAAGTGAAGATCCACCTCGTAGGTGTATCCCATTGCGCCATGGACCTGGATGGCGCTTTCGGCAGCGAGATAACCTGCATCACCTGCCGCAATCTTCGCGTGGCTGACATGGAGACTGGCCGAACCGAGCCCGTCGTCCAAAGCCTGCGCCGCGCGCCAAACGACCGGTCTTGCAAACTCGAGCGCGACCGCGACATCCGCCAGCTTGTGCTTCACGGCCTGAAAACCGCCGATTGGCTGGCCGAACTGCTCGCGAACCTTCGAATATTCGACAGCCTGGTCGAGCATCGCCTCGGCAAGACCAAGCAGCTGGGCAGCGCTCATGAGAGCGCCGAGGTCAATCAGAAGTGGATCATCGCTGGCAGCGTTATCGAGCGGAGAGAGATTGCGAAGTGGATCGACACTTTCGAGGCTGCTGCCGTTTCCATCCTCTTGCCAGCCGTTGATGCGGTGCGCTGCCGTTGGCCGTGCTTTACCTGATGCGACGGCTTCAAGAGTGTCGGTCTCGCCGCGAGCCACAAGCCAAGGTACGGTCACAAAAGCTGTATCGACCAGAGGCTCACCAAGCGCGTGCCTTCCGCATTCGCGGGCAACAAGAGCGGCATCGAGCAGCTTGAGATCCAGGCCTCCGTGCTCCTCGGGGACCAGCAGTCCGGGAAGGCCCATCTCGACAAGGCCGGACCAGATCGCCTCGTCGCGATTGGCACCTGCATCAAGACGTCTCAGAACCTCAGGGCCGTGAGTGCCGGAAAGATAATCGCCCACAGCTTCAGCAAGTTCGAGGCGGTCAGGTTCAATCAGGAATTCCATGAGATTTACCCCTAACCTTTCGCTACACGGGGCATGCCGAGCAGCCGTTCGGAAGTGATGTTTCGCTGAATCTCGTTGGAGCCCGCGTAGATCGGGCCAGAAAGCGAGAACATGTAGCCTTCAAGCCAGTCGTTCATCGTCCCGTCGTCGAAGTGCTTGAGCTCTGCCGCTGCACCGAGCAGCTGCATGGCCGTGCGGTTCATCCTACGGTCGAGCTCCGACCAGAAGATCTTGTTGAGGCTGGCTTCGGCACCGATGCTGCCGCCTGCCATGATACGCGCTGCAACGGCATATGTGTTGTAGGCATAGGCCTGCGTATCCATCCATGCGCGGCTGACAGCCTCGCGCGCGGAGGGAGAAGCATCGTTTTCGTGCTTGCGGAAAAGTTCGACGAGGCGCTTGGCGGTAGCCTGGAAACGACCAGGAGACCGAAGCATGAGACCTCGCTCGAAACCTGCCGTGGCCATTGCCACGTTCCAGCCTTCGCCTTCACCCGCCAGTCGGTTCTCGACCGGGACCCGGACGTCGTCGAAGAACAGTTCGGCAAAACCTGGCTCGCCATGCAATTGCCGGATCGGACGCCGTGTCACGCCAGGCGTTTCGAGGTCGAAGAGGATGAAACTCAACCCCTTGTGTCGCTGGCTGCCCTCCTCGGTTCGAAACAGCCCGAAGCCCCAGTCGGCAAAGCTAGCCCTGCTGGACCAGGTCTTTTGGCCATTGATAACGTAGTGGTCGCCGTCGCGAAAGGCGGTCGTCTTGCTCGCTGCCATGTCGCTACCCGCGCCAGGCTCCGACCATGCCTGGGCCCAGATTTTCTCGCCGGCAGCCATCGGGGTAAGGAAGCGCTGCTTTTGCTCCTCGGTGCCATATTCCATAATGGTTGGGCCAAGGAGGAAGATGCCGTTCTGGTTGACGCGCAAGGGCGACCCGGCGGCCCAATACTCCTCCTCGAAAATAAGCCACTCGATCAGGTCGAGGCCGCGCCCACCGTAGGCTTCGGGCCAAGTGACCATGCCCCAATTTCCTTCGGCCAGCTTGCGCTCCCATTCGACATGCTGATGGAAACCTTCCTCGCCTTCGAGCGTCAGTAGCGGACGGTCAGGGACATGGGCTGCGAGCCACTCGCGAACTTCGGCCCGGAAGGCCTCTTGCGCCGGGGTGTAAGTAAGATCCATGGTTCTAGAATTCCGCTGCCTTGCCGGTCTCGACGAATGCGTCGCGGCTCTTCTGGCTGTCTTCGTGCATGTACATTTCGAGAGTGAACCCCTGTTCCCAGCGGTATCCGCGATCGACATCGCGCTCCTCGAGGCCATTGAGAGCTTCCTTGGCGATCACCAGAGCCTTGCGGCTCTTCGATGCAATCACACCGCAAAACTCGCGCGCCTCGCGTTCTAGATCCGCCCTGGCGACGACCTTCTCAACCGCGCCCAGCCGATACGCCTCGGCAGCAGGAATGTTGCCCCCGGTGAAAAAGGCGGCACGGACCTTGTGAAGCGGGAGCATGCGCGAAAGGTGGCTGGCTCCTCCCATCGCCCCGCGATCAACCTCGGGCAGCGAGAAATAGGCATCATCGGCCGCAATGACCGTGTCGGAGGCGCCGCATATCCCGATGCCGCCGCCGATCACGAATTTGTGAGCGGCTACGACAACCGGGACTTCGGCATCGCGGATAGCTTTGAAAGTAAGGTAGTTTCCGCGATTGAGGATTGTGATCCGCTCTGGGTGCGCTTGCATCTCCTTGATATCGACCCCGCCACAGAAGCCCTTGCCTTCGGCCCGGATAAGCAAGCAGTTCACGTCGGGATTTCGGGCCGCTGCCGTCACGATGTTGGGGATCGACATCCAGGTCTGGCTGTCGAAGGCATTGACCGGCGGAACGTCGAAGACGATCTCGGCAATCCTGTTCTCGATGTGGGTTTCGATGCCCATCACTTCCTCCCCATTGTTCGCCTAGTTTGCACCAGCAAGTGCCGCGATGCGTTCGCGCGCCTCGCTCTCGATGCGGTCAACCAGCTCCGCACAGCTGGGCAGGTCATCAAGTCGCCCCGCCACCTGCCCTGAAGCCATCAGTCCGCCGATCGCATCACCCTGCACCACCGCCTTTTGCAGCAGCACCGGAGCGGCGGCCGCGAGCATGGCCTCAGGAAGACTCATCTCGCCATGCGAGGTCATTTGGCGTGCGGAGCGCATCATTTCGGGCCAACTCGCCCCGGTCTCGCGCTTCATGGCGAGCCCCGCCAGAAGGCCGCGGCGCCAGCGTGCGAGCGATCCGCCGGCTTCGATTTTGTCGAGCATTGCATTGCGGATCATCCGCTGCGGGATACCGTCGATCTTGGACGTGACGAAGATGTCCTGAGTGCCGGCTTTCGTGTAGGCGGCCTTGACTTCGCCGGGGACCGGGCTGTCGCTCGTCATCATGAAGCGCGAGCCCATGGCAATTCCGCACGCGCCATAGGCAAGGGCTGCAGCAAGACCGCGTCCATCGGCAAACCCGCCCGCCGCCACGACGGGCACATCGACCGCGTCGAGAACCTGCGGGAGGAGAATGGTCGTAGCGACTGATCCCGTGTGGCCGCCACCTTCCCCGCCCTGGATCGTGATCGCCTCGCAGCCCAGCGAGACCATCTTCTGGGCATGCTTGAGTGCCCCTACTGTGGGCATGCAGATGATCCCGGCCGCGCGAAACCTGCCGATCATCTCCGCATCGGGCCCACGCCCGAAGCTCACTGCCCGTACTCGATCCGCATTGGCCAGGATGATCTCTACGATCTCCTGGGCGCCGGGTTGGAAGCTATGGAAGTTCACCCCGAAACTGTGCGGGGTCATACCCTTGAGCTTGTCGATCGCCTGGCCAAGCTGCGCGGGCTGCATGACTGCACCAGCAAGAAAGCCGAACGCACCTGCATTTGAGCTAGCAGCAACGAGTTCAGGCGTGGCGATCCAGCCCATTGCGGTCTGCACCACGGGCAGCCGACAACCGAGCATCTTGGTCAGTCGAGTGGATAGAGGGTCATGTCCTTGCGCGGGCATAGCGAATTCGAAGGGGCTCAGCCCTCCTTCGCCCCCGCTTTGCCGGCAGCCTGCGCCTTGTTCTTCTCCGCCATCTTCTTGCCGTCGAAACCGGCAATGTAATCACCTTTGACCAGCTGGTTGTTGGCATGGGCGAAATGGTGATAGCCGAACGAGGCATCGATGCCCGCTTCCTTGCCGGCAAGTGTCTCCATGTGATTGCAGGCCTGTTTGGCCAGTTGCAGTGCAAGGCGTGGCTGTTCGACGAGGCGGGCGGTGACGGCTTCAACTTCCCGGCCCAGGCGATCGCGCGGGACAACCCGGTTGACCATGCCCATCTGATAGGCGCGCTCTGCGCTCATCCGTTCGCCAAGAAACAGGAATTCCTTGGCAATGCGCGGATTGAGCTCGTGACAATGCGCGAAATACTCGACCCCCGGGAAACCCATCTGAAGCACGGGATCCTGAAAGAAAGCATCGTCCGAAGCGATGATCAAATCGCAAACCCAGGCCAGCATCAGTCCGCCGGCCACGCATGCGCCGTGCACCTGAGCGATGGTCGGCTTTGGAATGGCGCGCCAGCGCTTGCACATTCCGAGGTAGACTTCCTGCTCGCGCGCATAGGCCTTTTCGGCCCCGCCCTTGTTGGCGTGATCGTACCACATCAACCGGCGCTCAAAGCTCGAATGGAAGTCGCGACCTGGGCTGCCGATGTCGTGTCCCGCGGTAAAATGCTTGGCGTCCGACTTGAGGACGATGCACTTCACTTCGTCGTCATTGACCGCGCGCTGGAAGGCATCATCCAGCGCATAGGTCATCTGGCTGTTCTGCACATTGTGGAAATCGGGACGGTTGAGCGTCACATAGGCGACACCATCGCGAACTTCGTAGAGAATCGGCTCGTCTGTCTCATAGACCGGCGGTTCGTTGACGATCGGAACGATTGCGTCGCTCATGCTGCTTCCCCTTCGGTATTTGGGCGTGCCGGCGGATTGTCCTTGAGCACTTTGTCGCGGACACGATGCGGATCGAGCTTTGCAATGATCTCGAGTTGGTCGGATGTCGGCAAAGCGGTCTCGCCTTCGACCGCATCGATAAGTTCAAATCCGGTGCTTTCCTGCACAAGGTCGAAAGTGACGCCGGGATGCAGCGAGACGACACGCACTGCGTTGTCCGGTCCGCCAAAATCCATCACGCACAGATTGGTGACGATCTTGCGGAGGTCGATGCCCGAATAGTTGCCTCCGGGAAGGCGGCGCGCCGGATTGTATCCGGGCGAGGAGACACGGTCGACCTCGCCTTCGACGAACACGCGCGTCGAGTGCATCGGAATGAATATCGAATTGGGATGGTAGATACCGTTGCCCGGAAAGCCGCGGGCGCCAAGCATCTGCACCTTGGGTTGGTCGTGTGTGCCACCAAGAGCGGACAGGTTTGTCTGACCAAACCTGTCGATCTGGGTCGGCGTTACCATCGCATGGCGCCGGCCCGTCCAGACCGCGCTATCGAAGAAGCGCGAGAAGGGAAGATAGCCTGCCGGCTTGCGGTCGTCATACGCTCGCGGGCCCAACGGGACGGGCTGTTCGACGAGAAAGGCTTCGCCGTCGGTCATCATCAGTCCGGGGCTGTGCGTGAGCTTGGCCAGACCAACGCCAAGACGCGGCACGGGGCCTATTCCGGTGCCTATGATCTCGCGCGAAGTGCGGAAGGTTTCGGCCACCGCGGCGATGCACAGTTCTGCAAGAGTAACGCTCATCAGAATATCGGCAGAGCAAGAGCTCCGACCGCCTCCATTCCACCCACCGAGGCGAGATATTGCTCCTCGCTTTCGGCAATCAGTTCCTTGCCTACCTCGGACCAGTCACCCGGTTCCTTGGCGGCGGCGGCGTATTGCTTGAACCAAGCCATGTCCCAGCCATAGGCAGGCGGAAGCGAGGTCGGGTGCGCACCGCCCCTCGCTTCCGTGACACCGGAGATGAAGCAGCGCTCGACGATGTTGGCCTTGGCATCGTCGGGATAGGCGTCCTCCATCGCGTCGACGAGTTCCTCGCAACTGACGAAGCATTTGTCCGCTGCCTTGGCGAACCAATCGTCGTAGTAGGTATCGGGACCAAGCGCCTGGACATTTCCGCGACGATCACAGCGGTGCACGTGCAGGATCGCGGCGTCGAGCTTAAGTGCCGGCATGGCGACGAGCACCTCGCCATCCTCGTAGGGAGATGCGACCGTCTTGAGGTCGCCAAGCTCAACGAGATCGGTTCCAAGCCCAACACGCGTTGGAAGAAAAGGCAGTCCGAATGCGGCAGCCTTGAGGCCCCATTGGAACATGCCTTCGTCGAGTTCGAGCACTTCAATCTCGCCGGCCTCGCGTGCCTTGCGAAACCACGGCTCGAGCGGAATCGCATCCAGCGAAACGAAGGCAAACACCAGCTTGCGAACCTTACCCGCTGCACATAGCATGCCGACATCGGGACCGCCGTAGGATACGATGGTCAGGTCCGTAAGGTCCGACCGCAGGATCTCGCGCACGAGAGCCATCGGCTTACGCCGTGGTCCCCAGCCGCCGATACCGATCGTCATGCCGCTTTCGAGCTGCCCGACGATGTCGGCAGCGCTCATTGTCTTGTCGAGTGTCATTCTGCCGCCTCTGCCTGTTCGGCCTCCTGAGCGGCTTTCTGCCACGCCCACACGTGGCCCCACTCGCTGGGTGCCTCGTGAGCGGTCGCCTTCCAGGTCGTTGGATCGATCACCAGCGAGTCGCAGCCGATCTCGAGGTCGAAACCGCTAGGCGTCTGCATGTAAAAGCCGAGCGTCTGGTCGTTCACGTGACGGCCGATCGAGGCGCTTTCGGGGACACCCGCAGCGCGCATGCGATCATGACATTTGCCGACGTCGCTGATCGTCTCCATCTCGAGCATGATATGAACACATTGCGGCGGAACCTGCGGCATTTCGCCGAGCGCCACCGCGTGATGGCGACCGTTGTCCGCATGCATGAAGGCGAACCGCATGCCGGGGTCGGCCGGATCGGGAGAGAACTTGAACTCGGGCAGATCGGTATCGTGGAAACCGACCACCTGTTTGTAGAAGTCATGCGATGCCGGGAAATCCGGCGCCGCGAAAACGGCATGGCCCATGCCGAGCTTGCCGGTGACGAAGCCCGAGACGCCTTGCGGCGACACGAACGCTTCGTCGGTCACTGCGTGGCCGACATAGAACTCCAGGCCATTGCCCGCCGGATCGCTCGTGGTGAAAAAGGCTTCCACCTCGCGCGATGAGGCGTCCGCCTCCGACCCCCACTCGACCGGCTGCCCTGCGGCGGAAATGCGCTCTGCAAGCGCATCGAGCTCTTCGCGCGTATCGATCTCGTAGGCTGCTGCAGCTAGCCGGTCAGTCGCACCTTCGACAATGCGAAACCGGAAAGGCCGCTCGTCGACCCGGTAGTGGAGGACACCGCCTCCGGGGCTTTCGACCGGCATCGCCCCGACGACGTTCTTGAGGAAAGAGCGCCAATTTTCAGGCTGCTGCGTCTCCACGACGACAAAGCCGAGTTCCTTGATAGCCATAGCGCTATCCTCCCTTCACAATATCGAGAAAGAGGGGACGTTCACCGCCCCCGTCGACGTTGAGCCAGGCACCCGAGACATATTCGGATGCAGGCGATGCGAGATAGAGAACCGCACGAGCGATATCCTCGCCGCGGGCCATCCTGCCGAGCGGCAGGGACGCAGCGATCTTCGCCTGCGCATTTTCGCTGCCGTAGGTATCAGCGGTGGTCTCTGTTTCGGCGAGCCCGACGATAATCGCATTCACGCGGATAGAGTGCGGCCCCCATTCCTGGGCGAGGCTCTTGGTCAGGCTGAGCAGGGCCGCCTTGGCCGCCCCGTAGATTGCCGTCCCAGGCGATGGCCGGATGCCCGACACACTCGCGATGTTCACGATCGCGGCACCGTCCGACTTGAGAAGGTGGGGGTGAGCCGCACGCGCAAGGAAATAGGGTGCGAGGAAATTGAGCTTGTTGATGGCCTCTGCGAATCGGGGACTTGCCGTGGACGCATCCGATTCGGGGGAGCCTCCGGCATTGTTGACCACGATGTCGATGCCGCCGTGGCGCGCTGCCACATCATTCACGAATGTTTCGACGGCGTCCGGATCGCGTACATCCAGAGCCGCGAATTCGACGCCCTCGGGAAGGCTCTCGGGTTCACTACGCGCGCAGGCGACGACCTTGCATCCTTGCGCAGCAAGGGCAGCGCTGATCGCACGGCCAAGACCGCGGGTCCCGCCGGTTACGATCGCAGTGCGGCCTGTCAGACCGTAGTCCACTTTCAGCATCCCCTCTTGTCATTTCCGGTGAATCAGTCGATCCAACGTTCTTGAAAATCATCTATCCTAAACTAGAATGCTTTTCAATTGACGATTTGCGTATTTTTTGGCAATAAGTTTTACGAATTTGATGGAAGCCGCCGAATCGCGGCTCAAACAGGAGAGTGATGATGGCGACGGTAGCTCCAATGCACGGTCAGGCAGGCGACACCCCAACCCGCGACGAACTGGTTGCGCGGGCACGGGCGATGATCCCCACGCTGAAGGCACGTGCAAAGCAATGCGTGGCTGATCGCAATGTCCCCGCCGAGACGATTGCCGAATTCAAGGAGGCAGGTTTCTTCAAGATACTGCAGCCCAAGCGCTACGGCGGCTACGAGATGCATCCGAACGTCTTCTTCGACGTGCAGAAGCTGCTCGCCGAAGGCTGCATGTCGACCGGCTGGATGTTCGGCGTGGTCGGTTGCCACCCCTACGAACTCGCGCTCTTCGATGACAAGGCGCAGAAGGAAGTATGGGGAGAGGACACCGACGTGATCGTCTCCTCGACCTACCAGCCCGTGGGCAAGGTCGAGCGCACCGAAGGCGGGTTCTATCTCTCCGGCCACTGGGGCTTTTCGACCGGCTCGGTCCACTGCGACTGGGTGCTGCTCGGCGCCCTCGTCCCGCCGTCCGAAGAAGGCGGTCCGCCCGACATGCGCACCTTCCTGCTGCCGCGCGAAGACTACGTGATCGATGAAGACGAATGGCACGTGTTCGGCCTGCAGGGTACCGGTAGCCACGGGATCAAAGTCGACCGCGCCTTCGTGCCCGAATACCGCACGCACCGTGCCGTCGAAGGCTTCCTGTGCCAGAACCCTGGTCAGGAAGTGAATGACGGACCGCTCTACGCCCTTCCCTGGGCCCAGGTGTTTGTCCGCTCGGTCAGCACCGCAGCCTTCGGCGGCGCCCGCGCGGCGATCAATGCGGCGATGAAGATCATGGAAGACCGGATCTCTACGAACACCGGCAAGGCCTCGAAGGACGATCCCATGCTGCAGGCGGCGATTTCTGCCGCGCATGCCCAGTCGCTCGAAATGGAACTCACGCTCAAGGCGACTTTCGAGGACCTGATCGCGATGTCCGAACGCGGCGAGGAGATCACCCACGAGAAGCGCGCGCTGTATGCCTACCAGTCTTCGACGGTGGTCCGCCGCCTCGCCAAGCTGGTCGACGACATGGTGCAGCTGCTCGGTGGCCGCGCGATTTACACCAGCAGCGAGATCATCCAGCCCTGGCTCGATCTCAATGCGGCCCGCGCGCACGTGGCGAACGATCCGAACAACCGCACCAAGGATGTCGTTGGGACGATGCTCGGCCAGGCGCCCGTCTTCACCTTCATGTGAGGCGAGCATGGCAGAGCTGAGCACGCACCGGTACACGGTTGCCGGAAATTACGAGATCAACCTAGCCGAGGCAGGGCCAAGCGATGGTCCGCCGGTCGTCTTCCTGCACGGCAGCGGCCCAGGCGCGTCGGGGGCCTCGAATTTCCGCGGCAATGTCGACGCATTTGTCGGCGCTGGGTTCCGGGTGATCCTTCCCGACCTCATCGGTTACGGAGCCTCGTCCAAGCCCGAAGGGATCGACTACACGCTCGAACTCTTCACCGAGACCGTGCGCGAAGCGCTGCGCCAGCACGGGATCGAGCAGGCGGCTCTGGTCGGCAATTCACTGGGCGGTGGCATCGCCATCCAGCTCACGCTCGATGAACCGGACTTCGCCTCGAGCCTCGTGCTGATGGCACCGGGCTGCGTGGCCGAGCAGGCGAGCTATTTCACCATGCCGGGCATCGCGAAAATGAAGAGCGATTTCGGTTCACCTGATTTCAGCCTCGAGCAACAGCGTGGCCTCATCTCGACCCTGCTACATCCCAGCCGGGCCGACTGCGTGACCGACCAGCTGGTTGCCGAACGCTATGAGGTGGCCCGGACCCAGCCCAAGGACGTGCTTGCGCGGATGAAGACGCCCAATCTCGGACCACGGCTGGGCGAGCTTGGCTGCCCGATTTTCGTGATGTGGGGCCTCGACGACGAGTTCTGCCCTGCCAGCCATGGACCGCTGTTCCTCGATGCGTGCCGCGACATCCGATTGCTGACCTTCGGTCATACCGGTCACTGGGTACAGGTCGAACGCCAGGCGGAATTCAACAGCTACGCAACGGAATTCCTGCATGAGCATCGCTGAGAAATACGGGGCTGAACTTTTCGCCGCTTTGCGCGAGCAAAGGACGCTTGCGCCGCTCTCGTCGCGCGACGCGAAGCTGACCCTCGACGACGCCTACGAGATCAGTCTCGACTTCCTCAAGCGCCGTCGGGCCGAAGGCGAGCGCGTCGTCGGCAAGAAGATTGGGGTCACCTCGAAGGCGGTGCAGGACATGCTTGGCGTGCATCAGCCGGACTTCGGATTCCTGACCGACTGGATGCATGTCACAGGAGACATCTCGGTCGCCGACAAGAAGCTGATCCAGCCGCGTGCCGAGGCCGAGATTGCCTTTATACTTGGCGAAGGGCTCAAGGGGCCGGGCGTTACAGCCGAGCAGGTGATTGCCGCGACTGCAGCGATCGCACCCTGCTTCGAGATCGTCGACAGCAGGATCGACCAGTGGAAGATCGGCATCGTCGATACGGTGGCAGACAATGCCAGCTGCGGTGTCTTCATCCTCGGCGAAGCGCGCGTGGACCCGCGCAAGCACTCGCTGCCCGATCTCAAGGTCACCGTAAAGAAGAACGGCAAGCAGATATCGGCGGGTCTTGGCTCTGCAGTCCAGGGCGATCCGGCACAGGCGGTGGCCTGGCTGGCGAACACTCTTGGGGAATACGGCGTCACACTCGATGCAGGCGATATCATCCTGTCGGGATCCTTGGTCCCGCTCGAGGATGCGGTCGCCGGCGACACGTTCGAAATGGAACTGGAAGGCATCGGCGGCTGTACGGCCCGCTTCACTTGATGCGCTTCGTTTGAGGATCGGAAACATGGACAAGGTCAAAGCGGCGATTATCGGTTCGGGGAACATCGGCACCGATCTGATGATGAAGATGGTCAAGTACCCGCAGAACATGGAACTTGCCGCCGTCGTCGGGATCGACCCGGCGAGCGAGGGCCTCGCCATGGCGCGCGAACACGGCATCGCGACGACGCACGAGGGCATCGAGGGCCTCAAGAAACTCGATTGCTACAAGGATATCCGGATCGCATTCGATGCGACGAGCGCCTACGCGCACAAGGTCCACGACGAGGAACTGCGCAAGGACGGCATCCGTGTTGTCGACCTGACCCCGGCCGCAATCGGCCCGTTCACGGTTCCGCCGGTCAACATGGAAGCCAATCTCGACGCGCCCAACGTCAACATGGTGACGTGCGGCGGCCAGGCGACCATACCGATGGTTGCTGCGGTCAGCCAGGTCGCCAAGGTCCACTACGCGGAGATCGTGGCATCGGTTTCCTCGCGCTCGGCAGGACCGGGGACGCGCGCAAACATCGACGAGTTCACACGCACGACGGCCCGCGCAATCGAAGCGGTAGGCGGTGCCACCAAGGGCAAGGCGATCATCATTCTCAACCCGGCCGAACCGCCGATGATCATGCGCGATACCGTCTTCACGCTCTCGGAAGGTGCCGATGAGGAGGCGATCAGGGCTTCGATCGAGGCGATGGTGGCGAAGGTCCAGAAATATGTGCCCGGCTACCGACTGAAGCAGAAGGTGCAGTTCGAGCGCTTCGGCGACAACAACCCGCTCAAGATCCCGGGCATGGGCGAGTTTACCGGCATCAAGACGATGGTGTTGCTCGAGGTCGAAGGCGCGGGCGACTACCTGCCTCCCTACTCGGGCAACCTCGACATCATGACCGCCGCCGCCAAAGCCACCGGAGAACTGATGGCTCAGCGCGCGATGGCGGCAAAGGAGCCTGTACAATGAGCGCTGCATTCAAAGTCGAAAAGGGCGACAAGCTCTATATCCAGGATGTAACCCTGCGCGATGGCATGCATGCCATCCGGCACATGTATGGCACCGATCACGTGCGCGACATCGCAGCCGCCCTCGACAAGGCAGGCGTCGACGCGATCGAGGTTGCTCACGGGGACGGCCTCTCGGGCATGAGTTTCAATTACGGTTTCGGGGCACACACCGACTGGGAGTGGCTCGAAGCGGTCGCCGAGGTGCTGACCAATTCGGTCCTGACAACGCTGATTCTTCCCGGTGTCGGAACCGTCGAGGAACTGAAGCGCGCCTATGATCTTGGGGTTCGCTCGGTCAGGGTGGCGACCCATTGCACCGAAGCCGATGTCTCCAAGCAGCATATCGGCATGGCGCGCGACCTCGGCATGGACGTGTCGGGCTTCCTCATGATGAGCCACATGATCGATCCGGATGCACTGGCCCAGCAGGCGCTCCTCATGGAAAGCTACGGCGCACAGTGCGTCTACGTCACCGACAGCGGCGGTGCACTTGATATGGACGGCGTACGCGACAGGCTACAGGCCTACAGCAAGGTCCTGAAGCCCGAGACACAGCGCGGCATCCACGCGCACCACAATCTTTCGCTCGGAGTCGCAAACTCGATCGTGGCCGCACAGGAAGGTGCAGTCCGCATCGACGCGAGCCTCGCAGGTATGGGCGCCGGGGCGGGTAACGCACCGCTCGAAGTCTTTATCGCTGCAGCCGATCGCAAGGGCTGGAACCATGGCTGCGATGTCATGGCCCTGATGGATGCCGCCGAGGATCTTGTCCGGCCGCTGCAGGACAGACCCGTTCGCGTCGACCGGGAAACGCTCGCGCTGGGATACGCCGGCGTCTACTCGAGCTTCCTGAGGCACGCAGAAAAAGCCGCCGGAGACTACGGCCTCGACACCCGCGAGATTCTCGTCGAACTGGGTGCGCGCAAGATGGTTGGCGGTCAGGAGGACATGATCGTCGACGTCGCGCTCGACCTCGTTAAGGCGAAGGAAAGCCAGGCTGCCGATGCCTGAGCCAACGCTGCACAGGCCCCTGCCTGCCAGCGAAGTCCCTTCATGGGACCATGAAAGCGATGTTGTCGTGGTGGGTTTCGGAGCAACCGGCGCCTGCGCAGCGATCGGAGCGGCTGAGACAGGTGTGAAGGTCCTCGTTCTCGAACGCAATTCGGGAAGCGGGGGTGCGTCCGCTTTGTCGGGCGGCGAAATCTACATCGGCGGCAATGGCGGGACGGATGCGCAGAAAGCAGCCGGTTTCGAAGACAGCACCGCGGATTTCGAGAAATACCTCAAGCTGGCAGGCGGTCCGTGCGTCAACGATGCCAAGTGCGCAATCTACGCGGCAAAGGCGCTCGATCACTATGCCTGGCTTCAGGATCAGGGCGTGCCCTACCGCGGAAATTACCTGCCGGGAAAGCTGATCGAACCGGCCGACGATTCCACGCTTATCTGGTCGGGCAGCGAAGCTGCCGCGCCGTTCTGCAACGAGGCAAAGCCCGCGCCGCGCGGCCATGTCATCCAGCATATGGGATGGGGCGGCGGAAGGCCGCTCGTGGACATACTCGAGCAACGCGCACGAGATCTCGGGACACAGGTGATCGTCGATGCCGCCGTGCGTGGCCTGATCGAGGAAAGCGGGCGCATCGTGGGTGTCGCTGCAAAGATCGACGGCAAGGTACGCTACGTTCGTGCCAACGCCGGAGTGGTGCTGGCGACCGGGGGCTTCGTCATGAATGAAGCGATGCGGCGCAAGCATTGCCCGCAGACATTCCGCATCAATGATCCGATCGGAGACCGCGACGATGGCAGCGGGATCGCGATGGGCGTCGGTGCCGGCGGGGAAGCGGTTCACATGGACCAGTTCTTCACGACCTGCCCCTGGACCATGCCGGCCGAGCAAGCGCACGGCGTGTTCGTCAACATCCACGGCCAGCGCTTCATCAATGAAGACTGCTATCACGGCAGGGTCAGCCGATACGCGGTCGATCAGCCGGGTGGAAAAGTCTACTTGCTCCTCGACAGCGCCCATTTCAGCCAGCCGGCGGACTTCGCGCGAACCTCGATTGCGGCTACCGGAGACAGCTGGGAAGAGGTCGAGCGCGAACTCGACATGCCCGAGAATACGCTGGCCCAAACGATGGCGCAGTACAACGCCCATGCGAGCGAGGGCCGCGACCCGCTGTTCGACAAACGCGAACCGATCCTAGTCGCGCTCGACCAGGGTCCATTCGTAGCGCTCGAACTCAATTTCGAGACAAGCTACTTCAGTTTCTTCACCCTGGGCGGCCTCAACACATCGATCGATGGTGAAGTGCTCGACCGCGAAGACACCCCGGTACTGGGTCTATACGCCGCAGGGCGTTGTACTCACGGCCTGCCCGCATGGGGCCGTGGATATTCCTCGGGACTTAGCCTGGCAGACTGCACATTCTTCGGGCGCAGGGCCGGGCTTGCCGCTGCTCGTGAATGAAGAATGCGACATCGTCCGGCGGCTCGCAGATGCAGAAACCATCCGGAACCTGATCGCGCAATACGGTCCATTAGCCGATGCGGGCGATTCCGTCGGCGTGGCGGCATTATGGATCGAAGATGGCGAGTATGACGTAGGCGGCTACGGGGTAGCGCGGGGACGCTCTGAAATCGCTGGCCTGATCGAGAGCGATACCCATCGCGAACTGATGGCCGCGGGATGCGCCCACGTATTGTTGCCTCACCATATCCTTGTCGACGGCGACGAAGCTGTGGCGACTGGTTACAGTACAGTTTACCGCAAGACGGATGTGGGGTTTGAACCCTGGCGGGTCGCGTCCAACAGGTGGGAGTTTGTGAGGCTGGACGGGGGCGAGTGGCGGGTCAAGAAAAGAACCAACCGTCCGCTAGGCACCTGAGCTCGAAGGGGCGGGGAGCCCCGGAATCAAAAGAGCTCCCCTCTCAGACAAGCCCTCAGAACTCGACGCCTACCGTCAGGCCATAGGTCCGCGGCTCGGGGAAGTAGCCGAGCAGCAGACCGCCGAATGCCGGCCCGAAATCGATGAAGTTCGACGCGTTGTCTTCCTGCGTGAGATTGCGCACCCAGGCCGAGATGCTGGCATCAACGCCGCCAAGCGACACCTCGGAAACCGTGGCACGCAGATTGGCAATTACCCTGCCCTGCGAGCGGCTGTTTCCGGCAACCTGGGCGAAGGGATCGGTCTGCTCGAGTTGATACGGGAAGGTATAGTAGTCCGACACAACGTTGAGGTCCCCGATGAGGTTCAGGCGCCCCCAGTCACCTTCGGCAACGCGCCAGTCAGCGCCCATCGAAATAGTGAATTCGGGCGCGTGCGGAAACGCGCGGTTGTCGGAGACTTCGAGACCGTTTTCGATGAAGCTCTCGTATTCGGTATCGAGGTAGGCAAACGAACCGTTGATCGTCAGTGCGTCCGATGGCCGAATCACGGTTTCGATCTCAAAACCCTTGATCGTTGCCGAAGCCGCATTGAGGACCTTGGAGGCGGCAGCACCGGTCGCATCGAAGACCGAGAGCTGGATGTCTTGGTGATCATCCCAGAACGCGGCGAGATTGAGCACGAACGCCCCATCGGCCAGCACGCTCTTGAGACCGAGCTCATAGCTGTCGACTGTCTCGGGAAGGTAAGGATTGCACAATTCGAGCGCGCCCGTCGGACAATCCGCTGTCGGAGCGACAAAGACGTTGGTCTCGCCGTTGAAGCCGCCCGACTTGTAGCCTTTTGCGTAGCGCGCGTAGACGCTGACGTCGGGATTGATCTCATATGTGAGCGTCGCGGCCGGGCTGAAGTCATCGTATTTGGCCTGTTCGACATCACCGAACTCGATATCGGCAACGGTGAACGGCAATGCTGCGGCGGGGATTGTCGGGTCGCTCAGCACCTGAAGGAAGCGACTTATGTCCTTGCGCTCCTCGGTGTAGCGGGCTCCGAGGGTCAGAGTGAGGTTATCGGTCAGCTCGGCATCGATCTGCGCATAGACCGCCCATGCTTCGGTCTGGGATGCGTAGTTCGACTCAAACTGGCTCCCGAACGGCCCGAACACGCCGAAGAAGAGCTGCGGGTTCTCGGTCGAGGCTTCTTCGTCATAGTAGAAGCCACCGACGACAAAATTGACGCGGTCGGAGAAGGTGCTGCCCGTCAGCTGCAGCTCCTGGCTGAAGCTTTCCATGTCGGTGAAGCGGGCGGTGGTTGCAATCGAGATCGGCGAACCATCGAGATCGAGACGGTCCTCCCACTTGAGATCGCGCAGCGCGGTGATCGACTTGAGCTCGAGAGCACCCAGATCGAGCGTCGCGGTGAGCGAATGGCCCATGGTCCGCGATTTCTCGAAGATGCCCGCGTCGAGGCTCTGCGTCGCGTTGCGATCGGGATCGAAGAACAGCGACAGCGGCACACCGGTGTAGGACGGGCTCGCGGGATCGAAGATGTCGGCCGGTCCGCCGTTTAGGTTGAGGCCGACGAGCTGTCCCGGACGCGGCCGCTGGTCGTAATTGGCATAGTCGAACATGTAGTAGACTGTCAGCGTATCGGTGGGCTCGAAACGCACCTGTGCCAGCGCGCTTTGCCCATCGAGCGAGTTGGCCGAATCCACCTGAGGCGGTCCCGCGAAGAAGTCGGCACCCGGGAAAGGATTGGGGATCACGTCATAGAAGCCGTCGCGCTTGGCGATCTGTCCCGAGAGCTTGACCGAGAAAGGTCCGAAGGCGGGCAGGTCGAGCGTCGCGCGGGCGCGGCGATAGTCGAAATTGCCATATGTGAGTTCCGCCTCGCCGCCGAACACGCCGGTTGGCTTGGCCGTCACCAGGTTGACCGCGCCGGCAAGCGTGTTGCGGCCATAAAGGGTCCCCTGCGGACCACGCAGGACTTCGACGCGCTCCAAGTCGGCGACATCGAAGATCGCGCCCTGGTTCTTGGCGATGTAGACGCCATCGAGATAGATGCCGACGGCCGGCTCCCAGGTCACGGCCGGGTTGATCGTGACCGAGCCGCGGATCGAGACCTGCGCAATGGTCGAGTTGCCCGGTGCCCGCTCGATTTTCACGTTGGGAGCGATCGAGCCGAGGTTGTCGATCGAGGTGATATCGCGGCTTTCGAGAAACTCTTCACCGACTGCGGAGATGGCGATCGGAACGTCCTGGACGTTCTGTTCACGCTTCTGCGCGGTGACGACGATTACGCCGATGCCATCATCGTTGTAGGTCTCGTCTTCCGCGTCCTGCGCAACGGCCGGAGCCGCTGCAAGAAGTGTCGTGGCCACGGCCAGCGTCGATACGAGCGCGAATTTCATCTGCATCCTCCCTCAACGACCCCATCGGAAGGGTCATTTGCGTAACTTTTATCGCTTTACTCTACGCGTTATACAGATCACATGCAATCGCAATTTGCAAATCGTAGCGGTTTGCCCGATACGTTACGCAAAGGAATGGGGAAGGAGTGCAACGCTTGACCGATCTCGCAGACAGAATTGATCGCCTGGAATCGCTGGAAGAGATCCGGCAACTGCCCGCCAAATACGCGCTGGCACTCGACATGCGCGACATGGACGCAATGGTCGGACTGTTTTGCGCCGACGTCAGGGTCGGCAAGGAAACCAGCGGTCGCGAAGCGCTGCGCGAATACATGGACAAGACGCTGCGCAGCCCGTTTACGGGAACGTCGCACCACATAGGAGGGCATATCATCGAGCTCGACGATGCTGATCACGCGCATGGCATCGTCTATTCGAAGAACGAGCACGAGACACCTTCTGCCGGCGGCGACGAATGGGTTATCATGCAAATGATGTATGTCGACGACTACGAGCGGCAGGACGGCCAGTGGTTCTTCCGGCGGCGCTTGCCGCTGTACTGGTACGCGACCGATCTCAACAAGCCGCCGGTCGGCGATCTCAAGATGCGCTGGCCCGGCACAGAGCGGGCAGAGGGGAACTTCCACAAGCTCTTCCCAAGCTATGCCGAATTCTGGGAGCGTGACGGGGCACCCGACGGCCCGGTGCCGGAACCGGCTCCGATCGGAGAGTTCATCGCGCGGATGCGGCGCGGCAAGGAAGCGCCGAAGGTCAAGGTGCGTGCGGACTAGTCACGACAGCTCACACATTCCGATTTTCTGAGAGGGAAAGCCAATGGGATTGAGAGGCGTAAACCGCGTGATGATCGCGGTGCATGATATCGAGAAGGCCAAGCAACAATATAGCGACTTGCTCGGGGCAACTTTCATGGATGTCGATTGGACCGGCGCGCCGTTCGGCATCAATGTCGCCATCGCCTGGGACGCGGGGATCGAACTATGCGCACCGATGCCCGGCCGGGAGAAGGATAGCGTCATCTCGCAATTCCTCTCCCAGCGCGGAGAGGGCGTAATGAACGTGTTTTTCGGCGTTGATGATGGCACGGCTGCACATGATCGGGCCGCGAAGGAGGGCTATGAGTGCGTGCATTCGCTCGATTATTCGCAGGACGAAATCGACGCGCATCTCCACGGCCTGTTCCAAAGGTATCAGGAGTTTACCCTGAATTCGGCCGAGCGATGCGGTTTCACCATCACTCTCGCCCAGATCGATCGAAAGCAGAGTTCTGGCTAGTCGTTGACTCCCAAGGCATCGCGCGCAGCGAGATAGCCGAAAGTCAGCGCCGGGCCGATGGTTACGCCAGCGCCGGGATAGCTTTCGCCCATGGCAGAGGCCGCATTGTTGCCGATCGCGTAGAGCCCGCCGATCGGGCTCCCCTTTTCGTCGACGACCCGTGCACGCTCGTCGGTCCGAAGGCCACCGTTTGTGCCGATGTCGCCAGGGTAGATCGGCATGGCGTAGAACGGCCCCTTCTCGATTGGTTTCAAACTGGGATTGGGCGTGACCGAAGGGTCACCGTACATCTTGTCGTATGCAGCTTCGCCGCGATGGAAATCGGGGTCCTCGCCCTTAGCCGCGTGCGCGTTGAAGCGTTCGAGTGTCGCTGCGAGGCGCGCGGGATCGACCTTCATGGCCTCGGCCAGATCGGCAATCGTCCGGCCCTTCTTGAGGATTGACTTTACCATGCCGTTCTGCGCCCAGTCGGGTACGAGCGGCAACAAGGGGCCGACCGGGTATTTGTGGCGGAACCGGTGGTCGAAAACGAACCAGCTCGGGCTCGCGTCGCCATGTTCGGCCTCGCGCCGCGCCATCTGCTGGCCAACGATGTGGTAGCTTGCAGCCTCGTTGAGGTAGCGTTCGCCTAACTGGTTGACAATGATGCAACCGGGCAAGGCGCGTTCGATGGTCGAGAGGCGACCGCGGTCCTCTCCGGGAACGTAGAATACCGGTGCTGCCCAGGCCGATTGCATGTTCATCGTGTCGGCACCGACCGATTGCCCTGCCCTGATCGAGTCCCCGGTATTTCCGCTGGTCCCGCCCGAATACAGCGCCGTCTTGTAAAGAGGAGCGTGCTCGTCGCGCATCTCCTGGTTCTTGTCGAAGCCACCGGCAGCGAGGATGACCGCCTTGCGCGCCGCAATGCGAACGGGTTTGCCCTTGCGCGAGACAACCGCACCGGACACCCGTCCACCCTCTTCGACCAGATCGAGCATCGGGCTTTCCAGCCAGACGGGCACCTTCTTGTCGTTGAGCGCGAGACGAAGCCCGCCGGTGAGCGCATTGCCGAGCGTGAGCCGGCGATCCTTCCTGCTCTTGAAACGGAAGGGCCAGTCGAACCAGTAGCGAGCGAGGCTCTTGGCGAGATGCCACCACCAGCCCTTCTGGCGGAAAAGGAGCATGTATGTCTCGTCGAAGTGCCAGTTGAGGTAGCCGAAGAGGCTTGCAGCGGGGCTGGCAAAGCGAAGCGTCTCGACGTCCTTGCCGAGCGCCCTCCCGTCCATCGGCAGCGGCATGTGCGTGCGAAAACCGGTCGGGCTGCCTCCGGGATTTTCCGCATGGTAGTCGGGATAGGGAAAGGCACAGTAGGTAAGCTCGGTGTGGTCCCCCATCCAGCGCAGCATGGGCGCAGCGTTTTCCACGTAGGCGCGGATGTTCGCGTCTGGGACGTTGTCGGCAGAAAGCGCACGCACATAGGTGAACGCATCTTCCGGCTTGTCGTCGAACCCGGCTTCGCGCGCCTGGTCGCTTGCCGGGATCCAGATCCCAGCTCCTGACGTGGCAGACGTACCGCCCCACAAGGCTTCCTTCTCGATCACCAGTACCGATGCGCCGTTCTCAGCCGCAACCAAGGCACTCAGCAGCCCCCCGGCGCCCGAGCCCACGACAAGGATATCGACTTCCTGATCCCAGTTCGCCACGCTTCCTAACCCTTCTTCCCGGTTGTGCCCGGGGTCCTTCGTTCAAGGATCATCTCCGTCCTCTCGACCAGCCGCGGGTCGAGCGATTGAGGTTGCGGGACGATCCAGAATTCCTTGCGGTCTATCGCCTCGAAAATGAGGCGAGCATATTCGTCGGGGTCAGCCCCCAGTTGCTGCGACATTTCGCGCATCTTCTCGACGAGGCGCGAGGATTCCTCGCGCGCCTCTTCGCCAAGTATCCCAGTTTTCACCGGGCCCGGTGCAAGCAGGGAGACCTCGATGAAATCGGCGGTTTTGGCCAGCTCCTGCACCAGCGCTTCGGTCAGCGAGACGACTGCCGCCTTCGATGCAGAATAGGGAGACATGAGTGGGCCTGCGAAGAAGCCGCCCACCGATGCGGTATTGACGATCCGTGCGGGTCGCGCAGCCTCGATGAGGCGCGGCACGAAGGCGCGCAGCCCATTGACCACACCGAGCACATTCACATCGAATGAGCGCTTCCAGGTTTCGGCGTCGATTTCCCATGCACGGCCCGACGAAAGAACGCCGGCATTGTTGAACAGCAGATCGACCTGCCCGAAGCGATCGTAGGCGAGATCGGCAAGCGCTGTGAGGTCGGCTTCGTTGCGCACATCGGTCTTGCGGAATGCGACGTCGCCAGTGAGCGTCCCGGCTATCTCCTCCAGCGCCTCGGCATTCCAGTCGGCGAGAGCGACCGCCATGCCGCGCGCACAAGCGGCGCGCGCAAGTCCCGCGCCTATCCCGCTCGCCGCTCCGGTAATGACGGCGACGCCGGTCATGAAGGCAGGTAGAGCTGCGCCGACTTGCCGCCGTCGACGGGAAGGGCAATACCGGTGATATAGCTGGCGGCATCGGACAGAAGGAAGACGATCGCCGCTGCGAGTTCTTCGGGTGCCCCGCCCCGACCCATGGGAATGGCTTCAACGGTCTTGGCTGCAACTTCAGGAGCTTTGCGCGCAAAGTCCTCGTTCCCGGCAGTCTGCACCTGCCCTGGAACGACACAGTTTACGCGAATGTTCTCCCGAGCGACTTCCATGGCGGCGACCGAGGTGAACTGGATCATCGCTGCCTTGCTGGCCGAATAGCTGGCCATGTAGGGAGCTGCGCGGATTGCGGTTGTCGAAGAAACATTGACGATGCTTCCCCCTCCACTTTCCCGCATTGCCGCGATCGCAGCCTTGGTGCCTGCGAAGACGGCGTCGGCGTTAACAGCAAAGTCCTTGCGCCAGTGCTCCAGCGAGAGCTTGTGAAGCGGGGCGTAATGGACGCTCATCGCATTGTTGACGAGCATGTCGAGACGGCCGTTATCGGCGGAGATCTTCGATACGAGGTCGGCATAGGCCTCGGGGTCGCTGAGATCGACACTATGAATTTCGACAGAGCCCCCGGCAGCCTGGATGGCATCGCGCGTGGCTTCGAGCTTTTCCATCCCGCGCGCCAGCACAGCCACGTGTGCACCACTGGCCGCCAGCATTTCGGATGTCTGGCGGCCGATCCCGTCGCTTCCACCGGTGACGATCGCGACGCGTCCTTCGAACTGCTTGTTCATGCCGCAGCGCCAACAGTGTTCAACGCGGGATCAGGCGTATCCTTGGTGAGTACGCAGCTCGTGCCACCGGGCGTATACATCATCGTCACGCAGCGGTTGCACGCGGTGCATCCCGAAGCCTCGATCGCGCCGCTGTGGAGTCCGTTCACGAAGTTTGGATCGTAAACCAGGGCGCGGCCCAGCGCTATGGCATCGAAGCCATCGTCCATCGCATGTCCGACACCCTCGCGCGATTGCACCCCGCCGATATAGGCGAGCGGCATATCGACGGCCGCGCGAACCTGCTGCGACAGTTCGCGAAGGTAGTTCTCGTGGAATGTCACTTCAGCCGGAGCCGTAAGCGACTGGAGGAACATGCCAAGACGGATGACGGGATTGGCCGGCTTCGCACCGCTTTTAGGAAGCGACGAACCAAACAGCGCTTCGATCGATTCGACGTTCATACCATTGGACAGCACTGCCAGGTGCGCCCCATCGGCCTCGAGCCTTTTCGCCACTGCAATCCCATCTTCGATGGTGTTGCCCCTGGGGCCATCGGTCATCGAATATTTCACGATAACCGCGAGGTCCTTGCCGACCGCATCGAGAACACGGCGCAGGACTTCCGACGGGAAGTTCATGCGCTTCTCGATGGTGCCGCCGTACTCGTCCCTGCGCTTATTATACAGTTTGGAGACGAACTGGCTGAGCAAATACCCGTGCCCCATATGCAGTTCGACCGCGTCGAAACCGGCTTCCCTCGCCAGTTTGGCAGCCTCAACGAACTCGCCCGCCATGGCATCGAGCTCGTTTCGATCCATCTTCTTCTTAAGGTAACGGCCCGACATCACGCCGACCTTGTTGAACCCGCCGGAAGAGGAGAGCGGACGATTGGTCTGCAGCGTCTGCTTGTCGAGGAAGGTGAAGCTGCCGGCGTGGGTGACCTGCGCGCAGGCTGCGCCACCGTGACGGTGAACAGCATCGGTCAAGGCCCGGAAATCGGCGACAGAATCCTGATCAAAAACAGCCTGGTCGACAAACGTCCTGCCATCCTTCGAAGTTGCGCAATAGGCGACCGTCGAAAGAGCAGCGCCGCCCTCGGCCATCTTCTCGTGAAACCTCGCCAGGCCCTTGCTGACGACGCCACCCTTGGCCATGCCTTCATTCGTTGCCGCCTTGATGAAGCGGTTCCGCAGGGTGAGCGGCCCAATCGTTAAAGGGGTAAAGGCTTTCGCGATATCAGACACAGTGAACGACTCCTCTCTGTTAACGCATTTGTCGAATGCCTATGGTCATTTGTCAACTAATTGCGTAAAGCCAAGCGACCAAAATTACGAATTCGAGAGGTTTTGCGATGAAATCGGCACTCCAAGACAAGGTCGCCCTGATTACTGGCGCAGGCCAGGGAGTTGGGCAAGGCATCGCCTTCGCTCTGGCATCGGCAGGGGCCAAGGTCGCCTTGTTCGGCCGGACCGCGAGCAAGCTCGAAGACAGTGCCGAGGAAATTCGTGCTCGCGGTAGCGAGGCGCTGGTGCTTTCGGGCGATGTTTGCTCGGCCGATGACCTGGCGAATGCCGTGTCCGAGACGATCAGAATCTTCGGCGGCATCGACGTGCTGGTCAACAATGCCCAGCAGGTTCCCATGGGCAAGCTCGCACAGGTCACCGACGAGGCTTTCGAACTTGGGTTTCGATCGGGGCCGCTTGCCGCGCTGAGGCTGATGAAGCTCGTTCAGCCCTCGATGGCGGAACGCGGTGGCGGGACGATCTTCAACCTTGTATCATCAGCGGGCGTGCGATGGGACATGTCGGGATACGGCGCCTATGGCTCGATCAAGCAGGCGATGCGCCCGCTGACACGGGCCGCTGCGGCGGAATGGGGCACCGACAATATCCGCGTCCTATCAATTGCACCGCATGCCAAGAGCCCTGGCCTCAGGGGCTGGATCGAAAACAATCCGGAGGAGGCCGAGGCCTTTTTCAGAACCATTCCGCTGCGGCGCGTCGGAGAATGCGAAGAGGACATCGGACAGGCGGTCGTCGCTTTTTGCCAGCCGGAGCTCGGATACCTGACAGGCGCCACCATACCGCTTGATGGCGGCCAGGCCAATTTCGACTGACGAGCGGACCAGGCATGGAAAAGCTCGTCTACGCGCTCGAACTGAAAGAGCCGCTGGCACCTGCTGCCATTGCCAGTCTCGCTCGCGAGGCAGGCGGATTGCAGGTGCGGGTCAACCTTCGGGATGAAGAGGTCGCCGCGGGCGAAAAGCTGGTTCAAGCGAGCGGCGACGCCCTGCCGGATTGTGTCGTCCAGCTGTGGCTGCCCACCAGCAATCCGCGTTTCCGCTCAGGGCTCGACGAGGCGCTGGGCAGTATCGCAGCTTCGCTAGCCGGCTGGCTGGTTTGCGAATCCACGATCATCGAAAACCTGGATCGCGCCCCATCGGGGGAGAGAACGAGGGGCTTCGCCCAACTCGCCTTCCTGACCTTGCCGGAGGGGCTTGCATGGACCGATTGGCGCAGGATCTGGAGAGACAGCCACACTCAGATCGCAATCGATACCCAGTCGAATTTCGAGTACCGGCAGAACCTAGTCGTCGAGAAGCTCGTCGACACCAGGCAGCGCGGACGCGATTTCGTGGCAATCGTCGAGGAATGCTTCCCCACGGAGGCGCTTGTCGATCCAATGACGTTTTTCGCCGCATCGGGCGATCCGACCAAGTTCAAGCGCAACCTCGATGCCATGATGGAAAGCTGCGCAAGGTTCATCGCGCCAGGGACGATCGACGTGTTCCCTACCAGCCAATACGATTTCGGCTGAATGCATAGCTTGCGCCAGCCAACACACGGAGAATGTCGATGGGTGAATTAGGCGCCAAGGTTTCAGGCAGCGTCGTGATTTTCGGTGCTAGCGGAGGGATCGGCTCGGCGATCGCCGCTGCACTGGCCGAGCTGGGCGTGAGAACGGCCCTCCTCTACCATAACAACCAAAGCGCCGCCGACGAGCTTGCGCAGCGCATCGGCAATGGAGCCACCGTCCATCAGGTGGACGCTTCGAACGCCCGAGATTGCAAGCGCGCGATCGAGGAAGTCCGCTCGATGCATGAGAGCATCGGCGGTCTGGTTTGGGCTGCCGGGCCGGTGGTCAACCAGCATCTGATCAGGGAGACCCCTGACGAGGAGTGGTCCCGGGCGCTGGCGGTCGAGGCAGGCGGATTCTTTGCCAGCGTCAGGGCGGTTCTCCCGGCGATGCAGGAGCTTGGTCAGGGAAGCATTGTGCATCTCGGATCGGCCGGCGCGTTGCGGTGGCCGGATCGGGATGGTCTTTCAGTGGTCCCGAAAGCCGCCAACGAAGCCTTGATCAAGGGCATTGCCAAGGAAGAAGGTCGCAACGGTATCCGGGCCAATTCGGTACTCATTGGCGTGATCGATGCCGGGATGTTCAAGGTCCTTCGCGAGCAGGGGCAATTCCCTCCCGGCTGGGAGGAGGAAACACTCAAGATGCTCGCCCTGAAACGCTGGGGGGAAGCCCATGAGGTCGCCAATGCCGTTGTCTGGTTGTTGTCCGACCAGTCGTCCTACGTCACCGGCCAGCAGATATCCGTCGCTGGCGGATACGGAATCTAGGCGGCGAGTTGTCCTCCGTCGATCACCAGGGTGGTCCCCGTCACTTTGCGGGCATCCTCGCTGGCGAGATAGGCAACCGCCCGCGCGATATCCCCAGGCTCGCAGACACCGTTCTCAAGCTTGGGGGCTGCCCGCATGACGAGCGACCAGTCGATATCGCCTGGCGGCGGAGGCGTGTTTCCCATGGGCGTGTCGACGTGCCCGGGACAAACTGCATTGATGCGCACGCCCCGCGCAGCAAATTCGGCGGCGAGGCTCTTGGTGAGACCGACAACGCCGTGCTTCGAAGCCGAGTATGCGACAGAATAAGGGATACCGGTGAGACCCGCCGTCGATGCCATGTTGACGATGCATCCTTTGGACTGGACCAGGTGCGGGAGCGCCGCGCGGCAGGTCGCATAGGGTCCGAAAAGATTTATGCGAACGAGACGCTCGAAGCGTTCCTCGGAAAAATCCTCCGACGGCCCCCAATCGAGCGCACCGGCAATGTTGCAGAGCGCATCGAGACCGCCGGATGCGGCAAAGTCGACCAGGGAGCGGCAGGACTGGGCGTCTGCAGCATCGAACCTCATGCTGCGATGCTGCTCGCCGATCATACCAAGGGTAGAGGCCAACCCCTCCTCGTCACGGTCGGCGATGACCAGGCTGGCTCCCTCTCGCGCGAACAGCTCGGCGGTCGCACGCCCGATCCCGGAAGCGGCTCCGGTGACGAGGACTGTCTTGCCGTCAAAACGGCGCGGGCTGGCAGGTGTCTCACTCATTTGCGGAAGGCTCCATGATTTTTGCAAGGCTTGAAGGACTAGAAGAATGACAATCGAAGAAAGACTGGCAGCGCTCGAGAACGATCGGGCTATTCGCGACCTGAAGATGCGCTACCTGCGATCCGCCGACGCCAAGGATCCCGAGACAATGCGCGGCTGCTTCACTCAGGATGCGAGGATTGCCTTCGAGGGCTTTCCCGAATTCAACGAGCGCGACCCGTTCATCGAGGTCTATAAGGAATTCGGATGCGCTGCCGGCATCTACGATATCCACCAGGGCGGCACCGGCATCATCGAGATGACCAGCGAAACCGAGGCGCGAGGTTGGTGGCCGCTCTACTTCCATAACATCAATCTCGCCGAACGGACTTTGACCCAACTGGGCGTCGAATACGAAGATCGATATGTCTTGCAGAACGGAGAATGGCTGATTGCCGAAAGCCGGTCGTATCGCAAGAGCTGCCTGATACAGACGGTTGACGCGCAAGGATCAATCAAGACAGTAGTGATGGGTGATGCCCCCGAAGCGTTCGGCGAAACAGGCAGCGCTGCTGGGGAAGACTGAAAGCCGGGCATAACGGCCTCTGGATAGCGCCTATGCCACGAATGCGCAAATATTTAGCCTTTCAATTTCGCATTTATAGGCTATTGTAACCCCAAATAGCGCGTTTGCGTGAGTTCGGGAGAGATTCGCAATGTCCGATTCGAGAGTGGCTCTGGTTACGGGCGGGAGCCGTGGTGCAGGCGCCGGTATTGCGCGTGGTCTCGGCGAATTGGGTTATACGGTTTATGTGACCGGACGGACAAAGTCTCCTGGCGATGCGAAGGGTTGGGACGGTTCGGTCTTGCCTGGGACTTTCGAGGAGACCGCCCAGCAGGTCACGCAGCTCGGCGGCCGCGGGATCGCGGTCCAGTGCGATCATTCCGATGATGAGCAGGTCGCAGCGCTCTTCGAGCGGATCATGAAAGAGCAGGGTCGTCTCGACATGCTCGTCAACAACGCGACCTTCATCCATCACCAGCTGATCGAGAAGAAGCCGTTCTGGGAAAAGGAACTGGCTGCGGTCAACATCCTCGAGGTCGGGCTGCGCTCGGCCTATGTCGCGAGCTGGCATGCGGCGAAAATCATGGTCCCGCAGGGCAGCGGCATCATCGCATTCGGTTCGTCCTTCGGGGCAAGCTGCTACATGCACGGCCCGGCATACGGAGCGCAGAAGGCCGGTGTCGACAAGCTCGCTCACGACATGGAGCACGACCTTCGCGGGACGGGTGTGATTTCCGTCTCGATCTGGATGGGTCCGCTGATCACCGAAAGATCGAAGATCGCCAGCGAAACCAACCCCGAGCAATACAAGGATTTCATCGAGACAGCCGAGAACCCGGAATTCACGGGCCATATTCTCGATGCCATCGACCGGTCGCCCAAGCGCGACGAATTGTCGGGAAGCGTCCTGGTCGGAGCCGAAATTGCCAAGGAGCTCGGCGTGACTGATCGCGGCAAGGAGCGACCGAGCTACCGGGAGATGCTGGGCAGTCCCCCGGCCAAGAACCCCGCAGCTGTCTACTAGGCCGTGTCGATGAAGAGCCGCGATCCGATTGTGCAGCAGCTGGTCTCGAAAGGCTCGCCTTTCGAGATCGCGACCGTGGACGGGATAAACCGCTTCGCCAACGCGCCGCAGACACTCGATGCGCTGATCGAAACCGCACGACGTTTCAATGACCGCACGTTCATCGTGGAGGGAGAGGAGCGATTTTCGTTTGCTGACGTGCTGGCCCGGCGCGATGCCCTGGCCGCGGTACTCGACGTAAATCCGGGCGACCGCATCGCGATCTGCATGAAGAACCGCAGCGAATGGCTGATCGGATTTCTTGCCGCGGTGCGCGTCGGAGCGGTGGTCGCGCTGATAAACAGCCGCGGGTCCGGCGAAGAACTGTCCGATGCAATCTCTTCGGTCGAGGCTAGCCTGGTCTTGGCCGACAAGGATCGGGCGGATCGTCTTCGCACGGCCGGGTATGATGGACGCATAATCGAGGCGGAAGAGTATCCGCTCGAAGGCTCCTATGATGGACACGGGGCAGAAATAGGACCGGACGATCCGGCAGTGATCCTGTTCACCTCGGGCACGACCGGTCGGGTCAAAGGCGCCGTCCTTTCGCATCGCAACGTGATTACGGGTATCATGAGTGTCCAGATGGCGGGCACCATCGTCCTTCATAACAAGGCGAAAGAGCTAGGCATGCCCGTCGAGCAGTTGATGGCTGCCGTGCCGCAGCAGTCGATGCTGCTGGTCTACCCGCTGTTCCACATCTCGGGACTTGGCGCCTCGTTTCTCTCGCCGCTCCTTGCCGGTTCGAAACTGGTGATCATGGAGCGCTGGGATCCGGTCGAGGCCGTCCGGATCATCGAGCAGGAGGGCATCACGATGTTCACCGGGGTTCCAACAATGCTGTGGGACCTGCTCAATTCGGCTGCGCTGGAAGGGGCCGATCTCTCCAGCGTGACCAATATCGGCATGGGCGGCCAGGCTCTTCCCATCAATCTGCTCGATTCAATGCGCGAAGCATGCCCCCATTCGGTGATGGGAACAGGCTACGGCCTCACTGAGACTGCCGGCAGCGTCGCAATGGCGCTTGGCGCAGACTTCATTCGCAAGAGGGACTCAGCCGGGCGGGTCATGCCGCTGGTCGAAACAAAGATTGTCGATTCGGACGGTCAGGAAGTCCCGGAGGGCGAGGCGGGCGAAATTGTCGTGCGCGGGGCCCAGGTCATGCTCGGCTACTGGGGTCTCGATGAAGAGACCCGGGCGGTGCTCGATGACGAGGGATGGTTTCGAACCGGAGATGTCGGCCGGATCGACGATGAAGGCTATCTCTATATCGTCGACCGCAAGAAGGACATGGTCATCTCGGGCGGCGAGAACATTTATTGCGCCGAGGTCGAACGCGTCCTGTCGGAAGTCGAAGGGGTCGTGGAATGTGCGACTTTCGGCATCCCCGACGCCCGGCTTGGAGAGCTGCTCGTCGCGGTTGTCCGGGGTGATCAAATCACCGAGGACGCCGTAAAGACGCACGTCGGCGGACGCCTCGCCCGGTACAAGACCCCGGGCATCGTTCGTATTGTTTCGACCCCCCTGCCCCGCAACGATCTGGGAAAGATCGACAAGATGAAATTGCGCCAGGGCTGGTCCACCGAGAATGAGGAAACTGCCTGATGCCCATGCCCAAAGACATCGCGATCATCGATTGCATGCTCGGAATTCCTGAGGCCGAGGATCGCTCCGACTGGTTCGACAGCTTCAGGCCGCTGATCAAGGACAAGGAAACGCTGCAGCAATTCAGTATGCCAGCGCAGTACATGTTCAAGGATATCCCCCAATCGGGCAAACAGGACGACTACACCGCCTGGGTTGTCGAGCAAATGGACAGGCACGGCGTTCAAAAGGGGCTTGTGGGCTGGAACGAGAACGAAACGTCAAGGCGCGCGAAAGACCGGTTTCCGGATCGCTTTTTCTTCGATTTGCCGATCAACCCGAATGGCGGGGTCGATGAAATCAAGCGTATCCGCCGGATCCATTCTGAAGTCGGGCTAGCCGCATTGAGTTGCTTCCCATCAGGCACGCTTCCGCAGGTTGCCATCGATCACAAATACATGTTCCCATTCTATGCGCTTGCCTGCGAGCTGGATATCCCGATTTGTGTCAATGCAGGCGTCCCGGGGCCACGCATCCCCATGGACCCGCAGAAGGTGGAACGCATCGATGAAGTCTGCTGGTATTTTCCCGAGTTGAAGTTCGTGATGCGTCACGGCGCAGAGCCCTGGGACGACCTGGCCGTCAAGCTCATGCTGAAGTATCCAAACCTGTATTATTCCACCAGCGCATTTGCCCCGAAACATTATCCGCAATCCATCGTGGATTACGCCAACACGCGCGGATCAGGAAAAATTATATACGCAGGCTACTTCCCAATGGGTCTTAGCCTCGATCGTATCTTCTCGGACATGCAGCACGTTCCCTTCAAGGACGAGGTCTGGCCGAAATTCCTGCGCGAAAACGCTCTCCAGGTGTTCGGGCTCGATGGCTGAAGAGATGGATCACTTAACGGAGCCGGGAAGTCTGCTCCGAGACGAACCGAACCGCCTGCGAGAGACAACCCCCCGCGGCACCGAAGTTTGAGGTAAAGAATATGACAGTTCCAGCCGCTGAAGTCGAAGCCGACGCCGAGAAAGCCAATGATGCGCGCACCGCACCGGTGCTGGTGTGGCAGATGCTCGAGAATATGAGCAAGGAAGAGCTGCTTGAGTGGCGCAAGAGCGAACCGAAGAACCGTTCGAGCATCGAAGAGCGCAATCTCGACCTTGGTTTTCCGTACGGATGGTATCCGGCGATGCTTTCAGCCGATCTCGAGGTCGGCCAGGTCAAACCCCTTCGCTATTTCTCGACCGATCTGGTGATCTGGCGCGGCGAGGATGGCGAAGTGCGCATGCTCGACGCTTATTGCCGCCACCTGGGAGCGCATATGGGGTACGGCGGGAAGGTTACCGGCAACAATCTCGAGTGCCCGTTCCATTCCTGGCAATACAACGGCGAGGGGATCGTCGAAAGCATACCCTACGCCAAAAGAATTCCGCCGCAGGTCAAGCGTCCCTGTGAGAAACAGTGGCACGTCACCGAAGCTAATCGCTGGATCTGGTTCTGGTATCATCCGACCGGTGCTGCACCGATGTGGGAAGTGGAGCACATCCCCGAGGCAACCGATCCCGAATGGACCGACTATGAGATGTTCGAATGGGACGTGTGGGGCTCGCTCCAAAACATGGCCGAAAACGGGGTGGACTCCGCACACTTCAAGTACATCCACGGCGCGGCGGACATGCCAGAATACGAGTTCGACTGGGGTACAGGTGACCATCAGCGCGGCGCGCGCTTGTTTCTCAATCTTGGAACCCCAAGGGGAATGGTGAAAGGCGAGATTGCCTATCGTAACATCGGGCCTGGACAGAGTTACACGCGCTTTACCGGGATCTGTGAAACCCTGCTCGTTGCCTGCATCACGCCGATCGACGAGGACCATGCCGTATCTCGCTTCTGCTTCACCCAGCCCAAGGCGCAAAAGGAAGGGCCGGCAGGAGGCGCGGCCCGCGCGATCATCAAGGATATCTGTAAGCAGTTCGATCAGGACAAGGTCGTCTGGGACCGCCAGCGATATCTTCCAAACGCGCTGGTTTGCGACGGAGATGGCCCTATCGGCAAGTTCCGTAGCTGGTACAAGCAATTCTATGTCAAGGACGCTGCGAGCACCGAGGCATGATCTGGTCGCGGCGGGAGGCTCTTAAAGGAGCTGCAGCGACAGCAGTCATCGCGGGAGGATTAATGCCACATCAGGTGCGCGCCATGTCCGCTGGAATGCGCGACTATACGAACTATGACGCCCTCGGGCTGGCCGAGCTGGTCAGCAAGAAAGTGGTTTCGCCAGGCGAACTCCTCGAAGAAGCGATCGT
Source organism: Blastomonas sp. (assembly GCA_041396885.1). Lineage (GTDB taxonomy): Bacteria > Pseudomonadota > Alphaproteobacteria > Sphingomonadales > Sphingomonadaceae > Blastomonas. The sequence goes on from JAWKXS010000003.1 coordinate 466,932, forward strand.
GCGCGCTACTGCACAGGACGCGCGGCTTAACTTCGTCGCGCAGGAGCTGTACGACTACGGTCGCAAGCGCATCGCGGACGGTCTCCCAGAGGGTCCTTTCAAGGGAGTGCCTTTCCTCGAAAAAGACCTACACATGCATATGGCCGGCAAGCCTTCGGGCCAAGGGAGCCGGTTTTACTCCGACTATGTACCGGATTTCACTTCGGAACTCGTGCAGCGTCACGAGAAGGCCGGCCTGGTCATCTTCGGGAAGACCACTACCCCGGAGTTCGGACTGACCGGGACGACCGAGAGCCTTGCCGAAGGCCCCACGAGAAACCCGTGGAATACAGCGCACAGCGCCGGGGGCTCGAGCGGTGGATCGGCAGCTGCCGTCGCAGCCGGGGTGGTCCCCCTTGCTCACGCCAGCGATGGTGGAGGATCGATACGAATTCCAGCCAGTGCATGCGGTCTTTTCGGCCTCAAGCCAAGCCGGGGTCGCGTGCCAATGGGACCACCGCGCACCGAGGGCTGGGGAGGCAATTCCACCAATGGTGCAATCAGTCGCAGTGTCCGCGATAGCGCAGCGCTGCTCGACGCCACCGCAGGCATAGAGCCGGGCTCGCGCTATTCGGCTCCCAGCCCCGATGGAAGCTTTCTTTCGAAGGTCGAACGGGATCCGGGGCAATTGCGAATTGCCCTGATGTTGCGTCCTATTTCGGGTGCCCCGGTTGCCGAAGAGGTGATCGAGGCCACCAGGGCTGCGGCACGCTTGTGCGAACACCTGGGCCACATTGTCGAAGAAGCCGCACCGCAGGTCGATGCGCAAGCGATGGGAGAAGCCAACTTCGCGCTGATCTCCACGGCCCTCGCCAGCGACCTCGATGCGCGAGCGGCGGTGACCGGCGTTCCGGTTGGCCCTGATGTGATCGAGCCGATTACTTTGGGCTTCTATGGCTTTGGCAAGCAGGTTCCGGGAACAGCGGTGGCCAAGGCCCATGGAACGCTACAGTCGATTTCGATCGATGTCGCCCGCTTCATGGCCGACTACGACATCATTCTCTCGCCGGTACTTGCCACTCCGCCCGCCCCGCTCGGGGTATACGATCTCGACAAGACAGATTTCGCAGCCTGGGGTCAGGCCGTGGGTGCCTACGTGCCCTTTACCGGGCTCTACAATGCGACTGGCCAGCCGAGCATGTCGGTACCGCTTGCAATGTCGAAGGCCGGCCTCCCGCTAGGATCGATGTTTACCGGTCGCTACGGAGACGAGGCGACCCTGTTGTCGCTCGCCGGACAGCTTGAGCGGGCAGCCCCGTGGTTCGATCGGCTTCCGGAAGGAGTTAAATGATGCGCGGCCTCGATGACAAGACCGGAATTATAGCGGGTGGAGGGCGCGGCATTGGCGCAGCCACAGCCAAGCGTCTTGGGGCAGAGGGTGCCCGCGTAGTCGTCGGAGATATCAAGGGCGACTGGGCACAAGACGTTGCAGAAGAGATCTGCAAGAATGGGGGCAAGGCCATCGGTGTGCGCCTGGACGGCACATCGCCTGAAAGTCAGCAGGCGATCGTCGAGGCTGCCATCGCCGAATTCGGGCAGCTGGATTTCTACCATTCTAACCTGGCAGGTGGGACCGAGGGCGATATCGATGCCTTGGATTGTCCGCTCGATGTTCTCGATCGCAGCTTCGCGATCAACACCAAGAGCCATTTCATCGCTACCCAGGCGGCACTTCCGGCGATGCTCGAGAGAGGCAGCGGCTGCATGATCTACACGTCATCGGGAGCTGCCTCGAGCGGCAGTCCCTGGCAGGTGGCATACCCCATGACTAAGAACGCGATCCATGCGCTTGCGCGTCACGTCGCCAGCAAGTGGGGCAAGGATGGAATCCGGGCAAATGTTGTCTGTCCGGGCGTGGTCCAGACCGAGGCTGTCAAGATCCACATGACCGAGGAACAGGTCGAGGCAGCCCTGGCGCGCATTCCACACTCTCGACTTGGGCAGCCCGACGACATAGCGGCGATGGTGGCGTTCCTTGCGTCCGCAGATGGCGAATGGATCAACGGCCAAGTCTGGCACGTCAATGGCGGCATGCAGATGAGGGACTAAGAATATGGCGACTTCCGCGAACGAGGCCTCACGCCCCCTGCCCAACAAGTGGATCGTTCTGATCCTGCTGCTCGGCATTGCCATTTTCAATCATGCTGATCGGTTTCTGCTGGCAGGGCTGGTCGATCCGATCAAATCCGAGTTCGGCGTATCCGATGGTTTCATGGGTCTTCTAATGGGCCCTGCGTTCGCGGTTTTCTACTCTACGCTCGCCATTCCGATCGCGATCTATGCCGATCGGGCCAATCGCATAAGGATCATTGTTGCAGGTTGCGTGATATGGAGCGTGTTCACGATCCTTTCCGGCTATGCGACGGGTCCGGCAACTTTGGCCGCTGCGAGGATCGGTGTTGGGGTTGGCGAAGCCGCTTTCCAGGCGCCAGCCTATTCGATCATCGCAGCGTATTTCATCGCCGAGCAACGCGGAAAAGCATTCGCGGTCATGGCACTGGCCGTCTATTTCGGGCAGATGCTTGGCTACGGAGCCGGACCGGCAATAGCAGAGATCCACGATTGGCGCTTTGCATTCAAGCTCTTCGGAGCGGTCGGTCTCGGCATTGTCGCGGTCGCCTGGCTCGTCGTTCGCGAACCGCCGAGGATCGGCGATAAGGTCGCTCGTCTTCCCTTGGTTCCGCTCGCGCGGCAATTGGTCAAGCTGCGCAGCTATCGCGGCATGATGATCGGAATGGGCCTGGGTGTCTTGTCCGGTATTGCTTTCGGCTTCTGGGGGCCAACTCTTTTTTCCCGGAACTATGAAATCACCATGGCCGAAGCAGGAAGCGCATTCGGTGGGGCATTCGTCATTCCGGGCATGATCGGCGCTATGCTCTTCGGTGCCCTGGCCGATCGCATCTCCAAGAGCGGATACGACCGTATGTTGCTGCTCTCGGCAATTAGCCTGACCGTCGCAACAGCCGTTGTCGTAGCTACTGTCTGGGCCGACAGTCTGACCGTGGCCTTGCTGTGGGCTATCCCGGCAGGTCTATTCGGAGGCGGTTGGGCTGTGGGTATCTATGCCGGGCTTCAGTACATCCTGCCGGATCGAATGCGGGCGACCGGAACGGCCATCGCGATGTTGGCGGTCAACCTGCTCGGCTACGTGATCGGCCCTTGGATCGCCGGTGAATTGAGCGAAGTCTTCGGCGAAGGCGCCGCTGGTTTGAGGATGTCTCTCACAGTTGTGGTGCCGGTCGGACTGGCTGGAGCATTCCTACTCTGGCGGGGCGCTCTGTCGCTAGAAGCTGACCGCAAGTCACTCTACGCGGATGAACCAAATTGACGATAGCTCCATGCGAGCCCTTCCCTGCGTCAATGAAATTGGGCACTAATCAAGATCAATGACAAGCGATTTCGAAATCGACGATATAGACCAGTCCATCATCGCGGAATTGCGGGTGGACGGACGCGCGACCAATCAGCAGATCGCCAACAAGCTCGGCCTCACTGCAGCGACCGTCTCGACACGCATCAAGCGGATGGAAGATGCCAACAAGTTGCGTGTAGTGGCGGTGTCCGACTTTTCCGCGCACGGTTATAATCTCTTGATGCAGGTGGCGGTTGAAGTCGATGGACGGGCTGCGGCCGATGTTGCTGCGGACTTAGCCAAGATTCCCGAAGTCTTTGCGGTTCATCTCGTTACCGGGCGCTACGACATAGACATGTTGGTAGCTCTCAAGGACTACGACGACCTGTCCGAACTCATGCTCAATCGCTTGGCCGGAGTTTCGGGAATACGGTCGATGTTGCCCGCGATCGCAGTCGACATTCTCAAGTACAAGTTCGATGTTGCGCCGATTGAAGCGAGGGAACCGTCGTGAGCTTGCCGCAGATCGACGACCTGGATCGCCAGCTGATCCAGATTTTGTCAAAGGATGCCCGCACCTCCAATCGCAGGATCGCCGCCGACCTAGGCGTTACCGAGGGCACTGTACGTGGGCGAATACGCCGCCTCCAAAAGGAGGGCTTAATCGCCTTTACCGCCATCACCAGCTTCGAATTGGCGGACAACACGAAGATGGCCTTCATCGGAGCGCAGGTCGATGTTGATCGGGTCCGAGACGTTGCAACTCAGATCGCTGCGCTCGATGCAATCAACGCCGTCATGGTCACAATGGGGCGTTTCAACGTGACCGCGATCTGCTTGTTCAACGAGCTCGATCGCCTTCACGAGATATCTTCGGAACAGATCCTTTCGATCGATGGCGTGCACCATGTCGAGACCTCGATTGCGGTGAAAACCCTCAAATACAACGCCCGGATCGTGCGGATCACCGGCTCCGACTAGAGTTTTGCGTAGGGAGATGGCCTCTCAATTACGCAATGCCTAAGCAAACCCTCTTGCGTACCGCCATTTGCGGTGGCACAATGCTTGCCTATTGTGGAAATCACAGATTCGCGGAGAGGATCGAAAATGGCGACAACGGCAGAATATAGACTCGGAGAATTCACCTATCCCCGAGGCTGGTTCATGATCGGTCTCTCGAGCGATGCAACGCAGACACCCGCTGCCGTCCGGTTCTTCGGGGAAGATCTCGTTCTATACCGCGGCGCCTCGGGCAAACCGCATCTCGTAGGTGCGTATTGCCCCCACATGGGCACGCACCTAGCTAAAAATACGACTTCCTATGTCGTCAAGGATGGTGAGCACGTTCAGGGAGACAGCATTCGCTGCCCTTATCACGGCTGGCGTTTCGGTCCCGACGGCCAGTGCGACGACATTCCTTACTCCCCGAAGGCACCACCCAAGCGCGCCTGCATCTCGACCAAGAAGCTGGTGGAGCGGGCCGGCTGCCTGTGGTTCTGGTACGACGAGGAAGGCGGGGAGCCAGACTACGAGTTGCCAGAGTTCGAGGGCTACGGCGAGCCGTCTTGGGTGAACTGGAACATTCGGTGCCTCGGGGAACTCGATAGCCATCCGCAGGAGATCATCGATAATATCTGTGACAAGGGACACCTAGAGCCGGTGCATGGCTCCATGAACATGGAGCTCTTTGAGAACGAATTCGACGATCATATCGCACGCCAGATTCTATCGGCGGGACACAAAACACTCGCTGCGGGCGGCGGCGAACCCATGACCAACGATACTTGGTATACGGGGCCGGGCATTCTGCAGTCGAAGATGGTGGGCGAGTATCCTTCGCTAATGCTGATAACGCACACGCCGATCGAGGATGGCAAAGTGATGGTTTGGTATGGCCTCTCGGTCAAAGTCCAGAACGACGAGCCGACCGAAGACGACCGCGCGCTGGCCTCCGGCTACGAAGAAGCAGGCGTCGACGCCTTCGCCCAGGATTTCGAAATTTGGTCGAACAAGCGTCCGTGCCTGGGCCCCATGATGGTCCAAGGCGACGGGCCCTTCGACAAGGTTCGCATCTGGTACAAGCAATTCTTCAATCCGCGGGCGCGTGCCGAGGAATTCCAGAAGCGCGTGAATGGACGAATCGTGGTCAAGGGGACCAACACCCACCCTTGGGACGAGGTCGCCTAGATTCAGTATGCTGAAGGGCGAAATTTACGCAACGCGATGACGTTGTAATTTTGTGACAGCAAATTGCGTAATTTGGATTGACATTTTCTACGATTTCGCCGATTGCGCGAGAATCGCAAGTAACAATTGCGTTTTGGGAGGATGAGATGACCGTACGCCGCAGCGCCTCGCGCTTTTTCTTCGGTGCCAGCTTGCTGGCAATGTCTGCCGCTCCTGCGTTCGCGCAGGCCGGTCCGGAAGGCCTTGATGAGGTGCCCGAAGCGGGTGACGACGCGCCAGGCAATGTCATTATCGTGACCGCGCAAAAGCGTGAGCAGAACCTGCAGGAAGTGCCGATTGCGATTTCGGCTATCGGTTCTGAGAAGCTTGAGCAGCTGCAGGTCGCAGACGCTCTCGACATCAGCGGCCTCGCGCCGAACGTCACTGCTGTCCAGGGCACCACGAGCAACAGCGCTGCCATCATCTCGATCCGCGGACTGACCTCGGGCGGCAGCACCGACTTCAGCCTCGATGCTGCGAACGCCGTTTACCTCGACGGCATTTACATCGCACGCAATGGCGCAGCCGGCCTGGATGTCGCCGAGATCGAGCGTGTCGAGATCCTGCGCGGCCCTCAGGGCACACTGTTCGGTCGCAATACGACTGGCGGTGCAATCTCGTATGTTTCGAAGCGTCCCAGCTATGACTTCGGCGTGCGCGCGGAAGCCGGCTACGGCAACTTCGATGCCTGGCATGGCAAGATTGCTGTCGACACCGGTGAGATCGTACCGGGCCTTGCGGCCACGCTATCCTACTCGCACCGCCAACGTGATGGCGTAGTCGACAACCTGCTCGAGCCGAGCGATTCACGCGATCCGGGATCGCGCGAGTCTGACGCTTTCCGGGTAGCGGTTCGCTACGAGCCGACCGATTCCGGTTATTTCCAGTACATTTTCGACTGGACCAAAATCAACGGCAACCCGAACACATTCCAGCTGACCAATGTGGCAGACGGCTCGCCCCGTCCGCCGGTCAATATCGAAGGTGTCGATGTTGTACAGACCCAGCAGGCTCCGGTTGCGCAATATCTTGCAAATGCCACATTCCTCGAACCCGAATGTGCCGCGTTGGGTGTCCCTACCCGGGAGTATCGTGATACTGTCTGTCACAACATCAGCGACGGCGCCGAAGACAAGATGTGGGGTCATAATGTCCAGGTAGGCAACGACTTCGGTGCGTTCGGGGTGAAATTCACCGCTGGCTATCGCAGCTGGGACAGCGCCGATTTCGGCAGCGATCTCGACGGAATCGGTACTATCCAGGGTCCGGCATTCACAAATGCTACTCTGTTCAACGGATTCCCCTCGGCACTCCTACAGAATCTGGGTCTGCCCGCCACGACAGCGGGCTTCCTTGCCGGTCTTCCGGTTCCGACGACCACCCAAGGGTTTTTCGACACGAGCAACGTGCGTGAACACGACCAGTTCAGCACTGAACTTGAAATTTCCGGCGACACGGACTCGCTCGACTGGGTCTTCGGCGGTTTCTACTTCTGGGAAAAGGGGTCCGAAAACAATCCGCAGAACAGCGGCTTCGTGCTCGACACCAACAGCCGCATCTTCAGCGACACCGCATTCGTCGGTGTGCTGCAGGGTCTTGGCTTTCCGGCAAACCTCGCGCAGCAGTTCGCTCCGTTACTGGCACCGTCGTTCCGTGCGACCAACCCGGCGCAATATCGCCTCGTCGTCACTCCGGCCGTACTCAACTACACCGCGACCGGCGAGTCGACCGCAATCTATGGCCAGGCGACGTTCTATCCTGGTGGTCGCGACAGCGGGATCAGCCTGACCGCAGGCGGCCGCTACACTTGGGACAATAAGTCGATCGTTCGCTTTCAGAACGGGACGGCTCCATCGGCCACTCCGGAGCGCGGCGAAGCCGACTTCAGCAAGTTCACTTGGAATCTGATGGGCCGCTATGAGTTCTCGCCTGAGGTGAGCGTCTATGCTCGCGTCGCGACGGGTTACCGTTCAGGCGGCTTCAATGCGTCAGGGCCGGTTGATCCGGCCACCAACCGTATCGATAACTTCGATGAAGAGTCGCTGATCTCGTACGAGCTCGGTTTCAAGTCTGAACTCTTCGATCGCAACCTGCGCCTTAACGTTGCAGGATATCACAATGTCTATGACGACCTGGCGATCATCCAGCCGGTCCTGACCGGAGGCGGTACTTTCCAGACCCAGATCGTCAACGCAGGTAAAGTGACATACACCGGTATCGAAGCCGATTTCGTAGCTTTCCTCGGCGACATTTTCTCGGTCGACGGTTCGGTTGGGTACGTGGACGTGAAGTACAAGGAATTCGTCGCTGGCCAACCGGCCGATCCGACCGACCCGATCGTCAATATCGCTTCGGCATCCCGTGCAGGATATACATCGCCGTTCACGGCAAACCTCGCCCTCAATGCGACCTTCCCGGTCAGCGACAACGGCATGGAGCTGCGGGCACGCGTCGGATATACGCATGAAGACGGCAAATACAGCTTCAACAACTCGATCAGCTCGCCCTTCAATGAGCAGATCAAGGGCGATGATTCGGACCTTGTTGACGCGCAGATTGTGCTCGACAAGATCCCGCTCGCAGGCGCCGAAGCTCGCTTCATGATCTGGGGCAAGAACCTGACCAATGATCACAATCTCGTGCGCGGGATCGACTTTGGACCGCTCGGCTACGCTGGCGGCTATTTCAACGATCCGCGGACCTATGGGGCGACGCTCGGCATCAAGTTCTGATCGCGTTCTTCCTGTGAACAAAGAGTGCTGCTGCAGGGGGGCCTGCAGCAGCACTTTGCATTTTTGGAGATAAAAAATGCGTCGTATGCCGCAATCGCTTTGGATCGCGACCCTATCGATAGCGCTACCTGATCTGCCCCCTTCTGAGTGGCCCAATTTTTATTTTAGGAATGGCCACGAAGGAGGAATGGAATGGCAAGGAAGCACAGGCCGGAAGATATCATTGGCAAGCTGCGTGAGGCGGAGATCGTTCTGGCGCAGGGCGGGACGGTTGCAGATGCATGCCGGCGGATCGGAGTTACCGAACAGAGTTATTATCGCTGGCGCAAGGAGTACGGCGGCTTGAAGATGGATCAGGCTCGACGGATGAAAGAGCTGGAAAAGGAAAATACACGGCTGCGTCGGGCCGTGTCTGATCTGATGCTAGACAAGTTGATCCTGCAGGAAGCTGCCAAGGGAAACTTCTGAGCCCTGCGCGCCGCAGGCGCTGTATCGATCATATAAGGGACATGATGCCAGTGTCCGAGCGGCGGGTCTGCCGTGTGCTTGGGCAACATAGATCGACACAGCGCAAGACGCCGCGTGGGGCAGATGACGAAGCCGCACTCACTGAAGACATCATCGCCCTGACCAGACAATATGGTCGCTACGGCTATCGCCGGGTGACCGCCCTGCTGCGGGATGCCGGCTGGCATGTGAACCGCAAGCGGGTAGAACGCATCTGGCGCCGTGAAGGGCTCAAGGTGCCGCACAAGCAGTCCAAACGCTCTCGGCTTTGGCTCAATGACGGATCATGCATCCGACTGCGACCAGAGTATCCGGGGCACGTATGGTCCTACGACTTTGTCGAGGGGCGGACGCACGATGGTCGCAAGTTCCGTATCCTGTCGATCATCGATGAAGCCAGCAGGGAGTGCCTGGCCCTACCAGTTGCGCGACGACTGCGTAGCGAGGATGTGCTGTCAGCGCTGGCTGAACTGTTCGTCACCCGTGGGCCGCCGGCACATATACGGTCAGACAACGGCCCTGAGTTTATCGCCAACGCCGTGCAGCAATGGCTGGCGAAGATCGGTGTGAAGACGCTCTACATTACACCCGGCAGCCCTTGGGAGAATGGCTACTGCGAGTCCTTCAACGGCTCGATGCGAGACGAACTCTTGAACGGGGAGATCTTTTACACCCTGGCCGAGGCTCAGATCCTGATCGAAGCCTGGCGGCGGCATTACAACACCATCAGACCGCACAGCTCACTTGGCTACCGACCACCGGCCCCGGAAGCAGCGACACCACCATGGCTGCCCTCCGGTTCCGCTTCGCTCCACCTACGGGCAGCCATGGCGTCGGAGGCAATTATGCACTAACAAACAACACGGACCACTCGGTGGGGGCCGGTCATCGAGAACTAACAATTTAAAGACAAGGAAAGACGCAGAAACAGATCAAATGACCCGGTGATAACTTTTTTGAGACCTTATCTATTATGTATCCAAGTTAAGATTATCATGCGACGAAATGAGATCACCTTTTGGTTGCGAACTAGATGATATGGTGGGGACCTTTGCCGTTGCTGCGGGCCCGAACCACCGTTTCTTCTACGCTAAATCCGGCATCGACAAGGCGCCGTGCAAAGAGATTATCGGGCGCGGCCGACCAAATGGCCAGCACGCCGCGGGGCTTCAGCGCCGCTTTGGCCGCCGCCAGACCGCGCATGGAATAAAGACGATCATTGGCGTTGCGGGTCAGGCCATCGGGGCCATTGTCCACGTCCAGCAGAATGGCGTCATAGGCTTGGCTTGCCTGGGCGATCTCGGTCGCGACATCGCCGTCAAAAATGGTGACACGCGGGTCATCGAGGCAGCCAGCGGCGAGATCTGCCATGGGGCCGCGTGCCCAGGCGATGATCTTTGGGACCAGCTCGGCCACGGTTACCCGCGCGTCCGGCCCAAGGGCGGCCAGGGCCGCCCGCAAGGTAAAGCCCATGCCATAGCCGCCGATCAGGATCTGCGGGGTGGCTCTGCCGGTCAGCCGGGCGCAGCTCATCACGGCCAGCGCCTCTTCTGACCCGCTCATCCGGCTGTTCATCAATTCATTGCGATCCAGCACAATCATGAAGTCTGTGCCACGCCGAAACAGCCGCAGCTCCTCGCCCCCCGGGACGTGCGCGGTATCGATCAACTCGCGTGGGATCATGGCGGGCTACTCCAAAGTGCGGAAAAAAGACGGGGTGGATCACACGATCCACGCCGTCCACATTGCATCATGCGGGCTGGGGATATGGCGCGATGGCCGGTTGCGTCAGCGGGCGGCGTACATCGCTTCTGCACGGGCCTTCAGCGCAATGGCGGTGTCATCAAAGGCACGCTTGACCCATGGGCCAGCAAATCGAAACACATGGATGCCATTGGCGCCCAGAAAGGCGTCGGTGCTGTAATAGGTGCAACTGTCAGCCCCCGTTGCCTCGATGACCTGATCCCGCCGGGCCGGGTAGGGCCAATAGTCAAGATTAGGGAATTCCCAGCTCAACAGGCGTTCCGGTTCAAAGGCACAGATATATTCCAGATTTGGCACCGTGGGCCCGCCTGCCGTGGCATAGCTGATCAACGTCATTTCAATCGGCGCGCCCAGTTCAAGCGTGGATACCGCGCGAATGCAAAACGGGTTCCATTCATTATAGCGGGGCAGGTCGGTCAAAATGGTCCAGACAAGGCTCGCCGGGGCGTGGATCGTCACGGTTTCACTGCGGGTGACGGCATCAGGGTTGAACCCCATGTCCGGGTCTTGTGCGACGGTTTTTGCCGCCTTCATCCAGTCAAGCATGGCTGTTCTCCAGTGCTGCCAATTTCATCACATGCGCCTTGGGCAAGGGGTATTCGGTCGCGCCGGCCCAACGCAATAAGGCCGTGCCTTCCCGATGCCCGCAGGTGTCGATCCAGTTATATGGCCCATCTGTTAGGCCGGGATCGCGTGCCGCACAAATAATCCGGACGGACCCATTGGCGTCCGTCCTTGCAGAATGCTTGTTCACGGTGATCTGGCGGAAACGATAATCAAGGCTTTCCATCCACCAGTTATCAAGCTGGAAGTTCCAATAATAGCACTCTGGCGGCGTCACATCGATGACCCAGGCCTCATCCGGTGCAATGCGCCAATAGGCATGGGCGTAATAAATGTCTTTGGCGCCGCCACCTTTTTGGAACATCGATTGGTCGATATCTGCAAATTCATTGGGCGTTTTCCGAAACAGCCGAGTCCAGTCGGCAAAGGTCTGGGCCACGCCGTGCACAAATTGGGCAGCTGCCCCCAGGCCCTGCGCCAGTTCTGCGGCCTGAAGCGGGGCGGGGACAGCTGGGCCACCAATGCGTTCAATATGAAAGGTCCCGCCGCGTTCACTTGCCCGGTCCAGCGCGGATTGGCGGATGATGATCACGCTGGCATCAGGTTCAAGCCGCAGCCAGTTTTTGCCGGCATCTGCGCCGCTTGGCGGCGTGCAGCTGGCGATAATCTCCACAGACCCATCCGGGCCCCAGTGGATATCGTCGCTCATCAGGCTGCCCGTCGCATGGGCGCTGCCATCGATGTGATAGCGCATGGCATTGGCGACAATCGAAAAATAGAACATCGATCCGCGCGTGCCGGTGATCCGATAGACATTGTTCCCGGAAATGGAGGCGTTCCAATATTCATTGTCCGGATTGTCAGCGCCGATTTTCCCGGTTTCGTGGCTCAGCTGATAAAAAAACGGAAAATCGGGATCGCGGGCCTCCACATATTGTTCGAGTGCCAGCTTGCTGAGCCGCGACAGATAGCGAAAGCCCTCGGCGCGGATCAAGGGATCGTCAGGGACATCCTCGGCCAGAATAATCGCCCCTGCATCGGCCAGCGTGGCGCAATAATCGCGCCAAGCCTGGGCAATGTCGGTGCTCATGCCGCGACCCAATCGCCGCCATTCACGTCGAGCATCACGCCGGTGACTTCGCTCGCATAATCGGACAGCAGGAAGTAAACCGTCTTGGCGCAATCCTTATCTGGCGGGATATGGCCAATCGGAATCTCGCTGGCGCGCTGCTTGCGGAACGCGACCCCGGCCTCACCTTGCGACGCAAAAAACTGATCCAGCGGCACGCCATCCATCCAGCCCATCAGCGCGGTATTGGCGCGAATGCCTGTGCCGGCCAGTTCAACGGCAAGCTGGCGGGTCAATTGGTTGATCGCACTTTTGGCCATGGCATAGCCGCCTTCGCCGGGCATCGGGCGGCGGGTGGCCAGTGTTGAGATATTGACGATCGATCCATGGCCTTGCGCCTTCATATAGGGGACAACTGCCTGCGCCATGCGCAGCCCGCCAACCGCAATCACATCCAGCGCGCGCAGCACCTGATCAATCGAATGGTCCAGAATGCTGCCCCAGTCCGGATGGTAATACGCGGAATGCACCATGCCATCGATCCGCCCCCATGTATCGACCGCAGCCTTGGCGAGCGCCTGGCATTGATCGGTATCGGCAACATCGCATGGTACGGCAATGGCTTCGCCGCCTGCCGCACGAATATCAGCGGCCAGCGCCTCAATGGCATCGACCGAACGGGCAGAGACAAGCACCTTGGCGCCTTCGGCCGCCGCCCCGCGGCACATGGCCTGCCCCATGCCGGGGCCTGCGCCGGTGACGATGACGACCTTGTCTTTCAGGATCATGCGACTCTCTCCTCGTTTATGTTCAAAGATATCTATCGTGGTAGAAGGCAAAGTCAGCGGCAATGCCATCGGGCGTCAGGCCAAATGCATCCGCGCTATATTTGTGACGTGGCCGGGCCTCCCGCGCATTTTCAGCTACACAGGCGTTAAGCGCGGCCCGTGTTGCAGCATCGCCGCTCAGCCCCAATTGGCCCAGCACCCGTTCGGCGGTCCCCACCGGATCACTGACTGTATCTTCATAGCGCACGTCGATAATCTGGCCGTCGGGCAATTGGCCGCGCAGCGCCTCCAGCCGTTCAAGCCCCGCCTTGAACCGCCGGCTCCAATGCGCTCCTTGGTCTTCCTTGCGGTACGTCGATGAGCTGTTGATGCTGAGCGAGGCACACATGGAGCAATAGCTGGGCAGAACCTGCCCGACATGGCGATGCGTCATGACAAGTTTGACATCGGGCCATCGGCTCAACAGCCCGCCAATCCCGCCAAGCAGGTGATGCGGGGTTTTGAATACCCAGGGGCGGCGCGCTTCGCCCTGCAAGACGCGTTGGTGCTGAATGACCTGCATGAACCGACACAGGTCCCGAAAGGCGGGCGCATGGTCCTGTGCGGCCTGCCAATGGCCATAATCATGAATGGGCATCATGGAATCATAGGTCGTGGACAGGAAGGTCCGGTCGAGCAACACGACCTCTTCATTCACGGCCATGGCGTCCATCGGATCAATGGATTCAAAATCGGGCCATTGGGTCAACAGCCAGTCGACCATCTGCTTGGCGGCATCTTGCCGCGGTGTCGGGTCATGCGGGGCTTCGCCGGGCAGGGGGAAGGGAAAGGCCGTTTCCCACCACCATAAGGCGGTCAAATGGGGCGCTGCGGCCAGCAACCGGTGGACCATGGTCGATCCCGTGCGGGGTAAGCCGATAATGGCGCAGGCAAGGGTAATCTCTTCCTCTGCCGCGTCGGGATGATCCTTGAAATATTGCACCAGCTTCAGCCGATCTGACAAAGCCGATTGAATGCGCACGCCTGCCGAGCTTTCCGGCGATAACAACCCGCCATCGCGGTTCACATAGTCAACCAGCGTGCCCAGCGGGCCTTCAAACCAGAGATCGCCAAAATCGTGCAATCCCGTCTCTTGGCAGGCCTGCTGCATCAGGATTTGGGGATCGATTTGGCCGGTCATTTGCGCATATCCTTACCTATTTTCTGACTTTTTGGGTCCAAAGACCAATTTTCACGGCATTTGATCAGGCGGCGGCGTGCACCTCCTGCAAGGTCCGCAGCACCAGATCGGCATGTTCCGCCCGGCAGACCAGCAGATCGGGCATATAGGTATCGGCCTGGTTATAGATCAGCGGCGATCCATCGACCCGGCTGACATGCAGGCCATGGGCCTTGGCAACCGCGGCAGGTGCGCAGCTATCCCATTCATATTGACCGCCGGTGTGCAGATAAACATCTGCATCGCCCAGCACCACCGCCATCGCCTTGGCGCCGGCACTGCCCATCGGGATCAGGGCCGCCCCCAGCCGTTCTGCCACCGCGACCGCCTCTGCCGCGGGCCGGGTGCGGCTGACCACCATGCGCAATTGGCTGGGTGGGGCAGGGACCTGCCCGGGCTGGTCGCTGCGCAGGACCAGCCCCGCCCCCGGTAAGGCGACGGCCCCCAAAACGGGGACGCCATCTATGGCCAGGGCGACATGCACGGCCCAATCGGTCCGCGCCTCGCCATATTCGCGCGTCCCATCAACGGGATCGATAATCCAGACACGGCTGTGGTTCAGCCGGCCGAGATCATCCTTTTCTTCTTCAGACAACAGGGCGTCATCGGGGCGCTGTTCGCGCAGGGCATGGACAAGAAACTGGTTCGCCGTGGCATCCCCCGCCTTGCCCAAGGCCTTCAGGCTTAATAGGCCCGCGTCCCGCACGGTGATGAGCAGCCGTCCTGCGACATCGGCAAGATGGGCGGCAAGCTCTGCATCGGTCATCGACATGGCGTCTGTCTCACTTCAACGGCAGGATCTTGTGGACGATAAGGTCGGCGGCTTCGTCCGGCGTCATCTTTGTGGTGTCGATCCGGACCTCCGGGTTATCAGGCACTTCATAGGGGCTGTCGATGCCTGTAAAGTTCTTCAACTGGCCCGATCGGGCTTTTTTATAAAGGCCCTTCACATCGCGGGCTTCGGCATCTGCCAGCGGCGTATCGACGAAAATCTCGATAAACTCACCCTCCGGGATCATCGCGCGCACCATATCACGTTCGGCGCGGAACGGGCTGATAAAGGCCGTGATGACGATCAAGCCCGCATCGGTCATCAGCTTGGCCACTTCCCCGACGCGGCGGATATTCTCAATCCGGTCCGCCTCGGTAAAGCCCAGATCCTTATTCAGCCCATGGCGCACATTATCACCGTCGAGCAGGAAGGTGTGCCGGTTCATCAAATGCAGTTTCTTTTCAACCAGATTGGCGATGGTTGATTTGCCAGAGCCGGACAGGCCGGTGAACCACAGCACGGAGGGCTTTTGGTTCTTCATATTGGCGTGCATGTCGCGCGTGATGTCGATTGCCTGCCAATGGACATTTTGCGAACGGCGCAGGCTGAAATGCAGCATGCCCGCACCAACCGTGCGGTTGGTGATCTTGTCGATCAGGATGAAGTCGCCGAGCTGGCGGTTCTCGGCGTAGGGTTCGAACACGATCGGCTTGTCGGTGGTGATCTCGGCCACCCCGATCGAATTCAGCTGCAGCGTCTTCGCCGCGAGATGCTGCATCGTGTTGACGTTGATCTCGTATTTCGGCGCCTGGATCGTTGCGGAGACGGTCTGCGTGGCGAGCTTCAGCCAGTATCCGCGACCCGGCACCAGCTCGTCATCGTCCAGCCACACCACGGTGGCTTCGAACTGGTCGGCAACCTGCGGCGGAGCATCGGCCGTCGCCAGCACATCGCCGCGCGAGCAATCGACTTCGTCGTCAAGGCAGATCGTGACGGATTGCCCAGCACCCGCCTCATCGAGCTCGCGGCCGAAGGTGACGATGCTTTTGACCGTGCTGGTCTTGCCCGACGGCAGCACGCGCACCGCGTCACCCGGCTTGACCGTGCCGGTGGCGATCTGTCCGGCGAAGCCGCGGAAGTCGAGGTTCGGGCGATTGACCCACTGCACCGGCATCCGGAAGGGCTTGTCGCGGTTGGTCTCGCTGCGCACCGGCACCTGCTCGAGGTGGTCGATCAGCACTGGGCCATCGTACCACGCGGTGTTGTCCGAGCGCGCGGTGATGTTGTCGCCAGCGAGGCCCGAGATCGGGATCGCGGTGAAATCCTCGATGCCGATCTCGTTGGCAAAGGCCCGGTAATCGGCGACGATGTCATCGAACTTTGCCTGGTCGTAGCCGACCAGATCCATCTTGTTCACCGCCAGCACGATATTGCGGATGCCGAGCTGGTGGCACAGGAAGCTGTGGCGGCGGGTCTGCACCAGCACGCCCTTGCGCGCATCGACCAGGATCACCGCAAGGTCGGCGGTGGAAGCGCCGGTCACCATGTTGCGGGTGTATTGTTCGTGCCCCGGGCAGTCGGCGACGATGAACTTGCGTTTCTCGGTCGCGAAGAAGCGGTAGGCGACGTCGATCGTGATGCCCTGTTCGCGCTCGGCGGCGAGGCCGTCGACCAGCAGTGCGAAGTCGATTGCCTGCCCCTGCGTCCCGACCCGCTTGCTGTCGCTTTCGAGCGCGGCGAGCTGGTCCTCGAAGATCATCTTCGAATCGTACAGCAGCCGCCCGATCAGGGTGGACTTGCCATCATCGACACTGCCGCAGGTGATGAAGCGCAGCATCGACTTGTTCTGGTGCACGGCGAGGTAAGCGTCGATATCCTCGGCGATCAGCGCATCGGTTTTGTAGATCGGCTCCGACATCAGAAGTAGCCCTCCTGCTTCTTCTTCTCCATCGAAGCGTCGCCTGAATCCTTGTCGATCACGCGGCCCTGCCGCTCGCTCGTGGTGGTGAGCAGCATTTCCTGCACCACTTCGGACAGCGTCGCCGCCTCGCTTTCGACCGCGCCGGTCAGCGGGAAGCAGCCGAGCGTGCGGAAGCGGACCGAGCGCTCGGTGATCTCCGGCATCCGCCCCAGGACCTGCTCCAGACGTTCGGGATCGTCGGCCATGAACAGCCCGCCTTCCCATTCATAGGTCGGGCGCGGCGCGCTGAAATAGAGCGGCACGATCTCGATGTTCTCGGCCATGATGTATTGCCAGATATCGAGCTCGGTCCAGTTGCTGAGCGGGAAGACGCGGATGCTCTCGCCTTTCGCCTTGCGCGCATTGTAGAGGTTCCACAGCTCGGGCCGCTGGTTCTTCGGGTCCCATCCGTGGCTGGCGGTGCGGAACGAGAATATCCGCTCCTTGGCGCGGCTCTTCTCCTCGTCGCGTCGCGCGCCGCCGAAAGCGGCATCGAAGCCGTAGTGGTCGAGCGCCTGCTTCAACCCTTGCGTTTTCCACATGTCGGTATGGAGCGGACCGTGGTCGAACGGATTGATCCCGCGCTCCTGCGCTTCGGGGTTCCGCCACACCAGCAGCTCCATCCCGGCATCCGCCGCGCTTTTCTCGCGCAGCGCATACATGTCCCTGAACTTCCAGGTGGTATCGACGTGTAGTAGCGGAAACGGCGGCGGCGCGGGGTAGAACGCCTTCTTCGCCAGGTGCAGCATCACCGCGCTGTCTTTGCCGATCGAATAGAGCATCACCGGGCGCTCCGCCTCGGCGACGACTTCGCGCATGATGTGGATGCTTTCCGCCTCCAGTCGCTGCAGATGGGTCAGGGAAGGGAGCTGGTCTGACATCATCGAATCCTTCGAAGTCGTTCTGGTTTGGCCAAGACATACAGGCGTGACATTTTGATAGACCTCCCATATGGGAGGGTATGGCCTTAACCAGCGTCGATGAAACAGATTTATTGCTTCCCCTGTTCGCCGGAATGCAGGAGGGGCAGCGCTTTGCCACCTTTTTAGAGCGGGTGAAGAACCGGACGCAGGCCGACTATATCGGGCTGTTCTTTCGCCAGGGCGACCGGACGATGCATGAAGTGACGGAATTTCATGCCGGGCGGAACCTGCGCCAAGAGGCAGCCCAGCTTGGGCTTGATCGCCTGGATATATTGGATCGCTTTCCCTTTGAACGCTTGCGTCCGGGCCGGGTCTATGCGGTCAGCGAATTTGGGGATGTGGATGCCGAATATGCGGCATTTCGTGCGCGCTATATCGCGGCGCTGGGCATTGTTGATGAACGGATCGTCCGACTGGTGCTGGACGATGGGATCAGCGCGTGGCTGCTGCTGACGCGGGGGCGCGATTGCAGCGCTGCGGACAGTGCCTTGCTGACCAGTCTGGCGCCCTATGTCAGCCTGGCCCTGCAAAGTTTTGTGCGTGAGGAACGCCGCCGGATCGCCGCGGAGATGAGCGCGCTGGCGCTGGACCGGGCCGGTATCGGCTGGCTGTTGCTTGATCGTGAGGGACGGCTTGTGGCGGCTGAGACGGGTTTGATCACGCAACTAAATGCGCTGCCCGGCTTTTTCGCGCGCGAAGGGGAACGTCTGCGCCTGCCCGATGCCGCGATAGAGCGCCAATTGGTGCAGACGGCCGACCAGTACGCACAGGCGCCGCCATCCGCGCTGAGCGCGCTTGAATTGTCCTCAGATCCCAGTGTCCAGGCGCTGCTGCTGCCCAGCCCCAGCGCACCGGCAGCGGCGTCCAGCCTGCCTGTTCTTCAGCTTTTATGCCGTGTGCCACGCAGCCTTGCAGCACCCGATGGGAATTTGCTGTCCCAGCTATCCCGCCTGTCACGACGCGAGGCAGAGCTTGCCCTGCGTCTGGCCCAGGGTCGGTCAATCGCTGAAGCCGCCGTGGATATGGGCCTCACGCTGGAGACCGCACGCAATTATTCAAAGCGCATCTATGCGCAGCTGAACCTGCGCGGCCAGGCAGAGCTTGTGCGTTATGTGCTGCAAAGCAGCGTCAGCCTGGCCTGAGGCGCGTGCGCAGGCTCAGGCTGTTGTCGGCGGCGCGGGTGCGGCATGGCTTTCCGGTGCACCCCGGACGATCAAAAGATACATGACGGGGGTCACAATCCGGCTGAGCAATGTCGATGACACCAGCCCGCCAATGATCACCCAAGCGAGCGGGGAATAAAGCTGCGAGCCTGACAGCGCGAGAGGAAGGAGGCCGCCGATAGCGGTTACGGATGTCAGCAGGGCCGGAAGGAAGCGAATTTCCCCGGCCTGTTCAATGGCATCGCGCAGGCCAACGCCCCGTTGACGCAATTGTGTCGTGAAATCGACCAGCAGGATCGAGTTTTTGATTTCAATGCCGATCAAGGCAACAAAGCCGATCACGGCAAGGAAAGACAGCGAATTGCCCGTCAGCAAAAGCGCGACCAGCCCGCCGAACAGCCCCAGCGGAATGACACCGGCAACCACCGACACCTCCCTGAACCGGCCAAATTCCGCAACTGATCTGCCCCCTTCTGAGTGGCCCAATTTTTATTTTAGGAATGGCCACGAAGGAGGAATGGAATGGCAAGGAAGCACAGGCCGGAAGATATCATTGGCAAGCTGCGTGAGGCGGAGATCGTTCTGGCGCAGGGCGGGACGGTTGCAGATGCATGCCGGCGGATCGGAGTTACCGAACAGAGTTATTATCGCTGGCGCAAGGAGTACGGCGGCTTGAAGATGGATCAGGCTCGACGGATGAAAGAGCTGGAAAAGGAAAATACACGGCTGCGTCGGGCCGTGTCTGATCTGATGCTAGACAAGTTGATCCTGCAGGAAGCTGCCAAGGGAAACTTCTGAGCCCTGCGCGCCGCAGGCGCTGTATCGATCATATAAGGGACATGATGCCAGTGTCCGAGCGGCGGGTCTGCCGTGTGCTTGGGCAACATAGATCGACACAGCGCAAGACGCCGCGTGGGGCAGATGACGAAGCCGCACTCACTGAAGACATCATCGCCCTGACCAGACAATATGGTCGCTACGGCTATCGCCGGGTGACCGCCCTGCTGCGGGATGCCGGCTGGCATGTGAACCGCAAGCGGGTAGAACGCATCTGGCGCCGTGAAGGGCTCAAGGTGCCGCACAAGCAGTCCAAACGCTCTCGGCTTTGGCTCAATGACGGATCATGCATCCGACTGCGACCAGAGTATCCGGGGCACGTATGGTCCTACGACTTTGTCGAGGGGCGGACGCACGATGGTCGCAAGTTCCGTATCCTGTCGATCATCGATGAAGCCAGCAGGGAGTGCCTGGCCCTACCAGTTGCGCGACGACTGCGTAGCGAGGATGTGCTGTCAGCGCTGGCTGAACTGTTCGTCACCCGTGGGCCGCCGGCACATATACGGTCAGACAACGGCCCTGAGTTTATCGCCAACGCCGTGCAGCAATGGCTGGCGAAGATCGGTGTGAAGACGCTCTACATTACACCCGGCAGCCCTTGGGAGAATGGCTACTGCGAGTCCTTCAACGGCTCGATGCGAGACGAACTCTTGAACGGGGAGATCTTTTACACCCTGGCCGAGGCTCAGATCCTGATCGAAGCCTGGCGGCGGCATTACAACACCATCAGACCGCACAGCTCACTTGGCTACCGACCACCGGCCCCGGAAGCAGCGACACCACCATGGCTGCCCTCCGGTTCCGCTTCGCTCCACCTACGGGCAGCCATGGCGTCGGAGGCAATTATGCACTAACAAACAACACGGACCACTCGGTGGGGGCCGGTCAATTAATCGAAGCAGCGCGCAGAAAAGGTGACGGCGCCCTCTACGCAGGGACAGAAAAACGGCTGACCCCGCAGCTACGATCCATGTTCAATTTGCTCCTGCGGGACGAAGGGGCAGTTATGTTCCATTGCTCGGCTGGCCAGGACAGGACGGGAATTGCGGCAGCGTTGATCCTGAGCGCGCTTGGCGTGGATCGAAACACAATCTTTCGCGACTATCACCTTTCTACCGCTTTGCGCCGACCGCAGTACGAGATGCCCGAAATCGACCCTTCCGAATTTCCGGACAATATTATCGTTCAGATCTACGCCCAACAACGGGCCGAGAATGGAGAACTCAAAGCAGAACCACTCTACACGAAAGACGGACAATCCCACATTGTGATGTTTTTCGATTATCTCGATCAGACCTATGGAGGGGCCGAAGCTTACCTGGCATCCGAACTCGATATAGGCCCTGATGAGATCGAGCGATTGCGCGACCTTTATCTGGATTAGCTTGCGAGGTCAGTTTCGCATCATCTGTGCACCGATCAAAAAAATGGGGCTGGAAACGTATACGCTCCAGCCCCAGTTCGGGAGAGAACTTGAAGCGCTCAGATGGCGGTAGCACCGCCGTCAATGACCAGCGGATGGCCTGTGACGAAGCTCGATTGATCCGAACACAGCCAAAGGACACCGCTGGCAATTTCTTCAGGAGTGGCCATCCGCCCCATCGGCGTCATCTTTTCGATCGCCTCGCGATATTGGGGCACCTTGGCGACAGCTTCGACCATAGGCGTGTCAACCACACCGGGGCAAACAGCATTCACGCGGACACCTTCCTTTGCATAGCGAAGGGCAGCCGAGCGGGTCAGACCGACGACCCCGTGCTTGCTCGCGGTATACCCAGGCTGGCTGGGATTACCGATAAGGCCGTTGACGGAAGAGGTGTTCACGATGGCGCCGCCACCGCTCTGCAGCATGGCCGCAATCTCCTCGCGCATGCAGTACATGACGGAAGTCAGATTGACGTTGATCGAGAGAGCCCAGTCCTTCGAGTCCCACTGGTTGCTATCGGGCCTGTTCACGCCGGCATTGTTGTGGGCAAAGTCGAGCCGTCCGAACTCGTTGAGAGCAGCTTCCACCAGAGCCTTGACCTGACCTTCATCGGCAACATCGCAATGCTGGAACACCGCCTTGCCGCCCTGCTCCTTGATCAGCGCGACGGTTTCCTGGCCCTTGTCGTCCTGGAGATCGGAAACGACGACACTGGCGCCCGATGCTGCGAAGGCGAGCGCGGAGGCGCGGCCGATGCCGCCACTTGCTCCGGTCACGATGGCCACTTTGTCGTTAAATGCATATTTCATGAAGACACCCTCATTTGCGTAATTGTATGTGCATGCTATAACGCATTCCGATAATCAAAATCACGGAAAATATCTATTTTCGTATGCTAGACACTCTCTTCACTCCTGTCGACCTCGGCGCAATCGCATGCCGCAACCGCATAGTCATGGCGCCAATGACGAGGGATCGTGCCGGGCCCGGAGACGTGCCGAACGACATCATGGTCGAGTATTACCGCCAGCGCGCCGGCGCGGGGCTGATCGTGACCGAAGGCACGCAGCCGACCCCTGAAGGCAAGGGCTACTGGCGAACACCGGGCATCCACACCAAGGATCAGACCGATGGCTGGCGCCAGGTTGCAGAGGCCGTTCACGCCGAAGGCGGCAAGATTGTTGTCCAGCTCATGCATTGCGGCCGCGTCGTCGTTCCCGCAAACCGCGGATACGAAGCGCGGATCATTGCTCCAAGCGCGGTCGCTTGCCCTGCAAAGGTACCGGGTCCCGATGGAACACCCGTAACGACACCTGTACCCGAAGCCCTGTCTGCTGACGAACTGGCCACCATCGCCAGCGAGTTCGCCGAGGCCGCCGCCAAGGCGAGATCTGCGGGGATCGACGGTGTCGAGCTGCACTGCGCGAGTGGTTATCTCGTGAACCAGTTTCTCAATGCGCAAAGTAATCAGCGTACCGATGAGTTCGGCGGATCGCCCACGAACCGGATTCGCTTTCCGCTCATGGTTCTTGAGGCGATGGCGCAGGAAGTGGGTGCCGATCGGGTCGGCTTCCGTATCTCACCGGGCAACGGCTACAATGGAATGGATACATCGGAGCCGTGGGACACCTTTGGCCCGTTCCTCGAAGCGGCCGATAAGCTCGGGCTGGCCTATGTGCACGTGGTCGATATGGGCGACGAGTGCCCCGGCACGCTGGCAAGGGTTCACCGGCACTACTCCGGAAATATCATCGCAAACAACATGCTCGATGGTCCACGCGCTGCCGAGATCATCGAGGACGGTGATGCCGCTGCCGTGTCCTTCGGCCGTGCTTTCATTGCCAATCCCGACCTTCCCAGGCGCCTGCTGTCAGGCGCAGCATTGGCGAAACCCGATTACTCGAAGCTCTATACGGGCGAGGAGCAGGGATATTGCGATTACCCGCCAATGGATGAGCAGCCCCCAGCGAACTAGAGCATTTCCTTCAGCTGGCGAGAGGTGTCGGCGAGATCTTCGGCGCCCAGTACCGCGCGCGCTTCCACGAGTTTGCGGCCCTGGACATAGTCCTTCATCGCATTGACGCAGTCGAGCGCGATAACACGCCCGTCCTTCAAATAGATGACCGAGAAACTGCGTTCCTCCGGACTTCCGCGCAGGACGGTCTCGTCGTGTCCGATCGAAAGGCCGGCGGTCTGCAGCTTGAGATCGAACTGGTTCGACCAGAACCACGGCAGGGCCGAATAGGCTTCGGCCTTGCCGCAAATGTGCTTTGCTGCGGTCGCCGCCATATCGTTCGCATTCTGGACCGATTCCAGGCGAATGCTCGCACCGTCGGCAAACGGATTGTCGTGCTGGGCACAATCACCGATTGCATAGACGTCGGGCACTGATGTTCGGCAATAGGCGTCGACTTTGACCCCGTTATCGCACTGCGCACCTGCGCCGATCAGCGCATCGACATCGGGGATGATCCCGATGCCGACGATCGCGAGATCGCACGTAACTTTCTCGCCGTTTTCTAGGCAGACCCTGGCAACTTTGCCGTCTTCGCCCTCGAGCGACGAAACGCCGGTCGCGAGCCTAACGTCGACACCGTGCTTTCGGTGCTCCTCGGCATAGAAATCCGAGATTTCTTCGCCGGCAACACGGGCCAGCACTCTCGGCAACGCCTCCACCAGCGTAACATCGTGACCTAGCTTGCGCAGCACCGCCGCAGCCTCGAGACCGATATAGCCGCCTCCGATAACCCCGATCCTGCGCGATCCTCCATCGAGTTCGGTCATGATCTGGTCGACGTCGCTCTTGGTCCGCACCGCATGGACGCCGCCAAGCCCTGCGCCTGGGCAATTGAGCCTACGAGGCGAGCCTCCCGCGGCCCAGATCAGCTTGTCGTAGGCGACCTTTTCGCCGTCCGCGAGCGATACGACTTTCGCCTCGGGGTTTATCCCCACGATCTCGCAACCGAGCTCCAGCGAAATCGACTTGTCGGCCCAGAATTTTGCCGGACGAAGCTGTATGCGCTCGAACTCCTTTTCGCGCGCCATGTACTCCTTCGACAGGGGCGGACGTTCATAGGGTAGCACCTCTTCGCGGCCGAAGACTGCAATGCTGCCTTCAAAGCCGTTCTGGCGCAGGCTGATCGCAGCCTGGGAGCCGGCGTGTCCGGCTCCAACGATCACAACGTCATATCGATCTGCCATCCTGTATCCTCCGCGCCAGGCGCTTTCTCTAAAACCTCGCCTTCACTACCGGGCGATCACACCAGTTCCTTGAGCATTGCATCGAGCGTGGCGCCGAGTTCGCTGGGCGAGGGCGAGACGCGGATACACGCTCCGCGCGGAGCCTCGTTCAGAGCCTCCTTGCCACTTCCTCCCCATTCTCGCCGTAGGGCAGAAGTTCAAGAATGGATGAACCGTTTTCTTAGTGATTAGAATTCGAGGGACCGGATAGCTTCTGCGCCGAACCAAGCCTCAAGGGTAGCGAGGGCCGAAGGGGACAGCTCTTGCGTGAACAGCAAGCCCAACCTCGTCTTTGCCCGTGAGCAGCAAACGTAGAACAGATTGCGATTTCGCTCGAAGGTTGCTTGCTTATTGGCTGGGACGCCCGTGCTTGCCCATTCCAGCATCTGACCGAAATTATACTGGTTCCAACCACGGCCAAAGACCGCCAGGACATTATCAAATTCGCGACCTTTCACACCGTGCTTGGTTTCAAATGGTGAATGACCGTTCAAATAGCGGACAAGCGCCTGCACCTCCGAATAGGCGACGGAGCGGAGCGCTTGGAGTTCCACGAGGCGTCGGTCCATTTCTTCGCCGGCGTCCGCATCAAACGCCGAGAGTGCATTTTCAAGCTTGATCACATCATCCGGTAGAGGTGGAGTGCCTGTAGCTCTGATGAAATCAACGAGCTCTCCCACTGTCGCGCTGGCCTCCTGAGAGACCACGTCAGTCATCATCTCTGACCATCTGCTCTTATCAGCAGCCCCTCGAACGATTGGCATCCGAGTTGAGAACGCTTCCATCATCTCGCCAAAGCGCTTTTGTTCGAAAGCGAGGCGTGCTGGTTCCAATCGATCTTTGAAAAACTTCAGGTGGGGATGTTCCGGGATGTACCAATCATCACGGTAGCGAAAGGTCGCAACGATGTTTGGATAGCCTTGCTCGGCTGCCAAAACCCGGTGCGTCAGCATGAGGACTTTGGTCTCGTCAACCGCGAAGTTCCAGCCTGCGATCTCCAGAAGGCTTACTGTTTTTTCGTACGCAGCGCGTGCATCTTCCGCAGGTAGATCTCCATTCCAATGGCCGCCACCCCGACGAGTGCCGACCCAGTTATTTGTATGATAGATCACAACTTCGCCCGTACTGTTTGGGTCTTCCCCAAACTGAGGAAGTTCCGGCCGGATCAAATTGAGTTTGTTGATGATTGTTTGCCGGGAACGAAAATTGGCATTTTTGCCAATTTCTTTGACAGAGGGATGGGAAATCTCTCCGCACCCATCTCCATATATTTTCTGCCAATGGTCGCCAAAGAACCCGAATTGCGGGCCCGCGTCCTGTTCAAGAAAATGCGCCTGAATTGCTGCTGCCCAATTCGCATCCGTATCCTGGTATTCATCAATGAGAATGATCGGGAAACGCGCAGCAAGGATGGCGCGGAACTTGGCATTCTCCATGAATGCGATGGTCAGCGGGATTACATCATCATGATGCAATGACAGAATGTCATCTGTGATGAACCTAAACCCAAGATTGTATTCGATAAGCCGATCCTGGACGCCGCCAGCCTCTTCGAGTTTCTCGGTCCACGATCCCATTTCGGCCACGTGGGAGCGTAATTGCTTTTGAAAACCGCTCAGCAGTGACCAGCAGAATGAATGGATCGTCGATACTTGGACGAGAGGATGGT
>JAWKXS010000004.1:0-301144 GCA_041396885.1 Blastomonas sp.
CTGATAGGCTTTTCCGGGGGCGATGCCATGATTTTACTCAGCCTCGGCCCGGAGTTGGTCCAGATTTTCCGATACCCTTTCAAGAGTCTGCTGCAACGTTTGCTTCTCGTCGGCGGCAATGTCGCGCCAAAGCAGACCATGAAGCCTATCCGCGGAGCCTCTCAGTTCGGGCAGCAGATCGTCAAGCTGCTCCGTGAGGATGAGCTGCCACGCTCGCCGATCCGTCTCAGCTCGAAGCCTTTTCATCAGCCCGCGTGCGCAAAGACCTGCAACCGCCAGGCCGATGGTCGCCGATTCCAGTTCCAGTTTCTTGGCGATTTCAGCCTGCGTAAGGGCAGGATCGCGAAGAAGTTGTCCGATGATCCTCCACTGTGTCTGATTGAGACCGATCCTGGCGACCCTCGCATCGTACACTCTGCGCGCGCCGCGACTGATCTCGTCCATAAGATAGAGAATGCGGTCATCATCGGTGATGACCTTCTGCCGACGCTGAGACCGTGACATGGTATCTGGTTTTTCATCCATAGCGCTGTGTAGTCGGATAGCCTCGGATGCCCAAATGCAAACTGCTAAATGCCTTTACTATCTGACTCACGGCTCATAGGGCGCGAGACGCGTTCACCTTTTACTGAGGCTGCCGAAAGAGTCAGATGACCGATAACTCCAACCAACCGGAGCAGGAGGGCACAACCCCAACGAAACCGCAATCGCGGCGTGGCTTGCGCATCGTGCTAATCATCGTTGGTCTTGCCGTGCTGCTTGGCGGGATCTGGTGGTACTACCGGCACGTAACCTACGGACAGTACATGCAGACGACCGATAACGCCTATGTCGCTGCCGACAGCGTCGTTATCTCTTCCAAGGTAGCGGGATACGTCGAAGAGGTCTTCGTGGGGGAGAACGAGCAGGTTGCTCGCGGCGGAGCCCTCGTACAACTGGATCTGCGGGATTATCAGGCGCAAGCGCAACAGGCGCGCGCACAGATCGCTGCGACCCTGGCCGGTGCCGACACAATCCGTTCTCAGGTAGCCGAACAGGATGCAGCCATTCGCCAGGCGCGGGGCCAACTCGCCGCCGCGCGCGCAGCACTGGACCTCGCGAACGACCAGGTGGCGCGATATCGGCCCCTTGCCGCGACAGGAGCCGAACCGCGGGAAAAGCTAGACCAGTATGAGGCGCAGGCGCGGCAAGCGCGGGCCGAACTCGTCGCCGCGCAGGCGGCGGTGGCTGCCGCGACCGCGCGCCGAGGGACCCTGTTCGAGCAGATCAACCAGACCCAGGCGCAGGCGGACGCTGCTCGCGCTCAGCTGGAAACAGCCGACCTTACGGTTGAATCGACCTTGCTGCGCGCCAGCAAGGCCGGCCGCGTCGGCGATCTCTCGGTGAGGGTGGGCCAGTTCGTGCAACCGGGTCAACGTTTGATGACGGTGGTTCCGGTGAGGGCGATCTACGTGACGGCAAACTTCAAGGAAACGCAGGTCGGCCTGATCCGGGCCGGCCAAAGCGTCAGGCTCGAAGTTGACGCCCTACCCGACCTTGAGATCGCGGGACGAGTGGTCAGCATATCGCCGGGAACGGGCGCGGAATTTTCCATCCTCCCCCCCGAAAATGCCACCGGCAACTTTACCAAGATCGTTCAACGGATACCCGTCCGCATCGGTATCGATGCTCCCCCTGAAGTGCGGCGTCTGCTCGTTCCCGGCATGTCGGTAGTGGCTACGGTCGACACCCGGAATGCTGCCGGCGAATTGGAAGAGATCTCGAGTCGGACTCAATGACCGAGATACTGGCAGCGCAGGACACTTCGATCGGGCCGGCCGGGGGCCGAAAGAACGCAGACGTGACTGCCTGGGTCGCTGTGGCCGCGGGCGCGCTTGGCGCCATGCTCGCGACGCTGGACATATCAATCGTCAATTCCGCACTCCCCGTCATTCAGGGCGAGATCGGTGCCACAGGCGCCGAAGGCACCTGGATTGCTACGTCATTTCTCGTTGCTGAAATCGTCGTCATTCCGCTGAGCGCTTGGCTCGAACGGCTGTTCGGTCTGCGAACCCTCCTCATCATCGCGGTTAGCGCGTTCACCGCATTTTCGGTGCTATGCGGGATTGCAACCGACCTTACGACCATGATCATCGGCCGAACGGGTCAGGGATTCACGGGCGGAGTCCTCATTCCGACCGCAATGACTATTGTGGCTAAACGATTACCGCCGCACCAACAGCCAATCGGAATGGCCCTGTTCGGCATGACTGTGGTTCTTGGCCCCGTGATGGGGCCATTGATCGGCGGCTGGCTGACCGAGAACCTGAGCTGGCACTATGCCTTTTTCGTCAATGTGCCAGTCTGCGCAATCCTGCTGCTCTTGCTGTTTATCGGGCTGCCTCACGAGAAGCCCAAGTGGGAATATCTCACGGACGCCGATTGGGCTGGCATTCTCGGGCTGATCCTCGGACTGGGCGGTCTGACTGTTGTACTCGAGGAAGGGCACCGTGAGGAATGGTTCGAGTCCTCACTCATTCGCTGGCTAACGGTGGTGACCATTATCGGCTTTGCCTGTTTGATTTACGGACAGGTGAAGGCACGCAAGCCAGTCTTGAAGTTGCAGCTCCTGTTCAATCGACAGTTCGCCAGCGTCGCGATCATGGCGCTCGCCCTGGGCATGGTGATGTATGGTTCGACCTATGTCATTCCGCAGTTTCTGGCGATCATCTCTGACTATAATGCTTTTCAGACGGGACTGGTCATCTTCTGGATGGGTGTCCCGGCCTTTCTCCTGATGCCGGTTCTGCCCCTGATGATCCGCAAGGTGGACATCCGCATTGCCGTCGGCACCGGAATGCTGCTGATGGCGATCAGCTGCTTTGTCAGCACGAGTCTGACCGCCGAATCCGGCGGCGCTGTCTTCACTGAAAGTCAGCTTATCCGCGGGGCCGGAATGATACTTGCGATGATGTTCCTGAATCAGGCAACGGTTGCGTCGGTGGCCAAGGAAGACGCGGGCGATGCCTCGGGCATTTTCAACGCGGCCCGCAATCTTGGCGGATCATTCGCCCTCTCGGCCCTCGCTTCGTTCCAGGACCAGCGAATTTGGCACCATACGAGGCGCATGGAAGAAACGCTGAATGCGAACAGCGTTTCGCTGCAGACCGATCTCGACGGACTGGCGCGAAGCTTGGGCGATATGGAACGAGCGATGGCGGCACTCGGCGGCACTCTCCAGCGCGAAGCGTTCATCATGACCTACAATGATGTCTTTCTGGTGATGGGACTTCTCACACTCGCGACAGTCCCGCTTGTTCTGTTCCTCAAGCCGCTTCCGGAAAATGTCTCCCTTTCGATGCACTGAGCCCGAGATTATGCGCCACTTGCTACCTCCGATTATCACTATCGCCTTGCTAGCTGGATGCACGGCTGGGCCCGATTATGCAGGCCCCCCGGAAGTTGTGTCAGCAGACACGGGCACTCGCTTTGTGCGCGCTGGCAGTGATGTGAGCGCATCTGATCCGGTTGTCGCTCAATGGTGGCTGCTGCTCGGCGATCCCGAGTTGACGCGGCTGGTGGAGGCTGCGCTGTCCGGCAACCCTTCGCTCGCCGCAGCGCAGGCGCGCATTGCCCAGGCACGGGCATCCATCAGGCAAGACCGTGCGGGTCGAATGCCATCGCTTGGGGCACAGGCCACCACCGTGCAGGGCCGGCTTCGTGGTCTCGACATTCAAGGCGGGGCGCCCCCCCCGTCAGAGCAAACCAATTCCGACGCAGAAACCGATGACTCGCTCAGCTTTTTCAATGTGGGCCTTAACGCCAACTGGGAGCTGGAGTTCGCCGGTGGCTCGCGCAGGCGCATTGAAGCCAGCAATGCCCAAGCTGCTGCAACGGTGGCCAATGCAGAGGACGCAAAGGTCCAGTTGACTGCCCAAGTGGCCAGCACCTACGTCAATTTGCGGGAGGCCCAATTCCGCGCAGAGCAATTTGAGGCGCAGATTTCGTTGCAGGAAGAGATCCTGGCGCTGACATACCAACGCTATCAGCGCGGTGCATTGCCGCTTTTCCCGGTAGGCACCGCGAATGCCGAACTGGAGATGCTCAAGTCACAACTTGCCGAAGCTGAAGCGGATATCGCAGTCCTGTCTGATGCACTCGCTATACTGACCGGACAGGTGCCGGGATCAGTTGATGCAGCGCTCACGACTGCGCATTCCATTCCCATGCCGCCAGAGCAGGTCGCGATCGGCGATCCGGCAAGCCTGGTGGCGCGTCGGCCTGACATAAGGGCGGCCGAACGGTCTCTTGCCGCGTCGACGGCGCGGATCGGGGTGGCCGAGGCGGCGCGGTTCCCGAAATTGTCCTTCACGGGGATCCTGGGCCTCGGCGGATCCTCGTTGGACGACGTTGTCGATGTCGGCGATTTCTCCGCACTCGCGATCCCACGCCTCCAGTGGAATTTTCTGGATTTCGGCAGGGTAGACGCTGCGATCGACCAAGCCGGGGCGGCGCGCAACGAAGCAGTCGCCAATTACCAGCAGACGGTGCTTCTGGCACTGCAAGACGCCGAACGTGCCTTGGCTCGCTTCGGCCAGCAGCGTGTGGCGCTCGCTGCCAGTATGCAAATCAAGAAGCAGGCTGACGGCGCGGCGGACCTGAACCGCCAACGTTTTGCCGCAGGAGCGATCTCGAAGGCTGACCTCAACCGGGCCCTGCGAGAACAGCAGCAGGCCTCAGCAGACCTCGTCCGGGCAAAAGGTGCCCTTACGCTGGCGTGGATCGCGCTGCAGAAGTCGCTGGGCCTTGGGTGGCAAGAGCCTGTTCGAGATCAATAGTCCCGCCGCGCTGATCAAGTGATCCGGTTGACGAGAAGTAGGCGCCCCTGCCGCTGGCGACCAACTTGTCGTCGGGCTCGAGAACCCGGGTTTCCGCCACCGAAATCTGTCGCCCGATCTTCACGATCTGTCCGTGAGCAGTGAGAGGTCCTGAGGTTGCAGGACGGTGGTAATCGACATGCAGATCGGCCGTCGCTCTCGCCGCGACGCCCCCGGCAAGCAGAGTATAAAGCCCGGTGAGGTCGACCAGTGAAGCCAGGATCCCTCCATGCGCCGACCCAATCATAGGGTTCGACACGATCTCTTCGCGCCATGGCATGGTGATCGCGATTCCCTGGTCGGAGCATGTTGCAATCTCCAGCCCAAGCCATCGATGAAACGGCGCGATATTCAGCATTTCCTGCAAGCGCTCTCGATCGATCATAGCTCCCTCGTCCCCTGTGGTTGAGCCGTATCGCAAGAGTGATGGGTTCGTAGGAAATCGACGATAGCGGCGGAGAAGGCATCGTTCGCATCGCCCACGACCATGTGCGTGGCATCGGCAATATCGGTGTATTCTGCATGGGGGGCGAGTTGTCGCAGATGCAAAACGGCCTCTTCGGAAACAAGATCGCTAGAGCCGCCTCGGATGAGGTGAAGCGGAAGCGTGAGATTCGCCGCAGCTTGGCTCAGCATTGCCGATTGACGTTCTTGGCTGTCTGGGTCGCCTTGTCTGGCTGACATTATATTACGGATAAACACCGGGTCCCAGTGCCAATAGAAGCGCCCATCCGACTTCTGCCGCAGATAGTTTTTCAGACCATCGCTCGCGCCCCGCTTGGGACGATGCGGCATGTAGCGAGCGATCACGTCGGCCGCCTCCTCTGGTGAGGCGAAGCCGCTATCGACATGCTCTTCCATGAAACCAACCACGCGCATCACACCGCTGGGCTCCATGCGCGGGGCAATGTCGACCAATGTGAGTGAAGCAAAGCTACCTGGAGCAAGCTCCCCTGCGGCAATCAGTCCAGCGAGCCCGCCCAGTGAAGCGCCAACCAGCGCTGGCTTCTGGTCCAGGCGCGACGCTGCAGCGACCAGATCCGCCGCGAAGTCGCGCATTTCATAAGCTCCGCATGGCGACCAATCGCTGTCTCCGTGACCGCGCATGTCGAAGGCGATTGCGCGAAAGCCGGCTTGAGCCAGCTCGCTGACCACCCTTCTCCACGCGCGCCGTGTCTGCCCGCCGCCGTGCGCAAGAAGGACGGGTTTAGCGTAGGCATCCCCCTCAGCCTCGGCTGTAAGAGAAATCGCGCCTGCGCCCTCAATCGTAAAGGTTTCTCTCGCCATCTCCGGATGGTAGGAAAGGCGCGCTAAATAGTAAACCAATTTAGTTTGTGGCTCTCGGCTCCGTGTTGGCTGTCCTGCAGGGGCGTTTCAACGACGGCAAAAGTCTATGCCAAGAGGGGTTTCTCCAGACCATTCTCTAATGCACCGGCTTGCGATTCGGTCAGCAGT
The DNA here is from genome assembly GCA_041396885.1 of Blastomonas sp. Lineage (GTDB taxonomy): Bacteria > Pseudomonadota > Alphaproteobacteria > Sphingomonadales > Sphingomonadaceae > Blastomonas. The sequence continues at coordinate 6,312 of JAWKXS010000004.1, forward strand.
CGCTGTCCGCTTAATCCGCTCAAAGATATAAAAGCTGCCTTTCCGCTTCCGGCCCAGTTCCGGCCTTGCAATTTGCTGCCTAGAACAGGTCGGTAGGTCAGTTTAGACAGTCTCTGAATCCGCACCTGAAGCTATTCCCGACGGTTCTTCCATTCATGCCAATAGGGCATCAATTCGCTCGGCAGGCCTTGCAAAAACTCTTCGTCCAACGGGTAATGCGGCATTGCCTCAGATATCGCGTCGAGCAACGCAGCGCCTTGGACTAAATCCTTGCGGCGTTTGAGCGGGTTCCGTTTTGCCTGCGCACCAAGCCATAGCTTGTGAAGGGCAAACCACCGAGGGTCAGGCGCGACGATACGGGCCGGGGTGCCATCGCGGCAAGGAACGACCTGGTCCACCCGGCGACCGGGCAAGAGCCATTCCTGTTCGGGTAGAGGAACGGGGCGTGGCCGATCTTTTCCGGCGAGCGTTTCGACACGCGATGGTGCGACCAGCAACTCGACCTCATAGGCCTTAGCGTTGCGTGCCTGGAATTCTCGTTCAGTATTGATAGTGAAAGTCGGATCAACCGCCTTGAGCATGTCCCAAAGCTGTGTTCCGTCTTCCGGTTCGTCAGCCGTCCAGGCGAGATCGAAGTCCTCTGTTTCGTCCGGCACGTCGCGGAAAGTGCCCGCAGCTTCTAGCGCGTAGGCGGCCATCGCATTTGTCCCGACCACAAGCAGATGGCTGCCGAGAAGCGAGCGCCTGTCTGCCTCTCGAAGGATAGGACCTGCGTCCGCCGAAAGGAGCGGTAAGCGTAACGCTCGGGCAATCCGGCTGCTCTCGCCAAGGGCATCCCGTGCGCCGTCACGGCGCTCCTTTAACGCAATCTTTTCGGCCTTGTATGCCTCCAGTTGAGCTTGCTTTTCATCGTCCCAGGCACCGAGACTTGTACCGTTCCCGCTGCGGTCAAAGATCTCGTAAAGGTACTCGTATTCGCCAACCTTCTTGCGCCTCAGATCGTATGGCATCGCATAGAGTTCGCGCTCGGCGTCGATCCACGCATCATAGCGCTGGCGCATGTTGATGAGCGCGCGTTCCTGTTCGGCAGAGAAAGGTTGGATCACAGCCATCGCTGCGATTTATCCCACAAATTTCCAATTTTCAATAAACGCGGGATAAATGCGTTTGAATCCGGGCAACGTGTAAAGATTTTCGCGTTTTCTTTGCATGTCCGCATCAACGTGCAAAGCGAAGGCGCGTCTGCTTGTCATATCGGCTCAAGCTACGATTCGCGCGAAAACCGGTCTTCCGCTGCACCAGAACCGTAGAATCGGTCCTGCATTGGCCCGGAGCGGACACCAGCGGGAAAAAATCTTTCAGTCCCGCACTGTCCATAACGATCCAACATCGTCCACCCGCCAATGCGGAACAGCGTTTGATCTCTTTTTGTTCTTTCCTACAGCATTGCGATTCGCATAGCTTGGCCAGCGTCACCTAAGCCAAAGGTGGCGCTGAGTTGAATATCTGATCGCACGGTCCGCAAAGGCAATCTGAAGGACAACCCATCGTCGTGGGGGGGAACACGGCTTCGGTGACAGAACCTTGAAACGAAGGAATCTGTTATGCCGAATACTGAATTGCTCACCTGCCATGAGGTCATGCGCCTCACCGGCATTCGCAGCCGGACAACGATCTGGCGACGTATCCGCCGGGGTGGCTTTCCTCATCCAATAGACATTGGCGGCGGACGTATCCGCTGGCGTTCCACTGACATCGAGGAGTGGATCGAGGCCCTTCCCTTGCGCAGCTATTGACCCGTCCAAGGCGGGCAATGGCCCGCAGAAAGCCCCCTCTAATGACCTTCCCTTATGTACCCGAAACGCCAGGCATTGAACCTGCCAAGCGCCACAAGACCCTCACCGAATTGCTGATTGATGAGTACGTCCGGCGGCTCAGCCGACCTGGCCTTGATGGCATGTGTTATCGCGGCTTCATTGCCGACTGGCTCTACTTCGAACGCCCCATGATTGACCGTTTCATCGGCGCGGAATTCAACGTCCAGTTCGAAGGCCCGGCGATCCGGATAGATGGCCATGAATACCCGCTCGGCGGCTTCATTGAACGCCAGATCCAGTGGACCCGGATTACCCCCAAGGAGGCGTTCGAACTGCGTGAAAAGCTGCGCGAAGTGGTCGATGAGACAGTGCGCGAATGGATGCAGGGCAAGGACTTCGACTTTGTGCCTGCCATCTTTGAAAAGCCCTTCGCTGATAGGGCAGCAGCGGACTCGGAAGCTGAGCGGCAGATACGCGCTTTCGCGCCTCCCCTTCCTGATTTTGGCGAGGGCCTGTAATGCACGTACCCGCTTATCAACCGGAGAGAATAAGGGGCCTCGATACTGCGTATCGGACCCGCAATTTTCATACACACCCCACGCACGCGTGCATTGAGGATTTCTGCGGGTTTGACGGGATGCGGATAGCATCGCCTTCAGGCCACCTGTCCGGAACTCCCGCAATTCCGCCATTCTTCGCGATGGCGGATAGCATCGCATTCGGAGCGGGGCGATGAGCGCGCGGGCGCAGACGGTGCGCCTCAGTCCGTCGCAATACCGGGTGCTGGCTGACTTCGCCAAACGTCGAGGTCTTTCCGACTACGCCATGCTGGCGCGGGTCGTGGAAGCAGGCTTTCTCGCCATGCTCCACGGCACCGACAAGGAGACCGATCTAGTCGAACTGGCGCGCGAGATCGGGGCAATATCGGGGCGCCTCGCCGAGGCAGAACGGGTGCTCGATCGCACCCTGTTCACCGCCTGCGCGGCCTACGCCTACGCCCGCCATGCGGCGCTGGCAACGAAGAAACCCGACGAGACAATCGCAGCCGAGGCGCGCGCCGCGTTCGAGCGCCAGCGTTCGCTTGCCCTGGAGATCGAGCCATGAATTCCAACATCGATTTTGTCACCCGCGCGCACGCCTTGTGGCGGGTGCGCATGGCGCAATGGCAGCAAAGATTTCGCTTCTTTTCCACGATCACTCTTGGTGCAGCAGGGGTCGGAGCAATCATCGCACCCCAGTTCCTGCTGCATGGCCCCGCGATAACGACTGCATTGCAGTATGTATGGGCCAATGTGCTGACCTTGCTGGGTTGGCTGACAGGCAGCGACATCAAAATGAACATTGCGATGGAAGGCCAGCGCTGGACCGTTTCCTCAGCATGGTTTGCCTCGGAACCTTTCTTCACCGAGGCCTTCTGGCAGGTTGTCAAAGTTATCGCTGGCGGCACAGTTACCGGCTTTACAGCGGGCATGTTCACCGTCTGGTTGCTCCAGCGCACTATGTCCGCACAGGGCAAGGATACGCTGGCCGATCGCGTGCTTGGCGGGACACGCGTAGCAGATGAAGAGGATGTTGCAGCTCAGACGACGTTGCTCTGTGGCAAGGACGCCCTGCGCATCGGTCCGGTCCCCGTTCCGCGCCGGATCGAAACCCGCCACTTTGCCTTTCTGGGCACCACTGGCAGCGGCAAGACCACTGCCTTGCGCCAGATGCTCGACGGCATCGAAAGGCGTGGTGAAGCGGCGCTGGTCTATGACACATCGGGCGAGTTCATCGCCCACTATTACAACCCCGCGCGCGGCGACATCATCCTCAATCCCTTCGACGGGCGCTGCGCCTTCTGGACACCCTTCGATGAAATATCGCACCCCGCTGACGCCGACCGGATAGCGCGCCAGCTGGTTTCGGAAACAAGCAGCCAGGATGACGATGTCTGGCTCGAAACAAGCCGCATTCTCGTCGCCAACATGATCCGCTCGCTCTGGGCAGAAGATAACCGCAGCCTCGAAGCCCTACTTGAGGCCTTGCAGGTCAAGGACAAGGAGCCGCTGAAGGAGTGGCTGGGCCATACTTCGTCGGCCCGCACCTTTGCCAATGACGCCGATCGCGCCACCGGCAGCGTGCTCTTCATGCTCGCCAAGGCGGCGAACCTGATCCAGTTCCTGAAGGTCGAAGACGAGGGAGAAGACCGCTTCGCCTTCCGCGATTTCATCGCGAAATTGGACAAGTGCGAGGGTGCCAAGCCCTGGATCTTCGTCCCCCGCAAGGAGGACTACTTCGAAGCGTCCAAGCCGCTCATGGCGTGCTGGCTCGAATGCGCGGCTAGTGCGGTGCTGGGTCTGTCGCCGTCGCCAGACCGCCGTATCTGGTTCGTGCTCGACGAGCTAGCCGACCTGCCCCGCGTCGAGAATCTTGCACGGCTCTTGCCGGAGGGACGCAAGTTTGGTGCGGCCATTGTGCTCACCTTCCAGGCGCTTGGGCAGATGCGCAATCGCTATGGCGCGAACATCGCCGAGGCCATGCTGGCCTGCTGCAACACCAAGCTGTTCCTGCAAACCGTCGATCAGGAAACCCGGAAGTGGGCGAGCGAAACAATCGGCCAGTGCGAGGTAGAATTGCGGGTCGCCACCGACACGCTGTCGATTGGCAGTGAAGTGCCGCGAACCACTATCGCGACCCAACGCCAGTTTCGCCCTGCCGTGCTTGAAAGCGAACTGAGGCTCAGTCCCCATCAGGGGTATCTGCTGCTCCCCGATGGCCTGCCGGTCGCGCGCATCGGCCTTACCGCCGATCACATCACCCGACGTGGCGAGCCGCGTCAGCCCGGTTATGTGCCTGGCGATCCGGCGGGCACGCTGTGGAGCCGGGTCAGTGAAATCGCGAAAGGTGCCGAGCCAGACGCCAAACCGGGACCAGTATAATGGTCGCCTCGGTCTCGGCCCTGTCGAGCGCCGGTCAGGCAGCCAGCTATTACGAAGCCGACGATTACTACGCTGAAGGCGGCATGGCTCCGTCAGAATGGTTTGGCGAGGCAGCGGAAAAGCTGGGCCTGTCGGGCGAGGTCGATCGCGACAAGTTTGCCGAATTGCTCGAAGGCCGAATTGCCGGACAGCGGCTCGGCACTACCCGTGATGGCAAGGTCGAGCACCGGCCAGGCTGGGACATCACACTGTCCGCGCCCAAGTCCGTTTCGATTATGGCCGAGGTTGCCGGAGACAAGCGGCTGATCAAGGCGCATGGCGCGGCGGTGAAAGTGGCGCTCGCCCATGTCGAGAAGCACATGGCGGCAACACGGATCAGACAAGGCGGCGAGGTCCGGCGCGAGGCGACCGGCAATCTTGCCGTAGCCACCTTCCGCCATGCCACGAGCCGGGCGCAAGACCCGCAGTTGCACACCCACGGCGTGATCCTCAACGCCGCACAGGACAAGGATGGCAACTGGCGCAGCCTCGAACCGCGCGCCTTCTACCAGCTGCAAAAGGAAATCGGCGCGATCTACCGGCAGGAACTGGCGCACGGCGTTGCTGCGCTGGGTTACCGGATCGAAGCGGGAAAAGACTCACTGTTCGAGATCGCAGGGGTTCCGGAGAAGGCCATCGGTGCACTGAGCCAGCGCACCGCCGCCATCGATGCCCGGCTTGCAGAGCGCGGCACCAGTCGTACGGAAGCCAGTGCCGCCGAGAAGCAGATCGCCGCGCTCGATACCCGTGAAGCCAAGACCAGTGCGGATCATCGCAGTTTGCGGGCCGACTGGCGGGCAACCGCCGATGCCAATGGTTTCGACAAGACAGCGCGAGACAGGCTGATCGGTGAAGCGAGAGAGCGGGCGCGGAACAGCGAAGCAACTGCAGGCCCGGAATTGCTGGCACGGCAGGCAGTGGCCTGGGCCGCTGCCAAGCTGTCCGAGCGGCAAGCGGTGTTTGCAGCCAGCACGCTGGCGCGCGAGGCCGGAGACTTTGTCTTTGGCAAGGCCGGGCACGATGCAATCAGCGCAGCGATTGCCGAGGCCGGAGAACGCGGCGAGCTTGTACCGCGCACTTTCCTCGACCGGCGCGGGGCGGAGTTTGCCGGATTCACAACGCCGCAGGCCATCGAGACAGAGCGTACGATGTTGCGGCTTGAACAGGCCGGGCGCGGTATGACGCAATCTCTCGCAAGTCCGGTGGCGGCGGCTCGAACCATCGAACGGGCCGCTCGCCAATCGGCGCGCTCTGGCTATGCCTGGACCGACGACCAGAAACGGGCGACCGCAGATTTGCTCACCTCGCGGGATCGTGTCGCCGCCGTCCAGGGCTATGCCGGGACGGCCAAGACCACAACGGTGCTCGCCACTTATGCGCGCGAGGCCCGGCGGCACGGGATCGCCGTGACTGCGCTTGCGCCGACCGCGTCGGCGGCGACGATTCTGGGCGAGGCGCTCGGCCTGCGTGGTGATACCGTGGCGCGTCATTTGCTTGCCCCCGAGGCCAAGGCAGCAGGACAAGACGCCGTCTGGATCGTCGATGAGGCCTCGATGCTTTCGGCGCACGACATGGCTAAACTCCTGACTCGCGCAGACAAGGGCGGAGCCCGGCTTGTTCTGGTCGGCGACGTCAGGCAGCTGGGATCGGTCGGCGCTGGCGCGGCCTTCGCTCAGTTGCAGCAGGCAGGCATGGCGACCGCAAAACTTGCCGAGGTGGTCCGGCAGACCAATGCCGATACCCGCGAAGCCGTGATGGCTTCGATCGAAGGCCATGCAGGAAAGGCGCTGGCCGCGCTGGAACGTGGTGGCGGCAAGGTGATCGAGGGCGCAACGCCGGATGAGCGCCTTGGGACGATGGACCGGCACTATCTGGCCTTGTCACCAGCAGAGCGTGCCCGAACGCTGGTGATCGAGCCATCGCGCGAAGGCCGCGACCAGCTCACTGACATGATCCGCGCGAAGCTGACCGAGCGCGAAGAGCTATCGGCGGAGGCGGTGCGGTTCGATGCGCTTGAAGCGAAAGGCCTGACCCGCGCCGAAGCGCGCGAGGCAGCAAGCTATGCCATCGGCGATGTCGTCCGGTTCAGCCGGGACTATAGCGCAAAGGGCGTGCGCAGGGGCGAAAGCCTTGCGATTGCCGCTGTCGATCCCGAGAGTGGACGGATTGCCCTCGAAGGCCGAGAGGGGCGGTCGCTGGACTGGCACCCGCGGCAGTGGGGTGCTGGCAAAGCCGAAGTGTTTGAGCCGAAACCGATGGAGCTGCGCACCGGCGACCGCGTGCAGTTCACACGCAACGACCGCGAGGCCGGACGGGTCAACGGCCTTGGCGGGACCGTCACCCGTATCGATTCCGACCGTGGTCAGGCGACAGTAAAGCTCGCTAACGGACGCGAGCAAAAACTCGATCTCTCCGATCCTCGCGATGCCCATTTACGCCACGACTATGTCCAGACAGCCCATGCGGCCCAAGGCCAGACCGCCGAGCGCGTCCTGATCCATGCAGACAGCCGCTCCACCAATCTGGTCGACCAGAAAATGCTCTATGTCGCGTTGTCGCGCGCCAGGGCCGAGGCCGTGGTTGTCACCGACGACAAGGACCGGCTCGTTCGTGCGATCTATGAGCGTGCGGGCGAGAAGCAGACGGCCATGACCGCGAGCACTCCCGAAACCGGAAAGTCAAAGGCGATGGGTGCAGGGTTGGGCTGATGTGCTGAAAACTTCTCACGCGGCTGCTGTGCAATTTAGCCGGAACAGGGGCGTCTTCGTAGTTACGGCCTACAGGCTGACTTTCTCAGACCGCCTGTAGAGGCCGGTCAGGTCGTTGTGTGCAACGCGAAACTGGCTTCGACGCTTGATCTCAGGTGCCATTGTAGACGCGTTCACCAGCTTGATGGCGGGATCGTAGTAGACTTGCCCTGTGGCAAAGGCCTGCAGAAACATCAGGAAGTCTGTTTCCTCGCACAAAAGGACCTCAGGACCGTAGCAGTATTCCGGAGGCGGCGTGCGGAACAGTGAGGGCACATAGGCTGCCTGGGCATGTTTGCGATTCCAGTGCGCCATCATCCCCTTGAAGCTCCAGGTCGCTGCAACTTCATCCCGGTCGCTGATCAGAATCAGCTCGCCATCAAGATCGGTGATTTTCCCGGTTATCTCATCATAGCCCGACAGCGTCATTCGCAGTCCGGTCAGCAGATGGTGCTTACGCTGGCAGTCGTACCGGCCACCAAAGTTGATACGGTCAGCTTTCCCGGACTGATCGGGATATCCGAAGCGCCGCATGAAAGCATCGACACCCTCTGTGCGGTAAATGCCCCCGGTGGGCTCAGGCGTCATCAGCGTGACCGGCGACTTCGCCTTGAAGGACAGGAAGTCGCGCACCCCGTATTGTTTCACTTCCCAGCCCAGATAGTCCGGCTCTGCATAGCCGTTTGGAGTGACGCCAAGTTCGGCCTCAAGTGTGTAACCACCGCCATTGCGGGCAGCATAGGGAGCTTTGGTGCCGTCAGCGGCCAGCTTCTGCGATGCGATCCAGTTCAGCCGGTAAATCCGGCGCAGCTCGTCAAGCAGCTGCTCGCGGGGATCCCTGGCGTCATCAAGCGTTAGGGGCAGTTCGAGGAATACGCCGATCATCGGCCATTCGCGGGCGACAAGTTCCCTGGCCACCGGGTCATTGCCAGATACCGCATAGCCCACGACCGATCCGGTGCGCGTGATGCCGAAGAACAGCACACGGCCTTCATCCCTCACCCGCATGATGTCCGACGGTGCTGCCTTGCAGCCGAGAAGGAAGCCCGACATGCGAACTTCAGGATACTTGGGATAGAGAATCAGGCCCGTGTTGGGGGCATGGTGGCGCCCCTCTCCATCCACCCAGTAGAAGTCGACAGATGCCTTGGCGCGGTCGCGTACTGCACCGGCAACGCCGGCATCATCGCTGTAGATCTCGCCATGTGGAATGATGTTCAGAGCCGAGAAGTCGCCGCCGAGATAAACTTGGTTCTTCGAATTATCGTTTGGTGCGAGACGCTTTGCATAGATGCGGGTCGCGCCGTGATGACGCAGGAGATCCAGCAATTGTGCAAGTGATCCGGCCAACTATTTGCCCCTGAGCGTGATCGACGGTTCAGCCGATCTTACCCACAAGGCAAGTGCCTGCATAGTTTCACCAAAATCTGGCTTCGTCCGGCCTTTCAGCGCGCATTCCCAGACTATGCCGATGCGCCATCCTTCAGCCTGAAGTGCTGCCATAGCTTTCTCATCGTTGGCGGCATTGCGCCCGATCTTGTCCGCCCAGAACTCCTGCCGTGTCGCGGGCTTTTTGAAGAGGTGACAATCATGCCCGTGCCAGAAGCAGCCATGGACGAAGATCACCGCCTTGTGGCGCGGGAATACGAGGTCAGGCTTTCCGGGCAGTTCCTTCGCATGAAGCCGGAAACGAAGACCGAGCGCATGCAAAGCCCGGCGGACCTGGAGTTCCGGCTTCGTGTTGGCACCTCTGATCGCCGCCATATTCCGGCTGCGTGTGGCAACGTCATGAACGTCGGCCACGCGTCAGGCCGCTTTGCTTCCCGTGTCAGGCTCGACCAGAGCCTGAATATGGGGCTGCATAACGCGGGCGACGGCTTCAAATACCGGCACTGCCACCGAGTTGCCGAACTGCTTGTAAGCCTGCGTGTCAGACACGGGGATGCGGAAGTCGTCCCCATAGCCCATGAGGCGTGCGCACTCGCGGGGCGTTAGGCGTCGCGGATTGTTCTTCCTTCCCTGACTGACGAGGATTTCCGACCCGTCCTTGTAATACCGGGCTGAAAGTGTGCGCGCGACATCGTCGGGCGTCACTAGGCCAAAGCCGAAGCCATTGCCCGCAGCTTTGTGCTTTGCTGCATAGCCCTGGAGATACTGCCAGAGCTTGTCGGTCAGCGTGTACTTCCCGTTGACCGCAGCATCCGGGCCGAGGGTGTATGGGGCCTCAGCTTTCTCTGAACCGTCTTCCGGATGGAGAATGCCGTTCAGTCGGACGCTGCCCTTTGGCGGGAGTTTGAGGTCGTCCCAGCTGAACGGCACCGCTTCGCGAAAACCGACAATCACGATCCGCTCGCGATGCTGCGGCACGAAGTGCTGCGCATCGATCACCTGATGCCAGACCCTGTAGCCGAGTTCCTCGGTCAGCGTTCGCAGGATGACATCGAAGGTCCGGCCCTTGTCATGGCTTTTGAGGTTCTTCACGTTCTCCAGCAGGAACGCCGCAGGCCGCTTTGCCCGAATGATGCGGGCCACATCGAAGAACAGCGTGCCCTGCGTTTCATCGAGGAAACCGTGCTTGCGCCCCAGCGAGTTCTTCTTGGAAACACCGGCGATCGAGAACGGCTGACACGGGAAACCCGCCAGCAGCACATCGTGGTCCGGAATCTCGTCAGTCCGGATTGCCGTAATGTCGCCATGCGGGGGATGGTTGTCCCGAAAGTTTGCAGCGTAGGTTTCCTGAGCGAACTTGTTCCATTCGGAGGTGAACACACAGTGCCCGCCGATGGCATCGAAGCCCTTCCGGATTCCGCCGATCCCCGCAAACAGATCGATAAAGTTGAACCGGCTGCCTGACTGGACAGGGCCAACAGAAGCCATAGAGTGCAGCACTCTGACAGCTGCCTCTCTCGGCTTTCCGTCCCCCGCTTCCCAGCGTTGCACGTGCCGGACGCTATAGCCAGTCATTCGGGCAACATCGTCGAGAGACAGACCAGCGCGGACGCGGAGAGCAGCAAATTCGTTGAGCATGAGACCTCTGGGACAATTTACGACATGGTGTCGTTTCTATTCCCAGATAGCAACCCCGGCGCGCTATTTTGTTCGTAATTTGTTCTGATTATATCTGCCGAATCTGTGGAGCACTTTCAAGTTTGTTTTGAAGGCTCGCTGAGAGTGCGTTGGAGTAAGGCCTTAACGGGCTGCCCTTGCGGGCGACCTGCTCTATCCGCTTGAGCGAACCGGGCCTGTAGTCCCGGCCCGTTCGGGTGACGATCAGGAGCAGTTTGAAGCGGAGCGGGAATTCCTGGTGGACGCGCTCTGTCCCGCATGTCCTGCGGTCATGCTCCTGAGGGCGCGGCATTCCTGAGCTAACCCGCAGGCACTCTTGCCTCTCTCATTGCCGGACGCCCGCTGGCGCACTGATCGCGCGCGCAGGACCTCCGTCGGCTTTGCGCCGTTGCAAGGGTGCCGATTTTGTGTGGATCGCAGGGCGATCCCTTGAGGGAACACCAAGGGCTTGGCCCTCTCGTTCCCGAAACCGGAAATAGAAGGCCCCCCGTGTGGCGGGCTGTGCCCGCTGGCCCGCGCCAGGGCATCGATTCCGGTTTTCCCTCCCCCTCTCATCCTCGCCGGAAGGCAGGCCGCATGCCGCGTGTCGGATGCGGCTTTCAGCCGAAGGAGGGCAGAAAATGGGTGACCTGATTTTGAACTATCGCGCTTGCGGGGCGGAGTGCCGCGAGGACTGGCTGCGGATGCTGGCCAACGAGAACGGTTTGCCGTTCGGAGCAGTGCAGCGCTTGGCCGAGGAACTGGGTGAGAGTGAGGATTTCGGCGAGCTGGTCCACATCTGCGAATGCGGCGGGAGGGCAGTGCAATGAGTGCTTGCACACTCTCCCGCAGTGAGCAGATTGCCCGGCTTAACGACCGGGCCCGGCAGGCGATGGGGCTTGCCTGCGTTGCCGTGGCGACCGTGGGCTTCCGGGGCTTGTCCGATGAAGATCAATCGCTGGTGCGTGAGCTGGTCGAAACGTTCGACGCATTCACGCCGGACAACGATCCTTACGGCGAACGCGATTTTGGGGCGATCTATCAGGACGGCGAAGGTCTCTGGACGACCACGCGACCGGCGCGGCCTGCCGAAACCGTGTTCTGGAAGATCGATGCCTACGACCGCGATTTGCAGTATGGCAGCGAAGACCCGGCCAATCCTGCCGTTACCCGGCGCGTGCTGACGATCATGCTGGCATCGGAATACTGAGACGAAAGAAGCGCGCCGCAACCTGCGGCGCGCTTCTCATCCATTCCCAAGCCCTTGTCTGAACTGCAAACCGGATTCGACGGGAAATCCATTTTCATTCCGCGCGGTGCAGCACGTGCGAGAATTCGCTTCGCATTGTCGGCCTCGTTTTGAGCACCCTTACTGGCCGCCCGCGGTCAGCCTTCAATGTCCGGCCCGCGCCGGTTCGCTCCGCTCACCCGTGTTGGACATGAACTCTGCCCTGGGCCGTGCGGCCTGCCTTTTTGGTGCAACGAGCCACCAGACACGAAAGGAACTCATCATGGCACGCAGCAATACCGCACCCGCGCAGGAAACCAATCCGCCGGACTTCCTCGCTTGGCATGTCACCAACAAGGGTGACAAGGGCTTCTGGACGCGAATCGGAGCCGCATGGTTTCACCGCGACCGCAAAGGCCTCTCGCTTCAATTGGAAGTGGTGCCGATCAATGGCCGGATCGTCCTGCGTACACCGCTTGACGATGAGAAGAAGGAACCGGGCGCTTAGCGCCCGGCCTTCGGGCAGAAAGACGGGCGTTGTGCCGGCAGCTGTCCGTCTGGTGTGAGGAACGGGTGTCATTGTCCTCGATATTGCAGGACTAGGCACCTGCCTAGTTGATCGCCCCTTGTACGGCGCTCTGATCTTTCCTGTCGGAAGACTCAGGGGACGGGACTGGCGATACCCGGATGTGTTGCTAGCGCCTGCCTCATAGTTTGTTCAATCTCCTGCCTCACCGGCTTCGATTGACGGGTATTGGCTAGAACCCATTCGGCCATGCGGTAGCCATGGCGCGCATTATCCTCTTTCGCGCTGCGAAGCGGATCAAGCACGCGACGGAGCAGAACGGGATTTCGGCCCGATGCCCCTTCATACAGCGGTTCGTGCGAGTAGCCAGGCGGCGCGAAGGCAAGATTGCCGTTGAGCAATGCATGCTGGGCTTCACTTCCGTCCGCTGCGGCAGTCTTTTCGAGTGCTTCCATCTGGCTGAAGGCATAGTCGGGCTGTCGTGCAAGGACATCGCGGGTGGAAGGCTTTGGTCTGCCATCACGCGAAACGACAGCATCATCATCGAGTGGCAAGGCGAGGCGGCGGATCGTCCAGACCATTCGGTCGGTCATCGGCAGATACCAGGGGTGCTGTGTATAGCCGTAGGTAAGATATCGGTTCTCGGCATTGCCGTTCTGGTCGAGCTTTTCGAGGAATTCGCGCGGTGTCAGTTCGATCCAATGCCCGTCATAGCCGGTCGGTTTGGTCAGTTTATCCGGCAGCAGCGGACCGGCCAGTGCATCAATCTCATCATAAAGTTCGACAAGCCCATGACTGAAACACTGGACTGATTGCCCGTTCAGAAGCAGGACTGCCTTCATGTATTTCTCAAGCGCATGGACCGAATTCCAAAAAAAGTCGGTCATCAAGCGATTGCGGTAGCACCAGCGCGCGGCGATATAATTCTCGTCGGCAGTATGGAGATACATCTCCTTGATGATGCTGCCCTTGTATGGGAGCAAATCGTCTCTCGTAGTCACCGCCACTGACCTCCGATGGCGAACCTATCCATTTGGTCCGGGCCTGGCGAAGTTTGCCGCAAAATAGTCGATCACTTCCGACGCCTGTGTCCCCCGGCGAAATTCCCTTTGCTCTTCAAAGTCCAGGCTTGGGACAAGATGGATGAACTGTTCGTCGGCATAGAGCGGCATCAACTCATCCGGATCGATTCCGTTGGTGCGGTGCCCAGTCATAACATGAGCCGCCTCAAGCGCTGCGCCAATCATTACATCCGCCAGTTGAACAGCAGGACTGTCCTTGGAATCGACCTGGCGGACTTCAGCAAGTTTGAGCGGGAACTTGAAACTGGCGATCTTGCTTTGCCGAAGTTCGACTTCCTCCTCGTGCTCGATCAGGCGCTGCAAAAGCGCATTATAGCGCTCAAGATTCTTGGAGCGATCATGCTCGACCCGGTATGGTCCATCTGACATGACCTCCATTCGGCTGATCAGCGACTGAAGTACCACCAGAGCTGCATCGGTATCGACGCCGGGGTTCGCTATCGCTGAAAGACATGTCGGTGCGGCATACTGTGCAAGCGGACCTATAGCCTCGGGAAACTCGTGCCAGTTTGTCGCGCGGGCTGCATGTACGAGTTCCTGCAAAGCATCTGCACTTTTCTCCTTTACAGCGTTCTGGAAGGCGGCGAGCATTGCGTCTAACTGCGGACCGCCCAGCAAGGTGCGACCAGTCATCGTGAGCAAGGACGCCATCGCATAGTTCTGGCCATCTTCATAGAAGTCATGGCCGAGGTCGTAATACCATGGCTCCACCGCATAGTCGCAGAACATGAGGACGAGCAAAAAGCGCTTGTCGCACACATAGGTGACACTCTTGTAGTCGGCGAGCAGGTCGCGCAGCAGCGCCATAAGTCGGGGGCGATTACCGGGGCGCCGTGACAAGGCGCGATATTTAAGTTCATTCGCTTGGAACTTTGGAAAATGCTCGCGGATCAGGCGAGCCGCTTCGGCATTACTGATGGCGATTGCGGTCGCGCCCTGGAAGGGCTGGTCGGCATTGAGCAGGTCGAAGCCTGTGTAGCCGCTCTCATCGATCCGGTAGCAATCCATTCTCTGCTTAGAATGAAAGCAGTGCAGATTAGCAAGATCATTGCTCGCTCCTGCCGAAAGGCTCTTTCTCTTTTGCTGCGCCAGCCAAACGAACGAATGGCTTTCGCCGAGGCTAGGCTGCGAGTGTTTTTGCCAGCATCGGAACTGGATCGCTTCTACGAACAAGTGTCGAAGACCCTTCAGATCCAAGCGCAAGGGTGAACCTCCGCGCCTCTCCAGCGCCCAAGACCGGCATGCGGCGCGCGAGAAGTTCAGCAAGCGCAGCGTCTTCGACGGCGACAACAACCTGTCGCCCACTGGCGACCAATTGGGCCAACACTTCTGCTAAGTTTACCGTTCGGAAGTCATCGACGTGCTGCACAGGGTCGTCGAGAAGAATTGAACGCCAACGACTCCAAGCTAGCGAAAGATTGATTGAAAGAAGGAACGCGAGGCCAGTAGCCCGGCGCTGACCACTCGAAAACAAGAACTGCGGATTGAGGCCGTCGCCCACCTGAAGCGAAAGAAAGCGCCTGAGATCGCCCCGGATAGAATACTCGATGTCTTGCCACACTGGGTGTGGCCGCAGCCTGCCATACAATTCGGCCATCAATGGAAGAACCCGCTCTAGGCGAAGGTCCAGTGTTTCTGAACCGGCGCGGCGGGCGGCATCGTAGAGCGCGCTAGCAATTGCATCGGCGCGCCTTGCTCGGCCAGCTCGATCTTGAGCGCGGGAAAGACGCTTTCGCGCCTCCTCCAACTGCGCGATACCGTTCTCGAGCTGACGGTTTTGACTAAGAGTACCAAGCACGCCGAGGGCATGCCGGGCGGCCTCAAGCTCGGCAGCGACTGCATCGCGAGCGTTGATGACCTCGGCCTTGCTGGCATTGAGCGGCAGGCCCACACCGCCAAGCAACAGCCGACGAGCTTCGAGCTCCTGTCGCTGGCGGTCCGTACGATCCACGAGCGAGGCAAGAGAACTTCTAGTCTCAGCGATCTTACGGTCGGCGTCGACGATAGCAACGCGGCGCTTAGTCGCTTCGGCCGCGAGCTCACTTGCCTTCTTGTCCATCCTTTCGATCGCATTGGCGGCCTTGGCAAGTCCCGCTGCGAAGGATGTCGCGTCGTGATTGGCGGAGCATAACGGACAGCTTTGGTCGACCAGACCTATGCGCGCGCCAAGGCTCCTGAGTTCATGCAATTGGGTGACGAGGTCAGCGGTTGGACCCGCAGCCTCGCCTTCATCGGGATCTGGCAGAAGCGCGCGCTCGGCCTGGGCGATCTCGATTTCGTTCTGCGCCTTTTCGATCGCAGCCTCACAAACCTCCAGCGCTTCAGCGTCGCGTTCATATCCTTCCCAACCTGATAGAATCATCGTCAAGTCGCGGGCATTTTTCTCGCGCAATGCCACGAAGTCGCGACCGGGCGAGATAAGCTGATCTGGCACCGTGGGTCCGAACTGAAGCAGCTGCGCCATCGTCGCGCTGGCCTCAGCTATAGCTGTCTCTGGCGCAAGCGAAGCCCGAGCGTCATCGATCTTGCGGCTGGCGTCGGCTATCGCGGCGTTAGCCGCCGCAACCTCCGTTTTTGCTTCTTCGCTACGCTTGCGAGCGATCTTCGTTAGGCGATTGCCCCGCTCCGCCCAATCGTCTGCATCGCTCGCGCCGATAGCCTGACGCAGCTTCGCATATCGCTGCGTCTCAGAAAGGTCGAGGCTAAGGCTGGCAATGTTTTCGTCGCGGATAATTGATGCAGCGCACAGTTGGAGCAATGGTGACGGAGGCGCCATCCCCGCATTCACCATGCCAGCCTCAACGCGCGACAGTAGTTCGGGGGCTGGATCCTCAATCGGCGTCCTTTTTAGAACTATGGCGTCGGGGCCATCGCGAAAAGTTATCTCGACGAATCGCTGACTCGGCGACGGCCCTTCACCTTTCCACCAGATATAATCTTCGACGCTCTCGCCGCTGGCTTTCGTTTCCCCATATTTGCTAATGTGCCCGGTCAGTGCGAACTCGATCGCATCAAAGAGTGTGCTCTTCCCAACCCCATTACGTCCATCGATTACAGTGAAACCGGAGGCAATCGGAACATCAACTGTGTCGCGAAATCCGCGGAATCCGCTTATCAAAATTCGTTCGATCTTCACGCCCGGTCCTCCAGCATCTGCATGACCACCCCTTCTTCCGCATTGGAAAGGAACGCGGCCACAACGTCGGCGTCGAGCTCCGTACTTCGCAACTCGATCTCAAGCCGCATGTTGATGGGATCGAGGGAGGGCGCAGCGCGGAAAGGAAGCAACGGCAGAAGCGCAGTGCGCGCGCCTGCAACTCCGGTCACGCCTGCCTTAGTAATCTTTCTCATCGCCTCGAGGTTCTCCTCAATTTGACCGAGTGCGAGTGATTCACCGAAGTCCGCGCTGCCACGGGAAACAAGGACAAGATATGCGTTCCAAGCTTTTTTCCGGGCGGCCTGCAGCGCATCCCGATATTTCATAGCAACTCGGTCATGGTCCGCTTTCCAAGAGGTGATGAGTTGCGCCGGGGTTTCATAAACGACAACGAATCCAAGGATGGTCGCGTCCTCAAAAGCCAGCGCCTCAAGTGCCTTGCCATCGTCGGAGCGGATTTCGGCAAAGTGCGTGGAGAAGCCGGTCTGCGACAGCACCCCTTCGCAGTGTTTCAATATATCATTCATAGCGTTGCCTCGAAAGTAGCTCTTGTCATCCAGCTCGGACCGGCGCCACGTGCAATAGAACCGTCGGGCCTCCGCGCGAGATCCGCCGGCAACCCGACATCGTCGGCACCGACTGCAACTACCACATCAGGTGCAGCGACTGGTGGCATGTCCCATCTATATTCGCCTTCGAGGGCGTGTAGGAAAGACCCAGAGCCGCGAATAACGCGAACGATCTTGCCTCCGACGTTCCAATATGGACCATCAGCCGTCCCACCCGCCTGACGGATTTGCAGAAGTGTCAATCCGATAGCAGGTTCGTCATGCGGTATAGCCTGTCTCGCAGGCTTGCTGGGCTTACACCCGAGAAGGTCCCGGCGGACCTGCCAGAGCGTGTCGTTATCGAGGTCGGGTGCCTCAAGATTATCGGCTGACGGTTGATGGCCAGCGAACAATTCATATGCGGCCACGCCCTTCGCAATTGCGCGATGGATGAAAACCTTTGAGAACGCTAAACGCAATTCGTCGAGAAAATCGGACCCTGATGCCTGAATATGCAAGGCCCCTTTTTTCGCGCGACCGGCCAAGGCAGCGAGGTCGGGTGCCTTCGTCACAAAATCTACGGTAGTTGACGGATCCACGACGAGCACCGAAGCCGGTGAAACTGTCCCTAGTGTCTGAGCGAGTACTTGGTTTAGATAGTCCCAATCGGTGGAATAGCCGACGATCAAAAGGTCTTTGTCTAGTAAAGTGTTCTGCAACCAAGTCGTACTGCTCGCGATCCGCCCGACAACGGGAGGCGCCGCGAGTTGCCCTGGAGCCCAGACGGTGTTCTGCCTTTCCTGCACCCAGCAGCCATGGACTTTCAACATTGGCGCCGCGCCGCCCGGAGGCGCAGCAACCGAAGTTCCGTCGATTCCAGCGAAAACTTGGCCGAGCAGCGCCTGGCCTGCTGTTTCAACGAGGACATCGACGTTGGTCGTAACGGCGGCTTGCAAACCACGCGACAAGAGAAGGTCGGCTACCGCGACATGACCGGGGTTAGGGCGCGCAGCAAACACGTCTGGATCTACGAACTCGCTCAGATAGACACCAAGTTCGCCCTTTTGGAAGAACATCTCCGCTTGATCTTCAATTCCAGCAGGAAGTGGAGGTCTCAGGCAGCCGTAGCGCGCGTCGTACTCGACTTTGGCAGCGGAGGCGATCGCGGCAGCACTGGGTAGGTTGCTCGGCGCAGCCATTGAGAGACCGGCACCTGCGATTAGCACAAGTCGATTGTTCAATATGCCGTCGAGTGCCAGCGCAATCGCATCTTGGTTGGTTGTGGGTGTCATGCGACCATGAATAACGGCGTCCCACTATTTGCGCTAGTTGCCTGTGGATTCGTGTAAATCATTGAAGTGCAGCATAACTGGGAGCTTGCGATTGCTGATTCGAGGCATTCGAAATTGACCAATCGGTGCCCAATCAACGTGAAGGCTTAACGCAAGTCGGATGACGAAAGTTTGAGGCAAAATTGCCGCCATCTGCTGGACGAATGATCGCCTTGGAAATTCAAAATGAACGGATGAAATGACAAAATTGAAGCGCAAAACGGTCGTCGGCCTAGTGGGCTACCTTCAACCGATTGTGCTGCCTTTTCGAAGCCTGTCTAAGTTATCACTCCACCACTGAGCCATCTTCACGCGCTCCTCCCAATAGTTGCCGCGATTGTAGACGCCTCGGATGGCATTGCTATCGCCATGGGCGAGCGCCCGCTCGATGGCATCTGGATGCCACAAGCCGCATTCGTTGAGCATCGTGGATGCCGTTGAACGCAAACCGTGCGCCGTCACTTCGTCCTTGGTGAAGCCCATGCGGCGGAAGGCCGCGTTGATCGTGTTCTCGCTCATGGGCCGTTGCCTAGTGTGAAAGGCCGGAAAGATGTATCCTCTCGCGCCGGAAACCGACTTCAATTCCCTAAACAGCTCGAGCACCTGTCGCGACAACGGCACCACATGAGTTCGGCGAGCCTTCATCTTGCCTTCCGGAATCGTCCAGGTGGCTTTGTCCCAGTCGATCTCTTCCCACTCTCCGTGTCGCAGTTCGCCGGGACGTACGAAAATGTGAGGTGCGATCTGCAATGCGAACTTCGTAACAGGGTAGCATTCGTAGCCATCGATCGCGCGCAGCAGTTGACCCAACTTCTCTGGTTCGAGGATCGCTGCGTAGTGCCGCGCCTTTGGCGAAACCAGCGCGCCCTTGAGGATTGATGTCGGATCAGTCTCGCAAAGACCCATGGCCGCTCCGAACCGGAACACGCGACTTGCGAACGAACGGCACTTCTTCGCCGTTTCCAGATTGCCTTTCGCCTCCAGCTTCTTGAGCGCCGCCAGCATCAGCTGCGGATCGACATCATTGAGCGGCAAATTCCCCACGGCAGGCTTGAGCAGATCGAGAAACCAGCGTGCCTTGCGAAGTGTCGCTTCGGCTCGCCCTTCCCGGACCATCTTTTCCTCAATGTAAGTCTGCGCCACAGATGCGAACGTGTTCTCAGCACCGAGCTTGATTTGCGCCTTTTCCCGCTTGCGTTCGCGCATGGGGTCGATGCCATCGGCAATCGCCAAGCGCGCGCGATCCCTTTCGTGACGCGCCTGCGCCAGGCCAACTTCAGGGAAAGGGCCAATAGGCATCTTCTTTTCCCTACCGCCGAAGCGATACTTGAGATGCCAGAGCTTTGAGCCATTCGGTTTTATCAGGAGGTACAGACCTCTCTCATCGCCCTTCTTGTAGGGCTTATCCTTCGGCTTGAATCCGCGAACCTCCTGAGTCGTCAGAGCCATTTGGGGGCCTCACTCGGATTCGCGAACACGCCTTCGCCAAAATGAGCCCCCGTTAAGGCCCCCAGTCGATGCAAAACACAGTGGAACAAAGCGGGACTCCAATCATCAGGACCGGAGAAAAAATGGCAGAATTCCGCCATTTATGCAATATGTTTGGACATCGCTGAACGCTGAAATGGTGCCCAGAAGAGGACTCGAACCTCCACGCCCTTGCGAGCGCCAGCACCTGAAGCTGGTGCGTCTACCAATTCCGCCATCTGGGCACGGGCCGCGCAGTCATCGGATACAGCGCGGCAGGTAGGAGCGCGCCGATAGCGGCATTGCCATCGGCTTGTCAACCTGCATTCACGCCGGTTTCACATGAATCATGTCCCGGCGGCACCGGCCAATACGGCATTGCCTAATGCGCCCGGCTTGTGCAAAGAACCGGCGACCGGGAGAAACGGCACACAAGGCGGATTTTCGCGGCTGTGCGGGCATGATGGAAAGGCAGGATGCTGGGCGAAATGCAGGGCAGGCTGATTACCCTATTCGGCGGCGGCGGCTTTATCGGCCGCTATGTCGCGCAACATTTGCTGGCGGCGGGCGCGCGGGTACGCGTCGCCCAGCGCAATATCCAGAATGCACAGCATATCAAACCGCTCGGCAATCTGGGGCAGGTCCAGTTCATGGCCGCCGATATCCGCAAGCCCGACAGCGTTGCCCGCGCCGTGCAGGGTGCGGATGGCGTGGTCAATCTGGTCGGGCTGCTCAAGGGCGATTTCCAGGCCTTTCATGTCGAGGGCGCGGCCAATATCGCCCGCGCCGCAGCGGCGGCAGGGTGCGCGGCACTGGTACAGATTTCTTCCATCGGAGCCGATCCCGGGGCGCCGAGCCGCTATGGCCGGTCGAAGGGCGACGGGGAAGTGGCGGTTCTTAGAGAATTTCCGGGCGCGACGATCCTGCGTCCATCCATCGTGTTCGCGCGCGAGGACCAATTTGTGAACCGGTTTGCCGGGCTGATCGCGCTTAGCCCGGTCATTCCGGTGCTGGGTGGCAAGGCGCGGTTCCAGCCGGTCTTTGCAGGCGATGTCGCGGCGGCGGTCGCCGCCTGCATCGCCGATCCGGAGGCGCATGCGGCAAAAACCTATGAGCTGGGCGGGCCGGATATCATCTCCATGGCCGAGCTTAATGCGATGATCGCGCGCGAAACGGGCCGCAACACGGTATTCGTGGATGTGCCCGACATGGTGTCGGGCGTGCTGGCCAGCGCGACGGGCTGGCTGCCCGGTGCACCGATCACCCGCGATCAGTGGCTGATGCTGCAAAAGGACAATGTCGTCGGCGAAGGCATGGCGGGTCTGGCCGATCTCGGCATTGCCGCAACGCCCATGGCCGCGGTGGTACCGGATTATCTGGTGCGCTATCGCAAGCACGGCCGGTTCACCAAAAAGCCGTCCCGGGCCTGATCATCCGGGCGAGTGGCAGGTAACAGCAAGAGGTTCCTATGAAACGCATGATTTTTTCCGGTCTCGCTGCATTCGCCATGATGGGCGTATCGGTTCCGGCGCAGGCGCAGCTGATGAGCGACATGGCGCCCTATACGGAGATCAGCCTGGATTCGGTCAACCGCGCCCTCGCCCCGGGCAATATCGTGGCCCAGAACTCCACGATCAACAACGGCACTGCGGTGATCCAGTTCGTTTATGACGGGGTGGTGATGAATATCGAGCCGCGCGAGTGCGACCGCGCCGGTCGCGGATGCCAGGCGGGCGTGATCCGCGCCTTTTTTGACGTGCCGCCGGGCACCGATGTCTCGAAACTGGTCGGTGCAGTGGATCAGTTCAACCGGGCCAACGCCTTTCTGAAGGCCAGCGTGGTTGGCCAGAATCGCGTTCTCGTGACCCGCTATCATGCGGTGCACTTCGGCGTGCATTATGGAACGGTACGCCGCGAATATGCCAATTTCGCGCAATCGTTCAATCTGCTGCTTCAGCAATATGTCTCGCCTGTTGTGCCGATAGGGCAGTAGCCGAGAATATCGTATAGTCGACCTCTGGCCCGATGACGGGTTGCCTGGCTTTACGCCGTGCCTTCCGGGATGACATCGACGGCGACTTCCAGTTCCTGCCCGTCATTGCCCATGAACGTCCCGTCTATCGGGGTGACGTCCGCATAGTCGCGGCCCATGGCGGTGAAGATATGGTCTTCCCCGGCGATGCAGCCATTGGTCGGATCGAATCCGCGCCAGCCCAGATCGCGTCCGCACCATAGCGCGACCCAGGCATGGGTGGCGTCTGCCCCGACCAGCTTTTCCTTGCCGGGCGGGGCTATGGTGCGCAGATATCCGCTGACATAGGCGGCGGGCAGACCGGCCGAACGCAACGCGACGATCATCACATGCGCGAAATCCTGGCATACGCCATGGCGTCGCTTGAAGGCGGTTGATACCGGTGTGTCGGCTTCGGTCGCCTCCGGATCATAGTCGAATTCGCCGCGAATCCGGCAGGCCATCTCCAGCGCCGCATCCAGGGCGTTGCGGTCATCGGCGAGCTGCGGCGCGGCCCAGCGGGCGATATCGTCGACCATCGGCGCTATGCGCGATGCGAACAGATAGGGCGCGGGCCCGACATTGGAGATATCGGATTCCTCAATGGCCAGACGGCGCAGCTCGGCAATGGTCGGCTCGGTCGCCAGCCTTGGCCAGACCGTGCCGATCTCCACCCGGAAACGGCTTTCGATGCGCAATTCGACGACCGGCTCGCTGATCACCATGCGCGTCACATTGACGACATAGGGACCATATTCGGTCTCGATGCGCGCGGGCGCCGGGTCGATGGCGAGGTGATAGTCGATAAGGCGCTGGCCCGGCCAGTCGGCCGGCTTCAGCCGAAGATTGTAGCGGGCGTGACTGACAAGGGCATCATAGCGGATCTGGGTGACATGGCTGACCGAGTAGATCATGCCAGCAATCCCGCCGCCAATGGCTTTTCGGCACGGTTGAATTGCAGGAAATAGCGCTGCGAGATGGCATCGGACAGCGCCAGCAGCCGGGTTTCGATGTCGCGCAGCCAGTCCTCGTCGATTTCCGATGCCTCGCACCCTTCGATCCGGGCGTTGAGCGCCCGCACCGCCCTCAGCTGCGCCTCTGGCATCCCGTCGGTGCGCAGCGAGGGAAGTTCGGCCAGATGCTCGGCCATGCGGTGCAGCTGATACATGACGGCGCGCGGATTATGCGGCTCCAGCACCACCAGGTCGCGCACCGGATCGACCATCGGCCCCACCAGATAGCGCGCGCGATAGCTGATCTGGCTGTCGCACAGGTCGAGCAGGATGTTGAGATCGTCATTGCTGGCTTCATCGCCTGCAAACTGCCGGGTAATGCGGCAGATGTTGACCGCGCGTTCCAGCCTGCGGCCCATGTCGTGAAACCGCCATGCGGCGCTGCGGCCCATATTCTCGGAGGCTATGCCCGCCAGCGCCAGCAGCCGGTCGATGATCTCGGTCGAGAGGTCGAGCATGCTCTGGGCATCGACATCGCCCAGATGCGGCATGCGGTTGTTGACGATTCGCCAGAAATCGATCGCCATGCGCTCGCGCAGTCCCTGGCCGATATTGCGGATGGTCGACAGCAGCGACCGGGCACCGCCGGGATTCTTGCGCCCGACCAGCGCGATGCGGCAGATTTCCTCCAGATCGCCTTCGGCCTCTTCGGCATCGACCGCGCCCCAGCTGACCAGTAGCGCGACAAGCCGGGCCGTGGCGTCGGGGGCGGCGGCGGAGCTGCCATCGACTTCGATGCTGTTGCCGAGCAGCGCGCGGATCACCCGGATGGTCATTTCCGCGCGTTCGATATAGCGCGCGAACCAGAAGAGATTGTCGGCGGCCTGGCTGGGCAAAATGCCTGCCATGCGGCGGATTGCGGGCTGGCGGTCGGGGCCGAGCAGCGTGACCTGATCGACTGGCGCATTGTCGACGATGCAGACATCGACCGAAATATCGCCCTCGCCCATCAGCGAGGTGCGCAGGTCGCCCTGCGCCGAAAGCCGCCCGAATGCGCCGGGCATGACCTTCCACGCGCCATGTTCGTCGCGGGTCACAAAGGCGCGCAGCGTGAAGGGCCGTGGCACCAGCTGCCCTTCGGACAGCGACGGCGTGGTCGACAGATGGACGATTTCCTGCCCCGTATAATCCATCGGTCGCTGCTTCATGCCGGCCAGCAGCGCGCCGCGCTCTGCCTCGTCGAGATTGGCGACGGCACGCGAACGGCCACCGGCAAGACCCAGCGCCGCCGTGCCAAAGGCGGAGTTTATGACCATGGAGTCGAGCTGCGCCAGCACCATGTCGTGCTCGCCGGGCTGGCCGCACCACCAGGTGGCGACATTGGGCATGACCAGGTCTTCGCCAAGCACCTTGCGGGCAAGGCGCGGCAGGAAGGCGGCAAAGGCGCGGGCCTCGACCACGCCTGCACCCGGCCAGTTGGCGGTGACCAGATCGCCGCGCGCCAGCGCCTCAAACAGATCGGGCACGCCGATGGTGGAGCGCGCGTCAAACGCCAGCGGATCGATATGGCTGGTATCGACCCAGCGCCACAGCGCGTCAATATGCTTCAGCCCCTCGATGGTGCGCACGAACAGCCGGTTGTCCGATACCGCAAGATCGCGTCCCTCGACCAGCAGCACGCCCATATAGCGCGCGAGATGGGCCTGTTCGGGATAGCTCTGGTTGAAGCGGCCCGGCGTCAGCAGCGCGATGCGCGGATCGGCGCGCTCGCAGTCGCGGGCAATGCCCTGGCGCAGGCTGGCAAAGAAGGATGCGAGCCGCCGGGCGTTGAGCGTGGTCAGGAGATCGCCGCTGGCGCGCGACAGGGCAAGCCGGTTCTCCAGCGCATAGCCGATGCCTGCGGCAAGGCGCAGCCGGTCGGCCAGCACGCGCCATTCGCCATCGGGTCCGCGGGCCAGATCGACCGCATAGAAATGCACATGATGCCCGGCAGGTGGCGGAACACCGACCATCTTGCGGGCGAAATGGCGGCTGCCCGATACGACCGGCGCAGGCAGGTCGCCGCTCGTCACCAGCGATTGCGGCCCGTAAATATCGGCGATGACGCGTTCGAGCAATTCGGCGCGCTGGGTCAGGCCCGCCTCGATGGTCGCCCATTCATCGGCACCGATGATCAGCGGCATGGGATTGAGCGGCCAGGCCCGTTCCTCCTGCTCGCCGGTCAGCCGGAATGCGACGCCAAGATCGTCGACCTGCTGGCCGACCATATTGTGGAGATGGTCGAGATTGCCGCCGGTCAGCGCCTGCAGCCGGGCGACCGCCAGCGACCAGCGGTCGGCGACCCAGGGCGAAGCACCGGCATAGATATCGCCCTCTGGCGCCTGCGCCAGATAGTCGCGCAGCAGCCGGTCAGCAAAGGCGCTCAATCCGGGCTCGTGCGGCAGGGCATGGCTGCTCTCGTTCAAATGCGGGCCGGTCTTCTGAGATCCAGCGTCATTGGAAATTCTCCCCCATTCTCCCCCGGAGGCATTGCCACCTCTCCCGTGCTGTGTCCATGGTCCTGAAAGCGGGCCTTGCGCCGCGATTCAGCTTCATAGCCGTTGATCGGAACATCGTCATAGGCGCGGCCGCCGGGATGCGCGACATGATAGACGCATCCGCCGAGCGAGCGCCCGTTCCAGCTGTCCAGCACGTCAAAGGTCAGCGGCGCATGCGCGTCCATCACCGGGTGCAGGCAGTTTGCCGGTGCCCAGGCCTTGTAGCGGACACCGCCGACTGCTTCACCTGGAATGCCGGTGGCCTGCATCGGTACGCGGCGGCCATTGCAGGTAATGATATGGCGTCCATCGACCAGTCCTGTGGCGCGGACCTGCAGCCGCTCGGTCGAGCTGTCGACATAGCGGACGGTGCCGCCAATCGCGCCGGTCTCGCCCAGCACGTTCCAGGGCTCCAGCGCATGGGCAATTTCCAGAGTGACGCCGCCGGCCTTGACCTCGCCATGCACGGGAAAGCGGAACTGGCGCTGTGCCTCGAACCAGTCCGGATCGAAATCATATCCCGCGCCGCGCAGATCACCCAGCACCTCCAGGAAATCGCTCCACACATGGTGCGGCAGCAGGAACTGGTCATGCAGACGGGTGCCCCATCGCACCAGTCCGCCGGTCTGGGGCGTGCGCCAGAACCACGCCGTCAGCGCGCGGAGCAGCAATTGCTGCGCCAGGCTCATCTTCGCATCGGGCGGCATTTCAAAGCCGCGAAACTCGACCAGGCCCAGCCGTCCGGTCGGGCCGTCGGGCGAGAACAGCTTGTCGATGCAGATTTCAGTACGGTGGGTGTTGCCGGTGACATCGACCAGCATGTTGCGCATCAGCCGGTCGACCAGCCAGGGCGGCGGCTGCCGTTCGGCATCGGGCAGCGGCACCTGGTCCAGCGCGATTTCCAGCTCGTAAAGGCTGTCATGCCGCGCCTCGTCGATGCGCGGGGCCTGGCTGGTCGGGCCGATGAACAGGCCGGAAAACAGATAGCTGAGCGAGGGGTGGCGCTGCCAGTAGAGCACGAAGCTCTTGAGCAGGTCCGGGCGCCGGATGAAGGGCGAATCGGAAAGGCTGGGGCCGCCCAGCACGATATGGTTGCCGCCGCCGGTGCCGACCGACCGGCCATCGACCATGAATTTGTCGGCGGTCAGGCCGCATTGCCGCGCCGTCTCGTACAGCTCTTCGGTGATCGAGACCATTTCCCGCCAGTCGCGGGCGGGATGGATATTGACCTCGATCACGCCGGGATCGGGGGTGATCTTCAGGACATTGAGGCGCGGGTCGGGCGGCGGCGGATAGCCCTCGATCCGCACCGGCAGCCCAAGGGCCTCGGCGGTCGCCTCGATCTCGGCGATGATCGCGAGGAAATCCTCCAGCGCCTCGACCGGCGGGATGAAGACCGACAGATGGTCGCTGCGCGGCTCGATGGTGATCGCGGTGCGCACCGCTCCCTCGATGATCTTCTGCTCGACCCGGTCCTGCGCTTCGCCGCCCGCCGTTTCGACACGCTCGCTGCGCTGTTCGCGCGGGGTGCGCGCCTCGCGTTCCTGACCCTTGGGTTCGCGCGAGAGGCGCTGCTCGCGAAAATCGGTCAGCGGCGCGCGGTCTTCGCTGGTGTCCCGCGGATGGATATAGGGAAAGTCGGCGGGCGGCACATAGGGTAGCGTGCCGAGCGGCAGGCGATAGCCGAGCGCGCTGTCGCCCGGCACCGCAAACAATGCGCCGCGCCGGACCTTCCATTTCTCGCTTTTCCAGCGGACCGGCTGTTCGCTCAGGCTGTTCCAGCGCTGGATCGGCAGGACAAAGCCGATCGGCTGGGACAGGCCGCGCTCGAACGTGCGCACGATGCGTGCGCGCTCCTCCGGGTCGTCCAGCTTGGGATCGTCGGGCGCGACATTGGCGGGCAGCTCGGCCTCGCGCGCGATCCAGCTCGCCGCATCCTCATAGACCGGGACGACGAAATCGCGATCCAGCCCGAACCCGTCGGCAAGGGCGTTGAGAAAGCCATGGGCATCGTCCTTGTCCAGCGCCTCCCCAGGCTCCCCGCTATCGGTCGGGCTCGCGGCGATCAGCGCGGAATCGCGCCACACCGGCACACCATCGCCGCGCCAGTAGAGCGAATAGCCCCAGCGCGGCAGGCTTTCGCCCGGATACCATTTTCCCTGGCCATGATGCAGCAGCGCCCCCGGTGCGAAGATATCGCGCAGCCGCCGGATCAACCGGTCGGCATAGCCTGCCTTGGTCGGGCCGACGGCATCGCCATTCCATTCATCCGCCTCCGGATCGTCGGCCGCGACGAAGGTTGGCTCGCCGCCCATGGTCAGGCGCACGTCCTGCGCGACCAGATCGGCATCGACCCTGTCGCCCAGCGTCAGCAGTGCCTGCCAGCGCTTGTCGGTAAAGGGCTTGGTGATCCGCACCGCCTCGGCAATGCGGCTGACATTCATCTCGAAACTGAAATTGACCTCGGCGACTTCGGCGGACCCGGCAATGGGCGCAGCGGAGCTGTAATGCGGCGTCGCGCAGAGCGGGATATGGCCTTCGCCCGCCAGCATGCCGGAGGTTGCGTCCATGGCGATCCAGCCTGCGCCGGGCACATAGGCCTCGGCCCATGCGTGGAGATCGACAACGTCCTGCGCCACCCCCTTGGGGCCGTCGACCGGCTCGACATCGGCGACCAGCTGGATCGAATAGCCCGATACGAAGCGCGCGGCATAGCCCAGCCGGCGGAGCAGCTGCACCAGCAGCCAGGCGCTGTCGCGGCACGAACCGGTGCCGATGGCGAGGGTTTCCTCCGGGCTCTGGACCCCTGCCTCCATGCGGATGACATAGCCGACCCGCTGTTGCAGCCGCGAGTTGACATCGACCAGAAAATCGATGGTCCGCCCTTCAAAGCCCTGATGCTCGGCAACCAGCGCCTCGAACAAGGGGCCTTGCGGTTCGGTCACGCGATAGGGGGCAAGGTCCCCGGCCAGCGCTTCGTCATAGGCAAAGGGGTGGTTCTCGGCATATTCCTCGACGAAGAAGTCGAACGGATTGATGATGTCCAGATCGGCGAGCAGATCGACCTCGATCTGGAAATGATCGACCGGATCGGGGAATACCAGCCGCGCCTGCCAGTTGCCGTGCGGGTCCTGCTGCCAGTTGATGAAGTGATTTTCCGGCGAAATCTTCAGCGCATAATTGGGCACCTTGGTGCGGCTGTGCGGGGCGGGGCGCAGGCGCACCACCTGCGGGCCGAGCCGGATGGGCCGGCTATAGTCATATCGCGTGCGATGATAGAGGGCGGCCTTCAGCATGCCCGCATTAGGCGCGGAAACGTGTTGCAATGCAACATTTATGTTGCGCGACCGATGCTTGCGTTCGGGGGCGGGGAATGCGGCCCGCCCCCTGGCTCGATCAGCAGGCGTGCGCTTACCAGATGCGCACGCGATCCTCGGGCGCCAGATAGAGCGCATCGCCCGGCTTGACGTCGAATGCCTTGTACCATTCGTCGAAATTGCGGACGACGCCGTTGACGCGGAAATCGGGCGGCGAATGCGGATCGGTCTGCAGCTGGTTGCGCAGGAATTCCTCGCGAGCCTTGGCCCGCCAGACCTGCGCCCAGGCCATGAAGAAGCGCTGGTCGCCGGTCAGCCCGTCGATCACCGGAGCCTCCTCGCCATTCAGCGACATCTTGTAGGCGCGATAGGCCATGGACAGTCCGCCGACATCGCCGATATTCTCGCCAAGGGTCAGCGTGCCGTTGACGCAGGTCTTGCCCTCGTCGAGCGGGCACATGGCGTCATATTGGCTGGCGAGCGCGCTGGTCAGCTTCTTGAAATTGGCCAGATCCTCTTCGGTCCACCAGTTGCGCAGAATGCCGTCGCCATCCGATTTCGATCCCTGATCGTCAAAGCCATGGCCCATTTCATGGCCGATCACGCCGCCAATCGCGCCGTAATTGACCGCCGGATCGGCCGACAGGTTGAAAAAGGGCGGCTGCAGGATCGCTGCCGGGAACACGATTTCATTGCGCGGCGGCGAATAATAGGCGTTCACCGTCTGCGGGAACATGCCCCATTCGGTCTTGTCGATCGGCTTGCCCAGATCGGAAATATTGTCCGCCTGCGCCCATTCATTCGCGGCCATCGCATTGGCAAGGGCATTGCCATTGACGATCTTCATGCCGTCATAGGCCTCGAACTTGACCGGATAGCCGATTTTCGGCGTGAACTTGTCGAGCTTTTCCTGCGCGGCGACCTTGGTCGCATCGCCCATCCAGCTCAGGTCCTTGATGTTTGCGGCCATTGCCTTGCGCAGATTGGCGACCAGCTCTTCCATCGCGGCCTTGTTTTCGGCGGGGAAATATTTGTCGGCATAGACCTGGCCAACCACCTCGCCGAGCGCGTTTTCGGTTGCCTCGACGCCGCGCTTCCACCGGTCACGCTGGGCCTTCTGTCCGTTCAGCGTGGTGCCGTAAAAGGCAAAGGTCGCTTCATCAATATCGCTGGGCAGAACCGCCGAGAAATTGGCGAGGAACTGCGCCGCCAGATAGGCTTTCCAGGTATCGATGGGGGTATCGTTCACCAGTTTCAGCAGCGCCGGTACGCCGCCGCCCAGCTTGGCCAGCTGTTCCTCGGTCAGCTTTTCCGACGCGATTTCCTCTGCGGTCGGCGGCATCTGGCTGATCACGAATTCCGGCTGCGAACCGATGCCCAGCGTATCGAGGATGGTTGCGACCGGAAAGTCGCCGCCCAGCGCCAGCAGCTCGTCGCGGCTGACCTTGTTATAGGTGAGGTTGCGGTTGCGGCCCAGGGCGCGGTCCCAATGTTCGCTCGCAATGGCCTTTTCCAGCGCATAGACCGATTCTGCGGTCGCCTGCGGATCGGCATAGCCGACCTTGCCGAGCAGGAAGGCGAGATACTGCTTATAGGCCGCCTGGACTTTCAGATTGGCTTCGCTGTCGTTCAGATAATAATCGCGGTCGGGCATGCCGAGACCGGCCTGGACGACATAGAATGTGTATTGTTCGGTATTCTTGCTGTCGACACTGACGAAACCGCCAATCGGCGAGGAGAAACCGGGTGTTCCGAACAGGCGCGCCAGATCCTCTTTCGATTCCATCGCCATGATCCGGTCAAGATAGGGCTGGGCTGGCGCCATGCCCGCCGCATTGATCGCATCGGTATCCAGATAGGCATTGTAAAAGGCGGCAACCTTGCCGGGTGCGGTGTCGAGCGCGGGCTGCTCGCTGGCCAGCCCTTCGATGATCAGGCGCACGCGCTGTTCGGATTTTTCGCGCAGCAGGTTGAACGAGCCATAACGGACGCGGTCATCGGGCAGCTCGAAACTGTCGATCCAGGCGCCATTCACATAGGCGTTGAAATCGTCGCCGGGCTTCACCGCACGGTTCATGACGCTGGTGTCGATGCCCCAGCTGCCCCAATAGTCGCGGGCAAGGGTCGAAATGCCTTCGGCGGCGGCGTCATCTTCGGCGATACGCACGGCATCGCTGTCCTGCGGCGCGGTTTCGGCCCGTGCGGGCAGGGAGGACAGGGCCAGCGACGCTGCCGATGCAAATAATATGGATTTGATGGTCATAACGATTCCCCAGAATGTGTCTGATACCGCGCAAGGATGAGAATGGACCGGAACGGTCCGCGCGCGGCGGTTCTGGCGGCGCACGCTATTGGTGCGTGCGCGCAGGCGCAAATCTATTCGGCAAGGTGCCGACGGGCTTCGACAAAGGGCGGCCGGATGCCGCCCAGGCAAAGGGTCAGTCCGCCGCCAGCTGATTGCGGCCCGCCGCGACGCTTTGCGTGGCCGATCCCGCCAGCGCCGTGTCGCGCTCCCTGATGGTGCGCAGCTTGTGCCAGCTGGCGGTTGCGCGCTCCGGTGTCAGCTGGACGGTCAGATATCCGCGATGGCTGGTATCGGTCCAGCGCAGCTGCGGATTGGTCGCGACAAGTGCTGCGGCGACTTCATCAGCGGCTTTGGTGCGGACATAGCCTTCAAGGCCGGGCGAGGTGACGCTTTGACCGGCAAATTCGACGCCCGCCGCCGCGCCATTGGCATCCAGATCGAATGCCCAGCCATTATGGCTGTCGCCCGACAGCACGACCAGATTGGCCTCGGCCTGCTGCGCCATGGTGAGCGCACGGTTGCGCGCCACCGGATAACCGTCCCATGCGTCCATGTTGAAGGGCAGGCCCGCGCGCGATGCCGCTGCCCCCGCCTGCGCCCGGCGCACCACATAATCGGGCGAATCGGCCGGGACCCAGCTTGCCGAATCCTCCGGCACCCGCAGCGATCCCATCACGCATTGCTGTGCCCAGAGCTGCCATATGGTGCCGCTCGACCGGGATTGCCGGAACTGTTCGGCCAGCCATGCCTCCTGATCGCTGCCCAGCATCTGGCGGTTCGGGTCCTGCCAGATGTCATCGCGGAAAGTGCGGATTGCCGCACCCAGATCGGCCTTTCCGGCAAGCGCGGCGGCCAGCTCTGCGGGTTCGTCGCGTCCGCCGATCCGGCTTTCGGTCTTGATGACCGTGGCGAGATTGCCGATCTGATAGGCGGACCAGCGCGGCTGGGCCATGGAACGGTCGCTGACCGGCAGCCATTCGCGATAGGCCTGTTCGGCAACCCGCTTGCGCATTTCCCAGTCGCCTTCGCTGTCGCTTTGGTGATTTTGCGCGCCGCCCGACCAGGCATCATTGGCGAATTCATGATCGTCCCACATGGCGATCATCGGATAGAGCTGGTGCAGACGGCGCAGATCGGGATCGGAGCGATAGGCCGCATAGCGCAGCCGGTAATCGGCAAGCGTGACGAGCTCATTCTGAGGAGCCAGGATGCGGCCCTCGACAATGTCGCGCGTGTCCGGATAGCTGCCCGCCGGATATTCGTAGAGATAGTCGCCAAGGTGCATGACCAGGTCGATATCGCTGCGTGCGCTGGCATGGGCATAGGCGTTGAACCAGCCAAAGGGCAGGTTGGAGCAGGAAAACACGGCAATATTGAAGGCGTCGAGCGATCCTTGCGGCAGGGTGCGGGTGCGGCCCGTGTCGGAGAAGCTGCCATCGGGCGCGACGAAACGATAAAAATACCATTGGCCGGGCGACAATTCGCCCAGCACGATCTTGGCGATGTGGTCGCGTGCCGGGCTGGCCACTGTCGATGCGCGGGCAATGACCCGCTCAAAGGCTTCATCCTCGGCAATTTCGGCAGTGAGGTCGACATCATGGTCGGCGGCGTAGCGTGTCCACAGCAGCACCGAATGATGGTCCGGCTCGCCGCTGGCCACGCCATGGGTGAAGCCCCGGCCCATGGTGAAGGCAAGGGCTGCGCCGGGCGTCGCCAGCGCGGCAAGGCCAAATGTGCCCGCCTTGATCAGCAGGCGCCGGTCAATTGCCCGGCTGTCAAATGCCTTGGTCATCTCCATCCTCCCCTGGCCGCAAGGCCCCTGTCTCTTATGCCGTCATCCATCGAGCATTCGCATCATTATGGCCCGCCCGCATGGCAATGTCATGACGGTTTCGGAGTGTCGTGGCCCGAAGGATTATTTGTGACAAAAATATTGCTTCAAATGTCATAAAAGAGTAACAAACAGGAAAGGCATATAAGGAGAGCATCATGATCAACCGGATTTTGGCAGTCGCTGGCATGGGCCTGGTGGCAATGGCGGCTCCTGCGCTGGCCCAGGAAGCACCGGCCGCCAAGGATAGCGAAATCGGCTATGAAGCAGGCGAGCTTGGCTTCGCCGCGCTCCGCAAGGGCGATTATCGCACGGCAATCAACCAGATGGAATCGGCAGAGCAGCGCGATCCCAATGATCCGGCCCGGATGATCAACCTTGGCCATGCTCATGCCAAGCTGGGCCAGACCGATGCGGCACGGCAATATTTTCAGGCGGCGATCAGCTCGCGCAAGTCGTTCGACATCATCCTGGCCAATGGCAAGGTCGTCGATTCGCGGGCCGCTGCGCGCGAAGCGCTGAAGCGACTCGACGTCAGCGCAAAATAGGTCATCGGGAAGGCGATTGCGGCGGATACGGAGTCACCCGAAAGCCGCAATTTCCGATAATCTGTGGAAAAGACCGGGGGCCTTGCGCCCCCTTTTTCCTGTCCGGGCTCCGCCTGAACCTCAAAAAATCCAGCATTCCTGCACGCTACAGCCTTTCGGGCTGGCGATTGTCACATCCGCGCAATCTTTGTGACCCCAAGCTGTCACCAAAAATGCGCCGGAACGTCACTTTGCACTCCTAATGCGGCGCCGAACGGCGTTCCGGGGGGAGGGCATCTGATCTCCGCATCGTTCCTGAAACAGCTTTTTTGCTCACGATTACGCGGAGAATTTCAATGCTCAACGCACGTATACGTTCTGTCCTTCTGGCATCGGCTGCGGCCATGGCCGTAACCGGTTGTGGTGCCGATGATGTCGCATCGCCCGGCGAGGGCAATATTGTCGTTATCCCCGCTCCGGCCCCTGCGCCCGCTCCGACGCCGACCCCCACCCCGACGCCGACCCCCACCGGCCCGGCGGCCAGCTGTCCGCAGGGCTTTACCGATGCGGGCGTCATCGCGAACAACCGCGCCTGTGAACTCCCCTCACAGATTCTGAGCAACCTGACGCTGCAGAAACTGCCCGGCGTGATCTATTCGATGAATGGCCGCGTTCAGGTCGGCGTTGATGTCGGCGGCAATGGTGCTGCCGCTGGCGGCCAGTCGGCGACGCTCAGCATCGATTCGGGCGTGGTGGTCTTTGCCCGCAACGCCTCGACCTTCCTGATCGTCAATCGCGGATCGCAGCTGATCGCGGACGGCGCATCCGATGCGCCGATCATCTTCACCTCCCAGCAGAACATCCTGGGCACTGCGACCGACGAAAATCGCGGCCAGTGGGGTGGTATCCTGGTTCTGGGCCGTGCGCCGATTGCCGACTGCCTCAGCGGTGCAGTTGCGGGCGGCACCGCGGATTGCCAGCAGCTGGCCGAAGGTGCCGGTCCTGCTGATTTCTACGGCGGTGCTGAAGCCAATGACAGCTCGGGCCGTATCCGTTACGTCCAGATCCGCTATACCGGCCAGGCTTCGGTTCCCGATGAAGAGCTTCAGGGCCTGACCCTGGCGGGTGTTGGTTCGGGCACGACGGTCGAATATGTCCAGTCGCACAATTCCGACGATGATGGCATCGAAATCTTTGGCGGTACGGTCAATCCAAAGCATCTGATCGTCACCGGCGCGGATGACGATGGCTATGACCTCGACAAGGGCTTCAAGGGCTCGACCCAGTTCCTGATCGTGGCACAGAAGGCCGGTGTCGGCGACACGGCGATGGAAATCGACGATGACGATGCCGCAACCAATTACAATGCGACGCCGCGTACCAACGTCAAGATCGCCAACTTCACCATTTCGCACCTCAAGGCCAACGACAAGGCCATTCACTTGCGCGGCGGCCCCGATGCCAAGCTGCTGAACGGCGTCGTCGTCAGCACCGGCTTCTGCCTCGATGTCGACCAGGCTGAAACCGTCCAGGCGACGGGTGCTGACGAAGACGGCCTGCCGGTATTCCAGTCGGTGGTGTTCGATTGCGACAATGGCGCGTTCGATACCGATGCTGACACGTTCGAGGCGACCGCCTTCAACGCGGCGGGCAACACCAACAACAACTCGAACTTCACCAACACGCTGTCCATGCTGTTCATCAACGGCAATTCGGAATCGATGGTGACGGCGGTTGCCAACATCATGTCGTTCAGCACCACCTTCCAGCAGGTCGACTATATCGGCGCGGTGCGTGACGGCAACGACACTTGGTACCGCAGCTGGTCGTGCAACGCCTCGTTCATCAACTTCAGCGCGCCGAAGAACTGCTCCGACTCGCCTGTCTGATAGATTGAACCTTTTGGGGAGGTGACGGTGTCGAACTGTCACCTCCCATGCCTTTTTTACCGGGGACATGAAATGTTGAGACCATTTGCAATGGGCAAGCTGCTGCTGCTGACCACGGCGCTTTATGCTGTGCCCGTTTCTGCCCAGACGGACCCTGGTTCCGCTGATGCTCCGCCGCCTGCAAGCGAAGAGGAAAGCGACGATCAGGATGATGGCGTCGATATTTCCG
The DNA here is from genome assembly GCA_041396885.1 of Blastomonas sp. Taxonomy (GTDB): domain Bacteria; phylum Pseudomonadota; class Alphaproteobacteria; order Sphingomonadales; family Sphingomonadaceae; genus Blastomonas. The sequence goes on from JAWKXS010000004.1 coordinate 41,819, forward strand.
CGCCCGGTTCCGATTTCGGCAACGAGATCATCGTCCAGGGCCGCTATATCCCCGATCCGGTCCGCAACACCGCCAGCGTCGTTTCGGTGCTGTCCACCGAGGATATTGCCCGGTCCGGAGACGGCGACATTGCCGGAGCGCTGGAGCGTGTCACCGGCCTGTCGGTCGACAGCGGCGGCTTTGTCTATGTGCGCGGCCTTGGCGACCGCTATTCGCAGGCATTGCTTAACGGCACCCCGCTGCCGTCGCCCGAGCCGCTGAAGCGCGTCGTTCCGCTCAACATCTTCCCGACCAGCGTGCTGGCCAGTGCGGTGGTGCAGAAAAGCTATTCGGTCAACTATCCCGGCGAATTTGGCGGCGGTATCATCAACCTCACCACCGCCGCGATTCCGGAGGAAAGCTTCTTCTCGTTCGGCATGGGCATTGGTGCCAACTCGGAAACCACCGGCCAGCTTGGCTATACCCATTATGGCAGCGATACCGACTGGACCGGTTTCGATGACGGCACGCGGGATATTCCGCCGCTGCTCGCAGCCGCGCTCAAGGCCGGTGCGCCGATCCAGGCCGATGGCGTCAACTTCACCGAATCCGATCTGCAGGATATCGCCGCCAGCCTGGTCAATGCCAGCACCACGCTCGTGCAGAGCAACGACAATATCCCGGTCAACTGGAGCGCCGATCTCAGCGCCGGTTACAGCACGATCATCGGCGATGGCGACCAGTTCGGCGTGCTGCTCAACCTTGGCTATAGCAATGACTGGTTCACGCGCGGCGCCATTGAGCAGACCGGCGGACGCAGCGGCCTCAACCGTGACGGCCAGTCGCTGCGCACCGACAACAATATCGTGGTCAGCGGCCTGCTCGGCTTTGGCTATGAATTTGGCGAGCACAAGATCCGCTGGACCAATCTCTATATCCGCGATTCGCTCAAGCAGACCAAGCTGTCCGCCTTTGACGCGCGCAGCTTTGGCGAGCTCGACCCGACCACCCCGGCGGATGCCATCAGCCAGCAGACGCGCTGGATCGAGCGCCAGCTGATCGACTCGCTGGTCGTGGCTGAATTCGACTTTGGCGATTTCAGCATGGATCTGCGCGGCGGCTATGCCAATTCGCAGCGCGAAGCGCCCTATGAGCGCCAGATCACCTATGAATATGACCCGATTGCACAGGATTATGTCAACAGCCTGAGCGGCAATCCCAGCGGGGCGAGCATCGCGTTCAGCGACCTCAACGAAGATGTGTGGAGCGGCGGGATCGATCTTGCCTATAATCTGCCCACCGCCAACACCATGGTGATCTCTGCGGGCTATGCCTATTCGGATACCTCGCGCAGCGCGGTGCGCCGTGATTTCGAATATGAGCTGCTGGGCGGCTTCCCGTTCCCGGTTCAGCAGGAACGGCCCGATTTCCTGCTGTCGGACTTCAACATCTATGGCCTTTACACCCCCGATGACCTGACCGATGGCATCTATCTCCAGGAATCGGGCACCCAGGCCGGTTTCCAGGCCTATGATGCCTCGCTGAAGATCCATGGCGTCTATGCCAAGATCGAGGCTGAGATCGTGCCCTATGTGACCGTCGAGGCGGGTGTCCGCTATGAGGATGCGAAGCAGCTGGTGCTGGCGCTCGACCTGTTCGGCACCGGCAACGCCCCGGCACCGACCAATCTGGCCAATGACTATCTGCTGCCCGCCGCCACGGTAACGTGGAACTTTGCGGAGAATATGCAGCTGCGCGTCAATGCGTCCAAGACCATTGCCCGCCCGCAATTCCGCGAACTGGCGCGTCCGCAATATTTCGATACCGACAATGATCGCCTGTTCTTTGGCAACCCCAATCTGGTCGATAGCGAACTGTTCAACGCGGAAGGCCGGTTTGAATGGTATTTCGGTGATGGCGAGCGTTTCTCGCTGGCCGGTTTCTACAAGAAGATCGACAATCCGATCGAGCCCTTCTCCTTCGTTCCGACCAACAGCTATCAGACTACCTTCCTCAACGCCCCCAAGGCACAGCTTTACGGCGCGGAAGTCGAGATCGTGAAATATGTGCCGCTCGACAGCGTGTTTGACGGCGATTTCTGGGCGTCGCGGCGGCTGGTGGCGATTGCCAACTATACCTTTACCGATTCGCAGCTGAAGGTCGGCGCGAACGATACGGTGAATGCAGGTGTGTTCGGCCTGACCGATCCGCAGCCCGCATCCTTCTATTTCGTCGATGGCGCACCGCTGACCGGCCAGTCCAAGCATCTGGTCAACCTGCAGCTGGGCATGGAGGACCAGGACAGCCTTGAGCAGTTCACCTTCCTGCTGCGCTATGCCAGCGACCGCGTAACCACGCGCGGCCAGCGGACCGGCGCGATCCCCGATCCCGACTTTATCGAACAGCCGGGGCTGATGGTCGATTTCGTTGCGCGCAAGGGTTTCACCCTGTTCGGCGCGGAGATGGAGGCCAAGTTCGAGGCGCGCAACATCTTTGGCGAGGATTATCGCGAGACGCAGACCGGCGATATCGTGGTCATCAACAATGCCTATGATCTGGGCAGCAGCTTCAAGTTCAGCCTCAGCGCCAAATTCTGATAGTCCGCGCCCCACTCTCGTCGTCCCGCCTGCGGGCGGGGCGGCAGGGGGCGGGCAGCGGCTTTGGCTGCCACCAATCCCGGTGGCACGGGCTGATTCGGTTCCGCTCGCCGCTTCCATAAAATATCTGTCATATTTGCGTCATCCATCCGTCATGGCATAGGCATAGCGCAGCAATCTCTTGCTGGACCGGATGGGGAGTGATTCGTGGCGCAAATGGCCGGACGAACCGGACAGGGCATGACGGCCCTGTGGCGCGCTTCGCGGTTTTCCTCCCTGCGTCCCTATGACCTGCTGGTTATCCTGCTGGCCGTTGCGATCCTTGTGCAGCTGGCCCGGCTGATCTGGACCGCGGTCACGCCCATGGCGCCGCTGGGCGACTGGCAGGCCGGGCAGCCGGTGGTGATGGCCCCTGCCGCGCGGCTGGCGCTGTTTCGCAGCTTTGACGGTTTTGACCGCAGCATGGGCAATGGCGGCGGCGAAGCGGCGGTTACCTCGCTCGACCTGTCGCTGTTCGGCATCCGCATGAACGAGGCATCGGGGCTGGGATCGGCGATCATCGCGGGCAGCGACGGCGTACAGTACAGCTATTCGGTGGGCGAAGAGATCGCGCCCGGCGTCACGCTCGCCGAAGTCGCCTTCGACCATGTCGTGATTAATCGCGGGGGAACGCGCGAAAGCTTGTATCTTGACCAGTCGGTTCCGGCGGAAACGGTTGCGGTGGATGCCGCACCAGCAATCGCGCCGGTGGCCGGTGCAACGGCTCCCGCAGCGCCGCCGGCCAGCCTGACCGCAGAAACCGTGCTGGCGTCGTTCGACCTTGCGCCGCGCGCCGAAAACGGGCGGATCACCGGGCTGGCGATTTCCGGAAAGGGTGACGGACAGATGTTTGCGGCGGCAGGATTCCGCGCGGGCGACGTCATCGTGGAATTTAACGGGCGGCGGGTTTCCTCTGCCCAGGATATTGCCGCCCTGCGCGACATGCTGCGCCCTGGCGCGCGCCTGTCGGTGACCGTGGAACGCGGCACCGGCACCACTCCAATAGCGATTGTCTTGCCCCAGCCATGAAAAAACTCCTGATCCTTCTCCTGCTCTGCATGACGGCGGTCCATGCGCCCGGTGCCCATGCCCAGCATACGCTGAATGTCCGCGATGCCGATATCCGGGCGTTCATCGAGGATGCGGCAGTGGTGACGGGCCGCACCTTCATCATTGATGCCCGGGTCAGCGGCAAGGTTTCAGTCGTGACCGACCGGCCGCTCAGCCGATCGGAATATTTCGAGGTGTTTCTGGCGACGCTCCGCGCCAACGGCCTGATCGCGGTTCCGGCGGCCAATGGCTCCTATCGCATCCAGCCGGTCCAGGGCGCGGCCAGTGCGCCGGGCCGGGTGGGCAGCGCATCCAGCCGCGACGAATTCGTGACCGAGGTGTTCCGTCTCAAATCCATTGACGCGACGACGGCGGTCGAAACGCTGCGTCCGCTGATCAGCCAGGACGGTTCGATCACCGCGAACAAGGCGGGGAACTCGCTGGTCGTCGCCGATTTTGCCGACAATATGCGCCGCATCCGCGCGCTGATCCGCGAAATTGACCGCGACAATGCAACGACATCGGTAATCGCTCTCGAAAATGCCGGTGCGCGCGAGATCGCCCTGGCGCTGCAGCAGCTGGTTCCCGCGCCGGGCGGCGAGGGTGCGGGCGGCCCGCCGGTCTCGGTGGTCGCTATTGACAGCTCCAATACGCTGGCGCTGCGCGGTGATCCCGCGCTGATCGGCCGCTTGACGGCGGTGGCGCGCGAACTCGATGCCCGTGCCGCCAATGGTTCGGAAATTCGGGTGATCTGGCTCGACTATGCCGATGCAGAGGCGCTGGTGCCGGTGTTGCAGCAGCTGGCGGGACAGGGCGGCGGCGCTATCGTCGCGGCTCCCGCTGCCGCAGCGGCTTCAGGCGAGGGCGCGAGTGCTCCGGCGGGCGGCGCGGTGCAGCTCGGCAATGGCCGGGGCAGCGCGGTCATCACCCGCTATGAAGGCGCAAATGCGGTCATCATCTCCGCCCCGGTCGATGTCCAGCGGAGCCTGGCCGAGCTGGTTCGCCAGCTCGATGTCCGGCAGGAACAGGTGCTGGTCGAAGCGATCATCGTCGAAATCTCCGACAATGTCGCGCGCGAGCTTGGCGTCCAGTTCCTGCTTGGCGGCAAGGACATCCCTTTCCTTGTCACGCCCTTTTCCAATGTGTCGCCCAATATCCTCGATATTGCCGGCGGTGTGCTCGCCGATGAGTTCGACCAGTCGACCACGGTTACCAATGGCAATGTCACGACCACCAGCACCAACAGCGCGGTCAGCGACTTCCTGCGCCAGAATGCCGCCCAGTCGGTGCTTGGCGCACGCGGCGGCTATTCGGGCTTTGCCGCCGATATCGGGCGCAACCGGGTGCTGGGCGCGATCATCAATGCGGTTCAGGAGGACAGCGAATCCAACATCCTTTCCACCCCGCACCTGACCGTGAACAACAATGTGAAGGGGTCTATCCTGTTCGGCCAAGAAATTCCGATCAGCACCGGCGAGGCGCTGTCGAACAATTTCGACAATGCCTTTCGCACTATCCAGCGGCAGAATGTGGGCATCGAGCTGGAGGTCAAGCCGCAGATCAATGCGGGCAATGAGGTGAAGCTGGATATCCGCCAGGAAGTCAGCTCGATTGCCGGGCCGGTCAGCGATGATTTCAGCGACCTCATCATCAACAAGCGCGAAATCAGCACCACGGTGACGGTGAAGGACCAGGAAATCGTCGTGCTGGGCGGCCTGCTCGACGATAATGAGCGGCGCACCATCCAGAAGATCCCGTTCCTCTCCGACATTCCGCTGCTGGGCGAACTGTTCAAGTCGCGCGGACGCCAGCGGACCAAGACCAATTTGATGGTTTTCATCCGCCCGACCATCCTGCGCACGGCGGAGGATGCCCGCGCCATCGCCGCCCGGCGCTATGGCTATGTCCGCCAGGCGCAGATCGACCGCGCGCCCGATGCCGAGCCGACCATCGACCAGCTGGTGATCGAATATCTCGGCACCGTGCCGCCTGTTGCGCCGCCCGCCGGGCCGGGCGATCAGGTGATCAGACCGCGTACCGCGCCCTCGACCGGCGCGCTCGATGCCACCAGCCTGCCGCCCAGCGCTGCGGGAGACGGGGGCGGATCGTGAAGATCGGCAGGGGCGATCCCGGCGAGGACGGGCAGGCCGATATGCCGCCGCTGGCGATAGCAGATACGCCGCCGCTCGATCTGGGCGGACAGCTGCTGCTCGACATTCCCTATGCCTTTGCCCGCCGTCATGGCGTGGTGCTGCTGTCGAGCGAGAATGAGCGGCTGCGGGTGGCGATGCGCGAGGGCGGCGATCCGGCAATCCTGCTGGAGGTGCGCCGCCACCTGTCCATGCCTTTTGACGTCGAAATGGCCAGCCCTGCGGACTTTGACCGGCATCTGTCCGATCATTATGCGGTTGCCGGCAGCGCGGCGGCGATGGCGAGTTCGCTCAACGTCGATTCAGGCGATCTTGAGCTGCTCGCCAGCGATCTGCCGACTGCCGAGGATCTGCTCGACAGCGCCGATGACGCTCCGGCGATCCGCCTGATCAACGGGATCATTGCCGAGGCGGCACGGCAGGGCGTTTCCGATATCCATATCGAGCCCTATGAGACCGGCCTTGTGATCCGCATGCGCATCGATGGCGTGTTGCAGGAAAAGCTGCGCATGCCGCCCAATGTTGCACCGGTGGTGGTCAGCCGCATAAAGGTGATGGCGCGGCTCGACATTGCCGAGCGGCGGCTGCCCCAGGATGGCCGCATCGGCCTCACCATTGGCGGCAAGCTGCTCGACGTGCGTGTATCGACCCTGCCCAGCCGGGCGGGCGAACGCGTGGTGCTGCGCCTGCTCGACAAGGATAATGCCCATCTCGACCTGGGCCTGCTCGGCATGTCGGAACGCAGCCACGCCATCCTGTCAGAGGCGCTGGCCGAACCCAATGGCATCATTCTGGTCACCGGGCCGACCGGATCGGGCAAGACGACGACGCTCTATTCCTGCCTCAAATTCCTGAATGACGGCACGCGCAACATGCTGACCGTTGAAGACCCTGTGGAATATGCGATTGACGGAGTGGGCCAGACCCAGGTCAATCCCAAGGTGGGGCTCAGCTTTGCGGCGGGCCTGCGGGCGATCCTGCGCCAGGACCCCGATGTGGTGATGGTCGGCGAAATTCGCGATCATGAAACCGCCGAGATCGCGGTGCAGGCTTCGCTGACCGGCCATCTGGTGCTCTCGACGGTGCACACCAATGATGCCATCGGCGCGATCACCCGATTGCGTGACATGAAGATCGAGCCGTTCCTGCTTGCATCCACACTGCGCGCGGTGATCGCCCAGCGGCTGGTGCGGCGTCTATGCCCCGATTGCGCGGAGCCGGTGCAGGCCGATGGCAGCCTCGCCTCGCTGCTCGGTTTCGATCAGGGAACGGTGATCCATCGCGCCACCGGCTGTCCGGCCTGCAATCATAGCGGTTTTCAGGGGCGGATTGGCGTGTTCGAGGCGGTGCGCGTCGATGATACGATCCGGCGGCTCATCAATGATGGCGGGGATGAGGCGATCATTGCCCGCCATGCCTTTCTCAATGCCCCCAATCTCGGTTCTTCCGCGCGCGAGCTCGTGCGCAGCGGGCAGACCACCGCAGAGGAGGCCATCCGCATTTCGCGGCGGGAAGCGGAGCCGGTTGCCGAACCGGCGGCCTGACGATCCATGGCCGATTTCGATTACAGCGCTATCGACACTCGCGGCCGGGAAAAGACCGGACGGGTCGCCGCGACGTCCGAAAGCGCGGCGCGGGCGGATCTGGTACGCCGTTCGCTGCATGTCGTGCGGATTGAGCCGGCGGCACCGCGGGCATCGCTGGTTACGCGCGGGCGCAGCCACCTCACCGCTCGCCAGCTGACATTGTTCACGCGCCAGCTTGCATCGCTGATGACAGTCAGCCCGCTGGAGGAGACGCTGCGCACCATTGGCAGGCAGACCGAACAGGCATCGGTCCGCACGGTTATCCAGAATGTCCATGCCGGAGTGGTGGAGGGCCAGGGACTGGCCGAGGCAATGGCGCGCGAGCCGCGCAGCTTCCCCCCGCTCTATCGTGCCATGGTCAATGCCGGGGAAAATTCGGGCAGCTTGCCGATGATTGCCGGGCGGCTGGCGGACCTGCAGGAAAAGCAGGCGGAAATTCGCGGCAAGATCGTCTCGGCGCTGGCCTATCCGGTCGCGCTTACCGTGGTGGCGCTGGCGGTGGTGACCGGGCTGATGATGTCGGTGGTGCCCCGTGTCGTCGAACAGTTCGACAATGCCGATGCGCAATTGCCGCTGATCACCCGGATCGTCATTGGTCTCTCCAATTTTCTCGCGGGCTATTGGTGGGCACTGCTGATCGTCATGCTGTTGCTGGGGCTGGCCATCTGGCGCGCGCTGAAGCTGCCCGCGATCCGTTATCGCGTCGATGGCTGGCTGCTCAGGCTGCCGCTGATCGGGCGGCTCATCCGCGATCTCAACGCCGCCCGGCTGGCGCGCACCCTGGCGACCATGGTGCAGAGCCGCCTGCCCTTGCTGGAGGGGCTGAAGCTCACGACGCGCACGGTGCGCAACACGGTATTGCGCGAGGCGATGCAGGGCTGTGCGGAGGCCATCCGTTCGGGCAGCAGCCTTTCCGCCGCACTCAGAAATTCGGGCTATTTCCCGCCGCTTCTGGTATATCTCGTGGCGAGCGGCGAGAGCGCGGGCCAGTTCGACATCATGCTTGAGCACGCCGCCGAATATCTGGAGCGCGAATTCGGCAATTTCACATCGACCATGCTGGCGCTGCTCGAACCGGCGATAATCGTGGTGATGGGCGCGATCGTCGCGCTGATCATTCTTTCGATCCTGCTGCCGATCCTGCAGCTTCAGAACCTGACCGGAGTTTAGGTATTCTCATGAGTAAACGCGCAATCCGTTCCCATCCCGCCGCAATGCCGGTTCCCCGCAATCAGCGCGGCTTTTCGCTGGTCGAGCTGATGGTGGTCATCTTCATTCTGGGCCTGCTCACCACCATCGTGCTGATCAACGTGCTGCCCAGCCAGGACCGGGCGATGGTTGAAAAGGCGCGGGCGGATATCGCCACGCTCAGCCAGGCACTCGAAATGTACCGGCTGGACAATCTTGCTTATCCCAACAGCAATGAGGGGCTTCAGGCGCTGGTCGCGCCGCCGCCGACCCTGGCCCAGCCGGGACGCTATCGCCCCGGCGGCTATATCAAGCGCCTGCCCGATGACCCCTGGGGCAGGCCCTATCAATATGCCAGCCCCGGCCAGGCGGGAGCGTTCGACATCTATTCGCTGGGCGCCGATGGCGCGCCGGGCGGCGAGAATGAGAATGCCGATATCAGCGGCGAATAACCCGGTTCTGGCCCGCGCCATTGCCGTGCGCGACAGGCAGGGCGGCTTTTCGCTGGTCGAGCTGATGGTGGTGCTGTTCGTCATCGGGCTGATGGCGAGCCTGGTGATCCTCTCCATCCCGTCCGATGGTGCGGCGCTGTCACGCGATGCCGACCGGCTGGCGGTGCGCATCGCTGCCGCGCGCGATGAAGCGGTGATTGGCGGCGCTCCGGTGGCCTTGTGGATCGCCCCGTCCGGCTATGGCTTTGAGCGGCGCGACGGGGTTGCATGGACGGCCTTGCCGGGTCGCGACCTTGCCGGTGCGGACTGGGATGATGGCACAATTGCCTCTGTCGAGGGGCAGGCTCCGGCCCCGTCGGCACAGCGGGCCGATGATGCCGCTGGCGAGGGCAGGAGCGCGCGCATCATATTCGATACAACCGGTCTGCCCGATGGACCGGCCAGCATCCGTATGCGCCGGGCAGGGCAGGACCGCGTGGTTTCGATCAGCGCGACCGGAGAGGTCGGACGCGGCCTAGTCCAGCCGACCCCTGACCCTTAGCAGCATCCGCTCGCCATCCTTGCGGAACCCGGCCGCCGCCAGCGCCGATGCCATGGGTTCGCCGACCGAGGCCAGTCCGAAATCGGCGGTATAGCCGCCATCTCCGGTAATCCGGACGTCGAGCGATTCGAGGCCGGATTGTCCCTTGAGCGGGATCAGCAGCGCATCGCCATCGCAGCGCATGCCGCCGCTCATCCCGTTGCGCAGGGTCAGGCCCAGCAAGTCCTGTTCAATGGCCATGCGCACATCGCCCGATGCGGCGATGCAGCTGCCATTCTCGAATTCGGCATTGGCCTCGGCCAGGGTGATGCTGCGGATCGGCAGCGGCGCAAATAATGCGCCTGTCGCAATGTCGCCATTGGCATTGGCGAGCGCGAATCCGCTGCGGCTGCGGTCCAGAACAAAGGCGAGCGGCGGCATGTCCATCGCCGTTTCCGGGCGGGTGAAGCTGGCCCGGCCATGTCCGCCGAGCAGTGCGACGGGCGACAGGCTGGTGTCGAAATCGCCCAGCTCCAGCCTGCCGATGCGCAGATCGGAAATGCTGCCCGACCAGATCGTGCCGCTAATCGTCCGGGCGCTGACGCCCCTGTCGCCAAGCCCCGACCAGTCAAAGGCGATGCGCAGCGGCAGCATGGCCAGCATCAATATCGCGAGCAGCAGGCCAGGCACTATCCAGCGGATCATGACGGTCAGGAGCCCGCCTTGGCCAGCGTTGCGGTCACCGAAATCGCACCGCTGTCGAGCCGCCTTGTCGTCAGCTGTTCGACGATGATCCCGCGTCCCTCCAGCTCGGCCAGCCAGCCGAGCAGGGCGGTGGAGCGTGCCGAGGCGATGACGATATCGATACGGTCATCGCCCTGTGGCTGGTTGCGTTCGAGCGTGAAGCCGCGCTCGCCTGCCTCTCCTGCTATGAACAGGTTGAGCGCGTCGGCAACGGTCGGGCGGTTCTGGCTCGCCGGTCCCTTCAGCGCATCGACCTTTGCGGCAATGCGCCCTTCCTGCAATGTCGCGTCGTTGAACCGGACCCGCGCGGCAGTGGCGCTGTCATAAAGCGGGCGATAGATGCCGTAATAGGTGATTACGCCAGCGAGCAGCACCAGCAAGATGCCGATCAGGATCTTTTCCCGGCGGGACAGCCCCAGGAACCAGTCTTTCAGCGACCCGCTCATCGTGCCCTCACCGTGATATCCGCGAGCGCGGAGCCGCTGGCGTCCTGGCGCGGCGTGGCGGTCACGACAAAGCCGTTCTGCTGCAGGACGAGCAGTACCTGGTTGATATCCTCGGTTCGCGGCGCGGCGATGATGGCGTTCACCATGCCATCTGAACGGTAACCCATTTCGCGCAGCGATGCGCCCGACACCGGCTGAAGGCTGGAGAGCAGCGCCGAAATCGGGGCGCTGGCGATGGCGGTGCCCGCTCCGCGCGATGCCATTTTGCGGTTCAGCAACTGTTCCGCCTGCTCGACCGTTTGCGCCTCCGGAACCAATGTCCGCGCTTCGGCAAGCGCCCGATCCTCGGCATCGCCTGCCGCCCAGTGCAGCCGGACGATCTCCAGCAGCGGCACCGCCAGCGAAAGCAGGACCAGCGCCGCGACTATCCAGCCGAGCAGCCGTTTCTGCCGGGGTTCAAGATCGAACAGCGGTTCGCGGCGCGCGAATTCGCCCTGGCGCAGGTTGATCGGCGGATCGGCAAGGGCGGCGAGCAGCGTGGCGTCGCGCGCGCGCTGGTCCAGCACATGCGGGTCGGCATCCGTCATCAGCTGCTCGACCAGCGGATCGCCGCCGGGTGCGATCAGCATGCCCCGCCGCGCAGCGGCAAGGTCGCCATAGCGCGCTTCCTGCCGGTGCTCCGCCTGCCCGTCGAGCAGCAGCCCGACCGGCAGCATCACATCGGGATCGATGCCGCGCAGCGTCAGCTGCTCCAGCCTTTCGGCCATGCGCGCAGCGGCAATTGTCGCCGTCAGCACGAGCGACTGGCCCTCATCCCCTGCCAGCGACCGGGTCGCTACATGCAGATTGGGGCCGATGCTGTCCTCTGTGACCTGCAACCGGGCGGCGGTTTCCGCCTGGGCAGCGGGCATCGCCTGCATGTCGAGGGTGCGGATCATGGTATCGCCCGCGGGCAACAGCGCCATGATCGTGAAATCGCTGGCCTCGCTGTCGAATTCGGGCGGTGAATAATCATTTCCGCGCGCAACGATCAGGCCGTTTTCGGCCCGCCACCAATAGAGCGGCGCCTCTTCATCGGCTGCAATTGTGACGACAAGACCGGTCGGACCTGTCATCGGGCCTGCCTTGAAATTGTCATATGGCTTGCCATGGTCAGGCGGTCCGTCATGCAGGGCGGGAATCGGCTTTGCGTCTAGCCTTTTCAGGCGGGCGAGTCACTGCCCGATTGGCCTTTTTCAATGGTTTCCATGTCGCGCTTGCGCAGGAACACATAGGCAAAAACCAGCATGCCGACCGATATCGCCTCGATCAGCATCGCCTCGGTGATCGGCTGGGTTGCGCCCTCCAGCGCCAGCCCGATGGCTCGGCCGGTAAAGGCCAAGCCAAACAGCGCGACCGGCACCAGCAGCCAGTGGCGCTGGCGCGGCATCAGGCCCAGCAGTGCACCGGCGGCGGAAACGATGAAGAATGCGCCCATATCGGCGCGGATGGCGCTTCGTCCGGTCTGGTCCGGCGCCATCAGCATGAACTGGGTCATGATCGAATCAGGGTCCAGCATGCCGCGAATGCCCATCAGGCCAAACAGCAGCGCATAAAGCACGACCAAAATTCGGATAATCCAGACCATGACATTCCTCCCCCGGCTATGTATTTTCTGGGGACAACCTTATGGAGCGGGCTTGCCCGAGTCCAGCCGGACAAGATGCCGCTTGCATGGCCTTGCAACGGGGATATTCTGCTTTAACGAATGCCATTCAACAATAGCGAGTTACAGATCATGAGCGATACCGAGGCTGCCCATCATGTCGAACCCCTGGTCGCGCGTCAGGACAATCCGCTGACGCACTGCACCAGCGCGCAATATGATGAGCTGTACCGGGTTTCGATTGCCGATCCCAAGGGCTTCTGGGCGTTGCAGGCCGACCGCATCGACTGGTTCTCGCGCCCGGCCAGGATTGGCGACTGGTCGTTCGATCCGGTGTCGATCAAATGGTTTGAAGATGGTGTCCTCAACATCTGCCACAATTGTGTCGACCGGCATGTCGCCAATGGCCATGGCGGCAATACCGCGCTGCTGTTCGAAGGTGACGAGCCCGGCGTGACGCGCAGCCTGACCTATGCCGGTTTGCTCGACGAGGTGCAGCGCTTTGCCAATGTGCTGAAGGCGATGGGCGTCAAGAAGGGCGACCGGGTCACCATCTACATGCCGATGATCCTTGAAGGGCCGGTGGCGATGCTCGCCTGCGCGCGGATCGGCGCGGTGCATTCGGTGGTGTTTGGCGGTTTTTCACCCGAGGCGATTGCCGGGCGGATGGAGGATTGCGAAAGCGATTTCATCATCACCGCCGATAGCGGCGTGCGCGGCGGCAAACCGGTTCCCCTCAAGGCCAATGTCGATGCGGCGCTGGAGCGGCTGGGCAAGCCCTGCAAGGTGCTGGTGCTGCGCCATCGCGGCAATGACGTGACGATGACCGAAGGGCGCGACTACTGGTATCATGACATGGTGGCGGGTGTTTCCGGCGATTGCCCTTGCGAGCCGATGCATGCGGAGGACCCGCTGTTCATCCTCTACACCTCCGGTTCGACAGGCAAGCCCAAGGGCGTGCTGCACACCACTGGCGGCTATGCGGTGTGGACCGCGACGACGTTCCATTTCTGCTTCGACTATCATATCGGCGAGATATTCTGGTGCTCAGCCGACATTGGCTGGGTTACCGGCCACAGCTATGTTGTCTATGGCCCGCTGCTCAATGGCGCGACCTCGCTGGTGTTTGAAGGGGTGCCCAACTATCCCGATCATGACCGGTTCTGGGAAACCTGCGCCCGTCACGGCGTCAATATCTTCTACACCGCGCCTACCGCGATCCGCGCACTGATGCGCGAGGGCGATGCGCATGTCGAAAAGCACGATCTCTCCTCGATCCGGCTGCTGGGTTCGGTCGGCGAGCCGATCAATCCGGAGGCATGGCGCTGGTATCATCAGGTTGTCGGCAAGGGCGAAGTGCCGGTTATCGACACCTGGTGGCAGACCGAGACCGGCGGGGTCATGATCACCACCTTGCCGGGCGCGCATGACATGCGTCCGGGCAGCGCGGGCAAGCCGTTTTTCGGGATCGTGCCGCAGCTGGTCGATGCCGAGGGCGGCGAGCTGGAAGGCGAGAATGAAGGCAATCTGTGCATCACCGCCTCCTGGCCGGGGCAGGCGCGCACCGTCTATGGCGACCATGACCGCTTCGCCCAGACCTATTTCTCCACCTATCGCGGCAAATATTTCACCGGCGACGGGTGCCGCCGCGATGCCGATGGCTATTACCGGATTACCGGGCGGGTCGATGATGTCATCAATGTATCGGGTCACCGCATGGGCACCGCCGAAGTCGAAAGCGCGCTGGTGCTGCATCCGCGCGTTGCCGAGGCGGCGGTCGTCGGCTTTCCGCACGACATCAAGGGGCAGGGCATTTACTGCTATGTCACGCTCAATGCCGGTGAAGAGGCCGATGCCGGACTTGAAACCGAATTGCGGCAGCTGGTGCGCAGCGAAATCGGCCCGATTGCCAGCCCCGATCATCTGCATTTCACCCCGGCCCTGCCCAAGACGCGCAGCGGCAAGATCATGCGGCGCATCCTGCGCAAGATTGCCGAAAATGAATTTGGCGCGCTGGGCGATACATCGACCCTGGCCGATCCTTCGGTCGTCGATGCGCTGGTCGAAGGGCGCAAGACCAGGGGCTGAGCCCGTCTCATCCGCTTGCCCGTCCTATGTGACGGATAACGAACATATATTAATCAATGGCTTGAGTGACCAGCGGCGGGGCATGTACGCCGGTTGCTCATTTTTTGTTCGCAATTGCAAAAAATACTATTGATTGCTATTAAGTCTATGCTTATCTCTTGATGCATGGTGCCCGGCACCAATTTTAATCAATCAGGGGAATCCAGTTACATGAAGACGCATTTTCTCGGCCTCATCGCCATCGCAACGCTTGCAGCCGCCACTCCGGCCATGGCCCAGCCCGATGGTGCAGTTGCGGCGAACAAGACGATTTTCGACGCTGAGGGCAAACGCATCGGCAAGATCGACCGCGTGCTCGACGATGGTGCCGTCACCGTCATCTATCGCGGCAAGGTGGTGAAGATCGCCGCCGACACGATTTCGACCGATGAAGGCAAGGTGAAGACCTCGCTGACCCGCAAGGAACTCTGAACCCCATCGCCCGCCGCTAGCTCCTCTCTCCTGCGGCACGGGGTTCGGCCCATGGCCGGGAAGTCACTCCGCTTCCCGGCCTTTTTCTTTGCCCGGCTTGGTCGCCGGTTCTAACAAGGGCTGAGGAGAGGGACGACTTTATGGAACAGGCCGAGCATTTTCGGAACGAAAGCGAAAAGATCGCGGCGCTGCTGGCTGCGCAGCCGCTCGACTGGCTCGATCAGACGACCGGTTTCAAGCGCTGGAGTGTCGCCGATATTGTCGGCCATCTCTATGTCTGGAACCGCGCGGCACTGTTGTCGCTCAGCGATGCTGCCGGATTTGCCGCCTTTCTGGAACGGATTTCGGGCGCGTTTCGCAGGGGCGGCGATCTCAAGACATTCGAGCGCGATCTGACCGGCGAATTTGCCGGACAGGATCTGGTCGATGCATGGTGCGACAGCGTCGCAGAGACGGCGAAGGCCTTTGCCAAGGCCGATCCAAAGGCGCGCCTGCCCTGGGTCGGGCCGGAGATGAGCGCGCGCTCGTCAATCACCGCCCGGCTGATGGAGAGCTGGGCGCATGGCCAGGCGATTTTCGATCTGGCTGGCGTGGAGCGGGTGGAGGGCGACGCGCTGCGCGACATCGCGATGCTTGGGTATAACACCTATGGCTGGACGTTCCGCAATCGCCGCGAGACGCCGCCCGAACCGCGCCCCTCCCTGGCACTCACAGCTCCGTCCGGCGAAATATGGCGCTTTGGCGAGGCTGATCCGGACGAGAATATTGCCGGGCAGGCCGTGGAATTCTGCCAGGTTGTCACCCAGACGCGCAATATTGCCGATACCGGGCTGGCGCTGACCGGTCCGAATGCGCATCGCTGGATGGAGATTGCCCAGTGTTTCGCGGGAGCGCCGGTTGAACCTCCCGCTGCAGGCGAGCGCCGCTGCGGCCAAGTCAATGCGGGTTGCTAGAGTATTTTCAAGTCAGATGGATACATCTGACGACTCGGAAAATACGGTAAAACAAGAGCATAGAGCGCAGGTTTTGATTCAGTCAAAACCGAACGCGCTCTAGGTCGCGAGTGAATAGCGCGCTTCGCCGGGCTTGCGGCACATGCGCTTGGTCGCCCTTGTTTCCTCGCCATCGATGATGACGATATCGACAATGTCGAGGCAGGAGCGGCCATTGGGCTGGGTATCGACGGCGGCTATGGTCGAGGAGCCGGTCACATCTGGGCGGGTTTCGCTGCGCCAGACCTCGCTTGCGCCGACTTCCTCCTTCTCGGTCACGGCAACGGTGGCTTCGGCGGCCTGTTCCTGTTCCTTTTCATCCAGCTGACAGGCAATTTCCGCCACCAGCAATCCGGCAAACTGGCCTGCAATGAACCCGCCAATCGCGCCGATACCGGTGGCCTGGCCGACGACCCCGCCGATGATCCCGCCAAACAGGCCGCCGCCCTTCTTGCCGGCATCGCATTTCTTGCTCTTGCTTTTCTTGCTGTTCTTCTTGCGCTCTTTTTCTTCCTCGCGTTCGCGGGCCTTGCGATCCTTTTCCTCCTGGCGCTGCCGGGCACGATCATCGGTATCGGCACGGGCCATTTGCACGCCCTCTTTGGGGATCGCTGCGGTTTCCTCTTCCTCGTCATTATCGGCACGGCTGGTCGCAGCACCAGCGGCGGCATAGACGGGCGCGGCATAGCCGTTGCAACCGGTGTAGAAGCAGAACCGGTCCTGCAGATAGGCGCGATCCTCCTGATAGCGCGCCTCCATCGTCCGGTAATCGGCCATATAGGGGCCATCGGGATTGGACGCGGCATGCTCTTCGGAAATGCGCGTGAAGAAATCGCTGCGTTGCTGCGGCGAATAGGCGGTGTTGGTGCTGACATCGTCGATATAGATGCGCGAAATCTCTATCTGATATTCCGCCATCCATTGCTGATAGGGGAGCAGCACCTCATTGTTGAAGCTGTCAAGCGCCCCGATACAGCCGTTGACGGCATCGGCCTGGGCCAGCGGTCCGGTCGCGGCCTGATGGTCCTCGCGGCATTGCGGATAGCTGTCTGTGTCGAGCACCGGCAGCGCGGGAAGCTGGGGCAGGGATGCATCCTGTGCATATGCGACCGTCCCCAGCCCGATCAGGGCCAGAGCGGTCAGCAAGCCGAGCCGCAGCATCCGAACCATCATCACCTTATTCCCCTGGCTGAGTGATAGCGGCAAAGCGCTCCGCGGGCAAATGCCCTGTCCGGTCAGCCGATGATGCGCTCTATGCTCCAATAGCTGCCAATGGCACCGATGACGTAGATGGCGACCCATTCGAGCCTGTTCCGGTGTCGGATGCCGATGCGCCCGATCAGCCATAATATCGTCAGGAACAGGGCGACGAACATCACCTGCCCGATTTCCAGACCGACATTGAACAGCAGCAGCGCGAACAGTTCCTCGCCTTTCGGCAGGCCGATTTCGGCGAGCGCTCCGGCAAAGCCCAGCCCGTGGACCAGGCCGATGACAAACGCGATCAGCCAGGGCTTGCGCGCTGCCAGAGAGGGCTGCCCCCGCTTCTTTCGGACCACCTCCACCGCCAGCAGCACGATGCTGATGGCGATCAGCACCTCTACCGGCTCGCCCGGAATGCGAACCCAGCCCAGCGCGGTCAGCGCGAGGGTAATACTGTGCGCCAGGGTAAAGCTGGTGATGACCCATAACAGGCGCCGTACAGCCACCAGCAGCGTCAGCCCGGCAACGAACAGCAGATGATCGGGGCCAAAGATCATATGGTCGATCCCGATCCGCAAATAGCTGGCCGTGCTGGCGCTTTCGCTTTCCGGTTCATCCAGCTGCCAGGCCTGCGCATCGGGCCGGATCAGGCGGGCGCGGGTGTCGCCCTTGTGATCCACCAGCCGCGCAAACACATCGGTCAGGCTGCGATCCAGACCATCGATACGGATTTCCCCGCTTTTGAGGTCGCATTGGACGTGCCAGCGCTCCAGAGCATATTGCGCATCATATTCTGTGCTCGTCTCGCCGGTTTTCCGGCACTGGCTGGGCAGGACAGGGGTAAGGCGCAGCCTGCGTCCGTCGGTCACCGGCTGTTTCCACAGCACATCATGTTCGCCCGGCTCGGTTTCGGTCAGCTCCAGCAGCGCAGGCTTGACCTCATGGGCGATTGCCGCATGCGGCCAGGCGAGCAGCACCGCCATCATGGCGAGCGCGGCGCGGAGCAGCGCAGTCATTGCTCGATCTCGACATCATAGCGGGCGACCAGCTCATCCAGCGCGGCATTGTTCGCCTTTTCGCGCGCATCGGCTTTCCATTCCTCCAGTACGGCCGGGCGGATGCCTTGAAAATCGGGTATTCTGGACGGGGCAATGGCGGCGAGGCGCACCAGATGCAGGCCAAAGGCGGACTGTATCGGCATACTCCAGCCGCCTTTTTTCAGGGCGAACAGCGCGTCGGCGAAATCCGGGCCGAACTGGCGTGCCGCCTCGCGCCGGGGCAGGTCGGCATAGCTGCGCTGCAGCATGAAAGGATCGCCCAGCGATTGCCAGTCCGCCCCCTGCTCCAGCTGGTCGCGCAGCGCCAGTGCATCCGTCCGTGCCCGCGCGCCGCGCTTTTCGGTGCTGATGAAGACATGATCGAAGCTGCGCAACTCGGGAGGGGTGAAGCGCGCCTGGTGCGTCCGGTAATAGCTTTGCAGCGTGTCATCGCCGGGATCGGAAATCCGTGTCCGGTCATAGAGCAGGAATGCCATTTTCTGTGCCAGTCGTCGCTTGATGATGGTGTCGTCATCGCCCAGGCCCAGCCGCTCGGCCTCGCGGAACAGCGCTTCTTCGCGGACATGATCGGCGATGATGCCCTTGACGTCCTCCTCGCCCGGCAGGTGCAGGGCCTCCGCTGCCCAGATCTTCTTGAGCCGCTCGACCTGGTCGCTGGTCACGACGATGCGGCGCTCGTCACCGTCCAGCGCATCGCCCCACCAGCCATGGGTCGCGAACAGCACCAGCCCGGCGATCAGGAAATGCACAAAGGGTTCACGCAACAGCGCGCGGGAATTTTCCTTCATGGCCTTGTGGCGGTCCTCGCTCTGCGCAGCATCAACTCGTGCTGGCCATGGGCACCAGCCAGATCGGCGAAGACCAGGCGCGCTCCTGGAGCGTCGGCGGCAGATCGGGATTCGGCATCACCCCGGCCATGATCGCGTCCCAGGTCGACCAGCGGCAGCTGGGATTTTCCAGCACGCGCAGATAATAGGATGCACGCTGGCCCTTGCGATATTCGGGATCGGTCCAAACGGTGCGGATTTCGCCCGCGCCCTTGTTGCCGGTCAGCGTACAGGTCTTGAGGTCGACACTGGCGCCATTGTCGCCGCACCGCCCATTCTCCGGCTTCAGGCCATCCGAACAGGCAATATCAATCACCTTTTCGCGGGTTTCGCCGCCTTCGGTCCACAGCTTCACGATCTGGATGCGCTGCAGCGGCGCCGCGTCCGGATCGCGCATGGCCCAGGCGATGAAGCTGGGCGCGCGGTCATCCTTGGCGATCAGGTCGCCGCCCATCGGCACGCCCTGCTTATAGGCCTTTGACACGAGCGCCGGATCGTCGAGCATCGCCGCATCGAAACCGAAACCGCCAAAGAAGCGGACCTTGATCCGCGTGCCGGAGGTGGCGAAGGTTTCCTTGCGACGCATGGCATCGAAAATCGCCTCACGGGTATTTTCCACCGCCCACACGCCGGCAAGGCCCGCCGCACTCCAGCGGGAGAACCAGTTGCGGATATTCTCCGGCAGGACGACGCCCTCCCAGCTCTTCTTGCCGCCCGGAGGGACCGAGCCGCGCGCTTCTGCCGTGCCGTCAACTATGCCGACCTTCGACCAGAAGCCCTTTTCGGAAAAGGAACCGCCCGACACATGGGTGTCCGACGATCCGATCAGGCCGAACTGGAACGGGTTGAAGCCAAGCCGTTCCTGAAGCTGCAGGCCATCGGCAAGTGCCTTGCGGACATAGCTGAATTTCGTGTCGCCGATTTGCTGGCTGGCGAGCAGATATTCGTAAATCTCGAAATTCGCCCATTCGTCATTGGGCGATAGCGACGGGTGGGTTTCCGATGTGCCCTTGACCTGGGTGATCTCGACAATCGGCTCGTTTCGCATGCGCTGGTCCGAATAGGCCTTGGTAAGCGGCGCATCCTCGAACGTTTCCAGCTTGAACATCTGGCTGTCTGACACGTTGGAATTATGCGGAATGGACAGCACTTCATTGCCTTCGCTGCGCTGGCCATCCATCCAGTCCCACAGATCCTCCGGATTGGTCGAATCCAGGGTGCTGAACGGCATGTCGGGGGCGGAACCGCGGAACACGACATTGCGGTGCAGATTGCCGCCTGCAAAGCTGTCGCCCCGCGCTTCGGGTGCATAGGTGGAGGTATATTCATAGGCGGCAAAGGTGGTGAACTTGCCCGGCTCGTAATGGCGGTCCGCTGCGGCGACGGCATCGCGCCAGGTGCCGCCGATAACATCCTTGTCGTAAATATCCTCGCGGGCCTTGCCCGACCTCACCGTGCCGCCGATTATCCCGAACGCGCGCAGGATGACATCGGGGTCGGCGCTGTAGAGCTGTTTCGCGATGGGCAGCTTGGAGAGCTTGTTCTCCGGATCGTTCATCGCCCCCAATATGCCCATATATTCGGCATGGTCGGTGACGGCCATGAAGTCGAGCGGCGGGCCGTCCAGCTTTATCTTGTAGCCGCTGGGGTGCAGCACCTCTCCGCCCTTGCCAAAGGCATAGGCATCATCGGGGCTGGAGCGGACATTGAAGATATAGGCGTCGAACGAATTCTTGGTGTGGATGTGCAGGTCGCCGAAATAGGCGTTGCGATCCTCATTATAGCCCGCAGTGCGTTCGGCGGTTTCGCCGGTCGCCGGGCTGTCGCCCCCTGATTTTTCATTGCAGGCCGCAAGCGCTGGCAGTGCCGCCAGCATCAGCCCCCCGGTCAAGACGCCCTTCAGATTGCGCATCGCATTCTCTCCCCTGCCGGACGGTGGCGATCATCCTGCCGCTTGCCGTCGCGTGAAATCCTATCAGCGCGCCTGCGGGGTGGCAAGCAATGCGCTCTGCCGCTGCCGGAAATGAAAAAGGGGAGCCGCAATGGCTCCCCTTTTCCGTTTTTCGAATGTCCGCCGGTTCAGAACTTGTACCGGGCCGACACGCCATAGGTGCGCGGCTGGCTGGGATAGCCGCTGATGCTTCCGGCCTGCGCCACCGAGGGGAAGATCGTCGTCAGATACTGATCGTCCAGCAGGTTGCGGCCATAGATGGACAGCGCAAAGCCGCTGACATGTTCAAAGGTCAGCGAAGCGTTGATGTCGTTGATCTCGCGCTTGAAGCTTTCGGCGAAACCGGCCGGGAAGCCCGACAGGCCATCGACCAGGTTGGTGGAGCTTTCATAATGATAGTCGCCACGCGCGATGATCTTCGACCCGCTGTCGAATTCATGGGTATAGGTTGCGCCAATGGTGCTCGAAATCGCTGGAATGCCCGAAGGCGTCTGGCCGGAAATGTCCCCGAATGCGGAATTCACGAAGGAATCATATTTGGGATCGAGATAGGTCAGCGCGACGAACAGGGTCAGCGGCTCGACCGGGGTCACGCTGCCGTCAAATTCGATGCCGAAGGTCGACTGCTTGCCTGCATTGGCCAGCGCAAAGCCAGTGCCGGTGAAGACATTGCTCTGAAAGCCCTGGATCGACTGCTTGAACACCGCAATGTTGAAGGCGGCGACGTCGAAACTGGCCTTGAGGCCGATTTCATAGACCTCTGCATCTTCCGGCCCGGCAAAGCGCGAGCCGGAGCTCAGGTTCGGCAGGCCGGCGCCCGCTGCGTTGATCGCGGCCAGATCGGCTGCGGTCGGGCGGCTGTCGCGCGACAGGTTGATCGAGCTTGCCTTGAAGCCGGTCGCATAGGTCGCATAGACATTGACCGTATCGGTCAGGTCATAGGCGGCGCGAACGGTCCAGGAGAAGTCATTGTCGTTGGTCCGGCCGCTTTCAAACGCATTGGGCACGTTCAGGAACGGCGGCAGGAACTGGAACGGACGCAGCGCGAGCAGCGGGTTGGTGGCCGGATTGGCCGCACCGGCCAGGATCGCCTGATAGATTGGTGCGGTCATCGCGCCGGTCGCAAAGGCCTGAACCGCAGCCGAGTCGGCCGGGTTCACGCCCGCGCCGAGCAGGCCGCTGGCGACACCGATCTGGACGAAGTCGAGCGACGAGAACACGTCGGTGCTTACGACATTGGTCGAGAAGCGCTTCTTGTCATCGGTATAGTTGAAGCCGCCGGTCAGGGTCAGCCGGTCGGTGATTTCGAAATCAACCGTGCCGAAGATCGACCATGCCTCGTTCTTCAAGGCATAGCCTTCGGTGAGGCCGGTGCCGGTGCGGAAGAAGCTGCCCGGTACCACGCCAAAGGGCGCGAGCTGTGCTTCCAGGCCATCGACGGCGGGCGTCGAGGCATTGGGCAGGGCAGGGTTGAAGCCGCCAAATTGCGCGATCTGGATCAGGCGGTCAGCATAGGTGCGGAAATCGCCGCCAAACAGGATCTGGTTGGTCTGGTCGATCTTCTCGTTGAAATAATAGCCGCCGAGCAGGAAGTTCAGCGGGCCATCGAAATCGGAGGCGAAACGCAGTTCCTGGGTAAAGGTGTCGATCGCCTGGGTCTGCGAGTTGCGGCCGATCAGGTCGGCGCTGGTGAAGTCCGTATCCTGGTTGGTATCGGTGCGCACCTCGCGATAGGCGGTGATCGATGTCATGTCGATCGCGCCAAAGGCATAGTCGATCTGGGCCGAACCGCCGTAATTCTCGATCTCGTTGGACGAGAGGAAGTTGTTGTAGACATTGTAGGAGAAGGGATTGGCGGGGTCGACGCTGAGGCCGCCGGCGATCAGGTTGGTGACGCCGATCGTCGGCCCGGCAACGATATTGCCGGCGATGCAGCAATTCTCGTCAATCTTGTCATAATCGGCGATCAGGCGGATCGACAGATCGGCATTGGGCTCGAAATAGAGCTGTGCGCGCGTGCCCCAGCGGTCACGATCATTGACATCGGTGCCCAGGTTCACGTCATTGGCATAGCCGTCGCGGCGATTGTAATTGCCCGACAGGCTGAAGGCGACGGTTTCGCTGATCGGGCCGGTGACATCGGCCTTGGCGACGATGGTGTCGTAATTGCCATAGGTCAGCGAGGCGGAACCGCCAAATTCGAACTGCGGCTTTGCCGTCACGACGCTGATAACACCGGCGGAAGCATTTTTGCCGAACAGCGTCGACTGCGGACCGCGCAGCACTTCGATGCGCTGGACATTGGGCAGATCGCCGATCTGGGCGGCCGAGCGCGAGCGATATACGCCATCGATGAACACGCCCACCGAGGGCTCGATACCGGCATTGTTGGCGCCGTTGCCGAAGCCGCGAATGATGAAGTTGGTGTTGGCCGAGCTTTGCAGCTGGGACACGCGCAGCGAGGGCACGACCGTCTGCAGGTCGATAAGGTCGCGGATCTGTGCCTGTTCGATGGTGGCGGAATCGGTGACGGACACCGCGATCGGCACTTCCTGCAGCGTGGTTTCACGCTTGGAGGCGGTGACGATGATGACATTGTCGTTGACGGCTTCTTCGCTGTCGTCCTGGGCAAAGGCTGCCTGGGGGGCGAGAATTACGCTGAAGCCTGCACCGGCCAGCAGGGCGGCCTTGCGCAGTGAGTGACGGTTTTGCATGGGGGGTCTCCTGGTGTTTTCGGCTCTGCGCGGGGGATTGGCGCATGCCTGATTGCAGGCGACCGCATAGTTTCAGCGGCGCAGCCTGACAATCTTAAAGCGATGCGAAACAATTATTACGACGAAATGTGACAATATTACAACGATTGCAAATATTGCAACAATAGCGCTGTTTATTCCGCAGCCTCCGCGTCGATCACCGGTTCGCGCCACACCAGAACCGGCTTGCGCGCCGCCAGCGTTTCGTCCAGCCGGTGTCGCGGCGCGAAATGCGGTGCCGATTTGAGCAGCGGATCGCCTGCTTTTGCCCGCTCCGCCAGCGAACGCAGCGCGCCGATGAACTGGTCGAGCACCGCTTTGCTCTCGGTTTCGGTCGGCTCCACCAGCATCGCGCCATGGACGACCAGCGGGAAATAGACCGTCATCGGGTGATAGCCCTCGTCGATCAGGCCCTTGGCAATGTCGAGCGTCGAAAAGCCTTCGGCCAGCCCTTTGTCGGAGAACAGCGCCTCATGCATGCACGGCCCGGCATCGCCATAAGGCGCGTCGAGCACGTCGCCGAGCGAGCGCAGCACATAATTGGCGTTGAGCACCGCATCCTCGGCAACCTGCCGCAGGCCGTCCGCGCCATGGCTCATGATATAGGCGAGCGCGCGGGTGAACATGCCCATCTGGCCATGAAAGGCGGTCATCCGCCCGAATGAGTGCGGGTGGCGGTCGCCGACCGTTTCTTCCTCGACCAGGGTGATATGGCCATCGGCATGGCGTTCGGTAAAGGGCAGCGGCCCATAGGGGCTGAGCGCCTTTGACAGCACCACCGGACCAGAGCCCGGCCCGCCCCCGCCATGCGGCGTGGAAAAGGTCTTGTGCAGATTGATGTGCATCGCATCGACGCCAAGGTCGCCGGGGCGCACCCGCCCGACAATCGCGTTGAAATTGGCCCCGTCGCAATAGACATAGCCGCCCGCTGCGTGCACCGCGTCCGAGATCGTCTTCATGTCGCGCTCAAACAGGCCGCAGGTATTGGGGTTGGTGATCATCACCCCGGCGACGTCCGGTCCCAGCCGTGCCTTGAGCGCCTCCAGATCGACTCGCCCATCCTTCGCGGCCGGGATATTCTCGACCGTGAAACCGGCCATAGCCGCGGTTGCCGGATTTGTGCCATGGGCGGATTCGGGGGCCAGGATGACATTGCGGTTCTCGCCGCGTGCCTCCAGCGCCGCCTTGATGCACAATATGCCGCACAATTCGCCATGCGCGCCCGCCTTGGGGGTCATGGCGACGCCGTGCATGCCGGTCAGCTCGATCAGCCACATCGCCAGTTCGTTGATGACGCCAAGCGCGCCCTGCACGGTATCGATCGGCTGCAGCGGATGGACATCGGCAAAGCCCTTCATCCGCGCGACTTTCTCGTTAAGGCGCGGATTATGCTTCATGGTGCAGCTGCCCAGCGGGAACAGGCCCAGGTCGATGGCATAGTTCTGGCGGCTGAGCCGGGTGTAATGGCGCACCGTTTCGGGTTCGGAGAGGCCCGGCAGGCCGATGGCGCCCGTTCGTTCCAGCCCGCCCAGCCGGTTCTCGGCGGAGCGCGCGGGCGCGATATCGACGCCGCTTGTCCGGTCATCGCCAATCTCGAAGATCAGCGGCTCCTCCAGCATCAGGGCGCGATTGCCGGTAAAGGTCGCCGCGCCGCCGCCTGTCGCTTCACCCATTTCGGGCCGCCATCCGCTCTGGTTGATGCTCATGCCAGTATCTCCTCCAGCGCGGTGGCCAGCGCCTCTATATCCTCGCTGCTCACGGTTTCGGTTACCGCGACGACCAGCCCGTTTTCGAGCGCCGGGGCGTCGGGATAGAGCCTGCCCAGCGAGACCCCGCCCAGCACCTTGCGCTCGGCCAGTTCGCGCACAACCGGGCGCGCCTCGCGCGGCAGGCGCAGGGTGAATTCATTGAAGAAGCTGTGATTGACCAGTTCGACACCCGGCACATTTGCCAGCCGCCGGGCGGCGGCCAGTGCGTTTTCATGGTTGATCGCGGCCAGATCGCGCAGGCCGCGCTCGCCCAGCAGCGTCATGTGGATGCTGAACGCCAGCGCGCATAGCCCGGCATTGGTGCAGATGTTGCTGGTCGCCTTTTCGCGGCGGATATGCTGTTCGCGGGTGGAGAGCGTCAGCACATAGCCGCGCTTGCCGGTGGCATCGACGGTCTCGCCGCACAGCCGTCCCGGCATCTGCCGGACGAACTTCTCCTGGCATGCGAACAGGCCGACATAAGGCCCGCCAAATTGCAGGCCGACACCCAGCGACTGGCCCTCACCGACGACAATGTCCGCGCCCATATCGCCCGGAGCTCGGATTGCGCCGAGCGCCACCGGTTCGGTCACGACCGCGACCAGCAATGCGCCCCTGGCATGCGCGGCATCGGCCAGCGCCCCCATATCGTCGATCCGGCCCAATATGTCGGGATATTGCACGACCACACAGGCGGTCTGGTCATCGATAGCGCCAATCAGATCGGCGAAATCGCTGTCGGGGCCAAGCACGGGTGTCGCGGCCTCGACCGGTCCGTCGGTAAATCGGGCCATGGTCCGCGCCACGCTGACATAATGGGGATGCAGGCCTGATGACAGCAGCGCCTTGCCGCGCCTGGTGACCCGGCGGGCCATGGCGATAGCCTCCCAGCATGCGGTCGAGCCGTCATACATGGAGGCATTGGCGACATCGCATCCGAACAGCCGGGCGACCTGGGTCTGGAACTCGAACAGAACCTGCAGCGTGCCTTGTGCGATTTCCGGCTGATAGGGGGTATAGGCGGTCAGGAATTCGCCGCGCTGGATCAGATGGTCGACACTGGCCGGGATATGGTGCCGATAGGCCCCGCAGCCGAGGAAAAAGGGATGGTGCGCCGCCGCCATATTCTGCCGTGCTAGCGCCGAGAAATGCCGCTCGACCGCCATTTCGCTGGCATGGGTGGCAAGTCCGGATATGGTTCCGGCAAGGCGCGCCTCCTCCGGCACATCGCAGAACAGGTCGTCGATAGAGGAAACGCCGATCCGGGCCAGCATGGCGGCCCGGTCTTGATCGGTCAGCGGCAGATAGCGCATCAATTTCTCCAGTGGTGGCCGGTGCCGGTCGGCACGGGCGGATCAAAGGCCGTCGACAAATTCCTGATAGGCGGCGGCATCCATCAGGCCGTCCAGCTCTGACGGATCGTTCAGGGTCAGCTTGAATACCCAGCCGCTGCCTTCCGGATCGCTGTTCACCAGCGCCGGGTCATCGGCCAGCGCGGCATTGCCCTCGCTCACCGTGCCGGAAACCGGCGCATAGATATCCGATGCCGCCTTGACCGATTCGACAACGGCGGCATCGCCGCCCTTGGTCACGACGGTCCCGGCTTCGGGGGTCTCGACGAAGACGATATCGCCCAGCTGGCCCTGGGCATAATCGGTGATGCCCACGGTGGCGGAAGTGCCCTCCACCTCGATCCATTCATGTTCATCGGTAAAGTAACGGGTCATTTTGCGGCTCCTTTGCGGACATAGCGATGCGGAACAAATGGCAGGGTGGCAACGGTGAGCGGGATGCGCTTGCCGCGCACTTCGGCCTCCAGCGCGGTGCCGGGTGCGGCGCTTCCGGCGGTCACATAGCCCATGGCGACGGGTGCGCCGACGCTGGGCGCAAAGCCGCCCGATGTGATGGTGCCGACCGGGCTGCTGCCCGCGAATATCTCCGCGCCCTCGCGGACCGGCTGGCGCCCCTCGACCGACAGGCCGACACGCAGCCGGGCAGGGCCATCGGCCAGCTCCGCCAATATGCGCTCCGCTCCGGGAAAGCCTGCATCGGCGCGCCGCCGCTTGGCGATGGCAAAGGTGAGCCCGCCTTCGACAGGGCTGGTCGTCTCGTCAAGGTCATGGCCGTAGAGCGGCAGCCCCGCCTCCAGCCGCAGCGAATCGCGCGCGCCAAGGCCGATGGGTTTCACCATGTCGAGGGCGTTGAGCTGGCTGGCCAGCCGCTCGGCATGCGCGGCGGGAACCGAGATTTCGAAACCGTCCTCGCCGGTATAGCCCGAACGGCTGATCCATAGCGGCTCCTCGCCCCACAGGAACATGTTCGCCTGCATGAAGACAAGGTCGCGCACAACCGGAATGATCGATGCGAGCGCATCGACCGCCTCCGGTCCCTGCAGGGCCAGCAGGGCGCGATCCTCAAGGTGATTGAGCTCCAGCGAGGCGGGTAGGCTTGCCGTCAGATGCGCAATATCGGCGTGTTTGACCGCCCCGTTCACGACCAGATACAGGCCGGTCGGGGTGCGGGTGATCATCAGGTCGTCCATGATGCCGCCGCCGGCATTGAGCAGCAGCGAATAGCGCAGCCGCCCCTCGCCAAGTCCGGCAATGTCGCCGGGGACCAGCGCTTCCAGCGCAATGTCCGCATCGGGGCCGGTAATCATCACCTGGCCCATATGGCTGACGTCGAACAACCCGGCATGAGAACGCACCCACAGATGCTCGGCCATGATGCCTTCATACTGGATCGGCATGCTATAGCCCGCAAAGGGCACCATGCGGGCACCAAGCGCGCGATGCCAGCCGTCAAGCGGCAGCGTCTGTTCGGTCTGATTGTTTGTGTCGCTCACAATTTCCGGCTCCGCACAATGGGTCATCGGGCAGCGGTGCCTGTCGGCTGATGTGCCCGAACCCCCTCTGTCACGGAACCTGAGAGCTTTCGCGGCAGGGCCTTGTTAGGCTCCTTGCGCTTTCACCGTCGGTGGCCCCCGTCTTTCGCCGGGTGCGCTTTCCAGAGTATCGCAATAGTCCGATGCGGTCCATTTGCCTGAGAGATTCCGGGGCGGTTGCTCCTTCGGCGATCGGGTTGCCCCGATGCTCTCCCGCATCGTCAACGACGCCATTGTTCATGATGATTTAAGGGATGCGTGTCAATACTGATTGACTGATATGCACATATCTTTATATGTTGAACCATTATGTCATCTGAAGTGATCCTGAAGGCCCTGTCCGATCCCACGCGGCTGCGCATTGCCGAGCTGCTGCGTATCATGGAGCTGACGGTGGGCGAGCTTGCCCAGGTGCTGGGCCAGAGCCAGCCGCGCGTGTCGCGCCATATCCGCATCCTTGACGATGCCGGACTGGTCGGGCGGCGCAAGGAAGGCAGTTCGGTATTTGTCGGGCTGACCGATGCGGGCCAGGCGGCGACGCTGCTCGATGCCGTCGTCATCTGGTCGAGCGAGGGCGAACGGCACTGGGCAACCGCCGATCAGGCGCGGCTCGCGGCGGTGCGCGCCGACCGTGCGGCGGCGGCCGAGGCCTATTTCGCCGCCCATGCCGAGGAATGGGATGCCATCCGCTCGCTGCACATCGCCGAGAGCATGGTGGACGAGGCGATGCTGGCCGCATTGGATGGCGAGCCGCTGGGCCAGATGGTCGATATCGGCACCGGTACGGGCACGATCCTGCAGCTGTTTGCCAGCCGTGCAGAGCGCGTGATCGGCATCGATCGCAGTGCCGAAATGCTGAAATTCGCGCGCGCCAAGGTCGTTCAGGGCAATCTGCCCAATACCGAGGTGCGGCAGGGCGACATGTATGCGCTCGATCTACCGACGGCGAGCGCGGACACTGTGATCCTGCACCAGGTGCTGCATTTCGCACAGCAGCCCGCGGCCGCGCTGGCCGAGGCTGCGCGCATATTGAAGCCGGGCGGCAGGCTGTTGCTGGTCGATGTCGCCCCGCACGAAATAGAGGAGCTGCGCACCCGCAACGCCCATGCGCGGCTGGGCTTTTCCGATCAGCAGATTGCCGAATGGTTTGCCGCCGCCGGTATCGAGGGCGGACCCCATCAGGATCTGCCCGGCGGCGAACTGACGATCAAATTATGGCTGGGACTGCGGATTGCCGATTCCCGGCTGAAGGTGGTGTCCCGATGAATCTTTCCATCCGTCAACTGAGCGAGGCGCGCCGCGCCCTCGATGATCCGCTGTTCGCCGATCTGGCGGGCGACGCCAATGTGTCGTTCGAGTTCTTTCCGCCCAAGAGCGAGAAGATGGAGGAGACGCTGTGGTCGGCGATCAAGACGCTGGAGCCGCTGGCGCCGCGTTTCGTCTCCGTCACCTATGGCGCGGGCGGATCGACCCGCGAGCGCACCCACTCCACGGTGCGCCGCATCGTCAGCGAAACCGCCATTGATACAGCCGCGCACCTCACCTGCGTGCAGGCGACCCGCGACGAGATTCGCGAGATCGCCGAACAATATTGGGAGGCCGGGGTGCGGCACATCGTCGCGCTGCGCGGCGATCCGCCCGAGGCCGGTGCGCGCTATGCGCCCCATCCCGATGGCTTTGCCTCTGCCGCCGATCTGGTTGCGGGGCTGAAGGAGATTGCGCCGTTCGAGATTTCGGTAGCGGCCTATCCTGAAACCCATCCCGAAGCATCATCAGCGCAGAGCGATATCGACAATCTGAAGCGCAAGGTCGATGCCGGGGCCAGCCGGGCGATCACCCAGTTCTTCTTCTCCGCCGAAGCCTATTTCCGTTTCCGTGACGATGCGGTTGCGGCGGGCATCGATGTCGATATCGTGCCGGGCATTTTGCCGGTTTCCAATGTCGCGCAGACCCGGAAATTCGCGGCCATGTGCGGAGCGGCCATCCCGCCCTGGATGGACCGGCTGTTCGAGGGACTGGACGACCACCCCGCCACGCGCCAGCTGGTCGCCGCGACCATCGCCGCCGAATTGTGTCGCAAGCTCTATGCGGGCGGCGTTCGCGATTTTCACTTTTACACGCTGAACCGGGCCGAGCTTGCCTATGCGATCTGCCATCTGCTCGGCCTGCGTCCCAATGCTTCCCGGAAGGAACTCGCCGCATGAGCCGTCTTGATCGTTTTATGGCCGATGCCGCAAGCCGCATCCTGATTACTGACGGGGCGTTCGGCACGGAGATCCAGCGCTACAGGCTGTCCGAGGCGGATTTCGCCGGCGCGCTGGGCCTGGCGCGCGACCAGAAGGGCAATAACGACATTCTTTCGCTGACCCGTCCCGATGTGGTGGGGGAGATTGGCGAGGCGTATCTGAAGGCCGGTGCCGATATCGTGTCGACCAACACCTTCAGTTCCAATCGGATCAGCCAGGCCGATTATGCCGCCGAGCATCTGGTGCGCGAAATCAACCTGGCGGCGGCGCGGATCGCCCGCGAATGCGCGGACCGCATGGAGCAGGCCGAAGGCCGCACCTGCTATGTCGCCGGAGCCATCGGCCCGACCAACAAGACGCTGTCGCTGTCGCCCGATGTCAACGATCCGGGCTATCGCGAGATCGAGTTTGACGAGCTGTGCGAGGTCTATCGCGAGCAATGCGATGCGCTGGTCGAAGGCGGCGTCGATTTCCTTCTGGTCGAGACGATTTTCGATACGCTTAATGCCAAGGCGGCGATCATTGCCGCCAAATCGGCTGCGCTGGCCGCTGGTCGCGAAGTACCGATCATGCTGTCCATGACGATCACCGACAATGCCGGGCGCAATCTGGCCGGTCATTGTGTCGAGGCGTTCTGGGCAACGGTGCGCCATGCCCGGCCGATTGCAGTGGGCCTCAACTGCTCCTTTGGTGCAGACCGCCTGCGCCCCTCGCTGGCCGCGCTGTCGCGGATCGCCGATACGCTGGTGCTCGCCTATCCCAATGCCGGCCTTCCCAATGACCTGGGCGAATATGACGAGACGCCGGACGAGACAGCGGGGCAGATCGATCACTGGTTCGAGCAGGGGCTGGTGAACATCGTCGGCGGCTGTTGCGGGACGACGCCAGCGCATATCGCCATGCTGGCGGAGCGGGCGCGTTCGGTGGCGCCGCGAGCCATTCCCCAGCCGCTTGGCCAGACCCTGTTGTCCGGGCTCGACCCGATGACGCTCGCCGCCTGAGTTTCCAGACATGGCCAGCCAGATCGAACAGCCTCCCGTTGAGGAGCTTGCCGCCGCGACCGCGCGTTTCGTCAATGTCGGCGAACGCACCAACGTCACCGGGTCCGCGAAATTCAAGAAACTGATCCTTGCCGGGGATTATGATGCCGCGGTCGATGTCGCCCGCCAGCAGGTCGAGAACGGTGCGCAGATCATCGACGTCAACATGGATGAGGGGCTGCTCGATTCCGAACTGGCGATGAAGACGTTCCTGAAGCGCATCGCTGCCGAGCCCGATATCGCCAGGGTCCCGGTGATGATCGACAGTTCCAAATGGAGCGTGATCGAGGCTGGCCTGAAATGCGTTTCGGGCAAGCCCGTGGTCAACTCGATCAGCCTGAAGGAAGGCGAGCAGGCGTTTCTGGACGTCGCGCGCAAGGTCCATGCCTATGGCGCGGCAGTGGTTGTCATGGCCTTTGACGAGACCGGCCAGGCCGATACGCTGGAGCGCAAGGTCGAGATTTGCGAGCGCGCCTATACGCTGCTGGTCGTGGACGGTTTTCCTGCCGAGGATATCATATTCGATCCCAATATCTTTGCTGTCGCAACCGGCATTGATGAGCATCGCCGCTATGCCATTGATTTTATAGAGGCGACCCGCGAAATCCGCCGCCGCTGCCCTGGCGTCCATATTTCGGGGGGCGTTTCCAACCTGTCGTTCAGCTTTCGCGGCAATGAGCCGGTGCGCCGCGCGATGCACAGCGTGTTCCTGTTCCACGCGATCCAGGCGGGCATGGACATGGGCATCGTCAATGCCGGGCAGCTTGACGTTTATGACCAGATCGATCCGGAACTGCGCGAAGCCTGTGAGGATGTCGTCTTTGACCGGCGCGACGATGCGACCGAAAGGCTGATCGCGCTCGCCGAAAGCTATCGCGGAACCGATGTCCGGGCCGAAAAGGCTGCCGAGGAATGGCGCGGATGGGATGTGAAGCGCCGCCTTGAATATGCCCTCGTCAAGGGGATCGATGCCCATGTCGTCGCCGATACCGAAGAGGCGCGGCTGCAGAGCGAACGCCCGATCCATGTGATCGAAGGCCCGCTGATGGATGGCATGAACACCGTTGGCGACTTGTTCGGATCGGGCAAGATGTTCCTGCCGCAAGTGGTGAAATCGGCGCGGGTCATGAAAAAGGCCGTGGCGCATCTCTTTCCCTATATCGAGGCGGAAAAGGACGAGAATGCCAAGGGCAAGGGCCGCATCATCATGGCCACGGTCAAGGGCGATGTGCACGACATTGGCAAGAATATTGTCGGCGTGGTTCTGCAGTGCAACGGCTTCGAGGTTGTCGATCTGGGCGTGATGGCGCCATGGAGCGACATATTGGAGGCTGCCCGCGAAAATGATGCCGACATGATCGGCCTGTCCGGCCTTATCACTCCCTCGCTGGACGAGATGGTGACGGTAGCCAGCGAGATGGAGCGTGCGGGCATGACCATGCCGCTGCTGATCGGCGGCGCGACGACCAGCCGGGTGCATACCGCGCTGCGGATCGAACCGGCCTATTCGGGGCCGGTCGTCCATGTGCTCGACGCCAGCCGCGCGGTCGGCGTCGCCTCCACCCTGGTTTCGGACACCCAGCGCGACGCATTTGTCGATCAGGTGGCGGACGAATATGAAACGATCCGCACCGCGCGTGCGGGCAAGGGCGGCACGAAGCTGGTAACGATAGAGGAGGCCCGCGCCAACGGCTTTGCGGCTGACCTCGCGCTGAAGCCCCCGGCTCCGGCGCAGCCCGGCCTGCATATTTTCGACGAATGGCCGGTATCCGACCTTAGAAATTATATCGACTGGACACCCTTTTTCCGCGCCTGGGAACTGGCGGGCAATTTCCCGGCCATATTGGACGATGACGTTGTCGGCGAGAGCGCGCGCGACCTGTATCGCGATGCGCTTGCCATGCTCGACCGCATAGAGGGCGAAGGCTGGCTGAAGCCGCGCGCGGTCGCCGGGCTGTGGCGCTGCCATCGCGATGGTGACGATATCATCGTCGATCATGGCAATGGCGATCCGATGCGCCTTCCCATGCTGCGCCAGCAGATCACCAAGCGGCAGGGCCGGGCCAATATGTGCCTTGCCGATTTCATCGATCCGGCGGGTGACTGGATTGGCGGCTTTGCCGTCTGCGCCGGGCACGGCATCGATGAGCATATCGCCCGGTTCAAGGCAGAGACCGATGATTATTCGGACATCATGCTGAAGGCACTGGCCGACCGGCTGGCCGAGGCCTTTGCCGAGCGAATGCACCAGCATGTCCGCACCGAATTGTGGGGCTATGCACCCGATGAAGCGCTGGGCAATGATGACCTGATCCGCGAGCGCTATTCGGGAATCCGTCCGGCGCCGGGCTATCCGGCCTGTCCCGACCACAGCCTCAAGCCGCTGCTGTTCGATCTGCTGGGCGGCGGATCAGGCCATAATGGACCGGCGGGCATCGAACTGACCGAGAGCTTTGCCATGTGGCCGACTGCAGCCGTTTCAGGCTTTTATTTCGGCCATCCGCAGTCCAGCTATTTCGGCGTGGCGGAAATCGGTGCGGACCAGCTTGGCGAATATGCCGGGCGTCGCGGCGTCGACATGGATACCGCGACGCGCTGGCTGCGTCCTAATCTGGCCTGACCGCCGCCGGTGCATGGCGGGGCAGTACGCGCGGGTTGCGCAATATGGCTGCCGAGACCAGCGCTACGATAAAGCCGACCGGAAAGATTTCCGTGAAGGTTATGGCGGTGCGGAACAGCGGATTGGCATAGCTTTTTGCCATGGATGCCATGTCGCTGCCCATCTTTTCGATTTCCGCCGTGCTCGCGCCCGAGCTGCGCATCTGCTCGATCACGGTCGCGGCATATTGCTCGATAAACACATAGCCGGTCGAGGCGAGATAGATCTCCCACACCACGACATAGATCAGGCTGGCCACCGCCGCGATGCCCAGCCCCATGCCGAATGCAGGCAGGAAGCGGATGACTCCGCCGAGATCCAGATCGCGATGCCGCTTGATGCCGACAAAGATGATCGCCAGCGCAATCACCATGATCAGATAGCCGACAAATTCGCTGCTCGCCGCCTTGTTGCCCGATGCCAGGCCGATTAGGATGCTGATGATGATGACCAGGCCGGACAGCCCGCCATAGATGAATATCCTCTTTGCCATTGCATTTTCCTCCTGCGTTTCGCGCTGATCCTATCGCTGGCGGACCCGCCAATCCATCGCCCGAAAGGGTGACTGGCGGCAAATCATGCAAATTGCGCAGCGCGCATTGCAGTCTCCGGATCTAGGGCAGCAGCCTCAATTCCTTGGCCTTGCCAATGGCCTGGGTGCGCCGGTTGACCTCCAGCTTTTCAAACAGGCTGGCGACATGGGTCTTGACCGTATTGGGGGAGACATCCAGCAGCCGGGCGATTTCCTTGTTGGAATGCCCCGCCGCCAGTAATTCCAGCGTTTCATATTCGCGCGGCGATATCTGCAGCGCGGCAAGCGCGGCATCGTTGCGGATGAAATCGGGGGCGACAGAGGCCGGTGACAGCCTTGTGCCCAGCCAGATTCCCAGCGCAGTAAAGGCGATGGCGATCAGGATGATATAGGTTTCGGTCGCGAACAGGCGGACGAAATGGCGATATTCGATCCATTGCAGCAGCGCCGCAGCAATCCCCAGCGGGATGGCATAGAGGATCAGCCTTGCCGTCATCGGCCTTGTGACAGGCTGCTTGCCAGGTTGCGGACCGGATAGCCGCGCCATTCCTTGATCGCCCGGATCGAGAAGCTGGACCGCATCGATGCGACGCCCGGCAGGCGCGACAGGCAGTTTCGGTGGATGGTATCGAAATCATCGAGCCCGGTTGCCGCTACGCGAAGCAGGTAATCGGCATCGCCTGACATCAGGTGACATTCCAATATGTCGTCGAAACGGCCAACCGCATCCTCAAAAGCGTCCATGCTCTCGCGGCTCTGGCTCTTGAGGGTGATCTCGACAAAGGCGGAAATGGTGAAACCCAGCGCCTGCGGGTTGAGCCGCGCGCCATATCCGGCGATCAGCCCCTTTTCCTCCAGAGCGCGGGTGCGCCGATGGCAGGCGGAGCCCGACAGCCCCGCCCGCTCGGCAAGCTCGGCCATGGAGAGCCGCGAATCGCCCTGCAACAGAGCAAGAATGGCAATGTCGGTCCGGTCCATAATATCCCGTCAAAACGCATATTCGCACAGAAATTTCCCGCGAATTGCGCTATGCTAGCGACAATCGGGAAATTTTCCGACCAAAAACGCACTATCATGCAGAAGAACCAGCAACAGGTGATTTGACCGTGCTGATGTCCTGACATGCCGAGATGGGGGTGCTGCCATGATTACCGGAACCGTTCGCGAGATCAAAAATCATGAATACCGGGTCGGGCTGACGCCCGAGAGCGTCAACGAACTGGTGGCGCACGGCCATCAGGTGCTGGTCGAGACCGGCGCGGGCGAAGGCATTGGCGCATCGGATGCGCAATATGTCACGGCTGGCGCGGAAATCGCCGGCGATGCCGCCGAAGTGTTCGCGCTTGCTGAAATGGTGGTCAAGGTCAAGGAGCCGCAGCCGCAGGAGCGCGCCATGCTCCGTTCCGGCCAGATCCTCTATACCTATCTGCATCTCGCCCCTGATCCCGAACAGACCGCCGATCTCGTCAAATCGGGCGCGACCTGCATAGCCTATGAAACCGTGACCGATGCGAGCGGCGGCCTTCCCCTGCTCAAGCCGATGAGCC
This sequence comes from Blastomonas sp., assembly GCA_041396885.1. GTDB lineage: Bacteria > Pseudomonadota > Alphaproteobacteria > Sphingomonadales > Sphingomonadaceae > Blastomonas. The sequence continues at coordinate 78,214 of JAWKXS010000004.1, forward strand.
AGGTTGCCGGTCGCATGTCGATCCAGGCCGGAGCGACCGCGCTTGAAAAGGCGCATGGCGGGCGCGGTGTGCTGCTGGGCGGCGTCCCCGGCGTCCTTCCTGCCAAGGTTGCCGTTATCGGCGGCGGTGTGGTCGGCTTCAATGCCGCGCAAATGGCCGCTGGTCTGGGTGCGGATGTTACCATATTGGATCGCAACCCCGAGGTGCTCGAAAAGCTGGGCATGTATTTCGAGGCACGGGCCAAGACGCGCTTTTCCAACAAGGCCAATCTGGCTGACTGCGTTGCCGAGGCCGATCTGGTGATCGGCGCGGTGCTGATCCCCGGTGCCGCTGCGCCGAAGCTGGTGACCCGGGCCATGCTGTCGACGATGAAAAAGGGCGCGGTGCTGGTTGACGTGGCGATCGACCAGGGCGGCTGCTTTGAAACCAGCCAGGCCACGACCCATGCCGAACCGACCTATGTCGTCGACGGGGTGGTGCATTATTGCGTTGCCAACATGCCCGGCGCGGTCGCGCGCACCAGCACCTATGCGCTCAACAATGTGACCTTGCCCCATGCCCTGCGCATGGCCGATCTTGGCTGGCAGGAGGCAATGCGCCGCGATCCCCATTTCGCCAACGGACTGAATGTCTGGAACGGCCGGATCACCTGCGAGCCGGTGGCTCGCGATCTTGGCTATGACCATGTACCGGTGAGCGAGGCACTCGCCTGACATGTGACTGCATTCTGCTTGCCCCGGTCCTGCAAATCATGCGAACTCATGCATGATGGCAAACCGGGGGACGGGACTATGATCAGATTCATTATATCGGTGCTGGCAGTTTCGCTGACGTTCTGTTTCGGGTCGTCAGCATTTGGCCAGTCTGGCTCGAGCGAGCAGGAGGTGCTGGACGGCATCGATGACCGCTATGACGAAACCGCCTCGATTGCCCGGCAGATTTGGGAATGGGCCGAGGTCGGATATCAGGAAGACAAGTCGAGTGGCCTGCTGTCCGACACGCTGAAGAAGGAAGGCTTCCGGATCGAAAAGGGAGTCGCCGACATTCCGACCGCATTTATTGCCGAATATGGAATAGGCGGCCCGGTTATTGCGATACTCGCCGAATTCGACGCCTTGCCCGGTATCAATCAGGATGCGGTTTCGGCGCGGCAGCCGGTCGCGGGCAAGGGCGCGGCCCATGCCTGCGGCCATAATCTGTTCGGTGCCGGGTCGGTCGAGGCCGCCATCGCGGTAAAGCGCTGGCTGGTAGAAAGCGGCACGCCGGGCCGTATCCGGCTCTATGGAACACCTGCCGAAGAGGGTGGCAGCGGCAAGGTCTATATGGTTCGGGCCGGCTTGTTCGATGATGTCGATATTACCTTGCACTGGCATGCCGACGATGAAAATTCCGCCGCTGCGCGCACTAGTCTTGCCAATCGTTCGGCCAAGTTTCGCTTTCATGGCGTTTCCGCGCATGCCGCCGGTGCGCCGGAAAAGGCCCGTTCGGCGCTGGACGGCGTTGAGGCGTTCAACATGATGGTCAATCTGATGCGAGAGCATGTGCCGCAGGATGCCCGTATTCACTACGTCATCACCTCGGGCGGCATCGCGCCCAATGTCGTGCCCGATTTTGCCGAGGTCTTCTATTATGTCAGGCATCCCGAGGCAGACGGGGTAGAGGCGATCTGGAAGCGGATCGAGGAAGCAGCGCGCGGCGCTGCGATGGGGACGGGAACCAGCGTCGACTGGGAAGTCATTCATGGCAATAATCCGCTGCTGGTCAACGGGCCGCTTTCCAGGATGATGGACGAGAAGCTGAGGAGGGTCGGCGGCTTCTCCTATACCGAGGAAGAACAGGCCTTTGCCGAAGGGATTTACGCCAGCTTTGACAAGCCGGGCGCCGAACTTGGCAGTCAGGAGCAGGTCCAGCCCTATGACGTGACCCTGGGCTATGGCTCGACCGATGTTGGCGATGTTTCCTATGCGACGCCGACGGCGGGAATAAGGGTGGCAACATGGGTGCCCGGCACATCGTCGCACAGCTGGCAGTCGGCTGCCGCCAGCGGCACCTCGATCGGCTTCAAGGGAGCGCAGATTGCCGCCAAGACACTTGCCATTGCAGCGATGGAACTGTTCACAAATCCGGCACTCAGGGCTGAAGCGCGGGCCGATTTCGATCGTGCGCGCGGCAAGGACTATGTTTATCGCTCGCTTCTGGGTGACAGGCCCCCGCCGCTTGATTATCGCGATTGAGGACGCGGTTCGGGCCAGACCGGGCCGGACACGTCAGCCGTAACAGGCCAGCGACCGGATAACCTGTCCCGATCCGTCGAACTCGAAGCTTTCCGAGACCTGCTGGTCGCGCTGGTTGCGATAGAGCAGGGCCAGGCAGTCATGGCCTGTGAGTATCTGCTCCAGCCGGAAATGCAGATCCGGGCGGGCGGCAAGGCCCCTGGTCCAGTAGGATCGCAGCGCCTGCTTGCCCTCGATCCTGCCATTGCCAACCGTCATGGCCGCAATGGGCGAGAGAAAGACAATGTCCTCTGCATAATGAGAGAGAATGGCATCGAGGTCATGCGCGTTCCATGCGGCCACCCATTGCTGGGCAAAGCGGTATGCGAAATCGCTGTCGATTGTCATGGCTGGGCTGTGAACCGGCTCAGAAAGTGCCTGGTACTTCGCGCTGCGCGGTTGTCGGCCGTTCGGGGATCAGCAATTGCTTGTCGGTGGAAGCGCTGCGCAGCGATTGTGCGGTCTGGGTGCCGCCAGCAATTGCAGTGCATGGCCGCCCGGCGAGAAAATCGAGCGCGGCGGCAACCGATGCCTCTTGCGCATCACCCAGCGGTCGGCTGATATCATCGGGCGCCTGGCAGCTCGCCTGGATGACGTCGCCCAGTCCGCCATAATAATCTCCCTGATGATCGGCATTTTCGGTGCGGAACGCGACCACCCTCAGCCGGTCGTCGCATTCGGGCCGGTCGAGCGCGATCTGGCCGACCGGCTTGCCAAAGGTGTTGGTGCCGACCAGCGCCGCATTGGCATTCAGATAGGGGATCATCGCATTGATGACCAGTTCGCTGGCCGATGCGGTGCCGCCGGTGCCGATAAAGGCGATCTTGGTTGGCGCGATGGACTGGGCCTGCGGATCGAAATTGCGGCTCTCGTTGAACTGCGCCTTGGACGCGCGGAAGGTGGTGAAGGAGAAAACGTCCGATGTGAAACGGTTGCGTCCCAGCAGGTCGCCGAACAGCTCGGCAATGCTGACCAGCCCGCCGCCATTATAGCGCAGGTCGATGATCACCTCGGTCACGCCCTCCGACCGGAACTGGGCAAAGGCGCTGCGCAGGCCCTGATCGGCGGTGCTGATGAAGGTGCGCAGGTTCAGATAGCCCACCTTGCGCGCGCCATCGGTGATGATCTTCGCGCCATAGCGGGTGGAGACGGGGACAATGTCATATTCCGCCTTGGAGAGCGTAATGTTGCGCGTGCCACTGGCATCGTTCACCCGCAGGACACGGGTCGTGCCGACCGTAGATGGCCCGAGCGCGTTGACCACGCCCGCAGGTCCCTGGCTCGCCATGATCGCGCTGACATTTTGCAGATTGGCGGTCGAGGTGCCAATGGCCAGGATTTCGGCGCTGCGGTCCAGTCCGGCAGTGAGTGCGGGTGTATTCTCAAACGTTTCGATCACGAACACGCGGTTCTGGCTGGTATCATAGCCCAGCCGGATACCGAAACCGGCGCTCGCACCGGAGCTGAAAAAGGCGTTTTCCTCCTGGATCGAGGCAAGGTGGGTGAAGAAACGGTCGCGGCCCTGCGCGCGCGCGGTCGCGGTCAGGGCGTCGATATAGTCGTCGACCGTACTGTAATTGGCGGGGTTGAGGTTGGTCGGCAGCGTCTCGGGGAACAGATACCATTCGTTCATCTGCGCCAGGGCCCAGCTTTGCCTTGCGCTCAGCGAACAGGCGTTCGATGTGGGCGGCGTCGGGGTCGGCGTGCCGCCGGTCGGCGGGACCTGCACGGCGGTATTGCCGCCGCCGCTGCCACCGCCGCCACATGCCGCAAGCGACGCGACAAGGCAGAGGGCGGCACCAAATTTGAAACGCTTCATCAAGGGCTCCGACATAATATTTTGGCGACCGGCATGAAACTAGCGGCAAGCGATGATTGCGTCATCCCTGTTTGCATCCGCCCCGGTTTCATCCGCCGATAGGCGTCGCGTCCTGAACCGGTGATGAGCATATCGTGTCCGTGCCGCTTAAGTCGTGAAAGCAAACCAGATGGCGACGGCGACCAGCGCCAGGGCAAGCGCGCGGCGTACGGTGCGGGTCCGGCTGGACTGCATCAGCCAGGGCCGGGCACGGGTTGCGAGCAACACGATCATCAGGTGGACAAAGGTGGCTACGGCGATGTTGATCAGGCTGAGCAATGCCGTTTGCAGCAATCCATGATCTCCTGGCGGCAGGAAATTGGGCAGGATCACGATGTAGAAAAGTCCCGCCTTGGGGTTGAGCAGGTTGATGACCAGCCCGTCGCGAAAGCGCCGCAGCCATTGCGCCTGTTCTGATCCCGCCTCGGACCCCGCCGAAACGACAAACGTCTTGCCGGCATCGCGCCAGCCCTCCCATGACAGCCACAGGAGATAGGCGATCCCTGCCCAGCGCAATATCTGCCAGACGAGAATCTCGGTCTGGACAAGCGCGGCAAGACCCAGTGCCGCAGCCAGCGCCACAATTGCCAGCCCAAGGGCAATGCCCGCCATCGCGGCCAGCCCGGCGCGCTTGCCTTCGCCGATTGTCAGCGCGGCCAGCCAGGCCATATTGGGGCCGGGGGTCAATTCGATGGCCAGAACGGTCGCGGCAAAGGCCAGCCACAGCTGGTCATTCATGGCAGGGGACTACTTTCGGCCAAGCCGCGCAACCACGGTGACGAAGAACGCTGTCGACCAGCCCATCAGGATGACGCCATTGACGCCTTCGATGGCCGCCACCAGCTGCCAGGCGGGGGCAAAGCCCTCATCATCATAGCCGATTGTCGCATAGGATATGGTGGAGAAATAGACGCTGGTCCTGAGGTCGGGCAGGGCCTCCACGACCAGATAGACAAAGGCATAGCTCCATATTTCAAGGCCGTGCAGGATGAACAGGCCGAGCACCAGCATCAGCGTGAACAGCAGGCCGCGCAGCGATGTCGGACCGAGATGGGCCGCCGCCTCTTCGCGCGCCTCCAGCTTCAGCAGGCGGGTCAGCCCGAACAGGCCCGCGCCATGCATGAACACGGTCAGGACGACCATCACGGTCGCAACGGCAAGTTCGGCAAACATGGTCCATCATTCGGGCCGTGCGGCCGCCCCGTCAAGCCCGTCCGGGCGGTCTGGTTGCTAGTCCGGCATGACGAGCGCATGCCGTGCGGGCATGCGGATGTGGCAGCGATGGCCGTTTCCGTCAAAGGTCCGCTCGACCGCGCCGTGCACTTCGCGCGGGGTGATGAGGTCGATGATCGTCGAGCCAAATCCGCTCCGGTCGGGCGTGCCGCCTACAGCGAAACCTGTCTCTTGCCAGTCCAGCATAATGTCGTCGCTTTGCGGGTCATGCCGCCATTCGATCTGCAGCATGCGATCCGCATTCGCCAGTCCGCCATATTTTGCGGCATTGGTGGCCAGTTCGTGCAGCGCCATGCCCAGCGCCTGCGCGGTCGGGCCGTTGAGCAGCAGGTCGGGGCCGCTGGCGCGAATATGCGCATCGTCCTTGCCGCGATAAGGTGCCAGTTCGGCCTCGATCAGGTCGCGAAGCGGTACGGCGGCCCATTTCCGGCGCATCAGCAGGTTCTGTGTCCGGGCCAGTGCGGCCATGCGATCATCAAATTCGGCGAGGAATTCTTCGAGGGTCGAGCAATCGGCGGCGGTGCGATGGGTGATGGCCGACACCTTGGCGAGCAGGTTCTTCTGGCGATGGTCGAATTCGCGCACCACAATGTCGCGGGTCCGTTCGGCCTCCATCTCGGCGGTCACGTCCAGCGCTTTTTGCAATACGCCGATCACCGTGCCGTCCGTGTCATAGACTGGCATCTGGTGGGTGGTCCAGCTTACCTCCTTCAGGCCCGGTTCGTCGCCGTCGCAAATGGCAATGGCAAAGGGTTCATGCTCGAAGCAGTTGGTCTCGCCCGCCAGTGCGCGGCGAAAGGCATTGCCGAATTTTTCGAGCCGTTCGGGCCGTTCGGGAAAGGCATCGAAGACATATCGACCGATGAGTTCGTCGCGTTTCCGCCCGGTCACCGCCTCATAGGCATGGTTGACGTCGATGAACCTCAACCCGGTGTCGAGCATCATGTAGGGCGCGGGTAAATCCCGGAAAAGCCTTGCAAAATCTATTATCGTGGACACCCGCCATACCTTGCACAAAATGCACTGGACCCCTCCTCATCGCATTGGATAACAAGGGGTTGGCAAGGTCAAGCGAAATTGCATCCGCACATCTGCCGCTGGCGTCTTTCGCTCGCGGCCCGCGCGGCGTAAGGAGGGCCATGCGTCACATTCTGGTCCTGTTGCTGGTTCTGGCTCTCGGCGGTTGCGCCGGGAATGACGGCGCCGGGCAGCCGCTGGAGAAAGATCAGCTTGTCCGGCTTTCGGATTCCGAAATTCGCGGGCTCGATCCTCAGAAATATTCCGATCTGGCGAGCCTGCGGATCGCCGCCGACCAGTTTGAGGGGCTGGTCCGGTTTGATGCAGACGGGCGTGCGGTTCCCGGGCTGGCGGAGAGCTGGACGGTGTCTGCAGACGGCCTGGCCTGGACGTTTCGCGTGCGCGATTCCCTGCGGTTTTCCGATGGCGCAGCGATTGATGCGCGGCTGTTCGAACGACTGTGGAAACGGCTGAACGATCCCGAGACGGCATCGCCGCATGTCCCGCTATTCGCCGTGATCGATTCTGTCGCGGCAAGCGGCGACGGCCAGCTGGTGGTGACGCTTTCCAGCCCCTTTCCGCAGCTGCCCGAACTGATGGCGCATCCGGCCATGGCGGCGCTGCCAATGCACATCATCGATCAGCGCGGCGATGGCTGGACGGCCGTGCGCCCGTTGGTGACCAGCGGCGCCTATCGCCTCGCCCGGTGGCGTCTCAACGACCGGCTGGAGCTGGAGCGCAATCCGCGCTGGCATGGCGGCGAAGCGCCCGTCGCCCGGATCATGTGGCGACCGGTGGATGACAGCCTGGCCGCGATGCGCCTGTTCCTGGCCGGCGCCGCCGATATTGCCGGCGATTATCCGCAGACCCGGCATGACTGGCTGAAACGCGAACGGCCCGATGCGGTGCGCAATGGCGACTATCTGGGCAGCTATTATTTTGCTTTCAACACGCGCCAGTCGCCCTTTGACGATGTCCGGGTGCGCCGTGCGCTGGCCATGGCGGTTGACCGGCAATGGATCGCCGACACGCTGCTGCCGATGGGCAATGCCCCTGCATGGGGTGTGGTGCCGCCCGCTCTGTATGACGGACAGGGCTCGCGTCCTGGCTGGGCGGCATGGCCGCGCAAGAACCAGCTTCGCGAGGCCCGCCGCCTGCTGGTTCAGGCGGGCTATCATGCCGGTCACAAGCTGCGGTTCGAAATCCGCATCAACAGCTCTGCCGAGCATCGCCGGATGGCGGTGGCGATGGCAGCCATGTGGCGACCGCTGGGCGTGGAGGCGCAGATCCTCAACAGCGAATCCAGCCTGCATTTTGCGGCGATGCGTCGCGGCGAATTTGCACTGGCGCGCTCGGGCTGGATCGCCGACCTGCCTGCGGCCGAGAATTTCCTGGCGGTCCATCGCAGTGATGCCGGTGCGATCAACTATTCGGGCTATGCCAGTCCTGCCTATGACGCCGCGCTGGACCGGGCCGGACGCGAGGCCGATCCGGAACGCAGGCAGGCCCTGTTTCGCACTGCCGAGATGATGCTGATCGAGGATGCGCCGGTTATCCCGCTCTATTATTACCGCACCGGATCGCTGGTCGGGCCAAGGGTTGCGGGGTGGCGGGATAATGCTGGCAATATCCATCCCTCTGCCACATTGTCGCTGCGCCGCGACCAGCAGGCAGGAAACGGAGCCAGGCCGACATCATGATGCGCGCACCATTGCCCCTGATGTGCTGCGCAATGGCGCTGACCATGCTGCTGGGGGCGTGCGGGACGGACAATGAATCGGCGGTGCGCCTTTCGATTATCGACGGCCCGGCGGACCGGAATGTCGATGCCCGCCGGCTGGGGCCGCTGGCGGTGCGGCTGCGCGATGCGACCTCGCAGGGGCTGGTGCGTTTCGATGCGGCGGGCAATATCGTGCCCGGCCTCGCCGAACGCTGGATCGTCACCGATTACGGGCGCAGCTTCATCTTTCGCCTGCGCGATGCGCAATGGGATGATGGCGACAAGGTGACGTCGCAACAGGTGGCGGAGGCCCTGCGGCGGCGCATCCGGATCGAGCAGGGCCAGCGCATGTCCGCCGACCTTGATCGCATCCGCGATGTCCGGGCGATGACCGACAAGGTGATCGAAATCCGCCTGTTGTCGCCCGAACCCGATTTCCTGCAGGTGATCGCCCAGCCGGAGCTTGGCATTCGCAGATCGGGCCGGGGCACCGGACCGCTTGACGAGGAGCGGGCCAAGGGCTGGACGACCCTGACCGTGCCGGTCATGGACGGTGCAGCGCCCACCCCCCGTACCATCGAGCGCCCGCTGTTCGTGCGTGGCGAGGATGCCGCCCATGGCATTGCCCGCTTTGCGAGCGGCGCCAGCGATGCGGTGCTGGGTGGCCGGTTCGAGCATCTGCCCTATCTGGCGAGCGCCGATGTCAACGCCAACACCATCATCTTTGATGGCGTTGCCGGACTGTTCGGGCTGGCGGTGGTCGAGGATCAGGGGTTCCTGTCACAGGCATCCAATCGCGAGGCGATTGCCATGGCCATCGACCGCAGCGCGCTGATGACCGGCCTCAACCTTGGCCAATGGGAAACCGGGACGCGCTATGTGCGCGCCGGAATTGACGGCTATGATGCGATTGCCGCCAATCGCTGGGAGGGGCGCGCCATTGCCGACCTGCGCGAAATTGCCCGTGGCCGGGTCAGTGACTGGCAGGCCCGCAACGGACCGGCTGCGCCCCTGCGTATCGCGCTGGCCGATGGGCCTGGCAGCCGCGTTCTTTTTGCCCGTCTCAAGGCTGATCTGGCGTCTATCGGGCTGCGCGCGCGGCTGGTCGGCGTTTCGCAAAATGCCGATCTGCGCCTGATCGACAGGGTTGCGGCTTATGATGAGCCGATCTGGTATCTGAACCAGCTTTCCTGCGCGATGCAGCGGCTGTGCGACCGCGAGGGCGATGACCTGCTGGCGCGGGCGCGCCGGGCAGTCGATCCGGAGGTTCGCCTTTCCCGGCTGGTCGAGGCGGAGACGGCGATGACGGCCGCCAATTACTATATTCCGCTCGGCACTCCGGTGCGCTGGTCGCTGGTCCGTTCGGGGCTGACCGGCATCATCTCCAACCCGACCGCATGGCATCCCTTGCCAGACATTGCGATCATCCCCAGATAAGGGGCAGGCGAGGGGGCTGGAGGACGAATATCATGGCTATTCAGATCGACGATCTGGAGCGTTTGCAACGATCCATGCCTGCACTCGGCAATGATCCTGCCGCCGTGCGCCAGCGCGTCGAGGCGATGGAAATGCTGCTGGAGCGGTCCTTTGTCATTCCCGGCATCAACCGGCCGGTGGGGCTGGATTCGCTGATCGGCCTGATCCCCGTGGCGGGCGATGTGATTACCGGGCTGCTGTCGCTCTATATCCTGTGGGAGGCGCGCAATCTGGGCCTCTCCAAGTTCAAGCTGCTGCGCATGGCGGGCAATGTCGGCATCGATACGCTGCTGGGCGCCATTCCGGTTGCGGGCGATGCGTTCGATTTCTTCTGGCGCTCCAACACGCGCAACCTGCGCATCATCAAGCGGCATCTCGACAAGCACCACCCCTCGACACGCATTATCGAGGGTTAGGACGTCTATCCGGTGACCGGGTCACTAGCCAGATCCGGATCGCGCTCGCCAGGCCGGGCGGCGTATCCGATTCAAGCCGCTCGCGATCAATCCGCGCGACAAGCGCGTTGATTGCCACGCCTTCGTCCAGCGCCGCTGCCTTCAGCATGCTCCAGAAGAGCGGTTCCAGACTGATCGAGGTCTGGTGCCCGGCAATGGTGACGCTGCGCTTGACGGGCGGATGGTAGATGCTCTCCGCCCGTGCCATGCGTCAGTACATATGCTGGCCGCCATTGATCGACAGGGTCGATCCGGTGACAAAGGCGGCATTCTCGCTGACCAGGAAAGTCACGCCGCGGGCGATTTCCTCGGGCTGGCCAAGGCGGCCGACCGGAATCTGGGCAACGATCTTTTCCATCACATTGTCGGGAATGGTGGAAAGCATCTCGGTCGCGATATAGCCCGGCGCAATCGCGTTGGCAGTAACGCCATAGCGCGCGCCTTCCATCGCCAGTGACTTGGTAAAGCCGTGAATGCCCGATTTGGCGGCGGCATAGTTGACCTGGCCGATCTGGCCGCCCTGGCCATTGACCGAACCGATATTGACGATCCGGCCCCAGCCGCGCGTGCGCATGCCGGGGAAGCAGGCCTTGGCCATGTTGAAACAGCCCGACAGGTCGACGCGGATGACCTCGTCCCACTGGTCCCAGCTCATCTTCATCATCGTTGCGTCGCGGGTGATGCCGGCATTGTTGACCAATATGTCGACATCGCCATGATCGGTCTCGATCTTTGCCACGGCATCAAGGCATGACTGATGGTCGCCAACATCCCATTTCAGAACGGAAATACCGGTGCGATCGGAAAAGGCCCTGGCAGCATCATCATTGCCGCCATAGCTGGCAATGACCTTTGCCCCCTGATTTTGCAGTGCAACACTGATCGCTTCGCCAATGCCGCGCGTGCCGCCTGTAACAATCGCAATTCTGCCCATGAATCTGCCAATCCCAGTCTGTTTCGGTCGAATCGCAGCCTAGTAAGCAGTTGCAACATGTGCAAGTTGACGCAAACGGGAACCACCCGCGCGATATTTGTGAAAAGCCCCGCACGGCCGCCTGGCCATGCGGGGCTTGATGGTATTGTCTACCCTGTGCCGTTGAGAGCTAATCGTCCTCGCGCAGGCGGACCGGCACGAACACCGGATCGCGGCTGCCCTGCTTGACGCGCAGCAACACCGCCTCGCGGCCCGAAGCGCGGGCCTCGGCGATCAGGCGATCGAGATCGTCGGGCGACTTGACCGGAGAGCGGCTGACCTCGGTAATCACGAATCCGCGCCGCAGCCCCTTGCGGGCCGCATCGCTGGAGGGATCGACGGCCGAAATCACCACGCCTTCCAGAGAGGATGAAACCCCGACCTGCCGCGCAATTTGCGGGGTCAGTTCGACCACCGCAATGCCCAGCGAATCGCGTGTTGCCTGTTCGCTCGACTGCTGGTCCTGATCGGAGAAATCATCCTGCGGCTGCTGGCTGAAATTGCCGGTCGATCCGGCGCTTTCCTCATTTTTGCCGACCTTGACACTCAGCGTCATGCGCTTGCCGTCGCGGATCAGTTCAATGGGAACGGTTGTGCCCGGTTCGGTATTGGCGACGATGAAGGACAGCGTCTGGTCCGGTGTGACCTCCTTGCCGCCGATCTTGACGATCACGTCACCGGCCTTGATCCCGGCCTTGGCGGCGGCACCATCGGGCAGGACCTGCTCGATGAATTCGCCGCGATTCTTGGGCAGGCCCAGCGACAGCGCCAGATCTTCCTCAAGCGGACGTATGCCGACGCCCAGGAACCCGCGTTCGGGCGTCTTGCCCTGTTTCAGCTGTTCGACAATGGGTGCCGCCACCTCGGCGGGAATGGCGAAACCGATGCCGACGCTGCCGCCGGTCGGCGAGATGATCGCATTGTTGATGCCGATGACATTGCCGTTGAGGTCGAACATCGGACCGCCCGAATTGCCCCGATTGATCGAGGCGTCGGTCTGCAGATAGCGGTCATAGGCGGAGCCCGATCCGGTATTGCGATAGACCGCCGAGATGATGCCGGAAGTGACCGTGCCGCCTAGGCCAAATGGGTTGCCGATGGCGATGACCCAGTCGCCGACGCGCGTCTTGGTCGAATCGCCGAATTTCACGAACGGAAAGGGCTTGCTGCCCTCGATCTTGAGCACGGCAAGGTCGGACGGTTCATCGCGGCCGACCAGCTCTGCCTCATATTCGGTGCCATCGGGCATGGTAACGGTGATCGATTCGACCACGGCATTGCCCTCTGCCGCGACAACATGGTTGTTGGTCACGACATAGCCGTCAGCGGTCACGATAAAGCCCGATCCAAGCGACTGGGCCTCGCGTGTGGTCGATCCGCCGCGATCCCCGAACAGGCTGCCAAAGGGCGTTCCGGCAAAGGGATTGTTCGACACCCGGACCCGCTGGCGGGTGGAGATGTTGACCACGGCAGGCTGCAGCTGCTCGGTAAGGTCGGCAAATGTGGCGGGCGCACCGGCGGGCGGCATTGCCGCGCGCATCGCGCTTTCCTCATTCTGGGCGACCTGGGCACCGGCAGGGTGCCCGGTTGCCAGCGCCAGGGCGCTGCCGCCGATCAATAGGGCCGATGTCACTCCATATACGTAACGCACTGTCGTCTTCCTTCCGGCTAAATCTGGACGCGCCATTCCCCAGTCATCAAGCCATCCATGGTTCTGGCGATATGCCACGCCATTCTGAACGCAGATTGAATGGGCAAGGCAAAATGCTCAGCGGCCTTCAAACTGCCGCAGATAATCATTGTTCGGCGAGAGGATCAGCGTCGTATCCCCGCTCCCGGCGAGGAAGGTCCGCTCATAGCTCTGCATGGCGCGATAGAATTCATAGAATTGCGCATCCTTGCCAAAGCTTTCCGCATAGGTCCGCGCCGCCGTTGCATCGGCTTCGGCGCGGATGATCTGGGCATTTTTCTGGCCCTGCGCGGTGATCGTTCGTGCTTCCTGCTGGCGCGCGGTGCGCATCCGCTGAAAGGCGCTGTCGAGCGGCGTTCCCTGGGGCAGGTCGGCGCGCTTGATCTGAACGTCGATGATCTTGGCGCCATATTGCCGGGCGATGCGGTCAAGCCCCGCCTGGATGCGGGCCATGATGCCGCCGCGTTCGGGGCTGAGCAGCGCGGCAAAGGGCCGCTTGCCCAGTTCGTTGCGCAAGGCCGAACCCAGGATCGGGCGCAGTTCTTCCGACACGCGCTCTTCGCTGCCCGCCGAGACATACATGCGGCGCGGATCGACGATGCGATAGCGCGCATAGGCATCGACTTCGAGCCGCAGCTGATCGGTGGAGAGCACCTGCTGCTGCTCCATCTCGATATCGAGCACGCGCTTGTCGACCCAGACGACCTGCTCGGCGAACGGGATACGGGCGATCAGGCCCGCGCCGGTCTTGCCGAATTCCTCATTCTCGCGATAGCGGTTGAGCGTGCGTACCGGTTCGCCAAAGCGGACGATGACCACCTGCTTGGTTTCCGGGACGATGACGACGGTGCTGGCCAGGATGACCAGCGCGACCAGCGCCAGCACGGCAAGCGCCATGGGGCGTTTCAGAAATTCGCTCATTACTGGCCCTCCGCCGGGGACACGGTCACGCTGGGCTGGGCCTCGCGGCTGCGCTTCCTGACTTCGGGCAGCGCGATATAGGGGGTGACGCCGCCTGGCTCGACAATCGTCTTGTCGATCTTGGACAGCACCCGCTCCATGGTTTCATAATACATGCGGCGGCGGGTGACTTCGGGGGCCAGCCGGTATTCGGCATAGACCTTGTCAAAGGCGGCGGCCTCGCCCTGGGCCTGGGCGGTCAGCTGCTGGGCATAGGCGCGGGCTTCGTTGAGATAAGTCTGGGCTTCCTGCTGCGCCGCCGATACCGCCTTGAAGGCGTCGTTCACGGCGGCGGGAGGATCGGCTTTCTTGATTGCGACACCCTGCACGCGAATGCCCGAGCGATAGCCGTCGAGCAGCTCCTGCATGCGCTGTTCGACGCGCTGTTCCACTTCTTCGCGGCCTGAACCGATGGCATCGTCCAGCGTCACCTCGGCAATGCTGGCGCGCATCGAGGCTTCGGCGGCCTCGCGAATGGTCTCTATCGGGTCGGCCAGCTGATAAAGGAACTGTTTGGGATCCTTGATGTTCCAGCGCACCGAATAGGCAAGGTCGACCAGATTCTGGTCGCCGGTCAGGATCAGGTTTTCCGAATCCCCGGTCGGGATATCCTCGGTCCGGATATTCTGCACATCGACATGCTCGAACGATTCAAACGGTGCGGGCAGAGTCAGCGCGATGCCGGGATCGACGGTCCGCGAATAGGAGCCGAAAAAGGAGACCACGCCGCGTTCCTGAGGAGCGACCCGGTGAAATACGGTCAGCACGATCCACAGGGCGATGAAGATGCCGATGATGATCGGCACATAGCTTTTGCCATTGGGACGCCGGGGCAGGCCGGAAAAGCCGCCACCCGATCCGCCGCCGCCACCGCCGCGTCCGCGCCGCCGGAACATGTCCTCGATATTGCCGGGGCGCTGGCCCGATCCGCCGCCGGGCTGCCACGGATTGCGCGGACCATCGGGCTTGACGCCCTCGCCGCCATTATCCCCGTTGCCACCGCCATTGCCGGAACCGCCCGACCCGGTGCCCCATGGGCTGTTATTGGCCATTGCCAGAATGTTGGAAAACCATCCGGATATTCTTTTCATGCCAGTCTTTATAGGGCTTCATCTGCCAAAAAACAGGGGGCGGGTGGAGATTTCCGTCAATTGTTCGCGCTGGTGCGCCAATCCTCTTGCGGTGCGCCATGGTGGCACTCTATGCGATGGTGCCATGGCAGATATGGACAATGTCGAACGCGCGCTGGCAGAGGTGGCGCAGGGCCGGGCAAGCGGAGTGCGGCTGGACGAGGGCATCGTGCGGCTTGCGCTTGATGTGTCGGGGCTGGACATGGCCGCGCGCGACCGGCTGGAAATAGCCGTCAAGGGCGCGCTGCTGAAGGTCGAGGGTGTCGATCAGGTGCGCGTGGCGATGACGGCGGAGCGCCCCAGGCGGCGGCTGATCGCGGTTGGCAGCGGCAAGGGCGGGGTCGGCAAATCGACCTTTTCCGCAAATCTGGCGGTGGCGATGCAGCGCGCCGGGCGCAAGGTCGGACTGGTCGATGCCGATATCTATGGCCCGTCCCAGACCCGGCTGTTCGATATCGAGGAAATCCGCCCGGAAGTGGCCGAGCAGAAGCTGGTGCCGGTGCCCAATGCCTATGGCGTGCCGCTGCTCTCCATGGGACAGCTCGCCAAGCCGGGACAGGCCATTGCGTGGCGCGGGCCGATGGCGGGCAAGGCGCTCGACCAGCTGATCGATGCGCATTGGGGCGATTGCACCGATATCATCGTCGATATGCCGCCGGGCACCGGCGATGTGCAACTGTCGATGATGTCGAGCCACAAGCCGGTTGGCGCGGTGATCGTTTCCACCCCGCAGGACCTGGCGTTGATGGACGCGATGCGGGCTATCGCCCTGTTCGACCAGGGCAATGTGCCGGTAATCGGCCTGATCGAGAATATGGCAGGCTATATCTGTCCGCATTGCGGAGAGGTCAGCGATCCTTTTGGCGTGGGCGGTGCAGAGGCGGCGGCGCGCACCATGAACCTGCCGTTCCTGGGCCGCGTGCCGCTCGATCCGGTCATCCGCAAGTCGAGCGATGCCGGGGTTCCGCCAGCGTCCGGGGATGGTCCGCAGGCAGAGGCCTTTGCGGCAATCGCCGCGCGCATCGCGACCTGGATCGATAACAGCAAGGCTGCCTAGGCAGTGGCCATGTTCTCCCGGCGCGGATTGCTGATCGGCGGCGCGGCGGGCGCCGGACTGGTCGTCGCCTGGGGGGTGTGGCCGCGCAGCTATGACCTTGAACCGCAATGGAGCGGAGAGGGCGGCGCGGCGGAGGAAGCGATTTTCGATGCCTATCTGCGCATCGCCCGTAATGGCAGCGTGATCGTTGCCATCCCGCAATGCGAAATGGGACAGGGCGTCACTACCGTGCTGGCGCAGATTGTCGCGGAAGAGCTGGGCGCGGACTGGCGCACGGTCGCGGTCAGCCAGGCCCCGCCCGCGCCGGTGTTCGCCAATCGCGTGCTGGCCAGCGAATGGGCATCGATGCTGGCCCCGTCCGGGCTGGCGCTTTCGCCTGCGCCCGATCACCTGCTGGTGCGGCGCTGGGCGGCGGCCAACAGCTTCATGGTGACGGCGGACGATACCGAAATCGCCAATTACGAAGCCCCCTGCCGGGAGGCGGCGGCGACCGCCAGGGTGATGCTCAGCCGCGCCGCTGCGGCGCGCTGGGGTGTCGACTGGGAAGATACGGAGGCCCGGGACGGCTTCATCAACTATGGCAATGACCAGATACGCTTTGCCGATTTGCTGGACGATGCGCTGGGCTATGACGTGCCCGACCCGGTTCCGCTGCGCGTCACCCTGCCCGGTAATGTCACGACCGAACCAATTGGCGATGCGCCGCCCTTTGCCCGGCTCGACCTGCCCGCCAAGGTGGATGGCAGCGCCAATTTCGCGGGCGACATCCGCCTGCCGGACATGGTCTATGCCGCCATTCGCCAGGGTCCGGTCGGCGATACCCGGCTGAAATCGCTCGATCCCGCGCCTGCCCGTTCGGTTACCGGATTGATCGAGGTGGTAAAGCATGCGCGCTGGGTTGCCTGCGTCGCGACTAACTGGTGGGCGGCGAACAGCGCGCTGGCCCGGCTGAAACCGGTGTTCGAAACGCGCGGGGCGCTGGCCGATAATGACGCCATCGATCAAGCGCTGGGCGATGCGCTCGACAAGGGCAAGGGCGGACGGTTCTTCAGCCTGGGCGATGTCGATACCGCCTTTGCTGCGCAAAAGGGCATCGCATCGCGTTATAATATCGCCGCTGCGCCGCATGGCACGATAGAGACGAGCAGCGCCACCGCGCGCTACAAGGACGGACGCCTTGAACTGTGGATCGCGTCGCAGGCCCCGGCCAATGCCCGCCGTCGCGCTGCGCGGGCGCTGGGCATCGCCGAAAGCGCGGTGACACTCTATCCGATGATGGCAGGCGGATCATTTGACCGGCGGCTGGATGATGACATGGCCAGCCAGGTCGCGGTGCTGGCGCGGCATATGCGCCGTCCGGTCCAGCTGGTCTGGTCGCGCGGGGAGGAGATGGTGCAATCGCCCGTGCGCACCCCGGTCGCGGCCCGGCTCGCCGCCACCATCGACACATCGGGCAGCATGACCGCGCTGTCGGTCAAGCTGGCCTGCCCGGCGACCAGCAGCGAATTTGCCGCCCGTTTTCTGGATGATGCAGATCGCGCCGATGCGATGGATGCGGCGCGCGGCGAATATGACCGGATGGTCGCAAAGGGCGCGATCCCGCCATATGAGATCGCTCATTGGGCGGTCGATCATCATCCCGCCGACATCCCGGTTGCCACCGGACGCTGGCGCGGCAATGCGGCGAGCTATGGCTGTTTCGTCACGGAGAGTTTCGTTGATGAAATGGCGGCGCGCGCGGCGCGTGAACCGCTGTCCTATCGCATGCAGATGCTGGGGAATAATGTTCGCCTTGCCCGCTGCCTGACGCGGGTTGCGGCGCTGGCCGAATGGGATGGCGGGCTGGACAATAGCGGCCAGGGCGTCGCTTGCTGGAGCCTGCATGGCGGATCGATTGCGGTCATCGCCACCGCCCGGCGTGATGGCGAGGCGGGCGGTTCGGGCATGCGGGTCGAGCGGCTGTGCGCTGCGGTCGATGCCGGGCGGATCGTCAATCACGATATTGCCCTGCAACAGATAGAGGGCGGAATGATCTTCGGGCTGGCCATGGCGATGGGATCGGCCACCGGTTTTTCCGGCGGTCTGGCCGAGGCGCGGCGGCTGCGCGACCTTGCCCTGCCGCAAATGGCCGATACGCCTGAAATCGAGATTGAATTTGTCGAGAGCGAGGATCCGCCTGCCGGGCTTGGCGAACTGGGCATGGTCGCGGTTGCGCCCGCCATCGCCAATGCGCTGCATTCGGCAACGGGGCTGCGGTTCCGGCAACTGCCCCTGCTGTCCGGAGGGCTGTGACCATGGCGGGTACTAGCATGGCGGGCATGCCACGCCCCGGCGATCATCCCCCGGTCAATCCGCCGCGCACCGGCGTGCTGCTGGTCAATCTCGGCACGCCCGATGCACCCGATCCGGCCTCGGTCAAGCGCTATCTCGCCGAATTCCTGTCGGACCGGCGGGTGGTGGAGATCCCGCCCATCGTCTGGCAGCCGATATTGCGCGGCATTATCCTCAATACCCGCCCCAAAAAATCCGCCCATGCCTATGCCCAGGTGTGGACCGAACGCGGATCGCCGCTGGCGGTGTTTACACAGGATCAGGCCGCCGCGCTTCAGGCTGTGCTCGGCGATGCGGTGCAGGTCGAATATGCGATGCGCTATGGCAATCCGTCGATCCCATCGCGGCTGGAGGCGATGAAGGCGGCGGGGTGCGAGCGTATCCTGATCGCGCCGCTCTATCCGCAATATTCGGGCGCGACGACGGCGACGGTGCTCGACAAGGTCTATGAAAGCTGCTCGGCGGTGCGCTGGCAGCCTGCCCTCAGGACCTTGCCGCCCTATCATGACGATCCCGCCTATATCGATGCGCTGCGCCAGTCGGTAGAGGCATCGCTGGCCATGCTCGATTTTGCACCCGACGCCATTCTCGCCAGCTTTCACGGCATGCCGGAGCGCACGCTGCAGCTTGGCGATCCCTATCATTGCCAGTGCCTCAAGACCGCGCGGCTGCTGTCCGAAGCGCTGGGCCGCGATCTGCACATCTCCTTTCAGTCGCGCTTTGGCCGGGCCAAATGGCTGGAACCGGCGACCGACACGGTGCTGGCGGAGCTGGCCGGGCAGGGGGTGAAGGACATTGCACTGGTCGCGCCCGGCTTTTCGGTTGATTGCCTTGAAACGCTGGAGGAACTGGCGATCCGGGGCCGCGAGCAGTTTCTTGCGGCGGGCGGGCGCAGTTTCGCCTATCTGCCCTGCCTCAATGCCGATGCTCCGGGCATGGCGATGCTGGAGGCGCTGGTGCGGCGGGAGCTTTCGGGTTGGCTGTAGGCTGCGACCGGGCTAGTTTTGTGTTTCAGATGACGGGATGGGAACGGGTATGAGCGATATTTTCCTGGGACTGGGCGGCGGCGAGCGGCAGGTGCTGAACCTTGGCCGTGCCAATCGCCACGGGTTGATCGCGGGCGCGACCGGCACCGGCAAGACGGTGACGCTGCAGGGCCTTGCCGAGAGTTTTTCGGCGGTCGGTGTGCCGGTGTTCGTGGCCGATGTGAAGGGCGACCTGTCGGGCATTTCCATGGCCGGATCGCCGACCTTCAAGCATGCCGACAAGCTGGAAAGCCGGGCAAAGGAACTGGGCATGGACGACTATGCCTATTCGGACAATCCGGCGATCTTCTGGGATCTTTATGGCGAACAGGGCCATCCGATCCGCACCACCATCACCGAAATGGGGCCGCTGCTGCTGGGGCGACTGATGGACCTCAACGATACGCAGGAAGGCGTGCTCAATATCGCCTTTCGCTATGCCGATGAACAGGGGCTGCTGCTGCTCGATCTGGAGGATTTGCAGGCAATGCTCGCCTATACGGCGGAAAATGCCGCCGAGCTGTCGGCCAGATATGGCAATGTGTCCAAGGCCAGTGTCGGTGCGATCCAGCGCCAGCTGTTGCAGCTTGACAGCCAGGGCGCGGCGCAATTCTTTGGCGAACCCGCGCTGGAGATCGACGATTTCCTGAAATGCGATGAGCAGGGTCGCGGCTATATCAACG
Source organism: Blastomonas sp. (assembly GCA_041396885.1). Lineage (GTDB taxonomy): Bacteria > Pseudomonadota > Alphaproteobacteria > Sphingomonadales > Sphingomonadaceae > Blastomonas. Next base: position 98,095 of record JAWKXS010000004.1, read on the forward strand.
TGCTGGCCGCCGACAAGCTGATGCGCAGCCCGAAACTCTATGCGACCTTCCTGCTGTGGCTGCTTTCCGAACTGTTCGAGACGCTTCCCGAGGTTGGCGATCCGGAAAAGCCGAAGCTGGTGTTCTTCTTTGACGAGGCGCACCTGCTGTTCGACGATTGTCCCAAGGCGCTGCAGGAAAAGGTCGAGCAGGTGGTCCGCCTGATCCGGTCCAAGGGCGTCGGCGTCTTTTTCGTCACCCAGAATCCCATCGACATTCCCGAGGAGATTGCCGGTCAGCTGGGCAATCGCGTTCAGCATGCGCTGCGCGCCTTCACCCCGCGCGACCAGAAGGCGATCAAGGCCGCTGCCGATACCTTCCGGATCAATCCCGAACTCGATGTGGCGGAGGCGATTACCGAATTGCGGGTCGGCGAAGCGCTGGTCTCGACGCTGATGGAGGATGGCGCGCCGTCGGTCGTGCAGCGCACGCTGATCAAGCCGCCGCGCTCGCGGCTTGGCCCGGTCACCCCCAAGGAGCGCGCGATCATCCAGTCGATTTCGCCGCTGGAGGGCAAGTACGACACTGCCGTTGACCGCGATTCGGCTGCCGAGGTGCTGGCGCAAAAGGCGGTCGATGCCGCCGAGACCGCCGCCGAGGTGGAGGAGCAGGGCAAGGAAGAGGTTGGCAAGCGTTCGCGCAAGTCCACCTCGATCTGGGACGGGCTGGGCGGCAAGGTCGCCAAGGCTGCGGCGGGTGCCGCCGCCGCCTCAGCCGGATCGATCCTTGCCGGCAAGCTCAGCGGCAAGAAATCGCGTGCCAATCCCAAGGCCAGTGCCGCCAGCGCGGCGGCAGGAACGGTGGCGACGGAAATCGGCAAGGCCATCGGATTTCCCGGGCTGGGCCGGTTCGCCCGCAACCTGATGGGCGGCCTGATGCGATGACGCACAGACCCATCGCGATCCGGACAGCTGGTTCGTCGTGAGTGGTCCGGTCCCTGATTTTGCCCGGCGCTGGGCTTCGCTCAAGCCTCCGTTACGCCCGCATTCAAATGCGATTGCTGCCATGGCGGACGCCCTGCCATCGGGCGATGCACCGGTGCTGCTGCTAGGCGTCACGCCCGAACTTAGCGAAATCGTCAGGCCGCTGATCGCGATGGATTGGGGGTGGGACATGATTGGGCGGGCATGGGTTGGCAATGGTCCAGATCGCAATGTCGTGTGTGCCGACTGGCTGACCTTGCCGCTGGATGATCATTCGGTGCGTGCGGCGATTGGCGATGCATGCCTTTCCATACTGGAATATCCGCTGGGGCTGGAACGGCTGATCGAGCAGCTTTGCCGGGCAGTCGTGCCGGGCGGGCGTATCGTGCTGCGCTGCTTTGCGACCGGAGAGCCAATGCCGGGGCGCGATGCGGTGCGGACTATGGCGATGGCCGGGACCCTCGGCTTTCATCAGTTCAAGCTGATGTTCAACATGGCAACCGTGGCGGAGAGCGGATCGATGAACATGGCTTGCCCGCAACTGCTCGAATCGTTCAATGGCTGGTTTTCCGATCGTGCAGCCTTGTCACGGGCGAGCGGCTGGAGCCTTGAGACCATAGCCGAATATGACGCCTATCATAGCTCACCCTATGTGCATTGCTTTCCAACTCGGTCGCAGCTGACTGACTTGGTTCCAACCGACTTGCCGGTGCGTTTCGTCGAGACTTGCGGTTATCCCGGCGCAGAATATTGCCCGTTGCTGATTATCGACCTGCCATGAGGCAGGATCCCCGCATTGCCGCCCTGTCCGTCCGCCTGGATGCCGGGGAGGCGCTGTCCGCTCCGCTGGTGCAATTGGCCCGGCTGCTGGTCGCGCTTGAGCAGCGCCAGTGGCATAGCCAAGAGGATATTCGCGAAAGGCAATTGGCTCAGCTTTCCCGGGTCGTCGATCATTTTCACGCCGTCGATACGGACTTTGCAAAGCGCCTTGACGATGCCGGGCTGAAGGCCGCCGACCTGGCCGGCGAGACAGGGCTGACGGCCCTTCCAGTTCTGACCCGTGCGCAATTGCAGGCCCGGACACTGGCTGACGAAACCGCAATCCGCCGCCGGTTGCCTGAGGGGCATGGCGGCGTGTTTCGCGCCAGCACATCGGGATCGACAGGCGAACCGGTCACCGTCTGGAAAACCGGGCTTGGCGACCTGTTCTGGCGCGCCCTTTCGTTGCGCTACCATCTCTGGGCGGAATTCGGTCTGGACGGCAGGCTGGCGGCGATCCGCGCCAATCAGGCACATTTCGGCATGCGCCCCGACTGGGGCGATTCAGTCCATGCTCTGTTCGGCACCGGTCCGGCGCTGCTGATCGATATCGACAGCGATATCGCCGACCAGCTTGCCCGGCTTGCCGAATTCGATCCGCACAGCCTGATGGTCTATCCGTCCAATCTCGGCGGCCTGCTTGACCTGATGGACGAAAAGGGCACGACACTTGCCACGCTGTCGACCATCCGCACCATGGGCGAAACATTGTCACCTCAGCTGCGTGGCCGGGCGACACGGCAGACAGGCGCCCGCGTCCATGACTGCTATTCGTCGCAGGAGCTGGGTTATCTTGCCATGCAGTGTCCGGACGTGCCGGACTATTATCATGTTATGGCCGATAGCGTGCTGATCGAGCTGTTGCGTGACGATGGCAGCGCCGCTGAACCCGGCGAGATCGGACGAGTGGTGGTTAGCGATCTGGTCAATTTTGCAACCCCGCTCATCCGCTATGATATTGGCGATTATGCCATGGCAGCCGGTGCCTGCCCGTGTAGGCGTGGCCTGCCTGCCCTGCATCGGATCATGGGTCGGGAGCGCAATCTGATTCGCAAGCCCGATGGCAGCCGCCACTGGCCGCTTACCGGTTTTCCAGGCTTTCGCGCCATTGCGCCGATCCGCCAGTATCAGTTTCGTCAGACTGCCATTGACAGGATCGAGCTGCGTTTCGGCGTCGAACGCGGTCTGACTGAAGCCGAGGAAGCGGCACTGGCGGATCATGTTCGCACCACGCTGCGTTATCCTTTCGATCTGGATTTCAGTTATTTTGAAGGTCGCCTGCCGCTCGGTGCCAATGGCAAGTTCGAGGAATTCGTCTCGCTGATCGATTAGCGGTTTCGGAATCGTGTTCCGGGCGCGGCATCAATAGCTGCGCGGCAGGCCCAGCACATGTTCGGCGACATAGGACAGCACCATGTTGGTGGAGATGGGCGCGACCTGATACAGCCGGGTTTCGCGGAACTTGCGCTCAATGTCATATTCGGCGGCAAAGCCGAACCCGCCATGCGTCTGGATACAGGCCTCGCCCGCCGCCCAGCTGGCCTCCGCCGCCAGCATCTTGGCCATGTTCGCTTCCTCGCCGACATTGCCGCCAGCTTCATATTTGCGCAGCCCTTCATGGACCAGCAGCTCTGCGGCGCGCATCTGTGCATAGGCACGGGCGATGGGGAACTGGACGCCCTGATTCTGCCCGATCGGCCGGTTGAACAGCACCCGGTCCTTTGCATAGGCGGTGGCCTTGTCGATGAACCATTTGGCATCGCCGATGCACTCAGCAGCGATCAGCAGGCGTTCGGCATTCATGCCTGAAAGGATGTAGCGAAAGCCCTGTCCTTCCTCGCCGATCAGCCGGTCGGCGGGGACGACCATATTGTCGAAGAAAACCTCCGTCGTTGCATGGTTCATCATCGTGTCGATGGGGCGGATGGTGAGGCCATTGCCCAGCGCCGCCTTCATATCGACCAGGAACACCGACAGGCCATCGGTGCGCTTTGCCGCCTGATCGCGCGGGGTGGTGCGGGCGAGCAGCAGCATCAGGTCCGAATGCTCGGCCCGGCTGGTCCAGATCTTCTGTCCGTTCACGATATAATTGTCGCCGTCGCGCCGGGCGACGGTCTTCAGAGCAAGGGTGTCGGTGCCGCTGGTCGGTTCGGTGACGCCAAAGGCCTGCAGCCGCAATTCGCCAGTGGCGATTTTCGGCAGGAACTCGGCCTTTTGCGCGTCCGATCCATGGCGCAGCAACGTGCCCATGATATACATCTGGGCATGGCAGGCACCGCCATTGCATCCCTGGCGCTGGATTTCCTCAAGGATTGCCGCCGCCGCCGAAATGGGGAGGCCGGCTCCGCCAAATTCCTCCGGGATCAGGGCGGCAAGATAGCCCGCATCGCCCAGCGCAGCGACGAATTCGCCGGGATAGGCCCGGTCGCGATCCTTGGCGCGCCAATATTCGCCGGGATATTGCTGGCACAGCTTGGCGACTTCCTCGCGAATATCGCTATAGTCATGGGTCATGGTCAGTTCCGGTCCTGCAATCGGCCGCGCGCAATGACCTGCGCCTGGATTTCGGCGGCCCCTTCAAAGATGTTGAGGATGCGCGCGTCACACAGCACGCGGCTGATTTCATATTCCAGCGCATAGCCATTGCCGCCATGGATCTGCAGCGCGGCATCGGCGTTGGCCCAGGCCGTCCTTGCAGCGAGCAGCTTGGCCATTCCCGCTTCTATGTCGCAGCGCTTGCCTGAATCCTTGGCCCGTGCCGCGAAATAGGTGAGTTCGCGCGCCATTACCATGTCGACCATCATCAGCGCCAGCTTGTCGGCCACGCGCGGAAATTCGATGATCGGGCGGCGGAACTGCCTGCGATCCTCCGCATAGGCCCAGCCCAGCTCAAGCGCGCGCCGGGCCACGCCAACGGCGCGCGCGGCGGTCTGGATGCGGGCGCCTTCAAAGGTGCGCATCAGCTGTTTGAAGCCCTGGCCTTCCTCGCCGCCGAGCAGCGCATCGGCGGGGGCGATCATGCAGTCAAATTGCAGCGCATATTCGCGCATCCCGCGATAACCCAGCACCTCGATTTCGCTGCCGCTCATGCCGCTCGCCGGGAAAGGGTCGGCCTCGCTGCCGCGTGGCTTGGGCACCAGCAGCATGGAAAGCCCCGCATAGCCCTTTTCGTCAGGCCGGGTGCGGGCCAGCAATGTCATCAGGTCGGTGCGCGCGGCATGGGTGATCCAGTTTTTCGCGCCCGATATTTCCCAGCCGGACGCGGTCAGCGTCGCGCGGGTCGCAAGGCTGGCCATGTCCGATCCGGTGTCAGGCTCGGTAAAGACGGCGGTGGGCAATATCTCCCCGCTGGCGATGCGCGGCAGCCAGTGCCGCTTCTGCTCCTCGGTTCCGCCCAGCATGATAAGCTCGCCGGCAATTTCCGAACGTGTGCCCAGCGAACCTGTGCCGATCCAGCCGCGCGACAGCTCTTCTGTGACGATGCACATGACCAGCTTGCCAAGGCCAAGCCCGCCAAAATCTTCGGGGATGCAGACCCCGAATGTCCCGAGATCAGCCATTTCCGCAATGGTTTCATCGGGGATCAGCGCATTGCCGAGATGCCATTGATGGGCGCGGGGCAGGATGCGGTTGTCGGTAAAGCGGCGATACTGGTCGCGAATGGTGTCGAGCAGGTCATCGCCAAATGCCTGTGAAATCTCCGCGCCGTCACGGACATGGGCCGCCAGCATGGCGCGATGCGCGGCGGTGTTGCCATGCGCCAGCATCCATTGCACCGCCGGGTCGTCTGCAAGCGTCCGTGCGGCATCCTCGACGCCGAGATCGGCAGGGCGGACAATCTCATTCTGCCCCATTGGCAGCCCGCCGATCAGCTGTGCCAGCGTCTCGCCGACGCCGATTGCCAGGATCAGCCGTTCGCCCTTTCCGGCACCGCCTTCGGTATCGAGCCGCTGCAGCCATTGCAGCGTCGCCCGCATCGCCTCGATACTGGTGGCGATCCAGGCATAGCCATGGGCGGCGCGCTGTTCGGGATCGATGCCGCTGGCGTCCACCCTTTCGCGCAGCGCCAACAGTGCGGCCGCGGCATAATTGTCCGCTGCGGCAATAGCGCTTTCGGCCCGGACCAGCAGGTCGCTGTCAGCCATTGCCCGGCCCGACAATGCCCCGGTCAACCAGTGCGCCGATGGCACCCGATGACAGGCCCAGCCGTTCGCCCAGAACAGCCTCGCTGTCCGCGCCCAGCCGGGGTGCAGGCAGCGGTGCGCCGCGCTCCATGCCGGGCAATGTCGCAAAGGCTCCGGCGGCCGGATAGTCGAAGCCGCTGGGATTGGCGCTGGTGCCAAAGATCGGGTTTTCGCCCACCAGAACCGGGTCGTGGGCGGCCTCGTGCATGGTCTGATAGGGGCCATAGCAGCAGCCATGGGCGTCAAAGGCAGCTTTGAGGTCGGCATAGTCGCGCTGGCCGACGCGTTCGCCCACCAGCGGAAACAGGGCATCGCGATGCTCGAACCGCACGCCTTCATCGCTGTCGAAACTGACGCCGCGCTCGGCCTCTATGGCGTTGATTTCCGCTTCGATGCCCAGCACCTTGACCAGCCCGGTCCACTGCCTTGGCGTAATCGCCATGACCATCAGGCGAATGCCGTCGCGCGAGGTGAAATCCTTGCCAAAGGCGCCGAATACGGCGTTGCCCAGACGCTGCCGATTGGCCCCGGTATAAAGCATTTCCGCCAGCGAACCCAGATTGGCGACCGTCCCGATGGCGACATCGGACAAGGGAATGCGTACCTCCTGCCCCTGGCCGGTGGCGCTGCGATGCTGAACCGCGGCGAGCATGGCAAAGGCGGCATAGGCACCGGTCAGCAGGTCCCATGCGGGCAGGACATGGTTGACCGGTTCGGGTCCTGGTCCGGTGAGATCAGGATAGCCGACCGCGCTGTTCACCGTATAGTCGAGCGCCGGGCCACCATCGGCCATGCCCATGACACGAATGGTGACAAGGTCTGCCCGGCCGGACGCCAGCGTTTCATGAGCAAGAAAGCCCTTTACCGGGAAATTGGTGACGAACTGGCCGGTCTTGCGGACCAGTTCCTGCAGCAGTTCCCGGCCCTCGCCGCTGCCTAGGTTGAGCGCGACCGATTTCTTGGCGCGATTGAGGTTCTCCCAATAGAGGCTCGCGCCCTCGCCGGTTTTGGGCCAGCGGTTGAAATCGGGGCCGCCGCCAATCTGGTCAACGCGGATGACCTCCGCGCCCATCTGCGCCAGATACAGCCCGGCGGTGGGGGATGCGACAAAGCTTGATGCCTCGATAACGCTGAGGCCGGACAGCAGCTGGTACATTTACCGGCCCAGCCTCACCAGACCGCGCCTTCACGGGCAAATTCGCGCAGCAATTGCTTGGCAATCTGCAGCTGCATGATCTGGCTGGTGCCTTCATAGATGCGCAGGATGCGGGCATCGCGGAAAAAGCGTTCCGCCTCATATTCGGCGAGATAGCCGGCACCGCCATAAATCTGGACGCCGCGATCGGCGACGCGCCCGCAGGTTTCCGAAGCGAACAGCTTGGCCGCCGCCGCCTTGCGGATAATGTCCTCGCCCCGGTCGGCGCGCGCGCAGGCATCGGCGATCATGCATTCGGCGGCGTAGAGTTCCGCATCGCTGTCCGCCAGCATCGCCTGGATCAGCTGGAAATTGCTGATGGATTCGCCAAAGGCCTTGCGCTCGGTGGCATAGCGGACGGCGGTGTCGAGGATGCGGCGGCCCATGCCGACGCTCATCGCCGCGACCGACAGGCGGCCATTGTCGAGGCTTTTCATGGCGATCTGGAAACCGCGTCCTTCCTCGCCGCCGACGAGCGCGCTGCCCGGAACCTTGACGTCCTCCATGATGACATCGGCGATGTGCGCGCCCGTCTGTCCCATTTTCTTGTCGGGCGAACCGATGGTGATGCCAGGCGTCGTCATGTCGATCACAAAGGCGGAGACATGGGCGTTCTTGGGCAGCGCTTCCTTGCTGGTGCGTGCCATGATCAGGCCGACCTTCGCATGCGGCGCATTGGTGATGTAGCGCTTGGTGCCGTTCAGCACATAGCCATTGCCATCGGCGCGGGCCATGGTCTGCATCGCGGCGGAATCCGATCCGCTGCCGGGCTCGGTCAGGCCGAAACAGGCGATTTCGCCCGAGGCGATGCGCGGCAGCCACTCGGCCTTTTGCTCGGCGGTGCCGAAATTCTTGATCGCGGTGCCGGTCATGCCGACATTGATCGACATGGTGGAGCGATAGGCGGGGGCAGCATAGGAAAGGTGCTTGACCGTCTCTATATACTGGCTGACATTCATGCCCGCGCCGCCGAATTCCTCGGGTATGGTGATGCCGAACAGGCCCATTTCGCGCATCTCGTCCAGAATCTCGTCGGGAATGCGGTCATTGGCGATGACGTCCGCCTCGGCAGGGATCAGCCTTTCGCGGACATAGCGCTTGAGCTGCTCCAGAAACGGTTCAAAGACATCGGCATCCATGCCGGGATTGGCGGGTGTCTCAGGCATCCTGGCGTCCTATGATGGCGATGGAGGAAACATTCTGGTTGGGCATGCCGCCCAGATTGTGGCTGAGCGCGAAGACCGGATTGTCCTGGCGCTGGCGATCGCCGGCGCGGCCCAGCAGCTGCAGGTAATTCTCATAGATCATGCGCAGCCCTGAGGCACCGATCGGATGGCCAAAGCATTTGAGGCCGCCATCGATCTGGCATGGCGTATGGCCGTCTGCATCGTAAAACCCGTCGAGCACATCCTTCCAGCCTTCGCCTTCTCTGGAAATGTGCAGATCCTCCATCGTCACCAGTTCGGTGACGGAGAAGCAGTCATGCACTTCCAGCAGGCTCACCTGTTCGCGCGGATTGGTGATGCCCGCCTCGTCATAGGCGCGCGCGGCGGCGACGCGGGTGGTGTGGAAATAGCTGCCATTCCATCCCGAACCCTGCAATTCCCAGCCATTGGAGGAGGATATCTGCAGCGCCTTGACCGTGACGATATCCTGCTTGCCCAGGCTGCGGGCGATTTCCGGCGTGGTGACGATCGCGCATGCCGCTCCATCGGAAACGCCGCAGCAATCGAACAGGCCCAGCGGCTCGGCAATCATCGGCGCGCCCATCACCTGCTCCATGGTCACGGTGTTGCGCAGATGGGCCTTGGGGTTCTTCGCGCCATTGGCATGGCTCTTGACGGAGACATGGGCGATGGCACGCTTAAGGTCATCCTTCGACACGCCATGGACATTGCGATAGGCGCTTGCCAGCTGCGCGAAATTGCCCGGCGCGGAACCGGTAATGCCGATCATGTCATGGGTGGTGCCGCGCGTCCTGACCGGCAGCCCGCCATAGCCGGTATCCTTCAGCTTCTCCGCGCCCATGGCGAGCGCGATATCCGCCGCGCCCGAGGCGACGGCATAGACCGCGCCGCGAAAGCTCTCGGTGCCGCTTGCGCAATAATTCTCGACCTTGGTCACGCCGATATCGTTGAGCCGCAGCGCCACGGCCAGCGGGATGCCCGACGGGCCGATATTCTGGGCATCGAATGCCGCCCCCAGCCAGGCCGCATCGATCTGGCTGGTTTCAATGCCGGCATCGGCCAGCGCCTCTTCATAGGCCTCCAGCATCAGCTGGTCCTCGTCCATGTCCCAGCGTTCGCCGAACCTGGCGCAGCCCATGCCCAAAATGGCGACCTTGTCGCGGATACCCTTTGCCATGTCTTGTCTCTCCCTCAGAAGGCCGGTGCGGCCTTCCAGAAATAGCGGCGGAACTTGCGGTTCTCGTCAAATGCCTTGATGCGGAACATCATCCGCAAATCTGCGCCCACGTCCAGCGTGTCCGGCGGAAAATCGGTGAACTCGGCCATCATCCGGCCGCCGCCCTCAAATTCGATATTGCCATAGCAATTGGGCGGGTCGGGCGAATAGGCCAGCGAGTCGGCCGTATAGGTCAGGATTTTCGCCGGAACTTCCGCCAGCGGATAATCCTCCTGGGTGCGGATGGCGTGATCATTCGGATTCACGCTGACATCGCTTTTGGGGAACTGGATGGTGCCGGTCTTGGTGCAGCGCCCGCCGACCAGCCCCAGCACCGCCTTGCGGTTGCGCCACAAGGCGGTCAGCGCCGTCTTGCTGTCAAATTCCGCACGCATCCCGCCGTCGAGCTTCACCAGCCCGCGATGGAACAGATATTTCATGTAATTGCTGCTTTCCTGGCGCCGCGCCAGCCAGCCCGACACGCCAAGCCTTGGCCTTGCCGAACCGATCTCGCCGGTTGTCTCCAGCAGGATGACGTCGCAGCCCTGGCCAAAGCCGGCGATCAGGATTTTCTGCCCCGGTCCGGCCTGCTCCAGCACATTGGCCAGCATCAGCATCGCATGCGCCGTGCCCGCATTGCCGATGGTGCTGTCCAGCGTGTCGGCAATCGCGCCTTCGGCAATGCCGCATCTCTTGGCCAGCATCTGCGGTACGCCGCGAACCGATATCGGCACGATGAAATGATCGACGGCGGCCGCATCGACGCCTGCGGATGCCAGTGTATCGGTGATTGCCGGGATCATGATCCGCGAAAAGCCCTCATCGCGGATCCAGCGCGCTTCCCAGTCATAGGCGAAGTCCTCGCCCGCTTCGCGGAAATGATCGACGAAATCCATGGTCACGCTGCTCAGCGCCAGCGGACGGGCGATCACCTTGCCGCTGCCCACCAGCAGCGCGGCGGCGGCGTCGGCCTGGATCATCTCGCGGTCGGATGCGGGTTTCAGCATCGGGTTTTCCGCGGCGATGTGCAGCGTGGCGCTATCGCCCGGCTGGCGCAGCGCCGCGATCAGCGCGGTCGTGCCGGCGCGCAGGCTGCCGCCGACATCCATGCTGCCGCTCCGGTCGGCCAGGTTTAGCGCCTCCTTGACGACGCCCGCATTCTGGCGGTCGGCAAAGGGCAGGGTGGTCGATGCCAGCATCACCTGGCCAATGCTGTCGCGATTCTGTCCCTCGATGCAGTCGCGCGCCGCTTCCACGGCCATGGTGACGGCATCCTCGTCCCAGTTGGCAATGGCCTTTTCGCCCTTGGCAAGACCGCGCATGCCCGGCGCGAACCAGCTGTTCGTCGCATGGATTGCGGTGCGTTGCAGGCGGGTGACCGGGATATAGGCGCCAAAGGCCAGGATGCCGGTGTCAGTCATGCTCTCTCCCGTTCATTCAAATTCGACCAGGCCGTTATTGAGGACCATGGTCTCGCGTTCGACGCTATAGGCGCGAAAGGCCGCGCGGCCCGCGCCTTCATGCCAGATTTCGGTGCGGATTGTCTCGCCCGGATAGACCGGACGCGAAAAACGCACGTCCATGCGCTTCATGCGTGTCGGATCATTGTCCATCAGCGCCGCCAGTAAAGCGCGCCCGGCAACGCCATAGGTGGCAAGGCCGTGCAATATGGGGCGCTCGAAACCGCCCGCCTGCGCGACTGCAGGGTCGATGTGCAGCGGGTTGAGATCGCCCGACAGGCGGTAGATCATCGCCAGATTGGCTGCGGTGGCAAGCGTTGCAACCATGTCCGCCGGGCGGTCGTCCGGTACGGAATGGGGAATGGGCGCACCCTCGCTGCTGCCGCCAAAGCCGCCATCGCCGCGCAGGAAGGTGGTGGCCGTGCTGGTTGCAAGCAAATTGCCCGCGCCATCCTCGATCGTCCGCTCGACCAGCGCGATTGCGCCCTTGTCCGCGCCCTTGTCGAACAGCGCGGCAATGCGGTTGGTGCCGATGATTTCGCCCGATACAGGCAGGGGGCGGTGCAGGGTTATTGACTGTTCGCCGTGCAGGATTTTCTTCCAGTCGGCACCCATGGCCGGATCGCGCCAGATAAACCCCGGATAGCCGAGCACTACCGCCATGGTCGGCAGGGCGCGCAGCCTTTCCTCGAATGTGAAATCAAGCTCGTCTGCGCCGACCCCCAGCGCATAAAGGATGGTGTCGCGTTCGCTCAGCGTCTGGCGGACGATGAGCGGATCGCGGTTCAGCAGGTAATCGGGGTCGATGGCCATGGGTCAGATCGGATCATAGCCAAAGACATCGCCCGAGCGCTCTGCCGGATCGGCGAAGCTGGGGCGGAAGGCTGGCAGCATTTCCTCGGCAATGGCGGCGGGTGTCCAGCCTTCGGACTTGTGCATGGAACGGATCGGACGCGGTTTGGAGAACAGGAATATCTCGTTCTTGCGCACGCCGAAAATCTGGTTGCTGACCTCCGCCGAGGCGTCGGAAGCCAGAAAGGCGACCAGCGGGGCGATCTTGTCCGCACTCATCGTCTTCATCCGCTCGATGCGCGCCGCTTCTTCAGGGTTGCTGGCGGGAATGGTGGCGATAAGCCGGCTCCAGGCAAAAGGTGCAATGCAATTGGAGCGGACCCCGGCGCGCGCCATGTCCAGCGCGATCGACTGGGACAGGCCGACAATGCCCAGCTTTGCCGCGCTGTAATTTGCCTGGCCGAAATTGCCGATCAGGCCGCTGGTCGAGGTGAAATGAATGAAGCTGCCCGAACCCTGGTCGCGGAAATAGGGCGTTGCCGCCTTGGATACGTTGAAACAGCCGTTGAGATGAACGTCTATGACGGCGTTCCAGTCCTCATGGCTCATCTTGTGCCAGATCCGGTCGCGCAAAATTCCAGCATTGTTGACCACTGCATCGATGCGTCCGAAATGCGAAACCGCATCCTCGACGATGCTGGCCGCGCCCTTGGGATCGGCAACGCTGGCGCCATTGGCGACGGCTTTGCCGCCCGCCGCCTTGATATCGTCAACGGTCTGCTGTGCGGGTGAGAGGTCGGCGCCTTCGCCTTCGGCAGTACCGCCCAGATCATTGACGACGACCGCCGCGCCTTCCTTTGCGCAGAGCAGTGCAATCTCGCGTCCGACACCGCGTCCAGCGCCGGTGACCGCAACCGTTCTTCCTTCGAGCATCCCCGCCATGGCTTTCCCTCATCATGTTTCTGTGAGTCGCGCTTAGCTGCGACCGGAGAGAAATTCAACACAAGGAATTGTAATTCAGTATAGTGAATGTTACTGCATGCCATGGCTGGCTCGAAATCCGTTCCTTCTCCCGCAGTATCGCAGGCGCTGGCAATTCTGCGCCTGCTGGGCCGCGAGGCAGAACCGCTGGGCGTGACGATGATCGCGCGGCGGCTGGCGATCAGCCCGTCAAGCTGCTTCAACCTGCTGAAAACCTTGCATGCGGAGGATATGGTGGAGTTTGACGAGGCCACCAAGCGCTACCGGCTTGGGCTGGGGCCGGTCGATATTGCGCGCATGGCTCTGCGCAGCGATGCGGTGGTGCCGCTGGCGCGGACGGTGATGCAGGCGCTGGCCGAACGGCAGGATGCGGCCATCGGGCTGTGGCGGACCATGTCTGCAGACCGCCTGACCCTCATCGCCCTGGCAGAAAGCGAATCGGCGACCCGGATCCATATGACCGTGGGCCAGCGCCAGCCCATTGGCAGCGGTGCGACGGGGCGGGCGGTGCTGGCTGCATCGGGCGCAGACGATGCCGTTCTGGCGAGAGCGCATGGCGAGGTGCGCTGGCCAAGGCCGCTGACTCTCGACCAGTATCTCGGCCAGGTCGCGGAAGCGCGCGCCAAGGGCTATGCGGTGGATCGCGAATGGCTGAACCCCGGTATCACCACGGTTGCGGCGGCGATCCCCAATCCCGACGGGCCGGTGCGCTATGGCCTGTCCTGCTCCGCCTTTTCGGGCATGCTGGGCAGCGAGGCGATTGCATCGCTGGGTCGGCAGATGGCCGAATATGCCTTGCGCATTGCGCGCCAGGCCTATGGCGAAGCTGTATAGGGGCTGCCGCCAAGGTCCTGCCCTAATCGGCTTCGCGATCCTTTTCGGTCATCAGCACACAGCCATAGCCGGGCCGGAATTCGGCACTTTCGTCGGCCAGAAGCGGTACCGATGCGTTGACCCGTTGCTTGCCCTCGTCCTCGGAAAGCCAGACGACCTCCATTCCCGGCTCCAGATCCTTCTTGCAATCGGAAAGGTCGCGTCCGCCCAGATAGCGGCAGGAACACGCGACCCGGGCGGCATAGGAGGCACCTGTCTGGCTGTAGGCGCGCAGGGTCGGCAGCATGTAGAGCGTGACCCCAATCAGGATGAGCAGGATGACGCCGGTAATGATCCGCCAGCGCGGCGTGGGTCGGCGTGCAGAATTAGAGGTTGTATTCATGCCGCAAGGCTTTGCATGAAGGCGCCCATGAAGAAAAGCATGATTCTCGCCAGTGCCGCCACCGGGTTTCTGGTCCTTGCCGGGGCTGCGGCGCTGTCTGCCGCCGGACAGGAGGACGATCCGGCCATTTATGCGCAACCGGTCAGCGGGGTTTCCGAGGCTGCGCTGGCCCGCGAGGTCGATACGCTGTTCGATGACGATACCCATGCCGAAACGCGCGCGCTGGTCATCATGCGCGGCGGCGAGCTGGTCTATGAACGCTATGCCCCCGGCTATGACCGCGATACGCGCTTCATCAGCTGGTCCATGGCCAAGAGCGTGACATCGGTGCTGGTCGGTCTGATGGTGTCGGACGGGCGGCTGGCGCTCGATTCGCCCGCGCCCGTGCCCGAATGGCAGCAGCCGGGCGACCCGCGCGGCGCGATAACGCTGCGCCAGCTGCTCCATATGGCATCGGGTCTCGACCATACCGAAGCGGGCAGCCCGCCCTATGAATCGGATGAGGTCCGCATGCTGTTCCTCGACGGTCGCGACGATATGGCGGGCTATGCCAAATCGCGCCAGCTGGAGGCGGAGCCGGGGAGCAAGTTCGAATATTCAACCAACACATCGGTGATCCTCGCCGATATCGTCGCCCGGCAGCTGACATCCAGCAATGATCCGGAAATTCGTCGCCGGGCAATGACCCAGTTCATGCAGGGTCGCCTGTTCGAGCCGCTGGGCCTTTCCAGCATGACCCCTGAATTCGACGCATCGGGGACCATGATCGGCGGATCGATCATTCAGGCCAATGCCCGCGACTGGGCCAGATTTGGCGAGTTTCTGCGCAATCGCGGTTCGGTCGACGGCAACCAGATCGTGCCGCGCAGCTGGTTTGATTTCATGCTGGCCCCGTCGCCGACCGATCCGGCCTATGCCGGGCATATCTGGCTCAACCGTCCGCGACCCGAAGGACGCAATCCGGTGCTGTTTCCCGGCAACGGCCCGGCCAGCATCTTTGCCTGCCTCGGCCATCTCGGCCAATATGTGATCGTCAGCCCGGAACAGCGGCTGGTGGTGGTGCGGCTGGGCAAGACGCAGGACGATGTGCTCGCCCCGGTGACCGAACAGCTGGGGCGGATCGTCGCGCTGTTCCCGCGCGGATAACGCACTGCCGGTCAGCGCAGGCGGAAACTGCCCTCGACCACGGTCACGCATTTGCCGCCCAGCACCGCCCTGTCGCCGTTCAGCGTGCAGGTGACATGGCCGCCGCGCTTGCTTGCCTGATAGGCGCTGAACCGCTCGCGGCCCAGCCGCGCCGCCCAGAACGGGGTGAGCACCGCATGCGCCGATCCGGTGACGCTGTCTTCATCGACCCCGGCTCCCGGTACGAATACGCGGCTCAGCACATCGCTGTCGCGGCCGGGTGCGGTGCAGATGAACTGGTCATCGCCAATCGCGGACAACGCCTTGAAATCGGGGCGCAGCGCCAGCACGGCCTCGGCATTGTCGAACAGCAGCACATGATAGCGGCCGGGATGAAAATGATGCTCGACCGGCATGCCGCCAAGGGCTGCCGCCCAGTCTGGCATGGCCGCCGGTTCCGGCGGATAGGCGGGCAGTGACAGCGCCAGCTCGTCGCCATCGCGCTCGACGGTCAGGATACCCGCCTTGCGGGTGCGAAAGCGAACTGCCTCTCCGGCGAAACCCTGTTCGAACAGATAATGGCCGCTAGCCAGCGTGGCATGGCCGCACAGCGCAATTTCTAGCCCCGGCGTGAACCAGCGCAGCTCATAATCTGCCTCGCCGCTGTTATCGGGGACCAGAAAGGCGGTCTCGGCAAAATTGTTTTCCTCGCCAATCGCCTGCAGCACGGCATCGTCCAGCCAGGCATCAAGCGGCATCACCGCCGCCTGATTGCCGGTAAAGGGCCGTTCGGCAAAGGCATCGATATGGCAATAGGGCAGGGTTTCGGGATCATAGGTCATGGGTAGAGCAATCCTTCTGTCCAGTCCGAACCGGACCGGGTGAACAGGCGGCGATGGTGGAGGCGATGGGCGCGATCCTCCCAGAATTCGATGCGTTCGGGCGTCACGCAATAGCCGGACCAGTGCGGCGGACGCGGTACATCCTGCCCCTCGAAGCGCGCCCTGGCGGCCTCATAGCGCGCCTCGAATGTTGCGCGGTCATTGAGCGGACGTGACTGATCCGACGCCCAGGCGCCCAGTTGCGAGTCGCGGCTGCGGCTGGCGAAATAGGCATCGGCCATCGCTGTGCTGACCTCGCTGACCGGCCCCTCGATACGGATCTGGCGACGCAGCGATTTCCAGTGGAAGAGCAGGGCCGCCTGCATGTTTTCGGCTAGCTGGCCACCTTTGCGGCTTTGATAGTTGGTGTAGAAGACGAAGCCGTCCGGGCCATGCCCCTTGAGCAGGACCATGCGCACGCTCGGCCTGCCCGCGGCGTCGGCCGTGGCCAGCGCCATGGCATTGCTGTCATTGGGCTCGCTTGCGCGCGCCTCTGCATACCAGCTGTCGAACAGCGCAAAGGGTTCGCTCGCCCCCGTCATGTCCTGCATTTCCTGTTCACTCTTCTCGTTTCCGGCATCGTCATGGCGTGTCTTCCCCTTGCTGCCTTATTGGGATAAGACAGCATCCGTCATGATGCAGATAATGCCGGTCGCGGCGACACAAAAGTTGTTTTCGGGGAGATAGCGCAGATGTGGGAGCAGATTTTCGCCACAGCCAATCTGATCGCGACGATCGGCTGGGCCGTGCTGATCCTGGCTCCGCGCAAGCCCGTCATCCTCAAGGCCCTGTTCTTCGGCCCGGTGCTGCTGTTCGCGCTGGGATATTCGGTGACGATCATCCTGCTGTTCGCGGGCTATATCTCGGCGGGCAATGAGGGGGCCGATTTCACGACCATTGCCGGGGTGCGCTCCATTTTCGCCAGCGATGCCGGGGCGACAATCGGCTGGGTGCACTATCTGGCCTTTGATCTGTTCGTCGGCATATGGATTGCGCGCAATGCCGATGCGCGCGGCCTCGACACGCTGGGCGGACGGATGATCCAGGCCCCGGTGCTGTTCTTGACTTTCATGGCCGGGCCGCTCGGCCTTTCGCTCTATCTGATCCTGCGCTTCATCCTTGGAAAACAGGGTGAAAATCGCCTGTTGCCGGGTTGATTTATGCGCCGGGCCGCCCATCTAGTCTGTTGCAATATTGCAACAATCGACACGTTCACAAGGTTTGGCATTCCCACCCATGGCTGATCCCTATTCGATATTGGGCGTAGCGCGCGGAGCATCCGAAAAGGATATCAAGAGCGCCTATCGCAAGCTCGCCAAAGAGCTTCACCCCGATTACAACAAGGACAATCCAAAGGCCGCCGAGCGTTTCAGCGAAGTGACGCGCGCCTATGACCTGTTGTCGGACAAGGACAAGCGCGCCCGGTTTGACCGGGGCGAGATCGACATGGACGGCAATCCGGCCATGCCGTTCGGCTTTGGCGGGGGCGGCGGCCAGTATCGCCAGTCGCGCGGTGCGGGCGGCAATGCGGGATTTTCCGGTTTCGGCAATGACGGCATTGATTTTGCCGATATCTTTGACGGGCTGTTTGGCGGGATCGGCAATGCCGCGAGCGAGGCCTATTCGGGCTTTACCGGCAAGCGCGGCGGGGCAGCGGCAAAGGGCGCGAACGTCGCCTATCGCCTGCCGGTGGATTTTGTTTCCGCCGCCACCCTGGCACCGCAGCGCATCACCCTGGCCGATGGCAAGACCATCGATCTGAAGCTGCCCGATGGTGTTGAAAGCGGCACCCAGCTGCGCCTGTCGGGCAAGGGGCAGGCAGGCCCTGGCGGCAATGGCGATGCCATCGTCACCATCCAGATCAAGGACCATCCCTATTTCCGGCGCGATGGCGACAATGTCCGGCTCGACCTGCCGATCACGCTCGATGAGGCGATCAATGGCGGCAAGGTCCGCGTGCCGACGGTGGATGGCGCGGTAATGCTGACGGTGAAGCCGGGCAGCAGCGGCGGGCGTACCCTGCGCCTCAAGGGCAAGGGGTTCCACGGCAAGTCGGGAGCACGCGGCGACCAGCTGGTGACGCTGCAGATCGAGCTGCCCGAAAATGACAGCGACCTTGCAAAAAGACTGGAGGGATGGAAGGACGAACGCGACGTCCGTTCCGAATTCGGAGGCTGATCCCTTGTCCATTCCGGACCACAGCCCATACGACACCCAGGGGCATTCGCCCGAATCCCCCGAAGAGCGCCGCAAGCGGGCAATCCGGCTGGGCCACCCAATTGCCGAACCGGGGCTGTGGCTCGCCAAGGCGGTCCAGGTCATCAGGCGGGTGGCCATCGGCACCTTTTATGACGGCTTCATCCATGCCGGAAACCTGGCCTATATGTCGCTGCTTTCGCTGTTTCCGTTTTTCATCACCCTGACCGCGATCCTCTCGCTGTTCGGCCATAGCGAACAGGGCGGTGCGGCGCTGGAGGGTTTTCTGCGCACCGTTCCGCCCAGCGTCGCGGGGACGCTCGAACAGCCGGTCCGCGATGTGCTGGCCGCGCGCAATGGCTGGCTGCTCTGGCTCGGCGGACTGTTCGGGCTGTGGACGGCGGGCAGCCTGATCGAGACGGTCCGGGACATTTTGCGGCGGGCCTATGGCACCCGCCCCGGCCATGCCTTCTGGACCTACCGGCTGGGCTCGATCGGCATGATCATCGCGGCGGTCCTGCTCTTGATGCTGTCCTTCAGCGCGCAGATTGTCATCACCGGAATGCAGCAGGCGATTGCCTATCTCGCCCCCCAGCTGGCGCACTGGCTGGACAGCCTTGCGCTCAGCAGGCTGGTGCCGGCCATCGGCCTGTTCGTCGCGCTATACCTGCTGTTCCTCTCGCTCACGCCGCGCCAGTATCTGCCCCGGCGCTATCCCAAATGGCCGGGCGCATTGCTCACCACCATCTGGTGGGTGGCGGTCACCGCCATCCTGCCGCTCGTGCTGCGCAACCTGATCGCCTATGACCTTACCTATGGCAGCCTTGCCGGGGTGATGATCGTCCTGTTCTTTTTCTACCTTGTCGGCCTTGGTATGGTTATAGGGGCAGAATTGAACGCCGCTCTGGCCGAAACGCCGGAGGAACATGATAGCATCGGCCAGACCGATGACCGCAATCGCAGGGAGCAACAGCAATGGGCGGATTGATGGCCGGAAAGCGCGGCCTGATAATGGGATTGGCCAACAACAAGTCGCTGGCCTGGGGCATTGCCCGCAAGCTGGCCGAGCAGGGCGCAGAGCTGGCTTTTTCCTTTCAGGGCGAGGCTCTGGAAAAGCGCGTCAGGCCGCTCGCCGCCGAACTGGGCTCCGATTTCCTGGTCGATTGCGACGTATCCGACATGGCCGCCATCGATGCTGCCTTTGCCGCAATCGAATCGAAATGGGGCAGCCTGGATTTCGTGGTTCATGCCATCGGCTTTTCCGACAAGAATGAACTGCGCGGCAAATATGTCGACACCAGCCTCAACAATTTCCTGATGACCATGAACATCTCGGCCTATTCGCTGGTTGCGGTCGCCAAGCGCGCCCGGCCGCTGATGCCCGATGGCGGATCGATCCTGACGCTGAGCTATTATGGCGCGGAAAAGGTCATTCCCCATTATAATGTGATGGGCGTTGCCAAGGCTGCACTGGAAACCAGCGTGCAGTATCTTGCCAATGACCTTGGCCCGGAAAATATTCGCGTGAACGCGATCTCTGCCGGACCGATCAAGACGCTGGCCGCATCGGGCATTGGCGACTTTCGCTACATCCTCAAATGGAATGAATATAATGCGCCGCTGCGCCGCAACGTCACCATTGACGATGTCGGCGGGGCCGGCCTTTATTTCTGTTCCGACCTGTCCTCGGGCGTGACCGGGGAGGTGCATCATGTCGATGGCGGCTATCATGTCGTCGGCATGAAACAGGAAGACGCGCCCGATATCGCCCTTGACTGAGGCGGGCCTATCCATCCGTCCGGCAATGCCCCGCGATCGCGACGCCATAGCCGCGATTATCCGCGCCGCCTTTGAGGCGAGCGACCATGGCCATAATGGCGAGGTGGAACTGGTCGGGGCGCTGGAGAGCGACGGCGATCTCGTCATTTCGCTGGTCGCCGTGCAGGACGGATCGTGCTGCGGCCATGTCGCGCTCAGCCGCATGACGGCGGAGATGGATGGCGCGCCGTGCCGTGCGCTCGGCCTCGCTCCGCTCTCGGTTCTGCCCGGATCGCGGCGGCGCGGCATTGGCGCGGCGCTGATGGAGGCGGCCATTCGCGCAGCGCGCGAACAGGGCTGGCAGGCGATCTTTCTGCTGGGCGATCCCGGATATTACGGCAAGTTCGGCTTTAGCGCGCAAAAGGCGAAAGCCTTTGCCAGTCCCTATGCCGGACCCTATTTCCAGTTGCTCGCGCTCGACAACTCGCTCAAAATAGAGGGGATCGGCCGCGCGGACTATGCAGGGGCCTTTGCGGCGCTAGAGGGGTGAATGAGTTTCAACACGTTCGGACGGGTCTTCAGGTTCACCACCTGGGGTGAAAGCCATGGACCGGCCATCGGCACCGTTGTCGATGGCTGTCCGCCGGGGCTTGCGCTCGATGAATCGCTGATCCAGCCCTATCTCGACAAGCGCCGCCCCGGCCAGTCGCGCCATACGACCCAGCGGCGCGAGCCCGATACCGTCCGCATTCTCTCCGGCGTCTTTGAGGGCAGGACGACCGGCACGCCGATCAGCCTGATGATCGACAATGTCGACCAGCGGTCAAAGGATTATTCCGACGTCGCAAAGGCCTATCGTCCCGGCCATGCCGATTATGCCTATGACGCCAAATATGGCCTGCGTGACTATCGCGGCGGAGGCCGGTCCAGCGCCCGCGAGACCGCCTCGCGCGTGGCCGCGGGGGCGGTTGCCCGGCTGGCCATCCCGGAAGTCGCCATTACCGCCTATGTCTGCGAACTGGGCGGCGATGCCATTGACCCGGCCCGGTTCGATCCCGAGGAAATCGCACGCAACGCCTTTTTCTGCCCCGATGCACAGGCTGCAGCGCGCTGGGAAGTGAAGCTGGACGCCGCGCGCAAATCTGGCAATTCGCTGGGCGCGGTTGTCGAGTGCGTCGCCACCGGCGTGCCAGCCGGATGGGGCGCGCCGCTCTATGCCAAGCTCGACAGCGAACTGGCCGCCGCCTGCATGTCGATCAATGCGGTAAAGGGCGTGGAGATTGGCGAGGGGTTCGATGCCGCGCGCCTGACCGGCAGCACCAATGCCGATCCGATGCGTCCCGCCGATCCGGGCAGCAACGATCTTTCGCCCCGGTTTCTCGCCAACCATGCCGGGGGCATTGCCGGGGGGATTTCCACCGGCCAGCCGGTCGTGGTTCGTGTCGCGTTCAAGCCGACCAGCTCGATCCTCACCCCGGTCGAGACCATCACCCGAGAGGGGGAAGCGAGCGAGATCGTCACCAGGGGCCGTCACGATCCCTGTGTCGGCATTCGCGGAGTTCCGGTGGTCGAGGCGATGATCGCGCTGGTGCTGGCCGACCAGAAATTGCTGCACAGGGCGCAGTGCGGATGACCCGCAATCGCCTCAGCACCGCGTCCGGACGGGATCGAACATGGACCTGATCCGCGCCATCATCGTCGAACATGCGGCGGAAATCGGCCTGTTCATTCTGGCGATGATGTTTGTCGGCTTTATCTGGGAGCGTTTTCCGCCCGCGGTGGTGGCGATCCTCGGCGCTTGCTCGTTCCTGTTCCTGGGCATTATCACATCGGACCAGCTGCTTTCGGTATTCTCGAACAGCGCCCCGATCACCATCGGGGCCATGTTCATCCTCTCCGGCGCATTGCTGAGAACCGGCACGATCGATGCGATTGCCGGGGCGATTATCCGCCGCGCCCGCAAGCGGCCAAGGCTGGCGGTGGCGGAGATGTTCCTGGGCGTCTACATTGCCTCTGCCTTCATGAACAACACGCCGGTGGTGGTGGTGATGATCCCGATCATCATCCGCCTGGCCCGGGCGACCGGCTATTCGGCAAAGAAGCTGCTCATCCCGCTCAGCTTTGTCTGCATCTTGGGCGGCACCACGACGCTGATCGGCACATCGACCAACCTGATCGTCGATTCGGTGGCCAGCGATGCCGGGCTGGAGCCGTTCGGGATATTCGAGATTACGCCCTTCGGCCTGATCGCGGGTGTGGCAGGCATGGCGATGCTGGTGCTGTTCAGCAGCTGGCTGTTGCCCGGCGACGATGGCCGCCTTGGCACAGGAGTGCGCGATCATGATGTGTTTCTGACCGAACTGACGGTGCGCAATGCGGCGCTGGTCAAGGACAGGCCGCTGGGCGAGGCGCCGATATCGCGCCGCCCGCAAATCGCCATAAAGGCGCTGAAACGCGATGACCGCACCATTCGCCACGGCCTGCCCGATATCATCCTGCAGCCGGGCGATGTCATCGTGATCCAGGCTGATCTGGCCGAGGTCATGTCGCTGCGCGAGGGCGAGGATTACAAGGTCGGGATCGTTCGCAAGGGCGATGCCGGTCCGCTCGGCGAGGAAGTGGTCGAGGCAATGGTTGCGCCCAGCCACCCCGCCATCGGCAACCGGCTGTTCGACATTCCCTTCCTGTCCCAGCTCAACGTCCGCGTGCTCGGCATGAGCCGCTATCGCAACCTGCCGCGATCCGATCTTCCCAATGCAAAGATCCATGCGGCGGACCGGCTGCTGGTCACCGGGTCCAAGGCCGATATTGCGCGCATGTATGAAAATCCCAACCTGTTCGGCATTGTCGAGACGCGCACCCGGGCGTTCCGCCGTGATCGTGCGCCCATGGCGATTGCCGCGCTGGCGGCGGTGGTAATCCTCTCCGCGCTTGGCATCATGTCCATCGAGGTTGCCGCAATCCTTGCGGTGGGGGCGATCCTGCTGGCCCGCTGCATCGATGCGGAAGAGGGGTGGAGCGCCATTGACGGCAATGTGCTGGTGCTGATCTTCGGCATGCTCGCCGTCGGGGTGGGGCTGGAGCAGGCCGGCAGCGTCCAGATGATGGTCGACCTTATTTCCCCGCTGCTGGTCGACATTCCGCCCATGGCGCTGGTGTTCGTCGTCTATCTGCTGGCGGTGATGATGACGGAGATCATCACCAACAATGCCGTTGCGATCCTGGTCACGCCCATCGTCATAAAGCTCGCCCATGATCTTGGCGTTGATCCGCGTCCGCTGGTGATCGCGGTGATGTTCGCCGCATCGGCCAGCTTTGCGACGCCCATCGGCTATCAGACCAACACGCTGGTCTATGCGGCGGGCAATTACCGGTTCACCGACTTCTTCAAGGCGGGCATTCCGCTCACCATCGGCGTCGGGCTCAGCACGTGCCTTGCCATATCCTTGCTGATGATTTGACGGGCTTTGATCCAGGCCGGCGACAGCAGGTCTTGACGCTTGATAGGCCCTTGCCGCTGGTCTAGCTTCGCGCGCATTGCACTATTCGGATCGGGCAACCGGCGGGGGGATTTCATGTTGGCATTCTGGTTTCGCATTCCCCTTTGGCAACGCGTTGTAGGCGCGCTGTTCCTTGGCATCGCAACTGGCCTGGTGCTCGGCGAGGCTGCGCTGTCACTGAAATGGATCGGCGACCTGTTCATCCGCTCGATCAAGATGCTGGTGGTGCCGCTCATTTTCTTCTCGCTGGTCTCGGGCGTCGCGGCGATTGGCGATATCCGCAAGCTGGGCCGGGTCGGTGGCCGGGCCCTGCTGCTGTTCGTCGTCACCGGGCAGATTGCCGCCTGGCTGGGCCTGGCAATGGGAACGCTGGTGCAGCCCGGCCTCGGCATTGACCGGGCCAAGGCAGGGGTGACCGCACCGCCCGAAGCGGCAGAGCGCGGGATCACCGACATGATCCTGGCAATGGTTCCTGAAAATCCGGTGCAGGTCATGGCCAATATGGATGTGCTGCCGCTGATCGTATTCTCGCTGCTGCTGGGCATCGGCATCCTGATGGCCAAGGAAGAGGGCGCGCCGGTCGCCAAGGTGTTCGATTCGGGCGCGGTGATCATGCAGAAGGTGACGATGCTGGTCATGGAACTCACCCCGTTCGGTGTGTTCGCGCTGATGGCGTGGGTGGCGGGCACCTTCGGCTTTGAAGGGCTGATCCCGCTCGCCAAGCTGGTCGGGCTCAACTATCTCGGCTGTCTGATCATCATCTTCGGCATCTATTCGCTGATGATCAAATTCCTCGCCAAATTGCCGCCCATCGATTTCTTCCGCGGCATGATCGACGCGATGGCAGTCAGCTATTCAACCGCATCGTCCAACGCGACCCTGCCGGTCACGCTGCGCTGTACACAGCGCAACCTTGGCGTCTCGCAGAGCGTCTCCAGCTTTGTCGTGTCGCTGGGCGCGACGATCAACATGAACGGCACCGCCATGTATCTGGGGCTGGCCACGCTGTTCGGTGCGCAGATATTCGGCGTCGATCTCAGCTGGAGCGACTATGTGCTGATCTCGATCACCGCGACGCTGGGCGCGGTCGGCGCGGCGGGCATTCCGGGCGCGGGCCTGATCATGATGGCGCTGGTCTTCGGGCCGGTCGGCGTGCCTCTGGAAACCATCGCCATTGTCGCCGGAATCGACCGGATCATGGACATGATGCGGACCACGACCAACATCACCGGCGATGCTGCCGTTGCCGTAACCGTGGCCTCGATGACTGGCGAAATCGACCGCGAGGAAATGATCTCCGCCGACGATATCTAGACTGTGTCCTGATTAAATGGTGCCAATTTCCGTAGCCCTGAGCTTGCCGAAGGGGCGAAGGGCGTTGATAGGCTTGGCGCAACAAGGCTGGACGTGTTTCAACCCTCGGGCAAGCTCAAGGGTCATCACAGCGGAGCAACCTGAATAGGACAGACTCTAGAGTATTTTCAAGTCAGATGGATACATCTGACGACTCGGAAAATACGGTAAAACAAGAGCATAGAGCGCAGGTTTTGATTCAATCAAAACCAAACGCGCTCTAGTCGGCGGACTGCTTGTCCTTGTCGACGAGCTTCACCTCCTGAAATTCGCCAAGGCCGCAGCTGGGCCCGGCAAATCCGCCTGCGCCGGTGCGCAGTACGGTGATGATGTCGACGCTGCACAATTGCCCGATCGAGGTCTTGTAGCTGAACGCTTCCTCAAACCCCAGGCCAGAGCATTTGTTGGGCAGGGTGTTGCGATAGATCTTGCCGCCCGCCATTTCGAAATCGATGGTCTTGTCGTCATGGACGCGGGTGGTGCGGATGCGGTTGGTGGTGATGCAATTGACCGGCTCGCCAACCGAAACCGCTTCGGGAACCCGGTCCTTCTTGTGCTTCTCGCCCTCGTCACCATGGGCCAGGGCAAGGCCCTGCAGGGCGAACAATGCGGTGCCCGTGGCAATCAGGGCCGAAGCTGCGATCATTCTTGCGTTCATGGCTGTTCTCCTCCGGCAATTTTCAGAACTCGGCGAATGATAGCATAGCCATGCCGTCTGACTGGTTGCTGAATGGCGCGGGTTTCTGGAGATGGCTTCAGGGCGCGGCGGTTTTTGGCTTGAACCGGCACAGATCGGATACCGGGCAGCGCCAGCATTCCGGCTTGCGCGCCTTGCAGACATAGCGCCCATGCAGGATCAGCCAGTGATGCGCCCCGACACGGAAAGGTGCGGGGGTCTTTTTCTCCAGCTGCTTCTCGACTGCCAGCGGAGTCTTGCCCGGAGCGATCCCGGTGCGATTGCCGACGCGAAAGATATGCGTGTCGACGGCAAAGGTCTCCGCGCCAAAGGCGCAGTTCATCACGACATTGGCGGTCTTGCGCCCGACCCCCGGAAGGCTGGTCAGCGTGTCGCGATCTTCGGGCACCTCTCCGGCATGATCGCGCACCAGTATCTCCGCCATGGCCATCACATTGCGGGCCTTGCTGTTGAACAGGCCAATGGTCTTGATGTGCTGTTTGAGGCCATCCTCGCCCAGTTCGAGCATCTGCTGCGGCGTCTTTACGCTGGCGAACAATTGCCGCGTTGCCTTGTTCACGCCGACATCGGTCGATTGCGCGGAGAGCGTGACCGCGACCAGCAGCTGATAGACATTGCCGAATTCCAGCTCCGTCTCCGGTGACGGATTGGCTTCGGCGAGCCGCCGGTAGAATTCGAAGATGTCGGCAGCCTTCACGGCCTAGAGGCCCAGTACATCGTTCATGGTGTAGCGGCCTGGCTGCTGACCGACCAGCCATTGGGCCCCGCGCACCGCGCCGCGCGCAAAGATGGCCCGGTCCTCGGCGCGATGGCCGATTTCGATACGCTCCTGATCGGTTGCGAAGATGACATTATGGTCGCCCGCGACCGATCCGCCGCGCAGGCTGGCAAAGCCGATGGCGCCGCGACTTCGCGCTCCGGTATGGCCGTCGCGCCCGCGTTCGCTTGATCCCGGAAGATCAATGCCGCGCCCCCGTGCCGCCGCTTCGCCCAGCAGCAGCGCCGTGCCCGACGGGGCATCGACCTTGTGGCGGTGATGCATCTCGACAATCTCTATGTCCCAGCCATCATCCAGCCGCCGGGCCGCTTCCTCGACCAGATGCGCGAGCATGGTAACGCCCAGCGATGTGTTGCCGGTCTGCAGAACCGGGATCGATTCCGCCGCCCTATCGATCAGCCAGTGATGCCGTTCCTCCAGTCCCGTGGTTCCGATCAGGATCGGAATGGCGCTGGCGATGGCCGCGTCCAGATTGGCCTCCAGCGCCGCCGGCGCGGAAAAATCGACCAGCACGTCGCAGGCCGCCGCCAGCGCCACGACATCGTCGCCCTGGTCCGCCCCGCCGGCAAGCTCCGCGCCCGCCGCGGCAATGGCATTGACCAGCGCCTGCCCCATGCGTCCCCTGCTGCCGATAATGCCGATTTTCGTCATGCTTGCCCCATTGCCGGATTTGGTGCTTCATGGGGCAGATGAACGACATTCGCAACATCGTGATCCTGACCGGCGCGGGAATCAGCGCCGAAAGCGGCATTGACACCTTTCGCGATTCGGGCGGGCTTTGGGAACAGCATCGGGTGGAGGATGTGGCAACGCCCGAGGCCTTTGCCCGCGACCCCGATCTGGTCCTGCGTTTCTATGACATGCGCCGTGCCGCCATCCAGCAGGCAGAGCCCAATGCGGCGCATCTGGCGCTTGCCCGGCTCGATGCCGAATGGCCCGGCGAATTGCTGATCGTGACCCAAAATGTCGATGACCTGCATGAGCGCGCCGGGGCGGAACGTGTGCTGCACATGCATGGCCAGCACCTCACCGCCTGGTGCACCGCCTGTGACAGCCGCCCCGAATGGCGCGGACCGCTCATCGACCGGCCCGCCTGTCCGGCATGCGGCACCGCCGGGCAATTGCGTCCCGATGTCGTTTGGTTCGGCGAAATGCCCTATGAGATGGAACGCATCTATGCGGCGCTGTCGCGGTGCGACCTGTTCGTCTCGGTCGGCACCTCAGGCGCGGTCTATCCCGCCGCCGGGTTTGTCCGCGAGGCGCGGGGGCAGGGTGCAGCAACGCTGGAGCTTAATCTGGAGCCGAGCCAGGGCAGCCATTTCTTTGACCGGCATTGCCACGGACCGGCGGGCAGCATCGTGCCGCAATGGGTTGAGGAATTGCTTGAGGCTAGCCGTTGACCGTCACGACCAGATAGAGAATCCACAGGATCAGCACCGCCATGGTCAGCCAGGTGCCGATCACGCCGAGCAGGCGCGGTAGCGGCGGGCGGGTCGATATCGGCGCGTAAATGCCGATTATGTGCAAGGCCCGTGCGGCGAGGAAGAAGATTGCCACTCCGGTCAGCGCCATGTGATTGACCGGCACCATCTCCAGCAGCGCGATCATGATCACGACAATGGGGCCATGTTCGGCAAGATTGCCATGGCTGCGGCTGGCCATGATCAGGCGCGAGTCGCTGGCATCGCCAAATGCGGCGCGGGCGCGCAAGCGTTGCCGCACCGTATCAATGGCGGTGATCAGCAGCATGATCGCGACAATCGCTGCGGTCAGCGCGGTAACTGGCAATGTCATGGCAGTATCTCCCCCCAAGCCGTCTCGTGCAGGCGCGGAGCCAAGCCGGTCAGCACATGACCAGCCGATCATCGCCGAGATCGCTGAAAATGGCAATGGGACCGGAAATCTGCGTGCCGGCCACCAGATCTTCGGGTTTCAGGCCGTGTTCGGCAAGGCCGGTCTGGCAGGCAATGAATAAGATTCCCAGCGAACGGGCCTCGGCCAGCATAGGGCCGCCGGGCAGGGCCAGCAGCGGTACCGCCGGGGCATGGCAGAAAATTCGCGTCCTTGCCTCGCCTTCATCATGCAGGGCGGCATGCGCCATCGCCATCATCACCAGCCCTTCGAACCGTTCCCGGTCGGGGGTCAGCAGGATGCAGGTCAGCCCCCGCATCGTCACCGGCCCGGCTTTCCGCACACCGTGCATCCCGGGTCACGGGCGATACGCACGCTGCGCCAGCGCATGTCGCGCATGTCTGCCATCAACAGGCTGTCCGCGCGGTCATCGCCAAAGGGCACTGCCAGCCGGATCGCCTCCAGCGCGGCCAGGCTGCCCGCTACACCGGCCAGTGCGCCCAGCACGCCCTGCTCTGCGCAATTACCCGCGCCCGGATCGGGATTGTCGCCGACCAGGCACTGGTAGCAGGGGGCATCATCGCGGCGCGCGTCGAAAATGGCGATCTGCAGGTCGAACCGTCCTATGGCTGCCGAGACAAGCGGAATTTGGTGCTCCACGGCGAAGCGGTTGACCGCCAGCCGGGTCGCGAAATTGTCGCACCCATCGATGATGACATGAAAACCGGCAGCTTCCTCGCGCGAAAAATGCTGCGCGGTAAAGCGCTGATTTACAGTGATAATGTCAATTTCAGCGTTGATATGCTGCAGGGCATGCTGCGCAGCATCGACCTTTGCCCGGCCAATATCGGATGACCCGAACAGGATCTGCCTTTGCAGGTTCGAAAGCGACACATGATCATCGTCCATCACTGTGACCCGGCCCAGCCCAGCCGCCGCCAGATAGGCGAGCAGCGGACAGCCAATGCCGCCCGCACCGATGACCAGCGCATGCGTATCGAGCAGCCGCGCCTGCCCCGCTCCGCCGATTTCCGGCAGCACGATATGCCGCGCATAGCGATCAAGCTGATCGTCGCTGAATTCCATGACGCGAGTTTAGGATCAGAAACCTTAACCCGGCAAACGCTTTGTATCGTTAACGGTTATTGTGAAGCGCGTGTCAGGATTCGAGCTGCTGGAGCAGCGCGCGGACGTCGCCATCCATATCGGCATCGCGGACCCGCAAATCCTCGATCAGGCGAACTGCATGGATCACCGTGCTGTGATCGCGCCCGCCAAATTTCCGCCCGATCTCCGGATAGGAACGCGGTGTCAGCACTTTTGCCAGGTACATGGCGATCTGGCGCGGACGCACGACTGCGCGGGCGCGACGCTTGCTCGACATTTCCGAACGGTCGACCTTGTAATATTGGCAGACGGCGCGCTGGATTTCGTCAATCGTGATCCGGCGGCGATTGGCGCTCAGCAGGTCGGAAAGCTGTTCCTCGGCCAGCGCCAGTGTCACCGGCTGTCCGGTAATCTGGGCATAGGCCATCAGCTTGTTGAGACCGCCGACCAGCTCGCGGACGTTGCGGCTGATCGTGCGGGCCAGGAACTCGACGACATCCTCGCCGACTTCGCTTATGTTATAGCGCGAGATGCGCGCCCGCAAAATGGCGCGGCGCAGCTCCAGGTCGGCGGGCTGGATATCCGCGACCAGCCCCATGGACAGCCGCGACAGCAGCCGCTGGTCGACGCCGTCAAGCGCCTGGGGCGCGCGGTCGGATGACACCACCAGCCGCTTGCCCGCTGCCAGCAGCGCATCGATGGTGTGCAGAAATTCCTCCTGGGTGGAGCTTTTGCCGATGATGAACTGGATATCGTCGACCAGCAGCATGTCGAATCCGCGCAGCCTCGCCTTGAAGCCCTGCGAATCGTTGCGCTGGATGGCGCAGACAAAGTCGTTCATGAATTTTTCGGCCGGGCAGTAGCAGATGCGCGCTTCGGAATTGGCAGCGGCATAGGCATTGCCGATGGCGTGGAGCAGGTGCGTCTTGCCCTGTCCGGTCGGTGCCTTGAGATAGAGCGGGTTGAACAGCGGCTTTTCGGCGGCGCCCATGCGCTGTGCGGCATTGCAGGCCAGCACATTGGTGGTGCCGGTGACAAAGCTGTCGAAATCCTGTGCATTGTCGAGCGCGACGAGCCGCGCATTCATGTCGGTCTCGCCGCGTGTACGCGACGTGGCTGCCGGAACGCCGACCGGGGCCAGCGTGCGCAGGCGGGGCGCGGCCCCGCTGCCATCGCGCGGCGCAGCGACAATCTTCAGCGAACGGATTTCGGGCCGGGCAATCTTCCAGGCGAGCGACAGCCGGTCGGCAAAGCGCTCATTGACCCAGTTGGCCGAAAATTCGGACGGAAGGTGCAGTTCGAGAATGCCGGTTTCCTCATCGAGCGCACCGGGGCGAATCGGCCTGATCCATTGCGAATGAATCTGGGCACCCAGATCCTTTTTCAGGCCCTGGCTGATATCGTTCCAGTCGGCCTCGAGATCGAGGTCAACATTGTCGTTCAGATCCTGTGCCGCACCATTTTTCCGCATTATTGCCCAACCCCAAGCATAGCCCTGGTCCAAATCAAGGACCCTCAATCAACCCCGTGCGATAACGGGGCGCTACCCGATTTCAGAAACTGCCATATCGATGATGATGGCAGGTAATGGGGGATGCATTGTGTCCGCTCTCATGGCGGATCACGGCATCCTGTACGGTCCCGCCGGAACGTCCGGCGCCGCAAACCCTGTTAACCACTGCCTCACCAGTCCGACCCGGCATGTCTTGACAACCCTCATAAACCTGCCCGCCTGCATACCCCGTTGCAGCCTGGACCGGTGCCATCATCCTGTCTTGTTCGAAGCCGTTTTCACTGCCCGTTTCAGGGCACAACCTGCCTCCGCCACAATGCCAATGGGCATCGGGTTTTGAAAGGATTTTCGGCTTTCGTTTTGGGCGGTTTGATCGAAAAATCGGCACCGTCGATTGTGGGTCTAGCGAGCGTTGATCGAGTCGCACAAGAGGGACGGATGCAAAAAAACTGAAATAAAATATTTGACAGGCGGAATGCCGGAAAAAATCCTTTCCGCCCGAAATTAACCTTTTGTTTACAATATTATCACTGGTTTTTGCCGGGGATGTTGCCCGCGAATCGCGGGAAAAGCTGCATTTGTTACGGGCGTCGCCCGGCGTTACATTTTTTCAGAAATGTTACGTTGCCAATCCGCACCTTTTTTCCGTCAGCTCATGCCCGATCCAGTCCTGCCGGTGATACCGAATCGGTGATGGTGTGCGTGCATTCCGGACAGCAAAAAACCCGCCACCGGATGGTGACGGGTCAGCCTTGGACCATGGGGCCGAATGCGGAAGGCACTGCCCTCCGCCAGCCGGTCAGCCGAGTGCGGCGAGCCGCTTGGTCAGGCGCGAGAATTTGCGCGCTGCGGTATTCTTGTGGATCACACCCTTGGCGACGCCACGGGCGATTTCGGGCTGAACGATCTTCAGCGCGGCGCTGGCGGCATCCTTGTCGCCCGCTTCCAGTGCAGCCTCGGCCTTTTTCACAAAGGTGCGGATCCGGCTGACGCGGTTTCCGTTGACGACAGCGCGCTTGTCGTTGCGACGGATGCGCTTGCGGGCTTGCGGCGTATTGGCCATATTTTCCTCGAATATCAGGTCTGCAGAAAATGCGGCGATCCGGCTGACCAGCCCCGTGGGTCTGGACGGCAATGCCGCGAAAGCGCGCCCATTAACGGGCCATGGCCCATTCGTCAACGCCAAATCGCGGTTTTTCAGCGCTGGCAGGTCCGGCAGTGAAAAGTGGAGCGCCCGCCCTGGACAAGGCGCTGGACGGTCCCGCCACAGGGGCATTTCTCCCCCTCGCGTCCGTAAACCCGCCAGTCCTTGGCGAAATAGCCCAGCTCTCCATCGGGCCGGGCATAGTCGCGCAGGGTTGACCCGCCCGCCATTATGGCAGCCTGCAGCACCGATTTGATGGCCGGGACCAGCCGGTCCAGCCTTGCCCTGCTGATCCGTCCGGCGGGACGATCCGGAGCGATTCCCGCCATGTTGAGCGCTTCGCAGACATAGATATTGCCCAGCCCGGCAACGATCCTCTGGTCGAGCAGCATGGCCTTGACCGGCGCCATGCGTCCCTTGAGCGCGGCATGGAGACCGGCGGCATCAAAGCTGTCGCCCAGCGGTTCAGGTCCCATGCCCGCAAAGCCGGGAAAACGCAGCAGGTCATCGCTCGGCCAGAGGTCGACCGAGCCGAAACGGCGCGCATCGTTCAGCGCCAGCCGATGCCCGCCATCGGTTTCGATCAAGAGGTGATCATGCTTGCCAATGGCGTCGGGATCGATTCGCCATCGCCCCGACATGCCGAGATGAAAGATCATGGTATCGCCGCGATCCGTATCGATCAGGCCGTATTTTGCGCGGCGTCCCAGCCCGGTAATCTGCGCTCCGGTCAGGCGCTGGCCGAGATCGGCGGGAAATGGCCTGCGCAGATCGGGGCGGCGCGCCTGGACGCGCACCAGCCGCGCGCCGTGCAGCACCTTTTCCAGACCGCGCACGGTGGTTTCGACTTCGGGAAGTTCAGGCATATGCTTTGTTTCATCTCCGGCCACCGCGACCATGCGGAATTTGACCACGCTGCCTAACAGCCTTTGCGCGGCCTGTAATAATCCCTAGAGGGAAAATATGAGCGAGACAGTGCCCTTTGGCTATCAGGATATCGACGCGGACGAAAAGGCCGGGCGCGTCGGTGGCATATTTTCCAGCGTGGCGACGCGCTATGACATCATGAACGATGCCATGTCGGGCGGTATGCACCGGCTGTGGAAGGACCGGTTCGTCCGCCGGGTGAAGCCGCAACCGGGCGAGGATATACTGGATATGGCGGGGGGCACCGGCGATATAGCCTTTCGCATGGTGCGCTCGGGCGCGAATGTCACCGTCGCCGATATCAACCAGGACATGCTGGACGTCGGCATCGAGCGGGCGGTCGAGCGCGGCGAGGACCGGCTGGTCTGGTCATGCCAGGATGCCGAGCAGCTGAACTTCCCTGATCGCAGCTTCAATGCCTATACAATCGCCTTTGGTATCCGCAATGTGACCCATATTGATCGCGCGCTGGCCGAGGCGCACCGGGTGCTGCGCTATGGGGGACGTTTCTATTGCCTTGAATTCTCGACCACCCAATGGCCCGGCTTTGGCGAAATCTATGATGCCTATTCGCACCGGATCGTGCCGAAGATCGGCCAGGCGATTGCCGGGGATGCCGACAGCTATCGCTATCTGATCGAATCGATCCGGCGCTTTCCGAAAATGCCCGAATTTGAAGCGATGATCCGCAAGGCCGGTTTCGCACGCACCCGTGTCGAGCCGATCATGGGCGGGCTGGTCGCGATCCATAGCGGCTGGAAGGTGTGACGCCCTTGCCCGGTTGTGACGATTTCACCACTGGCTCTGCGCCGGGCATGGCCGCGCATATGGCGTTCCGGTCATGACCGCACCGCGCACCCATATCTGGCGGCTGCTCAAATGGGGCCGCATTCTTGCCCGGCATGGCGCACTCAAGGGGCTGGAGGCCGCTCCGCAGACTCCGCCCGCCGTGGGCCGCCTGTGCCGTATCGCCCGGCTGGGCGCGCGCGTCCCGAAAACACCGGACTATGCCGCTGCATTCAAGGCCATCGGGCCGGCGGCGATCAAGCTTGGCCAGACGCTGGCCACCCGTCCCGATCTGGTCGGCGAGGAAGCGGCGCAGAATCTGTTGAGCCTGCAGGATCAGCTGCCTCCGGTTCCCTTTGAGGCGATACGGCGCGAGATCGAGGCGGGCCTTGATGGCCCTGTCGACCGGTTCTTCGAGCATATCGATCCCGAACCGGTGGGGTCGGCCTCGATTGCCCAGGTGCACAAGGCGGTTACCAGCGACGGACGCACCGTCGCCGTCAAGGTGTTGCGACCCGGCATCCGGCGCAAATTCGCGCGCGACATTGAAACCTATGAATGGGCCGCCGCGCATCTCGAGGCGATGGGGGGAGAGGCGATGCGGCTGCGCCCGCGCCTGACCATCGCCAATTTCAAGCGCTGGACCAATCGCGAGCTGGACCTGCGGCGTGAGGCCGCCAGCGCATCCGAACTGGCCGAGGCGATGGCCCCGGTCGAGGGCTATCGCATCCCGGCGATTGACTGGGACCGGACCTGCGGATCGGTGATGACGCTCGACTGGATCGACGGAATCAAGATTTCCGATGTCGGCGCGCTGCGGGCAGCGGGGCATGATCTGCCCGCGCTTGCCAACCGGCTGGTCCTGACCTTTCTGAAACAGGCGATTGCCGCAGGCTATTTCCATGCCGACATGCACCAGGGCAATCTGTTCGTGGCTGACGACGGGGCCATTGTCGCGATCGATTTCGGGATTATGGGCCGGATCGACCGGCGGGCGCGATACTGGCTGGCGGAAATCCTGTTCGGGCTGACCACCGGCAATTACCGGCGCGTGGCGGAAATCCATTTCGAGGCGCAATATGTGCCGAGCTATCATAATGTCGATGAGTTTGCGACCGCGCTGAGGGCGGTGGGCGAGCCGATGCGCGGCAAGCCGGTGAGCGAGCTCAGCGTCGGCCAGATGCTCGACGGGCTGTTCGCCATCACCCGCGATTTCGACATGCAGACTCAGCCGCACCTGCTGTTGCTGCAAAAGACCATGGTGATGGTGGAGGGCGTTGCGACCCAGCTCCATCCCGGCATCAACATGTGGGACACGTCCGGCCCTTATGTGAAGGAGTGGATTCGCGACGAGCTTGGCCCGGAAGCGGCGATTGCCGACCGGATCAATACCGACATCACGACATTGTTGCGGCTGCCCGATCTTGTCCGGCGGCTGGAGGAGCAGGTGCCCAAAAAGGGCGGCGCGCCCGAACCGCCGCCGGTTCCCGAAATTCCGCTGATATGGGACAAGCGGCCGTCACGCGGCGGCGGCTGGCTGTCCTATGGCGCAACCGCATTGCTGGCAGCGGTGGCGGGCGCGGCGGCAATGCATTATTGGGGATAGGGCCGGGGGAGGAGACGTCATGGCACTGGCGAGATGGATTGCGGCACTGGCAATGGCGATACTTTCGGGATTCGCTTTGCACGCCCATGCAGAACCGGTGCAAGGCGAAATTTTCGCGGCCCTTGAAGGCAAATGGCAGGCGGAAGGCGAGGCCTTTGGCGCACCCGCCAGGACCGAGATGCAATGGTCCCCGGCGCTTGATGGCCGGTTTCAGCGTATTGACTATCGCATTGTCATGCAGCGCGGCGAGAGCGAGCAGAGCTTTGTCGGTATTGGCCATTACCGCATGGTCGCTCCGGATCATGCCGATGGCTATTGGGTGGACAATAGCGGCGACATGCATCCGCTGTCGGCAACGCTCACTGCGACCGGGATCGAGACGATTTGGGGCATAGCGGGCGGCAAGCAGGGGCGCACCCGCTATGCGCTGCGCGAGGATGGCCGGGTGGAAATCACCGACTGGCTGCTGACCGATGCGGGCTGGAAAGAGTTCAACCACAGCATAGTGTCGCGCATCGCCGAGTAAGTGCCGCCTGCATGGTTCGTCCGCTCCGTGTGAAACGTCCCGGGCCGGGCGACAATGCTCCAGCGCACAGCGGGCACCGAATTTCGGGCC
The DNA here is from genome assembly GCA_041396885.1 of Blastomonas sp. Classification (GTDB taxonomy): domain Bacteria; phylum Pseudomonadota; class Alphaproteobacteria; order Sphingomonadales; family Sphingomonadaceae; genus Blastomonas. Next base: position 133,945 of record JAWKXS010000004.1, read on the forward strand.
TAGAATGGCGCCATGAAGCGATTCGTTTCCCCCCTTGCCATTCGCGCACTGCTGCCCGCCTGCCTGCTGGTGCTGGCCTTTGTGCAGATCAGCGCGGCGCTGGACCGCCTCTGCCGGGCGGCGGGAATGCCGGGTATCGGCCTCTCCCCCGGCGAACCCGGCTGGTGGATGACGGCATTGGGGGCGGCGCTGCTCTGCCTGCTTGTCCTTTACCGGCACGGCCCCCTCAAAATCATCCCCGGCCCGCTATACATATGCGCCGAAAGGCGGCATGAGAGCGATTATGGCAAGGCATATACTCCTGATCGTGGGTGGCGGGATCGCGGCCTACAAGGCGTGCGAGCTGATCCGGCTTTTCCGCAAGGCTGGTATGACGGTGCGCTGCATACTGACGGAGGGTGGGGCACAGTTTATCACCCCGATGACGCTGGCGGCGCTTTCTGAAAATGAGGTCCACACCACCCTTTGGGATCTGAAGAACGAGACCGAAATGGGCCATATCCAGCTCAGCCGGGAGGCTGATCTGGTGGTGGTGTGCCCGGCAACGGCTGACCTGCTGGCCAAGATGGCGGCGGGCATTTCGGACAGCCTGGCAACCACATTGCTGCTCGCCACCGATACCCCGGTGCTGGCGGTTCCGGCGATGAACGTGCGCATGTGGCAGCATGAGGCGACGCAGCGCAATGTTGCGCGGCTGCGCCAGGATGGCATCCACATTATCGATCCCGATGAAGGCGCGATGGCGTGCGGCGAATATGGCCCCGGACGGCTTCCCGAACCTGATGCGATCATGGCCGAGGTTCAGGCGAGATTGCGCTCAATCGCTGCGGCAGAGGCTGGCGGCGGCCTGCTCGATGGCCAGCCCGCCTTTGCCCCCGACACGCATCGCCCGCTTTACGGCAGGCGCGTTCTGGTGACCGCAGGGCCGACGCATGAGCCTATCGATCCGGTGCGCTATATCGCCAACCGGTCGAGCGGACGGCAGGGCTTTGCGATTGCCGCTGCGGCCGCGGATCTGGGTGCGGATGTGACGCTGGTCGCTGGTCCGGTGCATCTGGAGACCCCTCCGGGCGTGGTGCGCATCGATGTGGAAACCGCGCGTGAAATGGCCGCAGCGGTCGAGGAGGCGCTGCCCGCCGATGTCGCGATCATGGTCGCGGCTGTTGCCGACTGGCGCACCATGGGCAGCGCGGAACAGAAGATAAAGAAGGATGGCGGGGCCTTGCCCGCGCTCGCCTTGACCGAGAATCCCGACATATTGGCAGGGCTTGCCGGGAGTGCCCGGCGGCCGGGCCTGCTGATCGGCTTTGCCGCCGAGACCGAGCATGTCGTCGAGCATGCCCGCGCCAAGCTTGCCCGCAAGGGCTGTGACTGGATTGTCGCCAATGATGTGTCGGGCGATGTCATGGGCGGCAGTGAAAATGCCGTGCACATAGTCAGCGATGCTGGCGTGGAAAGCTGGGACAATCTGCCCAAGGGCGAGGTTGCCCGCAAACTGATGGAGAAAGTCGCCAATGCCCTCCGCGCATCCTGATCATCCCCTGCCGCCGATCACCATTGCGATGAAGAGGCTGGAGCACGGGGCAGGACTGCCCTTGCCCGCCTATGCAACGCCGGGTGCGGCGGGGATGGATGTTGTCGCCGCAGAGGAGCTGGACCTGCAGCCCGGACAGCGCCATGCGGTTGCCACCGGTTTCGCCATGGCCATACCGGCGGGCTATGAGGTGCAGGTGCGGCCCCGTTCCGGGCTGGCGCTGAAACACGGGATTACGGTGCCCAATACGCCGGGCACCATCGACAGCGATTATCGTGGCGAGCTGAAGGTCATCATGATCAACCATGGCGACGCTCCCTTTCCGATCCGGCGCGGCGATCGGGTGGCACAGCTTGTCGTCGCACCCGTCCAGCATGCCGATTTCCGCGAAGTCGATGTGCTTGACGATACCGCGCGCGGCAGCGGCGGCTTCGGCTCGACGGGAGTTTAGAGTATTTTCAAGTCAGATGGATACATCTGACGACTCGGAAAATACGGTAAGACAAGAGCATAGAGCGCAGGTTTTGATTCAATCAAAACCGAACGCGCTCTAGGCGGCGAGCACTGCGTCAGCCGCTTCGGTGGACGCGATCCAGCCGCCGCCCAGCACGCGGGATCCGGCATAGAATACCGCCGCCTGGCCCGGCGCGACGCCATATTCGGGCCGGTCGAATACCAGCCTGCGGTCCGGTCCTGATCCCTCGATCCTTGCAGGCACAGGCTTTGCCAATGATCGCACCTTGGCCTCGACCGGGCCATGATAGGCTGCCCCGATCCAGTTCGTGTCGATGATCCGGGCCGCTGCGATTGCCAGAGCCTGGCGCGGGCCGACGATGACGCGCTTGTTCTCCGGATCGAGCCTCACGACGTAGAGAGGCTCCGCCTGGCCGCCAATTTCAAGGCCCCGGCGCTGTCCCACGGTGAAGTGGATCAGCCCCTTGTGCTGGCCAAGCGTGCGCCCGTCGACATGGACGATGTCGCCCCGGTCATCGGCATCGGGCCGCACCTTGCGCACGACACGCGCATAATCACCATCGGGAACGAAGCAGATATCCTGGCTGTCGGGCTTGCCCGCGACTGCCAGCCCCAGTTCGGCGGCGATCTCGCGGACCAGCGGTTTTTCCATGCCGCCCAGCGGGAAGCGCAGATAATCGAGCTGCTGATCGGTGGTGGCGAACAGGAAATAGCTCTGGTCGCGGGCCGGATCGATGGCCCGGTGCAATTCGGGCCTGCCGTCGCTACCGATGATGCGGCGCACATAATGCCCGGTCGCCAGGCAATCCGCCCCCAGATTGCGCGCCATTTGCAGCAGATCGGTGAACTTCACGCCCATATTGCACTGGATGCAGGGTATAGGCGTGCGTCCCGCCATATATTCATCGGCGAAGTTTTCGACCACGCTTTCGCGAAAGCGGCTTTCATGATCGAACACATAATGGGCAATGCCCAGCCGGTCGGCTACCGCGCGGGCGTCGCGAATATCCTGTCCCGCACAGCATGACCCTGCCCGGTTCACGGCTTCGCCATGGTCATAGAGCTGCAGGGTGATGCCGATGGTTTCCGCGCCGCTGCGCGCTGCCAGCGCGGCCACCACAGACGAATCGACTCCGCCCGACATCGCCACGACGATTCGGCGATTCGCCAGCGGTCCTTCAAGGCCGAAATCGGGGGTAGTGCGGGGGTTCATGCGCCGCATTTAGGCCCGACGGCAGCATTCTGCCACCCCGGGCGGCAAATTTTTGCCGCTTTTCCCCGGGCGTGCTGCACCCGCGAAATGGCAGAAATGCGCAGCTTCGCGTAATATTCTTACGCACGATTAACCAAGGCTAATCAGGCATGAAGGCGGCTTTTACCGGGCTTTACCACTTCATCGGTAGACCGGTGGCCATGGACATGAACTTTCCCCATGAGGCGCTGGAGCAGGGCCATTTCGTTTCACGCGAAATGCGCAGGCTGGACATTGATGTCCTGCTGTCCCTGATTTCCGGCAATGCCTTGCCCATGCCCGGCACGCATCGGCGGGGACGGTTCGGCTTGTCCGGTGACAATGGTCTGGGCGGACATATCGGCTTCTTTGCCGGCACCATGGGCGCAAATAGCGCCCGGCCTGCTCTTTCGGCCTCGTTCGATCCGGACATTGCGGGGTTTCTGGCGCGTGGCGCCGGGCCCGGCCAAAACAATGAAGATGCCGTTTACCAAGCTGCTTCAGGGTATTTCAAAGCCGGTCATTTACCCGGAGAAAAGGCCAGCACTGGTGAGCGAAAAGGACGACTGAGGTCACAATGATTGAGAACCAGAAAATCAAACCGGCACAGGTTATCGGCCCGCTTGGCGAGCCGCTGACGCTCGACAACCTGCCATCGCCCAAGACCAAGCGATGGGTGGTCCGCCGCAAGGCAGAGGTGGTTGCCGCCGTCAATGGCGGGCTGCTCGATATTGACGAGGTATGCGAGCGCTATGGCCTGACGCTGGAGGAATTTGCCGGCTGGCAGCGTGCGGTGGACCGTTCGGGCATGCCCGGGCTGCGGGTCACGCGCATCCAGCATTATCGTGATCTGTACGAGCGGCAGCAGCGCTATTGATGAAACGAGATTGACAGTTTGCGGTGCCGGCTCCCCCCAAGGCCGTCCGCAATATCCCAGGCCGAAAGGCTTCGTTCCAGAACCCCGCCCTTCCCCCAAGGGGCGGGGTTTTTGGCGTCCGGAGCCTTGTCGAAGCGGTAATGGCGGGGCTGTTCACGCGCGGGGTGGCGATTCCTCCTTTGACCCGGCATAGTCCTTCCGTCCTTGGAGTCGAAACGCCGGGCACGGACGGCAGGCGGTGCTTCCAGGACAACAGGAGGGATATATGATCAATTTTCTGCTCGCACTGGTCATGGGCGGCATTATCGGATGGCTTGCCAGCAAGGTGATGAACCGCGACGCATCCATGGGCATTATTGCCAATGTCATTGTGGGATGTGTGGGATCGATGATCGGCGGATCGCTCTTTGCATTCCTGACCGGCGGCACCCAGAATATGCGCGATGCACCTTTCAATCCCATGACCCTGCTGGTGGCCTTTGGCGGCGCTGTGGTCCTGCTCGGAATCGTCAATCTGGTCCGGCGCGGACGCATTCGCTAGATAGGTTTATTGCGATGGCCGGGCCAAATGCTGGCCCGGCGTCCGATCCATGGTGTGATCCGGCGGCAACGGGGCTGATGTAATCGGTCAGTCCTGATTGGCCGCTCGTCGGCAATACGTTGCAAATCGGGACGGGGCGGCGTAATCGCTTCGCAACAGTAATTTGTTTGCGCTTGCCCGCGGTGCCTTAATCGAGTAACACACTCGCATAATCAGGACCGGCGAGCCGGACCCGGCATTGGCAATGGCCTGGCGGCTGGTCCTTCGGACGGGCGCTGGCCCTGGCCGATGGTGTGCAGACGGACGGATTTGCAATGAACTATGAAACGGGCCTTCGGGCGGGTGAAATCAGCGCTCGGCAGGAAGACATTTACCTGACCGAAGATGAAGAGGCGGCGCGGCGCAGCCGGCGCTTTACCATCTTTGGCGCCATTGCCGCTGCGCTCCTGCTGGTGCTGGCCGGAATTTATTTCTCTGGCGGTGATGGCGGTGAAAACGGCACCGCGACCGGAGAGGCTGCAAGCGCCGGTGCGGGCGGATCGGATTCCCAGGCTCCGGCTGTAACCGTCGTCGTTCCGGGCAGCGGGCTGGTCGAGCGCATCATCAACGCAACCGGCACATTGGCGGCCCGGCGCGAAATGCCGATCGGTATCGCCGGGGAAGGTGGCCAGGTCGTGCGCATTCTTGTCCAGCCGGGCGACTGGGTCCGGTCCGGACAGGTGCTGGCGATCATCGATCAGTCGGTCCAGTCGCAACAGGCCCGTTCGCTGGCGGCGCAGATTTCCGTTGCCGAAGCCGATGCCCGCCTGGCCCAGTCGGAGCTCGACAGGGCGATGGCGCTGGTCGAGCGCGGATTTATTTCCAAGGCCGATATTGATCGCAAGACCGCGACCCGGGATGCTGCGGTTGCGCGGGTCGAAGTGGCCAGGGCGCAGCTGCAGGAGGCCCGCGCACGCACTGGCAGGCTCAATATCCGTGCGCCGGAATCGGGTCTGGTGCTGGAACGCAATGTCGAGCCCGGCCAGGTTGTCGGCGCGGGCAGCGGTGTGCTGTTCCGCATGGCTGCGGGCGGCGAGATGGAATTGCGTGCGGAGCTGAGCGAGGGCGATCTTTCCCGGCTGGCTGTGGGCGTGACCGCAGATGTTCAGCCGGTCGGAACCGACAAGAGCTTTACCGGGCAGGTCTGGCAGCTTTTGCCGACCATCAACCAGCAGAGCAGGCAGGGCATTGCGCGTATCGCGCTGGCCTATGATCCGGCCTTGCGTCCCGGCGGCTTTGCCAGCGCCCAGGTTCGCAGCGGTGCCTCGCAGGCACCTGTCCTGCCTGAATCCGCCGTGCTGAGCGACGACAAGGGCGCCTATGTCTATGTCGTGGGCAAGGACAACAAGGTTGTCCGCAAGGATGTTAAGACCGGGGTGGTGACGGCGGACGGCATTGCCATCGCCAGCGGCCTTACCGGCAAGGAGCGGGTCGTGCTGTTCGCGGGCGGCTTCCTCAGCCCTGGCGAAACGGTTCGGCCGCAAATGCAGAAGAAAAAGGCCGGTTGAGGCTCTGGCTGCATGGCGCGGCAGAAGGAATCCGTCCGGTGTGGCGGATATAAGGTGAGACGATGAACTTCAGGAATATTTCGGCCTGGTCGATCCGCAACCCGATCATTCCGCTGGTGCTGTTCACGGCGATTACGCTGGCCGGTATCCTGAGCTTCATTCGCATGGATGTCGTCAACAATCCGGAAATCGATTTCCCGGCGGTGCGCGTCAGCATTTCGCAGCCGGGCGCTGCACCGACCGAAATCGAAAATCAGATTACCCAGCGGGTGGAAGCCGCGATCCGCAGCATCAATGGCGTCAAGACCATCAGTTCCACCGCCAGCGAGAGCAATTCGCAGACCTTTGTCGAGTTCGAAATCGGCCAGGATACTAACCAGTCGGTCAATGAGGTCAAGAATGCGATTGACCAGATTCGCAGCAGCCTGCCCGACGGGATTCTGGAACCGCGCGTCCAGAAGGTCGACATAGCGGGCGAGCCGATCGGCTATTTCGCGGTCGAGGCCGACGACATGACGATCGAACAGCTGAGCTGGTTCGTCGATGATACCGTCGCCAAGCGCCTGCTGTCGATTGATGGCATGTCCGAGGTGGACCGGTTTGGCGGGGTCGACCGAGAAATTCGGGTGGTGATCAGTCCGGAGCGCATGCAATCGCTGGGCGTGACCGCCAGCCAGGTCAACAGCGCGCTGCGCCAGATCAATCTCGACGCCGCGGGCGGCAGGGCCGATGTCGGCGGCACCAAGCAATCGCTGCGCGTGCTGGGCAATGCCGATACCGCCTATGACCTGTCCCAGATGCAGGTCCCTATCGGCAACGGGCGGACCATAAAGCTCAGCGAAATTGCTTCGGTGACCGATGGCTATGCCGAACCCTCAACGGTCAGCAAGGTGCGCAACAAGGAGGTTGTGAACTTTGCCATGTCGCGTTCGCGCGGCGCGTCCGACGTGACTGTTTACGATAATGCCGCCGAAATGATGCGGAAGATGGAGCAGGAAAACCCTGGAGTCCGCTTTATCTCGCTCGGCTCCAGCGTGGATTACACCAAGGACCAGTATGAAAGCTCCATGGCGGCGATGATCGAGGGTGCGGTGCTGGCGGTTGTCGTGGTGTTTTTCTTCCTGCGCGACTGGCGCGCGACGATGATCTCGGCTGTGGCGATCCCGCTGTCTGCTATCCCGACATTTTGGTTCATGGACCTGCTGGGGTTCAACCTCAATTCGCTCTCCCTGCTGGCGCTGGGCCTTGTCGCCGGGGTGCTGGTCGATGATGCGATTGTGGAGATCGAGAATATCGTCAGACACATGCGCATGGGCAAATCCGCCTATCAGGCCTCGATTGACGCGGCCGATGAAATTGGCCTGGCGGTCGTCGCGACCAGCTTCTGCATTGTCGCGGTGTTCCTGCCCGTGGGCCTGATGCCCGGAATTTCCGGCCAGTTCTTCAAGAATTTCGGGATTACGGTCGTGATTTCGGTGCTGATGAGCCTTGCTGTCGCGCGCATGATCACGCCGATGATCGCGGCCTATTTCCTGGACGCCAAAGGACAGGCGTCCCATGGCGAGGGTCCGCTGATGGATCGCTATATGGCGATCCTGGCCTGGTCGCTGGACAAGAGCCGCGCCAAGGCATTCCGGGGCGACAATGGCGGTTTCTTCCGCAAGTTTTTCAGCCTGTTCCTCGATCACCGGGTATGGATGATCGGTGTCGGCATAGTTGCGTTCCTGCTGACCATTGTCATGTTCGCAATAACACCGATGCAGTTCCAGCCGACGGTCAACGACAAATACAGCCGGGTGCGCATCGAAATGGTGCCTGGAACCACCATGGAACAGACCGAAGTCGTCGCGGACAAGGTGGCTGCAATCCTTTACGAACAGCCCGAAGTTGAAAAGGCGCTTGAGCGTATTCGGGAAGGCGATGCCACGGTGTTCGTGACGCTCAAGGAAGATCGCGACAAGACGTCGATCGAGTTTGAACGCGCGCTTGCCCCGACATTGCAGAACATCCCCGATGCGCGGGTGTCCTTTGCCTCGCAATCGGGCGGCGGCGGCACCAATCGCGATATTTCAATCATGCTGACCGGCTCTGATCCCGACAAGCTTGATTCGGCAGCAGCCATTCTGGTCGAGCAGATGAAGGGGCTGAAGCTTGTCACTGCGCCCCGCGTCAATGCCGATATGCGTCGTCCCGAGATCATCATCGAACCGCGCGAGGACCTTGCTGCAGAACTTGGCGTGACCACCGCCGCGCTCAGCCAGACGATCCGCATCGCGACACTGGGGGAAATCGAGCAGAATGCGGCGAAATTCTCGCTGTCCGACCGGCAAATTCCGATCCGGGTGACGCTGCCCAAGGAATCGCGCAACGATTTCTCGACCATTGCCCAGCTGCCGGTCCAGACTTCGAGTGGCGGATCGGTGCCGCTGAGCCGCGTCGCCAATATCTCCTTCGGGTCCGGTCCCACCTCGATCCAGCGCTATAACCAGCAGCGGCGCGTGTTTGTCGGTGCCGATCTTGCGCCCGATATCGTCAAGGGCGAGGCGATGCAGGCGATCTACAAGCTGCCGATCATGCAGAACCTGCCCACGGGTGTTTCCAACGAAGCATTTGGCGAGGATGAATGGCAGCAGGAATTGCTGGTCAACTTCATCATTGCCCTGGTCGCCGGGATAATGCTGGTGTTTGCGGTGCTGGTGCTGCTCTACAAGCGGCTCGTGTCACCGCTGGTGAACATGAGCTCGCTGGCGCTGGCTCCGCTGGGTGGCATCTTCCTCGTCTGGGCGGTCGGCCAGCCGATTTCCATGCCGGTGCTGATCGGTGTGCTGATGCTGCTCGGCATCGTCTCCAAGAACTCGATCCTGCTCATCGATTTTGCGATCGAGGAGATGGAACGCGGCACGGAAAAATTCGCCGCGCTGATGGAGGCAGGCCACAAGCGCGCCCAGCCCATCGTCATGACCACCGTTGCCATGACAGCGGGCATGGTGCCGACTGCGCTGTCGCTCTCGGGTGACGGGGCATGGCGCGCACCAATGGGAACGGTTGTGATCGGCGGGCTGATTCTCTCCACGCTGCTGACACTGCTGATCGTGCCGGCCGGTTTCAGCCTGGCCGATGGTATCGAGCGGCGTTCCGGACCGTGGCTGCGCCGCAAACTGCTCACCTATGATCCCAAGGCGGACAAGGAGCAGGGCAGCGAGCCGGAGGCACTGCCAGCGGAGTGATGCAGCCCTTGCGCAGTTCCGGAACCGGACCGGGCGGGACAGGGTCGCCTCCGCGCCCCGCTGATCCGGCCTGGCGGATGCGGCTGTTCGCGACCAGCCTGCTGGTGTTCATGGGCGGCGTGTTCATCGCCGGGCATTATCTGGAGGGACATGTCGATGCCCGCTGGGGTTATTTGCGGGCCTTTGCCGAGGCGGCAATGGTCGGCGGCCTGGCAGACTGGTTTGCCGTTACCGCTCTGTTTCGCCATCCGCTGGGGCTGCCCATTCCGCATACCGCGATCATCCCGCGCAACAAGGACCGGATTGGCGATACCCTGGCCCAATTCCTGCGCACCAATTTCCTGACCCCGCTGGTTATTGCCCGGCGCATGCGCAGCATCAATGTCGCGGCGGCGGCGGGGCGCTTTCTGGTCAATCCGCGCGGCGGGGAAGGACGGTTGCGACTGGGCGCCTCCAACATGCTGGGGGATCTGCTCGAATCGCTCGATCAGGACCGGCTGGGCGGCACCGCCAAGGAGGCCTTGCGGACTCAGCTCGACAAGCTCGACGTCGCGCCGTTGCTGGGGCAGATCCTGAACGCGGCCATTGCCGATAACCGGCACCTGCCGATCATGGATGCGATCATCAACTGGTCGTCGCGCACGCTGTTTGCCAATGAACAGCTGATCCGCGACATGGTGAAGGAGCGGGCCAATACCATCATGCGCTGGACCGGTCTTGACGAGCGGCTCTCGACCAGCATCGTCGATGGCCTGCACAATCTGTTTTTCGATATGGCCGATGATGTGAACCATCCGCTGCGCGGCAAGGTCGAGGAGGGGCTGGAAACGCTGGCCTATCGCCTGCTCAACGACCCCCAGATGCGCGACCGGGTGGCCGGTATCAAGGCGGAGATGCTCGCCAATCCGGCAATGGGCAAATGGATTGATGGCATATGGGAGCGGAGCCGGACCGCGCTCCTGAAGGCAGCGCGCGATCCTGACCGCGCCATGCAGGGCCAATTTGGCGACGGGCTGAAACAGATTGGCGATGCGCTGCAGAATGATGACCGGCTGCAGCATCAGATCAACCGCTTCGCCCGGCGCACGCTGGTCGGCGTTTCGGCCCGCTATGGCGATGAGATCGTCCGCCTGGTTTCGGAAACGGTGCGGCGCTGGGATGCGCAGACCGTGACCGGCCGGGTTGAACAGGCGGTTGGCCGCGACCTTCAATATATCCGCATCAACGGCACGCTGGTGGGCGGCCTGGTCGGCCTGATCATTCACGCGGTGGTGACGAATATCTGATCCGGTCTACCGTATCAGCGTTGCAGCAATATGCGCGCCTGGCTGGCGATCTGGGCCAGCATCGGGATGCTCGGCGAAAGCGCCATCTGCGCCCGGCCGACCAGGGACCGGAACTGCTTGATCCGCGCCAGATTCGCCTCCGACCATTGGGTCACGAACTCGACCGGATCGCCCTTGCCGCCGCGCTTCAGGAAATCGAGCCGCATCTGCTGAAAATCGCGGGCGAGGCCCGTCACCAGCAGGCGCTCCCACGGATCGGACGGATTCATCTGTGCCGCCGTCATCTGCGTCCAGTCGAGGCCCAGTATCGCGCCAAGGTCCGAAAACGCCTCGGTCAGCGTTTCGGCGGGCACGCCGCTGCTCGCGGCAAGCTGGGCAAGGCCGACCGCGCCATCGAGCTTCGACAGGCGCACCACCAGCATGGCATGCTCCTGGCTGGCCCCGGCATCGATCATTGCCCGCACCTGCCGCGCGGATTGCAGCCGCGCCTCGGCATTGAGCAGCTGGTCGAGCCTGCTGGCCAGCTCGCCAACGCCCTTTTCCAGCCTGGCGACGATCTTGCCGGGCATGCTGCCATCGGAATTGGCGCGCAATATGTCGGCAATCTGGGACCGCAGGACGGATGCCGTCCGGTCGAACAGCATCAGCCGGGTCTGCTCGTCCATCGCCGCCCTGTCGAGCTCATGCCAGAGCGGCGCAAGATCGAACAGGCGCTCGGCAGCGACAAAGGCGACTGCGACATCGCCCAGGCTGCACCCTTCCTCCTCGGCAATTTCAAAGGGATGGATCAGCCCCATGCGGTTGATGATCCGGTTGGCCAGCTTCGTGGCGAGCAGTTCGCGCCGCAACTGATGGGCAGCAAGCTGATCGGGGAAGCGCTGCTGCATCGCCGCCGGGAAAGCCGCAAGCAGTTCGGGCAGCATTGACGGGTCGTCTGCCAGCGGCAGCGCCTCAATCGCATCCTGCAGCGTCAGCTTGGCAGTCGAGAGCAGCACCGCGAGTTCGGGGCGGGTGAGCCCGGTTTCATCCTGAGCCCGGCGTTTCAGCTCGTCGCTGTCGGCCAGCCCCTCGACCTTGCGGTCAAGCCGTCCGTCTTCCTCGAACCGCTCGATCAGGCGGATATAGCTGGGCAGTGCCTGCACCCCGCCGCGTTCGGCGATGGAGAGGCCCAGCGCCTGCAGGCGATTGTCCTCCAGCACCAGCTGCGAGACATCCTCGGTCATCTCGGTGAGCAGCTTGACCCGGCCCGGCTCGTCGAGCTTGCCCGCGCGTTTCGCGGCACCCAGGCCAATCTTGATGTTCACCTCATTGTCCGAGCAGTCGACGCCCGCGCTATTGTCGATGAAATCGGTGTTGATCCGCCCGCCATTCAGCGAAAAGGCGATGCGCGCCGCCTGGGTGACGCCCAAATTGGCGCCCTCGCCAATTGCCTTGCAGCGCAGCTGCTCTGCATTGATGCGCAGCGGATCATTGGACGGATCGCCGACATCGACATTATTCTCGTGGGACGCCTTGATATAGGTGCCGATGCCGCCGAACCACAAAAGGTCGATCTCGGCCCGCAGGATCGCGGAGATGAGTGCATTAGGCTCGATTTCAGCCACGTCCAGTCCCAGCATGGTCTGGATTTCCGGCGTAAGCGGAATGGCCTTGAGCGACCGCGGGAACACCGCGCCACCCTGGGAGATCAGCGCCTTGTCATAATCGTCCCAGGACGAGCGCGGCAGATCGAACAGGCGCTTGCGCTCTTTCCAGCTCTTCGCCGGATCGGGATCGGGGTCGAGGAAGATATGCCGGTGGTCAAAGGCGGCGACCAGCTTGATCGCCTTGCTGAGCAGCATGCCATTGCCGAACACGTCGCCGGACATGTCGCCACAGCCCGCAACGCGGACCGGTTCTTTCTGAACGTCCACGCCCATTTCGGCGAAGTGCCGCTGCACCGAAACCCAGCCGCCACGCGCAGTAATGCCCATGGCCTTGTGGTCATAGCCCAGGCTGCCGCCGCTGGCGAAGGCATCGCCCAGCCAGAAATCATATTCGGCGGCAATGCCGTTGGCAGTGTCGGAGAATGTCGCTGTACCCTTGTCGGCGGCGACCACGAAATACGGGTCTTCGCCGTCATGGATGACGACATGCGGCGGGTGCACGACCTTGTCGTCGGCAATATTGTCGGTGATCGACAGCAGCGTGCGGATGAAGCATTTATAGGCGTCCTTGCCTGCGACCAGCCAGGCCTCGCGGTCCAGTGACGGATCGGGAAGCTGTTTGGGGAAAAAGCCGCCCTTTGCTCCGGTCGGGACGATCACGGCATTCTTGACGCGCTGCGCCTTCATCAGCCCCAGTATCTCGGTGCGGAAATCGTCGCGCCGGTCGGACCAGCGCAGGCCGCCGCGCGCAACCGGCCCGGCGCGCAGATGGATGCCTTCGACCTGGGGCGAATAGACGAAAATCTCACGCCACGGTACCGGCGCGGGCAGGCCGGGCACCTTCGCGCTTTCGATCTTGAGTGCCAGCGCGGTTGCCGCAGCGGGCGCAAAGGCATTGGTGCGCAGGATCGCGCCGATCAGCGCGCGGAACAGCCGGAGCAGCCGGTCATCGTCAATCGCCGAAACACGGGTCAACCCGTCCTTGATGAGGTTCAGCTGATGTTCGGTCTCCGCCTCGCGGTCGCCCTTGAAGGCGGGATCGTGCCGGGCGATGAACATGGCGATCAGCGCATGGGTGACCTGCGGCGCATCGTGCAGCGCATCTACGACCGTGCCCATGCCATAGGTGAGGCCGGTCTGGCGCAGATAGCGAAACCAGGCGCGCAGCCACATCGCTTCCTTCTGGTCCAGCCCGGTGGTGGCGATCAGCCGGTTAAAGGGATCATTCTCGGCCTCGCCCTCCAGCGTGCGGGCAATGGCTGTCTCTATGACCTCCGCCCGTTCGAGCAGACCGTCGACATCTGCAGCGGGCGGCAATTGCAGCAGAAAATCGTGAATATAGCCAAGCCGTCCGCCATCGAGCGGGGTCGGCATTTCCTCGCGCACGTCAAAACCGAAATTCTCCAGCACAGGAACCGCTTCGGACAGGGCGATGGCGCCCGCAACATTGTAGAGCTTCAGGCGCAGCACGCCTGCTGCGTCGTCCGAACGGCGATAAAGCCTCGCCGAACGGGCACCCGCCCCTTCGAGGGTGCGCAGGCGCATGATGTCGAATGCCGCCTCGTCCGCGCCGTAATCGCTGCGATAGGATGGCGGAAAGCTTGGCGCATAGCGTGCAGAGAGGATCGCCGCGCGGCTTTCCTCGCCCAGCCTGCCCAGCGCTTCCTCGACCGAGGGTTCCCATCCGCGCACCATGGCGCGCAGCCGGGCATCCAGCGCATTGTCGTCAACCGCGACCCCGCCCTCGCGCAGGTCGAGCACATAGCGCAGCAGCGCGATCTCGCCATCTTCCAGCGTGATCGACCAGCTCAGCGTCTTGGCGCTCGCCGCCTGGGTCAGCATGGTCTCGATGGAGAGGCGGCGACCGGTAGACACCTCGTCGCGCGGCAGCCATGCAAAGGCGAACAGGTGGCGTCCGAGCGATGACCGGACGGTCAGCAGCCGGGGCCGTGGCCGGTCAGCCAGGGACATGGCGGTCAGCGCGACGCGCTCCAGATCGGCCAGGCTGAAACCCATTAATATGTCGTGCGGCAGCGCGGTCAGCGCATGGGCCAGCGCCTTGCCGGCATGTCCGGCACTGTCAAAGCCGAACTTCTCCATGAGGATCTTGAGGTGCGCGCGCAGCATCGGCACGCGTTCCGGTGCGGCGGCGAGCGCGGCGCTGGTCCAGATGCCGCCATGCACCGACAGCGCGGCGATCTTGCCGTCCTTGCGCACCGGCAGGATCACCAGGTCGAGCGGAACCCGGCGGTGGACGCTGGAAATCAGGTTCGACTTGACGATCAGCGGTGTCGTGCCGCCATTGGCGAACCAGTCGAACGCCTTTTCAAAGGATGCCGGGGCTAGCAGCTGCTTGTCGCCGATCCGCGCCACGCCCAGCGGAGCCTCGGTCCGGCCATCGCGATGATAGATGACATGCGCCAGCTGGGTAAGGTTGCGATCGACAAACCAGCGCAGCAGTGCCGCACCCTCCCCATCGGCCATCGTGTCGGCATCGGCGGTCATCGCCGCCTGCAATTTCTGCCAGTCATCTACCGCGGCGCGAACATCCTCCAGATTGCCGCGCAGCGCCGCCTCGACCTGGCGGCGCAGCTTCGCATCGGCACGCTCGACTTCCAGATAGATGACCGACTCCCGGCGCTCGCCAGCCGCTTCGCCATCGAAAATCTCGATCAGCCGTCCGTCATTGTCGCGGCGAACCGCGACGACCGGGTGGATGACCCGTTCAATGGCCAGCCCGAAGCCCGAAATCGTCGCGCCGATGGAATCGACCAGAAACGGCATATTGTCATTGACGATGGCCAGCCGCATATGGCGGCCCGCTGCATCGCCGCTGACACTTTCAATTGCCAGCGATGCCTTGTGTCCCTTGCGCTGGCTGAGCGCGGACATGGCGAAGGCCGCTGCCGAGCCGCATACCTGATCGTCAAAGCCTTCATTCTCACCGGGCAGCGCGCCATCGAGAAAGGCCTTGGCGAGCTTGTCGCACAAGGCCTTGTCCTGGGCGCTCATCGCGGCATTTGCAGGGGATTTCGCTTTAGCGGGTGCTTTGCCTCTGGCGGCAGAACGCGGTTTTTCAGCCATATGTTCCTCGAGCCTGGGAGCATCGCTTTTGTGCGATGTCTCCGCTGGTTCACTGACGCGCGCCTTATGCGCCTTTCATGGTTAATGCTCAAGGGCGGAGCGGGGCGGGCGATTCGTTCCTGAAATTATATTATGCGGTTGCGTAAAATTGTTGCGGCTGCGCCACAGTCACCGGCTGGTCTCAGTCGGCAATCTTGCGCAGCACCTGATCTGTCAGCCGGTCGTCATTTTCCAGTGCGCCGACAATCGCGATGCGGCCATCCTCGCCGCGCCGCGCAAGCAGGACGGTGAATTCGCTGGCACCGGCAATGCTGTCCAGCGGCTGTTCGGCGCGCTGGCGCAGCGCGCTGCTGACCTCGTCCATGGACTTGCGCGTTTTTGCTTTGGGCTTGTCCGCATTGCGCAGGGCGCGTTCGGCGCGCACCAGTCCCTTGAGACCGCCCTCATGATCCTGAAGATAATCGGCCAGAGTGCCGCGCGGCAGCTGGACGCGCATTGCATGGCCAAGCGCTGAGGCATATTCGGCAAGCCGGGTCTTGTCATAACCGGCACCAAAGACCAGCTTGACGACCGGGGTCATCGGTGCGCGCTCCTGAACGGAGATGCCTGCATCCTCGATCAGTTCGGCGAAATCATCAGGATTGTCGCGGGCGACCAGCGCGAAATCATAGGCGCGGCCAATGGCGCGGTACAGAGCGCCCCGGCTGCGATCCTCGCTGGCATGGGCGATCTCCGCCCATTCGCGTGCGTGGAGCAGCCAGTCGGCAAGGCTGGCATCGGCGGCAGGCTCGACCGGCTCGCTGGCGAAATCCGTTTCCTCGACCACCGATCCGGGGTCAAGATCGAGTATCTCGATATAGCCGTTATCCGTGGCCGATGCGATTGCACCAATCTCGAAACCGCCAAGCGGCATCGGATCGTCGCGATATTCGCCCGGCAGCGAATGGCTGAACGGATTGCCGCCCAGGCTTCCCGGGGAGAGATCATCGTCCGGGCCATCGTCCCAGATCGGATTGACGGGCTTGCGCGGTGCAGTCTTCACCACCCGGTCAATCTCTTCGATCAGCTCGTCGGTGGTCGCCTTGTCGGCCATTTCCTTCCAGTTGATGACGCCATAGATGAAATCGATTGTGTCGTCGTCGGACGAGAAGGGCAGCAATATGCCGCGATACATGATGGTGACGTTGCGCTGGTTCACGAACTCCGCCTCAAAGCCTATCGGGGCCTTGTTGGCGATGATCTGCATGAAATGGTCGGTAATGCGGGTCAGCAGCGAACGGGCGGGAACATCGTCCAGCCGGCTGATCTCGCCATCCAGGCCGCATTCGTCACGCAGTGCCTGGCCGACATAGGATACCGCCGGATTTTCCAGGCCCAGGGTGAAATCGAGCAGCACGCTGTGCGGGCCGAAATCCTCGATATTGGCCGGATCGAGATCTTCGATCGACGGAAAACAGCGCTCGCCCAGCAGCTTTGCCCAGTAATTATAGGCGCGCACATGCATGCGCCGTTCGTCGGTGCCAAAGGAATGGCGCGCGTCCATGACCGCATCGTCATCGAGATCGGCGTCATCATGGCCATAATCCTGACCCTGATCCCCGCTGTCCCGCAATCCGCGCAAACTATCCATTACGACGTCCCAATTGATTGGCAATCACAGGGCGTTGTCGCGCAATATGGTAAATCTAGGGTTAATCCGCATGGCTATTTCGCCATCCGCCAGCATTGCAGGAGCATCGCCTGAGCAGGGCACAGGCGCGCCCGTGCTGTGCGCGGCGCGAAGCTTTCGCTCAGGCTTGCATCGCGCGCGTCACGCTGGTAACGGCGCGTTTCGCGGATTGTCGCCAGGGTGCGACTCCGCCCGGTGCGCCGCTTTAGCTCAGTTGGTAGAGCACATCATTCGTAATGATGGGGTCACGTGTTCGAGTCACGTAAGCGGCACCACAGACCTTTCCCAAACACAGAACCGCTCAGAAAATCTGCCCCGGTGCGGGCGGATCGATCATCAGCGCCATCCGCCGCAGCGCCAGCCGGGCCAGCCGGGCGGTCTCGCTCTTGCGCCGGGCCGCAGCCAGCGCGACCGTCGAGGCGGGTCGCAAAATTTCCGCATCATAGGCGTCGGCGACGATCAGGCCGCTGCGTTCGGGCATGAAATCCTGCCGGTCCAGCAGCGCCGCCTCGATATCCGCGCCAATGCCCCAATAGAAACGGTCGCAATAATCGAGATATTCGGGCCATTTCATATCGCCCAGCAGGTCGGCCTTGCTCACCTTGATCTCGACGATGACGATCTGGCCCTTTTCATCCAGCCCCATCAGGTCGGCGCGCCGACCATTGGGCAGGCTGACCTCGCTGGTCACCCAGATCTGGTTGCGCCGGAATAGCCGGGCAATGCCGCGCGCCACGGCCGCCGCGCCTGCATCCATTCCCGGAATGTCGTCTGGTGCCTGGTCGATAAGAATCGCTGCCATGGCACCGAACTAATACAAAAGGGGAACAAAATAAAGCCGAACCTTGGAAGCTTCTTTGCCCAATAGGTGCGCGAGCTTCCTAGTGCAGGATCGCGCCTATGGCATCCCATTCGCGGCGGGTTTCGCGATCCAGCAAGGCGGCGGCGCGCTGTGCGGCGGCATGGCCGGGCGGCAGGCCCCTGATTGCGCTCAGCCCGGCATTGAGGGTGAAGGCCAGCGTGTCGCACTGGCGGCGGATACGGGCAATTTCGCTGGCGCTGAGGCTGAGCAGCCGGGCGGATAATGGTTGTCCCTCCGATCCGGCCTGGAAAAGCTCGGGCTGATCCTGTGGTCCCGCCAGCGCGCGCAGCACGTTGCGAACCTGTCCCAGCGAACCGATCTGCGCGGCGAGCGCGTCAAGCGTTTCAGGCTGTTCATCGGCAGCGGGGGAGGACGAAATCGGCATGGGGTGATTCTAGCGGCGAAAGCATGTGAAAAGCGTTAAAGGACCGTTTTGTACCCAATCTGTTACTGAAATGACACAATCTTGCCGAGAATCGAAATGTTGGGGTATTTTTAGCTTGTGCAGTGCAGCAAATTACGGCAGCTTTGATGCCGTAAATAGTGAGCATGCCATGCCAGGCCTTGGGGGGCCGGTCAAAAATACGGCAGCCGCTATTGCGCAGGTGGGACGAGACGCATCCAACTCGAAAGGAAAAACATGCGCACGTCCAAAATCTCCAAGGGCCTTGCCGCCCTGGCCTTCATTCTTGCTTCGGCTTCCGCAGTTCCCGCCATGGCGCAGGACGAGGAAGAGAGCGAAATCAGCGTTTCCGCAAATGTTGCGCTCACCACCGACTATCGCTTCCGCGGCATTGGTTTGTCGGGCGGTGACATTGCCGTTCAGGGCGGTGTCGATGTCGGCCATTCCAGCGGCTTCTATATCGGCACCTGGGCTTCCTCGCTCGAGGGCAAGATCAATCCCTATGGCGGTACCGAGCTTGACATTTATGGCGGCTGGTCAGGCGATGTCGGCGGCGTGACGCTCGACATTGGCGGCCTCTACTATATCTATCCCAACGGTGTGAAAGGCCTGGATCTCGACTATTTCGAGCTTTATGGCTCGATCTCCGGCGATATGGGTCCGGTCAGCGCCGAACTCGGCGTTGCCTATGCGCCTGACCAGGATTCGCTCGGCAGCACCGACAACTTCTACATCTACACCGATCTGGGCGTCGGCATTCCCGATACGCCGATCTCGGTCAGCGGCCATCTGGGCTATACCGATGGCTTCCTGACGCTGACCGGCAATGGCAAGGCATGGGATTATTCGATCGGCGCAGATTATGCGATTACCGACAATCTCTCCTTTGGCGTAGCCTATGTGGGCGTTGAAGGTCCGTCGATTGATGGCCTGAGCGACGATACCGTCGTGGCGACTCTCTCCGCCAGCTTCTGATTTCCGGCCGGCGCAAGCCGGTGGACAGGGGGAAATGGCCGCTCCGTCCCATGCAGGCGGTGCGGCCATTTGCTTTTTCGGGGACTGGGTCAGGCGTTAGCGGCTCGCGTCGACCATGGCCCTGGCCAGATCGGATTGCGGCGAATCGATAATCTCCCGGACCAGACCTTGCTCGACAATTTCGCCCCGGTCGATCAGGATCGCGCGGCTGCACAATCGCCGGGCGAGCGCCAGATCATGGGTGATGAACAGCATTGCCAGTCCCTGCTCGTCGCACAGCCTTTGCAGCAGCTGGATGATATGCGCGGCGACAAGCGGATCGAGCGCCGAGGTCGCCTCATCGAGCACCAGCAATTGCGGATCGACGACCAGGGCGCGGGCGATGGCCACGCGCTGCGCCTGACCGCCCGACAATGATGCCGGAAACCTCTCGGCAAAGCCTGCATCGAGTTCAACCTGCTGCAAGGCCTCCTCGACCAGGCCGGGCCGTGTCCAGCGCGACAGCGCGGGTTTCAGATGGACCAGCGGCTCGCTGACAATGTCTGCAACGCGCCAGTGCGGATCAAGGCTGGCCATCGGGTCCTGAAACACCGGCTGAATCGCCTTGCGCTGATCGCGGCTGCGTCGCGATCCCAGATCATGGCCGCTCAGCCTGATTTCGCCTTCATCGACCGGGCCGATGTCGGCAATGGCGCGGCCGATAGTCGACTTGCCCGAACCCGACCCGCCGACCAGCGCAACCGCTTCGCCGGCATGGATCGTCAGGCTGACATTGCGGACGGCATGGTGTCTTGCGCGCAATCGTCCCGGCAGCGGAAAGCTGACGCTCAGCCCCTCGACCGCCAGCAGCGGGCCGGGTGCAGGCTCGGGATGTACCGGTTCCGGCTCGTCGAGCCGGGGAATGGCCGCCCATAGCGCCTTGCTGTATCCGTGCGACTGGCTGATGGCGAGATGGGCGGCGGCGCCACTCTCGACAATCTCTCCATAGCGCATCACCGCCACCTGATCGGCATGATCGCCAATATGGGCCAGGTCATGCGTCACCAGCAGCATCGCCATGCCGCGTTCGCGGCGCAGCCGGGCAAGCAGGTCCATCGCGTCCCGGCGCAGCGCCGCGTCGAGCGCCGAGACCGGCTCATCGGCGATCAGCAATTGCGGGCCATGGGCGATGGCGCAGGCGATCATCAGCCTTTGCCGTTCCCCGCCCGACAGCTGATGCGGATATTTGTCGAGGAACCGGCCGGGCGGGTCGAGCCCGACCTCGGCCAGCATTTCGCCCAGCGCGGCACTGTCCGGCGGCGGAGCCCCCGCCTGACACGCCGCCTCGGCCAGATGCTGCGCAACGCGCATATGCGCGGTGAGCGCGGACAGCGGCTGCTGAAATATGAACCCGACATTTTCGCGCCGGATCTGGCGCAGCCGTTCGGGCGCAATGCCGATCAGTTCCTCGCGCTCGATCTGCACCGACCCTGAGCAGATGGCCGGGCCAAGTCCAAAGGGCGAGAGGCAGGTGAGGCTCTTTCCCGATCCCGATTCCCCGACCAGCGCCAGGCATTCGCCTTGCTCAATAGAGAGGTCGATGCCGCTCACCAGCCGGTCATCGCCAATGGCGATCTCCAGATCACGCATGACATAATAGCTCATGCGAACCGGTCCCGCAGGCGCTCGCCCGCCAGCGTCAGGCACACCAGCAGCGTCACCATCACCCCGCCGGGCAGCAACAGTCCCAGCGCGTCGATATCCATATCGTCCGCACCCTCCTTGACGAGAATACCGAGCGAGGTCAGCGGTTCCTGCACGCCCAGGCCCAGAAAGGACAGGAAGCTCTCGATCATGATCAGTGCGGGCAGGGTCAGGGTCAGATAGGCCAGCGCCACACCGGCTATGTTGGGCAGGATATGCTGGCGGATGATGGTATGCGCCGGTGCGCCCGAGGCAAGCGCGGCGAGCACGAACGGGCGGTTGCGCAGCGCCAGCACCTGGCCGCGCACGATCCGCGCCATGGTGAGCCATTCGACCAGTCCGATCCCGACAAAGACCAGCAATATGGAGCGTCCGAACACCACCATCAGCACGATGACGATGAACATGAAGGGCAGGGCATAGAGCGCATCGACCACCCGCATCATCGCCTCATCCCCGCGTCCGCCAATCCATCCGGCGACAGCTCCCCAGGCGGTGCCGACCAGCAGCGAGACCAGCGCGGCGGCAAGGGCGACCAGCAGGGTGATGCGGGTGCCCGCCGCCAGTCGCGCCAGCCGGTCGCGGCCCAGTTCGTCGGTGCCCAGAATATGGCCCGCCTCGCCCGGCGCGGCGCGGGCATGATCCCAGTCTATTGCATCATGGCTCCACGGCAGGAAGACTGGCAGGATGATAGCGGCGAGCGCTATTGCCGCGACAATCGCCAGCGGGATCAGGATGCGCCGCATTTCGCGCGCCATCATGCCCTGCCTCGCGGGTCGAGCCAGCCATAGAGCAGGTCGGCGATGAGGTTGAACAGGATGATCAGGCTGGCATAGAGCAGGATCACTGCCATGATCAGCGGATAGTCGCGGTTGAGCGCGCCCTGCACGAAATAGCGGCCAAGCCCTGGCAGCGCGAACACCGTTTCGATGATGACTGCTCCGGTCAGCAGTCCCGCTGCCGCCGGGCCGAGATAGCTGACCACCGGGACCAATGCCGGGCGCAGCGCATGGCGCCGCAATATGGCGCGTTCGGAAAGGCCGCGCGCGCGGGCGGTGCGGATATTTTCGCCGCCAAGCGCGCTCGCCAGCCCTGCGCGCGACAGCTTGGCTATGGCACCGGCAACGGGCAGGGCTAGCGCGATGACCGGCAGTATCCAGTAGCGCGGATCGCCTCCCGTACCGCCGACCGGCAACAGCCCCAGCCACAGCCCGAACACCAGCGCCAGAAGCGGCCCGGTCACGAAACTTGGCAGCGCCGTCGCGAGGGTCGATGCAAACATCAGCGCCTCGTCGCGCAAGCCGCCGGGCCGCAGCGCCGCGCTCATGCCCGCAGCAAGTCCGAGCATTGTCGCGAGCAGGGTCGCCAGACCGCCCAGCGTCAGCGAAAGCGGCAGTCCCTGCGCGACCAGCTCGGTCACGGTGAAGTCGCGATAGACCAGGCTGGGCCCGAAATCGCCGGTCAGCACATTGCCAAGATAGCCGAAGAACTGGCTGGCAAGCGGCTGGTCGAGGCCATAGCTCGCCTCCAGCGCGGCGCGCGTCTCCGGATCGAGCGGACGTTCCGCATCAAAGGGTCCGCCGGGCGCGAACCGCATCAGCAGAAACGATGCCAGCAACACCAGCAACAGGGTCGGTATGGCCGTGAACAGCCTGCGGATCAGCAGCGCACGCATGGTGGCGCGACCATGCCGCAAAGCGATGCGCCGGTCACGCGATAATCAGGAGAGGCTATTCGGTCCAGCCGAATATTTCCCGGATCGTGCGCGCAGTTTCCGGATCTTGACGATCAAGCATGACACGTGATGTGAAGGCGCCGTGCAGTTTCTGTCCGTCATGATAGATCCAGTCGCTGATCTCATCCAAATCAAAGCTGACCGTGTCGCCTTCTTCATGGTCCTCTATGGCCCGTTCGTGTCTTAGCGTGCCCGTTACAGTTGTTTCGCTTATCGACTTAACATCGACCCAGACATGCTTCCATCCGTCGAGCGGAAACTGGACAGCAAACATCCCGTCATTCGGCCCACGATTGTGATAACGTTTTAGAAATTCCGGCAATGTTCGCCGTGCTTCGCTGCGTGCATCGGGAATTTTTGTAAGTTCATTTTCTATCGAGACATTGGGCTGACCCTGCGCAATCTGTGCGTGGCTTGTCGTATTCAGGGCCAGCATCGCCACCGGGAAAAGCAACATCCGTAAATATTTGAGCATGACCATGGTGCTATCCTTTGCCCGAATTTCCCATGTCTACCGCGTCGGGACCGGCGCGTCGCCCGAATAATCATAAAAGCCGCGTCCGGTCTTGCGGCCCAGCCAGCCCGCCTCGACATATTTCACCAGCAGGGGCGCGGGCCGGTATTTGGGATCGCCGGTGCCCGAATAGAGCACATTGGTGATGCTGAGGCAGGTGTCCAGACCGATGAAATCGGCGAGCGTCAGCGGCCCCATGGGATGGTTGAGGCCCATGGTGATGGCGGTATCGATGTCGCGGATGCTGGCAACGCCCTCGCCCAGCGCGAAACAGGCCTCGTTCAGCATGGGCAGCAGGATGCGGTTGACGATGAAGCCGGGCGCATCATTGGCGTGAACCACCTTCTTGCCGATGGCGGCGGCATATTTCTCGACACTGGCGACCGTCTCGTCACTGGTGGCTAGGCCGCGGATCAGCTCGATCAGGCCCATGACCGGCACCGGGTTGAAGAAATGCACGCCGACAAAGCGGCTGGCATCCGGGCTGGCCTGGGCCATGCGCGTGATCGGGATGGAGGATGTGTTGCTGGCGAGGATCGCCTGGTGCCCCAGCACCTTGCCAACCTCTGCAAAGATCGCGCGCTTGATGTCTTCGCGTTCGGTTGCAGCTTCGATGATGAGGCCGGCAGAGGCCATCGGCTCATAGCTGGCCACCGGTTCGATCCGCGCCAGCGCGGTATCGGCGGCGGCGCGGTCGACCTTGCCCTTGTCGACAGCGCGCTCCAGCTGCTTGGCGATAAAGGCCTTGGCGGCCTCGGCAATTTCGATCTTCATGTCCGACAGATAGACATGATAGCCCGCCTGAGCCGAAACCTGGGCGATGCCCGCGCCCATCTGTCCCGCACCGATAACCGCCACTGCATTCATGGTTGCGAATCCCCTTGTTGAAAAAACCCCGCTGTGATCCAGTCCCTAGCTTGGCCGTCCGGCATTGGCTAGGATGGCGGGCATGATGATGAGCCTTTTTGCCCCGCTATTCGCGCTTCTTGCCGCCTCCGCAGCCGCTCCGGCAGAAGCATCGCCGCCACGACCTGCCGAAGTCCAGTTTTACAAGGACTGGTATGCCGTGTGCGACAATGGCGGCGCGTGCGAGGCGGGCATTGCCGGGCAGGATTTCAACTTCGATGCGGCCATGGTGTTGCGGGTCCGCCGGGCAACGGGGCCGGATGGCTATTTCTCCATCCTGATCCAGTCGCAGCTCGAAAATGTCACCGGGGCCAGCCTGTCGGTCGATGGCAAGGAGCTTGCAAGCGGCCCGATTGATGAAGAGGGGCGGCTGGTCATCGGCCGGGACAAGGCGCTCGCTATCGCCAGGGCGCTGGCCGAAGGGCGCGTGGCGGAGGTGTCGTTCAGCGCACCGCGCGTTGCCCCCGCCATTGAGCAGGTGACGCTGGCCGGATCATCCGCTGCGCTGCGCTATATGGATGCGGAACAGATGCGCGCGGGAACGGTCGATGCGATTGTCGCGGTCGGTGCGTCGGGCTATGCCGCCGCGCCGCCGCCGCTGCCGCAAATCGGGCAGCAGCCTCCCGATCCGGGCGGAGAAGTGCCGATGATCGGCCAGATGATGGCGATTGCCCGTCCCGCCGATTGCGAACTGCCCGAGGGTTTTGACCGGACGCCGACCTTTGACAAGCTGGGCCGCGATGCCAGCCACGAAACCGCGATCATCCTGATGCCGTGCAATTCGGGTGCGTATAACTTCACATCGGTGGTGTTCGTGGCGCAGCGTGCCATTGGCGGCAAGGCCTGGACCATCGAGCCCGCCAAATTCGATTTCGGCGACAATATGTGGTCCGATGATGGCCCCTTGCAACTGGTCAACGCCTTTTTCGACGCCGATAGCGGACGGCTGGCCACCTATGCCAAGGGGCGCGGGATCGGCGATTGCGGATCAGCCGACAGCTATGTGTTCGACGGCAGCCGCTTTCGCCTGGTCGAGCGGCGCGACATGCCCGAATGTCGCGGGGTATGGGAATGGCCGACCGTGTGGAGGGCCAGCGCGGTTCCGTACAAGCGCTGAATGCGGCTTGCCGTCCGGTCAGCTCGCCGGAATTGATGGGCGGCTTTTCGGCTTAACGTCATGCGCATGCTTTGGCGGGAATGGGGTGGTTCGCAGCCACTAACGCATTAGACGCGCGATTGCCGTTCGCATGTCATCAGATGTTGGCTGATCAATGTCAGCCATCTCGACCAACCAAATCGCTTCACAAACGATATCGTCACCAAATTCGAAATCACCGTGAATAATGCAGCTGGCTGTGTAATTCGCGATCTCGAGCGTCAGGCGCCGGTCTTCAACAGCTTCGAGAAGCCGCCGCGCATGGTCACGCGTTACAATGGTGTCCGGCCCAGAGGTGAGGAGAATACGACCCTCTCCCTTCTGACTGCACGCCAGATTACACGCAGTGACTTCGCCAGCGACTTCGTCGCCGAATTGCTCGGGTGAGAGCTTTCCCTCCAAAAATGCGATCAGTGATCCGTGCTCCATTTCGATGACACTATCGGTTCGCCAGATTACTGCAACCGGATCGTTTATTGACACGCAGCTCTCATAATCCGAATCACGGCGAGCGGACCTTCATTGAACGCCGCAAATCTGCCCACCCGGCCCCTGCAACCGTCCGGTCAGCCCGCCAGCGATTTTCCCGCCCGGCCCGCCAGCTCGACAATATAGTGCCAGGCGATGCGGCCTGACCGGCTGCCGCGCTGCTTAGACCAGAGCAGCGCATCGCTCTCCTCGAAAGCCAGGCCGTATTGCGCGGCATAGCCGGCAATGATCGCAAGATAATCGTCCTGGTTGCAGGCGTGAAAGCCCAGGCTCAGCCCGAACCGGTCGGCGAGCGCCAGCTTGTCGTCGAGCACGTCGCGCGGATTGACCGGATCATCCTGTTCGCGCATCTGGCGCGACACGATATGCCGCCGGTTCGAGGTGACATAGAGGCGGATATTGGCGGGGCGCGCCACCGCTCCACCCTCCAGCAATGAACGCAGCGCGCGGGCCGGGCCGACGCCCTGTTCCTCGTCAAAGGCAATGTCGTCGATAAACACGATGAACCGGCGGTCGACCGGGGCCAGCGCCGCGAACAGGCTGCCCAGCGCCGCCAGCGCATTGTCGCCTCCGGCCAGCTGCACCAGCGCCAGATCATCCTCGCCCGCGGCAACGATGCTCACCGCGCTTTTCACCAGTGCGGACTTGCCCATGCCGCGCGCGCCCCAGAGCAGCACGTCATGCGCGGCATGCCCTCCGGCATGGCGGCGGCTGTTTTCCAGCAGCGCATGCTTCTGCGCATCAATGCCGGTCAGCAGTTCAAACGGCACCGCCTCGATCCGGTCGAGCGCATGTGCGCCCGATCCGTGCCAGACATAGGCCGGGCTGGCATGCCAGTCGGTCGCATGGGCCTGGCCGGTTCCGGCGATCCGCTCCAGCGCATCGGCTATGCGCGTCAGGGCATCGCCTTTTTCGCTCATGCCGCGAGGCCGTCCGCATCGAGCGCATAGAGCAGCGCGCTGCCCGCCATGGCGGAGGACATGAGGCCGATCGCCTCGGGAACCATGCGGTCGAGATAGAAGCGGCAGGCGATCTGCTTGGCCTTCAGAAAATCGCTATTGCCCTCGCCCGCGTCGAGCATGGCGGTGGCGGCGGCAAGCTGCTTCGCCATCAGCCAGCCCGACACCGCGACCGCCAGCATGGTGCAATAGGGATAGCTGCCCGCCAGCCGGTCATCCATGTTCGCGCCCAGCATATATTCGGTCACTTCGCCGCACGCCCCGGCGAGCTGCGCCAGCCCGGCATGCGCACCCGCATCCTGTCCGATCCGCTGGATCAGGCCGCGCATCACGTCACCGCCGCCCAGCCCCAGCTTGCGGCCGACCAGATCGGCGGACTGGATGCCGTTTGTGCCCTCGTAAATCGCGCCGATGCGGATATCGCGATAATATTGCGCGGCGCCGGTCTCCTCGATGAAGCCCATGCCGCCATGGACCTGAACGCCCAGGCTGGCGACTTCGCTGCCCATATCGGTGGCATAGGTTTTTGCGAGCGGGGTGAGCAGTTCCAGCATCTCCTGCGCCCCGTCCAGGCCCAGCGATGCACGGTCGACATGGGCTGCGGCGAAATAGAGCAAGGCGCGGCTCGCCTGGGTACCGGCGCGCATGCGCAGCAGCATGCGCCGGACATCGGGATGCTCGACAATCGCCACGGGATCGCGGCTGGCCCCGCCCGCGCGGGCCGACTGGATGCGTTCGCGGGCGAATTCCAGCGCCTTTTGCGTCGCTGCCTCGGCGATCTGCACACCCTGCATCCCGACATTCAGCCGGGCATTGTTCATCATCGTGAACATGGCGCGCATGCCGCCAAATTCGGGTCCGATCAGCCAGCCGATGCTTTCGCCGGTTTCCCCGAATTGCAGCACGCAGGTCGGCGATGCGTTGATGCCCATCTTGTGCTCGATGGACACGGTCTTGACGCCATTTTCCTCGCCCGGCTCGCCCTTTTCATCGAGCCGGTATTTGGGCACCAGGAACAGCGATATGCCCTTGGTTCCCGGCGGCGCATCGGGGGTGCGGGCCAGCACCAGATGGATGATGTTGCCGGCCATGTCATGGTCGCCATAGGTGATGAAAATCTTCTGTCCGCTGATCGACCAGCTGCCATCGCCGCGCGGGGTGGCGGTGGAGCGCAGCGCGCCGACATCGCTGCCGGCCTGCGGCTCGGTAAGGTTCATGGTTCCGGTCCATTCGCCGGTGGCGAGCTTGGGCAGGTACAGCGCCTTCTGCTCATCGGTGCCGTGATGGTGCAGCGATTCAATCGCGCCGACGGTCAGGATCGGGCAGAGGGTGAAGGCCATATTGGCCGCGCCCAGCGAATCCAGCGCCACTGCCGCCAGGGTGAAGGGCAGGCCCTGCCCGCCATGCTCGACCGGCACCGACAGCGCGTTCCAGCCCTGCTCGACATAATGCTGATAGGCTTCGGCATAGCCCTGCGGCATTTTCACCCGGCCCTCGACGACCTTTGCGCCCTCCAGATCGCCAATGCGGTTGAGCGGCGCGAACTCGCCCTCGGCAAACTGGCCGACGCCCTCGACAATCGCCTCGACCAGATCGGGCGTCGCTTCGGCAAAGCGTTCATGGCTCGCCAGTTCCTCGATCCCGGCGATGGTCTTCAGTACGAACAGCTGTTCGGTGGTCGGTGCGGTGAAACTCATGGGATTGCCCCCCTATTGGTTCTTGCAGGCTTGCGCGTGAAAGGCTCTATAAGCCGCCTTATGCCCGCGTCCAAGCCTTCCGCCCAAAGCAATATCATCCCGGCCAGCGCTGGCGGGATCGCCCGTGCGGTCGATCTGCTGCGGCAGGGACAGGCGGTCGCGCTGCCCACCGAGACTGTCTATGGGCTGGCGGCGGATGCGGCGTCGGCGGATGCCGTAGCGTCGATCTACCGCATCAAGGGCAGGCCCGATTTCAATCCGCTGATCGTGCATGTGCCCGATGTGCAGGGCGCGGCGCGGCTTGCGCATCTTGATGATCGCGCGGCCATGCTGGCAGAAAAATTCTGGCCGGGCGCGCTGACCATGGTTCTGCCGCTCCGCAAGGATGCTCCGGCGGCCCCGGCGGTGACGGCGGGGCTCGCCACCATAGCGATTCGCTGCCCGGCGCATCCGGTGATGCGCAGCGTCCTTGTCGAAAGCGGGCTGTTCCTCGCCGCGCCTTCGGCCAACAGTTCGGGCGCGATCAGTCCGACCGAGGCGAGCCATGTTGCCGCCAGTCTGGGCAAGCGGGTTCCGCTGATCCTCGATGGCGGGCCGTGCAGCGCCGGGCTGGAATCGACCATTGTCGCATTGCGTGAACATGGCTGGCATGTGCTGCGCCCCGGCCCCGTTGCCGAGGCGGAGATTGCGGCAATTCTGGGTGAGCCGCCTGCCGGTCTGGCGGGAACGGCCATAGAAGCTCCGGGCCAGCTCGCCAGCCATTATGCGCCGTCGCAACCGCTGCGCCTGAATGTGCTCGATCCGCGCAGCGATGAGTATATGATCGGCTTTGGCGCGGTTGGCGGCGATGTCAGCCTGTCGGACGATGGGGACCTCGCCGAGGCGGCGGCGCGGCTTTATGCTGCCCTGCACCGGGGCGATGCCGCCGGGCGCGGGGGAATAGCCGTCGCCCCGATACCCGATAGCGGCATGGGGGTGGCGATCAATGACCGGCTGCGGAGAGCCGCCGCCGACAAGCAGAACGGATAACAGGTCTGGATTGAAAGGATTGGTGCCATGAGAAATGCGATTTTGGGTGCAGCTCTTGCCCTTGCCATGCTGGCCGATGCCCCGGCCTATGCACAGGATTCCTATGCCGGGAACATCATCGTGACCGCGAGCCGCGCCGACAGCGAGTATTTCAGCGACGAGCAGACTGTCATAGGGCTCAAGCGCCGCGCCGATTTCGCCGCGCAATTCGTGGCCGTCACCTCCGATTCGCGCGACGAGGCGCGTCGCCGGGACGAAATATACGGCATGATCGAGAACGCCCTTGGCAAGGCGCAGGCCGCCGGGGTCGAGCTTGTCTATGGCGACTATGAGCTGAAGCCGATCACCCGGCAGAATTATCGCGACCTTGTCATCTTCCGGGGCAGCCGCCCCGACACCAGCGAGATCCGTTTCTATGTTCAGCGCTCGCTTGCCAAATCCACCGCGGATGCCGACAAGACGATCTCCGATTTTATCAAGTCGGTCCCCGTGGTCGGGCGTTCGCTGATGGAAAAGCGCGGCAATCTGGCGCTTACCATTATCGGTCCGGACCAGTATCGCGATGAGATCATCCAGATGATCTCTGCGGAATCGCGCAAATATGCCTCGTTCTTCGGCGATGATTACGGGGTCAGCATCACCGGGCTGGACATGCAGCTTTACTGGTCTCAGGTCAGCGGATCGGATGTGTTCCTTTACATCCCCTATCGCTTCACGATCATGCCCAAATAGGAGCCGGGCGCTCAGCCACCGGCAAGCGCCGCTGCCTCGCGGGCATTGCGTTCGATGACCGCCTGATCGGGCGCTCCCTTTGGCACGACCCATGATCCGCCGACGCAGAGCACCGGATCGATTGCCAGCCAGTCCGGCGCGGTGTTGAGGGTGATGCCGCCGGTCGGGCAAAAGCGGCATTGATAAAATGGTCCGGCCAGCGCCTTGAGTGCGCCGATGCCGCCTGCTGCCTCGGCCGGAAAGAATTTGAACCGGTCGAGGCCAAGGTCCAGGCCGCGCATGATGTCGCCTGCATTGGCGATGCCGGGCAGGAACGGGATGCGGCGCTCAATGGCGGCCTTGCCCAGCCGTTCGGTGAGGCCCGGCGAAACGATGAATTCGGCACCTGCCGCGATGCTGGCATCCAGCCCGGCTTCGTCGACGACCGTCCCCGCTCCGACGATTGCGCCGGGGACAGTATTCATCTCGGCAATTACCTCCAGCGCCGCCGCAGTGCGCAGCGTCACTTCCAGAACGCGCAGCCCGCCCGCGACCAAGGCTTCAGCGATGGGCACGGCATGGGCGGCATCGTCGATAACCAGCACCGGGATGACCGGTGCGGTGCGCATGATGGATTCGATATCGGTCATGAATAATGCTTTCTGGCAAAGGCTGCCGCTGCCCCGAACAGGCCCGGCTCGGAATGGGTAATGAGCTTCACAATAATCGATTGCATCAGGCTGCGATAGCGCCCCTTTGCGGCAAAGCGTTCGGCAAATCCGGACCGGGGCAGATGGTCGGCTAGCCGCAGGCCCAGCCCGCCGGCGATGACGACCGATCCCGGCCCATGGGCCAGCGCAATGTCTCCGGCGACGCTGCCAAGGCAAAGGCAAAAGCGTTCCAGCGCGGCGGTGAACAGGCTGTCCTGCCGGTCCAGCGCCATGGTCCACAGCGCCTTGTCGTCGCCCGGCGGCATGGCGCGGCCCTCCATCGCGCACAGCACCTCCAATATGGCGCGCAGGCCGGGGCCGGATACCACCCGCTCGACGGAGACGCGGCTGTGGCGCTGCCGCAAATGGTCGAGCAGCCGGTCTTCCAGCGCATCATGCGGAGCAAAATCGATATGGCCGCCTTCGGTCGCGATGACATGGCTGTTGGCGCCGTCACGCAGCAGGGCAGCGACGCCCAGCCCGGTCCCCGGCCCGACCACGCTGATCATTCCGCTTGGCGGCAGGGATGTATCCGGACCCGCCAGGTGGCGGAAATGATCTGGTCCTGCCCGGTCTATGGCATGGCCGACCGCGGCAAAATCGTTGATCAGCACGTGCCGGTCGAGGCCCAGCGACCGGTCAAGGTCGGCGGGATGGATCACCCAGCTGTTGTTGGTCATGCGGATGGTGTCGCCGGTGACCGGCCCGGCAATGGCGATGGCCATGTCGCGCGGCAGGGGATGGTCGCAATGTGCGGCAAACGCTTCCAAAGCGGTCTGCAGGCTGGCATGCGCGGCGGTGGCGAGCTTGACCGGCTCGGCCAGTTCGATGCGGCCATCGTCGCTGATTCGTGCCAGCGAAAAGCGGGCATGGGTGCCGCCAATATCGGCAGCGACAATTTCCAGCGGTTCGTTCACAGTCCGGCGGCGGCGAGCATCGCCGAGGCCCCGGCCTCCGCATTGTCGGACCCTGCACGCATCAGCGCGAAGAGTTCGCGGCCGGTGCCGGGCTGGTCCGCCGGGCAGATTGCGGGCTCGCGCGCGGCAAATTCACCGGCGTCGATAAGGACATCCAGCTTGCCGGTCACGGCGTCGACACGCACCGGATCGCCATCGCGCAGCCGGGCGAGGCCCCCGCCCAGCATCGCCTCCGGCCAGCAATGGATTGCGGCGGGCACCTTGCCGCTGGCCCCCGACATGCGTCCATCGGTGACCAGCGCTACACGATGGCCACGATCCTGCAACACGCCCAGCGGCGGGGTCAGCTTGTGCAGTTCGGGCATGCCATTGGCGCGCGGCCCCTGAAACCGCACCACGACCACGACGTCGCGATCCAGTTCGCCTGCCTTGAACGCGGCGCGGACCTGGTCCTGATCGTCGAAGATGCGGGCGGGCGCCTCGATGGTCCAGCGGCCCGGATCGACAGCGCTGGTCTTCATCATTGCCCGGCCCAGATTGCCGGTCAGCAGGCGCATGCCGCCATCGGCCTGGAACGGATCGGATGCCGGGCGCAGCATCTGCTCGTCGCGGCTTTGGGCCGGGGCGCGGTTCCAGGCCAGTGCGCCATTGGCGTCGAGCGAAGGCTCCACTGCATAATCGGCGAGACTGTTGCCTGCCACCGTCATGATATCGCCATGCAGCAGGCCTGCCGCGAGCAGTTCGCTGATGACATAGCCCATTCCGCCCGCTGCGTGAAAATGGTTCACATCGCCCGAACCATTGGGATAGACGCGCGCCAGCAGCGGGATAATGGCCGAGAGTTCGGACAGGTCCTGCCAGTCGATCATGATTCCGGCGGCGCGGGCCATGGCGGGCAAGTGGATCGCATGATTGGTCGATCCGCCCGTGGCCAGCAGGCCGATGGCTGCGTTGATGATCGCCTTTTCATCGATGCACAGGCCGATCGGGCGATAATCCGCCCCGGCCCAGCCCATGGCGGCAATGCGATGCACGGCGGACCGGGTCAGTTCCTGCCGCAATTTCGTGCCCGGATTGACAAAGGCGGCGGCGGGCATGTGCAGGCCCATCATCTCCATCATCATCTGGTTGGAATTGGCGGTGCCGTAAAAGGTGCAGGTTCCCGCACCGTGATAGCTGGCGCTCTCTGCCTCCAGCAGCTCCGCATCGCTCGCCTTGCCCTCTGCGTGGAGCTGGCGGACGCGCTGCTTTTCCTTGTTGGCAAGACCCGAGGGCATGGGTCCCGCGGGAATGAAGATCGTCGGCAAATGGCCAAAGCGCAGCGCCGCCATGACCAGGCCGGGCACGATCTTGTCGCAAATGCCCAGCATCAGCGCGCCTTCGAACATGCCATGGCTGAGCGCGACCGCAGCGGCCATGGCAATATTGTCGCGGCTCATCAGCGAGAGTTCCATGCCCGGCTGGCCCTGGGTCACGCCGTCGCACATGGCGGGGACCCCGCCCGCGACCTGCGCCGTCGCACCCGCCTCGCGCGCGAAAATCTTGATCTGCTCGGGATAGCGGCCATAGGGCTGATGCGCGGACAGCATGTCGTTAAAGGCGGTGACGATGCCGATATTCATGGCATGGCCCGCCTTGATCGCGGACTTGTCCTCGCCGCTCGCGGCAAAGCCATGGGCCAGATTGCCGCATGAAAGCTGCGGACGATGGACCCCGGCATCGCGCGCCCGCGCGATGAAGTCGAGATAGGCCTGGCGTCCGGGGCGCGATCGCTCGACTATCCGGGCGGTGATCCGCTCAAGCTCGGGATGAAGGGTCATGCCGCCCCCCTGAATATCGTCACCGGGCAGCTGGCGGCTTTCAGCAGGCGGGCGATGGGCAGGTCGTTTCTGCCCGCCAGCGCGTCATCCAGCACGGCGATCTTGTCGGTGCCCTTGATGACCAGCATCATCTGCCGCGTGCGGACAAGCGCGGCCAGCGTCATGGTCAGTCGGTCAAAGGGTGCTTCGGGGGGTAGCGGATCGGGGGTGATGCGGCGGATCGCCATGCCGTCGGCCAGCGCCGGAGTGCTATCGGGAAACAGCGATGCGATATGCCCGTCCGCGCCCATGCCCAGCCAGACAAGATCAAATGCGGGCGGCTCTGCACCCTCGCGCAATTCGGCTATCGCCGCCCCGGTGCTGCCCAGCAGGCGCTGCACCATGCCGAAATTGCTGGCGGCATGGTCGTGCGGAACGATACGGTCATCGGTGAGGTGGATCGCAAGGCTGGCCCAGTGCAGATCGCGCGTTGCGAGCGCGGCAAGATAGGGGGCAGGGGTGCTGCCCCCGGGAATGGCGGCGGCGCGCGGCCCCTCGCCCGCCAGTGCGGCGGCGATGAAGCCGGCGACCCGGTCGACCGAGAGATCGTCGATCAGCTCCACCCCCGGGGGAGTCACCAGGCCGGGTTCAGTCATGCCAGCTCACCCCGTCGCGTTCGGTCAGCGCGATCCCGGCATTCGGACCCCAGCCGCCCGCACCATAGGATTTCGGCACGACCTGAGCATCCGCCCAGCCCTTGCGGATCGCATCGATCCAGCGCCATTGCGCCTCCACCTCGTCGCGGCGCACGAACAGCGTCGGATCGCCATCGATCAGGTCCAGCAGCAGCCGTTCATAGGCGATCCGCCGCTGGGTCTTGGAAAAGGCCTGGGACAGTGACAGGTCCAGCGGCACCTCGCGCAGGATAATGCCGTCGCGGTCCAGCCCCGGTTCCTTGGCCATGACCAGCAGGCGGACATATTCCTCTGGCTGCAGGCGGATCACCAGCCGGTTTGCGGTGAGCCTGCCGCCGCGCGATGAAAATATATTGTGCGGCACGCATTTGAACTGGATCACGATCTCGCTGCGCCGTTCGGCGAGGCGCTTGCCGGTACGCAAGTAAAAGGGCACGCCCTGCCAGCGCCAATTGTCGACATGCGCCTTGATGGCGACGAAGGTCTCGGTGTCGGAAGGCTTGCCCAGGTCATCGGCATAGCTGCCCACCGATGCCCCGCCAATGGCTCCGGGGCCATATTGGCCGCGCACGCTTTCATCCGCGCCAACGGGACGCAGCGAGCGCAGCACCTTGACCTTTTCATCGCGGATCGATGTCGCGTCGAATTCGGCGGGCGGCTCCATCGCGGTCAGCGCCACCAGCTGCAGCATGTGGTTCTGCACCATGTCGCGCAGCGCGCCGGTATCGTCGTAAAAGCCGTGACGCCCCTCCAGCCCTACGGTCTCGCTGACGGTGATCTGGACATGATCAATCCCCTGCGCATTCCACAAGGGCTCGAACATCATATTGGCAAAGCGCAGCGCCATCAGGTTCTGGACCGTTTCCTTGCCCAGATAATGATCGATGCGGAAGGTGCGTTCTTCGGGAAAGGCCTGGGCCACCGCATCGTTGATCGCGCAGGATGAGGCCAGATCATTGCCCAGCGGCTTTTCCAGGCCGATGCGGACATGCTCGCCGGCCAGCCCGGCCGATTTCAGTCCTTCGATGGTCGGGCGGAACAGGAAGGGCGCGGTTGAGAGGAATATCGCCATGCCTCCCGAAATATCGCCCAGCTTGGCGGCAAGGCCGTCAAACCCCTCTATGGTCGAGGCGTCGAGCGCCTGATAGGACAGGCGCTGGATGAATTTGGCGATTTCCGCATCATCCTTGCGGGCATCGGGCAGGAACCGGGCCAGCGCTTCGCCCGCCATTTGCCGGTATTCGTCATCGCTATGCTCGCTGCGCGCGGTGCCGACGATACGCAGATCAGATTCGATCAGGCCATCGGCGTGCAGCGCGAACAGTGACGGCAGCAGCATCCTGCGGGCCAGATCGCCCGTAGCGCCAAAGAGCAGAAGTGTTCGGCTTTGGTCCTGGATCATGAATATGTTCAGCTTTCCTCATCGCTGCCGAGCGGACGACATGCGCCGAAGGCAAGCCATATTGTCCTCTCTCGGCCTTCGGATGAGGCCTTGTGTCCCCTGCGCATGCCGGTTTGCTGCGCTGCACTATATCTAGCAGCTTAGGAAATCGGGGCAATCCGTCAAGCGGGGCGGTCAATGTGTTTGGCGCTCAGCGCCGGGAACTCCCCTGCGCGTGTTGCGTATGTGGTTCGGAAAGGACACACAAACATGACCGACATTTATTCCCGCCTGAAACAGGACCATGACAAGCATCGCAAGCTGCTGGCGAAAATCGCCGAAACCCATGGTGACAGCGCTGAACGCCGCGAACTGTTCGAGGCGTTCCGGGTTGAGGTGACGGCGCATGCCAATGCCGAGGAGCAGACGCTCTATGCCTATATGCTGGAGGATCCCGATCTGCAGGATGAGGGGCGCCATTCGGTGGCCGAGCACAAGAATATCGACGATATGCTTGAGGAGCTTTCGGACATGGACATGAGTAGCCCCGGCTGGCTCACCCGCTTCAAGGCGCTGCGCCATTGTTATGAGCATCATATTGAAGAGGAAGAGGAAGAAATCTTCGTCGCTGCCGAAAAGGTCACAAGGGCCAGCGAAGAACGGAAAATGGCCGACAAGTTCGACGACCGCAAGGCGGATGAAAAGGCTGCGGCCTGATTGACAGGCTGTGGCCTGGCCTTGGGGTCAGCTGAACGGACGTCATCCGGGGTGCAAAAAGTTCGCGCATCCCGGATGGCGTCTTTTTCTTTGCGCAAAGAACGGGTAAAAGGGTGTCAGGGTCGCAGGAGGAGATTCCATGCGTCGCTTTTTCACACCCCTGCAATTTGTCCTCGCTGGACTGGTCGCGCTGTTTGCGGTTCCGGCTGGCGCTGCGCCCGGCGACGACGCCCATGCTGCGGGCATGGCGGCCTATAATAATGGTGACACGGCCGGAGCCGCCGTCGCGTTCGAGCGGTCCTGCGCAGAAGGCAGCATGCAAGGCTGTTATGATATTGGTCGGCTCTACGATCATGGCGAAGGCGTGATGCGCGATTATGAAAAGGCCGCCGGATTCTATACCAGGGCCTGTGATGCGGACATTGCCGACAGCTGCAACAATCTCGGCTTTCTCTATGATTTCGGCCGCGGCGTAGTGCGCGATCAGGCGCGCGCGGCGGTGCTCTATATCAAGGCCTGCGACGGTGGCGATCCCTATGGCTGTGCAAGCATCGGCTATCTTTACGATCATGGCGAAGGGGTGGCGCTCGACCGGGGCAAGGCGGCGCACTATTATGGGCAGGCATGCGATGGCGGACGGCTGAAGGCCTGCTACAATCTCGCCGGGTTTCTGGCCGACGGGGAGGGTGTTGCCAAGGATACCACCAAGGCGCTGGAACTGTTCGAGAAATCATGTGACGGCGGTGTTGCGCCGGGCTGTTTCAACCTGGCGGTGACCTATCACAAGGGCGAAGAGGTCGGGCAGGACTATGCCAGGGCGGTCGCCTATTATGACAAGGCGCTGGCCATTGATCCAAAGCTGCCCAGTGCCCGGCAATATCGCAATCTCGCACAGGCCAGCCTTGAACAGCAAACGGGATCGGTCGCCAATTGAGTGGTGCCGCGATAATGGGCGGGTCTAGCTATTGCTGGCTTCGCTCTGCCATTTTTCCATCGATGCCATAAGCTGCTTTTCGGCCATGCCGCGTGCGGTGTCGCGTGGCAGGCCGAGCGATGCCGCCAGCTGTGCGCCGAGCAGCGCATCGCCCAGCGCCATGATGCACAGCGCCAGCGTATCTTCATGCATGGTGATGTCTTCATGGCCCTGCATCGCCAGATCGTCCACCAGCTGATGGATACTCTCGACAATCGGGTCGAGCGCATCCTCATTGCCCGACAGCAGCATCCATGATGCCAGCGCGCCTGCGCCTTCCTTGTCGAATGCGTCAAAGGCAAGATCGACGATCTCGCGGACATTGCCTTCGCCGCTGCGCGATTTCATCACCGCCGCGCCGATGGTCTCACAAATCGAGCCGGCCAGATATTCGGCAAGCGCCTTTTGCAGGCCCGATGCCGATCCGAAATGGTGGAGCAGATTAGCATGGGTACGTCCGATCCGCGTCGCCACGGCCTTCAGCGTCACCGATTGCGGCCCGGTTTCGATCAGCAGCTCGCGCGCCGCGATCAGCGCGGCGGTGCGGCTTTCTTCGGGACTGAGACGCTTTTTCACTATTGACATTAGTGTAAATAACCTTTATCTGCCCGGACAGTCATTCCCCCGAAAAGGTCCTTTTCGATGAACGCTCCCCAGTCTTTTCCCGCCCGCCCCAATGAGGCAAAAACCCCCTCCGATCTTGAGATCGTCGTGCGCGACCGCCGTTTCGGTCGCGGTAGCACGCAGCAGCGTTGGTGGCTAGGCAATGATCCCATTGCCACCGCCTTCTACAACGCCCTGTCGGTCACGTTCCCCAAGGGCGAGGCCTTTTTCATCGAAAGCGTCAAGGAATTTCGCGAAGGCACCCCCGAACGCCTGAATGCAGAGATTCGCGCTTTCGTGAAGCAGGAAGTCAATCACAGCCGCGAGCATATCGCCTTTAACCGTCGCGTGGTCGAGGCTGGCTATGACGTCACCGGGCTGGAGGCGAAGGTCGACGAATCGCTTGCGCTGACCAGGGACCGGCCCAAGATCGCCAACCTGGCATCGACCATGGCGCTGGAGCATTTCACCGCCATCATCGCGCAGCAGCTGCTCGCCAATCCGAAGCATCTGGACAAGGCCGATCCGGAATCGCAGGCCCTGTGGCGCTGGCACGCGATGGAAGAGATTGAGCACAAGGGCGTCGCTTATGACACCTGGCTGCATGCAACACGCGACTGGTCGCGCTGGCAGCGCTGGAAGGTGAAGTCGCTGGTCATGCTGCTGGTGACCAAGGAATTCACCAAAAAGCGTGCGCAGGGCATGGCTGAACTGCTCCGCCAGGACGGACTGACCGGTCCGAAAATCTGGGCGCGGCTGTTCTGGTATGCCTTTGGCGCGCCCGGCATGGCCCGCAAGATCATCGGTCCGTGGTTCAGCTATTTCATGCCCGGTTTCCACCCGTGGAAGCATGATGACCGGCACCTGATCCAGCTGGCCGAAAGCGACTATCGCGACGCGTTGATGGATAATGTCGCCAATGGCGATGCCGCCCCCGCCCTGACCCCGGCTGAATAGGGGTCAGGCGGCGAGGCGCCGGTTCATGTCCGGCGCCGATCGCATCATCACGCCATCCTGGTCGCCAAGGTCCGGGCCATCCAGATCAAGCGCAAACTGCACGGCAGCTACCTTGCGACCGCGCGCCTTGCTGTAGCGGTCACGGACCTTGCCGGTCGGGCGAAAGCCGATCTTGCCGAGCACGCGGCCCGATGCCGGATTGTCGACATAATGGCTGGCGGCCAGCCGCCGGTGGCCCAGCATGCGGGCGAGGCCAACCACGGCGCGTCCCGCCTCGGTCGCATAGCCCTGTCCCCAATGCGCGCGGGCGATCCAGTAACCCAGCTCGACCGCGCCGTCCTGGTCGTCAATGCCGCAACAGCCAATCAGTTCCTGGCCCTGTTCGCCGGGCCTTGTCAGCAGGAAATGGGGCAGGCGGGCATGCTGCTCGCGCGCCGCAAAATCGCGGGCATCGGCCTCGCCATAGGGCCAGGGCGCGGACGCCAGATTGCATATGATCCGTTCATCGGCGATGCCCGCCAGCAGGTTCCGCCAGTCCTCGGGCCAGATCGGCCTCAGCAATAATCTTTCGGTACGCGCGAACATAATGACTCTCCTGATCGCCGCCCTCCCCTGCCACGCAATAGTGACAGCTTCGAGTCAGCCAAGATGCAGGGAGACAAAAAGAAAGGGAGACGGGACGGACCCCTCTCCCTGCTTTCATGCTGGCCCGGACGGATCAGCTATTGGAGGGTCGTCCCTGGCGGACGACCCTTTATCGGTCATCCGTTATTCGG
The DNA here is from genome assembly GCA_041396885.1 of Blastomonas sp. Classification (GTDB taxonomy): domain Bacteria; phylum Pseudomonadota; class Alphaproteobacteria; order Sphingomonadales; family Sphingomonadaceae; genus Blastomonas. The sequence continues at coordinate 173,708 of JAWKXS010000004.1, forward strand.
CGGCTTCCGCCATCGCTTCCACCGATACATATTTGCGGCCAAGGCGGCCCTCGTGGAATTTCACACGGCCTTCGGTAAGGGCAAACAGGGTGTGGTCGCGGCCCATGCCAACATTCTGGCCGGGATAGATCTTCGTGCCGCGCTGGCGCATGATGATGTTGCCACCAATGACCTGCTCGCCGCCGAATTTCTTCACGCCAAGGCGACGGCCCGCTGAATCGCGACCGTTACGTGATGAACCGCCTGCTTTCTTATGTGCCATTATCTGAACTCCTGAATAGCGGTCTTAGGCTTTGTCAGCCTTGGGAGCGGCCTTCTTGGCCGGTGCCTTTTTGGCAGGCGCTGCCTTTTCGGCGGTCTTCTTTGCCGGTGCAGCCTTTTTCGCGGGCGCAGCCTTTTCTGCCGGAGCAGCTTCTGCAGCCTCTGCCTTGGGCTCATCCTTCACGGCGGCTTTCTTGGGGGCAGCCTTTTTGGCTTCCGCGCCGATGCCGACGATCTTCAGGATCGTGTGCTGCTGGCGATGGCCCATCTTGCGCCGGTAATTGTGGCGGCGACGCTTCTTGAAGACGATGACCTTGTCGGCCTTTGCCTGGGCAATGATTTCCGCCGAAACGGTCAGGCCCTTGGTGTCCTTCATTTCGCCGCCATCACCGGCCAGCAGAACGTCGTCGAGCGCGATCACCTCGCCGGCTTCGCCGGGGAGCTTTTCGACCGCGATTTTGTCTCCGGCTGCAACGCGATACTGCTTGCCGCCTGTGCGCACGATTGCGAACATGGGTTGTCTCATCTCTGTCTACGTCTTGAACCGGACACGCAAAGGGTGACTCGCGAATTACAGCGCAAACCACTGCCCTGCGACGGGATGCCCCGTGCCGGAAAGCACAGCCCGCTACCCGAAGATCACCATGCTGTCAACGGCCAAGACCGGGAATTTTGCCCTTTTGTGCGGACTGTCAGGTGGTGTTGCGGCACTCCTACACCATTGCAGTTGGCAGGGCACTCACCTAATGCAACGGCATGCGCTGGATAGCCTCTTTGCCGATTGCCGCCATGCTGCTGGGCGGATGTGCCATGGCCGATGCCGATTTCCCCTCGCTCGCCCGGCGCGATGCCGAGCTGATCGGCGAATCGCCCGCGCCGAACGGACCGGATGCGGATGCGCCCGTCGCTCTCGATCCGGTACTGGCGTCACGATTGTCGGAAATCGAGGCAAGCGCGCGCGCGGGCCATGCGGCGTTTCAGGCTGCACTCGAACCGGCAAGGGCCGCGACCGGCGCTGCACGCGGCGCGGAACCGGGCGGGGAAGCCTGGGCGCAGGCGGTGAATGCGGTCAGCGCGCTGGAGGTCTCGCGCCGCGACGTAGCGGTGCTGATGGGTGATCTCGATGCGCTATATGTTGCCCGCCTGGCCGAGGAGGCCGCAGGCACGGCCATGCCCGGCGGATCGGGGCAGATCGATGCGGCCCGCGCCAGAATCACCGGCTGGGCCAATGCTGAGGAAGCGGAGATTGCCCGGCTGCGCGCCATGATCGGCGGCAGCTGAACATCGTCTACAAGGACCAGCGGTCGGCATCCTGATAGTCGCGCGCTACCGGCTCGATCCAGGCACTGCCGTCCGCCGTGGTCTCGCGCTTCCAGAACAGCGCCCGGCTCTTGAGATAGTCCATCAGGCAGTCCGCCGCCTTGAACGCGGCGCGGCGATGCGCACTCGCCGCCGCGACCAGCACAATCGGTTCGCCCGGCGTCATGCGGCCCACGCGATGGATCGCCAGTAATGCCGCGAGTGGCCAGTGCGCGGTGACCTTTTGCGCATATCCGGCGATATCGGCCTCTGTCATTGCCGGATAATGTTCCAGCTCCAGCGCGAGCACTGCGCCGCGCCTGCTTTCGCTGCGGACCAGCCCTGTAAAGCTGACAAGGCCGCCCGTCTGCGGAGAGTTTCGCCGCAGTGTCGCGATCTCGGCCTCGGGATCGAATGGCCGGTCGGTGATGCGAATATCCGGCACCAGCGCCATGTCAGCCGCCGCTGACCGGGGGCAGAAAGGCGAGTTCGGCATTGTCCGGCACGATCGCCTGCCGGTCGGCCAGCACGCCGTTCAGCGCGCATTTGATGCTCGGATCGGCCAGCATGGAGCCGAGCAGGTCGTCAGTTTCGGCAATGATGGCGATGATCGTCTCGATCCGCGCCGGTTCGGAAAGGGCAATGCGCCGCTCGCCGCCCCCGGCAATGTCGCGCAGCTTTCCGAAGAACAGGATATCGACCATGACAGCGGGACGCTCAGCCGCCGGTGACGGACATGTGCCGCGATACCGCCGGCGCCGCGCCGCGCCTGCTGATGTCGAAACTGTGGCGTTCGGGCTTGGTCCGCATCGCCATATCGAGCGCCGCCTGCAGCGCAGCATCGCTGTCGGACCCGCGCAGCGCCGCGCGCAGGTCGATCCGGTCGGACTGGCCAAGACACATATATATCTGTCCGGTCGCGGTCACGCGGACACGGTTGCATCCTGCGCAGAAATTCTGCGTCAGCGGCGTGATCAGGCCCAGCCTGCCGCCGGTTTCCGCAATGTCGTAATAACGCGCCGGGCCGCCGCTATTGTGATCGCTCGCAGTCAGTGTCCATCCCGCGCGCAGCTGGTCATAGATGGCGGTGAGCGGCAGATAATGGTCGATCCGGTCCTGCTCGACTTCGCCCAGCGGCATCACCTCGATCAGCGTCAGCTCATGGCCCTCGCCATGCGCCCAGCGGATCAGTTCGGGAATTTCCGCCTCGTTGAGGCCGCGCAGCGCGACCGTATTGATCTTGATGGCCAGCCCCGCATTTTTCGCGCTGTCGAGACCGGTCATCACCTGGTCCAGCGCATCGCGGCGCGAGAGCTGCGCAAACAGTGCCGGATCGCGGGTGTCGAGCGACACGTTGATGCGCCTGATCCCGGCATCGGCCAGCGCCTCGGCATGGGTGGCAAGCTGGGTGCCGTTGGTGGTGAGCGTAAGCTCGTCAAGTCCGCCCGATCCGATCTCCCGCCCGATGGCGCGGACCAGGTCCATGATGTCGCGCCGCACCAGCGGCTCGCCCCCGGTCAGCCTGATCTTGCGAACGCCGCGCGCGATGAATTCCAGCGCGAGCCGGTGGATTTCCTCAAGGCTCAGCACTTCGCGGCGCGGCAGGAACTGCATGCGCTCCGGCATGCAATAGCTGCACCGCAGGTCACAGCGGTCCGTGACCGACAGGCGCACATAGTCGATCCGGCGATCATGACCGTCGATCAGGGCAGGCCGGGCCGGAATCCGTGTTTGCGCGCTATCCATCAACTGGCAGATACACATTCTGCCGAAATGCGCAAAGCCTCAGGGTAAGATGACATTACCCTGAAACAGTCCGTCATTCCGGCGAAAGCCGGAATCTCCTGCAAGAAAGACCAGCACGGTAATCCAGGAGACCCCGGCTTTCGCCGGGGTGACGATTCAATCAAATGTCATCCTTCTCTAGGCAGCGAAGGCCCTATTCGGCGTTGGCGACATTATATTTGAAGTTTTCCTCGCTGGTCAGGCAGCGACGGGTCGAACGGTCCCCGTCCGCACCCTGAATCGCCTGTTGCCGATACATGATGTCGGTCAGCAACTTGCGCGATACGCCCATGCGGATCAGGAAATCATTGTCTTCGCTCGCCAGCAGGGCGCTCTCCTGCTCGATCTCTCCGATCAGGTCGACCGTTGTCTCGGTGCCCAGCGCCACGCTTTCATCGATGATGCTGCGGTCGCCGGTCATGGTGAACATGTGCACCATGAATTCGCCATTGGGCTCCACGATTCGCGCCCGCCCACCCATGAACACGAAATTGCACGCGGAAAAGCAGGTCCAGCCAGCGGGGATGCGGGTGATCAGGAAGCCGTCGGCGGCGCGAATGATGCGCCCTGCCTCATTTCCGGCGCGGGCATTGCCGCCGGGCGAGCGCAGCCATATCTCGGAAATGTCGGGATTGTCGATCAGCGCCTGTTTCAGCCGTGCAGGCAGACCGGTATCGACCACGCCTTCGGCCAGCAGCACCTTGATCCCGTTATGCTCTTCGGGCGTCAGCACCATGGTGCGGTTCGCCGTCCAGTTGGGAAAGCGCGAACAGCTGGGGTTGATCGGGTCGGGATCAGCCGGAGTATAGGCCATGGTCAGGGCTGCAGCGGCCAGGGCAAGGGCGGTTTTTGCGATTCTCATGGGTCAGACCAATATCGTATAGCGCGATTCGCCCGGAGCCTTGCACATTTGCTTGCTGACCGACGTTTCTTCGCCATCGACGATGACGACATCGGTCACGCTCATGCAGCGGCGACCATCGGCAAATTCGGATTTCTGGGTGATGGTCGAGCTGCCGGTGACATTTTCGCGGGTCTCGCTGGTCCAGGTCGATGTCGTGCCCACTTCCTCGCTGCGCGTCGCCTCAAGCGTCGCATTGGCCGCCTGTTGCTGTTCGACCGGGTCCAGCTTGCAGGCAATGGCATCGGTTAGGATACCGTTCACCTCTGCGGTCGGCAGATAGCTGCCCGGAACACCCATGTTGCGCGTGGCACGTCCCGTCAGGTCGCCAATCACATTGCCGATGATGGAGCGCCCCATCTGGCTGCCCGCATCCTTGCCGCACCCTTCCGATGCGCTCGGGCTGGGAGAAGGGGAGGGCGAGGATTTGGGAATCCGCGGTTTGAGCAGGCCGCCAAACTGCGCGGCAGCGGGCACGGGCGCGGCAATCGCCAGCACCAGCGCAAGCCCGGTCAGGCCGTTGAGAAAGTGAAATCTGGGGCGCGACGCCATAAGATGAAATCCCGAAAAGTTGACGGGAATCTATATGACAGGTCCGGAGCGGTCAAATGATGCTGCATGTCACAGCCGCGCGGATGAAGCGGCGCGAAACCGATGCTGCGAGAAAGTGATGGAGCCCCACGGCTCACGATCGAACCAATTTTTATGGAAAATTGGTGGAGCCGAGGGGGATCGAACCCCTGACCTCTACACTGCCAGTGTAGCGCTCTCCCAGCTGAGCTACGGCCCCGTCAATCAGGCCCGCCGATGGCGGGACGCCGGTCTTTAGTCAAGCCGCTTGATGCTGGCAAGACCAAAAAACCGGCTAAATCTGTCACCCGTCAATAGCGGCAATTCAGCTGTCGTCGTCCTTGTCGTCGCTCGCGGCAACGCCCAGGTCATCATCCCCGCCCAGATCGACATCATTGTCGGGGGACACATCATCATCGTCATCAATGTCCAGATCGTCATCACCCAGATCGACATCGCCCTTGTCGGCCGACTTTTTCTTGTCCTCTTCAAAGGGGATGGGCTGCTTGGACTTCAGCACCGGCTCGGGGAGCCAGCTATTGCCGCATTCGATGCAGGTCACCGGGTCATTCTTGCCCAGATCATAGAATCGCGTGCCGCATTTCGGGCAGCTATGCTTTTCGCCCCATTCAGGCTTGATCATCTAATTGCCTCAACTCTCAAAATAGCAATGAATTTGCGGAAAAAAAAGGGTCCGCATGAATTCCGGCCAAACCGCTTTCGCGAAAAAATCCAGCCGGGTCTGCGGAAAATTGGCGTGCGCCTTGCCATAGCTTTTTGCCGCTGTCAAAAGCGCATCTCGATTTTTCTCGCAACAGGCCCATTGCGGCCGAACGGGGCCGGACGCCAATTCATGAATGCACATGCCAGCAATAGCCCGCGCCCGGTGCGCTATCGGGCATCCGGCGGGCTGGCCGGACGCATCCGCATCCCCGGCGACAAGTCGATTTCGCACCGCGCGCTGATGCTGTCGGCGCTGGCCGTCGGACACAGCCGGATCACCGGCCTGTTGGAGGGCGAGGACGTTCTCGCCACCGCAGCGGCATTGCGGCAGATGGGCGCCGCCATAGAGCGTGACGGCGATGGCAGCTGGCATGTCGATGGCGTGGGTGTCGGCGGACTGTTCCAGCCCGATAGCGCGCTCGACATGGGGAACAGCGGCACATCGACCCGGCTGTTGCTGGGCCTGCTTGCCAGCCATGCGATCAGCGCGACCTTTACCGGCGATGCCTCGCTGTCCGGGCGGCCGATGGCGCGCGTCACCGATCCGCTCTCCGCCATGGGCGCGGAATTTCATGCCAGTCCCGGCGGCACCCTGCCGCTGATGGTGCGCGGCCTGGTTCCCGCCGTGCCGATCCGCTATCGCCTTCCCATGGCCTCGGCCCAGGTGAAATCGGCGATCCTGCTGGCCGCGCTTAATACGCCGGGCACCACCACGGTCATAGAACCGGTGCCGACCCGCGACCACAGTGAACGGATGCTTGCGGGTTTTGGCGCCGATGTGCAGGTCGAGACCGATGCGGAGGGCGCGCGGGCCATTTCGATCACCGGGCCGGTCGATCTTCGCCCGCAGGATATTGTGGTGCCGGGCGACCCCAGCTCGGCGGCCTTTTTCATTGTTGCGGCGCTGATCGTTCCCGGCTCCGACGTGGTGATCGAGAATGTCGGGCTCAATCCGACCCGCGCCGGGCTGATCGCCGTGCTGCGCGACATGGGCGGGCAGATTGCCGAACTGGACAGGCGCAATGTCGGCGGGGAGCCGGTCGCCGACCTGCATGTACGATCCAGTGCGCTCAGCGGCATCGATGTCGATCCGGCCATTGCCGCCAGCATGATCGATGAATTCCCCGTGCTGTTTGTCGCCGCCGCGCTCGCAAAGGGCGTGACGCGCACCACCGGGCTTGATGAATTGCGGGTCAAGGAATCGGACCGGCTGGCAGTGATGGCGGCGGGCCTCAAGGCGATCGGCGTCCCGGTCGAGGAGCAGGAAGACGGCCTCATCATCACCGGATCGGGCGGCGAGCCGCTGGCCGGTGGCGGACCAGTCGCGACGCATCTTGACCATCGCATCGCCATGAGCTTCGCGGTGGCGGGCCTTGTCAGCGTCCATGGTGTCGAGGTGGACGATACCCGTCCGATTGCGACGAGCTTTCCGGGTTTCGCGGACTTGCTGGCCGGGCTTCAGGCGGCATCATGATCATCGCGGTCGATGGACCGACGGCGTCGGGCAAGGGAACCATAGCCCGGGCGCTGGCGGATCATTTCGGCCTGCCGCATCTTGATACCGGGCTGCTTTATCGCGCGGTTGGCGTGCATTGTGTTGCGCTTGGCGGCGATCCCGACATTCCCGGCGAAGCGCTGGCGGGCTGCGGCTTTGGTGATGCGTTGCTCGACGATCCGGTATTGCGATCCGAGGCGGCGGGCGGTCTCGCCAGCCGGGCCTCGCGTCATCCCGCAGTGCGCACGGCGCTGCTGGAGCGGCAGCGGGCCTTTGCCTGCCAGCCGGGCGGGGCGGTGCTTGACGGGCGCGATATCGGCACGGTGATTGCGCCCGATGCCGATGTGAAGCTCTATGTAACGGCGTCGGTCGCCGCGCGTGCCGCGCGTCGCCATGCCGAGATGCGCGCTCGCGGCGAAGCGGTGACGATGGAGGAAATTGCCGCGGACCTTGCCGCGCGCGATGCCCGCGATTCCAACCGGGCAGTCGCACCGCTTAAACCAGCGAAAGACGCGCTCTTGCTAGATACCAGCGATTTGACTATAGGCGGCGCCGTTCGACGGGCGATAGAGCTGGTGAACGGCAAGATAGAAGGCGGAACACCCGCCCAATCCTGACAATGTGGCGCATAGCCGGCCGGGCGGGCAATATCCGTCTGGCAGGACTTGCGGCGTTTGTCGTTTCTGCTTGCCGCAATCCGGAACTAAAGTCCTGAAAACGCATCGGATATATTCGGTATGCGGTGCATTTGGGCCAAGACCGCCGGAGACAACCGGCTGGCCGGAAAAACTATTCAAGGACAGAAATTTATGGCCTCTACGGCAAATCCCACGCGCGACGATTTCGCCGCGCTTCTCGACGAATCGCTTGGTGGTGCAGATGGCGGCTTTGAAGGCCGTGTCGTCAAGGGCACCGTGACCGCAATTGAAAATGACAAGGCCGTGATCGATGTCGGCCTGAAATCCGAAGGCCGCGTGGCGCTGCGTGAATTCGCTGCACCCGGCCAGCCGCACGGCCTGTCCGTTGGCGATGAAGTCGAGGTATTTGTCGACCGCGTCGAAAATGCCGATGGCGAAGCGATGCTGTCGCGCGACCGTGCGCGCCGCGAAGCCGCATGGGACAAGCTGGAAAGCGAATTTGGCGAAGGCAAGCGCGTCGAGGGCGTTATCTTTGGCCGGGTCAAGGGCGGCTTCACCGTCGATCTGGACGGTGCCGTGGCCTTCCTGCCGGGCAGCCAGGTCGATATCCGTCCGGTGCGCGATGTCACGCCGCTGATGGACATTCCCCAGCCGTTCCAGATCCTCAAAATGGACCGTCGCCGCGGCAATATCGTCGTTTCGCGCCGCGCCGTTCTGGAAGAGACCCGCGCCGAACAGCGCAGCGGCCTGATCCAGTCGCTCGCCGAGGGCCAGATTATCGAAGGTGTCGTCAAGAACGTCACCGATTATGGCGCCTTTGTCGATCTGGGCGGCATTGACGGCCTGCTGCATGTCACCGACATCAGCTACAAGCGGATCAACCATCCCAATGAGATGATCAATATCGGCGAGACCGTGAAGGTCCAGATCATCCGCATCAACCAGGATACGCAGCGCATCTCGCTGGGCATGAAGCAGCTGGAAAGCGATCCCTGGGATGGCGCGGCGGCCAAATATCCGGTCGATGGCAAGTTCACCGGTTCGGTTACCAACATCACCGAATATGGTGCCTTTGTCGAGCTGGAGCCCGGCATTGAAGGCCTGGTCCATGTCAGCGAGATGAGCTGGACCAAGAAGAATGTCCATCCGGGCAAGATCGTTTCCACCAGCCAGGAAGTCGAAGTGATGATCCTGGAGGTCGATGCCGACAAGCGCCGCATTTCGCTGGGCCTCAAACAGGCCCAGTCCAATCCCTGGGAAGCCTTTGCAGAAAAGCACCCGATCGGCTCGATGGTCGAGGGCGAAGTCAAGAACGCCACCGAATTCGGCCTGTTCATCGGCCTGGATGGCGATGTCGACGGCATGGTTCATATGTCGGATATCGCCTGGGGCATTTCCGGCGAGGACGCGCTCAACCTGCACCTCAAGGGCGAGCAGGTGAAGGCGGTCGTGCTCGATATCGATGTCGAGAAGGAACGCATCTCGCTGGGCATGAAGCAGCTTGAAAAGGGTGCTCCGGCCATTGGCGGCAGCGACAGCTCGCTGCGCAAGGGCGATGTCGTGACCGTGACCGTGCTGGAAGTGCGCGATGGCGGGCTTGAGGTTCAGGCTGGCGAAGACGGTGCGACCGGCTTCATCAAGCGTTCCGACCTTGGCCGCGATCGCGACGAACAGCGTCCGGACCGTTTCCAGGTCGGCCAGAAGGTCGATGCCATGGTTGCCGGCTTCGATCGCTCGAAAAAGCCGAACTTCTCGATCAAGGCGCATCAGCTCGCCGAAGAGAAGCAGGCCGTCGAACAATATGGCTCGTCCGACTCGGGCGCCAGCCTGGGCGATATTCTGGGCGAAGCGCTCAAGCAGCGCGACTGATCGCACCAGCTTGCAGAAACAGGAAAGGGGCGTCGCTTGCGGCGCCCCTTTTCGTTGGAGCGTCAGGTGGCAGTGTCCCGCAAAGGAGCGATCCGGCTCCTCCGCCCGCTTAGCCAACAAGGTCGTTGTATGATCGGCCTTTTTCTGACACTATGTCTCCATTGGTGCTGTGAGGGGTCGATGCACCAACCATTTTGAATGCGCGATCATCTGCTGCGTTCTCTAATATGCGCAACTGACAGTTCCGGCGTCATGCCGGGCTGTGGTACGTGTTCGATTTGGTTGTTTACCCGTCACGGCCCGAATGGCTGGAGGATGGTCATGATCAGATCGGAATTGCTGCAAAAGCTTGCCGATGAGAATCCCGGTCTTCGGACCGAGGAGATTGAGCGGATTGTCGATCTGTTTTTCAGCCATATCATCGCCCGGCTGGCCGAAGGAGGCCGTGTCGAGCTGCGCGGCTTTGGCGCGTTTTCAACACGGGAGCGCAAGTCGCGCAAGGGACGCAATCCGCGTACCGGCGAACCTGTCGACGTTCCGGCCAAGCGGGTCCCCTATTTCAAGCCCGGCAAGGAAATGCGCGCGCGCCTCAATACCGATTGAGACGGTTTTCGCGATCCTTCCATTTCCCTTTTGCGCCAACAGTTCTTAGAGCCAGACGACATTATATCGACCCTCCGGGACGGAGCCGATTTCGGCTGAGCGCTAGGCGCGAGAAGGGAGCCATGCAGCGCATAGCGACCGACGAGCAACGCAGCGATCGGCCAAAACCGGCCCGCCGCCATGTGGTTGTCGCTGGCAGTCCTTCGGACGGCGTCGCATCGCTTGCCCGGGCAACCAGCCCGATCTGCACGATGCTCCTTGCCGAAAAACAGCCAGCGGCAATCACGGTGGGTTGATATAATGTCATCTGGCTCTAAGGCCGCTGCTGACCGGCGCCGGTCATGCGGACGTGGCGAAATGGTAGACGCAGCGGACTTAAAATCCGCTTCCCCTTTCGGGAGTGCGGGTTCAAGTCCCGCCGTCCGCACCAGTGGTGATTTCACGACCTGGCAGAGACTAAGGCTCGAGGGGCGGCCTCATAAATCAAGAGACACCAGCTTGATCTCTATTATGTTATAGTATAACATTGCATATCGGCCTGGGGATAAGAGCCAGTGCAAGACCGCTCCCCGGGCCGGGCGCCGCAAGGCGAACTGCAAGGAGAGAGATATGAGCTATTCAACTGCCCAGCATGGCAATGCCCGCCGCGCCAGCTTCATCGTCGTCGCGGGTGCGCATGCCGCGATCATCACCGCGCTGCTGCTGATCCCGCCCGCCATCGGCGTTCGGTTTGTTCCCGAAACGGGCATCCCGACCATTGAAATCCTGCCCGAGCCCGATACCCGGCCACCGCCGCCCAGCTCCAGCGAGCCAAAACCGTCATCGCCGATCCATATGCCGGACCGGGTTATAACCGAGCCGCTGCCGTCCGATCCGGCACCATTTGCGACCACCAGCGATTATCCGGTCGATCCGCCTCCGTTCCTTCCGGGCAGCGGCACCGGCATCACCGAAGCTCCGGTCAAGCCGCATGTCCCGGTCAAAATCGGGCCAAAGCCCGATCCGCGCTTTGGCGATGCGTTCCAGCCCGACTATCCGGTCGGCAAGCTGCGCCGCGAGATTGAGGGGATGGTCCGCGTCCGGGTGCTGGTCGGCACCGATGGCCGGGTCAAGCAGGTCGAGCAGCTCTCGGCGACCGACAGCGATTTCTGGGAGACCACCCGGCGCCAGGCGCTGCGCAAATGGCGGTTCCTGCCTGCGACCGAGGATGGCCGCAAGGTGGAGCGCTGGCACGAGCTGACCGTGCGCTTCGAACTCACCAGCTGAGCCGTCGGCGTCAATATGTCCGGTGGACGCCAGTGCCTGCATGGCGGGGGCTGGCGTCCATGCGGCAAAGCCCCTATCTAGCGGCGCATGGGTTTCTTTTCCGATCTCGCCCCGCGCCGCATGCTCGCCGATACGCGCGAATATTTCTTTGGCGAACAGAAATATAAGGGCCGCTTCCTGCTCGCCGCCGCCGCGACGACGATTCTCGTCTTTCTGGCGTTCTTCTATGAATCCGGCTTTGAAAAGGAATATGAGCCGCCCGAAATCGTCTGGGTGCAGAATGCCGATCCGGATCGCAGCGATGCCGATATCGAGCGCGAAAACCTGTTGCGGCAGATCGACAAGGAAATCGCCCAGCGCAAGCGCGAACGGGCCGAACAGGAGCGGCGCGACCAGTTCCGGCGGCTGGCCGACCAGCTGGGCATGGATACGGACGAGTGACCAACGCCCGGCGCGACAAGGCCTGGATGCAGGCGGCGATTGCGCTGGCCTGGCGCGCCCGGCCGCTGAGTGCGCCCAATCCGGGTGTCGGATGCATTATCGTCAATCGCGACATCGTCGTCGGGCGCGGCTGGACCGACCGGGGCGGACGCCCGCATGCCGAGGCCATGGCGCTGGCCGAAGCGGGCGAGCGGGCGCGCGGCGCGACGATCTATGTGACCCTGGAGCCATGCGCCCATGCCAGCGAGCGCGGGCCAAGCTGTGCCGATCTGGTGCTCGCGGCGTCACCGGCGCGCATCGTCATCGCCACTGGCGATCCTGATCCGCGCACCAATGGCGCGGGCATTGCCCGGCTGCGCGAGGCGGGAATCACCGTCGAGACCGGATTATGCGCTGCGGAGGCGCGGGCCAGCCTTGCCGGTTTTCTGACCCGGCAAAGCCATGGGCGTCCTTTCGTCACGCTGAAACTGGCAACCTCGCTCGACGGGATGATCGCACGGGCCGATGGCGAGAGCCGCTGGATCACCGGCGAGGAGGCACGCGCCCATGCCCATGTCGAGCGCGCTCATCATGACGCCATATTGGTGGGCGGCGGCACCCTGCGCGCCGACAATCCCCGCCTTGACGTGCGGCTGCCCGGTCTCGAACAGCGCTCGCCAGGACGTGTGGTGCTGACCCGCGGGGCAGCGCCGGATGGCTGGAAAGCCCTGGCCGCACCCGCCGGCATTGGCGGGCTGGCCGGGGTGCAGTGGCTGATGGTAGAGGGCGGCGCGGAGACCGCCTCCGCCTTTCTGAAGGCCGGGCTGGTCGACCGGTTGCTGCTCTATCGCGCACCGGTGCTGATCGGCGACGGCCGGGCGGCACTTGGCGATATCGGGCTGGACCGGCTGGCCGATACACACGGCCAATGGCGGCTTGCCGACAGCCGGATGCTTGGCAAGGACCGCATGGAAAGCTACGAGCGGATGGAAAGCCCTGTCGCCACACCCGGCTGACCGGGCATCATTATCGGAACCAGCACATCATGTTCACCGGAATCGTCACCGACATCGGCACCATTATCGCCAGCGACCAGCGCGGTGATCTGCGCGCGCGGATCGCCTGCCATTATGATGTCGCGACCATCGCCATGGGCGCGTCGATCGCCTGTTCGGGCGCCTGCCTGACGGTGGTCGGCAAGGGACGCGACGGGGAACAGAACTGGTTCGATGTCGATATCAGCGCCGAGACGGTCGCCCGGACACCGGCGGGCCGATGGCAGACCGGCACGCGCCTCAATCTGGAGCGCGCGCTGAAACTCGGTGACGAGCTGGGCGGCCATATCGTCACCGGCCATGTCGATGGCATCGGCACGCTGGTATCGGCAAGTTCGGAGGGCGATTCGACCCGGCTGGTAATAGAGGCCGATGCAGCACTGGCACCCTATATCGCCGCCAAGGGATCGATCACGCTCGACGGCGTGTCGCTGACCGTCAACAGCCATGAGGATCAGCCGGGCGGCGCGGTGCATTTCGGGCTGAACATCATTCCGCATACCGCCGAAGTGACCACGCTCGGTGCGCTGAAGCCGGGCGACACGGTAAATCTGGAAATTGACGTTCTGGCCCGTTATCTGATGCGGATGCAGGCGCTGAAAACTGTTGAAATGTGATATTGGGCGCTTGACTATCACATTATGATGTGAAATCAGCATGGCGAAACAGGAGAATCGCCATGAGCACCCAGCTGATCGCCGAATTGACCGACCTTATCGAAACCGGCGGGCAGACCCGCGCCGGGCTTGCCCGCGCCGCTGGCCTCCACGCCAATTCGCTGCGCAAGCTGGGCGAGGAAGACTGGAACCCGACCGCCGAAACGCTGGGCAAGCTGGAGCGCTATCTGGCCCGCAATGCATCGGGTGTCATGGCCACGGCAGAGGAAATCATCAACGAGGCCCGCAATGGCCGCATGTATATTCTGGTCGATGACGAGGATCGCGAAAATGAGGGCGACCTGATCATTCCGGCCCAGATGGCGACCCCCGATGCGATCAACTTCATGGCCAAGCATGGCCGGGGCCTGATCTGCCTGGCGATGACGCGCCAGCGGATCGAGGAGCTGGGCCTCAACATGATGAGCCAGAACAACCGGTCGCAGCATGAAACCGCCTTCACTGTATCGATCGAGGCGCGCGAAGGCGTGACCACCGGCATCTCCGCTGCGGACCGCGCCCGCACCATCGCCGTCGCCATCGACAATTCGCGCAAGCCCGAGGATATCGTTACCCCCGGCCATGTCTTTCCGCTGCAGGCGCGCAATGGCGGCGTCCTGATTCGTGCCGGCCATACCGAGGCGGCCGTCGATGTGTCGCGGCTGGCCGGGCTCAATCCGTCGGGCGTGATCTGCGAGATCATGAAGGATGATGGAGAGATGGCGCGGCTCGACGATCTGGTCGAGTTTGCTCACACCCACAAGCTCAAGATCGGGACCATCCGTGATCTCATCGCCTATCGCCTGCGCCATGACCATCTGTGCGAGCGGCGCGCAGAGGGGTTTTTCCAGAGCGTTTGGGGTGGCCAGTGGAAGGCGCTGAGCTTCTATAATTCGGCGACCAATTCAGAACAGCTTGCCCTGCAAAAGGGAGAGATCGACCCCGACAAGCCGACGCTGGTGCGCATGCATGCCGTCAACCTGTTCAAGGACATATTAGGCGCCGCCGAGCCGCAATCGGCAATGCTGGCCCAGTCAATGAAGATGATCGGCGAAGAGGGGCAGGGTGTCATCATCATGATCCCCCGCGTCCAGCCAGACTTTATCGAGGTGCATGTAAAGGGCCTCAAGAGCAAGCAGGACCCGACCGACCAGCTGCGCGATTATGGCGTCGGCGCGCAGGTGCTGACCGAGATCGGCGTGCAGGACATGGTGCTGCTGACCAACACCAGCCATGACCTGGTCGGGCTTGACGCCTATGGCCTGAGGATTGTCGGACAGCGCGCGGTGCCGCTGGGCGATGGCGATCGCGAAGTCAAAGCGTAAGACAGGCAGGAAAAGGAACCCGAACAATGGCAAAATTCCTGATCGTCGAAGCACGTTTCTACGACCATCTCAACGACATGCTGCTCGATGGCGCGCGCACCGCGCTGGACGAGGCGGGGCATGCGCATGAAACCGTCACCGTGCCCGGCGCGCTGGAGGTGCCCGGCGCAATCGCGCTCGCCGCCGAAAGCGGCCGCTATGACGGCTTTGTCGCGCTGGGCATCATCATTCGCGGCGAAACCTATCATTTCGAGATCGTCTCGAACGAAAGCGCGCGCGGCGTCATGGCGCTGACCATGGACGGCATCGCCATCGGCAATGGCATATTGACTGTCGAGAATGAGGCGCAGGCGCTGGCCCGCGCCCGCCGGTCCGAAAAGGACAAGGGCGGCGAAGCGGCCAAGGCCGCCATCGCCATGCTGGGCCTCGCCGAACGCTTCGGCGCGCAATAGCCCCTTGCCGCCGGTCAGGCGGTTACCGCGCGCAGCCCTTCGATGAAGTGCGGAATATTGGCATCGGTGAAGCCGGCAATGTTGATCCGGCCCGATCCCGCCATATAAACGCCGAAATCGGCGCGCAGCGCGGCAATCTGTTCCGGTGTCAGGCGCAGCGTTGAAAACATGCCGTTCTGCCGCCCGACCGCCGCCAGGTTGACGGGGCCGATTGCCTGATAGGCGGCGACCGCATCGCGAACATGGCGCATGCGCGCGCGCATCTCGCCCACTTCGGCGATCCAGTCCGCCGACAGCGCCGCATCCTCCAATATGGTGCGCACCGCCACCGCGCCATGATCGGGCGGCATCGACCAGTTGGCCCGTGCCAGCGCATAGACGTTGGACATGATCGCGGGCAGCTGCGATCCGTTTTGCGCCATCACATACAGCGCACCGACACGGTCGCGATACATGCCGAAATTCTTGTCGCAGCTATAGGCGACCAGCGCCTCCGGCACCGCCGCCAGAATGGCGCGAACGCCATAGCTGTCCTCGGCAAAGCCATGGCCGAGGCCGTGATAGGCGAGGTCAACCAGCGGGAACACGCCTTTCTGCGCAATCGCCGCGGCAATCGCATCCCATTGCGCCGCATCATAATCCGCACCGGTGGGGTTGTGGCAACATCCGTGCAGCAGGATCGCATCGCCCGTTGCCGCCTGGCCGATCGCATCCATCACCGCCTGGAAATCGAGCTCCTGCGTGGCGACGTCCATATGCCGGAAGCTTTCGCTGGCGAGGCCAACGGCGCGGAAAATCTGGACATGGTTGGGCCAGCTGGGCGTGCCCATCCAGATGCGCCCCACGCCCGACTGGTGCAGCATGTCGGCGGCCAGCCGGACCGCGCCAGTGCCGCCCGGTGTCTGCACGCCGTCAAACCGGCCATCCTGCGGAAAATCGCCCAGGAAATGGGGCATCAGCGCACGCACGAACGCCATATCGCCTTCCGGGCCAAGATAGCTCTTGCTGTCCTGCCCGTCGACCAGCCGCTGTTCGGCGGCCTTGATCGAGCGGAATACCGGGGTCGCGCCATCCGAAGTGCGATAGACGCCCACGCCTAGGTCGATCTTGTCGGCACGGCTGTCGGCGGCATACAGCTTGATAAGGGCCAGCAGCGCATCGGGCGGTTGGGCGGTCAACTGTTCGAGCATGGTCATATCCCCTTTTCGCGCCCGCAAACCCGGCCGGGCGACAACGCGCGCTACATGCCGGGCAGGCGGTTTGCCCGCAAGCGCTTTATGGCCGGTTCAGGCAGAATTTGCGGAAATTCGGGCCGATGGGCGATCATCGGCCCCGGGGACATGCTGGCGGTGCGACCCTGCCAGGGCTCAGAACGGAAGCAATCGCCGCTTCTTGCTGAATTTCATATAGCCGACATTGGCGCCCAGCCGCAGGCCGACGCCCAGCCGGACGGGGATCAGCACGACATCGCCGCGCCGCAAATAGCTGGAGTTGAACCCGCCGACCAGATAGGCGGCGCCTTCGCCCGCCGGATAGCGCCGGTACAGATCCTCGCTGTCGTAAAGATTATAGACCAGCACAAAGGTGCTGCCGGCATTGCCGCCCGCATCAAAGCCGACCGAAGGTCCGGTCCAGTAAACCGGCAATTCGCCCTCGACCTTGTGGTGCAGCGTGCCCGATCCATAGCGCAGCCCGACGACGAACGCGCCCGAGGCCTCGCGCCCGACAATATAGCCATTGGGCTCGCCCTGGTCGCGCAATATGTCCTCGATAATGCCTGCCAGGCCTTCCGCGCCCTTGCCGAACACACCTTCCGCAGCGCCGATCAGATCGTCCTTCTGATAGCTGGTGTTGGCCCCTGCATCGGCGGCGGGCTGCTCATATTCCAGCGTCGGCGCAGCTTCGCCGGTTGCGGGCGGCACACCATCGGTGGGCACGCCATCATCATAGCGGGTGGTATCGGGCGTGCCATAATCGGGCTGGGCGGGCGGCGCCGGATTGTCGAGATCGGCGTCGATGGCGTCATTGGGATCGATCTGCTGCACCTGGGCGATGGCCGCTGTGCCGGGCATGATGCTGCAGAACGCCAGCGCCGCCGCCAGCGCAAGCGCGATCCGCTTCAATCCGCGCGTCTCGCCAAATCCACCCATGCCCGATACTCCCAATGCCGCCTATTGGTCGGAAACTGTCCGACTTTTGTACGAATCGCACAATGAACGGGCGATGACCCGAGTCTAATTTACGATCAAAGGCCGGTTTTCGGTGCTCTTTGCCATCCGGCGGCGCAGGAAAGCGGCAGAAACGACCGGCGCAGACAGTGCCGAATTCGCCCGATTTCCGCGTTGACGCATCCGGCGGCAATCTCTAGGGAGAGCGGCTTCGGAGACGTGGGTGAGTGGCTGAAACCAGTTCCCTGCTAAGGAACCATAGGAGTAATCCTATCGAGGGTTCGAATCCCTCCGTCTCCGCCACCTTTCATTGATTTTATTGATATTTTTTCAAGATCGTGCGCCGGTTCCCATAAACGTTCCCCGATAGGCCCGACGCTTGAGGCGAACGCGAGCGGCTAGATTCGCTCAATCGGCGCGCACCTCAACAATTCTCAACAGGTGCTGGGCAATCGTTCGCAATGCCATTCGGGCAACCATGCCGGTGCCAGCCGTGGAAGCTGGAAACAACTACACACCGAACGCGACAAATCGCGGCTGGAAATGGCGGAATTGTGCGGGTTTCGGGAGGTGGCAGCTTCTCAATCAAAAATGATTTACCATTCAGATTTGATTGAAAGCGCGGTTTTCTAGGGCCTTTCGGCCCAATTTATCATCTGCTTTATGGGTTACGCATTCTGTAGCTAGGAGTAAGCAATGGCTATTTCGGCAATGACAAATGAGTTCATTCCATCTCTGCGATGTGCTTTGGCAACTTTGGCCTTGGCGGCAATGGCCGGATGTGACTCAAAACCGCTGCCTATTCAGCTTGAGAAATATTGCGTGAGCGACACCGGCTTGTCGAAATATTGGCTTACGCTGAATACCTCCGAGCGACGGGGCGCGATCAGGTATCAATACATGGGGCAAGATGCCCAGTATGTCGTCAAGGCCATGCAGATAGAGGGGCGCAAGGTAAACGGGCGTGCAGATTTTACGTCCAGTTCGACGGGCGAGACGCGCGGCAATCCGATAATGTTTATATATGACGATGCCACCGGTACGCTGATCGACGGCGCTGCATCTGCAGCTTGCCAGAACAATCAAGCGAGCGGGCAAGGCTAGCAATCCACCAGCCGCGCAATCTTTCTCATATATCGTGCCGCTGCCAAAGTGTCGGCAGAGCGCGCACCATGCTTCCAGGCATTGCGATTGCCCTTAGGCGCGCCGCTTCCCTTGCCGCCGTGCATTCGGCACCGCTTCGCGCCTCTGATCGCCGGGGATTGGCAAGCCGTTCCCTTGCGCGTCATGGCCAGGCATCGCGGGGCCGCTGCCAGCCGCGCCGGTTCCGGCTGCATGGGGTTGTTTGTCAACGGCGGAGTAAAAGTCGGCCATTGGGCGGCGCAAAATCAGGCCGGGTGATCCGTGTGCTGGCGAGCGCCGCGAGGGCGTAGCCCGAGTGGGGGTCGCCAACACACGGATGGTCTTTTCTGTCAGGGGTTGGAGCGTGCCTTGCGCGCCTGGCTTTGGGCCAGACGATAGCTCTCTCCGTTCATCTCGAGTATGGAGACGTGGTGGGTAAGCCGGTCGAGGAGCGCGCCTGTCAGGCGCTCGGAGCCGAACGTTTCGGTCCACTCGTCGAACGGCAAGTTGCTGGTGATCAGCGTCGAGCCGCGCTCGTAACGCTGCGAGATCAGCTCGAACAGCAGTTCCGCGCCGGTTTTCGAGAGCGGCACGAACCCCAGTTCATCGATGATGAGGAGCTTGTATCCGGCCATTTGCTTGTGGAGGCGCAGAAGGCGGCGTTCGTCGCGTGCCTCCATCATCGCGCTGACCAGCGCGGACGCGGTGGTGAAGCCGACCGTCAGGCCCTTCTGGCAGGCGGCAAGGCCGAGGCCGATCGCCACATGGGTCTTGCCGGTTCCCGAGGGACCAAGGGCTATGACGTTCTCGCGGCGGTTGATCCAGTCGCAGCGTGCCAGTTCCAGCACCTGCATCTTGTTGAGCTTGGGGATCGCGGCAAAGTCGAAGCTGTCGAGGCTCTTGGCGGCCGGGAACTTCGCAGCCTTGATCCGGCGCTCGACCATCCGGCGTTCCCGGTCGATCAGCTCCAGTTCGACAAGCCGGGCAAGGTAGCGGACGTGATCTGCGCCCTCGGCCGCGCATCGCCGGGCCAGCTTGTCATGCTCGCGCAGGAAGGTTGGTAGCTTGAGCGTCTTGAGGTGGCTGGCCAGTAACAGCTCGGGGGACGGACTGCTCATGCCGCATCCTTCGCATCGCCCGAGAGCAACTGCATGTAGGAGCGCGCCGATGTCGTCTCCACCCTGGCTCTGGGCAGATAGGGATAGATCGCCATGTCCAATCGGGGTGGTCGGCGCTCCACCCGGCACAGCAGGAGATGCTTCACGGCATCAAAGCCGATCGCCCCGATATCGAGAGCCTGCTTTACGGCCGCATGCAGATCGGCAAGCGTGAAGCTCTCCAGCAGACGCAGCACCTGCACATACTCGCGCCGACCATGCTTGCCCATACGAGCTTCCATGAGGCGGCGCAGCGTTGCAAACGCTTCGGGCAGGTGCCAGCCTTGCAGGGGCGCTGCCTGATCGAGCGCATTGATCTTCTGTTCGATCAGGGGAAGGTAATGGATGGGATCGAAGATCACGTCCTCGCGCTCGTAGCTGCGCACATGACGGGCAATGACCTCGCCCCGGCAGCCGATCACCACCTCGCCGACATAGCCCCGGATCCATACCTCCTGATGGCCGAAGCGCACCGGCACCGAGTAATCATTGGTCCGGTAACGCACCAGCGCCTGCGACGAGACCTGGCCGCTGGTCTGGTCACAAGCCTCGAACGGGGCAGCCGGCAGTTCCTGCATCGCCGCCAGATCGCGCTTCAGCCTCTCGCCGATCGTCTCGCTCTCGCCCCGCAGCCGGTCGTTCTGACGCTTGCGGCATTGCTCCTCGAGCCACAGGTTGAACGCCTCCCACGTCGCGAACCGGGGGATCGGCACCATGAAGTTGCGGCGAGCATAACCGACCAGCCCTTCAACACTGCCTTTGTCGTTCCCCCTGCCGGGACGGCCGTAACGATCGCGGATCAGGTAATGCGACAGGAAGCCGCTGAACAGCCGGGCGCGCTGCCTCGTGCCGTCGGGCAGGATCTTCGAGACCAGGCAGCGGTCGTTATCGTAGACGATCGACAGCGGCACCGCGCCGAAAAACGCGAAGGCGTGCACGTGGCCGTCCATCCATGCCTCGGCAACGGCAGCGGGATAGGCGCGCACGTAGCAGGCGTCGCTGTGCGGTAGATCGAGCACGAAGAAATGCGCCTTCTGCACAACACCGCCGATCTCGACCATGGCCTCACCAAAATCTGCCTGGGCATGGCCGGGCGCATGCGCCAGCGGCACGAACATCTCCCGGCTGCGCTGCTCGCGCTGTCGGATGTAATCCTTGATGATCGTGTAGCCGCCGGTGAAACCGTGCTCTTCGCGAAGGCGGTCAAATACCCGCTTCGCCGTATGACGCTGCTTGCGCGGAACCTGACGGTCACCATCAAGCCATGCATCGATGATCGGAACGAACGCTTCCAGCTTGGGCCGCCGCACCGCCGCCGTCCGGCGGTAACCGGGGGGCTCCGAATACGACAGCATCTTGCGGACCGTGTCGCGCGATACGTTGAAATGCTTCGCCGCCTCACGCTGGCTCATGCCGCCCGCGCAAGCAAGACGCACCTTCAGGTAAAGATCCACGGTATATATCTCCACGCCCTCCCTGCTCGCGCAAAGAAGGCAAAGTGGACGACTTTTACGCCGCCCGCAGCAGCACTTCGCCGCCGCCACCGTGGTCTAATTTTGCACCGCCGTTCTCACGACGAAGGGCAATTATATACTTGACGTAGTGGTTCGGGAAGATGCAAGATCAAGAACGACAGGCCGGTGCACATTTTGAGATAGAGTTAACGCAAGCGATGATCGATGCGGGGGTGGAAGCCTATTGCGACTTTGAAAGCGGTGACGGTTCAACTCCTTCCGAAATCGTTGTTGAGATTTACCTTCATATGTTTTCGAATCGCCCGCGCGAGCAGGTCCTCGGAGATTGCCCAGACTTCTGAACCAACTTCATGAATTTCAGCAGCGAGTTTTGATATCTCTGCTGCATTGACCTTCTTGGTCTGCTTTTCCCCTTTCCAGCGGACCATTGTGAATTTGGTTTCAAAGCCGATCTCTCCTTGATGCCCACCATGCACCACCTGATTCCGGCGATCTATTAGTTCATCCTGCACTTTGCTTCGCACGGCCTTCATGCGCTTGACGTATGTGAGCGGCAGCTTGTTCTGTATTATGAGATTTAGTGCCATGTTGATGCGTGGCCGGATGTCGAGGCCCCCAAACACGGTGTACGCTTTTTGCAGTTCCATAGGTTCGATTTGACAAAGCAGCGCCAAAAGGCACATCTCTAGGCGCGCCCATTGGATGCATACTTCACCAATGGCTGTTTTAGTGGCAACACTGCCGGGAACCACGATTTGTAGATTTTCCATGCCAGAAACCGACCGCAAAAAGATGGACCAGGTACTAAAGCGGATGCTCGGCACGCCGCCGACTCCGCACAAGCCGGTGGAGCCTAGCAAGCGTGAGGCTCGCGAGTCTCAATCAAAATCGAAATAGCGCTTGCGTCTGGTGCCACGCACGGGCGGCGGCTGATAGAAATCAGGCGGCGAGCTGGTCAGTCCGCCGATATGTCAGGCGCTTGCCGACAATGCCCTGCAATGCAGCATCGGCGCGCTCTGTATCGGTCTGGGTGCGCGTGTTATAGCGAAAATCGAACTCGGCACAGTATCGCGCAAGGTGCGCTTCGCTCATGTGGTGATAGGTGCCGATCACGCCGCGCTTGAAGATCGAGAAGAAGTTTTCCGCCGTGTTGGAATGCTTGAAGCCGCCAGTAGTGACATATTGCTTGGCCGAGTGATTGACGACGCTATGGCCGTTAAATTCGCGGCCCAAGCGCGTGTAGACCACGCTTTCATCCGTCATCAAATGCGATCCACGATCTACGTTGGTGACGATCAGCGGGCGAAGTGTTTTGGCGTTGACGTTGGCAACATGAAAGCTGCGGGCCTCACCGTCACGCTCAACAAGCGCCACAACCGCTTTCTTGGCCTTGACGCGACGGGTCGCACGGTTTCGCTGCTTCCCTCCAACATAGGTTTCGTCCGCTTCCACAACAGCATCCTTGCCGCCCATAGGTCCGCGCCCGTCAGGGCCGGGCTTCATCGCCTCACGGATGCGATGACACATGAACCATGCACTTTTGTAGGTGATACCCAGCATGCGGTGCAGCTGATGCGCGCTCATTCCTTTTTTGCTGGAGGAGAGCAGGAAGGTGGCCAGCAGCCACTTGTTGAGCGGGATTTTCGAACGCTCGAAAACCGTGCCTACCG
Source organism: Blastomonas sp. (assembly GCA_041396885.1). GTDB lineage: Bacteria > Pseudomonadota > Alphaproteobacteria > Sphingomonadales > Sphingomonadaceae > Blastomonas. Next base: position 196,618 of record JAWKXS010000004.1, read on the forward strand.
TTACAGTGAAATTCTTGGTGCAGGCGTTGCACTGGATCAGGCCGGGGCGGTGAGACTTTCCCTGCATGCGTGTGACGCGCTCACGCTCACCGCAATGAGGGCAAACCGGTCCATTTGGCCAGTTCAATGCCTCCAAATGCTGGCGAGCCATATCGGCGTCTGTGAAAATGGGATCAGAAAGGTTCATGGCGTTGTCCTCTTGCAGCAAGAACTACGCGCGACACGCCACTACGTCAAGTATATAATTGCCCGACGAAGAACGAAATAGAAGTAATAAACTATCAAGTGCGTTTGCAGGATTTTATCAAAAAAACTTGGAGCAGAAGGAGGTAGCTGAAGAAGCGAGGCGGGTCATAGATGAAAACAATGATCAACTCACAAAGCACTATGCTCAACAGTTTGCCGGTATCATGCAGGTTATCAAGGGTATTGGAGTTCCATCGGTGAACGATCGCGAGTTGCAAATTGTTTCTACGCTCAATCCTGAAAACGCCCTGCGCGGCAATACCGAATTACTCTATGTTGATACAGATCGTGGCCACAAGCTTCCCGAATTGTATAACGGATTAGGGTTTAAAAACCTCATATATATGGCAATTCAAGCAAAACACTTTCATTCGCAGTGGGTGCGTACTCCTCAAAATCGACCGCTATGCCAAATTATCTTCATCGAAGAACCGGAAGTGCATCTTCACGCGCAGGTGCAGCAGACTTTCATTACTAATATATGGGACGTGATTAAGGTTAGCGTCCGCGCTCGTGGTGTAATTTCCGGTGTAGGCGATGGTGTATTCCGGGGTGGGGCATGCCCCACCCCGGAATGCGGCGTCGCTGGTGGCCACCGGGTTCATCGTTATGGTGGAGTTTGCACACTTCAACCGTGACGAAGAGGAGTTCCCGATGACCGAGGACAGATTACTGATCGAAGAGCTTGCTGCGAAGGGCGGCCAACCGGATTTTTTGCGCACCATCGCCGAGAACGTGCTGCAGCTGATCATGGAGGCCGACGTTGATGGCCTGATCGGCGCGGGTCGCCACGAACGCAGCAGCGAGCGCGCGACCTGGCGCAACGGCTATCGCGACCGTTCGCTGGATACCCGGGTAGGCACGCTGAACCTGAAAATCCCCAAGCTGCGTGCTGGGTCCTACTTTCCGGGCTTCCTTGAGCCCCGCAAGATGGTCGAGAAAGCGCTGGTTGCGGTGATCCAGGAAGCGTGGATCGGCGGGGTCAGCACCCGGCGGGTCGATGAACTCGTCCAGGCCATGGGCATGACCGGCATCTCCAAGTCCACCGTCTCCAAGCTTTGCAAGGACATTGACGAGCGCGTCCATGCCTTTCTGAAACGCCCGCTCACCGGCGAATGGCCGTATCTCTGGCTCGATGCCACCTATCTCAAGGTACGCGAAGGCGGGCGGATCATCAGCGTTGCCGCAATAATCGCCATGGCCGTCAACACCGAGGGCCGGCGCGAGATCGTCGGCCTGCATATCGGCCCCTCGGAAGCGGAGGTCTTCTGGTCCGACTTCCTGAAGGACCTTGTTCGGCGCGGTCTTACCGGCGTGAAGCTGGTCATCTCCGATGCTCACGAGGGCCTCAAGGGCGCGATCACCCGCGTCATGGGCGCCACCTGGCAGCGCTGCCGGGTGCACTTCATGCGCAATGCCCTGTCCTATGTGCCCAAGGGCCAGAACACTGTCGTCGCCGCCGCGATCCGCCAGGTCTTCCTGCAGCCCGATCAGAAAAGCGCAACGCAGGTCTGGCGACAGGTCGCCGACCAGTTGCGCACCCGTTGGCCCAAGCTCGGCGCCTGCATGGACGAGGCCGAAACCGACGTGCTCGCCTACACCGGCTTCCCCACCCAGCACCGCACGAAGTTACACTCAACCAATCCGCTCGAGCGGCTCAACAAGGAGGTCAAGCGCCGCGCCGACGTCGTCGGAATCTTCCCGAACGAAGACAGCATCATCCGCCTCGTCGGGGCTGTGCTGATGGAGCAGAACGACGAGTGGCAGCTCCAGCACCGATACATGCAGATCGAAGGCATGGCCGAACTCAACCAACCCATGATCGAGGAGGAAAATCAGCCCCTACACATCACCGCCAAAGCCGCCTGACGATGGCCCACGGCCACAGCCGAAATTACACCACCTTGACGGACGCGACCTGATTAAGCAGTCCGCTCAAGCAGAAGGTGCTAGCGATTGGTTTCCTCAGCTGATCGTGACTACTCATTCTTCTCATATTTTGGATGCAACCGAGTTCGGAAAAGTTCGGTATTTCAGGCGTTGTCACCTAAACGGTGAAGCTCCTGATCCCACAAAGATTTTGAACGCAACTCAAGTTCATAGCCTGCGGGATTTTCAACCGACTGCCGTTGATATCGATGGGCAGCAAGCAACACCGGAAGAGGCTTTGGCATTCCTTAAGCGCTACCTTCGCCTGACTCACTGCGACCTGTTTTTTGCCGATGCGGCTGTCTTGGTAGAAGGGTCAGTTGAAAAGCTTTTGATGCCAAGCATGATCGACAAAGTAGCCAATCGGTTACGCTCATCATATCTTACGGTGCTTGAAATCGGCGGTGCGTATGCGCATCGATTTGACGAGCTACTTAAGTTCTTATGCATCCCCCATCTTATTATTACCGATCTTGATTCAGTTTCACCAGACGGACGGCATCCTGCCTGCCGTGCAGACAACCCTGCCGCACTCACCTCAAACGCATCATTGAAACAGCTACTGGGAGTTAATACCGTTGCTGCGCTGATCGGACTAACGCCCGATCAGAAGCAAAACGAAGAAAGTGCCCGATATATCACATTTCAACAGGACATTCTTGTAAGCGAAGGCGGGACCACAGTGGCGATGCGACCACGTACGCTAGAGGAGGCTTTTGCCTACCAGAATTTCTCACTCTTTCGGGACGGGACACTCGATCTGGGGCTAACCATTCCGGCTACGCTCAATGATGTCTACGAAGCCATATACAATCACATTAAATCCAGCAGCTTCAAAAAGACCGACTTTGCAATGGACATGTTGGCGAGCGATGCCGAGTGGCAGGTGCCTGCCTACATTATCGAAGGGCTTCAATGGCTTGAAACTAGACTTCATCCTCAGGTCACAGCGGAAGCAGCATAAATATGCCAGATCGTATTCAAACAGCCGCCGATCAGGCAGTCCAAGAATGCCTTGCCGAGCATCGCAGCTTTGCGCTCATAGCCGGAGCAGGTTCTGGCAAAACAACGTCCCTGGTTGATGCACTTGCGCAGGTCAGATCAACACATGGAACAACGATGCGCCAAAACGGACAGCGCATTGTCTGCATCACATTTACAAATCGTGCCGTTGACGTCATTCGGCAACGACTTGGATTTGATGATCTGTACCATGTTTCAACGTTACATGGCTTCCTGTGGAGCGAGATTAGCCGTTTCAATAGCGACATCCGCAAGGCGCTACAAAATGCAAGATTGCCAGCGCTGATTGCAAAGGCGTCGGAAGATGACAACGGTGGAACGACTAAAAAAGCCCAAAAGGCGCGAGCCAAGGTCGCTCGGCTTGAAAACGAGTTGGCTGGACTCTCTAATGTCTCCGAATTCACCTATGATGATGTGGCGTTCAGCGATTACCTAAATGGAAAATTGAGTCATGACGATGTAATCGAGATTGCCGGTTATCTTTTCAGTGAACGGCAGAATTTCCGTCGACTGATCGGTGTACGTTACCCCTTTATTTTTGTTGATGAAGCGCAGGACACGTTCATCCCAATCGTTGAAGGTCTGAACAAGACTTGCGCCGGACTTGGCTTGCCGTTGGTCGGATATTTCGGCGACCCTTGGCAGCAAATCTACGAAGGCAGAGCTGGGAACTTCGAGCCACCGGAAGATGGGCTTCCAATCACCAAGGTCGAGAACTTTCGATGCTCACCACAGGTGATTGCGTTCTTGAACTTATTTCGTACCGATGTTGAGCAGGTGGCTGCTGGCCCAAATGCCCATGTAGAGGGTAGCGTCGAAATTCGATTGGTTAGAGCAGAAGTGCCAGCAGGTCCTCGTAATCGCTATTCTGACGATCAGTTAGATCGCGCTCTTATCGCGATGGATCGTGCAATCGAAGATTGGGGTTGGGGAGATAATCCTGATGTCATCCGACTTTTTTTGGTACGTCAGATGATCGCACGCCGTTTGAAATTTTCCGGTCTGCATCAACTTTTCACAGGGAAATACGCTTCCCAGCGCGCGCAGGATGACTACGAATCGGGAGAGCATTATCTCCTGAAGCCGTTTCTCAAAACGATCTGCCCACTGATGGGTGCCTACGGGCGTGGCGAAAGTCGACAAACAATCGACATTTTGCGTGCCAATAGCCCCGCTTATGATCCGCAGGGCATAAACGCGAACCGCAAACTCAAAGAGATGATCGATCAATCGATCACACAATTAAATGATTTAGCCGAAATCTGGGGCGCGGGTACTATCAAGGAAGTCCTTATATATTGCCGCGACAACGGGTTAATCGGCATGTCAGATCGCCTTACCGAACAGCTCGATAGAACGCCCCGTACTGAGGAATATGATGAAGAAATACACGGTGAGGAAAAGGGTGAATGGCTGGCCGATAGTTTCTTCGCGATGCCGACGAGCGAGCTTCTCGCATACCGAGATTTCATTGATGAAAACACACCATATAGCACCCAGCATGGTGTGAAAGGCGAAGAGTATCCGAATGTCCTAGTCGTTTTTGATGACGTTGAGGCATCTTGGAATCAATACAGTTTTTCGAAACTGCTCACGCCTGCAACCGCTGGTGAACCTACTGAAGGACAGCAAGAGCGAGGCCGGAAGCTCGCTTATGTATGCTTCTCTCGTGCGGAACAGCATCTTAAGATCCTGTTCTTTACACCCTCGCCCGAAGCTGCCCGAGCAGAACTGCTAGAAAAAGGGCTCTTTACAGCAGATCAAATCGTCATCTCTTGATGCATTTTGCCTCAAGTGGCGAGAAATTTGCGAGACCGAAATCCTGAAGAACGCTGCTCCACCCCTCCAAAACCCTCAAAAGGCGGTTCGAACTTTCTCCCCTGAGGTCCGCCAGCCACATTTAATCCAATGAAGTATCTCGATAAAGTCGCTGGCCAACGTTTGACAATGTTGGCCTTATGGGTCGCTTTCGTCCCGGAAGGCCGGGTATTGTCAGCGCTTTGCGCGTTTTTCGTCGATGGCTTTTCTCAGCTGCTTTGATGCTTGCCGACAAAAAACCATGCAAATCGCTATGGCCGAGCTCCGTCATGCGCGTTCGAGGCGACTGTCAGCCGAGCGCAGGTAAAGCGTCCCGCGTCGGAGAGCGGCGGCAGGTCCGCCGGAATATGGATGGCAATGCTGCAGGCGCGACCATCGGGCCGCCGCGCCATAAGGGTCAGCGCATGCGAACCGTCGGGCAGGAATAGCGCGCCGCCATAGCCGACCAGCATTTCCGCGTCCGCGTCATCCTGTCCCTCCGTCTCCACCATGGTGCCGGGCGGCAGGGGATCGCCCGTATCATCGACCAGCGTCACCAGATAGGGGCGCTGCATGTCTATGCGGAAGCCGATACGAAAGGCTCCGGTACCGCCCGGCCTGATCTCTGCCCGGTCCTCTCCGGCCAGCGCCAGATCGGGCAGTGCCAGCGGATCGATGGCGATACGGTTCAGCTGAAAGGGGCGCAGGCGCGGGAGCAGCAGGCGGCCGCCTGCATTGCTGTGCCCGGCCAAGCGGTTTTCGGCCAGTATCGGTACGCCGGGCAGTGCCGACGTCTCAACAATGCCATAGGCTCCGTCGATCCGGTTGCCGAGCAGCGGCGCTGATCTGCCCCCTTCTGAGTGGCCCAATTTTTATTTTAGGAATGGCCACGAAGGAGGAATGGAATGGCAAGGAAGCACAGGCCGGAAGATATCATTGGCAAGCTGCGTGAGGCGGAGATCGTTCTGGCGCAGGGCGGGACGGTTGCAGATGCATGCCGGCGGATCGGAGTTACCGAACAGAGTTATTATCGCTGGCGCAAGGAGTACGGCGGCTTGAAGATGGATCAGGCTCGACGGATGAAAGAGCTGGAAAAGGAAAATACACGGCTGCGTCGGGCCGTGTCTGATCTGATGCTAGACAAGTTGATCCTGCAGGAAGCTGCCAAGGGAAACTTCTGAGCCCTGCGCGCCGCAGGCGCTGTATCGATCATATAAGGGACATGATGCCAGTGTCCGAGCGGCGGGTCTGCCGTGTGCTTGGGCAACATAGATCGACACAGCGCAAGACGCCGCGTGGGGCAGATGACGAAGCCGCACTCACTGAAGACATCATCGCCCTGACCAGACAATATGGTCGCTACGGCTATCGCCGGGTGACCGCCCTGCTGCGGGATGCCGGCTGGCATGTGAACCGCAAGCGGGTAGAACGCATCTGGCGCCGTGAAGGGCTCAAGGTGCCGCACAAGCAGTCCAAACGCTCTCGGCTTTGGCTCAATGACGGATCATGCATCCGACTGCGACCAGAGTATCCGGGGCACGTATGGTCCTACGACTTTGTCGAGGGGCGGACGCACGATGGTCGCAAGTTCCGTATCCTGTCGATCATCGATGAAGCCAGCAGGGAGTGCCTGGCCCTACCAGTTGCGCGACGACTGCGTAGCGAGGATGTGCTGTCAGCGCTGGCTGAACTGTTCGTCACCCGTGGGCCGCCGGCACATATACGGTCAGACAACGGCCCTGAGTTTATCGCCAACGCCGTGCAGCAATGGCTGGCGAAGATCGGTGTGAAGACGCTCTACATTACACCCGGCAGCCCTTGGGAGAATGGCTACTGCGAGTCCTTCAACGGCTCGATGCGAGACGAACTCTTGAACGGGGAGATCTTTTACACCCTGGCCGAGGCTCAGATCCTGATCGAAGCCTGGCGGCGGCATTACAACACCATCAGACCGCACAGCTCACTTGGCTACCGACCACCGGCCCCGGAAGCAGCGACACCACCATGGCTGCCCTCCGGTTCCGCTTCGCTCCACCTACGGGCAGCCATGGCGTCGGAGGCAATTATGCACTAACAAACAACACGGACCACTCGGTGGGGGCCGGTCAGCGCTCCCCCCGCCAGCACCAGCGCGCCGGAAAGACCCAGCCGGGCGGCGCTGCGCCGCGCGCTGCGCTCCAGGCCTGCCTCGATCCGCCCCCGGTCGCCGCGATAGGCGATCAGCGCTGACGCCCGGTCGACCACTCCGAAATCGACCCCGGCATGATAGCCCCAGTCGCCGGGCAGGATATCGCCATTGGCGGCAAAGGCGGAGAAGCGCGCTGGGCCTGCGCCCGACTGGAGCGATGCCCCCGCCGCCGTGCCCGATCCGAAGGTGAAGACCGGGCCGAGCATCATGATGGTCTCCCCGTCTCCGCCCGGCTGGTGCAGCAGGTTGACGGCAAGATAGGCATTGGCGCCAATCGGGCGCTGCCAGCTGGCGGTCAGCAGGTCGAGCGCGACGCGGCGACTGTCCGCGTCCCGGCTGGTCCCGAAAGCCATGCGCGTTTCGCGGCGATGCACATAGCCGAGATCGAGATTGCCCCAATCGCCAAGGTCGAAGCCAAGCGCCGCGGTAAAGCTCTGGCGCAGCTGGCGCTGCTCGGCGAGCGCCAGCACATCGCGATAGCCGCTGCTTGACCATTCATAGCGCGCCACCAGGCTGACCGGACGCCCGACGGATTCCACGCCCAGCCCCAGCTTTGCACCCGTCGCGCCATCGGGGCCGGTGGCATGGCTGAACGCCCCGTCAAGAGAAATCGCGGCGATGCTGCCCAGCGTCATGTCGCCACTGGCCCCCAAATTGATGAGGCCCGGCGCATATTCGCCGCGCGCGCCCAGCGTCAGTGCGCGTGTCGTCCCCCGGCGATAGCCGAACCGCGCGACCGGCTTGCCATAGTCGAAACTGCGCGCGCCATAGCCTTGCCGCAACAGCCCGATTTCGAATGATGCCTCGGCAAGGCCGGGCTCCAGCAGTTCCGGGCTGGCATAGAAGCGTACCGTTTCGCGCCGTTCGCGGCCCAGCGTGTCACGCACCACCAGCGACACCTCGCCCCGGCCCTGGATCGCGGGAATCGCGCTGATCGCAAAGCCGCCCGGCTCCACTTCGCGGCTGAGCAGGGTGCGATCCCCGGCAACAAGATCGATGGTGGAGGGCAGGGCGACACTGCCGCGATAATCGGGCAGCGGCATGGTGATCAGATCGGGCCGGTTGCTGGAGTCGCTGGCAAGGCGCAGCCCGCCGATGCGCAGCGCCGCGTCGATCCTTCCGCCCGGCGAGATGAAATCGCCGATGACGATGCTGGTGCGGCTGCCCGGCCGCTGCAGGACGATGCGGCTGTCGAGGCGCACCGTGCTGCTGCCGCCGCCCGGTGCCTGCCTGCCAAGGATCATGCCGGTTTCGGCATAGCCGCCCGCAAAGCTCAGCTGCGCATCGGCAAGCGCGGAAATGCGGACGCCATCATCCCGGGCGAGCGCGGCAATATCGTAGTTGAGGCGCAGCGCGGTCGTGGCGCGGGCGAAATCGCCTTTGTCCGGCGCGGCGCTCAGATCGAACCGGTTGGCGGTGCTGACTGCCGAGGCGCTTACCAGCTCCAGCCGCTGCCCGGCCTCGTCAAACCGCGCGCCAATATCAGGCAAGGCATCGACGCGCAGCCAGCCCGAGCGGGCATCGGCAAGGCCGATCAGCGCGCGGTCCTCGGCGGCGATCCACAGCGCCTCTCCGGTGCGCAGCAGCAACAGGCCCTCGCTCACCCGGTTGCCGTTCAGGTCTATCGCGGCGACCACCACCTCGCAGGGCTGGTCGATCTCCGGGGCATGGGGGCAGGGCGGTTGCGCGGCGGGAACCGCTGCCATGGCGATGGCCGCGAGCACCGGCACGTCATGGACAGGACGGCGTTACCGCAATCCCCTCCCCCAATTGTCCGTCCGCCGATTGCAGAATCGTGCCGGGCGCGATGCAGTCCAGCCCGCTTTGCCCGCTGCGCTGTCCGCCGGCGAGCAGATAGACCGGCCCGCGCATGCCGAGCGCGATCACCCGGCCATTGGCAAGGCGCAGCAGCGGTTCGCAGATGCGGATATGCCCGCTGCCCGAATTGATGATGCGAACCTCTCCGCCCTGTGCGGTTGCGGCCAGCCGCGGGGTATGGTCGCCGGGCGGACCGGCAAAGACGGGAAGCGAGAATTGCATGCGCAGCCGCGGCCCGGCGGGTCGCCCGCCATCGCCTTGTGGGTCGGGCAGCTCGTCGATCAGCAGGCGATAGGCCAGCTCCGATGGCGTGCCTTCTCCTCTGTGGAACAGGCGAAACACCTGATCCTTGCCGGGGGCGATGCGGGCGATGGCCGGGCTGACCAGCAGCAAATTGGTGCCGGGTGACAGCCGGTCGCTGCCGTCCGGCTGGCTCCATGCAAAGGGCCGCAATTGCAGGGCGATGGCACTGGTGCCGTGATTGGTGAGGCGCACCATGGCGCTTTGCCGGTCCCCCATGCGGATGGTGAGCGGGGCTATGCCGAGCTGAGCGGCGCCGCCCCCGGCGCCTGGCGCTGCACCGCCCAGCAGCAGCGGGGCGGCGAGGATAAGGGGGAGGAGGCGCATGGCGATGATCCGGCGGGGGTCAGAAGGTGACGGTGACCGTCACCACATCGGCATAGATACCGGCCGCTGCGACCGGGGTTTCGGCGGCGATGCGGCCATAGGCGGTCAGCGTTGCCAGGCCGGTGAGGCCGACGCTGCCTGATACGGTGTCGCTGCCGCTGCTGTCGCCCCATGGCAGGGTGCGCGCCGCGTCCGAATAAATGCCATAGGCGATATAGTCTGCCGACAACGCATTCTTCATCCGGCGGGTGCCGCCGCTGGCATTGGCGCCATCGCTCAGCGCCACTTCATAGGATGCGAGTGGCGTGCAGACCAGCGCGATGGTCGCGGCGCTGTCCACCGCCGCGCCGTCGGTCAGGGTGATGTCGCCGAAAACCAGTGGGGTGGCGGTGACCACGCAGTTTTCCAAAAGGGTTGCCGCCACCGGCATGGCACCTGCGCTGGTCCCGGCATGGGCTGTTGCCGGGGCCAGCATCGCGGATGCCAGCAACAGGGTGGCGGCGCGGGCGGCGTGTGATGGGCGCGCCGTCCGCTTGAGGAAAGGTGAGAAGTGCTTGTGCAACTGGATTGATGGCATGGGTTTCAGGGTCCCTCTTCCGTCCGGGGAAACCGCATGACCGGTCGCCCCTGTGTCTGGAGAAACCAATAGAAATATCCATGAAACAGGGGGTTATCGGCGGATTAAATCCCGGTCATGTCCCTTTCGGGCTGGGAGCCGGGCCTGCCAGAGGCCGCGCTACTGCTCCAGCCGGGCGATCGCCGCTGCCTGGGCGACCAGCGCCTGTGCCTGCTCATAATGCAGGCGCTCGGCCATCTTGCCATCGACCTTCAGCACGCCCTTGCCTGCATTTTCCGGGGCGTCGAACGCAGCGATGATCGCCTGTGCCTCGGCCAGCGCATCGGGATCGGGCGAAAAGACCCGGTTGGCGATGGCAATCTGGCTAGGATGGATAAGCGACTTACCGTCAAATCCAATGATCCGGGCTTGTTCGGCCTCTGCCAGCAAGCGGGCGTCATCGCCAATCGCGTTGCACACTCCGTCAATCGCCGCGATGCCCCAGGCGCGTGCGGCGGCCACCATCATCGCCATGGCGGGCAGAAATGCCTCGCGTCCCGGCGTCGCCACGGCGCGTATGTCCTTGGCATAGTCATTGGGGCCAAAGATAAATCCGGCCAGCCGGGTCTTTTCCGCCATGGCGGCGATGGCACCAATCTCCACGATGGCGCGCGGCGTCTCGATCATTGCCCAGAGCTGCATATCGCGCGGCGCATCGGCCAGCATCGCATCGGCCAGCGCAATATCGGCGGGGCAGGTGACCTTCGGCACCAATATGGCGTTGAGCGGCAGCGCCATGGCCATAGCCAGATCTTCCGCCCCCCAGACGCTGTCGGGCGCATTGGTCCGCACCACCAGCTGCCGTTCACCATAGCCGCCCTGGCCGACCGCTGCCGCGATTTGCGCGCGCGCCTCTGCCTTGGCCTCGGGCGCAACGGCATCCTCCAGATCGAAGATCACGCAATCTGCGGGCAAGCTGCGGGCCTTTTCCAGTGCGCGGGCATTGGCTCCGGGCATGTAGAGGCAGGAACGCAGGGGCGGGTTGGACGACATGGCGGGCAGGCTCCGGCGGTGATGAAAGATGCGAGCGGCTCTGCCCGGTCCGCGCCGCAATGGCAAGCGGGTGCGAATCGCGTTGCGGTAGCAGATCCGGCTGCGCAAGGCCTGTGGCGGGCGGCAAAAGCGTCGCCAGACATGGTAAATTCACACAGCTGCATCGCGCCGCCAGACGCGCATTCCGCACCGTAAGCCGGCCCGGTTGCGGTAAATTTTCATGGCTAACCATGTGTCAGCCATTGCCGGTCAGATTTCGCTGAGAATTGAGGGGCAGATAGGAGGCGAGGGAAAGCAAAGGGGCAAGGAACCGTGCGAAACCAGCGCGAGACGATTGACAATCTGCTGTTGGGCGAAAGCGAGGCGATGCGCGAACTGCGCGCGCTGATCCGGTTCGCAGCAGGATCGCAGGCGCCGGTTCTGGTCACGGGTCCTTCGGGAAGCGGCAAGGAGGTGGTGGCGCGCGCATTGCATGCCGGGGGCAGGCAGGGCCACCACCCCTTTGTCGCGACCAATTGCGGGGCGATCCCCGAAGACCTGATCGAATCCGAACTGTTCGGGCATGAACGGGGCAGCTTTACCGGGGCCATTGCCCGCTATGCCGGATTGTTCGAGCGTGCGGGCGAAGGCACGCTGTTCCTCGACGAGATTGCCGAGATGCATGTGTCCGTGCAGGTGCGCCTGTTGCGCGTTCTGGAGGAGCGGCGCTTTCGGCGGGTCGGCGGCGATACCGATCTGGACAGCCGCGCGCGGATCATCGCTGCGACGCACCAGTGCCTTGATACCGCCATCGGCAATGGCGCGTTTCGCGAGGACCTGTTCTATCGGCTTTGCGTGCTGCCCATCCATCTTCCACCGCTCGAACAGCGCCGGGAGGATATCCCGATACTGGTCGAGCACTTCCTGGAGCGTTGTCCTGAACAGGTCGGCGGCGCTCCACCCCGTTTCAGCCAGTGTGCCATGCTGGCCATGCAGATGCGCAACTGGCCGGGCCAGGTGTGCGAGCTGCGCAACCTGGTCGAGCGCGCGGCGCTATTCTTCCCCGGTGGCGATATCGGGCGCGAACAGCTGGCGATATTGCTGGCGGTTGACCGGCGTCCGAACGGGCAGGGCATGAGCGATATCTCGGCCCAGCCCTATGGCGAGAGCTTTGCCAAGGTTGGCGAGGATATCGACCTCAACGCCTATCTGAAGGCGGAGGAGCACCGGTTGCTGCTGCAGGCGCTGGATCGTGCCGATGGCGTTGTTGCCGCCGCCGCCCGTTCGCTGGGCCTGCAGCGCAGCACCTTTTTCGAGAAGATGAAGCGCTTTGGCATCCGGCGCGATGACGTGCTGGCGGCCTAAGTGGCCGGGCGCACCCAGATGGGCGAGGAGAATATCCGCTCCTGCGTCTTCATCTCCGCAGCGTCCCCTGCCTTTGAGCCATAGCGGGCCTCGTCATAGGCGGTCCAGCGCGGGGTCGGTATCTCCAGCGCGCGGACATAGTAAAAGGCATTTTGCGCCGGGTCATAATCGGGATCGCGCCACAGGGTCGACAGCTCGACCGCGCCAATGCTGTTGGCATAGCTGGCCGCTTCAAGGTTTACGGTATCGCCGACCGGATCGATATGGCCATCGCCATGCCGCTTGCGGCGGGCGGGATCGCTCCAGGCGACATCGAACACCCGCTCATGCCCCTTGCCTGTGCTGTCGATCCAGCCCTTGACGATCTGCACCCGGTCCAGATTTGCGCCATCGGGGTCTTTCAGCACGGAAACCAGGAAGCGCGGTGCCTTGCCGCTTTGGGGCGTGATTTCGCCGCCCATGGGCGCGGCGCGGGCATAGAGCGCGCAAGGGTCGGCGCGCAGATCGGCATCGCTCAGCGTCGGCCCGGCAAAGAAGCGCACCTGCATGCGCGGACCGGTGGTGGCGAACACCTCGCGCCGCTGCATCGCATCGAATATCGCCTCGCGATTATTGGCACTGGCCCAGACCCCGGCATAACCGCCGGCCAGATATTGCCATGGCGCGCGACCGCGGATCGATTCGCTCTGGGTGGGCGACAGGCGCTCGGCCCCCGGTTCATAGCTGGTGAACTTGCCCCAGTAATTATCCTCGTCCCCGCTCGACAGGCCGGTATGGCTGTCAGTCGCGCCGATCAGGCCAAAGCGGAACGGATTGACGCCGATCCGCGCTTCCAGTTCCAGCCCGCGGACCAGTGCCTGGCGCAGATATTCAAAGTGCAGCATGCCGGGCGATTTTTCGACCGACCCGTCTAGATTGGCCTTGTCCCAGCCGGAGACCCCGAAACTGGCGAACTCGTCATCGGGGGAGAGCGAGGGGTGGGTCTCGCCATTGCCCTTGATCTGGGTCGCCTCGGCGATCGGTTCCCAGCGCTGCCAGAGCGCGGCATAGTCCGATGTGATCGGATCGCCGGCATAGTCGGTGGGTGCGTACATGCGGCCGTTGGAAAGATTGCCATTGTGCGGGATCGCCATGGCCCTGCCGCCCGTGGTCTTTTCGTAATTGTCGAGATACGCCCAGAGCTTTGCCGGATCGGGGCTGCGCAGCGCGCTGAACGGCAAGGTGTTGCCGAACACCGCCTTGCCATCGCGGAACAGCACGATGCGGTGCAGATTGTCGCCGCCCGGCGTCGATGTGAACTCATAGCCGATAAAGGTGGTGAAGCGGCCCGGCTGGTAATAGCGCTCGGTGGTGTCGACATAGCGCGACCAGACCGATGCAGTCAGCGACGCCATCAGATCGCGATTTGCCATGGCGGCGGGCAGATTGCCCTGCGAATAGGCCTCGATCAGTTCGCGGCTCGCCTCGGCGGCGCTTTCACGCCCTGCGCCCAGCATGTCGTGCCAGCGATTCAGCGTCGGGTCTTCCATCAGCGCGGGATTGCCGCGCACAATCTCCATGCCCGATCCGATCAGTTCGGCATGATCGGCGACCACCAGAAAATCGAGCGGCCGGGCAAGCTGTGCAGTCTGGCCGGTATTGGAGGTGACGGCATCGCCGCGCGCAAAGCGATAGGCATCATCGGCGGTCAGACGGGTTCCGTTGAGCACCGCATCGCCGCTGTTCGCGGTGTGCAAATGGGTGTCGCCCCAATAGAGATTGGCGGGGCAATCGGGTGCCGATGCGGCCCGCTGCACCGGCTCCATCGCGTCTGCCGCGCTGTCGGCCACCGGCTGGGCGGCCTGGCATCCGGTCATCGCCAGCGCCGCGCCTGCAAGCCAGAATGTGCGCAGCTGCGCTGCAAATCCTGATCCGGTCATTTCGCCCCTCAATCTGTGCCGCCTCTTGCCGGGCGGTCGCTTCGCATGCAATCAAGCGCCTTTGCGCCGATTGTGTCAAGCACCGGGCATGGCGCAGCGGCGGGAGAGGCATCGCACATGAAGATCGCAGGGGCATCATGGCTGCGCGAACCGTTCGTGCATTTCGTGCTGCTCGGCGTGCTGGTGTTTCTGGTCATGGGCTGGCGCGGCGGCGATGATGGCGGGGACGCGCAGATCCGCGTGACGCTGGAGGATCAGGGCAGGCTGGTCGCCAATTTCGCCAGCCTGTGGAATCGTCCTCCCGATGCCGATGAGGTTCAGGCGCTGATCGACGAGCATGTGCGCGAGGAAATCTGGTATCGCGAGGCGCTGCGCATGGGCATGGACCGGAATGACAGCGTCATCCGGCGGCATTTGCGCGGACGGATGGAGTTTCTGGCCGGGACTTCCGCCGAGGCAGACAAGCCCGATGATGCGACGCTGGGCAGCTTCATGACCGCTCATGCCGGGCGCTATGGTGACGGGCCGCTCCTGTCGTTTGACCAGATCTATCTGGGCCAGGATGGCGAAGCGCTCGATGCCGCAGTGATCAGGACAAGGCTGGGCGATGGTGCCGACTGGCGGACGCTGGGCAAACGCCTGTCGCTGCCCGCCTCGCTGCGCGATGCCGATGCGGTGCAGATCGACCGGCAATTTGGCGGCGGCTTTGCCCGCGATCTCGCCGCGCTGCCCGGCGATGGCTGGGGCGGTCCTGTCCGTTCCGGCTTTGGCCAGCATCTGGTGCGCATCACCGCGCGCAAGCCCGGAGCGCCGCCCGATCTTGCGAAAATCCGTGACCGGGTGGAGCAGGACTGGCGTTCGGCGCATATGCGCGAGGCGGTGGCCAATGCCTATGCCGAGGCGCGCGAGCGGTATCAGGTGACAATCGAGCGCTGACCGTCCGCCAATGCGGGTCAGTCCGGCGTGGCGAGCAGGTCCTGCCATTCGGGATGCCGCCTGAAGGCAGTGGCGACATAGCTGCATTGCGGGACGATTCTGACCCCGCCCAGCCGCGCATCGGCGACCAGTGCCTCGACCAGCCGGGCCGCGACCCCGCCGCCGCGCATGGCGGGCGGCACAAAGGTATGATCGGCAATGCGGCGTGTGCCATGATCCTGAAAGGTGAGTTCGGACAATGCGCCCCCGGACCGGATGACATAGCGCCCGCCACCGGGCCGGTCTTCGCGTTCGACGCTTTCCCCGCTTGCCATGTTCACGATCCTCCCGGTTGCTGAACGCAGTGCTTGACGAAACGGGCATAGGCCCTAGGGCATGTGATTAACAGGTCCTCCCCCCCAAAATCGTTGCAGCCGAAAATGAAATTCTTTTCCGATAATGCCGCGCCGGTTCATCCGAAGATTCTGCAGGCGATTGCCGATGCCGACCGCATCGACGCGCCCTATGATGGCGATGGCTGGAGCAGGCGGCTGGATGCGGCCTTTTCCGATCTGTTCGAGACGGATGTGCGGGCCATGTGGGTTTCGACCGGGACGGCGGCCAATGCGCTGGCGCTGGCCGCCCTGTGTCCGCCGCACAAGGGCGTCATCTGTCACGAGATGGCGCATATCGAGCAGGATGAATGCGGTGCGCCGGGCTTTTACACCCATGGCGCGAAGCTGATGCTGGGCGGCGGGCCGGGGGCAAAGCTCTCGCCCGATACGGTGCGCGCGATCATCGCCAATATTCGCGATGACGTGCATCAGGTTCAGCCCGCTGCGCTGTCGATCACCAATGCCAGCGAATATGGGCTGGTCTACGCCCCCATCGAGGTGGCGGCATTGGGCGATCTGTGCCGCGAGCATGGCCTGGGCCTGCATATGGACGGCGCGCGCTTTGCCAATGCGGTGGCGCGCCTTGGCTGCACGCCTGCCGAACTCAGCTGGCGGGGCGGGGTCGATATTCTGAGCTTTGGCGCGGTCAAGAATGGCGGCATGAATGCCGAAGCGCTGATATTCTTTGATACCGCGCTGTTCGATGAAACGCTTTATCGCCGCAAGCGCGCCGGACATCTGCTCTCCAAGGGGCGCTATCTCGCCGCGCAATTGCTGGCGATGCTGGAGGATGGCCTGTGGCTGGCCAATGCCCGCGCCAGCAATGAGGGCGCACGCGCCATTGCCGATGCCGCCGGGGACCGGCTGGTCTGGCCGGTCGAGGCGAATGAGGTGTTCCTGCGCCTGTCGGCACCCGAGGCGGCGTCGCTGCGCGCCGGGGGTTTTGAATTTTACGACTGGGGGGAGATGAGAGCGGCGGGCGGGGAAGCACGTTTCGTCACCGCCTGGGATCAGGATGCCGCTGCGGTCGCTCCGCTGGTTGCCGCCCTGAAGGAATTGCGGGCATGACGGAGATTGTCGACCGCGTGCCGCTGCGCGCCATGCCCGCCCAGCCGGGCGAGGCGAGCTTCTGGCAATTGCGGATCGTGGTGCCGTTCCTGATCGTATCGCTGATCTGGGGGGCGACCTGGATCGTGATCCGCGACCAGATCAGCACCGCGCCGGTCAGCTGGTCGGTCACCTATCGCTTCCTGTTTGCCAGCGTCGCCATGTTCATCGTCGCGCGGATGCGCGGCCTTTCCCTGAACATCGGCGCGGACGGGCACCGCATCGCCTTTCTGCTGGGCTTTTTCCAGTTCGTCGCCAATTTCAACTTCGTCTACCGGTCGGAGCTTTACATCACCTCCGGGCTGGTCGCGGTGGTGTTCGCGCTGCTGATGGTGCCCAATGCCCTGCTTGGCCGGATATTTCTGGGCCAGCGCATTCCGCCCGCCTTCATCATCGGATCGCTGGTCGCGATTGCCGGGGTGGCGGGGATGTTCAGCCATGAATTCGACAATCTTTCCGCCGGAACCAATTTATGGATCGGGCTGGGCTTTGCGCTGGCGGGGGTGCTGTGCGCCTCTGTCGCCAATGTCATGCAGGGCGTCGGCAAGGTCCAGCAATGGCCGATCATATCGCTGCTCGCCTGGTCCATGCTGTGGGGCACGCTGGGCAATGCCATGCTGGCGCTGTTCATTGATGGCGCACCGGTGGTGCCTGCCTTGTGGACCTATTGGGGCGGGGTATTCTATCTGGGCGTGATCGGCTCGGCGGTCACCTTCCCGCTTTACTTTACCCTGATCCGGGACATCGGGCCGGGCCGGGCCGCCTATTCGGGCGTCATAGTGCCGATCACGGCGATGCTGCTGTCGACACTGGTCGAGGGATTTTCCTGGACGCCTCTGACAATCGGCGGGGCAGTGCTGGGGCTGGCCGGACTGCTGATCGCCATGCAGGCGCGCAAGCCGAGAACGCCAAGGGTGGTCGGCTGAGCCCTGCTTTGGAACCGGATCAGCCGGTACCGGAAAGCTCCTCGCGCAAGATCGCCGCAAGACCGGACCGGTAATCGGGATAGAGCGGGCGCCAGCCCAGCATCCGTTTCGCCCGGCCATTGGCGACGCGCCGGTTCTCCGCGTAAAAGGCGCGCGCCTGTGGGGAGAGGCCCGCCTCATCGAGCGTCTGCAGCGGCGGTGCCGCCACGCCCAGCATCCGGCAGGCGGCTGCAATCACCGCCTCTTGCGGGGCGGGCATGTCATCGGCGAGATTGTATATGCCCGCTGGCCCGTCAAACGCGGCGACAATCCCTCCCGCAATATCATCGACATGGACGCGGCTGAACATCTGGCCGGGCATGGCGATGCGCCGTGCCGTACCGTCGCGCACCCGGTCGAGCGGGCTTCGGCCCGGCCCGTAAATGCCGGGCAGTCGAAAGATGCGCAGGCGCGGGTCCAGTTCCTGCCAGTGCTGATCTGCCCGGCTGCGAGCGGATCGCCGTCCGGTTCCGGTGGTGCTGGATTCATCGACCCAGGCTCCGCCGGTGTCGCCATAGACCCCGGTCGAGGAGAGATAGCCGATCCAGCCTGCTGCCGATGCGCGGATGGCTTCGCCATAACCCGCCAGTACCGGGTCCAGCCCGCTGGCGCGATCGGGCGGCACCGATGAAAGGATGTGTGTCGCCATGCCGATCGCGCGCTCGACCGCCTTGCGGTCATCAAATGCCAGATCGCCCTTGCTGCCGGTTGCCGATATCGACCAGCCTTGCCGGTGCAGCCGTTCGGCCAGCCGCGATGCACTATAGCCCAGGCCAAAGATCAACATATGCGGCATCGCCATGACCATAGCCCGGAGCGCCGCGCCGTGCAATTTCCCGCTCCGCCCGCTCAGTTATGCGATTGTGCGAAGTCACGCAGAGTTATAGGACTCCTGCCATGGCCGATATCCAGAGAACCGACGCCCCCGATGGCGAGAATATCCAGCTCGCCGACGCAGCCCCCTCGCCCGAAGCGCCCGTGACGATCTGGCGCAAGGACTATCGCCCGCCCGACTGGCTGGTCGAGACGGTCGCGCTCGATTTCGACCTTGATCTGAGAGCCACCAGAGTGGCCGCGCAGATGACCGTGAAGCGCAACGGTTCGCATGACCGGCCCCTGCGGCTCGACCATGACGAGGTGCTGCCCGACAGCCTGGCCGTCGACGGCGTCGCGGTGAACTGGCGCGAGGATGGCGACAAGATCACCGTCGATATTGCCGGGGACCGTGCGCGGATCGACATCAGCTGCACCATCGATCCGGAGAGCAATACCAAGCTGATGGGGCTGTTCGCATCGGGCGGGATGCTGTGCACCCAGTGCGAGGCGGAGGGATTCAGGCGGATCGTGCCCTTTGTCGACCGGCCCGACAACATGTCAGTCTACAGCGTGCGCATGGCAGGGTCGAAGGATGAATTTCCGGTGCTGCTGGCCAATGGCGAGCTGGCCGAGACCGGCGATCTGCCCGATGGCCGGCACTATGCCGTGTGGAATGATCCGCATCCCAAGCCCAGCTATCTGTTCGCGCTGGTCGCGGGCGACCTGATCGCGACGCGCGACAGCTTCACCACCATGTCCGGCAAGCCCGTCGATCTCGCCATCTGGGTGCGTGAAGGCGATGAACAGCGCACCGGTCACGCCATGCAGGCGCTCAAGGCGTCGATGGAGTGGGACGAGCGCGTCTATGGCCGCGAATATGACCTGTCGGTGTTCAACATCGTCGCGGTCAGCGATTTCAACATGGGCGCGATGGAAAACAAGGGCCTCAATATCTTCAACTCGCGCTACATCCTGGCCGAGCCGGATACCGCGACCGATTTCGACTATGACGCCATTGAGGGCGTGGTCGCGCATGAATATTTCCACAACTGGTCGGGCAATCGCGTGACCTGTCGCGACTGGTTCCAGCTGAGCCTGAAGGAAGGCTTTACCGTGTTTCGCGACCAGTGCTTTTCCGCCGATATGGGCAGCGAGCCGGTCAAGCGGATTGAGGATGTGCGGGTGCTGCGTGCCGCGCAATTCCCCGAAGATGCAGGGCCGCTGGCCCATTCCATCCGGCCCGACAGCTATATGGAGATATCCAACTTCTACACCGCCACCGTTTATAACAAGGGGGCGGAGGTCATCCGCATGATGGCGACCATGGCCGGGCCAGAGGCGTTCCGCGCCGGCACCGATCTTTATTTCGACCGGCATGACGGCGAAGCGGCAACCTGCGAGGATTTCATCACTGCTATCGAGGATGGCGCCGGACTGGATCTCAAGCAGTTCCGCAACTGGTACCGCCAGGCGGGAACGCCCGAGGTGAAGGCGCGGATGCACCATGATGCGCGCGAAGCCAGTGTCGAGCTGACCCTGGAACAGACGGTGCCCGCAACCCCGGGCCAGCCCGATAAGCAGCCCATGGTCATCCCGCTCGCCACTGCATTGTTCGATCGCAAGAGCGGGGAGAAATGCGCAGAAGAGCTGCTACTGCTCGACGCGCCCAGCCAAACATTCCGCTTCACCGGCTTTGCCGAGCCGCCGGTGCTGTCGATCAACCGGCATTTTTCCGCACCCGTCACCATGGATGTGGCGCGCGCGCCGGGCGATCTGGTCTTTCTGGCCCGCAATGACGATGATGCCTTTGCCCGTTATGAAGCGGTGCAGCAGCTCGCCATTGACCGGCTGATCGCCGATGTCGGCGGCGAGGATGCCGGGCGCGATGCGGCGCTGGACGATATTGTCGCGATCTTCGCCGATGTGCTGGCCGATCCGGCACTCGATGATTCGATGCGCTCTGAATTGCTGGTGCTGCCGAGCGAGGCATTTCTGGGCGAGCAGATGCTGGTGGTGCGGCCCGATGAAATCCATGCCGCGCGCAGCGCGCTGCGCCGGGCGATTGGCGAGCGGCTCGCCGAGTCCTGGCGCAAGGCGCATGAACAGGCATCGCGCATGGCCTATTCGCTCGACCGTGCGGCGCGCGGCGCGCGCAAGATGAAGACGCTGGCGCTTGGCTATATCGTTGCGTCCGAAGCTCCGGATGCCGCCGCCATCGCCTTTGACCAGTTCAACCGCGCGGACAACATGACCGACCGGCAGGGTGCGCTCGCCTTCCTCTGCTCCATTCCCTGTGACGAGCGGGAAGTGGCGCTCGACAGTTTCTACAACCGTTTTGCTGGCAATGCCCTGGTGATCGACAAATGGTTCGCTTTGCAGGCGGGCTCGATCCATCCCGATGTCTATGACCAGGTGCGCGAGCTTGCCCGGCACAAGGATTTCACCTTGTCCAATCCCAACCGGGTGCGGTCGCTCTACTGGCCGTTCATCGGCAATCAGGCACAGTTTCACCGCGAGTGCGGACGCGGTTTCGACATGCTCGCCGATCTGGTCGTCGCGCTCGATCCGCTCAATCCGCAAACCGCGTCGCGCTTCATCGCGCCGCTGGGCCGCTGGCGGCGGTTCGATGAAGGCCGCGCCGAAAAGATGCGCGCGGCGCTGGAGCGCATATTGGCCTTGCACGGCCTGTCAAAGGACACGACCGAGCAGGTGGTGAAGAGCCTTGCCTGATGCGGGTCACCCGACAATCCTGACGACAACCGCGCTGGACGGCATTCCGCATGGCTTCACCGGACGTGCAGGCGGGGTCTCGACCGGGATTGTGTCGGGCCTCAATGTCGGGCTGGGGTCGCAGGATGATCGCGCTGCGGTGATGGAAAACCGCCGCCGCGCTGCCGAGGCGATCCTGCCGGGCGCTGCGCTGGTGACGCTGCACCAGGTGCACAGCGCCAGCGTCGTGCATGTGACCAATGCTATTGATGTCGATGCGCGGCCACAGGCCGATGCCATGGTGACTGACCGGCCCGGCCTGATTCTGGGCGTGCTGGGCGCCGATTGCCCGCCCATCCTGTTTGCTGACAGCGATGCCCGCGTGATCGGCGCGGCGCATTCGGGCTGGCGCGGAGCCTTTGCCGGAGTGGGCGAGGCAACGGTGGACGCCATGGAGCGGCTGGGCGCGGACCGGGCACGGATCAGGGCGGTGATCGGGCCGTGCATCGCCCAGCGCAGCTATGAGGTCGATGACGGGTTTCTGCGCACCATTTGCGGCGACAGCCCTGCCGATGAGCGCTTTTTCAGGGCCGGAAAGCCCGGCCATCACCAGTTCGATCTGGAGGGCTATGTTGCCGCGCGGCTGGCGGCGGCGGGGGTCGGGCAGGTTGCATGCCTGGGCGAGGACACCTATTCCCAGCCCGAACGGTTCTACAGCTTTCGCCGCGCCACGCATCGCGGTGAGCCTGATTACGGGCGGCAGATGGGCGGGATCGCACTCGCCGGATAGGGTCGCGATACGGAAATGGGCTGCGCTGCCAGACAGGGTTTGACAGGGAGGGGATGATGGCAAAATTCTGGGGGCTGGTTGCCGGGCTTGCGGGCTTTGCGCTGACGCTCGCCATTCCCGCGCCTGCCGGCATGCCTGTATTGGCCTGGTCTACGGCCGGGCTGGTGCTGTGGATGGCGATCTGGTGGATGACGCAGGCCGTGCCGCTGACCGTGACCGCTCTTCTGCCCTTCATCGTCCTGCCCTTTACCGGGGTGATGTCCGCCGGGGCGATTGCCGCCCAATATTATTCGCCGATCCTGTTCCTGATCCTGGGCGGTGCGTTTCTGGCGCTCGCCATTGAGCGGGTCGGGCTGCACAAGCGGCTGGCGCTGGCCATCGTCAAGCGCGCGGGGCGATCCTCCACGCAATTGCTGTTCGCTTTCATGATCGCCACCGCCCTGTTGTCGATGCTGATTTCCAACACCTCGACCACGCTGATCATGGTGCCCATCGCACTGGCGGTGCTGGCGGCGGGCGGCGTGGAGGAAGGCGAGACGGACGGCTTTGCCGGGGCGCTGCTGATGGGGATCGCCTTTTCCGCCTCGATTGGCGGTCTGGGCACGCTGGTCGGATCGCCCACCAATGCCATTGCCGCGGGATTGCTGAACAAGACCACAGGCCTTTCCATCGGCTTTGCCGAATGGAGCCTTTATGGCCTGCCCATCGTGCTGCTGGGCATACCCGCCTGTGCCTTCATCGTGGCGCGGGTGCAGCGGCTGGCCGATCATCCCTTTGACGTGGCCGATGCGCGCAGCGTGATCGAGCGCACCAGCGCTTGGAGCAGCGCAGAGCGGCGGCTGGTGCCGCTGATCGCGCTGGTGGTGCTTGCCTGGCTGTTGCAGCCGCTGCTCGAACCCCTTCTGCCCGAAGGGGCGCTGACCGATGGCAGTATCGCGATCATCGGCGCGATAGCGCTGTTCATCCTGCCCGACGGAACCGGCCGGCCGATGCTGGTATGGAAAGAGGCGAACCGCGCGCCATGGGATGTGATCATGATGTTCGGCGGCGGGCTGGCGCTGGCGGCAGGAATGATCGAATCGGGGCTGGGCACCTGGCTCGGCGAGGCATTGTCGGGGCTGTCGGCGGTGCCGCTGATCATCGTTGCCATTGCGCTGACGGGGCTGGTCGTGCTGGTGACCGAATTCGCCTCCAATGTCGCGACGGCCAGCGCGGTGATGCCGGTGGTCGCCAGCCTGATCGTCGCGCTGGGCGTCGATCCGGTGCTGCTGGCCATGCCGGTCGCGATGGCGGCAAGCTGGGGCTTCATGCTGCCATCGGGGACCGGACCCAATGCAATCGCCTGGGCGACCGGCCATATCGCCCTGCCGCGCATATTGTCGGCGGGACTGGCGCTCGATATTATCGGCATACCGCTGATGATCGGCTCGATCTGGATAGTTGCACTTGTAACCGGTTGAGCGGCGGGGCATAAGCCGCCTGCATCATCATATCCATCGCTGCAGGAACCTGACCCATGACCGACAAGACCCCGCCCAAGCCCGTTGGCACCCCGACGCCCCGGCGCAAGCCAAAGCCCGAAGTGGAGAAGCTGGCGGGGCGCAAGCTGAAACCGGCGACGCTGATGATGGGCCATGGCTATGATCCGGTGCTGTCCGAAGGGTCGCTGAAGCCGCCAATCTTCCTGACATCGACCTTCGCGTTCGAGAGCGCGGCGGCAGGCAAGCGCCATTTCGAGGGATTGACCGGCAAGCGCGCGGGCGGTGCCGAAGGGCTGGTCTATTCGCGCTTCAACGGACCGAACCAGGAAATATTGGAGGACCGGCTGGGCGTCTGGGACGAGGCCGAGGATGCGCTGGTGTTTTCCAGCGGCATGTCGGCCATTGCGACGCTGCTGCTCGCCTATTGCAACCAGGGCGATGTCATCGTCCATTCCGGCCCGCTCTATGCCGCGACCGAGGCGATGATCGCGCGCATCCTCTCGCGCTTCGGCATAGGCTATGTCGATTTCCCGGCCGGGGCGACCCGGGCCGAGCTCGACACCATCATGGACAAGGCCGAGGCGCTGGCGAAGCAGCAGGGCGGCAGGGTCGCGATGATCTATCTGGAAAGCCCGGCCAATCCCACCAATGCGCTGGTTGATGTGGAGGCGGTGGCGGCGTCGCGCAATGCCCTGTGGAGCGATGCAGCGACCGCGCCGCCCATCGCCATCGACAACACTTTTCTGGGGCCGCTCTGGCAACAGCCGCTGCTGCATGGCGCGGACATTGTCGTCTACAGCCTCACCAAATATGCCGGCGGCCATTCCGATCTGGTGGCGGGCGGCATTTCGGGATCGAAGCGCTGGATGGACCCGGTCCGCGCGCTGCGCAACACCATCGGCACGATCTGCGATCCCAATACCGCCTGGATGCTGCTGCGCAGTCTGGAGACGGTTGAGCTGCGCATGACGCGGGCGGGCGAGAATGCAGCAAAGGTTTGCGCGTTTCTGCGCGATCATCCCAAGGTGGAGGGGCTGGGCTATCTGGGCTTTATCCAGGATGCCCGGCAGCAGGATATTTACGACCGGCACTGCACGGGTGCGGGATCGACCTTCTCGCTGTTCATCAAGGGCGGCGAGGCGGAGAGCTTTGCCTTTCTCGATGCGCTGCGCATCGCCAAGCTGGCGGTGAGCCTTGGCGGCACCGAAACGCTGGCCAGCCATCCGGCCGCCATGACGCATCTCTCGGTGCCCGATGCGCGCAAGGCGATGCTGGGCATTACCGACAATCTGGTGCGCATTTCGGTCGGTGTCGAGGATGCCGATGACCTGATCGCCGATTTCGACCAGGCGCTGTCGGTGGTGTGACCGGCCGGGCGGCCTTTATCGCCTGAGGATGATCCAGGCCGCCGCGCCGTTCATCGCCGTATAGGCGAGGTAGAAGGGCAGTGCGAGCGCCGAGCCCATGCGCGCAAAGCTGAGCGCCGAGAGCAGGATGACAAATTCGAGGATATAGCTGCCCCGGCCATTGGCCAGCCTGCCCAGCGACGCGCGCATCTGCGCCATCACCGGATGATCCGATTCCATGCTGGCCTTGTGGACCGCGAAATTGGCCACGCCGCACAGGAAGATCACGAACAGGCCCATTGCCTCAATAGACCTTGTAGCCCGGATCTTTCCGGTCCTTTGCCTGCAGCTCCTTTTCCAGAAAGGCGAGGATATGTTCGGGATCCTCCTTGCCGCCCTTCAGGCCCAGCCCGAATATCAGCGCGCCGATCACCATCATGAACAGCGGCACGCCCATGAATATCGCGCTGAACATCCATGCTTCCGGTCCGCCGGAAAGGCCCACACCGGCCCCGACGAACAGGAAGAGCGACAGGAAACCGAACCAGAATATCATGAAGACATAGGAGCCTGCAGGGCGGCCCAGCTTGCCGGTGATGCGGGTTCCGCCCCGTTCCTCCTTCATTTTCGCCTTGAGCTGCGGCGCGAAGCTGTTGAACTGGCCGCGCCGGGCATAGCGCAGCGTCATGTCATACTGGGTGCCGTTGCCGATCACCCGCGCATCGCGGCCCGGCATATCGTCATCCATGATGGATTTGAGCTTGCGCGCCATCGCCTCGGGCGAGAGCGGAGAGAAGAGATCGACGGACTTTTTCATGAGAGCCAGATAACCTTATTTTGACCCGCGTGATTTTCGCTGAGTTTAGCCGAGCAGGCCGCGTTCGCCAAGCTCGTGCCGCAATGTTCCTGCATCGCGGAAATGGTGGACCTGCAGGCCGAAATCGCGCGCGGCGGCAATATTCTCCAGCCGGTCATCGATGAACAGGCAATGCGCCGGATCGGTGCCAAAGCGCTCCATTGCCAGCCGGTAGATGCGCGGATCGGGCTTGACCAGCTTTTCCGCACCGGAAACGACAATATCGCGGAACAGGTCGAATATCGGCGCAGTGGGGCGGAACATTGCCCAGAATTCGGTGCCGAAATTGGTGATGCCATATAGCGGCATGCCCGATGCGGCGAGCGCCTCGACAATCTCCAGCGATCCGGGCACCGGGCCGGGAATGGTGTCGAGCCAGCGCGGGACATAGGCCTCTATCAGGGCGCGATGCTCGGGATGGCGGGCGACGAGCTCTGCCACCATCGGGGCAAGCGGGCGTCCGGCATCATGCTGAAAATGCCATTCGGGCGTGACGATTTGGGTGACGAACCGTTCCAGTTCGCCGGGATCATCGATCAGCCGGGCATAGAGGTGGCGAATGTCCCATTGATAGAGGACATTGCCAATGTCGAAAATGACAGCTGTGATCGTCATCCCGTGCCGCCGTCCAGACTAGGAGCGCGGACGCGGGCCGGGCAGATCAGCCCTGGCGCGCCTTGAAGCGACGGTTGGTCTTGTTGATCACATAGGTCCGGCCGCGACGACGGATCACGCGATTGTCCCGGTGCCGGTCCTTGAGCGACTTGAGCGAGTTGCGAATCTTCATTGCGAATACACCTTGAATTGCGATCTTCATGCGGCGCAATCCGGGCCGGAACCGGCGGGTCCCGTGAATCGCGGTGCCATCATGGAGACGGAAAGCGGACCCACTATGCGCAGATGCGGGACCTGTCAAGCCGGGAAGCAGCGCGATTGGCGTGATTTGCAGGCGATTTCCGATCGGGTGTTCCGGGCGGTCTTCGCGACGCTTTGAACCCTATCCCTGTTGCCGTTCGCCCAAAAGACGCTCCCCCAAAAGACGTTCCCATTGCAGGGCATGGCGCACCATGGTCTCCAGTTCGTCATGGCGCGGCTGCCAGGGCAGCGTCGCGCGGATCCGGTCATTGGCGGAGATCAGCGCATCGGGATCGCCTGCCCGGCGGCCCTGCATGATCCGCCTGACCTTGCCATTGGTGACCCGGTCAACGGTATCGAGCACGTCGAGCACCGAAAAGCCGCGTCCATACCCGCAATTCATCACATGGCTGGTCGCCGGATCGGCAATCAGCGCATCGAGCGCGAGCACATGCGCGGCGGCGAGATCGGAAACATGGATATAGTCGCGCACCCCGGTGCCATCGGGCGTGGCATAATCGGTGCCGAATATCGCGACATGATCGCGCTTGCCCAGCGCCGCCTCCACCGCGACCTTGATGAGGTGTGTCGCGCCTGCCGTGGACTGGCCGGTGCGGCCCTGCGGATCGGCGCCGGCGACGTTGAAATAGCGCAGCGCGCAATAGTTGAAGTCATGTGCCGCAGCGACATCGGCCAGCATATATTCGGTCATCAGCTTGGACATGCCATAGGGGTTGATCGGGCGGCGCGGGGTCTCCTCGTCGACCGGGCTCTTGTCCGGAATGCCATAGGTCGCCGCAGTCGAGGAGAAGATGAAGTGCCGGACATTCCCGGCAATGGCGGCGGCGATCAGCGCGCGGCTGTTGGCGGTGTTGTTGTGATAATATTTGAGCGGGTTCTCGACCGATTCGGGCACCACCACCGATCCTGCAAAATGCATGATCGCGCCGATATCGTGCCGCCGGATCAGGTCGCCGACCAGCGCACCGTCGCCAATATCGCCCTCGGCAAAGGGCACCTCATCGGGCACGGCCCAGCGAAAGCCGGTGACCAGATTGTCGATCACCAGCACCGGCCAGCCCGCATCGCGCAGCGCCAGCACCGCATGGCTGCCAATATAGCCAGCGCCGCCGGTTACCAGCACTGCAAAGGGTCGTTTCGCCGTCATCTCTGATCCCCGGTCATATTCTCCTGCCCGGCTGTGCGGCAGGTCATGGCCATTCATCGCCGGTTGCTATAGCCTTGGCTAACTGGAAAAACGGTTAATGGCCTTTCGGAGAGTCGCAAATGCAATTGAACAAGGCAATGCTGGTGCTGTGCCTGCCGGTGCTGGCATCACTGGGCGGGTGCATGACCCCGGTCGGTCCGGTCGAGGTGACGCGTTTCCATGCGGCCGACCGGATTTCCGAACTGGGCAGTGGCACAATTTCGGTTGTGGCGGGCGAAGGCATCGACAGCGAATCGCTTGAATTCAGGGCGATTGCGGCGGCGGTTGGCCGTGAATTGCAGCGCGTAGGCTATGTGCTGCCCTATGCTGGCGAGGCGGCACATGATGGCGCGGTCGCCACGGTGCGCTTTGAGCGCGAGCTGCGCCCCGGCGGTACGGGTCGCGGCCCGGTAAGCGTCGGGGTGGGCGGCAGCACCGGCTCCTATGGATCGGGCCTTGGCCTTGGCATCGGTTTCAACCTGGGCGGCAAGCCCGGCGATCTAGTCATTTCCCAGCTTTCGGTGACGATCCGGGCGCGTGACGGCGCGGTGCTGTGGGAAGGGCGCGCGATAGGCGAGGCACGTGCGGGATCGCCCGCTGCGGAAACCAGCCTTGCCGCATCGAAATTGGCGGCCAGCCTGTTTCAGGGCTTTCCCGGCGAGTCGGGAGAGACTATCGCGGTGCCATGACCTGCACCATTACCAGCGCATTCGATTCCGGCAATATTGTCGTCCATTCCGTCACCGGCAGCAGCGAACAGGGCTGGAAAGCCGCGCTGACGATCCGCAAGGACCGCGATTCCGATTTCTTCCAATGGTTTCATTTCCGCGTCTCCGCCGCGCCCGGCGACATGGTTGAGCTGGCGATTTCGGGACTGGCGGAATCGGCCTATCCGGGCGGCTGGCCTGACTATGCGGCCTGTGTCAGCGAGGATCGCGAATATTGGGGCCGTGCTGAGACCAGCTATGATGCCGGAACCGGCACGCTTTCCATCCGCTACCAGCTGGCCGGGTCGCACGCCTGGTTCGCCTATTTCGCGCCCTATTCTATGGAGCGGCATCATGATCTGGTCGCCGAATCGGCGTGCCAGCCCGGCGTGACCGGGCGGGTACTGGGTCACAGCCTTGAAGGCCAGCCGATCGACTGCCTGGACATGGGCGAGGGACCGGTTCAGGTCTGGCTCTATGCGCGGCAGCATCCCGGCGAATCCATGGCCGAATGGTGGATGGAGGGCGCGCTGGAGAAGCTTACCGATCCCGCCGATCCGCACGCCCGGCTGTTGCGGCAGAAATGCACGCTGCACATTGTTCCCAATATGAACCCGGATGGCAGCCGTCGCGGCCATTTGCGCACCAATGCCGCAGGGGTGAACCTCAACCGCGAATGGCATGAGCCGAGCGCAGAGCGCAGCCCCGAAGTGCTGTGCGTGCGCAACGCCATGGACGAAAGCGGCGTCCACTGGGCGATGGACGTGCATGGCGATGAGGCGATCCCCGCCGTGTTCATTGCCGGTTTCGAAGGCATTCCTTCCTGGAGCGATGCGCAGGGCGAGCGCTATGAGCGCTATCGCACCCTGCTGGCGCAGCGCACCCCCGATTTCCAGACCGCGCTGGGCTATCCAAGGGCTGCGGCGGGCAAGGCCAATCTCTCCATGTCGACCAACCAGCTTGCCGAGCGTTTTGGCCCGTCGCATGGCTGCGTCTCGATGACGCTGGAAATGCCGTTCAAGGATAATCGCGACCTGCCCGATCCCGATCAGGGATGGAGCCCGGAACGCTCCAAATTGCTGGCGCAGGACTGTCTGGCGGTGTTGGCCAAGATGATCGGCGGGGACAGCTAGATCGCGAATATAGGGCGAGGGTTTTGATTCAATCAATACCGAACGCGCTCTGGTTCAACGCTGCATGAAAACAAAAGTGTCGAGCAGCGAAGAGGAATCCCAAGGGGTTTGCTGTCCGTCGGTTTCCTTCAGCACTTCCTTGCGAACATTGCGAAACAGGGCTTCGATTGGCTGGTTTGGCTGAAGCAGTTGGCGGGCGAGCGCCGCCGCAAAGGGACTGTTGTCCCCTTCGCCGTCCAACGCAACATCGCCCGGAGCCGTTGAATAGGAAATAAAGGACCCATTGGGCGCATCCATTCCGGCCAGCCCCACTGCCGCGTTGCGCATGGACCGGAATATCGGAGTATTGCGGCAGGCGTCCAGAATGACGATGGTCGTACCCGCCTGCGCTTCCTCCATCTGGAACAATACCGAATCTGCCGGCACCGATTCAATATCGATATCGGCATCGCTCTTGATCACCGAGTCGACCGGTATCAGATAATTGCGCCCTCGAAACTGCAGGCCATGCCCGGCAAAATAAAAAAGGCCGGTCGTGTTAGAACCTGCTGACGAAAGGCGCTGTCCGAATTCTGAAATGGCGCGCTTCATCGTTTTCTGATCGGCCTCAAGCCGCAAGTCGACGACAAAACCTGCCTGCCGCAGCCGCTCCGCCATCAGTTGTGCATCGTTTGCCGGATTGGCGAGCGGTCCCAGGCTCGTATAGGCACCATTGCCGATTACCAGCGCGTATCGTGGCCCTGTTTGTGCAGGGATAGTCGTTTCAACTGCCGGCAAGGGTTTCGCGGCCGATGCCTGCGGGGCGCTGGATGCAGCCGGCATATTGGACCAGCTATTGGCGTCCTTCAGCAGCATCTCGACGCTGTAGCGATTTTCCTGGCTGGGATAGGCGGCCAGATACTTGTTGGCCATGTCGCGCATTTGCGGAGCCAGCTGTTCGCGATAGGCAAGCGAAAGAGCACGCCTGTACCATTGCTCGGTCGCTACTTTGCCGCTCGACTTTACTTGCCGGATGGCGCGATCAATCAGCGCAATGCCTTCGGCCGGATTTCCGGTCTGTATCTGAACCTCAGCAAGCACGATCATCGCGTCTACATTGCCGGGATCCTCAAGCAGAACCAGCCTTGCATCCGAACGGGCCGTATCGAAATCGCCTGCCTGATATGCCAGCGCAGCACGTGCATAGCGCAGCTTCGCAGTGGTGCCCTGCAGATTGACCGACCCGCTGTCTAACATCAGGTCAAGCCCTTCTCTCAGCAACTGCTGTTCGTTGGTCTTGTTCACATGATTGACGATAAGTGCGCCCAGCGTCCATTTGCCATCAGCACTGGTGACGGCATTCCGGGCTACTGCCAGCGCATCATGAATGGCGCGCTCGTCGCTGCCCTCGATGAGCTTTTGCAGCCTGGCAAGCGGCGCCGTTTCATCCTTGGCAAGTCTGACAGTAGCTGTTGGCGCCGCACTGGCGGGTTGCTGGGCATTGACGGAGGCAAGGCCCAGGGCCAGCGCGACAAACGCCGCCAACAGCTGCGCCAATACCCTTATGTACATGGCATATCCTCTGCCACCAGCCTAGTCCGCATGAGTGCGGCCATCTTCAAACACCTCTTTTAGCAGGTTTTTCATCGCTGCCCAGCTCGAGCGGTCGGCCTTTTCGTCATAGCGCACACCGGGCCGGCCGGTATTGACCATGCTCCGGTCGCTAAAGGCATGGACGGTATTGCCATAGGCGTGAAGCTGCCAGTCGGCGCCCGCCGCGCTCAGTTCGCTTGCCAAAGCCAGCACGTCCTGCGGTGTTGCCATCGGATCGTCCCAGCCATGACAGACCAGCACCCGCGCGGTGATCGCCGCGCTGTCATAGCAAGGGGGATCGAACAGCCCGTGAAAGGCGACAACCGCCAGCACATCGCCGCCCGCCCGGGCAAGGTCGAGCACCGCCTTGCCCCCGAAGCAATAGCCGGTCGCCGCCGTGCGCGCAGCATCGACGACATCGAGCGCCTTCATCTGAGCCAGCGATGCGAACAGCCGGTCGCGCAGCAGCGGACGGTCCGCATTGAGCGCATCCATGAACCGGCGCGGGTCTTCATCCGCCGGGGTGGCGCGATTGCCCTGGCCGAATATGTCGGCGACAAAGGCACAATAGCCGAGCGCAGCGATGCGTTCCGCCGTCTGGAAATCAAGCTCCTTCGCGCCCAGCACATTGGGCACGATCATCACTCCCGGAAGCGGCCCGGAAAGCGCGCTGTCATGGACCTGCATGGCTTCGAACAGGCCGCCCGGCCCTTCATGGACGATGACGGTGCGGGTGATCATGGCATTATGCTCCCATCCGGTTCGAGCGCGGCATTGATCGGCGCGAAAGACTCGCTAAGGAAGGCCGCAAATTCGGGTTACCAACAAAGGATCGCCTATGCCCCAGCTCGTTCTCATCCGCCACGGCCAATCGCAATGGAATCTGGAGAACCGGTTTACCGGCTGGTGGGATGTCGATGTCACCGAAAAGGGCGCGGAAGAAGCGCGCGCCGCCGGGCGGCTGATGCGCGACAAGGGCGTTGATTTCGACCAGTGCTTTACCTCGTTCCAGACCCGCGCGATCAAGACGCTCAACCTGGCGCTGGAGGAAATGGGCCGCCTGTGGCTGCCTGTGGAAAAGGACTGGCGGCTCAACGAGCGGCATTATGGCGGCCTGACCGGGCTCGACAAGGCGGAAACGGCGGCAAAGCATGGCGATGAGCAGGTGCATGTCTGGCGGCGCAGCTTCGATATTCCGCCGCCGCCCATGGAGGCGGGCAGCGCTTTCGATCTGTCGCAGGATCGCCGCTATGCCGGGATCGCCATTCCCGATACCGAGAGCCTGAAGGACACCATAGAGCGCGTCCTGCCCTATTGGCAGGCGCGGATCGCCCCGGCGCTCAAGGCCGGGCAGCGGGTACTGATCAGCGCCCATGGCAATTCGCTGCGCGCGCTGGTCAAGCATCTGTCGAACATTCCCGATGACGAGATTACCGGGCTGGAAATCCCCACCGGCCAGCCCATCGTCTATCAGCTGGATGACGATCTGGCGGAACAGGAACGCTATTATCTCTCCGAACGATAATCATCCCATGCGGTGATTGCGGCACGCGCGCTTTCGCACTAGAAGGCGGTGCTTCGATGGAAAGTTTGAGGGACGGACCCGGACGAAGATGAGCGAAGCATCCAGGCCAAAAGTTGCGATCATCATGGGCAGCCAGTCTGACTGGACGACCATGGCCGGTGCCGCGCATGTCCTGGATGATCTGGGCGTAGCGCATGAATGCCGCATCGTATCGGCGCATCGCACGCCCGACCGGCTCTATGGTTTTGCCAAGGGTGCGGCGGCATCGGGCCTCAAGGTCATCATCGCCGGGGCGGGCGGCGCGGCGCATCTGCCCGGCATGGTGGCCAGCATGACGCGCGTGCCGGTGCTGGGCGTGCCGGTTGAAAGCAAGGCGCTGTCGGGCATGGACAGCCTGTTGTCGATTGTCCAGATGCCCGCCGGCATTCCGGTGGGAACGCTGGCCATCGGAACGCCGGGTGCCAAGAATGCCGGGCTGTTCGCCGCCGCGATCCTGGCCAATGATGATGCCGCGCTGGCCGAACGGCTGGAGGCATGGCGCGCGGCACAGAGCGAATCCGTGGCAGACCGACCGCAATGAGCGAGCAGGGGCTGGCACCCGTCACACCCGGTTCGATCATCGGCATATTGGGCGGCGGGCAGCTGGGCCGGATGCTGGCCATGGCCGCGGCGCAGCTTGGCTATCGCTGCCATATCCTGGCACCCGAAGACAACAGCCCGGCGGCAGAGGTCGCCGCTGATTTTACCTGCGCGCAATATTATGATTCCTCCGCGCTGGATGCACTGGCGGCGCGCTGCGCGGTCATCACCTATGAATTTGAGAATGTGCCGGTCGGGCCGCTCGGCCTGATTGCGGACAAGGTGCCGCTCTTTCCGCCGCCGCGCGCCCTGGAAATTGCGCAGAGCCGGATCGATGAAAAGAATTTCGCGCGCGATCTGGGCGGAACGACCGCCCGGTTCGCGGTGGCGAATGATCGCAACGACCTGGATCACGCGCTGGAGGTGACCGGCCTGCCCGCGATCATCAAGTCGAACCGTTTCGGCTATGACGGCAAGGGCCAGGCAAGGGTGCGCGCGGGCGACAATCTGGCCGAGCGCTGGCATGAGGCCGGGCGCAAGCCCAGCATTGTCGAGGCGATGGTCGATTTCTTCGCGGAATTCTCGCTCATCCTGGTGCGCGGGCGCGATGGCGAAATCCGCTTCTGGGATGCACCGCACAATGTGCATGAGCATGGCATATTGGCACGCTCCACCGTGCCTGCGGGTGCGGATATCGCCGCCCAGGCGGAGGCGGCAAAGGCCCTGGCGGCAAAGGTTGCCGATGCTCTGGGCTATGTCGGGGTGATGACGCTGGAATTCTTCGCGACAGCAAACGGGCCAGTGTTCAACGAAATGGCCCCGCGCGTCCATAATAGCGGGCACTGGACGATCGAGGGATCGCTCACCAGCCAGTTTGAAAACCATATCCGCGCGATTTGCGGACTGCCGCTGGGCGATACCGCTCTCAGTTGCAAGGCGGCGGAAATGCGCAACCTGATCGGCGATGATGTGCACCAGTGGCGCGACCTGCTCGGCGATCCCGCCAATCACCTGCACCTCTATGGCAAGGATGAGGCCCGGCCCGGCCGCAAGATGGGCCATGTCACGCGGCTCACGGTCTGAAGGACGCCATGGATCATCCCGAAATCTTTCTGGTGCTGGCGCGGGCCGATAACGGGGTGATCGGCAGCAACGGGGCGCTGCCCTGGCGCTTGCCCGCAGACCTCCGGCATTTCAAGGCGCTGACCCAGGGCAAGCCGATGGTGATGGGCCGCAAGACCTTTGACAGCCTGCCCGGCCTGCTGCCCGGCCGTCGCCATATCGTGCTGACCCGCGATCCGGACTGGTCAGAGGATGGCGCGGAACCGGTCCATTCGGTCGAACAGGCAATCGCCGTTGCCAATGCGCCGCATGTCGCAGTGATCGGCGGCGCGGAAATCTATGCGCTGTTCCTGCCGCGCGCCGACCGGATCGAGCTGACCGAAGTGCATCTGGCTGCCGCTGGCGACACCCGGATGGCGGCATTTGAGGCGGAGCAGTGGCGCGAGGTGCGGCGCGAGGGCCATGCTGCCGAACAGGGTCGCCCGGCCTATGATTTCGTGACACTGGTCCGCAGATGATGGCGATGATCGCGCCCGCATGAGGCGCGGCATTGCAGGGGAGAGGAAGATGGTGCGCAAGATTGTCTATGGCCTGATGGCGCTGCTGCTGGTGGCACTGGGCTGGGTTTTCATCGTCCTGCCCGGCAAGTTCGAGGCGGAGACGAATGTCGTCACCAGCGAGCCGCTACCCGCCTTGCGGCCTGATACGCTGAGCCTGCACAAGACGCTGGCGATTGCCGATCTGCATGGCGATACGCTGCTGTGGAAACGCTCGCTGCTCGACCGGGCGGATCGCGGCCATATCGACCTGCCCCGGCTGGAGGAGGGCAATGTCGCGCTGCAGATATTCTCTTCGGTCAGCAAGACGCCGCGCGGCCAGAATTATGACAGCAATGGCGGCGATACCGATAATATCACCCTGCTGGCGATTGCCCAGCTGCAGCCGGTTCGCACCTGGTTCTCCCCCTTTGAGCGGTCGAAATGGCATGGCGAGCGGCTGGAACAGGCGGCGAAGGAATCGCAGGGCCGCCTGATGCTGATCCGCGCGCCGGGCGATGTCGACCGCCTGCTCGCCGCGCGCAAGGCCGGAAAGCAGGTGACCGGCGCGCTGTTCTCGGTCGAGGGGTTGCAGAATCTGGAGGGGGATGCCGCCAATCTCGACCGGCTCCATGATGCCGGGATGCGCATGGCGGGGCTCGTTCATTTCTTCGACAACAGGGTCGCCGGGTCGATGCACGGGATCGACAAGCGCGGGCTGACCGATTTCGGGCGCGGCATTGTGCGCGATATGGAGCGCAAGGGGATCATCGTCGATATTGCCCATAGCAGCCATGCCGCCGTGGCCGATGTGCTGGCCATGGCGCGCCGCCCGGTCGTTTCCAGCCATGGCGGCGTGCAGGCGGTGTGCAAGGTCAACCGCAACCTGACCGATGCAGAGATTCGCGGGGTCGCGGCGACCGGCGGGATTATCGGCATCGGCTATTGGGACGGGGCGATATGCTCGACCGATCCTAAACATACGGCGCTGTCGATACGCCATGTCCGCGATCTTGTCGGCATAGAGCATGTCGCGCTGGGCGGCGATTTCGATGGGGCGGTGACGACCCGTTTCGACACTTCACAGGTGGCGCAGGTTACGCAGGCACTGATTGACCTTGGCTTCACCCCCGATGAAATTGCCGCAGTCATGGGCGGAAATGCGCTGCGCATCATCAAGCAGGGCATTGAACCCCTGCCGGACAAGCCCCTATAGCATGACCATGGAACGAGTGGAGGGCGGCGCGCCCATGCCCGCGCCGCTGCGCGGCGGGATCATCGCGCTGGGCAATTTCGATGGCTTTCACGCCGGACACCAGGCCGTGGTCGGCCGGGCGGTCGCCATGGCGCGCGAAGCCGGATGCCCCGCCATCATTGCCACTTTCGATCCGCACCCGGTGCGTTTTTTCCGGCCCGATACGCCGCCCTTTCGCCTGACCTCGCACGATCAGCGACAGCGGCTGTTCGCGGGTGCCGGGGCCGATGCCATGCTGGTCTTCCAGTTTGACGCTGCGCTTGCCGCTACCAGTGCGGAGGATTTCGTCAACGCCCTGCTGGTCGATCGCTATGGTGCGGCGGGCGTGGTGACGGGCGAGGATTTCACCTTCGGCAAGGGCCGGTCGGGCGATATCGCCGTGCTCAAGCAGCTGGGTGAGGCACGCGGCCTTCGTGTCGAGGCGGTCGGCCCGGTCAGCACCGGCGGCGACATCGTTTCCTCCAGCCGTATCCGCACGGCGTTGCAGCAGGGCGATCCGGTCGAGGCGGCGCGGCTGATGACCCGGCCCTTCGCGATTGAGGGCATTGTCCGCCATGGCGACAAGAATGGGCGGAAACTGGGCTTTCCGACCGCCAATCTGGACATGGACAAATATTTGCGCCCCCGATACGGCGTCTATGCCGTCACCGGTCGGCTGGCGGACGGACGCGTGCTCAAGGGCGCGGCCAATATCGGCATCCGCCCGCAATTCGATCCGCCCAAGGAATTGCTCGAACCGCATTTCTTTGATTTTTCCGGGGATCTTTACGGCCAGGCCATAGAAGTCGCCTTTCATCATTTCCTGCGGCCAGAGGCGAAATTTGACGGTCTGGACGCGCTGGTTGCGCAGATGGAGCGCGACTGCGAAAAGGCGCGGGATTTGCTTGCCTAAGCCGGGGCTCTTGCGTAATCGCACCCGATCATGACCGACCAGCCCAGCCCGACACCGCCCGATTACAAGGACACGGTCTTTCTGCCGAAGACCGATTTTCCGATGCGCGCAGGCCTGCCGCAAAAGGAACCGGCGATCCTGGCCCGCTGGGAGGAACAGGGGCTGTACCAGCGCATCCGCGCAGCACGCGCCGGACGCGAGAAATTCATCCTGCATGACGGCCCGCCCTATGCCAATGGCGACATGCATATCGGCCATGCGCTCAACCATATCCTCAAGGACATGGTGGTGCGCACGCAAAGCCTGAAGGGCCGCGATGCTCCTTATGTGCCCGGCTGGGACTGTCACGGCCTCCCCATCGAATGGAAGGTCGAGGAGCAGTATCGCAAGAAAAAGCAGAACAAGGACGAGGTTCCGGCAAAGGAATTTCGCGCCGAATGCCGCGCCTATGCGCAGCACTGGGTCGATGTGCAGCGCGAGCAGCTGAAACGCCTCGGCATTGGCGGCGACTGGGACAATCCCTATCTGACCATGGATTTCGAGGCAGAGGCGACCATCGTTGCCGAGCTGCTGAAATTCGCTGCCAGCGGCCAGCTCTATCGCGGTGCCAAGCCGGTCATGTGGAGCCCGGTCGAAAAGACCGCGCTGGCCGAGGCCGAAGTCGAATATGAGGATATCACCTCGACACAGATCGATGTGGCGTTCGAGATTGTCGAGGCGCCGCTCGCTACCGAGCTGGTCGGCGCGCATGCGGTAATCTGGACCACGACTCCCTGGACGATCCCGGTCA
The DNA here is from genome assembly GCA_041396885.1 of Blastomonas sp. Lineage (GTDB taxonomy): Bacteria > Pseudomonadota > Alphaproteobacteria > Sphingomonadales > Sphingomonadaceae > Blastomonas. The sequence continues at coordinate 234,611 of JAWKXS010000004.1, forward strand.
ACCAGGCGCTCGCCTATGGCAATCCGGTCGATTATCTGCTGATCGGCGTGGGCGATGCGAAATATGTCATTGCCGAGCGGCTGGTCGAGGCGTTTCTGAAGCGAATCGGCGCCAGCCGGTTCGACTTCATCATGCTGATCAAGGGCACGCTGCTTGAAGGGGCGCTCGCCCGCCATCCGATGCACCATCTTGGCGGCTTTTATGCGACCCCGCGTCCCTTTCTCGCCGGTGATTTCGTCACCATCGACAGCGGTACCGGGCTTGTCCATATGGCACCCGACCATGGCGAGGACGATTTCGACCTGTGCAAGGGGCACGGCATCAACCCGGTATTCGCGGTCGAAGGCGATGGCCGCTATCGCGCCGACTGGGGCTGGCTCGGCGGCGAAGGCAGCGTCATCAACCCCAAATTCAACGCGCCTGACGGGCCGATCTGTACCGATCTGCGCGCGGCGGGCGGCCTGCTGGTGGCGAGTGCAGACTATCAGCACAGCTATCCGCACAGCTGGCGCTCCAAGGCCAAGGTCATCTATCGCTGCACCCCGCAATGGTTCGTGCCGATGGACAAGGTCATTGACCGCGATACCCCGCGCTGTGCCGAGGAAGCGCGTATTCGCGCGGAACAGGGCGATGGTGAAACGCTGCGCCAGACCGCCATGCGCGCCATCGCCAATACCCGCTTCGTGCCGGAAAAGGGCCGCAACCGCATCGGTTCGATGGTCGAGGGGCGACCGGACTGGGTACTGAGCCGCCAGCGCGCCTGGGGCGTGCCGATCACCCTGTTCGTCAACCGCAAGAGCGGCGAATATCTCGATGACCCCGCCGTCAATGCCCGGATCGTCGCGGCGATCCGCGAATCCGGGGTCGATGCCTGGGACGACGACAATGCTGCCGCCTTGCTCGGCCCCGATCACGATCCCGCCGATTTTGAACGGATCACCGATATTCTGGACGTCTGGTTCGACAGCGGTTCCACCCATGCCTTTGTGCTGGAAAGCGGACGCTGGCCCGAGCTGACCCCGCCGCCGGGGCATGCCGGTCCGCCTGCCGATCTCTATCTGGAGGGATCGGACCAGCATCGCGGATGGTTTCAGTCCTCGCTGCTCGAAAGCTGCGGCACGCGCGGCCACGCCCCTTATAAGGCAGTGCTCACCCATGGCTTCACCATGGACGCCAAGGGCATGAAAATGTCCAAATCGCTGGGCAACACGGTCAGCCCGCTCAAGGTCATGGAGCAATATGGGGCGGACATCATCCGGCTCTGGGCGCTGTCGGTCGATTTTACCGAGGATCACCGGATCGGCGATGAAATCCTCAAGGGCGTTGCCGACCAGTATCGCAAGCTGCGCAACACCTTCCGCTATCTGCTGGGTGCTCTGGACGGGTTCGACGCGGCGGAGCGGGTGGCGGTGGCGGACATGCCGGAACTGGAGCGCTATGTGCTCCACCTGCTGGCCGAGCTCGATGCCAGGCTCGCCCGCGCGGTCGATGATTTCGATTTCAACGCCTATGTCCGTGCGCTGGTCGATTTCTGCAATGAAGACCTTTCGGCCTTTTATTTCGATATCCGCAAGGACTGTCTCTATTGCGATGTCGGCCCTGCCGAGCCGCTGGGCACGATGAAGCGACGCGCCTGCCGCACGGTGCTCGATACGCTGTTCCACGCGCTGATCCGCTATGCCGCGCCGGTACTGGTGTTCACCGCGGAAGAGGTGTGGGGCACGCGCTATCCCGATGCGGATAGCGTCCACCTGCTCGAATGGCCCGACCTTGCGGCGCTGCTGGAAAATGGCCAGTCTTCCCGTCACTCCCGCGAAGGGGAGAGTCCATCTCCCGATACTGCATCAGGCGAGGCAGAAAAGATGGATCCCCGCCTGCGCGGGGATGACGAGCTTGTGGCGAAATGGTCGCGCCTTCGAGATTATCGTTCCGATGTGACCGAGGCGATTGAGCCGTTGCGACGCGAAAAGAAAGTCGGCTCCAGCCTCGCTGCGGAAGTGGAGATCGATATTCATCACAGCGACGATCTGACTTCGCTGCGAGAAACCGATCTGGCTGAAATGTTTATTTCGGGCGAGGTCCGACTGGTTGACGAACTGGCGGCGGCATATGTTCCCGGGCGCGCATCCGAGGCTCGAATCTTTGCCAAGCCAACCGACAATCACAAATGCGGGCGATGCTGGCGGCACCTGCCCGAAGTCAGCGAAGACGGCGCGCTGTGCGGCCGCTGCGAAGCGGTGCTGGGCGGATGAGCGGGGTCGCATCCTATCGCAAGCAGGGGCTGGCGCTCGCCATTCTCATCTTCATTGCCGACCAGGCGGTGAAATTCGTCGTGGCCGGGCCGCTGGCGCTCAAAAGCCGGATACAGATTGAACTGCTGCCCTTTTTCAACCTGACCTGGGCGGAAAATCGCGGCGTTTCGATGGGCTTTCTGACTGCCGACACCGATGGCATGCGCTGGTTGCTGGTGGCGCTGACCGGCATCATCGCCATGCTGGTGCTTGTATGGATGTGGCGGGAGCAGGCGCGCGGCGACATTGCCGCGCTGGCAATGATCCTGGGCGGTGCGCTGGGCAATATTCTCGACCGTATCAGGCTGGGCTATGTGATCGATTATGCGGACCTGCATTTCGGCGAATTCCGGCCATTCCTGATTTTCAACGTGGCCGATGCCGCGATAACCCTGGGCGTCCTGTTATTGCTTGCCCGCGTGCTGATAATCGGCGACAAGGGCCGCACTTCCCGGGGGCGGAAAGAAAGTGGAGACTGAATAATGCGCAAACTGGCTCTTTTTGCCAGCCTTGGTGGCACCCTTGCCATGCTGTCCGGTTGCGGATCGACCAGCCTGTTCGACCGAGATCGCCCCGATGAGATGGCTGTTTCGCGCCAGGCACCGCTGGTGATCCCGCCCGATTTCGCCCTGGAACCGCCCCGCCCCGGCGCCCCGCGTCCGCAGAGCACCACCGCCAGCGATCAGGCGCTTGAGGCCATGTTCGGCGGCCCCGCTCCGCGCAGCGCGACCGAGGCCAATGCAGTGAGCCGGGCCGGCGAGGCTGATGGCGGCATCCGCTCCACCGTTGGTGACGCCGGCACCCAGACCGTCGACAAGGGCACGGTGACGCGCGATATCGTCGCCGCTCCGGAAGGCGATGGCCAGGAAGCAAGCGCCAGCGTTCCCCAGTAATTTGCAGGCCAGCAGGGCGGGCATGCGCTGATCCGGGTCATTCCGGGTCGCGCTGTTTCTGCATGGCGTCCGAAAAGGCGGCGGCCAATATGCCGGTCGGGATGGCGATGACGCCGATCCCGGCTATGGCAATGATCGCTGCACAGAATTTCCCGATCACGGTCACCGGATAGGCATCGCCATAGCCGATGGTGGTCAGCGTCACGATTGCCCACCACATGGCGCGCGGGATGGAGCCGAAGGTTTCGGGCTGGGCCTCCGCTTCGGCGAAGTAGAGCAGCGCGGCGCTGCCCAGCATCATCAGCGCCATCATGATGATGCCGACATAGAGCTCGAACCGGCGCTGATAGACGGCCATGACGATCTCGTCGAATGCGCGGCTCATCCGCCCCATGCGGACGATGCGCAGGATGCGGATGATCCGGGCGAGGCGCAGCCAGATGGTGCTGGTGCTCATCAGGGTGAGGAACAGCGGGGCGAGCGCGATCATGTCGATGATCGCTGACGGGGTCAGCAGCCAGCGCAGCCGCCCGAGGCGTGATCCGGCGCAGCGCGGGTCCTCGGCCGCCGCCCATAGCCGCAACAGGAATTCGCCCAGGAAGAAGCTGCCAAAGCCGATATGCGCGATCCTGAACAGGCGGGCATGGGCGATGCGGATCGATTCCTCGGTTTCCAATATGGCGAGGCCTGCGGCGAAAAGGACCAGCAGGCAGATGAGCAGGTTGGTGCGCGTCAGTCGCTCCGGGTTCGCGCGCGGCTCAAGCATGTGATAGATGCGCTGGCGCAGGGTCATTGCCGCACCATGCCGGAAAATCGCGCCAGTTCAAGACTGTGTGAAGAGGGTGGCGACTTCCAGAGCGGATGACATCAGCGTGAATCGTCACCCCGGCGAAAACCGGGGTCTCCTTGCTTGCGGTGCTAGGCTATCTTGCAGGAGATTCCGGCGTTCGCCGGAATGACGTAATGTTTCAAATAATATTGTCTGGCCCTAGGCTGTAGTGACATTTTAATCACTTGAGCCACAGCATGATGCTTGCCAGCTTGATGAACCCGAGGAAGTTGGCGGCGAGCTTATCGTAGCGCGTGGCGATGCGCCGCCATTGCTTGAGTTTGGCAAAGAACCCTTCGATGCCCCAGCGCTGCTTGTAGGCGATGGTGTCGTATGAGCGGCGGATGCTGCGATGCCGCCGTGGTGGGATCACGGGTTCACCGCCCTGGGCGTGGATGAGTTGGCACAGGCTGTCGGCATCGTAGGCTCGGTCGGCGATGACCTGCCGGGCTGGCAGACCCCGGATCAAGTCGCAGGCCGGAGCCATGTCATTTTGCTGGCCGGGTCCGAGGGTGAAGCGCACCGGCAAGCCGAGAGCATCGACTACGGCATGGATCTTGGTTCCGAAGCCGCCTCGCGAGCGGCCGAGAGCCGGGTTTGAACGCCCCCTTTTACCCTGGCCCCTGCTGCCTGGGCCTGAGCGCGGATCACGGTAGCGTCGATCGCCAGCCATTCGATGTCGGGATCGTCGGACACCGCCTCGAAGATCCGGTCGATTACCCCCTGCTCGACCCAGCGGTAATAGCGCCGCTTCACCGTCTGGTAAGCACCAAAGCGTTCGGGCAGGTCGCGCCAGCGCCCGCCTGAGCGCGCCAGCCACAGCAGCGCATCGAGAAACCTCCGTCCGTCGCTACGCGGCCCGCGCTTGCCCTTGCGGCCTCCCGGCACAAACTCACGCAACCGCTCCCACTGATCGTCCCTGAGAACCTCGCCTTCCACACCAGCCTCCAAAAGCCAGTGTTGAATCAGAACTCAGCGCAAATGGAAATCCCTAAAATGTCACTACAGCCTAGAGCCAGATGACATTGGAGTGAATCGTCATTGCGAGGGGCACAGCTCCGAAGCAATCCAGAGGCGGCCATGAACCGCACTGGATTGCTTCGCTTCGCTCGCAATGACGAAGTGTTTCAGGGCAATGTCATCGGATTTTGTGTGTCGTCATTCCGGCGAAGGCCGGAATCCATCTTCTGCCTTTGCAGATCGCGAAACGGGGCGATCTGGATTCCGGCCTTCGCGGGAATGACGGAGTTTGATGGCGAAACCGACTGGTGCGTTGCGGGCATGGATTATGCCCTTGCTCCGGCCTCCTCGACACCGGTGCTGTTGTGCCGCAATGCCTTCAGCACGGTATCGACGATGTGCGGTGCATTCAGCCCGGCCTCGTCATATTGGCGTTCGGGCTTGTCCTGGTCCTGGAACCGGTCGGGCAGGCGCATGGTGCGGATCTTGAGGCCGCCATCGGTCAGACCTTCATCGCTGGCCATGGTCAGGACATGCGCGCCAAGGCCGCCAATCGCCGCCTCCTCGACCGTGACGCACACCTCATGGCTGGTCATCAGCCTCCGGATCAGCGCCTCGTCGAGCGGCTTGGCGAAGCGCAGATCGGCGACAGTGGTGCTCAGCCCCTTGGCATCGAGCGTATCGGCTGCCTTGAGCGCTTCGGCAAGGCGGGTGCCCAGTGACAGGATTGCGACCTTCTTGCCCTCCCGGACGATGCGGCCCTTGCCGATTTCGAGCTGCTCGGGCGCCTCGGGCAGGGCAGCGCCGGTGCCATTGCCGCGCGGATAGCGAAAGGCGATAGGCCCATCGTCATGACAGGCAGCGGTGTAGGTCATATGGACCAGCTCAGCCTCGTCGGCGGCGGCCATCACCACGAAATTGGGCAAGGTCGCCAGATAGGTGATGTCGAACGATCCGGCATGGGTGGAGCCGTCCGCCCCGACCAGACCGGCGCGATCAATGGCAAAGCGGACCGGCAGGTTCTGGATCGCGACATCATGCACCACCTGGTCATAGGCGCGCTGCAAGAAGGTCGAATAGATCGCGCAAAAGGGACGCATGCCCTGCGCAGCAAGTCCGGCGGCAAAGGTCACCGCATGCTGTTCGGCAATGCCGACGTCAAAGCTGCGATCCGGATGCGCCGCCGCGAACCGGTCGACCCCGGTGCCCGACGGCATGGCGGCGGTGATGGCGCAGATGCGCCCGTCGCTATCGGCCAGTTTCGCGAGCGTTTCGCCGAACACATTCTGATAGGCGGGCGGGCCAGCCGCACCCTTGTCCTGCTTGCCGGTGACGACATCGAATTTGGCGACGCCATGATATTTGTCCGCCGCCGCCTCGGCCGGGGCATAGCCCTTGCCCTTTTGCGTGACGACATGGATCAGGCACGGCCCTTCGGCGGCATCGCGGACATTTTCCAGAACCGGGACCAGCTGATCGAGATTATGGCCGTCAATCGGCCCGACATAGTAAAAGCCCAGCTCCTCGAAAAGGGTGCCGCCCATCGCCATGCCGCGCGCATATTCGTCGGTCTTGCGCGCTGCCGAATGCAGCGCCTTGGGCAGCTTGCGGGCAAGCCGGCGCAGCGCCTCGCGCACGCCCAGAAATTCGCGGCTGGAAACGATCCGGGCGAGATAGGCCGAAAGGCCGCCGACCGGCGGAGCAATCGACATGTCATTATCGTTGAGGATGACGATCAGGCGATTGCCCGCCTGTTCGGCATTGTTCATCGCCTCATAGGCCATGCCCGCGCTCATCGCGCCGTCGCCGATCACCGCAATTGCCTTGCCGGGCTTGTCGGCCAGCTTGTTGGCGACGGCAAAGCCCAGCGCCGAGGAGATCGAGGTGGAGCTGTGCGCCGCGCCAAAGGGATCATATTCGCTTTCGCTGCGCTTGGTGAAGCCGGAAAGGCCATCGGCCTGGCGCAGCGTGCGGATGCGGTCGCGCCTGCCCGTCAATATCTTGTGCGGATAGCATTGATGGCCGACATCCCAGACCAGCCGGTCTTCGGGCGTGTTGAAGACATAGTGGATCGCGGTGGTCAGCTCGACCACGCCCAGCCCCGCGCCAAGATGGCCGCCGGTCGTCGAAACTGCCGAGATCACTTCCTGGCGCAATTCATCGGCAAGCTGGCGAAGCTCTGCCTGTTTCAGCGTGCGCAAATCTGCCGGATAGGTGACCCGGTCGAGCAGGGGGGTGAGGGGCGTCTGGCTCATAGCCCGCTCATACACTGCAATTTCCTGCAAGTCGAACCCTGTTGCCGGTCCGCTCAATCGCCCTTTGCAATGTCCTTGCGATAGGGAATGAATTCGCCCAGCGCACAGCTGCCGACCGTCATCCCCACGGTCAGGTCCTCGACCGTCAATATGTCGCCGCTGCAGATCGTGCTGACCGGGCGGACCGAAACAATCGCATTGTGCTTCGCGCCATTGCAGCCGCCATGCGGCGCGTTCAGATAGACGGTGCCGTCATGCGTGCGGTACATCAGCAGATCGTCGCTGAGCGCGGAATATTGCCGCACACGGTTGCCGGCGATGCAGCTGACCGGCTTTCCGCGTTCGCGTCCCTCGACCAGCCGCGAAAGCTTTGCCATCGCCTTGCCGTCCAGCTTTGCCGCGCTTTCGGGCAGGTCATCGGGGGCAGTCGCAATCGCGGCCATAGGGGCCGCCGCCAGCAATGCCGCGGCCAGCAGATAATGGTGCGAAATCGTCATATCGCCTTCCTTCAGCCCCCGGTTGCGCCGGACCAGATCCGGACATGCGGCCCATGATATATCAGATTGGGCCGGGGCACAAATGCGCCGGCCATGCAGGACAATCCCCTGTGAACAGCGGCCCGGTTTCAGAAATTTTGTCCATTTTAACCATAAGATAAGGGGAAGTCGCTAGCGTCCGGTCACTTGGACTGGGGCTGACCATTGAACCGTGTGTTTGTGATCCTTGCGTTCGTCGCCGCTTTTCTCGGCCTGGCCGGGGCGAGTCTGGTCGCGCGCGCTTCGACCGGCCCGGTCGCCGATTCCGCCAGCACCACCATGGTCTGCACGCTGGGTGCGCCCGCCAGCCTTACCTTTGACCAGATTCGCAACCGGAATTTTGACTGCGGCCCGGATCGCTTCGAGCGCCCGGCTGAACGGGTCTGGGCGGTGCTGCCCGTGCATGGCGCGGAACAGCTGACCGGCCCGCTGGAGCTGCGCGGCGACAATCTTTACCTTGAAGGGGCGGAGGTTCACGCCGTCTATGCCGATGGCAGCAGCCGGTCCGTCCGCTATACCATGGAACAGATCCGCGACGGGTCGCGTCCCAAGGGCGTCTATGCCCTGCCCATCCCGCAATCCGAAAGCGGCTCGCCGCTGCAGCGCGTCTATGCCGGGTTCGACCGGCCCTGGTCCGCCACGACCGCCAAGCTGATGCATATTGCCTCGACCAGTGAAGGCGATGCCCGGCAATTGCCGGTAATGGTGATGTTCGGCGTGCTGTTCGGTTTTGCCGTGCTGCCGCTGCTCTATAATTTCTTCTTCTTCGCGGCGCTGCGCTATCGCTTCCTTGTCTGGCACAGCCTGATGGTAGTCGCGACCGCCGCCTATACTTTCAGCTCTTCGGGCATGCTGTTCCTGGTGTTCCCGGAGGCGGGGCTGGGCGTGCGCCATGCGCTGAACTACTGGACGCTGGCGCTGGGTGTTTCCGCCGGGGCCGTATTCCTGATCCACTATCTGGAGGAGGGTATGATCGGGCGGCGGCTGACCGTCGCGCTGGTCGTGACGGCGTTGCTGCCGGTTATGGTAACCGCAACGGTGCTGCACACCGGGGACTGGGCGCGCTTTGTCGGGCGGACCTGGTATCACGCATCCTTCCTTCCCGCCTTTGCCGTATCGCTGGCGGCGATCCTCACCGCATGGCGGCGGGGCAGCCGCGCCGTCCGCTTTCAGATGCTCGGCTGGCTGCCGATCATCCTGGTCGCGCTGGAACGGATCGCGCGCGGGCTCGATCTCTATCAGGGCTTCGCGATCATGGACTATGCACTTTACTTTGTGCTGGTGTTCGACAGCTCGATTGTCGCGCTGGGCGTAGCGGACCGCGTCCTGCGGCTGCGCGAATCGCATGATGAGAGCAGCAAGCGTGCCGACCGCATGGCCCGGCTGGCCGAAACCGATGGCCTGACCGGCCTCGCCAACCGGCGCGGCTTTGACCGGATCTTCGAAGAATCGCAGCGCAAGCGCAGCCATGACGAGCTGGCGATTGTCGACATTGACCATTTCAAGCAGATCAACGACGAATATGGCCATGAATGCGGGGATAATGTGCTGCGTGCCATTGGCGGCGTGCTTGCCGATAGCGGGCTGGTCGCGGCGCGGCTGGGCGGTGAGGAATTCGCCCTGCTGATCCGCAATGGCGAAGATGCCATCGGCCCCGATCTGGAGGCGCTGCGCAAGCGCATCTCCAGCTCGATCGCCCTGGCCGTGCCAAGGGTGACGACGCCCATCACCGTCAGCATCGGCGTCGCTCCGATCATGCGCGGCATACCCTCGCGCGCGATATATGCGCTGGCCGACCGGCGGCTCTATGCGGCGAAGCGGGGCGGTCGCGACCGGATCGAGCGCGATGCGGTGGCGTTTGACGAGCGTGCCGCCTGACAGGCGACGCGCGCGATCAGCTCACCATTCGCCGACATTCGGCATTGATGCCCATGGCTCGGCAGGCTCCAGACGGCCATCCTGCAGCAGTTCGACGGAGATATTGTCCGGGGTGCGGATGAAGGCCATATGGCCGTCGCGCGGCGGACGATTGATGGTGACGCCCGCATCCATCAGCTTCTGGCAGGTTTCGTAGATATTCTCGACCTGATAGGCGAGATGGCCGAAATTGCGGCCACTATCATAATCCTGCGCGTCCCAGTTATGGGTCAGCTCAACCTCGGCAATGCCCTCCTGTCCGGGCGCGGCCAGGAAGATCAGCGTAAAGCGCCCCTGCTCGACATCGAAGCGCCGCACCTCCTCCACTCCGATCAGCTTGAAAAAGGCGATTGTCGCCGCAGGATCGGTGACGCGGATCATGGAGTGGAGATATTTTGTCATGGCAAATCCATTCGGTTCGTCGCAGTTCAGAAACGGTTCATCGCAGATAGCGCATCAGCCATCTGGGTCTGCATGGTGCATTATAGCTGGCTTGCCAGCCGTTGAAAGGGATTGGATCAATGACCGATACTGATATCGATACCACAGCCGACGAACCGCGCGGCTGGAAAAGCAAGCCCGGCCTGTGGCTCATCTCGGCGGGGATACTCGCCTTTGGAATGATTGTGGGCGGCTATCTGCTGGGCGACGGGCTGCTGCGCGCCAAGCAGGCCGACCGTTCGGTCACGGTGCGCGGCCTTGCCGAGCGCGATGTGACCGCCGATCTTGCCACCTGGACCATTGCCTATTCGGCGCAGGCCAATGACCTGCAATCGGCGCAGCGCGACATTGATGCCGACACCCGCGAAGTGCGTGCCTTCTTCACAGAGCTGGGCTTTGATGCAGAGGCGCTCCAGCCGACCGGCGCGAATGTCTCCCAGTACCAGAATTACGGGGCCACCACCTATACGATCCGCCAGCGCCTCTCGCTGCGCACCACCGACATCAAAAAGGCGCAGGCGGCGGTAAAGAAGCAGTTCGACCTTATCCGCCGGGGCGTGGTGCTGGAGGATGGTTCGGGCATGAGCTACAGCTTTACCAAGCTCAATGACATCAAGCCGAAAATGGTGGCCGAGGCGACCAAGGATGCGCGCAATTCCGCCGAGCAGTTCGCCAAGGACAGCGGCACCGGCGTTGGCGGTATCAAGAGCGCGACCCAGGGCTATTTCTCGATTGAATCGCGCGATGGCGATGGCGGCGGCTGGGGCGTCAGCGATTCGCCCTATAAAAAGGTCCGCGTGGTGACGACGGTCGATTTCTATCTCGACTGATCCGGTTTCGCTTCCCTTTGGGGGAAGCGGGTGGCGGGCACTGGTCCGGACGACTTCGCGGGGCGAGGTTCAGGTTCCGGGATCGGTGCCCATCTTGCTTTGTTCGGTGCCGTCCTCACGTTCATAGGCATCGAGCTGGGCAATTTGCGCGCGCGCGGCATCGGCCTGGGGCGCCTTGGGATCGATGGCCATGGCCTGCTCCCAGTTGCGCCGGGCGACGGTGTAATCCCCCGCCATGGCGGCGATATTGCCCGCCTCCAACGCTGTCGCAGCGTTGCGCGGATCGAGCTTTGCGGCAATTTCAATATCTGCCTGGGCGCGCTCCAGATCGCCCTGCCGCCTGGCAAGGGTTGCCGACAGCAGCCAGGCCAGCGGTTCTTCGGGGGCCAGCGCCTGCGCCATGTCGAATTCGGTGCGCGCCGCCTCCGCATCGCCTCTTGTCACCAGCGCGCTCGCCCGGTCCAGCCGCAGCTCGCCCAGCTCGACCCCCGCCAGCGAATCCAGCTCCAGCGCTGCATCGAAATGCGCCAGCGCATCATCGGGCCGTCCCGCCGCCAGCGCGGCATTGCCCGCCTGTACATAGAGCCGCGCCGCGCGATCGTCCTTCATGTCGCTCGCCTGTTGCGCGGCGAGCAGGAAAGCGGCCTCGGCGGCATTCCAGTATCCGCCCGCCGCCTGGATATTGCCCATGCATTGCTGGGCATATTGCGATCCGCCTTCCATGATCCAGCGGCTCGCCTCGTTGCGGGCGCCCTGGATGTTCTCGTCGATCAGGCTCATGCAATAGTTGAAGCGGATCTGCTCCGCACTCATCTCGCCGCCAATCTGCAGCGTGGCGAGCAACAGGGGAATGATGGTCATCAGGGCCTTTCTGGCGGTTCAGCCGGTTGCGCGGACAAGATCGTCGACGGTGCGGATCAGCAGCGCCAGATCCGCATCGCGCGACAGCCGGTGGTCGCCGTCCTTAATCAGCAGGGTCTGCACATCGGCTGAACGGAGCAGCCGGGCGGTTTCCAGCGCATATTGCCAGGGCACATCGGGGTCATCCTGCCCCTGGAGCAGCCGGACCGGGCAATCGATGGCGATCTCCCCCATCAGCAGGCGCAGCCCCTCGCCCGATTCCCAGAAGCGCCGGGTTGTCACCATCGGTTCGGGTCCATATTCGCTCGGCTTTTCAAGCTTGCCCTGCGAGAGGATGGTCATCTTCTCATCCTGGCTGAAACCCCAGGTGGTGAAGTCGGCGGCGGCAGCGATGCCGACCAGCGCCGCGATCCGCTCCGGCCGTTCCAGTGCGGCGAGCAGCATTGCCCAGCCGCCCATGGACGATCCGATCAGGATCAGCGGACCCTCGGTCACCGTGTCGATCAGGGCCAGCACATCACCCCGCCAGTCGGCCAGCGACTGCGCCTCGAAATCGCCGTCGCTGGCACCGCAGCCCGCATAGTCGAAGCGCAGCATCGCCAGGCCATTGTCCGCCGCCCATTGATCGAGCGCCAGAGCCTTGCTTCCCTCCATGTCGGACATATATCCGGGCAGAAACATCAGTGTCGGGCGGTCCCTGCCCGTTCCCGTGGCAGCACGATAGCGATAGGCGAGGCGGGGACGGTCGGCCCGGTCCAGAAAGGCGGGCGGCTGGAATGCGGGGGCGGTCATGGCGGCGGCTTAGCCTGTTTGCGATGCCCTGGTCCAGCCTTTCGGCTTGACTTCGCAAAAGCGCAACCGCAAGGCTCCGCCTTCGTTTTGACCTGCCAGCAATTGAGAGAAAAGGCCCGAAATGTCCGATATGATCTGCCTTACCCTGCCCGATGGATCCGTGCGCCAGGTTGCGCGCGGCACCACCGCGGCCGAGGTCGCGGCGGATATCGGCCCCGGCCTTGCCAAGGCGGCGATTGCCGCGCGTATCGATGGCGAAGTGCGCGATATCATGCGCCCGCTGACCGAAGACACCGCCTTTGCCCTTATCACCGCGCGCGATGAAGCCGATGCGCTGGAGCTTGCCCGGCATGATTTCGCGCATGTTCTGGCCGAAGCGGTGCAGAATCTGTTCCCCGGCACGCAGATCACCTTTGGTCCGGCCACCGATGACGGCTTTTATTATGACTTCGCCCCGCCTGCAGAGCGCGGTCCCTTTGCCGATGAGGACCTGCCCGCGATCGAGGAGGAGATGCGCCGCATCATCCAGGCGGACAAGCCGCTGCGCCGCGAAGTGTGGGAACGCGACCGGCTGATTGCCCGGTGGCAGGGCGATGGCGAGAGCTTCAAGGCGGAATGGGCCGCCGAGCTGCCCGAAGGCGAGGAAATAAGCGTCTACTGGTCAGGCGATGACTGGATGGACATGTGCCGCGGGCCGCATCTCGCCTCGACCGGCAAGCTCGACCCGCAGGCGTTCCGGCTGACCCGCGTATCGGGTGCCTATTGGCGCGGCGACCAGCGCAACCCCCAGCTTTCGCGCATTTACGGCACCGGCTGGCTGAATCGCAAACAGCTCGACGCGCATTTGCTGCGGCTGGAGGAAGCGGCGAAGCGCGACCATCGCAAGCTGGGGCAGGAGATGGACCTGTTCCACTTCCAGCCCGAGGCGCAGGGCAGCTGTTTCTGGCATCCCAAGGGCTATCTGATCTGGCGCGAGCTTGAGCGCTATATGCGTCGCCGCCTCGATGCGGCCGGCTATGAAGAGGTCAAGACGCCGCAGCTGATGGACGTCAACCAGTGGGAGAAATCGGGGCATTGGGGCAAATATAGCGAGAATATGTTCGCGGTTCCCGACGAAGTGCCCGATGCCGAGGGCGAAGGCCCGGTGATCAGCGGCGATGCCGGGATGATGGCGCTCAAGCCGATGAATTGCCCGGCGCATATTCTGGTCTTCAAACAGGGCATCAAATCCTATCGCGACCTGCCGCTGCGCATGGCCGAATTCGGATGCTGCCACCGCAATGAGCCGCATGGCGCGCTGCATGGCCTGTTGCGCGTGCGCCAGTTCACCCAGGACGATGCCCATATCTTTTGTCGCGAGGATCAGCTGGTCGACGAGATTGTCGGCTTTTGCGATCTGCTCGACGCCGTCTATCGCGATCTGGGTTTTGAGGATTATGCGATCAAGCTGGCGCTGCGTCCGGAAAACCGCTTCGGTTCGGATGCCGACTGGGATCGCGCCGAACAGACGCTGCGCGATGCGGTCGCCAAGGCGGGCCGCGCGACCGATGATTATGGCTGGGAAGAGCTGGAGGGCGAAGGGGCATTTTATGCGCCGAAGCTGGAATTCCACCTGACTGACGCCATCGGGCGGACCTGGCAGGTCGGCACAATCCAGGCCGATACCGTGCTGCCCGAGCGGCTCGACGCCAGCTATGTCGGCGAAGACGGGGCGCGGCATCGTCCGGTGATGCTGCATCGCGCGGTGCTGGGCACGTTCGAGCGGTTCATCGGCATCATGATCGAGCATTATGCCGGCAAGCTGCCGCTGTGGCTGGCGCCGGTGCAGGCGGTGGTCGCAACCATCGTGTCCGACGCCGATGACTATGCCCGCAGCGTCGTCGAGCAGCTGCAGGCGGCAGGAATCCGCGCCGAGCTAGATATTCGCAACGAGAAGATCAACTACAAGATCCGCGAGCACAGCCTGGCCAAGGTCGGCAATATCCTGGTCGTCGGCAAGCAGGAGGCGGAAAAGGGATCGGTCGCGCTGCGCCGCCTTGGCGAAAAGGAACAGCGTTTCCTCGATCTCGCCGATGCCGTCCAGCTGCTGCGCGAAGAGGCGGTTCCGCCCGATCTGCGCGGGCCGGATTGCTGAACCGGGTATTTCCGCCAGCGTCATCCGCCGCCTTCAACTGGCCCTTTATCTGGCCAGCAAGACAGACTATGTAACGCCACAGCCGCATTTCGGTCAGTTTCAAGGGAGAATTTGCTATACGTCCGCCTTCACCACGCCGCGCACAGGGCATGCCGCCCAAATCCGGCCCGCGTTTCAATCAATTCATCCAGTCGCCTTCGGTCCGGGTCATTGACGACCAGGGCGAGAATCTGGGGATTTTGCGCACCGAAGATGCGATAGACCGGGCCATGGCCGTTGGTCTGGACCTGGTCGAGGTTTCTCCCAATGCCGATCCGCCGGTCGCCAAGTTCCTTGATGTCGGCAAATATAAATATGAGGCCCAGAAAAAGGCCAATGCTGCGCGCAAGACCCAGAAGACGCAGGACATCAAAGAGATCAAGATGCGTCCGAACATCGACGATCACGACTATGATGTGAAGATGAAGAAGGTACACAGCTTCATCGGCGATGGTGACAAGGTCAAGGTCACGCTGCGCTTTCGCGGGCGCGAGCTTTCGCACCAGCAGCTCGGCATGCAGCTGCTCCAGCGCGTCCAGGAGGATGTCGCCGAAATCGCCAAGGTGGAGGCCTATCCCCGCATGGAAGGCCGCCAGATGCTGATGGTGCTCTCGCCCAAATAGGACCGGACACCGAATTGGCGCGCCGCGAACGGGCGGGCTATTCGCCTTCGGATATGTCGCGGATCGGCACGGGGATGTTGCAGATGTCGACGCCCCCGGCCGGATGGATGAAGAACGGGTCGCGCCGGTTGGCGCGCGCCTCGGCATAGCGCACAAAGCTTGGCCCGGTCGTCGCCAGATAGGCATAGGCCGGGCGCTCTTCTTCGGGCAATTCGCTGGCCAGGCGCACCGACAGGATCGTCGTGCGCTCCTCGGGCGTTTCGTAAAAGCCCAGCGGACCGGTGCCGCGCGGCAGGCTGGAGAGGTGCTCGATCCCGGCGATCACCCGCCCGGCCAGCGCGATATTGCGGTCGAGATGCCGGGGAGCATGGCCGATCACCGTGTACAGTTCCGCTCCGCTGCCGGTATCGGGGGAATAGCCGCGCCCCACGCCGACCATGCCATAGCAATGGACCGGCCAGAAATGCCCGGCAAGATCGCTGGCCAGCGGCCAGCCATCCTCGAAATCGGTATAGGGGGCATAGGCATCCCGTTGCAGGATGCGGGCCAATGGCCGGATTTCTTCCAGCGCTGCGCGCCCCTGCGCCAGCTCCGCCTCTTCGGTTACATATTCGCTCTCGGGTATCTCCTCCAGATCGGCAGGCAGCGGTTTCGCCTCCTCCTCCTCGGCGGCGGGATCGCCCCATTGCACGACATAATTGTCCTGCACGCGGACGATGGCAGTGCCGTCCCACCAGTGCGCGCGCGCCAGTTTGCGGATGTTCCGCCCATGCTGGGTGGTCAGCTCATCGGGCATCAGCTGGATGATCACGCGGCGCGGATTGCCCTGCATGTCGGGCGCCAGCTCCATCACCAGCATGTCGTCCGTATCGATCGTCCGCCATTCCTCGGGCGCTGCCTGGTCGACAATCTCGCCGGGCGAAGGCTCGCCAGTCGGTTCTGCATCCTGCGCGGCCAGCGGCGGCCCGGCAAGGCCCAGCGCGACGGCAGCCATGGCACTGGCCAGAATTGCGGAAATGGCGGTGCGGGGCACTGTTTCTGTCTGCATGGATCAGGGCATGCCACAGCGCGCCGGGATTGCCAATCGGGTGCATCGCAATGTGTGTCCGGCGTGGCTTGCAAAGCATCGGGATCGCCGCTAGACGCGCAATTCCGTCCGAAACCGGGCATGCGGAGCGGTGGCCGAGTGGTCGAAGGCGCACGCCTGGAAAGTGTGTATAGGGTAACCCCCTATCGAGGGTTCGAATCCCTCCCGCTCCGCCACATATCTCATTGATATATCTCGATTTTTTGTGATTGCCTGCAAGTGCCGGAAATGTCGCGCCTATTTCCCTGCAAGCCGTTAGTAGCGGCATAGTTTCGCATCGTCTCTGCGCTGAATTGCGGCGTTTCGGGCCTCGGGTCTCCGCGTCCGGAAAACCCGGTACGGTTTGCCTGTTTGTCAGGGAAGAAATCGAGTCTAGCGAAGTAGCGCTTTCGGCTGGTCCTGATCTGGCGGGGATAGCAGCCATCAATGGGTCAGGTGCATGCCTTCCATGCCGATAATGATAGCCGCAGCTGGTTTGCCGTCCGTGATATCCGGATGTTGCAGCTTTTCTGCAGCGCAGCTGAGGCGTAGCCACGCCGTGCGCCATCGCTGTACTAGGCCGTGAACCCATAAATTCCATCATTGAGGTTTGAAGCGAAATGGTTTGCTGCAAGGAGAAATGGCAAAGGAATATGTCGATATTTCAAGACATTTCGACGCAGCAGCAGGCCATTTCGGTCAAATCCCAAAGGACATCAAAATGACTGCCATCCTGTCCCGAAAGCCGCTTGAAAAGGCAGCCAGCCTTACCGGCGCGGTTTTCAGAACAATCTGTTTGCCATTTTGATGCCTCAATAGATGGCATTTATGAGTTCACGGCCTAGGCTATGCTCGCCGAGACTGTGCCAACACCTTCGAACCGCGCGACAACCTCATCACCCGGGCGGATTTCATGCACTCCGGTAATCGCTCCGCTGGAAATCCACCAGCCTGGCCGGGGCACGATGCCGCGCCCAGCGAGATTGCCAAGCAGGAACCGCACGGCACCGAACGGGCCGTCGAGCATGTTTGCCGTGCTGTCCCTGCCAACAGTTTGGCCATCAATGTCGAGCATGACCTCGATGTCATTCAGAGCCGACCACTTGTCCTTGGGAACCTGCGGCCCCAGCAACAGTCCGGCATTGTTGCCATGATCTGAAATGGTGACGCAGGGACCGTCTGCATTGATGCCCGGATAGGGTGAGGCAGCGATCTCGATACCAATCCTGATTTCATCGACCCAGCTGCGGGCCTCGTCTGCGTTGCATGGCAACGGACCTTGTTGCGGTGCGAGGCGGAGCATGAATTCGGCTTCGGCCGCAGCAAAGCCGCCGCTGAATGTTGTAAAGCGCCTGGTTTCCGGTCCTGCCAAAAAGATCAGGTCGGAAAACGCCGGACCGGCAAGGCGGTTGGTGCCCAGTCTGCTGTCATCGGGAGGATTGATCTTGCCGACTTTCCAGCCGCCGATTTCGCGATTCCATACCGCAAGGGCACAGTCCTGAATCTCGTAGGCCGTTGCAAGATCAGCCGGCCGCTCGCCCGGATAGCGGGCGATTGACGTCCCGCTGCGACGCGCTTCGACAAAAGCATTCGCGATTTCGCGCGCCTCGGCTGTCACGGCGATACCTTCCTTGAACTCTCCTGTAACACTGCCTTTGACGAAAAAGGAAACCGGTGTCAAAATGAATTTCAACATCGTCGTCGGGCATCCGGTGATTTTGTTTTACATTTTGGCAGCACGTCAACCAGGGTGGTACACCCCGCCCAAGGAGTGCTAGGCGGCGTAAACGGATTCCGAATGGCCGAGGCTTGGGCCCAAAATGGCGCGGGCCAGAAGCGAAGGAGGCGAATGGTGGTACTATTGAACATGAGGCTGCGTTGCCCGGACCATTTTTGGCCAAGTCCTCCGGATGGCCGGATGCGGGCGGTGGCACCTGAAAGTCATCATGGCAAGAACTGACAAGACCCCAACCATCAACGATGTGGCGCGCGCTGCAGGTGTTTCGAAAAAGACGGTAAGCCGGGTTATCAATCGTTCGGCGCTGCTCAAGCAGGACACCCGCAAACGGGTCGAATCCGTGATTGCGGAGCTGGGCTATGTGCCGAATCCCCAGGCGCGAGCGCTGGCATTGCGGCGCAATTTCCTGCTCGGACTGTTGCATGACAACCCCAATGCACAGACCGTACTCAATTTTCAGGAAGGCGTGTTTGACGCCATTCGGCATACCGAATTTGCTCTGGTGGTGCGGCCTGTGGACCGGCATTCTCCGGCCATGCTCGACGATATCCGGCATTTTCTGGAGCAGCAAAGACTTTATGGCGTGCTGATCCTTCCGCCAATTTCCGAAAATGACGATTTGGCCGCTCTGTGCCGCGAAATGGGCTGCGGCTATGTGCGCATGGGTTCGGCCCAGCTTGATGACGAAGAGCATGTCGTCGTTTCCAATGACCGCGAAATGGTGGAGCGCGCGGTCGATCATCTGGTTGAGGTCGGCCATCGCAGAATCGCGATTATCAAAGGGCCGGAAGGGTTTCGGTCGGCCTATGAACGGTGCGAGGGCTTCAAGGCAGCCATGAAGAAGCATGGGCTGGATTTGCCGCCCGAAGCCATAGGGCGGGGCAATTACCGGTTCGAATCGGGTCTTGCCGCTGCCGGTGCGCTGCTCGACAATCCGGAACGGCCAACCGCTATCTTCTGCAGCAATGACGAGATGGCCGCCGGGGCATTCCATGCAGCGCGTCAGCATAACCTTGATGTCCCGGCCGACCTGTCGATTATCGGGTTCGACGATTCGCCTATAGCCGCCCATATCTGGCCACCCATGACCACGGTTGGCTGGCCGATTCGCGAAATGGCAAAGGCGGCTGCGCTCAAGCTGGTGGCACCGGCAGATGAGGGCGCAAGGGACTTCAGCTTCCCTGCCAGGCTCGTCCAGCGGCAGTCAGTAGCCCCGCCGTCCGACAAAATCTGAACAGCAAGGTTGAATTGCGCGGAAAATTGTCGCAAAGGAAAAATGACACCGGTTTCCTAAGCGCTGGCGAACGCCCGGGAACGGATCCATTCAGACAGGCTCGGAGCGAGCCGGGAGAGGCATTATGAAAGTTGCGCTGATCATCGAAAACAGCCAGGCCGCCAAAAGCGCGATCATCCATGAAGCGCTGACAAGCGTGGCCGAGCCGTTCGGGCATGACGTCTTCCACTACGGCATGTACGCGCCGGAGGATGATGCCCAGCTGACCTATGTGATGAATGGATTGCTGGCTGGCATCCTGCTCAATTCGAAAGCGGCCGATTTCGTTATTACCGGTTGCGGTACCGGCATGGGCTCCATGCTTGCGTGCAATTCGATGCCAGGTGTATTTTGCGGCCTTGTGATCGATCCCACCGATGCTTTCCTGTTCAGCCAGATCAATGACGGCAACTGCATGTCGATGCCCTATGCAAAGGGATTTGGCTGGGCAGCCGAACTCAATCTTCAGGATTGCTATCGCAAGATTTTCGAAAATGAGGGCGGCGCCGGCTATCCCAAGGAGCGCGCCGAGATTATGCGGAAAAATCGCGGAATCCTGAAGGATCTGAAGTCTGCGGCCTGTCACGACATGCTGACAGTTCTGAAGAATGTCGACCAGGACCTCCTCCGTTCCGCTATTGCCGGTGAAAAATTCGAAGAGTATTTTTATGCCAATTCCCAGGATGCGGCGATCAGTGATTATCTTCGCGCGCTCTGAACAGGATCGGGAGAGGGATGATGGCGGGCAATCCGTTTGATCTTGCCGGTCGAAAAGCAATGGTGACCGGTGCCAATACCGGCATTGGCCAGGGCATTGCCGTAGCCCTGGCCAGAGCAGGGGCAGATATTGCGCTGATCGGCCGCAGTCCTGCCGGGGAAACGCAGGAGCGGATCGAGCGTGAGGGTCGCAAGGCCGTCCAGATCGGCGCCGACCTCTCCTCGACCGCACCGGTTGCGGACGTGGTGGCACAGGCCGTGGCGGCGATGGGCCGGATCGATATACTGGTCAATAATGCCGGGATCATCCGGCGTGAAGACGCGCTCGACTTTTCGGAGGCGGACTGGGATGCGGTGATGGACACCAACCTCAAAGTTCTGTTCTTCCTCACCCAGGCAGTCGGGCGACATATGGTCGGCTGGGCAAGCCAGTCGGGTGATCGTGGCAAAATCGTCAATATCGCGTCGATGCTGACATTTCAGGGCGGCATCCGTGTCCCCAGCTATACCGCATCCAAAAGCGGTGTCGGCGGGCTGACAAAGCTGCTTGCCAATGAATGGGCCACCCGGGGGATCAACGTCAACGCCATTGCGCCCGGCTATATCGCTACCAATAATACCGCAGCGCTGCAGGCCGATGAAACCCGGAACCGCCAGATCATGGAGCGCATCCCCGAAGGTCGCTGGGGCGACCCGTCTGACATTGGCGGAGCGGCAGTCTTTCTGGCCAGCAGGGCTGCAAATTATGTCCAGGGCCATGTCCTTGCGGTTGACGGCGGATGGCTGGCGCGATGAAGCAAGACGACGGCCAGAAACCGGTCGTCTGTTTTGGCGAGATGCTGCTGCGCCTGTCGCCGCCTTCGGGCAATGCACTGGCGCGCGCGGATATGCTCAACATTTCGGTCGGCGGTGCTGAGGCAAATGTCGCCATTGCCCTTGCCGGGCTGGGCCAGCCTGTCCGGATGCTGTCAGTCCTTCCTGACAATCCCCTTGGCCGCAGGGCAATTGCGGCGCTCGGTGAAGCGGGTGTTGAAACCAGCCATGTGGTGAGGGCACCAGGGCGGTTGGGGCTTTATTTTTTCGAACCCCCATCTGGTCCTGTCGGCGGGCGTGTGACCTATGACCGGGCGGGCAGCGCATTCGTCAATGCGATGCCCGGCGATATTGATTTTGCCAGTGCGCTGGGCGACGCGGCGTTGCTGCACATGTCAGGGATCACGCCCGCGCTGGGTTCTTCAGGGGTTGACCTGGCAATGGCGGCTGCAGGTGCGGCGCGCAAAGCCGGTGTGCCGGTATGTTTCGACGGAAATTACCGGGCCAATCTCTGGGATGCCTGGGACGGCGATCCGCGCAAGATCCTGACCCGGCTGGTTGGCGAAGCGACGATCCTGATCGGCAATCATCGCGATATCTCCTTGCTGCTGGGCAAGCGTTTTTCCGGTGACGGGCCCGACCGGCGACGCGAGGCCGCCGAGGCCGCGTTTGATGCCTTCCCGAATCTGCAGCTGATCGCCTCAACCGCCCGCCATGTCGACAGCTCGACTGCACAGCGGCTTGCCGGACGTGTCGATCTTCGTGAAAGTCACTGGCAAACCGACGAGGTGCGGATCGACCCGGTCGTCGAGCGGATAGGAACTGGCGACGCCTATGCGGCCGGAGTGCTGCTCCGCTGGCTGGAGGCGAGCAGTGCAAAGGACATGGCCAAGACCGGCCTGGCGCTCGCTGCGATGAAACACGGCATTTGCGGAGATTCGATCTGCATCACACGCGCCGAGCTTGATGCGTTCGATCCGGCCGGAGCCGATGTCAGCCGGTAAAGACAGCTTCAATGGCTGGACGCGCCGCGACATGGCCTTCGGCATCGCGCGGGCTGGGGCAGCGGCGGCCATTGCTCTGCCGCAAATTGCGCGAGCGACAGTCATAGATCCCGACATCACCATAGAGGCAGCTGACGGTGCCTATTTCAGTATCGAGGGATGGCCGCATTTTCCCGGCATTCGCTATGCACGGGCGGAGCGCTTCGGGCCGCCGGTCGCAATATTCGCGGCTGAACAGACTTCCGGGCGCATATTCGGTCCGGCCTGCCCGCAGCGCGGCGGACGCTATCTGCCACAATCGGAAGACTGCCTGTTCCTCAATGTCTGGATGCCGCCGAAAAGGTCGCGCAAACCGCGACCCGTAATGGTCTATTTTCATGGCGGCGCCTATTCGGCCGGATCGGTTACGGACCCGCTCAACAATGGTGCGAAACTCGCGGCGCAGGGCGAGGTTGTGGTTGTAACGGTCAATCACCGGCTCAATGCGCTTGGCTATCTCTACCTTCCCGACCGCTTTCCCGGCAGCGGCAATAACGGCCAGCTTGATCTGATTTGCGCGCTTGAATGGGTGAAGCGCAATATTGACGCATTTGGCGGCGATCCGGGCAATGTCACGCTGTTCGGCCAGTCAGGCGGCGGCGCCAAGATCGCCACGCTGATGGCAATGCCGGAAGCTGCGGGATTGTTCCACAAGGCGATTACCATGAGTGGCCAGCAGGTTACGGCAAGCGGTCCGCTCAACGCCTCGCGGCGGACGTCCGCTTATCTTGATGCGCTGGGGAGAGATACCGATCCGGCCACCGTAGCTGTCGAGGCGCTGATGGAGGCGCTTGGCGCAATCGATCCGGTGCTGGGCGGCGGTGTCTATATGGGGCCGGTGCTGGACATGCGTCATCTGCACCGTCACCCCTTCTGGCCCGATGCACCGCCGCAATCGGCAGACATCCCGATGCTGCTGGGCAATACGGTGATGGAAACTCGCGCCTTTTATGCGCCTGACGGCCAGCAACTGGCAGGGCTGTCATTCGACAATCTCGCCCGGCGCATAGCACCCGAAATGCGGGTCGATATCGAACCGGCATGGGTGGTCGGGCAATTTCGCGAACGCTATCGGCAAGCAACGGCACTCGAATTATTTCATCGTATCGTGACTGCTGCGCGAAGCTGGCGCGGACAGGTGGAAGAGGCAGAGGCGCGTGCGCGCAGCGGGAAAGGAAATACCTTCGTCTATCAGCTCGATTTCGAGCAGGCGAAGCATACTGATGATATTGGACTGGCTTTCGGAACGCTTCCCGATCCCACTCCGGAACAGGCAGCAATGAGCGAAACGGTGATGGCTGCCTTTGTCCGATTTGCCCGCACCGGCAAGCCGGGCTGGCCTGCCTATGACCTCGAAACGCGCGCGACGATGATTTTCGACCGTGAAAGCCAGGTCACGAACGACCCCAGAGCATGGGAGCGCCAGCTGTTCGCGCGCGTGCCCTATATTCAGCCGGGGTCCTGAGCGGCAACCGGATAGGCAATGATGATCGACAGCGGCTCGTCGCCGGTCTGCCGGATTCCAACAATCGCTCCGGTATAGAGATAGGCTGCCATTCCAGGGCCGATCTCGGTTTCCGTACCGTCCGAAATGACGATGCCGCGTCCTGCCGTTACATAATAGACCTCATCATGCGAAATGGGATGTTCGCCAATGGCGGAACCCACATCGAGCACGCGACGACGGAATTCCATGGTCCGCGGCTGGGGCGCGGCATCACTGATCCGGTAGGCGGTGGACATGCCCAAAGCCCCGTGCGGCGGAGCCTCTCGCACTTCGGTATCGGCCTCGTCGATCACCACCATCGGCGAAGCCTGCAACAGCAACAATATTAGTGCATACATCCTAGCCTCCCGAACGCATGTCGCGATCACGCGGTGACAAATGCTCCTGCGCACCAGGCTTCTGGCCAGGGTAAAGTCCGGAGAGCGGTATCATGGTTTCAAGGTCCCAGTCCCCTTCCACAAAAGGCGCGGCGCTCGGCTCGATTTCCGGATAGCCGCTGACCTGGTTTTCGTCGTCGATAATGTCGCCGCGTCCCTCCGCAATGAAGAACAGGATGCGGATTTCCTCACTGCCGCGATCCCATGGACGCGCCCCGGCTGTGGCGAGCAGCGTTGTCTCCACCGCGCCGCTTGGCAGGATGTCATAGCCGTCAATGTTTGCCAGGGGAGCCTGCGCCTCGATCAGTTCGGCAGCTGTCTCGCCATAGCGCCCGAACATAGGAAGCGGGTCGCCATGGCGGTCGACTGCACGATTGTCCTCGCCGTAGAATGCCAGATTCCCGACTCCTCCCAGCATCAGGAAGGGCAGGCCGGGATCGGTATTATTGCCGCCGCGCAGGACGTTGCCGATTGCCGTTATCTCGCCGGTCACCGGTTCGTGGCCCGCCCATTCAAGGTCCATCAGATTATAGTGCACGGCGCGGTGCTGCGGATTGTAGATCAGGTTATTGACCATCAGCACCTGTGCGCCGCCCTTTACCAGCGGGCTGCGCTCGACATGATGCGCCCAGATATTGCGGTCAAAGATTATGCCTGTCGCATTGTCATGAATCAGGGAGCCCTTGGAATGTTCGCCCTTGGGATGGCTGGCATCTGCCAGTCCTTCGGCAGCCAGATTTTTGCGGAAGACGATATCGTGACTCGTTCCCGCTCGCCAGTCGGCAACCGTGTCACCGGTAAAGCGCGGGCCAGAGGCAGACATGTTCTCGTCAATCGCCCACAGGAAGGTGCAATTCTCGACTACGACCCTGTTCGCTGCCACGGTCGAGAATGCGTCCGCTTCCCAGCCGCTCCGCTTCGCCTGCCCATCGACTCCGGTGAAGACCCGGAGGTGCTGCAGCTTAACATCATGGGTTTTCACATCGATGCCGCCGCGCATGATGGTTATGCCGTGCAAGGGGGCGGTCTGGCCGGCAATGGTCACAAACGGCTCGACAATGGACAGCGTGGAGCGTTCCAGATCGATCGTGCCGCCGACCTCGAACACGATGATACGAGGCCCCTTTTGTGCCAGCGCATCGGCCAGGCTGCCTGGGCCATCCTTGGCGAGGGTGGTAACGCGAATGATACGGCCGCCTGCGCCACCCATGGTCGGATCAGGCGGATGGCTCCACACCTGTTTCGGAACGACCACAATCGCCATCAGGATCAAGGCGATCAAGCGCGAAAAACACTGCATTTCCGTGGCTCTCCTGTTTTTATTGCATTGATCTTGACAGAAGCGGCCTACCATGGCAACCAATAATGACACCGGTTACCAAGCCGGGCAGGGAGAGGACGAGCCGACAGCAGTGGCACTTTTTTGTGCCTACGGCGGAAACCGGTGTCATGTCTCCCCGGCATCAATTGGAAGGGAGAAGGTTCCGTGGCACAGGTTTTTCGAGTTTCCCGCTTCAAGTCAGCGCTTCTGGTCAGCAGCGCAATGTTCTTGCCTGCCAGCGTCATGGCGCAGGACACCGATGGAACCGAGGCCGTCGAGGAGGACGGCAATGTGATCATCGTGTCCGGTTTCCGCGAATCGCTCAACGCTGCAATTGCGATGAAAAAGGATTCTGCCAGCCAGGTCGATGTGATCGTGGCCGAAGATATTGCGAAATTCCCTGACACCAACCTGGCAGAATCGCTGCAGCGCATTCCTGGCATCGCGCTGCAAAAGGATGCAGGCGAGGGGCGCCAGATTGTCGTCCGCGGTCTGGGCGGACAGTTCACCCGGGTTCGTGTAAACGGCATGGAGGCAATCGCGACCTCTACCGATGGCGCCAGCGCCAATCGCGAGCGTGGCTTTGACTTCAACATTTTTGCGTCAGAACTGTTCAACAATCTTGTCGTACACAAGACTGCGGAGGCCTCGCTCGACGAAGGCTCGCTGGGCGCGGTGGTTGATCTCAATACCGGCAATCCGCTGGCCTATGATCCTGGACTGACATTCGTCGGATCGGCACAGGTGCGGTATAATGATCTGTCCAAGGATGCGGGTCCGCGTTTTGCCGGGCTGCTGGCCTGGACCAATGCCGACCAGACCTTTGGCGTCTCGCTTTCGGCTGCCTATTCGCAATATAATACCCATGAGCTGGGCAATAACACCGTGCGCTGGGCGCAAGGGGCATTTCGGTCGGTCAATGGCACGTCCTGCTTTACCGGCTCGACCTATATCCCCAGCACCCTCTGCAATCAGGCCGGGCTCGCCTTTCATCCGCGTATTCCGCGCTATGGACTGGTTGCGCATGATCGCGAGCGCCTGGGCGTCACCGGATCGGTGCAATGGGCTCCGAGCGACCGCACCAAGCTGACGATTGACGGACTTTATTCGGATTTCAAGGAAACCCGCGACGAATATTGGGGCGAAATCCTGATCCGTTCGAACGAACGCACGATCGATCTCACCAACTTCACGGTCGATTCGAACAACAACATGATCAAGGGCACGCTCAACAATGCGTACCTGCGTACCGAACGTTATTCGCGCGTCAGCGAGACTGAATTCTGGCAATTCTCCGCCGCGCTGGAGCAGGAGGTTACCGACACGCTGAACGTCACCGCCCGGGTCGGCAAATCGCGTTCCGATGCCGATATTCCGATTGAGACAACCTTGTTGTTCGACGACCGCATCAATGGCTACAGCTTTGACTATACCAACATGTCGAGCCCGGTGCTGAATTTCGGACCGACCGGAGCATCCGATCCCGCCCAGTTCGAACTGGCCGAGTTTCGCGACCGTCCGTCTTTCCTGACGAACAAGTTCGAGACCGCCGGTCTGGACGTCGAATGGGAGTTTTCCGAGGGGCTCAAGCTCGAGGCGGGGGCAATCTACCGCCGGTTTGATTTCGATACGGTCGGGTTCCGGCGCGACAGCACCTATTGCGCCGCCTTTACCTGCACCGGAGGACAAACCGGCCTGCCGGTGACTGGCGCCATCTCTGAAATCTTCAATCTTGGCGATGCAGGACAGCCATCCGGAAACTCCAATTCCTGGCTGGTTCCTTTGCTGAACGAAGGTGCGGACGCCGTTGGTCTGTATCAGCGCAATGCCGTCCTCCAGACCGGCGAAGACAGGTCGGTTACCGAAAAGGCAAAGGGCGGCTATCTGCAGCTCAACGCCGACTTTGACATAGGTATCCGGGTCACCGCCAATCTGGGCATGCGCTATATCAAGACCAACCAGAGTTCGACCGGTTTCACCAGCGGGACGGAAGTAACCGTCCGGCGTAGCTATGATGATTGGCTGCCGTCCGGTAATCTCAACCTGTTCCTGACCAACGACCTGGTTCTGCGCGGGGCGATTGCCAAGGTTCTCACCCGGCCTTCGCTTGGAAACCTGACGCCCGGCGGTTCGGTTGACCAGTTCAACTTCCGCATCACCTCGGGCAATCCGTTCCTCGATCCTGCCCGGGCAACTGCCTATGACCTGGCGCTGGAATATTATTTTGCGCCCGGCGCAATTGCCTCTGTCGCGGTTTTCGCCAAGGATATTGAGAGCTTCCCGCTTTCCAGTTCTTTCCAGGGAACCTATGCCCAGAGCGGCCTGCCGACGTCGATCCTGACAGCTGGTACGCCTTTGCATACGGCGATTGTGGGTGGCACCAACCCAACGGTTCCCATCGAGTTCCGCACCAACATCAACGGACCGGGTGCCAATCTTAAGGGCATAGAGCTGTCGCTGAACGTGCCGTTTGACATCTTTACCGATGGCTTTTTGAGCCGCTTCGGTTTTATCGGCAACGTCACCTTTGTCGATAGCGACGTGAACTATACTCTTTCCACCCCCGCGACAGCGCTCAACGGCAGCGGCAATCCGGTATCGGGTCCGGCCACGGTCTTTACGCGCCCGCTGTTTGATCTGGCCAAGAACGCCGCGAATGCGACGCTCTATTACGAGGATGAAAAATTTTCGGCTCGTGTTTCGGTCGCCTATCGTGACAGCTATCTCGACAGCACCAGTGGCAACCTCAATATCTTTGAGGGCTATAACAGCACTGTGAATGTGGACGCATCGATCCGCTACAAGATCAACGAAATGCTTGAAGTCTCGCTGGAGGGTACCAACCTTACGGACGAGTATCGCGAGCGTTTCGTCAATGATCCGAGCCCGCGTGGTTATGAGAACAACCACTATGGTCGCGTCTTCATGGCGGGTGTCCGGGTCAAGATGTAACCCTGCACCCTCGGTGAAGTCAAAGAGGCCCGCGCATGAGGAGTGATCGCAGATCTGTTCTCGGCGCGGGCTTTTTTCTCTCGCTCTCCGGCGCGTCTGGCCTGTTCGCGCAAACACCGCTGCCATCGGTGGCGGGCGCTACGCCGCCGGGTCTGCCCCAGCCGCAGGAATCCATGGATCTGTGGCCGCATGGCGCTCCAGGCATGCCCGATCCGCCGCCGGTGGAACAGGTTGACGAGCGTTCAGGTGATCCGCTGGTTACCGACCGAGCCGTGCTGGGCATCAGCGTTCCGCGCCTGGCGGTATTTCGCCCCGACCGGCCCAATGGCGCAGCCGTCCTGCTGATCCCCGGCGGCGGGTACCGCCATGTCGTGGTCGACAAGGAAGGCTATGAAATGGCGCGCTGGCTGGCCGCACGCGGTTTCACGGCGTTCGTTCTCTTTTATCGCCTGCCATATGACGGCTGGTCGGCTGGTCCAGATGTGTGCCTGTCCGATGCCCAGCGCGCCATGCGGCTGATCCGCCACCGGCATTCCCTGTTCGCAATCGATCCCGAGCGGGTAGCGGCAATGGGGTTTTCCGCCGGCGGGCACCTTTGCGCCGATCTTGGCACCCGGTTCGCGACCCGAACCTATGCGCAGGTCGATGCGGCCGACACGCTGAGCGCCAGGCCCGTTTGCGCCGCGCCGATCTATCCGGTCATATCCATGAGCCCGCCAGACGCCCATCCCGGTTCGCGCGAGCGTCTGCTGGGCGCAAGCCCGTCTTCCGCGATGGAGGCGGCGCATTCTCCAGACCGCAATGTGCCACAGGATGCGCCTCCGTTCTTCATCCTTCATGCCGAAGACGATGATGTCGTTCCGGTTGAGAACAGCCTGCTGCTCCATGCGGCACTGAAAGCACGGGGGGTCCGCACCGAAATGCACCTTTTCGAGCATGGGGGTCACGGTTTCGGTCTGCGCAAGGCAGTGGGCAAGCCGGTAGAGGCCTGGCCGGAGCTTTGGCGGGCATGGGCCCGGAGTGCCGGTCTGGGCTGATGCGGACGGACAGGCGTTCCCTGATTGCCGGAGCAGGCGCATTGGGCGCAGCGGCGCTGGCCTTGCCGCGCACGCTTGCTGCCCGGCCAATGCTCGCCGACGGTTCAGCCGGCCAGGCAGCAGGACGCGGATACGACAATCAGCGCATTCCCGACCTGGGCGATGGCAGGTTCATCAATCCGGTGATTTCCGGCGACCGGCCCGATCCTGCAATTTTGCGGGACGGGGACGACTATTATGTCACCTTTTCCACATTCGATGCCTATCCAGGCCTGACCATCTGGCATTCGCGCGACCTGGTGAACTGGCGTCCCCTGAAACCCGCCCTGCATCGCAATATCGGGTCTGTCTGGGCGCCCAGCCTGCACAGGGATGGTGGACGATATCTGCTTTACATCCCGGTGAAGGCAGAGCCGCAGAACGACATTTTCGTGAGCTGGGCAGACAATATACGGGGGCCGTGGAGCGATCCTGTGGCGCTGGGCCTGCATCATCATATCGATCCATGCCATGCGGTCGCGGAGGATGGCAGCAAATGGCTGTTCCTTTCAGGCGGAGACAGGGTGCGGCTGTCGGATGACAGCCTCTCGCTCGCCGGAGAGGTGGAGCATGTCTATGATCCCTGGCGCTATCCCGAGGACTGGATCGTCGAGGGCTTCTCTCCCGAAGGACCGAAAATACATCATATTGGCGACTGGTTCTACATGCTGACGGCGGTTGGCGGGACGGCGGGGCCACCGACCGGCCATATGGTCATTGCCGCGCGTTCGCGTTCGCTTCATGGCCCCTGGGAACATCATCCGGGCAATCCCATTGTCCGCACGACCCGGCATGACGAGGCATGGTGGTCGCGCGGTCATGCGTCACTGGTCGAAGCCCCGGACGGCAGCTGGTGGTCGCTCTATCACGGCTATGAAAACGGATACTGGACGCTGGGGCGGCAATGTCTTCTCGATCCGGTTCGTTTCACGGCGGATGGATGGTTCATGATGACCGGCGGCGATCTGTCAAAGCCCATGGTCAAACCGGCAGGCGGCGAAACCCAGCCCCATGGCATGGCATTGTCAGACGATTTCTTCGCACCGCTTGCGCTGGGCAGCAAATGGGCATTTTTCCGCCCGGCCGGTGACGAGCAGACGCGGGTGCGCACCGAAGGCGGCGCGCTGTTCTTCAAGGGCAAGGGGGATGCGCCGTCGAGCGGTTCACCGCTGCTTCTGACCGCGGGCGATCACAGCTATATGTTCGAATGCGACATTGAAATTGCGCCCGGAGGGCGGGCCGGACTGGTCCTGTTTTACGATGACCGGCTTTATTGCGGCCTTGGATTTGACGATCGGCGTTTCGTTACCCACCAATACGGGATCGAGCGGGCACGGCCTGCCAATCCGCATGGCGGGCGGATGCAAATGCGGGTGACTAACCGCCGGAATATCGTAACCTATGATACGCGTCGCGAAGGCGGGCAGGACTGGATCCGCTTCGATCGCGGCATGGAGGTGTCGGGCTACCATCACAATGTGCGCGGGGGATTTCTGATGTTGCGTCCCGGCCTATATGCCGCCGGCCCAGGCGAAGCAAAATTCCGGAATTTTCGCTTTGCGGTGCTGGACGATTGACAGTGGAGGTTCTGGGCGAATGAATGGTTTTCACCTGACGCGGCGCAGCATGATTGCCGGCGGGCTGTCTTTGGGAGCGATTGCGGCCCTTTCCGCCTGCGAGCCGGTAATGTCCGGCTTGCTGACCGGTGCTGACGCCCATCCTGCCGATTATCCGACCGTCCGTGCCGTCGAATATATGGGCCGTTACTTGTCTGAGAAGACTGGCGGCCGCCTGGGCATCAAGGTGTTTGCAGGTGGCCAGCTGGGCAACGAAACAGACACGCTAGAAATAACCAGTTTTGGCGGCATTGATTTCAACCGGGTCAATTTCGCTCCGCTCAATTCGGTTGAGCCGATGACGCTGCCATTCTCGCTGCCGTTCATATTCGATTCGGTCGGTCATATGCGCCGTGTGGTCGACAGCGATGTCGGCGACGAGGTGCTGGCAGCGATGGAACCGCATGGTTTGATAGGGCTTGCCATATATGATTCCGGAGCGCGCAGCTTCTACAATGTAAAGCGGCCAATCACTGCGCCGGCCGACATGGCCGGAATGAAGATCCGCGTGCCCGCGTCCGACCTGTATGTCGCCATGGTGAATGCGCTGGGGGCCAATGCGGTGCCCATTCCGTTCGGCGAAATCTATCAGTCGCTGGCACAGGGTGTGATCGACGGAGCAGAAAACAACTGGCCAACTTTTGTCGGCGAACGGCATTATGAAGTGGCCGGCTATCTTAGCCTGACCGAGCATCTGCTGACGCCAGAAGCGCTGGTGATGAGCAAGGTCAGCTGGGAAAGGCTGCCGGATGCGGACCGGTCACTGGTGCGCGAGGCTGCAAAGGCATCGGTCATTGAAATGCGCCGTCTCTGGGACCAGCGCGTTGCGGAAGCCAGGGAAACGATTGCCCGCTCGAAGGTGAAAGTGAACGAAGCCGAAAAGGCTCCCTTTGCAGGGCTGATGCGACCGGTATGGGATCAGTTCATCACCACGCCGCAACAGAAATCCGTGGTCGAGCGCATTCTCGCCATGAGGGAGAAATGACCATGGCAAACAGGATATCGCGCTGGCTGGTGGGCTTTGGCTCAGCCGGACTGCTGGCCATGACCGCCATCATTGCCTGGCAGGTGTTCGGACGATTCATCCTCAGCTCCAGCCCGTCCTGGACCGAGCAGGCATCGCTGATCCTGATGATCTGGTACGTGATGTTCGCCGCTGCTGCAGGGGTCCATGAAGGGTTTCACATCCGTATTGCGCTGCTCGAGGAACGGCTGGGCGACAATGCCGCGCCGGTCCTGCGTATCGTTGCGGTCGTAGTCGCCGTTCTCGGCATTGTCCTGCTTGTTTACGGCGCTCAGCTGTGCTGGCTGGTCCGGAACAATGTCGTCCCGTCGCTAGGTATCAGCCGGGCCGTCGCCTATATTCCGCTTCCGGTATCCGGGCTGCTGATGACGCTTTTCGCACTGCCGCAGATCGCGAGCGGCAGGCACCCTGTCGAACAGCACGATGAAGCGGAGGCGGTCTGATGGAACTCCTCGTCCTGTTCGGCGTGCTCTTCCTGCTGCTGGTGCTTGGCGTGCCGGTGGGTTATTCGCTTTTCGGAGCGGCGCTTGCATGCTTCCTGGCCATGGGCATCCCGCCGATCGTCGCCGTGCAGCGTATCGCATCGGGGATCAGCGTTTTCACGCTGATGGCGATACCCTTTTTCATCTTTGCCGGGGACCTGATGTATCGTGCGGGAATTGCCGAACGGCTGGTTCGGGTGGCCGATGCCGCAGTCGGGCGCGTCAGAGGAGGCCTGGGCATTGTCGATGTCGGGGCATCGATGATGTTCGGGGCGGTATCCGGCTCCGCCATAGCCAGCGCCTCGGCGATCGGATCGACCATGGTCCCGCTGATGAAAGACAAGGGCTATCCGGGTGATTATGCGGTCAACGTGACGGTAACCGCCGCTATTGTCGGCCTGCTGATCCCGCCGTCACACAACATGATCATCTACTCTGCGGCCTCGGGCATAGGCGTTTCGATTGGCGACCTGTTCCTGGCCGGTGTCATTCCGGGCTTGCTGACCGGGTTCATGCTGATGTTCATGGCCTGGATCGTTGCCCGGCGGCGCGCCTTGCCCATGGGCCGGTTTCCCGGCTGGCGCGAATTTGTCCGTGCCGCCGCCTATGCCGTCCCCGGCCTGATGACTGCGGTCATCATCATGGGCGGAATCCTGAGCGGCTTCTTCACGCCTACCGAAAGCTCTGCCGTGGCTGTGGTCTATACCCTGCTGGTCGGCACGCTGGTTTATCGCAGCCTGGGCTGGCGCGGAACATGGGAGGCGGCTGGAAAATCGGTGCGAACGGCATCGATGGTGCTGTTCATCATCGCCGCCGCTACTGCATTCGGCTTTGCGCTGGCGTTACTGGAAGTTCCTGCCGCGCTTGGTGCACTGATTGGATTGATGACCGATAATCCGCTTTTGACCCTGCTCATTATCAATCTGATGCTGCTGGCGCTCGGCACCTTCATGGATATGGCTCCGCTGATCGTCATCACCACGCCCATTTTTTTGCCCGTCGCGATGGGCGCGGGGGTGGACCCGGTGCATTTCGGTATCATCATGATGCTGAACCTGGGCATTGGTCTGGTCACGCCACCTGTCGGATCGGTGCTGTTCGTCGGATCGGCGGTGGGCAAGATTCCGGTGACCACGTTGGTAAAAACGATTTGGCCGTTCTACCTCACTCTGATTGCGGCGCTCATGTTGATTACCT
Source organism: Blastomonas sp. (assembly GCA_041396885.1). GTDB lineage: Bacteria > Pseudomonadota > Alphaproteobacteria > Sphingomonadales > Sphingomonadaceae > Blastomonas. The sequence goes on from JAWKXS010000004.1 coordinate 268,214, forward strand.
ACATTCCGGAGCTGTCGCTTTGGCTCCCTGCCGCAATGGGCGGGCAATAGAGGCTAAAGCGTAATCCCGCGCTTCCATAGCGAAATCACCCGCTGGCCGCTGCGCTCGGCAGCCGTGAAATCGCCGCTTGCGACGCCTATGAGATAGTCGGCAAAAGCTTCGCTCATGCTTTCGGCACCTTCGCTCAGCGCCCTGCCTGCATCAAAATCGATCCAGCCAGATTTGGACTCTGCCAGGGCGCTATTGGACGAGACCTTGACCGTTGGAACAGGAAAGCCCAGCGGTGTGCCTCGTCCGGTCGTGAAAAGGATCATCGTTGCTCCCGCCGCGGCAAGCGCGGTTGACGATATGGCGTCATTGCCGGGCGCCTCAAGCAAGGTTACGCCCGGCCGGACTGCAATCCCGCCATAATCAATCACATCCGCCAGCGGCGCCTTGCCTGCCTTCTGAACGGCGCCAAGCGACTTTTCCTCCAGCGTCGTGATGCCGCCGGCGATATTGCCCGGCGACGGGTTTTCCGAAACCGGCTGGCCCTGATCGAGAAAATAGCGCTTGAACCGGTTGAGAAGTGCTCCGGCCTCCTCGAATATTCCTGACGAGACTGCGCGCCCCAGCAGCGCATCCTCCGCCCCGAAAATTTCCGGGATTTCGGTCAGTATCAGCCTGCCGCCGCTTGTCGCGACACGATCGCTGAATCTGCCGAGCAGCGGGTTGGCGGTCAGTCCGGAGAATGCGTCGGACCCGCCGCATTTCAGACCAACCGCCAGCGCCGAAGCAGGCGCGTCCTCGCGGCTCGCCGGGGACAGCTCGTCGGCAAGATCATCGACCAGCGCGATTGCCCTTTTCATTTCGTCGCCCGGGTCCTGCGCCCGCATGATCCTGAGCTTGGCGCGGCTTCGTTCGGGGACCAGGGCGACAAGGTCGTCCAGCTGGTTGGATTCGCAACCCAGGCCAACGAGCACAACACCACCGGCATTGGGGTTGTCGCACAGTGCCGCCAGAGCAGCGCGGGTACCGGCAAGATCATCGCCAAGCTGGGAACAACCGTGCGGATGGCCGAAACCGGCAATCGCGTCGAGCTTGCCAGCGTGACGTGCCTGTGCTTCCCGCGCGACCGCTTCGACCAGCGGGGCAACGCATCCGACCGTGGGCAACAGCCATATCTCGTTGCGAGTTGCATAGCGGCCATCGCCGCGCCGGTATCCGCGCCAAGACGGTAACGGAACAGCCATGGGCAAGGATTTCGCCAATTGTGTCCCGCCATAGCTTCGCTCGCCGGCCAGAGCGGTTGCCAGATTGTGCGAATGGACGTGCTCGCCCGCCAATATGGCGCGCGTCGCCAGGCCGATCTGTTCGCCATAGCGAAGGACGGGCTGGCCATTCCGGTGATTGGCCAGTGCAAATTTGTGGCCGGGCGCTATCGCATCGATCAGGGTTACCTGCCGCTCCGCAACATCGATGATGTCACCGCTTTTCAAGGGCACCAGTGCAATCGCAACGCTATCGGCTTCATGGCATTGCCAGCAGGCCTGTTGCAATCTGTCCACGATGAAATCCTGTCCCGTCGGGTTTGCGGCGGTGCACAGCATAGCAGGCGGTTGATTTGATTGGCAGACTGTGCAATTCCGCTTTTGACACCGGTTACCATGATTTACCCGGCACGGCAATCAGAACATATCATTCCTCGTCCAGCTGCTATTTGAGAGCAATATCCTGGCCGGGGAAACTGTCATTTTTGCTCACGCGAATTTTCCTTTTCTGGGTCCGAGATATCCGAACAGATAGGCGGCGACCTTGCGCATCTGGATTTCCTCTGCGCCCTCGGTGATGCGATAGCGGCGATGGTGGCGATAGATATGCTCGAACGGCTTGTGCCGCGAATAGCCGATCCCGCCATGCACCTGCATCGCCCGGTCGGCGGCCTGGCACACCAGCCGGTTCGCCCAGTAATTGCACATGCTGACCTTGTCGGAGATGGTCTTTTCGATCTCCGCATGCGGCATGCCGTCCATCTGCCAGGCGGTCTTGTAGATCAGCAGGCGCAGCATCTCGCACTGGGTAGCCAGCTCGACCAGCGGGAATTGGATCGCCTGGTTGCGGGCCAGTTCCTCACCGAAGGGCTTGCGCTCGCGGGCGTAACGGACGCTCTCCTCGATGCAATAGCTCGCTGCGCCCAGCGATGATGCCGCCTGGCGGATGCGGTTCTGGTGGACAAAGCTCTGCGCCAGTGCCAGCCCCCGGCCTTCCTCGCCCAGTATCGCATCGTCGGGCACCCAGACATTGTCGAAAGAGAGGCGCGGATGATCGGTGGGCATGTTGAATGTCCACATCCACTCCTCGATGACCAGGCCCGGCGAGGGGTTGGGGACAAGGAAGCAGGTGATCCCGCGCGCATCGCCATCCGCGCCGCCGGTCCGCGCAAACAGCGCGCAATGGGTGACGACGTGCATGCCGGTTATCCACATCTTCTCGCCGTCGATCCGCCATCCGGCAACGCCGTCGCGCGTTTCGCGCACTGCCCGGGTCTCCATATGCGTCGCATCGCTGCCATGATCGGGTTCGGTCAGGCCGAAGGCGACCCGTCGCCTGCCCTCGAAGCCGCCCAGGATGAACTCCTGCTTTTGCGCATCGGTGCCGAAGGTTTCGAACATCGCGACAAAGGGGAAGTTGCCGACAATGGAATGCTCGTTCTGCAGGTCGTTGTGCAGGCCCAGCCCGCGCTGGGCAAAACGGTCGCGGATGACCGCCATGGCAAGGTTCGATCCGGCCTTGCCGCCATAGGCCTGAGGGGCGGAGAAACGCCAATGGCCCGCCTTGTCGGCGCGCTTCGTTGCCTCGCGCAGCAGCGCCTCCCATTCGTGGCGCGGCAGGCCGCCATTCTCGAAATCGGTACGCGCCCATTCGCGGCGATGATCGAAAAAGCGGATATTGTCGTCCTCGGCCACCAGCGGCTCTATCTCCGCTACAATGAAGCGCTCCAGCTCGGCATAATATTCCTCAATCTCCGACGGTATGCCAAAATCCATGATCTCTCTCGCTTTTCAGTAACCGGCCGTGGCCGTGTGATGTATCCCCACAAACCCTAGAATGCACGCTTAGCACCAAGGGCTTCATAGCAATGCGCTATGTGACAGCAACAGGATGGATATCTGTCTGATCGAGATTCAATCAGCTCAGCTCCGGAGTCTTGAATCAGACATATTGCAAATAGTGCAGAGGTGACTGGAAAATATGGTGCCCGGGGGCGGGATCGAACCACCGACACTGCGATTTTCAGTCGCATGCTCTACCAACTGAGCTACCCGGGCAAGGTGCGCCAAACCGTCAGGCGATCAGCGCTGCGCGGAAGCCCCTTGATGCGAGCTACCGGCCTTTGGAGCGACGCCTATAAGCAGCACCACAGCGGCTTGTCCAGCGTAAAATCAGTCCGCCTGCCAGTCGGGATCGTCCAGCGGCGGCCCAGGCATCGCATAGCCATCGTCCAGCCATTGCAGAAGATCGCGGTCCTTGCACGACTTGCTGCAGAACGGCGCGAAATCACGCGATGCCGCACGCTTGCAGAGCGGACAGCGCGGCGATGCCGGTTCGGACTGGACAGGGCCGTTCATGGCGGCCTTACTCAACCGCGAAGCCCGCCGGGTCAAGGCCGATGCGAGCATGGATTTCTACTGGCCGGGCGGTGCGCTGTTGCAGCGTTTCGATCCAGCCGGGGTGCGCCGACAGCAGTGCTGCGGCGGCATTGCTGACGATGAGGCGCAGGCTGCCATGCCCCGGTGTCCGTTCGGCGCGACGTAGCAGCTGCATCAGCCCAAAGCGATGGGGATCGCCCTGTGCATATTCGACCAGCGAGGGACGGATGCGCCGCGACACCAGCTGCATGAAGCCAAAGCCGTTTATCGCGGTGCGTTCGCACGGAGCGGACATGGCGCTGTCGAACCGCTCCAGCACGGCGGTTCGATCGGCCTTGCGCGCCAGCGTCGGAAAGTCGATGCCCACCGATCCGGTGATGCCCAGACGGATCATGGCATGCGCGGTGGCCTCGGCGGCGGCAAGGGCCAGCGGCAACGGCGCGCTGTCACCATCCACATCGATCAGTGTCATTGCCGGGGTCGGCGATATGATCAGGCTGCCGCCCGCAAAGCCTATATGGCCGCTTTCCGCCTCCGCCATGACCTCATGCCAGCCGACATTGGCAAGCTGGTCATCCGCAGGATTGCGGCTGGCGATGATTTCGCGCCCGTCGGCCTTCAGCTGTTCGAGCAGGCTTGGCGCGGGACGCGGTGCAAGCCCCGGAGCAGCCGCGCGCACCCTGACCGGCTTGGTGCGCGATCCGCCCGCGCCCCGTTCGTGCATTTCCTCGCGCACGATCTCCACGGCCAGATGCGCGCCTTCCGTCACGCCCGCAGGCAGCGGATGCAGGATTGCGTTTTCTCCGCCCTCAAGCTGCATATGCGCCCGGCCCGGTGCGATTCTGGTCAGCTGGCCTTTCACAATGGCGCCGGCGGCCAGGGCACGATCCTCGCCGATAATATGCGCCGCAACGATGCGGCCTTTATCGATCAGAGCGGCGCGCTCCTCGGCAATGCCCTGTTCATGGATCCAGTGCGCCATGCTCAGCCGCCCTGTGGCAGCAGGCCGGCGGCGACAAGCAGGGTGCGGGTTTCGTAGAGCGGCAGGCCGACCACGCCGCTATGGCTCCCCGAAATCTGCCGGATCAGCGCTTCTGCACGGCCCTGTATGGCATATCCGCCCGCCTTGCCCTGCCATTCGCCGCTGGCAAGATAGGCAGCCAGCTCCTGCGGATGCAGCCGCTTGAAGGTGACGATGGTTTCGGACAGGCGCTCGCGGACCGATCCGTCCGGGGCTTGCAGCGTCACTGCGGACAGCACCCGGTGCCGCCGCCCGGACAACAGGTTCAGGCACTGGCGTGCCTCCGCCTCGCTCTCGGTCTTGGGCAGGATCCGGCGACCGGCGGCCACCACCGTGTCGCCGGACAGGATATGGCTGCCGGGCTGCCTTGCCGCGACTGCCGCCGCCTTTTCGTGGGCCATGCGCCGTGCATAGTCGCGGGGCAGCTCGGTGCGGCCGGGGGTTTCGTCTATATCGGCGGGATCGATGCCGTCGGGCTCTATCCCCAGGCGGGAGAGCAATTCGCGGCGGCGCGGACTGGCGGAGGCGAGGATCAGCATGGGCGTCGCTGCGCCCCGGCTCAATATTGTCCGGGACCGCCGCGTCCGGGCATGAAGCGATAGGTGATTCGACCCTTGGTCAGGTCATAGGGCGTCAGTTCGACCAGCACTTCATCGCCCACCAGCACGCGAATGCGGTTCTTGCGCATCTTGCCAGCCGTATGGCCCAGAATCTCATGGTCGTTTTCCAGTTTTACCCGGAACATCGCATTGGGGAGAAGCTCCACAACGGTTCCGCGCATTTCCAGCAGTTCTTCCTTTGCCATTCGGCCCTTTCGCTTCTTGCCTTTGCCCGCCGCATGGTGCGCGCGCAGTCACATTCCGCGCGCCTTACAGCCAAAGGGGGGAAAAGGGAAGCAGACAGTTGTGACGGCCAGATTGCTGCCTTCTGATTGTGCTGCAATTTATTACATTCAAATTCTGGTCAGTATTCTCCACATATCGCTATGCGGGATTAACCACGCGAATCAGAGAATTGCATGACCCTCCCCCCATTCCGGCTTTCATGCCGGGCCGTATTGCTTTCCACCGTCCTGGCCCTGCCAGCCACGCCGTTGCTGGCGCAGGACAATCCCGACGAGCCGCTGCCCGGACTGCTCGAGGATGAATCGGCGGACAGCGAGCCGGAGGGGCCGATCGGCAATCTTATCGTCGTGACCGGCGGGCGGATGCGCGGATCGGTCGAGACCGATGTGACGCCAATCGAGACTTTGTCGGCCGCCGATGTCGCCAGCTATGGCGCATCCTCGCTGGAGGACCTGCTGTCAGCGCTGGCACCGCAGACCGGTTCCGGGCGGCGCGGTGGCGGCGGGCGTCCCGCGATCCTGCTTAATGGCCAGCGCATTTCCGGCTTTCGCGCGATCCGCGACCTACCGCCCGAAGCGATTGAGCGGGTCGAGGTGTTTCCCGAAGAGCTGGCGCTGCAATATGGCTTTCCGCCCGATCAGCGAGTCATCAACTTCATCCTCAAGCCCAATTTCGCGAGCCTGACCAGCGAGATCGAATATGGCCAGCCGACCGCGGGCGGATATTCGACCAAGGGTGTGGAGGCGACGCTGACCCGCATCGGGGAGCAGTCACGGCTGGTCATTGATCTGGAATATGAGCATCAGACCAGCCTGCTGGAAAGCGAGCGCGGGATCATCCAGAGCGAGACGATCCCCTATGCGCCGGGCGGCAATATCGTGTCCTCGCCCTTTGTGACGGGCGGAGAAATCGACCCGGCGCTGAGCGCGCTGGCCGGGCAGGCCGTGTCCGTCGCCGGGGTGCCGACGGGGCTGGCGGGTGCGCCGTTGCTGTCCGATTTTCTGGGCGATGCGAACAGCGGCGATCTGGGGCAGTTCCGCACGCTCATCGGCGGCAGCGACCAGTTCGAGGCGAATGCGACCTATGCCAGGAGCCTGTCAACGACCACCAATTTCCAGATCAACGGGGCCTATACGCATCGCACCGGCCAGTCGCTCTTTGGCCTCAATACCGGCTTGCTGACGGTAGACAGCGGCAACCCTTTCTCGCCCTTTTCGGTTCCCGTCCAGCTCGCCCAGAGCTTCCCCGATGCCCGCCCGCTGACCCGCAATACCCAGTCGGACAGCTATCAGGCGGGGCTCAGCCTCAACGGGCGCGTCGGCGACTGGCGGTGGACGGTTACGGGTGACTTCAACCGCACCGAGAGCGAGACCAAGACCGACCGGCGCTTTGATTTTGCGCCTCTGCAAGCCCTTATCGATGCGGGTGATCCGGCGCTCAATCCCTTTGCACTGAGCGGCAGCGATCTGGTCCCCGCCGCTGGACGCGACACTACCCGGCTGGCCAGCCAGACGCTGACCGGAGCGCTGACGCTCGCGGGCGAACTGGTCGAGCTTCCCGCCGGGCCGATCCGCATGACGCTGGACGTCAAGGGACAGCGCTATTCGCTGCGCGGCAGCAATTCGCGGCTCGGCGCTGCCGGAGACACTCGCCAGTCGCGCGGTGAGGCCGGTGGCACGGTCAATGTAGATGTGCCGATCCTGATGCCCGAGAGCCCGGTCGGGCGATTTTCGGTCAATGGCAATCTCGGGCAGCGTCATCTGGGTGACTTTGGCGGGCTGACGAGCTTTGGCGGCGGCTTTAACTGGTCGCCGCTTGATCGCCTGTCGATCCAGGGCAGCTTTGTCGGCGAGGAAGCCGCGCCGGGCATTTCGCAGCTCGGTGATCCGGTGATCGTGACGCCCAATGTCACCATCTTCGATCAGGTTCGCGGTGAAACCGTGCTTGCCAGCATCATTTCCGGCGGCAATCCGCTGCTGACCGCAGAGCGGCGACGCGATTTCAAATTCTCGCTCAATTACAGCCCCGATTTTCTGGAAGGACTAACCTTCCTCGCCGAATATTTCCGCAACCGCAGCTATGATGTCACCGCCGGTTTCCCGACACTGACACCAGAGATCGAGGCGGCATTTCCCGGGCGGATCGTGCGCGATATGGACGGCACGCTGGTCAGCATCGACCGGCGGGCGGTATCCTTTGACCGGACCGCCAATGACCGGCTGCGCTATGGCGTGCTGTTTTCCAAATCCTTCGGGCAACAGGGTCGCGGTGGCCCCGGCGCAGGAGGACCCGGCAGGGGCGGCCCCGGTGCTGGCGGTGGACGGCCCGAGGGCGAGCGCGGCAATGCCGGGCGCGAGGGGCGGGCAGGCGAGACCCGTACTTCCGATGCCTCCGCACAGGCCGAGGGCAGCCAGCCATCGGGCGAGGCCGGGCAGCAGCCGGTCCGGCGGCAACAGGCCCAGTCACGCGGAGAAGCGCGCGGTGCGCGCGGAGCTGGCGGCATGATGCGACGCGGCGGCGGTCGCTGGAACATCGCCCTGTTCCATGAAATCCGCCTGGTCGACACCATATTGATTCGCCCCGGCGTGCCCGAACTCGATCTGCTCAACGGCTCGGCGACCGGCAGCGGCGGCACTGCACGGCACCGGCTGGAGCTGGAGGGCGGATGGTTTTCCAACGGTGTAGGTGTGCGGGTCGCCGGAAACTATGCCAGCGGCACCACGGTCGATGGCGGTGCAACGCCGGGCGCGACGCAGCTCAACTATGGCGACCTTGCGACGTTCAACCTGCGCGCCTTCTTCAACTTTGACAGCCGCGAAAAGCTGGTCGCGAAGCACCCGGTGCTCAAGGGGGTTCGCCTTGCGCTGCGCGTCGACAATGTCTTCGATGCGCATCAGCGCGTGACCGACCAGAACGGGCAGGTTCCGCTCGGCTTTCAGCCGGACCTGATCGATCCGCGCGGACGGTATTTCGAGATCAGCCTGCGCAAGCGCTTTTGACCGAAGGGCTCTCGCGTTCCTCGGTACTGAAGCTCAGGCGATCAGGGCTGAATCGGGCTAATAGCTAGCGTTTCTGGAACGGGGTCAGCCCCTTGCCCAGCCGATTCTGACCCAGCGCCAGCCTGTCGCCGCTCCAGTCCGCCACGAACCAGGTGTTGCGCGATACGCCATTGGCGAGCCGCGCATCATTGTCGTGCACCGACAGGCCAGAGGAGGAATGCTCCTTATCCTCTGCGGCGATCGCGATAAAGGCGCTCCAGTTTTCCTTGTCCTCGCCCTGCACGAACAGGTTTCCGGCAATCTCGCCGGTCGCCCCGGCAGGCAGATCGATCATATAGTTGGTCGTGTTGCCCTGGGTATCATCAAAGCTGCTGGCCGTAACCGATATGCGCGGCGCACGGCTTTTGACATAATGACCGCCATTGCCGCGCTCAAAACGCGAACGGGTGACATTGAGAGCGCCATAATGACCGATATAGATGCTGTGCGCGCAGGAAAGGCCACGGTCGCACCGGCCAAGGCCGCTGAACGTGCTGCGGTCGATGGTAATGGTGCCCGATGGATCATCGGCGGTCAGAATGCCTTCCTCGCTGTCGCGGAACCAGCTGTTGACGACCGTGAGGTCGCTCTGCTCCAGCCGGATGCCAGCGCCATTGCCATCGGCGACCGAAATATTCTGAAAGATCAGCCCTTCGACACGGGCACCGCGCCCGCGCAGCACCAGCGTCGCCTTGTCCTCGCACACCCCGCCATCAAAGATGGTCTGACCGGGCTGGGCCGCGCGAAAGGTGATATAGCCCTCGGTCTGGACGACACAGTCGCGCCAGGTGCCCGGTGCCACTTCGATCGTGCCCTGATGATCGCCGATCCGCGCCACTGCTTCGGCCAGGCTGCCCACCCGCTCATCGGTTTCGACGATGCGATAGGGCAGATAGCCCTGCGCCATGGCAGGCGCGGCAAGGCCGAGTATCAGCGCGGCGGAGAAGAAAAGGCGGTGCTTCATGCATATAGCTCCGTAAACCGGGATGGCCCGAATACGCCTGAAAAGGCCGGTTTCATAGCGGGTTCAGGCGATTGTCCCATTTGGGATCAGCATGGCTGCGAGGGGTTAAACGGGTGCTAACAGATGATCCATCGCACAGGATTATTTGCATGGCGGCGCATTCTTTTCTAATCCGTCGCGCAACCAAACCGACGATTGTTCGTTTGGTGAAGTTCTATTGCTGAACCAACAGGAAGGGATGATAGCAAGATGATACGCAAGACTTTGGCCTGCACCTTGATGGCAGGCACGCTGGCTCTGGCCGCATGCGGCGACAGCGGCACCGAAGAGGGTGTCGATGAAAACAGCGTTGAAGGCGCTGCAGAGGATACGATGCAGGCTGCCGAAGGTGCTGGCGATGCCATGGCTCCCGCCGAAGGTGCCGGGGATTCGATGCAGGCGGCGACCGATGAAGCCTTTGACGAGGCTGAACAGAAGGCTGACGAAACTGCCGAAACGGTGGAAGAAGCAGCCGAGTGAGAGCCAGCCGCTCTTTCGTGACCGCCAGCCTGTTGGGGCTGGCGGTTGCATCCTGCGGGCCAGGCGAGAATGATCCCGGACCCGGCGGGGTCACGGTCGGCGAGGCCAAGGCGCTCGACGATGCGGCAGAGATGCTGGAAGATCGCCAGGCCAAATTCGGCGAGAACGACTCCGGCGAAGAGCCCGCCGGTGAAGCGGTGTCGCCCGAAGAGAGCCCCGCCCCGCAACAATAAGCGCGAAGCCCGCGCTCTAGAGTATTTTCAAGTCAGATGGATACATCTGACGACTCGGAAAATACGGTAAGACAAGAGCATAGAGCGCTGGTTTTGATTCAATCAAAACCGAACGCGCTCTAGAGCCAGATATGAATCGTCATTTCGAGGGGCGCAGCCCCGAAACAATCCAGAGGCAGCTATGAACCGCGCTGGATTGCTTCGCTTCGCTCGCAATGACGAAGTGTTTCAGAATGATGTCATCTGGTTCTAGTTCCCCGACCTGTGCGCCCTTGCCACTGCCCGGGTGACCGATTGCATCAGCTCCATGCGCGCCGGGATGCCAGCGGTGGTTTCCGCCAGCATCACCGCAACCGCATAGCGCGTACCATCGGGTGCGATCATGATCCCGACATCATTATAGCCGGTCGAAACCGGGGGCAGGTCCTGCCCGGTGCCGGTCTTGTGCATGAACTGCCAGTCGGACGGCACGCCTGCCTTGAGGCGGTTGGGGCCGCTGCGCGTGCGGCTCAATATGTCCATCAGCAGCCGGGTCGACGATGCGGAGAGCAGATCCTGCCGCGCCAGCCGCGCCAGCGCATCGACAATCGCCTCGGGACTGGCGCCGTCAATGGGATCGTCGACATAGGCGTTCAGCCGTTCCTTGCGCAATTCCAGGGGCAGCTTCGCCCGTGCCGCCTGAAACGCCCGCCCGCTCGACAATTGCTGCTGCCATTCCAGCCCGGCAATCGAGCTTTGCAACAGGCGCTCGCCAGGGCCGAAGCGGATCGCGCCCAGCTCCTTGCGGCGGATGAAGTCGCGCACCGCATCCGGCCCTCCGGCATGGCGGAGCAGCGCGTCATTGGCGCTGTTGTCGCTCATCGTGATCGCCTGTTCGAGCAGTGACAGCACAGTCTCGGTAATCGCGCCCTCGCGCGCCACGCGCGCGGCCAGCGGCTGGTGGAAAAGCGTCAGGTCATCGCGCCCGATCTGCACCGGATCATCCAGGTCGATCTCGCCCCGGTCGACCTTGTCGAGGATGGTCATCGCGACCCAGAGTTTCGAAACGCTCTGTTGCGGGAAAAGCTGGTTGCCGCGCTGGGATATCGTCCAGCGGCCATCGATGCGCTGCACTGCGATGCCGGTCTTGCCAGGAAAGGCGCGCCAGAGCTCGAAAATTTCCTGCTGCAGGATTTCGGGCGGCTGTGCCGTGCGCTCTGCCGAGAGCGCGGGCGGCACCGGCTGTACCGTGACCGGAGGCGGCGGGGCGGGCGCCTGCGATTGCACCGGCGGCGGCGTGCGCGAAGCACAGGCGGCGAGCGTCAGCGTCAGGAAAAACAGCAATAGGGGGCGCATCACGGGCGTGACCTTTGTTCGATGGTTCAAATTGTCCCGGCCTGCCAACCCCATGCCTGCCGGAAACAAGAGTAACGCAACCGGTGAGGCGCTTCCAGCCCGGAAGTGCCGCTTTTGGGCGGTTTTTGCGGCGGATGATTCGCGGATTGCGATGAAGCGTTGATTGCGGGCGGAACCGCCCGGTCCGGTCAGTCGGGAGTCAGGATGGTGTCGCGCGCTTCGGGCAGCATATCGGGATAATCGGTCGTATAGTGCAAGCCCCGGCTTTCCCTGCGCGACAGGGCGGATCTGACGATCAGCCCGGCAACCTCGACCAGGTTGCGCAGCTCGATCAGGTCGGGCGTGACGCGAAAATTGCCGTAATATTCGTCAATCTCGCTGCGCAGCAGGTCGATGCGGTGCATGGCACGCTCCAGCCGCTTGGTGGTGCGCACAATGCCGACATAGTCCCACATGAAGCGGCGAATCTCGCGCCAGTTATGCTGCACCACAACTTCCTCATCGGAATCGGTGACGCGGCTTTCGTCCCATGCCTGGATTTCGGGAGGCGTTTCCAGCTCGTCCCAGCGCGCCAATATGTCACGCGCGGTACTGTCACCGAATACGAAACATTCCAGCAGCGAGTTGGAGGCCAGCCGGTTGGCGCCGTGCAGGCCGCTCTCGCTGCATTCGCCAGCAGCATAGAGCCCCGGCAGGTCCGTGCGGCCGTCAAGATCTATCAGCACCCCGCCACAGGTATAATGCTGCGCCGGAACGACCGGGATCGGATCGGTAGTGATGTCGATGCCCAGACCCAGCAGCTTTTCATGGATGGTGGGGAAGTGCGCCTTGACGAATTCGGGCGGCTGGTGGCTGATGTCGAGATGGACATGGTCCAGCCCCAGCCGCTTGATCTCATGGTCGATGGCGCGCGCCACCACGTCGCGGGGGGCAAGCTCCAGCCGGGGATCGAAATCGCCCATGAAGCGATAGCCGGTCTCAGGGATCAGCAAATGGCCGCCTTCGCCGCGCACCGCCTCCGTGATCAGGAAATTCTTGACCTCCAGATTGTAGAGGCAGGTCGGATGGAACTGCATGAATTCCATGTTGGAAATGCGCGCGCCCGCCCGCCATGCCATGGCAATGCCGTCTCCCGTCGCGCCGCGCGGTGCGGTTGAGAACAGATAGGTACGCCCCGCTCCGCCCGTGGCCAGCAAGGTCGCCCGGCCCGCAAAGGCGCGGACATGGCCGGTCGCCCGGTCCAGCGCATAGACGCCCCAGACATGGTTCTGGCCGGTCGGACGGACGGCGTGCCGATCGACGATCAGGTCGATGGCGACCATGTCAGGCAACAGGGTGATATTGGGTTCGGCCTCGGCAGCGCGCTGCAGCGCCTCCTGAACCGCCCAGCCGGTGGCATCGTTGACATGAACGATCCGGCGATGGCTGTGGCCGCCTTCGCGGGTGAGGTGCAGATCGTCCCCGCCTTCGCGGTTGAACGGCACGCCCAGCTCGATCAGGTGCTCAATGGCCTGCGGGGCATGCTCGACCACGAACTCGACCGTTTCGCGGCGATTGAGGCCCGCCCCCGCGACCATCGTATCCTCGATATGGCTTTCGAAGGTGTCGCCTTCCTCCAGCACCGCAGCGATGCCGCCCTGCGCCCAGGCGGTCGACCCGCCCGACAGCGCGCCCTTGGCCAGCACCGTCACGCGGCAATGGCGCGCCAGGCTGAGCGCCGCGGTCAGCCCCGCCGCGCCCGATCCTATGATGACGACGTCGCCGGTCATTGCGCCTTGGTAAGGTTCAGGAACACATCTTCCAGGTCAGGCTCGCGCGTCGATACGTCGACAATGCCATATCCCGCCTCGCGCACCCGGCCCATCACCTGCCCGGCGTTGAGCGCATCCTTGTCATAGCTGATCTCCAGCGTGCGCTCGCCAACCTTCTCCACCTTGTCGAAAGCGGCATCGGCGGGGGTCGCCTCGACATCGCGATCGAGCGTCAGCACGATCAGCTTTTCGCGTGCCATGCCAACCAGTTCGGCGGTCGGCTTGTTGGCGATCAGCTTGCCATGGTTGATGATGGCAATGCGGTCGCACAGCTCCTCGGCTTCCTCCAGATAATGGGTGGTCAGAACAATGGTGACGCCATGATCGTTGAGTTCGCGGACATAGGTCCATAATTGCTGGCGCAGCTCGATATCGACCCCGGCAGTCGGCTCGTCCAGCACCAGGATCGGCGGCGAATGCACCATCGCCTTGGCGACCAGCAAGCGGCGTTTCATGCCACCCGACAGCGTCCGCGAATAGGCGTTCGCCTTTTCCTCCAGCCGGACCGCGCGCAACAGTTCCATCGTCCGCCGCTCTGCCTTGGGCACGCCGTAAAGCCCGGCCTGCACCTCCAGCGCCTCGGCGGGCGTGAAGAACGGATCGAACATGATCTCCTGCGGAACAATGCCGATCGATGCCTTGGCGTTGCGGGGGTTCTCGGCAATGTCAAAGCCCCAGACCGAAGCCGTGCCCGATGTCTTGCGCACCATGCCGGACAGGATGTTGATCAGCGTCGATTTGCCTGCGCCATTGGGACCGAGCAGTCCGAATATGCCGCCGCGCGGTACATCGAAACTGACATTGTCGAGCGCCAGCTTGTCCGGCGCCTGGCCAACCCCCTTGTAGATCTTGGTCAGTTCGCGAATGGCAATGGCTGGTTCGGTCATGCTCCACCGCTTAGCGATTTTGCCTTGGGGCGGCAAAGCGAAAAATCTTCGCTGTCGGCAAGCAGGCTTATTGCCCGATTGCCCGGCGCATGCGCATTTGATAAGGGCAAAATCATGAGCCAGACACCCGAAACGATCCGTACATCCCAGCGCCGTGTTTCCTGCGACGGAGCCAGCGACATTCGCGGCGGCGCGGCGCTTGGCCATCCGCGCGTCTGGCTGGAAATCGATGAAAAGGGCTATGTCGAATGCGGCTATTGCGACCGCCGCTTTGTCCTTGCAGGCAGCCCGGCAGACCAGCAGGCGGCATGAATGCAGGCAAGAGGGGGGCGGTGCGATCCGCCCTGTGCGTGCTTGCAATAATTGCCATTGCACAAACGCCGCTGACGGCCGCCGGCACACCCGAAGGCTGCGCCGCGATAACCGCGCTGATTGCGCCCGGTCTTGGCCAGGCCCGGCAGGTCTCCCTCGCCTTCACCCGCAAGGGTCAGATCGACGTGCTGTACAAGGGGCGCGGCGGCCTGCTGTCAGGCGCCAGCGAATGCAATGTCAGCGGATTTGACGATAGCGGCGGACTGGAGCTTGATTGCAGCTGGGAAGCAGAGGATTATGGCGCTGCATTGCTGCGGCTCAATCGCTACCGGGTCGAGCTTGGCCAGTGCCTGCCATCGCCATGGGAGGAAGACCCCTCGCCCTATGCGAGCGACACCTACCGGATCGTGGAGCGTCATAAGGTCGAGATCGAGCTTGACGAGGAACTGGATGAGAGCGCGGAGGTTGAGCTCAGCCTCTCCGAATTCATGGGTAGCGCAGGCCCCAAATATGACGTGCATGTCCGGATCAGCCGCTGACCATTGCACGGCTTTCCCAATCGCACCGGCTGGCCTATAGCGGCGGTCATGACCAGCAATTTCACCGATCCGCGCGGCTTTCTC
Source organism: Blastomonas sp. (assembly GCA_041396885.1). Taxonomy (GTDB): domain Bacteria; phylum Pseudomonadota; class Alphaproteobacteria; order Sphingomonadales; family Sphingomonadaceae; genus Blastomonas. The sequence goes on from JAWKXS010000004.1 coordinate 283,431, forward strand.
TACGGAGCCGGAGGCCTGGACCCGGACATGGCACAGCGCCTGACCGCCGATGCGCTCAAATCCTGCGACGATGGCGAGCTGTACCTGCAATATACCGCATCGGAGAGTTTCCTGTTCGATGACGGACGTCTGAAGTCTGCCGATTATTCCACCGATAGCGGTTTCGGGCTGCGCGGCGTTTCGGGCGAAACGACCGGCTTTGCCCATGCCAGCGAGATCAGCGCAGGGGCGATCCGCCGCGCGGCAGAGACGCTGCAGCTGCTCGATCCGGCAAAGGGCGAACGTATGGCGCCGCCCCGGCGCAACAATCGCCATCTCTACACCGATGGCAATCCGCTGGAATCGATCCCCTTTGCCGACAAGATCGCGCTGCTGGAGCGGATCGAGGCTGCGGCGCGCGCCCGCGACCCGCGCGTGGCGCAGGTCAGCGTCAGCCTGGCGGGCAGCTGGTCGGTCGTCGAAATCGTCCGGCCGGACGGATTTGTCGCGACCGATATCCGGCCGCTGGTGCGGCTGAACCTGTCGATCGTCGCCGAGGCCAAAGGACGGCGCGAGGTCGGCAGCTTTGGCATGGGCGGGCGCTATCTGTTCGATCCGCTGTTCGACGAGGCAGCCTGGAACCGAGCGATTGACGAAGCTCTGGCGCAGGCGCTGGTCAACCTGGAGAGCGTGGACGCACCAGCGGGCGAGATGATGGTGCTGCTGGGGCCGGGCTGGCCGGGCGTGCTGCTGCATGAGGCGGTCGGCCACGGGCTGGAAGGGGATTTCAACCGCAAGGGAACCAGTGCCTTTTCCGGACGGCTGGGCCAGCGCGTCGCCGCCGATGGCGTCACCGTGGTCGATGACGGATCGATCATGGACCGGCGCGGTTCGCTGAGCATCGATGACGAAGGCACGCCGACCCAGGAAAATGTGCTGATCGAGAATGGCATATTAAAGGGCTATATGCAGGACCGGCTGAATGCGCGGCTGATGGGTGTGCCCGCGACAGGCAATGGCCGTCGGCAAAGCTATGGCCATGCGCCAATGCCGCGCATGACCAACACCTTCATGCGTGCAGGCAATGACGATCCCGCCGAGCTGCTCAGCCGCGTGAAGAAAGGCATTTTCGCCAAGAGCTTTGGTGGCGGCCAGGTCGATATCGTATCGGGCAAGTTCGTCTTTTCCTGCACCGAAGCCTATCGCATCGAGGATGGCCGGATCGGTGCGCCGATCAAGGGGGCCACGCTGATCGGCGATGGTCCGACCGTGCTGACCAAGGTGACGGGCATCGGCAATGACATGGCGCTGGATGAAGGCGTCGGCATTTGCGGCAAGGGCGGGCAGAGCGTTCCTGCGGGAGTCGGCCAGCCGACCCTGCTGGTCAGCGGACTGACGGTTGGTGGCACAGCGGCGGCCTGACGGATAGTATGCCGGGCTGAACGGGATCAGGAGCGGATATGGCCGAGTTTTTTGATACGCTGAACGACCGGCATGCGGAGATGATCGCCGGCCAGCCGATATTCTTCGTCGCGACCGCCGCGCCCGATGCGCGGATCAACCTGTCACCCAAGGGCTATGACGCCTTTCGCGTGATCGCACCCGACCGGGTCGCCTATCTGGATCTTGGCGGATCGGGCAATGAAACCCATGCCCATCTTGCCGCGGACGGCCGGATCACCATCATGTTTTGCAACTTCGCGCGGCCCGCACTGATCCTGCGCATCTATGGCCGGGGCACGGCGGTGCTGCCCCAGGATGCGGGCTGGGATGCGCTGGCTGACCACTTCACCATGCTGCCCGGAACCCGCCAGATCTTCGACATCAAGGTCGAATCGGTGCAGACCAGCTGCGGCTGGGGCGTGCCCTTCATGCAGTTCGAGGCCGAGCGCGAAACGCTGAAAAAGGCGCATCGCCAGACGACCGAAGACGCATGGCTGGACAAGGTGGCGGGACGCACCAGATCGATAGACGGGCTGCCGACCCGGCCATCGACCCGCTATTTTTCTGGCTCCGACTGATATTGCCCGACTTGCGGCAGCGGAGGCGGTGGGGCGGGCCGCACAATAGCAGGAATCATTGACATTGCAGCGCCGGACACTTATGTGCCGCGCTTTCCCCCAACAGGATTTTGTGGAGCACCATTAATGGCGCGCGTTACCGTTGAAGATTGCGTTGACAAGGTTACCAACCGTTTCGATCTCGTATTGCTCGCTGCCCAGCGCGCACGGGAGATTTCCGGCGGTGCGGAACTGACCATCGATCGCGATCGCGACAAGAACCCGGTTGTGGCCCTGCGCGAGATCGCTGATGAGACGGTCATGCCCGATGACCTGCAGGACAGCCTGGTCCAGTCGCTGCAAAAGGTGCAGATCGATGATGACGATACGCCCGATGAAATCGGTTCGCTGAGCCTGTCGGCGGAGGCGCTGCGCCTCACCGCGAGCGCCCCGACGCGCAGCACCAGCGTCGGTGCTGATTTCGACGGCTGACCGGACGCACATCGCTGAACAAAAAAGGCCGGTTTAACCGGCCTTTTTTCTGCGCCAAAGCGGGCAATGCCCGCCTGAATTATTTGCAGGGATATTTCTTCTTCATCAGCCCGTAAAAGGCGAGCCGGTAGGGCTGTGCCTTTTGCGAGGCCGACAGGCCGGAAATATGCGCCTTGAGCTCGTCTCCGGTCAGCTTGCGCTTGCCCTTTGGCGGCGGGCAGCCATAGTCGCGCGAACCCTTTGCGACTTCGCCGTCATAGAGCTTGATGACGCGTTCCGTCTCGGCTTTCAGCTTTTTGGCATCGCTGGAAAAGATCGCGGTCATGCCCTGCGCCTCGACCTTGTTCATGCCGGTGAGGAATTCGCCAGCGGTCATTTCGCTGCCGCCAGCCGCGATCAGCAGCAGCGCCGCACAGGGCAGCAACATCAGTCTGGGCATCGGCATGTTCGGCTCCAACAAATCCTGATGCCGGTGATAGCCGGACAAGATTGCACTGCGATGAACCGGTTCCGCGCGCCACATTAAAACGCGCGGAAGCAGTCAGGCGCCCTGCGGCTTGGGATCGTGAAACGGCCCGCGCCGCTTGCCCGATTTGGGAATGGTGGTGCCGATCTGCGTCACCGCCTTGTCCGCATCGCTGCCATTGTCGGGCCGGTCGATCTTGCCGTCTTCCAGCAGCATGCGGATTTCATCGCCGGTCAGCGTCTCATATTCCAGCATGGCCTTGGCCAGTATGTGCAGCTGCTCCTCATTCTCCTTGAGCAGGGTCGTGGCGCGGGCATAGCCTTCATCAACGATGCGCCGGATTTCGCCGTCGATCTTGCGCGCGGTCTCATCGGACATCATCGTCCGCTGGGTCTGGCCATAGCCGAGATAGCCTTCGGCATTTTCCTCATATTGCAGCGGGCCAAGCTCGTCGGACATGCCCCATTTGGTGACCATGTCGCGGGCCAGCTTGGTGGCATATTGAATATCGCTGGAGGCACCTGAGGACACCTTGTCATAGCCGAAGATGATTTCCTCGGCGACGCGGCCACCCATGGAAACGGCAAGGTTCGCGTACATCTTGTCGCGGTGATAGCTGTAATTGTCCCGTTCGGGCAGGCGCATCACCATGCCCAGCGCACGGCCGCGCGGGATGATCGTCGCCTTGTGGATCGGGTCCGACGCCGGTTCGTGAACCGCGACAATGGCATGCCCGGCCTCATGATAGGCGGTCATGCGCTTTTCATCCTCGGTCATGACCATGGAGCGGCGCTCGCTGCCCATCATCACCTTGTCCTTGGCATGCTCGAATTCGTCCATCGCGACCAGCCGCTTGCTGCGCCGCGCCGCGAGCAGCGCCGCCTCATTGACGAGGTTCGCAAGGTCAGCGCCGGAAAAGCCGGGCGTTCCGCGCGCAATGGTGCGGGCATTGACATCGGGTGCCAGCGGTACCTTCTTCATATGGACCTGCAGAATCTTCTCGCGGCCGTCGATATCGGGCACCGGCACCACGACCTGGCGGTCAAAGCGGCCGGGGCGCAGCAGCGCTGGGTCAAGCACATCGGGGCGGTTGGTCGCTGCGATGATGATGATGCCCTCATTCGCCTCGAACCCGTCCATCTCGACCAGCAGCTGGTTGAGCGTCTGCTCGCGCTCATCATTGGAATTGCCCAGGCCATGGCCGCGATGACGGCCCACCGCGTCGATTTCGTCGATGAAGACGATGCATGGCGCGTTCTTCTTGGCCTGTTCGAACATGTCGCGCACGCGGCTGGCGCCGACACCGACGAACATTTCGACAAAGTCGGAGCCGGAAATGGTGAAGAAGGGCACGCCTGCCTCGCCGGCAATGGCCCGCGCAAGCAGGGTCTTGCCGGTGCCGGGGCTGCCGACCAGCAAGGCGCCCTTGGGGATCTGGCCGCCCAGCCGGGCGAACTTGCTCGGGTCCTTCAGAAATTCGACGATTTCCTGCAATTCCTCGCGCGCTTCATCAATCCCGGCGACATCCTGAAAGGTTACCTTGCCCTGTTTTTCGGTGAGCAGCTTGGCCTTGGACTTGCCAAAGCCCATTGCACCGCCCGCGCCGCCGCCTTTCTGCACCTGTCGCAGGACGAAAAAGGCGATGGCGATGATCAGGATGAAGGGCAGCGACTGGATAAGGATATACTGGAATATCCCCATCTGCTCCTCTGCCTTGCCATTATATTCGACGCCCTTTTCCTCCAGCAGGCGGATCAGGCCGGTATCGTTGCCGACCGGCACGGTGGTGAAGCGCCGGTCATCCTCGAACACGCCGGTGATGCGATCCGGGCCGATCAGCACGCTCTTCACCGATCCTTCGGCCACCTTGTCACGGAAGGAGGAATAGCTGATCGCGTTGGCGGCATCGCTCGCACCGCTGCGGTCGAACACCGACACGGCGACCAGCAGCGCAATGATGACGCCCGCCCAGATGAGCATGTTTTTCATCCAGCCATTGGGATTGCCGCCCGGCTCCTGATCGTCGTTCATTCCGTGTCTTTCCTGTGAATGCTTCCCCACAAGATAAGCCGGGAATCATGAATGACAATATAACCACGGTGATTTGGGCTGAATTCAGGGGCTGCTGGCCCTTTTATCCGGCTCTGCGCGGCGGAGCCATGGCAAAGGTCCAGCGCGCGCCGGGCGTGATCAGCACATCTCCCAGCATGGCCTTTTCGCCATTTTTCAGGGCAGCGAGCGCCCTGTCGAGGCTTTCCCCGCGCGGCGTGCAGCCGGGGTCGACCTGCAACAGGCAATGGAGCACCAGGCGGCGGAGGATTTCGCGTGGCCAGTCCTGCACATCCAGCACCAGTGCTGCGCCGCTTTGCTGGATATGTCCCGCAGCCTCGCGCGTCACAATCCAGTTCAGCGCCTCGCCCGCCTCGCCCAGCGCCAGGGCGCTGCGCGCCGCCATGGCGGGCGGGACATTGTCGAAACCGGCAAGCGCGGTGCGCATCTTCACCCGGTCAAAATCGCTGTTGGCGTTGGAAGGGTCGCTCGCAAATGGCAGCCCTGCCTCGGCGCAGACTGCAAGCAGATCGGCCTTGCGCAGATCCAGCAGGGGACGAATGATCCGGCCATTAATCGCCCGGATCCCGGCCATTCCGTCAAGCCCCGCGCCTCGGGCGAGCCGCATCAGCATGGTTTCCAGCTGATCATCGGCATGGTGCGCGGTCGCGATCCAGCGATAGCCGCCAAGATCGGCATGGCGATGGAGCAGCTTGTAGCGCGCCGCGCGCGCCGATGACTGGACATTGCCGGTGATCGGCTGTTCCGGGGTCAGGATCGCATGGGGAATGTCATGCGCCGCGCAAAAGCGGGCAACGGCGCGCGCCTCATCGGCGCTTTCGGGACGCAGCTGGTGATCGACGGTCGCCGCGCCCAGCCCCATGGGGCGGGCCAGTGCCAGCAAATGGAGCAGCGCCATGCTGTCCGGCCCGCCCGAAACGGCGGCCAGAACCGGTCCGTCATTCTCTCCGCAAAGCCGGTCCAGCGCCTCCCTGCAGGCGGCAAGAGCCTTGTCAGTTACACCCGGCATTGCGACGGCCCGTCGCCAGCCGTGATGCAAGGCGACCCTCGGCAACCTCGGGATAGACTTCGGCCAGTTCCTTGAATGCGGTGCACGCCTCCGCCTTCTTGTCGAGCGCGATCAGCGCTTCGCCCAGGAAATACAGGCTGTCGGGCGCGCGTTCGCCGCGCGGGTCCTTTTTGTAATTGTCGAAGAATATCGTCGCCGCCTTGGTGGGCTTGCCATCGTCCAGATAGGCCCGGCCCAGCAGGTTGCGGGTAAAGCTGGCACGGGTGTGGCGCGGATAGGTCTTGATCGTATCCTCCAGCTGCGCCTCGGCCTCGGGGAAGTATTTCGCCTCCCACAGGCGATAGCCGTAAATATAGGCATCTTCGCCCGGATCATCGGTTTCCGGCTTGATGATCGCCGATACACCGGCAATGCGTTCCTCGCTGGGAGCCGATGCGGCCTCCTCCAGCGCGGCGCTATTGCCTGTGCCGCTTGCCGCCGCCGCGCTGCTTTCCATCACGATTTCGGCTTGTTCGGCTTCTTTGGCGCTGGCCTCCAGCGCATCGAGCCGCGCCTCGAACTGGCCAAGACGAAAGCTGTTTTCCTCAGTCTGCGACGTCAGCATGGCGAGCTGCGATTCCAGCGCGTCCACTCTCAGCAACAGGTCGGAGACGGCGGAATTGGCGGCGGTGCCCTCAGTGCGGGGGCCTGCCTGCGGAGCGGTGATTTCCGGCTCGAAAAAGCGGTCGGTCCCGCCGGGGAAAACCTTGCGCTGCAGCGCGCGGACCTCTGCCTCGATCTTCTTCACCCTGGGTTCGAGCGCACCGTCCTGTGCATGTGCCGGAGCGACGGTCAGGACCATCAGCAGCGGCAGCGAGGTTGCGGCGAACAGGCGGGGTAAAGGGGCCAGGCGGCCAAAAGCCATCATCATTCTCCTGAAGAACAGTAATGGCGCGATGTATAGGGCGTTTTGATTCGGCGTCAAAGCAAAGCGGGTATCTTGTCCGCCCATTCGAGCGAAACCGTCGTCAGTCAGCTCCGTTCCGCGGGCCTGCCTGATCGGAAGCATCGCCATTGCCGCTCGCCGGCAGGACGGGTTCGGGCTTGCGCGCCAGCAGCGCTTCGGCACTCACCGGCACATTGCGAACCGCCTTTTCCGCGGTGCCCAGCGGGGCGACGGTCTTGCCACCAATGGTGATGATGAAGGCATCGGGTCGGCCGGTCCAGACCTGCGGGTTTACCGCATCGGCAGGCACCACATATTGCTCGCCCAGCGCCATCTGCTTCTGCATCAGCTGATCGCCATTGCCATCGTAGAATTTGACCCAGACATTGTCGATATTGGCGGTGAACACAACTTCACCCTTGGGATCGGGCCGCGCGGCGGCGGGTCGCGCGCTGCCCATGGACGCTGCATTCTGATTGCTCGATCCGTCGGTCTGGCTTGCGGCAACCGGCGCGGCGCCTTGCTCGCCCGATGCGGCTGCCGCGAATTCGGCATCGCTCGCGCCGGGAAAGAACCATGTGCGCCATATGGCGAACCCGGCGATGAGCAGCAGAAAGCCCAGTCCGGCGGCAATCCATGCCAGGCGCGAGGATGGCACCTTGCTCGGCTCATCCAGCTCATATTGCACCGCACCCGCGCGCGGAGCATGGCCCAGCTGTTCGTCAATCTCTTCGCGAAAGCTGTTTGCAATCTCGCGCTCGTCAAGGCCGACAACGCGCGCATAGGATTTCGCAAAGCCCAGCGCATAGGTGCGGCCGGGAAGATCGCTCACAGCCCCTGCCTCAATTGCTTCGAGATGCTTGATCTGGACCCGCGTCTGCCCGGCAACATCCTCCAGGGACATTTCCTTCGCTTCGCGCGCCGCCTTCAGTTTTTCGCCTGTCGTCTGGAATTCGAATTCCGGATCGTCCGCCGCCTTTTCGGACACTCTAAAATCTCCCAGCCCGGCCCATCATTCTGAACGCACATGCCTTTTTCTTGTGCGGATGCGAATTAACGCGACATTGACTGTGCAAGTCAACGGATTTCCGCGACATTTGCAGCATTTTCGGGCTTTTGACGGGCATTGTTAACCTTTGGCGGCAGCCATTGCCTCAAAGTGACACTAGGCGGCGCGGAAAAGTTCCGCATGAGCCGAGGTGGCCGGATGCGGAACTTGTCCACGCCGCCTAACCCAGTTCAATTCCCTGCTGTTCCGCCCATGCGGTGAGTTCGGCACGGATGTCCTGCGGCGGCGCGGCCAGAAGCTCCGCCATCTTTGCGCGGATCGCCGCCCGGTCGGTCGAGCGGATCATCGCCTTGATCGGACCGACCGCGGCGGGCGTGATCGACAGGCGTTCGATACCGATACCCAGCAGGGCCAGCGCCTCCAGCGTGCGTCCGCCCATTTCCCCGCAGACGGTGAGGTCCACCTTGTGCCCCTCCAGCGAGGTCACAATGCGGCGCAGGAAGCGCAATATGGCCGGGCTGAGCCAGTCATAGCGCTGGGCGAGCTTGGGATGGGCGCGGTCCGCCGCGAGCAGGAACTGGGTCAGGTCGTTGGTGCCAATCGACAGGAAATCGATCTGCGGCGCCAGAATGTCGAGCGTTTCGGCAAGCGCGGGAACCTCCAGCATTGCGCCATAACGGATACGGTCGGGCAGCTGTTTCTTGCGCGCCTTGAGGAAAGCACGCTGCCCCTCGAATACGTCGCGTGCCGCTTCGAATTCCCAGGGTTCGGCGATCATCGGGAACATCACGTTGAGCGTCCGCCCCGCAGCAGCCTCGATCAGAGCGCGCGCCTGCACCTTGAGCAGCCCGTCGCGTTCAAGAGCGACCCGCAAGGCGCGCCAGCCCATGGCCGGGTTTTCCTCAAGCTCGCCCTCATCGCGCAGATAGGGCAGTGCCTTGTCGCCGCCAATATCGACGGTGCGGAAGATGACCGGCTTGTCGCCCGCCGCATCAAGCACGTCGCGATAGAGGCGCAGCTGGCGTTCGCGCTGCGGGAAGGTGGCCGAGACCAGGAACTGGAATTCGGTTCGGAACAGGCCGATGCCATCTGCCCCAGCCACCGCCAGATTGGCGATATCATCGCGCAGCCCGGCATTGATCATGACGGTGGTGCGCGTGCCGTCCTTTGTTATCGGCTCGGCTTCGCGGAGCGCGGCATAGCTTGCCTGGCGCTCGCGGCTGCGGTTGAAGCGCGCTTCAAAGGCTTCCGAAATCGAAGGTGCGGGGCGCACGATGACGACATTCGCGTCCGCATCGAGCAGCAGCGGATCGTCTTCGCGCACCAGCTGGCGGATATTGCGCATGCGGCCGATGACGGGAATGCCCATGGCCCTGGCGACGATGGTGACGTGCGCGGTCAGCGACCCTTCCTCAAGGATCACGCCTTTCAGCCGACGGCGGTCATATTCGAGCAGTTCGGCAGGGCCGAGGTTGCGCGCGATGAGGATCGCATCCTGCCGCAGGCCCATTTGCGCGGCGGTGCCGATCTGGCCCGATACAATGCGCAACAGGCGGTTCGCCAGATCCTCCAGATCGTGCATGCGGTCAGCGAGCAGGGGGTCGTCAATCTGGCGCATCCGCATGCGCGTGCGCTGCTGGACGCGTTCAATGGCCGCCTCGGCGGTCAGCCCGCTGTCAATCGCCTCGTTGATGCGGCGGCTCCAGCCTTCGTCATAGGCGAACATCTTGTAGGTCTGCAGCACTTCCTCATGCTCGCCGCCCACGCCAAATTCCGCCTGGCTCGACATGCGGTCGATCTGTTCGCGCATCTTGGTAAAGGCAGCATAGACGCGCTGGCGCTCCACCTCGGTATCCTCGGCGACGACATGCTCGATGGTGATGCGCGGCTGGTGAAACACCGCCCGGCCGCTGGCAAGGCCGCGCACCAGCGGCAGGCCCTTGATATGATCGGAATGCGCGCGCGCCGCCTCGCTTGCCCGCTGGTCCTGCTCGTCGATCAGCCCGGCATTGGAAATCAGTTCGGACAGCACCATCGCAACGGTCTGCAGCGCCTCTATCTCGACTTCCTGATAGCGGCGCGGCTCGACATGCTGCAGGCACAACACGCCCACCGCGCGCTCGCGGCGGACAATAGGGACACCGGCAAAGCTGTGAAACTTGTCTTCGCCGGTTTCGGGCCGGTATTCAAAGTCCGGATGCGATGCCGCTTCGGCAAGGTTCAGCGTCTCGACATTCTCGGCAATCACGCCGGTCAAACCCTGTCCGGGCGCCAGCTTGGTGACGTGGACGGCCTCCTGGTTGAGGCCGCGCGTGGCGAACAGTTCGAGCAGCCCCTCGCGCAGCAGATAAATCGAGCAGACCTCGCTATCGAGCGCCTCGCCGATTATCTCCACGACCTGGTTGAGCTTTGCCTGCGCATTGGTGCGCCCCGCCATCACATCGTGCAGATTGGTCAGGATGGTGCGCGCCGCGTTTACGGCGTTGAGGCTGGGGTCTGGCATGGGCCGACCCTATCGGATTTTCGCGCGGGGTTAAATCACCATGGAGCGGTAATTTTGAAGTTTGCGGGCGTTATTTCGACCGAAGCGGACCGAAAGCGGTCCATTGCCACCCGGCAGCAACTCGCCCGGCACCGAAAGCGCCGGATCACTGGTGCGATCCGGTCAAACGGTCCGGGCCGACGTCACGCTTTCGCTATTGTATGTAAATCTCTTCCTTGATTCGCAGCTTCTCTTTTTTCAGGCGCGCGATCAGCGAAAAGTCGGGGGAGGGACGGCCTTCTTCTTCATGTATCCTGCGATCAATTCCGGCGTGTTTTGCGTGCAATGCCTGAACATGATTGCCATCCATCTTATGACCTCCTTCGACTCGGTTTTCACCATGGTTGGAATGGGCAGTAAATCACAAAATCCTGACAATGTCTTTCCCGTGCGAAGCGAAATTTCGTCCGATGCGGTGGAGCTTTGCATATGTGCGACGATCCGCTAAAGCGTCCTGACTCTGGCTGGCTATGGCCCTGCCTGTTTGATTGGAGCATGCCATTAAGGCCGGGATATTGAGGATAGCGCCTTGAACGAAGAGGAAGTGCGACAGAAGCTCGGACTCCTGCGGGTCGAGCATCGCGATCTCGACCATGCCATTGCCGCGCTTTCCAATGGCGGCTCCTCCGATCAGCTGCAGATTGCCCGCCTCAAGAAACGCAAGCTGCGCCTGCGCGACCAGATCGCCATTTTGGAAGACTATCTGATCCCCGACATTATCGCCTGACCAGCCTCTGCTTCTCCCTCAGGGCTGTTCCGCTTTGGAACAGTCCCGCCAAGGGGCGGAATATAGCGCTCATGGGGCTGTATTTCGCGAGGCTTTGTTGCCATGGTCGCGGCGATGGAGGGGCGTGAAATCTTCACTGCGAAACTGGTCGAATCGCTTTACTGCGAGGCCATGGTGCTTGCCGATGAGGCGCGTTCCTATTTCGAGCGCGACGATCAGGCCGATACCGATACGCTGGACGCGGTCGACCGGGTAAACCTGTCGTGCGAATCGCTGCGGGTGACGACGCGGCTGATGCATTCCATCGCCTGGCTGCTCAACCAGAAGGCCTATTTTGCAGGCGAGATTTCGCACAAGCAGTTGTTCGGCCGGGGGCGGGCGCTGGGCAAGAGCGCGCCAAGCGATCCTCAGATCGTTGCCCGCCTGCCCGATGCCGCGCAATTGCTGGTGCGCGAGAGCGAAAAGCTGTTTGCCCGCCTTGCCCGGCTGGAGAAATCGCTGGAGCTCGAACAGCTGGGCTTTGCCGATATTGCCGAGGAGCGTGCGCCGCCGGTGCACCAGCTGCGCGACCAGCTGGAACAGGCCCTGCTCGGCCAGATCTAAATTCCGCTTCTATGCTCGATACGGGGTGGGATCGGCCAGGCCCGCTTCAGCAAAGCCCGCCTTTCGCAACCGGCAGCTGTCACACAGCCCGCAGGCCAGCCCGTCCGGCCCCGGATCATAGCAGGACCAGCTCATGCCTGGATCAAGCCCCAGCCGCGCCGCCTCTGTGGCTATCTCGGCCTTGGTCATATGCTGCAGCGGCGCGTGGATCGCAAAGGGCTCGCCACCGTCACCCGCCTTGGTCGCCAGCTCGGCAAGCCGCGCAAAGCCCTCAATGAATTCGGGACGGCAATCGGGATAGCCCGAATAGTCGAGCGCATTCACTCCGATAAAAATGTCGCGCGCGCCCAGCGCCTCTGCCCAGCCCAGCGTCAGCGAGAGAAAAATGAGATTGCGCGCGGGCACATAGGTAACAGGGATATCGTCGGTAAGCCCTGATTTGGGCACATCAATATCGTCGGTAAGCGCCGATCCGCCAAACTGGCGCAGATCGAGCGGCAGCACGATATGGCGCTCTGCGCCCAGATGTGCGGCGATGCGGCTGGCCGACTGGATCTCGATGCGATGGCGCTGGTTATAGTCGATGGTCAGCGCGGCGATGCGGAACCCGGCCTCCCTGGCGCGCGCCGCCGAAACCATGGAATCCAGCCCGCCCGAAAGCAGCACCACCGCGATCTTGTCATTTTCGCTCATGGACCAGGGCTATAGTCCTTCTCTGGCCGAAGATGCAGCCCCGCACATGCGCGACGCGCAAAAAAAACGGGCCGCCGGGAATGTCCCTACGGCCCAGTTCGGTCAAATGACCTTTAAGGGAGGAAAGCGTACCGAAGCCGGCACAGCCTTGCTTATGCCGCTATTTCCCTAAAATTGGGTTAAGCATCGTCCGATGACAAAAATACTGTGCCAGCCAGTTGCGCGGCGGCGTATCAGCAGCCCCCGGCGCGACGCCCCTCGACCGCATAGGCAAAGGGCGATCCGTTGACGATGCCCTGGGTATTGATCTGCAACAGCTCACTGCCCTCGAACTTGATCGTGGTGCGGCCATTGCCGGTGCCGGGGCAGCTATAGCTGACCGTCACCTGTTTGGGCGTATCCTCAATCACGAAACGGCTGCAGGTGGCGTTGCGATGCTCGATCTGCAGCAATTTGCGGGCGTCGCGAACGCAGATGCGATCCCGGATATCGGGCTTGCCGCGCTCCTTGAGGGTCCACATGCCGGTTTCCACGCGCTCGAGCATGGCCAGTTCCGGTGCCTGGGCCGGTGCGGGAAATGCCGCAAATCCCAGCGCGACTGCGCTGGCAACAATCCATTTCCTGATACTCGACAGCATTGTCATGGTCATGTGTTCCGTGGTCAAATTTCGTGGTGCGACCCCATTTTTCCGTATCATCCAATCATGTCGCAATTCGCGCAACATTGTGGCTGCATCGCATTGCTACAGGAATATCATGCCCGCTTCGCGTCCGGAGTCAATTCGAACGATTTTGAGCAGAAGGCGCAATCGACGACGATCAGTCCGTCCTCATTGACCATGTCTGCCCGGTCCTCCTCCGGGAAACGCGCGACAACATCCCTGATATGCTCGATATTACAGCGGCAACCCTTAATCAGGGCTGTACCATTTTCGATCCTGACTTCGTCTTCTTCGTGAAAAAGCCGCCATAACAGGGTCTTGAGCCCCAGGTCATCGTCCAGCAATTCGGCATGGCTGGTGGTCGATGCGATGATCTCCACATGCTCCCATTCGGGATTGTCCAGCCGGACATGCAGCCTTTCGCGCCCTGCCTCGCCCTCGGCCAGATGCTGGACCAGCATACCGCCGCTGCGGCAGCGCCCGTCGCGGTTTTCAACGGCCAGGCGGATCAGCGTGGGCACCTGTTCGGACTGAACGAAATAATGCTGGCACGCCTCGGCCAGCGAATTGCCGTCCAGCGGTACGATCCCCTGATAGCGGCCACCGATATTGCGATCGAAGGTGATCGCCAGATAGCCCTTGCCGAACAGCGCGAACATGCTGGGATTGGCTCCAAGGCTCGCCAGCCGGTCCGGATCGAACTTTGCATGGCCGCGCAGCGCCCCGTCGCGATAGTCCGCGACCAGCAGCTCGATGATGCCGCCTTCGGTCTGCACCTGCATGGTCAGCTGGCCATCGGCATCCTTCAGCAGCGATCCGATCAGCGCAGCCAGCGTCACAGCCTCGGCCAGAACATGCTTCACGGCCGCCGGATAATCATGGGCGGAGAGGATATCATTGAGCACGCCATCGAGCCGCACCAGACGGCCACGGGCATGGCGTTCGGGAATGGTGAAGCGCAGCGGCAAATCGCTATCGGTCGGTGTCATGCGCCGGATATGGGGTGGATGCACGGCTTTGGCAAATGCCGGGATGCGCTTTACACGGCATCCCGGCGCGTCAATGTGATGCCATCCGGATCTATATTTGGCCGAACACCCAGCGGAGGATCGATTTCTGGGCGTGGAGGCGGTTTTCCGCCTCGTCCCAGATCAGCGACTGCGGCCCGTCGAGCACCGCATCGGTTGCTTCCTCGCCGCGATGCGCGGGCAAGCAGTGGAGGAATTTCGCATCGGGCTTGGCATGGGCCATCAGCGCCTCGTTCACCTGATAGGGCATCATCGCTGCGATCTTGTTATGGACATGGTCCTGTCCCATCGAGACCCAGGTGTCGGTGACGACAATGTCCGCCCCCGCCACGGCGGTTGCCGCGTCGCGCTCCACGCTGATCGCTGACCCCAGCGCGCGCGCCGCATCGATAAAGGCCGGGTCGCTCTCATATCCCTGCGGCACGGCGATACGGACATTGAACTTCATCAGCCCCGCCGCCTCGACAATCGAGTTGAGCACATTATTGCCATCGCCCAGCCAGGCAAGCTCCAGCCCGGGCAGCGCCTTGCCATGCTCGATGACGGTCAGCAGGTCCGCGACGATCTGGCAGGGATGCGACAGATCGGTCAGCCCGTTGATCACCGGCACATCGGCATGCTGTGCCAGTTCCTCGACCTTGGCATGATCGTCGGTACGGATAACGATGGCGTCGACATAGCGGGAAAGAACCCGGGCGGTATCGGCGACGGTTTCGCCCCGGCCAAGCTGCATCTGCCCGGCCGCCATGAACATCGCGTCACCGCCCAGCTGGCGCATTGCCATTTCAAAGGATACGCGGGTGCGGGTCGAATTCTTCTCGAAAATCATGCCCAGCGTATGTCCGGCCAGCGGAGCATCATGATCGGCCTTGCCGCGCGGCCAGCCATGGCGTGCGGCCTTGCGGTCAATGGCATCGTTCAGCATGGCCGCGATCGCATCCGGCCCGGCATCGGAAAGGTTCAGAAAATGTCTGCTCATCATGAGTCTCCCGTTTCCGCCCCCGCCGGAACCGGCAGGGACGGAAATGCGGATCATTCCGGTTTCACATAATCGGCGGCACCCGCCGACAGCTTCTCGATAAAGGTCGCGACATGCCCTTCATCGATGTTGAGCGGCGGCAGGATGCGCAGCGTATTATCCCCTGCGGCGACCGTCAGCAGCCCGTGATTGTCTCGCAAATGCGCGACAAAAGCGCGCGTTTCGTGGGTCATGGTTATCCCCAGCATCAGCCCGTTTCCGCGCACCCCGGTGAACAATTCGGGATAGTTGCCGATGAACTGCTCAATGGCCGCGCGCAGCTTGTCGCCCATGCTGCGGACATTGGCCAGGAATTCGTCATTGGCGACCACATCCCATACCGCATTGCCCGCCGCCATTGCCAGCGGACCGCCGCCATAAGTCGATCCATGCGTGCCGATCACCATGCCGCGCGCCGCCTTTTCGGTGGCCAGGCAGGCGCCGAGCGGAAAGCCGCCGCCAATGCCCTTGGCAGTCGCCAATATATCGGGCGTGATGCCGTATTGCTCATAGGCATAGAGCGTGCCGCTGCGCGCGACGCCGCATTGCACCTCGTCCAGCACCAGCATCAGGTCATGCTCGTCGGCCAGCGCGCGCAGCCCCTTCATGAACGCATCGGATGCCGGGCGCACGCCGCCTTCGCCCTGGATCGGTTCGACCATGAAGCCTGCCGTATGCGGCCCCATGGCAGCTTTGGCGCTCTCCAGATCGTCGAATTCGGCATATTTGAATCCGGCGAGCAGCGGCATGAAGCCCTTGTGCATCTTTTCCTGGTTGCTCGCCGAAATCGTCGCCATCGTCCGCCCGTGAAAGGCGTTCTTGAACGTGATCAGCTCGAACTTCTCGTCATTGCCCGCCGACTGGTGATAGGCGCGCGCGGTCTTGATCGCGCATTCCACCGCTTCGGCGCCCGAATTGGTGAAGAACACCGTGTCGGCAAAGGTTGTGTCGACCAGCCGCTGGGCAAAGCTCTCTCCCTGGGGCGAGCCATAAAGGTTCGACACATGGATCAGCGTCGCCGCCTGGTCCTGGATCGCCTTGGTCAGGTGCGGATGGCCATGCCCCAATATATTGACGGCGATGCCGGCCGCGAAATCGAGCGCACGTCGACCGTCCTCGCTGATCAGCCAGGCACCTTCTCCGCGCACCGGGCGAAAGCCGCAGCGCGGATAGACGGGCATCAGCGGGGTAATCGACATTTGCTTTGCTCCTTTGTCACACTGGCCTGATCCCCATGATCCGGCCGGGGCGGTTCGGCGCGATCTCCGACGGGACCGGGGCCGAAAACAGAAAAAGGCGGCTCATCCGGGGAGCCGCCATGCGTCGGACACGCAGTATAGCGCCGTGCCTGCCATGGCGTCAATCTTGGCGCGATGGCGGGGGCAGGGCGCTTGCCCCGGCTATCGGCGGCGACGGCAAGAAAGGGGCTGGCGAGCAGGGCAGGCAGTTGCTAAAGACGCGCGGCTTTCGCGTCGGCAACGGCGCCATGCACCCGTAGCTCAGCTGGATAGAGCGCTGCCCTCCGAAGGCAGGTGTCAAGGCCCGAATTGAGAAGGAAAAGGAATTTTTTTGCAGCAATTACCGTGAGTTATATGAGGTCGGCTTAGAGCCTTCACACCGCAATAATTCCCGCGTAAGCACTGCGTAAGCAGGAAGCACCCGTAGCTCAGCTGGATAGAGTGTCGCCCTCCGAAGGCGAAGGCCACAGGTTCGAATCCTGTCGGGTGCGCCAGCTGCCTCAAAATATTCCATAATTTCAGCTGGTTCGCGGCATTCAGCGTTGAGGCAATGGGAGCAGGTTTCTTTCCTCCCAGCAGCTAGATTACGCTACCCCACCAACGTCAAAGCGAATACGCAGCTTCTGCCTGCTCGTGGACGAAGGCGGGCTCGTATTCCTTGGCCAGATTGCCCGAAACGCCCATCTCGCGCAGCACTTCGCGCCAGTTGTCTGAAACCTTCTGCGCCATCTCCAGGATCATCCGGCGAGCGTCATCTTCGGCGATCTCGAAAAACTGCGAAGCTTCGAGTGCGAGCATGATCGACCGGTCGTGCGAACCGCCTTCCATGATGGCGGTTTCGAGATGCGGATTGCGATCGGGGGCCGGATTGACGTCGAAGACTGGCGACAAACGCCATTGTCCGTTTCCGACATAGAGGAAGCCGTGGTTCTTGAGATGATCGTCCTTGTTCGAGACCAGGATCGTGAAGATGAGCCGCCGGAATAGTTCCTCGAAATCGGCCTGTGGGTCGGCAGAATGCCCGCGCATGAAATCGACGATCTCGGTGTAGGATCCGTATTCTGTCCCGGTCTTGGCCAGCGCAGTCCGAGCCGAGATATAGGGAATGCGCGCACTTCCGCGCCGGTCGAAGCGTTCGATCAGCGCGACCGGGAAAGGGGAATCGGGCAGTTCCAGCCGGACGTCCGGCGTGCGAATGCCGCATGCGCGCGCAAGGCGTAGCGTCGCGACTTCGACGCGCTCGATCGGTCGTT
>JAWKXS010000005.1:0-273608 GCA_041396885.1 Blastomonas sp.
GCTGGAGCATAATAACAGTCGCCGCCGCATGGCGCCGCTGACCCAGGACCGGCCACATGGCCTGGCGATGATGGCCAAGCTGTCGCGTACCGAGCTGGTGCGTGAGCTGACCCAGTTCTCGCTGCAGTTCCAGGGGGCCGAAGCGGGATATTATGTCGGCGATGCCTGCGCGGTCGATGACGGTTTCTGGCACCGCAATTATCTCAACAGTTTTTCCGCGACCATTGGCGGCGGAACATCGGAAATCCTGCGCAATGTGGTGGGCGAGCATGTGCTCGGCCTGCCCAAGACGCGCTGAAGCAGGGAGGGCGAAGGCATGGGCAGAACAGCTTTTGGCAGCCTGGGCTATAGCGAGGAGCAGGTCGAGCTGATGGATGTGGCGACGGCATTCTGCCGCGAGCGTTCCCCGATTGACCGGGTTCGCGGCCTGATTGTCGAGGATCGCGGCTTTGATCCGGCGATATGGCAGGAAATCGCCGATCTTGGCTGGCTGGGAATCGCGATTGCCGAGGAATTTGGCGGGGTCGGCCTTGGCATGGCGGAGGTCGTGCCGGTGGCCGAACAGATGGGACGCACCCTGATGGCCGGGCCGTTCGCAGCCTGCACCATTGCCGCGCAGATATTGATGGCGGCGGGCAGTGACGCGCAAAAGGCTGAATGGCTGCCCCGTATCGTTGCGGGCGAGATTGTCGTGCCCGCGCTGGTCGAGGCGGATTGCGGCTGGAATCTCGCTGGCAACAGCGCACATGCGGAAGGCGGACAGCTGGCCGGGCAGAAATGCTTCGTGCCGCATGCCGATGCCGCCGCCGCGATCCTGGTTGCGCTCGACGGCAATTTCGCGATTGTCGAGCGGGCGGCGATTGGCGAACATGCGTTGCGCCGCGAAACCATCATTGATGAAACCCGGCGCACATTCGCGCTCTCGCTTGATGGCATTGCTTTAGGTGACGAAGCGCTGATGCAGGCGGACCGCTTCGCCGCGGCGCTGGAACAGGCCGAGCTTTGCGCCTTGCTGTTGCAGGCGGCGGAAATGTGCGGCGGTGCCCAGGCGGTAATTGACTATACGCTCGACTATCTGCGCACCCGCAAGCAGTTCGGCAAGCTGATCGGGGAGTATCAGGCGCTCAAGCATCCGATTGCCGATGCCTATGTGGCCTATGAAAATGCGCGCTCGCATCTCTATGCCGCCGCTCACAGCTTTGGCGATCAGGGGCAGGGCGAAATCGCCACGCGCATGGCCAAGGCTTCCGCTGACAAGGCCTATGCCTTTGCCGCAGATCGCGCGATCCAGTTTCATGGCGGTTTCGGCTTCACCCATGATTGCGACGCGGGGCTGCATCGCCGCGCAGCCATTTGGCAGGCATCCCAATTTGGCGATGCCGCATGGCAGCGCGCGTGCCTGGCAGATCTTATACTATCTTGAAGATTATGGATTTAAATTAATGAAAAGGATCAATTATGTCGGATATTTTGACCAATGTTGCTGATGGCATCCTCACCATCACCATCAACCGCCCTGAAGCTAAAAATGCGATGAACAAGGCGGGTGCAGAGGGCATTGCCGCTGCGCTCGACCAGCTTGATGCCGATGACAGCCTGCGCGTGGGTATCCTAACCGGGGCAGGCGGGACATTCTGTTCGGGCATGGACCTCAAGGGCTTCCTGCGCGGCGAATCCCCGGCAATTGCCGGGCGCGGATTTGCCGGCCTGACCGAAGCTCCGCCGAAAAAGCCGCTGATCGCAGCAGTCGATGGCTATGCGCTGGCGGGCGGTATGGAACTGGCCATGGCTTGTGACCTGATCGTGGCCAATGCAGGCGCGAAATTCGGTATTCCGGAGGCAAAGCGTGGTCTTGCCGCCGCAGCGGGTGGCCTGATCCGGCTGCCGCGCCAGATTCCCGAGCGCATTGCCATGGAACTGGCGCTGACCGGCGATTTCATCACGGCCCAGCGTGCCTATGAAATCGGTTTTATCAACCGCGTGGTGGACGGCCCGGCGATCGAAGGCGCGCTTCAGCTGGCGGCAGCGATTACGGCCAACGGGCCGCTGGCGGTGCAGGCATCCAAGCAGACAATCGTTGAATCGCGTTTCTGGTCGGACGAAGAAATGTGGAAGAAGCAGGGCGCGATTGTCGGCGGGGTCTTCCTGTCCGAAGACGCCCGCGAAGGGGCAGCCGCCTTTGCCGAAAAGCGTGCTCCCAACTGGAAGGGCAAATAGGCCGCCCAGCTCAGCTCAGCTCAGAAGAACAGCGCCACGCTTTGCATGCCGGTCATGACCGGTTCCATCCTGGAATTCCACACAGTCATATACTGGCTGCTGGCGCCATGATGGGCGTGGTGCGTTCGCGCCGATAACAGCCACCAGCCATTGTCGGTCTGCGGATCGGTGGTCAGCAGATTGACCTGCCAGTTCATCGAGCTGATATTGCCGTTCTCGCTGGTCAGGCCCATGGCTGCGGGGGGCAGTGCGTCGCCGATGCACAGCAGTTCGGACATGCTGTCCAGCCCGTCGCGTTCGCGAATGCGGTGCCAGTCGATCAGTTCCGGCGTGTTCTGGCGCAGCGCAAAGCGCTTGCCGGCATAATCGAGATTGTGGGTGAAGAATTGCGGAGGACCGCTGCGTGTTTCGCTCTCTGCCGGGGGAGGGCCGAAATCGGGCACCTCGACACCCTCATAGTCCAGCGTGCTTTTGCGCGGATTGACGAAGATGAAGGTCGCCAGAAAGCCGACTCCGCCGTCACACAGGATTCGCGTCTCGACAAAGATGGTGTTGCGTCCGCGCCGGACGAGATCGCAGCGAATCTCCACCGGCCCTGCCATCGGCCCGGCAAAGGCGATCTGCGCCGAACGCAGCGGCGGGGCATCGGGAACGGTCAGGCGCGCGCAATGATGCGCCAGTGCGCTGGAAAAACCGCCATAGCTGGTGCGTCCCTGCATCCAGGTGGTGGGGATTTGCGTGTGCCAGCCATGCGGGCCGGGCTCAATGGATGCGAGTATTTCGGCAAGGGTCATGGCGTTGCTCTAGCCCTGCAAAGCCGCAAGAATCCAGCGAAAATCGCCGCTGGCGGGCTGGTGCAATTCCCGTTTGCGTGCGGGCTTTCCGCGCGACGCTACGGCATGCTGGAGCTCAGCGCGGATCAGGATGAGGAAAAATGGTGGGCGTAGAGAGAGTTGAACTCCCGACCCCTGCGATGTCAACACAGTGCTCTACCACTGAGCTATACGCCCACACGGCCATTGCGGCTTTCTCGCCCCGGCATTGCGGGGCAGGGGGTGGCGTTTACAAAGCAGTCGCGCTGCTTGCAAGCGCTATTTGCGACTATTCGCCGCCCAGTCCCGAAGCGCTGGTCCGGCCGAACACACGGTCCACCTCCAGCACCAGATCCTTGAGGTGAAAGGGCTTTGAAAGGATGCGCGCGCCGGGCGCTTTCTGCTCGGCCTTCAGGGCCACTGCGGCAAATCCGGTGATGAACATAACCTTGGTATTGGGCGCAACCTGCGCGCAGCGCTGGGCCAGCTCGATCCCGTCCATCTCGGGCATGACAATATCGGTCAGCAGCAGGTCGAAATGTTCTCCCTGCAGCAGCGGCAGGGCATCCGTGCCGCGATCGACCGCGACGACCTCATAGTCCGCCTTTTCCAGCGCACGCTTGAGATAGGCGCGCATCGCCTCCTCATCTTCTGCCAGCAATATGCGGATCATGGCCACCCCGTAAACGCCTTTGGAACCGGCTGCAAAGCCCCTTGCAGGCCGGATAGAGACCCCTTTTATCGTTGAAGCTGTTAAAATTTTCCAGACGGGTGACAGTTTTTTTGATTTCCGCGTTCCGATCAGGCCATAATGCAGGCAGTGATGATGCGATTATTCAGGGAGGTGCGCTATCTTGTCCGGGACTGCCGATCACACCGGCTTCGTACCCGGCGGGTGTCTGTAGCATGAGCCGTGCCTTTGCCCTGCATGGTGCGGATCGCCTCAAGGCGCCGGTGCTGATTTCCGTTCCGCATGCCGGCCGCGATTATCCGGCTACGCTCATCTCCAACCTGCGCGCTTCCCCGGCCAGCCTGTTGCGGCTGGAGGATCGCTATGCCGATCTGCTCGCAAAACCGGCTCTGGAACAGGGCTTTGCGACGATCATTGCACGTTTTCCCCGCGCCTGGATCGACCTGAACCGCGATCCGGGGGAGATCGATCCGGACATGATCCATGATGCGCCGCGCATGGCCTTTGGCCAGCCTAGCGCCAAGGTGCGTGGCGGACTGGGACTGGTGCCGGGGCGGCTGTCCGGCATTGGCAATTTGTGGCGCAATCGCTGGTCGATGGACGATATCCGCAGCCGCCTTGCCGAGGCACATGAGCCCTATCATGCGATGGTCGCCCGCCTGCTGGAGCGGATGCGGGCACAATTCGGGGCAGCGTTGCTGCTCGATCTGCATTCGATGCCCAGCCTGCCGCTGGAGCGCGGAGAGCAACCGGTCAGGATCGTGCTGGGCGACCGGTTCGGGCGATCCTGCGCATCGCAGCTGAGCGAGGCGGCACGGCGGTTTCTTGCAGGAACCGGCGAACGGACCAGTGTCAACTTTCCCTATGCGGGCGGGCATATGCTCGAACGGCACGGCAGGCCCGTTCAGGGCGTTCATGCGCTGCAGATAGAGATTGATCGCGCGCTGTACCTTGATTCGGATCAGCGGGAGCCGGGTGCCGCCGTACACCAGGTGGCCGCGCATATTGCCGGGCTGGCCGAATATCTCTCCGATGAATTGCTGCGCGGTACGACGCTGATGGCGGCAGAATAGCGCGCTATCGGCTGCAGGCAGTTCACACTTTGGTGGGTCGAGTCAGCATAAAAAAACCACCTCCGGCAAGGCCGGAGGTGGCCAAGGTTCAGGGAGGAGGTGCTGTGAAGCACCTGCCGAACCGCGAAAGGGGGGGAGCGGTCCGACAGGGTTAATCTATGCCATTGTCGCGATGGTTTCAACTGTTCCGATCATATTTGTTGTGCCCGTAACGGATTTATCGGAAATTTACGCTAATGAGAACCATTTGCAATTAAAGAGCTATGGCTTTAGTCTGGCTAGCAACAGCACGGCCGGATTCGCACCCGGCGGATTCCATCCGTCAGATCGTGATCCGGCACCGGCAGATGCAAGTTCAGGAGGCGATACCCATGCAACCACCCCGCATGCAACCATCCCACAGGCTGGCAGGGCTGGGCTTGTTTTCGGCTACACTGATCGATCTGCCGGTACTGGAGGCACAGCTGGTGGTCGCGCTTCGGGTTGCCGCCTGTGCCGGGAAGGCAGGGCGCGATGTTGACGAACATCTGACCGAACGGCTGGGGTCGCCTGCCGCCTCTGCGCGCTTTTCCGTTCTGGTTGCAACGCTGGCGGATGTCTGGCCGGAAACCTTTCACCTGTCGCGCCCCTGCTGCGGCAAGCTGACTCACGATGAATGGGAATATGCCCGCCTGCTCCGCCATTGCGTCAACCGCAACAGGCCTGCATTTGACCGTCAACTTTGCGACATGATCGACATGGATAGTCGCGACTGCCTCCATGACCGTTTCATGGATCTGATCGCGGTGCTCGACAGCAATATGTGAACGGCTCTGTGCGGTTGCGCACGGACAAAAAAGGGGAGGCCGCAGCCTCCCCTTTCACATGTCGCTGGCCGACAGACTGATGTCTGCCGATCCGATGCCCAAAATTTAGTTGATCTGGGCGTCGGCAGGGGCTTGCTGGATGATCGGCTCCTGCGGCACTTGCGGCAATTTGCCCTCGGCAGCCTGCTGCGCAAACACTTCGCGCATGATCTGTAGCGAGAACAGATGGGCATGAAGAAGCGGCAGCATGCCATTCTGGTTCAGCGTACGCAGTTGATCACCGCGCAGTTCGCGGAGCTTTTCCTCATTCACCATCTTGAAGCCCTGGTACAGGAACGGACGGTCAAGACTGGGGTGTTCGATCTTCAGTTCGCCATCCATGAGAATGTCGTACTTCTTGATTTCGCTCACAAATGCGGTGGTGTTGGCGACGGCGCGCTCAAACTGCTCGCAGAATTGCAGGATGTTCTTGGTGTTTTCGGTGGCTTCGCCATTTTCGAACAGTGCTTCGCCTTCCTCGAACTCGCCGACAGCGGGCGAGGTCGGGTCGAAACAGAGCGACAGTTCCTCCGCATCGGGGCGGAGCCGCGCCAGCATGAAGGGATAGCGACGGATGAAAGCGGGCACATAGACCGGATTGCGCATCTTGCCGTCTTCGCCGACATAGACATTGGTGCCGTCATTCAGGCCCATCAGTGCCAGCGGAACCGGATCCTCGCCGGACGAGAAAACGATGGGATAGTGACGCTGTGCCTGCGGAAATTCTTCCACGGTCAGGGGAATGGCGTGCTGCTTCGCGAAGAAATCGGCACTCTCCATCGGGCGCGTCTTGTATTTGGAATGGTCGTTCGTGTTCAGCGGGACCAGATCGTTGTACAGGACCGGCAGGCGGGACTGTTGCGGCGCACTCGCCATTGGTGATTCTCCAGTAGTAAATCAGGGTTTTTGGATTGCAGGGCCTTAGGTGGCTTGGGCGCAAGGTGCAAGGGCTTCAAGGCGCAATGGGGACGAGTTTTCCGGGGTTCATTATCCCCAGCGGATCGAATGCAGTCTTTATCGCGCGCTGTGCCGCAATCCGGGCCGGGTCGGACAGCCGCGCCAGCTCGTCGCGCTTGAGCTGGCCGATGCCATGCTCGGCGGAGATCGAGCCGCCTGCGTCGGTGACAAGGTCATGAACGCGCGCGCTGATCGCCTTGCCATCATGCTCAGGCCAGTGGGCAGGATCGGCACCGGGCGGCGCGACGACATGGAAATGAACATTGCCGTCGCCCATATGCCCGAATGCGGCGACCTGCGTGCCGGCGAATTCCTGCTCGATCTGTGCGCCTGCATCGATGATGAAACCGGCCATGGCATCGACCGGAACACTGATGTCGTGCTGCATGGCGGGGCCATGGGCGCGTTCCGCCTCGGAAATGGAGTCGCGGATTTTCCAGAATGCTTCAGCCTGTGCTTCGCTGGCAGAGATTGCAGCACTTTCGATGAGACCGGCGTCCATGGCATCGGCAAAGGCGCTTTCGGCAAGGGCAGCCGGATCACCCCGTCTGTGGCTGTCCGCGATCAGTTCGACCAGCACATGCCAGCGATGGTCGCTGTCGATGGGCTGGCGGGTGCCGGGAATGTGCTTCAGGACATTTGCCAGGCACCGGCGGGGCAGGATTTCGAAACCTTCCATGGCCTCGCCCAGCCGGTCTTCAAGGAACAGCAGCAGCTTGCGTGCGGTTTGGGGGCTGTCGAGCCCGGCCCAGACCACGGCCCGCCCCGCAAGCGCAGGGGAGAGGCGCAGCGTCGCGGCGGTGACGATGCCCAGCGTACCCTCTGCTCCAACCAGCAAATGCTTGAGGTCATAGCCGCGATTATCCTTTTTGAGCGCAGCAAGCCCGGAAAACACTGACCCGTTGGGCAGCACCGCCTCAATTCCCGCGACCAGATTGCGCATCGTCCCGTGGCGTAGCACCTGGGTACCGCCGGCATTGGTCGAGACCAGCCCGCCAATGGTGGCAGAGCCCTTGCCGCCCAGCGTCAGCGGAAAGCGCAGACCCTGTTCGGCCACCTTTTCATGCAGCGTCTGCAACACCACCCCTGCCTCTGCGATGACCTGCCGTGCCTCTGTGTCGATGGAGCGGATGCGGTTCATGCGCCGCAGGGACAGGAGCAGCGCGCCTCCGCTCGCATCGGGGGTCGCGCCGCCCACCATGCCGCTATTGCCGCCCTGGGGGACGATGGCCATACGATGCTCGGCTGCAAGCTTCACCACTTCGGCAACTTCGCCAATATTGGCGGGTGATATCATCGCCATGGCCCTGCCGGTAAAGCGTCCGCGCCAGTCGGTCAGCCAGGGCGCCAGTTCGTCGGGATCGCAGCTGAATCCCTTTGTGCCGACAATGGCCGAAAGGGCAGAGAGCATGGCGTCGCGATTCGATTCCTCGTTCATGGATTGCGCTATCGCATGGCGGGGAAGGGCGGGACAAGCCGAAGGCTGGCATGGGGTTCACGGCCTGGGGCGGTGCACAATCGCAACGCCTGCCGTCAAAAACTGCGCTTTCGTCCTGTTATTGGCACTTGCGGCATTGCAGGTTAATCGAACATTCAATTGAGTGTCCTATGGCAGGGCACATTCGCGTCCGAACGGATTCATCATCTGACCATGTCATTGCTGTTGCCAATCCTTCCCCTGTTGCTTGCATCTGCCGCCCCGGTGGATCCGGAAGCCGTGGCCGAGGTTGAGGCGGATGGCCTGGTCGAGAGCGAAGCGGAACTGCCCGTGGTCGAAAGTCTTGCGCCGCAGACGCGCGCGCATTTCCAGGTCCGGTTTGAACAGCGCATCGTGATCCGCGTACCCCGCCGGACAAGCGATACTGCCGCCCGGGCGTCGCTGAGCGCGGTTGCCCCGCCACCCCCGCCATCGGAACCGCGCAACGATGTCCGGCTGAAACCGCGCAAGATCGGCAAATGCGTTGCGATGAATGAAATTGCCGGGGTTCAGGTGTGGAGCGACGATAGCCTGATGCTCTATATGCGCGACAACCGCCTGATCAGGGCAGAACTTGAAAATGCCTGCCGCGCTCGCGATTTTTATCAGGGCTTTTACATGGAAAAGAGCAAGGACGGGAATATGTGCGTCGAGCGTGACGTGCTGCAGGCCCGTTCGGGCAGCAAGTGCGAAGTCGAAAAAATCCGCCAGATGGTCGTCGACAAGGACTGAAAAAGCGCGGCCTGCCGTTGCTTTAGGTTGACATTGCGGCGCAACATGCGCAAAGGGCGCGGAACCCTGACGGCCCGAATTCCAGTCGATCATCGACAGCAGGCCGCAACCATTTTTCCGGATCGCTCATGAAATTTGCCGACCTCGGCCTATCAGATGAATTGTTAAGGGCAGTCGGAGATTCCGGCTATGATGTGCCGACGCCGATCCAGGCCCAGGCCATTCCCTCGGTCCTGATGATGCGCGACCTGATCGGCATTGCCCAGACCGGTACCGGCAAGACCGCCAGTTTCGTGCTGCCGATGATCGACATCCTTGCCCAGGGACGCAGCCGTGCGCGCATGCCGCGGTCGCTGATCCTCGAGCCGACCCGCGAGCTGGCGGCCCAGGTGGCCGAGAATTTCGAGAAATACGGCAAATATCACAAGCTTTCCATGGCCCTGCTGATCGGTGGCGTGTCGATGGGCGATCAGGTCAAGGCCCTTGAAAAGGGTGTCGATGTGCTGATCGCGACGCCGGGCCGGTTGATGGACCTGTTCGAGCGCGGCAACATTCTGCTCACCGGCTGTGACCTGCTGGTGATCGACGAGGCGGACCGGATGCTCGACATGGGATTCATTCCCGATATCGAGAATATCTGCACCAAATTGCCGTCAAACCGCCAGACGCTGCTGTTTTCGGCGACCATGCCGCCGCCGATCAAGAAGCTGGCCGACCGGTTCCTGTCCAATCCCAAATATATCGAGGTTGCGCGCCCCGCGACGGCCAACGCCTCGATCGATCAGTGCCGGATAGCAGTGGCACCGCGCAGCAAGCGGGAACTGTTGCGCCATCTGCTCGATCAGGGCGATGTCAAGAATGCCATCATCTTTTGCAATCGCAAGACGACGGTGCGCGAACTGAACCAGAGCCTGAAGCGTCACGGCTTTGATTCTGGCGAAATCCATGGCGATATCGACCAGAATTCGCGTCTGGCAGAGCTGGAGCGGTTCAAGGACGGCACCATCAACCTGCTGGTCGCATCGGATGTTGCCGCGCGCGGACTGGACATCAAGGGCGTCAGCCATGTGTTCAATTTCGACGCGCCCTGGCATCCCGACGATTATGTGCATCGCATCGGCCGGACGGGCCGGGCGGGCGCGACCGGCCATGCCATCACTTTTGTGACTGACGCCGATGCCGAGGCTATCGAGAATATCGAAAAGCTGATCGGATCGCCGGTGACGGTGCGCGAAAATCCGCTGAATGGGGGCAAGGGCAAAGCGCGCGACAGCGAAGCCCGTTCCGAACGTCCGGCGCGCGGCAAGGATGAGCGGCGGTCGCGTGGCAAGGGCCCCAAAGCGGATCGCCCGGAACCGCAGCGAGCGGAAGCCGCAAAGCCGGTGCGCGAAAAACCTGCACACAAGCCAAAGGGCCGCAAGCCCCGCCAGGATGATGACGGTCCTGACGATGGCTGGAACGGTCCGGTTCCCGGTTTCCTCTCGGTCCGGTTCGACAGCTAGAAGCTGAAGCGCGCCGAGATCCGGAAATCGCGTCCGGAGAGCGGTGCGAAATCCTTGGTAAAGCTTGCCGAGCGGCGCCCCGTCACATCAAAGATATTGTTGAGCGAGGCCAGCAGGGTCACGCCGCCTGCCTTGCCGAACGGTTTCCAGGATGCACTGGCATTGACCAGCGTGAAGCCGTCGGTTGGCGTTTCAAAGCTGGCGGTGCGGTTCTGGTCGGCAAACCATTCGATTTCGCCGCGCAGGTTGATTGTGTCGCTTTGCGCTTCAAGCCCGCCAAGGATACGCAGCGGCGGGATGCGGGGAACCGGCCCGATACCGTCCAGCCGGGCATGCACATAATCGGCAACTGTATCTCCGACGATCTTGAACTGGCCGAGATTGGCGAGCGTTGCGGTTGCTTCAAGTTCCACGCCATAGAAGCGTGCATCATTCTGGATGATCTGGAAAACCGGCAGGCCGTCCTCTTCCGCTCCGGTCGGCAGGTCGATGATGAAACCGTCAAACCAGTTGGAAAAAGCGGTCGCCGCCAGGGTCAGGTCGGGACTATCGTAGCGGACATAGATTTCGCCATTCCAGCTGCGCTCGGTCGTGAAATTCGGATTGCCGATCTCGAACGCCTGGGTCGCGATATGCGGGCCGTTGGAAAACAGCTCTTCGGCGGCAGGTGCACGTTCGGCGCGCGTCAGGTTCGCGCCGATCTTGACACGCGGGCCGGGCTTGTAGGCGCCGCCAATGGCTGCCGAGAATGAATCGAAATTGCGACGAATACCGATCACGTTCGACGCGGTCTTGACATTGTCATAGCGCAGCGCTGCTTCCAGTTCCCAGCTGTCGCGGTTAAGCTCCTGCAAGGTGAACAGGCCGATCTGCGTCGTTTCATTGGGCGGCACAAAGGCTTCTGCGCCTATCGCGCTGAAATCGCGGAACACATATTGCACGCCGCTGGCCCCGCGCCAGCCGCCATGGTCGGCCTGCACCAGCTCCAGCCGCCCTTCCAGCCCCTGATTGGTAAAGACCGTGCCGACTTCATCGCCTTCAAACTCGGTCTGGGTGAAGTCGGCATAGGCTCCGCGCAGGCGCAGCGCCTCAAATGCGCCGCCCAGTTTTACCTCGCCGCGGAAATCGACCTTCAGCTGGTCCAGGCCGATGGTGACGGGGCCCTCTTCCTCTTCGCCTTCTTCCTCCATGCCGCCATCTTCATGGGCATGTTCGGCGCCGGGGCGGGCGGGAACACCGTAATTGCTGTTATAATAGCTGACCGCAAGGCCCAGGCTGCCGCCTTCATCGATAAAGGCGATCCCGCTGCCCAGGGCATAGGTCTCGGTTGCGGTGTTGGGGATACGCCCTTTGAGGGTGGCGAGGTCGAGTGCTTCCTGCGCTTCGTCAAGATGCCCTTCCTCGGTCTCCTCCTCGGCAATGGCAAGCTGTTCGGCGCGCAATTCCGGCGACAGGACGAACCCGCCAACCTTCAGGTCATCGGTATTGCGATAGCTGGCGTCGACATGGAAGACGAGCCGGTCGGTGAGCGGAGCATCGATGCTGGCGCTGGCATTGCGGTCATTCGATGCGCTGCCATAGCCGACCAGCGCATCGAAATGCACCGGCTCATCAGGAATGTCGCGCGGAATGCGCTTGTCGATGGAGTTGACCGCGCCGCCCACGGCCGACCCGCCGAACAGCAGCACCGCCGGTCCGCGCAGCACCTCGACCCGTTCAATGGTCAGCGGATCGATGGTAACAGCATGGTCGGGCGATGTATTGGACACGTCGATGGTGCCGATACCATCGGTGAGCACACGGACCCTTTCGCCCTGGAACCCGCGCAAAATGGGACGCGAGGCGCCGGGCGTGAAAGAGGTGGCCGAAACGCCGGGCAATTTGGTAAGGGCATCGCCAATTTGCGGGCGCAGTTCCTGCGCCAGCGTGTCGCCGGAAATTTCCGATGTCCCCGCCAGGATGTTGAGGTCCTTCACAAAGGGCGTGGTGACGATGATCACGTTATTGTCGTGAAAATCATCGTCGGGAATATTGGCTTGCGCCGTTTCCTGCTTGTCCTCCTGCGCCAGAGCAGGTGCCGACAGGGTCATGCACAGCAGCGCCGAACCGGCCAGCAGGGCGGATTTGTGGGGAAATCGGGATTTGGCAATTGCGGTAACGGTCAAGATGCTCTCGCTTTTCTCTGAAAAAAGGATTCGGCGGCCCTCCTATTTCAATGATATAACATTACAAGTCGAAATGCGCGGCTTTCGATGAACCGACGGGATCATGCGATGGATTGCCGATGAATACGGGCATTGCGTCTGCCATGCCGGGGGAATAGGAGCTTCAGCACCCAGATTTGCCCGATTGGACTGAAATGAAATTGCGATCCCTGCTCTTTGTCCCCGCTGACCGGCCCGAACGCTTTGACAAGGCGGTGGCGAGCGGCGCCGATGCGATCATCCTCGACCTGGAGGATTCGGTGGCGCTGGAAAAGAAGGGCGGGGCGCGGGCCGCCGTTTCCGCCTGGCTGGCGACACCCGGTCGTGCGCAGACCTTTGTCAGGGTCAATCCGGTGGACAGCGATCTGGTGGCCGATGACCTTGATTGCCTGAAGGCGAACCGGCCCGACGGCATCGTCCTGCCCAAGGCCGAGGGAGCGGCCTCTGTTGAAGCGCTTGGCCAGCTTTGGGGTGACGATGCGCTGCCCGCGATCCTGCCCATCGCTACCGAGACCCCGGCTGCGATATTCGAGCTGGGCAGCTTTCGACGGGTTTCCGATCGGCTGGCGGGACTGAGCTGGGGCGCGGAGGATCTGCCCGCCTCGATCGGGGCAAAGGCGGCGCGACAGGAGAATGGCCTTTACACCGCACCCTATGAACTTGCCCGCTCGCTGACCCTGTTTGCCGCCCATGCCGCGGATGTGCTGGCAATCGACACTGTCTATCCGGATATTGCCGATATCGCGGGACTGGAGGCCTATGTGCAGCGGGCATCGCGCGATGGCTATAACGGCATGCTGGCCATTCATCCGGCGCAGGTCACGGTGATCAATGCCGGATTTTCGCCCAGCGCTGCCGAGATTGAGCATGCGCGGCGGATCGTACAGGCATTCGCCGAAAATCCCGGCGCTGGAGCGCTCAAGATCGATGGCAAGATGATTGATGCTCCGCACCTCAAACAGGCCCGGCATATATTGAGCCTTGCCGGGTAGAATCGCAGATGCAAAAAATGAACGGCACCATGCTCTCGACATTGCATTGCCGTGCATTCTGATCCTAAAGCAGATTGATGACAGCCTGTGATACCTGCCTTGTTCGCAATCGCGCGATTTGCGGTTCGCTCGAATCCGAAGAGCTGGAAGTATTGAACAAGCTCGGGCGGCGGCATCGTATCGTTCGCGGCCAGTCACTGATGTGGGAAGGCGATGATTCGCTGCTGGTCGCGAATGTGATCGAGGGGGTCCTCAAGCTGTCGACATCGATGGGTGATGGACGCGAACAGATTGTCGGGGTTGTCTATCCGTCTGATTTCATTGGCCGCCCGTTCGGTGGCAAGAGCTTTCACACCGTAACCGCGCTGACCGATGCCCGGGTCTGCACCTTTGCGCGCAAGGATTTCGACCAGTTTGCACGCGAGCATCCCGATCTGGAGCACAAGCTGCTGCAGCGCACCCTGACCGAGCTGGATCGCGCCCGCCACTGGATGCTGCTGCTGGGGCGCAAGAATGCGCGCGAGAAGATTGCGACATTCCTGCTCGAAATGTCGGCGCGGCTGGCCGATGGCGGCTGTGTCGACCTGGGACCGCTGGACCGCTTTGAATTGCCATTTGGCCGCCAGCAGATTGCCGACATATTGGGCCTGACCATCGAAACCGTCAGCAGGCAGCTTACCCAGCTGAAGGCCGAGGGTGTTATCGAGACGCCTGACCGGCGCACGGTCGTGATCCTCGACCGCGACCAGCTGGAAGAGATGACCGACAGCGCCGAATAGGGCGTTTGGCAGTTTCGACGGAATAAACCGACTGGTCGAAAACTGTTTTCCGCTGAAACTTTCCTGTTCGGCGCAGCAATTTGACGCAGGTCAATGTTGCGTCGCGTCATTGCTCCCAATAGGCTCCCATGATCGCGCATTCGTGCGCGCAATTGTCTTTGGGGAGCAATTATGGACAGGGTATTGGGCCGCGCCGGCATCTGGATCGGTATTTTCCTGCTGGCCTTGGCTGCGGTGGCGCTGACGCATGATCGCGGATTTGCCGCACATATGGTCATCGTATCGATTGCCGCGCTGATCGGGCTGGCGGTGACGGTCGGCAAGGCCGATTATGGCGCGCTCGTTCGCGGCATATTGCACATGCCGGATCAGGGAAAATATGATGACGATCCGGTCCGCTGGGGTGTCATTGCGACGATATTCTGGGGGATGGCCGGGTTCCTTGCCGGGCTCTACATCGCCCTGGAGCTGGCCTTTCCGGCGCTCAACCTGGGTCTGGAATATACGACTTTCGGGCGGCTGCGCCCGCTTCACACCTCTGCGGTGATTTTTGCTTTCGGAGGCAATGCGCTTATCGCGACGAGTTTCTACGTCGTGCAGCGCACCTGCCGGGCGAGGCTTGCCTTCCCTAGCCTCGCCCGCTTTGTTTTCTGGGGATACCAGCTGTTCATCGTGCTGGCGGCAACCGGCTATCTGCTGGGCATTACCCAGTCGAAGGAATATGCCGAACCCGAATGGTATGTCGATCTGTGGCTGACCATCGTCTGGGTCGCCTATGCCGCCGTGTTCATCGGCACCATCGTTCGGCGGCATGAGCCGCATATCTATGTCGCCAACTGGTTCTATCTCTCCTTCATCATCACCATTGCGATGCTGCACATCGTCAACAATCTGGCGGTTCCGGTCAGCTTCCTGGGTGCCAAGAGCTACAGCGCCTTTTCCGGTGTCCAGGATGCCCTGACCCAATGGTGGTACGGGCATAATGCGGTCGGATTCTTCCTCACCGCAGGCTTTCTGGCGATGATGTATTATTTCGTGCCCAAACAGGCCGAACGCCCGGTCTACAGCTATCGCCTGTCGATCATCCACTTCTGGTCGCTGATCTTCCTCTATATCTGGGCGGGACCGCACCATCTGCACTATACGGCGCTGCCGGACTGGGCGCAGACGCTGGGCATGGTGTTCTCGATCATGCTGTGGATGCCCAGCTGGGGCGGCATGATCAACGGCCTGATGACGCTCAACGGTGCATGGGACAAGGTCCGCACCGATCCGATCATCCGCATGATGGTCATGGCGCTTGCCTTTTACGGGATGAGCACTTTCGAAGGCCCGATGATGTCGATCAAGGCGGTCAACAGCCTGTCGCACTATACCGACTGGACCATCGGCCATGTGCACAGCGGCGCGCTGGGCTGGAACGGGATGATTACCTTTGCCAGCATCTATTATCTGGTTCCGCGCCTCTGGGGCCGGGAACGGCTCTATTCGCTGCGCATGATCAACTGGCACTTCTGGCTCGCGACCGTCGGCATCGTTCTCTACGCCGCCAGCATGTGGGTGGCCGGTGTCACCCAGGGCCTGATGTGGCGCGAATATGGGCAGGACGGTTTCCTCGTCTATGCCTTTAGCGAGACGGTGAGCGCCATCTGGCCGATGTACGTCATGCGAGCTGCGGGCGGACTGCTCTACCTCGCCGGTGCCAGCCTGCTGGTCTTCAATGTCTGGATGACGATTGCCGGACGGCTCCGGGACGAAGCGCCGATGCGTGACGCGCCCTATGACGCCGATGCCGACCGCCCCATCGTCGCCGTTCCAGCCGAATAAGGATAGAAATCATGGCCAGTCTGACAGAAGGTCACAAGAAGCTTGAACGCAACATCACCCTGCTGGGCGTGTTCGCCCTGCTGGCGGTGGTGATCGGCGGGATCGTCGAGATCGCTCCGCTGTTCTGGATCGACAGCACGGTGGAAAAGGTGGAGGGCGTGCGTCCCTATACCCCGCTGGAGCTTGCCGGGCGCGACATCTATATCCGCGAAGGCTGCTATACCTGCCATTCGCAGATGGTGCGTCCGTTCCGCGACGAAGTGGAGCGCTACGGGCATTACAGCCTGGCGGCGGAGAGCATGTACGACCATCCCTTTCAATGGGGGTCAAAGCGGACCGGTCCCGATCTGGCGCGTGTCGGCGGGCGCTATTCAGACGAATGGCATGTCCAGCATCTGACCGATCCGCGCTCTGTGGTGCCGGAATCGATCATGCCGCCCTATGCCTTTCTGCGCGATCATGATCTTCACATCGACGATCCTGCCGCGCATCTGAAGGCGCTGGCCGCCGTTGGCGTGCCCTATGATGCCGCCGATATAGAGGCTGCCAAGGCCGACCTCATGGCACAGGCCGATCCCGAAGCGGACAGCGAAGGGCTGGTTGCCCGCTATCCCAAGGCGCAGGTGCGCGATTTCGATGGCCAGCCCGGGCGGCTGACCGAAATGGACGCGCTGGTCGCCTATCTCCAGATGCTCGGCACGCTGGTCGATTTTGAAGCGGCCAGGCCCTTTGAAAAATCGGGGGACGGGCAATGAGCTATGAAACCCTGCGCCACATAGCGGACAGCTGGGGCCTGCTGGCCATGCTGATCCTGTTTGTGTGCCTGTGCGGCTGGGCATTCCGGCCGGGTTCGCGCGACAGCAACCGCCGCGCGGCAACGATGATCTTTGATGAGGACCATGACAATGTCGGATAACAAGCGGATCGACGACCCAACCGGCACCGAAACCGTCGGGCATGAATGGGACGGCATTGAAGAGCTGAACACACCGTTGCCGCGCTGGTGGCTGTGGACCTTCTATGTGACCATTGTCTGGGCCATCGGCTATACCGTGGTCTACCCCGCCTGGCCGATGCTGGAAAGCGCGACCGCAGGCACGTTCGGATGGACCAGCCGGGGGCAGCTGGAGCAGGAAATCGCCGAGGAGACGCAGCGCCGCGCCGGACAGATGCGTGCGCTGGCCGAAGCCGATATTGCCGGCCTGCCAGCCAATGAGGCGCTGTTCAACTTTGCCGTGGAGGGCGGACGCAGCGCATTCAAGGTGCATTGCGTGCAGTGCCATGGATCGGGTGCCTCGGGATCGAAGGGCTATCCCAATCTCAACGATGACGAATGGCTGTGGGGGGGTGATCTGGCGACGCTGGATTATACCATTACCCATGGCGTGCGGCAGCCCGACCATGCCGAAACGCGCTTTTCGCAGATGCCAGCCTTTGGCCGCGACGGGATATTGACACCGATCCAGGTGCAGGATGTCGTCAGCCATGTGCGCACGCTTTCCGGCGCGGAACAGGCCAGCGCATCGTCACGGCGCGGAGCGGATGTCTATGCCGCGAACTGCGCAGTGTGTCATGGCGATGCCGGGCAGGGCGACCGGACACAGGGCGCTCCCAACCTGACCGATGCGATCTGGCTCTATGGTGGCGACCGGGCGACTTTGGTCGATACGGTTAACAATGCCCGCTACGGAGTGATGCCGCGCTGGGGTGAACGGCTTGATCCGGTCACGATCAAGATGCTGGCCGCCTATGTCCATTCGCTGGGCGGCGGCGAGGCAGCTCCGGCAGCTGTCGAGCCTGTCGATGCTGCGGCCAGCCAGGTGGCACTGGCGGCCGGGGCGGATGCTGCGCCGTGAACGCACCCCAGCCCAGCATGCACCCGGAGCACGAGCCGGAGGTGCAGCTTTACGCCAAGCGCAAGGCGGTATTCCCCAAGGCGATTGACGGCAATTTCCGCCGCTTCAAATGGCTGGTGATGGCCGTCACCCTGGCGATCTATTACGTCACGCCCTGGCTGCGCTGGGATCGCGGGCCTTATGCCCCCGATCAGGCGGTGCTGGTCGATCTCGCCAATCGCCGCTTTTACATGTTCTCGATCGAGATCTGGCCGCATGAATTCTATTATGTCGCCGGGTTGCTGATCATGGCCGGGATAGGCCTGTTCCTGGTGACATCGGCGGTGGGACGCGCCTGGTGCGGCTATAGCTGTCCGCAGACGGTGTGGACCGACCTGTTCCAGCATGTCGACCGGCTGGTGGACGGGGATCGGAATGCCCAGGTCCGCCTCGCCAATGCGCCCTGGGGGCCAAAGAAGATCGGCAAGCGAGTGCTGAAATGGTCGATCTATCTGTTCATCAGCTTCTGGACCGGCGGCGCATGGATCATGTACTTTGCCGATGCGCCGACGCTGACCCGCGATTTCTGGGCAGGCGATGCCGCGACCGTGGCCTATGCCACCGTCGGTGTGCTGACCGCCACGACCTTTGTGCTGGGCGGCTTCATGCGCGAGCAGGTGTGCATCTATATGTGCCCCTGGCCACGTATCCAGACCGCGATGCTGGATGAAAAGTCGCTGATCGTCACCTATAAGGACTGGCGAGGCGAACCGCGCGGCAGCATCAAAAAAGCCGAAAAGGCTCCCGATGCCTTTGGCGACTGCATCGATTGCAACCAGTGTGTCGCGGTCTGCCCGACCGGTATCGATATTCGTGAAGGTCCGCAGATCGGATGCATTACCTGCGCGCTGTGTATCGATGCGTGCGACAAGGTCATGGCGCAGGTCGGGCGGCCACGCGGCTTGATCGATTATGCGACCCTGCAGGATGCCGAGCTTGAAAAGCGCGGCGAAGAGTCAATCCCGGTCATGAAGACGCTGTTCCGTCCGCGCACGCTCGCCTATCTGGGCATCTGGTCGGCTATCGGCCTTGCCATGCTGTTCTCGCTTGGCAATCGCACCCGGATCGACATCAGCGCGCTGCAGGATCGCAACCCGGTCTTCGTCCAGCTCGCCAATGGCGATGTCCGCAATGCCTATACGATCAAGCTGCGCAACATGGAGAACCGGCCCCGCTCCTTCATTATCGGCTATGAAGGGCTGGAGGGTGCCCGCATCTGGCAGAATGAGCGCGAACGCGATGCGGCCGGGCAGCAGATTCGCGTCGACGTGCCCGCCGACAGCGTGGGCAGGCTGCGCGTCTTTGCCGTTGCACCGCGCACCGGCGATGAACGCACGGAGTTCGACTTCACCGTCCATGCCGAGGACCAGCCCGACATTGTTGACAGCGACAATGTCTATTTCGACAGGCCGGCCCAATGAGCGACCCGCGCAAATCCGCTGCACCCTTCCGCTTTACCGGCCGACACATGCTGCTGACGCTGGTCGCGTTCTTCGGCGTGATCTTTGCGGTCAACATGATGATGGCGCGCTATGCCGTTGGCAGCTTTGGCGGCACGGTGGTCGAAAACAGCTATGTCGCCAGCCAGAAATATAATGACTGGCTGGCCGAGGCGCGGGACCAGAAGAAGCGCGGCTGGAATATTGCCATGGAGCGTGCAGAAAATGGCCGCGTCTGGATCAAGGCTCTCGGGCAGGGTGGCGAGGCGCTGGCCGCAGTCGAGCGCATCGACGCGACCGCCGAACATCCGCTGGGCCATATGCCGCCTCAGCAATTGCGGTTCGAGCGGCAGGCTGATGGCTTGTGGATATCGCGCGATCCGCTGAAGCCGGGCCGCTGGATCGTCCATGCCAGGGTTGTGGCAGGCGGCATTGCCCATGAAGAGGTTGGGGAGGTTCGATGAAGCAGATGCCCGTGCCGCATGCCGCCGAAAACTATCAGGAAACCCGGTTCTCCGTGCCGGGCATGCGCTGTGCCGGATGCATCTCCAAGATCGAAAATGACCTGAACCACCGGCCGGGCGTGGCTGCTGCGCGGGTTAATTTCTCCACCCGGCAGGTCGCGATCAGCCATTCGGGGGATATCGATCCGCCCCAGCTGCATGCATGGCTGGCCGAGATCGGGTTCGAGGCGGAGCAGGTCGAGAATCCCGTGGCCAGCCCCGATGCGGCGGAAACGCGCGCGCTGGTGAAAGCGCTGGCGGTCGCCGGTTTTGCCGCGATGAACATCATGCTGCTGTCGGTGGCGGTCTGGTCAGGGGCCGAATTTGCCACGCGCCAGATGTTTCACTGGATTTCCGCGCTGATCGCCATTCCCGCCATTGCCTATTCGGGGCGTCCCTTCTTCCGTTCGGCGCTGGCCGCCCTGCGCCATGGCCGGACCAATATGGATGTGCCCATTTCCATCGGTGTTTTGCTGGCGACAGGCATGAGCCTCTACGAGACCATGGTGGATGGCCCGCACGCCTATTTTGACGGAGCGGTGATGCTGCTCGCCTTTCTGCTCGCAGGCCGGGTGCTGGATGCGATGATGCGGGATCGCGCGCGCGGCGGCGTTGCGGCTTTGCTGAAGCATGCCGCGCGCGGGGCAATGGTGCTCGATGAGCGTGGCGTTTCGCGCTGGGTGGCTTCTGCCGATCTGCAGGCAGGCATGGTGATGCTGGTGGCTGCGGGCGACCGGCTTGCCGCCGATGGTGTAATTGAGGAAGGCGAGACCCATGCCGATCTCTCGCATCTGACCGGCGAGGTCAGGCCCGAGCGGATGGGGCCAGGCGATGCGATACTCGCCGGATCGCTCAACCTCGATACGCCGATCCGCGTCAGGGTGACGGCGGCGGGAGCGGACACGAGCCTTGCCGATATTGCCCGGCTGATGGATGCGGCGGGCCAGTCTCGCTCGCGCTATGTGCGGATTGCCGACCGTGCGGCACGGCTTTACGCGCCCGCCGTGCACAGCCTTGCGCTGCTGGCCTTTGCCGGATGGATGCTGGCGGGGGCAGGGTGGCATCAGGCGCTGCTGATCGCGGTCGCGGTGCTGATCATTACCTGTCCCTGTGCGCTGGGCCTGGCCGTGCCGGTGGCGCAGGTCGTGACCGCCGGGGCGCTGATGCGGCTCGGCCTGCTGGTCAAGGATGGCAGCGCGCTTGAACGCCTTGCCGAGGTTGATGGCGTGGTCTTCGACAAGACCGGCACGCTGACCATGGGGTCGCCGGTCCCTGTTTCGCTCGACATGATGAATGCCCGCGAAAAGGCTGTGGCATTGACGCTGGCCCGCGCCAGCAAGCATCCGGTCAGCCAGGGCCTCGCCATTGCACTGGTCGCAGAGGGTGTCGAGCCGGTCGCTCTTGAAGACCTGCGCGAGGAAATGGGCGAGGGCGTTTATGGCCGCCTTGGCGGCACCGATGTTTTCCTGGGCCGGATCGACGATCTGGCCTGTGCCGAAAGCCATGGCTGCATGCTGAAGATCGGGCATCGTCGCGGCATCGTCATCGCCTTTGCAGAGACATTGCGGCCCGAAGCGAAGGAAACGGTCGATGAGATGCGCGCCATGGCGCTGCGCACCTCGATCCTGTCGGGCGACCGGGCATCGGCGGTGGCGCCTATTGCCCGCCTGCTGGGCATGACCGCGCAGTGCAATGCCCGCCCCAAGGAAAAGCTGGCCGCGATCCGGCGGCTGTCGCAGGATAACCAGAAGCTGCTGATGATCGGCGATGGCCTGAATGACGGCCCCGCACTGGCCGCCGCCCATGCTTCCATGGCGCCGGGCAGTGCCAGCGATGTCGGGCAACAGGCCGCTGACATTGTCTTTACCTCGCGCTCGCTGATGCCCGTGGTTCAGGCTATCGGCGCTTCACGGCGCACCATGAAGATTGTCCGCCAGAATTTCGCGCTCGCAATCGGCTATAATGTTCTGGCCGTTCCCCTGGCGCTGGCTGGTATGGTGACGCCGCTGGTGGCGGCCATTGCCATGTCGGGCAGTTCGCTGATCGTGGTGGCCAACGCCTTGCGTCTCAACCGGATCGGGTCATGACCGGCCTGCTGTTCCTGATTCCCATTGCGCTGCTGCTGGGGCTGATCGGCCTCGCTGCCTTTTTCTGGTCGATGCACAATGGCCAGTATGACGACCTGGATGGCGCGGCGATGCGTATCCTGATCGATGACGAGGACGAACAGTGACTGGCAGACGCGTTGTTGCCGGGCTGGTTGCAGCCATGGGGCTGGCCGTGCAGCCGCTTGCGGCGTCAGGCGGCGATATGATGCTGGTCAGCCTGTGCATGGGTGACGGATCGGTGCGTCAATTGTCGCTGCCGGTGCCCGGCAAGGATGACGACGCGCCCGATTGCACCAAGGCCTGTCATGCCTGTTGCCCGCGCAAGCGGATCGTCGATGGTGATGACGATAGGGACGAAAGCGAATAGGGTTCTTCCCGCTTCCTTCATTGTCCGCAAAGTCAGGAATTTGCTCAAAAAAAGGGCGGCAACGGTCCCCACCATTGCCGCCGATCCGGGACGGGGGCAGGCCCGTCCCGAGAGGGAAGTATTTCTAGGCTGTAGTGACATTTTAGGGATTTCCATTTGCGCTGAGTTCTGATTCAACACTGGCTTTTGGAGGCTGGTGTGGAAGGCGAGGTTCTCAGGGACGATCAGTGGGAGCGGTTGCGTGAGTTTGTGCCGGGAGGCCGCAAGGGCAAGCGCGGGCCGCGTAGCGACGGACGGAGGTTTCTCGATGCGCTGCTGTGGCTGGCGCGCTCAGGCGGGCGCTGGCGCGACCTGCCCGAACGCTTTGGTGCTTACCAGACGGTGAAGCGGCGCTATTACCGCTGGGTCGAGCAGGGGGTAATCGACCGGATCTTCGAGGCGGTGTCCGACGATCCCGACATCGAATGGCTGGCGATCGACGCTACCGTGATCCGCGCTCAGGCCCAGGCAGCAGGGGCCAGGGTAAAAAGGGGGGCGTTCAAACCCAGGCTCTCGGCCGCTCGCGAGGCGGCTTCGGAACCAAGATCCATGCCGTAGTCGATGCTCTCGGCTTGCCGGTGCGCTTCACCCTCGGACCCGGCCAGCAAAATGACATGGCTCCGGCCTGCGACTTGATCCGGGGTCTGCCAGCCCGGCAGGTCATCGCCGACCGAGCCTACGATGCCGACAGCCTGTGCCAACTCATCCACGCCCAGGGCGGTGAACCCGTGATCCCACCACGGCGGCATCGCAGCATCCGCCGCTCATACGACACCATCGCCTACAAGCAGCGCTGGGGCATCGAAGGGTTCTTTGCCAAACTCAAGCAATGGCGGCGCATCGCCACGCGCTACGATAAGCTCGCCGCCAACTTCCTCGGGTTCATCAAGCTGGCAAGCATCATGCTGTGGCTCAAGTGATTAAAATGTCACTACAGCCTAAAGCTTGATGCCGATGCCGACCCCGACAACCAGCGGATCGAGATGCACGCGCACCTTTTGTGCTCCGGCTGCCGTGGTGGTCAGCGTCGCGGTAGTGTCGATATCGATATATTTCACATCGATGTTGAGGAACACCTTGTCGGAAAGGTCGATATCCACGCCGCCCTGCAGCGCATAGCCAAAGCTGTCGGACATATGGACGCTGGTCGGTCCGACTGCCGCCTCCAGCGGACCGCTCGCATCCTCGTTCCAGAAGATCGTGTAGTTGACCCCGGCACCGATATAGGGCCGTACCTTCGCATCGGGCGCGAAGTGATATTGCGCGGTCAGCGTCGGCGGCAGCACCCAGGTATCCGCCAGCTTGCCGAGCGTTCCGGTGGTTCCTGTCTTGCCGCTGGCGCTATGCTTCGTCGTGGCGGCGATCAGCTCGAACCCGACATTGTTGCTCGCCATATAAGTGATGTCCACTTCGGGGGCGAAGCTGTTGTTTACGCTTACATCTTCGCCGGGAAAGGCGGGGAGAATGTCCGAGGAGTTTTCATTGGGGGCAACCATGATCGCGCGGGCGCGCAGGATCCAGTCGCCTGCTTCGGCATGGGCTGCGACGGGCGCCATGGCGGATGCAGCAAGGATGCCAACAAGGGCATTTCGGGCAAAGGTTTTCATATTTTGTGTCCCTGATTGATGATGACATCGCTCTAGGCGCTGTACCGCGTGTCGGCATTGATCTGGCGCAAGCGGTTTTTTGACCTCGCTCAAGGAAACAGATGCCGATCGCGGCACTATGGAGTGCATGTGGTATTATCATCCCGACCTGCTTGCCCGGCCCGTGCCCCGCTACACGAGCTTTCCGACCGCCGCCGAATTCGCGCCGCTGGCCGAGGTGGACACGCTGGAACAGGCGCTGGGGGCAATTGCCGATGACGAACCGGTCTCGCTCTATGTTCACATCCCCTATTGCGAACAGATATGCTGGTATTGCGGGTGCAATACCGGGCGGGTGAACCGGCGTCAGCGGCTGGATTCCTATCTCGATGCGCTGATGACCGAAATCGACCTTGTCGCCGCCAGGCTGGGGCAGGGCCGTCGCATCTGCCGCATCGTCTTTGGCGGGGGCAGCCCCAACGCGCTGGCACCGGTCGAGTTTGTGCGCCTGTTCGACCGGCTGGCGACTGCCTTTCAGTTCGTCAGCCCGCAGGTCTCGATAGAAATTGACCCGCGCGGTTTCGGATCGGAATGGACCACCGTGCTGTCGCATGTCGGGGCCAGCCATGCCAGCCTGGGGGTGCAGACGCTGGACCCGGCGGTGCAGGCGGCCATTGGCCGCATCCAGCCGCTCGATATTGTCACGCGTGCGGTCGGGCAGCTGCGCGATGCCGGCATCCGCTCGCTGAATTTCGACCTGATGTATGGCTTGCCGCATCAGGATATCTCCGTGCTGGAGGCGACACTGCAACAATCGGCGGCTCTGCGCCCGGAACGGGTGTCACTGTTTGGCTACGCGCATGTACCCCAGGTTGTGCCCCGCCAGAAACGAATCGACGCGGCAAATCTGCCGGACATGCGCCAGCGTTTCGATATGGCCGCGCTGGGCCATCATTTTCTGGTCGGCCATGGCTATATGCCCATCGGTTTCGATCATTTCGCCTTGCCCTGTGATGACATGGCCAGCGCCATGCTCGACCATCGGCTCAACCGCAATTTTCAGGGTTTTACCGATGACCGTGCGACGGTGACTATCGGGCTGGGTGCGTCGGCGATCAGCAGTTTTCCCGATCTGATCGTCCAGAATGAGAAAAATGCCGGGCGTTATCGCATGTGGCTCTCCCAGTCGCGACTGCCCACAGCAGTCGGCGTGCGGCGCAGCGAAGCGGACCGGCGAGCAGGGGCGGTAATCCGCGATCTGCTCTGCTATGGGGAGGCTGACCTCTCGGCGCTGGGTGCGGATATTCCCGTCGCCGAACTTGAACCCTTT
Organism: Blastomonas sp.; assembly: GCA_041396885.1. GTDB lineage: Bacteria > Pseudomonadota > Alphaproteobacteria > Sphingomonadales > Sphingomonadaceae > Blastomonas. The sequence continues at coordinate 25,376 of JAWKXS010000005.1, forward strand.
GTTCGGCGCTCGCTCGCCATGCTGGAGGGCAATATTATCAGGCTGGGTGCTGGCGGCTGGCCCTATGCCCGCGCCATCGCCGCCTGTTTCGATCCCTATCGCAATGCCCTGGCAGGGCGTTTCAGCTCCGCGGTCTGAAAGCTTTAAAGTCCGATTTCTTTCAGGATGTCATCGCGATCCGCACCCAGCGGCGATGCCATGCCCGGCACGCGCTCCGGATCGGCTGAATAGCGCACCGGCGGGGCAGTTTCGCGATAGGTTCCGCTGACCGGATGTTCGCGTTCACGAAAATAGCCGGTGGCAGACAGGTGCGGATCATCGAAAATATCGGCCAGATCGCGCACGGCCATGGCGGGCATGTTGTTGCTGGCGAACAGGTCGAGCCATTGCTGGGTCGTTCGCGCGGGGGTCAGCAGCGCAACTTCCTCATAAAGGCTCGTCATGTTGCGAAACCGCTCCAGCGGGTTTGAAAATTCGGGACGCTCCAATATATCCTCGCGTCCGAAAAGCGCGAACAGCTGGACGATCTTGTCATCGGTATAGGGCACGATGGAGATGTAGCCGTCGGCGGTCGGGAAGGGCTGGCGCCCCGGATCGAGCTGTCGCGGATAGCCGATCGGACCAATGGGCGGGACAAGGGTCGCATCGCGCATATGTTCGCACAGCATGAAGCTCGCAAAGCATTCAAACATCGGCACCTCGACATGCTGGCCCTCGCCGGTGCGCAGCTTGTGGACGAGTGCGGCCAGTATCGCCTGCGCTCCATAATGGCCGGCAACCTTGTCGGCGATCAGCGAGGGGAAATAGCGCGGGCGATCATTGCCATCGGCGCGCGGCAACAGGCTGGCCGTGCCGGTCGCCGCCTGGATCACGTCATCATAGGCCTGCAGGTCGCGATAGGGGCCGTCCTGCCCGAACCCGGTGCCGTGTACATAGATAATGTCAGGCTTGATCGCCTTGACCGCCTCATAGGCGAAGCCCAGCTTGGCAATCGCCTGGCCGCGGATGTTGTGAAAAAAGATGTCGGCCCCCGCCAACAGCTTTGTCATGATGTGCTTGTCCTCGTCCTTTTTGAGGTCGAGCACGATGGAGCGTTTGCCGCGATTGACGGTAAGGTGGGTCGACCCCATGTCCGGCGTGGTATTTGACCGGCCCAGATAGCGCGACACATCGCCTTCGGGAGGTTCCACCTTGATGACATCGGCACCCATATCGGCGAGCATCTGCGTCGCATAAGGGCCGAAAATCACCGATGTCAGGTCGATGATGCGGATTCCATCCAGCATGGTCATGGTCGAAACAGTCCTCCCGGAGCCGCTTCAGCGCGGCGATTTCTTCATGCGTGCATGAAGCCGGGAAGCGGAGGCGTCAACCTTTGCCGGGCTGGCGATCAGCGATGGGGAAGCGTGGAGGAAGCGCGTATCTTGCGGATGATGCGATTGCAGAGCCCGACCTGGATCGGATCGTCGAACTGGCATCCGACTTCCGGGCCGCGTTGCCAGATGGCGGTGCCCGGTATTGGTTCGATCCCGTCAATATGGACTGCCACCGTAGAGGGGATGCGCAATATGCGGTCGGTTTCAAAACGGCAGCCGCTGACCGACAAATTGGTCATCATGACCGGCACATCGCTGTTGCGGGCGGTGATCAGATCGGCGTGGATCTGAACATTGATACGAATCGCAAAGCGGCGGTCGTCGCTGGAATTGTCCGCCGGCTGGCTATAGGGCATTTTCTGTCTCCTCCCGGCGCATGGCCACGCGTGACGGCGCGCCAAACGGGGATCAATCAATTGCGTGAAGATACCCGCTATATCTTGAAGGGAGGTAAATGCGGTGGACGAGGCTCAGCGCAACGCGAGAAGGCCACGCCGCGCGGACAGATGTCTGCAAAATTGACGGGCAGCTTTTCGGTGAAAAAGCATGCGCAGGATATGACGGGAATTGGGTGGGAAGCGGACGAATGTAGAGCGAAGTCATTCACTGGGTGGCTGTTGATCGGGATAGGCTGCGCGCCAAATCAATTGAGCTACGATCAAGATCACGATAAAGACGATTGGGATTAGCCAGTGGGGATACCCCGGAGGTGACTGCAATCCGGCCCCGAGTAGATACAAAAAGCCCAAACCCAGGATACATCCAGATTGGATAAGCAGAGCAACTGCGCGGTCCGTTTTCGCGCGTTGTGAGAATGCCATTATCACGAACGAGATCATCGCGCCGATCCCTGCCATAAATGCCATCGCCATTACATCTTCGATCACCGATTACATCCCCGAAAGGCTAAATGGTGACACAGAGGGTGTCAGCATTGGCGAACGTCCGCAATAGGGTCGTGTCCGGAAAGGCAGCTTTCCTGGCGAGAATCACGGTGATCGGACATTCAGCGAACGCCGCGAATCTTTCCACCCGGTCTAGGCTGTAGTGACATTTTAGGGATTTCCATTTGCGCTGAGTTCTGATTCAACACTGGCTTTTGGAGGCTGGTGTGGAAGGCGAGGTTCTCAGGGACGATCAGTGGGAGCGGTTGCGTGAGTTTGTGCCGGGAGGCCGCAAGGGCAAGCGCGGGCCGCGTAGCGACGGACGGAGGTTTCTCGATGCGCTGCTGTGGCTGGCGCGCTCAGGCGGGCGCTGGCGCGACCTGCCCGAACGCTTTGGTGCTTACCAGACGGTGAAGCGGCGCTATTACCGCTGGGTCGAGCAGGGGGTAATCGACCGGATCTTCGAGGCGGTGTCCGACGATCCCGACATCGAATGGCTGGCGATCGACGCTACCGTGATCCGCGCTCAGGCCCAGGCAGCAGGGGCCAGGGTAAAAAGGGGGGCGTTCAAACCCAGGCTCTCGGCCGCTCGCGAGGCGGCTTCGGAACCAAGATCCATGCCGTAGTCGATGCTCTCGGCTTGCCGGTGCGCTTCACCCTCGGACCCGGCCAGCAAAATGACATGGCTCCGGCCTGCGACTTGATCCGGGGTCTGCCAGCCCGGCAGGTCATCGCCGACCGAGCCTACGATGCCGACAGCCTGTGCCAACTCATCCACGCCCAGGGCGGTGAACCCGTGATCCCACCACGGCGGCATCGCAGCATCCGCCGCTCATACGACACCATCGCCTACAAGCAGCGCTGGGGCATCGAAGGGTTCTTTGCCAAACTCAAGCAATGGCGGCGCATCGCCACGCGCTACGATAAGCTCGCCGCCAACTTCCTCGGGTTCATCAAGCTGGCAAGCATCATGCTGTGGCTCAAGTGATTAAAATGTCACTACAGCCTAGAGATCGAAAGCAATGCGCGAGGTGATTTCGCGCTTCTTGTCCAGATAGCCGCCATCGGCGAGCACCCGGTCGCGTTCTTCCAGCAGTTCGATGATCGGATCGTGAAAGGACTGGACGGCGGCTGTCAACCAGTCATTGACCAGCGGATCGCCGGGCGCACCCTTCATGCTGAAATTCTTCAGCCGCTGCGCAATCGCGCTGGCGGGCATCAGATATTCATAGGTGACCCAGTAATTGACGGTGAACCAGCTCAGCGGCATCCCGTCGGTGCCAAAGCTGAGCGCGGCGAAATGCACGACCTTGGCGGTCGGCTTGCCCTTGGGGTTCTTTGCGGGAGGCTTTTTCAGCGGCTCCACGCCCTTGAACATGTCAAGCGGCAGGAACATGTGAAAATGGCCATGTTCGCCTTCTTCGCGCTGTTCGGGCTTGTGCGCGTGGTAGAACCATCGCGACTTGTTTCCCGGTGCGACACAGTCGCCCTTGGGATAATGCTGAAACTGAATGAAAGGGGCGTCTGCCGGTACCACTCTGGGGACCAGCGAGACGCCCTCATTCACTATCTGCCCGGTAAGGGCAAACAGGGTATCCAGTGCATTTGCCGAAGTGATGTCGTTCATCGGAAAGCTGCGCGGCGATTACCGCCACTCCCCTTTCAACATCAACTCAGCTGAAGCGTTGGATTATTCGGCAGCTTCTTCAGCACCGCAAGCGGCTTCTTCAGCACCGCAAGCAGCGGCACAAGCAGCGCAGCCAGCAGCTTCAGCGGCACAACCGGCAGCTTCAGCGGCACATTCAGCGGCGCAACCAGCAGCACAAGCAGCGCATTCAGCGGTGCAAGCGGCGCATTCAGCGGTTTCAGCAGCTTCTTCCGGCGAACAAGCAGTGACGGCCGGAGCAGCCAGAGCGAGACCACCGATAACGGCCAGCATCTGACGCAGGTTGGTGTTGGACTTCATGGTACTTTTCCCCTTCGTTTGGAAATAAGAGCCCGCTTTTTATCGACAACCATGGGGGGCATGCAAGAGATTTCTCGCAGGCGCGGCAAATATGGCCGCTTACCTGTCGAGCCCTTTCAGCTTGCCCCATTGGCGAGCAACCGTATAGCCAAGATATCCGGTACCGAAAAGAGCATAAAGCGGCTCGGGCAATCCGGCGAGATAGGCGGTCATCCCGTTGGAAATGGCCATCGCCGTTTCAGGCCGCACGCTGGCGATCAGGCCCATCGGAATGGCCCAGAGCAACAGCGCGTACATCACGTAGAGAAAGCTGGGCCGCGCCCGGCTGGTCCAGGGGTCGGGCGATTGCGCCTCGGCAAGAATGGCGGAAAGCTGCGTTTCTATGGCCTGGAGTTCCTGGCTGCCCTCCAGCTTCAGAAGTTCCAGTTTTGCCTTTGCGCGGGCTTCGGGGTCGGGGATGATCTTGTCGATGATTTTCGCGATGGGCGCGATCAGATTGTCGAGCAAAGCCATGTCAGCCTCCTTCGGGACAGAGAAAATGCGGCCGGAAAATTCCTATGCGCCAGTGCGGTTTGCCAGCCAGCCATAGAGGAAAGTTTCATTGGCGGGGCGCGACTCGGCGAGGCGCAGATATCGCTCCGCCTGCAGCGAATCGAGCGCCCGGGTCAGCACCGCCTCGGCCTTGCGTCCCCTCAGTTTCAGAAATTTGGAAAGGGCGGACAGTGTCGCCGGTCCGATTCGATTGTCGATTTCCAGCTCGTGGAAGTCCCGCCCGCCACGGTTCAGGGCGTTGAGCAGGCGCTGGAGAAAGCCGGATGCGATGGCTGGCCCCATATTGACACCGATATCGAACATTTCTGCAGCGAGCGTCGGTGCATGATTGGCAATTTCGGAAAAGCGCGGCTTGATCCAGTATTTGCGCCGGTAGATCGCCGCAGCGGTCTCCCTCGGCATGGCCCGCATGGCGCCGTGATAGCCATTGGCGCGGGCGACGGCGACGGTAATGCCCCAATTGGTGGGGCCGCCCCGGTCATCAGGATGGTCCGCATATCCGCCTTCGCGTTCGATGAGTGCGTCGATAAGCGAGTCGATCATGATACAGCCTTTCGAAAAAGGCAGTATTAACCTATCTGGTTATATGTAGGAAAATCCTTTGAGGAACTGCGCGGATTTCTGACGGTTTCCGCAGGCTCACAGGATCTGCGCAAATCCGGCCACGCCCTTGTCCGGTGCATGGGGCCGGTCCTTACTGTCCGCCGGGATCAGCTCCGCCGGATCGCCATTGCCGCCGAATATCGCCTCCATGTTGCGGACGCACAGCGCGACGCCGGCATCGGCCAGCGAATACCAGACCAGTTTCGATTCCTTGCGGGTGCTGACAAGCTCTGCGCGGCGCAGTTCGCCCAGCTGCTGGCTGAGTGCGGGCTGGCCAATGCCGGTGACATCGGCGATTTCGCTGACATTGCGCTCCTGGTCAAGCAGGCAGGACAGGATCATCAGCCGTTGCGGCTGGGCAAAGACCTTGAGCTTTTCGGCGGCGGATGCCGCTGCTTCGCGATCAGTATAGAGCGCGCTCATGCCGTATCCATCAGGCGGCAGAACCAGTCTGCCCCGTCGTCAGGCCGGTCGGGCGGCTGGCGCAATACGGCCTTGCCCTCCTGCCAGCCCTCGGGAGTCAGCACCGGTTCGGCATCGACCTTTTGCAGGGCCTTTAACAGGCGCAGCATTTCATCGACCGAACGCCCGACATTATGGGGATAGCAGGTCGTTGCGCGGATGATCCCCTTCGGATCGATATAAAAGCTGGTGCGCATCGTCATGCTGTCGGCGGAGCGGTCGTCGATCATGCCATAGGCCCGGCCTATCGCCATGCTGGGGTCCTCGATGACCGGGAAGCCGATGGTCACGCCGAAAACGGATTTCAGGGCACCGATCCAGGCGAGGTGCGAATAAAGGCTGTCGACCGACAGCCCCAGCAAGCGGCAGCCTGCAGCCTCGAACGCATCCTGCCTGCGCGCCAGTTCGGCAAATTCCGTGCTGCATACCGGAGTAAAATCCGCCGGATGGGAGAACAGCAGCACCCATTGTCCCCTGAGGCCGGAAAGCCGGACCTCGCCCATTGTCGATCTGGCCAGGAAATCGGGAGCCATATCGCCGATTCGCAACCCGGCTGGCGGAGGGGCGGGCCGTGTGTCCATGTCATCTTCCATCATCTGCGGGCTGCCACATTCAGCCCTCTTGACGCAACGATCATATTAAATTACATAATATATGTAAATATGAAGTTATTGGAGTGTGTCATGACCGGTACAGCCCCCGATACCGCGCTTGCCAGGGCAAGCAGCCAGATTGCCAGCGCCCGAAAGGGCGTGCCGGTGATCGAGTCGTTTTTCGATCCCGCCACCTTCACGGTTTCCTATGTTGTCCATGATTCAGAGACGAATAAGGCGGCAATTGTCGACAGCGTTCTCGATTATGATCCCGCATCGGGTCGCACGTCCTTCTCCTCGGCAGACGCGATTATCGCCTATGTCGGGGAGAAGGGCCTCGATGTCGAATGGCTGCTGGAAACCCATGCCCATGCCGATCACCTGTCGGCCGCGCCCTATCTTCAGCAGAAGCTGGGCGGCAAGATCGCCATTGGCGAGCATATCGTGACGGTGCAGCAGACCTTTGGAAAGCTGTTCAACGCAGGCACCGAATTTCAGCGCGACGGTTCTGATTTCGATCATCTGTTTGCCGATGGCGACCGGTTCAATATCGGCAATCTGGAGGTTACGGTGCTGCATGTGCCCGGTCATACGCCCGCCTGCATCGCCTATGTGATCGGCGATGCGGTCTTTGTCGGCGACACCATGTTCATGCCCGATTACGGCACGGCCAGGGCGGATTTTCCTGGCGGCGATGCGCGGCAGCTGTTCCGTTCATTGCGCCGCATTCTGCAGCTGCCGGAACATACCCGGCTGTTCATGTGCCATGATTACCTGCCCGAGGGGCGCAGCGAATATGTCTGGGAAACCACGGTCGAGGCGGAGCGCAAGGGCAATATCCATGCCCATGACGGGATTGACGAGGACGCCTTTGTGGCGATGCGCGAGGCACGCGATGCGACGCTCGACATGCCTCGCCTGATCCTGCCTTCGGTGCAGGTGAACATGCGCGCCGGTCATTTGCCGCCCGCCGAGGATAATGGCGTGCGTTACCTCAAGGTTCCGATCGACGCGGTATGATGCTGGACGCATTTCCCCATGCCATGCCTGCCGAGGGACTGGTCGGCGGCCTGCTGATCGGTCTGGCGGCGGCAATCATGCTGCTTGGCCTCGGGCGGATAGCCGGCGTCAGCGGGCTTGCTGCGCGTGCCATTGGCCTGGCTGATGGCGGCGCACCGCGCAGCGTCGCGTTGGCCTTTGTTATCGGCCTGCCTCTCGGCGGATGGCTGATCGCGACAGTGACAGGGGGCGTTGAAACCCGGTTTGCGGATTCGCTCTGGCCGCTGATCCTTGGCGGACTGCTTGTCGGTTTCGGCACCCGGCTCGGCTCGGGCTGCACCAGCGGGCACGGCGTTTGCGGGCTCTCGCGCCTGTCGCGCCGGTCCATGCTGGCTACGGCATTGTTCATGGCCAGCGGCTTTGCGACGGTCGGCTTGATGCGTCTGGGGGGCTTGCTGTGAAGCGCGCGCTGGTCGCCCTGGTCAGCGGCACGCTGTTTGGAGCCGGGCTTGCCGTATCAGGCATGGCCGACCCGCATCGTGTGCAGGGCTTTCTTGACCTTCTCGGCAGGTGGGACCCGACGCTCGCCTTTGTCATGGCAGGGGCGTTCCTGCCCATGGCGATTGCCTGGATGGTGCGCGGACGGCTTGCACGGCCATTTGCCGACAATGCGTTCGATCTGCCCGGAACCAGCCGGATCGATGCGCGGCTTGCCACAGGCGCGGTGCTGTTCGGCATGGGCTGGGGCATTTCAGGGCTTTGCCCGGGGCCTGCGCTTACCGATCTGGCGATCAATCCGCTGCCGGCAATGATTTTCGTCATCGCCATGCTGGCCGGCATGGCGGGCCACCGCATGATGCGATGAGGCACCCGGTTCAATATCAATGATTTCATGTCGGGAAGGGCAGGAAATGACCATCAGCAAGATCAATGAAAATGTCAGCGTATCGCCCCAGATTCGCGCCGATGAAGTTGCCGGACTGGTGGCAAGCGGATTCCGCTCGATCATCTGCAACCGGCCAGATGCGGAAGAGCAGGGGCAACCCGATGCAGCGAGGATCGCTGCGGCAGCGGAGCAGGCAGGCCTTGCCTTTGCGCATGTCCCGGCCGTTTCGGGCGCAATTGGCGGAGTGGATGTACAGGCCATGGCCGATGCGCTGGACCGTCTGCCCAAGCCGATCCTCGCCTATTGCCGGTCCGGCGCGCGTTCGGCCAAGCTGGTTGAGCTGGCCGGGGCGTCGGCAGCGGTCTCGCCGCCCGCCGCATTGCGCTTCGACATTGTCATTGTCGGCGGGGGCAGTGCCGGGATTGCGACAGCGGCCAGCATATTGAAGCGCAATCGCAAGGTTTCGCTGGCGATCATCGAGCCCAATGAGGATCATTTCTACCAGCCTGGCTGGACCATGGTGGGCGCGGGCGTATTTTCGCCCGAATTCACACGGCGCAAGGAAAGCAGCCTTATCCCGGCAGGGGCGGAATGGATCAAATCATCCGTGGCGACGTTCGAACCGGACGATAATGGCGTCACCCTGTGCGATGGCGCGCGGATCGGCTATGATGTGCTGATCGTCTGTCCGGGCATCAAGCTTGATTGGGAAGCGATTGACGGCCTGCCCGAAACGATCGGGAAAAATGGTGTCACGTCCAATTACGGCTATCGCCTCGCCCCCTATACCGATCAGCTGGTCCGTGAAATAAAGTCGGGCCGGGCGTTGTTTACCCAGCCGCCCATGCCGATCAAATGCGCCGGAGCGCCGCAAAAGGCGATGTATCTCTCCTGCAATCGCTGGGAACGCGCCGGGGTGCTCAAGGATATCGATGTCAGGTTCCATAATGCCGGGGCGGTGCTGTTCGGGGTGCCTGCCTATGTTCCGGCGCTGATGGAATATGTCGAACGCTATGGCTGCGGCCTCAACTTTGAATCGAAACTGGTTGCGATCGACGGTCCGAATCGGATTGCGACGTTCGAGCGCAAGGGCGAGGATGGCGTGACCCGCGTCGAGGAGGGTTTCGACATGATCCATGTCGTGCCGCCTCAGAAGGCGCCCGATTTCGTCGCGTCCAGCCCGCTGGCGGCGGCTTCCGGCTTTGTCGAGGTCGACGAAGCGACGCTGTGCCATGCGCGCTATCCCAACATCTTTTCGCTGGGCGATGCGTGCAGTGCATCCAATGCCAAGACCGCCGCGGCGGCGCGCAAACAGGCCCCGGTGGTGGCGGTCAACGCGCTCGCAGCGCTGGCGGGCAAGCCGCCGGTTGCCGATTATGACGGCTATGGCAGCTGCCCGCTGACCGTCGAACAGGGCAAGATCGTGCTTGCCGAATTTGGCTATGGCGGGAAATTGCTGCCCAGCTTTCCGCAATGGCTGATTGATGGGACCAGGCCGTCGCGGCTGTCCTGGCTGCTCAAGGATACCATTCTGCCCCCGGTCTATTGGCATGGCATGCTCAAGGGGCATGAATGGATGGTCAAGCCGCATCCCATAGACGCGCGATAATCGGCATGAAGGGTCTCACCCGCTTTTTCCCGATCCTGCAATGGGGCAGGGAATATGACGGCACCGCGCTGACCAATGACGGTGTGGCGGCGCTGATCGTCACCATCATGCTGATCCCGCAAAGCCTGGCCTATGCCATGCTCGCCGGATTGCCTCCCCAGATCGGCCTTTATGCCTCGATCCTGCCGCTGGTCGCCTATGCCCTGTTCGGGACCAGCCGTGCGCTGGCCGTGGGGCCGGTGGCGGTGGTGTCGCTGATGACTTTGACGGCGGCGGGCGCCATCGCCGCGCCGGGCAGCGGGGAATTCATTGCCGCCGCATTGATCCTTGCCCTGTTGTCGGGGCTGATGCTGGTGCTGATGGGTGTGCTGCGGCTGGGCTTTCTCGCCAATTTGCTCTCGCATCCGGTGGTGTCCGGCTTCATCACCGCCAGCGGCATCATCATCGCCACCAGCCAGCTCAAATCGATCTTCGGCATTTCCGCGAGCGGGGCTGCCATGCCCGAACTGGTGGCCGGGCTGGTCAGCCATATTGGCGAGACGAACCTGCCGACGCTGGTGATCGGCACTATCGCCACTGTGTTCCTGTTCTGGGTGCGCAAGGGCCTGAAACCGCTGCTGATGCGCGCAGGGCTGGCGGCGCGTCCGGCTGATCTGCTTGCCAAGGCAGGACCCATTGCAGCTGTGGCCGTGTCAACTCTCGCGGTGATCCTGTTCGATCTGGAGCAGCGCGGCGTCAAGGTGGTGGGGGATATTCCGCGCAGCCTGCCGCCGCTGACCATGCCGCTGTTCGATGCCGGGCTGTGGCAGCAACTGGCGATCCCCGCGCTGCTCATCTCCATCATCGGCTTTGTCGAAAGCGTGTCCGTCGCCCAGACGCTTGCTGCCAAGAAGCGCCAGCGGATCGATCCCGACCAGGAGCTTGTCGGGCTGGGCGCGGCCAATATCGCTTCAGCCTTTTCGGGCGGTTATCCGGTTACCGGCGGGTTTGCGCGTTCGGTGGTCAATTTCGATGCCGGGGCGCAGACCCCTGCGGCAGGTGCCTTTACCGCCATCGGTATCGCGCTCGCCGCGCTGTTCCTGACGCCGCTGCTCGCCTCGCTGCCGGTTGCGACACTCGCGGCGACGATCATCGTTGCAGTGCTCAGCTTGGTTGATCTCAGGACTCCGCTGGCGATCCTCAAATATTCCCGCGCCGATTTCGCGGCGATGGCTGCGACCATTGGCGTGACGCTGCTCGCCGGGGTTGAGCCCGGGGTCATTGCAGGGGTCGGGCTGAGCCTGGCGCTGTTCCTGTGGCGGGCGTCGCGTCCGCATGCTGCGATTGTCGGCCGGGTGCCGGAGACCGAGCATTTCCGCAATGTGAAACGGCACAAGGTGTTCACCGATCCGCGCATCCTGACCATCCGGATCGACGAGGCGCTGACCTATCTCAATGCGCGCTGGCTGGAGGAGTTCGTGCTGGAGGAGATTGCCGAGCATCCGCAGCTCAAGCATCTGATCCTGATGTGCTCTGCCGTGAATGCCATTGACGCATCGGCGCTGGAGAGTCTGGAGGCGATCAACCACAGGCTGGCCGATGCCGGGGTTGCGCTGCATTTGTCCGAGGTCAAGGGGCCGGTGATGGACGCGCTGGAGCGCAGCCATTTCCTCGATGACCTGACCGGGCGGATATTCCTCTCGCAAAATGCCGCCTTTGATGCGGTGATCGTGATGGCCGACAATGCCGACAGCGCCGCTGCGCCTGCCGATCTGTGGATGGCGCGCGGGCTGATCTGAAGCGACAAAGTGCCGTGATTTTCTGCCATAATCCGGAAACTGTCAGAATTTCGGGGACTGCAAGGCCATGACCGGTTGCGAAACCGGTCCAGCACTATAGATTTAGCGGCATGACCGCAGCTTCGTACAGTTCTGATCTCCGGCGGACAATGTTCGCCATGATGCGGCGTGCATTTGTCGTCCCCGCGCTGGTCATGTCCGCACTGCTCAGCATGTCGCTGTCCATGGCGGATGCGCGCGCGGCAGATTTTGCGCAGCAATCCGGCATGACGCCGGAGCATTGCGCGATGATGGGCGTCGCCGATGATGGCGCGCCGGGCGAGACAACCGACAGCGACCATCCCGCGCCCGGCATGATGAATTGCGCACTGATGTGCGCCTGCATCATTGGCGCAGAGAGCGGCCTGCCGCCAATCGCCGCCATGCCCGATCGCAACCGGCATTCCGGCCCGATTGTTCCGCTCCGCGGTATTGCGCGACAGCTCGACCTGCCCCCTCCAAGGGCCTGATTTCGGACAAGACACGGCTGGGGCGATAGCCGCCCGGCCAGTTCCGGGTCATGACGCGCCATGATGCGCGGGGAGAATATCAATGTTTGACAGGTTGACGGGGCGTCGGGCCCTGTTTCGCACCGCCGTTGCCGGTGGCGGAGCACTCGCATTTGCATCCATGCTGCCGGCCTGGGCCAGAAGCGGCACGCACGGGCTGGCCTCCAAGGATGGCAGCACGCTATCGGGGGAACATCTTTCGCTCACCATCGCGCATACCCGCTTTGCGCTTGATGGCCGTGAGGGGCATGCGGTGACCGCCAATGGCGTGCTGCCCGCACCGCTCATCCGCCTTCGCGAAGGACAGCGCTTTCACATGGCGGTGACCAATCATCTGGACGAAGATACCTCGATCCACTGGCATGGCCTGCTCGTTCCCTTTCAGATGGACGGCGTGCCCGGCGTCAGCTTTCCCGGTATCCGTCCGGGCGAAACCTTTGTCTATGACTTCCCCATCCGGCAGAGCGGCACATATTGGTATCACAGCCATTCGGGGCTTCAGGAACAACTGGGCCATTATGGACCGATCATCATCGATCCCGCCGATCCCGGCCAGAGCCGCCATGATCGCGAGCATGTGATCGTTTTATCCGATTACAGCTTCATGCATCCGCACCAGCTGATGGCCCGGCTCAAGCAGCAAGGCGGTTTCTTCAACCGCTGGAAACAGACACTTTCCAGCGACAGGCGCGTTCCCGATGCCATGAACCACAGCTTTGCGCAGATGCGCATGGACCCGACGGACATCGCCGATGTCAGCGGCGCGGCCTATACCTTCCTGATGAACGGCCATTCGCCGGACGAGAACTGGACTGGCCTGTTCGGGCCGGGCGAGCGGGTGCGGCTGCGCGTCATTAATGCGGCGGCGATGTCGATCTACAATTTCCGCATTCCCGGCCTGCCGCTGGAAATTATTTCGGTCGATGGCCAGGATGTGAAGCCGGTCGGCACCGACGAGTTCCAGATATCGCCTGCCGAAACCTATGACATGATCGTGCGGCCGATGGCGGATCAGGCCTATACCATCGTCGCGGAAAGCATCGACCGCAGCGGCATGGCGCGCGGCACTTTGGCGCCGCGCCCCGGCATGGCCGCCGCGATTCCGCCGCTGCGCGAACGGCCGATGCTGAGTATGGCCGATATGGGCATGGCGGGCATGGGAAAAGGCGAGCATGCCGGACATGACATGTCGGGCGGAGGCATGGCGAGCGGTGCGATGGATCATTCGATGCGCGATCCCTCGGCAGTCGATTTCCCGCTCAATCCCGGCGTCGACATGATTTCGCCGATGCCCGTCGATCGCACCGGCTATCCGGGCCTGGGCCTGGAGGATACCGGGCACCGCGTGCTCACCTATCATGACCTGGAGGCGGCGCGTGACAATGCCGATTCCCGGCCTCCGGCAAGGCTGCTGCAAATCCATCTGACCGGCAATATGGAACGGTTCATGTGGGGCTTTGACGGCAAGAAGCTCAGCGAAAATCCCGAACCGATCCGCTTTGCCCGCAATGAGCGGGTGCGCGTGAAGCTGGTCAACGATACGATGATGACCCATCCCATTCATCTGCACGGGCATTTCTTCGAAATCGTCAATGGCAAGGGGCCGCGCCAGCCGAAAAAGCACACCATCACGGTGCAGCCGGGCGGCACCGCAAGCTTTGACCTTACCGCGGACGAGCCGGGCGACTGGGCCTTTCACTGCCATTTGCTGCTGCACATGCATGCCGGGATGATGCGCGTGGTCACGGTGCGCCCGCTGGATGATATGGGCGAAGGAGCAGGCGCATGAAAATGGCTTGCCTTGCCGCCGCCACGGCTCTGGCCATGGTCTGGTCCGCCCCCGCGCTTGCGCAAGAGATGGATCATAGCATGCATCAGGGGCATGCCAGTCATGGTCAGGCGGAAACAGCTGAAATCCCGGCCGATGATGAACATTCGGCTCATGGCGCGCCCACGGCCCATGGCGACCATGCCACGCATCAGCCGCCGCCGGAACCGGATCCGCATGCGGGCCATGCCGGGCATTCCGGCCATGTCATGCCGGAGCAGCAGGGCGGCCATGATGCGCATGCCGGGCATGATATGGCGTCGCATGGCGGCGGCGGGGCGGACGATCCGCCCGAGCGGCCCGTCGATCCGGTCGCTCTTTCCGGTCCGGCCCATGCCGCTGACCTGTTTCACGATCCCGCCGAAATGGAGCGGGTGCGCACTGCGGTGATCCGCGAACATGGCGAGATGCGCGTCGCCCGGCTGATGGTGGACCGGCTGGAGTTTCATGGCGGCAATGGCCCGGATGGCTATGCCTGGGATGCCAATGGCTGGATCGGCGGCGATATCGACAAGCTGTGGTTCAGAACCGAGGGCGAGGGGCCCTTTGGCGAAAATCCCGAACAGGCCGAGGTACAGGCCTTGTGGAGCCATGCCATCGATCCATGGTTCGATGTGCAGCTGGGGCTGCGTCAGGATTTCGAGCCGCATCCGCAGCGGACCCATGCGGTCGTCGCGGTCCAGGGGCTGGCTCCCTATTGGTTCGAGCTGAGCGCGGCGGCTTTCCTGTCGGACAAGGGGGATGTGACGCTGCGCGGAGAGGCGGAATATGACCTGCGCATCACCCGCCATGTCACGCTGCAACCACGGGTGGAGCTCAATTTTTCGGCGCAGAATGTGCCGGAGATCGGGCTGGGCAGCGGCCTCACCGATGCCGAGGCGGGACTGCGCCTGCATTATGCTCTGACCCCGCGCCTTGCGCCCTATATTGGCGCGCAATGGGAGGGCAGTTTCGGCGCGACGCGCCGCTATGCAAAGGCCGATGGCGAAGACCCGTCGCGGCTGGCGCTGGTTCTGGGCCTGCGCTTCTGGTTCTGAAGGGGCGGGTTGTTTGAGGCTTCCCGCCCTTTAACCTGGCATCACGATGCAGCGACCGGCTTGAGCGCAATATTCGGATGACGGCATTCGAGTGACCGGCGCACACCGGTTTTCCAGTCGACCTTTGCCGGTCCCGCAATCTCGCGTCGCCGGGCGGGATCAGGCACGCAATTGGGGAAGGTGAACGCTTCGGAGCGCACGAAATTCGGCTTGCGGCCAATCAGTTCGCCAGCATATTCGAACATTTCATGCCATTCGACTGCCTCGTCGCCGCACCAGTTGACGATTTCGGCAGGCACCGAGGCAATTGACAGCGATGGTTCGATGACGTCGCAGATATCGTCCTCGTGGATCGGTCCGCAGACATTGACCCCGCTTTCCGGTGCAAGCACATTTCCGGTGTTGACGAGTTCGTCGATGAACCGGTCGATCAGGCCGCCGTTCGGGTGCGGCCCGCCATATTGGACGTTTTGGCGGCAGATGACGGTTGGCAGGTCAAAGGCCATTGCGCATGCCCGTGCCGCGCCCTCTCCGGCGATCTTGGTCGGGATATATTGTCCGCCATAGGATCCGCCCAGATCCGCGTCCTCCGAATATATGTGCCAGGGATCGGGGTGCTGCGCATATACACCGGTGCTCGATACGTGAAGAAAGGCCTTGGCATTTCTGCAGTGTGACATGAGCCTGGCGACGCCGTCGCTGTTGACCAGCATTCCTTCTGTTGCCGAAGGCGGAAACACATCGGCAGCAATGTGCAGGACATAGTCAAAGTCCTGCGGAACTTCATCCAGTTCGCCATTGGCATAGTTTCCGCGAATGGACGTCACGCCAAGTTCTCTCGTTTCCTCCATCGATCCTTCGCGCGTGTAGCGGGCAAGCCCGTACATGTCGCAAACGGGGGCAAAACGTGTCGCCACGGCGCGACCGATGCGCCCGGTGAGACCTGTTATGAGTACCTTCGAACCAGCCAGCATCATGCTCTCCTGTGTTTTGATTTATGCAAGGTTGAGGCCCCCATCGACCGGCACGGCCAGGCCGGTCATGAAGGACGATTCCGATGAGGTGAGGAAAAGCACCACATCGGCCTGTTCGCGCACTTCGCCGACGCGCTTCATGGGCAGGCGCTCGCCGAATTTTTCCAGCGGCCTGTCGAGGCCTTCCATTCCCTTCATCAGCATGGGCGTAACCGTGGGGCCGGGCAGCAGTGCGTTGACCCGGATGCCTGCCTCGGCAAAGTCCAGCGCCGCCGAACGCGTCAGCCCCACGACACCCGCCTTTGTGGCCACATAGGTTGCCATGTGCGGAGCGGGATGGTTTGCCGCCTCTGACGCAGTGTTGACAATCGCACCGCCGCCGCCTGCCAGCATGGCGGGGATTTCATATTTCATGCACAGCCAGACGGATTTGAGGTTCAGCGCCTGGGTGGCGTCCCACTCGGCCTCGTCGCAATCGACCACATTGGTAAAGCGGCCCGGCGTGCCCGCATTGTTGAACGCGGCATCCAGCCGACCAAAGCGTGCGACCGTTTCCCGGACCATCGCCTCGACGTCGGCGCCGCAGGTCACGTCGGTCCTGTGGAACATGGCTTCGCCGCCCGCCTGTTCGATTGCCCTGATGGTGGTCTGTGCTTCGCCTTCGTTGATATCGGCAACGGTTACCTTCGCGCCCTCGCGGGCGTAGCGAATGGCTGTCTCGCGCCCGATGCCCGTCGCGCCGCCGGTGACAATCGCGACCTTGCCTGCGAACCGCATCCTATTTCTCCCACTTGTCCAGGGGCAGAGACCGTTCCATCATGCCATAGGCGGCTTCGCCGTCCCATGTGTACAGGGTCTCGCCCTGATGAAAGGGCAGCGGCACGCCATGCGGCCCGCCGCCATAATTCCAGTTTCCGAACAGCGGATTGCCCTTTGCCACGAAGGTGGACAATGCCGTCTGCCCGGCGATGGCAATGGTCTCGCCATCCTCCATCTGCAGCACGACGCCGCAGTCATTTAATCCCGGTGCGAAGCGGGTCAGCCAGGGTGCCTCGATGACCTTGCCATAGCGCCGCACGCCGTTTTCAACGACAAAGGCTTCGGAATAGGCCGGGGTGCCGTCCCGCCGGGGCGGGAAGGCCATCAGGCCGAATGCCCGGCCACTGGGGAACAGGGCCGACATCCAGCAATGCCCCGGAAACTCGCCAATATCGCGCTCACCGGTCCGGCGGATGCGCAGGCCCGTCCCGGCAAATGCGAACTCGCCTTCGCCCTCTACGGCAAAGCGTCCGGTACAGCGAAAGAGCTGTTCATGACGCTGGCCGCCGACGGCTCCGACCGCATTGGTCGTGGCGGCATCGCCGGACTGAACTGCCTTTTCACCTGGCGTCCAGGGGGGCAGGGCCATCCGGCAATCAACGTCGATCAGCACATGGCGCTGCGGCCCGTCCATGGTGCCTGCCATCTGTTCGGCAAGGCTGGTCTGATAGGCCATGCCGTCGAACGTCATCCGCCAATGTTCCAGCGGCTTGATCATCTCGAATGTCAGCGGACCGGCATTCAGCGCGGTATAGCGACTGTCGCCCGAAGGAGCAGGCGCAACGCCATAGCCCCCGGCACCGATCAGCACCCGCCCGTCCGGAAATGCGATATTGGCCTGTATGCCGCGGTTGAGCCAGTCGTCCGCCACCGCCTCGATGCACATACGGGGAAAGCCGAAGCGACCCTCGTCATCGCAAATCCACATCGATACACTTTCGCGCAGCTGGGGATTTTCCGGCTGATCGGTCAGGGGATAGTCGGTTTGCGGATCATATCCGCTGGCAAGCCCGGAAGTCATGGTCAGTCAGCCTTTCCTGCGCCCTGAATCGGCACCGAGATATGTGGCGATGTACGGGGCGAATCTCTCATGGACGGCTTCACGGCTCAGTCCCGCTTCCTCCAGCGAATAGCGGTGCACCCCGAAATGATCCTTTGGACGATGATCGAGGAACTGGCGCATCGCGCTTTCCGCACCCGGCGTCAGGTCGAGCCCGAAATGCGCGTAGATCGCTGCGACGCTCTCCATGGGTGCAGCTATCAGGTCGTCATAGGAGAGATCGAACAGCCGTCCGGATACATTCTTCGCGGAGCGAAAGTCCATGATCCGCTCGATTGCGGTCGCCCAGAACTCCATTTGCGCTGCGCCGACCGCCGCCCTGTTGACATTCCCGTAGGTCCAGGAGCGGATGGTCGAAATGAGGCTGGTCAGCGATGGGATGGTCGCGGCCGGATCACGATGCGGAAAGACGATGCGGGCATCCGGATAGACATTGAGCAGCGCCGCCATATGGAACATATGCGGCGGCGCCTTGAGCACCCAGTGATCGCCATGCGTGAAGGCCTGGAGATGCTGAAGCACCTTGTGGTGCGTTTGATAGGCCGCCCTTGCGTCCGCCGCTATGAACCATTTGCGATAGGATGGCATGTCGAGCCCGGCATCGAAATTGGGGCTGAGGAAATCCAGCATCGTGATGGCGTTGCACTCGTCCGGCAGCTTTGCGCCGACCAGGTGCATCCGTTTGAATGCGTCGGGCAGCATGGCCTGTGCCGCATCGACCGCTGCAATCCGGGGATCGATTTCGCTGTCCTCCTGTCTCGGGGGACTGGACAGATCGGAAAGCTGCCATGCCAGCGGGCTCCTCGCGGCGGGATCCTGCGCCAGCAGGGCGTGCAGGAAGGTGGTGCCCGATCGCGGCAGGCCGATGACAATGATCGGGGCAATGATGCGCTGCGCAGCAATCTCCGGGAAAATCTTGCGCTGCTGATGAAGGTGGAGGCGCTTCACAGCCGGCATGACGAGGCGCTGCTCGACACTTTCGCGCTGGCTTTCATTGAGTGCGGGGTCTTCCCCGATCGCCGCAATCAGCGCATCGAGGCCCGCCAGATAGCCCGGCTCGCCAAAATCATCTGCACCGGCAAGGGCAGTCGCCCTGTCCAGGATCGTCTCTTTTCTTATCAGCATCACTACTCCTGTGACACTGGATGCGCGCACTTGACTGATTAGTCAAGATGCTATCGGAGGGCTGCGCAACACGGCAATCGACTTTCCGCAAGCGATCCGCCATGGTCATCGCATGGCATCAAGGGCGGGCAAGATCACGGACGGGCAACCGGGAATTTCGACAAGGGAGCGCCTGCTGCGTTCGGCGATTTCGCTCATCTGGCGACACGGCTATAATGCTGTGTCGGTCGATGCGATCTGCGCCGATGCGGGCGCACACAAGGGCAGCTTCTATCATGCCTATCCGTCCAAGGCGGCGATCCTGTCAAAGGCAATAGACCGCATCTGGGAACGTGACAGGGCCGAGCTTGCCGCCATTGCCGAAGGCCCCGGCACCGCGCTCCAGAGGCTGGAGCGCCATATGGACTGGTTTCTGGAGAACCAGCAGCGCCTCCTGTCCGAACAGGGCTATGTTCCCGGTCATTTCCACCTGGCAATTGACATACAGGTTCCCGATGCGGCGCGCATTGCGGCCGCCAACCGGGACGAGCACCACAAGCTGCTGCAATCGGCAATCCGGGCTTCCTTGCTCGAAGAAGGGGCGGATGATGCGTTCGCTGATTTTCTTACCATGGCCATCGAGCGGATCATTTCCGGCGTGATGATCGAAGCCCGGCTCGGCAATTCGCTCGCCCCGCTCCAGGACCTGACTGCACTGGCAATGAAGCTCAGGCAGCTGGCGCTTTCGGCGAAATCTGACCCTAGTTTTGCTGCTCGTCCATTCTGAGGCCAGCCGCCTCAATCCCGGCAAAGGCACAAATCTCGTCCTTGTCGGAAAGGTCGCCGGTGACACCGACCGCACCGATCGCACGGCCATTTTCATCAAGCACGATCACCCCTCCCGCAGCGGGTATGATGCCCCCCGGTGCCAATGCATGGAGCGATGCGATGAAGCTGGGGCGGTCGGCGGCGGTTTCGCCGATTTTGCGGCTTGAAATTCCAAGCGCAAGCGCGCCCGCTGCCTTCGCGGTTGCAATCTGCGGACGAAGGTTGGATGCGCCATCTTCCCTTTGCAGGGCGATCACATGACCCCCTGCATCAAGAACGGCGACGGTCAGGGGGTTAAGCTGCATCTCACGTCCCTTGGCAATCGCCGCCGAAATATTGGCATTTGCGGAAATCAAACTAATCCCGGTCATGATTTTATTCCCTCAAAAGTCTGGATGCTGGAAAGCGCCTGCGGTCTTGGTCCGCCGCTTGCCCAGTCAATCAGCTCAATCGTGTGAACCACCGGGATCTTCGCGACCTGGGCAAGCTGGGTCGCGCATCCGATATTCCCGGTGGCGATAATGTCCGCGCCAAGCCGCTCGATATTGGCAATCTTCCTGTCGCGCAGCTGCGTGGCGATCTCTGGCTGGAAGATGTTGTACGTTCCGGCCGAACCGCAGCAAATATGCGCTTCGACTGGCGTTCGCACCACATAGCCTGCCTGCTCCAGCAGCTGCGCCGGGGCGCGATCGACCTTCTGGCCATGCTGCAGGGAGCAGGCCGACTGATAGGCGACGACAAGATCTCCGGATTCCTGCCGGGGCAGGTCGCAGCCTGCGAGGAATTCGCTGATATCCCTGGCGAGCGCAGAAACTGCTTTGGCCCGGGCGGCATAGTCGGGATCATTGCGAAGCATGAAGCCATAATTCTTGATCGAAGTCCCGCATCCTGACGCGGTTGAGATGATCGCGCTTAACCCGCCATCTTCGATCAGTGCTGTCCAAGCATGGATATTGGCTCGGGCGGCCTCGTTCGCCCGCTCATCCTTGCCCATGTGATGGACCAGTGCCCCGCAGCATTGCTCGCCGGGCGCAAAAACCACGTCATATCCGGCGCGGTTGAGCACCCGGATCGTAGCCTCGCGTATCTCTGGCCGGAGCACCGGTTCGGCACATCCTTGCATGAGCGCGACACGGCCCAGTCTCGCGGAGCGGGCAGGGGAATCCTCAAGCTTCGCCTGTGCCGGCAATCTGCGCGGTGCGAGTTGCAGCATCGAGGCCAGAGGCCTGAGCGCTTGTTGAGATGCAAAGGCTGACGCGAGCAGACGAAAGGGCCGGGCAAGCCTGAGCGCCGCCCTGAACCTCCATGGCGTCGGAAGCACGAACGCGAGCACCGCGCGAATGGCGCGCTCGACGGGCGGGCGCTGGTAATGATCCTCAATATATGATCGCGCATGGTCCACCAGGTGCATGTAGTTCACGCCCGAGGGGCAGGTTGACATGCACGACAGGCAGGACAGGCAACGGTCGACATGCTTGACGACTTGCGCAGTCGGCTTCCGCTCGTTTTCCAGCATTTCCTTCATAAGGTAGATCCGGCCACGGGGGCTATCCAGCTCGTCCTTCAGCAGGAGATATGTAGGGCACGTTGCTGTGCAGAATCCGCAATGAACACATTTGCGAATTTGCTGCTCGGCAGTGGCGACCTTTGGATCGCGGAGGTTCTCTTCCGGGAAGCTAGTTTGCATTGTGGATATCCATGAAACGGCCTGCCTCAAACACTCCATGCGGATCGAAGCCCTTTCGGACGCGGTCGTTCAACTGTGCAAGGCCGCGTTCCGGCAGAGTAAGCGCCGGAGTATGTGCCCGGATTGAAACCGGAGCGCGGATCAAGGTCGCATGCCCGCCCAGCGGCTGCAGCACAGCGCGTATGTCGATATCGGGATGATCAAGGCCAATCCAGAACAGCGATCCGGCCCAGTCCGCAAACCAGCTTGCGCCATGCCGTTCAAGCTCTTGTGCCAGCGCCTGCGCACTGGATGGCGGCAGCACTGCCCGCCATAGCAGCGGGCTTTGCGACAAGGGTTTTGCAGAGCGGATATCGGACCAGAACCCGTTTTCGGAGGCATTGTCGACCGGCTGCCAATCTCCAAATTCCGCCAGCAAGCGCCTTAAGTCCTCCAATCGCGATCTGACGCCAATTTCAAATCCATCAAGCCGAAGCATGGTCATCGCTTCATCGCCCAAGCTGCCAGCGGGCATATGCGCTGCGGCGGATACCCCCGCACTGCTGGTCATGGCGCGGGCCTGTGCATCAAGCGCCTTGCCTGGTGCCAGTCCCTTGCAGCCCAGGCTGCAGGCAAATTCCGGGCGAGGAACTGTCCTGAGCGTCAGGGAAGTCAGGGCAGCGAGCCTTCCCCAGCTTCCCGCAAGAAGCTTTGGAAGGTCATAGCCGGTGACGTTCTTGACAACCTTGCCCCCGGCCTGAAACTGCTCGGCACGGCCCGAGACAGCCTCGAACCCAAGAACATGGTCGCGCGGACGGCCGCGCGAGATTGCCCTTGGTCCGCAAACCCCGGCGGCGACCACACCGCCAATGGTGGATTGCTCGACCGGTCCGTCAAGGACTGCCGCATAGTCGAAAGGATCAAAGGCAAGCTCTTGGCCATGTTCGGCCAGCAGCTTGCTGACTTCTGAAAGCCTGGTGCCTGCGCCAAGCGTGATGACGAGTTCAGCCGGGTCGTAATCAAGAATCCCGGAAAATCCCGTCATATCGAGAATGGCGGCGGCACGATCCGGCCAGCCTATTGCGGCCTTGCTTCCTCCCCCCCGGATGTCAAGCTTCTCGCCGGACGATGCGGCGCGCGCAATCATGTCGCAAAGTTCGTCAATTGATGCGGGCGCGAGCGTTTCCATGGTCAAAAGCGGGGCAAATCGGGAAAGGGGACTTTGCCCTTGTGGATGTGCATCCTCCCGAGTTCGGCGCAGCGATGCAGCTGCGGAAATACCTTGCCCGGATTGAGCAGCATATCCGGATCGAACGAACATTTGAGGCGTTGCTGGTGCCGCATGTCATCCTCGCTGAACATGACCGGCATGAGGTCGCGCTTCTCGACGCCTACGCCATGCTCGCCGGTCAGGACCCCTCCAACCTCAACGCAGAGTTTCAGGATTTCCGCGCCGAACGTCTCGGCCAGTTCAAGCTGGCCGTCCTTGTTGGCATCATAGAGGATGAGCGGATGCAGATTGCCATCGCCCGCATGGAATACATTGGCGACCGCCAGACCGTATTCCTGCGACATTGCCGAGATACGCCGCAGGACATGGGGCAGCTGCCGACGGGGAATCGTACCGTCCATGCAATAATAATCGGGTGCCAGCCGCCCGACTGCAGGGAATGCTGCCTTTCTTCCCGCCCAGAAGTTCATGCGCTCCTGATCGCTTTGTGAAGATCGGATCGTTGTTGCTCCGTTGGATTTCGAGAGCGCTTCGATCCTTTCGGCAAGATACCGGCATTCGATTTCGGTCCCGTCGACTTCCACCAGCAGGAGCGCCTCTGCATCGCGGGGGTACCCGACATTGACGAAATCTTCTGCGGCCTGGATTGCAAGCCGGTCCATCATTTCCATTCCGGCCGGAATGATGCCCGCTGCAATGATATCAGCGACGCATTGCCCGGCACCTTCGATCGTTGCAAAACCGATCAGCAATGCTTTCGCCGCTGCGGGACTGGGGAGGAGGCGAACCGTGACTTCGGTGACGACACCGAGCATGCCTTCCGAACCGACAATCACGCCCAGCAGATCGAGCCCGGGCGTGTCCATGGTGGAGCCGCCAATCCGCAAGATTTCACCGCTTGTGAGGACCAGTTCCAGTCCAAGCACATTGTTGGTTGTCAGCCCGTATTTGAGGCAGTGCACGCCGCCCGAGTTTTCAGCGACATTCCCGCCAATAGTGCAGGCGATCTGGCTGGACGGATCGGGGGCATAATAGAATCCATCGCCCTTGACGGCGTCGGTCACGCCAAGATTCGTGACCCCTGGCTGGACCACCGCAATGCGATCACAATAGTTGATGTCCAGAATGCGATCAAACTTGGTCATGCACAGCAAAACCGCATCTGCCAGCGGTAATGCGCCGCCTGAAAGCGATGTTCCTGCCCCCCGCGGGACGACGCGCACGCCTTCCGAAGAACACCATGCCATTATCTCTGAAACCTGTGCAGTCGTCTCGGGCAAGACCGCGACCATTGGCAGCTGGCGATAGGCGGTCAGGCCGTCGGATTCAAATGCCCTGAGTTCGTGTTCATTGTCGACCACGCCTTCGCCGGGCACGATTTTCCTCAAAGCAGAGACGATCTCCGCCCTTCGAGCCAGAATGTTCTCTTTGGGTGGTGGCAGCTTGGGTGTCATGGCAATTTTCTCTGCCCGGACATAGCAGCTGCAGGATTATTCGGATATGGGTTAATAATTCAAGATACTTTTGAAATTCTGGAACTAATATGGACCCCGATTACCCCCTGTTCGTTCGTATCGTTGAAACCGGCAGCCTTTCGTCAGCAGGTCGCGATATGCATCTGTCGCCGGCTGCTGTGTCTAAACGGCTCACGCGGCTGGAGGAACGCCTTGGAGCCCGATTGTTCCAGCGGACAACCCGGAGGCTCAATCTCACCGGGGCAGGGCAGCAATTCTATCAGGATGTGACGGCTATCCTGGCCCTGGCCGAAGCGGCGGAGGCCAAGATCAAAGGGATGGCGAATGTGCCGCGCGGACGGCTGACGATAGCTGCGCCAACGTCATTTGGCCGTGCCCATGTCGTTCCGCACTTGCCAGGGCTGATGGAGCAGCATCCGGAGATCGAGCTCGAACTCCAGCTTGACGATGAATATACGGATCTGATGGCAAGCAATGTCGATGTGGCTGTGCGTATTTCCGCCAAGCCGCCCGGGAATTTTGTCTCGCGGAAACTTGCGCCAAATTTGCGGGTTCTGTGTGCCTCGCCTGCATATCTTGAGAAGCACGGGACCCCTGGGAGATTGTCAGACCTGCAGCATCATCACCTGCTTGCTGCAAGCCACCAGACGCCATGGCGACTGGTTTCCAATGGCCGCTCGCGGTCCGTGCCGGTGCTTTCGCGGGTCCTGACCAACTCCAGTGATGTCGTCCGGGAACTGGCCATTGCCGGTTCCGGCATAGCCCTGCGATCGACCTGGGATATTTCCGAGGATATCAGGCATGGCCGCCTTGTCCGCGTGCTTGATGACTGGAGCGGAACTGGTGAGGTAGAAATCCATGCGGTTTATTTGCGGACGCCCTATGTGCCAGCCGCTGTAACCGCCTTTGTCGAATTCATGGCACGCGTTTACAGTCCGGGTCCCTATTGGGATGAACTGCTCCCGGTTTGAGCTTCGTCGGCAACCGGCTGTCATGGGTGAAGCTCACCGCACCCGCGCTCATGATCCGGTTCAGATAATCAAAGGTCGAGAGCGGCCCCGTCTCCAGAACCACACGCTTGAGATCGCAGCAATGCCGCCTCAGCCAATGCGCCAAGACACACTCTAGTAGCTGGGTCGGGACGGTCAATGAGGGGAATGGGTTATAAGGATGCGCCGACAGCGAGGCTCACTCGTCGCCTTGGCGAAACTCAATCCAGCCTTGAAAAAAGGAAACCAAGAGAACTACCGACAATGAGAGGCCGATGAAAAGCGCGCCTGCCTCGACCAGATCGTCGAGCCCAAACTCACTCTCGCCATTGGTGAACTGTGCCAACTCCCAACCGCCAACTGCAATCGCAAATAATATGAGGTACCGCTTTGCAAAGGACGTCACTTTGGGTTTATCGACGATCAGCATCCTGCATCCAAGACTTGAATGTGGGCAGTCAGATCATCCCTCTTGGCTTCGTTTAACCTGATCTGATCCTGTGCGAAGTCCCCGAATTCATAGCTCCCCGCACCTAAACCAAAGGCAGCGCCGCGTGCGACCCATTTGCTCCCTCGAACGATCGGAATTGCGGCCAATGCCGCGAGGGTCCAATCAACCGGACGACTTGCGACGAATTTCCACTGATCTACGTTGCTTTGGTAATAGTTTCGATAGCCGCCCAAGAGCCTGGCATTATCCCAGTTATCATTCTCCGTGACATATGCCGGGAGGACGCCATGAGAACTCAGAGTTTCTGCGCAGAATCCTACAGGCTTCACTGTCCTCGTCACTTTGCGGCTACTTCCATTCTCTCTTGGTCGTTTGGTCCGCAATAATCATTAAAAGGAGTGCTATAGCTACAACTATAAAGTGCTGCAATACGAACTCGTTTAGTTCCAACCTCCCTCTCCCGAATGTTCTGGTAATCACTAAGACAGCGACTGACGCCAACTGCGCCAACAAAAGTCCGATACATGCGATTCGTAAATTCAGTATGGCCGCGAAACCGGAAAGCGAAACTGAATTAAAAAACGTAAATATACAAACCCAGAGAAGATAATTATTTCCCTCTGATTCTGTCATCGAAAATTGAATTAAAAAGAATTTAGCTACGGACAATAAACCGATAATTACGACAGCGAATGGAACGATTTTCGCAAAAATATTCATCTTTAATGACATGCGTTATCCCCCATAAAGAAGCTTGAGAAATAACTATCGATTTGTTGTGCGGCGAGGTATTCATCATCCGCCGGTGTTGATCTCCTAATCCTAAAAATGGCATTTGAACTGGGCGGTCGCGGGATTTGTCGGGCAGAATTGCAGAGCCTTTGGTTGCAACGTTGGAGGGCCTCTGATGAACTCGTAAAATTGTCGAGTGCGCTCACTCCATTAGCTGCATAACACTGGTCATGCGCCCTACACGCAGCATCAATCGTATCGATGGCCTCACCGGCCCCGCCAATGCCGCACCAATTTCCATGCCAAGGCGGTCCCTTAGCCTTTTGTGGCTTTCCTGCTTTTTTCGGCTTTTTCGGTGCTGGTGCTGTGACGGTAAATTCAACATCGGTATCATAGGCATTTGATGGAGACAGCATTTCGGCAATACGATTCAGGTCATCGAGGTTGATCGAACCGAAATTAGAAAGGCCACGATCAATAGTGCGGTTCACGACAATTTCGATGGGCTGGACAGTATTTTTCTCGGTCTCTCTCAGCCCTGTCGGATCACGGGAGTTCACCGGATCGCCGCCGACATAGGCATAGAGGTTCATGCCATCGCCATAGCCGATGGGGTCGGTCTGGAGGAAGCGGCCAAGGGTGGGCGAGTACATGCGGGCCTTGTAATAATAAAGGCCGATCCCGTCGAGCCAGGTCTGGCCGGTATATTGGAAACGGCCGATATTGGATGAGCCGTGAAATTTGATGAGGCATCAAAAAATTTGAATGCTTACGAATGCCTCACCATTGCATTCAGCATATGCTGATGATCCAACTATTTCTGCAGCCTCATTCTGAATCGCGATTCTGACGATCTTGGCTGACCCAACAATAGAGACTTGCGCATCGGCGAGAGCATAGCCGAGTTTGACTATATCGGCACCCAGAGAATCCCGCGCAACTTGTACGACAGGATCATCAGAGACCGGTATTCCTGGCAAGGAAATTATTAGTTTCCAATCTTCCGTCACATCTGTCACTTTTCGTTGCCGTACAAAGCGTTGATCACAAGCTCTAGCACTGTCTTTGAGATCGACACAAAACATTCGCTCTTTGGGCATCGTTGGCGATGCGCCAGCGCGACCGAAGAAGTGGTGCTTGCGGCACGGAGATTATGACAATTTCCGGAAAACTGGTCGGGACGAGAGGATTCGAACCTCCGACCCCCACACCCCCAGTGTGATGCGCTACCAGGCTGCGCTACGTCCCGACCGAAGGCGCGCCTATAAGAGAGCGAACCCGCTTTTGCAAGCGCTGCGGCGTCGTAATTTGCCGGGCGATTTGCGGTGTGATCGGTCCGCCATTTCCTTAACCGATTTCCTTACCGCAATTGCCTTGGCCGATATTCGGTGATAGGCGCGCCCATTGCATCCGGCTGTGCCTTGATGGCCTGCCTGTTTCCCGTTTTCTTGACCGATGGATGGATATCGATGGACTCCGTAATTGTGCAGATGCTTTCGGCCGCAGGCGCGGCGGGCGCGGCCCCTCCCGCCTGGCTTTCCGTGGCCCCGCTGATCGCCATATTCGCGATCATGTATTTCCTGATGATCCGCCCGCAGCAGCGGCGGATGAAGGAGCACCAGAACAAGATCAACGCGGTGAAGCGCAATGACCAGGTGGTGACCGGTGGCGGCCTTGTCGGCAAGGTGATGAAGGTTGATGACCATTATGTGGAGATCGATCTGGGCGGCGGAACCCGTGTAAAGGCGGTCAAATCGACGCTGAGCGATGTTGTTCTGCCCAATTCGGCCCCCGCCAATGACTGACCGGGCGGGGCCTTTGCGGCTCTGACCCATGCACAGGGTCCATTGTAACAGGCCCGTTACGGCCCTACATGCGGGGCCAGCCTTATCCCATTGCTGCCAAGGATAGCAGTTCATGCTCGATTTCCCGCGCTGGAAAATCATCTCCATATCGATCCTGCTGGTGCTGGGCGTGATTTACGCGCTGCCCAGCCTGATGCCGTCTTCGGTGAGCCAGGCCTGGCCATCCTTCCTGCCGCAGGAAAAGGTGAACCTTGGCCTCGATCTTTCGGGGGGCAGCCATATCCTGCTGGAGGCGGACAAGGATGATGTGCGCCGTCAGCGTCTGGACAATATGGAGGAATCGGTCCGGGTTGCCCTGCGCAATGCCAAGCCCGCCATCCGCATTGGCGAGATTTCGCGCGAGGGCGGGCGTCTGTCCTTCATGGTGCGCAATGTGTCCGAAGTGGATGCCGCGCGCGAGGCGATCCTGCCGCTGACCACCGGTGCCGGCCTGACCGGGCAACGCGACTGGGAGATCGAGGTGCGCGATACCAGCCGTTTCGTGCTGACCCCGACCCAGGCCGGGCTGGATGTCGCCGTCGATCAGGCGATGGAGAGCGCCACCGAAGTGGTCCGCAAGCGCATCGACGCGCTGGGCACGCGCGAACCGACGATCATTCGCCAGGGCGAGGAGCGTATCGTCGTTCAGGTGCCCGGCCTTGGCGATCCGGAAGAGCTGAAGGAATTGCTGGGCAAGACTGCCGAGCTGGAGTTCAAGCTGGTCGACATGAATGCCGATCCCAATGAGGTGGCGGCGGGCCGCGCGCCGATCGGCAGCCAGATCTATCCCTATGCCAATCCGCAACAGGGCATTCCGAATATCGCCGTGCGCCGCCTGGGCGGCATCAAGGGTGACAATCTTACCAATGCCCAGCAGAGCTTTGACCCGCAGACCAGCGAGCCGGTTGTCACCATCACTTTCGACCGGGAGGGCGGCGCGCGCTTTGCCCGGCTGACCCAGCAGAATGTTGACCGGCCCTTTGCCATCATCCTGGATGGCGAAGTGCTGTCGGCACCCAATATCAATGAGCCTATTCTGGGCGGGACGGCGCAGATATCCGGCGGGTTTTCTGTCGATTCCGCCAACCAGCTGGCCATCGCCCTGCAATCCGGCGCGCTGCCGGTGGCGCTGAAGGTTGTCGAGGAGCGCTCGGTCGGCCCGGACCTTGGCCAGGAATCGATTGAGCTTGGCCTGCTCGCCGGGGCCATCGCTACAATCGCGGTGCTCGCCTTCATGGTGGTGACCTATGGACGGTTCGGCGTCTATGCCAATATCGCGCTGATCCTCAACCTGTTCCTGATCCTGGGCATCATGGCCATCGGCAATTTCACGCTGACCCTGCCGGGCATTGCCGGTTTCATCCTGACCGTGGGTTCGGCGGTCGACGCGAACGTGCTGATCAATGAGCGCATCCGGGAGGAGCGCAATAACGGGCGGCGGATCGTGCAGGCTATAGAGGTCGGCTATAAAGAGGCCTCCCGCGCCATTTACGATGCGAACATCACCAACGTCATCGCCGCCGCGCTGTTGTTCCTGTTCGGCTCCGGTCCGATCAAGGGCTTTGCGGTGGTTCTGTTCATCGGCATCATGACATCGGTCTGGACCGCTGTATTCGTCACCCGCATGTTCGTCGCGATCTGGCTGAAGCGAAGCCGCCCGCGCGAGCTGGTGATATAAGGAGGGATGGACCTGTGAAACTGCTCAAGCTCGTTCCGGAAAACACCAACATCCAGTTCCTGAAATGGCGCAATGTCGCCATGGGTATCAGCATTGCGATGATCGTGGCATCCATCGTGCTGGTTATGGTGCGCGGCCTGAATTTCGGCGTCGATTTTGTCGGCGGCCAGATGATCCAGGTGGCCTTTGACAAGGTCGAGGAAGCGCCCGTTGTCCAGCTGCGTGAGGATATCGATGCGCTGAACCTTGGCGAGGCAACCATTCAGCGTTTCGGCGATCCCAATGAGGTGTCGATCCGCATGCGGCTCGATTCCGAAAATGCCGATGACGTGCAGGAGGCCAATTCCGCGACCGTCAAGGTCACCAACATGATCGTGCAGAAATACAAGGCGGAGGGCGCGCGGATTGACGGCGTCGACGCGGTATCGGGCAAGGTTTCGGAAGAATTGCTGTCGACTGGCGTCTATTCGCTGATCTTCGCGATGCTGGCCATTGCGGTCTATATCTGGTTCCGCTTCGAATGGCAGTTCGGGGTGGGGGCGCTGTTCGCGCTGTTCCATGACGTGGCGCTGACCTTCGGTTTCTTTGCGCTGACCCAGCTTGAATTCAATCTCAACATCGTCGCCGCGCTGCTGACCATCATCGGCTATTCGCTCAACGATACCATCGTGGTGTTCGACCGCGTGCGCGAGAATCTGCGCAAATATCGCAAGATGGAGATCGCCGCGCTGCTCGACCTGTCGACCAATGAAACGCTGGCCCGCACGGTGATGACCTCGCTGACCATGATCATTGCGCTGGTTGCGCTGCTGTTCGCAGGGCCTCCCGTGATCTTTGGTTTCACCGCCGCGATGACCCTGGGTATCTTCATCGGCACCTATTCGTCGATCTACATGGCCAACCCGATCCTGATCTGGCTGCGGGTCGGCCCGGACAGCTTCGTCCCGCGCGAGACCGATGCCGACAAGGCCGAGGCAAAGATGCGCGAAGGCTATGATGGCGCCCAGCCCTGACGGGCCGGGGCACTATCGCCATGGAACTGCGCCGGGAGGAAGCCGCTAGCGGACCGGTCATCACCGGCCTTGGCCCGCGCGGATACCGGCTGCGGGACCGGCATGTCGATGGCGGCCTGTTGCTTACTCCGGTTGAGGCGGTGGAATGGAATGCCGCTGCGCTGGACCGGGTCTCGCTGGACGATCTCCGCCCGCTGCTCGATCTTTCGCCCATAGCTGAATTCATCCTGTTGGGCACCGGCGCGCAGCTCGTTCATCCGCCGCGCGCGCTGGTGTTGGCGGTTGAGGATGCGGGGTCAGGAATAGAGGCGATGGACAGCCGCGCAGCGGCGAGGGCCTGGGCTGTGCTCCGTTCGGAAGGGCGCTGGATCGCTGCGGCCCTGTTGCCGATCGGAGCGCGCTAGCGCCGGATGACATTAACCTGAATCGTCATTGCGAGGGGCGCAGCCCCGAAGCAATCCAGAGCGGTGCGCAATGCGCTGGATTGCTTCGCTTCGCTCGCAATGACGAAGTGTTTCAACCAAATGTCATCGGACTCTAGCGCCGGATCAGTGAACGCCAGTGCTCGATAAGCACACGGCCATTATGATCCCAGCTGAAATGGGCCACGCTGTCCGCGATCTTTTGGGGGTCTGGCGGGGCAGCGAGCAGCCCGTTGATCGCACTGGCTATGGCCGCCGGGGTCCGTTCAACTATGCGGCCGACGCTGTCATCGCGCAGCAATTCGCGGATCCCGCCGACATCTGACGCGACAAGCGGTGTGCCGCAGGCCAGCGCCTCCAGCCAGGCATTGGCAAGGCCTTCGCTGCTGGACGGTAGCACCGCGATATCCGCCGCGCGGATCAGATCGGCGATGCGATCATGCGGCTGTGCGCCGCAAAAATGCACCCGGTCCTCGACGCCGATTTCTCCGGCGAGCGCCCGGTAGCGCGCTTCCTCTCCGCCCTTGCCTATCATCGCATAGTGGACGCCTGGGCAATCGAGCAGGGCGTTTATGACCAGTTCCTGCCCCTTGCGCGGGATGAGCGCGCCGACCGAGACGATTAGTGGCGCATCGGGCGCAAAGCCAAATCCCTGTCGCGCCAGCTCGGCCCTGAGGTCTGCCTTTGGTGCGTGTGCGGGGCGAAAGCGCTTATGATCGATGCCGGTATAATGAACCTTTATGCGCTCCGGATCGAACCCAAGCGCCACCATATCGTCCTTCATCGCCTGCGACACGGCGAGCATGCCCGCCGCTTTGCTTCCGGTCTCCAGAACCTGTTCGCGGCTGCCGGGCTGGGCGCTCCAGTGATGAATGTCCGCCCCGCGTGCCTTGGCGGAAAAGGGCAGGCTGAGCGCCTTGGCAATCCGCATGGCCGCCGGGCCGTCGGGATAGAAAAATTGCGCATCGACAAGGTCGAATGGCTTTTCGGCATGCAGGGTACGGGCCAGCGGCAACACCGCGCGCGCTATGGCGGCAGGGTTGCGTGCGCCCATGCGCGGTATCAGGCGAAAGACCGGACGGTAAAGGTTCGTGCCGGGAAAACGCTGATCCCGGGCAGGCAGGCCTGCGCGCTCGCGATACTGGCCGATAAGGCGCGACAGGGGCCATGGCGGCAGGCCATTGGGACTGACGCGGACCAGATCGACTTCGCCGCTCGCCTGTGCCGCATCCAGCGACAGTTCGACAAAGCGGCCAAAGCTCGATTGCGGCGACAGCGGGTAGAGTGTCGAGATGGCAAGGACGCGCATGGGCGGAGGCGCCGTCAAAGCGACCGGATCAGTTTTTCGGCGATGCCCAGCCAGGGCGGATCATTCACCACCTGCTGGCGGTGCCCCGGATCGAGCGGCAATATCTGCATCCGGCCATCTTCGCGCGCGATCAGCCGCCCAAACAGGAAACGCCCGGCGGGGCGCGGAACCAGCACATCACGGTTGAGCGCCCTGGCATAGTCATCGGGCTGGACCTGGCGGAGCCATACCATGTCGCCGCTGCGATAATCGCCAATGCCTGCCGCAATCCGCAGCGCGACGAGCGTATCGCCAGCCAGCGGCAGCTCGGCATTTTCCGGTCTGGAAAGCGCATGTGCGCCGCGCGAGTCGAGCTGGGCGACGATCGGCAGATCGGGCTTGTCCGCGCCCTTGACCAGTTCCTTGCTGTCGACGCCCAGCGCATCGGCAATGCGGTTGAGCCAGTCGAGCGACAGCGTGCGCATCCCGGTTTCGAGCCGTCCGATGGTTTGCGCAGTCGTCGGCGGGGAGCAGCGTCGTCCGACTTCGTCCAGCGTCATGTTGCGGCTGCGGCGGACTTCGCGAATGCGGTTGATCATCAGATACTCCCGATGCTGTTCATGCTATTGCGTGATAACCAGATTGGTTATTTATCTTTCCTACAACCATCCCGCAATGGCAAGGAAAAAGCAGCATATGAACCGAAATGGAGATTCTGATGGTACAGCGCGGCAATCAAATCCTGGTCGAGAAGCCTCTGGTGACGGCAGGGGAGGGCGAAGGTGCCAGGCTGGCGCGCGGTGCCGCCCGCAGGCCGACCCGTACCGTCACCGTAAACCTTGCAGAATCCCCGCTCGGCTGGCTGTTCGCGCGCGGACACCTGACGCAAAGGCAGTTCGACGCGGGGGAGAAGCTGCGCTTTGATTATGAGGCGGCGCAGCTATCGCCCTCGCTGACGATGCGCTGGGATGCGGCCCCGCAATCGGGTGCGCGGCGCGGCGCGCCCGATCATCTGGAGCCCGGCGAGCGCCAGATTGCTGCGCGGCGGCGGTTTGACGAAGCGATTGAGGCGCTGGGGCGTGATCTCAACGATATCGCCTGGCGGGTGATCTGCGCGGGGGAGGCGGTTCCCGTTGCGGAAAAGGCGCTGGGCTGGCCGGTGCGCTCTGGCAAGCTGGTGCTGCGCATGGCGCTCGACCGGCTGGCGACCTATTATCGCCTGCCCGGCGAGGCCTGAAATCTCAGCTGCTCATCGCCTCGACCTGTTCGGCGAGGTCCAGCCAGCGCATCTCGGCTTCATCCTTTTCCTCGCGCGCCTTTTCAATGGCGCCGGTCAGCGACGCGAAGCGCGCCGGATCGCGATTGTAAAGGTCGGGGTCGGCCAGCGCCGCTTCGTCGCGAGCGATCGCTGTGTCGAGTTCCTCGATCCGCTGTGGCAACAGGTCATAATCGCGCTGGTCCTTGTAGCTCAGCTTGGTGCGCGGTGCGGCGGCGGCGGATTGGGTGGATGGTGACGGCGCGGTGCTGCTTTTCGCTTTTGCCGGCGCTGTCCTTCCCTTGCGCTTGGCCTCCCAGTCGGCATAGCCGCCCGCGATGATATCGACCTTGCCCGATCCGTCGAGGCCCAGCGTGACCGTGACCGTGCGGTCAAGAAAATCGCGATCATGGCTGACGATCAGGACGGTCCCGTCATAATCGGCGATGACCTCCTGCAGCAGGTCGAGCGTTTCAAGATCAAGGTCGTTGGTCGGCTCGTCGAGCACCAGCAGGTTGGAGGCTCGGGCAAATTCGCGCGCCAGCAGAAGGCGGGAGCGTTCGCCGCCGGACAGTGTCCCGACCTTGGCGTCGACCAGCGACGGCTCGAACAGGAACTCCTTGAGATAGCCCTGAACATGCTTCTTGATGCCGCGCACCTCGATCCAGTCGCCGCCTTCGGCCAGCACGTCGCGGACGCGCTTGTCGGGCGCCATCAGCTTGCGCTGCTGGTCGATGACCACGCCATCGAGCGTCTTGGCCAGCGTCACGCTGCCGGTATCGGGTGCCAGCTCGCCGGTCAGCATCCGGATCAGCGTGGTCTTGCCCGCGCCATTGGCACCGACAATGCCGATCCGGTCGCCCCGCTGGATGCGCAGGGAAAAGTCGCGGATGATGGTGCGACGTTCCTCGCCATCGCCAAAAGCCTTTGAGACATTTTCGGCGACGATGACCGATTTGGTCCGCACATCATCGCTGACGACTTTCAGCTTTGCGGTTCCCGACGGGCCGAGCATCGCGGCGCGCTGGGCACGCATTTCCCAGAGCTTTTCGAGCCGCCCCTGATTGCGCTTGCGCCGGGCAGTGACGCCGCGCTCCAGCCAGTGCGCCTCGATCTTCAGCTTGGCATCCAGTTTTTCGGCGGCGCGGGCTTCCTCGGCATAAACCTTTTCCATCCAGGCCTCATAGCCGCCAAAGCCGATTTCCTGACGGCGCAGCGCGCCCCGGTCGAGCCACAGGGTCTGGCGGGTCAGCCTTTCCAGAAAGGTCCGGTCATGGCTGATGACCAGAAAAGCGCCGGTAAAGCGGCCCAGCCATCCTTCGAGCCAGTCAATTGCGGCGAGGTCGAGATGGTTGGTCGGCTCGTCGAGCAGCAGCACATCGGGCTCCTGCGCCAGCGCCCGGCATATCGCCGCTCGCCGCCGCTCGCCGCCGCTTGCCGTTCGCGCCTCGCGGTCCAGGTCGATACCGATCTGGTCGGCTATCGCCGCCACTTCATGGGCGGGCGGTGCATCCGCGCCAGCCAGCGCCCAGTCGATCAGCCGGTCATGTCCGGCGAAATTCGGGTCCTGCTCCAGCAGCACGACCTTGATGCCCGGCTGAATGGTGCGCTTGCCCCGGTCACAGTCGATCCGGTCCGCGATCAGGCGCAGCAGCGTGGTCTTGCCGGCGCCATTGCGGCCGATCAGGGCCAGCCGGTCGCGCGGGCCGATATAAAGATCAATATCCTGGAACAGCCAGCCGCTGCCCTGGATCAGGCCAAGGCCTTCATAGGAAAGGACAGGGGGGGTAGACATGACCGGGCCTTTAGGCGGCGTGGACTGATTCCGCATGCGCCGGGGTGGCTGGATGCGGGATGAATGGTGCGGAAATCTGCGCAATGCGGGGCATGCCACCCGGACAAGCAGATTGACAAAGCCAGTCGCCTGCATCCGGCCATCCGAAGGACTTGGCCCAAAATGCCCTGAGCATCGTCGCTCTCTCGTTAAATAGCACCACTATTCGCCTCATTCGCTTCTTGCCCGGGCTCTTTCTGGCTCAAGCCTCAGCCATGCGGAATCTGTCCACGCCGCCTAGAGCCCCTGATCGGGCTGTGCAAGCATTGCCAAAGCGGCTTGACCGCAAAGCGTCAACGGGCCGAATACGGGACACAGGCTCTGATGGTGGAGAATCGGGTTGCGGACTGTCTATCTCAACGGTGAATTCCTGGCCGAAAATGCCGCCAATATATCGATATTCGACCGCGGAAACCTGTTTGCCGATGCCGTGTATGAGGTGTTTTCGGTTCTGGACGGCAGGCTGATCGATTTTGGCCACCACATGGCCCGGCTGCGCCGTTCGCTCGCCGAACTTGCCATTGCGCATGATCTGGACGGAGAGGATTGGAGCACGGTTCTTAAGGAACTTATAGTGCGCAACGCGCTGGATGAGGGGACGGTCTATCTACAGGTCTCGCGCGGTGTGGCGGACCGCGATTTCCTGTTTCCGCCATCGTCAGTCGCGCCAACCTGCTTTGCCTTTACCCAGCAGCGCCAGCTGATCGATAATCCGCTGGCCGAAAGGGGCATGCGGATCATGACCCGGCCTGACCGCCGCTGGCAGATGCGCAATGTAAAGACCGTGCAGCTGCTCTATGCATCGATGATGAAGATGGAGGCGAAGGCCGTCGGGGTCGATGATGTCTGGCTGACCCTGGACGGGATCATCACCGAGGGGACCAGCCAGAACGCCCATATCATCACGCGCACCGGGCATCTGGTCACCCACCCGCTGGGCCATGAAATCCTGCCGGGCGTTACCCGGCTCAGCCTGATCGACATCGCCCGCCGTTCGGGCATGACGGTTGAGGAACGGCCGTTCACCATTGCCGAGGCGCAGAACGCGGCCGAGGCGTTCGTCACATCGGCTTCGCTGTTCGTGATGCCGGTCGTGGAGATTGACGGGCTGGCGATTGGCGATGGCAGCCCGGGGATGGAGACGATGGCGCTGCGCCATGCCTATATCGATGCTGTCCGCAAATAGGACCATTTCGCGCGCGCCATTGTGAACATTGGCGATGCAGGCTATTCACCGTCCATTCAACGGGGTGGCTTTACATCGGGCATATGGAAAAGGCTGTCACATTCTGGGCAAGGGCGCTGATGGGCGTCGGCATTGCGGGCGCGCTGGCGCTTGGCATTCCGGCGAGCAACGCCGATGCACAGATGCGGCGCGGCGAGCAGAATGATGCGCGCCAGCAGCTGATGGCCGGTCAGGTGAAGTCGCTGCGCGAGATTGAAGCGCGGATTTTGCCCCGGATGCGCGGGATGAAATATCTCGGTCCCGAATTCGATCCGGACAACAAGGTCTATCGCCTGAAATTCCTGAAGAACAACCGTGTCGTCTTTGTCGATGTCGATGCCCGTTCCGGTGCCATCCTGCGGGAAAGCGACTGATCGCAAACGGTTGAGAATTCCGCGATATTGCCTGATAAGCATGACGATGCCGACGCCGGTTCATTGGGACCGGGGGCGGAGAATCGCAAACAGGGGAGTTTTGCATGCGCGTCCTGATCGTTGAGGATGAACCGACACTGGGCCGCCAGCTCAAATCGACGCTGGAAAATACCGGCTATGCCGTCGATCTTTCGACCGATGGCGAAGACGGCCATTTCATGGGTTCGACCGAGGATTATGACGCGGTCGTGCTCGATCTCGGCCTGCCGGAAATTGACGGCCTGACCGTGCTGGGCATGTGGCGCAAGGAAGGCCGCAGCTTTCCCGTGCTGGTGCTGACAGCGCGTGACAGCTGGTCGGACAAGGTGGCCGGTCTTGATGCCGGTGCGGATGATTATCTTGCCAAGCCGTTCCAGACCGAAGAGCTGATCGCCCGGCTTCGCGCGCTGATCCGCCGCGCATCGGGCAATGCATCGAGCGAACTGACCGCCGGACCGGTGCGTCTCGACACGCGTTCCGGCAAGGTCACGCTGGATGGCGAGCCGGTGAAGCTGACCGCGCAGGAATACAAGCTGCTGTCCTATCTGCTGCACCACAAGGGCAAGGTCGTGTCGCGCACCGAATTGATCGAGCATATTTACGATCAGGATTTTGATCGCGATTCCAACACGATTGAAGTTTTCGTCACGCGCATCCGCAAGAAACTGGGCAGCGATGTGATCACCACCATTCGCGGCCTTGGATATAGCCTGGAAGACCCTGAGGAGCGTGGCTGACGCACCCGACAATCTGATCGTATCGGCGCACGGCCAGTCCGTCGCGACGCCCGGCGGGGAGGACGGCGAACCGCCCGTTCCCTTGCGCACAACAGGCTCGCTCAGCCGCCGGATGATCGGCATTGCCGCAGCCTGGATCATCGTGCTGCTGCTTGCCGGAGGCGTGGCGCTCGACCGGGCGCTGACCAGTTCGATCACCACCAATTTCGACGAACAGCTGGAATATGTGCTGACCTCGCTCATCGCATCGACCGAAATCGGCCCCGATGGCGAGGTGCGGCTGAACCGGCCATTGGGCGATCAGCGTTTCATGGAGCCCAATAGCGGCCTCTACTGGCAGATCAGCGGACCGGGCTATGACGATTTCTATTCGCGTTCCTTGTGGGACCGGCGGATTGCGGTCACCGCCGAGCATGACGACAGCGAGCCGCATATCTATGAGTCCGATCAGTTTGCCGGTGAGAAGCTGAGGGTGATCGAGCGGGCGATCTACCTGCCCGATTCCGAGGTCCGCTGGATGTTCATCGTCGCCCAGAATCGCGAACAGGTCGATCAGCAGATTGCCGAGGTGCGCCGGACCCTGACCAACAGTTTCGCGCTGCTCGCGCTCGGCCTGATCATTTTGGCGGCGCTGCAGACATTTTACGGTCTGTGGCCGCTGCGCAAGGTGCGGCAGGCGATTGTGGCAATGCGCACGGGGCAGCAGGACCGGGTGACCGATCCCATGCCCATCGAGGTGCTGCCGATGGTCGAGGAACTGAATGCGCTGCTCGAACATAATGAAAAGCAGGCGGAGGAGGCGCGCCGCCATGCCGGCAATCTGGCCCATGCGCTCAAGACGCCGCTTACCGTCATCATGAACAGCGCGACGGCGCGTTCCGATGATCTGGCCGATACCGTCATTCGTGAGGCGGCGGTGATGCGGCGGCAGGTCGACCATCATCTTGCCCGCGCCCGCGCCGTGGGGCGTCGCGGCCTGGCGCACAGCCGCGCCAATGTGTGGGACAGCGCCGAGGCGGTCGAGCGGGCGGTGCGCAGGCTCTATCCCGATTCGCGGATCGATCTTGATGGCGACAACAGCGTTGCCGTTGCGGTGGAGCGGCAGGATGTCGAGGAAATGCTCGGCAATCTGGTCGAGAACGCAGCCAAATATGGCGGCGGCAGTGTTTTTGTGACCATCGCCCCCAAAGAGACAAGCGAGGTCGCCCTGGCATCCAATCTGGTGGAGATATGGGTGGAGGATGACGGCATGGGCATCCCCGAGGCGGAGCGGGTGAGGATTTTTGACCGGGGCGCGCGGCTCGATACCGGCAAGCCCGGCACCGGCCTTGGTCTTGCCATCGTGCGCGATGTTGCCGAAATCTATGGCGGATCGGTTTCGCTCGACGAAAGCGAGGATCTGGGCGGACTGCTGGTTCGCCTGCGACTGCCCAAAGCTGCCTAGCCGAAATGCCGGGGCACTCTGCCAGACTGGAAATCGCGGTTGCAGGATGCGGACCGGGCGGGATGGCGAGTGCGCTGTTCCTGGCGCGCATGGGGCACCGGGTGACTCTGTTTGAACGCTTCGACCATCCCGAGCCGGTCGGGTCGGGCCTGCTGATCCAGCCCTCGGGACAGGCTGTGCTGGCGATGCTGGGCCTGTTGCATCCCGTCGCGGCGGATGGATCGCGGGTCAACCGGCTGGTCGGCCTGTCACAGCCAACGGGTCGCCGAGCGCTCTTCATGGAATATCGTCATATCGCGCCCGATGCTCATGCCATCGGCACCCACCGTGCTGACCTGTTCCAAAGGCTTTATGATGCGATCATCGCTGAGGGGATTGCGCTGGAATGCGGCCATGAACTGGCCGGCGCGGATGTGTCGGCAGCGGGAATCCGTCCTCTGTTTGCCGGGCGAGGCGCGTCGAACACAAGGTCGCGTTTCGATTTGCTGATCGATGCGACCGGGGCAAACTCCCGGCTTTCCGCAGGGCAGGGCACGATGCTGCGCTGGGGTGCGCTCTGGGCCAGCATTGCCCGCCCCGATGGCAATGCCATTGCCGCCGATGCGCTGGAGCAGCGCTATCGCAATGCCGATCATATGGCCGGGATCATGCCGATCGGGCGGCTGGCGGACGGAACCGGACGTTGCGCCCTGTTCTGGAGCGTGCGGGATGACCGGGTCGATGCGCTGCGCCAGGCCGGGATGTCCGCCTGGCAGGAGAGTTTCGCAGCGCTCTGGCCCGAGGCTGCGCCTTTTGCGGGGCAGCTGGAATCGTTCGAGCAAATGACCTTTGCTCGATACCGCCATCGGACCGCGTCGCCATCGCCCATGGCGCGCATCGCCCATGTCGGTGACAGCTGGCATTCGACCAGCCCGCAGCTTGGGCAGGGGGCAAATATGGCGCTGATCGATGCCGCCGCGCTTGCCCAGTCGCTGCATATGACCGGCGACCTTGCCGAAGCGCTGCGCTATTATGCGCATTACCGGTCATTGCATGTGCGCCTCTATCAGGCACTCAGCACCGCCTTTACCCCGCTTTACCAGTCCGATTCCGGATTGCTTCCGGTGATTCGCGACCGGCTGGTGCATCATTTCGCGCACTGGCCGCTGGCCCGCGCCCTGGTGGCAAAGATCGTGTCGGGACATCTTGGCGGGCCGATGCGCGGCATAGTTCCGCCAAAGACCTGACCAGACGGACGTGGCGCAGCTATTCCGCGTCGCGCAGCTGTTCGTGGTGGCGGATCACTTCATCGATGATGAAGCGCAGGAATTTCTCGGAAAATTCCGGGTCCAGCTTCGCCTCTTCGGCCAGTCGGCGCATCCTGGCAATCTGCTGTTCCTCGCGGCCCGGATCGGCCGGGGGCAGGGCGTTGCGCGCCTTGTGCTCGCCCACCGCCTGGGTGATGCGAAACCGCTCGGCCAGCATGTGGATCAGCGCCGCATCGATATTGTCGATGCTCTGGCGATAGGATGAAAGAACCGGATCGCTGCTCATGCCGATGGCCATACATAAAAGCGGACCGGCGATGCCACCATTATCTTGTTTCGCGGCACAATCGCGATTTGTACCCATATCCGGATTTCTGGCGATATTGAT
Organism: Blastomonas sp.; assembly: GCA_041396885.1. Classification (GTDB taxonomy): domain Bacteria; phylum Pseudomonadota; class Alphaproteobacteria; order Sphingomonadales; family Sphingomonadaceae; genus Blastomonas. The sequence continues at coordinate 66,614 of JAWKXS010000005.1, forward strand.
CGTGATGACGCTTGCCAAACCCTTCCGGTCTTGCCAAATCGCCAGCATCGTGAGCGCCACCATCCATCAGATCGGCCGACAGGGCCAGCCATCGCTCGATCCGATCATGGCGCTGGTCGCCAATGACATGAATTGCGTCAACAGCGTCATTCTGGAGCGGATGCAGTCGGAAATCCCGCTCATCCCCGAACTGGCCGGTCATCTGATCGCCGGTGGCGGCAAGCGCATGCGCCCGATGCTGACGCTCGCCTGTGCAAAACTGCTCGACTATCCCGGCAATCGCCATCACAAGCTGGCCGCTGCGGTGGAATTCATTCACACCGCGACGCTGCTGCACGACGATGTTGTCGACGGTTCCGATCTCAGGCGGGGCAAGAAGGCTGCGAACCTGATCTTCGGTAATCCGGCGACCGTATTGGTCGGTGATTTCCTGTTCAGCCGCTCGTTCGAATTGATGGTCGAGGATGGATCGCTCAAGGTTCTGAAGATCCTGTCCAATGCTTCTGCAGTGATTGCCGAGGGCGAGGTCGATCAGCTTACCGCGCAGCGCAAGATCACGACTTCGGAGCAGCGCTATCTCGACATCATCGGCGCCAAGACCGCTGCGCTGTTTGCAGCGGCATGCCGGATTTCCGCCGTTGTTGCGGAGCGTGACGAGGCAATTGAAATGGCGCTCGATGCCTATGGCCGCAATCTGGGCATTGCATTCCAGCTGGTCGATGACGCGATTGACTATGTTTCCGATGCCGAAACCATGGGCAAGGGTGTTGGCGATGATTTTCGCGATGGCAAGGTGACGCTGCCGGTGATCCTGGCCTATGCGCGGGGTGACGCGGAAGAGCGCAAATTCTGGGAAGATGCGATGATCGGCCACCGGACATCCGATGATGATCTGGCTCATGCCACCAGCCTGCTGAAACGGCATGGCACAATCGACGCAACGCTGGAGCGTGCCCGGCATTTCGGACAGCGGGCCATCGATGCGATTGCCGGTTTTGGACAGGGCAAGGCCAGGGCTGCGCTGGTCGAAACGGTCGAATTCGCGATCCAACGCGGCTATTGAGGTCGGCTGCCCCGAGTCGGGGGTGGTTTCTGGATCTGTTTCGATGACCACCAACACAGGCAAAACCCCGTCTTTGCGGCTGGAAATTCGCGAAATGCTGGCGCTCGCGCTGCCGCTGATCGTCGGCAATCTGGCGCAGGCGGCGATCAATACCAGCGATGTGCTGATTCTGGGCCGCTATGATGTCGATGCGCTCGCCGCATCGGCGCTGGGCGTGAATCTCTATTTCGCATTCGGCACTTTCGCCATGGGGCTGGTGACCGCAGTGTCACCGCTGGTCGCCGCCGAGCGCGGACGGATGATGCATTCGGTCCGCGACGTCCGCCGCACGGTGCGGCAGGCGCTCTGGGTTTCGGCCAGCATCTGCATTCCGATCTGGTTCGTCCTCTGGCATGCCGAGGCGATATTCCTGGCCATGGGGGAGCCTGCAAACCTCTCGCATATGGCCGGGCAATTCATCCGCATTGCCATGTGGGGCCTGTTGCCCTTTCTGGTCCAGATCGTGCTGCGCTATTATGTATCGGCGCTGGAGCGGCCGCTCTGGGGCGTGTTCATCACCCTGCTGGGCGTGGTGGTGAATGCGGCAGTATGCTGGATATTGGTATTCGGCCTGTTCGGCCTGCCGGAGCTGGGGCTGACGGGCGCCGCCATCGCCAATTTCACCGCAAATTTCGCGATGATGCTGGGCATGGTTGCAGTGGTCAGCGGCGTCCGGCGCTTTCGCCGCTATCGGCTGTTCGGCCGCTGGTGGCTGAGCGACTGGCCGCGCTATCGCGAAATCTGGCGGCTGGGCCTGCCGATAGCGATAACCTTTGCATTTGAGGTGGCGATTTTCAGCGCCGCAGCTTTCCTGATGGGCCGGATAAGCGGCACCTCGCTCGCTGCCCATGCCATTGCCCTGCAGATTGCGGCGCTGGCCTTCATGGTTCCGCTGGGCATATCGCAGGCCGCCACGGTGCGCGTCGGCGTGCATCATGGCCGCCGCGATGCATTTGGCGTGACCCAGGCGGGCTGGACCGCGCTGGGCCTTGGTCTTGCCGCCGCGCTCAATGCCTCGACGCTGATGGTGCTCTTCGATCGCCAGCTGGTCGGCCTGTTCGTCGATCCCGCAAATCCGGGCAGCGCAGCGGTGTTTGCGCTCGCGCTCGATTTCATCATGATCGCCGCGATATTTCAGCTGGTCGACAGTTTTCAGGCGGTGGGTGCCGGGGTGCTGCGCGGGTTGCAGGATACACGCTGGCCGATGCTGTTCGCGGCTTTCGGCTATTGGGTGGTCGGCATTGGCGTCGCCATCTGGCTGGCCTTTTACCGCGACTGGCAGGGGCTGGGCGTGTGGACCGGGCTGGCATCAGGGTTGGCGGCGGTGGCGGTGCTGATGGTCGCGCGCTGGATGCTGCGGCGGCGCCTGGGGATTGGCACCTATGGCGGGGCGACCGGCTGATGCGCGAACGCTTGCCCGTTGAGGATGTGCTGGATGATCTGACGGCAGCCTTGCGGGCGTGCAGCAATGCCGTGCTGATCGCGCCGCCGGGTGCCGGCAAGACCAGCCTGGTTGCGCCCGCGCTGATCGGCCAGCCATGGTGCAGCGGGCAGATATTGCTGCTCAGCCCGCGCCGGCTGGCGGCGCGCGCCGCCGCCGAACATATGGCAGAGCGGGCAGGGGAAAGGCCCGGCGAAACCATCGGCTATATGACCCGGCTCGACAGCAAGGTCTCCGCGCGCAGCCGGATCATCGTCATGACCGAGGGGGTTTTCGTCAATCGTATCCAGTCCGATCCCGAACTTGCCGGTATTTCAGCGGTGCTGTTTGACGAGGTGCACGAACGCAGCCTCGACATGGATTTCGGCCTTGCCCTGGCGCTGGAGGCGCAATCGGCGTTCCGGCCCGATCTGCGCCTGCTGGCCATGTCGGCAACGCTCGATGGTGCGCGGTTCGCAGAGCTGCTGGGCGGGCCGGACGGCAGCGCCGCGCTGATCGAGAGCATGGGGCAGAGCCATGATCTGGAATTGCGCCATGTCGGGCGCAGTGCGGAACTGCCGATTGAGCGGGATATGGCCAATGTCATCCGCACCGCCTTGCGGGAACAGCGGGGCGATCTGCTCGCCTTTCTGCCCGGGCTGGGCGAGATTGAGCGGACGGCGGACCGGCTTGACAGTTTGGCCGGGACAATTGCCGTTCACCGGCTGCATGGTTCGGTCGCTCCCGCCGATCAGCGCGCCGCGATCCGTCCCGATCCGGAGGGCCGCCGCAAGATCATTCTGACCAGCGCCATTGCCGAAACCAGCCTGACCATCGATGGCGTGCGGATCGTCGTCGATAGCGGCCTCTCTCGCCGCGCCGAATTTGATCCCGCGCTGGCGATATCGCGGCTCGTGACGGGACGGGCGAGCCGCGCCTCGGTGCGCCAGCGTGCCGGACGCGCCGCCCGCCAGGGTCCGGGCGTGGCCTATCGCCTGTGGCTGGAAGCGGCAAATGGCGGTATGGCCGAATTCGATCCGCCCGAAATTCTGAACACTGACCTCGCATCGCTGGTGCTGCAATGCGCGGCTTGGGGGGAAAATGATCCGGCGCGTCTCAAATGGCTGGATCAGCCGCCATCTGCCGGACTGGCAGAGGCGCGCAGGCGGTTGCGGGCGCTGGATGCGCTGGATGCGGAAGGCGCAATCACACCCCATGGCCGGGCGATGGCGGACATGCCGCTGCCGCCCGAACTGGCCCATATGGTCCTAGCCGGTGCCGCCATGGAGCAGGGCGGGCTGGCATCGCGCCTCGCACTGCTGATGCAGGAGCGCGGGCTGGGCGGGCGCAGCGATGACTTGTCGCATCGTCTGGCGCGATGGCGAACGGACAGGAGCGAGCGTGCCAGAGCATCGGAGCGTCTGGCATCGCGCTGGGCGGCGATGGCCAGCCGAGCCGAAGCTGGTGAGGATGCAGGCCTTGCGCCGGATGAAAATGCCATTGCGCTGCTGGTCGCGACGGCCTTTCCCGACCGGCTCGCCCGGCGTGTCGACCCGCAGGGCGAGCAATGGCAGAGCACGGGCGGGCGGTCCTTCCGGCTCGACCCTGCCAGCATGCTGGTCACGGCGGACTGGCTGGCTGTCGCCGATATTCAGGGTGCGGCGGCCAATGCCCGGATCGTCAGTGCGGCGCGGCTGGACGAAGCGCTGGTTGAGCCGCATTTTGACGGACGAATCGAGCGCCGCTCCGTCATCCAGTTCGACCGGGCGAGCAGGCGGGCGCGGGCGAGGCTGGAGAAAAGGCTGGGCGCGATCCTGCTGGCCAGTGGTCCCGATCCGGCGCCCGATCCCGATCTAGTCATTGGCTGCCTTGTCGATGCGCTCCGCCAGCACGGGCTGGCGCTGCTGTCGCCGGGTGCAAAGACAGATGCCCTGCGGATGCGCGCTCGCTTTGCCGGCAATGATGCACTGGAGGATGCGCGGTTGCTGGAGACGGCAGAGGACTGGCTGCCCGCCTTGCTGGGCGACAGGCGCGGTTTCGACCAGATAGGCGAAGCCGAGCTGATCCAGGCGTTCGAGAACCTGCTGGGCTGGGATGCGATGCGCGAAATGGACCGGATTGCGCCGCGCGAATTTGTCAGTCCCGCCGGTACCCGGCACCTTATCGATTATGGCGCAGAAGCCGGACCTATGGTCGAACTGCGCGTGCAGGCGCTTTACGGGCTGGATCGCCATCCGGTGGTGGGGCAGGCGCAGATACCGCTGGTCCTGTCGCTTACCTCGCCTGCGGGCCGCCCGATCCAGACCACGCGCGATCTGCCTGCATTCTGGCGTGGCAGCTGGCGAGATGTCGCGCGGGAGATGCGCGGGCGCTACCCCCGGCACGTCTGGCCGGATGATCCCGCCAGCGCCCGGCCCAGCCTCAAGACGCGCAATGCGCAGGCGCGCGATGATCGCGGGGCTTGACGACACCGGGTAGCTTGCGGCATCGCGTCCCGATCAGCCAAGGGGAATTGTCGATGGCCGCGCGTATCTATCAGCGACCGAAAAACGCCATGCAATCCGGTCGGGCACTGACCGATCAATGGGTGCTGGAATTTGAACCGGCAGAGGCGAAACGCCCTGACCCGCTGACCGGCTGGGCCGGATCGGGCGATACCCGCCAGCAGCTGCAGATGCGCTTTCCCGATTGCGCCGCCGCCAAGGCCTATGCGGACAAATACGGCATTGCCGCGCGCATCGAGCCGACCCCGCCGCGCCGCCTGAAAATTCAGGCCTATGCTGACAATTTCCGCTAAGGCCAACAATCAGCAGGGCTGAAATTGACTGAGACCAGTCTCAGCCCTTGAGCTGTCTGGCGCCGAGCAGCATCAGCATCCGCACATCGACACCGCAGCCCTCGCGGCGCTTGGCGGCAATGAAGCTTTCCAGTTCCGCCAGCGGCACTTCGTGAACGGTGATATTCTCGCCCTCCACACCGCCGCCCTCGCTGACCTTTTCAAGGTCATGGGCGCGCATCATGAAGAAACTCTCGGTCACCATGCCTGGCGATGAATAGAATTCGCCCAGCATTTCCATGCGGCCGGGGCGATAGCCCGCCTCTTCCTCCAGCTCGCGGGCGGCGGCCAGTGCGGGATCCTCATCCTCGCCATGGTCGCCGACCAGGCCGGCCGGCAGTTCCAGGCAGTTGCGGCCCAGCGGCACGCGATACTGTTCCACCAGAATTACCTTGCCGTCATGCACGGCCAGGATCACCGCCGCCTTGATGCCCCGGCTGCGCGAGACATATTCCCATTTCCCGCGCTTCTTCGTGGTGATGAACCGGCCCTGCCAGACGATTTCCTCGGCTTCGCTCATGATCTGCTTTCTTTTGTGGAGAGGGATTGGCCGGTCAGGCCTATAGTTCGATCAGCCGGTCGGGCAGCTCATTGGGATTGCCTTCGCTCTTGGGGAAGTGTTCGGCCAGCACCTTGCCGACCTGCTCGACCGCGGCGACCATGCCAGCCCCGGCCTTGCCCTGCTTCACCTCCAGGATCAGCGCGGCCATCGCCTCGCCCCACACATCGCTGCTGACCTTGCCGACAATGGCATCGTCGGCGACGATCTCGGCGCGATGCTCTGCCATGGAAAGATAAATCAAAATGCCGGTCAGCCCCATGGTGCGGCGTTCGGCACCGACCTTGAACAGCTCGATTGCGCGCTGCCGCACCCGCGCTTCGCGCTTTGACTTTGCGGTCAGTGCAATGCGCAGCGGCGTCCAGGCAAACAGCAGATAGGCGAGTACATAGATGGCCGCGCCGCTCAGCAGGATGATGGTCTGATATTCTGCCGGACGATAATCATGCTCCCACCCGCCGCTCAGCACGGTCAGCAGGTTCATGAAGAATTGCGGAAAGATCGCGATGGCCGCCAGATAGGCAAACAGCGCGGCGACCGCCAGGATCACCGGCGTTTCGCGATAATCGTCGGACTGGCCCGCGACGATGGTGACGATTTCGCCATCGGTGCTCTGTTCGGCCTTGCCGACGGCAGCCGTGACCTCGGCATGCTCTTCGGCGGTTACGTGTCTGACCTTGCCCATGGTTCTTTCCCCTTACCAGCCGCCCGACGCGCCGCCGCCGCCGAAGCTGCCGCCGCCGCCGCTGAACCCGCCGCCACCGCCGCCGCTGCTCCAGGACGAGCCGCCTGAACTGCTGCTGCTTCCCCAGCTGCTGCCCGCGCTCGGTCCCCAGACGATGATCGGTCCGGCACCGCTGCGGCGATAGCGCTTGCCTTTGCGGCTGCCGAAGATTGCCGGAAGGATGAAGAAGAACAGGATGAACCCCCAGAAGATCAGCATGCCGAAATTGCCCGATCCCTCGCTGCTGCGCTGATCCTCGCCGACCTGCGCGGCATAGGCGCGTGCCTCGTCCTCGGGCAGGGTCAGCTGGCTGATGATCGCATCCGCCCCGGCATTGATGCCGCCGGGATAGTCATTGTCGCGAAAGCGCGGAAGGATGTCGTTCTGGATAATGATGCTGGACAGGGCATCGGTCATGATCCCCTCAAGGCCATAGCCGACCTCGATACGGACCTTGCGTTCATTGGGCGCAACGATCAGCAGGGTGCCGTCATTGCGCTCCTTGTCGCCAATTCCCCATTCGCGGCCCAGCCGATAGCCATAATCCTCAATTTCATAGCCTTCCAGATTGGGGATGGTTGCCACCACCAGCTGGCGGCCGGACTGGCCTTCCAGCGCCTCCAGCCGTGCTGACAGCGCAGCTTCCTGAGCCTCGTCGAGCAATTCGGCATTGTCGACGACCCTGCCGGTCAGCTCGGGAAAATTCTGGGCATGGGCGGGCAGCGCCAGAGCCGCAACCAGCAGCATAAGCGCCGTGAAGAAAAAGGACCTAACCGGCATTATTGCCTCCCGTTGCCGCATTGCGCATCGTGGCGATCAGCTGCTGCGCGCCTGCCATGATCGCGCCTTCCATATTGCCCTGCCGGACCAGCGGCAGCATCGTATCGCGCACTACATCTGCGCAATAGGGATCGGTCAGCAGAGGCTTGAGGCCGCCGCCGACATCGATGCGGATCTGCCGTTCATTGGGCGCGATCAGCATCAGCACCCCGTCCTGACGCTGCGCATCGCCAATCTGCCACAGGGTGGAGAGATAAAGCGAGAACTGGTCGATCGGCTGGTTGCCGAGCGACACCACCGTGACCACCACGAAATCCGGCCCCAGCTGCTGCTTGAGCAGGGTCAGCTCGGTATCGAGCTGTTGCTTGCCCTGCGCAGAGAGCAGCTGCGCCTCATCGAGCACCTGGCCTTCCAGCACGACCGCCTCGACCTTTGGCCTGGACGGCGCAGGAGCAGGCTGAGCGTGGAGCGGGCCAGCGGCCAGCGTCGCGCACAACAGGCCGGTCAGGGACCGGGCCATCAGGCCCGATCCCCGCAATCCGGTGTCTTTCAGGTTTGACGCCGGTTCGATCAGAACTTGACCTCGGGCGCTTCCTCCGCGCCCTCGCTGGTCGCCTTGAACGGGGTCAGCGGCTCCGCGCCATGGATCAGCTTTGCGCCGATAATGTCGGGGAAGGTGCGGATCGTGGTGTTATAGGCGCGCACCGCTTCATTATAGTCGCGCCGGGCCACCGCGATGCGGTTTTCCGTACCCTCAAGCTGGCTTTGCAGCGCGAGGAAATTCTGGTTGGACTTCAGTTCCGGATAGGCCTCGACAGAGGCGAGCAGGCGCCCAAGCCCCTGGCTGAGCTGCGCCTGGGCCGCTGCAAACTGCTCGACCTTTTCGGGATCATCGAGGTCATCGGCGCTTATCTGGATCGAGGTTGCCTTGGCGCGCGCCTCGACAACGGCGGTCAGCGTATCCTGTTCCTGCTGGGCAAATCCCTTCACCGTCGCCACCAGATTGGGCACCAGATCGGCACGCCGCTGATACTGGTTTTCCACATCTGCCCATTTGGCCTTGGCGTTCTCTTCCGCCGTCGGCACCGAATTGATGCCGCAGGCCGATAGCGCCAGTGCGCCGAACGGCAGCATGATCCAGATGGCCAGTTTTCGCATAATGGGTCGCATGATGTTGGTTTCCCTCCGATAATAGTGGCTGTTATATTGGAATAATACAGCATGATTTCAAGGGCGGCCTGACGGATTCTCGTCTCGACAAGCGCCGATATTCGGTGATTATAGAGCCATTCGATCCTGGCAAAAGGGGAAATGGGGATGTTCAAGGAGTTTCGGGATTTCGTTGCGCGCGGCAATGTGATCGATCTGGCCGTAGCGGTCATCATCGGCGGGGCGTTTGCGACCATCACAACCTCGCTGACCGAAGACATCATCATGCCGGTTGTCGGTGCGATTTTCGGCGGCAGCGACCTTTCGGGCTATTTCGTCATGCTTGGCCCGGTGCCAGAGGGCTATGAAGGATCGCTGACCAGCTATGCCGAGCTCAAGGCGGCGGGTGTGCCGCTGCTCGGCTATGGCCAGTTTCTGACCATGGTGATCAATTTCCTGATCCTGGCCTTTGTCATATTCCTGATGGTGCGCCAGGCGAACAAGATGATCCGCAAGCAGGAGGAAGAGGCACCGCCCGCCGGGCCGAGCGAGATCGACCTGCTCACGGAAATTCGCGATTCCCTCAAGAAATAGCGTATCAATGCGATGGTGAAACCGGTCGGGCGGGCTTTGTCCTGCCCGATTGTTTGCCCGGTCACTTTTCATTCAGCAATGCATCGCTATATAGAGCCTGCCGGTTTCGGCCGGCTATGACGATAAATTGCGGCGTGCAATAGGCACAGCGGACCCGGGGGCAGTACCCGGCGGCTCCACCAGCAGATGCGGATTACTGCGCTTGCTGACGGGGCCGAACCAGGATCGACGTGTGTTGAAAAGCGGTGTTTTCGTCCGGGCTGAGTAACCCGTTAAAGGCTCAAAAACGATAAGTGCAAACGATAACGACGCACTCGCTCTTGCTGCCTGATTCAGCGGCCTAACGGCCAAGAATCACAAAGCTTAAGCGCGGTTGGACCCACCGGGCAACAGAAGGGATTCCAGCGGCACGGGGCGCGCCGGGCAACAGAAGCGCCCCACTTTCATCTTTCAAATCCGGTGATTACTGTTCCGGGCCATAGGCGCGCTGATAATCGATCGCGTCAAGGATCTTGGCCCCCGCCATGAAAACCGCGCCGGTGCAGGCGAGGAACAGCAGCTTGCCGCCCCATCCGCCATATTGCTGCAGATAGACCTGGCCGCGCTCCACCGCGCCAAGGGCGAGGGCATAGATGATCAGATAGGCCTCGAACTTGGTCTTGATCAGGAACAGGCGTTTGATTTTCCGCAACATGGCCATGTCCTCCGCAAGCATTGTGCCACTGGCAGTTTTACGGCGGTTACGATGGTTAAGAATTTATGAAGTGTAAAGCCTGGCGACAGGGGCTCATGCCAAACAGGCAAGATCAAGCGTATCGAGCAGCGCCTGCCGGGCGCCAATCACGTCCCGTTGCAGCGCGGGGCTGGCCAGATCGGCCGGGGCGATTGCTTCCGGCCAGTGTTTCGCGATCACCGCCTCGACCCGGTCCAGCCTTTCGTCGGTGGCGATGAAGCGCGGATCAACGGTTGCGGGATCGGCCACAACCCTCAGCCTCAGACAGGCAGGGCCACCGCCATTGGCCATGGACTGGCGAACGTCGACGGTTTCCAGTCTCCGAATCGGGCCATTGCCCGCAATCATGCCCTGCAGCCAGCTCCATACCGGTGCGGTTTCGCGTGCCTCGCTCGGCAGGATCAGCGCCATTTGAGAAGATTCAGGAAGAGTGACAAGCTGAGCATTGAATAAATAGCTTTTTATGGCGTCCTCAAGGCTCACGGATCCGGCCGGAACCTCGACAATTTCGGCTGACGGCATGACGTCATGAATGCGCGCATAGCTGCCCAGCCGGTCCTCAAATGCCTGTTCATGACAGAACAGCACCCGTTCATTGGCGACAGCGACCACATCATTGTGGAATGCGCCCGCGGCAATCGCTTCTGCGGATTGCTCGAGAAACAGGGTCATGGCGGGATTGAGGCCATGGTGCCGGGAAACCGCCTTGCTTGCCTCGATATGCTGGCGCGCCGGATAGTGCCCGCCGCTGCGTCCATAGACGAATATCTCGACGCCCGATGCGTCATGGCGGTCGCACAGCCGCATATGATTGGCCGCACCTTCATCGCCAAAGGGCGGCGGAACCGGCGCATGCACGGCAAAATGCGCGCTATCGGCAAAGGCGAGCTGCAGCTGGGCGAGGGTGCCCGGCCATTCATGGCTGCGATGCGCCATGGTGGCCAGATTGGCGATTGTCAGGTGACAGCGGCCATCGGCGGTGTCGGGCGCGGGCGACACGGTTGCGGCATTGGCCGCCCACATGGATGACGCTGACCAGGCGGCAGCGCGGATATGCGGCTCGGCATTCTCGGGCCCGGTGCCAAGCTGGTCCAGCCAGGCCATGTCGGGCCGCGCCAAAGGTACGAAAAACCCCTGATTCAGGCCAAGGGCCATGTTGGCGCGCATCTTGGCGATGCCCTGCAGCGCGGCGGCACGCGGCTGTGAAACGGCCCCGGCATTATTGGCCGATGCGATGTTGCCGGGGCTGAGTCCTGCATAATTATGGGTCGGGCCGATCAGACCGTCGAAATTGATTTCGCTCAGCATGCCGGACGCTCAGCGTTCAATGTGCCAGATGCTGTCGCCCGGCGCGACCGCGAGCAGAGTGGCAGCGGTTTCGTCCAGCGTCACGCCATCTGCGGTTTCCCCGACCTTGCCATAGACGCAGCGGAAACGGTCGAGCTTGCCAGTTGCGACCAGCGACAAGATGCCGTCGCCGGACAGGTCCGAAATCGTCGAATGACGGGCATTGGCGATTGACCGCACCTGATCTGTGCGCGTCGTCATGGTCGGCCCGCCATCGAAGATATCGACATAATTTTCGTGTGTAAAACCTTCATTTTCCAGCATTCTCATGGCCGCTCTTCCGCTGATATGCGGCCGTCCGATCACCGACCGGGCTGCTTCGCTCAGCATCGCCACATAGACCGGATGCTTGGGCATCAGATCGGCGATGAACTGGTTGCCGTGCAGCGCGTTGAAGGTGTCCGCCTCGTCAAAGCTCATGCCGAAGAATCGGCCCGCAATGCTGTCCCAAAAGGGCGAGTCGCCCTTTTCGTCGATCACGCCGCGCAATTCGGCCAGAATCCGGTCGGCAAAGCGCTCGCGGTGCATGGCGATGAAGAGATATCGGCTGCGCGCGATCAGCATGCCCAGTCCGCCCGCGCGTTCATTGGGGTGCAGGAACAGGCCGCCCACCTCGCTCGACCCCTCCAGATCGGTGACAAGGCTCAGAATCTCGGCACGGAATGTCTGGCTCAGCTCGACGCTGTGCTGTGACAGGGTGCTCAGCCGATAGGAATAAAAGGGCCATTTCTGGCCGACCTGGGTCAGCAGCTGGCAGGTGCCGCGAATATCGCCCGTGTCGGGATTTTCCAGCACAAGGACGAACAGTTCATCGGCCAGCGTGCCGCTGTCCTTGTCGAGCGCGGCGGCGGAGCGCTCCAGCTTTTGGCCGAGCGATTTGCGGTCAGCAGGCAGATTGGTGAAGCCGCCGCCGGTCAGCTTGGCCATTTCGTAAAGATGCTGAAGGTCGCCGGCCCGCGCCGCGCGCATGATAAAGCTCATATCTCTCCCCTGCGGGCGATACGCATCAGCACCAGTGCCGACAGCGCCGCCCGTTCCTGCATGCTCTCGACGATCAGGAATTCGTCACTGCTGTGGATCGCGCCGCCGCGCACGCCCATGGTGTCCACCACAGGCACCCCGCATGCGGCGATGTTGTTTCCGTCGCACACCCCGCCTGTGGATTTCCAGCCAATCGAAAGGCCGAGATCGGTACCGCAATCGCGCACCAGCCCGAAAAGCCGCTCGGCTCCCGGATCAATGGGCTTGGGGGGGCGTCCAAATCCGCCATGCATATGGGCGGTGACATCATGTTCGCGGGCGATGGCCGCGACAAGCTCCGCCAGCGCGGCATCGGCGGCGCGCTCTGCCTCCGGGCTTTTTGGTCGGAAATTGACGCGAAGAATGGCATGGTCGGGCACGACATTATTAGCGCTGCCCCCGTCGATCTTCGCGGGATTGACCGACAGCATGTCATGGGTGAGAGCCTTTAGCCGGACGGCGAGGTCGGCCGCCGCGACGAGCGCATTGCGGCCCTCTTGCGGATTGCGGCCGGCATGGGCGGAGCGTCCGGAAATGGTGATCGAGAAATTGCCGCTGCCCGCGCGCTCGCCCGCCAATGTGCCGTCAGGCAGGGCGGGCTCAAAGGTCAGCGCGGCGATCTTGCCGCGCGCAAGGTCCGCGATCAGCGCTGCCGAAGAGCCTGAACCGACCTCCTCATCGCTGTTGATCATGACATCATAGCCGAGATTTTCGGCCCATGGGGAGCGTTCCAGCGCGCCGAGCGCGGCGATCATGGTCGCGATGCCGCCCTTCATATCGGCAGTACCCGGTCCGTTGAGCACGCCATCCTCCAGCCAGGTCAGCGCCTGAAAGGGATGGTCGGCGGCAAAGACCGTATCCATATGCCCGGTCAGCAGCACGCGGCGGGGCGCATCGGGCCGCACCGACAGGGTGAGGTGGCGACCGCGCTCGACCGGTTCGATGCTGCCATCGGAGCGCACTGCATCGACCGGGGCAGGGTCATGCAGCCTTACCTCGCCCGGCAACGCCGCCAGTGTATCGGCCAGTCGCGCCGCCATTTCGCCCAGTCCGTCCAGATTGGTCGAACCGCTGTTGATCGCGGCCCAGGCCATGACCTGATTCAGCATGGCCGCGCTGTCGATTGCTGACAGGGCGTCGCGTTCCGGGGGTGGCAATTGGTTCATGGTTGAAGCCGTCAGGACTAGCGATAATCTCGATACATATCCAGCCCGGCGCGCCACGAACCCGGCATTTACAATTGCTCCGGCCTGCGGCATAGGGCGTCGCATTCCTCCCCGGAACGTCATTATTTGAGAAAATCGTCCCGTTCGGGGCGATCCCGTGCAAATCGCTGCCTTCGGCTTGCCAGGGCAGCCAGTGAGGACGTTTATGAGCGATTATGTTTCCAGCCAAGGCCTGCAGATCGATGCGGGACTGTTCCGTTTTGCCAATGATTCGGTCCTGAAGCCGCTTGGCAAGGATGCCGACGCATTCTGGGCGGGGTTTGCTGCATTGCTGGCGAAATTCGCGCCGGAAAATCGCGCCTTGCTGGCCCGGCGGGAGGAATTGCAGGCACAGATCGATGCCTGGCATGTCGCGCGCAAGGGCCGGGCTGTCGACCAGGACGAATATCAGGCCTTTCTGAAATCCATTGGCTATCTGGTCGATGAACCCGCGCCCTTTGCCATCGGCACGCAGAATGTCGACAAGGAAATTGCCGAGATGGCGGGGCCGCAGCTGGTGGTGCCGTCGCTCAACGACCGGTTCGTGCTCAACGCCGCCAATGCCCGCTGGGGCAGCCTTTATGATGCCTTTTACGGCACCGATGCGCTGGATGCGCCGCCAGCGCGTCCGGGCGGCTATGATGAGCAGCGCGGCGCTGCTGTTGTCGCGGCGGCGCGCGCGGTGCTCGATGAGATCGTACCCGGATGGGAGAAGGCGCTGACCGGCGAGGAATGTCCGCAGCCATTCTGCACCCGCGATGGCGGCTATCTGTTCATGCACAATGGCCTGCATATCGAGGTGGTGGTGGACCGCGATCACCCGGTCGGGGCCGGCGATCCGCTGGGCATTGCCGATGTCATCATGGAAGCGGCGCTGACCACCATCGTCGACATGGAGGATTCGGTCGCGGCGGTCGATGCCGAGGACAAGATCCTCGCCTATTCCAACTGGCTGGGGCTGATGCGCGGCGACCTTTCCGCCAGCTTTGCCAAGGGCGGCAAGACCATGACCCGCTCGCTGGAGGCAGACCGGGAATGGACTGCCCCGTCCGGCTCGAAATTCTCGCTGCCGGGGCGCAGCCTGTTGTTCGTGCGCAATGTCGGGCATCTTATGACCAATCCGGCGATCCTGCTGCCCGATGGCAGCGAGGTTCCCGAAGGGCTGATGGATGCGGTGATGACCAGCGCCATTGGCTGCCACGATCTTGCCGGGCAGGGCCGTTATCGCAACAGCCGCACCGGTTCCATCTATATCGTGAAGCCGAAGATGCACGGGCCGGATGAGTGCGCCTTCACCAATCGCCTGTTCGATGCTGTGGAGGACCTGCTGGACCTGCCGCGCCACACGGTAAAGGTGGGCGTGATGGACGAGGAGCGGCGGACATCGGCCAATCTTGCCGCCTGTATCCATGCGGTGAAGGACCGGATTGTCTTCATCAACACCGGCTTCCTCGACCGCACCGGCGATGAGATGCACACTTCGATGCAGGCCGGACCGATGATCCGCAAGGGCGCGATGAAGTCGTCCGACTGGATTCAGGCCTATGAAGCGCGCAATGTCGCCATCGGTCTGGCATGCGGGCTTTCGGGCAAGGCACAGATCGGCAAGGGCATGTGGGCCGCGCCCGACATGATGGCCGACATGATGGAGCAGAAGATCGGTCATCCGAAGACGGGCGCCAATACCGCATGGGTGCCGTCGCCGACCGCCGCGACGCTGCATGCGATCCACTATCATCGCGTCGATGTCTTTGCGCGGCAGAAGGAAGTGGCCGGCGAGGGCGTTCCCGCGCTCGGCAAGCTGCTGACCATCCCGCTCGCCGATGGCACAAACTGGTCGGAAGCCGAAATCCGTGAGGAACTGGATAACAACGCGCAGGGCATATTGGGTTATGTGGTGCGCTGGGTCGATCAGGGCATTGGCTGTTCCAAGGTGCCGGACATTCATGATGTCGGCCTGATGGAAGACCGCGCGACGCTGCGCATTTCCTCGCAGCACATGGCCAACTGGCTGCTGCATGGCGTGTGCAGCGCGGAGGAGATCGATGGCGCATTGCTGCGCATGGCCGCCAAGGTCGATTCGCAAAATGCCGATGATCCGCTCTACCGACCCATGGCTGGTGATCCGTCAGGCTCGCTGGCGTTTCAGGCGGCACGCGATCTGGTGTTCAAGGGCGTCGAGCAGCCCAGCGGCTATACCGAGCCGCTGCTCCATGCCTATCGCCTGAGGCTGAAGGCCGCGTCCTGACCGGTTAGCAAACGCGCCACCGCCACGAATTCCGCGACGCTGAGCGTTTCGGCGCGGCGGGTCGGATCGATGCCGAGTTCGGCCAGCGCGCCGAGTGCTCCGGTGACACCCTTGAGGCTCTGGCGCAGCATCTTGCGGCGCTGGCCAAAGGCGGCGGCGGTCAGTGCCTCCAGCCGTGCGGGATCAACACCTTCGGGCATGGCGGCCGGGGTCACATGGATCACTGCCGACATGACTTTGGGCGGCGGGGTAAAGGCGCTGCGGTGGACCTTCATCGCCAGCCGGGCATCGGCGCGCCACTGCGCCAGCACTGCCAGCCGCCCATAGGCGGCGGTGCCTGTGGTGGCGACGATCCGGTCGGCGACTTCGCGCTGGAACATCAGCGTCAGCGAACGCCATTGCGGCGGCCAGTTTGACCCGCCCAGCCATCCGGTGAACAGCGCGGTGCCGACATTATAGGGCAGGTTGCTGGCGATATGGCATGGCCCCGGCATGACGTCAGCAAGCTTCATGGCGAGCGCATCGCCCTCTATGACCGTCAGCATTCCCGGAAAGGCGTCGCCCAGTTCGGCGAGTGCGGGCAGGCAGCGCCGGTCGCGCTCAATGGCCGTCACCCTGGCACCGGCGCGCAGCAGGGCGCGGGTCAGGCCGCCGGGTCCGGGGCCGATTTCCAGCACATCCTCGTCTGCTAGCGGGCCGGGAATGGCCGCGATCCGGTCCAGCAATTGCTCGTCGAGCAGGAAATTCTGGCCCAGCGCCTTGCTTGCCGCCAGCCCATGCCGGGCGATGACATCGCGCATCGGCGGTAGCGCGTCTGACCCCACGGCCATGCGGATCAGCCGTCGTAATTCTGGCGGTGGCTCCAGGCGGTCTCGGCCATCTGGATCGCGGCGATCATCGAACTGGGATCGGCAATGTCCTGCCCGGCAATGTTGAACGCGGTGCCATGATCGGGAGAGGTGCGGACAATGGGCAGACCCAGCGTCATGTTGACCCCGCATTCGAAATGCAGCGCCTTGAGCGGGATGAGCGCCTGATCGTGATACTGGCACAGGGCAACGTCATATTTCCGGCGTGCGGCGTCATGGAACATGCTGTCGGCGGCAAGCGGGCCGGAAACATCAAGGCCATCCGCCAGAAGCTGCTCAATGGCGGGCGCGATAATGTCCTGTTCCTCATGGCCCAGTGTGCCGTCTTCGCCGGCATGCGGATTGAGCCCGGCAATGGCGATGCGCGGATTGGCGATGCCGAAATTGCGCGTCATGCCCTTGGCGGCGGCATGGGCACGGTTGACGATCAGTTCGGTGGACAGTGTCCGCGCCACCTGGGTCAGCGGGATATGGCCGGTTATCGGCACGACCTTCAGGCTGGGCCCGGCCAGCAGCATCGCGATATTGTTGCGCGATACCCCGCAGCGCTCGGCGGTAAATTCGGTCTGGCCGGGATGGGTAAAGCCCACCTGTTGCAGCAATACCTTGGAAATCGGTCCGGTAATGACACCCTGGACACTGCCGGAGCGGGCGAGCCCGACCGCCATTTCCAGCGAATGGAGCGCAGAGCGGGCACCTTCGGGATCAGGACGCCCCGGCCAGATCGTGCTGCCCTCGCTGATCCTCAAGACCGGCAGTCGATCGGGAAACAGCCGCGCGGCTTCGCCCGGCTCTTCGATCAGCCCGATAGGACCCGTCCATATCGCCGAGAGCGCGTCAGGATCGCCAATCGCGAAAAAGGGCGGCAGCCTGGCCGTGTCGCGCTGGTCCCAGCTCTTGGCGATAATCTCCGGGCCGATCCCGGCGGGATCGCCCAGCGATACGGCGAATATTGCGGTCATTGTCCTGGGGCGGGGCAATCACCCGCCATCAATTATACTCGATCACCGCATCGCGCCGCAGATCGCGCAGATAGATCTGGGCACGCTTGCCGATACGCTCATCCTCGACGGTCTGCATGACCTGATCGAAATTGGGCGCGCCTGCCACCTTGGGATCGTCGCGGCCACACAATACCAGCACCCGGACGCCTTCCTCTATCGAGCCGAAAGGCGGGCTGGCCTGCCCGACCGACATGGAGAGCAGCAGGTTCTGGATGGGCTGGGAATCGATTTCGCGCACGGCCACCTGGTCATTGTCGACCACGGTCGCGCCAATCTGGTCCGCAATCGCATTCGCCGTGCCGCATCCCCGGATCTGCTGCGCGGCCTGCGCGAATTCACCGGCCTTTTGCGAAGCCTGCGCCTCGGTTGTGCCCGGCGGGAATTCGATCGACAGCTGCTTGAGGCTCAGCACCGCATCGCGCGGGTCGGCGGTCAGGATACGGCGCTTGTCGATCAGGTAGATGATCGAAAAGCCGCCGGGAATCTGGATCGGACCGGCAAGCTGGCCAACCGCCAGCTGGCGTGCGGCAGTGCCGAGCGACTGGGGCAGCTGTTCAAGCCTGATCCAGCCAAGATCGCCGCCGACCGAAGCGGTTGACGCTTCGGAGAACTGGCGCGCATAGGCGAGGAATGAGCCGCCAGCCTGCAGCTGCTGGATGATCTGCTGGGCGTTCTGGAACACCTCTTCCTGGGTCTGGGGATTGGACGAGAGATAGATTTCGCCCAGCCGGTATTCCTCGGTTCCCTTGGCGGCATTCAGCCGTTCGAGGATTTCGTTCACTTCCTCTTCGGACACATTGACGAACGGCGTCACATTGCGGCCCAGCAGCCGTTGCCATGCCATTTCGCCCTTGATCTGGCGCTTCAGCGAATTGGGAGAGGAGCCGACCCGGACCAGATAGCTGTCCAGCGCTTCGGGGGGCTGGCGGAAATTTTCCGCAGCGACGCGCGCATAGCTCTGGTTCACCTCGGCATCGGTGATCTCGATCTCGTTCGCCGCAGCTTCCTGGATCTGCAGCGTTTCATCGATCAGGTTGCGCAGGATCTGCAGGCGCAGGCGAGCAACTTCGGCCTCGGGCACGGGCGTTTCATTGGCGGCCAGAATGAGCGCCAGCCGCTGATCGATATCGGTGCCGGTGATGATTTCATTGTTCACCACGGCCGTCGCCTTGCGCATATTGGGATCGTTATTCCCGTAAATGGTCAGCGCTTCGGGGACGTTGAGCGTGGTGTTGGGCAGCGCGGCATCCTGCACGGTCTGTGCAGACAGGCTCATGCTTCCGGCGGCGGCCAGCGCGATGGCACCGGCCATGATGCGCGCCAGAGCCGGAATGGCCCGAGCGGCCACGGGGTTTTCAGTGTTGCGGGGAGTGATCATTATATCCTGCAAAATTCATGGAAACGATAGGGCATGTCTGCCAGCAAATGCCTGAACCCAAGCTGAGCAACGCGCTGATTATCCTGTTTGCGTTTAAAAGCCAAGGTTGCGAAACGCGACGCGCAACAGGAAGGTGTTGCCGCGCTGCGCATCGCCGGTGGAAACATAGTCGCGCCGCCATGTCAGGCCAAGCTCCAGGCAGTCATCCTCATAGGCGATGCCCAGGCGGGTGCGTATCGGTTCGAACCCGTCGGAGAGCAGGGTCGGGTCTTCGTTGCGGTTGGACAGGTCGAACACGCCTGACCCGAATACCGACCAGTATCGCGCAACCCTGACCCGGCCAGCCAGGCGGAGCTCTTCGCGGTCCTGAAGATCCTCGATGCCGGGGCCGATATCGCGGTTGAGCCTGAGATAGCCGATCTGCGCATAGGTGCCGCGGGTCCCGACCGTGGCGTCGATTTCGTTGCGGCGGACGGCCAGATTGTCCTTGTCCAGCCGGAAGCGGTGGGTGAATTTCACCAGCTCGCCAAAACGGATGTCGGTGCGGCCGACCACGTCGGATGTCCGCTCGGCAAGGCCCGTGCCATCGGGCAGGAAATCGCGATGATCGTTGAAGCGATAGCTCTGGCCGACCGTCGCATCGATGGTCATGCCCGGGCGGCGAAGCGACCATTCAACGCCATAGACGATCCGCACCCCGTCCTCGATCCGGTCATATCCGGGCAGGCGATTGAGCGCGAACAAATTGCTGTCTTCCAGCTCGATCGCGCGCGAATCCTCATTGGGAATCGACAGGTTGGGCGTGTCGGGCGTCGCGACGATCTGGACGCGCGGCGTCAGTATCTGGGTGCCGCCAAAGGCTTCGCCGATAAACGGCCATTGCAGGTCCGCCGCCAATGTGCCGATGGCACGGGTCTGCACACCGCGATTGCCGCGATATATGGCGGTGGGGCTGAGCAGGTTCTCATCGCTGTTATAGAGATCGGCACGGCCATAGGCGGTCAGCGTGAATTCCTGTCCCCAGCGGGTCAGCCGCCGCATGTCCCAGCGTGCCGAAGCGAAGGCGCGCTGCGAATCCTGCCCGGTCGTGCGGCCAATCGCCAGGGTGTTGACCTGGAATTCCACCTTGCCGCCCAGCACCGGATCATCCAGCCGCCGGTGATAGTCCATGATCGGCAGCGCAATAGGCACCTGGCCCTGCGGATCGTTGACGCGCAGCGTCTGGGTCGCCCAGCCCGCCAGAGAGAAATAGCTGTTCTCATCGATACGCTGTGCGGCAACAGTCGAGCGCAGCCGGTCGTCGCGGCTGATGTCGTAGCGCCTCAGGAAGGTGCGGTCCGTCGTGCGGCGCACCGATCCGCTGACATTCCAGCTGGGCGACAGCTGGAACGAGCCATTGGCATCGATATAGCCGCGAAACTGGTTTTCAGGGGCGATGGCATTGGCCCCGCCAACCGCGATCCGCGAACTGGACGTCGCATAGGCTGCCACTTGATAGGCGCCCTTGCCGGTCAGCGCTCGGTAACGGGCCGATACCATGGGCAGTACCTGCGAATAGATGCTGGCAGTGACGGTCAGGTCGCGATTGGGCGCGAGCGAGAAATAATAGGGCTGTTGCAGCTCGACGCCATTGGCCTCGCTGAACCTCAGGTCAGGGACCAGCAGGCCGCTGCCGCGCTCTTCCCCGACCGGGTGGCTGAGGCCGGGCAGGGGGATGACCGGCAGGCCGAACAGCTCCAGCCGCGCACCGGTATAGCGGACCCGCTTGTCGACCGGCGAATAGACGACCTTGATCGCCCGGATCTGCCAGCTCGTGTCCTTGGGCTTGCCATTGGGACGTTCGACCGCACAGGGCGAATAGGCCGCGCCATGCAGCGTGATAAAGCCGTCCTCTCGCTCGCCGCTATTGGCCGCCAGCCTGCCGCCTTCGCCCAGCACGACAAGGATGTTGTCGATCACGCCATCGCGGATCGAATCGGTGAGCGTGATGCTGTCGCCATAGAGCTTGTTTCCGTCCTGATCGACGACACGGACATTGCCGGTTGCCTCGACCAGTCCGGTCTTGCGGTTCCAGACCACCTGATCGGCGCGCAGCTGCTGTTCGCCGCGATCCAGCACGACATTGCCGGTCGCCGTGACGATTTCCGATTCGCTGTCATATTCGATCTGGTCGGCGGCAAACTCGATTTCGCTGGATTCGCCCGGCGAAGCGCCCTGTCCGGTCTGGATCGCAGCGGCTTCCCCGGCCATCAGGCGGGTTCCGTCCTTGCCGATGACAATATTGCTGCCGACTAGCGGGACCGCGCGGGCACAAACCTGCTGGTCGGCGGCATGCGCCTCGCCCGCGGCTGCGGCGAGGAACATCGCGCTGCCACATGCCATGCAGATTGCCCGATGCGTGCGCAAATAATCCACCCAGTCTGGTCCGGCAGCGCATGGCTGCCACAAGAATCGCGAACCGATCAGGGCCTATTGCACCAACCGGCGGCAACTGCAAATCGGTTTGTCCTGCCGGTTCGCTGATCCGTCGCAAGGCGAACCGTCCGAAACCGGCCCGATAATTTCCCTTGGACCCTAATTCGCTGTTACCTATAGCAGGCCGGTGCCGAGCCCGAGCTGGCCCGGCCTGTCATCTGCTTTGAACATAATAATGGGAATAAAGAATGAAGATCGTTCTCGAGAACGCCTCCTCAAGCCATGTTTGCCGGGTCTGGCCCGTCGCCAAGGATGGCTTGGACAATCTGCAACTGCCGCTGGAGGCCAGTGCGCTCGTCCGGCAATCGGCGGCGGCGTCGCGGTTCGAAGGCGGTGCGGGCGAACTGTTCGAGACGTTCAGCGAAGTCGATGGAAAGGCGGTCAGAATCGTTCTGCTGGGAACCGGCAGCGGCAGCCGGGCCGATATGGAGCGGGCGGGCGGCGCGCTGGTCGCACGCTATCTGCGCTCCGGCGTCAAGGCGCTGGCGGTCGAGTTTGGCGGCACGTCGATCAGTGCGGAGGGCGCGGCACGCCTGCTGTTCGGGGCGCAGCTGCGCAGCTGGAACCATGATCGCTATCGTACCCGGCTTGCCGAAAAGGCGCGGGTGTCGCTGGAAATCGTTGCGGCGGTCGGCGCTCCTGACGGCATGGAAACGGTCTGGCAAGGTCTCGAAGCGGTCGCCGACGGCGTCGCGCTGACCCGTGAACTGGTCGCCGAGCCGGCCAACATCATCTATCCGGAGAGTTTTGTCGAACGCTGTCAGCACCTGGCCGAACTGGGCGTCAAGATCACTGTCCTTGACGTGGCGGAGATGGAGAAGCTCGGCATGGGCGCCCTGCTGGGCGTCGGGCTTGGTTCGGCGCGTCCCTCGCGCATTCTGGCGATGGAATGGAACGGCAATCCCGATCAGGCCAAGCCGCTCGTTCTGGTCGGCAAGGGCGTCACCTTCGATACCGGCGGCATATCGATCAAGCCCGCCGCCGGGATGGAGGACATGAAATGGGACATGGGCGGCGCTGGTGCCGTCGCCGGGACCATGAAGGCGCTGGCCGGGCGCAAGGCCAGGGCGCGGGTCATTGGCGTGTGCGGGCTGGTCGAGAACATGCCCGATGGCAAGGCACAGCGGCCGGGCGATGTCGTCACCAGCATGTCGGGGCAGACCATCGAGGTCATCAACACCGATGCCGAAGGGCGGCTGGTGCTTTGCGATGCGCTGCACTGGGCGCAGGAAAGCTTCGACCCCGAATATGTGATCGACCTTGCCACCCTGACCGGGGCGATGATCATCTCGCTGGGCAGCGAGCATGGCGGCCTGTTTTCCAATGATGACGGCTTTGCCGAATGGCTGGCATCGGCGGGCAAGGCGGCTGGCGATCCGCTCTGGCGGTTCCCGCTGTCCAAGGCCTATGACAAGCTGATCGACTCCCCCATTGCCGATATGAAGAATGTCGGGCCGCGCGGCGGCGGATCGATCACTGCCGCGCAGTTCCTGCAGCGTTTCATCAAGTCCGGCGTCAAATGGGCGCATCTCGACATTGCCGGAATGGTCTGGGCCGACAAGCCCGGCCCCGTCTGGGACAAGGGCGCGACCGGCTATGGCGTGCGCCTGCTCGACCAGCTTGTCGCCGATCATTTCGAGACATGAGGGCGTGCGGGTCGACTTTTATCATCTGACCCGCGATCCGCCGGAAAAGGTGATCCCGGCGCTGGCGCAGCGGGTGCTGGACAGCGGCGCGCGCCTGACCATCGCCGATGAAGATGAAGCGCGCAGGCGGAAGATTGGCGAGGGGCTGTGGCAGGCCGGGCCGGAAACCTATCTCGCCCATGGCGATGCGGGCGGCGAGGATGCCGATCTGCAGCCGATCCTGATCGGTGCGGAGCCTGATACCGCCAATGGCGCGACCATGGCCTTGCTGGCCGATGGCCGCTGGCGCGCGCAAGCTCTCAGCTTTGACCGGGCATTCTACCTGTTCTCCGCCGATACCATCGACGGTGCGCGCGCCGCGTGGAAGGCGCTGGGCGAACAGCAGGGGGTGGACCGGCATTACTGGAAGCAACAGGACGGCAAATGGGTTGAGGGGCCGTGACCGGCTTGGCATAGTGACCGTCAGGGATCGCGATTTTCTTTGAAATGCGAACGGGAGAAAGAGATGCGGCAGTTTATCATGGTTTCGGTCGGGGCGCTGGCGCTGGCGGGATGCGGCGGCAGCGAAACGACCACCTATACCGATGATGAGGGCAACAAGGTCGAAGTGACCCAGTCCGGCGATGGCGACGAGCCGAAGGAAGTTGTCATCAAGTCCGAAGATGGCGATGCGACATTCCGCATGGGCGGGGTCAGCACCGAGGAACTGCCATTCGGCTTTGAGGTCTATCCCGGAGCGCAGGTCATCACCTCCAGCGTCGGCACGTCGGAAGGCCGCACCGGCGGCGTAGTGGCGATGAAGACCAGCGACAGCCAGGACAAGGTGATCGCCTATTACAAGGCCGCCGCCGAAAAGCGCGGACTGACCATCAAGGCAGAGATCAGCTCGGGCGAGATGAAGATGCTGAACGGCGAGGCCGAAGGCGGTGACAAGGGCGGTTTTACCATCCAGGCCATCAAACAGCCGGACGGTACTCAGATCACCCTGATCGCCGGCGGCGAGCGCTGATCCGGCGGCGGGACGGCTGAACCTGTTCCGGCCCGGCAAGGGCACGGTTTTCCTTGCGATCAGCGGCTTTGCCGTTTAGGGGCGGCGGCGAATCGCGCGTCCGCGCGTGGCAATCTTGATCATCCTAACAAAGCATAAGCAGGAGCATTCCCCATGGCCGTAACCCGGACCTTTTCGATCATCAAACCCGATGCGACCCGCCGCAACCTGACCGGTGCCGTCACCAAGATGCTGGAAGATGCGGGCCTGCGCATTGTCGCGTCAAAGCGCATCCACATGACCCGCGAACAGGCAGAGGGTTTTTACGCCGTTCATCGCGAGCGTCCCTTTTTCGGCGAGCTGGTCGATTTCATGATCTCCGGCCCGGTGGTCGTGCAGGTGCTTGAAGGCGAAGATGCCATGCAGCGCAACCGCGACGTGATGGGCGCGACCAATCCCAAGGATGCCGCCCCCGGCACGATCCGCAAGGAACTGGCCGAAAGCATCGAGGCGAATACCGTGCATGGCAGCGACAGCGACGAAAATGCCGCGATAGAGATCGCCTATTTCTTCAAGCCGGAAGAAATTGTCGGCTGAACCTGCCCGGCAGGTTTACACAGTTTACACTGTCCAATGGGGGAAAATCTCCTTTCGTACGGGCGGTGAAGATTTTAAGGCAGCTTCGCCATGGCGCGGGGCTGCCTTTTTTCGACGCTGTCAAAGTGCGCCGCGATGATAGCGCATCGGCAATGCTGTAGGACAGGGCTAAAGCGGGCTTTCACACATATTTCCCGTTTGTCGTCGCCCCGGCGAAAGCCGGGGTCTTCTTGCCTGCTATGCTGAGGTTGCCCGCAGGAGATTCCGGCCTTCGCCGGAATGACGGGATGAATTCGGGTCGGGAAATTTGCTAAAACTCGTCCGCCGCGTCGAGTAGCTTGGTCAGCTTGCGCGGGGCGACCGCCCGCCAGCTGCGCGCCAGCCATTCGCCAATGGCATCCCAGTCATTATCGCCGAGATCGAGGCGGATGCCGATCCAGCCATCGCCAAAATAGGCGGGGCGGAAATAGCGCTCGCCATCGCTCTCGATCAGATGCGCCTGTTCGTCCGGCCTGCTGATCTTGACGAGCAGGGCAATGCGCCCGTCGCCATGATGATCGTCGGTGAAATAGGCGAATTTCTTGCCCTTGATGATGCCGAAACAGGGCATGCCATGCGAGGTGATCTCGTCGGCCTCCGGCTGGGCCAAGGCGCGTTCGCGAACATGCGAAAGCAGCCATTCGGGGTTGCGTTCGCGGACGACATATTCGGCAAGCACGCGCGGATAAAGCTGATGTTCGGCATAGAGCACCCGCGCGGCAAGATCATCGGCGCTGTCGCCGGGCAGGATCGCCACCTCGGTCTGGCCCAGCACCGGGCCATCATCCAGTTCCGCCGTGACCAGATGCACCGAACAGCCGCCATGGCTGTCCCCCGCCTCGATTGCGCGCTCATGGGTGTGCAGCCCCTTGTAGCGCGGCAGCAGCGAGGGATGGATGTTGAGCATCCGCCCCTCCCACTGGCCGACAAAGCCGGGCGAGAGGATGCGCATATATCCGGCAAGCGCGACATGTTCGGCGCGGGCCTTGATGAGCGCATCGTGCATGATCGCGTCATGCGCCTCGCGCGTCATGCCCCTGTGCGGATGGGCGAAGGTGGCGATGCCCTCGGCGGCGGCCAGCGCCAGCCCGCCTGCATCGGGGTCATTGGATGCCACCAGCACGATTTCATAGGGGCAGCCGGGGGCCTTGGCCGCATAGAGCAGCGCCGCCATGTTGGAACCGCGGCCGGAGATCAGCACCGCGACCCGTGCTTTGCGGCGCGGCGAGCCGCTAGCCATTATGGGTTGCGGTCCAGGCGCTGCGACCGCTCCACACGCCCTGGCTGCCGGAGACGGTGCAGCCCTTGGTGCCCTTGCGAATGTCGCCGATCCGGTGAACGGTCTCGCCAGCAGCGGCAAGATCGGCGGCAAGGCTGTCCGCTTCTTCGGGCGCGACGACCAGCACCATTCCGACGCCGCAATTGAAGGTGCGCGCCATCTCCTCCGGCTCGATATTTCCCTGCGCTTGCAGGAAAGCCATCAGCCGGGTCTGGTCCCAGCTGCCGGCATCGACATGTGCGTGCAGCCCGGCGGGCAACACGCGGGGAATATTCTCCAGCAGTCCGCCGCCGGTGATATGCGCCAGCGCATGGATGCGGCCCGCGCGGATGAAGGGCAGCAGGCTTTTCACATAGATGCGGGTCGGCGCGATCAGCGCGTCGATCATCAGCACGTCCTGATCGAACAGGGCAGGGCGGTCGAGCTTCCAGCCCTTGTCAGCCGCGAGCCGCCGGACCAGCGAATAGCCGTTGGAATGAACGCCCGTCGAGGCGAGGCCGAGCAGCACGTCGCCCTCGGCTACCTTGTCACCGGTCAGCTGTTCTCCGCGTTCGACTGCACCGACGCAGAAGCCGGCAAGATCATAGTCGCCCGGAGCATACATGCCCGGCATTTCCGCAGTTTCGCCGCCGATCAGTGCGCATCCGGCCAGCTTGCAGCCCTCGGCAATCCCTGCGACGACGCGCTCGGCTACACCATTTTCCAGTTTGCCGGTCGCGAAATAGTCCAGGAAAAACAGCGGCTCCGCACCCTGAACGATCAGGTCGTTGACGCACATGGCGACAAGGTCCTCGCCGATCCGGTCATGCCGGTCATGGTCGATGGCCAGCTTGACCTTGGTGCCGACACCATCATTGGCCGCGACCAGCAGCGGATCCTTGTATCCCGCCGCCCTGGGGTCAAAGAACCCGCCAAAGCCGCCCAGATCGGCGTCGGCGCCGGGACGGGCGGTGGCGCGCGCCATGGGCGCAATGGCCTTTACCAGCGCATTGCCCGCCTCGATCGAAACGCCCGCCTGGGCATAGGTATAGCTTTCGCCTTGATTATGTTTCTCGTCCATATAAAGGCTGCGCCTAACGACTTCTGGCTTGGATTTCCATGCCAATGTCGCCAAAAGAGGCGGCAAAGCGGGGCCGGACCACCGGCCTGGAACAATTTGGATCGGTTTGCAGGGCATTTGATCGGATTTCTGAACAAATCGCGTTCGGCGCGCCGCTGGTCATTCGGCCTGCTCCTGCTTCTGCTCACCGGCGGCGGCATTGCCGTTTATGCGCAGATCGAGGGCAATCGCAGCATCGCGCCCATCGCCAGTGGCGGCGATTTCGAGGTGACGGGGATCAGCGTCGATACCAGTGGCGACAGTTCGCGCGAGGCACGCGAGGCGGGCTGGCGCGAGGCACAGCGGCAGGGCTGGCGCAAGCTCTGGGCACAGACCAAGGGCGGCGCGGCTCCGGCGCTCAGCGATTCGGCGCTCGATGCGATTGTCTCGGCGATTGTCGTGGAGCGCGAGCAGCTTGGCCCGCGGCGCTATGTCGCGACCCTGGGCGTATTGTTCGACCGTGCCCGCGCCGGGCAGATTCTGGGCGTGAGGGGAACCACATTGCGCTCCGCCCCGATGCTTGTGGTGCCGGTTTACTGGAGCGGCGGATCGGCACAGGTGTTCGAGAGTCGCAGCCCGTGGCAGCAGGCCTGGGCGCGCTATCGCACCGCCGACAGCGCCGTCGATTATGTCCGGCCCAGCGGCGGCGGCAGCGATTCGGTGCTGGTCAATGCGGCCCAGACCGGGCGGCGCAGCCGCACCTGGTGGCGGCTCATCCTCGATCAGTTTGGCGCGGCTGACGTAGTGGTGCCGGTTGCGCATATCGAGCGGCAATGGCCGGGCGGCCCGATCAAGGGCACCTTTGCCGCGCGTTTTGGCCCCGATAACCGCCTGATCGGGCGGTTCACGCTGCGCGCCGATAATGGCGACGGGCTGGATGCGATGCTGGACGAGGCCATCAAACGGCTCGACAAGCTTTATCAGGATGCGTTGCGCGCGGGCCAGCTGACCCCCGATTCCTCGCTGATCATCGAGGCTCCGGTCGAGGAGCCCGAAGAGATGCTGGAGACCGAGGACACCGTCGAAGCGCCGGTGGAGAGCGGTCTGGGCGCAGCGGCGCAGGCCAATGAACAGGTCATTTCGGTGCAGTTCGATACGCCCGATGCGGCATCGGTCGGTGCGGGCGAGCGCTCGCTGCGCGCCATTCCGGGGGTTTCGGTGGCCAGCACCTCCAGCCTGGCCCTGGGCGGAACATCGGTGATGCGCGTCGTCTTTGCCGGAGACATTGATGCGCTGCGCGGTGCGCTGCAGGCGCGCGGCTGGCAGGTCCAGCAGGGTGCGGGTGTGCTCAGGATCAGCAGGCCGGGCCAGCCGGCGACCCCATGAACAGCCAGTTCGCCTTGCCGTTTTCGGCAGCGGGGGCGGATCGCGACCGTGCCTTTATCGTCACCGCCTGCAATCGCGATGCAGTGGACCTGATCGAGGGCTGGCGCGACTGGCCGTTCGGCTCGGCCGTGCTTGTCGGAGAGCAAGGGTGCGGCAAGACCGCGCTCGGCACCGCCTTTGCCGAACAGACCGGCGGCGATTTCGTCGATGATGCGCATGCGCTTGAGGACAATGCGCTGTTCCATCGCTGGAATAGGGCACAGCATGACAATGTGCCGATCCTGTTTGCCTCGCGCGCGGGACCGGAAAGCTGGAATATTGCGCTTCCCGATCTCAATTCGCGCCTCAATGCGTCACAATTTGTTCATATCGGTCCGCCAGATGACGAAATGTGCATGCTGTTGCTGCAAAAGCTTGGCCGCGTTCAGGGAGCGGCGATCCCCGATGCGGTGGCCGAATATGCGGCCAGCCGTCTGGAACGGAGCTATGCGGCGATAGCGGCACTGGCCGGAATGCTCGACCGGCTGGCACTGGAGGCGCAGCGACCCATTGGCCAGAAAATGGCCCGGACGGCGCTGGCGATGATCGCGGGGCGAGACGATGAAACCGATTGAGGAGGAACAGTTCGTCCCGGCCGATGCAGCGCGCTATTTCAATCGCGAACTGAGCTGGCTGAAATTCAACGAACGGGTGCTGGAGGAATCCTGCAACCGCGCGCATCCATTGCTGGAGCGACTGCGGTTCCTGTCGATCTCAGGCAACAATCTCGACGAATTCTTCATGGTGCGGGTTGCCGGACTGGTCGGGCAGGTCACCCAGCATGTCGAGCAGCGCTCCGCCGATGGCCGCACTCCCGCGCAGCAGCTGGCAGAGATCGAGCAGGCCGTGGTCGCGCTCAATGCCCGGCAGCAGGCGGTGTGGCGCGAGCTCAGCGAGGAGCTTCGCGAGCAGGGCGTGATTGCGGCCAGGGCAGCCGATCTGGACGAGGCGCAGCATGGCTGGCTGCGCGGGCATTTTGTCGACCAAATATTCCCGGTGCTGACCCCGCAAGCGCTTGATCCGGCGCATCCCTTTCCGTTCATCCCGAACAAGGGGCTGAGCCTGATTTTCGACCTGAAACGCCGGTCGGATGGCAAGGCGATCCATGAACTGGTGATGCTCCCCGCCACCATGCCGCGCTTTCTGCGCGTGCCGGGCGAGCGGGCGCTGTACCTGGCGCTGGAAACGGTGATCGAGATTTTCGCGGAAATCCTGTTCCCCGGCTATGATATCGAGGCGTCAGGGCTGTTCCGCATTATCCGCGACAGCGATATCGAGGTGGAGGAGGAAGCCGAAGACCTGGTCCGCTATTTCCGCAGCGCGATCAAGCGGCGGCGGCGCGGGCAGGTGATCCGGCTGGAAACATCGCAGGCGATGGAGGCATCGGTTGCACAGCTGCTCGACGAGCATCTGATGAACGAGGGCGGCACAAAGTCCGCCGATGACGGCTTTATCGGCATGGGCGATCTGTCGGAAATGGTCGAGGAAGACCGGCCCGACCTCAAATTCCCCGCCTTCACCCCGCGTTTTCCCGAACGCATTCGCGAACATGGCGGCGATTGCTTTGCGGCGATCCGCAGCAAGGATATTGTCGTCCACCATCCCTATGAGAGCTTCGAGGTGGTCATCGCCTTTCTTCGCCAGGCGGCGCAGGACCCCGACGTGGTGGCGATCAAGCAGACGCTCTATCGCGCGGGCAAGCAGTCGGCGATCATCCGCGCGCTGATCGACGCGGCGGAGGCGGGCAAGTCGGTTACCGCCGTGGTTGAGCTGAAGGCGCGGTTCGACGAGGAGCAGAACCTGTTATGGGCCAGCCAGCTGGAGCGGGCGGGCGTTCAGGTCGTTTATGGCTTTATCGAATGGAAGACCCATGCCAAGATTTCGATGGTGGTGCGGCGCGAGCCGGAGGGTTTCCGCACCTATTGCCATTTCGGGACCGGCAATTATCACCCGGTGACGGCGCGCATCTATACCGATCTCAGCTTTTTCACCGCCGATCCGCGCGCCGGACGCGATGCGGCGCAGCTGTTCAACTATATCACCGGCTATGTTGAGCCGGAAAAGCTGGAACTGCTCACCATGTCGCCGCGCGACATGCGGCGCGACCTGATGGCGCTGATCGATGCGGAGATCGACAATGTCCGCAAGGGCGGGCCGGGATCGATCTGGGCCAAGATGAATTCGCTGGTCGATCCGGCGATGATCGAAAAGCTCTATGCCGCCAGCAAGGCCGGGGTATCGATTGACCTCATCATTCGCGGCATTTGCTGCCTGAAACCGGGCATAGCCGGGCTGTCGGACAATATCCGGGTCAAGTCGGTGGTTGGCCGTTTCCTGGAGCACAGCCGCATCTGGGCGTTCGGCAATGGCAAGGCGCTGCCCAATGACAATGCCCGCGTCTATATCAGCTCGGCAGACTGGATGCCGCGCAACTTTGACCGGCGCGTCGAATATATGCTCCCGGTCGAAAACCCGACCGTGCATGACCAGATTCTGGAACAGGTGATGGTCGCGAACCTGCTGGACAATGAACAGAGCTGGGATCTTGACAGCAATGGCGATTACAACCGGATCGTGCCCGGCAAAAAGGCATTCAACCTGCACCGCTATTTCATGACCAATCCGTCGCTCTCGGGCCGGGGTGCCGCTCTCAAGAAAAGTGCGGGCGTGCCCAAGCTGCGCCTCAACCGCCCTGTGCAGCCGCGCAAATGAACAGCCTGCTCGCCTTTCCGCGCCGCGAGGAAAAGGCCGCGCAATATCATCGCACGGCGATTGTCGATATCGGGTCAAACTCGGTGCGTCTGGTAGTTTATGCCGGTGCACGGCGCAATCCGGCGATCATCTTCAATGAAAAGGTGATGGCCGGGCTGGGTCGCGGTCTGGAAACCGAAGGCGTGATCGATGCCGCCGCGATGGACCAGGCGCTTGCCGCGCTGCGCCGCTTTCGCCTGCTGGCGCGCGAAATGCAGGTTGACGAGATCATCTGCGTGGCGACGGCGGCGGTGCGCGATGCCAGCAACGGCCCACTATTTGCCGATCAGGTCAAGCATATCGGCCTGGACCTGAAGGTCATTCCCGGGCGCGATGAAGCGCGGATTGCGGCGCTGGGCGTCATCTCTGCGATACCGGCGGCCAGCGGCATTGTCGGCGATCTGGGCGGCGGCAGCCTTGATCTTGCGCGGGTTCGAGACGGCGAGATATTCGAAACCGCGACCCTGCCCATCGGGGTGCTGCGCATGGCCGGACTGCACCAGAAGGCGGGCGGCGGCTTTGAAAAGCAGATTCGCAAGGCGCTCGAATCGGTCGGCTGGCTGTCCCATTATCCGGGGCAGAATTTCTATCTGGTCGGGGGGTCGTGGCGCGCCGTCGCGCGGCTGGACATGCACCTTGCCGGCTATCCGCTGCGCGTTCTGCACAATTACCGCATAGGCCGGGACCGGCCCGCTGCGCTGCTGAAAGAGATTGACCAGCTCGGCATGGACCGGCTGCGCGCCATATCCCAGCTGCCCAGTTCGCGTGTCGACAATCTGGCCGATGCCGCCTGGCTGATGCAGATGGCGGGCGAGCATGTGAAGGCGGAGCGCTTTGTCGTGTCCGCCTATGGCCTGCGCGAAGGGCTGCTTTACGATGCCATGGATGCGTCGGTGCGTGCGCGCGATCCGCTGATCGTTGCGGCACGGCAATTCGGGCGGATGCAGTCACGCTTTGGCGAGGACGGGCAGGATCTTTATGACTGGCTGGAGCCTGTGTTCGCCAATGATCCGCCCGAATGGCGGCGCTGGCTGCTCGCGGCATGCCATCTCGCCGATGTCGGCTGGCAGGCCAATCCCGATTTCAGGGCCGAGCGCGGTCTGGAGATGGCGCTGCACGGCAACTGGGTCGGGCTGGATGCGGTGGGCCGGGTTATGATCGCCCAGACGCTGTTCACCAATTTTGGCGGAGGTGCAAAGCCGTTTCCGATTGAGCAGCCGCTGGCACCGCCCGCTATGATCGAGCAGGCGATCAACTGGGGGCTGGCCCTGCGGCTTGCACAGCGGCTGACAGCGGGAACCCATGCCATGCTGGGGTGCACTTCGCTGGCGATGGAGGCGGGGACGCTGATGCTGCGCATACCGCGTGATCTTATCGATCTGGGGGGCGAAATCGTCGAGCGTCGCCTGCGCCGCCTGGCGCTTGCCCTAGGCGTCGAGGCGGGGATCATGCCGGTCTGATCTGCCGCAAACCGGCAGGGTATGGTATTTTCAATAATTCGGGCCTATTTAGGGCGAAATCGACATTGGGAGCGTACAGCCATGTTTGGTGCTCTGATTGACTATCTTGAATCGGTGCGTTCGCGCGATCCCGCGCCGCGCTCGCGCTGGGAAATCCTGCTCTACCCCGGCGTGTTGGCCGTGGGCATGCACAAGATCGCCCATTGGCTCTTCAAGGGAGAGCTGTTCTTCCTTGCGCGTTTCGTGAACCATCTGTCGCGTTTTCTGACCGCGATAGACATTCATCCCGGTGCCACCATCGGCCGGAACCTGTTCATCGACCATGGTTTTACCGTGATTGGCGAGACGGCTGAAATCGGCGACAATGTTACCATTTATCAGTGCGTGACGCTGGGCGGCACCAATCCCACCGACGGGGTTGGCGGCAAGCGGCATCCGACGATCAGCGACTGGGCGATCATCGGATCGGGCGCGCAGGTGCTTGGCCCGATCATTGTCGGTCCGCGTGCCCGGATCGGCGCCAATGCGGTCGTGACCAAGGACGTGCCCGAGGGTGCCACCATGGTCGGAACCCGCGCCCGGCAGGTGCCGGTCGATGCCGGTGACTATCAGAAGGATTTCATCCCCTACGGCACGCCGTGCAGCGATATTTACGACCCGGCCTCGCAAAAGCTGGAAATATTGCAGTGCGAACTGCGCCAGCTGGAGGCAAAGCTGGCGACTGCGCTGGCGGAACGCGACCGGCTGAACGCGACCGGCACGGATGACGCCGGGGACGAGAGGGCAGCAGGCGGGGATTGCGCCTGATGCGGACGGGGCGACCCGTGGAGCATCGCATTGCGGTTTGACAATGTCGTCATGCCGTTCCCCTCTGGCGGAGGACAGGCGCGGCAAACAGGGTTTGAGCGCGCAGAACTGACCCGCATCATGGATTTGTACGGACGGATGGTCGCGGCGGGCCAGTGGCGCGACTATGCGCTCTATATGGGCCGCGACGTCGCGATCTTTTCCGCCTATCGGCGCACCGCAGAGCGTCCTGAATATCGCATTGAAAAGCGCCCGGCACTCCGCAACCGGCAGGGTGCATGGGCGCTGTTCAACGAAAGCGGCCTTATCCTGAGACGCGGCCATGAACTGCCTGGCGTGCTTGCGCCGCTGGAGCGCAAGCTCGTCAAGCTGGTGGATTAGGACAGGTCAGCCGCTGGTTGCCGGTACGCTGGCCGATCCGGTGACGGGCAGCTTTGCCTTCATCCCGGCGGGCAGTCCGCCCACGACAAGCGCCCTGGCGTTGGTCCAGAAGGCCGAAAGCAGCAGCAGCGCCGATGCGATGACGAATATCGCCAGCGCTACGCCCAGTTCGACATTCGCCTCGATGGCGAACAGCGAATAGAGCGCGTAGAGCACATAGGCGAGGCCGGAGACTAGGATTGCGCGCCGGTCAATGGCCAGCGCGACCAGCCCGAAGGCGACATAGAGCGCCACGACCAGCAGGGCGACGCCTGCGCCGATCTCTCCATCGAACACCCCGAATTGCGAAAATATCGGATGGGCGATTGCCGGAGCGGCGACCAGATGCAGCCAGAATGCGACGTCGCTGCGCCGGGTCTTGCGTTCCAGGTCGGACATGTCCCAGCGCATGGCGAAGGCGAAGATGCCCAGCCCTGCGGCAAAGACGAGCCATTTGATGACATCGGCGGGATTGCCGATCACCGAGGCGATCAGGGCGATGGCGATGCCCGCTGCGGCCAGAGCCATGGCGGCGATGGTTATGGGCACCATGAACCGTCGCCAGTGCAGCCCGGCGGCGACGGCGCTGGCCGCTGCCACACCTGCGAGCTTGAGCGCGTTCACGGCATCCTCGCCGGAGCCCCCGATATCCAGCAGGGCACCGGTGGAGGCGGCAATTCCGCCGACAAAGGCAACGACCAGGATGATGCTGGGCAGAGCCATGCGGCGGCGCGCGGTGAAATATTCTGCCAGTGCCCAGGCAATGGCGGCCACCGCATAGCCGACGATATTCTCGCTTACCAGCTTTGCCAGCGAACCGGTCGCGACCAGCAACAGCACGATGGCGATGCTTACGAAGATATCGTTAAAGCCGGTAATCAGCCGGAAATGCTCTTCATCGACTGCCGGAGCGGCGTGCATCGATGCGACATGCTGGCGCAGCGCGGCAGCGGCTTCGGGCGTTATCGCGCCCGCCTCCACCGCGCCCTGCAGGTCTGATTCACTGTACATGGGCTATCCTCTCCCTGTTACGGATCGGGAGAGAATAGCACGGCTGTATTAGTGTATCAATACAGTTATGGTCAGGATGCCATTTCCTGCAAAAGCTTCATGATGGTCATCGACTGTTCGGAGCCGGACTGGGGCACGGTTTCCCCGGTGCGGTCGGCAATCCGGTCGAATACGGCGGCGACGCCTTCGGGGGTGCGCTGTTCGGGGGGCAGGGCAACACCCGGCGTCATCGTCACATAGGCGGCGTGGAATGCGCCGGCGCCCGCACCAATGATCATGTTGGTCGGCGCATCCTCGCTGACCAGAAAGAGCGCTGCGGGTGCGACATTTTCCGGGCTGAACTGCTCGAACAGCGCTTCTGGGAAGATGTCCTCGGTCATCCGCGTACCCGCGACCGGAGCAATCGAGTTGACCTTGATGTTGTACTTCGCGCCTTCGAGGTAGAGCGTCTTGGTGAGACCGGCGAGGCCAAGCTTTGCCGCGCCGTAATTGGCCTGGCCGAAATTGCCGTAAAGGCCGGTCGAGGATGCGGTCATCAGGATGCGGCCATAGGCCTGGTCGCGCATCGTGTCCCACACCGCCTTGGTGCAGTTGGCGGAACCCGAAAGGTGAACCTTCACCACCAGGTCGAAATCGGCCGGTTCCATCTTGGCGAAGCTCTTGTCGCGCAGAATGCCGGCATTGTTGATGAGGATGTGGACGCCGCCCCATTTCTCCTTGGCGCGGGCAACCATCTCGACCATCTGTTCATATTCGGTGACCGAGCCGCCATTGGCCATGGCGGTGCCGCCAGCAGCCTCGATTTCCTCGACCACCTGCGCTGCGGCATCGGAGGTGCCGGTGCCATCGCGCGATCCGCCCAGATCGTTGACCACCACCCTGGCGCCGCGCTTTGCCAGTTCGAGTGCGTAAACCCGGCCAAGGCCGCCGCCTGCACCGGTAACGATGGCAACGCGGTCGTTGAAATTGATGGTCATGCTGGCTTCCTTCCTGACAAAACGGGTTGTGCGGCATGTTCGCCGCCTGATGTGCGCCTATCTAGCGCCTCGCGCCTTTCTGGCAACACTTCACAGGTGAAAACCGTACGATTGCCGGGCCGGTCAATAATGTGGGGATTGTCACAAATACGTCATTCAACAGACGCTGATATGCAATCAATTCGTCATAGTGCCGCCCGAAATCTGTAAAGGACGAAAGACATGACGATCTTGCGGAGCTGTATTTTCGGCGCGCTGTTGATGACCCCCGCTGCCGCGATGGCGCAGACCATCGGGCCGGTTGATGAAAATGCCGTTACGGACAGCGCCGATTCCGGCGGCGCTGAACCGGACAGTGCAGCGCCGGCAAAGCGCAAGGCGTTTGAGGGCTGGACCTTCAAGCCGCGTGGCCGCTTCCTTTACGACGTCGCCAATATCGATGCTCCGGACGGGATCGTGATTGCGGGCATCGACAATCAGAGCGAGACGCGCCGCGCCCGGCTCGGTTTTTCCGGCAAGCTGCCCGGCGGCATGGGTTATAAGGCGGAGGCCGATTTCGTCGACCATGATTTCGTCTTCACCGACATTTTCCTCGATTACGAATCGGGCGGGCTGAAGATCACTGCGGGACAGCATAATAATTTCCAGTCGCTCGAAGAGATCAGTTCGAGCAATGACACCAGCTTTATCGAGCGCTCGGCTTTCACCGATGCCTTTGGTTTCGAGCGCAAGCTGGGCCTTTCCTTCCAGTATAAAAAGGGTGCGGCCCTGTGGCAGGGCGGGGTGTTCACCGACAATGTCCACGATCTCGATCATGACGGAACCGATGGCATCAGCATTGACGGGCGGTTTGTGTACGCGCCCAAGATTGCCGGGCGGCAATGGCATTTCGGAACCTCTGCGCACTGGCGCGATCTGGGCGAGGCCGATACCAGCCTGCGCTATCGCCAGCGTCCGCTGGTCCATGCGACCGATGTTCGGTTCATCAATACCGGTCGCCTGAACGGCGCAAAATCGGAGCGTTTTTTCGGGCTTGAGGCAGCGGTG
Organism: Blastomonas sp.; assembly: GCA_041396885.1. Lineage (GTDB taxonomy): Bacteria > Pseudomonadota > Alphaproteobacteria > Sphingomonadales > Sphingomonadaceae > Blastomonas. Next base: position 103,543 of record JAWKXS010000005.1, read on the forward strand.
ATCGACGGGCGTTTTCATGCCGCTGCCGAAACAAGCTGGCTGCAGGCCGGGCTGGCCGGGCGCAGCGATCCCGGCTTTTTCGGCGGCTCGATCGAAGCGGGCTATTTCCTGACCAAACACAGCCGCAAATATTCAGGCGGCGTGTTCAAGGCGCCGGAGATCAAGGATGCGGTTGGCAGCGGCGGCATTGGCGCGGTGCAGCTCAACCTGCGTTATGACTATCTTGATCTCAACTCAAAGGGCATCACCGGCGGCACCCAGAATGGCTATATGGCGTCGCTGATCTGGACGCCGCACCCCTATATCCGTTTCATGGTCAATTATGCGATCATGGAATATGACAATGCGGCGATTGCAACGGTGACAGGCGACCGCAATTACAGCGTCAATGTGCTCGGAGCGCGTACCCAGCTGAGTTTCTGAGGACGGGCGAATCTCCTGAATTGTCACCCCGGCGCAAGCCGGGGTCTCCCTGCCTGCCTTGCTGAGGTTCGCAGAAGGAGATTCCGGCGTTCGCCGGAATGACGGACTGCTTCAGGGCAAGGTTGTCCGGCTCTGACAAATTGCCGTGATCCGGGCGTCGCCCGCGTGACCCAATTCGTCAGGCTGCGTCCTGATCGAGCGAATAGCCCGCCGAGCGCACGGTGCGGATGATATCCGGCCCGCCATGGGCGTTGAGTGCCTTGCGCAGCCGCCGGATATGCACATCGACGGTGCGGATCTCGATGTCGCTGTCATGCCCCCAGACGCTGTCGAGCAGGCGCTCGCGCGAGAAGACCCAGCCGGGATGTTCCAGGAAATGCCGTAGCAGACGGAATTCGGTCGGCCCCAGCGGGATGGTCCTGCCACTGCGCTTTACCTTGTAACCCACCGTATCCATTTCGATATCGGCGAAGGTCAGGTTTTCCCCCGCAAGCGCCGGGCGCACGCGGCGCAGCACCGCATTGACCCTTGCGATCAGCTCGCGCGGGCTGAACGGCTTGGTCAGATAATCGTCGGCACCAATGTCGAGGCCGCGGACCCGGTCCTCTTCCTCGCCGCGCGCCGACATCATGATGATCGGGATGTTCGAGGTATCGTTCTCGCGGCGCAGGCGGCGGCACACTTCGACGCCCGACAGGTTCTCGATCATCCAGTCGAGCAGGATGATGTCCGGCCGCTCCTCGCGGGTCAGAAGCAGCGCTTCCTCGCCATCGGGGGTCTGCGTGACGCGAAACCCCTGTTTCTCGAAATGCCAGGTGATGAGCTCGGCAAGTGCAACGTCATCTTCGACAAGCAGTATTTTTGGATCGGACATGGTTCAGCTACCCGGTTTCTGCATTATTCTGGGTCGAGCGGATTATCGCCGCGCTCGCGCTCAGCAGCGGTCTTGCCGGTGACGGCATAATAGACCATTTCCGCGACATTGGTGGCATGGTCGCCAATGCGTTCCAGATTCTTGGCGATGAACAGCAGGTGCGCGCTTGCCCCGATATGCTTCGGATTTTCGATCATATGGGTGATCAGCGAGCGGAAAATGCTGGAATAGAAATCGTCCACCACCTTGTCGGCGCGGATCACATCCTCGGCCAGATCGGGATCGCGGGTGGCAAAGGCCTCCATCGCGTCATCGACCAGCTTGGCGGCCGCCCGCGCCATGGAAGGGAGCAGCGATGCCGGTTCGACGCTGTGCGCCGGATCGACCTGGGCGACGCGCTTGGCGATGTTCTTGGCATAGTCGCCAATGCGTTCGACAACGCCGGAAATCTTCATGGCAGCGACCAGCTCGCGCAGGTCATCGGCCATCGGCGCGCGCAGGGCGATGGTCTGGATGACCATGCGGTCGATCTTCTGTTCCAGCTCGTCAATCTGGCGGTCGCCGTCAATGACCTGCTGGGCAAGGTCGAGGTCGTGCTCGCCCAGTGCCTGCATCGCCTTTTCGATGGATTTTTCGGCGCGGGTGCCGATCTCCGCGATCAGGCCGCGCAGTTCCTTGATGTCGGTATCGAAAGCGGTGACGGTATGTTCGGTCGGATTGTTCATGTGCGGGTCCGATTCAATGAATGGCAGCGGGGCGATCAGCCATAGCGGCCGGTGATATAGTCGCGGGTCTTTTCCTCTTTGGGATTGGTGAACATCTCTGACGTGTCGCCATATTCGACCATGTCGCCCAGGTGGAAAAACGCGGTTTTCTGCGATACGCGCGCTGCCTGTTGCATATTGTGCGTGACGATGACGATAGCATATCGGCCGCGCAGCTCGTGAATCAATTCCTCGATCCTGGCCGTGGCGATGGGGTCGAGCGCGGAGCATGGCTCGTCCATCAGGATCACCTCGGGATCGACGGCAATGGCGCGCGCGATGCACAGCCGCTGCTGCTGGCCGCCCGACAGGGCGGTGCCGCTTTCCTGCAGCCGGTCCTTGACCTCGCTCCACAGGCCGGCCCGGCTCAGCGCGTTCTCGACGATCTGGTCAAGCTCATCCTTGCTGGAGGACAGGCCGTGAATGCGCGGGCCATAGGCGACATTGTCATAGATCGACTTGGGGAAGGGGTTGGGTTTCTGGAACACCATGCCGACGCGCGCGCGCAGCTGCACCACATCCATGGCGGAGGCATAGATATCCTCGCCCTCCAGCCGGATATCGCCCGTCACCCGTGCGGTAGGGATGGTGTCGTTCATGCGGTTCAGCGTGCGCAGAAAGGTCGATTTGCCGCATCCGGACGGGCCGATAAAGGCGACGACATTGTCCATGTCGATATCGATCGACACGCCCTTGATGGCTTCTTTCTCGCCATAAAAGACATGGACGTCGCGGGCCGACATCTTGTGCGCTACAGGGTTGCTGGTCTGGGTCATGCGGGGATCACCACCGGGTTTCAAAACGGTTGCGCAGGTAAACGGCCAGCGCATTCATGGTTAGCAGGAACAGAAGCAGCACGATGATTGCTGCCGAAGTCTTTTCGACAAAGCCGCGATTGACCTCGTCCGACCAGAGGAAGATCTGGACGGGCAGGACGGTTGCCGGATCGGTCAGCCCCTGGGGCGGGGTGGTCGTAAAGGCGCGCATGCCGATCATCAGCAGCGGCGCAGTCTCGCCCAGCGCGCGCGCCATGCCAATGATTGTGCCGGTCATGATGCCGGGTATGGCGAGCGGCAGGACATGGTGGAACACGACCTGCACCGGGCTGGCACCAACGCCCAGCGCCGCCTCCCGGATCGATGGAGGAACCGCCTTGATGGCGTTGCGCGCGGCGATCACGATCACCGGCATAGTCATCAGCGCCAGCGTCAGACCGCCGACCAGCGCCGCCGAACGGGGCAGCGCCATCCATTGCAGGAAAACCGCCAGACCCAGCAGGCCGAAGATGATCGAGGGAACCGCCGCAAGATTGTTGATCGACACTTCGATAAGGTCGGTCCAGCGATTGCGCGGGGCATATTCCTCCAGATAGACGGCGGCCAGCACACCTACCGGGAAGGCCAGGACCAGGGTGACGATCATGGTGATGATCGATCCCTTCAGCGCACCCCAAATGCCGACCTGCGCGGGATCGGTACCGTCCGATCCGGTCAGGAAGCCGGTGTTGAAGCTGGTCTTGACGGCATCCATCTGGACCAGCTTGGCATAATCGGCCTCTGCTGCCTTGCTGCCGTCGCCCTTTGCGGCGATATCGATGGCCGAGGATGCAGGCAGCCACAGCTGAACCTTTTCGCCGACCATGGCCGGGTTGTCCGCCAGCGCGCTGCGCACCTCGGTCCAGGCATTTTCGGAGAAATAGGCATCGCCCTCGCTGCCATATTGCAGCTCGGCGGCGATCGAGAAGATGCTCGCAACGTCCATCGAGGCAAAGGCGGCATTGGCGCCAGGCCCTTCGAGCGTCGCCGGGGAGACGCCGCCCGTCGCGGCCGGGAAATCAAAATCCAGCCGGATCTCGGTCCGCTGGAAACCGCCCAGCCCGTTGCCGAGCATGACGAACAGCAGGAACGCCAGAAAGGCGGACGACATGATGACCGCGCCCAGCCCCATCAGCCGGAAACGCTGTTCGGCGGCATAGCGCCGCGCGATGCGTTTCTGCATCGCTTCGCCGCGCCAGTCGGTCTTGCGCGGTTGCGTCTGGTCGAGCGAGGCGGCCATGTCAGTCATAGGCTTCCCGATAGCGTTTGACGATGCTGAGCGCGACGAGGTTCAGCAGCAGGGTGACGATGAACAGCGTCAGGCCCAGAGCGAAGGCGGCGAGCGTCATCGGGCTGTTGAAATCGGTATCGCCCGTCAGCAGCTGGACGATCTGGGTGGTGACGGTGGTGACGCTTTCGAACGGATTGGCGGTCAGGTTCGCGGCAAGCCCGGCGGCCATCACCACGATCATGGTTTCGCCGATGGCGCGGCTCACCGCCAGCAGGACGCCGCCGACCACGCCGGGCAGCGCGGCGGGGATCAGCACCTGCTTGATCGTCTCGCTCTTGGTCGCGCCCATGGCCAGCGATCCGTCGCGCATGGCATTGGGGACGGCGGCGATGCTGTCGTCCGCCATGGAGGAGACGAACGGAATGATCATGATGCCCATCACCAGACCGGCGGCCAGCGCCGATTCCGACGAGGCGCTGGAGATGCCGATGGCCACCGCAAATTCGCGCAGGGCAGGGGCTACGGTCAGTGCTGCGAAATAGCCATAGACGACGGTCGGCACCCCGGCGAGCACCTCCAGTATCGGTTTCATCCAGCGGCGGACATTGGCGCTGGCATATTGGGTGAGATAGACCGCACTCATCAGTCCGAAGGGAATGGCGACGATCATGGCGATGATCGCGCCGATAAAGACCGTGCCCCAGAAGAGAGGGATCGCGCCAAAGCCGGAGCTGCCCTCGGCCGGAATGGTATCGCGCGGGTTCCATTGCGTTCCGAACAGGAATTCAAGCGGCGAGACATAGGAGAAGAAGCGGATCGATTCGAAGATCAGCGATGCGACAATGCCCAGCGTTGCGACAATCGCGATCAGCGATGCGAGCAGCAGCGTCATCATCACCACCCGTTCGACCCGGGTGCGCGCCCGGAAATCCGGCTTGATGCGCAGAAACGCATAGGCTGCCCCGGCAAAGCAGAGCAGGACCGCCGCGAGCGCGCCAATCCAGGCATAGCGCTGGTCGGCGGCGGCATAGACCGGGGCCAGCTCGCGGGCCAGCGGGTTGAATGCCTGCGCGTCAGGATTGCGGGCAAGGGTCCGCGCTTCGGAGAGGATGGCGGACCGCTGAAAGCCGTCCATTGGCAGCTTCGCCGCTGCCGGGTCTTCCAGCACCGCGAAAGTGCCGAGCGAAGGCGCTACGGAACTCCACACGGTAATGAACAGCAATGCGGGGATGATTGCCCACAAGGCCGTATACCAGCCATGATAGCTGGGCAGGGAGTTCATCGTGCCGCGATCGGCAACCAGGAAGCGGCTTGCCCGGATGCGTCCCAGCACCCAGGAAATCAGCCCCAGGCCGATAATGATGAACAGGATCGCGGTGATCGTCACAAATCTGCTCCGCCCGGATTGCAATGCCGTGCCGGGCGAGCGGAAGGGGCCGCTCGCCCGGTCATGGCGACCTTATTTCAGGTCATCGCCCTTCAGCGTTTCCAGCGCCTCGAACTTTGCCTTGGTTGCGGCGCGTTCCTCGTCGGGGCTGGCGATCAGGCCTGCCTTGACCAGATAGCCGTCACGCGCGCCTGCGCCCAGGAATTCGGCGATATATTCGCGAAGGCCTGGAATGACATCGAGGTGCGCCTTCTTCACATAGATGTAGAGCGGGCGGGCACCGGGATATTTGCCGCTGGCGATATTGTCATAGGTCGGTTCGACACCGTTGATCGGAACGCCGCGAACGGTCGACAAATTCTCTTCAAGGAAGCTGTAGCCGAAAATGCCGACGCTGTCGGGATTGCCGGCCAGTTTCTGGATGATCAGATTGTCGTTTTCGCCGGCATCGACATAGGCGCCATCGGTGCGCACTTCGTGACAGACGGCTTCATATTTTTCCTTGTCGCTGTCCTTCAGCGCAGCCGTTTTCTCGTCGGTCTTGCAGCCCGGCTCCATGATCAGCTCGGTCAGCGCATCGCGCGTGCCGGAGGTCGATGGCGGGCCGTAGATGTTGAGCTTGACGGCGGGATAGGCGGCATTGATGTCCGACCAGCTGGCGGTGCCGTTCTTGTCCGCGCCAAAGGGATTGGCGGCCAGCGCCTTGTAGAGATCGAGCGTGGTCAGCGTCAGGGGCTTGCCCTTGACCGACTGGGCGACCGCAATACCGTCAATGCCGACAACCAGCTCGACAATGTCGGTCACGCCATTTTCGGCGCAGCGGTCAAATTCCGCCTTTTTCATGCGCCGCGAGGCATTGGCGATATCAGGCGTGGCTGCACCGGTGCCGTTGCAGAACAGTTCCATGCCGCCGCCGGTGCCGGTCGATTCGAGGATCGGCGACTTGCGCGAGGGATCGGCATTGGCGAACTGCTCCGCGACTGCCTTTGCGAAGGGGAATACGGTCGAGGAACCGACGATGCGAATCTCGCTGCGGCTGGCGCCATCGCCCGAAGAGGCGGGGTCCTGGCATGCCGACAGGGCGACAAGCGGAAGGCAGGCTAGGGCAAATTTCTTGAACATCTGTAGGGCTTTCCTGAAGGCCGGGATTGCAAAATACTGTCTGCGTTCCGGGCACTGTGCCGCCAATATTCACTGCGGCTGATTGTCATCTTTTGCAGGTTTCAGCCCCTTGGGACTGTCCATGACGCTGCCGATAGGAACGGGCAGTGTCCACAACATGACAGTTTCATTTCATATTTGTGACGACGGCCAATGGGCTGTGGAAGACTGCCCCCAAGGACCGGTGAAATGCCTTGGAGTGTGTCCCGATTAAGTGGAGTCAATTTCCGTAGCCCTGAGCCTGTCGAAGGGCATGGATAGGCTTGGTGCAATCAGGCTGGACGTGCTTCGACAAGCTCAGCACTGCGGAGCAATCTGAATATGATAGGCCCTAGCTGGCGGGCTGTCCGTCGCTTTGCACACCTGCCGTTTCTGCGGCCATGGGCGGGGCCGGCGTCCCCGTCGCGGCGGGCAGGGTGATGCTGATTTCGGTTCCCTTGCCGGGCGTGCTTTCAATATGCAGCCGCCCGCGATGCCGCTCGACGATATGCTTGACGATCGAGAGGCCCAACCCGGTGCCGCCAATGGCGCGGCTGCGGCTGGAATCGACGCGATAGAATCGCTCGGTAAGGCGCGGCAGATGTTCCGGCGCAATGCCCTCGCCAACATCGGTGACGCTCAGCCTGACCATGGCGCCGGTGCGGCTCGGTCTCAGCGACATGGTGACGGGGGTTCCTGCCTGGCCGTATTTCAAACTGTTCGACACCAGATTGTGGAGCAGCTGGGACAGCTGTGTCCGGTCGCCGTTGAGCGGCGGGGTGTTTTCGGCGATGTCCAGAATCACATCCTGCCCGCGCGCGCCCTCATTCTGGCGAAAGATCGCCTGCACCTCGCGCATCAGCTCGGGCAGGTCGACCGGCGTATCGGGCAGGCGGAACTTGTCAGCCTCGATCCGCGACAGCGAAATAAGGTCGTCGATCAGCTTTTGCATGCGATTGGCTTCGCGGAACATCACTCCCAGAAAGCGCTTGCGCGTTTCCGCATCGCTGCCCGCTTCCTCATCTTCCAGCGTTTCGATGAAACCCTTGATGGAGGCGAGCGGGGTGCGCAGTTCATGGCTGGCATTGGCGACGAAATCGGTCCGCATGCGCTCAATGGCGTGCTGTCCTGACCGGTCCCACAGATAGACCAGCCGTTCATTGCCAGGCATGGCGCGCACCTGCATTTCCCAGCGCTGGTCGCGGCTGCCAATCCCGACCAAGGGCACCGGGCGCTGCGCGATCCCGCTGTCGGGCTGGGTCAGGATATCGGCGGCGGCGGGATGGCGGATGACCAGCCTGATATCCTCCCCGCCGATATGATCGCCCAGCAATTTGCGCGCGGCGATATTGGCGTTGCGTACCTTGTTGCCGTCCAGCAGCATGACCGGATCGGCCAGCCCGTCGATCAGGCGGAGGAAATCGGGATGGCGGCCAATAGGCGGCGTCTCGCCCTGTCTTATCGGGGCGGCGGCTTGCGGATTCTGCGCCGCCGGGGCGGCAAGATCGATCATGGCGATGATCGCGATCAGGCCGAACAGAAAGACGATGGCGGCCTGTTCGCCCGGTCCTTTCCAGAACTGGCTGACCCCGGCACCGGCGGCAAGCAGGCCGATGGCGACAAGGAAACGGCCGCTGCGAAAGGGTCTGGCGGGGTGATTCGGCATGGCCCGGCATGATATGGCGCGCATTGCGACCGCGCCATGACAGAAATCGCCGTGCAATAACCTTTCCTTCATCCCGGTCGTGCGACATGTCCCGCCATTGGACAGGCGGCTTTGGCCCTTGCCTATTGGGCGGTGAAATCCGTATGACAGGACAGAGCGGGGCCCAATCCCGCGTCACAAGCGGGCAGATGATGAGCGACACACCGGAAACAGGACCGCAGACAGGGTCACAGGCGGGGCAGGCATCCGCCGATGCGCACCGGGTTGCGCGCCGCTCGCTGTTGCTTGGCGCGGCGGCGACCTCGGCAATCGTGTCGATCCGGCCTGCGCTGGCGCAGACGGCGGGTTCGGTGCTCAATTGCGAGATCCCGGTGCCCGAACGCGGCAAGGGCATGTTCATCGATGCCAATGGCGAACTGGTCGCGCCCGATACTCCGGGCGCATTTCCGCCCAGCCCGCGTGATTTCACCGGAGAGGAAGTGCGCCAGGCGCTGCGCGGACGCACCCTGCCGGGCACGTCGCCGGAACAGTCCCAGGCCTATCTCAACTATATCAGGCGGCTCCAGGCGGGGCAGAGCGGCTTTACCTGCTATGCCTCGCTGCAGATGCCGGGGCGCTGATCCGCGCCGCGTCTTTTGACCGCTCCAATGCAGGATGATGAAGCCAGCCGCTTTGCCGCAGTGCAGGCGGATGCGATCCTGCGCGAGCCGCTCGATGGTTTTGAAGCGGTCTATCACCGCTCCTCGGGCCTGACACACTTGCTGGCTGAACCCGCGCCGCAACTGCTCGATCTGCTGACCGACACGCCGCTTACCGTCGCCGAGATCGCTGGCCAGCTGGAGGGGGCCTATGATCTGGTTCCCGATGGCGAGGCCGATATACCGATAGCGGAGATTGTCGCGCATCGCCTTGAGGAGCTGGCCGCTTTGGGCCTGGTTCTGAAGGTGGCGGGCAAGGGCCCGGGGCGATGAGGCACCAGTGCAGCATCAGCGTTGGTCCGGCGCGATTCCGGATCGGATCGGCCTGGCGCGCGCCGATAGAGCAGCTTCGACGGCTCTATGCGGATTATCCCGGCGGCGCTTGCGGCAATGACGGGGCGGCCGATTTCACGGTGCGGCTGGAACCGGTGTCGCCGCTGCGCCGCCTGTTCCGGCCTTCGGTCGCGATTGCCGGGGACTATATGCTGCCCGAAGCCGCCCCGCTGGCGCTGCGCCATGCGCTGCTCGCCGCCGAAATGGGCATGAACCTGCAAATGGCGCTGGGCTGGCGGCGGCATTTGCTGTTGCATGCCAGCGCCGTGGAGCGCGATGGCCGTGCCGTGCTGATGACCGGCCAGTCGGGTTCGGGCAAATCGACCCTGTCCGCGCTGCTGGGAGAGGGGGGCTGGCGGTTTCTGGGCGATGAATTCGTGCTGCTCGATCCGGCAACCGGCATGGTGCATCCTTTTCCCCGCATGATCAGCCTCAAAAACGAGGCGATTGGCGCGATGGAGGCGATTGTCGGCGATCCTTCCCGCTTCGGGCCGCTCCTTGCCGACACGCCCAAGGGTGCCATCCGCCATCTGCGCCCTGCCGCCGATGCAATTGCCCGACAGGGCGAAACGGTACGGCCCGCGCTGCTCCTGTTTCCGCGCTTCGGCCATGATCGTGCAATCCGTCCGGTCGGGCGCGACGAGGCCTTTGTCCGGCTGACCCAGGCATCGACCAATTATGTGACGCTGGGCGAACGGAGCTTTGCAGGTCTGACCGCGCTGATCGGCGCGGTTCCCTCGCTCGCCATCGATTATCGCAGCGGTACGGAGGCGCAGCAACTGGTCGAGCAGCTGTTTGCGGAGCAGGCGGCATGAATGCGGGGCTGATGCTGGCGCGGATTCTGGCCGAACCGGCGCAGGCCGAGGGGCTGAATGCGGCACAATGGCAGATCCTGATTGCTGCCGCCCGCGCGCTGAGCTTGTTCGGGACATTGTCGGAACGCTGTGCAGGCCTGTCCGTGCCCGATGGCGTCGCGCATATCCTGGCCGATGGGTGCGATCTTGCCGCCGCCGGGCACCGCCAGGCCCAGTGGGAGGCACAATGCGCCCGTTCCGCGCTGTCCGGCTATGCGGGCAAGGTCGTGCTGATGAAGGGCACCGCCTATCTTGCCGCCGGGCTGTCGCCGCGTCATGGCCGCTCGATTGGCGATCTGGATATCATGGTCTCGCGTCAGGACCTGCCCGAAGTGGAGGAAAAGCTGCTCGCCGCCGGATGGGAATGGGTGAAGCCTGATCCTTATGACGATCAATATTACCGGCAATGGATGCATGAACTGCCGCCGCTCATTCATCGCGAACGCGACCGGATGATCGATGTACACCACACCATATTGCCGCTCACCGCCCGGCCCAGGCCCGATGCTGCAGCAATGCTGAGCGATGCGGTGCCGCTGGACAACGGCCTTTATGTCTTCGCGCCCGAGGATATGATCTGTCATGCGGTCGCGCATCTGATTGCCGATGGCGATCTTGCGGGGGGGATGCGCAATATCTGGGATATTCACTGCCTGATCGGCGATTTTGCCGGGAAGGACGGCGCATTCTGGTCGCGGCTGGCGGCGCGTGCACGCCATCATGGCCTTGCCGACCAGACAGCACGGGCGCTCCGGCTCGCCCATGCGTTGTACGGGACCAATGTCGATGCGATTGTCGCGGGCAGGGCGAGGGCGAGCGACCGGCTGTTTCTGCGCTGCGTGACGGCGGTCGATGGCTGGGGGCGGCAGACCCGGCCCTTTACCCGCAAGGGCTTTTATGTCCGCTCACACCTGCTGCGCATGCCGCCTGCTCAGCTGGCCCGCCATCTTTGGACCAAATGGCGCAAGGGGCATCGCGGCTAGCCCTTTGCGGCGAGTCTCTCGAGCGTCGGGATCAGCTCGTCATAATGATCGATGATCGCATCGGCGCCGAGTTCCTCGACCGGCTGGTGCAGAAAGCCGAAGCTGACCGCGATGGACGGAATGCCCGCCGCTCTTGCTGCGCCGGTGTCGTAAATGCTGTCGCCGATAAAGGCGGCGCGCATTTCGCCGGGCACTCCGCCAGAACGGCGTATCATCTCGTCAATGGGTGCGCGATGCGGCTTGGACTTGCCCCGGCCCATGGTGTCGCCGCCGATGATGCAGGTGAACCGGTCGGCCATGCCGATGGCGGTGAGCAGCTTTACCGCGAACCGCTCATATTTGTTGGTGACGACCGCCATGCGAACCCCGAGCGCATCGAGCCGGTTCATGGCATCGATCAGGCCGGGAAAGGGCGGCGAGCCGCTGCCCAGATTGTCGCCATAATAGTCGAGCAGCACCGGCAGCCAGGTCTCCAGAGCTTCGGGATCGTCCATCCCCGCTTTTTCAAGGCCCATTTTCAGCATGTGCTTTGCGCCAAGGCCAATCATCGGCTTCACCTCGTCCAGGGTGAAGGGCGGATGCCCGGCCCGGCCCAGCGTATGGTTGACCGCCGCGGTCAGTTCCGGGCTGGTGTCGAGCAGCGTGCCGTCTAGATCGAAGCCGACAAGAGCGAATGGAAAGTCTGTCATGGCCATGCGCATGGCCCGAAAGGGGTGGAAGATGCAAGGCAATCATGGCAAGGCTGCACCCGCCCTGCCGGGCGCGGACTGACCAGATCGGGAGTGGAATATGGGTGAGCGACCATTGGCTGCGGTGATCCTGGCCGCCGGGCAGGGTACGCGCATGAAATCGGCGCTGCACAAGGTGTTGCACCCGATTGCGGGCAAGCCGATGCTCCATCATCTGCTCGACAAGGTTGCCGGTCTGGGCGCGGAGAAGATCGTCATTGTGGCCGGTGCGCGCCGCGAACAGATTGTCGAGAGCGTGGCGGGCCGCGATGTCACCATCGCGGTGCAGGAGGAACAGCTTGGCACCGGCCATGCCGTGCAACAGGCGCAGGCCGCGCTCGATGGCTTCGCCGGGGATGTCCTGATCCTGTATGGCGATGTCCCGCTGGTCCGCACAGAGACGATGCGCGCCATGGTCGACCGGCTGTCTGCGGCTGATGAGCCGCGCGCGGTGGTGCTCGGTTTCCGTCCGGATAATCCCGCCGCCTATGGCCGCATCATCGCCGATAATGGCGGGCGGATCGAGAAGATGGTCGAATATAAGGATGCGAGCGCCGAGGAGCGCGCCGTGACGCTGTGCAATTCGGGGCTGATGGCGGTGCGCGCCGCCGAACTGTTCATCCTGCTCGACCGGATCGGCAATGATAATGCGGCGGGCGAATATTATCTGCCCGATATCGTCATGCTGCCGGGCCAGGCCAGCGTCGTCGCCGAGGCCGAGGCATGGGAAGTGGCCGGGGTCAACAGCCGCGCCGAGCTGGCGGGCGTGGAGGCGGAATGGCAGCAGCGGCGGCGCGAGGCGGCGATGGCGGACGGGGCGACGCTGATCGCTCCGGAAACCGTCTGGTTCGCGCATGATACATTGGTCGGCCAGGATGTGACGATAGAGCCCAATGTCGTGTTCGGCCCCGGCGTCACCATTGCCGACAATGCCGCCATATTGGGTTTCAGCCATATTGAGGGGGCGAGCATCGGGCCGGGTGCATCGGTCGGCCCCTTTGCGCGACTGCGCCCCGGCGCGGTCCTTGAGGAAAAGGCCAAGATCGGCAATTTCGTCGAGATGAAGAAGGCGCGCATGGGCAAGGGTGCCAAGGCCAGCCATCTCACTTATCTGGGCGATGCCGATATCGGCGCGGGCGCGAATATCGGCGCGGGCACCATCACCTGCAATTATGATGGCTATTTCAAATATCAGACAGTGATTGGCGAGAACGCCTTTATCGGATCGAACAGCGCCCTGATCGCTCCGGTGAAGATCGGGCGCGATGCAATTGTCGCGGCGGGCAGCGCGGTCAGCCGCGATGTCGGTGATGGCGATCTGCGCATGGTGCGCGCCGAACAGCTGGTAAAGCCGGGTTGGGCAGACCGCTTTCATGATACGATGAAGAAGCGCAAGGCGGAGAAAAAGGGCTAGGCGACCTCGGCCGACACCGCGCCATGGGTCACTTGCGCTGGTAAACAGCCTGATAATCAAGGCTTAAGGGCTTTGCGCTAGGTCATGAACTCATAAATGCCATCATTGAGGTTTGAAGCGAAATGGTTTGCTGCAAGGAGAAATGGCGAAGGAATATGTCGATATTTCGAGACATTTCGACGCAGCAGCAGGCCATTTCGATCAAATCCCTTGGGACATCAAAATGGCTGCCATCTTGTCCCGAAAGCCGCTTGAAAAGGTCTCCAGCCTTCCCTGCACGGCTTTCGAAACAATCTGTTTGCCATTTTGATGCCTCAATGATGGCATTTATGAGTTCATGACCTAGGATCCCTGGTTTGAACGGACCCGAACCTTGATCCCGAAACATTCCCCCTTGTCGCGCATGCTGGCGCATCGCCGCTTTCCGCCGCTGGCCATCGCTGCCGCCGCGATCATGCTGGCGCTCGCCGAATTACTGCTGGCGGATCGCAAATATGGCCTGTTCACGGGCGGTTTCGGCCAGTCACAGGCGGTCGATAGCGTCGTGGAACGCGCCATGTTTGCGCTCGGCTATGGTCTGGCCATGGCGGCGCTCGTCTCTGCGTTTGCGTGGCTTGCTGCCAAGATATTGCGCCGGTCGCGCGGCTGGCCGTTTGCCCTGCATGTCATCGCGCTTGGCGGCGGCGCATTCCTGTTCGCGCTGGTCGTGCAGCTGCAGCTGCACGCCTATTTCAGCGATGCGGTCAGCTTTGCCCTGCTCAAGCAGCTGGGCGGGGGCAGCCTGGGCGATGCGATGCTGTTTGCCGCGAACGAGATTGCCATCGGCCTTGCGGCGCTGGCCATCGCCGTGCTGGGTTATTGGCTGATATGGCGCTGGCTGGTTCGACGCTACCCGGTGGCCAGCGATGCACGGCAGGCGGCGCCAGGCGGGCGATCGGTTATCCTGTTGCTGCTCGCGACGTTCGCCTTTGCGCTGTTTGTCGGCCGCGTGTCGGGGGATGTGCGCAATGGCCTTGCCCGGACCATGGCATGGCGCGTGATTGCAGGCAGCGCCGATGCTCTGTCCGATGTCGACCGCGATGGCTATGGCCTGTTCGGCAGGCTGGTAGACGGCGCACCGTTCGATCCGGACCGGCATCCGCTTGCGCTCGATACTCCCGGCAATGGTGTGGATGAGGACGGGCTGGGCGGTGATCTTGATCTGCTCGATGTTCCGGCTGCCTTGCCGCTGACCCGGATTGGCGGCGAGCGTCCCAATCTGGTGATCGTCGTGATGGAAAGCGTTCGCGGCGATGTGCTGGGAAAGCGCATTAATGGCAAGCCGGTCGCGCCCAATCTGGAGGCGCTGGCGGGCGAGGGCGGCGCGATTGTCCCTGCCTATAGCCATGTCGGTTTCACCACCCAGTCGCTCAAGTCGCTTTTTTCCGGAGCGCTGGCGCCAAAGACCGGCGCGCCATCGCTGTTCCGCGATCTCAAGGCCAGCGGCTATCGCATCGGCGTATTTTCGGGGCAGCCCGAGGATTTTGGCGGAATTGCAGAGACTGTCGGGATGCGCAAGACCGCCGATCAGTTCTTCGATGGCGCGGTGCTGAAGGACAAGCGTGCCTTTGCCTTTGGCGCGCAGGGATCGGTGCTGGTCGATGAAAAGCATCTGCTGGCCGCTTTCGATACGGCCTATGCCGATGGGACGAACTGGGATCGGCCCAATTTTCTCTATTTCAATTTCCAGTCGCCCCATTTCCCCTATCATCATGATGGCGTGCCCGCGCTGGTGAACGATCAGCCATTGGCCCGCTCGGATATTTCCGTCGAAAACCGGGAGGCGCTGCAGCGGACCTACTGGAATGCGGTTGCCTATTCGGACAGCATGCTTGGCGCGCTTGTCGCGCGGCTCAAGGATGCCGGACAGTGGGACAACAGCGTACTGGTGGTGACCGGCGATCATGGCGAGGCGCTGTTCGAACATGGTTTTCTGGGACATGGCCATCGAATTGACCGTGAACAGTTCGCGACCTTCCTGGTGGCCAACCGTCCCCTGGCCGATATCGATGCACCCATCGGCCTTTCCGACTATCGTGCCATCATTCTTCGCCTGCTGGGCGCAGCGGTGCAGCCAATGCGCCGCGACGGCATATTCATGCATGTCGGCGACCTTGACCGTCCAACCCAGATCGGACTTGCCGAAAAGGGCGGGCGGATCACTTCGCTGCGCCTCGATACAGATGAAGCGTGCCTGGTCGAAAAGCAGCTGTGCCAGCCGCGCGAGCGGTTCAGCGGCAAGAATTCAGCGCGGATTGAGAGGCTGATCCGGCGCTGGGGCAGCGAACGCTGGACTATTTATGGCGCTCAGGAAAAGCGGAAAACCGATTGACATGATATCATGATATGATATCGGTATATCATAATGACTCGCATACTTGCCGACCTGCCCGATGAGGATATCAAATGGCTCGACCAGCTTGCCGCCGAGCAGGGCAAGTCGCGCGCCCAGCTGCTGCGCGAAGCGGTCGCCGCCTATCGCCCTCAAGGTGCGAATGGCTGGATCGATGCCGGTTTCGGGCTGTGGACGGATCGCTTTGATCTTGACGTTGCGGATGACTGGCAGGACCAGGAGCGGGCAGGCTGGACGCGGCCATGGGACGAAGATTTCGACGCAAACCGGCAAGACTTTCCCGATCAGTTTGACGGCTTTGACGATCAGGAGCGCGAACATTATCGCACCCTGAATCGCGCGAAGGACGGACGGGGACGGGACGACGCATGAGCGGTTTCAGCTTTGATGCGACGATCATCGTCGATGCGCTGTGCGGCCATCCGCCTGCCTATCGCGAATTGCAGCGGGCGACGAGCGGCGGCGGCCGCGCCTGGATCAGTCGGCTGGTCTGGATGGAGATCATGTCGCGCGGCGAGACCGGCGTCCTCAAGGAAACCGAGCAATTCCTGTCCGGTTTCGCAGTCGACGAGATGGATGAAGAGATTGCCGAACGCGCGGCCAGCTTGCGTCGCGAGCGGCCACGGCTTAGATCGCCCGATGCCATCATCCTGGCGACGGCACTCACCCGAGGCCGTGTTCTCGTGACCCGCAATATTCGGGATTTTCCGGCGCAGATGCCGGGGATCCGCATTCCCTATCAGCTCAAGTGACGAAGGCCTTTTCTCTATGTGCGGAATTATCGGAATTTTGGGGCGCGAGGATGTTGCCGACCGGTTGCTGGAGGGGCTGAGGCGGCTCGAATATCGCGGCTATGACAGCGCGGGCATCTGCACCATCGATGGCGGAGCGCTGGAGCGTCGCCGTGCCGAGGGCAAGCTGATGAACCTGGCGCGCGAACTGGCCGCCAATCCCTGTCCCGGCACCATCGGTATCGCGCATACCCGCTGGGCCACCCATGGCGCACCGACGACCAGCAATGCCCATCCGCACGCCACGGGCGAGGTCGCCATCGTCCACAATGGCATAATCGAGAATTTCAAGCCGCTGCGCGAAGAGCTTCAGGCGCGCGGCCGCCGCTTTGAAAGCGAGACCGATACCGAAGTCATCGCCCATCTGGTGAGCGAGCAGGTCGAGCAGGGCGCATCGCCGGAGGATGCGGTGCGGGCAGTGCTGCCCCGGCTGCACGGCGCCTTTGCGCTGGCAATCCTGTTCCGTGCGCATGACGATCTGCTGGTCGGCGCGCGGCTCGGTTCACCGCTGGTGGTGGGGCATGGCGAGGGCGAATATGCGGGTGAGAGCTTTCTCGGTTCCGATGCCCTGGCACTGGCTCCGCTGACCCAGCGCATCGCCTATCTGGAGGAAGGCGACTGGGTGGTGATGAAGCGCGGCGAGACCCGCATTTTCGACCGCGACAATAATCCGGTCGAGCGCGAATTCGTTAATAGCGGGGTCACCGGCGCGCTGGTCGAAAAGGGCAATTTCCGGCACTTCATGCAGAAGGAGATTTTCGAGCAGCCGGTCGTCGTTGCCCAGACCCTTAAAAGCTATCTCCGTCCGCTGGAGGAGCAGGTGGCTCTGCCCGATATCGGCTTTGATCTTTCGCAGATCAGCCGGGTGACGATTGTCGCCTGCGGAACCAGCTTTTATGCCGGGATGGTCGCGAAATACTGGTTCGAGCAATTTGCCCGCATTCCCGTCGATCTCGATGTCGCCTCCGAGTTCCGCTATCGCGAGCCGGTGATGGAAGGCGGCGGGCTGGCCCTGTTCATCAGCCAGTCGGGCGAGACAGCCGATACGCTGGCGGCGCTGCGCCATGCCCGCGCCGAGGGGCAGAAGATCGCGGTGGTCGTCAACGTCCCCACCAGCACCATGGCGCGCGAGGCGGACCTGTTGCTGCCCACCCATGCCGGACCGGAAATCGGGGTTGCGTCGACCAAGGCCTTTACCTGCCAATTGGCGGTGCTCGCCGCGCTGGCCGCCAATCTGGCGCGCGCCAAGGGGCGTCTCAGCGCCGAAGATGAGCGCGCCATCGTTGTCCATCTGACCGAGGCACCCGCCGCAATCAATGCTGCGCTGGACCATGATGCGGAGATCGAGGCGCTGGCTCCGCTGGTCGCTCCGGCCCGCGATGTGCTCTATCTGGGGCGCGGCACCGATTATCCCATGGCGCTCGAAGGCGCGCTGAAACTCAAGGAAATCAGCTATATTCACGCCGAGGGCTATGCCGCGGGCGAGATGAAGCATGGTCCCATCGCGCTGATCGACGAGGCGGTGCCGGTGATCGTCATTGCACCCAGCGGACCGCTGTTTGAAAAGACCGTCAGCAACATGCAGGAGGTTCAGGCGCGCGGCGGCAAGGTAATCCTGATTTCCGATGCAAAGGGCATTGCCGATGCCGGGGACGGGGTGCTGGCCAGTATCGAGATGCCCAGCGTGCATCCGCTGATCGCGCCGATTGTCTATGCGGTGCCGGTGCAGTTGATCGCCTATCATGTCGCGGTGGCCAAGGGCACCGACGTCGATCAGCCGCGCAACCTGGCGAAATCCGTAACCGTCGAGTGAAGCCGCCGCGTGCGGGACGCGCGTCCGCGCGGTCCGTCAGCCTGCATTGCTTGCCAAGCGGTCACAGGTGGAATAGCGTCCCGTGACCCTGGAAAGAGGATGCTGGGCGCTTGTCCGAACGCAAGTTGAAACTATGGCTTGAGGCGGGGCTGATCGATGAAGCGACGCTCCGGCGCATAGCCGATTTTGAGGCGGAACGCTCGCGTCCGCTGGGCCTGTGGGCGATTATCGGCATTGGCGCGCTGGCCATCGGGCTGGGCATTGTCTCGCTGGTTGCCGCCAATTGGGAAGACATTCCGGGGCGGCTGCGCCTGCTCATGCACATGGTGCTGATCGCCGGACTGGCCTTCTGGCTCTATCGCCAGCCGCAACGCCCCGGCTTTCTGGGCCTGTTCCTGAAAGATGTGCTGCTGTTCGT
Source organism: Blastomonas sp. (assembly GCA_041396885.1). GTDB lineage: Bacteria > Pseudomonadota > Alphaproteobacteria > Sphingomonadales > Sphingomonadaceae > Blastomonas. Next base: position 122,267 of record JAWKXS010000005.1, read on the forward strand.
CTGGGCGGTGCTGGGCCTGACCTTTTTCGGGCATCTGGGGCAGGTTTACCAGACCAGTTCCCCCTTGTGGCAGCCGCTGGCGATATGGCTGGTGCTGTTTGCGCCGATCATGCTGGCACTGGGCCGGGGATGGCTGGTCGCGCTGCTGCTGATGACAGGGCTGGTCGGAACGGCGATTGCCTATATTGGCTGGTATGCCGATCAGACCAGCGATCCATCGGCGCTGATCCTGGCGCTGGTCACGAGCATTCCGGTCGTGGTGGTGCCGTGCGCATGGGCGATGCTGGGGCGCACCGGGCGCGATGATTTCTGGAAGCTGATCGCGCAGATCGCGCTGGGCGTGATTGCCTTCGGGGTTACGCTCAAGCTGCTCATCGCTACGCTTGCCGGGCCGGAAATCGGCGAAAAGGGCACCGCGCTCAGCCTCAGCCTGCTCCATGCCTTTATCTGGTCGATTTGTGCGCTGGCTGTGCTCGCGTCGGACCGGTCGCGCTATGGCAAGGCCATTGCCGCGATATTGGCGATGGGCGGCGTGATCGGGCTGATCGGCCATTTTGTCGGCAGCCAGAGCAGCCTGCTGGGCGGCCTGATCTTCATGGCCTATTGGGCGGGTATCGGTGCGATGGCGGTCTATGCGGGCTGGCGCGGCGTATTCCAGGTTGCGGTGACGCTGGTTGCACTGCGCCTGGTAATATTGAGTTTCGAGCTGGCCAGCGATCTGCTGACCAGCGGTTTCGGCCTCATCGTCGCGGGCCTGCTGGTAATCGGCATCGCCATTGGCGCCTATCGCTTTTCCAAGGCATTCGCGCCTTTGCGCGTGGCGAGCGGCGGGGAGGGGACGGCATGAGCGGTTTGCGACGCCTGCTGATACCGGCGCTGCTGGTGCTGCCAATATTGGGCCTGGGGATCGGCTGGGCCTCTACCGAAGCCGGTTCACGCCAGGGCGTGGAATGGGACGTGCCGATTGGCGGCTATGATCCGCGCGATTTGCTGCGCGGCCATTATGTGCAGTTCCGCTATGACTGGCCGGTGCAGGCGACGGATGACGAGATGCGCTTTGCCATTTCCGGCCAGTCCATCTGCCTGACCGGCACGGCTCCGGTCATTACCTCCGCCCGCTGGATCTATGGCGACGAGGATGCAAAGGATTGTGACGAGGTGGTGATCGCCAATCCATGGGCGGATGAGGGCGCGGATGGCATCAACAGCGACCGGCTCTATGTTCCGCAGGAGCGCGGCGGCGACTATGAACGCAAGCTCGCCGACCCGGCGCTGCAGGGCATTGTCCGGATCCGTGTGAATGACAGCGGCATCGTGACCCCGGTGAGCCTGTCGTTCAGGCCGCGTCCTGCCGAAGCAACAGAGGCGGACGAATGAAGCAGGATTGTGCGGGCGGGTGCCATTGCGGCGGCGTCCGGTTTCGTTTCACAGTCGAGCCGCCGGTCGAACTGCTCGACTGCAATTGTTCGATCTGTTCGCGGACCGGGTTCCTGCACCTTATCGTTCCGCACAGCGACTTTGTGCTGGAGGCCGGGTCCGAACTGCTGACATCCTATCGATTTGGCAGCGGAACCGCCGAACATCTCTTCTGTTCGCGGTGTGGGGTGAAGAGCTTTTACCAGCCGCGATCGCACCCCGATTGCTGGTCGGTGAATTTTCATTGTCTGGATGCAGCTGAATCGCTGCCGCACAGCGTTCGCGCCTTTGACGGCCAGAATTGGGAATCCGCACGCAAGGCCCTGAATTAAAAGACGTTAATCCTTCCGATGGACTGGCTTGGATCAGGCGCAGTTCAACCGTCACAATTACGAAATCCTAACACTCTTTGGGTAATGACGGTCGCGTGACCCAGTCTACCATACCCATTTCGTCGCCCGGCGACCTTTCCCTGCGTGCCATATTGGGCCTGCGGGACGATTCCGATCAGGACTGGGACCGGATCCGCGCGATTCAGCTGCGCGGCCTTTCGCGCTATCGGGTGGTGCGGACTGCGGCCAATCTCGTGCTCGGTCTCATGGTCGTGCAGATTTTCTCCGAAACCGTGCCGAACTGGGCGCTGGCGCTCTGGTCGGTCGCGCTGTTTGGCGTCACTGTTTTCCCCATCTATCTGGTCCAGACGGGCCGGGTTCCTCAGCTCAGCCATGTCTCGGTGCAGCAATGCCAGAAGCTGGCATCGGCGACGATCCTTTCGGGCGCGATCTGGGCGCTGCCGATGGTGTTTTTCGTGCCCTATGGCAGCGTCGCCGATCTTGCCGCGATGTGGACGATCCTGGCGGCGCTGGTGATCGCATCGGTGGTGCTGCTCAATGCCCTGCCGCTGGGAACAATATTGTTCAACCTCGTGGTGATGGGTGCCTCTCTTTATACATTCTGGCAGACTGATCACATGATGATGATCGGGGCTGTCTGCGCCTTTTCGATCATGTTGGTGATGGCGACGGTGGAAAATGCCCGGGCCTTTCTGATGCTGAAACTCAACGAGGCTGGCCTTGCCGAGAAGAATGAGGTGGTCAGCCTGTTGCTGCGCGAATTTGAAGAGGGTGAGGCAGACTGGCTGTGGCAGATCGACACTGCCCGCCGCGTTGAACATGCCAGCCCGCGCTTCGCTTTTGCCGCAGGACGCGAGGCAGGCGAAGTCAACGGCATGTCCTTCCTTCAGCTTATTTCGGGATCGGCATGGGAAAGCGGCAATTTCCCGCCCAGCCTGCATCAGCTGGCCGAAAAGCTGAAACAGCGCGAAAGCTTCTCCAACCTGGTCGTGCGGGTGTCGATTGCCGGCAAGACGCGCTGGTGGGAATTGTCGGCTTCGCCCAAGATCAACGATGACGGCAGCTTTGCCGGTTTCCGCGGCGTGGGTTCGGATGTTACCGAGTCGCGCGAGAATTCCGAGAAGATTGCCCGCATGGCACGGTTCGACAATCTCACCGGATTGCCCAACCGCCTGCAGCTGACCGAAGCGCTGAATATCGCGATGCGCGATGCAGAGCGCTGGAATGGCCGTTGCGGCATGATGATGATCGACCTTGATCGCTTCAAATCGGTCAATGATACGCTGGGCCATCTGGTCGGTGACCGGCTGCTCGCCATGGTATCGCAGCGGCTGCGTTCGCTGACCCGCAAGGGCGAGCTGTGCGGCCGCCTTGGTGGCGACGAATTTGCCGTGATCATCCATGATGCGACGGACGGTGCGCGGATCGATCAGCTCGCCAGCCAGATCATCGAGGTGCTTTCGCGCCCCTATGACGTCGACCAGCATACGCTCTATATCGGTGCCAGTATCGGTACGGCGATCGGCCCGCGCGACGGCCGCACGGTCGAGACACTGATGCGCAGCGCCGACCTTGCCCTTTACCGTTCCAAGGATGATGGCGGCGGCACGCATAACCGCTATGAGCCCAAGCTGCATGTCGATGCCGAGGAACGGCGCGTCATGGAAATCGCCCTGCGCAAGGCGCTGGAAAAGGACGAATTCACGCTGTCCTATCAGCCGGTTGTCGATTCAACCAGCGAGGGCATTGTCGCGTTCGAGGCGCTGTTGCGCTGGAACAGCGGCGACTTCGGTCCGGTCTCGCCCGCCAAGTTCATCCCGCTGGCCGAAGAAGCGCGGCTGGTCGTGCCGATCGGCAACTGGGTGCTGCACCGTGCCTGTGTCGAGGCGATCCGCTGGCCGGAAAGCGTCAAGGTTGCGGTCAATGTCTCCGCCGAACAGCTTTATGAACCCGATTTCGTGGAAACGGTGGTCGAGGCGCTGTCCGAATCCGGACTGCCGCCGCAGCGGCTGGAACTGGAAGTGACCGAGAGCGTGTTCCTGCGCGAAGGGTCCGATGTCTGCAAGACGCTGGACAATATCCTGGCGCTCGGTGTCGGGCTGGCGCTTGACGATTTCGGCACCGGCTATTCGGCGCTCGGCTATCTCAGCAAGACGCGCTTCACCACCATCAAGGTCGACCGCAGCTTCGTTCAGGGCGCGGCCAAGGACCTTCCCGAGAGCGTCGCCATCATCCGCGCCGTCGTTGCCATGGCCGACAGCTTGGGCATGAGCACCACGGCGGAGGGCGTGGAATCAGAGCATGAGGTGGAGATCGTCCGCGGGCTGGGCTGCAAGAAGATCCAGGGTTATTTCTATGGCCGCCCGATGAGCGATGCCGATGTCATGTCGCTGTTCGACGATTACCGGACCGCAAAGCTCGCCTGAGCGAACCCGGCCTGTGGTCGCCCGTCAGGCGAGTGCCAGGCTCTCCATCACCGACAGGAACAGGCGCGCACCATCGTCGCCGCCCAATATCGGCTCCACCAGCCGTTCCGGATGGGGCATCATGCCCAGCACATTGCCCTGGCGGTTGAGGATGCCGGCAATGTCCCGCGCCGAACCGTTGACCGGACCGGTATAGCGAAATGCAACGCGGCCTTCCTTTTCCAGCTCGTCGAGAGTCGCGGCATCGGCGAAATAATTGCCGTCATGATGCGCCACCGGAATGGTGATGATCTCGTTCGCGTCATAGCGTGCGGTGAACATGCTCTGGCTGTTTTCGACCCGCAATTCGACATCGCGGCAGACGAAATCGATACCGGCATTGCGCATCAGCGCACCGGGCAGCAGTCCGGCCTCGGTCAGTATCTGAAAGCCGTTGCAGACGCCCAATATGGCGACGCCGCGTTCGGCGGCGGCCACCACCGATTTCAGGACAGGCGAGCGTGCCGCCATCGCCCCTGAACGCAGATAGTCGCCATAGGAAAATCCGCCCGGAACCGCGATGAAATCGAGGCCTTCGGGCAGGTCATGATCGCCATGCCAGACCCGCAGCGGCGCCTTGCCGGTTACCCGCTCGATTGCCACCGCCATGTCACGGTCGCAATTGGACCCGGGGAAGGTGATGACGGCGGATTTCATCGCACGGCTTCCGGCATTTCGATCTGGTAATTCTCGATCACCATATTGGCGAGCAGCTTGCGGCACATGGCGTCGACATCGGCTTCGCTGGTCCCGTCCTTGAGGTCCAGCTCGATAAGGCGCCCTTGGCGGACATCATTGACGCCATCAAAACCCAGCCCCTCCAGTGCATGGTGGATGGCCTTGCCTTGCGGATCGAGAACACCGTCCTTCAGCGTTACGAATATGCGGGCTTTCATGGCTGGTCTCCGTCCGGGTGGTTCGCGCCCGCTATAGCGCGCTTTTTCCGGGCGACAAGGCCGTGAGCGCCGAGCGCGCAACGGGTAACGGATTTTTAGCCATGGCGCATCAGCCTTTCGTAACCCTTTACCATTAGAAAGGGCGTGATTGGGGAATATTGGATCATGGCTGGTTTAGCGCTTGCAATGTTCATAGGACTGTTTGCCTTCGGGCATGAGCTGATGGGCTGGAAAGACCCAAACGGCCAGATTCAGCTCGCGCTATTCATGTCCTTCATCTTCGGCATCATCAGCGGCTATCGCACGCGCAGCTGATTGTCTTCCTTACCGATTCAGCGTTTATGAGTTTACGGCCTAGCGGCTGGCGCTGTCGGCCTTTCCGGCGCTGGCAATATTCGGCGGTTCGGGCAGGGCGCGGATGACGAGCGCCTGATCGGGAGCCAGATATTGCCGCGCGAGCGCCAGCAGCTCTGCGCTGTCAATGGCAGAGATTGCGCCGCTGCTGGCGCGAAACCGGTCGATCTTCCATGCCGCGCTTTGCGCTTCATCGACAATGGACAGCCAGGCTGAATTTTCGCGCAGGCTGAGCGCCAGATTTTCGAGCAGGGGATTGCGCGCGCGGGTCATTTCATCACGGCTGATCGCATCATCCTCCGGTCCGGGCATATCCTCTTCGGCGGGGCGCGAGAGCTCTGCGGCGATGTGGCGGACCGCCTCTGTCACTTCGTCAACATCCTGCGGGCGGACATTGGTGCTGATCCGGATATAGCCATAGCCGGGATAGAGCGATGATGTGTAGGAGCTGGCGCTTGGCGAATAGCTCGCGCCCAGCCGTTCGCGGATTTCATCGGTCACCTTCAGCTGCAGCAGCTCGGCGAGCAGGCGCAGGCGAACATCGGTCTGGAAATCGCCGGCATCGGTCGTCGGCCAGTAGAAATCGACCACGGCCTGGTCGGCCTCGCCCTTGTGATGAAGGGTCCGGATCGAGCGGTCTCCGGTAAAGCCGCGCTGTTTCTGTGTGCTGTAATCGCGGAATTCCGCCTCGCGCAGCGGCAGTGCCCCGAATGTCGCGGCGACCATGTCAATCGCAGCCTGCTCATCGACGTCGCCGACAATGCCGATCTCTATCGCGCCATGCTCCAGCCGGTCCGAAATGGCGGCGCGCAGCTCTTCAAAGGTCAGATTTGCGAACACGGTCTGCGCAGCGAGCGAAAAGCGTGGATCATCGTCCGACAGGATCGCTCCGATCTTGCTGCTGATCGTCGATTCGGGCGTTGCATCGAGCCGGGCAAAAAAGTCTGGCAGATAGTTGCGATACTGGGTGATCGCTTCGGGCCTGTAGCCCGGTTCGGTGACATAGGCGGCGAGCAGCTGAAACTGCGCGCCAAGATCGGCGGGCGTGGTGCGGATATAGCTGCCGAAATAATCGTCGCCCGATCCGAAGCTGAAGGCCACCGAACGGCCCGCAAATATGGAGAACAGGTCATCAAGGCTGTGCTCGCGCAGGCCGCCGCGCACGAATATGTTCATCAGGCTGGTCGCTTCGGGGTCTTCGCGCGTCGAAAGCAGGTCGCCGCCATCGATGCGCAGCGACATGCGCACGCGATCCTTCTCGAAATCGGTGCGCTTGATGTTCAGCCGGACATTATTGGCAAACCGCACGGTGCGGATATCCAGATCTTCGATGCGGCTGTCCGCGACAATCTCGCCGGGACTGCCAAAGTCCGAATAGGCAAATTGCGCAGCACCCTTTTCCTCGGGCGGGGCGACGGTCACATTGCGGCTTTGCGTCCATGTCGCCAGCAGCGCATCGCTGCCTCCGGCCAGGCCTTCCTTGCTGCTGGCATAGATGAGCGGTTCGTCAAGGCTGGCCATGTCCTCGCGCAGCGCCTGCAGCACCATCTCCGGCGTAATCCGGTCGCGCCAGTCCAGATAGCGCTCCAGCTGGCTTTCCGGCGTGGTGACGACCAGCCCGTCCCGGGCGGTGGCGAGCAGCTGTTCGGCGAGGCCATCGCTGCGCCGCGTCGCCGCTCCTCCAACGGCATTTTCAAAACCGGTGGTGTAATTTGCCAGCTGTTCGTCGAGTTCGGCGCGGGTGAAGCCATATTGCAGCGCAGCCCGCACGATCTGCTCCGCCGCGGCAAGTCCGCGCTGCCATTCGCCATCGCGCGTCGCCACGCGCAGGATGGAGAGCCGTGCCATTTCGAAACTGTCATCGGTGCCGAGCGAGGCGGCATTGAACGGCGGATCGGCCTCGCGCGCCTTGCTCGCCATGCGCCGCGAAATGATATTATAGGCCAGCGACTTCAACAGGTTGGTGCGCCGCGATTCCAGGCTGTCGGAAATATCCTCCCAGGGCTTGGCGCCGATGACGCTGACCATTTCCTGGATCGCCGGATGGGCAAAATCGGCGGCCAGATTCCTGCGGGTGATGTCGAGCGTGCCCGGTACGACCTTGTCCGCTTCGCCATTGCGCGCCTGCCAGCTGGCGAAACGGTCATGAATCTGCCGTTCCATCGCATCGACGTCCAAATCCCCGACAATCACCAGAGTGGCCCGGCCCGGCGTGTAATAGCGATCATAAAAGCGGCGAAACGTTTGTGCAGGGACGGTTTCGATTACCTCCGCCGTGCCGATGGGCTGGCGGTCGGCAATGCGGGTGCCGGGCATCAGGAAAGCATAATAGGCCTCGTTATTGCGCTGCGCATAATTCTGCCGGGCACGCATTTCGGAGAGGATGATACCGCGTTCGCGGTCTATGGCCTGCGGATCGAAGCTGATTTCGCTGGCGGTTTCGCGCAGCAGGAACAGCGCCGCATCGACCGTTTCGTCGCGGACATTGGGCAGATCGAGCAGATAGGCGGTCTCCTCGAACCCGGTATAGGCATTGGTGTCGGCACCAAAGGCCAGCCCCAGCCGTTCAAGGATCTTCACCATTTCGCCTTCGGGCACATTGGTGGTGCCGTTGAACGCCATATGCTCGATAAAGTGTGCCAGCCCGCGCTCGTCCTCGGCTTCGGCGGTCGATCCGGTCTGGATCAGCAGGCGCATCACCGCGGTTCCCTGCGGCGTCTCATTGTGGCGGATGGCATAGCGCATGCCATTGGGCAGCAGGCCATAGCGGACCGCCGGGTCGCGGGGCAGGTCTGACCGGTCATAGCCCCACGCCTCGGCAATGGCGGCTTCGTCGCGGGTGATTTCGGCCGGTGCGGCAAGGGTCTTGGATGCAATGCCGCTATCGGCGGCAACCGGATCACCATCCTGTGCGGAAAGCGGCGATGCGACCAGCAATGCCGCGAAAAGCGCGAAAATGCGCCACACGCCGGTTGGCGGACTGCTCCGCCCGATCCGTCTCCTGTCGTATCGGCCCTTGCCTGGCCGATGCTGATTTTCCCACATTATCGCGCGATTATAGGCGCCTTGCGATCAGGCGCAATCGGCTTGTCGGATCGGCGGGATTATTTGCCGCGACGCTTGCGATGGGTGTCGAGGTCCAGCACCTCGGTATCGCTGCCCTCAGGCAGCAGGCCAAAGCGGCGGGCGACCTCCTGATAGGCCTCCACCTCGCCGCCCAGATCGCGGCGGAACCGGTCCTTGTCGAGCTTTTCGTTGGTTTCCATGTCCCACAGGCGGCAGCCGTCGGGGCTGATTTCATCGGCCAGGATGATGCGGGAGAAATCGCCGTCAAACTGGCGTCCGAACTCCAGCTTGAAATCAATCAGGCGGATACCGATGGCGGAAAACATGCCGCACATGAAATCGTTGATGCGGATCGCCATGGAAGAAATGTCCTGCATCTCTTCCTGGCTGGCCCAGCCGAAACAGGCGATATGCTCTTCGGCGATCAGCGGATCGCCAAGACTGTCATCCTTGTAGCAATATTCGATCAGTGTGTGGGGCAGGGGCTGGCCTTCCTCCAGACCCAGCCGCTTGCAGATCGAACCGGCGGCGACATTGCGGACCACCACCTCGATCGGCACGATTTCCACCTGGCGCACCAGTTGCTCGCGCATGTTCAGCCGGCGGATGAAATGGGTGGGAATGCCGATATGCGACAGCCGCGTGAAGACATATTCGCTGATGCGGTTGTTGATCACGCCCTTGCCGTTGATCGTGCCCTTTTTCTGGGCATTGAAGGCGGTGGCATCGTCCTTGAAATACTGGATGATCGTCCCCGGCTCCGGGCCTTCATAGAGAATCTTGGCCTTGCCTTCATAGATTTGGCGACGACGGGACATGGGGCGTGTTCCTGCGGATGGGGCGGTGCGGACGGGGCGCGCCACCGGGTTTGGACATCGTCATTGCGAGGTCATTTGGCGGCGCTATAAAGCAATGCCAGCGGCGGTGCAATCACCTGCGCGAGGCAGGCGAAACGGCGTTGCTCCGGGAGGATCAGGTCATGCACGGCAGGCACAGCTTTGCGGAAATCGACGGCATTGTCCGCACGCTTTACGAGTGCATATCGGGCGGCGATGGCGGGCAGGACTGGGAACGGGCAGCCCAGATGTATCACCCGCGCGCGCTGATCACCCGGACCCGGATTGTCGATGGTCGCCAGACCGCATTTTGTTTTGATCCCGACGGATTTCGCGAGGCGACCATCCCGCTGTTGGCGGGACGCTCATTTCATGAGATCGAGACGCGGCGCAAGACGCTGAAATTCGGGCAGGTGGCGCACGTCCTTTCCGCCTATGAAGCGCGTGAGGCGCCCGACAGCCCGATTGTCGAATTTCGCGGGATCAACATGATCCATCTGTGGCAGGGCAGCCTTGAGGAGGGGCAGCCCGTTCGCTGGTGGATCATGTCGATCATCTGGGACAATGAACGCGACGGTGTTTCGATAAACCCGCACTGGTTCGACTGAACCGGGTCAGCCGGTTTCGTCAGGCCCGGCTGCGACCGCGTCGTCTCCGGTCTTGCGCCGTGACCAGCGGCCGGGCAGCGGCAGGCCGGTTTTGCCGAAGCGCCGCCACAGGAAAATCAGCAGGCCGATCAGGATCGCCCAGGGCAGGACAAAGGCGATGAAGGTGATGATCGCCCCCAATGTCATGCCCATGATGCTGCCAAAGCTGTTGATCGAATCGCGAATGGGACCGGTGAAGCTGCCCGAGGAGCGTGAATCGGACTCATAGCTGATCGTGACATGGCTGAACGCCACCCGGCCTTTCATTTCCGCCAGCCAGCTTTGCGCCTGGTCGATCTCTTCATTCACCTCGGCAACCGCGCGTTCGGCCTGGACCAGCTCCTCGACGCTGCCCTGGCGCGTCCGAAGCACCTCGGTCAGCCGTTCGGCCAGCAACCGGCGGGAGCGCAGCCGCGCCTCTGTATCGACGATCTGCTTCGACAGGTCCTCGCCGGTGACGCCGGTGCTGACCTGTTCGCCGCCCTGTCCCTTGGCAAGGGTGGCAAATTCGGCCGCCATCGACCGTGCCTTGCTGGCGACGATATCCATTTCGAGCATGCCGGTGGCATAATCGCCCTCCAGTCCGCTCTGTTCCAGATTGATGATGCGGCACACCGCCGGTCCCTGCTTTGCGCAATAATCGGCATGCTTCTGCTGCACACCGGCAAGGCTTTCGGCGGGAACACGATAGCCATAGCGGTAGCTATAGGCGATCTGCGGCAGGCTGATCTTGATCTCGCCCGAACCGGGCGCTTCGCCGCCTGCATCTGCAGCGGCTTCGGCGGCCTCTTCCGCCGCATCCATCTGCATCGCGCTTTCCTGTGACGAACAGCCTGCAAGCGCGGAAAGGGCGGCAAGCGGCACCAAGAGGGGGAAGGCAAGTCTTTGCATTGTCATGTTTTTCCTCCGCGACCCGGCATCAGGATGCCAGAGCGCCCCGGCTTTCACAAGGGCCAGCGGGTTCGCGCGACGCCTAATGGACGGTCTGGCCGAGCAGGTGCGCGGTGAATTTCTTGCGCCACCAGATGACGTCTTCCTTCTCGACCGTCTCCATCATCGCCGACCAGCGGCGCTTGCGCTCCTCCAATGGCATGTCGAGCGCCATCTTGATCGCATCGGACATCTCTTCGGCGCTGTACGGATTGATCAGCAGCGCATCTTTCAGTTGCAGCGCCGCCCCGGCGAAGCGGCTGAGGATCAGCACCCCGGGATCCTCCGGGTCCTGGGCCGCGACATATTCCTTGGCGACCAGGTTCATGCCGTCACGCAGCGGCGTCACCAGCCCGATATGCGCCTCGCGATAAATGCCCGCCAGCTCGTCACGGCCATAGCCCTGATTGACATAGCGGATCGGCGTCCAGTCGATATCGGCATACGCGCCATTGATCCGGCCGGTCATGGAATCCAGCGTTGCGCGAATTTCGCGATAGCTCTCGACCTCGGCGCGCGATGGCGGCGCGATCTGCACCAGCACCGACTTGCGCCGATAGTCGGGATTGTCCTTCAGAAAGCGTTCCAGCCCCTGGAAACGTTCCTCCAGCCCCTTGGAATAATCGAGCCGGTCGACCCCGACGATCAGCTTGCGGTCCTGCAGGCTGGCGCGCATCCGTTCCTTGATGTCGGCGGCGGTCTTCGACCCGGCCATGGCGGTGAATTCGGTGAAGTCGATACCGATGGGGCAGGCAATCGCCTTGATGGTGCGGTTGCCCACCGTGATCGAATCTCCTTTGATCGTGCCGCCCATTTCCTTCTCGCAATAATGACGAAAGCTCTCCAGCCACTCCTCGGTCTGGAACCCGATCACGTCATAGGCGAACATGCTTTCGACCAGCCGATGATGGTGGGGCAGCGACACCAGCAGCCGGGTGGGCGGCCAGGGCGTGTGGAGAAAAAAGCCGATCTGGTTTTCAATGCCGCGCCGGCGGAGATCAAAGCCCAGCGGGATCAGGTGATAGTCATGCACCCAGATCACGTCATTGCGCTCGATCAGCGGCAGCACCGTATCGGCGAAACGCTTGTTGACCCGCTCATAGCCTGCGCCAAAGCTGCGATCATATTCGGCAAGATCGATGCGGAAATGGAATAGCGGCCACAGCGTCCGGTTGGCATAGCCATTATAATATTCATCGACGTCCTGATCCTCCAGATCGACGGTCGCGGTGCGCACGCCATCGTCATCGGCCATGCGAATGTCGCCGGTGAAGCGGTCGGTGCGGTTTCCCGACCAGCCGAACCAGAATCCCTTATGCTCCCTGAGCGCCGCCGACAGCGCGATGGCAAGTCCGCCCTGGGCCGCACCGCTGCCCGGCTTGCGGACACGGTTCGATATGACAACCAGGCGACTCATCGAAATTCCCTCCAGGGCTTGCTCAGCAAAACGGCACAGTTGATAATGCCGACCAGCGAATAGGTTTGCGGATAATTGCCCCATAATTCATAGGTTTCCGGGCAGATATCCTCTGACAGCAGCCCCGCGCCAGTGCAGCGTGACAGCATCTCTTCAAACAAATGGCGCGCTTCATTTTCCCGGCCGGAAAGGTGCAGCGCCTCGATCAGCCAGAAGGTGCAGACGTTGAACGCGGTTTCGGGCAGGCCGAAATCATCCTCATGGGCATAGCGCAGCATATGGTTGCCGCGCCGGAGCGCCTGTTCGAGCGAGGCGAGGGTGGAGCGAAAGCGCGGATCGTCGGCGGTCAGGAAACGCAGGTCGAGCAGCTGCAACAGGCTGGCGTCGCGGTCATCGCCCTCGAAGGTGGCGGAGATCGCCTTGCTGTCCGGGCGCCAGCTGGCCTCCAAAATCCGGTCGCGCATGGTGACGGCGCGCCTCCGCCAATGGCCGGTCTTGTCCTCCAGCCCCAGATGGTGCGCGGCGCGGGCCAGCCGGTCGCATGCCGCCCAGCACATCGCCGCGCTATAGGTATGGACATTGGCCTTGGTGCGCAGTTCCCACAGGCCCGCATCGGGCTGGTCATAGACCTGCCAGGCCAGTTCGCCGACGCTTTCCAGCGCGTGAAAATCCTCAAGCCCCGATTTGCGGAACAGCCGGTCGTCCAGAAAGGCCTGGACCGATGACAGCACGATCTGGCCATAGGCGTCGTGCTGGATCTGCTCATAGGCCTGGTTGCCGACCCTGACCGGTCCCATGCCGCGATAGCCGGGCAGGGTGTCGACGATCCATTCCTCCAGCCTGCCCCGGCCCATAATGTCGTATAGCGGCTGGATATGGCCGCCGCGCGCGCTGTCGACGATATTGCGCAGATAGCCGAGATAGCTCTCCAGCACATCGAGCGCGCCCAGCCGGTTGAGCGCCTCGACCGTGTAATAGGCATCGCGAATCCAGCAATAGCGATAGTCCCAGTTGCGCTGGCTGCCGGCATGCTCGGGGATGCTGGTGGTCATCGCCGCGACAATCGCCCCGGTTTCCTCATGCTGGCAGAGCTTCAGGGTAATGGCGGAGCGGATCACCGCGTCCTGCCATTCGGGCGGGGTGGCCAGCCCGCGAACCCAGCCGCGCCATTCCTCCTTGGTGTCGGCCAGCATCTGGGCCAGCGTCGGCGCAATTGGCCCGGCAAAGCTCTCATCGGGGCCGAGGAAGAAATGCAGCGGTGCCTCGACCCGGAAATATTGCTCTTCGGCGGTCATGCCGATGGGCGCATCGGTGGTGAGGCGCAGGGTCAGCCGGTCGAGCGGATAGCGGATATGGTTGGACCCGTAAGTGCGTTTCGGCGTGCCCGCGCGCCAGCCTGTGACGGGGCGCAGGCGCACGCGGATGCGCGGGCTGCCCGATATGGGGGTGACAATACGGGCATAGGCGACGGGCCGATAGGTGCGCCCCTGGCGGCGCGAGCGCGGGCAGAAATCGCGAATCTCGACGGTGGAACCGCGGCTGTCGGTCAGGCGGGTGACGAGTATCGGGGTGTTGCGGACATAATGCTGCGATACCGATGCACAGTCCTCCAGCTCGATGCTCCAGAAGCCGCGTTCATTGTCGTCGCTGTCGGCTTCGGAAAGCAGCGCGGTAAATACCGGCTCGCTGTCGATCCGGGGCGCGCAGCTCCAGATCATCGATCCGCTTTCGTCGATAAGCGCGGAAACCTGGCAATTGCCTATCGGCCACAGGTTCAGGTTGCGCTGCGTCATGATCCGATCTTGCGGGCATGTTGCATCAAACACAAGACAAAAGGCTGGATTTCTTGTCGGCAGAAGGGTCGAGGCGCGTCCAGCAGGTCAAAATTCGGCGAGCCATTTGTGCAGTGCAGCAACATTGTCGAGCCTGAAGCGGGCGATGCTGGGACGGGGTGGCCCCACCAATATTCCCGCACCGCAATGTTCGGCTGCGGCGGCGAAGCCATGCTCGTCGGTAAGGTCATCCCCGGCAAAGACCGGTCGCGATCCGGCAAAGACATGGCTCGTCATGAAGCGGGCAATGGCGCTGCCCTTGTCCTGGCCGTGCGGGCGCAGTTCGCTGACCATTTTGCCATGCTGCACCGCCAGCCCGTGCAGGTCGGCCAGCCGCTCGGCAAGGTCGCGGCATTGCTGTTCCAGATCGGGCCGGGCGCGATAATGGATGCCGACGCCCAGCGGCTTGTCCTCGATCAGCAAATCCTGCTGAGCCCCGGCCAGCGCGCGCGCGGCGGACAGGCTGTGGTCCAGCCCTTGCGGTCGCTCCATTGCCATTACCGGGCCATCGGCCATGGCCGTCTCCAGCCCGTGGCTGCCCGCAATCGCCAGCCCGTCAAGACCGAACATGCCGCGCAGTTCATGGACCGGCCTTCCGCTGACCAGCGCCAGCCGTCCCTCCAGTTTTTGCGCAATGGCGCGGAGCAGTTCGCTCAGGCCGGGCGGGACCATCACCGCATCGGGCGTGGGTGCAATATCGACCAGCGTGCCGTCGAAATCGAGGAACAGGGCATCGCCGCGCGACAATGGCGGCGGCGGATCATTGGGGATGGCGGATGGGGCAGGGGCGGACACGGCCTGCAGGATACGCATCGGACGGGTCGGGGCAAGGGCACAGATGATGCGGAGCGGCGCTTTTTCCCCAAAAATTGCCCGGCTGGCCCTCGCCAACCTGCAGGGCCGCTGCTATGCGCGCCGGGATGAATGACCTGACCAGCACGCCCCCCAATGGCGATGATCCCGAAATCGAGAATCTGGCCTTTGGGCAGGCGCTGTCGGATCGCTATCTGGTCTATGCGCTCTCCACCATCACCGCGCGTTCGCTGCCGGACCTGCGCGACGGGCTGAAGCCCGTGCACCGCCGCCTGCTCTGGGCAATGCGGCAGCTGAAGCTCGATCCGGCCAGCGGTTACAAAAAGTGCGCTCGCGTCGTCGGCGACGTCATCGGCAAATATCATCCGCATGGCGACCAGTCCGTCTATGACGCCATGGTGCGCCTCGCGCAGAGCTTTTCACTGCGCTATCCGCTGGTCGACGGACAGGGCAATTTCGGCAATATCGACGGCGATAATGCCGCAGCCTATCGCTATACCGAGGCGCGGCTGACGCGCACCGCCATCGAGCTGATGGCCGGGCTGGACGAAGGCACGGTAGAGTTCAAGCCGACCTATAATGGCGAGGAGGAAGAACCGGAAATCTTCCCCGGGCTGTTTCCCAATCTGCTGGCCAATGGCGCGAGCGGCATCGCTGTCGGCATGGCGACCAACATTCCCTCGCACAATGCCGCCGAGATCATCGATGCCGCGACCCTGCTCATCGAGGAACCGGCGACCGAGCATGAGCGGCTGATGGAGGTGTTTCACGGACCGGACCTGCCCACCGGCGGCTTGCTGGTCGACAGCAAGGAAGTGATATCGGCGGCTTATGCCAGCGGTCGCGGCGCATTTCGCATCCGTGCGCGCTTTTCCACCGGGCGCGATGCCGAAGGCCAGTGGGAGGCGGACGGCATTGAGCGGCTGTCGGGCGGCACCTGGCAGCTGGTGGTCAGCGAAATCCCCTATCAGGTGCAGAAGGGGCGTCTGATCGAACAGATTGCCGCACTGATCGCGGACAAGAAGCTGCCCATCCTGGCCGATGTGCGCGACGAATCCGACGAGCAGATCCGCATTGTCATCGAACCGCGCAGCCGCAACGTCGATCCCGATGTGCTGAAGGACAGCCTGTTCCGCCTGACCGATCTCGAAACGCGCTTCTCGCTCAACATGAACGTGCTGGATGATACGCGGACGCCTGCGGTGCTCGGGCTGAAGCCGATCCTGATGCACTGGATACGGCACCAGATCACCGTCATCATCAATCGCGCCACCCACCGCCTCGCCAAGATCGAGGCCCGGCTGGAGCTGTTGCGCGGCTATATCATCGCCTTCCTCAATCTCGACCGGGTGATCGAGATCATCCGCACCGAGGATGAGCCGAAACAGGTAATGATGGCCGAGTTCGAGCTGACCGACCGGCAGGCCGAGGCGATCCTCAACATGCGGCTGCGCTCGCTGCGCAAGCTGGAGGAAATGGAGCTTCGCCGCGAGCATGACGCGCTGATCGCCGAGCGCGAAGAGCTGGAAAAGCTGGTCGCCAGCCCGGCACGGCAGCGCACGCGGCTGAAACGTGATCTCGCCGCGCTCCGCAAGCTCTATGACGAGACCACCGAGCTTGGCCGTCGCCGGACGGAGCTGCGCGAGGCGGCGGCTGCACGCGAGATTCCGCTGGAGGCGATGATCGAGCGCGAGCCGATAACCGTCATCCTGTCAAAGCGCGGCTGGATCAAGGCGATGAAGGGCCATGCCGATGCGGAAACCATCGCGCGCACCCAGTTCAAGGAAGGCGATGCGCTGTTCACGCATTTCCATGCCCAGACCACCGACAAGCTGTTGCTCGCCACAGGGTCGGGCCGCTTCTATACGCTGGGTGCGGAAAAGCTGCCCGGCGCGCGCGGCTTTGGCGAGCCGGTCGGCACGATGGTCGATATTGCCGGGGGCGATGAACTGGTGGCGCTGGTGCTGGCCAGTGCGCAGGACCGGCTGCTGCTCGCCTCGTCGAGCGGCAAGGGCTTTGTAGCGAAGGTCGAGGATGTGATTGCCGAGACGCGCAAGGGTCGCCAGGTGGTCAACGTCAAGCCGCCGCACCGCCTTAAGATCGTCCGCTCGCTGGGCATTGCACCTGCGGGCGAAGAAGAACAGCGCGACGAGTATCTCGCCGTGGTTGGCGACAATCGCAAGCTTGTCGTATTCCCCCTGTCCGAGGTCGCGGAGCTGGCCAAGGGGCAGGGCGTCACGCTGCAGCGCTACAAGGATGGCGGCCTTTCCGATGCAAAGCCTTTCCGGCTGAGCGAGGGGCTGAGCTGGACCATGGGCGGCGAGACCGGACGCACCCGGACCGAGAAGGAAATGGGATTGTGGCGGGTTGCGCGCGGCGCCGCCGGGCGCCTGCCGCCCGCAGGCTTTCCGCGCAATAATCGTTTCGACTGATCGCCCCGGCAATGAACGGTTTGCCGAGAGTCGCAATATTGCGGCGCTTTATGATTAATTTACGCTCATCATGTATCCGGGCCGAATATGGTGAAGCATGTTCCAGCCAAGGCATTCATGGGTGAATCGACGAATGTCGAAGCAAACGTCATACCCATTGAACTTGCCGGACAGTTGCTGGAGACGCTGCCCATAGCCGCCGCGATAGGCCGGGTGAAATCCGGACGGGTCCAGTTTGTCGCGCATAACCGGTGTTTCGAGAGGCTGGGGCTGTGCCCTGGCGGACGCGCGCGGATCGATGCCAATGTTCTGATGCGGCTGGCGCGCGAGGCGCTGGATTCAGCCGGAGAGCAGTTTCAGGCCATCTGGGAATCGGGCGATCCGGTCAACAAGCAGAAACTCGACATTACCGCCGTCGAACGCATGCTGGGGCCGCGCGACAATACGGAGATATTGTTCACCTTTATCGATCGGACCTGCGAGGCGGAGGCGCAGGAATCGCTCCGCCGCGAGATGGTCAGCGATTCGCTCACCGGGCTGCTCAACCGGACCGGCTTTGAAGAGGCTGTCGAGGCGCGCATCGATGAATCGACCTCCGGTGGCCGTTCGCGTACCAGGCCCTATCGCTATGCCATATTGATTGTCGACATGGCCCGTTTCAGCCAGATCAACGAATGTGCGGGCGGCGTCGTCGGCGATGAGCTGATCTCCACCGTTGCCCGCCGCCTGATGAGCAAAATCCGCAAGGTGGACATATTGGCACGGATCGGCGGCGATGAATTTGCGATCTTCGCCGAGCTGACCAATGGCGACAAGGATGTCTGGCGCGTCGCGGACAGGATCGAGTCCGCCTTTCATGACACCTATCGCCTGTCGGACATGGAAATACAGATCGAGGCGGCGATAGGCGCGGCGATTGGCGGGGCCAATGACCGCAGCCCCGGCGACCATATCCGCGATGCGCATATCGCGCTCAAAAAAGCGAAACAGAGCAAGCAGGTCGAGATCTACACGCCCGAGGCGCTGGATATCGCCCGCCGCCGTTTCACGCTGGAAACCGAATTGCGCAAGGCGCTCCAGAAGAACGGGCTGAAGCTTTACTATCAGCCGCTGGTCGATTTCTCGAACGGCCAGATTGTCGGCTTCGAAGCGCTGGCGCGCTGGAATGATTCAGATCGCGGGCCGATCAGCCCTGCCGAATTTGTCCCGGTGGCCGAGGAAAGCGGGCTGATCGTGCCGCTGGGACGCTGGGCCTTGCAGGAGGCTTGCGAGACGCTGAAGGAATGGGACCTGCGGGCTGGCGCATCGCTGCCGCTCAAGGTCAATGTCAATGTTTCCGCCGTGCAGTTCGCCCGCGACGATCTGCCGCGCATCGTCAGCCAGGCGCTCAAGTCCAGCAAGCTGGAGCCCGAACGCCTGACGCTGGAACTGACCGAATCGGTGGTCGTCAGCGATCCCGAACGCGCAGCATCGGTCATGCATGCGCTGCGCAAGCTGGATGTGTCGCTGGCCATGGACGATTTCGGCACCGGCTATTCAAACCTTGCCTATCTGCAGCAGCTTCCCATCGATGTGCTCAAGATCGACCGCAGCTTTGTCAGCCGCATGCTGGAGGAGAAGGACAAGGTCGCGATTGTGCGGGCGGTGCTGTCGCTGGCTACCGCGCTCGGCATGGAAACGACCGCTGAGGGCATTGAATCGCTGGAGCTTTATAACATGCTCGCGGCGCTCGGCTGCACCTATGGCCAGGGCTATTATCTTGCCGCACCGCTGGCCGCGGACGAGGCGTTCGAGACCTATCTGAACCAATGCGGTACCGGCTTCAGCGCGGTGGCCTGAACGCGTTTCAGCTCTTCATGCCGAGGGCGATGGTCCGGCAGATTTCAGATAGCCTGTCATCATCGGGAAAGCCTTCATCGATCCATTGCTGCTCGATGCGGACCAGCGCCTTTGAGATCATCGGGCCGGGCGGTAGCCCATGGGCGATGACGTCACGTCCGTTCAGCGCAAAGCGCCTTTCGGTCCAGCGGCTGGCGATGTCGAATGTCCGGTCAAGGCTCGCATCGGGGGTGAACAGCAGGGTTCGGCCCAGCGCTGCTTCGCGGCCATGGCGATAGGCGATTTCGCGAACATTGTCCGGATCGGGACTAGGCTCCGCCAGCAGCAGCTCCAGCATGCGGGTGCGCGCGCGCGAAAAGCGTAGCCTTGCGCCGATCCGGGTCGCTTCCTCTGGATTGCGCGGAACGATGCTGGCGAGCCGCAGCGTCACGTCAGCCGGGCTGGCCTTTTGCTCTTCCCGCCCAAGCAGCCGGGCCAGCCTGTCCAGCGCATCGCCGGTCATTTCGGGCAGGACATGCGGCCAGACGCCGCACTCCGCCATCAGCCTGGCGGCAGGCAGGGGATTGGCCATGCCGAGCAGCAGCAGCAATTCGCTGGAAATCCGTTCGCGTGACAAGGCTTTCAGGCTGGGTGCCTGGTCGCGGCATGCCGCAAAGGCCTCCGGATCGGGATCGGGGCTGCCGAACCGTGCGTGGAAACGGAAAAAGCGCATGATCCGCAAATGGTCTTCGCGAATGCGCTGGGTCGCATCGCCGATAAAGCGCAGGTGCCGGTCGGCGAGATCGCCAAGGCCGCCAAAATAATCGGTAATCTGCCGGGTGACCGGGTCAGCATAGAGCGCATTGATGGTGAAATCGCGCCTTGCGGCATCCTCTCGCCAATCCTCGCTGAAACGGACCGTTGCCCGGCGGCCATCGGTGCTGACATCGGCGCGCAGGGTGGTGATCTCCACCGGCCCGTCATCGGGAATCGCCGTGACAGTGCCATGATCGATACCGGTTGGCACCACCCTGATCCCGGCATTTTTCAGCCGTTCCATGGTCTGTTCGGGCAGCAATGGCGTCGCGATGTCGACATCCTTCACCGCCATGCCCAGCAGCGTATCGCGCACCGCGCCGCCGACATAGCGGCACAGCCCTTCGCCTTGCGGGTCGAGCGCGCTCAGCACCGCCTTGAGGCCTTCGCGCTCGCTCCAGTCGGCAGGCGGCAGGAGGACGGGTTCCGGTCCGCTCACCAGATGATCCCCCGCAGCCGCCAGGCGAGGTTGCGGATGATCCCGGCGGTTACGCCCCAGATGCGATGGCCGTCCCACCACGCCTCCCAATAATGGCGCTCATGCCCTTCCCACATGACCGACTGGCGTCGCCAGCTTTGCTGATCGAACAGGAATTCGAGCGGCGTTTCAAACCAGCTTTCCACCTCATGCGGGTTGGCCTGATAGTCGAGATCGGGCGGGACGACGCCCAGCACGGGGGTAATGGCAAAGCCGCTGCCGGTCAGGAACAGGTCCGACGTGCCGATAATCTCGACGCTTTCGGGCGGCATGGCTACCTCTTCATGCGCCTCGCGCAGCGCGGCGGCGACCGGTCCGGCATCTTCCGCATCGATCTTGCCCCCCGGAAAGGCGACCTGCCCGGCATGGCTGCGCATGGTTGACGGCCGCTGGGTCAGGATCACACCGGGGCTTGCGCGGTCGGTGAGCGCGATCAGCACCGCCGCATCGACATGGCGGCCGCCTTGCGGAAAGAGCGCGCGCTCGTCCTGCATTGCCGGGGCCTCGCGATGGGCATGGCCATGTTCCAGTTCGCGGCGAATGGCGTGAACCAGGCTCACTGGTCATCACCATCGGGAAAGGCGAACCAGGCGCCATTGCTCCACAGCCCGGTTTCTTCGCCGTCCCCGGCCAGCGCCAGCTCGACCAGATCATAATAGATATTGCGCCCGATCCGCGCATCGATGCCGGGGCGATAGGTGACATAGGGGAGCTGCTCGCCCTTGCGGGTCACGAAATGGAGCGGATGGCCCGGCCCGGCAATGACCAGTTCGTCGGTATTGAGGCGGAAGGCGATCTGCAGGTCCCGGCCCGTGCCGCTGGCGGTGAATTCCACCGCGACCAGCGGCGCGTCCTCGACCATGATCGCCTGTTTCTCAAAGGGTGTGACCAGCGCGAAACTGCCATCCGCCTCGCGCCGCAGGATCGTCGCGAACAGCCGGACCATTGCCGGACGCCTGATGGGTTCGCCCTTGTGGAACCATTGCCCCTGCGAATCGATCCGCATGAAGCTGTCGCCGCTATGCGGCGGGTCCCATTGCTCGATGGGGGGCAGCTTGCGCGCCGCGACCCGCTCGGCAATTTCGAGCATGGTCAGGCTCGCAAGTTCGGGTGGCGGATCATAGGGCATGTGCGATCCGCATAAAGCACGCCCCGCCAGCCTTGCAAAGGGGCGAGAGGCGGCTCAGCCGGTATAGGGGCCGATCATGCCCTTTTCCGGCAGCGCGACATCATCGCGGACAATCGCCAGCAGCCGGTCCTGCTCATAGGGACCGGGCAGTCGCCAGCCCGCCGTGCGCGCCGCGCTGAACCCGAAATGGCGGCCATAATAATCCAAATCGCCGATCAGCATCAGCGGCATCGTCTCATTCTCGCCAATCCCGCCCAGTACCGCGCGGACCAGCGCCCGGCCAATGCCCTGTTCCTGATGCGCGGGCGATACCGCCACCGGCCCGACCATGATCATCGGCGCGATGGTCCCGTCATCCCCGGTCAGCATGACCGGCCAGCACTGGATCGATCCCACCAGCCAGCCTTCGCCATCGACCGCGGCAAAGCTCAGCGCCTCCAGCGCTTCCATGCCTTCGCGCACGCGATAGGCGGTGCGCCCCTTGCGGTCGCCGCCAAAGGCCTGGTCCAGCAGTTCCTCGATCCATGCAGGATCGACCTGGTCTATGGGGATAATCTCGATCAAGTCCGTACCGTATTTCAATGAGTCAAGGCAGGCCGCCTAGGATGCGCATGGTCATTTGTCGATAGCCGATGCGGAATGCGGGCAATTCTGTTTCAATGCGCATCGGCAAAACATCAGATTGCAATCACGACGCGATATTCTATTCTGCCCGGCGCGGGTGATTGGGGGAAAGCATGGCGTCAAATCCGGGAAAGACCGGCCGTTCGGGCTGGTGGTCCAGGATCATTCTGGTTTTGGGAATCGCTTCGGTTGCGGTTCCGCTGGCTGCGGCAATCGGTGCGGGCCAGGGTTACTGGTCGGCCTTTGCCGGTCTCGGCATCTTGCGGCTGGTGTTCCTGATTTCTCTCGGCGTGATCCTGCTGACGCTGATCCTGCTGATCCTCTATCGCAAGCAGGGCAGGGGTTTCATGCTGCCGACGCTTGCCGGGCTCGTGCTGATGCTCGGCTATACCGGCTATATCGGCTTTCATGTCGTCAAGGCCGGGTCCTTGCCGCGGATCCATGATGTCAGCACCGATCTGGCCGACCCGCCGGCATTTGCCGAGCTGGAGCTGCGCAAGGACAATCTGGCGGAAATCCCCGGACGCGGCGATCCGGAATTTGCGGGAATGGATGCGCGCGAGCGCTGGGTGCATCTGCACAAGGGTGCCTATGGCGATATCAGGCCGGTCACCGTTGCGCTGCCGGTCGCCGATACCGTGAAGCTGGCCGAGAAACTGGCCAGCGAACGCGGCTGGGAGATTGCGCTTGCCGATCCGGAAGGCGGCAGGCTGGAGGCGACAGACACCGTTGCCCTGTTCCGGTTCAAGGATGATGTGGTGCTGCGCGTGCGCCCGGGAGAGGCCGAAAACACTGCGGTGGTCGATATGCGCTCGGTCTCGCGGATCGGGATCAGCGACCTTGGCGTCAATGCCAAGCGGGTTCGCGGCTTTCTGAAAGACCTGCAGGACCGGGCCGGGTCATAATCCGTTCAATTGCCGGATGGTCAGCCGTTTGGAGAGAGCCTGAACAACTGGCCGTCAGAGCCGCGCTGGCCATCGGCCAGCAGCCAGATTGACCCGTCCGGGCCTTGCTCAACCTCCCGGATGCGCATTTTCATGTCGAACCGGTCGGCTTCTTTCGCCGTGTCGCCGTCGACGGTGACGCGGACCAGCGCCTTGCCCGACAATGCGCCGATGAAGATATTGCCCTGCCATTGCGGGAATGCCGTGCCCGAATAGACCATCAGCCCGGCCGGAGAGATGGACGGGTTCCAGAACATCTTCGGTGCCTCGAATTCGGGACGCGTGTCATGATCGGGAATGTCGGTCCCGTCATAATGATCACCATTGGAAACAACAGGATATCCGTAATTCTTGCCCTTGATTACGAGGTTGAGTTCATCCCCGCCTTTCGGGCCCATTTCCTGGTTCCACAAGCGGCCCTGACCGTCAAAGGCCAGTCCCAATATGTTGCGATGGCCCAGCGACCAGATCTGAGCGGTAACGCCGCCCTTGTCGGCAAAGGGATTGTCATCGGGCACGCTGCCATCGGGTTTCAGCCGGACGATCTTGCCCAGATTGCCCGACATGTCCTGCGCGGGATCGAATTTCTGGCGCTCGCCCGATCCGATGAACAGATATTCGCCATCGGGCGAAAAGGCGATACGGTGCGAAAAATGGCCGCGCCCGGTCACCTTGGGGTCCTGTCGCCAGATGATTTTCAGCCCTTCGAGCCGGGGACCGGCCTCTTCATCCAGGTTCAGCTTTGCGCGCCCGACCACGGCGCCGCGCACATCGTCATCACCGGCCTCGACCCAGCTGAGATAGACCATGCCGCTTTCGCTGAAATCGGGGGCCAGCACCACATCGCCAAAGCCGCCCTGGCCGCCACGATCCACCTCGGGCGTGCCCTGTACCAGCGCTATGATCGGGGTCGCCTCGCCCAGCGTCACCAGCTTCAGGCGACCGTCCATTTCCGTCACCAGAAGCCGTCCGTCGGGCAGGAAAGTCATCGCCCAGGGCTGATCGAAATCGGCAATCTCGTCCATCCGGAACGGCGGGCCATCGACCGGGGTGATGGAAGTCTTTTCACTCTCGCCATTTTCCGCAACCGCGCTGCCCGAACTGTTGCAGGCGATAAGCGCCATGGAGAGCGCGACGCCGATGGAAAGGCGGGTCATGAGAATCTTCCTGTTTTGCATCTGCTCAATATCGGGAATAGTGATCCGCATTGCAATGCAGCAGGACAGCGAATTGGCACGGATCGGACAAAAGATTGCCGGAGTTGACGAGGCAGGGCGGGGGCCGCTGGCCGGGCCGGTGGTCGCGGCGGCCGTCATTCTGTGCGATGGCGGTCTGGACGGGCTGGACGACAGCAAGAAACTGAGCCGCAAGCGGCGCGAAACGCTGTTCCCGCTGATCATGCAGTGCTGTACGGTCGGCATCGGCATGGCCTCGGTCGAGGAAATCGACGCGATCAACATCCTGCAAGCAAGCATGCTGGCAATGCACCGCGCGGTCGAGGGGCTGGGGATGATCCCCGACAAGGTGCTGGTCGATGGCAATCGCCTGCCGCAATGGTCCTATCAGGCAGAGGCCGTGGTGGGCGGCGACGCCCTGCATCCCTGTATTTCCGCCGCTTCGATCATCGCCAAGGTCGAGCGTGACCGGATGATGTGCGAGGCGGCGCGCCGTCACCCCGAATATGGCTGGGATCGCAACATGGGCTATGGCACGGCGGAGCATCTTGCGGCGCTGCGCGATCACGGCCCGACCCCGCTTCACCGGCGCAGCTTTGCCCCCGTCGCGCAATATTCGCTCATCTGACACCCGCCGCATCGCGATTTTTTTCGCAGCCGAGTCCTTTGCGCCACACCACCATTGGTTGAGTCCCGACCCGTTAACGCGACTCCATATCTGGATTTGGACTCGTTCCGTTCCCCGGCGGCATAGGCGCGTTAACCATTTGGAGAGGCTGAATCCCTAGGATTCCAGCCTTGACGGCCCGCATGGACGGACTCAAGCTGGCAATTCGGCTTGGCGAAAAACTGCATTTTGGGGGCAATTGGATGGTGAAGGTAATCGGCGGGGACGTGCTCAGTCCCGTACGCGAGGCAAAGATGCAGGAGGCTCCTGCAAAGCCCGGCGCACTGCCGCTGGGCCAGATCCTGCGCGGTGACTGCATTGCCGAAATGCGCAAATTGCCTGCTGCCTCGATCGACCTGATATTTGCCGATCCGCCCTATAATCTCCAGCTCGGCGGCGATCTCTTCCGTCCCGAGGGCGGGCGCGTCGCGGCGGTGGACGATGACTGGGACAAGTTCGATACCTTCGCCGCCTATGACCGCTTTACCAGCGCCTGGCTGGCCGAGGCCCGCCGTATCCTGAAACCGGATGGATCGCTCTGGGTGATCGGCAGCTATCACAACATCTTTCGCGTCGGCGCATCGCTGCAGGATCAGGGTTTCTGGATCCTCAACGACATCATCTGGCGCAAGGCCAACCCCATGCCCAATTTCCGGGGCACGCGCTTTACCAATGCGCATGAGACGCTGATCTGGGCATCGCGCAGCGAGAAGGCGCGCTATACCTTCAACTATCGCGCAATGAAGACGCTGAATGACGAGCTGCAGATGCGCTCTGACTGGGTGTTGCCGATCTGCAGCGGCCAGGAACGGCTGAAACGGGACGGGGCCAAGGCGCATCCTACACAAAAGCCCGAAGCCTTGCTCTATCGCATCCTGCTGGCCTGCACCAACAAGGGCGATGTCGTGCTCGATCCGTTTTTCGGCACCGGGACCACCGGTGCGGTTGCCAAGCGGCTGGGGCGCGAATGGATCGGTTGCGAGCGCGAACAGGCCTATTGCGAGGTCGCCGAGCAGCGCATTGCCGAGGCATTGCCGCTCGATGAAAGCGCGGTTCGCACCATGCAATCGCCGCGCACCCAGCCCAAGGTCGCCTTTGGCACGCTGGTCGAAACCGGCTATATCGCCGCCGGAACGGTCGTGACCGATCGCAAGCGGCGCTTCAAGGCGATTGTTCGCGCCGATGGTTCGCTGATATCGGGCAAGACCGAAGGGTCTATCCACAAGGCTGGCGCGCTGTTGCAGGATGCGCCCAGCTGCAATGGCTGGACCTTCTGGCATTATGAGGCGGAGGGCGGCCTGAAACCGCTCGATACGCTGCGCCAGACCTATATCCTGGCCACCGAACCCTGATCCTTTCCAGATGTCGCTCGAAAGCCTGTCGCACATTGCTCCTTCTGCCTCGCTTTACCAGAGGCCGGTCGATTTCATCGACAGCCCGCAATTTCACGATGGTGATGCCTGCCGGCTGGCCGGCACGATGATCTGGTTTGCGGCAATCGAGCTGATCGTTCGCGATGGCGAGACGGTCACGCGCCACCATGTGCCGGTCGCGCAATGGGACGATGCCCTGGATACGCTGCCAGAAGCACTGAAGGGGCGTGCGAGCACGCTATTCGCAAATCTCGTCAGCCCGCGCGCGCCGCTGCAAATGGGCGAGCGCGTGATCCGGCTCGATCAGCCCCAGGTTATGGCGATCCTCAACATCACGCCTGACAGCTTTTCCGATGGCGGCAAGCATGACGGCGATCCGGATCAGGCGGCACAGGCGGGTTTCGCCATGGCAGCCAGCGGGGCCGCGATCATCGACATTGGCGGCGAATCGACCCGGCCCGGCGCTCCGCTGATATGGGCGGGCGACGAAATCAAGCGGATCGAGCCGGTGATCCGGCGGCTGGCGGGAAGCGGCACGGCGGTGTCGGTCGATACGCGCAAGGCGGAGGTGATGCGCGCTGCGCTCGATGCCGGGGCCGGGATGATCAACGACATATCCGCGCTGCTCTATGATGACGGATCGCTGGCGCTGGCCGCGCAAGCCTCGGTACCGGTGGTGCTGATGTTCGCACCTGGACAGGGGAGCAATCCGCACAAGGGCAGGGGATTTGCCCATGCGCTGACCGAGATATATGACTGGCTTGAGGAACGGGTGGCGGTAGTGAGTGCGGCGGGAGTCGAGCGAGATCGCATCTGGATCGATCCGGGGCTTGGCTTTGGCTATGGCGAGGCAAAATCGCTCGCTGACGATCTCGCCCTTATCAACAATCTCGCCATGTTCCACGCCATTGGCTGCCCGATCCTGTTCGGGGCAAGCCGCAAGCGGCTGGTCGGGGCCTTGTCCAGAGAAGCTCCCGTCGACCAGAGGCTGGGCGGGTCACTCTATCTGGCAATGAAGGCGGTCGAACAGGGCGCACAGATGGTGCGTGTCCATGATGTGCCCGAGACGGTGCAGGCGATCCATGTCTGGCGCGGCCTGCGCGATGCGGCGTTAACGGCCCGCAACTGACGCGACAGCCTATGTCGATCCGGCGTTGGTTGCTCTGCTCTCACCCTTGTGGCATCCTGCAATGGATGAGAGAGCGGATGAACGAAACACCATTTGTGGAACGAAGGTTCGAGCTTGACGGCGGGCAGCTGGTCGTTCGCTTTTTCATGCCGGTAAAGGCATCAGGCGGCGAATTTCAGTGCCATTATGTCATCGGATGGCCTGAACGAGAGGTTCGCCAATATGCATGCGGGGAAGATGGCATCCAAGCACTTATGCTGGCCATGCGAGCAGTTCATTTCGAACTTGTGATTAGTGAAGCCTATAATGCCGGGCGTCTTACTTGGTGCAATCAGTCCGATCTTGACCTTCCGCCAACTTGGGGCACTGGCTCGCTTTACGACACGTCGTCGCAAAAATAATCATTCTCAAGTCGCAAGGGCTTGGCTTCGATATCCTAATGGACTGGTTTTTCGACAAATTGTGTCCAAGCGCAAATGAGTTTGTCCACGCCGCTTAGTTCACAGCGCGGTCGCGGCCTGCCCAATAGGGGTCACGCAGTTCGCGTCGCAATATTTTGCCAGAGGCGTTGCGCGGCATCACCGGAATAATGTCCACCGATTTGGGCACCTTGAACGGGGCGATCCGTTCTCGCGCCCAGGCGATGACCGATGCCGGATCGACGACATGGCCGGGCTTTTGCGAAACCACGGCCTTGACCGCTTCGCCCCATTTGGGATCGGGAACGCCGATCACGGCAACCTCCAGCACGTCGGGATGGCCGAAAATCGCATTCTCGACCTCGGCGGGATAGACATTCTCTCCGCCCGATATGATCATGTCCTTCACCCGGTCCTGAATATAGATATAGCCGTCCTCATCCATATAGGCGGCATCGCCGGTGCGCAGCCAGCCTTCTGAATCCACCGTTTCTGCCGTTTTCTCGGCATTTTGCCAATATTCGACCATGTTGAGCGGCGAACGGGTGACGATCTCTCCCACCGCTCCGCGCGGCAGTTCCCGTCCGGCATCATCGACGATTTTCGCTTCGACGCCAGGCAGCGGCTTGCCCGCCGATCGCATGCGGACATTGCCCGCCGGGTCATGGTCCTCGGGGGGCAGCGAACAGAAGGTTCCGGTGGTTTCGGTCATGCCATATTGCTGGCAAAATCCGGTCTCTCCCGTCACCCGCATGGCCTGGCGCAACAGTTCGAGCGGCATGGGCGCGGCCCCGTACATGATAAGCTGCAGCCGCGACCAGTCGGTTCGGGCGGCGCGTTCATGGGTGATGACCATTTGCAGCGCGGTCGGCACCAGGAACATGTGGGTCACGCCATCATCGACCGTATCAAGCACGGCATCGGGCGTGAATTCGGCGCGGACCACGCCGCGACAGCCATTGTAAAAGGCGATGGCGCCACAGCCCGATCCCGCAATATGACCGACCGGCATGATCACCAGAAGGCTGTGCTCCGGCGCGAATTTAGCCCATTCCGGCCCCTCGCTGGCCATTTTCCGGCGGATATTGAACAGATTGTCATTGTTGAGCACCGCGCCCTTGGGATTGCCTGTCGTGCCCGACGTATAGAGCTGCAGCACCGGTCTTGCGGTATCCTCGGCCGGCAATTCCGCCTCGCCCTGGGCCGCCACCCAGCCATCAAACCCGTCATCGCTGTCGACTATCACAAGGTGCTGCACGAAATGCAGCCCGTCGGCCGCCGCGCGGGCGCTGTCCGCAAAACCGCTTTCCGCCAGCAATATGGGTGCGCGGGTATCCTCCAATATGTAGCGGACCTCTGGCACCGCCAGACGCCAGCCCACCGGGGTGATGACCATGCCCGCACGCGACGCCGCCGCCATCAGGACGAAATAGAGGTTGGAATTCTTGCCCAGCCAGGCGATGCGCGCGCCCATCCCGGCTCCGGTAGCGACAAGAGCGCGGGCATAGCGGGTTGCCAGCCGGTCCACCTCGGCAAAGCTGAGATGCTGTTTCCCGTCATCAAGGCACACCGCGTCGGGGCGCGTTTCCGCCCAGTATCGCAATGATGACCCAAGGCATTTCCGGCTGTCGGCATCCGTCATATATCGCTCTCCCATATTCTTGTTATGGGGCAACGCTATCGCATGGCGGCGGCGCGTCAACCGGAATCGCGCGCCATGCAAGGCGGCAGGGCAGAGCTATTGCCTGCGATAGACCAGTGTCAGGTTGTTGGCGGGCATTTCAACCAGCCGGGTGCGCGCAAAACCATGTTCCGCCCCAAGCGCGTCCATCGCATCCAGATCGCGAAGACCCCAGCGGGAATCGCGACCGCGCAGATTGGCGTCGAAGGCAAGGTTGCTGGGCGCGGTCTCGACATCGGGACGGAGATAGGGTCCATAGAATATCAGCGGCGCATCGCCGGGCAATATGCTGGCCGCGCCCGCAAAGGTGCCGATGGCCGCCTCCCATGGCGCAATATGCACCATGTTGATGCAGAGCATCGCATCGGCCCGCTCGACCGGCCAAGCGGATGCCATGCTGTCGATCATCAGCGGGGATCGGACATTGGCGAGACCCTCCGCCTCGCGCCAGGCATCCGCCGAAGCACAGGCTTCTGCGCTGATGTCGCTGGGCTGCCATTCCAGGCCGGGCAGGGCGCGGGCGAAATGGACGATATGCTCGCCTGAGCCGCTGGCCAGCTCCAGCACCATTCCGGATTGCGGCAACTCCTCGCGCAGCACGTCCAGTATCGCGTCGCGGTTGCGCAGTGTTGCCGGGGCGTGGCGCTTTGGCTCCGGCCCTGCGGCATCGGCGAACCAGGGTGATGAATCGCTCATCGGTTTTCGGCCTTACACATTGCGCAATCCTTCAGGAACAGTGCCAAATATCCGGCGATGGCATTCCAGCGCGAAACGGTCCGTCATGCCCGCCAGGAAATCGGCGATATGGCGGCTGCGCGCTGGCTCGGCTTCGGGCATGCGCGCCTGCCATTCTGCGGGCAACAGCGCCGGATCTTCGCGATAGGCATTGAACAGCGCGGCAATTAGCCGTCCGGCCTTTTCCGCCGCCGCCATCTGCTCGGAATGGTGATAGAGGCGGTCATACATGAATTGCTTCAGCCGTCGTTCCTGCGCCGCCATTTCGGGCGAGAACCCCGCGAGCTGGCCGGGAAAGGCGCGCACATCGCCGACGCTGGCGATATTGTGTTCGGCGATATTGCGGCGGCTATGGGCGATCACGTCATTCGCCATCAGCCCGATCTGGTCGCGGATGAATTCGCCGCGCAGCCGCCCCTGGGCAATGCCGGGAAAGCGCGCACGCACTGCATCCCATTGGCGGTGCAGGAAATCCAGTTCCATCAGCTCGTCAAACTGCAGGAAACCGGCGCGCAGCCCGTCATCAATGTCATGATTGTCATAAGCGATGTCGTCGGCAACCGCCGCCACCTGGGCCTCCAGCGATGGCCAGCGATCCAGCGCCAGGTTCATTTCCGCATCGATTTCCGCCAGCGCCCAGCCCGGTTCGGTGACCGGGCCATTATGCTTGGCCAGCCCCTCAAGCACATCCCAGCTGAGATTAAGGCCGTCAAAATCGGGATAGGGGCATTCCAGCCGTGTCAGGATACGCAGTGTATGGGCATTATGGTCAAAACCACCCGCATCGGCCAGCGCCGCGTTCAGCGCATCCTCTCCGGCATGGCCAAAGGGCGGGTGGCCAAGGTCATGGGCCAGGCACAGCGCCTCGGTCAGGTCCTCGTCCAGCCCCAGCGCGCGGGCTATCGTACGGCCGATCTGCGCGACCTCCAGGCTGTGGGTCAGGCGGACGCGATAATGATCACCATCGGGAATAACGAACACCTGGGTCTTGTGGCGCAGCCTCCGGAAGGCGATCGAATGGATGATCCGGTCGCGGTCCCGCTGAAACATGGAGCGCGGCCCGCGCGTGACGCTGTGCGGTTCGGCAAGGCGCCTGCTGGGGCTGGCTTCCGGATCGCAGGCATAGGCGGCGCGCTGATTCATGCCGCCGCCTTACAGCCTGTACAGAGGATCGTCACCCGCCTGCGTCGGTACGGGATGGCAAAAAGTGCCTAGCCGAGCGACTTGACGATATCCTCGCACATCTTCTTGGCATCGGCGAGCAGCATCATCGTCTGGTCCATGTAGAACACGTCATTATCGACACCGGCATAGCCGACACCGCCCATGGAGCGCTTGATGAAGAATACTGTCTTGGCTTTGTCGACATCGAAGACCGGCATGCCATAAATGGGCGAGCTCTTGTCGGTCTTGGCTGCCGGATTGACCACGTCATTCGCGCCGATGATGAAGGCTACATCGGCCTGGGCGAATTCGGAATTGATATCCTCCAGCTCGAACACCTCGTCATAGGGCACATTGGCCTCTGCCAGCAGCACGTTCATATGCCCCGGCATGCGGCCCGCCACCGGATGGATGGCGTATTTGACCGATACGCCCTCTTCCTTGAGCATGTCCGCCATTTCGCGCAGCGCATGCTGGGCCTGGGCGACGGCCATGCCGTAACCCGGCACGATGATGACGCTTTCGGCCTGTTTCATCATATAGGCGGCGTCTTCCGCGCTGCCCCGTTTCCACGGGCGGTCGGACTTGGCGGCACCGGCATCGCCGCCGCCGCTTTCCGCACCAAAGCCGCCCGCGATCACGCTGATGAAGCTGCGGTTCATCGCCCGGCACATGATATAGCTGAGGATCGCGCCCGATGAGCCGACCAGCGCGCCGGTGATGATCATCGCGGTGTTGGAGAGGGTGAAGCCCATTGCCGCCGCGGCCCAGCCCGAATAGCTGTTGAGCATCGAAACGACGACCGGCATGTCCGCGCCGCCAATCGGGATTATCAGCAGGAAGCCGATCAGGAAAGCGAGGATGGTGACGGCAGGGATCAGCCAGCCTTCGCCCGCGCCGCCCATGGGGGAAACGACATAGACACCGATCAGCACCAGGATCGCCGCCAGCACGCCAAGGTTGATGACATGGCGGGCGGGCAGCATGATCGGCGCGCCGGACATGTTGCCATTGAGTTTCAGAAAGGCGATGACCGATCCGGAAAAGGTGATTGCGCCAATGGCAATGCCCAGGCCCATTTCGACGCGGCTGACCGCGAGAATCTGGCCCGCTTCGTCAAGAATGCCGAACGCGCCGGGGTTCAGCCAGGCGGCCAGCCCGACCAGAACTGCAGCAAGGCCGACCAGCGAGTGAAAGGCGGCGACCAGCTGCGGCATCGCGGTCATCGCGATGCGCCGCGCCACCAGGAACCCGAACGCGCCACCGGCGAATATGGCGATGCCGATCTCCACGACATTGGCGATGTCATGGGTGATCAGCGTGGTGACGACCGCAATGGCCATGCCGATCATGCCGAAACGGTTGCCCGCCCGGCTCGATTCGGGGCTGGAAAGCCCGCGCAGCGCCAGGATGAAGAACACGCCCGCGACCAGATAGGCCAGCGCGACCCAGGGATTGACCGGCACGCCATGCTCCGAAGCGGCAAAGGCGGGGGTGGAGGCGAACAGCGTCATGCCGGCAATCGCGGCAGAAGCAGCGCGGTGCATGCCAGCGGCTTTGTTTTTCGCCATGGAGAACAAGGAGGCGTTCATCACTTGCGCTCCTTCTTCTTGTACATGGCCAGCATGCGCTCGGTCACGGCAAAGCCGCCGAAGATGTTGACGCTGGCCATCACTACCGCCGCCAGTCCCAGCCATTTGGCGACCAGCGATCCGGCTTCGGCGCTGGCGATCAGCGCGCCGACGATAATCACCGAGGAAATCGCGTTGGTCACTGCCATCAGCGGCGTGTGCAGCGCGGGCGTCACCGACCAGACGACATAATAGCCGACGAAACAGGCCAGCACGAAGATCGACAGGATTGATATAAAGTCCATTTCTTGTCCCCCCTCAGCCCATCAGCCGGTCATGAACGACCTTGCCGTTCATGGTCACGCGGATGCCCTGCACGATTTCATCATCATCGGGCAGGATCGGCGCCTTGGTTTCCGCATCCCAGAAGGCGCTGAGGAAATTATAGAGGTTGCGCGCGAACAGCGCGGAGGAGTCCGCCGCCAGCGTCGAGGGCATGTTCTTCGCCCCGATGATCTTCACGCCATGTATTTCAACCGTTTCGCCGGAAACCGCACCCTCGACATTGCCGCCCTGTTCGGCGGCGAGATCGACGATCACGCTGCCCGGCTTCATGCTCGCCAGCTGCGCATCGGAGATCAGGCGCGGCGCGGCGCGTCCGGGGATCAGCGCAGTGGTGATGACGATATCCTGCTTGGCAATGTGCGAGGATACCAGCTCGGCCTGTGCCTTCTGATATTCCTCAGACATTTCAGTGGCATATCCGCCTGCGCCTTCGCCCTCGATACCGGCGACGCTTTCGACGAAGATCGGCTTTGCACCAAGGCTCTGTATCTGTTCCTTGGTAGCGCTGCGGACGTCGGTTGCGCTGACCTGTGCACCCATGCGGCGCGCGGTCGCAATCGCCTGCAGCCCGGCCACGCCCACGCCCATGACGAAGCATTTTGCGGCGCTCACCGTGCCTGCTGCGGTCATCATCATCGGGAATGCGCGGCCATATTCACCGGCGGCCAGCACCACCGCCTTGTATCCCGAAAGGTTCGACTGGGATGACAAAATGTCCATGCTCTGCGCGCGGGTGATGCGCGGCATGAATTCCATGGCCAGCGCCTGGAAACCGCCGCTTGCATAGCCGTCGACGCGTTCCCGCTCGCCAAAGGGATTGAGCGATGCGGCGATGATCGCCCCGGCCCTGGCACCTTTCAGGCTCGCCGGATCGGGACCCTGAATGCCCAGGATGATATCGGCGTCCTTCAGCGCGGCGGCACGGTTGCCGACTGCCGCACCGGCGGCCTCATAATCGGCATCGGCAATCGATGCGCCCGCACCGGCACCGCTCTCGACCGCCAGATCGGCGCCGAGCGCGATGAACTTCTTGACCGTTTCCGGGGTGGCGGCGACGCGCAGTTCACCTGCTGCCTGCTCGCGCAGTATTGCGATTTTCATGAAATTGATCCGGTCAGGATGTCAGAAGGATGACGACCAGTGTGGTCACCAGCACACTGATCACGGTTCCCACCTTCAACAGGCTGATAAAGCCCTCATAGGTGCCGCGTGCTGCCTCCATATCGCTGTCAGATGCCATTTCTTCCCCCTAAAGGCTGATCCAGGACGGACTATGTCCCGTCAAATGCCGATTTGAGCATAATCTTGCAAGGAACAATTGCCCTGTTGTTCGATAGCATGGCTTTAATGGGGTTTTTACCACATTTGGATATGACCCTTGGCGATGGCGAAGGACAAGACCGAATGTGCAGACCAGCAAACCCGGCTGGTCATGCTGATCGACAATGAACCGGCACAATGCCGGTTGATTGCCGCGCTCGCGGCCAAGGCAGGCTGGCGCACGGTCTTTGCCAGCGATTCCGAAACCGCGATAGCGATGCTGGGCACGCAGCAGGGCATGATGCTCGACGCGATCATCCTCGACCAGTGGGTGCCGGGCGATGAGGCGACCGACCTTATCCGCGAGCTGAAATCGCGGCGGCCTGCGCTGCCCATATTGATGCTGACGGCCAGCACATCGCCGCTGCTGGCGGTGGAGGCGATGCGCGCGGGCGCAACCGACTATCTGATCAAGCCGATTGCGCCGGACCGGCTGATCGCCGCTCTCAACGCCAGCATCCGCAAGGATGAGGAAGCCGACGAGCTTCGTCCGCTCACCGAAAAGATTGCGACCCCGCTCGATTTTGACGAGATGATCGGGTCATCGCCCAAATTCCGTGCCGCGCTGGCTATCGCCGCCAAATCGGCGCGCACCCATGCTGCGGTGCTGATCGAGGGCGAGAGCGGCACGGGCAAGGAAATGATCGCCCGGGCGATTCACGCATCCAGCCCGCGTGCAAAGATGCCGCTGCGCCTCGTCAATTGTTCGGGCTGTTCGGCGGGCCAGATCGAATCGCAGCTGCTGGGCCATGAACGCGGTGCCTTTCCCGGTGCATTTGACCGGCATGTCGGCCTGCTTCAGCGCGCCGAGGGCGGCACCATCTTCATCGACGAGATCGACCAGATACCGCTTGAATCGCAGGGCAAGATTGCCGACGCCATCCGCAATTCCGAAGTCCGCCCGCTGGGGGCCAGGCACGGCTTTTCGAGCGACGTCCGGATCATCACCGCGTCCAATGTTCCGCTGAAACCGCTGGTCGAGGTCGGGGCGTTCCGCGAAGACCTGTTCTTCGCGCTCAACACCGTCCATCTCCATATTCCGCCGCTTCGCGATCGCAGCGGCGACATTCCCTCGTTGGTGCGCCATTTCCTGGCACGTATCGCCGAACAGCCGGGCATGCGCGGTCTGGGCATTACCGATGAGGCGCTGGCGCTGCTCGGCAGCTATGACTGGCCGGGCAATGTCCGCCAGCTGCAGAATGCGCTGTTCCGTGCCGCCATCTTCTGCGACGGCGATGCGCTGACAACCAACGAGTTTCCGCAGCTCACCAACATGCTGTCCGAGGGCGAGCCGCGCCAGAGCCGGACGATGCATGACGGCATCGGCATCACGCTTTATTCCGATGACGGCAATCTGCGCCCGCTGGAAGAGATTGAGGCGGATGTCATCCGGCTGGCCATTGGCCATTATCGCGGCCGCATGACCGAAGTGGCCCGGCGTCTGGGCATTGGCCGCTCAACCCTGTATCGCAAGCTTAGCGAGCTGGGGATCGACAACGCTGCCTGATCGGGTGTCGCGCCATCGCCGCCATGCTGTTATGCAGGGCGCATGACTGGAAATTCAGGACAATTTGCCGGGCGCACCGCGCTCATTACCGGTGCTGGTTCGGGTATCGGCGCGGCGGCGGCGCGCTATCTGGACGATCAGGGGATCTCCGGACTGGTTCTGCTCGACCTCAGCGGCGATGCTATCGACCCTGCTGGCTATTCCGCCAATGTCCGGGTCGAGCAGGGCGATGTCGCGGATGAAGCCTTGTGGGACCGGCTCCAGCCTGATCTCGGCGATGTCGATCTGGCGGTCATCAATGCGGGCATATCCTTTGCCGCACCGATTGCCGCGCATGATCTGGCCGACTGGCGCAGGGTTATGTCGGTCAATCTCGATGGCGCTTTTCTGGCGTTGCGCGCGGCGATGCGGGCAATGCAGGCGCAT
This sequence comes from Blastomonas sp., assembly GCA_041396885.1. Lineage (GTDB taxonomy): Bacteria > Pseudomonadota > Alphaproteobacteria > Sphingomonadales > Sphingomonadaceae > Blastomonas. The sequence continues at coordinate 159,045 of JAWKXS010000005.1, forward strand.
GGCCGGGGCGGTGCAATCGTCATGATGGCATCGGCATCGGCGCACAAGGCAGAGCCGGGCGTGGCGGCCTATGGCGCGTCCAAGGCAGGGCTGGTCCAGCTTGGCCGTGTCGCCGCCAAGGAGGGCGCGCCCAGCCGGATCCGCGTAAACTGCCTCGCGCCGGGCGGCGTCGATACCCCGATCTGGGATGACATGCCGTTCTTTGCCGATCTGGTGCGCGAACGTGGCAGCCGGGACGCTGCAATGTCGGCGATGGCGGCAATGGCAACGCCGCTTGGCCGCTATGCCAGCGCAAAGGAAATTGCCGAACAGATCGGCTTTCTGCTCTCCGATGCCGCCGCGACGATCACGGGTGCTGTGCTCAACAGCGATGGCGGATATTCGCTTTAAGGCGATGCTGTTAGGTCGGGCTTTGCCGCTGACTTGTTGCGGTTTTCGCGCCAGACGATGTAAAGGCCGGACAGGACGATCAGCGGCGCTCCAATCCATGTCGTGGGGCCGGGCAGGGTGCTCCAGATCAGCCAGCCGAGCGCGGTCGACCAGATCAGCGTGGTATAATCCATCGGCATAACGACCGAGATCGGCGCAAGGCTGAGGGCGCTGGTGAGCGTCATCTGGCCCAGCCCGCCGGCAACGCCCAGTCCGGCAATGATCAGCCAGGTGGTGCTGTCGTGAGCCCCGGCAATGAACAGCATCGGCACGGCCAGAATCGGCAGGGCGATGAAGGAGAACCAGAAAACGATGGTCGTGGTTGACTCGGTGGTGCTGAGTTCGCGGATGATGACCGTGATGCTCGCCGTGCAGACCGCTGCGGAAAGGCCGACCAGCGCGCCCTGCAAGGGGATATGGCTGCCGCCCGGCTGAATGACGATCAAAATTCCGACAAAGCCGATGATGATCGCCGACCAGCGGTGCCAGCCGACCAGTTCCTTCAGCAGCACCGCCGAGAGAATGGTGGCGAATATCGGCACGGCATAGCCAATCGTCGTCGCCTCGGCGAGCGGCAGCAGGATGTAGGACAGGTAATTGAGGGTCATGGTCACCGTGCCCAGCACCGCACGCACGACATGCCCGCGCAGGCGCGACGTGCGCACCGAACGGATGCCGCCCGGCTTTGCCAGAACCCATGGCAGGATCAGGAACAGGCCGATGAGGAAGCGATAGAACAGGCTTTCGACGACATGGACGCCGCGCGCGCTGGCCAGTTTCACCAGCGCGAACATGATTGATATGCATGCCGCCGCCAGCAGCCGCATCGCCATTCCGGCCAATGGTCGCTGAATTTTCTGTTCAACAGGCGGGGCAGGGATCGATAGCGGCATTGCCTGCCCCTCGTGCCAGAACCGGCGCAAAGGTCAATTGCGCCGCTGCGAATATTTCGGCGCGGCATCTTTTCCGGCGGGCGTTCGGCCCTATCTGTTCGGGACGAAAGCGAATGAAGGACCATGTGTGACGACTGACCATCTCTGGGCGTGGACAGCATTGGCGATGGTCTTGCTGGCGGGCTGGGCGATCCTTGCTGACCGGCGGCGCATGAAGCGGACGAATCTGGACCGGGTCGGATTCATGCCCTGGACCTCGATATCGGTGCTCGCGCTGGTGATAGCCGCCTTCGCCGCCAGCCTGGCACTGCGGGGCTTTTAGACTTAGAGACAGGCTTCCAGATAGGCCTGTTCAAAGCCGAATTGCCGGGCTTTTTCGAGCGTATAGGGGCGCAGGCCCGTAGAGCGGAACTCGCCCTTGATCTTGCCGTCGGCATCCTCGTCCAGATATTCGAACTTGAACAGTTCCTGGGTGACGATGACATCGCCTTCCATGCCGATCACCTCGGTGACGTTGGTGGTGCGGCGCGAACCGTCGCGCAGGCGCTTTACCTGAACGATCAGGTCGACCGATTCGGCGATCTGGCGCGAAATCGCTTCCTTGGGAATCTTGATGTCGCCCATCAGGATCATGTTTTCCATACGGCCCAGCGCCTCGCGCGGGCTGTTGGCGTGGAGCGTACACATGGAGCCGTCATGGCCGGTGTTCATCGCGGCGAGCAGATCGAAACATTCCGCGCCACGAATTTCGCCCAGGATGATGCGGTCCGGGCGCATACGCAGGGCGTTTTTCACAAGGTCGCCAATGGTGATCGCGCCCTTGCCCTCAAGATTGGGCGGACGGGTTTCCAGCGGCAGCCAGTGCGGCTGCTGCAGGCGAAGCTCGGCGGCGTCCTCGATGGTCAGCACGCGCTCGCCGGGGTCGATCATTTTCGACATGGCGTTGAGCATGGTGGTCTTGCCCGAGCCGGTACCGCCTGAAATCACGATGTTCATGCGGCAGGCGCCGGCAATCTTCAGCGCTGTCGCCATCTTGTCACTCATCGAGCCAAAGCCCTTGAGCATGTCGATGGTGATCGGCTTTTCGGAGAATTTGCGGATCGAGATCGCCGTGCCCTTGAGGCTGAGCGGCGGGACAATCACGTTGACGCGGCTGCCGTCTTTCAGGCGAGCGTCGGCCAGCGGCGTGGTCTGGTCGACCCGGCGGCCGACCTGGTTGACGATCCGCTGGGCGATCTGGAAGAGATGTTCCTCGTCGCGAAACTGGATCGGCGCAATCTGCAGCTTGCCCTTTTTCTCGACATAGGTCTGTTCGGGGCCGTTGACCATGATGTCCGAAATATCCGGATCGTTCAGCAGTTCCTCAAGCGGTCCGAAACCGAGCAGCTCGTCGATAAGCACCTTTTCAAGCGCGAATTGTTCGCGCCGGTTTAGCGTCAGCTTGAGCTCGGCGAGCACTTCGAGGATGATCGGGCGGAATTCTTCGGCCAGCTCGTCCTTGGTCAGCGTTGCCGCTGCCTCGGGATCGACACGTTCGAGCAGGCGCGGCAGCACCTGTTCCTTGATCTTGTGGACCGATGCCTCGAAACCTTCGGCCTTGGCGCTTGGCTCGTTGACGGCATTGGCCCGGTCCGACAGGCGCGACATGGCGTCATTCAGCGCCGCGCTCTCCGGCGTGCCATCCAGAACCGCATCGATATTGTCTTCGTTCGGTATTCCGGGGAATTGCTCGCCGCCCGGTTCGGGCACCGCAGAAGACGAGGAATCGCCCGACGAACCGCCGCCTTTCATTGGCCGCGCGACGCCAAAGCTGGGCCGGGAACCCGGACCCATCTGGCCTGCACCGTTTTTCCTGCCAAAAGCGCTCATGTGGCGAAACCGAACCTGTATCCTGTATCGGCGGCAATGGCGCCGCGATGATCGAATATGGTGAATAGCTTGGAAACTTTTACAACTCCCTAACGCCGCGCTGCTTTGCAAAATGGTTTCTGTTGTGACCATTTTGCTTGCCATTCGGCGCTCCCTGGGCATTAAGCGGGCAAAAGATTAATAATCAGGTAGCAGATGGCACAATCAGCAGCGGGCGGAATGCGGGAGACATCGCATGCGCCGGTCCAGAATATCACCGCCGGCATGGCCCTGGCCCTGTGCGGTTTCGGGATGCTCTCCATGGGCGACGGCGTCATCAAGTCGCTCGCCGGGGAATGGCCGGGAACCGCGGTCGCCGCACTGCGCTATGTGTTTGGCGCGATGGGGCTGGGCGTGCTGCTGTTCCTGCGCGAGGGGCGGGCGGGTTTCCGCCTGCCAAAGCCCGGCGCACAGCTGGCGCGCGGTTTTTTCGTGGCGCTGGCTACTCTCGCATTTTTTGTCAGCATTTTCGTGATGCCGCTGGCGACAGCGACCTCGATCCAGTTCATCAACCCGATGCTGACTGCGATCATTTCGGCGATATGGCTGAAAGAGGCGGCGGGCCGCACAACCTGGATCGCGACCTTGCTGGCCTTTGTCGGGGTGCTGATCGTGCTGCGGCCCAATTTTGCGGAGCTGGGCTGGATGGCCGTCCTGCCGCTGGTGGCGGCATTCGGCCTGTCGGCGATGATGATCGCCAACCGGTCGGTCGCCGGATCGGGCGGCGTGCTGCTGATGCAGTTCCTGATTTCCGCAATCGCCGCGCCGTTCCTGATCCTGGCGAGCATTGCCGGACATTTTTCGGGGATTGAGGGGTTCGCCGTCGGGCTGCCCGGCTGGCATGTCATCGGCGTATGCGCGCTGGTCGGCGTTACCGCGAGTGTCAGCCATATGCTGATCTATCTGGCCACCGCGCGGGCCTCCGCCGCCAATGTCGCACCGATGGTCTATGTGCAGCTGCTCGTGGCGCTCGCTATCGGCATGCTGTTCTATGGCGACTTTCCCGATCTGGTGGCGCTGGGCGGATCGGTGCTGATCGTTGCCAGCGGCCTGTGGCTCTGGCGCCGCAACAAGCTATCGGCTAGCATCGCTCCATCTGAATAGGCGCGTGGCCGAACAGGGGAGGGGCCGATGCCCATGATGCCGTTTGCATTGCTGTTGCTTTCCGCCGAGCCTTTGCCGCTGGAAAACCTGTCATGGATGGTCGGGGACTGGTCCTGTGTGGGGCCGGAAAGCGATGGCGACCGCTCTATGGTTCAGGAATACTGGATCATGGGCAAGCATGGCATGATCGGGGCCGGACGCACCGCGCGCGGCGCAACCCGGACGCTGGAATTCATGCGGATCGAACCCGCCGGCAAGGATCAGCCGGTAACGCTGCTCGCTTCACCCAATGGCGCGGTGCCGGTGCGTTTTGCGCTCGTCGAAGAGGGCGAGCGGCAGGTTGTGTTCGAGAATCGCGAGCATGATTATCCGCAGCGGATCAGTTACAGCCGCGACGGCAATGCGATGGTGGCTACGATTTCGCTGGCCGATGGCAGCAATGCCACCAGCTGGCGCTATGGACGCCAGCAGGATGCCGGATTGTCGGAGTGCCGATAGTGCTAGAGTGAGCGCTGATTAAATGGAGTCAACTGCCGTAGCCCTGAGCCTGTCGAAGGGCGCGAATAGGCTTGGTGCAACCGGGCTCGACGTGCTTCGACAATCTCAGCACTGCGGAGCAACCTGAACAGGGCAGACTCTAGGGTCGAAAAGTGGCCGGTTCAGCCAGCGACATGCTCAGCGAGAATGGTGAGGCCGCTTTCATTGACCTCGGCAAAGCCGCCCTCAATCTCGATCACCTCGGGTGCTGCCCCTGCGCTGGCATAGATCGAAACCGGACCGTTCTTGATCGTCGACATCAGCGGAGCATGGCCTTCGAGCACGCCAAACTCGCCCTCGCTGCCGGGCACGACAACCATATAGACTTCGTCGCTGCGGACGAGCTTTTCGGGTGTCACCAGTTCAAAATGCAGTGCCATTCAACTTACTCCCCCCTCCCGCTTGCGGGAGGGGCAGGGGGTGGGTGTATCGGGACGCGCCGGTAAAGGCTCATCCCTGGATCCCTCCCGCAAGCGGGAGGAAATCCGGATCAGGCCGCCTCTTCGGCCAGCTTCTTGCCCTTCTCAATGGCCTCGTCAATGCCGCCGACCATGTAGAAGGCTGCTTCGGGCAGATGGTCATATTCGCCATCGACCACCGCCTTGAACGACTTGATGGTGTCTTCCAGCTGCACGAACTTGCCGGGGATGTTGGTGAACACCTCGGCAACGTGGAACGGCTGGGAAAGGAAGCGCTGGATCTTGCGCGCGCGGGCGACGGTCAGCTTGTCCTCTTCGGACAGCTCGTCCATGCCCAGAATGGCGATGATGTCCTGCAGCGACTTGTACTTTTGCAGGGTCGACTGGACGGCGCGGGCGGTTTCATAATGCTCCTGGCCGACAACGCGCGGTTCGAGCACGCGGCTGGTCGAATCGAGCGGGTCCACCGCCGGATAGATGCCCAGCTCGGAAATCGCACGGTTGAGCACGGTGGTGGCGTCAAGGTGCGCGAACGAGGTTGCCGGGGCAGGGTCGGTCAAGTCGTCGGCGGGCACGTAAATAGCCTGAACCGAAGTGATCGAGCCCTTGTTGGTGGAGGTGATGCGTTCCTGCAGCGCGCCCATGTCGGTCGACAGGGTCGGCTGATAGCCCACAGCGGAGGGGATGCGGCCCAGCAGCGCGGACACTTCCGAACCGGCCTGGGTAAAGCGGAAGATGTTGTCCACGAAGAACAGCACGTCCTGGCCTTCCTGGTCGCGGAAATATTCGGCGATGGTGAGGCCGGACAGGGCGACGCGGGCACGCGCACCCGGAGGCTCGTTCATCTGGCCATAGACCAGCGCCACCTTGGAACCTTCGCTGATGGCATTGCCATCGGCGTCCTTGGCGATAACCCCGGCGTCGAGGAATTCATGATAAAGGTCATTGCCCTCGCGGGTGCGCTCGCCAACGCCTGCAAACACCGAAGTGCCGCCATGGCCCTTGGCGATGTTGTTGATCAGTTCCTGGATGAGCACGGTCTTGCCGACGCCCGCGCCGCCGAACAGGCCGATCTTGCCGCCCTTGGCATAGGGGGCGAGCAGATCGATGACCTTGATGCCGGTGACCAGAATTTCCGCGTCGGTTGCCTGGTCGATAAAGGCGGGAGCCTCGGCATGGATCGGTGCAGTGGACTTGTGGCCGATGGGGCCGCGCTCGTCGATCGGATCACCGACCACGTTCATGATGCGGCCCAGCGTTTCGGGGCCGACCGGCATGCGGATCTGCGCGCCGGTATCGGTGACATTCTGGCCGCGGACCAGGCCGTCGGTGCCGTCCATGGCGATGCAGCGCACGGTGTTTTCGCCAAGGTGCTGGGCGACTTCGAGCACGAGACGCTGACCGTTATTGTCGGTCTCCAGCGCTGCGAGGATGTTCGGAATCTCGCCGTCAAAGGTCACGTCGACAACGGCGCCGATGACCTGGCTGATCTTGCCGATATTGTTGGTGGTGGTTGCCATGACTTTCGCCTTTTTCCCAATCGTCACCCTGAACTTGTTTCAGGGTCTTTCAGTCCAAATTTCCATCATTCCGCCTTTTGGATGCTGAAACGAGTTCAGCATGACGGGATGAACGCTCAAATTCCTACAATGCTTCCGCACCCGAGATGATTTCGACGAGTTCGGTGGTGATCGCGGCCTGGCGGCTGCGGTTATATTCGATGGTGAGCCGGTTGATGAGGTCGCCTGCATTGCGCGTCGCATTGTCCATCGCGGTCATCGATGCGCCCTGTTCGGATGCGGCATTCTCCAGCAGCGCGCCGAAAATCTGGGTGGTCACGTTGCGCGGCAGCAATTCGGCGAGGATTTCCTCCTCATCGGGCTCATATTCCACGGCGGCATTGCCGCTGGCAGTGTTGCCTTCGGGGATCGATACTGGAATGATCTGCCGTCCGGTCGGTTCCTGCACCAGCGCCGAACGGAACCGGGCATAGAAGAGATGGGCGATGTCGAATGCGCCCTCGGCGAACAGCCGGATAAGGTCGGCGGAGATCGCCTGGGCTTCGGTGAAACCCTGGCTCTTGAGGCCGCTGGTGTCGTAATAATGGATGATCTGGTCGCGATAGTCGCGGATCAGCATGGAGCGGCCCTTGCGCCCGACCAGATAGAATTTGACGGTCTTGCCGGCGGCTTCCAGTTCGCGGGCCTTGGTCTTGGCGGCCTTGACGATATTGGAGTTGAACGCGCCGCACAGGCCGCGATCCGATGTCGCGACGACCAGCAGGTGGACATCGTCCCGGCCGGTACCGGACAGCAGTTTTGGCGAAGAATCGCTGATCGCGATCTTTGAGGCGAGCGAAGCCATGACCCCCTCAAGCCGGGTCGCATAGGGACGCGCAGCCTCGGCAGCCGCCTGCGCCTTGCGCAGCTTGGCCGCAGCGACCATCTGCTTGGCCTTGGTGATCTTCTGGGTCGATTTGACCGAGGCGATCCGCCCTTTGAGTTCTTTCAGACTGGCCATCTGTCCTGACTTACCCTTTCTTCGTCATGCTGAACTTGTTTCAGCATCCATTCCGCCTCACGCCCGGATTGCTCCGGTTATGTGCCATCTGGATCAATGGACCCTGAAACGGGTTCAGGGTGACTATGAAATCTGTTCCCTGTTTTAAGCAAACGTCTTTGCGAAACTGTCGAGCGCGGCGACCAGCTTGTCCTTGGTCCCGTCCTTGAGGTCCTTGTCCTCGCGGATCGCGTCCAGCACGTCCTTGTGGTCGTTGCGCAGGAAGCTCAGCATCGCGGCTTCATATTCATTGACCCGGTTGACCGGCAGCGCATCGAGATAGCCGTTGGTACCCGCGAAGATCGAGCAGGTCTGCTCCTCAAAGGGCAGCGGGCTGAACTGGGGCTGCTTGAGCAGCTCGGTCAGGCGCGCGCCGCGGTTGAGCAGCTTCTGGGTCGATGCGTCGAGATCCGAACCGAACTGGGCAAAGGCCGCCATTTCGCGATACTGGGCAAGCTCCAGCTTGATCGAGCCGGACACCTTCTTCATCGCCTTGGTCTGGGCGGCACCACCGACGCGGCTGACCGACAGGCCGACGTTGATCGCCGGGCGGATACCCTGATAGAACAGGTTGGTTTCCAGGAAGATCTGGCCGTCGGTGATCGAGATCACGTTGGTTGGAATATAGGCGGAAACGTCGCCGGCCTGGGTTTCGATGATCGGCAGCGCAGTGAGCGAACCGGCACCATTATCCTCATTCATCTTCGCCGCGCGCTCAAGCAGCCGCGAGTGGAGATAGAAAACGTCACCCGGATAGGCTTCGCGGCCCGGTGGGCGGCGCAGCAGCAGCGACATCTGGCGATAGGCCACGGCCTGCTTCGACAGATCGTCATAAACGATTACGGCGTGCATGCCGTTGTCGCGGAAATATTCGCCCATGGTGCAGCCGGTATAGGGTGCCAGGAACTGCAGCGGGGCAGGCTCGGATGCGGTTGCAGCGACTACGATGGAATATTCCATCGCGCCGTTTTCTTCGAGCTGGCGCACGATCTGCGCCACGGTAGAGCGCTTCTGGCCAACCGCGACATAGATGCAATAGAGCTTCTTGCCCTCATCGTCTCCGGCATTGACGCCCTTCTGGTTGATGAAGGTGTCGATGGCGACGGCGGTCTTGCCGGTCTGGCGGTCACCGATGATCAGCTCGCGCTGGCCACGGCCGACGGGCACCAGCGCGTCAATCGCCTTGAGGCCGGTCTGCACGGGTTCGTGCACCGACTTGCGCGGGATGATGCCGGGGGCCTTGACCTCGACGCGCTTGCGCTCGGCACCCTCGATCGGGCCTTTGCCGTCGATCGGATTGCCCAGGCCATCGACAACGCGGCCGAGAAGGCCCTTGCCGACCGGCACGTCAACGATGGTGCCGGTGCGCTTGACGGTGTCGCCTTCCTTGATCTCCGCGTCGGAGCCGAAAATCACGACGCCGACATTGTCGGCTTCCAGGTTCAGGGCCATGCCCTTCACGCCATTGGCGAATTCGACCATTTCACCGGCCTGGACATTGTCCAGACCATGGATGCGGGCGATACCGTCACCGACCGAAAGCACGCTTCCGACTTCCGATACCTGTGCATCGGTGCCGAAATTGGCGATCTGGTCCTTGATGACCTTGGAAATTTCTGCGGCGCGAATGTCCATTGTGAGTTAGCCTTTCATCGCTTGGCTGAGCGTGTTGAGACGGGTTCTGATGCTGCTGTCGATCATCTGGCTGCCCATGCGGACAACCAGGCCGCCCAGAATGGCGGGATCGACATTGGCGGTGATATTGATGCTGCGCCCGGCACGCTCCTTGAGCTGCTTGCGGATCGCGTCAATCTGGTCGCTGGAAAGCGGAAAGGCCGAAGTGACTTCGGCATTGATTTCGCCGCGATGGGCGGCGGCGAGGCTCGCAAAGGCGCGCAGCACATTGCGAAGCTGGCCAAGACGGCCATTGCCGACCAGCACGCCGAGCAGGTTGGCAGTCAGCGTATCGATCTTCAGCTTGGCAGCAACGGCGGCGACGGCCTTGGCAGCGTCCGCGCGGCCGATAACCTGGCTGGAGGTCAGCGCAGCGAATTCGGGCGAATCATCGAGCGCCTTGCCCAATGTGCCGAGACTTTTCTCTACATCGGCCAGTTTCTTCTCGTCGCGGGCCAGCGAAAAGAGAGCCGAGGCATAACGCCCCGCCAGGCTGGCCTGAATTCCGCCGGAAATATCCACGCGATTGCTTCCCCATAATTGGCTGTATTGGACAGCAAAAGACAGGGCGCGCGGCGGCGCCCCTTCTGTCTGGCGCGGCTGCTAGCAGTCCAATTGCTGCGATGCAAGATCGGACAGAGGGTATTTTTTGCACATGCCGCACCCGCGATTGTTTTGAACGCAAGTTCCGGGACGCCTGCCAGCGGACGGTGCGTCTAGAACAGCCACATGGTTGGAAATACCGCCAGGATGGAGAAGCAGGCATGAGCTACAGGATACAGGGATTGGCCAGGCGCGAATTCGAAGCGCTGATAGGCGCAAATGACACGGATCTGGCCGACCGGGGAGCGGTGCGTGTCATTGCCGGTGCCGACAGGGGTTGGCCTTGCCGGATCAGCCTTCAGGATGCACGGGCAGGAGAAAGCCTGATATTGCTGAATCACCTGAGCCATGATGTGGCGACGCCCTATCGGTCGGCTTACGCCATCTTTGTCCGGGAAGCGGATTGTGAACAGGCGGAATATGTCGATGCCGTGCCGCCGGTCTTTGAAGGACGGCCCATTGCCTTTCGCGGATTTAGCCATGACGGGTATCTTCGTGATGGAGGCCTGGCCCTGCCGGGTGAGGCCGATGCGAAGATTCGGGCATTGTTCGCCAATAGTGACATCGCCTATCTGCATGCCCATAATGCGGCACATGGATGCTTTTCGGCGAAGGTGGAACGCTGGTGACAATCGATTCCGATACCGCCTGGGGCGCTGTCGAGCGGCGCGACCGCAGCTTTGACGGGCGCTTTGTCACGGGCGTGCTGACCACCGGGATTTATTGCCGCCCATCCTGCGCAGCACGCCATCCGGCGCGGCGCAATGTCCGTTTCTTTGCCGATGGAGAGGCCGCAAGGGCGCATGGCCTGCGCCCGTGCAAGCGCTGCCTTCCCGATGATGTGGCGCGCGATGACGCGGCGGTCAGGAAGGCGCTGGATCTGCTGGCATCGGAGGAGCCGCCCGCGCTCGCCGAACTTTCGGCAGCGGTGGGCTATTCGCCCAGCCATTTCCAGCGCGTGTTCAAGCGGGCCATTGGCCTGTCGCCCAAGCAATATGCCAGGGCACAGCGCGGGGCAGGGATTGCCGCATCGCTCAATCGCAATGATCGCGTCACCGATGCCATTTATGATGCGGGCTATTCGGCCCCGAGCCGCTTTTACGCGGAAACGAAAGGAAGACTGGGCATGACCCCCAGTGCATGGAAAAAGGGCGGCGCGGGCGTGACCATCGGCTGGGCCGTCGCCGAAACATCGCTGGGGCCGATGCTGGTCGCGGCGACCGACAAAGGGATATGCCGCCTGTCGTTCGACGAGGATGCCCGCGCGCTGGAGCAGCGCTTTCCCGCCGCAACCATAGAGCCTGCTGGTCCGGCGCTCGACAATCTTATCAAGGGAGCGGTTGCCGCCGTCGAGAATCCCGGCGCGATGCCGGACCTGCCGCTCGACATTGCCGGAACCGCGTTTCAGGAAGCGGTGTGGCGCGAGCTGACCCGCATTCCGCCCGGTGAAACCCGCTCCTATGCGGAGATTGCCGCCGCCGTCGGCAAGCCGGGGGCAGTGCGCGCGACCGGATCGGCAAATGGTGCGAACAATGTTGCGGTGCTGATACCCTGCCACAGGGTGATCCGCTCCGATGGCAGCCTGGGCGGATATGCCTATGGCCTTGATCGCAAGCAGAAGCTGCTCGATGCAGAACAGAAGGGACGTTCATGACAGGATCAAAAGCCGAAGAATTCGCCGCACTCCATGTGCCGGGCAAGCCGCTGGTCCTGTTCAACATCTGGGACCCCGGCAGTGTGGTCGCCGTGGCGGGCAGCGGGGCATCGGCGCTGGCGACGGGCAGCTGGGGTGTCGCCGGAGCATTTGGCTATAAGGATGGCGAGACCCTGCCGCTCGATCTGGTGTGCGACAATGCGATGCGTATCCTGAGGGTCGTCGATCTGCCGCTGACGGTCGATCTGGAGGCGGGTTATGGCCAGGATGCGGCGGCCGTGGGCGAATCGGTTGCAAGGGTGGCCGCGCTTGGCATTGCGGGCATCAACCTGGAGGACAAGGATCCGGCGACCCGCATATTGTTCGATACCGCAACCCAGTGCCAGCGCATTGCCGCTGCTGCGCGCTCGGACATCTTCATCAATGCACGCTGCGATCTCTTCATCACCACAGCGCCGGACGATCATGACGAGGCGCTGGTCGATGCCGCGATCGAACGCGCGCATGCCTATGCCGATGCGGGAGCGGGCGGACTGTTCCTGCCTTTCCTGCAAAAGCCCGCTTTGATCGAGCGCGCCTGTGCGGCATCGCCGCTGCCGGTCAATATCCTGATGCGCGCGGGGTGCCCCGATCACGCCGCGCTGGCGGGGCTGGGCGTGGGGAGGATCAGCCATGGCCATGGGCCCTGGGCCGATGCCATGGACTGGCTCGCCGGAGAGGCGCGCAAGATATATGAGGTATAGGGTTTGGGGGATATATTCGCAGCGTTCGATGAATGTCCGCTCACCCTGATTCTGGCCAGGAAAGCTGATTGTTGGCGAATGACGATATTGTGGGCGTCCAAGATTGATGCGAATATGGAGCCAGCGCTTCTAAGCTGCGGCCATGGTGTGAGTGCCGATTTTTCAGGGATGATGAATGGTTTCTAGATTTCTTGGCACAGCAATGATGGCTGCTTGTGTCATTGCAAGCCTCATAACTGCTGCTCACTCCGAAGAGGGTTCGCATAAATCGGGCGAGATAGTTCGCGACACCCTTAGCGATGGTGCGCTGGGACCCGTGATGGTCGTCGTGCCCGCTGGCAAATTTCTGATGGGCTCGCCGGAAAATGAGAAGGGACATCAGTTTACCGAGGGCCCGCAAATCGAGATTACAATCGCGAAGCCGTTTGCCGTCGGCAAATATGAACTCACATGGGAAGAGTGGGAGGCATGTGTGGCGAAGCGGGGTTGCGAGGACAATTCACACAAGGCTTACGCAGCGAACCCTGATCCTGATTGGACCGGTGATGCTGGCTATGGTCGTGGCGCCCGCCCGGTTATCAATGTCAGCTGGGACGATGCAGACGCTTACGTGAAGTGGCTGAGTGCCGAAACGGGCGAAACATACAGGCTGCTAAGTGAGGCCGAGTGGGAATATGCAGCGCGCGCAGGATCGACAGCTCGATTCTCATGGGGTGATGCCGAGCCGACTTGCGAGCTGGGAAAGCCTAACAGGGCCAACTTCAACGGCCCCCATTCTGTGGGCCTTCTTGCGGGATGCAATGGTCGTCAGACTGAACCTGTCGGCTTTTCGGCGCCTAATGCCTTTGGCCTTTATGACATGCATGGCAATGTGCGCGAATGGACCATCGATTGCTTCCATGTCTATCTGGAAGGAATCCCAACAGACGGTTCCGCGTGGCTGACCGGCTGCGCACGAGGCGGTGAAGGTCATGTTTTCCGCGGAGGTTCGTTCACGGGAAGCGTTGATCAAATGCGCTCAGCGTCCCGACAGGCGACTATTCGGCGTGAAGTCAATATGGGCTTCCGCATAGCTCGCGAACTGGACTAGCATAGTCCTTGGCTAGAAGTTATCCGATTGACCGCTCATCCTGATTTCGGCCAGAAAAGCTGACTGTCGGAAAACGACCCCGTAGCGGGTATTGGCACCCACCAATTTTTGTCACCCTGAACTTGTTTCAGGGTCCATCTTTCGGTTCAGAACCTCGGTTTGCTGGGCGAAATGGATGCTGAAACAAGTTCAGCATGACGGAACTGGGGTGGGGCTGCTCCCCACCCCATTCCCTCCCTATCCTGCACCTGTTTTTACGCCGAAAATCTGCCGGTCAATTCTGATCAATTTATCCCCGCCGCCTACACAGATTCCTTCTCGCGCAGGGCCAGCGCCTCATTTTCGGTGCGGATGCGGATGTAGAGGATCGCGGCGTTGAGGATGCTGAACGCCGCGGCGATGACAATCTGCCCGAACATTAGCGGGATGAACAGGATCTCGAGCGTAACCACTACATAATTGGGGTGGCGGACAAAGCGATAGGGTCCCGCGGCGATGCGCGGAAAACCTGGTGCTGATATGATGCGCGTCGTCCAATAGGGGCCGAGTGTCGCAAGCACCCAGAACCGCGCCATTTGCAGCAATATGACGAGGATCAGCACCGGCCATATCATGGCTGAATGGGGGCGAACCGCGACCCATAGTGCCAGCAGGAAGGTGGCATGGATCGCAACCATCGCCGGATAGTGCGAACGGCCATGCTCGGTCGCCCCGCGCAGCAGCAGCGCGCCGGTATTGCGGTTGCTGTAAACCAGTTCGGCGAGGCGCTGCAGCGTGATGAGCGCGAGGATGATCCACGCCATGGGCAGGGCAGCCGGTGCCCAGAGGCTCCATTCTGGCAGGTGCGCGCTCACCGCTCGATAATCCCGATTGCGCCGGTAAAGCCGGGGCCAAGCGCGGTCATCAGCAGCGGGCCGCTATCCCTTTCCAGCAGCTCCTCCAGCACGAAATGGATGGTCGGCGCAGACATGTTGCCATTCTCCCGCAAGACCTTGCGCGTGGTGGCCAGTCCGTCTGGCAGATGATCGAAACAGCCCTCCAGCGCCTCGATCACCTTGCGCCCGCCGGGATGGCAGGCAGGTTCGGCAAGCGTATGGCTCGCAATCCCCTGATCGGCCAGGAACCGTCCGATGACGGGCGCAAATTGCTGACGGACAAAGGAGGGAATGTCGCGCGACAGCATCAGGCCCAGCCCGTCCCGGTCAATATTCCAGCCCATCATGGAACGCGTGCCGGGCCAGCTATGCTGGGCAATCTTGCCGAGCGCCGGGCCGTCTCCCGCACCGCGCAGCACGATGGCGCTGGCGCCGTCGGCGAACAGGGTCGAGGCGATGATATCCTTCTTGTCCTGATCGGCGATACGGAAAGCCAGCGAGCAGAGTTCGAGCGTCAGCAGCAGCACGGTCCGCGCGGGGTCCGCCTTCACCATGTCGCCCGCCACCTGCAGCCCCAGGATACCGCCCGCGCATCCATAGCCGAACAGCGGCACGACAGGCGTTTCGGGGCGGAATCCCATGCCGTGGAGCATCTGGCTGGGCATGCTGGGCGTCGCAATGCCGGTCGAGGAAACGCCGACGATCATGTCGACCTGACCCGGCTCCAGCCCCGCCTGTGCCAGCGCCTTTGTCGCGACCTTTTCCAGCAATTCCTGTCCGTTCCGGAGGTAGACGGCATTGCGCGCGGCAAAATCCTGTCCGGAGAGGTAAGCGGCAGGCGGCTGGATCAGGTGGCGCTGGTCTATTCCCGTCCGTTCGAAAATCCGTGCAAGGCCTGCGGGCATGCCGCCCGGCATGGCGCTCGCAATATGATCGCGCACTTCATGCTGGCTGATGCGATGTTCGGGAACAAGCGTCGCGATGGCGGAAATGCGGGCAGGCATGGCGCGTTGTGCGCGGTCAGTCGCGGCGATGCAAGCTATTCACAGCAAAATCGGGCGCGTTCTGCTTTGCCTAGGCCGTGAACTCATAAATGCCATCTATTGAGGCATCAAAATGGCAAACAGATTGTTTCGAAAGCTGCGCCGGGAAGGCTGGCTGCCTTTTCAAGCGGCTTTCGGAACAGGATGGCAGCCATTTTGGTGTCCCTGGGGATTTGACCGAAATGGCCTGCTGCTGCGTCGAAATATCTTGAAATATCGACATATTCCTTCGCCATTTCTCCTTGCAGCAAACCATTTCGCTTCAAACCTCAATGATGGAATTTATGAGTTCACGGCCTAGTTCAAAGCCCGTATATGCGGCATCCAAGAATTGCTTGCCGGATATGCTGATCCGGCGGGTTGCCGCAGGGGGCCTGGAGCGCCATCTGGTCAAGATGAGTTGCACCTGAATGCCCCCGATGATTGGAACGGATATTATGAGCGAAACACGATCCACCCGCATGCTGATCCTCGGATCCGGCCCCGCCGGTCTTTCCGCCGCCATTTATGGCGCGCGAGCCGGCCTGAAGCCTATTGTGATCCAGGGCTTGCAGCCCGGCGGCCAGCTGACCATCACCACCGATGTCGAGAATTATCCGGGCTTTCGCGATGTGATCCAGGGCCCCTGGCTGATGGAAGAAATGCAGGCCCAGGCCGAGCATGTCGGGACCGAGATGGTCTATGACACCATTGTCGATGTCGATTTCTCCCGCCGCCCCTTTCGCATGACCGGGGATGGCGGCACGGTCTATGAAGGCGATACCATCGTCATCGCCACCGGCGCGCAGGCCAAGTGGCTGGGCGTGGCGGGCGAGCAGGAACTGGGCGGCAAGGGTGTTTCGGCCTGTGCGACCTGCGACGGCTTTTTCTATCGCGGGCGCAAGGTTGCGGTCATTGGCGGCGGCAACACCGCTGTTGAGGAGGCGCTTTATCTCACCAATCACAGCGATGATGTGACGCTGATCCACCGGCGCGATTCGCTGCGCGCGGAAAAAATCCTGCAGGATCGGCTGTTTGCCAATCCCAAGATCAGCGTGCTGTGGAACAAGTCGGTCGAGCGTTTTGTCGGCGGCGGCGATCCGCTGGGTCTGACCGGGCTCGATCTGGTCGATTCCGTCAGCGGCAAAAAGAGTCATTTCACCACCGAAGGCGCTTTCGTGGCCATTGGTCATGCTCCGGCAACCGAATTGTTCCGTGACAAGCTGGCGCTCGACAGGGACGGCTATGTCGAGGTGACGCCCGGCACGCCGAAGACAGCAATTCCGGGCGTCTTTGCCTGTGGCGACGTGATGGACAAGACCTATCGCCAGGCGGTGACGGCGGCGGGAACCGGCTGCATGGCTGCGCTCGATGCGGAACGCTTCATTGCCGAAAAAGAGTTCCAGGCCGAAGCGGCCGAATAGAGGCTTTCAGCAGCTATGGACGACGGCGATCAGCTGTTCGACCAGCCAGCGATGATCGTCTTCACCGGCAAAACTGTGCGAGGCGCTGTGGATCTGCTGGAGCATGATATAGCCATTTGTTCGTGCGGCTTCGCCTGACGCGCTGTCCCAGATCGACAGAAAGGCAAGGGCGGTGCGATCCCTGGAGGCGATCAGGATCGCAACTGGCACGGTCTGGCCGGAAAGCGCCTTCATCAGCCGCTCGCCAAGCCCTGAAACCTCTTGTTTGGCAGCAGCTTGTCGCAAGCCTTTGACAAGTTTTCTAAGATTTACGCCGCCTGTCACCAGCCGCCATAATTCGCGCGGATCGCGCAGCTTGGCGAGATAGCGGCTGCGGATCGCCGATGCCGGCATGGCGGCGGTTTCGCCCTCCTCCGCATTGTCCGGCGTCTCGATGGTCCAGGGATTGGCGAGGGCCAGCGCAGCGAATCCCGCCTTTCCCGCGAACAGGGCAAGCGCGCTGGCTGCGTCGCAATTGCCGAACGCGGCGATTTCCCGCAATCCGGGGCATTGTTTCCGGAACGCTGTCAGCGCAGCGGAAATATCGTCGGCCGATCCCTCAAACCCGCTATTCTCGCCGCTGCTGTCGCCAATTCCGCGCCGGTCATAGCGCATGACGGTTATGCCGCTGGCGGCCAGATCGCGGGCCAGCCGGGCCATGCCGCCAAAGGCTCCCGCGCGGATTTCATTTCCGCCGCTGACGATCAGCAGGCCGCGCTCGCCTTTGGCATCGTCAATACTGCCGACCAGCGTTTCACCCGTGCATTCAAAGGTGAAATGCCGGGTCATGGGCGAATCCATTCGGCGATGTCGTCGGCTATCGCCTGGGACATGACAGCATTATGCTCCGGCTCGGCGCGCAGCCACAGCGCCTTGCCGTCGATCATGCCGGTCACGAAATCCGGTTCGGAGGAGTTTCTGACCGTGCGGCTGTTCCGGCGGATGTCCAGCACGTCTTCCGGTCTGGCGTTCTTCAGCCCGTCGATCATCGCCGTGCCAAACAGGTTCCCGGCCAGTTCGACAGGGCCGGTCTGCGCTGCTTCGATCAGCATTTCCTCCGTGACATGCTTTCCCGCCTCGCGATCGGCGGTGAGCCGCGCGCGGATCATGGTGCGCAGCAGCTGTTCGCCCTTGGCCGGGGCCAGCCGCCAAACCGGCAGTTGCGGTGCGCAATCGATGAGCAGCGCCCCGCCGCGCAGGGCGGCAATATGCGTCACCGGGCCAAGCTGCTCCGCGCATTCGGCCAGCGCATTGCGCCACAGGTCAAGATCGGCCTGATGCTGCGGAAAGGCGCTTTCATTGCGGCCCGGCAGATCGGGCATCAGGCTGTCAATGCCGTGCCCGTCAAGCGCGCGCATCATCTCCGCCAGCATGTGGCGGGTGCGGTTGGCCTCTTCGAAAAGCGGCTGGATGACAAGAATTCTGGTGTCTCTGCCGCGATCGATACGCAGGCAATATTCGTCCTGCCCGGCGAATCGATAGCTGGCGATCACGCGGCCAGCTTGGCTTTGGCGAAATTGACGAGATTGCCGAAATTCTCGAACAATTCGCCATCGACCTCGTCATCCTCGATCAGAATATCGAGCCGGTCCTCCATTTCGGTGAGCAGACCGGCGACAGCCATGGAATCGAGTTCGGGCAATGCGCCGAACAATTCGGTATCCGCATCGAATCCGGCGACCTGCTCCTCGCCAAGGCCCAAAATATCGCACAGGACAGACCTGACGACCTGTTCCACCTGCTGGTCCTGATTCACCCTGCCTGTCTCCTGACCCCTGGAGTTGAGAATGCACATCGCAGACCGGCCTCTAGCGATTTCGATGCCGGGCGACAAGTTCGCCCAGCCAGTTGCGCGCTATATAGGGCCAGCTCAGCGGGTTGTGCGGCCAGAACATGTCGAGTTCATAGCGGTCGCGAACCTCTTCCATCCAGTCGCTCTTGTAGCGATCATTGCCGGTCCCGAAGTCGATCTGGCGAACCTTATCCTGATCGATGACATGCTGGAACAAGGCAGCGCTCAGCAAGGTGCCCGGCGACGCCTTGATGGCGCTTTCGTCATGCGCTAGCTTGTGGATCAGGGCGACGCCATTCTCGACTGTCCAGAATTGCGCGGCGACCGCCTTGCCCTCGACATAGGCCAGGCCAAGGCGCAGACATCCTGCCTTGCCTTCCTGCTGCGCCAGATGCTTCAGGAAATCGGGATTGCCCTCTTCTGGCTTCCAGCTCTTGGCATAGACGCTTTCATAGTCTTTCCACGCGCCGTCCGAAAACTGCGTCTCGATGCGTAGCGCCACATCGCTGTTCTTCGATTTGCGCCGCACGGTGGAACGGAGCTGGCCGGGCCGTGATTGCCAATATTCGTCAAACGTCCGGTTCCTGACGCTGAGGATATGGTTCTGGTCGCACACGCGGCGATAGACGACCCATCCAGCCTGCCAGAATGCCCGCTCGACCAGCGAAGCGGACTGGTCTTCATCGGGCAGCGGGGAGAGGGTCACGCGATGGGCCTTGCGGCTGACCTTGCGGGCAATCTGCGCCAGCAACGCCAGCTTGTGGGTTTCGGTGATGCCGTTGTGAAAGACCGGGCGAAAGCTGAAATTATACCAGTTGGCAAAGGCGGCAAGGCGCATCGGGCCATTGCCCATCAGGAACAGCCATGCGGTGCCGGGATGCCCCGCCTCATTTGCCGAGGCCGAATAGAGTGCCGGCTTGCGATCCGGCAGGCACAGCCGGTGGAGATGCTCCGCCCAGTCGAGCCGGTCGAACAGGCTTGGCTGTCCCGTCCGCCCCAGCCGATTGTCCCTATCGGCTTGCAAGGCTGCGAAATTATCATGATATTCACAATTAACGATCATCAATCACCATGATTTTCGTAGCCGATAAGTCCAAGGTCCATGCCGAACCCGCCTGAAAATGCCCCCAGACCGCTCGATCATCTTGCCCTTTGCGGGGCAGGGGACGCAACCGCGCTGGTGCTGCGGGATGAGACGCTTAACTACCAGACGTTAAACTTGCGTATCGGAATGCTTGCGCATTGGTTAATCGCCGACGGCCTGAATCCCGGCGACCGGGTGGCAAGCTGGCTGGCCAAGACCGAGACGGCGTGCCTGATGCCGCTTGCCGCCGCCCGGGCCGGGCTGGTGCATGTGCCGGTGAACCCGCTGCTCAAGCGCGCCCAGATCGCCCATATCCTTGCCGATAGCGGGGCGCGGCTGATGATTTCCAATGCAGCGCGGCTGAAATCGCTCGAACCCGGCGATGTTCCCCGGGGCTGCCGGACCATCGAGGAGATGGAGGCGCGATCCGGCTGGATGGCCGAGGGGCAGGCGCTGGACGCTTCGCGCCATGATCCGGATGATCTTGCCGCGATTCTCTATACCAGCGGCTCGACGGGTCGTCCCAAGGGCGTGATGCTCAGCCATGCCAATATGTGGCTGGGCGCGGTGAGCGTCGCCAGCTATCTGAAGCTTGCGCCGGATGACCGGACGCTGTGCGTGCTGCCGCTCAGTTTCGACTATGGGCAGAACCAGCTTTTGTCATCCTGGAAGGCGGGAGCGCGCGCGGTGCCGCTCGACTATCTGATGCCGCGCGACGTGATCAAGGCGTGCGCGGCGCAGGGCATCACCACCCTGGCCGCAGTGCCGCCGCTCTGGGTCCAGCTTGTCGAGCATGACTGGCCTGCCGAAGCGACCGCCGGGATGAAGCGGCTGACCAATAGTGGCGGAGCGCTGACCCCGCCGCTGGTCCGTCAGCTGCGCGCCATTTTCCCAGCGACCGATATCTACGCCATGTATGGCCTTACCGAGGCATTTCGCTCGACCTATCTCGATCCCGCGCTGATCGATGCCAATCCTTCATCCATGGGCAGCGCCATTCCCTTTGCCGAGATTATGGTCGTGAATGATGCGGGTGCAGATGCCGCGCCGGGCGAGGAGGGCGAACTGGTTCATGCCGGGCCGCTGGTTGCCAAGGGATATTGGCAGGATGCCGAGCGCACGGCGGAGCGGTTCAAGCCTGCCCCTGGCTTTTCGCACCATGGCGGCATGGCGGTGTGGTCGGGCGACCGGGTGAAGCGCGATGACGATGGCTTGCTCTATTTTGTCGGGCGGCGCGACGCGATGATCAAGTCGTCGGGCAATCGCATCAGCCCGGCGGAGATCGAGGATGCTGCCATTGCCAGCGGGTTTGCCGCCGAAGCGGTGGCGATGGGCGTGCCCGATGAAAAGCTGGGCCAGGCGATTGTGCTGGTTGCGCGCGCGGCACCGGGAACCTCCGGCGATACGGCGGAAAAGGAATTGCTGGCGGCGCTGAAGCGGGATCTGCCCAATTTCATGATTCCGCAGCGGATCGAGCTGCGAGAGAGCCTGCCGCGCAATCCCAATGGCAAGATTGATCGTACGCTGATCGCCCAGCAACTTTCGGGAGCAGATATATGAGCAAGCCGCTGGGTCCCATTCCTGCCGGATTTGCGGCGCTGGACGGCGAGCTTGCCGTGGATGGCATCAAGGCATCAGACCTGGTCGAGCGGGCCGGGGATACGCCCTGTTTCATCTATTCCGAAAAGATGCTGCGCGACCGCATGGCCCGGCTGCGCGCCGCCATGCCGGACGGGCTGGGGCTGCATTTCGCGATGAAGGCCAATCCCTATCCGCCGGTGTTGGCCGTCATGGCCGAGATTGCCGACGGGCTGGACGTGGCATCGGGCGGAGAGCTGGCGCTGGCGATAGGCGCGGGCATGTCCGCCGATCATATCAGCTTTGCCGGCCCCGGTAAGCGCGACGATGAATTGCGCCAGGCGATTACGACGGGCGCGACGCTCAACCTGGAATCGGAAGGCGAGGCGGAACGCGCGCTCGCCATTGCCGACAGCCTGAACGTCCGGGCGCGCCTTGCGGTACGAGTCAATCCGGATTTCGACCTGCGCGGATCGGGCATGCGTATGGGTGGCGGCGCAAAGCAATTCGGGATCGATCAGGACCGCGTCCCCGATCTGGTGCGCCATCTGGTCGCTCGCGGCGCGGACTGGCGCGGCTTTCACATTTTCGCCGGATCGCAGGCGCTGGATGCCGATGCGGTTATCGAGACCCAGGCCAATACGATCAGGCTGGCCGCCCAACTGTCAGATGCAGCCGGTTCGCCGCCGCCGCATGTCAACCTTGGCGGCGGTTTCGGCATTCCCTATTTCCCCGGCGATACCCCCATCGACATTGATGCCATTGGCGCGGCACTGGGCAAGGCACTTGCCAGCCTGCCGCCGATCCTGCAGCACAGCCGCTTCGCCATAGAGCTGGGACGCTGGCTGACCGGAGAGGCGGGTGTCTATCTGACCCGGATCGTCGACCGCAAGGTCAGCCATGGCGATACCTTTCTCATCACCGATGGCGGTCTCCACCATCAGCTCGCCGCGAGCGGCAATTTCGGCACCGTGGTGCGGCGAAACTATCCCGTGGCGATTGCCAGCCGCTTCGATGCCGTTGCCGATGATGTCGTCAATGTTGTCGGTTGCCTGTGCACGCCGCTCGACCGTCTTGCCGACAAGGCAGAACTGCCACGCGCCGATGTCGGCGATCTGGTCGCAGTCTTTTGTGCCGGTGCCTATGGCGCGAGCGCCAGCCCGTCGGATTTTCTGGGCCATGGCAAGGCCCGCGAGCTGCTCGTCTGAATGCTTCATGACTGGCGGTTCGGCTGTCCCGATCCGGGATGGTCGCGGCAAATTTGCCAATCCCGGCAAACACTAACGCTATATTCACCCTTTTTGGCCATAGCTTGATCCAATCTGACCGAACTGGGCTGCGCGCTGCCATGCGCTGCCCCTGACGGACGCTGGATACAAGGCTGTTGGACAATGAGTTTTTTGCGCTTTTTCCGTAACTTGGTGGCCGTTTTCGGCTGTGCGGCGATGGTCGCGGGCTGTGGCGGACGGGTTTCCGGTCCGGAGCTGCCTCCGGCATCCTTCGTCTCGCTCCAGGAAGGGCCGGGCGAGGAATATGTGATTGGCCCGCTTGACGAATTGTCGATTTTTGTCTGGCGCAACCCGGAACTCAGCACCGAAGTGCAGGTGCGGCCCGACGGGCGCATCACCACCCCGCTGATCACCGACATGCCTGCCGTTGGCAAGACGCCGACCATGCTGGCTGAGGATATCAAGCTCCAGCTCTCCCAATATATCCAGGAACCGCTGGTTTCGGTCATCATCAAGAAATTCGCCGGAACCTTCTCGCAACAGGTGCGGGTGGTCGGCGCCACCGAAAAGCCTGCCTCCATCCCCTATCGCGCCAATCTGACGCTGCTCGACGCGATTATCGCGGTGGGCGGGCTGTCCGAATTCGCGGCGGGCAACCGGGCGAAGCTGGTCCGGTTCAACCGCCAGACCGGCCGCCAGCAGGAATATCCGCTGCGGCTGGGCGATCTGCTGCGCAAGGGCGACAGCAAGGCCAACGTCCTGCTGATGCCGGGCGACGTCATCATCATTCCGGAAAGCATGTTCTGAACGGCGCTGTCGCCATCGCCATTTCGACCAACAAGGATCAGTCGCCCCGATGAACGGACTTTATGACGAATTCATGATCGCAGTGCACAGCGTCTGGCAGCGGCGCTGGATGGCGCTCGCCATTGCCTGGGCGATCTGCATTCTCGGCTGGCTGGCGGTAGCGCTGGTTCCCAACAGCTATGAATCCCAGGCGCGCGTCTTTGTGCAGATGCAGTCGATCCTGCCCGACAAGATCGGCATCACGCCGAATGACCGCAAGCGCCAGATTGACCGTATCGAACAAACTCTGGTTTCCGCATCGAACCTTGAGAAGGTCGTGCGGGCGACCGATCTGGGCAAGACCATTGCCAGCCCCCGCGAGCTGGAGGGTGCGGTTTCGGGCCTGCGCCAGAGCATCAAGGTCACGTCGGAGCGCGAGAACCTGTTCCAGATCGTCGCTACCGCATCGGCGGGCGGACGTTCGGACGCCGAGGCGGCAAAGCTGTCGCGCGATATCGTCCAGAAGCTGATCGACATATTCGTCGAGGAGAATCTTGCCGATGGCCGGGGCGAGACCAGCGATACGCTGCGCTTCCTCGATGCACAGCTGGAGCAGCGCCAGAAGGAGCTTGAGGCAGCCGAGCAGAAGCGGGTGCAGTTCGAGACCGAGAATCTGGGCCTGCTGCCCGGTGTCGGCTCGATCAGCGAGCGCATGGCGACCGCGCGTCAGGAACTCAACCAGATCGATTCGCAGCTGATTTCCGCGCAAAGCGCGCTGGCCGCGATCAATGGCCAGCTGGCCGGCACGCCCTCCACCATTTCGGTGCCGGGTGGCGGCGGCGGCGCGCGCGGACAGCTCGCTCAGGTCCAGGGCCAGCTTGCGGCGGCGCGGGCACGTGGCCAGACCGACCAGCATCCCGATGTCATCGCGCTCAAGAACCAGATTTCCCAGCTTCAGGCGCAGGCGCGCAACGAGCCGAGCGGCAGCTATGGCACGCCCAACCCGGCCTATAGTTCGCTGCAGAGCATCCGCGCCGACCGCCAGGCGACCGTTGCCGCGCTGCAGGCCCGCAAGAATGCCATCCAGGCCGATCTTTCGACCATGTCCGCCAAGCAGACGCAGGAACCGGGCATTGCCGCCGAACAGGCGCGCCTCAATCGCGATTATGAGGTGTTGAAACAGCAATATGACAAGCTGTTGTCCGACCGCGAGGAAGTGCGGCTGCGCGGACAGGTGGAGACGGAGACCGATGCGATCCGGTTCGAGCTGATCGATCCGCCGGTGGCGCCGCGCGCGCCGATTGCGCCCAATCGTCCGCTGCTGCTCGTCCTTGTGCTGTTTGTCGGCATTGGCGGCGGCATCGGTGCAGCTTTTGCGCATAGCCAGCTGCGCTCGACCTATCCGACCGCCGCCCGTCTGGAACGCGCCAGCGGCCTGCCGGTCATCGGATCGATCTCGCAGATTCTGACCAGCGAACAGCGCGTCCAGCGCAAGCAGAAGATGAAGCTGTTCCTGGGCTCCAGCGGAGCGCTGGTTGCGGTGTTCCTGCTGCTGCTGACGGTGGAATTCGTCCAGCGCGGATCGGTGGCCTGAGGGGTATAGCAGCATGACCAAACACAACCCTATCGCAACTGGTCCCATATCAGGCGGAAAGCCGGGTGCAGCGCCGTCGCTGCTCGAACGCGCGGCGGAGGTCTATGATTTCGCCCGGGTGCTGGAGCAGCGCGGGGATGCGCTGAAGAAGAGCGCGGAGCAGGCCGAGCCGCTGGCCCCGCCGCCCGCTCCGGTTCGCGCGCCAGTTGCCGCAGAGCCTGTCCGGCCTGCCGAACCGGCGCCGTCAGTCGCAGCTGCAAGGCCGGTGGTTCAGCCGCGCCCGCCCATCCTGCCAGTGGCACATATCGACCGCGACCTTCTGGCGCGCTCTGCCTTCATCGTTCCTGATGGCCCGGTATCCAGCGTTTCGGAGGAGTTCCGGATCGTCAAGCGGCGGCTTTTGCTGGCCGCAGGTTCGGCGGACTCGGACGAGCGTGTGCCCTTTGGCGAGCGTATCCTGGTGTGTTCGGCCTATCCGAATGAGGGCAAGACCTTTTGCGCGATCAACCTGGCGCTGTCGATAGCGGCGGAACAGGACAATGAAGTGCTGCTGGTCGATGCCGATTTCGCCAAGCCGAGAATTCTTTCCTCGCTGGGGATCGAGGGCAAGACCGGCCTCATGGACGCGCTGGCCAATCCGGCGATCCAGGTCGAGGACTGCATCATTCCCACCGACATTCGCGGCCTCTCGGTGCTGCCGGCGGGCCAGCAGACCAACAATGATACCGAATATCTGGCGTCGGCGCGCACCCGCGAGGTGCTGGCCAGCCTGACCCGCAACAATCCCTCGCGGATCGTGATTTTCGATTCGCCGCCCGCGCTTGCCGCTTCTCCCGCATCAGAACTCGCCATGCATGTTGGCCAGGCGCTGCTCGTGGTGAAGGCCGACAAGACCAGCGAGACCGCGCTCAAGGATGCGCTGGGCCTGCTATCGGGCTGCGAAAATATCCAGCTGCTGCTGAACGGCGTCAAATTCTCGCCGACCGGCCGCAGCTTCGGATCCTATTACGGATATGGAGCATGACCATGGTATCCCGGTCCACCATCCTGAAAACCATCGGACTCGCGGGCGTTTCGGCGCTCGCCATGAGCGCTGTTGCAGCCGAGGCGCGCGGCGAGCGCGACGGCTATGACGAAGGCCGCTCGTCTTCATCATCCAGCTCGCGCCGGGTCGATGTCGTTCCCTATCTGGAAGTGAGCCAGATCGTGACCGCCGATCTTGCCGGGGGCAGCGGCGAAGTGCTGACCTATTCGGTGCTGGCGGCGGGCGTTGATGCCGGGATCGTGACGCGCGGCGCAGAGGCGCAGGTCAATCTGCGCTATGAGCGGCGGATCGACTGGGGCGACGATATTGGCGATGAGGATGTGCTGAGCGGCATTGCGCGGGCGCGGATCGATGTCGTGCCGGGTGCTTTGTCGTTCGAGGCTGGCGGTCTGGCGGCACGCAACCGTATCGACCTGCGCGGCGATGCGCCGGGCAATCTGGTCGGCGGCAGCGACAATGTGACCCAGGTCTATTCGGTCTATGCCGGGCCGACCCTTGCCACCCATGTCGGCGACCTCAGCGTCAATGCCGCCTATCGGCTGGGCTATACCCGTGTCGAGGACAATAATATCGTGCTGGGGCCGGGGCAGCAGCCAATAGATGTGTTTGACGACAGCGTCAGCCATTCGGTCAGCGCTTCGGTCGGGCAGCAGCCCGGACCGCTGCCGTTCGGCTGGTCGGTCAGCGGCGGCTATGCCCGCGAGGATGCGGGCCAGCTCGACCAGCGTTTCGAGGAAAAATATGCACGCGCCGATGTGACGGTGCCGGTGACCCGCGATCTCGCGCTGGTCGGCGGCATTGGCTATGAGGATGTCGAGATCAGCGAGCGCGATGCTCTGCGCGATGTCAATGGCGATCCGGTTATCGGCAATGACGGGCGTCTGGTCACCGATCCGGCCTCTCCGCGCCTGCTTTCCTTCGATGCCGATGGCCTGATCTGGGATGTCGGCGTGCTGTGGCGCCCTAGCCGCCGCACCTCGCTGGAGGCGCGGATCGGCAAGCGCTATGACAGCACCACCTATTATGGCTCTTTCACCTATCAGCCGAGCAGCCGCACCGCGATCAACATTTCCGCCTATGATGCAGTGGCCGGTTTCGGCTCGCGCCTGAATGACAGCCTGGCGACGCTGCCGACCCAGTTTGACAGTTTCCGCAATCCGCTGACCGGCGACCTCAATACATGCGTATTCGGCGCGGCGAACGGCCTGTGCTTCAACGATGCGCTGCAGTCGCTCGCCTCGTCCAGCTTCCGCACGCGGGGCATTACCGGATCGATCACCACCTCGACCGGCGCGTGGCAGCATGGCCTGGCCGTCGGCTATAACCGCCGCCGTTTCTATGCGGCGAATACCGGCGCGCTTGCCGGGTTTGGCGGCGTGGTCGACCAGAGCTGGTTCGCCAGCTATTTTGCAGGCACGCAGATCGATGCCCGGTCCAGCTTCGATGCCAATGTCTATGCCAGCTATCTGGAAAGCGGCATCGGCAACGGCTCGGATGTGCTGAGCCTAGGCGCGAACGCCGCCTATTATCGCAATTTCACCAACCGCCTGAGCGGCAGCCTGGCGGTGGGCGTCGACAGCTATGACCAGCAGGGCGTCGACACCCAGGTGGTCGGGTCTGCGCTGGTCGGCCTGCGCTATTCGTTCCAGTGACGATGGCGGGCCAAGGGAGAAAAGCCGATGTATGACAGCTATTATGGCCTGACCGGGCGTCCGTTCCAGCTCACGCCGGACCCGGATTTCTATTTCGAGAGCAATACGCACCGCAAGGCGATGTCCTATCTGGGCTATGGCCTGGCGCAGGGCGAGGGGTTCATTGTCATCACCGGAGAGATCGGGGCGGGCAAGTCCACGCTGGTCGCGCATCTGATGGCGACAGTTGACAAGCAGCGGCTGACCGCGGCGCAGATCGTCACCACCCGGCTGCCGGGCGATGACCTGCTGCACATGGTCGCCAGCGCCTTTGGCCTTGTCACTGAAGGGCGCGACAAGACCGCGACGCTCAAGACCATCGAGCATTTCCTGCATGAGGAGGCCCGCGCCGGTCGCCGGTGCCTGCTGATCATCGATGAATCGCAGAACCTGCCGGTCAGCGCGATCGAGGAACTGCGCATGCTCTCCAACTTTCAGCTGGGAAGCCAGGCGCTGTTGCAGATTTTCCTGCTCGGCCAGCCGGAGTTTCGCGATACGGTCCAGCGCTCGCCCGATCTGGAACAGCTGCGGCAGCGTGTCATTGCCACCCATCACCTCGATGCGATGGCCGAGGATGAGGTGCAGCCCTATATCGAGCACCGGCTGCGCCATGTCGGCTGGAGCGGAAACCCGGAATTCACCGCTGATGCCTGTGCCCGGCTCTATGCGGCGAGCGGCGGCATTCCCCGCAAGCTCAACAGCCTTGCCAACCGCCTGATGCTGATGGGCGCGATTGAATCGCGCCAGTCCATTGATGGCGCCATGGTTGACGCCGTGATTGCCGATCTCGATTCCGATCAGAATGGCGGCAAAGCATGGCAGGATGATGCCCAGCTTGCCGATTATGAGCATGCCGTTGTGGCCGAGGCGTTGCACGGCGGCAGCGATGTCGAGGAAACGGTTGAGCCGGTCGTGGAGCATGTTCCCGAGGCCGTCGAGGCCGAACCGGTTTATCTGGCGGATGAAGTTGTCGACGAGGAAGACCTGGATGCTGGTGCGGAAGCCGAAAGCGTCGAGGTCCCCGTCACCGGGGCTGTCGCCGATGGTGCCAGCAAGGCAGAACTGGCCGAACTCCAGGCCGAATTCCGCAAGCTCAGCTTTGAACGGGCGACGACCAAACCGGTTGATGAAACCGATTTTCGCATGGCGGTCGAGCGCATCTGTGCGCTGGAAACCCGTCTTGCCGAGCAGGAAGGGGCCTTGCGCCGGGTCTTGACGCTGCTCGTCAATTGGGTGGAGAATGACGCACTCGATAACGGCCCCGATAATGGTGTTGCCGCGCGTGGCCGGGCGGCCTGATCTTCGACCGGGCAGTCCCTCGCAAAGGGCCTTATTTCGACCAGGAAAGGAGCGTGCCGATGTTGCACGAACCAGTTGGCAGCACGGCACCGCATTCGGGCAGGATCGTCAGCGGGCTTTCCGTCGATGTCGAGGAATGGTTTCAGGTCGGCGCGTTCGAGAATACCATCGCCCGGGACGACTGGGACAGCATCGGCAGCCGGGTTTCGGACAATTGCGGGCGGGTTATCGACCTGTTCGATGCCTGGGGTGTCAAGGCCACTTTTTTCACTTTGGGCTGGGTTGCGGAGCGCAACCCCGCGCTGATCCGGCGCATCGTTGATGCCGGGCATGAGATTGCCAGCCATGGCTGGGACCATCGCCGTGTCTTTACCATGGACGCGGATGAATTTCGTGCCGATATCATCCGGGCTCGCGCTGCCATAGAGGATGCCGCCGGTGTGCAGCTGCGCGGCTATCGCGCGCCGAGCTTCTCCATCGACCGGCGGACCCCTTGGGCGCATGAAGTGCTCGCTGAACAGGGCTATGCCTATTCGTCGAGCGTCGCGCCCATTGCGCACGACCATTATGGCTGGCCCGATGCGCCCCGTTTCGCCTGGCAGCCGGTTGACGGATCGCCGATGATCGAGATTCCGGTGACGACGGTGCGGCTTGGCAGGCGCAATTTCGGCGCAGGCGGCGGCGGTTTTTTCCGTATCCTGCCCTATGGCCTCTCGCGCTGGGCAATTGCGCGGGTGACGCGCAGCGAGGCGCAGCCCGCCATATTCTATTTCCATCCCTGGGAAATTGATCCCGGCCAGCCTTTCCGGGGCGATGCACCGCTGCGCTCGCGCCTGCGCCACTATACCGGCCTTGATGCCATGGCGGGGAAGCTGGAGCGGCTGTCGCGCGATTTTGCATGGGACCGTATCGACCGCATCTTCCTCTCCGAAACCGGGCAGCCGGGGCAGGGGCAATGAGCGCGCATTTCCGGCCCGACATGCCCGTTGCCCGGCGATCCGCTGGCTGGACGGTTCGCCTGGCCGATGCTGGCGATGACGGCGCAATCGATAGCTATGTCGCGCGGCATCCCGCCGGAACCGTGTTTCACCGCACCGGCTGGGGCAGGGCGGTCGAGCAGGGCACAGGACAGGCCCGCCATAATCTGATTGCCGAGGCGGCAGGCGCGATTGTCGGCCTGCTCCCCGTGCAGGTCATCCATTCGCCGCTGTTCGGACGGGCGCTGGTCTCGTGCGGGTTCGCTGTCGATGGCGGCATCATTGCCGATGATGCCCGGATTGCCGATGCGCTCGCGGAACGCTTCTGGGAAATGGCGGTGCGGCACAGCTGCCCGACAGCCGAACTGCGCGGTGGCACCATCCCCACCGATCCGCAATGGCATGTGAAGGAGGAGACCTATGCGGGTTTTTGCGGCCCGCTGGTCGATCCGGGCGCTGACGCGGATGAGCGGCAATTGCTGGCGGTTCCGCGCAAGCAGCGCGCCGAAATCCGCAAGGGGCTGCAGAATGCGCTCAACATCCGCATCGGGCGCGAAGCTGTCGATCTGGAACAGCATCATGCTGTCTATGCGGAGAGCGTCCGCAATCTGGGAACGCCGGTCTTCCCGGCCAGCCTGTTTGCCGCCGTCATCGCGGAAATGGGCGAGGACGCGGATATTCTGACCGTTCTCGATGGTGACCGCCCGGTGGCCAGCGTGCTCAGCCTATATCATGGCGGCGCGGTCATGCCCTATTGGGGCGGCGGCGTGTTTGACGCGCGGCGGCTGCGCGCCAATGACGTCATGTATTATGCACTGATGAACCATGCCCGCCAGCGCGGCTGCACCCGGTTCGATTTCGGCCGGTCAAAGGTCGGGACCGGCGCCTTTGCGTTCAAGAAGAACTGGGGTTTTGAGCCGCGCCCGCTCTCCTATGCGGTGCGTACCGCCAATGGCGCCGCGCCGCGCGACATTAACCCGCTCAGTCCCCGATACCGCTTGCAGGTCGCGGCATGGCAGAAATTGCCGCTGGCCATCGCCAACCGGATCGGACCCATGATCGCAAGGGGTCTGGGATGAGCGGCGACATCCTGTTCCTTTGCCATCGCATTCCGTTTCCGCCGGATCGCGGCGACAAGATCCGCTCCTGCCATTTGCTGAAGGCACTGGCAGAGGATCATCGCGTCCATG
Source organism: Blastomonas sp. (assembly GCA_041396885.1). Lineage (GTDB taxonomy): Bacteria > Pseudomonadota > Alphaproteobacteria > Sphingomonadales > Sphingomonadaceae > Blastomonas. The sequence goes on from JAWKXS010000005.1 coordinate 190,283, forward strand.
TCGCGACCTTTGCCGAAAATGCCGAAGATCGCGCTGCGGAAAACACACTTGCCGACATTGCTACGAGCCATTGTCTTGTCGACCGCAATCTTTCCAATGGCCGGGCAGGCGCGCTGGCGCTGCTGTCGGGCAAGCCGGTCTCGCTCGCCGCTTTCGACAGCCATGCGATCCGCGACTATGTGGCGCAGGTTCTTCGCAGTCATTCGATTGACACCATCGTCGTCTTTTCCGGGCAGATGGCGCAATATGTGCCGGAGGATTTTTCCGGGCGTTTCATCATGGACTTTGCCGATGTCGATTCGGCCAAGTTTGAAAGCTATGCCGAAACCGCAAAGGGGCCGATGCGCGCCGTCTATCGGCGCGAGGCGCGCATGATGGCATCCTATGAGCGCGCCATTGCAGTTCGCGCCGACATTTCGAGCTTCGTCAGCGAGGCGGAGGCGGCGCTGTTCCGCCAGAGGATCGGTACGGCACCGGCGCGTATCGAGGCGCTCGGCAACGGCATCGATACCGAATATTACGACCCCGATCTGCTGGATATTGCCGAGCGGCCCTTTGTCTCGCACGGCCCGCACATCGTCTTCACCGGTCAGATGGATTATCCGCCCAATATCGAGGCGGTGAGCAGCTTTGCGCGCGAGGTGATGCCCGCCATTCATGGCCAGCTGCCCGATGCGCAGTTCCATATTGTCGGCCGGGCACCGGGCGATGCGGTGATGGCGCTGGCTGCGCTTCCCGGCGTTCATGTCACCGGTGCGGTCGCGGATGTCAGGCCGTGGATTGGCTATGCCGATCTGGTCGTCGCGCCCTTGCGCACCGCGCGGGGCATCCAGAACAAGGTGCTGGAGGCGATGGCGATGGGCCGGACGGTGATCGCTTCCGCCCAGGCCGCCGAAGGGATTGATGCGCGACATGATCGCGAATTTCTGGTGGCGGCCTCGCCCGCCGATGAAGCCGCCAAGGCGATTGCGCTGCTTTCGGATCGTGCAAGGGCGCGGGATATTGGCGCGGCTGCGCGCATGCGCATGCTGACCCATTATGGCTGGAATGCGCAGCTGGCGCCGCTCAAGGCCTGGCTGCGCGAACCGCGCGCGACGATGGGCAAGGCGGCATGACCGCGCTGGCCCCGACAGCCGAGGCGATGCAGCCAGATGCCGACCGGTCGGGTGCTGCCCATGGCTGGCGTCCCGCCCTGCTCCGGCTGGGCCTGTGCTGGCTGGCTGTCGCGCTGCTGTTCTGGCGCGACATTGCCGACATGGTTTCGATCTGGTGGGAGATTTCCACCTATAACCACATATTGCTGATCCCGCCGATCATCGGCTGGCTGGTGTCACAACGGATTGACGGCCTGAAGCGGATAGCACCTGCGACCTGGGCGGGCGGACTGGTGCCGCTGGCCGGGGCGGCCATGCTCTGGGTGCTGGGCGATGCGGGTGGTTTCAGCCTGCTGCGCCATGCCGCGATTGTCGCGATGCTGCAATCGAGCGTGCTGGCCCTGCTGGGCTGGCGCGTCGCGATGGCGCTCGCATTTCCGCTGGCCTATGCGCTGTTCCTGATCCCGGCAGGCGAGGAACTGGTGCCCTGGCTGCAGACGATTACGGCGGACATGGCGATGCGCATGCTCGAATGGAGCGGGGTTCCCGCGCATATAGAGGGCGTCTTCATCTCCACGCCGACCGGTTATTTCGAAGTTGCCGAGGCCTGTTCGGGCGTGAAATTCCTGATCGCGATGATGGCCTATGGCGTGCTGGTTGCCCATGTCTGTTTCCGGTCATGGCCGAGGCGCATCGCCTTTGTCGCGCTGTCGGTGCTGGTTCCTGTGCTGGCCAATGGCGTGCGCGCCTGGGGCACCATCTATATCGCGCACCACAGCTCGATCGATTTCGCCGCCGGTTTCGATCATGTCTTTTACGGCTGGTTCTTTTTTGCGTTCGTTCTGGCGCTGGTAATGGCGATTGGCTGGCGCTTTTTTGACCGCAAGGTCTCCGATCCCTTCCTGGCCGAAGACGATATTGCCGGGCTCTCGGCTGCGGCTCCCCGGTCCGGTACGCCGGTCGTGCCGGCGCTGCTGGCGGCATTGCTGATCCTGCCGCCGGTCTGGGGCAATCTGCTCGCGACCCCGCCCGCCGCAATTGCATCGGCTGGATCGCCGCCGCTGGTCGCAGGCTGGACGCTTGCCGGAGAGCGGGAGGTCCATGGCTGGCAGCCGCGTGCCGACGGCGCCAATAGCAGCTGGCTTGGCCGCTACCAGGCCGATGGCAAGGCGGTCGACCTGTTCGTCGCGCTTTATGACGGGCAGGAGGAGGGCCGGGAGATTACCGGCTTTGGCCAGGGTGCCATCGATCCTGCGAGCGACTGGGCCTGGACAGCAAGCGGCGCGCCGGTCGCCAATGGCCGTGCAGACCTGATGACCGCGCCCGGCCCGGTGGTTCGCGAGGCGCTGACCTTTTATCGCATTGGTGATCGGATCACGGGTTCGGCGCTGGTGGTGAAGCTGGAGACGATCAAGGCGCGGCTGCTGCATCAGCCGGTTTCCGCAGCGATGATCATCCTGTCGGCCGAGCGGAGCGACGATGTGCCCGCGCGCGATGCCGTGGATGCGTTCCTGCGCGATGCGGGCGGGATCGAGAAAATCGCTGCACATTATGCCATAACCGAATAGAGCCGGATCGCATGTGCGGCATTGCAGGCATTTTCCATCTCGAAACGGCCAAGCCGGTCGATCCGGCGCGGCTGAAGGCGATGTCCGATGCAATCGTGCATCGCGGGCCGGACGGGGAGGGGCAGTGGATCGCGCCCGGCATCGGGCTGGGCCATCGCCGCCTGTCGATCATCGATCTGGCCGGTGGCGCACAGCCCATGGCGAGCGCCGATGATGCGCAGATCATCGTCTTTAACGGCGAAATCTATAATTTCATCGAGGTCCGCAAAGAGCTGGAAGCATGCGGGCATGCGTTTCGGACCAGCAGCGATACCGAGGTGATCCTGGCCGCCTGGCGGCAATGGGGCACTGAATGCCTGTCACGGCTGAACGGCATGTTTGCCTTCGCGCTGTATGACCAGCGCCAGCGCCAGCTATTCCTTGCCCGCGACCGGCTGGGCGTAAAGCCGCTCTATTATGCGCCCCTGTCCGATGGCAGCGTGATTTTCGCCTCCGAGCTCAAGGGCCTGCTGGTGCATCCGCTGCTCCGCCGCAAGCCGGATATTCAGGCGGTCGATGATTATCTCGCCTTTGGCTATGTACCTGACGATCGCTGCTTTGTTGCCGGTGTCCGAAAGCTGCCCGCCGGGCATTACCTGCTGCTGCAACAGGGAAAGCCGCTGCCCGAACCGCAGCGCTGGTGGAGCATCGACTTTACCCGGCGCGCCAAGGGCAGCACCGCTGATCTTGAGGCCGAACTGCTCCATCACATGCGCGAGGGCGTTGCCTCCCGGATGATCGCCGATGTTCCGCTGGGAGCATTTCTCTCCGGCGGTGTCGATTCATCCAGCGTCGTGGCGCTGATGGCGGAGCGGAGCCGTCAGCCGGTGAAGAGCTGCTCCATCGGTTTTGACCAGGCCTTGCTCGATGAGAGCGATTATGCGCGCCAGATCGCGACCAAGTTCGGAACCGATCATCGCTCCCGCATCGTTTCGTCCGACGATATGGCGATCATCGATACCGTGGCCGGGCATTTCGACGAGCCATTTGCCGATTCATCCATGCTGCCCACCTATCAGGTCTGCGCCATGGCGCGTGAGACCGTGACGGTTGCACTGTCCGGCGATGGTGCCGATGAGGCGCTGGCGGGCTATCGCCGGCAGGTGTTCCACCATCATGAGGAGCGGATGCGAAGCCTTTTGCCGGCCGCATTCCGGCAGCCGGTCTTTGGAGCGCTCGGCGCGCTCTATCCCAAGGCCGACTGGGCGCCGCGGCCGCTGCGCGCCAAGGCGACATTGCTCTCGCTCGCCCGAAATGGTGCCGAGGGCTATGCCGATGCGGTTGGCGTAACCGCTCATGGCGCACGCCAGCTGCTCTATGCCGACAGCCAGAATACGGCGCTGGGCGGCTATCGGGCCGAGGACCGGCTGGTGACGCTGATGCAGAATGCTCCGGTGCGGTCTGGTCTTGATGCGGCGCAATATGCCGATCTCACCTTCTGGCTGACCGGGGATATCCTCACCAAGGTGGACCGGACCAGCATGGCGGTGAGCCTTGAGGCGCGCGAGCCGCTGCTCGACTATCGGCTGATCGAATTCTGCGCGACCCTGCCCGAAAGCATGCGCGTGAAGGGCCGGCAGGGCAAATGGCTGATGAAGCGGGCGATGCGGCACTATCTGCCCGAAGATATTCTCTATCGCCCGAAAATGGGATTTGTGACGCCGATTGCGCACTGGTACCGCACCAGCCTTGCCGATGAGGCGCGGGCGATTGCGCGCGGTTCCGCGCTGGCGCGTACCGGCTGGTTCAGCGGCGCCAGGCTGGAGGCGCTGGCCGAAGCGCATATTGCCGGGCGCAGCGATAACAGCCGCCAGCTGTGGCAGCTGTGGATGCTCGACAAGGCCCTGAAACGGGTCTTTGCTCTATAACCAGACATTGCACCTCGTCATTCCGGCGAAAGCCGGAATCTCCTCCAAGAAAGCTCAGTACCGCAAGCAAGGAGACCCCGGCTTTCGCCGGGGTGACGGGCAGGGAAATGGGGTGACGGGCAGGAAGAGCGAGGCACGCTGGATTGCTTCGCTTCGCTCGCAATGACGAAGCGGTTCAAAGCGACGTGTTCTTATTCTAGGCAGCGGCGGAAGAGGATTCGAAGCGCGCGAGGAAGTCGTGCAGCGCCTCGATAGGCATGGGGCGTCCGATCAGGAAGCCCTGCGCCTTGTCACAGCCCATCTGTTTCAGCAGCTGCAGCGTCTCGCTGTCTTCAATCCCTTCGGCGACCACCACTTCGCCCAGCGAATGGGCAAGTTCAATGGTCGAGTTGACCATGATGCGGTCCGAACGGCTGGTTCCCAGCACCCGGATGAAGCTGCGGTCGATCTTGATTTCCGAGGACGGGCAGCGCTTGAGATAGTCGAGTGTCGAAAATCCGGTGCCGTAATCGTCGATGGAAAGCTGCAATCCCATGGCGCGCAGCGCGTGGAGTTCGTCCATCGCCTCGGTCGCGCTCGACATGGCGGCGGTTTCGGTGATCTCCAGAATCAGCCTTTCGGGCGGCAGGCCAAAGCGCTTCAGGGCGCTGGCGACCATCGGGCGCAGGCCATCGGTGCCGACCAGTCGCGGCGACAGGTTGACGGCGATGTCGAACGGGCCGCTCTCCCGGTTGATCCGTGCAGCCGCCTCGACGGCGGTATTGAGCACATGTTCGGTGAGCTTTTCGATGCGATCATGCTTTTCGGCGGCGAGAATGAACTCTTCCGGATTGATCGCGCCCTTTTCGGGGTGGGTCCAGCGGACCAGCGCTTCGGCCCCGCATACCTCGTCCTTGATCAGATCCAGCTTGGGCTGGAAAGCCACCCAGACCTCGCCGCTGTCAATCGCCGCATCAAGCTCGCCGAGCAGCGAGACCTTCCATTCGGTCGCTTCCAGGCGGGACGGGTCATAGACGCGCCATTTCTCGCCGGCATTGGCGGCTTCGTGCATGGCCAGCAGGGCGCTCGACATGCGGCTCTGCATCGACCGTCCGGGATCGGCATCGACGCCAAAGGTGATCGACAGATCGATATTGCGGCCATCGATATTGGCGGGGCTGCGGAATATGGCGTGCAGCGCGGACAGCTGGTCGCCTACCGTGGCAATGGTTTCTTCGGGCACCAGCCACATGAAGATGCCTTCATCGCCATGATAGATCTTGCGCGCGCCATTGCCGAGCGACAGGCGCATCGAAATCTGGTCGGCGAGGTCCTTTTCGCGTGCCGCGGGAAGCGCGGTCGCTACCTCCGCATAATTGTGGATGCGCGCGGCGATCAGGCCTTCGCGGCAATCCTGTGCCTCCTGGCGCAGGGCGTTGAGGTTGGGCAGGCCCGAAATCTCGTTGAACATGCCCTTATCCTGGAATGACTGGCGATGGCGTGACCAGGCATAGTGGCAGGCAAGGCAGCCCAGCATGAAGATGGCGGGCATATAGTTCATGAAGATGCGCATCGTCTCCAGCGCAATCGGCCCGGCGAGCAGCAGGAGCATGCCCAGCGCAAAGGCTGCGACCCGATAGGCGCGACGCGGCGCATAGACGATGATCGCGCACAACAGGAATGCGAACAGCAGCGGCGGCAGCCAGCCAAGCTGGATCGGCCGTCCCTCGATCAGCGTTTCTGTACCGACCGCGACAATGAAGGTGCTGGCGGCAAGGCCATGGCCCAGGATCGAGTGGCGCTGGCCGATGCTCGGCTCATTGAGGCCGATGATGACGTCCTTGCCCTTGACGCGGTCCAGCTCGCGCGACTGGCGCAGCACATCGGCGGCGCTGATATAGGGGATGGAGTAGAGGTTGACTGAATAATCGATCGGGAAATCCTCGCCGACCTTGCCAGTCTCTCCGGACAGTTCAGCGGCGATGGAGGGCAGGGCGAGATCGCCGACCTTCAGCGCATAGGGAGTGGTCTGGACGGCGTTATAGCCGTTGATCCAGAAGTTGGAGTTGACCAGCCGGGCGTGCTGGCGGAATTCGGCGGGCGGTATTTGCGTGACCGTCCGCCCGGTCGAGCTGTCCGCGACGAAGTTGGCGGTGAGGTAAACCTTGTCATCGGCCTGTTTCAGCGCGTCGGCGAGCAGCTGCCGATCCTCCGCTGTGGCGTTGTTTGATGTCTTGATGTCAAAGACGATGCGGCGGGCACCCGCCTTGTCGAGCTTGCGCACCAGTTCGGCATAGTCGCCATAGGTCCAGGGCCAGTTTCCGCGGTCCTGCATGGCCAGCGTGTCGATACCGACCACCACCACCTGGCCGCTCGCTTCATGGTCGCGGATCTTGTTGCGGATGGTCCGGGAAAGGTCCTCCAGCGGATCGACCGCGCCCGCAACGCCAAAGAACAGCACGGCCACAAGCGTCCAGATCATAAGGATCCGGGTCTGCAAATGGCGCCATCCGCGCAATCGGGAGAGTTTGGGCAGCATGATCGGCAGTTTCTTCCTCATGCTTTCTCTGCCTGAATATGGTTACCAAATTGCAAATATCGGGGGGGTCTGGCGCGGGTTGGAGCGGATGAAGACAAGCCCTCAATGCGGCAGAAATTGTCCGGAACGGATGTGAAATTCATGTCCGAAATGGACATGATTATCCCGCCGCCTGCTCCATGAAAATCGCTGATTTCCGGCATTTTTTCCATGAATTGGGCGACCAGTCCGTTCCGCAATGACCGATCGGGAAAGGGTGTCCCCAACACCGCTTTCCGCGACCGGGCGATTGTCCCAAATCGGGACCGGCGCCGAACCGGGACCTGCTCCCCCGGTCATCCCGGCAGGCTGGCCGGGCATGACGATCCTTGACGACGCGATAACCCTTATCGCCGCCGCCATCCTAAATTAGCATTGGTTTGCATGGTGAACCGGACTGGTTAGCCGATTTGCCCTGTTCCGTTTACCATCGCTGGCGCGCGGTCAGCTTCCCGGCTTGCTGATCCACTGGCCGCTGCCCTGATATTCGGGCTTTACCGATCCCGCGCCGGGCAGGTTTCCGCCGCCATAGGCGCGTTCGCCGCCATTGCGTTGCGCTTCGGCGGAATAGGCCGGTGCGGCATAGGATGCGGGCTGCTCAACGCGCGCGCCGGGCCGTGCCGCACTGATCGCGGCTGCATCGGCCTCTGCTTTCAGCCTGCTTTCCTCATAGGCTTTGGCCAGCGCGACGGGATCAAGGTCGCGGCTGCTGGCCGGGCTGGCGATCTTTGCCTTGGGTCCGGGCAGCGGCTCATTGCCGCGATAGCGCTGGTAAAAGGCGCTGCGCTGGCCTGCACCGCCCTTCCAGCGGTAAAAGCGGTGCGCGCCGATGGTGCCAAGGAAGTCGAGGCTGGGCGCCCAATAGGGGTGGACTTCGGTGGTGTGATAATGGGTGGCCAGGCTTGCCGGGGCATAGACCTTGCCGGCCAGCGCCTGTTCCGCGACATGGCGGGCGCGCTGCCAGTAAAAGCGGTCGGGACGCCGCGCCATCGATCCGTCGCAGCTGAAGGTGAACTGGCATCCGCTCTGCCGTTCGGAACCCTGATAGACCACACCGCAGACCGTATTCGGATAGCTGGGGTGCATCAGCCGGTTGAGGATGACCTGCGCGACGGCCCGCTGCCCGGCATCGGGCTCCAGGGCCGCCTCATAATAGATGGCCGTGGTCAGGCATTGCAGCGCGCGTGCCTTGTCGGTCGTGCTGCCGGTCGCGAACAGGGCAGGGGCGATGGGCATGCGGCCCGGCGTGATGGCGTCCATATCGTCGAGTATGTCGACCGGTGCCAGCGCCGCCATGTCATCATCGAGATAATAGAATGCCGATCCGGGGAAATTCTCCCCGGCGCGCTCGAATGCCATGCCCGTTTGCGGCTGATAGCGCGCGTGCGCATGGCTTTCCGGTTCGGGCATCGCACCCACCATCTGGGTCAGGCCCAGCGACATGCTGATCACCAGCGCGATGCTCAGCAACTTCTCGCGCACCGTCATTCCGCGACGCGCAAATGGCTGGTTCTGGCGGTCCTGGTGAGACATGGCGCGGTAATTGGGCCTTTGCTTGAGGTGCGCGATCATTGCCCATATCGCAAATGGCGCAGCGCAGCATGCGCGGATTTTGCACTGTCCCAAGCTGAAACAGTGCAGTTTCAGGTGGTTAACGCGGCCTGCTGGAACCGGCTGTCGGGCGGATCAGACCGGTCCGGCGCGCAGGCTGGGCGGATGGGCATGGCGCAGCAATGCCAGCGCCAGCCGGGTCGCCTGCCCTGCCAGCCCCAGCTTCACCATGCGGCCTGCGGTGCGCCACAGATCCAGCGGTTCGCCGCCACTGTGCAGATGCTCGACCATCAGCTTGAGCGCCGGATCGGCAAGCGCGCTGCGCGAATATTTGACCCGGTCGATGATCTCGGTGCGCATCGCCTGGCCCATGCCCGGCTGACCTGTCAGTCCGTCAAGCGCATCAATCGGCGGCAGCGCCGTCATTCCGGCAAAGGGGTCAGGCCGTCCCGCCAGCCGCTCGCGCGCGGCGAGCAGGGCATAAGCGGAGCCGAGCGACGATGCGAAATTATGCCGCTCGGTGACCTGTCCAGGCGAGCGGCGATAGAGCAGCAACCGGTCGGGCAGATTGGCGAGCCGGTAATGTTGTGACAGGCGCAGCCACAGGTCATAATCCTCGCAATGGCGAAACTGCGCACGATAGCCGTTCATCGCCAGCATGGCGTCGCGGCGCATCATGGTCGTCGGGTGGCTGATCGGATTGCAGCTCAGCAGCGCGGTGCAGATGTCGTCATGCGTTTCGGGATAGCAATGGCGGTTGACGCGAAAACGGCCCTGTTCGTCGAGCTCGTGATTGTTGGTGCCCAGCACGCTGATGTCCGGATTTACATCCAGAAAGGCCATTTGCCGGGCAAAGCGCTCGGGCAGGCTGATGTCATCGGCGTCCATCCGTGCGATCAGCGGGGTGTCCGCCTGTTCGAGCAGGAAGTTGAGGCTGGCAACCAGCCCCTGATTTTCGCGATGATAGATGCGAATGCGCCGGTCCTGCCGCGCGAAACGATCAAGCATGGCCGCCGAATTGTCGGTCGATCCGTCATTGACGATCAGGAAGCGAAAGCGGCCTTCGGTCTGGCCCAGCACGCTGTCAATGGCATTGGCCAGATAGGGCTCGCCATTGCGGACGCTCATCAAAACTGAAAGTCTGGCTTCCTGCGACATCGCAGCGTGCTTTCATTCCATGACCGGCACAGGCGGGTCTCTCTGGAATCGGCCCATTATGACAATTTTTGTCGCTGGTAAAATGCCTTAACCATCATTTTGGTGCACACAATCCCGCCAGCGGACAAGCAATATCGGCCTGCAAATACGATCGCCGCTTGCCAGCACCGCTTTTCGGGCATAGGTGCGACCTTGCGTTACAGGTTGCCCCTAACCGGGCATGAAAAGGGAATCCGGAATATGGCGAAAGCCAGGCCGGAGCTGCCCTCGCAACTGTGACCGGCGAGCAGTTCCGCCATATGCCACTGGACCAAGGGTCCGGGAAGGCGGCGGAAATTGTGATGAACCGGGAGCCAGGAGACCTGCCTGTGACGGTCGTCTTTCCTTCCGGGCGAGGTGCACCGGCGGGACGGGGGAATACCTTCGCATGACGGCATGTGTTGAACGTCATGGGAAGGAGAAATCCGTGAAAAATTATATGAAAACAGGCCTTGCTGCGGCGGGGCTGGTGCTCTGTCCGCAGGCCGTTCTGGCCGACGAGATAGAGGATGATGGCGCGATTGTCGTTACCGCCAATGGTATCGAACAGCCGCGCGAGGAAGCCGGGCAGGCGATCAGCGTCATCACCGGCGAGGAGCTGGAACAGCGCCAGGTCGAGATCGTCAGCGATGCCTTGCGCTTCGTGCCGGGCATTACGGTTGCTCGAAACGGACCGATTGGCAGCGCCACCAGCGTGTTCATCCGCGGCGGCGACAGCGCCCACACGCTGGTGCTGGTCGACGGGGTGCGGATCAACGATCCCTCCGCGCCGTCGGGAGCATTTGACTTTGGCAATCTGGTAACCGGCAATATCGACCGTATCGAGGTGCTGCGCGGACCCAATTCGGTCATCTGGGGCAGCCAGGCGCTGGGCGGCGTGGTCAATATCTCGACCGTGCAGCCAGGCGATGAGCTGACGGTGCGCGCGCGAGGCGAATATGGCTATCGCGATACGCTGCGCGGGTCGGCCAATATCGCTGGCAGGGCCGGGCGCATCGGCGGCAGCATTGGCGCCAGCTATGCGCGCAGCGACGGGATTTCCGCTTTTGACGAGGCATCGGGCGGAAGCGAAAAGGACGGCTTCCGCAATTTTACCGGCCATGCCCGGCTGGATGTTACGCTCGCCGACGGGCTGAGCCTAGATCTGCGGGGTTTCTATACCGACTCCCGGCTGGAATTCGATAATCCGCCTGCCGATACCCTGCCGGTGACCGATACCGAGCAGCTGCTGGGCTATGCCGGGCTCAACCTGTCGCTGTTCGATGGCAGGTTGAAAAACCGGCTGGCCTATGGCCGCACCGATATCGACCGGGTGACGCGCGATCCCGACCCCTTTTCCTTCAATCCGTTCGAGGCGAGCGGCAAGCTTGACCGGTTCGAATATCAGGGTGTGATCGAGCCTGTCGATGCGGTGACGCTGATTATTGGCGCGGAGCATGAAATCTCGAAGTCGAGCAGTTTCTTCCTCGCCTTTGATCCTGCCCCCGATCGTACCCGCACCGAACAGACCAGCTATTACGGGCAGGCGATTGTCCGTCCCTTTGCCGGGCTGTCGCTGGCGGGCGGCGTCCGCGTGGATGACCATCAGGTCTATGGCAGCAAGACCAGCCTGGGCGCGAATTTCGCATGGACGCCCAATGCCGGACACACCGTACTGCGCGGCACCTATGCCGAGGGGTTCCGTGCGCCCGCACTGTCCGAACTGCTCGCCAATTTCGGCAATCCCGGCCTGATTCCGGAAACCGCCAAGAGCTATGATTTCGGTATCGAGCAGAGCTTTCTGGACGGACGGGTGACGGCGTCGGCGACCTGGTTCCATCGCCGGACGCGCAACCTCATCGTCTTTTCGGCGAGCACTTTCACGCTGGAGAATATCGCCAGCGCCAGGGTGCAGGGCGTGGAGATCGGCTTTGCCGCAAGCCCGACCGACCGGCTGAGCCTGCAGGCGCAATTCAGCCTGATCGACAGCCGGAATCTCTCTCGCGAGGCGGATTTCAACGGCAATATCCCGTTCGGCAATGATCTGGCGCGTCGCCCGGCGCATACGGCTTCGCTGTCGCTGGACTGGACTTCGCCATGGGATCTGGCGCTCGGCGCATCGCTGCTGATCGTTGCCGACAGCTTTGACGATGCCGCGAATACGATCCCGCTTGATGGCTATGCGCTGGTCGACCTGCGCGCCAGCTATCCGCTGGGCAGCCATGCGGAAATCTTTGCCCGGCTCGAAAATGTGACGGGGGAACGGTACCAGACCGCGTTCAATTTCGGTTCGCCCGGTCGTGCGGGCTATGCGGGTATCCGCCTCCGGCTCTAGGAATAGGAGCCTTCTGGCCAGTCTTGATCGTCATTGCGAGCAAAGCGAAGCAATCCAGCGCAGTTTTTAGCTGCCACTGGATTGCTTCGGGGCTGTGCCTCTCGCAATGACGATAAGTCTGGCGTCGTTCAATATTATTGCGCGGGTGGTGCCTTGGAACAGCGCGAATGGTCACCCGCATTGCACGCGGCGACATCGGCCTGCCATTTGGCATAGGCGGCGTCATAGGCGGCCTTGATCTGGTCATATTCGGCCTTGGCGCGTTTGCGCGATTCCACCGTGTCGCCATACAGGTCCATCTGCGAACGATAGCTGGAAAGCCGGGTTTCATAGGCCTGCTGATTGGCATCGTTGCGGGCGGCCTGCGCCTCCGCCTCGGCAAGGGCAGCCTTGTTCGCTGCCTCGCGGGCGGCGCATTCCTCCGGCGTGTTGAGGCCATCCTCGCCACAGGGCTTGGCGTTCTTTTCGGCCTGGCGCGCAGCCTCTTCCTCCGGGGAGAGCTGCGGCATGCCTTCCTCATCGGTGGCGGGCGCAGCGCTCTCTTCCTGGGCGCTGGCGAGCGAGGCCATGGAAAGCGACCCCATGCACAGCGAAAATGCGCCAATTGCCGCGAGCGCGCGGCTGGTTTTGTAGTTGCGAACTGTCATCACGACCTCCTGACAAACCCCATACGCGCAGCGTCACACGCCATCGCGGAAACATCAAGAGGCGATACGCTTCATACGCGCGGCGGTTCCCGCCCATATTGCGCGATCCATGCCATCATGGCAGCATGCTGGTGCCCGCCATGGCGGGGCAGGGGAGAAGGATCGGGCGATGGGCATTGTCGAACTGCTGGGGCTGGCGGCCAGCGTCAGCCTGCTGTCGGGCTGGCGGCTCTATCTCACCATCTTCGCGACCGGCCTTGCCATGTATCTGGGCTATGTCGACCTGCCTGAAAATCTGAAGCTGCTCGACGCGCTCGCCAATCCCTGGGTGATCGGCATAGCCGGACTGGGCGCGATCACCGATTTCTTTGCGGACAAGATGGCCTGGCTCGACAGCCTGTGGGACGGGCTGCACAGCATCATTCGGCCATTAGGCGGGGCATTGCTTGCACTGGCCGTGGTCGATGCCCATGATCCCGCCTGGCAGGTGGTCGTGTTCCTGCTGGGCGGCGGTGCAGCGCTGGCCGGGCATGCCACCAAGGCGACCGCCCGCGCCGCAGTCAATACCAGCCCCGAGCCGGTCAGCAATGTCGTGGTGTCCACCGCGGAGGATGTGACGGCGGGCGGACTGCTGCTGCTCGCCTTCGCCAATCCGGTCGCAGCGGCGATCATCGCGATCATCCTGCTGGCCGTCGCGATCTGGGCCATGTGGAAGGGCTGGCGCCTGTTCCGCCGTGTCTTCCCCGCGCCGGAAGAGGGGCGATAGCGGATTTGGCCGCTTGAATTGCCAGGTTCGAGGCCTCAGTTGAGGGCAGGGGCAGATGCCCCTTGCACAATGTGAACAAATCTGGAACATCGCGAAACCATGAGTCTCACCCACATATCCGTCCGCGGTGCGCGCGAGCATAATCTCAAGGGCGTCGACATTGATCTGCCCCGCGACAGCCTGATCGTCATTACCGGGCTTTCGGGTAGCGGCAAATCGAGCCTCGCCTTTGATACCATCTATGCCGAGGGGCAGCGGCGCTATGTGGAATCGCTGTCCGCCTATGCGCGCCAGTTTCTGGAGATGATGCAAAAGCCCGATGTGGAGCATATTGAAGGGCTGTCCCCGGCCATCTCCATCGAGCAGAAGACCACCAGCCGCAATCCGCGCTCCACCGTCGCCACGGTCACCGAAATCTATGACTATATGCGTCTGTTATGGGCGCGGGTCGGCGTGCCCTATTCGCCCGCCACGGGCGAGCCGATCACTGCGCAGACGGTGAGCATGATGGTCGACCGGGTAATGGACCTGCCCGAGGGGACGCGCTTCTATCTGCTCGCGCCGGTGGTGCGCGGGCGCAAGGGCGAGTATCGCAAGGAACTGGCCGAATGGCAGAAGGCCGGCTTTACGCGGGTGCGGATCGACGGCGAATTCTACGAGATCGAGGACGCCCCGGCGCTCGACAAGAAATACAAGCACGATATCGAGGTTGTGGTCGACCGGCTGGTGGTGCGCCCGGCGGATGACCAGGGCGGGATCGCGACGCGGCTGGCGGACAGTTTCGAAACTGCGCTGCGGCTGGCCGACGGGTTGGCCTATGTCGATCTGGCGGACGGGACGGTGGCGGAACTGGCCCCTCCAGCAGCGGACGGCGACAGGGTTAAGGAAGCACCCCAGAGCTTCAACGCCGAGAGTTCTGGTGCGTCCGCCCTCCCAACCCTCCCCCCTGAAGGGGAGAGGGCTCAAAAACTCAAGGGCGCAGGCATTCCCGCCAACCGCATTATCTTTTCCGAACGTTTTGCATGTCCGGTTTCGGGCTTCACCATCGAAGAGATCGAGCCGCGGCTGTTCTCCTTCAACGCGCCGCAAGGGGCGTGTCCGGCCTGCGACGGGCTGGGCGAGAAACAGTATTTCGATCCGCAGCTGGTGGTGCCCAATGAGGAGCTGAGCCTCAAAAAGGGAGCGGTGGTGCCCTGGGCCAAGTCCAACCCGCCATCGCCCTATTATATGCAGGTGCTGGGCAGCCTGGCGCGGCATTTCGAGTTTTCGCTCGATACGCCGTGGCGCGACCTGGACGAGCATCATCGCGACGTCATCCTGAACGGGACACAGGGCCTGCCGGTGACGCTGCGCTTTCAGGATGGCCGCAAGAGCTATGAGGTGAAGAAGCCGTTTGAGGGCGTGATCGGCAATCTCAACCGCCGCATGCTGCAGACCGACAGCGCCTGGATGCGCGAGGAGCTTTCCAAGTTCCAGACGGCGCAACCCTGCGAGATATGCCATGGCGCGCGCCTCCGTCCGGAGCCGCTGGCCGTGAAGATTGCGGGAGAGGATATTTCCATTTCCACGCGGCGCAGCGTCGCCGATGCGCTTGAGTGGTTTTCTAATGTAGATCAGTATTTTACTGCGCAGCAAAGCCAGATTGCCAGGGCCATTCTCAAGGAGATTGTCGAGCGGCTGGGCTTTCTCAACAATGTCGGGCTGGACTATCTGAATCTTGATCGCACCAGCGGCACCCTGTCGGGCGGGGAGAGCCAGCGCATCCGGCTGGCCTCGCAGATCGGCAGCGGCCTGTCCGGCGTGCTCTATGTGCTCGATGAACCGAGCATCGGCCTGCACCAGCGCGACAATGACCGGCTGCTCGTCACGCTCAAACGGCTGCGCGACCTTGGCAATACCGTGATTGTCGTCGAGCATGACGAGGATGCGATCCGCGCCGCCGACCATGTCGTCGATCTTGGCCCCGGCGCGGGCGTGCACGGCGGCGAAGTGGTGGCGGAGGGCACGCTGAAACAGGTGCTGAAGGTCAAGCACAGCCTGACCGCGCAATATCTAACGGGGGCGCGTCGGATCGACGTCCCGGCGCGCCGCCGCAAGGGCAATGGCTTTGACCTTACCGTCCACAATGCCCGTGCCAACAACCTCAACGGCGTCACCGCGTCCATCCCGCTCGGCACCTTTACCTGCATCACCGGGGTGTCAGGCAGCGGCAAGTCCAGCTTTACCATCGATACGCTCTATGCCGGAGCGGCGCGCGCGCTCAACGGGGCGCGGATCATTGCCGGGCCGCATGATCGCATTACCGGGCTGGAGCATTGCGACAAGGTGATCGATATCGACCAGTCGCCCATTGGCCGCACGCCGCGATCCAATCCGGCCACCTATACCGGCGCATTCACCAATATCCGCGACTGGTTTGCCGGGCTGCCCGAGGCGCAGGCGCGCGGATACAAGCCGGGCCGGTTCAGCTTTAACGTCAAGGGCGGGCGGTGCGAGACGTGCAGCGGCGACGGGCTGATCAAGATCGAGATGCACTTCCTGCCCGATGTTTATGTCACCTGCGAGCAATGTCATGGCAAGCGCTATAATCGCGAGACTCTGGAGGTGAAGTTCAAGGGCAAGAGCATTGCCGATGTGCTCGACATGACGGTCGAGGATGCGGTGGAGTTCTTCAAGGCGGTGCCGCCGATCCGCGACAAGATGGCGATGCTGCATGAAGTCGGTCTCGGCTATGTGAAGGTGGGGCAGCAGGCGACGACACTAAGCGGCGGCGAGGCGCAGCGGGTGAAACTCGCCAAGGAACTGAGCAAGCGCTCCACCGGGCAGACGCTCTATATTCTCGACGAGCCGACCACCGGCCTGCATTTCGAGGATGTGCGCAAGCTGCTCGAAGTGCTGCACCGGCTGGTGGACCAGGGCAACAGCGTGGTGGTGATCGAGCATAATCTGGACGTCATCAAGACGGCGGACTGGGTGCTGGACCTTGGCCCCGAAGGCGGGGTGAAGGGCGGCGAGATTGTTGCAGAGGGCTCGCCGGAAGAGGTGGCGGAGAATGCGCGCAGCTTTACCGGGCAGTATCTGAAGGGGATGCTGGGGAAGTGAGCGTGCGCAATGCACGTCATTCCCGTGCAGGCGGGAATCCAGCATGCCCCGCTCAATGTCATGCGACGTCAGGAGATGGATTCCGGCCTTCGCCGGAATGACGAAGGTTTATCAGCAAAATCAGACAGTCGCACGGCGCTTGTCTCTAAGCCGCTGTCCTACAGCCCCTGATATGCATTATATAGCCGGTCCCCCAATTTGCCGGGAGACCCGATATGTCCGATTTCGACGCAAATGGCGGTCGCCAGCCGACCTTGGGCGCGCATGAGCATCGCCCCGATCCGGGTGTGCCGTCCATCCAGAATTTCGCCGCGCCCGCCACCAACGCGCCTTTCATTCCGTCGGCTGCTTCATCGGCCGTTCCGCCCGTATCGCCGCCGCCGGTGCCCGCGGATGAACCCTCGCGGCGGCATAATGGCTGGACGCCGCTCGCCCGGCGCCGATTCCTCGAAGCGCTGTCGGAGACCGGCAATGTCCGGCTGTCGGCGCGCCGTGCGGGTTTTTCGCACAGCGCCGCCTATCGGGAGAAGCGGGTCAATCGCGATTTCGCACGCGCCTGGGAGGCGGCACTGATCATTGCCCGCGATCATGTCGAGCAGCTGCTCTATGATCGCGCCATTGACGGGGTGAAGGAGGACATTGTCTATCACGGCGAGGTAACCGCCACCCGCACCCGCCATGATCCGCGCCTGTTGCTGGCCCTGCTGGAGCGACTCGACCGGCGATGTTCCGGACCAGACAATTGGCGCGGAGCCGTGCGCTTTGGCGAGATCCTGGATGCAATTGGCGAGGGCAAGGCGGCGGCGGAGCTGTTTGACAGGTTATTGATCACGCCTGGGCTGCGATGAGACATCGGCTGGCGGGCGGTGCGTTTTGTCGCTCTGGACAGTGTAAACTGTGTAAACTGTGTAAACTGTGTAAACTGTGTAAACCTTGCCCGGCTTTAATGCAGCTCCGCCAGTTCGGCTCCGCGCTCGGCGCAGAAATCGTCGATCCGGCTCTTGAGCTGCAGCAATCCGGTGCGGTCAGGGTGCTTTCCGTCTGCGCCGGGCGTTGGCATGGGAATGTAATCATAGCCCAGTTCCGTCGCCAGCCGGGCGATATGCCGGTTCATGCCCGGCTTGTTGGTCGTGCCGACAAGCGCGGTGGGGTGACGGGTGGCGAGCGCGGGAAGGTCATAATGGGTGCCATCGTCATTGGTGCCCAGTTCGATGATGACGCGGTCCGGGTTTACCTTGGCGATCAGGCCCGGAATGCGGGAGCGGTATTCGGCAAGGGTGATGCCGGGGATCGTCGCCTGCAGCACGCTGCCACAGGCGGGATGGAAGACCAGCGAGTCGGTGATGCTGTCGCCGATGATGAGGGTGCCGACCGGTTCATGCAGGCTGGCGCGCAGTTCGATCTGGCTGAAGGCGCGCTCGGTATAGGCGGCCGCCATTTGCTCTCGCTCAATATGCGCGGAAACGGCAAAGGTCGCCGTGCACAGGATCGCTACACCGGACGCCAGCAATCCGGCCTGAAAATATCGCGACTTCAAATTGAGATGCTTGTGGAGTTTCATGACCTGCACCGGGGGAGGAATTGCACTGATCGATATGGAAAATTGCGAATTTTGATAATGCCGGTCTGCAACCGGGAGTTTTATCCATATCGGACAAATCTTCGCCCACAATGCGGAGATACATCCGAAATGGTTGTATTTCCGGCCTTCAAATTCGCTGGTCACGGCACAGCCGGATGCGATCCGCAGGGCCGTTCAGATGCTCTCGACCAGTTCTTTCGCTTCCTTCAGGCCAAGTCCGGTGCGTTCGCGCACCACCTTGATCGCCTCGATCTTGTGCCCCGCACTGATCAGCGCGCGGACCTCCGGATCGTGGATGATGTCATGAATGCGGGCCTGGCGCTCGACCAGCATCTCGCCCAGACCAGAGGCTTCGCCCTCATAATGGTCGTCATCGTCACGATCGCCCGGCAGCGACAAGCTGCTGGTTTTGGGGCGAAAGCGGGCGAGATCATGGTTGCCGCGCACGCCCATAAGGTCATCGCTGCGCGGTCCGCGTCCCTTGATCCACAGCCCGACGGCAAGCCCCACGACCAGTGCCAGTCCGATCCACAGCAGGTTCATTACATTGCCTCCCGAAATGCCTCGACCCTCTCCGCACGGCATATTGCCCGCTGCCGCTACGGCTGGCAAGGTTTCGTGCGGAAAAGGGCGTGGCCTCAGGGCGTAAAATGCCGCCTCGTCACCGTAAAACCCACATGGCGAAGTTTACCCGGATTTAACAGACCGAATCTAGAATGCGCATCAGAAGGGATGCTTTGATGCTGAGCAAATTGCTGGCCGATCATGACCAACTGCGCCAAAAGGGGGCGGTGTTGCGTGCGTTTCTGAACCAGCCGGAATTTCCCTGTCCTTATGAACTGGCGCATGCCCGATGGGATGTATGCAGCGCGGTGCTCCAGCACCTGGCCTATGAGGACCGGCATCTCTATTCCAAGCTGCTCAGCGATCCGCGTCCCCATGTCGTGCAGATCGGCCGCAAGTTCCAGGTGAGCCTTGAGGGGATTCACCAGGTGTTTGCGGCGCATGCGACCTATTGGACCGCACGGCAGGTCGCGCTCGACTGGGATGGCTTTCGCGAGGCAGCCAAGCTGCAGGGCGACGGCATGCTGCGACGCATAGCAGATGAAGAGGCGGAACTTTTCCCGCTGATCGAGAGAGCAGAGATCGACATGACCCGCTCGGTCTATCCGGTGAGCAACTGGGCACGGCGGGCCTTCGAGATCAAGGACGCGATTTTCGACGGAATCGAGACGCAGCAGCGCGCAAAAGGCTGAACCGGTTCGCCGGGGCTGGAAATCGCCGCAAGAGCCGCTATGGCAGGCGGCGTCATGGCCGATACGAATCCCGATATGCTGCCCGAGGGGCTGAAAGACATGCTGCCGCCGCGTGCAGAGGCGGCTGCGGCGCTGGGTCGCGGTTTTGCCGATGTGCTTGCGCGGCATGGCTATGAGCGGGTCTCCCCGCCGCTGATCGAATATGAACGCTCGCTCGCCCATCGCATGCAAGGCGTGAACCGACAGCAAATGTTCCGGATGGTCGATCCCGTGTCACAGCGGATGCTGGCGATCCGGTCCGACATCACCGTGCAGGTGGGCCGGGTGGCGACGACGCTGCTGGCGGATGCGCCGCGTCCCTTGCGGCTGAGCTATGGCGGGCAGGTGCTGCGCCTTGCCGCTGACCAGCTCCAGCCGGAGCGGGAGCGGATGCAGGTTGGCGCGGAACTGATCGGCTTTGACAATGTCGCTGCCGCCAGGGAGATTGTTGCCGTTGCCATCGAGGCGCTGGAACGCGCTGGCGTAAAGCAGATCACTGTTGACCTGACGCTGCCCGATCTGGTCGATACGCTGGCGGCGAGCGCATTCCCGCTGGCGCCCGGGCGGATTGGCGATGTCCGCCGCGAACTGGATGCCAAGGATGCCGGGGGCCTCGCTGAGCTGGGTGCGGAAGACTATCTCCCGCTGCTCTATGCCATGGGCGCGTTTGATGAGGCCATTGAGGCACTGGCGGCGATTGATGCGGGCGGGGCGCTGGCCAGCCGGATCGAGGGGCTGAAGGCGATTGCCGCCGCCATTCCGGATGGCGTGGCGGTGACGCTCGACCCCACCGAGCGGCACGGCTTTGAATATCAGAGCTGGTTCGGCTTCTCGCTCTATGCACCGGGTTGTCCGGGCGCGCTGGGCCGGGGCGGTACCTATGCGATACCCGATGGACGCGGCGGCGAGGAAGTAGCCACCGGCTTCTCGCTCTATCCCGATCCGCTGATCGACATGGGACTGGGCCTTGCTGATGCGACGGCCAGGCGGCTGTTCCTGCCGACTGGACATGATCCGTACATTGCGGCGCGGCTGCGCAGCAGTGGCTGGCAGACCGTGGCGGCGATGTCCGATGCGGATGATATGCGGGCGCTGGGCTGCACCCATCGGCTCGATGGCAGCGAGCCGGTCGCGCTTCAGGACGCGAACAGGCCGGCCAGATAGGCGGAGACAAGCGCGGTTTGCGGCTTGTCGGCAGCGCCAAGCTCCCGGTTGAGGCGGCCATGATCGGTGCCGGACACCGCTTCAACCTGAACCGTTGCGCCGCCAGCGCGCAGCGCATTGGCGAGCAGGCTGGATTGGGCCGCTGAATCGGGCCGCTGCGCAACATGCAGGATCAGCCAGCTGGCGATATTGGGGCTGGTACCATGGCTCGCCGGTGACAGCCGGGCCTGCCGTTCAGGATCGCTGCCAAAGGCGTCCTGATACATGCCGGAGAGTGCGCCGCGCGCCGATTGCATCTGGCGGGCGACGTCATATCCCGCGCCGTCGAGCAGGATGACACCGTCTACTCCGGCAAAGTCCTGGCCCAGCCAGGCCGGATCGCTGCCCAGCATCGCGGCGAGGTGCGCGCCCGCGCTATGGCCGACCAGCACGATGTGTTCGCCATCGAAACCGAGATCATCGGCCTTGCCGCGCAGCATGGCGATGGCGCTGGCCAGATCGGCCAGCTGATCCTCGACGCGGGCGTCGGGCACCAGCCGGTATCCGGCAGAAGCAAAGGCATAGCCGAGATCGTTGAAATAGCCGGGCTTGAGCTGGACCCGGGACCGGTCCCCGATCTGCCAGCCACCGCCATGGACAAAGACGATCAGCGGCGGACCGGGTTGCCCGCCGCTGGCCGCATAATAGTCCACGCCCTGTCTGGGATCATTGCCGTATTTCAGGGTCTGGCCCTGGCTTGCGCCGCGCGCTGCCATGCCGCCGGTCTTGCCGCTGCGTTCGCCGAGCCGCTCCTTGACCGCCTTTTTGAGCTGCTCCTGGCATTTGTCGGGCAGTTCGGAATGGCGTTCGCGAATGCAGGCCTTCGCCTTTTCGCGGTCCATGCCGCACATCTTGACCACGGCCTTGCGGCATTCGCGATCAAATACCCGCTGCTGGGCATTGGCGGTATCGGCCAGCCCAATGCCCGCCAGCACCGCCAGTGACATGAGGACTGTGAGGATCTTGCGCATGTTTGTCTCCCTTCTCTTCATCGCCCCGTCCGGCAGGCTGCACCAATCCGCAATCCGCTGCCAAGCATGGTTTTGTACGAAATTGTATCCGCCTGCCGCATCGGGATGCGAAGACGGCAATATTTGCACAGCTGAGCGCGAATACAGGGTGGACCTTGCCTGCCGCTGTCATTAGGGCAGAGCGCGTTTTGCCGTGCGGCAATGTGCCGCATGCGCGCAGGGGAGTTTCAGGCCATGGCGAATGTTACCGTGATCGGTGCGCAATGGGGCGATGAGGGCAAGGGCAAGATCGTCGACTGGCTCGCCGAACGCGCCGATGCCGTTGTGCGCTTTCAGGGCGGTCATAATGCCGGGCACACGCTGGTCATCGGCAATGAGGTCTACAAGCTCTCCCTGCTGCCATCGGGCATTGTAAGGGGCACGCTGTCGGTCATCGGCAATGGCGTTGTGCTCGATCCCTGGGCGCTGAAGGCCGAAGTCGAGAAGCTGCAGGGGCAGGGGGTGGAGATCACGCCGGAAAATCTGGCAATCGCCGACAACTGCCCGCTGATCCTGCCATTTCATCGCGATCTGGATGCGCTGCGCGAGGATGCCAGCGGACAGGGCAAGATCGGCACCACCCGGCGCGGCATTGGCCCCGCCTATGAGGACAAGGTCGGGCGGCGCGCCATTCGCGTCTGCGATCTCGCGCATCTTGATACGCTGGGGCCACAGCTTGACCGGCTGACTGCCCATCACGACGCGCTGCGCGCCGGATTTGGCGAATCGCCGATCGATCGCGAGAAGTTGCTCAACGACCTTGCCGAGATTGCGGGCTTTGTGCTGCAATTCGCCCAGCCGGTGTGGAAGCGGCTTAACGACGTGCGCCGGGCGGGTGCCCGCATCCTGTTTGAGGGCGCGCAGGGCGTGCTGCTCGATGTCGATCACGGCACCTATCCCTTTGTCACCTCGTCCAATACGATTTCGGGGACGTCCGCCGCCGGGAGCGGTCTTGGTCCGCAGGCGAGCGGTTTCGTCCTGGGTATCGTCAAGGCCTATACGACGCGGGTCGGGTCGGGACCTTTCCCGACCGAGCTGGAGGATGAGACCGGCCAGCGCCTTGGCGAGCGTGGCCATGAATTCGGGACGGTTACCGGACGCAAGCGGCGCTGCGGCTGGTTCGATGCGGTGCTGGTGCGGCAGAGCTGCGCCATATCGGGTGTGACCGGGATCGCGCTGACCAAGCTCGATGTTCTCGACGGCTTTGATACGATCAAGATCTGCACCGGCTATCGCCTCAATGGCAAGGTCTATGACTATTTCCCCTCCTATGCGGGGGATCAGGCCGGGGTTCAGCCAATATACGAGGAAATGGAGGGCTGGCGCGAGACAACCGCCGGCGCGCGCAGCTGGGTCGATCTGCCGGCCCAGGCGATCAAATATATCAAGCGCGTCGAAGAGCTTATCCAGTGTCCGGTTGCGCTCGTCTCCACCTCGCCCGAGCGGGATGACACGATACTGGTGCGCGATCCGTTCGCTGATTGATCCCATATGGACCTATGACTTGTCCGCTCGTCCGGCACTGCCATAATCCCCCGGTCGCGGAACGGGGCGTGCATGGACGAGGCAGGAGAATTGGGCAGGGATTATTCAAGTTCGCCGTGGCGTCGCGGGGTCGTTGCGATCCTGGCCGGCAGCGGCGGCGCGGAGGATGACCTTGTCGCCGACATCCGCCTTGCCGGGGCCGAATGCGGACCTGTACTGGATTATTATGCGGCGATTGCCGATCCCCATGGCTGGTCGGGGTGCGACGGCCTGATCGCCGATTTCCGGGGTGCGCCGGTCGAGCTTGTCGAGGCGGTATGTTCCGGCCTGAAGCCTTCGGCGATGCCGATGCTGATCGATCTCGATGCGTCGGCGCTGGACAGTGCCTATGCCATATTGGGCGATGGCGACGTTGAATGGCTTGTCGCTGCGGATCAGGCCGAACGCCTTGTCGTGATGGCTCGATTTTTCGGGCATGCCGGGCAATTATTCCAAGCCGATGATGATCTCGACACCGCCGATGACCTGCATGCACTGAGCGAGGATATTGCCCGCATTGCCGAACGGCTGAAGCGCATTGCCGGGCAGGAGCGGGAGCCCGATGAAAGCGGGCTGGCCGAGAATGCAATGACCTTCCGCGTCGAATCCGCCGAAGAGCAATATCTGGCCCAGGCCGGACAGGAGCCGGTGCGCGCTGTCGATGTTCGCGGCGTCATCGCCATGCGCCAGATGCGCGAGCGCTATTTCGATGCAACGCTGTTTGCCGATCCCGCCTGGGATATTCTGCTCGATCTGTTTGCCGCCCGGCTGGAGGGGCAGCCGGTATCGGTATCCAGCCTGTGCATTGCCGCCGCCGTGCCGCCGACCACGGCGCTGCGATGGATCAGGGTGATGACCCAGCAGGGGTTGCTGTCGCGTCATGCCGACCGGCAGGACGGCAGGCGTTCCTTCATTGAACTGGACGATATGGCCTATCGCCGCCTGCATGACTATTTTCTGGCGGTGCGGGAGAGGTTCGACCGGGCGTTTTGACGTCCGGATCGCCCAGGGCCGTGACAGCGATGGGCACGGGTTCATCCGGGTCTGTTTTGGACTTGCAATGCGATCTCAAAGCTGGCAGTGGCGCGTCCTTGCCGGAAATGGGCGATTAGCTCAGTTGGTAGAGCATCTCGTTTACACCGAGAGGGTCGGCAGTTCGAGCCTGTCATCGCCCACCATTTTCCGGCTTTTCCCATATCATGACCGATCCTCTGTTGCGGGAAAGCAACGCCAGCCAGCAATCGGCCCGGCAGCGCCATGCGTTCATCTGGCAGTCAGCTTTGCCTTGTCAGTTTGCCGCCATGTCGAGCCGCTATCTTCTTGCAGCACCCCTGGGGCTGGTCGCCGCACTTGCCGCCTGGCAGGTTCAGCCGGGCGATGAGGGGTGCAAGGAGCGCAAATCGGAATGGCCGATCCCGGCAGCTGTGAAGAAGGCGGAGCCGAACGATCGCAAACCCTGCAAGAAGATTATTCCGCTGCTGATGTAGCGCCCTTTTTCGTCGCCAGCGTATCTTCCATCATGGCCGCGACCCGTGCGCCGTTCCAGTCGGTGCCGCCAACCATGCGCCATACTTCCTTGCCGTTCGCGTCATAGAGCACGGTTGTAGGAATGACGCCCGTCGCGAAAGCAAAGCCAAGGCTGTTTTCCGGGTCCAGATAGGGTTTCAGATTGCGGAATTTGCGCTCGGACAGAAACGGACCGACATTCTCAAGCTTCTGGGTATCCTCCGATACCACCAGGACCTGTAGCCGGTCCTTTTCGCGTTCGGCCAGCGCATCCAGCGTCGGCATCTCGATGACACAGGGCGCGCACCACATTGCCCACAGGTTCACCAGCAGCGGCTTGCCCTTGAAATCGGCAAGCTCGGTCTCGTCACCCGCAGGATCGAAGAACCGCGCATCGGGCATATCTTCGCCCCTTCGGGACACGTCGAGCGTGCCGCTGAGCCCGGCCATGGGCGATTCATCGGCCTTGTCGCCGGTTTCTTGCGATGTGCCACCTTGCTCCCTGCTCGCTGATTGCCTATCGCATGCGCCGAGCGCCAGGGCAGCGGCCACCGAGAGGAGGGCGAGGCGCGGTGTAGTGGCAGGCCAGGAGACCTTCGGGCGGAACATGACTGAAAACTCCAACACGATGTGGGGCGGGCGATTTGCCGAAGGGCCGACGGCGGTGATGCGGGAGATAAATGCATCCATCCCCTTCGACAAGGCCTTGTGGCGACAGGATATCCGCGGATCGCTGGCACATGTCGCGATGCTGGCCGAACAGGGCATTGTTTCCCGGGATGATGCCAGCGCCATTGCTGGCGGACTGAACCAGATCGCTGTTGAATATGAGGCCGAAGGCGTTCCGGAGAACTGGGACCTTGAAGATATCCATATGCATGTCGAGGCGCGGCTGACCGAGCTGATCGGCGCTGCTGCCGGCCGGCTGCACACCGCGCGCTCGCGCAACGACCAGGTAGCGACGGACTTTCGCCTTTGGGTGCGCGATTCCTGTGACGCGGCCATTGCCGCGCTCATCGCCCTGCAGAACGCGCTGGTGGCGCGTGCCGACGACCATGCCGATGCCATCATGCCCGGCTTTACCCATCTTCAGACCGCACAGCCGGTAACGCTGGGCCATCACCTCATGGCCTATGTCGAGATGTTCGCGCGCGATGCGGACCGGTTCGCGGCGGCGCGAACCCGCCTCAACCAGTGCCCGCTTGGCTCGGCTGCGCTGGCCGGAACAGGATTTCCCATCGACCGCGATGCGACGGCCAGCGCGCTGGGGTTTGACGCGCCCACCGCCAACTCGCTCGACGCCGTGTCCGACCGGGACTTTGCGCTCGATTATCTCAATGCCGCCGCGCAATGCGCGATCCATATGTCGCGGCTCGCCGAGGAAATCATCATCTGGGCGAGCCAGCCCTATGGATTTGTGAAGCTGCCCGACAGCTTCTCGACCGGTTCCTCGATCATGCCGCAAAAGCGCAATCCCGATGCGGCGGAGCTGGTGCGCGGGCATGCCGGGCGGATTATCGGTTGCCAGACAGCGCTGCTCATCACCATGAAGGGCCTGCCGCTCGCCTATTCTAAGGATATGCAGGACGACAAGCCGCCGGTGTTCGAGGCGGAGGCACTGCTCAGCCTGTCGCTGGCCGCGATGACCGGGATGGTCGCCGAAATCACCTTTGTGCGGGAGCGGATGCGCGGCGCGGCCGAAGCGGGCTTCGCGACCGCAACGGACCTTGCCGACTGGCTGGTGCGCGCCGCAAATATCCCGTTTCGCGAGGCGCATCATATCACTGGCGCAGCGGTGAAGCTTGCCGAGCAGCAGGGATGTGCGCTCGACCAGCTCTCGCTTGGCGACTTGCAGGCCATTGACGGGCGCATTACAGCGTACATATTCGATGCCCTGTCGGTCGACGCCTCGGTGGCCAGCCGGTCAAGCTATGGCGGCACCGCGCCCGATCAGGTGCGGTTGCAGATCGGCAAGGCCCGGCAGCGTCTGGCTGCGGCAAAGGCGGGAGAATGACGATGGCTGGGCGGTACAAGGCGATGGTCGCGCTGGCCCTGGTGGCGGCGCTCGCGGCATGTGGCAGCCGGCAGAAGCTGACGCCGATGGCGGGAGAATCGCTGCCGGTCGCAGCCTATGGCGCGGACGAGAGCCCGACCCCGGATGAGCTGCTCGAACCCACGACCCAGTCGCGTCCGTCGCGCAATGTCGAGCTGTTGCGTCGCTCCGAACGGCGCGAGGATGACGAGTTCGACCTTCCCCCGGAATGACCGGGCAGGAACGGGCAATTCTGGCCAAAGGCTGATATGGACCATTTTTCCCTGATCGACGGGCAGCTTCATGCCGAGCAGGTGCCGCTGGCGCGCATTGCCGAAGAGGTGGGCACGCCATGCTATGTCTATTCGCGGGCCACGCTGGAGCGGCATGCCCAGGTGTTTTCCGCTGCCCTGTCGGGCCTGCCCAAAAAGCATATTGCCTTTGCCATCAAGGCTAACCCCAATCTGGCGGTGCTGAAGGTGCTGGCGCGGCAGGGCTTCGGTGCCGACGTTGTTTCGGGCGGCGAGGTGAAGCGCGCCATTGCTGCCGGTATGGCGCCCGGCGACATTGTCTATTCGGGCGTCGGCAAGACACGTGCGGAAATGGAAATGGCGCTTTCCGCCGGAGTTGGCCAGTTCAATGTCGAGCTTGAGGAAGAAGGCGCGGTGCTGGGCGAGATCGCTGCCGCCATGGGCAGGCGCGCGACCGCCGTGCTGCGCGTCAATCCCGATGTCGATGCGGGTACCCATGCCAAGATTTCGACTGGCATGAAGGAGAACAAGTTCGGCGTTCCCTATGACGAAGCGGCGGGCATTTATGCGCGGCTGGCCAATACCGCGGGGCTCGATATGCGAGGGCTGGCGCTGCACATTGGCAGCCAGATTTTCGATCTTGATCCCATCGAGGCCGCCTATGCCAAGGTTGGCGCGCTGGCCCGCCAGCTGCGCGGCGAGGGGCATGTCGTCGACCGGATTGACCTCGGCGGTGGTCTGGGCGTGCCCTATGAGCGCGACAAGGTGCCGCCAAGCCCGGAAGTCTATGGCCGGATGGTCGAGCGGGTAACCAGGGACTGGGATGTCACGCTGATGTTCGAGCCGGGCCGGGTGATTGTCGGCAATGCAGGCGTGCTGCTGACCCGGGTGATCTGGGTGAAGCCTGGCATCATCCGTCCCTATGTGATCGTCGATGCGGCGATGAACGATCTTGCCCGTCCCGCCATGTATGATGCCTGGCATGATTTCGAGGCGGTGAGGCCCAATGGCGAGCGCATGGTTGCGAACATTGCCGGGCCGGTGTGCGAGAGTGGTGACACGTTCGCCATGGCGCGCGATATTGATGTCGTGCAATCGGGCGATCTGGCCGTGTTCCGCACCGCCGGGGCCTATGGCGCGACCATGGCCAGCACCTATAACAGCCGCCCGCTCGTGCCCGAGGTGCTGGTGGACGGGGATCGCTATGCAATTGTTGCGAACCGCATCGATCCGGCGGAGATCATGGCCGCCGAACATGTGCCTGACTGGCTGGGCTGAAGCGCGGTCATGGAACAGCTTCCGGTCTTTCTGAACCTTGTCGGCAAGCCGGTAATTCTGATTGGAAATGGCGAGGCGGCCGATGCCAAGCGCCGCCTGATCGAACGCGCGGGCGGGTTGGTGACGGACGAGGCCAACAGCGACGCGCGGGTCGCCATCGTTGCGCTGGATGATGAGGCTGAGGCCGGCCAGGCAGTGGCGCGTTTGCGCGCGCGGGGCATATTGGTCAATGCCGTGGATCGCCCGGCGTTGTGCGATTTTACGCTCCCCGCCATTGTCGATCGCGATCCCGTGCTGATCGCCATCGGCACGGGCGGAGCTTCCGCCGGGCTGGCCAAGGCGCTGCGCCAGCGGTTGGAGGCGATGTTCCCGGTAGCTTTGGGCAGATTGGCGCAGCGGCTGAAAACGGCGCGTGACGCGATGCGGCAGCGCTGGCCCGATGCGGCAGAGCGCCGCCGCGCCATTGACCAAGCGCTGGGGCAGGGTGGCGCACTCGATCCGCTGCGCGATCATGCCGATGATGCTGTTGGCGCCTGGCTATCCGGGCCGGAGCGCGCGGCCCTGTCGGGTATATTCGAAATCGGGCTGGTGTCGGGCGATCCTGATGACCTCAGCCTTCGTCAGCTGCGCCTGCTGGGCAGTGCAGATCGGGTTCTGCATGCGCCGGACGTCGCCAGTGCAGTGCTTGACAGGGCGAGGGCGGATGCCGCCCGCGAACAATTGTCCGACGAGCCGGTGCTCGCCCGGCCCGGCGAGGTCATTGTCATCCTTCGGCGGGTGACAGCAGGAAATTCATGAATGCGGTGGCGATTGGCTTTGCCGGATCGCCCTGCCATGCCCGTGCCTCGACATTGGCGACACGCCGCCCGAGCCGGATGATTTCGCCGACCGCATAGGTCCGTTCTTCCTTGCCGCCGCGCATGAATTCGACCGAGATGTTCACGGGCTTCAGCTTTTGCGGCATGTCGCCAGCATCGATGCGCGTGCGAAGCGCGGCAATGGCGGCGATTTCCAGCAGGCCTGCCATGGCCCCGCCATGCAGGAAACCGGGCCGCCCGGCAACCCGGCCGTCAAAATCATAGGCAATGACCGGCGCGCCATTGTCCAGCGCTGCGACGAACATGCCGAGCGAGCGGGCATAGGGCGGCAGGCGCGCGGTGATGCCGTCGATGATGGTCTGATCGCTCATGCCAGAAAATCGTCGACGATGATGAAGGTGCCGGCGACATGGGCAACGGGGTCTTCGGGATCGCCATCATGGGCGATGCCGCGGACAAAGGCCATGGATCGCGCCAGCTTGTAGCATTCGCCGCGTCCGATGATGTTCTTGCCGGGCTTTGCAGGGCGCATGTAATCGACACGCAGGTCCATGGTCACTTGCGGACGAAAGGTTCCAAAGCGGGTCCAGGCGGCGAGGCTCGTCGCATTATCCATCATGCTGATGATCGGGCCGGATGCCAGAATGCCGGTTTCCGGATCGCCGACCAGCTGTTCCGTATAGGGCAGCTCCAGCTCCACCCAGTCATCGCCATGCGCCCGATATTGCAGGCCGATATGGCTGCTGTGGCCATGGTGCCCCATGAATGTGTGAAACTTTCCCGGATCGAAACGATCCATGGCGCGCGCGGCTGCGGCTCGCTCGGCTTCGCTTGCGATTTTGCCCATCCCCGTGTCCAAAGTCCTTGTCTTACCTTAATTTAACTAACGTCGGTCTGGTGCGTGTAGCACAGATAATCCTGTTCGATGACCACAATAGGAGACAGTCCATGCCAATTCCCGTCATATCTGTAAATGACCTGCCCGAATTCGACGATGCGGTCGCGATCTATGGCGCGCGGCAGGAAAGCGGCCCGGCCATTGGCGCGATGGATGATGCCTGGCTGGTCGCTGTCATCATGGTTTATGATGCGAATAACGGCTGACGCTGCGGAATCCGTGCGCCGCCCGATCTGACGCCGATGGGACTATCGGAGTTCAGGGCGATTCTGGCAGAGCCGGAATTGCAGGGCAGGGCGCTTTTCGATCGGCTTGCTCCGGCGATGGCCGCGCCCCGGCTGGCGCATGATTTTCTGGATCAGGGGCTGGCGACGATGCGCGCCGCGCCCGATCAGCCGCTGCCCTTTGCAGTGCATGAAGACAAGGCGCTGCAATCACTGGTGATTGTTGGCGATAGGCGCTTCAGCCTCTCGATTGCCGCGCTTGATGCCACCCGATGGAAACTTGCCCAGCGGCAACTGGAGGGGCGTGCTCGCCAGATCGGGTATAGCGATGGCTGGTCGCGCTTGCGGTTCCTGAAGGGACGGGGATGCGGCCAGATCTACCGTCTGGAGCATCGCAGCGGTGCCCCGGCCAGCCATATCGACGCACGGCTTGACCTTGATCCCGGCAAGATCATCGACCTCGCAAATGCGCGGCAAAGCCTGACCTTTGCCGATGTTGGCGAGAGCCTGTTGATGCTCCGCCTGCTGGTCCGTGATCCCCGGTGCGACGTGGCACATGAATGCGACGCCGATAGCGGGCGGCTGGTTCGTTCGCGGCAGGCGCGCGACGATCTGGGACGGCAGCAGATGCTGATGGCCATACTGCGCGCAATGGGGCGGCAGGATGCGATCCCGATTGTCGACGGGCAGATGCAGGCCTGGCCTCCCAGCCTGCGCTGGCAGGGGATGCGCGAGTGGCTGGCGCTGGATGCGCAGACGGGAATGGCGCGGCTGCGAACCATGGCCCAAAGCGATGATGATGCGCGGCTGCGCGATCTGGCCGAGCGCACCTTGCATGATCTGGTTTCCCGTCATCCGCAGCTTGCAGCGGCGGAGGGATAATGCCGCGCAATATTGCCCTCGGCTGTGACAGTCAGCCGCTTGAATTCGGGGATTTTGCAGAAAGGCTGGAGCGGCGCGGCTTCGATCCGGATGATGAGGAATCCTTGGCGCAGGTAGCGGAGCTGCTCGCCGGACTGGGCCGCAACACCACGTTTCTGGGCGATATCGCGCTGGCCGAGCTGAAGAACCGGGCGCGGCAGCAGGGCGATGGCAATGGCTATTCGCCGCAGGTCATCATGCTGCACCGGCCCCGGGCGCGCTGGTTCGTGCGCGCGAATATCTGGCCGTCGGCGGATGAAAGCGTCGTGCGGCAAAGCGGCATGGCGCCTTTTTTCTATGGCCTGCCGCACGATCATAATTTCAGCTTCCTGACGCTGGGCTATTTCGGGCCGGGCTATTGGAGCGACTATTATGAATATGACCAGGCCGCCGTCACCGGACGCATTGGCGAGAAAGTGGATCTCCGCTTTGTCGAGCGCAGCGCTCTCTCTCCCGGCAAGCTGATGCTCTATCGCGCCCATCGCGACGTGCACAGCCAGCTGCCGCCTGACGCGCTTTCGGTATCGATCAACATCATGCACATTGCCCCGCACCAGCAATGGATGGACCAGTATCGCTTCAATACCGGGGACGGCAGCATTGATGGCCTGTTGTCGCGCAATCCCAACGCAATATTGCTGCGGCTGGCGATGATGGCGGAGACGGATGGCGGGATCGACCTGGCCGAGCAGTTCGCCATGGCCCATCCATCGCCGCGCATGCGCTGGTCGAGCGTGGAGGCGATGATCGACTTGGCGAAGATGCCGGGCGAGCGCATTGCGCTGCTGGAGCGCTTCGCTCGCTCTTCCTGCCGCCTGGTGCGCGAAGAGTGCGCGCAGCGCCTGCAACGGCTTGAAACACTTGCCGATTGAAGGCGCCGGGCGATGCCGCTAGCCTGATGCCCGCAAGGTGCAGGGGGCGGCGATGGATTTTACCGGATCGGACAGGCTGGGCGAGATATCGGAGATTATCCGGCTGGCCATGGCTCCGGCATTTCTGCTAGTGGCGATGGGCGGGCTGCTGCAGCTGTTCGCCAGCCGGCTATCGCGCGTGGTCGACCGGGAAAGAGTGCTCGCCAAGGCCTTTCACGAGACCGAGGGCGAGGATCATCAACGGGTCGTCATCGAATTGCGCACGCTCGACCGGCGTGCCGGGATCGTCAATGTGTCGATCTTCTTTGGCGTAATGAGCGCCGTTGTTGTCGGTTTGCTGATCGCTACCCTGTTCCTGATGGGCCTGTTGCGCGTTGACCTGTCAGGGGTGATTGCGGGCGGCTTTATCCTGGCGATGCTGTTCCTGATCGCCGGATTGCTGTGCTTCGTCATAGAGGTGCGGCTCGCATGGCGGGTGATCCATGTCGAGGAGCAGCTGCTGGAGCTGGAGGGCTGAACCGGGCGGCTGTTTCGGCCGGAAATTCTCAGCTTTCGGCAGGGGCCTCGGCTGCAGCGGCTTCACCTTCTGCGGGCGCTTCCGCACCTTCGGCAGGTGCTTCGGCCGCGGGTTCTGCTTCGGCAACCGGTGCGGCGGGCAGCGGCATCGGGCTGTCGGACTGCTGGTTCAGATAGACCAGGATATTGGCGCGATCTTCGGGCTTGCTAAGGCCTGCAAAGGTCATCTTGGTGCCGTTGGCATAGTTGCGCGGCGATTTCAGCCAGGCGTTCATGCCCTCGAAATCCCAATTGCCCGCCACGCCCTTCAGCGCATCTGAATAGGCAAAGCCCGCGACATGGCCATGCGGCTTTCCAAAGGTGCCCCACAAATTGGGACCGACGCCGTTGGAGCCGCCCTTGTTGATGCTGTGGCAGGCCGCGCACTTGGCAAAGACCTTTTCGCCCTTGGCGGGATCGGCAGCTGCCAGCAGCGTTGCCAGGGGAACTTCTGCGGCATCGCCGCCGCCGGAGGATTCGACACCCTCAATCGCATAGCCCTGTTCCTTGGGCGCTTCGGGATGATCGGCGTGGAAATATTTTCCGCTGAGGATCGACAGGCCAAGGGCCGCGATACCACCGGCAAGAACCCATCCGGCAATAGTGTTGTTGCGATCATCCATGCTTTTTCACCCCAAACGGTCACACGCAATGGGAAGACAGGCACCATTATGCCAACCCCCCGTTCGCGCCCTCCTCTAATAGGCCCGGCCATGCGGTGCAAGCCTTATGCGCGGGCCGGGCAGGGGCTATGCACCATGTTTTTGCAGTCCGATTTGGCTTGCCGGGGCCAGGGATGCTGCCTATGCGGCGGGAACCATGCACAGCTATCCTGAAACGGCGCGCGCCGTGATCGCGCAAATGGCGGCGGAGGCGGAGGCCGATCCCGCCCGAGCTATGGCATTTCAGGGCGCTCCGGGCGCCAATTCACACATTGCGGCGATGCAATTTGCGCCCGATGCGCTGGCCATGCCGTGCATGAGTTTTGCCGATGCAATGGATGCGGTGCGCGATTGCCGGGCAGACCGTGCGATCATTCCCATCGAGAATTCGCAGCATGGCCGGGTTGCCGATATTCACTTCCTGCTGCCCGAAAGCGGGCTGCATATCGTCGCCGAACATTT
The DNA here is from genome assembly GCA_041396885.1 of Blastomonas sp. Classification (GTDB taxonomy): domain Bacteria; phylum Pseudomonadota; class Alphaproteobacteria; order Sphingomonadales; family Sphingomonadaceae; genus Blastomonas. The sequence goes on from JAWKXS010000005.1 coordinate 224,079, forward strand.
TCTGCCCGTGCATCACTGCCTGATGGCGGCAGGCGATGGTCCGTTCGAGATGGCGCTGAGCCATCCCCAGGCGCTCGGCCAGTGTCGCCATTATCTGCGCGCGCAGGGCATCTCTGCGGAGGCATATGCCGATACCGCGGGCGCAGCGGCGCGGGTAGCGGAGCTTGGCGATCCGACCATCGCTGCAATCGCTCCGCCCCAGGCTGCAGAGCTTTACGGCCTGAAACGCATTGCCGAGAATATCGAGGATGCCGACCATAATATGACGCGCTTCGTCGTGCTCGCCCGCGACGCGGATATGCCCGAGCCCGACAATGGCCCGGTCATGACCAGCTTCATCTTCGAGGTGAAGAATATCCCTGCGGCGCTGTTCATGGCGCTGGGCGGTTTCGCGACCAATGGGGTCAACATGACCAAGCTGGAGAGCTATATCAAGGGCGGCAGCTTTTCCGCCGCCGAGTTCTTCGCCGATATTGAGGGGATGCCTGGACAGCCGCATGTCGACCGCGCGCTGGAGGTGCTGGGCCATCACAGCAAATGGGTGCGTCTGTTGGGCAGCTATCCCCAGTCGCGCGAACGCCCAGCCGAGGATGTTTGATTTCTCATTGAATTGATGCGAATGTCCCCTGCGGGCGTTTGATTTGGCAGACTTGCCCGGTGCGCTGTAGCGCGGCAGACGGGGGCAAGGATGATCGCACATAGGGTCGGTATCGGTCGTATCCTGCTTATTGCCGTGCTCGGCATTACGTCGCTCAAGCCCGCCATGGCGCAGGACAATGCCGCCAGCTCCGGCGCGGCTGTGCATGTAACTGATGGCAGTGCCACGATAGAGCCCGCTTTCCTGATGCGGTATGATGGTGCGCCCTGGGATTATGAGGTCCGCATTGCCTTGCCCCGCAGCTATGCCGCTTCGGACAGACACTATCCCGTCCTGTGGGTCATGGACGGCAGCTGGAACTTCGAGGGCGCGGTCAGCGTGGTTTCGACAGCTGGCAAGGCGGTACCGGAAATGATTGTCGTGTCGGTCGGGGTGCCGGTGGCGCAGCGCGCGCAAACTGGCCAGCGGCGCACCTATGACTTCACCTCCACCGCCTTGGGAGCGTGCGAATATGGCGGGACTGGTGCCGATCTGGCGCGCAAGGCCTGTGAGGCGCTTTACGGCGATCGGCTGCCCCAGGTGAAGACCGGGGGTGCGCCCGATTTCCTGTCATTCCTTGCGCATGATGTGCGTGGCAGAATTGAAGAGCGCTATCGCGTGTCCGGGGAAAACCTGCTGTTCGGATTTTCCGCTGGAGGAAACTTCTGCACCTATGCGCTGCTGTCCGATCCGGCATTGTTCGACAAATATATCTGCGGAAGCCCCAGCCTCACCAAGGAGAACAGCGTCCTGTTCCAGATGGAGCAGGATTATGCCGCGACGCATTCCGACCTGAAGGCCGATGTCTTTTTCAGTGCGGGTTCGGGAGAACTGACCGAAGGCTGGCTGGTATCGGCCGCAGGCGTCGCCAGCAGCATGGCACGGATGGCAGAGATACTGAGCTTGCGAAGCTATCCGTCGCTCAATCTCCACGCCCGTATCCTGCCCGATCAGGTCCATAATGGCCCCGGCTGGCAAGCGAGCCTCTATCAGGGCCTGCGAGCGCTATATCCGCCCGAAAGCAAATAGACGGCTGAGTTTTGGGAGCACAATCAGTGAGCTTCGCCCCAGCTTGCGCCCGTTCCGATTTCCACGCCCAGCGGCACGGAGAGGCGAACCGCCGGTTCGGCGGCTCCGGCCATCACCCTGGTGATGATGCTGGAGGCGGCTTCAACGTCGCTTTCGGGCAGTTCGAACACCAGTTCGTCATGCACCTGCAGCAGCATTTTGACATTGGGCAGATTGGCCTCGGCAAGCGCAGGTATCATCCGCGCCATGGCCCGCTTGATGATATCGGCGCTGGTGCCCTGTATCGGGGCATTGATCGCGGCGCGCTCGCTGCCCTGGCGTTCGGCCTGGTTCTTTGAATTGATCCGCGGGAAATGGGTCTTGCGCCCGAACAGCGTCTCGGTGAACCCGGTTTCCCGCGCACGCTCCAGCGTTTCGGCAATATAGCGGTTGATGCCCGGGAAACGCTGGAAATAGGTGTCGATCATCGCCTGCGCCTCGTCCGGCTCGACCTCCAGCCGCCCGGCCAGACCCCAGCGCGAAATGCCATAGAGGATCGCGAAGTTGATCGTCTTGGCGCGGCCGCGCGTATCGCGATTGACCTCGCCGAACAGCTCCTGGGCGGTCCGGCTGTGAATATCCTCGCCATCGGCAAAGGCCTGGCGCAGCGTATCGACATCGGCGATGTGCGCCGCCAGCCGCAGCTCGATCTGTGAATAGTCGGCGGCCAGGATGACATTGCCCGGCTCCGCCACGAATGTGTGGCGGATCTGGCGTCCGGTCTCGGTGCGGATCGGTATGTTCTGCAGGTTCGGATCGGTGGATGACAGGCGACCGGTCTGCGCTCCGATCAGCGAATAGCTGGTATGGACGCGACCGGTTTCGGGATTGACCTGCTCCTGCAGCGCATCGGTATAGGTCGATTTGAGCTTGGATATCTGCCGCCAGTCGAGAACCTTGCGGGCAATGTCGATACCTTCGCCTGCCAGTTTTTCGAGCACTGTGACATCGGTTGAATACTGGCCCGACTTGCCCTTGCGGCTGCCCTTCAGGCCCATCTTGTCGAACAATATGTCGCCCAGCTGCTTTGGGCTGCCAATGGTGAAGGGTTCACCGGCAAGGCAGTGAATTTCGCCTTCCAGCGCCGCCATCTGTTCGGCAAAGTCCTTTGACAGGCCAGCCAGCTTTTCGCGGTCAACCTTGATCCCGTTGCGCTCCATCTGCGCGACGACAGAAATGATCGGGTGATCGACCTGGCGATAGACGCGGGTAGCGCCCTCCAGCGGCATGCGCGGGGCAAATTCATGCCACAGCCGCAGGGTCACATCGGCATCCTCCGCGGCATAGCGGGTGGCATCGCCCAGCGGCACCTCGTGAAAGCCGATAGCCTTTTTGCCGGTGCCGGTCAGCGATTTGAAGCTGATGCATTCATGGCCAAGGTGCAGCTGCGAAAGCTCGTCCATGCCGTGCCCGTGCGATCCGGCATCGAGGTTGAAGCTCATCACCATCGTATCCTCGATTGGCGATACCATGATGTCGTGCCGGGCCAGCACATTGAGGTCATATTTCAGATTCTGGCCGATCTTGATGACACTGTCGTCCTCCAGCAGCGGCTTCAGCATGCCGATGGCGGTTTCAAGCGCGATCTGGTCCGGCTTTTCATCGAACATGTCGCCGCTGCCATGGCCAAGCGGAATGTAGCATGCCTCGCCAGGCGCGACGGCCATGCTGACCCCGACCAGCCGGGCCTGCATCGAATCGAGCGAATCGGTCTCGGTGTCGATGGCGATGAAGCCTGCCGCCCTTGCGCGATCTATCCATTCGTTCAGGGCCTCGACCGTCTGGACGCACGCATAGCTGGCCGGATCGATCGGCGGCATGTCGAGCCGCGACGGGCGCACCGCCTGTGCCGATGCACTGCCGCTCTCGCCGCCCGCCGGAGCCGTACTGGTGCCGCTCTCTCCCGAAACCGCGCCCAGCTTTTTCAGCAGGCTGGTGAAGCCATGCGTGGTCAAAAATGCGCCAAGCGGCTCGGGCGGAATGTCGGTCAGCAGAAAATCTTCCAGACCATGGGGAAGCGGGCAATCTTCCTTGAGCGTCACCAGCACCCGCGAGAGGCGCGCTTCCGGTTCGAACTCGATCAGATTGTCGCGCATCTTGCTGGGCTTCATGCCGGGCGCTGCGGCCAGCACTGAATCGAGATCGCCAAATTCGTTGATAAGCTTGCTGGCAGTCTTGGGGCCGATGCCCTTGACGCCGGGAACATTGTCGACGCTGTCGCCCATCAGCGACAGCACATCGCCGACCAGCTCGGGGCCTACCCCGAATTTCTCGATCACCTGTTCGGGGCCGATGCGCATGTTCTTCATCGTGTCCAGCATGTCGACGCCGGGCTGGATCAGCTGCATCAGGTCCTTGTCCGAACTGACGATGGTGACCTTCCAGCCCTCGGCCAGTGCCGCCATGGTATAGCTGGCGATCATGTCGTCAGCCTCGACATTCTCCTCCTCGATACAGGGCAGCGAAAAAGCGCGTGTGGCGTCGCGGATCAGCGGAAATTGCGGGACAAGATCTTCGGGCGGCGGCGGGCGATTGGCCTTGTACTTGTCATAGATTTCGTTGCGGAAGCTCTTGGAGGATTTGTCGAGGATCACCGCCATATGAGTCGGGCCATCGGCCTTGTGCAGGTCGTCGGCAAGCTTCCACAGCATCGTCGTATAGCCATAGACCGCGCCAACCGGCGTGCCCTCCGGATTGGTGAGCGGGGGAAGGCGGTGATAGGCCCGGAAGATATAGGCCGATCCGTCGATGAGATAGAGATGCTTGGGTTCTGACATGCGCCGGGGATAGCAGCGCACCGGATCAAGGTCATCCGATTTTGCGGGTGGGTATCCCTGAAAGGCTGTGGCCGGTTCTTGTGCGAAGACCGGTCATTGGGCATGGCGAAACGGCATGACGGCAAGCTGGATCATGATTGGCGGGGCGCTGGCCCTGGCATGGCTGACGCTGGGGAAGCGAGCGCTTGCCAGCGATAGCTGGCGCGCCACGGCGACGCCGCTCGCATCGATCATCGGATCGGGCTTTCTGGTCGCCGGACCGATACTGGCGCATGCGGCGGGACAGCTGGCGGTGTTCGCAATGCTGGGCCTGTGCGCCATTGCGTGGCTGTTCGGATCGGCGATCCGCAGCAATATTGCGCTGGTCGAACCCTTGCTGGAAAAGGGCGAAGACAGGTTCCTGCTGATGAGCGACCGGCTTTCCGATCTGCTGCTGATGTTCGCCTATTTCATTTCGGTGTCCTATTATCTCAATCTGTTCGCCGCCTTCGGTCTGCGCATTTCGGGCGGGACCGATCCTTTCGCAATTCGCGCAGCCAGCTCAGCGGTCATAGTGTTGCTCGGACTGGTGGGCAGCCTGCGCGGTTTGCGCTGGCTGGAGAATATCGAATTGCCTGCCGTCGGCCTGAAACTCGCCCTGATCGGCGGGCTGGTGATGGCACTTGTCTATGCGGATGGTGCGTCGCTGGTTGCCGGGGATCTTGTCGTTCCGGTCGAACAGCATCCGCACGGAATGGATGAACTGCGCATCCTGCTGGGCCTGGTGATCCTCGTGCAGGGGTTTGAGACGTCGCGCTATCTCGGAGCGTCCTATGACCGGCAAACCCGGATCAGGACGATGCGCCATGCCCAGGTCATGGCGACGGCCATCTATCTCGCCTTTATCGCACTGGTGACACCCTTTTTCGATGGCCGCCTGCCCGAAACCGGGGGCGAGACAGCGATCATCGAATTGCTGGCCCCGTTGGGCTGGGCGCTGGCTCCGGTGATCATCCTCACCGCGCTGTCATCCCAGCTTTCGGCTGCGGTTGCCGATATGAACGGGGCGGGCGGACTGGTGGAGGATGCCAGCAACCGGCGCCTGAATGTCCGGATCGGCTATGCCCTGACGGCGCTGGTTGCCCTGGGCATCACTTGGGTTGCGGATATCTATGAGATCATCGTCTACGCATCGAAAGCCTTTGTGCTTTATTATGGGGTGCAGTCGGCCATCGCCGTCCGCATGTGCTGGGCAGAAGGCGGCACATGGCGCTGGCTGCGCTGCATCGCCTATGCGCTTGCGGTGATGATTGCGATTGTCGTTGTGCTGCTCGGCGTATCGGCAGAGGGCGGCAGCTAGCAACCTAGCCGATGCGCTCGCGTTCAATTCCGGTCTTGCCGGGCAGCAAGCTGAAGAGCATGCCATCTTCCCCGATTATGATGTCGCCGTCGAACAGGCCGGATGTGCCTTTCAGATAATAGGGATAGAGCAGGCGCGATGGCAGTGGCGGGATGATATGGGTCAGCACCAGCATTTTCGCCTTGCCCTTTTGCGCGATGCGCGCTGCATCGGCGGGGCTGGTGTGATAGGGCGGAATGTCGCTCATGATCTTGGCGGCGGTCTTGTTTCCCCGCCTCGCAGCGGCTTTTTGCAGGATCGCCACCATGTCGGGGTTGAGTGCTTCATGCACCACCAGGTCGCAGCCATTACAGGCCCCGGCCAGCGCCGGGGCGGGTGAAGTGTCGCCGCTGATGACGACCGATCGCCCCTTGTAATCGAACCGGTATCCGACCGCAGGCGTGACCGGGTCATGGGGAACGCGCACCGCGGTTACCTTGAGATCACCCTGATCGATAATTACCAGGCTGTCCTCACCGTCCGGAATATTGAATGGCTTTGCGGCACCACCTCTCCCCTGTGGCGGGACGACATCCGCGCCGTGATGCGCGACGCGATAGCCGGTGTCGAGCCGATAGGCCTGGTTGAAGCCGTCAACCACCTGCTGCACGCCCTCGCCGCCATAAACGGGTATTGGCGTGCGATTGCCGACACTGGCCCAGCGCAGCAGCATTGCCTCGCCAAGCCCGTCAATATGGTCCGAATGGAAATGTGTCAGGAATATTCCGTCAAGCTCGCCAATCGGCAGGCCCATAAGGCCGAATTGCCGTGCCGCTCCGCTCCCGGCATCGATCAGGAACTGTTTCTTGCCTGCAACGACGATGGTGCAGGGGCCGGATCGCTGCGGATCGGGCAGGGGAGAGCCTGCGCCGCACAGGATGACATGCAGGCCATCGGGCAGATCGGCAAAATGATCGGTGCCGAAATTCTGCTCGACGGCACGCGTGAACAGCATTTCGCCGACTTGCTCGCGTGCAACCCAGCAAGCCATTGCAACCGCAGCGATCGTTATTGCCAGTCCCGCCAGCCAGCGGCGGCTCTTCGCCTTTGCCAATCCATCCTCCCGATTTTCTATTGGCGGATTTATGGCGCAGGGATTGTCGGTAAGCTACAAAAATGAATGTGACGGGCGCACGGGCGTCAGCTGGCGAAGGACAGGCTGGAGGCCTTTTCGCTGTCGACAACCGGCGGCATTTCTTCGGGCAGTTCGATGAACACGCCATAGACATGGCTGACCTTGCCATTGTCGTCGAGCTGGCATTGTGCCCGCGACATGACCGGGCGGATGATGCCGTCCTCCGCAATCAGCCGGGCGCGAAACTCATAGTCCCGGCCCTCATGGAGCGCCGTGTTGACGACATGCAGGACATGCGCCCGGTCTGCCGGGTGGAAATAGGCGATGGCAGCGGCCAGTGGCGGCGGGCCTTTTTCAACGGGGCGGCCGTGAATGGCGAACACCTTGTCCGACCAGTGCAGCCGGTTCTCCGCGCTTTCGATCATCCATGTACCGACACCGCCAATACCCTCGGCGAGTTTCAATGCCCTGCCGGCACGGTCGAGCGCGTGCTGCAACGGCAGGTGCGCGTTGCGGCTGCGCAGCAAGGCCGTGGCCAGCGCGACAGTAATGGCGATCAGGACGGCAATAATGCCGATGTAAATTATCTGCGACATGGCTTTTCTCTTTCGACCGGATGCTATTTTGCACCGGTTGAGAAAATCCTAATTTCACCGGATCGTTACCGTTACGATAGTGTGGTGGAATTGAATTACGCCTGATCATTGGGGCCTGGTCCGGAGCGTAATTCAATTCCATAAACCACACTAGAATCATAAATTTGCTAGTGACCCTGATGAATCTGAAGTTCAACCAGGCCAGCAGGAAAGTGTATTGAACTTCAGATTCGGGTCACTAGCGGTTTCCCACAGGGCGCGATCGAGCGGACATAAGAAAAGGGCCGGGAAGATTGCTCTCCCCGGCCCAATTTTTAGCATTTGGCGCTGGGCTTAGAAGCCCATGCCGCCACCCATGCCGCCCATGTCGGGCATGGCGGGGGCCGGCTTGTCGTCCGGCTTTTCGGTGATGGCTGCTTCAGTGGTGATCAGCAGGCCCGCAACCGAAGCGGCGTCCTGCAGGGCAGCGCGCACGACCTTGGTCGGATCGATGACGCCAGCCTTGACCAGGTTTTCATAGACGTCGGTCGCAGCGTTGAAACCAAGGGTTTCGTCGCCACCGTCGAGCAGCTTGCCCGAAACGACCGCGCCGTCATGACCGGCATTTTCGGCAATCTGGCGAACCGGAGCGTAGAGCGCCTTGCGGACGATATCGACGCCGCGCGTCTGATCGTCATTCGCGCCTTCCAGGCCGTCAATGGCCTTGGTCGCGTAAAGCAGGGCGGTACCGCCACCGGGGACGATGCCTTCTTCGACGGCAGCACGGGTTGCGTGCAGCGCATCGTCGACGCGGTCCTTCTTCTCCTTCACCTCGACTTCCGAAGCGCCGCCAACCTTGATCACGGCAACACCGCCAGCGAGCTTCGCCAGACGTTCCTGCAGCTTCTCACGGTCATAGTCGCTCGTCGTGTTCTCGATCTGGGTGCGGATTGCTTCGACGCGTGCCTTGATGGCATCGGCTTCGCCCGAACCGTCGACAATGGTGGTGTTGTCCTTGTCGATGGTGACGCGCTTGGCTTCGCCCAGCATGCCCAGCGTGACATTTTCGAGCTTGATGCCCAGGTCTTCGCTGATCATTTCGCCCTGGGTCAGGATCGCAATGTCTTCAAGCATCGCCTTGCGACGATCGCCAAAGCCCGGAGCCTTCACGGCAGCGATCTTCAGGCCGCCGCGCAGCTTGTTGACCACCAGGGTCGCAAGCGCTTCGCCTTCAATGTCTTCCGCGATGATCAGCAGCGGACGGCCCGACTGCACGACCGCTTCGAGGATCGGCAGCATCGCCTGCAGGTTGCTGAGCTTCTTTTCATGGATCAGGATGTACGGATTTTCGAGTTCCGCGATCATCTTGTCAGGGTTGGTGATGAAATAGGGCGACAGATAGCCGCGGTCGAACTGCATGCCTTCGACAACGTCCAGTTCGAAATCGAGACCCTTGGCTTCCTCGACAGTGATCACGCCTTCCTTGCCGACCTTTTCCATGGCTTCGGCGATCTTCTCGCCGACTTCACGGTCGCCATTGGCGGAAATGATGCCAACCTGGGCGATTTCGGAAGAACCGGCCACGTCCTTGGAGCGGCCCTTGAGGTTTTCCACGACCTTGCCGACGGCCAGATCGATGCCGCGCTTCAGGTCCATCGGGTTCATGCCTGCGGCAACCGACTTCATGCCCTCGCGGACAATGGCCTGGGCCAGAACGGTTGCAGTGGTGGTGCCGTCACCGGCCAGATCATTGGTCTTGGAAGCGACTTCCTTGACCATCTGCGCGCCCATATTCTCGAACTTGTCCTTCAGTTCGATTTCCTTGGCGACGGTAACGCCGTCCTTGGTGATGCGCGGGGCGCCGAACGACTTGTCGATGACCACGTTGCGGCCCTTGGGACCCAGGGTAACCTTCACGGCGTCGGCCAGGATGTCGACACCCTTGAGGATGCGTTCGCGCGCGTCGCGCCCGAATTTCACGTCTTTAGCTGCCATTTGCTTGTTCCTTTAAATCTTGAGATCGGGATGCGGATCCGACGGTGGCTCAGCCGAGCACGCCCATAATGTCGGATTCCTTCATGATGATCAGGTCTTCGCCGTCGATCTTCACTTCGGTGCCGGACCATTTTCCGAACAGGATCTTGTCGCCGACCTTGACGTCGAGCGCGATGCGGTCGCCATCATCGTCCTTGGCGCCCTCGCCAACCGCGATGACTTCGCCTTCCGACGGCTTTTCCTTGGCATTGTCGGGAATGATGATCCCGCCAGCGGTCTTTTCTTCGGCTTCGATGCGACGCACCAGAACCCGGTCATGCAACGGACGAAATTTCATGCGTTACCCTTTCCTTGGTCAAATTCAGATAATGGTTGCTCTTGCTTTCCCTTGTTCGAAAAGCGCGAATTTCCTGCGAATGGCGCCCCGGCATCTGCACCGGCAACGCCGTTAGCACTCAAACAGGGTGAGTGCTAACGGGGCCCTATATGGCGTGGTCGCGGCGATCGTCAAGCATTGCGGGCGGAAAATTTTTTGCGGCCCCGTAACCGCTTGAAGGGATGCAGCGAAATGGCTTGCAAGGCCGGAGCATTTCGGTCTTGAAACCCCGTATCAATCACAATCATTACAGAGGAAATCCCCCATGCAGAAAACCGTTATCGCCCTTGGCGCCGCCGCAGCCGCCATGGTTGCCGCCGCTGGTGCCGTCTCAACCCCCGCAGCTGCAGCCGGAGCGAAGGAAAAATGCTTTGGCGTCGCGCTGAAGGGCAAGAATGACTGCGCCGCCGGCCCGGGCACCAGCTGTGCCGGAACCTCGACCGTCGACTATCAGGGCAATGCCTGGAAATATGTCGACAAGGGCAGCTGCATCAAGCTGGGCGGCACGCTCAAGGCGCACAAGGGCAATGCCAAGCCGGTTGTCCGGAACTGATTTGCGGTTCGGGGCGCACCTTCACTCCCCCATTTGCGGATGCGCCCCGTTCGCGAACCTTGCGGATGCACCGTGATCGGCTAGAAATGACGAGATGAGGGCCGCAAACCATTCGCCAGATGCCATGCCGGAGTCCAGTCTCCCCCCCGCTGCCGGCATCGGGCTGAAGGCGTTGCATTATCGCGACGTGCTGGGCGAACGCGGTGACCTGGTCTTTCCGGCATGGGTCGAGGTGCATCCGCAAAATTATTTCGGCATGGACGGGCAGCCCGGTGGCGGACCCGTCCATCGCTGGCTCGGTGCCATAGCCGAAATCTATCCGATGAGCTTTCACAGTGTCGGCCTGTCACTGGGCAGCGCCGACGGGCTTGACGAGGCCGAGCTGGAGCAGCTGGCGCTGTTGTGCGATCGTTATGGCCCGGCAATGGTATCCGACCATCTCAGCTGGTCGGGCAACGCCCATGATAAATATCCCGACCTTCTGCCTGTGCCCTATAGTGCCGCGATGCTGGAGCATTTTGCCGACCAGATCGGGCGGGTCCAGGACCGTTTGAAGCGGCGCATCCTGATCGAGAACCCGTCGCGCTTTCTGGCCTATGCCGCAGACGAGATGGATGAAATTGGGTTCATTCATGCGCTCTGCCAGCAGGCAGGCTGTGGCCTGTTGTTCGATATCAACAATGTCGAGGTCAGCTGCGTCAATCTGGGCCTTTGCGCCGAGGACTATGTCGACGCGGTCGATCCGGCGATTGTCGGCGAAATCCATCTTGCCGGGCACAGCACGGAGGATCATCCGGACGGGCCGCTAAAGGTCGACGACCATGGTTCGGCGGTGGGCGAGCTGTGCTGGCAGCTTTATCACCGCTTCATTGCCCGCGCCGGTCCATTGCCGACGCTGATTGAATGGGACACCGATATCCCGGATTATCCGGTGCTGGTTGCCGAAATGGGGCGCGCCGACCGGATCATGGTCGATGCGGTGGACAGTCGCCATGCGTGACGGGCAGACGCGGTTCATGGCGGCGCTGAACCTGGGCCCGTCTGCCTTTCCGGAAGATCTGTTTTCGAATACAAGGGACCGTGCCCTGCTGGGCCTCAGGGCGCACGCCAATACGATCAGCCATGCCCGGCTGGTGGCGCTGGAGGACAGTTTTCCGCGAACATTGCGGCGCCTGGGCAATGAAGAGTTCAACCGGTTGTCGCGCGGCTATATCGAGACCGGCGATGCGATGCAGGCTGGATTGCGCGAAATTGGCAGGGCCTTTGCCGATTGGCTCGCCGCCGCCGGTTGCGATGCTGCGACGGTGGAGCTGGCGCGCATCGAATGGGCCTGGCTGGAGAGCTATCACGCGCCCGAATGCGACATGCTGACCCTTGCCGATCTCGCCGGACTTGATGAAGGCGCATTGCTGTCGCTCTCGATTTCGCTGCACCCGGCCACCCGGCTGGTGGAGCTGAGCGTGCCGCTGGCCGCTGAGCTGGATGAGATCGATGTCCCATCGCAGCCTGCGGCAATGTTGCTGTGCAGGCCCGATGCCGAGGTGATGCTGGTGCCCATCGATGGACCGCGCGCGGCGATTTGCCGGAATGCGCGCGAAAATCTGACAATGGGTAACCTATTGGAGATTGCCATCGAACAGCAGGGTGAGGCCAGGGCCTTGCCGGACATGCTGGCGCTTATCGAAGCGGGCAGCTTTGGCAAGCCATAGGGGGCATACCCGACTGGCCTGATTTGGAGTGCAGTTTCATCCAGACCAGTCAGGGAATATCATCATGATCAAAATCGTGAACCGGGCCATCGGCCTTGTCGACAATCACTATTTCGAGGCGCTGGCCCTGCTGCTTGCGCGGCTTGCGCTGGCTGCTCAATTCTGGCGCTCGGCGCGCACCAAGGTGGAGGATGGCAGTTTCCTGACCATCAGCGACACCACCATCTTCCTGTTCAAGGAGGAATATGGAATGCCTGCGCCGGAAATCACCGGCACCATTGCAACCTATGCCGAACATGTCCTGCCGGTGCTGGTGCTGTTCGGCCTTGCCACCCGTTTCGGCGCAGCCGGCCTGTTCGTCATGACCATGGTCATCCAGCTGTTCGTCTATCCCGAAGCATGGTGGAATCCCCATGTGATGTGGGCAGGACTCGCGCTGGTGATCATCGCGCGCGGTGGCGGCTTGCTGTCGCTAGATCGGCTGTTCGATCCGGTCTGGAAGCGCAGCTGAGCGGAAGCGGGCGTGTCGGCGGCGCAGTCTGCCGCGAATTGGTGCAGGAAATGGCCAATGCATGGGTTGTAGGAATCCGGCGGCAGCGATAGATTCCCGCACGGGATGATCGCCAGCGAAGATACATTGCGGCAGTTGATGCAAGCCTCGCTCGCCGGGGATCGCAAATCCTATGCCCTGTTGCTGGCCGAGTGCCAGAAATGGCTGGAGCGCTATTATGCGCGCAAGATCGCGCCGTCCGCGCTCGACGATCTGGTGCAGGAAACACTGATTTCGGTGCATCGCAAGCGCGCCAGCTATGATCCGGAACGCCCGTTTCTGCCCTGGCTCGCGGCAATAGGGCGCTATCGCTGGATCGATCACCTGCGCAAGGTGTACCGGCGCGATGAGGGCGAGCTCAACGAGGAGCTGCATGCGGCTCCTGAAGATGACAGCGTGACCGACCGGCTCAGCCTGGAAACGCTGCTGGCAACGCTTCCCGAGGGACAGGCGGAGGTCATCCGGCTGGTGAAAATCACCGGGCTGAGCATAGTCGAGGCGGCAGAGCAGACCGGCCAGTCGGAATCGCTGGTCAAGGTGAATATCCATCGCGGAATCAAGAAAATGGCGATGATGGTGGAAAGCGCGTAACCGGATCGGTGTTTCGCGCGAACAGAAGGCGGGCAAGAATGCGAACAGCATGGGTATGAGATGACGGATCGATACGAAAACAGCATGGCGGGCGGCGCGGGCTTTGACCTGTCGCAGCTGGTGGACGACCTGAAACCGGTGCGTCCCATCCGTGTCGCCGAGGGCATGGCGCTGGCACTGGCGATGATGCTGGTCGTCGGCATGCTGGTATATGGCCTGCTGGGCGTGCGCGCCGATATCATGGCGGGCAGGCCGCACATGATGTTCCTGCTGCGCTGGGCTAGCCTACTCGTGCTGGGACTGGCGACCGGCTATGCGGCTCTGGCTTCGGCGCGACCGGCGGTCAATCCGCATGACGGCCGTTCGATCTGGAAGCCGGTGCTGGCGCTTTCGTCGCTGTTTCCGCTGGGCGCAGTGGTCGCGTTTCTGCGGGCACCGCCCGAAAATTCCGTGCAGGCCATGGACATGTTCCGTCCGTTCTGGGGTCTGGAATGCCTGATCGTCAGCGTCGTCGGTGGCGTCATCGTCGCTACCGCGATGATCCTGTGGCTCCGGCGCGGTGCTCCCGGTTCGCCGGAACGGACCGGGATGCTGGTCGGCATCGCATCCGGAGCCATGGCGGGATCGGCCTATAGCATTGCCTGTCCGATGAATACGCTGCTCTATGTGGGGACCTGGGCATCGCTGGCGATTCTGCTCTCGTCGCTGCTGGGGCGGTATATCGTGCCCCGCTTTCTTGCCTGGTAAGACGCGATTCAGGCCATTATCCGGTCGAAAGGCAAGGCGCATCCGTCGACTGCGCTTGGTATTGCGGCCATTCTTCCCTAGATAGCGATGGAGCCTTGTTGGCGGGACCAGGCCGGTTTCACCGCCTTGCCAGTGCAGGAGAAGAGCATGTCATTCGCGCGCAGCGCCTGGAAAATACTTGTCGCGATCAAGGACGGTCTGGTCCTTTTGTTCATGCTGATGTTTTTCGGTTTGATATTTGCGGCTTTGTCTGCGCGTCCCAATGCTGCGGCGGTTCATGAAGGCGCGCTGGTTCTCGATCTTGACGGCACCATTGTCGAGGAACCGGAAACTGTCGACCCGCTCGCCGTTCTGGCGGGCAGCCAGATGCCGGTTCGCCAGTTCCGCCTGCAGGATGTGCTGAACGGTATCAAGACCGCATCCGAGGATGAGGACGTCAAGGCCATCGTGCTCGATCTCGACGGCTTTCTGGGTGGCGGGCAGGTCGCGCTGGAGCAGGTGAGCGAGGCGCTGGGCAAGGCAAAGAAAAAGGGCAAGCCGGTGCTCGCCTTTGCCACATTCTATGGCGACAGCGCCTATCTTCTGGCCTCGCAGGCGAGCGAAATCTGGGTCGATCCGATGGGCGGGGCAGCCTTTGCCGGACCTGGGGGCAGCGGCCTTTATTATCGCGGGCTGATGGACGAACTGGGCGTGAAAGCGCATGTTTACCGCGTCGGTACATACAAGAGTGCGGTCGAACCCTATTTGCGGTCTGACCAGTCGGCGGAATCGAAGGAAGCGCTGAAGGCCGTTCTGGATCCGCTCTGGCAGAACTGGCTCGATGCGGTCAAAAAGGCCCGGCCCAAGGCCAAGGTGGCTGAATTCGCCGCTGACCCTTCTGGCGTGGCAGAGCCCGCCAAGGGCAATTTCGCGCGGTTGGCCGTCAATCTCGGCATTGCCGACAAGCTGGGAAGCCGTGCAGATTTCGGCAAGCGCGTGGCGAAGCTGGCCGGGATCGATGACGAGGATATCCCCGGATCGTTCAAGCACAGCCTGCTGGCCGACTGGAATGCCGCCAATGCACCGGACACTCCGGGTGATCCGATTGCGGTCGTGACCGTTGCCGGCACGATCGTCGATGGCGATGCCGGGCCGGGAACGGCTGGCGGCGATCGGATTGTCGATCTGCTGGAGCAGGGGTTGAAGCGCGACGATATAAAGGCGCTGGTGGTCCGGGTGGATTCGCCCGGCGGCTCCGCTTTTGCCTCCGAACAGATCAGGCGCAGCATAGAGGCCTATCGCGCCAGGAAGATTCCGGTCGTGATCTCCATGGCCAATCTGGCGGCGAGCGGCGGCTATTGGGTGGCCACAGCAGGTGACAGGATACTTGCCGAACCATCGACCGTGACCGGGTCGATAGGCGTGTTCGCCGTAATCCCAAGCTTCGAAGATGCTCTGGGCAAATGGGGCGTCAATGCCGATGGTGTGCGGACAACGCCCCTGTCCGGCCAGCCCGATATTGTCGGCGGGTTCAGCCCGGAGGTCGAGACGCTGATCCAGTCCGGTGTTGAAAATGACTATAGCCAGTTCCTGTCTCTGGTTGCCAAGGCGCGCGGCAAAACCCCCGAGCAGGTGGACGCTATTGCCCAGGGACGTATCTGGGATGGCGGCAGTGCCCGGCAGATCGGTCTTGTCGACCGGTTCGGGTCCCTTGATGACGCGCTTGCCGAAGCGGCAAAACTCGCCAAGATCGACGGCGAGTTCCACCCCGTTTTCCTGCGATCGGAGGCAAGCGGGTTCGAGGCGTTTCTGAACGATGCCTTCAAGCCAAAGCCTCAGGGCCGCAAGGCGCGCGGCATGATCGCCCAGCTGGCATGGCAGCAACAGGCGGTGATGGCGCAGATTTTCGGCGACATGCAGATGATGCTCGGCGGTGTCGGTGTTCAGGCGCGCTGCCTGGAATGCCAGTCGCTTGTCCCCGCATCGGGCGCGCCACAGGGCATGAGCTGGATCAGGGCCTTGATAGGCGACTGACCCGGCGCATTTTGCCCATTGGCAGGCTGGCTGGCACAAATGGCCTTTCCATTCCGGCGCAAAGGGCGTTAGAGCACGGCGGATGACCGCTGCGACACCCTTTTCGGCAACCCTGCTGGTAATGGCTGGCGGTGCGACAGGCGCTGCGCTGCGCTATCATCTCGGCAGGCTGGCCTTTCACCTGGGCGCAACAGGATACCCCTGGGGTACACTCGCGGCGAATATCCTTGGCGGGCTGGCCATGGGGCTTCTCGCGGGGACGCTGGCGCGCATTGATGGTGCTCTGGAATCGTGGCGACTGTTGCTCGGCGTTGGCCTGCTCGGCGGGTTCACGACCTTTTCGGCGTTCAGCCTTGAAATGGTGCTGATGATCGAGCGCGGCGAATGGGCCGTGGCGCTGGGATATGCGCTGCTGTCTGTCGTTGCGTCGGTCGCCGCGCTGTTCGCGGGGCTGTCCATCGTCCGGGTGATGGCATGAGCGCGGGGGACAAGACATCGCAAAAGGCGCCGGACAGCAAGGCGCGCCAGTTCGCGGTGGACCGCGATGATGACGGCATCCGGCTTGATCGCTGGTTTCACCGCCATTTGCCGGAGATCAGCTTCAACATGGTATCGCGATGGGCGCGCACCGGCCAAGTGCGTGTCGATGGCGCGCGGGCCACGCCCAGCGACCGGCTGGAGGCGGGGCAGGTCATCCGCATTCCGCCTGCCGGGCCTGTTCGGTCCGAACGTCCGCGCCGCCAGCCTGTCGAACTGACACCGGCTCAGATCGCTGCGGCCGAAGCGATGGTGATCCATCGGGACCGGGCCGCGCTGGTGCTGAACAAGCCGCCAGGTCTCGCCACCCAGGGCGGCACGAAAACGCACAGCCATGTCGACGGGCTGGCCGATGCGCTCATGTTCGATTCAGAGACGCGGCCGAGGCTGGTGCACCGGCTCGACAAGGACACGTCCGGCGTTCTGCTGCTCGCACGGACACCGGGCAGTGCGGCCTATTTCTCGAAACGCTTTTCAGGACGCAGCGCGCGCAAGATCTATTGGGCGCTGGTCGTGGGTGTTCCCGAGATTCATCATGGCGTTATCGAATTGCCGCTCGCCAAGCAGCCGGGAACTGGCGGCGAGAAAATGCATGTCGATCCCGAGGGCGGGCAGGCGGCCAAGACCGGCTATCGGGTGATCGAGCGTGCGGGCAACCGTGCCGCATGGGTGATGTTGCAGCCCTATACGGGGCGGACGCATCAGCTGCGCGTGCACATGGCAGCCATTGGCCATCCGATTGTCGGTGATGGCAAATATGGCGGGCAGGCTGCGTTCCTGACGGGGTCGATCAGCCGCAAGATGCATCTTCATGCCCGGCGGCTGCGCATTGCTCATCCCGATGGTCCGGCGCTCGATGTGACTGCCGATCTTCCCCAGCATTTTACCGAAAGCATGGAGCAGCTGGGCTTTGACATTGCCGCCGGGGACGCGGTGGTGCTGGACGATGCTCCGCCGCCGCCCAGCCGCGAGGCGAAGAAGCAGGCGGCACGCGCCCATGCGAAGCAGGTGCGCAAGGGCAGGCGCGGCGAACGGCGGGGCAGGGGCGATGCCGGGCCAAAGCAGGGCAAGCGGCCTGCGCCTTCGGGCAAGCCCAGGGTGCGCAAGCCGCAATGACCGTCCGACTCGCCATTTTCGATTGCGACGGAACGCTGGTCGACAGCCAGGCCAATATCTGTCGCGCCATGGAACATGCCTTTTCCGTCGCCGGTCTGGGCCAGCCCGATCTGCACCAGGTGCGGCGCATTGTCGGCCTGTCGCTGGTAGAGGCGATGCGCCAGCTGTTGCCCGATCTGGATGAGGCGTCGCATGAGCATGTCGCTGATCTCTACAAACAGGCATTTTTCGATCTGCGCCAGAGCGGCAGTCTGGAGCAGGAGCCGCTTTATGACGGATTGCTTGAGCTGCTGGACAGGCTGGAAGGCGAGGGCTGGCTGCTGGCCGTAGCAACCGGGAAATCCGATCGCGGGCTGGATCACTGCCTCAGCCATCATGGTATTCGTGACAGGTTCGTGTCGCTCCAGACGGCGGACCGGCATCCGTCAAAGCCGCACCCTTCGATGGTTTTTCAGGCATTGCTTGATGCAGGTGCCGATGCGGAGCGGGCGGTGATGATCGGCGATACCAGCTATGACATGGAGATGGCGGTGAACGCCGCCGTCAGGCCGATTGGTGTCGACTGGGGCTATCATGACAGCCGCGAACTGATCGAGGCGGGGGCGGGTTTTGTCGCGACCAGCATGGACGAATTGTTCAGGCATATCCGGGAGGGTGCGCGATGAATGAGGCTGACAGGCAGGCAAGGGCGCGGTTCTTTGCAATTGGTATTATTCGGCTGTTCGGTGCAGCGATGGTCGCTGCCGGTGCATTGTCTGTATCGGGAGCGCTGGAACTGATCCCGCCAGTGGTCGGCTATGTCGTGCTGGCCGTCGGGGTGTTTGAGATACTGGTCTTGCCGCCTCTGCTCGCCGCGCGGTGGAGGACGCCGCCGGAGCCATGAACCGGTTCTATGAAAAGGCCGAATGGGTCGCCGGCGAACAGGGATATGATATTCTGCTCGACAGGCGTCCGGTGCGCACGCCCGCCCGCGCATTGCTGACGGTGCCGACCGCCGGGTTTGCCGCCGCCATTGCCGCCGAATGGCAGGCGCAGGGCAAGACCATCGATCCGCGCAGCATGCCGCTGACCGGTCTTGCCAATGCCGCAATCGATCAGGTTGCCGCAAATCTGCCGCTGTTTGTGCGGCAGGCCGCCGCCTATGCCGAAAGCGATACGCTTTGCTATCGCGCCGATCCCGGCGACCCGCTGGCAGAGCGGCAGGATCGCGAATGGGAGCCTCTGCTCGACTGGGCGGAGCGGCGCTATGACTGCGCATTTTTGCGCGTGGCGGGGATCATCCATCGCCCTCAGCCAGTCGAAATGCTCGCGCGCATGCATGATGAGGTCAGCCGCCTTGATTGCTTTGTGCTCGCGGGACTTGGCGTGCTCGCCAGCCTTGGCGGGTCGCTGGTGGCCGCGCTGGCGCTGATCGAAAAGGCGTTCGACCCCGAGGCAGTATGGCGCGCGATCCTGCTGGAGGAACTCTGGCAGGAAGAACAATGGGGTTCAGACAGCGAAGCGATTGAAAAACGCACAAGTCGCAGGGCTGAATTTGACGCGGCCCTGAATTTCTGCCATCTCGCCGCCGGGTCGTAACCTATATCGTCTCCTGAATATCCTGTTCAGGTGGCGTTAGTCGGCCATCCGCTATTACCTTGATTGTCGCGAATGGAACGCACAGCGCATCTATTCGTAGCATGTTTTATTTATTATTCTTGGAGAACCGAAATCGTGACGAAATCATTTTTCGCCGCCCTTATTGCTTCGACTTCGCTGCTGGCGAGCCCCGCACTGGCTCAGGAAGCCACGGCCGAGCCGATTCAGCTGTCCGCCGAGGAAGTCGCTGCCCAGAATCAGGCAGTCGCCGATTTCACCGAGGCACAGAATCTTCTGAATGCCGGTGACAATGCGGGTGCGCTCGCTAAGATCGAGGCTGCTCTGCCCACCATTCGCCAGATTGCCGCGCGCGATGCGGCCAATGTCCAGAATGCCGGGTTCCTGGCATCGGCGCTGACCATGGCCTCCAACGCGCAGGGCGCGCTGGGCAATATGGACGCTATCGCCCCGCTCTATGCCGAGGCGGTTCCGCAGTGGCGCAAGGTGTATGACGCCGATCCGACCAATGCCGGCGTGCGTGACACGATGATTTCCATGATGATCAACCTTGGCAATTTCAACCTGATCCAGCAGAACAAGGAGGTTGCGCTGCCGATCTTCACCGATGCGCTCTCGCTCGTTCAGACTGCGCGCCAGGCTGATGCAACCTCGCCGGTGCTGGCCAATGCCGAATTCTCCGCGCTGATCGGCCTCAACCAGTCGACCGGTGATCCCGCCTATATCGAACAGGCAAAGCCGGTTGGCGAGGAACTGCGGTCCAAGGGCATCGTCAACGCGGCGAACAAGCCGTCGGTTGACGCCATTCTGGGCGCGGCCTGATCAATTCCCGCAAGGGACAGATAAAGGAAAGGCCCGGCGGGAGCGATCCTGCCGGGCCTTTTCATTGTCAGAATTGGCACAGGGCGGTGCGAACCGCTTTGATGCGATTATTCCTCGCCGATTGTCTCAGGCTCTTCCGCTTCGGCCTTTTTCTTGCGGCCAAAGAAAATCGCGCCCGCTGCCGCGGCCAGCGTGGCAATGCCGCCGACAATCGCTGCCGTCCGCTTGGGGTGTTCCTTTGCGGCATCGAGCGCGGCACGCGAGTTTTCACGCGCAGCATCGGCGGCAGTCTTGGCCGTCTTTGAAAGATGCTCCGAGGCGATCTTGGCGTTCTTGGCAATTGCCTCCTTCGCGGGACCGGCGTTTTCACGCGCCAGCTTTGCCGCCGTCTTGGCCTGTTCGCCGATGATTTCGGCGGCGGCCTTGGCGTTTTTCTTCGCCAGTTCGG
The DNA here is from genome assembly GCA_041396885.1 of Blastomonas sp. Lineage (GTDB taxonomy): Bacteria > Pseudomonadota > Alphaproteobacteria > Sphingomonadales > Sphingomonadaceae > Blastomonas. The sequence goes on from JAWKXS010000005.1 coordinate 244,642, forward strand.
AGGCGACCTTGGCGTTCTCACTAAGGATACCGGCGGCGAGCTTGGCTGCTTCGCTTGCCTTTTCCTTCAGCATTTCAGCATCTTCGCGCGAAGCATCGATGGCCTCGCCAATTTTTTCCTTCGCTTCGTGCGCGGCGGCTTTAGCCCTGTCGCTCATCGATGCTGCGCTGTCCTTATTGTCTTCAGCCATTGGATGCTCCCGGCATGTGAAATCGATGGTTTCCATCATATACGAAAAACGGCGCGCTGTGTTCCCAATTCTGCACGAACCCGCCTGATAGCGGGTCAGCGGAATGGTGGCTCGTTGAACGCCCGCAATTTGCGGCTGTGCAGGCTGCCCCCGCCTTCGCGCAATATCTCGCAGGTACGTGTGCCGATTTCCATGTGCGCGGCGATAGCCTGCTCATAGAATTTGTTCGCCTGTCCGGGCAGTTTCAGCTCGCCATGCAGCGGCTTGTCCGACACGCAGAGCAGCGTGCCATAGGGCACCCTGAAACGATAGCCCTGGGCGGCGATGGTGGCCGATTCCATGTCGATGCCGACCGCGCGCGACTGGCTGAAGCGCAGGGCGCTGCTGGTGAAACGCAGTTCCCAGTTGCGATCGCCGGTTGTGACGATGGTGCCGGTGCGCATGCGTTTCTTGAGATCCGCTCCGCTGGTGCCCGAAACCGCCTCGGCTGCCTGGGCAAGCGCCAGCTGGACTTCGGCGATGGCGGGGATCGGGATTTCGGGAGGCAATGCCTCGTCAAGGACATGGTCATCGCGAAGATAGGCATGCGCCAGCACATAGTCGCCGATCCTCTGGGTCGGGCGCAGGCCGCCGCAATGACCGATCATCAGCCAGGCCTCTGGGCGTAGCACCGCCAGATGATCGGTGATCGTCTTGGCATTGGACGGGCCGACGCCGATATTAACCAGGGTAATGCCGGACGCATCCGGCCCGATCAGGTGATAGGCTGGCATCTGGTGGCGACGCCAGGCGCTGTCCGCGACAAGCTGGCTGGGATCGCTGCCCGGCTTGTCGGTATAAAGCCCGCCGGCGCCGGAAAGCGCGGTATAGCGGCCCTTGCCGATCTGGCTGCAGGCCCAGCTGACGAATTCATCGACATAGCGATGATAGTTTGTGAACAGGATGAAGCGCTGAAAATGGTCCGACGGCGTGCCGGTATAGTGGCGCAGCCGGGCCAGCGAGAAATCGGTGCGCAGCCCGTCAAACAGCGAGAGCGGCTGATCGATACCGCTGCCCGGTGTGAACAGTCCGTCGGCGATTTCATCGCCAATATCGGCGAGTTCGGTTGTCGGGAAATGGCGAGCCAGCTCCAGCGGCGTGATCGGGCCAAGGTCGAGATCGGCTATGCCGTCCAGCACATAGGGGAAGGGGATTTCCTGATTGCTCGCCTGGACGTCGACCGAGATCTCGTAGTGATCTTTCAGGACGTCGAGCTGTTCGGAGAGATATTTTGCAAACAGCGCCGGGCGCGTGACCGTTGTGGAATATATTCCCTCGCTGTTGAGGCGGCCGAATGACTGGCTGGGCAATGTGTTCTGTTCGATCCCGCGATAATGGATACGCAGCAGCGGATAGGCGAACAGCCCTTCCTTTCGCGCCGCTGGCGAGGGTGTGGCGCCCTCTTTCACATAAGCGCGGATCGCTTCCTGCAACGCATTGATCGCCGCATCATAGCGGCTGTTCAGGGCTTCGATAATCCGGGGGATATTGTCCATATAGTCCTTTGTTCTGTTATCGCTGAATATCAGAAATCCATCCACATGCGTGACAGATTAAACTGGACGGTTTGCAGCCTGGCATAGTTTTCGGGTTGCATGCCAAGCCCTTCCAGGGCTGCAACTTCTCCCAGTTCATAGAGCAGATTTCGTTTGGCTATGTCCCTGATACGGCTCTGGATGAAGGTAATGGCGACGAGCCTTTCACCGGATTCAATTTTTTCCACTTCGTGCAAAGTGGTTGATGGATAGACGACCGCCGAACCGGCGCGGCCCTTGAAGCGCATTTGGGAATCACCCAGTGTGATGCGAAGCGCCCCGCCTTCATACTGGTCGGGTTCATTCAGGAAAATGGTGCAGCTGAGGTCCGATCGGATGGGGCCGTCGGGGAGTGGTATCGATGCGGAATCAGGGTGAAGTCCGTAGTGCATGCCCGGTCCATATCGGGTGATCAGCGGTGGCCCCATTCGCATCGGTATCGCAAAATTGCGGAAATCTTCATTTGCCCGCAAGGCTTCTTCCATCAATGATGATGTCTGCTCATAGATATTGAGGTCTGCCAAGTGCAGATTGTTTTTGACTCTTGAATGAGGATTGCTGATCCGGCCATCCACAAACTTGGCCTTGCCCGCCAGCTTCTTGATCTGTTTGACCTGATCGGCGGAGAGCAAATCCGGAAGTTGTTTTATCATGGATACATTCCTGGATTGTGCGAGAATTCGATTGCCCGGGCAATTGCGGGATAACGTGCCGCAGCGTCATCCAGCCAATCCATGGCGTTGCGAATATCGTGATGTCGTTCTCGCGACGTTTGCGCAAGCAGCTGGGATCGAAGTTGCGGACTATAGCTGTGTTCGGGTGCTTTTGAGTATCGTTGCATCATTGGCCCATCGGCAATTCTGGCGATTTCACAGTCTTGTACGTCATATTCCAGAAATCTCGCAAACATGCTCAGATTTTGGGCAGGATTGTCGAGAAAATGATCAAAATCAGCCGACAGGACGGTATAATTGTAACTGTCCGATGCCATGGCAAGATGACCGGCTTCGGTCGCCCATGCGAGTGCGGCCCGTTGCCCTTCTTCCAGTTCCCAGAGTTTCCAAGGCGATTCTTTGATGAGGGCATGCAGACGCAGCAACCTCGTTCCCGACAATTGCGCCAGCTCTTGCCGTGACGCATCTCCGGCAAGAATAGTCGCGATATAGCGTTCAGGCCTGAGGGTCAGGATCATCGATTTTCTCGACCTGGCCATGATTTCTTCGGAAATCTGGCTCACAAAGCTTGTGGCCTTGACAAGAGTGTACCGGAATCCTGCCGGACGCCGCGCCAGCCAGGCAAGAGTTTCGTCTAGCCTTGGGAGGAAGCTGTCTGGCGGCCAAGGCATATTCGCTGAATTGCGGACCTGATCCAGCTCGGCAAACGAGCGAAGGATCAATGGTTCCCGAAGGGCGAACACGTCAGCAATTTCGCCCAGCATCCTTGAGATGAGCGTAGAGCCGACATGGCCAATGTGGAAAATGAAATCAGATTTTCCGGATAATCCGCGTCCGGCTGCAGATAGCTCGTTCCAGCTACACCAAACACGCCTCATGTTCTCTGTGAATATCCGCTGGTCCAAAAAGCTTGCATTCCTGAACTCATGGTCTTCAACTTGAGCAATCAGGACTCTGTCATTCGGAATGTCCAGCAAATGGGGGAATAGCGACGGGCCGGAACGGAATTGTTCTGCAAAGCTTGTGCTCATGCCCGTCTTTAGCGCCATTCAGGACATAAGAAAAGGCGGAGAGGCACCGGGCCGCTCCGCCTTTTCTTTGTTCCGGTTTTGCCCGCGAACGGACGAAGCTGCCGATCAGGCTTCTTCGCCCTCGGCATCGTCGGCCGCAGCTTCTTCGGCTTCCGGTTCCGGAGCGATTTCGCCCGGTTCCAGGGTCGGATCGCGTTCCTCGGTAAAGCCTTCGGGAAGCTTGTCTTCCTCGAACATCTGCGCCATCACGTCGACACCGGCCTTTTGCAGATCGGCTTCTTCGGGCGAGCGCGCGACGTTGACTTCGACGCGGACCGAAACTTCGGGATGCAGCGCGATCTTCACGTCGAATACGCCCAGCGTCTTGATCGGACGTTCCAGCACGACCATCGCCTTGGTGACGTTGGCGCCGGTTTCATTGAGTGCTTCGACAACGTCGCGCACTGCCACCGAACCGTAAAGCTGGCCGCTGTTCGATGCGGCACGGATCAGGACAACCTGCGTGCCGTCGACATCCTTGGCATGGCCCTCGGCCTCGGTGCGCCGCGAGGCATTGTCCGCCTCGATACGCTCGCGATTGGCCTCGAATACCTTGCGGTTTGCTTCATTGGCGCGCAGCGCCTTCTTGTTCGGCAGCAGGAAGTTGCGGGCATAGCCGTCCTTCACATTGACGACATCGCCAATGGTGCCAAGCTTCTCGATCCGTTCGAGCAGAATGATTTCCATGATATCCGCTCCTTACTTCACGATATAGGGCAGCAGGCCAAGATGGCGTGCGCGCTTGATGGCCTTGGACAGCTCGCGCTGCTTCTTGGCGGAAACCGCAGTGATGCGGCTGGGAACGATCTTGCCGCGCTCGGACATGAAACCCTGCAGCAGGCGGACATCCTTGTAATCGATGACCGGGGCGTTCTTGCCCGAAAAGGGGCAGGTCTTGCGACGGCGGAAAAATGGGCGTGCCATGTTGCTGTTCTCCTTCCCGCTCAGTTCATTTCACGATCGCGACGGCCGCGACGTTCGCGGTCGTTCTTGCGCATCATGACCGAAGGACCGGCTTCCAGCTCGTCGACACGGACGGTGAGATAGCGGATCACATCTTCGTTGATTGCGGTCTGGCGCTCGAGTTCCGCGACCACGTCGGTCGGTCCTTCGATGTTCAGCATCACATAATGCGCCTTGCGATTCTTCTGAATCTTGTAGGCGAGCGAGCGAAGTCCCCAGGTCTCGGTCTTGGTGACCTTGCCCTGATTGTCTTCGATGATCTTGGTGGCGGCTTGTGCCAGCGCGTCTACCTGTGACTGTGACAGGTCCTGACGCGCCAGAAATACATGCTCATATGCCGGCATGACTGGCTTCCTTTGCTCTTCTGCCGATCGCTGACGCGGCACCATGCCAACGCCCCTCCGGCTTTCTTTGCATCCCGTGCGACAGTGGCTGCCGCAGGGAAGCGCGGCCTATTACCGATTATCGGCGGAAAAGCAAGAGCAGAGGAAAAGAATAAGGGCCATGCCGGATTTCGCTCAGTCCTGGCCGAAGATGACGACGCGATTGCGACCGCCATTCTTGGCCTTATAAAGTGCACTGTCTGCATTGCGCAGCAGCTGGCGGCTTGATTCAGACGGATTATAGTCGGCAACGCCGCCCGAAAATGTCACCTGGCCGATGGAATCGCCGGTATCCTTGTTGACCAGCGACTTTTCGGCCAGCTCTTCGCGGGCCTGGTCCATCAGTTCCTTGGCCTCCCGTGCGGTATGGCCTTCCAGGACTATGACGAATTCCTCGCCGCCATGGCGGGCAAGATGGCACTGGCCGTTGGTGTAGCGGTCAAGATGCTTGGCGACGAGCTGCAGCACCCGGTCGCCCGCTTCATGGCCATGGGTGTCGTTGACCTTCTTGAAATGGTCGATGTCGATAAAGGCGACCGACAGCGGCTCGAACTTTTCCTTGGCGCGGATCGTCGCGGCGGTGAACTGCTTTTCAAACGCCCAGCGATTGGGAAGTCCGGTCAGCTGGTCGCTCTGCGCCATATTATTGGCTTCATCGAGCTTGCTGCGCATGGCCGCAAGCTTTTCGGTGCTCTCGGCAAGGCTGTCGCGCGCCTTTTTCGTGCTGCTCAGCATCTGCTTGGTGATTTTCAGCAGCGCGTTGAATTGCGCTTCGATCGGCATGTCATGATGCTCGGCGGGATCGAGATTGGCCATCCAGTCGAGGCGCGACTTCAGCGTTTCGGCATAGGCTTCGCTCTCCTTGCCGCTCTTCGACAGGGCCTTGTGGCCGCTGTTCAGCAGTGTCTCGCCTTCCGCAACCAGTGCGGCCATGTCCTGGACGCTCATCTGGCCTTCGCATTCATCCATGATCTCGCAGACCAGATCGCCGGAAAGCCGACCATTGGAATTGAGCTTGGTGTCGATGGCCTTGCGCAGCTTGTGGTTGCCGCCGTTCAGATATTCCCAGGCCAGCTTGTAATGATCGGGCAGGGGATCGAGCTGCACTTCTTCGAGGAAGTCATAGATTTTGAGATATTGGGAGCGTCCTGCATTGACCTCGTCGCTGTCCGCTACCGGCTTGCTCTCATCTTCGTCCGAATGTCCGGCCAGGATGGACGCTGCCATCCGCATGCGATCCCGCAAGCCGCCCTTATGTGCCTGTACTTCCGCCATGAAACTGACCCCATCAGATTTTAACCATGCGTTCACCAAGGTTTAACGGACGAAAACATTGCGGATTTAGGCCGGATTTTAGCCAAAAACTGCGATGAAGTTCAGGTTCGTTCGATCTGGGTGACCGTCGATGGCATTCAGCTATAGGCAATGATGGTTAATCTTAGGTTTTCGGCGGCTTACCAGAGACTGCGTGCCTTGCGAAATCCGGCATATCCGGGCTGGTCGATACTGCAATTTTCAAGCGCGATCAGCCGCAAATGGTCCCAGATCGGGACAGTCATTGCCTTCAGGCCCTTTTTGCGCAGCATGCTGGCAAGCGCGGCTTCGTCGGTTCCAAGCCCGGCTAGGCGGGCCTGTGCCGCATCAAGAAAGGCCGATTTCCGGGCACAATCGCGCTCGATCATGCCCAGTGCATTGTTGGCGACGCGTGCTTCGAACAGGGCATGGCCCTCGGCCTGTGGCAGGATTTTTTCTCCGAGCCATTGTTTCAGCGCCTCGGCCAGCTCGCCGGGCGCGGGATTGCCCGTTTCGGATGCTGGTTCAGGATCGGAAAAGTCCAGACGGCTGCCTGATGGCCCTTCGGTTTCTTCGAGCAGCAGCAGCAGGTCGATTTCAACTTCCGAGGCGCGACGGCCGATCACCAGCCGCTCAAGGGCGCGATCATCGCCGCGCCGCCACATCGCGGCCATGCCCAGGCAGCAAATACCCCACCAGAGCGTTGAATATATCTGCCAGAAGCGGAACCGCTCCGGTGTGATGGCCCTGCCGCTCCGCTCCGAATAGGCCGAGAGCAGGTCCTGCCATTCGCCGAATCCGCCAAGTGTCCTGTCATGATTTCCGAACCGCCAGCTGGGAATGCAGCCAAAGCCAAGGTCCTGAGCGGGATCGCCAAAATGGGCGAGTTCCCAGTCGAGCACCGCTGACAGCCCTGCTTTGTCGATGAGGAGATTGCCCATGCGGAAGTCGCCATGGCACAGCACCGGTTCTATCGGATCGGGCAAATGCTGTTCCAGCCAGCCAAAGGCGAGCGCATAGACGGGCGACGTTCCGCTGAGATCACGACAGCGCTGTTCCAGTTCGGCCAGCATCGCTTCTGGTGTCCGGTACTGGATGGATTGTGGCAGGGCGTTTTCCGGCACCGCATGGATTGCGGCCAGCTGCTCCGCCCATTGTCCGGTCAGCGATGCCAGCGCCGGGGCATATTGCGGATCGCGAAGCAGCTTTTGCGGCAGCGTTTCGCCCTTGACCAGGTCCATGACAAAGCCTTCGCCAAGACCGTCATCTGCCGACAGGCGGCTGCGGACGCGCGGCACCCTCACGCCGTGCGCACCCATGGCGTCAATCAGATCCGCCTGGGCCGCAAGGTCGATATGGCTTTCGGTCGCGCCCTCCGATGAATCCGCTATTCCAGCGGGCAGACGGCGCAGCACATATTCCCCGTCGCCAAAGACAAAGCGCCAGCTTTCCATATTCGCCCCGCCTGAAAGGCGTGACAATTCCCGCAGCGTACCCGAGGCCGAAATGCATCGCTGGCAATGCCGCTCAAGGCGATCATTTATCGGCTCGTTGCTGACTGCATTTTCCATGACCGAACCCTATGACGCGATGAGAGAGCTGTGCAAGACCCCGTGTGCCTGCCTTGCCAGCCTTGCCAAAGCGGGATAACGCACGCGGCAAATCCGGTCAGCAGTCACATCAGGGGAGCAACCGATGACACGCGCCTTTATTTTTCCGGGACAGGGTAGCCAGAAAGTAGGCATGGGCAAGGAACTGGCGGAGGCCAGCGCCGTTGCCCGCGCTGTATTCGAGGAGGTTGACGAGGCGCTGGGCCAGAGCCTGTTTCGCCTGATGTGCGAGGGTCCCGAGGACGAGCTTACCCTGACCGAAAATGCCCAGCCCGCAATCATGGCCAATGCCATTGCAACGCTGCGCGTGCTTGAAATCGACAAGGGCGTGACTCTGGCCGACAAGGCCTCGTTCGTCGCCGGACACAGCCTGGGCGAATATAGTGCGCTGTGCGCTGCGGGAGCGCTCGACCTTGCGACCACCGCCCGCTTGCTGAAACTGCGCGGACAGGCGATGCAGGCTGCGGTTCCGGTAGGGCAGGGCGGCATGGCGGCGCTGCTGGGGGCGGATTGTGACAAGGCACAGGCGATTGCCGATGCGGCGGCACAGGGCGAGGTTTGCACCGTTGCCAATGACAATGACCCCTCCCAGGTCGTGATTTCCGGCGCCATGGGAGCGATTGAACGTGCGGTCGCCGTCGCCAAGGAACATGGTGCCAAGCGCGCGGTGCCCTTGCCGGTGAGCGCGCCTTTCCACTGCCCGATGATGCAGCCGGCCGCCGATCGCATGGCTGAGGCGCTGGCCGATACTGTGGTCGCGACGCCGGTCGTGCCGGTCTTTGCCAATGTGACCGCTGCGCATGTCAGCGACCCTGCCGCGATCAGGAAGCTGCTGGTGGAGCAGGTTACCGGCATGGTCCGCTGGCGGGAATCGGTCGCCAACATGGCGGCGGGCGGCGTCGATCATTTCGTCGAATTTGGCGGCAAGGTGCTCGGGCCGATGGTGAAGCGGATTGCCGCCGATGCAGCGGTGGACAGCATTGTCGCCATGGCCGATATCGATGCAATTGCCGAGGCGCTGTAGCAGCATCTGCTGCAAGAGCTGGCCCAGGACAGAAAACTGAATTTCCGGGAGATAATAATGTTCGACCTTACAGGCATGACCGCACTGGTTACGGGGGCATCGGGCGGAATCGGTTCCGCCACCGCGCGGGCACTGGCGGGGCAGGGTGCCCGGCTGGCGCTTTCGGGCAGCAATGCCGAAAAGCTGAATGCTTTTGCCGCAGGACTGGGCGGCGATCATGTCGTGCTGCCCTGCAACCTTTCCGATCCCGAGGCGGTCGAAGGACTGGTACCTGCGGCCATAGAGGCGCTGGGCAAGCTCGACATTCTGGTCAACAATGCCGGTATCACGCGCGACAATCTGGCGATGCGGATGAAGGATGAGGAATGGTCGGACGTGATCCGGATCAATCTTGAATCCGCCTTCCGCCTTGCCCGGGCAGCAGCGCGGCCGATGATGAAGGCCCGTTTCGGACGCATCATTTCGGTGACCAGCGTGGTGGGGGCGACGGGCAATCCGGGACAGGCCAATTATGCGGCATCCAAGGCCGGTCTGGTCGGCATGTCAAAGGCGCTGGCGCAGGAGCTTGCTTCACGCGGGATCACCGTAAACTGCGTTGCGCCCGGCTTTATCGTGTCGGCCATGACCGATGCCTTGCCCGATGCGCAGAAAGAGGCGCTGAACGCCCGCATTCCGGCGGGCCGAATGGGCGAGGGCGAGGAGATTGGTGCGGCAATCGCCTATCTGGCCAGCCGCGAGGCAGGCTATGTCACCGGCCAGACCCTGCACGTCAATGGCGGCATGGCGATGCTCTGACGGGTCGCAAACCGGCCCTTGTTCGATAGTTTTTCGCGGGTCTGGCAAAGAAATGCGAATCGCTTGCGCCTCTTGCCAGAAACGCGCCAGCACAGTAGGGCGGTGCTGATTTGTCCTTCACAACTCAACTTGGCTTAGAAATCAAAAAAGGGAACTCACATGAGTGAAACTGGCGACCGCGTTAAGAAAATCGTGATCGAGCATCTCGGCGTCGAAGCGGACAAGGTGACCGAGGATGCCAGCTTTATCGATGATCTGGGGGCAGACAGCCTGGATATCGTCGAACTGGTGATGGCGTTTGAGGAAGAATTCGGGGTCGAAATCCCGGACGATGCCGCTGAGAAAATCAGCACCGTCAAGGATGCCATTGATTATATCGACAGTAACAAGTGATCCTGGCGCGGAGCAGGCCGGTTGATCCGGCGGCTCTGCCTGGACCAGACGGGAATTACAGCATGGCTCCCTTGGTCGGTCGGCATACGGCGGACAGGGGGGCCATGCTCATTTTTGACAATGAAGATTTGCGCAACCTCGCCTCTTGCTAGAGAAAGGTTGCCGGGAAATAGCAGGAGATGGGTCGCATGCGCCGCGTTGTCGTAACAGGCCTGGGGCTGGTGACGCCGCTGGGCGGTGATGTCGAAACCAGCTGGAATAATATCAAGGCGTCCAGATCGGGTGCCGGTCGCATCACGCATTTCGATACCAGTGACCAGAAATGCCATATTGCCTGTGAGGTAAAGCCTGCCGATCATGAATGGGGCTTTGATCCGGGCAAGCGCGTCGATCACAAGATTCAGCGTCAGGTTGATCCGTTCATCGTCTACGGTATCGATGCCGCTGGCCAGGCCATTGAAGATGCCGGGCTGACCGATATGTCGGACGCAATGAAGCTGCGCGCGGGATGCTCCATCGGTGCAGGCATTGGCGGGCTTCCGGGTATTGAGAGCGAATCCCTTTTGCTCGCCGAAAAGGGACCGGGCCGCGTCAGTCCGCACTTCGTCCATGGCCGCCTGATCAACCTGGTATCGGGCCAGGTATCGATCAAATACGGGCTGATGGGTCCGAACCATGCTGTGGTGACCGCCTGCTCGACCGGGGCGCACTCGATCGGCGATGCTGCGCGCATGATCCGCGACGATGATGCCGATATCATGCTGGCAGGCGGTGCCGAGGCGACGATCTGCCCAATCGGTATTGCCGGTTTTGCACAGGCCCGCGCGCTGTGCACGGCATTTAACGACGAACCGGAAAGGGCGAGCCGTCCCTATGACCGGGATCGCGACGGCTTTGTCATGGGCGAAGGCGCGGGTGTTGTCGTGCTTGAGGAATATGAGCATGCCAAGGCGCGCGGCGCGAAAATCTATGCCGAAGTCGTCGGCTATGGCCTGTCGGGCGATGCCTATCACGTCACGGCGCCGCATCCCGAGGGCTTTGGTGCCTATCGATCGATGGAAATGGCGCTGCGCAAGGCGGGCATGAACGTCGGCGATATCGATTACATCAATGCCCATGGCACATCGACCATGGCCGACACCATCGAACTGGGTGCGGTCAAGCGGCTGTTCGGCGATGCTGCCGCCAACATGTCGATGAGCTCGACCAAATCGGCCATCGGCCATCTCCTGGGCGGGGCCGGGGCGGTGGAGAGCATCTTCTGCATCCTGGCGCTGCGCGATCAGATCGTGCCGCCGACGCTCAATCTCGACAATCCGGATGAGGGCTGTGACGGCATCGATCTGGTGCCGCATGTCGCCCGCGAGCGGAAGGTGCGGGCGGTGCTCAACAACAGCTTCGGCTTTGGCGGTACCAATGCCAGCCTGGTCATGAAGGCGATCTGATCTGCCATGCTCCGCAAGCTGGGCTGTCTCATACTGGTTCTGGCCCTGTTCGGGGCAGCTTTTGTCGGCGGCAATTTCGTGCTGGGCTGGACCGGGGATGGACCGGCCAAGGAGGAAATGACCTTTGTCGTTCCATCGGGCACCAGCCTGGCGGGCGCAGCCGAGCTGCTCGAAAAGGCCGGAGCGATAAAATCGGCCAGTGCCTTTTTGCAGCGTGCAAAGATTTTCGGCGGAAGCGAGCCGATCAAGGCCGGGGAATTCCTGATCCCTGCCGGTGCCAGCAATTCGCAGATCTTGCGGATATTGCAGGGGACCGACGTCATCCAGCGCCTCGTTACGATCCCTGAGGGCATGCCGAGCGTGCTGGTCCAGGAAAAGTTGATGGCGGAGGATATGATGACCGGCGACATTCCGGTGCCTGCCGAGGGATCGGTGCTGCCCGAAAGTTACAGTTTCGAACGGGGCCAGCCGCGCGCAAAGATGCTGATCGCGATGCAGGATGCGATGAAACGGACGCTTGATGAACTCTGGGAAAAGCGCTCGCCCGATACCGTTGCCAAAACGCCGCGCGAGGCGATCATTCTCGCCTCCATCGTCGAGAAGGAAACCGGCAAGCCATCGGAACGCCGGATGATCGCCGGGGTCTATTCCAACCGGTTGCGCAAGGGCATGATGCTGCAGGCGGACCCGACCATCATCTATCCCATCACGCGCGGCAAGCCGCTGGGTCGCCGCATCCGCCAGTCCGAGATTCAGGCGGTCAACGACTATAATACCTATGCGATGACCGGACTGCCCAAGGGGCCGATCACCAATCCCGGTCGCGCATCAATCGAGGCGGTGCTGAATCCGGCCAGGACCGAGGCGCTGTTCTTCGTGGCCGATGGCACGGGCGGGCATGTCTTTTCCAACACGCTGGAAGAGCATAATCGCAATGTCGAGAAATGGTTCAACCTGAGGCGCCAGCGCGGCGAGATGTAGCACCGCCTGCGCCGGTCAGCCGGTTCAGCTTGTCCAGCCCTTTGCCTTGGCGGTCCGCGCGACCCACAAGAGCAGGATGGCTACCACGACCACGATCAGCGGGAAAATGACGATGTTCGTGCCCATGACCTCATGGACTTTGGCGACGCCGAAGCTCCAGTAGTTCTGGACCAGCACTGCAATCAGCGACAGCGCGAACAGCGGCATGGCCACCGATTTGCGCAGCGCCAGCGCAATGGACCCGACCAGCCCTGCGAAAACGGCAATGGCAAATGCCGATGTCACCCAGGACGGGCGTGCCGCATAAAGATCCTGCTGCTCCTGCGGAAGGGCAGCAAGCTGCTCGGGCGTCATCATCATTTCCATGACATAGGCGGCGCAGCCCATGAGGTTCCACAGGATCGCGACGATGGCGATGATCCAGAACCAGACAGGCGGCTTGGTGGCGATGGTCATTCTAACTCTCCCCCTTGTTCATTCGCTTTTTCCTGCCGCAATCTTTCCCATCGGGAACGGCTTTGCAAGCCGGTGCGTAGCTATTGCGAGCGCAGCCATGGCTGGCGCACGGCTCAATCGCGCTAAAATCGATCACAGAAAGGATTTTAATCAATTGGATCGATTTTAAATCTGCTGGCATTGGGCCGCCATCGCAACACACAAGCAAGGACATATCATGATTGGTCGTACTATCCCCGATGTTACACTGAAAACCCGCGTCCGCGACGAAAGCGTCGAAGGCCCCAATCCCTTCCGCTGGCAGGACATGCGGGTCCGTGACGAATTTGCCGGTCGCAAGGTACTCGTCTTCTCGCTGCCCGGCGCATTCACGCCAACCTGCTCGAACGAGCAGTGCCCCGCGTTCGAGCGTCTTTATGATGAGTTCAAGGCGATGGGCTTTGACGAAATCTACTGCATTTCGGTCAATGACGCCTTTGTCATGTACCAATGGGGCAAGGCGCTGGGCGTCGACAAGGTGAAGCTGCTGCCCGATGGTTCGGGCGATTTCACGCGCCGCATGGGCATGCTGATCCGCAAGGATCATCTCGGTTTTGGCGAGCGCAGCTGGCGCTATGCAATGGTCGTCAATGATGGCGTCATTACCGACTGGTTCGAGGAGCCCGGCATCAACGATGAAGGTCTGGATGCTGATCCCTATGGCCAGACCGCACCCGAGCATATTCTTTCTACCATGCAGCTGCGGCGCGCTGCCTGATCCCATCCCTCACGGGTCGCAAGCAAAGGGGCGCATATCCGTCATGGATGTGCGCCCTTTTCATGCCGCTTGGCGAAGCGCGCGGGCGGTGCCAACATGGGCGCGATGAACTCCGCCCGAACATATGCACCCCTGATCCTGACTGCCTTGATGAGTCCGGCCGATTTTGCATGGGCCAATGATCTGCGGCGGAGGCATTTTCCTCCCGAGCGTAATGTGGTCGATGCGCATATTACGCTGTTTCATCAGCTGCCCCCGCAATATCTGGACGATATCGAGCGGGCCATCGCCGCCGTCATTGCGGACAATTCCGTTCCCTCTGCCATGATAACCGGACTCATCAATCTCGGACGGGGTGTGGCCTACCGTGTCGAATCTCCGGAATTGATGGCGATCAGGGAAGAGCTTGCCGAGCGGTACCACGGCCTGTTGACCGCCCAGGATCAGGGGCGACCGCGCCTGCACATCACTGTCCAGAACAAGGTGCCACCCGCCGAGGCGCGCACGCTGTTCGAGGCGCTTTCGCGCGAATTCATTCCGCGGCCCCTCGGCATGACCGGGCTGGCGCTATGGCGCTATCTGGACGGACCGTGGGAAGCGGTCCGCCAATGGCGCTTCCGCCGCTAGGCGGCGTGGACAAATTCTGCATGAGCCGAGGTGGTCGGATGCGGGATGAATGGCGCGGAAATCTGCGCAATGCGGGGCATGTCCCCCGGATAAGCAGATTGACAAAGCCAGTCGCCCGCATCCGGCCATTCAAAGGACTTGGCCAAAAAGGGCCTGGGCATCGTCGCTCTCTCGTTAAATAGCACCACTATTCGCCTCATTCGCTTCTTGCCCAGACCCTTTTTGGCTCAAGCCTCGACCATGCGGAATTTGTCCATGCCGCCTAGGCCAGACCGACTTCCTTCAGGGGAATGGCAGTGTCGGCCAGCTGGTCGGTATCCAGCACAGCGCCATCGGTTACCAGTTTGCGGCCCTGAACATAGTCCTTGGTGGCGTTGACGCAATCGAGCGCAATCACCTTGCCGTCGCGCAGATAGATGACCGAGAAGGAGCGGGTGGCCGGGTCGCCGCGCAGCACCTGCTGGTCGAAATCGATGGACAGGCCGACCGTCTGCAGCCGCAGGTCATACTGGTTAGACCAGAACCAGGGAATGGCATCATAGGGCTGGGCATTGCCGACAATGTGGCTTGCCGCAGTCTTGGCCTGATCATTTGCGTTCTGCACCGATTCAAGGCGGATGTGGCGGCCATCGGCATAGCCATTGGCATGGCCCGCACAATCGCCAATCGCATAGATATCGGGCAGGCTGGTCCGGCAATATTCGTCAACATCAACCCCATTGCCGCCCGCCGCGCCCTCGGCGATCAGCGGCCCGGTTTCCGGAATGATGCCGATGCCGACAATGACCATGTCGGTCGGCAGCGTCTCGCCGCCCTCCAGCAGCACCGCGACGGCATTGCCCGCATCATCGGTCTCAAAGCCTTCCAGCTTTGTCGCAAGCCTTATGTCGACGCCATGGGCGCCATGCTCATCCTGATAGAATTCGGAGAGATAATGGCCCGCAACGCGTGAAAGGACGCGATCCAGCGCCTCGATCACGGTGACCTGCTTGCCCATCTTGCGCAGTACCGCTGCGGCCTCCAGCCCGATATAGCCGCCGCCGACAATCGCGACACGCTCGACATCGGGCAGCATCGCCATCATGCGGTCGACATCACGGCGGTTGCGAACCGCGAACAGGTTGTTGGCGCTGCCCCCCGGACAATCGAGCATGCGCGGGCTGCCGCCTGCTGCCCAGATCAGCTTGCCATAGCCGATCTCGCCATCATCGGAGAGGATCACCTTGCGTTCGGCGCTGTCGACCCGCGCGATCCGCTTTCCGGTCAGCAGGTCGATATCGCGCTCTGCCCAGAAACTTTCGGGGCGCAGCAGGATGCGCTCAAACGGCTTTTCGCCGGCCAGATATTCCTTGGAAAGGGGAGGGCGCTCATATGGGGCAAAGGGCTCGTCCCCGATCAGCGCAATCGATCCCTCGAATTTCAGCTGCCTGAGGCTGATCGCCGCCTGAGCACCGGCATGTCCTGCCCCTGCAATCACAATATCATAGCTGTCCTGCATCAACCCTGTCCCGATGCCCTGAAATTGGAAGCCGTTCTGTGACGCCTGACGGGGCGCAATGCAAGTGTCCGATTTTCTTGGACCGGCATCAGTCATGGTGTTGACCGCCCGGAAACTCCCAACTATAGGCGCTGCCTGCCCATGCGGGATATGCGTGTCCGGCGGGCCAGTGGCGGAGTAGCTCAGGTGGTTAGAGCAGCGGAATCATAATCCGCGTGTCGGGGGTTCGAGTCCCTCCTCCGCTACCATTCAAGTCATTTATCGATTTGTTTTCAAAGGATAATGTGACTTTTCCGGAAAATCGAAACCACATTTGTTCCCACATTTTATGCGGGTCGGAATGGGCTGTTATGCTCCTCTGTGGGATCGTGTCGCGGTCCCCGTTGGCGTTGCTGCTGCTTCCCCTTCTTGACTGCTTGGACGAATCCTGACGGTGCATCGAACTGACTGCTGCGAGGTTGCGGCAGACTTCCGGCAAGCGTCAATGGCATCGCGGTTGTCGCGCTGGATGACTGCCGCCTGTGCTAGTGCATTCCATGCCTCGGCGCTGTCACTCTGCATCAGCCGTGCGCCAGCATCCCAGCGAGAGGGTGCGCCTACCATCCGTGCGGCCATGCGCTCGGGCCAATGCCAGCTATCGGGCATGGCGCGCACGATTGTGCCGGGAAGGAAAGACCAAAGCAGGATGCCTGCCAGCAATGCTCCGCCCGCTACCTGGTAGAGCTGCTGCTGCTGTTCGGCGGCAGTGCGGGCATGCGCGGTGACACTGCGCATCGCTTGGGCTGCATGGTGCAAATCGTCCCGTGCCTGGTTGATCCGGTCGTGATCTGTCTGCCGTGCCGATTCTGCTGCGGCGGCGATCCGATTGCTGATGCTGTCAGGGGTCATCTGCATCGCCGGATGACCAGCAATGCCCTTCAAGCTCTCACTGATTGCGCCTATCCGCTTGGCCATGTCGGTCAGGGTCGTGCCGTAGTCGGGAATGACAATGTCGGCGCGCTCGGCGGCAAGGTGCTGGACCGCCCGGCGCATCAGGGCCAGTTCCCCCTCCACGCAGGCGAAAGCCTCGGCGGCGGGATCGCTAGCGGTGTCCGGGACGGGCGGGTCGGGATCGGGTTCCGACTCCAGGTCCAAGGTCAGGTCCACGTCATCAGTATCGGTATCCATCATGCTTCTCCTACAGGCCCATGCCGATTGACCGGCTCCGCTCCATCGTGATGGAGGCGGCCAGGTCGCGGGCCAGATCGCGACCGAGTTCTGTCTTGATGCCAAGTTCGCGGGTACGACCGCGCAGCAGGGATTCGACCTGCGCGTCGCGTTCCAGGCTCTTCGCCATGTCCGTCATGCGGTTAGTGAGCCTCTGCGTGCCCCTGGTGTCGCCATCGCGCTGCATGGCCTGACGTGCCTGTCCGAGCCGCTGCCAGTCGCTGACAAAACGTTCGGCGCGCTGCGCGGGGTCGATGCGGATTTCGGCTTCAAGCTGCATGGCGCGGATCGCGCCCTTGCTGCGACCATCGGCGGCCTCACGGGCCAGCGAGGGCTGGCGCTGCAAGGCGCTGGCGAGGTCGGCGGTGCCATGGGGCCGGATTGCATCGAGCGCCTTTCCGGCCTTCTCCAGCGCGTCGCGCTGGTGTGGCAGGACCGGCAATCCCTGTTCGCGCATCTGCCTGATGTCGGCGGCGGCACGGGCAAAGCGTTCGACCGCTCGGCGCTGATCGGACAGGCCAGCCTGATCCGTCGGCACGGCTTCGAGCTTGTGTGCTTGCGGGCGGAATCCGGCGAAGATCGACTTCGCCCGTTCCGGCAACTGCCGTGCGATTTCCACGATACGTTCGCGGAAGGTGATGCCGCGCCGTTCGGCGAACTGCTGCTCGGGCTTGTAGTCGCTGGCCATGTCCTTGCCGCGCTCGCGGCTCAGCGTGCGGACCAACTTTGACTGATCGGCGAAGTCGTCGCGGCCATAATGCACGGCAAGGCTGTCACGATGGCGGGACATCGCGACATAGGCCCCGTGGCTGTCCATGCCGGGGGTGGCCAGCACGTGCGCGCGGTCCACCGTCATGCCCTGCGCCTTATGGATCGTGGCGGCATAGCCATGATCGATATGGGCATAATCCTTGGTGTCGAATGCGACGTTGCGACCATCGTCGGTGTGCACGGCCATGCGTTGCGGCGTCACCTGCTCGACGGTGCCGAGTGTGCCATTCTTGACGCCCAAGCCCGGCTCATTGCGCAGGAACATGATCCGGTCGCCGCTGGCGAACTGGCGGTCGCCACGCTCGGCGCGGATGGCCACTTCGTTGCCCAGCTCACCACTGGCGCGCAGCTTTCCGCGCGCCGCGTCATTGAGTTCGCGCACCTCCTCATTGGTATGGGTGAGAATGATCCGCGTATCGCCGGGACTGGCCTGCCGGTCGCGGTCCCAACGCTCGATCAGCTCGCTGCGCGCTGCCTCCCGCGTCTCGGCGACATGGACCATGCCGCGTTCGCCATAGGCATGAATGGCAAGGCCGGTGCGCGCGGTAGCGAGATGCCGCGTGGCCTCCTGCTGCCAGCCATCAAGCTGGCGGCGCACTTCGCTGATTTCGACGCCGCCGTGGCGTTCATGGATCGCACGGAAGGCGGCTCCGGCTTCGATAGCCTGGAGCTGCTGCGGGTCGCCGACCAGGACAACTTTCGCGCCTGCGTCGGCGGCGTGGGAGAGAACGCGCTCCATCTGGCGCGTGCCAACCATGCCTGCCTCGTCGATGACGAGCACGTCGCGCGAGGTGAGCAGTTCGCGGCCTTTGCCCCACTGATGCTCAAGGCTGGCGATGGTCCGCGAAGCAATGCCCGAACCATGCTCCAGCCCCTCGGCGGCAATGCCGGATAGGGCGGCACCGCGAACGGTATAGCCAGCGCGCTCCCATGCCTCGCGAGCGACGCCGAGCATCGCGCTCTTGCCGGTTCCGGCATAGCCCACGACAACGCTGAGGCCGCGCCCATCGGTCACATGTTCGAACGCCGCGCGTTGCTCACCGGAGAGCGCCAGCTCGCGCACCGCCGCGCGCGCCAGCGCGCCTTCACGGCCACGATCTTCGACCTGATGCCGCTCGCGCGCTGCCAGCAATTCCGATGCGCGGCCAAGCCTCTGTTCGGTCTCGATCATCTGCCGCGATGTGAACCGCTCCTCGCCGCGTCCATCCTTGCCCAGCGCGATCAGGTCTGACGAACCGCGCACGGCGCTCATGGCCAAATCGAACTGCTCTTTCCCATCGCTGTGCCGGTGCACGAACATGGCAAGATCGCGGTTGGTGAAGGTGGCTTGCTGGTGCGTGATCGCGTCCAGTGCGACAGCCGGATTGGCAATGATCCGCTCGCCGTTGCGCTGCGCGACGGCGCGGTGTTCCTCGATGCGTTCGGCCTCCAGTCCGCGCACGCCCATGCGCGAAGCGGCGGGGCCGATCTTGTCCTGCGGCTCCAGTGCAATGCCCTGCGCTTCAAGGCTGCGGTGATCTATCCGAGCGTCGATATCGAGTTCGGCTAGGCGCTGATTGACATGATCGGCCCAGCGCTCACGCCACTGCTCGACCAGTTCGGCCTTGTTCCAGTTGCGCACCTTCGCGCCGAACCCGTCTTTGCCGACTTCGCGCATGGTGAGCATGACATGGGCATGGGGTTTGGGCTGACCGTCCGCGCCAATATCCCAATGGACATTGAGGTCCGCGATCATGCCCTTTTCGACGAACTCCGCCTCGGCGAATTCACGCGCCAGCTCGATGCCTTGTCCCCTGGTCAGCTCGCGCGGAATGGCAAATTCGACCTCACGGGAAAGCTGCGCATCCTTCCGCTTTTCGGCGGCCTCGACGGCGTTCCAGAGCTTTTCCCTGTCGGCGAATTCCTCCGGCGCGCCTTCCGGCAGCAGCACTTCGGAATGGACGACCCCGTCCTTGTTGGTGAAGTCATGGTCGCGGTCGAGCAGTTCGTCATGCAGCCGCTCGGCCCCGCGATAGGCTGCTGCGGCCACAGCGCTGCGCCCGCTCGACCGGCTGATGACTTTGACGGAGAGGTGGAAGATCGCCATGACGGCAATCCATCTACGCCATGAGCGCGACGTCGGCACGACGTATAAGCGCGCCCTCCCATGATAAAATCCTGCTCGGGACTATTCCGTATCAGGCCGTCTCGACGACTCTACAGCAATGGGAGAGCATCGATATTATCATCAGCGCATCACCTCTCAATGGAGAACTTCGATGCGCAAACCCCGTGACTTTGATTCGGAACTGAAGGCGCTCGCCGACAAGGCGAAGCAACTGAAGGAACGCCGCGTGCAGCAGCTTGGCGAACTGGTGATCGCCACCGGGGCCGATGCAACAGACGCAGAAACGCTGGCCGGTGCGCTGCTCGTCATTGCCGAAACCTGCGAAGCGCAGAGGAAGGAGGCGTGGCGCAAGCGCGGCGCGGCCTTCTTTCAAAGCAAGGCGCGCAAGCGTGGCGGCGGACCTCAAGGCCAGCTGGATGGCACTCTCCCGCTTGACGGCGGCGCGGCATCGGATTGAGGCACGAAAGGCGCGAACCGACATGCGCGAATGGCAGGTCAAACGACGCGAACGCACGCGGCAACTGATCGAACTGGGCGGCCTGGTCGTGAAGGCCGGGCTGGTCGAACTTGCCGACGATGATCGCGCCACGCTCTACGGCGCGTTCCTCACCGTTGCCGCGAAGCTGCGTGGCGAGGAACGGGAGCAGGCGCTGGTGCTGTGGAAGCGGAAGGGAAAGCGAGCGTTCGAAGCCGAAAGCAGCTCATAGCAGCACTGGTGGAAAACCTTTCGTGGAACGACACGAAATTGGCTGCTAGTCGATGCCAATGCAATTGTTCGCCGGATCGTTCCTAACGACTGATTATCTTGAAGAAGCCATCCGGCAATCGACCGAATACCGGGCGGTTGATGTGGGTGCGCTTCGCTCTGCCCTGATCGCTATCGCGGACCGGTTCCCCCGAGAATCATCGCCGAACGAAAGTCAGACAGAAGATGATTTCATCTGGCCGATTCTTGCGGAATTGGGTTGGTCGGAGAGCCTGAGGCAACAAAATCTCTCCGCTGGGGGCAGGCTCGACGTTCCCGATGGCCTGTTGTTCATCGACAGTGACGCCAAGGATCGCGCCAATGCGCAGCCTGAGGAATGGCGACGGTATGAACATGGCGCTGCGGTTGTCGAGAGCAAGCGCTGGGCAAGGCCGCTGGATCGCGCGGTGGGGCGCGAAGATGCAGTCGCGCCTTCCACGCAGATGCTGCGTTACCTCCGCCGCATTGGTGACAACAGCGAACATGGCTTGCGTTGGGGCATCCTGACCAATGGATCACGTTGGCGGCTTTACTGGGCTGGCGCGCGCTCAGTCAGTGAAGAGTTTCTGGAGGTTGATCTTGCTGCCGCACTTGCGCTGGGTCTCAGTGACGAAACCGGCATTGATGACGATGCCCGCGACCATGCCCTGCGGGTATTCTCAGCGGTGTTTTCCCGCACCGCGTTCGCCAGAACTGGTGCCGATGGCCGATCCTTTCACGAACGCGCGCGGGCCGAAGCTGCTTTCTATGAAGAGCGCGTTGCGAAGTCGCTGTCCAAGCTCGTTTTCGATGAAATCTTCCCGGCACTGACTACGGCGGTTGCGGGGGCATCGCCCCAGACGCCGCTGGAGGAAGTGCGCGACGCCTCGCTGGTGCTGCTCTATCGGTTGCTGTTCCTGCTTTATGCCGAAGATCGCGATCTGCTGCCAGTCAACTCCGATGGCTATGATGATTATGCGCTCCGACCAAAGCGGCTCGAAGTCGGTGATCGCATGGGGCGAGGTGATGCGTTCTCTGTAACCGCATCCCAGATTTGGAGCCGGATTGCCGATCTGTCCCGCATCGTTGACCGGGGAGACGCATCCATCGGCATTCCGCCCTACAATGGCGGTCTGTTCGCGCCCGCCAAAACCCCGCTGCTTGACCAAATTCGATTGCCGGACAGCGTCCTTGCCCCGGTCATCGACAAGCTCTCGTTCGAGCGGCAGGGCAGTGACCGGCGGTACATCAATTACCGCGATCTCACCGTTCAGCAGCTCGGTTCGATCTACGAACGCCTGCTGGAACATGAAGTGGTCCGCGAAGACGGCGTTATCGCCGTTCGCCCGAATGCCTTCGCGCGCAAGAACAGCGGGAGCTACTACACGCCCGATGAGCTGGTCACCCTGATCCTGGAAAAGACGCTTGAGCCGTTGTTCGCCGATGCGAATGCGGGTTTTGTGGCGGCGATAGGCCGGATCAAGAAGGGCGATGCGGAAGATTACGTCCGTGCCGAACTGGGCGATGCCGATCCTGCACAGGCCATCCTCCGGCTGCGCGTCTGCGACCCCGCCATGGGGTCCGGGCACTTTCTGGTCAGTCTGGTCGATCTCATGGCCGACAAGGTGCTGGAAGCGATGGCTGAGGCATCGGCTGCGGCGGAACAGGCAGGCATTGATTACGCTAGTCCGCTGGCCGACAGGATCGGCGAAATCCGCCGGACGATCCTGAAGAACGCACGGGAGGAAGGCTGGGCGATTGACGAATCCCAGCTTGATGACCGCCACATCGTGCGCCGCATGGTGCTGAAGCGCTGCGTCTATGGCGTGGACAAGAACCCGATGGCGGTGGAATTGGCCAAGGTCGCACTGTGGCTGCACACCTTCACCGTCGGCGCGCCGCTATCCTTCATCGACCATCACCTGCGGTGCGGAGACAGCCTGTTCGGTCTGTGGGTCCGCGATGCCATCGACAAGGCGGCAAAGCTGGGCGGCGAACTGCTTTGGAATGAAGCGCTGCGCAATGCCCAGCGCAGTGCCGAGGCGATGAAGACCATCGAAGCGCTGACCGACGCTGAGATTGCCGAGGCGCATCGTTCTGCCGCCATGTGGGCCGATGTCGAACTGATGACCGGAGAACTCGATGGCTTCGTCAGCTTCATGCATGCGCTGGACTGGCTCAATCTAGACAAGGACGGTAAGGCGCTGGTGCGCTTGTGGCTCGATGGCCGCTTCGGCGATGCCATCCCCATCGCGCGCGGTCGCAAGGAACCGGAAGGCGGCAAGGCGCGCCCGGCAGAGGTTGAAGCCTTCACCGAGATATGGCGCAATGCCCGTCAACTGATCGAGGAAGAGCGGTTCCTCAACTGGCAGATTGCCTTTCCGGGTGTCTGGCAGGACTGGGCCAGCGGCGAGCGCAAGGGCGGCTTCGATGCCATCGTCGGCAATCCGCCCTGGGACCGGATCAAGTTGCAGCAGGTTGAATGGTTCGCGGTTCGCAGGCCCGAGATCGCCGCGCAGGCCCGCGCGTCGGACCGAGAGGCGATGGTCGAGGCTTTGGTTGCGTCGGGCGATCCCTTGGCAGCCGAATTTGAACGTGCGGACAAGAGGGCTCTGGACTCGCTGCGTATGGCCCGGTTCGCCAGCGGCAAGGCCACCAAAGACCCGGAAACGGGCAAGCGCGTTCCGCCACCGTCGGATCACTACCCACTGCTGTGCGGTGGCGACATCAATCTCTACAGCCTGTTCGTGGAACGGGCGCATGCACTGGCGAAAAGTGACGGATTGATCGGGCTTCTCGTTCCCATCGGGATCGGCACCGACAAGACCAGCGCGAAATACATCTCCGGCATCACGGAAAACCAGCAACTAAAGGACTTCATTGCCTTCGAGAATAAGCGCCGTTGGCTGTTCAAAGATGTGCACGCCGAAGATCAGCCAACCATGCTGATCGCCTCCAACGGGTCGCGGCGTTATCCGAAGTTCCGATACGCGGTGAAGCTCCATGCGCTGCCTGACGAACAATCTGACCCGACCGTACTCATGGATGCGCAGACATTGTTTGCGGTCAATCCGAATACCGGGACGATGCCGATCTTTCGGTCATCCGAAGACGCTCGGCTCGTGTCGGAAGCTTATGCAAGAGTGCCGGTGTTCGTAAGGAAGTCTGGTCAGGGCGATGTCACTGATTGGTCGGCGAAGTACTCGACCATGTTTCACATGACTAATGCAAGCGAGCATTTTCGGGACAAATCTGAACTCGAAGGTCGCGAAGCTGCATGGCCAATTGGCGGCCAACGATACCAATCGGCCGCCGGAACATGGCTGCCGTTGTTCGAGGGCAAGAGCGTACAACTCTATAACCATCGCTACGCATCCATCATTACGCCACCGGGTTCTGTGAGTGGGCAAGGGCAGGCAATTCATTCATCGCTCGATGATCTGGCATCGCCAGAGTTTGTTCCTACGCCGCGATATTGGGTGAATGCTACGAAAGTTGACGCGATCAAAAGAGGTTACGCCATTGGATTCAATGACGTCTGCAATACAAACAATGAACGGTCACTGATTGCAGCCATCGTTCCTCAGGTTGGAGCTGGCAACACCCTCCCATTGCTTGACGGAATGGATGCTTCGGATTGCAGCTTGCTTGTTGGCAATCTGAATTCGATCCCATGCGACTATTTCGCGCGGAACAAGATTCAGAGCCGCCATCTGAACAAGTACATTCTCGAACAACTGCCAATCGTGCCGCCATCAGCATATCTGCGTCAGTTCGGGTCCAAGACGGCAGCGAACATCGTCCGGGAAGCCGTTCTGGAATTGTCATACACGGCCCATGATCTGGCACCCTTCGCCCGCGATCTCGGGCATGTGGACGGCGCTGGGCAGGTGAAGCCTCCGTTCGCGTGGGACGAGGAACGCCGCTTCATGCTGCGGGCAAAGCTCGATGCGCTCTACTTCATCCTCTACGGAGTCTGGGACGCTGCCAATCCGGCCAAGTCGCGCGATGATATCCGCTACATCTATTCGACCTTCCCGACCGTCGAACGGGAAGAGCGCGCCCGCTATTCTGGCCGCTACCGCAGCCCGGAACTGGCGCTGCTGTGGATCAACGCGCTGATGGCAGGGCAGCCGGACGCCGATATTCGGGATTGAGTTGCAGGAGCGAATGGGGATGAGGGGCGCGTTTTTATCGATGGTTGGGCTGGCAGCGGCGGTATCGGCGGTGCCTGCGCAAGCGATGAACTGGTGCAGCCTGCCGCAGATTACCCCCCGGTTCGAAAGCGATTTCGAAAAGCTCGCGCCAACGGTTGCCGCGCTAACCGGCTGCGCGCGCCAGACCACCGACAGCGCGCACCGCGCCAAATGGGTGTGCGAAGACAATCCCGCCACGCCCGACGAGTTCGAGACGGTTCACATCCATTTCATCCGGGAGCCGGGGCAGGGCATTCACCTGCTGGTGCTCTCGCTCGGGATGACCGATCTCAATGTGCTGCGACGATGCGGCTTGCGCGATCTTCGCGACGGAGAGAAGTTTTCGGCGGGCAACGTGGCGTACCGCGACAGGATCAGCTTCGGCTTCACCGGCCCGCGCCTGACGCTCTCGTCGATCCTGGACAAGGGCATGGCGGCTATCGTCAGTGACACCAAGAGCTTCGGGGAAGACGATAGGGTCAAAGGCCTGTGGAACGGCCTATATGGCATTACCGTGGTAGACTATCCATCGACCGGCGTGAAGCTCGCAGGCGTCAGCCCGATCTCGACCGATGTGTATGGCATCGTGGCTGCCTTTGAGGGGCGCGGCTCCACAGTCCTTGCGAGCAACGACAAGGGCGAGTCCTTCCCCAAATGGACGCTGTCCCCGCCCGTTGGCCTTGGCGGCGTGAAGGAAGTCGTCATCGAAGGGTTTGTCCGGCATTTGCTGCGAGCGGACTATATTCTTGAATCGACAGCCGATTATGAGCGGTTCATTGGCCTGCTGGACGCGGAATATGGCCGCTCTGAACGTTCGAGCGAAAATGGTTGCACCTATCGCTGGTGGGACGCCGGCCGCATGTCGATCCGTGGGGAGCATTGCCCGGGCAAATCTGACTCGTTGCGGTTCTTCAACGACGTGGCAGGCGATCAGTTGGAGCAAGTTGCGGCCAAGATGGAGGCGGACAAGGCCAACACCTCCGACGATCCGAAGAAGCCAGTAATCGACGACGATATGTTCTAGACATTGGGTTGGTCAAAACCGATGTCTTGACCTGATTTTTCAACGACGGGTAAGCAATGGCAATCTTCACAACCAGTAATGTTCCGATCTTGTCGCTCATCGAAGACATCGACATGGGCAAGATCGGGCTGCCGGAGTTACAGCGGCCTTTCGTCTGGCCGAACGTGAACGTCCGCGATCTCTTCGACTCCCTGTATCGCGGCTATCCTGCCGGATTTCTGCTGTTCTGGAAGACAGGTGGCGACGGGGGGCTGAAGAGCATCGGGACTGGTCCGAAACAGTCGGTGCCGGAACTGGCGATTGTCGATGGCCAGCAGCGCCTGACCTCGCTCTATGCTGTGGTAAAGGGGATGGAAGTCCTCCGCTCGAACTTCAAAAAGGAGCGTATCCAGATCGCGTTCAACCCGCTGTCTGGCCGGTTCGACGTGGCCGATGCGGCCATCAAGAAAGACCGGGCCTTTATCCCTGACATCTCCGTGCTGTGGAGGCCGGATTTCAAGGCAGGCGCGTTTCGCAAGGCATTCCTTTCTCAACTCAAGGAAATTCGGGAGATTTCCGATGAGGAGGAAACGGCCATCGAAGATGCCATTGACCATCTTCGCAATCTGCCGAACTACAATTTCGTCGCATTGACACTGGCTTCGTCGGTCGATGAGGAAACCATCGCCGAAGTGTTCGTGCGCATCAATGGCAAGGGCAAGGCGCTCAACCAGGCCGACTTCATCATGACGCTGATGTCGGTGTTCTGGGAAGATGGCCGGGTCGAGCTGGAGAACTTCTCGCTTCAAGCCACCGTCCCAAGCGAAGGGCAGGCATCGCCATACAACCATTTCATCAAGCCCTCGCCGGACCAGATGCTGCGCGCCACCGTGGGGCTGGCGCTGAAACGCGCGAGGCTTGCCAATGTCTACAGTGCGCTTCGGGGAAAGGATGCTGCGACCGGCGTGGACAATCCTGACAAGCGCGAAGGGCAGTTCACCCTAATGCGCGAAGCGCAGACGGCGGTTCTGAACCTCGCCAACTGGCACCATTTTCTCGATGCGCTCAAGCTGGCGGGATACCGTGGGCAGAAGATGGTCAGTTCGGAAGCGGCCATTATCTTCAGCTATGTGCTCTACCTCATCGGTATCCGGGACTACGGCATTGACCGCACCCGAATGCGGCAGGCCATCGCCGAATTCTATTTCATGGCATCGATGACGGGGCGCTATACCAGTTCCCCCGAAACGCGGTTCGAAGCCGATCTTGGTCAAGTCCGAGATCTGGCCAGCGGCGAAGCCTTCGTCGCCAAGCTCCGCGAGATTTGTGATACGACGCTGACCAATGATTACTGGGAAATTACGCTGCCCAGCCAGCTCGCGACTTCGGCGGCGCGCAGCCCGACGCTCTTTGCCTACCAAGCGTCGCTCATCATGCTCGATGCGCCCGCGCTTTTCAGCCCGCTCAAACTTGCGGCCATGGTTGATCCTGCGATCAAGGGATCGAAAGCATCGCTTGAACAGCACCATCTGTTCCCGCGCGCCTATCTCGAAGCTCAGGGCGTCACCGATCTCAAGCTGATCAATCAGATTGCCAATTTCGCGCCGGTTGAATGGCCGGACAACATCAAGATCGGGAAGCAGCCCCCGGCGGAATATGTCCCGGCGCTTGATGCCCAGATGACGGCTGCGGAACGGGAGCGCGTGTACGGTCTGCACGCCTTGCCGCACCTCTGGTGGGAACTTCCCTACGATCAATTTCTGGTCGAGCGCCGCCTTCGCATGGCGCAGGTCGTCCGGCGCGCATGGGAGCTGCTGCGCGGTGACGCAGCCATTGAGGCCGTGTCACCGCCCTCAGTTGCAGAGCTGATCGCGGGCGGCGAAACTGGGGCCGTGGAGTTCAAGTCAACGCTCCGCATCAATTTGCACACGGGCCAGCCCGACGAAAAGATGCATCTGTCGGCGCTCAAGACGATTGCCGGGTTTCTGAACGCGAAGGGCGGCACATTGCTGATCGGGGTTGCCGATGATGGCGAGGTTCTCGGGATCAGTGCCGACGGTTTCCCGAATGAGGACAAGATGGGGCTGCACCTCGTCAATCTCATCAAGGATCGGATCGGCGAGATCTTTCTGCCCTATGTCCATCCCCACTTCGACGACCAGCAAGGCGAGCGGGTTCTGATTGTCAGGTGCGAGCCTGGTCCAAAAGCCGCTTTCCTCAAGGATGGTAAGGAACAACGGTTCTTCGTTCGCGGCGGCAATGCCACTACTGAGCTAAGCGGCGCGGCAGTGACTGATTACATCAATCATCGCTTCTAGGGTTGGTATAGGGCCGCAGTCGTTTGGCGATAATTTGGCGATCCCGGCTGGTGCGAAGCAAGCGGCCTCCCGTGGTGTGTTCGAACTCGGAATAGTCGAAAATGACGATGTCTATTCCATGCCGGGGAAGCACCTCGCGTCGAAGCTCGTCGTAGCGGTGCCGTTGTACAGCGCGTGATACGCCCGACACCGTTTGGCGTTTGTCAAAATGCGCGACTGGCTGCGAATGCTGGATTTCATGGAATTCGATTACGAGTTTTAGAGCTGGATAAAACGCATCGACCGGTAGCGGTGATCTGCGGCCCGTCGATCCGGGATCGCCAGTCAGGAACGGGAACCTATGCTGGCGGATGGCTTGTTCCCCGAGCACCTCATCGCATAGCCCGATAATCCAAGCTTCATCGCTGTTCCTGCGTGGCGCTGACTTAAAGGAGCGGGTGCGCGGAAGTGATGTCGGCGCGGGCTTTTCGGACAGCGTGAGCGATGCCAGCACTTCGCTCATCTCGTGATGCTCGGCGCTGCCAAACGGGACTTCCCACTTTTCGTAATGCGCGTGCCAATTGAGGTTCGCTCGCCTGAGTGCCGCACGGAAGGTTTTCGGATCGATGCCTGCAGCCCGAGCTATCTCTGCCGCCGTGACCGTGCGCTTCAAACCGGCAGCACTCATGGCGCGAACGTCGCAAGGATAGCTCGGCCATGTGCTTGGATTTCGTCATCGTGAGGCCAGGTCGATATCCATTCCCGATAGCTTCCGGCTTGGAAGCGTACATCGTCGCCGTCCACGGCTGAGGCGAAATCCGCTACTTCCTGCCGATGTCTCGAGTGCTCGCTATCCGGTATGGCTTTGCCTTCCCGAGAGGCTGGCTCCGCGAAGATGTAGTAAAGTGCGGCGCTACGGTTTCGTCGTCC
>JAWKXS010000006.1:0-158881 GCA_041396885.1 Blastomonas sp.
CCGCAGTCGTATAGGAATGTTCAGGATATTCAATGATATAGTTTAGAAGTCCACTCGCCGAATACAGATATTCGGTAACATGGCCTTCGGCACTGATCGCGTAACGCAGATGATTCTCGCTGTCATAAACGAAACGGCTGACATGGCTAACGGATGCACCACCGGCATCCGATCCGGTCATCGCCTCGCTCAGCACCTCATTCTTGCTGCCATAGGTACGCGTCGTGACATGGTCATTGGCATCAGTCCGCGTGAGCCAGTTGCCATTGCCATCATAGGTGTATGACGTGATGCGCCCGCCTTCATCATAGATTATGCCGGAAGGGCCTGGCACAGATGCCGCGCCGAGAGCGGCGGCCATATAAGCCGCATCGGTCGCAGTATCCAGCGTATCGGAGCCGCCGAGCATATCCGCAGGATCGATTACGCGAACATCAGGAAGGAAATAATGCGTTTCATAACTCGTCGTTCCGGATGGACCGCTGCGAAAGAAACGCGAATAGAAATAGTCCGAGCGTGTGCCATCTGCCCAGCGCCAGCTGGTCGTACTCAGTATTTTTGCACCCGTGATCGTATCATAGACACCGCCCAGGTCGTGCGCTGAAAGATTGGCGCTGCCCTCGGGCAATACATAGCCCACGACCTTGTACCACCGGTCTGCCACCAGGCCATTTGATGACGGGCTGATCGTTGCAAAATAGGGATTATTGGTCGATGATCCCGTCACCGCATCCTCAAAAACCTCACTCAGATAATTCCGCATCCCGAAATATGTGACGCTTGAGATAATTCCGGCAGAGTCATATTTTACATAATAGGAAAATTCATACGCTTCCTCCGGATCAATCTCGAACAAATTAGAGAATGAACCGCCAGCGCTGCCGTCGGAATTGACCTGCCCACCATGCAAACTGACAATATCGTTTCCATATGGACCCGTTGTCGCGGCCCATTCGGTATCGTCGATATGAGAATTGCTGAGCCATCCGCTTGGCAAGGTGCCCGCCGTCGGCAAGCTGTTCGGATCGTCGGGCCAGACATCATTGTCCACTTCGCCGGGCGTATAGTCGTAAAAGATGATGCTGGCCGCATCGCTATCCGTTGAAATCGTCCGGACAAGATTTCCATCGGCATCATATTCATATTGTACAATCTGGCGCAAACCATTGTCATCAGAAGGCGCGACCAGCTGCACCAGCTGTCCATTGCTGTCATAGGTCAGCTGGGTCTCGCCGCCTCGCGGGTCCGTGACTATAGTTTCATTTGTATCATATGCGATCGCCGTAACCCGGGTGACGCCTGTCGATGCTGTCTGTGTGACGGTGATGACCCGCCCCGAACCATCATATGCAAATGCAACCAGGCTGCCATCAGACTGGCTGATTTGAGACAAGCGACCACTGCCATCATAGCTGTAATCCACCTGATAGAATGCACTATCAGCGACAGAATTATCATCAGGCGTATAGTCGACCTTTACAGTCGTTAAGCGGTGCGAACCGTCATAAACATAATATGTGCGCGTAAGCGTCTTGGCCGTTGATGTCTGAAGATCGGTAAAGCCGGTAACGATTGCAGTAATATCGGTGCCCGACCAGCTATATTGGGTCCACGATCCGTCTGCTGTGATGACCTTGTCGAGCAGGCCGGAACCATTATAGGTGAATTCGACCCAGTTCCCGTCAACATCACCCTGCCAGGTAATCCGGCCTCCATTGGATGAATCATACCATTCGACGGTCTGGCTGTCACCGTCACGCCAAATCCAGACACTCCCGCTGCTGGTAATCCTGTCATAGGCACCAGCACCATCGGTTGCGATATAGGCACTTTCGCCAGCATCATAGGTGTATAGAACGACAGCACCGTCAGCCCCCACCCGCTTCAGCGTGCTGCCTGCAGTATTGATGGTGCCGACAAGATCATAGACGCGCCGGTCGGTGCTTTGCCGCCAGTTGTCGCCATTGTCATTGTCGGCAACGTCCAGCATGCTGTTATAGGTTCGCGATATCCCTACATCCGGACCACGGCCAATCAGAAATTCATCCTGCCGCGAAACAACCAGATTTCCTGTCGCCGCATTTACCGCGACCTGATCGCCAGACCTGCCTTGCACACCAGAGCCCCAGATGCCACCCGCGCCCAGCACATTGGCCGACCCCCGCTCAAAACCTGCCCCAAGCCCTGTGAAAATCGCTACCATCTCTGCCCGTCCCGCCGACAAGAATAGTCCTCCAGACTCAAAGGCCTGAGGAATCACATCATGTCAGTCGCAGGGATCGCCAATATGTTTAGGGCTGGGGCAAAATAATTAGACCGCGACTAGGCCGTAGTGACAAATTTGGCCGTAGACTCATAAACGCGGAGCCACAGTCGCAATGAGGCGAGTTGGACCATGGCAAGGAAGTTTTCCGCCAGCTTGTCGTAGCGTGTGGCAACCCGGCGGAAGTGCTTCAGTTTGGAGAAGAAGCGCTCGATCAGGTTCCGCTCGCGGTAGATCCAAGTGCTGAAGTACGGTTTTGTCCGGCGGTTGGACTTTGGCGGGATGTTGGCGAACGCCCCTTTCTCGCGGAGAGACGCCCGGATGCGGTCCGCGTCGTAGGCCTTGTCCGCCAGCACAATTGTCCCAGCGCCAACATGATCGAGCAGACCGTCGGCAGCTTGGCCATCATGGCTTTGCCCGGCGGTCAGGCTCAGTCGGATCGGGAGGCCTTGCCCGTCGACAACCGCATGGATTTTGGTCGTGAGGCCGCCTCGGGAGCGACCGAGACAATGATCTCGATCCCCCTTTTTGCCGTCGCAGCCTGCTGGTGCGCCCGGATAGAAGTGCTGTCGATCATTTGGATGTCGCCATCATGCGCGGCGGTGATGGCGTCCATCATCCGATCCCACACCCCGGCCTTCCGCCATCGCACGAAGCGGTTGTAGCAGGTGGTGCGCGGACCATAGCGTTCCGGCAGGTCGCGCCACGGCGCTCCCGACCGAAGCACCCAGAAGATGCCGTTCAGCACGCGGCGATCGTCGACACGCGGCACGCCTCGGGGCTTGTTAGGCAGCAGCGGCTCGATCACGCGCCATTCGAAGTCGGTCAGGTCATATCGGCTCATACCGACGCTGAATCACTTCAGGCCGGAGGATGGAACCCTCCATTTGCAAGCCTAAGTCGGAAAATGCGGACCCACTCGTTGCTCTGGTCGCCAAGCAAATCCCACATCGGCCAATCCGGCGCGGCCTCAATCGCATGCAGCAACGACCAGTTCAGGCCAGCAGCGGTGTCGCCGTCCTGCGGTAGAAGCGGCAGCAGGGCCCGAATATCATCTGGTTTCAAAGGGTGCGCGAGTGCATCAATATGCTTGGTCGCCGTCGCCAGTTGGTCTGCATCAAGGTCGTCCGTGAGTTTCTCACTAACGCCGCAAAGCTCTGTCACCGCCTTCTGAACCATGCATCCTCCCTTGCCCAGATGGATGGGACATCAGCGCTCTGACCTCAATCCATTTATGAGTTCACGACCTAGGGGCCGGACCCATAAGCGGGGCTCACAGCATCATCGAGATATGATTCACCTGTCTCCAGCGAGGAGGCGGTTGGAATGGCGGATTTCTTCTGGTTTTCGGATGAGCAGTGGTCGCGGATCGAGCCACTCCTGCCGCAGGATACGCACGGTATGCCGAGGGTCGATGACCGGCGTGTGCTTTCGGGTATTATCCACGCGCCGAAGAGCGGCGGTCGCTGGGGTGATTGACCGGAGCACGTCTACGGGCCGAAGAAGACGCTTTACAACCGTTTCCGGCGCTGGGCCGAGCGCGGCGTGTGGGAGCACATCTTCGCCCAGCTTGCCAGGGTCGAGGGCTTGTCTGCCAAGCTCTTTATCGACAGCAGTTGTATCAAGATCCACCTTACTGCCGGAGGCGCAAAAGGGGGACCTTGGCTCATGGTATCGACATCACCAAAGGTGTCCGGAACACCAACCTCCACGCCGTCTGCGACGAGAAGGGCCGCCCGCATGTCCTCCTGCTGACACCCGGCAATACACATGATGCCAAGACTGCAATGCTGGCGATCAATGCCGTGCCGCCGTCGGAATATCTCGTCGCCGACAAGGGCTATGATAGCAACGCTTTGCGCTCCTGGCTGATCGAACGCGGAACCACCCCGGTCATCCCGTCGAAGTCCAACCGCAAGGTGCAGATCGAGCACGACCGGCAGATATACCGCCAGCGCAACGTCGTTGAACTCGTGTTCTGCCGCTTCAAGGACTGGCACCGTGTCGCCACACGCTTCGACCGCAATATCAAGACCTTCATGGCAATCATCGCCATCGCAGCCTTCGTCACATAGTGGCTCTGATGAGTCCGGACCCTAGACAACAGTGCACTTAATTGCATCAACAGCGGCTTGAGCGGCCAATAGCGCCTCGCAATTGCGGGGCACGATGAACGGCTCGTAAAAAACCTGTCAGGCCAGGCCCTCAGAAAACCAGGAAATATTGCAAAAGAATGGCGGTGCTTTCAGTCTAACGCCAACTCGTCTCCTAATTGAAGAAATTCCTTGCTAAACAGAGGGCTATGCGGCCCATATCGTTCAAGCGTCATCGCTTTCATCCGGACATCATCAGCCACGCCGTGTGGCTATATTTCCGCTTCACCCTGAGCTTGAGAGACATCGAAGATTTGCTCGCCGAACGCGGGATCGATGTAACTTACGAGACCATCCGATGCTGGTCAGACAAGTTTGGTCCGACCATCGCGGCGAACCTTCGAAAGCGGCGTTGCCGTGCCGATTGCGTGTGGCACCTGGACGAAATGATTGTCCGCATCTCTGGCAAGCGGATATACATGTGGCGGGCGGTTGACCGGGAAGGCGAGGTGCTGGATGTCCTCGTCCAGAAACGCCAGAACAAGGCGGCAGCTCTGAAATTATTGAAGAAACTTCTGAAAAACCAAGGCTTCGTTCCCGACGAAATCGTGACCGATGGTCTTGCTTCCTATCGAGCAGCACTTCGTGAATTAGGTGCGCTCGCGAGGCACCAACCTGGCCGCCTCCGCGATAACAATCGCGCAGAAAATTCACACCTTCCCGTCCGAAGACGAGAACGAAAAATGCAGCTGTTCAAGTCGCAGGGCCAAGCGCAGCGTTTCGTTTCCACCCATTCCGCCATTTACAACTGCTTTAATACCGAACGTAATCTCGTCTCCCGAAAGACCATGAGAAAGTACCGAGATCGCGCTTTCGCCGAGTGGCAAGCCGCGTCCGCCGCGAACGGATGAATTGGGCTGTTCGCGGAATAGTGCGTCCTTCGAAAGTTTACCTGACAACACGCCGCTTGAGCAGATCAACACAATCCATCTGCGCAAGGACGGCCTGCTCATCGACTTGTCCGATGCTCTCGAAAAGGACCTCAGGCAAAATCTCAATAATGGCGAGCATATCTTGCATTCCGGCCAGGGCGTCATACGCATCGCGGTTCCGCTTGCCTTGCCATTGCGCGGCAGCAAGCAACTGGTGATTGCCGGAACACACCGGGCGCCGCGCCCCGATCCCGCGCTGATTGCAGGCCTGCGCAAGGCACATCGCATGCTCGACTGGAAGCGAGGCAGGCCATCGCTCAATACCTCGTCGGCCACGCCTTATGATCGCGCCATATTGCGCCTCGCGCTGCTTGCACCGCAACTTCAAGAAGACATCCTCAAGGGCCTGCAACCGCCAACGCTTACGCTCGAAGCACTCAAGACGATCGAAATTCCGGCAGGCTGGAACGACCAGAGAATTGCTCTGGGATGGAATGCGATCTGACCATGTCGGCTTGCGAGCAGCCAGTTCCTTGCCCGGATCCCTGCTACTCCCTGCAAGCTCCAAAAATTTCCCTGCTTCTTTCCATAGGGAATTTGCTATCCGCACATAAAATTGACTGTGTAGCCACACAGGCTTAGCAGCTCGGCAAGTCACGACCTGCTGCGCAATACCGCCCAAAGACAGAATATTCCCTGTAGTTTCCCTGACAAACAGGCAAACCGTACCGGGTTTTCCGGACGCGGAGACCCGAGCCCCGAAACGCCGCAATTCAGCGCAGAGACGATGCGAAAACATGCCGCTACTAACGGCCTGCAGGGAAATAGGCGCGACATTTCCGGCACTTGCAGGCAATCGCAAAAAGTCAATAAATATCAATAAGTTATGTGGCGGAGAGACAGGGATTCGAACCCTGGGTACGATTGCTCGCACAACGGTTTTCGAGACCGCCCCGTTCGACCACTCCGGCACCTCTCCGTCCAGCCAGAGCGCCGCTGGAAAAGCGGGCATCGGCAACCGGAACGCGCGGAAAAACTGGTCGTTCGCGAACCGGGAAGCGGCCCCTTAACCGAACATCCGGGCATTGCCAAGGGCGAATCCTTGCATGCACCGGTCGGCGAGCCTAAATTGGCAGGGATGACGACACCGAATCCAACCGAGATGGCCGAGCGCCGCCTGACCCCGCAATCACCGGCAATGCCCAGCGTAACCCGCGCCCGCTTTGCCATTGGCGATGTCGTGCGCCATCGCATGTTCGATTTTCGCGGCGTGATTTTTGATATCGATCCGGTGTTCGCCAATAGCGAGGACTGGTACCAGTCCATTCCCGAAGAGATGCGGCCGTCCAAGGACCAGCCCTTTTACCACCTGTTCGCCGAAAATTCGGAGGACAGCTATATCGCCTATGTCAGCCAGCAGAATCTGCTCTCTGACGATAGCGGCGAACCGGTCGATCATCCGGCGGTGCCAACGCTGTTCGGGCCGTTCCGGGATGGACGCTACAAGCTGCGCCAGGTTCACTGACAACCTGGGGGCGACGGCCCTGGCTGACCGTCAGGACCTGAGGCGCCAGCCGGTCTTCAGGATCATATAGCAGGTGCAGCCCAGCACGATATTGATCGCCATCAGCACGCCAAGGCCGATCAGCACCGGTGAATCCGCTGTTCCGACAAAGCCATAGCGGAATCCCGAAATCACATAGAAAAACGGGTTGGCGTGGCTGAGCGTGCGGAAAAGCGGTGCCATCGCCTCCACCGAATAAAAGGTGCCGGAGAGCAGCGACAGCGGCGCGACGACGAAATTGGTGATCGCGGCGGCATGATCGAACTTTTCCGCCCAGATGGAGGTGAGAACGCCCATAAAGGCGAGCATCATCGATCCCATCAGGCCAAAGCCGAACACCGCCCAGAAATGATCGATGCCGACGGAAATGCCGGGCCACAGCATCATTGCCAGCCAGACAGCGAAACCGACCAGCGCGGCGCGCGTCACCGCCGCCATGACCAGCGCCACCAGCACTTCCAGTTCGGACAATGGCGGCATCAGATAGTCGACAATGGTGCCCTGGACCTTGCCGACAAGCAGCGAGAAGCTGCTGTTGGCGAAGGCATTCTGCATCATGCCCATAACGATCAGGCCCGGCGCAATGAAATCACCGAACGGAACACCCATGACCGAACGCCCGCCCCGGCCCAGCGCAACGGTGAAAATGATCAGAAACAGCAGCGTCGTGATCGCCGGAGCCCAGATAGTCTGCAGCTGCACCTTGAAGAAGCGCCGCACCTCTTTCATATAGAGAGACCAGAGCCCGCCCCAATTGACTGTCTGGATGCGCACGACACCCGGTTCGAAAAACGCCGGTTGCACCGATGTTGCGGAAGGCACGGCTTGCGACGGACTCAGGCTGCTATTGGGGGCTTGATCGCTCATGCGTCACGGCCTATCGGCGGATGCTTTGCAGGGCAAGTGCCTTGATCGGATGATGGAACCGGAAGGGACGCGAACCGCCGCCTCTGCCGGATCGAAAGGAAGAGTTTTCATGGCGTGGACCGATGAGCGGATCGACCAGCTCAAGACTATGTGGGAAAAGGGCCTGACCGCCAGCCAGATCGCCGATGAACTGGGCGGCGTGAGCCGCAATGCGGTGATCGGCAAGGCACACCGGCTTGGCCTCAAATCCCGCCCCTCGCCGGTCAAGGCTGGCGAGGCAAAGGCCAAGGCCAAAAAGCCCGCCGCCAAGGTGAAGAAAGCGGAACCGGCAGAAAAGCCGATGGCCGCCCGTCCCGCCGCTGCGCCCGAACCGGCTCCCGCCCAGGCCGCGCCAGCCACGCCATCTGTGCCCTTGCCCGATGATGTCTCGCGCGCGAACCAGCCCCGCATCGTCTCGGTCGGTCCGGGCGGTTTTCTGCGCCAGGGTCCGGGCGATCAGCAAGCCCCGATTCCGCCTGCTCCGCCCCGGCGGCTGGTCCCTGCCCGGCCCAGCCCCGAAGTAGCGGACAAGACGAGCCTGCTCGACCTGAACGAGAAGATCTGCCGCTGGCCGATGGGCCATCCCGGCGAACCCGATTTCCATTTCTGCGGCGAGCAGGTCAATCCGGGCTTTCCCTATTGCGTCGAGCATTGCGGGCGCGCCTATCAGGCACAGCTGCCGCGCGGCACCCGCCGTCCGCCGCCGCCCCTGCCCTTTGGCGGTCCCCGCGTCCGCTGACCGGCAAGACG
Organism: Blastomonas sp.; assembly: GCA_041396885.1. GTDB lineage: Bacteria > Pseudomonadota > Alphaproteobacteria > Sphingomonadales > Sphingomonadaceae > Blastomonas. The sequence continues at coordinate 8,509 of JAWKXS010000006.1, forward strand.
GGTTCGGCAATCCATGGATGCCCATCCCTTTGCCGACCTGATCGGGCTGACATTCGACAGCACGGAACCGGGAAGCAGCCGGTGCCGCATCATGGTGGCCCCGGAGCATCTTAACCCGCATGGCGTTGTCCATGGCGCGGTGCTCTATGCCATGGCCGATACCGGCATGGGCGGCGCGCTGATGCCGATGCTTGTCGCCGAGGGCAAGGGACAGGCCTGCGCCACCATCGACATCCGCATCGTCTATTTTCTTCCCGTGTTTACAGGGGAAATCATCTGCGAGACGCAGCTTGATCATCGCGGCGGACGCACCGCGCACCTGACATCGCGGATCATGGCCGATGGCAAGCTGGTCGCACAGGCCAATGGCACTTTCGCGATCATGAACAGGTGCCCTGGCTGATCTGACAGGCGTCCTGCATCTGCCCGGAACCCAGCTGAAACTGCGGATAACCCTGGGGCACAGCTTGCACAGGCGGACTCGCAAACCCTATAGACAGAGCCATGTCAGACGATCTTTTTGCGAAAAACGCGGCCAGCACGCCGGAAAGCTATGATGCCTCGGCTATCGAAGTGCTTGAGGGGCTTGAGCCGGTCCGGCGGAGGCCCGGCATGTATATTGGCGGCACCGATGAGCGCGCGCTGCATCATCTCGCCGCCGAAGTGCTCGACAATGCCATGGACGAAGCCGTGGCGGGCCATGCCAGCCGCATCGAGGTGACGCTCGAACCCGGCAACCGGCTGACCATTTATGACAATGGCCGCGGCATTCCGGTCGATCCTCATCCCAAATTCCCGGATAAATCGGCGCTCGAAGTCATCATGACGACGCTCCATTCGGGCGGCAAATTCTCGAACAAGGCCTATGCGACCTCGGGCGGGCTGCACGGCGTCGGCGTGTCGGTCGTCAACGCTCTGTCCAGCGAGCTGCTGGTGGAAGTTGCCCGCAACAAGGAGAAATACGTCCAGCGCTTTTCGCGCGGGGCTGTGCTCGGTCCGCTTGAGAATGCCGGTGCGGCACCTAACAAACGCGGAACGGCGATCAGCTTTGTTCCCGATACCGAGATTTTCGGGGAGACCGCGCATTTCAAGCCGGCGCGGCTGTTCGCCCTCGCCCGGTCCAAGGCCTATCTTTATGCAGGCGTTGAAATACGCTGGAAATGCGCACCCAAACTCGCCGATGAGAAAGTACCCGCAGAGGCGGTTTTCCAGTTTCCCGGCGGTCTTGCCGATCACCTGAAGGAACAGATTGGCGGGCGGGAATGCGCTACTGCCGAATTCTTTGCGGGCAACCAGGATTTCTCCGACGGGCGCGGCCGCGTCGAATGGGCGATAGCCTGGCCATTGTGGAGCGATGGCAGCTATTCCTTTTACTGCAACACGATCCCCACGCCCGATGGCGGCACCCATGAAAACGGGATGCGCACGGCGCTGCTCAAGGCGATGCGCGGTTTTGGCGAGCTGGTCGGGCAGAAAAAGGCGGCGCAGCTTACGGCAGAGGACGTCATGACCGGCAGCGAACTGATGCTGTCAGTGTTCATCCGCGACCCCCAGTTCCAGAGCCAGACCAAGGACCGCCTCACCTCGCCCGAGGCCGCCAAGCTGGTCGAAAATGCGATGCGCGACCATTTCGACCATTTCCTTGCCGACAATATGGATCGCGGCAAGGCGCTGCTCGGCATCGTGCTGGAGCGGCTGGACGAGCGCCTGAAGCGCAAGGCCGAGCGCGAGGTCAAGCGCAAGACCGCGACCAATGCCCGAAAGCTGCGCCTGCCGGGCAAGCTCACCGATTGTTCGGGCGAGGATAATGGCGAGACAGAGCTGTTCATCGTCGAAGGCGACAGCGCGGGGGGCAGCGCCAAACAGGCGCGCAACCGCAAGACCCAGGCAATCCTGCCGATCCGGGGCAAGATCCTGAATGTCGCGAGCGCCAACAGCGCCAAGATATTCGCCAATCAGGAAATCGCCGATCTGCTGCTGGCGCTGGGCTGTGGCTCGCGCAAGACTTGCGACCCGTCGCTGCTGCGCTATGACCGGATCATCATCATGACCGATGCCGATGTGGACGGGGCGCATATCGCCACGCTGCTGATGACGTTCTTCTTTCAGGAAATGCCCGAAGTGGTGCGGGGCGGACATCTCTACCTCGCCCAGCCGCCGCTCTATCGCCTCGTTTCGGGCAGCCAGAGCTATTATGCGCGTGACGAAGCGCATCGCGAGGAGATCGAGAGCACCATCCTGAAAGGGAAGAAGGTCGAGGTGAGCCGCTTCAAGGGGCTGGGCGAGATGAACCCTGGCCAGCTGAAGGAGACCACCATGGACCCCGGGACGCGTTCCCTGCTGCGGGTCACCCTGCCCGCACAATATGAACAGCGCGCGGTGGTGAAGGATCTGGTCGACCGGCTGATGGGCCGCAACCCCGAACACCGTTTCCAGTTTATCCAGGATCGCGCGGCCCAGATTGACAAGGAAGCGATCGACGCCTGATGCTGCGGGAATATTTTTTCTCGCCTGGCCTGTAAGAAAACAGTTGGCCCGCTGACTATCCCGATATGAGGATGGCAGCATGACATTGAGCGGCAAGGATCGGCAATCGCAACTCTACCGCGAATGTGCGGACGGTTACGGCGCGACCATCGCCCGCATTGCGCGCGGCTATGAACGCGACGATGGATTGCGCGCCGATCTGGAGCAGGAAATTCACCTTGCCCTTTGGCGCAGCCTTGCCGGGTTCGAGGGACGGTGCGCATTGTCGACCTGGGTCTATCGTATTGCCCATAATGTCGCCGCAAGCCATGTCGACAAGGCCAGGCGCAGCGCCCCGCTGACAACGCTTGACGATCTGTGCGAGAGCGAACTGCAGGACCATCTGGCAGGGCCGCGCGAAGAACTGGACGAGGCGCGGGCACTGGATCGGCTCTATGCCCTTGTCCACCGCATGAAGCTGCCCGACCGGCAGATCATGCTTCTTTACCTTGAAGGTCTGACGGGACAGCAGATTTCCGAGATTACCGGACTGTCGCCCGGCAACATCTCGGTCAGGATACACCGCGTAAAGCAGGTTCTGCGCCAGCAATTCGAATCCGGAGAGCCAACATGAAATTTGATCCGCATCAGCTCTGGACCGGCCAGCAGATCATCCTGCAACCAGTCTCGGAAGAGGAACTTCGCAACCGAAGCGAGAAGATGGACCGGCGCATTCGCAGGCGCGACCTGATCGAATATCTTGCTGCGGCGCTTGTAATCATACCATTGGCACTGATTGCATGGAAACTGCCGATACTGTCGATCCGCCTTGCCATATTGGCCATGATCGCAGGCGTGATTATGGTCTGCATCAATCTCTACCGCCGCCGTGACCAAGGCGCCGATGCAATTGCGGCAATGGGGCTGAGCTGGAGGGATTGCCATATGCGCCAGCTGCGGCATCAGCGGGATATTCTTGGCAACGTCGCGAGCTGGTATATCGGACCGCTGGTGCCCGGTGCGTTCGGGTTTCTCGCTGCCATATGCTATGAAACGGCCAGCCGGATCGGCTGGATCGATGCCGCTGCCGGACTGGCAGGCCCGTTCGCATTTGTAACCCTGCTGTTTGCAGGCATCATCGCCCTGAACCGCAGGGCTGCCCACCTTATTAACCAGCAGATCGAGGCGCTGGAAAGCGAGCTCGGCTGAAGCAATTATCGGAGAATTGCCATGAAGATCACCAATATTTCTGTGCGTGCAGGTGTGGCGCTGATGCTGGCATCGCTTGCGGCTGCGCCAGCCGCGCTTTTGGCTCAAGCCGCAAGCAGCGAAGCGGTCGCATCCGATGCCCTGAAAAACCGCGCGGACGATGTGCTGCGCCTGCTGAACGGAGAACAGATCGAAACAGAAGTGTTCGACGCCAATTTCCTCAATGCCGTTCCGCCATCGCAATTCCGGGCGCTGGTCGATCAGATCAGGACGCAGCATGGCGCGGTACAGAGCATGGATTCACTGACCGCGACTGATGCGAACAGCGGGACGCTGAAAATACGCTTCGAGAAGTCGCTGGCCACCATGCTGCTCAGCGTGCGGGCCGAAGCGCCGCATCGCATCAATGGCCTCAGGATCACCGGTTTCGAGGCAGCGAGCGAGAGCATGGACGAGGTGCTGGCGGCGATCGACGCGCTGCCGGGGCGCAGCAGCGCGGGCGTGTTTGCACTGTCCGATAGCGGGGTGCAGCCGCTCGCGGCGCTGGACCCCGATGGGCGCTATGCCATTGGTTCCGCCTTCAAGCTCTATATTCTCGCCGAACTCGACCGTGCGGTGCGGGCTGGCGAACGCAGCTGGGACGATGTGGTCTCGCTCGGGCCGATCTCCCATCCGTCCGGAATGGCGCAGGACTGGCCGGAGGGGATGCCGGTAACGCTGCAAACGCTGGCGACGCTGATGATCCAGATCAGCGACAATACCGCTACCGACACGCTGATCCGCGTGATCGGACAGGAGCGGCTGGCGGCAATCGTTCGCGCCTCGGGCCATTCCAATCCCGGCGACCTCGCACCATTTCTGATGACCCAGCAGGCCTTTGCGCTGAAAATGCCCGCCGCACAGGGCCTTCGGGATGCGCTGGCAAGCGGTGACGAGGCGCAGCAGGCGCGGCTGATCGCGGACAATGCCGGCAAGCTGACCCTTGCCCAGATCGATATTGCCACCATGACCGGCCAGCCCAACCATATTGACGATATCGAATGGTTTGCGAGTGCCAGCGACATTGCGCGGCTGATGAACCTGTTGCGCGCTGCCGGACCCGAAGCACGGCAGATCATGGGTATCAATCCCGGCATCGGCAAAGGCAATGCTGCGAAATGGGCCTATCTGGGCTTCAAGGGCGGATCAGAGCCGGGGGTGATGTCGCTCAATTTCCTGACCCGGTCAAAATCGGGGCAATGGCATGCGATCTCCGGCCACTGGAATGACGGCGAAAACGCGCTGAACGAGGGCGAATTCCTGGCGCTGATGACGCGACTGGTGAATCTCGCAGCGGAGCTATAGCGGCTGGGTTTTAGCTGCTGAGTGCCGCGACGAGCGCCTTGACCTTTTTCTGCCGCCATTGCGGCAACGGTGCGACCAGCCAGTATGCGCGTCGCGAGGGCCGGGGCGGTTCGACCGCGACCACTCGACCCGCATCGAGATGCTTTTGCGCGAGCAGCAGAGGCACCGTCACAATGCCAAAGCCTGCCGCCGCCGCCTCTATGCCGAGCCCGGCATCGGGCACCTGGATTGCCGGACCGGCGGTCTCCTCAGCAGCATCGCCCGCCTGGTCGGCAACACAGCCCGGCCATTCGATGCGCGCATCACCGGCATAGTCAGGAGCCTTAATGCAGACAAATTCATTGCTGCCCAGCATCACCCCTTCCAGATCGGCAGGGCCTTCGGTCAGGCGGATAGCGCAATCGAGATTGGCCTCGGTAAAATCAATCTCGCTGTCACCGGCAACCAGCGAATAGCGGATTTCAGGGTTGGCGAGCGCATAGGCGGCAAGCCGGTCGTTGAGCCAGCTGGCGGCGAAGTCACGCGGCACGGCAATGGTCAGGCGAAAGCTGGACTGGCCGGACTGCATGGCGCGCACGGCATCCTCGAACTGCAGAAATCCGCTGCGCAGCGAATCGAGCCCGGCAGCGGCCTCATCGGTGAGTTCCAGCCCCTTGGAGGTGCGGCGGAACAGCACGACGCCCAGCATATCTTCCAGCGCGCGAATCTGTTGCCCTACCGCTGCAGGCGTCACCGCCAGCTCATCGGCTGCCCGGGTGAAGCTCAGGTGGCGTGCCGCGGCATCGAGCACGCGCAAGCCGTTGAGGGGAAGGTGCGTCCGCTTCATGGCCGGTCAGTTGGCGACAGCCGTCGCCACCAGCGGGAAGCGGGGAATGTCGATCTCCAGTATCCGGTCGTCATCGCACAGCATGCGATACACGCCCTCCATCCGGCCATTGGGCGTATTGAGCGGACAGCCCGAGACATAGTCATGGCTGTCGCCGGGATGCAGGATCGGCTGCTCGCCCACAACCCCCTCGCCCTCGACATGCTGCACGCCGCCGCGCCCGTCGGTGATAACCCAGTGACGGGTCAGCAACTGCATGGTGTGCGACGAATGATTTTCGATACGGATATGATAGGCCCAGAACCAGCGCAGGCTCTCTGCCTGCGAGCGATCCGGCAGAAAGCTTACCGCCACGCGCACCGTCACATCATGCGTGGTGGCGCTGTGCTGAAAGAAACGGTCCATAAGTTCCATTATGGCCTCACAAGCCTATGGATGAAAGGGCCTGATCCAGATCCTCGATCAGGTCGTCCGGGTCTTCCAGCCCGACATTGATGCGCAGCATGTCTTCGGTAATGCCGACTTCCAGCCGGGCCTCCTCGCCCATGCCCGAATGGGTGGTCGATGCCGGGTGCGTCATCAGCGAGCGGCTGTCGCCGATATTGTTGGAGATATCGATCAGTTCCAGCGCGTTGAGCAGGCCATGGGCGCGGGCACGTCCGCCGCCGACATAGAGCGAGAAGATCGGCCCCGCAGCCTCCATCTGAGCCATGGCCAGATTGTGCTGCGGATGGCTTGGCAAGGCCGGGCACAGCACGCTGTCGACCCGGCTTTCCAGGAAACGCGCCACCTTCACGGCATTGTCGCTCTGGCGGCGGATACGCAGATCAAGCGTTTCCAGACCCTTCAGCACGACCCAGGCATTGAAGGCGCTGAGCGTTGGGCCGGTATTGCGGGTAAAGGGCAACAGCGTGTTGAGGATGAAATCCTCGCTTCCGCAGACCGCCCCGGCCAGCACGCGCCCCTGCCCGTCCATCATCTTGGTGGCGCTATATGCGACGACATCGGCACCGAAATCCATCGGGTGCTGCAGCACATTGGTGGCAAAGGCATTGTCGACCACGCTGACGATGCCGCGATCGCGGGCCAGCCCGCATACCGCAGCCAGATCGATGACGTCCATGGTCGGATTGGCCGGTGTCTCGAAGAAGAAAAGCCGGGTTTCGGGGCGGATCGCAGCCTCCCAATTCTCCAGGTCGCGGCCATCAATGACGGTGGTCTGAACCCCGAATTTGGGCAGCAGCGTATCGGTGAGCCAGCGGCATGACCCGAACAGCGCCCGGCTGGCCACGACATGATCGCCCGCCTGCAGCTGGCACAGCAAGGCCGCCGTCATCGCGGCCATGCCCGATGCCATGCAGCGCGCGGCCTCCGACCCTTCCATCAGCGCGATCCGCTTTTCCAGCATCTCCACCGTCGGATTCTGCAAGCGGCTATAGGTCATGCCTTGCTGATCGCCGGCAAAGCGCGCAGCGGCGTCCTCCGCGCAATCATAGGCATAGCCTGAAGTCAGGAAGATCGCTTCGGACGTTTCGCCAAATTCGCTGCGCATGGTGCCGCCCCGGATAGCCTGGGTTGCAGGACGCCATTTGGCGAGCATTTCGGGGTTCTGACCGGCATTGCGTTTCATGCCTGCACCTTTATCGCCTGCATCGCCGCCGTCAACGCATGGTTGGCCAATGGCCGCCCTGCCGCGACAGGGTCAGGGTGCGGGCGTATAGCCCGAAAGGACCTGCGCGGCATGCACCCGGTCGATATTCCCGCCGGTCAGGATCACGCCGACGCGCTTGCCCGCCATGCGGTCACGCTCCATCAGCAGCCCGGCCAGCGCGGCAGCTCCTGCCCCTTCGGCCAGATTATGGGTGTCTTCCCAATAGATCCGCATTGCCTCGGCAATGGTGTCATCATCGACCGCAACAATCCGTGCCGCCCCGCGCGAATAATGATCGAACGCCGCCTGAACCGGAACGCGCACGGCAATGCCGTCTGCAAAGGTCAGCGCGCGATTGGTTTCCATGATCCTGCCACGCTCGAAAGAGGTCTTGGCGGCCATCGCGCCGGTCGAAACGACGCCAACCACTTCGGTTGCAAGGCCCAGTGCATCGCGCGCGGCGATGACCGAACAAATGCCCGAACCGCAGCCGATCGGCACATAGACGGTATCAAGTGCCCCGGCATGATCGAACAATTCCAGCGCATAGCTGGCAACGCCGCGCACCAGTTCGGGATGCCAGGCCGGGACCATATACAGCCCGCGCACATCCGCCAGCCGCATCGCCTCGCCCTTTGCCTCGTCAAAATCGCTGCCATGCTCGACCAGTTCGGCTCCAAAGCCGCGCATCGCCGCATTTTTCTCCGCCGAATTGCCATGCGGCACGACGATAACGGCCGTCATGCCCGCCAGCTGCGCCGCGCGCGCCTGTGACTGGCCGTGATTGCCCCGCGTCGCGGTGATGATGCCTCTGGCTTCGGGATGCTCGTGCTTCAGCCAGTCGATAAAGGTGATGCCGCCGCGCACCTTGAAAGCACCTGTCGGCGTGTGATTTTCATGCTTCACCCAGACTTCGCAGCCCAGTCGCGCGGCCAGCATCGGCCAGGCGAATTGCGGCGTTGGCGGCATCGCCGCATGAACCAGAGCTGCTCCCTCGCGCAATTCGGTTTCGCTGAACATCAGCCGTTCCGCAGCCGTTCGACCACGGCATCGCCGATCTGCACAGTGCCCTTGTCTCCGCCCAGATCGCCGCCAAGGAAACCGGCTTCTAGCGCATTGGCGACCGCCGCCTCGATCCGCACAGCCTCGGCCTCCAGCGCAAAGCTGTGGCGCAGCATCATGGCGGACGACAGGATCATCGCGACCGGGTTGGCAATGCCCTTGCCCGCAATATCGGGCGCGCTGCCGTGAATCGGCTCATAGGCACCCTTGCTCGATTCATTGAGCGACGCCGAAGCCAGCAGGCCAATGGACCCCACGCACATGCTCGCCTGATCGGACAGGATATCGCCGAACAAATTGCCGGTAACGAGAACATCGAACCGGCCCGGATCGCGCACCAGCTGCATCGCGGCATTATCGACATACATATGTTCCAGCGTGACACCGGGATATTGCGCAGCGACCTCTATCACCACATCGCGCCACAGCTGTGACGTTTCCAGCACATTGGCCTTGTCCACCGAGCATAGCCGCCCCTTGCGCCCCTCGGCCGCGCGGAAGGCGACATGCGCGATGCGGGCAATTTCCACCTCGTCATAGCGCATGGTGTCATATCCCTCGCGAAGTCCGGCATCAGTGGTGCGGCGACCGCGTGGCGTGCCGAAATAGACATCGCCGGTCAGTTCGCGCACGATCAGCACATCGATTGCGCCCGCCACCTCGGGTTTCAGGGAGCTGTGATGCTCAAGGCCCGGAAACACCCGGGCCGGGCGCAGATTGGCAAACAGCCCCAGTTCGCGCCGCATGGTGAGCAGCGCCTGTTCGGGACGCAGCTCGCGGGGCAGGCTGTCGCAGGCCGGATCGCCCACCGCGCCGAACAGCACGGCATCGCAATCCTGCATCAGCGCCAGCGTTTCGGGCGGCAGCGGATGGCCGGATGCGTGATACCCTGCCGCACCGATCTTTGCCTCATGCAGCTCCAGACCGGGCAGGCCGAGTATATCGAGCACGCGCAGTGCCTGTTCCATGATCTCCGGGCCGATGCCATCGCCCGGCAAAACTGCAATTTTCATGAAAGCCCCCTGCTGCAACTATACGGCGCGCAGATAGCCGCCTCCCCCGCTATCAGGCAACCACCCTTTTCAACCGGTCGAGCATCATCTGGCGCGCCGCCAGCGGCTCATTGCGCCGGTCGCCGAAAAAGGCCCGCTCTATGAAATGGCCGGTCAGCGCAAAGCCTTCAAAGATCGCATCCCAACCGGCATCTTCATAGCCAATCAGAAAGCCCGGCAAGGGCAGCAGCCGGTCGGCATAGCCATGGGCGGAACCAGCGCTGACCGCCCGTCCGCTGCGCGGTGAAACATGGGTGAGATTGCCGGTTTCGCCGGTGACGGCGCATCGGGACAGGTCCAGGCCAAAGCCCAGTTCGCCCAGCAGCAGCCGCTCATATTCGACCATCGCCTTTGCCCACCAGCGCGCCGATGGCGACGCGCAGACCAGATCGAGCAGCGCCAGCAAGGCAGCATGGATACGCGGATAGGCGGCTGCCTCGGGCAGCACGCTGGCGGTGAGCAGCGTTGCCCAGCCAAAAGCGGCAGCGGCCAGCGGTTCGTTGAAAAAGGGCGCACGGCTCTGCGCCAGTTCGACCGTCAGGCCGGCAAGCTGGTCTGCGCTGCGGCTGCGCAATTCGGCCTGGACCAGATTGGCAGGCATCAGCACCGGGCGCAGGGTGCGCGAAAGCCCGCCCCGCACATAGCCCGCCTGCAACCCGTGTTCCGGCGTCATCAGGCGCACAACCGCACCATTTTCGCCATGCTTGCGCACGGTGCAGATGATCGCGCTGGTCCGGATTACCGGCATTGCCGCTCAGCCATGAAAATGGTCATAGACGGTTTGCGCCATGGCTTTGGAAACACCCGGCGCGCGTTGCAAGTCCTCAAGGCTGGCATTGCGCACCGCCCTTGCAGTACCGAAATGCATCAGCAGCGCCTTTTTGCGCGCCGGTCCGATACCCGGCACCTCGTCAAGCGGGCTTTGCCCCATCGCCGCCTTGCGCTTGCCGCGATGCGCGCCAATGGCATAGCGATGCGCCTCGTCGCGCAGCCGCTGCAGATAGAACAGCACCGGGCTGTTCATCGGCAGGGTGAATTCCCGCCCGCCCGGCAGGTAGAATGTCTCGCGCCCCGCATTGCGATCCGGCCCCTTGGCGACGCCGACCAGCGGCACATCCTCGATTCCCAGCTCCTCCAGTGCTTCGATAACAGCATTGAGCTGCCCCCTGCCCCCGTCGATCAGCACCAGATCGGGCCAGTCGCCGCTGCTGCGATCCGGATCTTCCTGCTGGGCGCGGGCAAATCGCCGCTGGAACACCTCGCGCATCATCGCGAAATCATCGCCCGGCACGGTCTCGTCATTCCTGATATTGAACTTGCGATAGGCATTCTTGCGAAACCCCTCCGGCCCCGCGACCACCATCGCGCCCAGCGCATTGGTGCCCTGAATATGGCTGTTGTCGTAAATCTCGATGCGGTCGGGCGGACCATCCAGATCGAACAATTCCGCCAGATCGGCCAGATTACGGGTCTGACTTGCCGACTCGGCAACCCGGCGCTGCAACGCCTCACCGGCATTGCGCGCAGCCTGATCCACCAGCTTTCGCCGCGCTCCGCGCTGGGGCACGGCTATCTCCAGCTTCGCCGACATGCGCGCCTCCAGCGCCTCGCGCACAAGCTCGGCCTCATAGGGCATGCGATCGGACAGGATGAGGCGCGGCGGCGGCATATCCTGATAGAATTGCATCAGGAAGCTGGCGAGCACCTCATCCTCGCCTATGTCCTGCACATGGGCGGGAAAGAAGCTGCGATGCCCCCAATTCTGCCCGGCGCGGATGAAAAATGCCTGGATGCATACGGTGCCGCCCTCGCTCGCCATGGCAAAGATGTCCGCGTCCGAAACGCCCTTGGCATGCACGGCCTGGCTGCCCTGGATGAAGGTCAGCGCCTTCAGCCGGTCGCGATAAGCTGCCGCCAGCTCAAAATCGAGATTGTCCGATGCGGCCTGCATCTTCTCGCCCAGCCGCGCCTGAACGCCCGTCGACTTGCCGGTCAGAAAGTTGCGGGCATCATCGACCAGCGCAGCATAGTCGGCTTCCGATATCCGCCCGACACAGGGCGCGGAGCAGCGCTTGATCTGGTAGAGCAGGCAGGGCCGCGAGCGATTGGCGAAAAAACTGTCCGAACAGGAGCGCAGCAGGAACAGCTTTTGCAGCGAATTGAGCGTGCTGGTGACCGAACCGGCACTGGCGAACGGCCCGAAATACTGTCCCTTATATTTCCGCGCGCCGCGATATTTGTACATGCGCGGAAAATCATGATCCTCGCGCAGCAGGATGAAGGGGAAGCTTTTGTCGTCACGCAGCAGGACATTATAGGCCGGGCGATAGCGCTTGATGAGCTGTGCCTCCAGCAGCAGCGCCTCCGCCTCGCTGTTGGTCGTGACAATGGCCATGTTGCGCGTCTGGGAAACCATGCGCTTGAGGCGGATCGACAGTCTCTCGACCTGGACATAATTGGCGACCCGGTTGCGCAGCGCTCGCGCCTTGCCGACATAAAGGACATCGCCGCGCGCATCGAGCATGCGATAGACGCCGGGCTTGGCGGGCAAGGTTTGCAGGACCGCGCGAATCGCCGCTGCGCCTGCCTCCAGATCGGGCTTGTCCGACCCGCGCACGGCATAAGTCGCGCCCTCCTCATTGAAGCGCTCCGGGGCATTGGGCAGGTCCGGCCTGCCAGCCTTGGGATCGGCGGATGACATGGATAGCAAATAGGGCGTCGGCCCGTGGCCGGTCAATCCGGTGCCGGGATGGTTTCCAGCTTTGTCAGTCCCGGACAGGGCTCTTCCGGGGCATCCGCCTCAGCGACACGGCGCAGCTCGAACAGCCAGGGCCATTCCTTGCCGGTAATGAACAGGCGCCCGCCCGCAGCGTCATAGGCTATGCCATTCAGCACCTGATCACGGCCCAGCCATGGCATGGCCCGCGCCACCGGTGCAAAATCGACCACTTCGGTGACGATGCCGCTGGCCGGATCGATCACGACAATCTGTTCGGCCATCCAGACATTTGCCCAGATCATGCCATCAACCCATTCCAGCTCGTTAAGGCGGCGCAGCGGCGCGCCATCCAGCGTCACCTCCAGCAGCCATTGTTCGGAAAAGTCCCTGGGATCGAGGAAACGCAATACATCGCTACCGTCGCTCATGATCAGCTGATGATCATTGCGGGTCAGCCCCCAGCCTTCTCCGCGATAGCTGAACTGCGATTGCTGGCGAAAATCATGCATGCCCCAGCGGAAACCGACGCCCGACCGCCAGGTGAGGCTGATGATCTCATCGCCCCAGTCCACCGATCCCTCGCCAAAATGCGGCCCCGGCACGACAGCAGAACGCAGCACCGCGCCATCCTCTATCCGCACTTCCCTGATGCTGGAGCGACCGACATGGCCGGTGCTCTCGAACAGCGATCCGTTGCGGTAGAACAGCCCCTGGGTAAAGGCGGTGGTATCATGCGGATAGCAGGCGATGATGCGAAACGGTTCGCGTGCTGTGGCTGGTGCATCGTCCTGCGCGGCCAGCGGCGCGCAGCCCAACATCCAGCCGGCAAGGCTCAGCACAAGGGACGCAAGCATTCGCATTGCGTCCCTTTGCCAGTTTTCGATCAGATTGGGAACAGCAAGCGCGCTGTTCCGGGGATCAGTTCAGCTTGCCGCCCAGATCCGCAATCGTGCTGTCGACCAGGCCCTTGTCGGCTGCCGCATCATGCTTGGCGGCGATCAGCGCGGCGGCAGCGCCGGTCGCGGCATTGGCCGCCGTCGCCCGGATATCGGCCAGCGCACTGCGCTCGGCAGCGGCGATCTTGTCCTCGGCCATCTGCTTGCGACGGGCGACCAGGCCAGCGGCGTTGGTCTTGGCATCCTCGATAATATGCGCGGCTTCTTCTTCGGCTCGCGCTTTCATGTCTTCCGCTTCGGCAGCGGCGCTGGCCAGCTTGCCCTCATATTCGGTGCGCAGCTTTTCCGCCTCGACGCGCAGCGCCTTGGCCTCGTCCAGTTCGCCCTTGATCTCGGCAATCCGCTTGTCGAGCGAAGCGCCGATCAGCGCCGGGACCTTCTTCCACAGCACGATGGCGATGAGGATCAGCATCGCGATGGAAACCCAGACGGTCGCATCGACAACACCGAAATTGGAAGGCGTGGCGTGAACCTCGCCATGGCCCTCGGCGGCGGCTTCGGACAGCAAATAGATCAGCTCAACCATTGGCGAGTGCTCCCTTTACTGCCTTGCTTGCGGCGGCCTTGGTGACCTTGGCGCTGGTCAGCTTGGCGACGATTTCCTGCGCCGCTTCGGTGGCGACATCCTCGATTTCGGCCAGTGCCGCATCGCGTTGTGCGGCTATCTCGGCCTCGGCTGCGGCCAGCTTCTTTGCGAGCTCGGCATCGGCCTTTTTCAGCTTGGCTTCGGTATCGCGAGCGGCCTTGCCCTTTGCCTCGACGGTCAGGGCATGCGCGGCCTCGCGGTCCAGCGCCTGCTGCCGGCGATAGTCTTCCTCGATCTCGTCGGCCCTGGCATGGGCAACACGAGCAGCCTCCAGATCGTCCTCGATGCGCTTGCGGCGCATATCGACGGTCGACTGGATTTTCGGCAGCATCGAACGACCGATCACCAGATAGATGAGCCCGAAGGTCAGGAACAGCCAGAACAGCTGTGACCCGAAGGTGGTCGCAATCTGATCGATTTGAGGCATTGATTCACCCGGTCAGCAAGCCGGGCCATGGCGCATGCGCCGCGACCCGGCCTTGAAACGAAATCAGGCGACGAAGATCAGGATCATCGCGACGACGAACGCGAGCAGGCCGAGAAGTTCGGCAGCCGCGAAGCCGATGAACAGGCGGCCCTGCTGGCCGTCGGCCGCTGCCGGATTGCGCAGTGCGCTTTCCAGGAACGATCCGAAAACATTACCCACACCGATTGCAGCCATGCCTGCACCGATTGCAGCGAGACCGGCACCAACCAGTTTTGCAGCTTCTGCGTCCATGATGTTACTCCTTTGAAGAACTGTGAATAGTTGAAGACAAGATTATGAAATCAATGAAGGTTCACGGCGTCATTGATGTACAATGAGGTAAGCAGCGCGAACACATAGGCCTGCACCGCCGCAACCAGCAGTTCGAGCGCCTGAATGCCGACCATCAGCGTTAGGCTGGGCACGCCTATGGCCACGCCATAGCCAGCACCGGCATTGATCGAATTGACGACGAAGCCCGCCAGCACCTTGAGCAGGATGTGCCCGGCGGTCATCGCCACGAACAGACGCAGGCCAAGGCTGAAGGGACGGACCAGAAAGGACAGCAGTTCGACCAGGAAGATGAACGGAATCATCGGCAGCGGCGTGCCATGGGGTACGAACAGCGAGAAGAAATGCAGCTTGTGACGGCCAAAACCGACGATCAGGACGATAGAGAAGCTGACAATGGCGAGGATGCCGGTAATCGTCAGATGGCTGGTAACGGTGAAGGGATGTCCGCCCAGCACGCCGATCGGCAACAGGCCCAGGATGTTTGCAAACAGGATGAACATGAACAGCGAGAAGACATAGGGCGCATATTTTTTGCCCTCCGCCCCGATATTCTGCGTCAGCATGTCATCGATGAAATTGGTAAAGCCCTCGACCATGAGCTGCCAGCGGCCGGGAACCAGCTCGCGCTTCATGCCGCCGAGCATGAAAACCCAGAGAGCGCCGAGCGTTATCAGCATCCAGAGGGCGCTGTTCGTAAAGGTGATGAGCTGCCCGCCAAGTTCAAACCCGCCATTGAACAACGGCGTGATCTCGAACTGGTGCATCGGGTCGATTTTGCCTGATTCGGCTGCCACAACCTACCTCTTCGTCTTCAATCCCTGCCACTGCCGGGCGGCTCGTCCTGCTGGACCCTGAGCCGTTCCGAATGGGCATTCGAAACTCTGATGATGTTTCTGAACGCCACGATTATCCCCAGAAAGAGGAAGACGATCAGAAGCCAGGGAGACGTGCCGAACCAGCGGTCAAACAACCAGCCGAACAGTGCGCCGCCGACAACACCCGCGATAAGGTCTGCAAGCACCCTGTTGCCCAGCCGATAATTGGCATCGACCGCGCCGGTTCCGCTCTGCTTCCCTTCCCGCCCTTTCTGGTCGATTTCCCGCAGTTTCTCGCCAATGCGATCAATCCGCGGATCATCCCCAAATGGGTCCTGTCCGGGGCCGTTCTCCGCCATGCAACATCCTTTCGCCAGAACCCGTGAGCACCGAGGCAGGATGGAGCGCAAGCGGCGAGCAGCCCCGCCAAGGCGCGGCCCGTTTAGAAAGGCACCGGGATTAAGTCAATGGCTATGCTGCAATGCGCAATCGGCGCATTTCAGCGGGCTTTGGAGGATTGTGGATAAAGATCGCGATTCGCCGGAAACGGGGGCGAATCGCGACAGGGAAATCAGGACAGAGAAAATCAGGGGCAGCGCGGGCTGAGCTGTGGCGGAGCGGCCGTCCGAGTCTGCCAGTTGCCATTGGGGTCCTGATATTTCTCGCCAGGCACAGTGCGCGAGATCTGCTTGCAACCGCCGACAAAGGCAACTTCCTGCACCGTTGCATTCTGTTCCTGCGCCTCGCGGGTATAGACCGCCTTGCGCTTGATGTTCAGATCCTCGACCATGCGCTGCGTATCGGCATCGGCTCCGCCAAGCGTGCCAAGATAGCCATCGGACTTTTCGCCGATTATTCCAGCGGATCGCGCGGCGGTATAGGCCGGATCGCGCTGTGCAGAGGCCGTGACCGGCATGCTGAGCAGCGCCGCCGCCAGACCCGTTCCGATAATCTTGCTCACAGTATCACGCATCAGAAAATCTCCGCATTCTCATCGATCAGTTCGTCAACCGCCCCGTCGAGACGATAGACAACCTCTTGCCGGATGTTGATGTTCAGCTCGATCACGATGGGCTTGTCCGGTGCGGTCACATTCACGCATCCCGCTGGCAGCATCGTCACTGCAACCAGCATCGCGCCTAGCGCCCCAGCCGTGACAGCCCGTCCAGATCGACCGAACGTCACCTTCCATTTCCCAGTCATGATGCCAAATCCTCGCTTTCTGGACGCTGAATAACGCGTTCGGGCATTATTTTGTTTTTTCATTTTGCTTTGCCGACATCATAGCCAGCCTTTTGCACTGCTTCCGCCTTTATTTTCGCGCGCATCCGGGCGTCGATGGACAGGCCCAGATCGGCAGGATCGCGCAGATAATTGGTGTCGTAAAGCGACCGTGCCGAATTCATCAGCTGCATAAAGGGCGCGCGAATCGTGACGTTGAACTTTATCGGCAGCTTTTCCAGCTGCTTGGTGATGAAGTTCCGGCTTGCTCCTTCGCCCTGCTGCAGGCCGTCGAAGCGCACCTTGGTGACAAGCTCGCCGTCAATCGCGCCATCCATCTCGATAATCAGGTCGCGATACCGAATCGAACGGAGCGCCTGAAATGCGTAATTGCCCATCGCACCCAGATCTTCATAGGTCAGCTCCCCGACATAGGCGAGCGAGCCGCCCTGGCTGCGCGCATGCAGCACGCCGCCCTCGATCCGCCCGCCATTCTGGTCGAACACCATGGGCAAATCGCCATCGAAAACGCCCGTCGCATTGAGATTGTCGAACTCCAGCCGCTGCAGGAACTCGGCGGCATCCAGCCCGGAAATGGTGAAATTGAGATTGCGCGGTTCATCGCTGGCCAGCGCCAATATGGTCGGCTTCAGCTCTAGCCTGCCGCCCGCAAAGGGCCATTCGGCGCTGGTGACGTGCATCCTGAAATCGGGCGCGATCCGGTAATGCACGACCCCGTCATTCACCGCAACGCCGGGATTGATCTCGCGCAGAGTCACCACCTGATCAGGCGCGGTGACCAGGCCAAGCAGGTCGACAAAGGCAATTTCCCCGGAGAGACCGGTCACTGGCCCGAATGCCGCCGCAAGGTTCATGTCGGTGGTGCGAAACCGTCCGCTGCTGGTCACGCCATCGGGATTCCAGTCGATCCGGCCATTGCCCGTCACCAGCCCGTCGACATTGGCAATCACGCCCAGCGCCAGCGTCGAAATCTGCTCGGGCTGAAGCGCGCCATCAAACCGGATCCCCGCCACGCCGAGATCAGCATGGCCGGTCCCTGAACCCAGATCATGGGCAATATCGGCCTGCATGATCGCACGGCGCGATTCCGGTTCCTTGAGTAGTCCGCTGGCGGTGATGCGGTTGTCCGCCATTTCAAGATGGGCGTTGTCGGTAAGCAGCGGCTCGAAACGACGCGGGTTCTCGCGATCAAGCACATACCATTGGTTGGCATCGAGCGAGAGCAGCCCCTCGGCAAAAGACCAGACGCCCTCGCCCCGTTCGAGCTTGAGCGGAACCGCACCGATCATCGCCTCGGCACCCGTAAAGCTGCCCCCGATTTCCTTGCCGGTCGTCGCGACAAATTCCGCGACAAGGATGCGCGTGCCCGATTCACTGTCGCCGATGAGGACATTGGCGTCCTGAAAACGCGCGGTTCCCGGCAGCGACAGCTCAGCCGATCCGGCGGCTATCGACAGCGGCGATTCGCCGATGCGCCCGGCAAAACGGGCATCGGGCAGCCGGGCCGCGAAGCGATAGCCTGTGCGCCCCTGCGCCAATATGGCGCCGCCATTGGGGCACAGCCGGATATTCTGGTTCTGCGCGCTGAGGCCTGACAGGCGCAAAGAGGCGAAGCTGAGCGTCTGGCAGCTATCCCACAGGGCAAGGCCATCGCTGCTGCGCCAGCGGCCATCAATCGGCAGTCGCAGCCCCTCGACCCGGCCATCGGGCAACGGCCCGGTGAGCGTCAGCGCGCCGCGCAATACCGCATTGCCGTTGGGGGCCAGCCTGATCGTCACCTTCTCCGGGGCTATCGACGCGCCATCGGCACGATAGGGCGACCCGGTCAGCGCCAACAGCGTTCCTTCCCTGCCGAGCGGAGACAGGGCTATCTTCCAGTCCGGCAATCCGGGACCGTCAAAGCGCGCCAGCCCGCTAATCTGCGGCGGCCCGCCATCCATGCGGCCATTGATCGCCAGATTTTCCGCCGAGGCGAAGCCGCTGCCGTCGCTGCCGCTCAGCGTCAGGCCGTCGACCAATGCATAATATTGATCGCCCTTGCGGCTGACATCGAAACCGGCATCAAGGCTGGCCTTGTCGAGCCGTTGCTGCGCAAGTGTCAGCAGTTTTTTAGCTATCGGTCCGATGGGGGTTGCCTCCAGACCGGCAATGCTTTGCCGCCAGCCTTTCCAGTCGGCACCGGCGGAAACGAGCGAACGGCCCGAAACATCGCCCTTGATAGCGAGGTCCGCAAAATCGGAACTCGCCGAAAAATCGCCGGCCAGAGCCAGCGAACCCGCCCTGATCGCCCCGAACGCGCCATCGCTGGCGCGCCAGTCCATGGTGCCGGTCAGCCCTTTTGGACCATAGTCGATGGCGGTAGTGCCGCCCAGCGCGGCAATCCGGTTGCCGCCCAAGCCGAGCTGGCGAAGGTCCAGCCCGGCGCTGCCCTTTGCTCCATCGAATGAGGATGGCATGGCAAGATCGAGCTGTATCCCGCCATCGGCCAGCGACAGGCGCTGTTCCGGGCAGGACAGATCATCCAGCCGCAATGGTCCGGTGAAACGCGGGCTGGAGGCCTTGATCGCGATAGCGCCGAACAGGCTCGCTTCGCCGAGCGCGCAGCCCTGATAGGAAAGCCCCTTGCCGACTGCCGCCAGTTCGCCCTCAAACCCGTTGCGCAGATGACCGGCACCCTCTGCCTTGATCCCAATATTTCCGGCGTCGGTCACGATCAGCGCGCGCGCATCGGACAGTTCGAGCCGCATATCGGGCAGCTCGGGCGGCGCATCGCTCTCCGCATAGATATATTTGTCGAGCGCACCAAAGCTGATCCGTCCGTCAACTTGCCGCCCGTAGAGGCGCGCACCCTCCAACCGGACGCGGTCAATGGAAACGCCGCCCATGCCCGGCGTGACGTTCAGCACCATGCGCTTGATAACAAGATCGGGACGGTCGGGGTCGCCGATCACCAGGTCGCGGATGATCTGCTCGCCCACCGCGATCTTGTCGATCTCATAGCGGGCGTCGATGCCCTGCTTCTCAAGTTCCGATTCGACCAGATTGCGCACGATGCTCTCGCGCTGGATCCAGACGATCAGCACGGCGAGCATGGCGAGGATCAGAGTGACGGCGACGATACGCGCCCATAGCGGACCTGCGGAGAGCCAGTTCAGCCCGCGCGAGCGCAAATTCGGGTCGTCAGCTTCCTGGTCCGCAGTCATCGGCCTATGCATGCGCTGCTTTCATGACATTCGCAACGCCCCAATCCGCCCGGACGATCCATCGGTGCCACATCAGACGGGCCGAAATGCAGCCAATCGTCACGGCCTGACGAGAATGGGCGCAATTGCATTTGCCGCTCGCCGCATCTGGCATTAGCCCGATTATCATGTCTTCGCGCAATCAACTGGCCCCGAATTCACCGGAAAGAGAACAGGCCGATGCCTCCGGTCAGGGCAGCGGTCATCGCGCCCGTCTTAGACAACGCATCCTGAACAGCGACGAAACCGGGCTGCACGATCATGAAATCATCGAATATCTGCTGGCGCTGGCCATTCCGCGCCGCGACACCAAACCGCTCGCCAAGGAACTGATCCGCCGCTTTGGCGGCTTTGGCGGGGTGATGATGGCCGATGGCGACAGCCTGATGGCGGTGGACGGCATGGGCGAGACCAGCGCGGCGGCGATCAAGATCGTGCGGCGCGCCGCTGTCGAGCTGTTGCGAAAGCCGCTGGGCGGGCAGACAATCCTGTCCAACTGGCAGGCTCTGCTCGACTATCTGCGCGCCGATATGGCGCATCTCAAGATCGAGCGGGTTCGCGTCCTCTATCTGTCGTCAAAAAATGTGTTGATGAGCGATGAGCATATGGGTGACGGATCGGTCGATCAGGCGGCAATCTATACCCGGCAGGTCATCAAGCGCGCGCTGGACCTTGGCGCGACCGGACTCATTCTGGTGCACAACCATCCCAGCGGCAATCCGCAGCCGAGCAAGCAGGACATCGCCATTACCCGCGACATCATCGATGCCGGACGGCGGCTGGGCATTACCGTCCATGACCATGTCATCATCGGCCTGAAGGACCATCATTCGATGCGCTCCGCCGGGCTGATCTGAGCGATTTCAATCGGACCGTCCCTGATCGGTGATCAGGCGAATGCCCGAACGCAGAGTGAAATAGTTCCACACCCAGTTGAGCACCACCGCCGCGCGGTTCCGCATGCCGAGCAGAAAGCCGACATGGACGATCCCCCACAGCCACCATGCCGCCGCACCGGACAGCTTCATCCAGCCGAAATCGGCAACCGCGCTCTTGCGCCCGATGGTCGCAAGGCTGCCTTGATGGCGATAGGCAAAGGGTGCGGACTGGTCCCTTTCCTGCAACTCGGCACGGATAAGCCCGGCGACATATTTGCCTGCCTGTTTCGCAGCGGGTGCAAGTCCGGGAACCGCCTCCCCGTTCCAGCCCTTGCTGGCCGCCGTATCGCCAATGGCGAACACATTGGACTGTCCCGCTATGCGCAGATGTTCATCGACAATTGCGCGTCCGGCCCGGTCGGTATCGCCCCCGGCCCAGCGACCGGCATCGGACGCGACCACGCCCGCCGCCCACAGGACCGTCTCGGTCTCTATCACACGCTCCCCGATCTTCACTTCGGTCGCGCCGATTTCGGTGACGCGCGCTCCGGTAATTACTTCAACCCCCAGCGATTCAAGCGACCGCGTTGCGCGCGCCGAAAGCGCCTCGGGAAATTGCGGAAGGATGCGGTCGGCGGACTGGACCAGCAGGATGCGCGCGCTTGCCGGATCGATGGCGCGAAATTCCTGCTTGAGGCCATCACGCGCCAATTCGGCAATCGCCCCGGCCAGTTCGACGCCGGTTGGTCCCGCTCCGACGATGACGAAGGTCAGCAGCCGCTTTACCCGATCGGGATCTGCGCTGGCCTCTGCCTTTTCAAACGCGCCGAGAACTTCGGCACGCACCGCCACGGCATCCTCGATCCGTTTCAGGCCGGGTGCATGCGGTGCCCATTCATCGCGCCCGAAATAGCTGTGGGTCGCGCCGGTCGCCAGCACCAGATAGTCATAATCGATGCTGTTGTCGCCAAAACGAACCGTCCTGGAATCGCAGTCGACGCCATCGACACGGCCCAGCATCACGCGCACATTTCCGTCGCCGCGATACAGGCTGCGGATCGGAATAGCGACATCGGCGGGGGACAGGCCGGCGGTCGCAATCTGATAGAGCAAGGGCTGGAACAGGTGATAATTGCGCTGGTCGATCAGGGTCACCCGCACCGGCAGCTTGCGCAGATCGCCGACACAGGCGAGCCCGCCAAAGCCGCCGCCCACGACAACCACATGCGGCCAGTGCCGGGGTACATCGTCCGGGTGACGATCAAACAATATGTGGTTCTCGGCCCAGCGCATGCATGCCCGGTCAATGCCTAGCGGTCCGCTGCCCCGAATGAGGAACATGGCGGCGAACAGCATTGCAAAGGCGCTGAGATCGGGATGAAAGCCCAAAATCTGTGCCCCCGCCAGCGAAAGGACCAGAATTGCGGACAGCAACGGCAGGGCCGCGCCCAACAGAACCAGGAAAATCGCAACGATCGCGAGCATCACGGGCAGTGGCGCGAATGTGCCGCTGGGAAATATCAGGGCATTGGCCCAATGCGGCGCGAGATCGGCCGAAACCGCAAGGGTCGCGGCCAGCCATATCCGCGCGGCAAGCGACCATATCGGGGCAAGCCTGTCGCGCATCCATCCAAAGGCACGGCTGGCCGGGAGTGCCAGCGGCAGTGCGCTGCCGCCCAGTCCTGACAGCATCCTGTCGAGCGAGATGGCGTCGGCGCCGTACAGCACCAGCCAGCCTGTCAGCGCCAGAATGAACAGGTTGATATCGACCGGAATGTAATAGAGCTGCGCCGTCAGGATCAGGCCAAAGACTGCAAGCGCGGCAAACCGCGTCCCCAGCCCGAGGATCAGCAGCACAGCGCCCACGGTCTCTATCGCAATGCCCAGCGCAGCGGCATTGGCCGGGGATATCCAGGGAACGGGATATTCAAAGCTCGCCAGCGCGACCGCATTGTCCCAGTCCGCCAGCTTCACCAGTCCCGAGCGCAACAGATAGAGGCCGATCAGCAATCGCATCAGCACGTCAAACAGCGGTCGGATCGCGGCCAGTGCGACGCCATAGACCTTCAGCCATATGCGCAGGCTGACATGCAGCCAGGGCGCAGAAACCGCAAATGGTGATGGTGCCCCAGCACCCCGTCCCGTGTTCGATTGTTCGGTGTCTGATCCGGCCATATCCGTCTCCTCCTCTGCCCCGCTATTCGCAAGCCGCGCGAACGGGTTACAAATCCATGTGGATTTACGCCCTGCGTGCGGTTGAAGCGGGCGGGTGTTCCTGCTAGCGGCCCATCGAACCCGCTGGCGGCAATCGCTGCCCGCCCGTGGCAATCGCTGCCCGCCAAAGAACCTGAAAGAAAGCCCGCCATGGTCCCCCGCTATTCCCGCCCAGAGATGACCGCCATCTGGGAGCCAGAGGCAAAGTTCCGCATCTGGTTCGAGATTGAGGCGCATGCGACCGAAAAGCTGGCCGATTTGGGTGTAGTGCCGCAATCGGCCGCCAAAGCGCTGTGGGACTGGTGGGCAACCAATCCGGCGATAGACGTCCCCGCCATCGACGCCATTGAAGCCGTCACCAAGCATGACGTCATCGCCTTTCTGACCTGGGTTGCGGACAATGTCGGCGATGAAGCGCGGTTCATGCATCAGGGCATGACGAGCAGCGATCTTCTGGACACCTGCCTCAAT
This sequence comes from Blastomonas sp., assembly GCA_041396885.1. Classification (GTDB taxonomy): domain Bacteria; phylum Pseudomonadota; class Alphaproteobacteria; order Sphingomonadales; family Sphingomonadaceae; genus Blastomonas. The sequence goes on from JAWKXS010000006.1 coordinate 32,002, forward strand.
GTCCAGCTGGCGCGAGCTGCTGACCTGCTGATCGCCGATCTCGACGCGCTGCTGCTGGTTATTCGCCGCCGGGCATTCGAGCACAAGCTGACACCCAGCATCGGGCGCAGCCATGGCATCCATGCCGAGCCGGTCACTTTCGGGCTCAAAATGGCCGAGGCCTATGCCGAGTTCGACCGCTGCCGCGCGCGCCTGATCGCGGCGCGCACCGAAATCGCCACCTGCGCCATTTCGGGCGCGGTCGGCACCTTTGCCAATATCGATCCTGCGGTCGAAGCCCATGTGGCGGAGAAGCTCGGCCTTTCAGTCGAACCGGTTTCCACCCAGGTCATTCCGCGCGACCGCCATGCCATGTTCTTTGCGACGCTGGCCGTCATCGCATCCTCGATCGAGCGGCTGGCCGTCGAGGTTCGCCATTTGCAGCGCACCGAAGTGCTGGAGGCGGAAGAATATTTCTCGCCCGGCCAAAAGGGTTCCAGCGCCATGCCGCACAAGCGCAATCCGGTGCTGACTGAAAATCTTACCGGGCTGGCACGCATGGTGCGCAGCTATTGCCTGCCCGCCATGGAGAATGTCGCGCTGTGGCACGAACGCGATATCTCGCACAGTTCGGTCGAGCGCTATATCGGCCCGGATGCCACCATCACGCTGGATTTCGCGCTGGGCCGGCTCACCGGTGTTATCGACAAGCTGCTGGTCTATCCCGAGCGGATGCAGAAGAATCTCGACCGCATGGGCGGCCTGGTCCATTCCCAGCGGGTATTGCTGGCGCTGACCCAGGCCGGGGTGAGCCGCGAAAACGCCTATGCGCTGGTACAGCGCAATGCCATGAAAGTATGGGAATCGGACGGCGCCCTGTCCCTGCTCGAACTGCTCAAGGGCGATGCGGAAGTGACCGCAGCGCTCAGCGCACAGGAGATCGAGGAGAAATTCGACCTCGATTATCACTTCAAGCATGTCGACACGATTTTCGCGCGGGTCTTTGGCGCGGCCTGACGAATTGAGGCAGGCCATGCCGGGCCGGTCCAAGCCGCTGGCAAATCCCGTCAATCGGCATTAGTGTCAGGGTTCACAGGACGCGAGGCGGATGCGGACAGGCGAAGGAGGCTGTGGATGCGATTTCTGAAAACCCTGCTCTGGATCATCCTGATCGTGCTGCTGCTGGTCTTTTCGATCAACAACTGGGTTTCGGTGACCGTCAATCTCTGGTCCGGCCTGCAACTCGATACCAAATTGCCGGTGCTGGTCATCACTGCCTTCCTTGCCGGTTTCCTGCCGCTCTGGCTATTGCACCGTGCCAGCCGCTGGCGCCTGAACCGCCGCATTGCCAGCCTTGAATCGAGCCATGCCTCGCTTTCGGCAGCGCCGCCCGCCCCATCGCCAGCCCCGGCCTCGGGCGCACCGGCCCAATCCACGCCCCTGTCATCTGTCTGAAAGGCCCGCCTTGACCAATCCCGTCTACCTCGCGCTCGACACCACCGATCTCGAAAAGGGCGTATCCCTTGTCAATTCGGTGCGCGCGCATATTGGCGGCGTAAAGCTCGGCCTCGAATTCTTCTGCGCTCATGGCCATCATGGCGTGCACGAAATCGCGCATCTCGGCCTGCCGATCTTTCTCGACCTGAAGCTGCATGACATTCCCAACACCGTCGCCGCCGCGATGCAGGCGATCCATGTGCTCGAACCCGCCATCGTCACAGTGCATGCAGCGGGCGGGCGGGCGATGCTGGAGGATGCCAAGGCGGCGGCGGGCAGCCATACCCGGGTCGTGGCCGTCACCGTGCTTACCAGTCTTGACGATGGCGATCTGGGACAGACCGGCATTTCCGGCTCCAGCCATGATCAGGTGCTGCGGCTTGCCGATCTGGCGCAAAGTGCCGGGGTCGACGGGATCGTCTGTTCGGGTCATGAAGTCGCCGCCGCGCACAAGGCATGGAAAGACGGGTTCTTCGTGGTGCCCGGCGTTCGCCCGGCCAATGGCAGCAATGGCGATCAGAAGCGCGTCGTGACGCCCCGCCAGGCCCGCGATTCGGGCGCTTCGGTGCTGGTGATCGGCCGCGCGATCAGCCGCGCCGCCAATCCTGACCAGACCGCACGGGAGATCATGGCGACGCTGTGACCGGCTCGACCGGCTGATTTGCCGATCGCCAAAGCTGACTTTCGCCGAGCGGCCATTTGTGTATAGCGGCGCCATGGCAACGCTGATCAAATTATGCGGACTATCCACTGAACAGGCCGTCGATGCGGCGGTGGCGGCAGGCGCGAGCCATATCGGGCTGGTGCATTTTGACAAAAGCCCGCGCCATGTTTCGCTGGAGCGCGCCGCCACTCTGTGCCGCCATGCCGGGGGACGGATCAAGGTGGCGCTGCTGCTGGTCAATGCTTCGCCCGAACTGACCGGCACGGCCATTGAAACCGTCCGGCCCGACATCATTCAGTTTCACGGCAACGAAACGCCCGAATGGCTGAAGCTGGTCAAGGATCAGACCGGCGTGGAAGTCTGGAAGGCGCTGGGCGTGCGCGATGCGCAGACGCTGGCGGCCAGCAGCCGGTTTGACGGCATTGCCGACCGGTTGCTGTTCGACGCCCCGGCCCAGGTCCTGCCGGGCGGAACGGGCACCCGTTTCGACTGGTCGCTGCTCGCTGCTCATCGGCACATCATGCCATGGGGACTGGCGGGCGGGCTGGACCCGGACAATGTGGCGAGCGCCCTCGCCGCCACCCACGCGCCGCTGGTCGATGCATCATCGGGGCTGGAAAGCGCGCCGGGAGTGAAGGATATGGACAAGATTGCCGCCTTCTGCCAAGCGGTGCGCCATCATGACAGCCACTGATATCAAGCCCAATTCCTATCGAGCCCAGCCCGATGAACAGGGGCATTTCGGCCAGTTTGGCGGACGCTATGTCGCCGAAACGCTGATGCCGCTGATCCTGGAGCTGGAGCGCGAGTACAAGGCGGCGCGGAATGATCCTGCCTTTCGCGCCGAATTTGACGATCTGCTCGAACATTATGTCGGGCGGCCCTCGCCGCTCTATTTTGCCGAGCGGCTGACCGAACATCTGGGCGGCGCGCAAATCTGGTTCAAGCGCGAGGAACTGAACCATACCGGGGCGCACAAGATCAACAATTGCATCGGCCAGATCCTACTGGCGATCCGCATGGGCAAGACCCGGATCATCGCCGAGACCGGGGCCGGCCAGCATGGCGTTGCCACTGCTACGGTGTGCGCGCGGTTCGGCATTCCGTGCGTCATCTATATGGGCTCGACCGATGTCGAGCGGCAAAAGCCGAATGTTTTCCGCATGAAGCTGCTGGGTGCGGAGGTCATCCCGGTGGAATCGGGATCGAAAACACTCAAGGATGCCATGAACGAGGCGCTGCGCGACTGGGTCGCGAATGTTCATGACACCTTCTACATTATCGGCACTGCCGCCGGGCCGCATCCCTATCCCGAACTGGTCCGCGATTTTCAGAGCGTAATCGGGCGCGAGGCACGCGAGCAGTTGCTGGCCCGTACCGGAAAATTGCCCGATCTGCTGCTGGCGGCGGTCGGCGGCGGATCGAACGCCATCGGGCTGTTCCATCCGTTTCTCGACGATCCCGACGTGGCGATGATCGGCATAGAGGCAGCGGGCCATGGCATTGAGACTGGCCAGCATGCCGCCAGCCTGACGGGAGGCTTTCCGGGCATATTGCATGGCAACAAAACCTATTTGCTGCAGGATGCCGACGGCCAGATCACCGAGGCGCACTCGATCAGCGCGGGGCTGGACTATCCGGGAATCGGCCCGGAGCATAGCTGGCTGCACGAAAGCGGCCGCGTTACCTATCTGCCGGTTACCGATGACGAGGCGCTGGAGGCATTCCAGCTGTGCTGCAAACTGGAAGGGATTATCCCTGCGCTGGAAAGCGCCCATGCGCTTGCCGCACTGCCCAAGATCGCGAAGGACTATCGCGCCGACCAGATCATCCTGGTCAATGTTTCGGGCCGCGGCGACAAGGACATCTTCACGGTCGCCGATGCACTGGGAGTGCAGATGTGATCGGGACGGGCAAGGTGCATGCGTAGCGCCATTCTCACCGAACGCGCCCGCAATATGCGCCAGGAAATGGCGGGGCCAGAGATGCAGCTGTGGCTGCAACTTCGGGCTGGCCGCTTCGAGGGTATCAAGTTTCGGCGGCAAAAAGTCATCGGCAAGTATATTGCGGACTTCGCGGCCAATGCACCACGACTGGTGATTGAACTGGACGGCGATACCCATGCCGGACGCGAAGACTATGATGATTGGCGTACAAATGAACTGCAAGCAGCAGGCTATACGGTAATCCGGTTCGCCAACAGGGACGTCACAAGCAATATGGATGGCGTTTTGACCAAATTGGCGGAAATAGTCCGGGAACTGCGTCAGACGCCCCCTCTCCCAACCCTCTCCCCTGAAGGGGAGAGGGCTAATATGTGCGAAATGCCTACGATCTCCCTCTCCGCTGAAGGGGATAGGCCTGCCGCGCACGAAAAGCCTAATATCTCCCTCTCCCCTTCAGGGGAGAGGGTCGGGGAGAGGGGAAAAGAATGACCCGCTTGTCCGCCGCCTTTGGCAAGGGCCGCCCTGCCCTGGTCGCATTCATCACCGCTGGCGATGGCGATACGGCGGCCAATCTGGATGCGCTGGTCGCGGGCGGAGCCGATGTGATCGAGCTTGGCATGCCCTTTACCGATCCGATGGCCGATGGCCCGTCGATCCAGGCGGCCAATCTGCGCAGCCTGGGCGTCGGAACCACCACTGCCGATATCTTCGCGATGGCCAGCGCCTTTCGCGAGCGGCATCCCGATACTCCGCTGGTACTGATGGGCTATGCCAATCCGATGATCCGGCGCGGTGCTGACTGGTTCGCCGACCAGTGCGCCAATGCAGGCGTTGACGGCGTGATCTGCGTCGATATTCCCGCCGAGGAAGATCAGGCGCTCGGCCCGGCGTTGCGCAATGCCGGGGTCGCAGCCATCCGCCTCGCCACCCCCACCACCGATGCCGCGCGCCTGCCCGATGTGCTGAACGGCGCGGGCGGGTTTCTCTATTATGTTTCGGTCGCCGGGATCACCGGCAAGCAGCAGGCGGCCCAGGCCAGCATCGCCGATGCCGTCGGACGGCTGAAGGCGGCAACCGATCTGCCGGTCGCGGTCGGCTTTGGCGTGCGCACGCCCGAACAGGCGGCGGACATTGCCCGTGTCGCCGACGGCGTTGTCGTGGGCAGCGCCATTGTGGAAATTATCGGCAGGCATGGCGCAAATGCCGCAGAGCCGGTAAGGGAATATATCGCCTCGCTGGCCGAGGCAATTGCCGCCGCGCGCGGCTGAACACGGATAAAACGGGATAATCGCATGAGCTGGTTCAGCAAGGTCCGCAACAAACTGCCGTTCGTCACCAAGCGCGAAACGCCGGACAACCTCTGGCACAAGTGCAAGTCATGCTCCGAAATGGTGTTCGCCAAGGAGTTTGAGGACAATCTGTCGGTGTGCCCGAAATGCGGCCATCATGATCGGATCGGAGCCAAGGCGCGCTTTGCCATGCTGTTTGACCAGGGCGCCTATGAGGAGATCGCCGCGCCGCAGGTGCGCGAGGACCCGCTGAAATTCCGCGATTCAAAGAAATATACGGACCGGATCAAGACGGCCCGCGCCGCCAATGCCATGCCCGATGCGCTCACCAATGGCTATGGCCGGATTGAGGCACAGCCGGTGGTGGTCGGTGTGCAGGATTTCGCCTTTATGGGCGGTTCGATGGGCATGGCGGTCGGCGCCGCGTTCATCGCCGGGGTTGACAAGGCGATTGCCGAGAAATGCCCCTATGTGATCTTTACGGCAGCGGGCGGCGCGCGCATGCAGGAAGGCATATTGTCGCTGATGCAGATGCCGCGCACGACGGCGGCGATCAGCCGGCTGCGTGCGGCGGGCCTGCCCTATATCGTCGTGCTGACCGATCCCACCACCGGCGGCGTCACCGCCAGCTATGCCATGCTGGGCGATGTACAGATTGCCGAGCCCAATGCCCTGATCGGCTTTGCCGGGCAGCGGGTGATCGAGAACACCATCCGCGAAAAGCTGCCCGAAGGCTTCCAGCGCAGCGAATATCTGCTCGCCCATGGCATGCTGGACATGGTGGTGCCGCGCAAGGAACTGCGTGCCATGCTGTCGGGCATTATCGGCTATCTGATGGCCGCGAAAAAGGCGGCATAGGCTCCTGAAACACAGGCCCCTGAGATAAGGCGCATCAGCGGTGCCCGACCACGCCCATTCCGACGATCCGGATGTCCAGCGCCAGCTTGACCGGCTCAATGCGCTGTCGCCCGGTCGCGACATATTCGGGCTGGAACGGATAACGGCGCTGCTGGAGCGTATGGACAATCCGCACCATCGCCTGCCCCCGGTTCTTCATGTCGCAGGCACAAATGGCAAGGGATCGACCTGCGCGTTTCTGCGCGCGGCCATCGAAGCATCCGGGCAGAGCTGTCACGTCTATTCCAGCCCGCACCTCGTCCGCTTCAATGAGCGCATCCGCCTCGCCGGAAGCCTGATCGACGATGCGTTGCTGGCGCACTGCCTTGAGCGCACCCTTGATGCCGCAGAGGACCTTTCGCCAAGCTTCTTCGAAGCGACCACGGCAGCCGCATTTCTGGCCTTTTCCGAACATCCCGCCAGCGCCTGCATCATAGAAGTCGGGCTTGGCGGGCGGCTTGACGCCACCAACGTCGTCCCCTCGCCGGTCGCATGCGGCATTGCCAGCCTGGGTATCGATCATGAGGCGTTTCTGCTTGCCCCGGACACCAATGTCCCCGCCGATCCCATGGAACGCATCGCCTATGAAAAGGCCGGTATCGCCAAATCGGGTTCGCCACTGGTGATCCAGCGCTATGCCAGCGGCATGAACGGCGCCATTGCCGGGCAGGCGATGCAGGCGGGCGCACCGGTCATTGCGCGCGGCGAGGACTGGGATGTCGCCATTTATGACGGGCGGCTGCACTATCGCGATGCGAGTGGCAAACTGACCCTGCCGGTTCCGCGCCTGCCCGGCGCGCATCAGGCGGACAATGCCGGGCTGGCCATCGCAATGCTGCGTCACCAGCAGGCACTGGACATCCCCGATGCCGCGCTCGCCGCCGCCATGGGATGGGCAGACTGGCCCGCGCGCCTGCAATTGCTGGGCAATGGTCCGCTCACCGCCCTGCTGCCCCCGGGAACGCAGCTGTGGCTCGATGGCGGGCACAATGCCGATGCCGGTCGCGCGCTGGCCGCGCATTTCGGTGGCGAAGGGCCAAGGCTCCACTTGGTGATCGGTATGCTCGCCAACAAGGATCCGGCTGCGCTGATCACGCCGCTGCTGCCACGACTGGCGAGCATTTCGGCAGTACCCGTACCGGGGCATGAATGGCATACAGCGGAGCAATTCGCCGCGCTTGCGCCGCAGGTCATGACAACCGCGTTCCCCGATGTTGCATCAGCGCTGAAGGCACTGAAACCGGGTGACGCAGACATGGTGCTCATCGCCGGGTCGCTTTACCTAGCCGGCAATGTGCTGGCCGCGAACGGCCAGGCGCCCGAATAGGGGTCAGCCGCCGTCCGCATCCGCCTTTCCGGCGGTGCCGAGCGACAGGTCCACCATGCCGCTGCGGATCATCAGCCAGAAGATGACGATGCCCGGCAAGGCTGCGACCGTGGTCAGCAGATAGAAATTCACAAAACCCATGGTTTCGATCAGATTGCCGGCCGTCGTCCCGGTCAGGAAACGGCCAAGGATGCTGGCGAGCGCCGACAGCAGGGCATATTGGGTCGCGGTGAAGCGCAGGTTGCACAGTGCCGAAAGATAGGCGACCACGCATACGCCGCCTATGCCGCTGGCGAAATTCTCGAACCCGATGGCGCCCGCCATCGCCCAGTTATTGTGACCGGTCGCCGCCAGCCCAGCAAAGCTGAGATTGGAAATCGCCATCAGCACCAAGCTGAGCAGCACCGACTTCTTCATGCCCATCCGCGCATAGAGTATCCCGCCGATGAAGATACCGACCATGAACGCCAGAAAGCCCAGCCAGACATCGTAAAAGGCGATCTCGTCATTGGTGAAAGCGAGTTCCTCGAACAACAGCCGGAAGGTGAGGTTGGCAAGCGTGTCGCCGATCTTGTGGACGATGACGAACAGCAGGACGACGATTGCGCCCGAACGCTTCACGAATTCGACCAGCGGGCTGAAATAGGATATCACGGCATCGAGCGGATTGGCGAGTTTGCGCGGTTCCTGATGCCGGTCCGGCTCGCCCATCATGATCCCGGTGCCGATCGCGAAAAATGCGAATAGCGAGCAGATATAATAGGCCATGGACCAGTCGAAACGGGCCGCAACCACCAGCGCCAGCGCCCCTGCCCCGGCTGCACCGATGCGCCAGCCATATTGCGACATGCCCGATCCGACGCCCAGTTCCTCGGGCTTGAGCAATTCGATGCGATAGGCATCGATGACGATATCGAAGGTTGCCCCGGCCATCCCCACCGCAATGGCAGCATAGGCAACCGCCAGAATATCCGCCTTTGGATCGAGCGAGCCGAGCCAGCATATCGCCGCCATCACCAGCACCGCCGTCAGCCACAGCCAGGTCACACGCTGACCGAAACGGGCGGAGCCCGGCAGGCGGATGGTGTCGATCAGCGGTGCCCAGATCCATTTGAAATTATAGGCAAGGAATGTGAGGGCAAAGGCGGTAACGGTCGATTTCTCGATGCCCGACTGGGCAAGACGCGTGGTCAGCGTCGCTGCAATCATCGCAAAGGGAAAACCCGACGAAACGCCGAGGAACAGCGCCGCGAGCGGGCCGCGCCGCAAATAGGGCTTTACCCCGTCAAACCAGTTCCCGCCGGTTCCGGTCCCCGCTGCGTCGTTCATGCCAAACTCCTCCCGCTATCCGGGCGGACAGTAACGCCAATCACCATTAACGCTAGCTGATTGTTGGCGACGGACGATCAATCCGCGCCTTCATCCTCATACCAGATTAGCGGACGCGGCGTTGACTTCGGCTTGCGCCCGGCCAGCACCTCGCCAATGGCATGCACCGCATTTACCAGGTCACGCGCGGTATAGGGCTTGATCAGGCAGCCCAGTGCATATTGCCGCGCCATATCCGGGCAATTGCCGGTCACGAACAGCACCGCAACACCCTTGGCCCTGGCGATCCGGGCAACCTCGACGCCGTCACCGCCATTGGCAAGCTGCACATCGGCCAGCACCAGCTGCACATCGCGCGATTCCAGCGCGGCAATCGCCTCGCGCTCATTATCGACGGTCGCGACAACCTGATAGCCCACCTCGGCCAGGCGCAGCTCATTCTCGAACGCCACCAGCGGTTCGTCCTCGACAATCAGGATGTTCTTCAGCGCCCGGGGCGCCTTGCGAAACATGGCCATGGGTCTTCCGGTCACACGAAAAAAGGAGTTGGGGGGAATGTTCAGCATATTCGCTTTCACCTTTTCCCCCAACCTCCCTATAGCAGCGCGCATGCCGCGCAACAAATCCACATTCGATCCACTCGCCGAAAGCGTTACACCGCACAGCGCCTCCCAGAACCGCCAGGACGGTCGCGAAGCTGGCCAGCGCATCGCCAAGCTGCTGGCGCGCGCCGGGGTCGCATCGCGTCGCGAAGTCGAGCGGATGATCGCCGATGGCCGGATCGCGCGGGACGGTGATGTCATCACCACTCCGGCGACATTGCTCGAATCGCTCCACGGCGTCACTGTCGACGGAAAGCCGGTTAAACAGCCCGCCCCGGCAAAGCTCTGGCGCTTTCACAAGCCGACCGGATTGCTGACCGCCGAGCGCGATCCCAAACGGCGCACCATCACCGATCATCTCAAATTCACCATGCCCGATCTGCCGCGCGTAATGCCGGTGGGGCGGCTCGACCTCAATACCGAGGGATTGTTGCTGATGACCAATGACGGCGCACTCAAGCGCCAGATGGAGCTGCCCGCGACCGGTATCGAGCGGACCTATCGCGCCCGGACCTTTGGCGACATCAGCCAGGCGCAGCTGGAGGATCTGTTCGAGGGCATCGAGGTGGACGGCATGCGCTATGGCCGGATCGACGCCAATCTGGAACGCCGCACAGGGCGCAACCAGTGGATCGAGCTGACGCTGACCGAGGGCAAGAACCGTGAAGTGCGTCGCGTGCTGGAGCATCTGGGCCTGCAGGTTTCCCGCCTGATCCGCACGCGCTATGGTCCCTTCCTGCTGGATGACCTGGCGCCGGGTGCGATCGGACCGGTGCGCGCCGCAGACCTCGCCAAATTCAGGCAATCGCTGAAGTGAGGATAATCGCCGGGGAATGGCGCGGCCGCAGGCTCAAGGCTCCGCCGGGCGATGCCACCCGCCCTACCGCAGACCGCACCCGCGAAACGCTGTTCTCGATGCTCGCCAGCCGGTTGGGATCGTTCGAAGGGCTTAGCGTGGTCGACCTGTTCGCCGGCTCCGGCGCGCTGGGCCTTGAGGCGCTGTCGCGCGGCGCGGCACAATGCCTGTTCGTCGAGCAGGACCGGGCGGCGATTGATACCATCCGCGCCAATATCGCCATGCTGGATTGCGGCAGGCAAAGCCTTGTCCGCGCCTGCTCCGTGCTCGCCATGGGTCCTGCAGACCAGCCCTGCGATCTTGCGCTGCTCGATCCGCCCTATGGATCGGGCGCGGCCAATGTTGCGCTGGACAAGCTGGCGCGGCTGGGCTGGTTCGCTCCGTCAACAATGATCGCAGTCGAAACGGGGCGCAAGGAGGCCGTATCGGTCGAGGGCTTTGAAATCCTTGCCGAGCGCGAAACGGGCAAGGCGCGGCTTACGCTGTTGCGCGCTGACTCAGAGTTCCGCGCTGCATCCACAGGCCCAGAAAGCTGACCAGCCCCGCAGCGGCGAGGTAAAGCCCCACGGCATCGCTGCCGCCTGTATCGCTCAGCGCCTGCGCCGCTATCGGCGCAACCGCGCCACCCAAAATACCGCCTGCGTTGAACGCCACCGACGCGCCGGTATAGCGCACCCGCACCGGGAATTGCCCGGGCAGCCATGCGCCAAGCGGGCCATAGACAAAGCCCATGACGAACAGCGCGACTGACAGCCCGAACCATACCAGCCAGAGCGATCCGCCGCCCAGCATCGGCCCGAACAGCAGCCCCGCGCCGATGGTAGCTGCGCAGCCGATCATCAGCACCCGTCCGCTGCTGGTGGCGTCGGAGCGGTATCCCGCCATGACGATGCCCAGCGCCAGGAACGGAATTGCCCCGAGCTGCACCAGCAGGAAATCGGTCCGGCTATAGCCGAGCGCCGTCGTGCCATAGCCAAGCGAAAAGGCGGTGGAGAGATAGAAGATCGCGAAACAGGCGACCACGGCAAAGGTTCCGGCCAGCGTCGCGCGCAGATGATCGCGCAGCAATTCGCCGAGCGGCACGCCGGGCGGTGCTTCATGCGCCAGTGCCTCGGCAAAGGCCGGGGTCTCGCTGATCTTCAGCCGCACCCAAAGCCCCAGCCCGACCAGGATTGCGCTCGCCAGAAACGGAATACGCCATCCCCAGGCGACAAAGTCGGCCTCTTTCAGCCCAAGGCCCAGCAACAGGAACAGGCCATTGGCAGCGATGAAACCGACCGGTGCACCCAGCTGTGGAAACATGCCGAAACGCGCCTGCCATCCGGGCGGAGCATTCTCCACCGCGAGCAGCGCCGCACCGCCCCATTCGCCGCCCAGGCCGAATCCCTGGCCAAAGCGCAGGATGCACAGCAGCAGAGGCGCGACCCAGCCGACCATCTGATAGGTCGGGAGGAAGGCGATCAGCAGCGTCGATCCGCCCATCAGCATCAGCGAGGCGACCAGCGTGGACTTACGACCGATGCGATCCCCGAAATGGCCAAAGGCGATGGCGCCAACCGGGCGGGCAAAAAAGGCGAGGCCGAAACTCATATAGGAGAGCATCAGCTGTGCCGAGGCACTCTCGGCAGGAAAGAAGAGCGGGCCGAAAACCAGCGCGGCGGCGGTCGCATAGATATAGAAATCATAGAACTCGACCGCCGTGCCGACCAGCGATGCGGTCAAAATGCGGCCATGCGCGCGATATGGATGATGCTCCCCCATGGCGCATGGGCTAGGCGAAGCTTTTGGCGCTGGCAAGGTGGCGCGGGTCAGGAGCGACGCATTTGCGCTGTCCTACAGCCGCCTACCCGCATATTATGTGCGCCGGATCATGTCAGACCAGCAATGCCTCTCCCTGCTCCATCGATGATTTCCGGGGTAGTTCGAGGCCAAACAATTTCCTGCTTTGGACAGTGTAAACTGTGTAAACCTGTCGCCCGCACCTGCACCATAATTTGTCCAGAAAAATGAGAACAAAAGTAAAACTAGCCTGCCCGGTCTATCCTGCTATATCGGGATCAGGAGTCACCCAAAACATGGCAGCAACCGATCCTCTTTTCTCATCATTTACAAGCGAGGACGATGCCGCGGCCTATGACGCTTGGTTTCGCGACCAGGTGGAAACCGGATTATCTTCGTCCAAGCCCGGTATCCCGCATGAAATAGTCATGGGGAAAGCCCGTGAGATTATCGCACGATACACTGATGCAAAGCCTCATCGCGGAAACTGACGACTTTTTGCCAACCTCTCCTAAGCAATATCCATAAGACCATGCCCGAAACCGCTCCCTCGACAAATTCCGGACTGCTCGATGATCCAGCCTATATTCGCGGGCTGAATGCACCGCAGCGCGAGGCCGTGCTGACCAGCGAGGGTCCGGTGCTGGTGCTGGCCGGAGCGGGTACCGGCAAGACCGCTGCGCTGACCGCACGGCTGGCGCACCTCATCGCCACGCGCCGCGCCTGGCCGAGCGAAATTCTGGCAGTCACCTTCACCAACAAGGCGGCGCGCGAGATGCGCGAGCGCGTGGGCCGCATCATCGGCGAAGCGGTGGAGGGCATGCCCTGGCTTGGCACTTTCCATTCAATCGGCGCAAAGATGCTGCGCCGCCATGCCGAACTGGTCGGGCTGCAATCGAATTTCACCATCATCGACACCGACGATCAGCTGCGCCTGCTCAAACAGCTCATCCAGTCGGTCGATCTCGATGAAAAGCGCTGGCCTGCGCGGCAGCTGGCCGGGTTCATCGACCGCTGGAAGAACAAGGGCCTCAATCCTGGCGATCTCGATGCCGCAGAGAATGAGCTGTACGCCAATGGCCGGGGCCAGGAGCTGTACGCGCTCTATCAGGCGCGGCTCAAGGCACTCAACGCCTGCGATTTCGGCGATCTGCTGCTGCATATCCTGACCCTGCTCAAGACTGACCGCGCCGTGCTGGAACAATATCAGCAGCGCTTCAAATATATCCTTGTCGACGAATATCAGGATACCAATTCCAGCCAGTATCTCTGGCTCCGCCTGCTGGCCCAGGCGCGCAAGAATATCTGCTGTGTCGGCGATGATGATCAGTCAATCTATTCATGGCGTGGCGCAGAAGTGGCCAATATCCTGCGCTTTGAAAAGGATTTTCCCGGCGCGAAGGTGATCCGGCTGGAGCAGAATTACCGCTCCACACCGCATATACTGGGTGCCGCATCCGGCCTGATCGACGCCAATAGCGGTCGGCTGGGCAAGACATTATGGACCGAGATTGACGGCGGCGAAAAGGTTCGCGTCCTCGGCATATGGGATGGTCCGGAGGAAGCCCGCCGGGTCGGCGAGGAGATCGAAACGCTGCAGCATCGCGGCAATTCGCTCGATGGCTGTGCGATCCTGGTGCGCGCCCAGTTTCAGACCCGCGAATTCGAGGACAGGTTCATCGCCATCGGCATGCCCTATCGCATTGTCGGCGGCTTTCGCTTTTACGAGCGTGCCGAAATTCGCGACGCCCTCGCCTATCTGCGCATTATCAACCAGCCATCGGACGATCTGGCCTTTGAGCGGATCGTGAATACGCCCAAGCGCGGGCTTGGGGACAAGGCTGTGGAAAAGATCCATCGCCTTGCCCGCGCCACGGGCAGCCCGCTGGGCAAGGCAGCGTTCGACATCCTCGACACCGACGAGCTGCCGGCGCGCGCGCGCAATTCGCTCGCCGGGCTGATGAACGGCATTGCCCGCTGGCGCGACCGGATGAACGAGGAGAGCCCGGCAGAGCTGGCGCGGATCGTGCTCGATGAATCGGGCTATACCGCCGTGCTGCAGGCGGAGCGCAGTGTCGAGGCGTCGGGCCGGCTGGAAAACCTGTCCGAACTGGCGCGGGCCATGGAGGAATATGAAACGCTGGGCGAATTTCTGGAGCATGTCAGCCTGGTGATGGACAATGATGCGTCGCTGGACGAAGCCAAGGTAACGATCATGACCATCCATGCTGCCAAGGGGCTGGAATTCGACCATGTCTTCCTCGCCGGGTGGGAGGATGGCGTCTTCCCATCGCAGCGCGCGCTGGACGAAGGCGGCGTGGCCAGCCTGGAGGAGGAACGCCGCCTCGCCTATGTCGCGATCACCCGCGCCCGCAAGAGCTGCACGATCATGCACGCCGCCAACCGCCGCATCTATGGGCAGTGGACCAGCTCGATCCCGTCACGCTTTATCGGCGAGTTGCCCGGCGAACATGTCGAGGAGGAGTCGACCCTGACCGGAGGGGCCAGCCTGTGGCGCGCGACCCTGTCCGAACGCGATGATCCGTTTGCGCATGTCGCCCGCAATCCTGAACGCGCAGCCCGGCGCGGCCCCGGATGGCAGCGCGCGACGCATTTGCAGGGCGGCTATGACGCGACCCCGCGCACCGTTCGCGAAGCGCGTGGTAGCGCGGTCAGCCTGGGCAATAAGGGGCGCGACGACATAGCGGTCGGCACCCGCGTCTTTCACCAGAAGTTCGGCTATGGAATGGTGGCCGAAAAAGAGGGCAACAAGCTGGAAATCGATTTCGAGACCAGCGGCCGCAAGCGCGTTATCGACAGCTTCGTGAGCGTTGAATAGGCATGGGGCAGGCACAGGCACAGGCACGCGCTGATCAGGCCTATACATATGAGAACGGGGCCGGATTGGCTCCAACCCCGTTCTCAGCATGATGCTTTGCCGATCAATTCAGGACCGGCAAATGCAGGTCAATCAGTCGATAGCTGCCAGCTTTACGGCAGCCATCTTGCCCTTGTTGCCCTGTTCAAGCTCATAGCTGACCCGCTGGTCGGCATTCAGCGTGGTCATGCCCGACGCTTCGACAGCGCTGATGTGCACAAATGCGTCATTGCCGCCGCCATCGGGATGAATGAAGCCATAACCCTTGTCATGGCTGAAAAATTTTACGGTGCCCTGTGGCATAGTCTGTCTTCCTTGGTAGTGACCCGGTCACCGCATGAATTGCGCTACCGGGAAAAATTGGAACCGGAAATCGGATTAGTCCCCATGCACTGTCCGGCTCAGGCCAGTGCGGGGATATGCTGGATGCACAACCGCCGCCCCTGTCCTGTGTAACGGGCAGGGACAATTGGATCTGGTTCAGTGCATGTCAAAAAGCTGATCTGATACGGGAAGTGGTGCTCCGGCGCCAATGCAAGCAAGAGCATATGGCGTCACCGCAAAACCCTCAGTCACACAAATGCCTGCACGCAATTTCGTGTGATGGGCAGCGCCTACCAGAGGTTGCAGGCAAAGTCGCCTAAAAAGCGAGTTAGCGCGAAATACAGGACAAAAAGATCATCTATGACCAATTTGCGAAAGTGCTTCCGTTTGTGCCAAGCAACCGGACCATCATGTTGCAGCGCGAATTTGGGCAGAGAACTGGTTCAGCTCGGTATCGATGGTCTCTCCCAGAATGCGCGCAATTTGCGACATGGCTTCCGCGGCCTCGCGGACCGATCCGGCGGCATCCTGTGTGGAACGCGCGGTTTCCGACAGGGATTGCATGCGGACATTGAGATCGCGCGATCCATCGGCTGCACTGCCTGCCCTGCGGCTGATGTCATTGGTGGCCTGCGATTGCTGGGAAATGCTCGCGGCGACGGACACGGCGACCGATTCCGTATCTTCCACGGCGCGGGAAACCGAATGCATGGCATCCCCTGCGGCATCGACGGCACGGGTAATATCCCGCAGCTTGACCATCATGTCCTCGGTCGCGCTGGAAGTGAGCCGGGAGAGGTTCTTCACCTCCTCCGCCACCACACCAAAGCCCCTGCCCGCTTCGCCCGACCGCGCCGCCTCTATCGCAGCGTTGAGCGCGAGCACATTGGTTTCCGCAGCCAGCGACTTGATGAAATCGATCATCGATCCGATCGACTGCACAGCCTCCTTCATCGACGCGAAAATCTCCACGCCCTCGCTGCCGCGCACCGATGCGTCGAGCGCGGTATCGCGCAACCGGGTCATCTGCCGTGCAATGTTCTGCGTCGCTTCGGCCAGCTGTCCCGAGGCTGTCGATACCGCCATCGCGTTCTCAAGGGCACCGCCGGAATCGGACATCACCCCGCGCACCGCATTGCTGGCATTGCCGACATTGTCGTTAAGCACATCCGCCGTCGACAGCAGCGCCCGGGAAGCGGCATCGAGCGAGACAATTGCCTGGGAAACCACATTGTCAAAGCCGGAAATCGCGGTCTCCATCGCCCGCGCCCGCTGGAGCGCTTCGCGTGCTTCCCGGCGCAGCCGTTCTTCTTCGGCTGCGGCGCGCTCGATCTCGATCCGGGCGCGCTTGCGCTGTTCGAGTTCCGAGCTTGCCTGGGCAGCGCGCAATTCCTCATCGATACAAGCCTGGTTGTGCTCCAGCTTTTCCAGGAAACGGTTGAACTCATGGGCCAGGTCCGCGCTCTCATCGCCGGTCTCGACCGCCACCCTTGCCGAAAGGCTGGCCTCGTCATTGGCAAGCCGCGCCAGCACGGCATGGAGATCCGCTGTCCCCAGCGTGACATGATGTTCGGCACTGTTCAGTCCGGCAAGTTCTTCCGAAGCATCAACGCGCAGCCAGGATTTCCGCCAATAGGCCACGGCCCGAAGCGCTCCGAAGCAGACCAGAAAGGTGAAGGCGCCAATCGATGCCGAACCCATGGCCTGCACGCCAAGCTGGGTCAGCCGGTCATGCATCAGCCGGTCCGGCGCGGCGGCAAGCGCGACCGCCAGCGTTCCGGCTATCCCGGCCATGGCGTGTACGGAGACCGCTCCCACCGCATCGTCCAGCCTGAACCTGCGCTCCAGCCAGTCCTGCCCGAATATTGCGACAAGGCCGCCGAGCATCCCCGTCGCCACCGCCCCGAATGTCGTCGCAGCGACGCAACCGGCGGTAATGGCGACCAGACCGCCGATCAGGCCATTGGTCGCGCGATCGAGCATGAAATAGCCGTCAATGTGCCGCCCGGCCAGCATCGCTGCGGCAGAACCGGCGGCACCGGCCAGCAAGGTATTGATGAGCGCACGGCCAAAATCCGCACTTCCGGCCATGGTGCCGCCCGCATTGAAGCCGAGCCAGCCGATCCACAGCAGCAGGACCCCGGCCATGGTGAGAATGGGGCTATAGCCCTGAATGCGGGTTGCAGCGCCATCCTCCGCAAACCGGCCAATGCGCGGTCCGATGACGATGATTGTTGCCAGTGCCGCCGCACCGCCGGTCAGGTGCACCACGCTCGATCCGGCAAAATCGATAAAGCCGAATCCCTCCAGCCAGCCTGTACCGGATTGCGTCAGCAGGCTGCCCCAGGCCCAATGGCCGACAATCGGATAGATCAGCGCCGATACCAGCACCGTAAGGCCAAGATAGGCGGAAAACCGCATCCTTTCCGCAACCGCGCCGGATACAATCGTGCTGGCGGTGCCACAGAACATCACCTGGAACAGGAAAAAGGTCGCCACCGAAAGATTGTCATCGCGCAGCAGGGCAAGTCCTGCATCCCATCCGATGAATCCCCCCAGTGCGGAAGCGCCGAACATGATCGCAAAGCCGACAGCCGCATAGCTGAGCGTGGTCACGACGAAATCGACCAGGTTCTTCATCGCCACATTGATCGAATTCTTGGCGCGCACCATACCGGCCTCAAGGAAGAGGAACCCGATCTGCATGAGGAAGACGAGGATTGCGGCAAGGACGAGCCAGAGATGATCGAGCGACGACGGCTGTGCCTCCAGCCAGCCAGCCTGTGCGGGCAGCGCCGGGACCAATGCTGCAACTGCGAATGATGTCAGGGCAAGCGTACGACGCATTCGTCCAATCCTCCGCGAAAAGACAGCTGCGAAGCTATGGAAACATGGTTAACGCGGTGTAAAAACAGACGGAAAAGCAGCGGTTTTCGGGTGATTTTCAGAGACTTTCGCGAAAACGAGGCAATCGCACTTGCGTTCATTGCAATGCACAACAGGTTCGATGCAATTGCTGCAATCAATTCATTGATGGATGCGAACGGCTTTCGTGTCGCTCAAGGCCCTGTCTTGCGAATGGTCTCATTGAGCACGGCCACAGCCAGTCCCCATTTTCGCACGACCAGCACATTGCGAACCGTCCTGCCATCAGGCTCCAGCGTCAGCAATTGTTCGACGGGCATGCCGCTCTTCGTTGTGAAGGTCAGGCGCAGACGATTGCCGTCGACAGTACCGGTCATCGGACTGCCCGCATCGCTCAGCGTCCCCTCATATCGGCCCGGAGCGATCTCGCCGATCCGCCAGCTGCGCATCCGCATGGGCTTGTCCCCCTCATATACCTGCTGGTCGAGGACAAGAATATCGCCCTCCATATGCCCGGAGGAAATGACGCGAACAGGAACCTTGCGGCGAAAAATCACCTTGAACTGTGCCTCGCCTTCACTGGCACCGGCGAAGAACGCGACAGGATCAAATGCCGGGCTGGCGGCTATAGGCAAGGGATCGGGAACCGATACGCAGGATGCCAGCGCAAGTGCACAGAGCACGGCTAGGCATGCCTTCACCGGAAATGCCCGGCGCCGTGACATTACGGACCTGCGTCGGCGCTGGATATTCCGGAGCCAGCCGACGGAAATGCGCGGCCATGCCACCACCACAAGAGCGGCGGCATCACCAGTTCCAGGGATCCGAGGAAAATGAACAGGTCATTCGGCAAGCCTGCCGCCAGTGCCGAAATTATGCGCGCTATCCCGCCCAGGAAGAAGATGATCAGCAATGCGCCGAACATGCCCTTGCGGCTGTTCAAATCGCGCGCGACCCAGACCAGCGCCGCGCCAAATCCGAGGAACAATGTCGCGTAAAAGCGATCCTCGCTGTCCATGGTGGCATTGACGGGAACCGATCCGGGTATCGAGGATGGCCCGATGACGATGTGCACCATGGCAATCGCCATGCACACCAGACCGAAGATGATCGTGAAATATTCCAGCGTTCTGCGCACCATTGCCCCGCTCCCGGCCTTGTCAGCGCACCATGCGCCACCGCCGCGCGATCGGCAAGCAATCGTCCGCCAGCCGCACCATTAACGCCCCTGCCAGAGCACGTCCCGCAACGGCACAGCGCCATTTCCGCGCTGGCCCTGCGACCGCCCGCAATGGTAAAAAATCCCTTAACGGGCAGAATTGCCAAAAGGTAAACGCCAGCCCCGTTCGCACGAAGCGCAACAAAGGATCGGCACATGGTGCAAAAGGGCCTGAATTTCATGACCAGCTGGCTAGGCTGGGTGTCACGAACCCCGCTGATGATGGCGATCCTTACCGTACCTGCGCTGCTGCTGTTCGGCCTGCTCGCATGGGTTCCCCTTTCGGCCATGGCGCCCCTGCCCATGGCCGCATCGGAAACCGCGACGGCCATGACTGCACCCGCTGATCCTGGAGCCATGCCAGCGAATGCCAAAAGCGAACTCGCTCCAGCCCTCCAGCCAGCCATCGCCAGCGACCAGGCCAAGGCAGAGGCGACCGCCGCCAGCTATCGTATCAAGAGCATATTGAACCTGGACGGGCCGCTCAAATTCGGCAGCTATGCCTGGGATGAGAGCAATGCCCCGGCCAGCGGACAAATGCTGATTACCGTCGATCTCACCGCGCAAACCCTTTCCGTATTTCGCGATGGCCATGAAATCGGCGCGGCCGCGATATTATTCGGCGATGATGACAAGCCGACCCCGCTCGGTGTGTTTCCGATCACAGAGAAAGATGCGGACCACATTTCGAACCTGTATGGCGCGCCCATGCCCTATATGCTGCGTCTCACCAATGACGGCATCTCGATCCATGGCAGCGATGTCGAATGGGGGCTGGCCACCCATGGCTGCATCGGCGTGCCGGTCGAATTTGCAGAACTGCTGTTCCGCAACGTCAAGCTTGGCGACATCGTCATCATCACCGATGGCGAAATGATGAAGACGGGTGACAGCGTAAAGGGCATCTGAGCGAACATCACGGGCTTTGGCCGCTCGGCATTTCAAAATGCGCGGGAATAGGCTAGCCCTGCCGAATGACACCCCAGCAATATTCACAGGAAATAAGCGCCGCTGCAGATGCCTTGCGAAATGGACAGGCTGGCCATGCACTTGACCGGCTGACGGCATTGCGCAACGCCACATCACCCGAACCCTTTCCATGGTTCCTGCTTGCACAGGCATATCAGGCAGTTGGCAATGACGATGGCGAGAATGACGCTCTGGACAATCTGCTGGCAGAACAGCCCCGCCATCTGGGAGGACTGTTCCTGAAGGGTCGCCTCAAAGCGCGGCTTGGCGACAGCCGGGCCGCCGGTTCCTTTTACCGGACGGCACTGAATGTAGCGGCTGCTTCAGACCAGCAGCTTCCGCCCGGCCTTGCCGCACTGGCGGCAGAGGCGGAGGCCTTTCTGGACAAATCGCGCGACGACTATGCCGATTTTCTCATCTCCAGCATCGCCCGGCACGATATTCGGCCTGGCAATGTTTCGCCGCGAATTGACCTGTCGCTAGATCTGTTGCTCGGGCGCAAGCAACTCTATCTGCAACAGCCTTCGCTGTTCTATTTTCCGGGTCTGCCGCAGCGCGAATTTTATGAGCGCGATGAATTTCCGTGGATTGCCCGGATAGAGGCAATGATCCCGGATATGCAGGCAGAATTGCACGCAGCGCTGGCAGAGAACAGGCCGTTCAATCCCTATGTCCGTTCAACGATAGATCGACCCAGCCCCGCCAACCCGCTGCTGAACGACCCGAGCTGGGGCGCCTATTATTTCTGGGAATATGGCGAGTGCATTTCCGCCCATGCCGAACACGCACCGGCAACGATGGCGGCGCTGGCACTCGCGCCCATGCCCCAAATCGCGCGGCGCTCACCCATAGCACTCTATTCACTGCTGAAACCCGGCACGCATATTCAGCCCCATCACGGGATGCTCAATACACGTCTGATCTGCCACATTCCGCTGATCACCAATGCCGAGAGTGGCCTGAGAGTGGGTAGCGAAACCCGCAAATGGCTGCCCGGCAAGGCGCTGATCTTTGACGACAGTATCGAGCACGAAGCCTGGAACCGGGGTCAGGAAACACGCATCGTCTTGCTATTCGAAATATGGCGTCCTGAAATCAACGAGGATGAACGCAACGCCCTTACTGCGATTTTCGAAGCCATAAATGAATATTCGCCTATGCCGCAGGACCAGGGCTGAACCAGTCCTGCGGCGTATCGCGAGTCAGGTCAGAAGACCGAGCGCGGCGAGCCTTCCTTCATCATTGCGGCACGAACCAGCGGGATTGGCGGCCCGCCATAGGACAGGAATTCGTCGTGGAACGCCTTCCATGCTTCACGTCCGCCCTTGTCTGCCGTCCAGTCGGCGCGCAGCTTGCGGATCATCAGCTTGCCCATGGTATAGTTGAGATAGGCCGGGTCATAGGTGCCTCGCAGCGCCTGCTGGCGGGCATTGCCCTCATCGATATAGCATTCATCACGGAACATCTGTCGTGACTGGTCAACGGTCATGCCGCGTGCATGCAGCCCGATGGCCGAAAGGAAACGGCAATCACGCAGCAATGCATTGGTCAGCTGGCCGATATGCGTTTCAGGATCGCCCTCGTTGAGACCCGCATCCCACATCATCTCTTCGGTATAATGCGCCCATCCCTCGGCAAATGCATAGCCGACGAACAGCCGCCCGAACATGGAATCGGAGCGATTGGCATGCAGGAAGTTGAGGAAATGACCCGGCCAAACCTCATGCACCGAGGTGCCGAGCAGATCCTTCTTGCCGGGCACGAAATCGCGCTGGACATCTTCGGGCCAGCTCGGATCGGGCGGCGAGATATAGTAAACCGAAGGCAGTCCCTTCTCATAGGGTCCGGGAATGTCGATATAGGCCGAATTCTGCCGGTTATAGGGCGGCGATTCCTCGACCAGCGCTTCCTCGGTACCGGGGATCGACACAAGATCCTTGGCAACCAGGAATGCGCGCAGCTCGGGAAGCTGCCTGCGTGCTTCGGCAACCGGACCGCCCTCGGGCTTGTCTGAACCCATTTTGGCGACACAATCGGGAATGGACGCACCCGGAGCATATTTTGCGCAGGCCGCCTTCATCGCTTCCTGATTGCGCTTGAGATCGGCCCGCCCGATCGCTTCAAGTTCATCCAGCGGGATATCGACCATTTCGGTCTTTTGCAGCATGCGGGCAAAACGGTCCGCTCCAAGCGCATAGCCAGGCTTTGCATTTGCCTTCTCGCTTTCCAGCCATGCTGCCAGTTCCTTCATGGCCTTGGACGCGGCACTCGACACATTGTCGAATTCGGCCTGAAGCGCGGAATCCTTGACCTCGGCAAAAGCCGCCTTGGCATCGCCGACGAAAAACTCGCCATAGCCGTTAAAGGCGTTGATGCCGTACTGGATCAGGGCCGGATCGAGCGGCGTCTTGAGATTGGCCTTGATCTGGCCGACCGCCGCCGGAACATTCCCGGCATATTTGATAAAGGCGCGCATCCGCGTCTCGGCATCGGCATAGGGCCGGGTAATGTAAGGCGAAGGATCAAGCGCGCCGGTGTAGAATGCCGGGTTGTGATGCGGCTGGTCCGCATCCTCCAGCCAGAACAGTTCGCCCTCGGCAACCGCGATCAGATAGTTGCGCTCGAACAGCTGCTCATCGGTCAGTGTCTTGGGATCAATGGCGCGGGCATCGGCTATCGATGATTTGAGATATTCGATCTGGGCATTCAGCCCGGCCTCGCTCCAGTCAGGCAGCTGGCCGTCAAATTCATGCCGCCCCTGATAGACCGCAAAGGTTGGATGCAATGGGAAATAGCCCGACAGATAGCCATCGACAAAGCCGCCCCATTCGGTGCCGTCATCGGCCCCGGTCGCGGAATCGTCGGAAATATCGGCCTTCATATCACAGCCGGCAGTCATGGTCGCCGCGCCAAGAAGCGCCGCAAATATCAGGGATTTACGCATGTTGAACCTCCTGCATGCTCATGGCTGGAGGCTGGCAGCTATGCTGCGCAATGAAAAGGGCAAAATATTCGCGAAGGGCGGGTTTTCGACGAACGACCTCAATCGCCAGCGGGAACGCCGTAGAGATCATGCTCGTCGGCATCCTCGATGCGGACCTTGATGATGTCACCGACCGCAAGCGAGGGCGATACATCGCGCAGGAACACATTGCCGTCGATCTCAGGGGCATCGGCTTCCGACCGGGCGGTCGCGCCAATCGACCCCTCCTCGTCCGGTTCACCCATTTCATCGACAATCACCGGCAGCACACGCCCGATCTTCGCCTGCAATCGCGCTGCGCTGATCCGGGCACAGGCATCCATCAGCTGCTGAAAACGCTCTTCCTTGATCTCTTCGGGAACTGCTCCGTCCAGCGCATTGGCAGCCGCCCCTTCGACCGGCTCGAACCGGAAACCGCCCACCCGGTCAAGCTGGGCCTCCTCCAGCCAGTCGAGCAGATAGCGGAAATCCTCTTCGGTCTCGCCAGGAAAGCCGACAACAAAGGTCGAACGAATGGTAAGGTCGGGGCATATCTGCCGCCAGTTCTTGACCCTTTCGAGAACCTTGGCCTCATTGGCCGGGCGCCGCATGCGTTTCAGCACTGACGGTGCGGCATGCTGGAACGGAATGTCCAGATAGGGCGTGACCAGCCCTTCAGCCATCAGCGGAATGACATGGTCGACATGCGGATAGGGGTAGACATAATGCAGGCGCACCCATGGCGGCGACCCGTCGGCAGTGCGCAGGCCACCCAGTTCGCGGGCCAGATCGGTCATGTGCGCGCGAACCTCGCGTCCCTTCCACTGGCGCGGCTCATGCCGGGTATCGACCCCATAGGCGGATGTATCCTGGCTGATCACCAGCAATTCCCGGGTGCCCGCGGCAACCAGCTTCTCCGCCTCGCGCAGCACGGCATCGATACGGCGGCTGGCCAGATCTCCGCGAAGGGACGGAATGATGCAGAAGGAGCAGCGATGATTGCAGCCTTCCGAAATCTTCAGATAGCCATAATGACGGGGCGTCAGCTTGATGCCCGCTTCGGGGACAAGATCGATGAATGCGCCGCGTGCGGGCGGTGCAGCCTCATGCACGGCCTCCACAACATCCTCGTACTGATGCGCGCCGGTAACGGCCAGCACATCGGGGAAGCGCGCGCGGATCGCATCCGCCTCATTGCCCATGCAGCCGGTGACGATGACCCGGCCATTTTCCGCCATGGCCTCGCCAATTGCTTCCAGGCTTTCTTCCTTGGCGCTGTCCAGAAAACCGCAGGTGTTTACCAGCACGACATCGGCGCCGGCATAGTCGGGCGACATCTGATAGCCTTCGGCGCGCAGCTTGGTCAGGATGCGTTCGCTGTCGACCAGCGCCTTGGGGCAACCCAGCGATACCATGCCAACCTTGGGCGGTGAAGGAATTTGAAGTGCCATAGCGAGGCCGCCCCATAATGCCGATGATGCGCGGAGTCACGCGCGGAGTCGTGCGTACGCGACCTGCCGTAACGCAAAATACCCGCTTGCAGTGCTTTTCCATCTGCGAGAATATCCGACAACGGGCGGCTGGAGAAAATTGGGGGCCGCCGGAGGGAACTGGCAATGGCGGAACGGTCGGACTGGCAGCAGACAGCCTTGTGGCAGCGTCTGGAGACAATGCGGATCGAGCCCGAAGGCGCGCGCCTTGGCTTTGAAAAGCGGCTGGCGCGCGATAATGGCTGGTCACGGCATTTCGCGTCACGTGTCATGACGGAATATCGCCGCTTTCTTTATCTGGCCGCGACCTCGCGCCAAACCGTGTCGCCATCCGATGAGGTCGATCAGGCCTGGCACCTGCATCTCGGCTATACCCGCCATTATTGGGGCGTGCTGTGCGACGAGATACTGGAAATGCCCTTTCACCATGGACCGACAGCAGGAGGCAAGGCGGAGGCGCGCAAGCATCGGGACCTGTATTGCGACACGCTGGCCCTGTATGAGCGAACGTTCGGAGAAATGCCGCCCAACGATATCTGGCCGGATGTCGAAACGCGCTTTTCCGGTCGCCTCCAATGGGTCGACCGCACCCGCAACTGGGTCATCCCCCATGCGCAGCTCTATCGCACCGGAACCGCAGGCGGGGCATTGCTGCTGGCGGCGTGCGCAGCCTATGCGACCACCGGCGAGGCGGCATCGGAGGGCACGACCGGAGAGATTGTGCTGGGCCTCATCATCCTGCTGCTCCCCGTCATCCTTGTCCTGTGGCTGTTCTTCTGGCTGATCCGCAGGTTCCGCCAGGCCGGAACGGGACGTCAGGGGGCGTACGGGTCGGGATCGTCGACTGCGCGGCGCCGCAAGGACAAGCGCGACCGGCGCAAGGACTCGGTTCAGGATGGCGGCGACAGTATCTACGCCCATGACTATACCGGCCATTCGAGCGGCAGCGGGCTGGGCGATGCCGCAATCGCCGGTGGTGCCGCCTTTGCGGCGGGCGGCGGCGCTTTTGGCGGAGCCGGTGCCCAGGCGGCATGGTCGGAGGACGATGACGGCAAGGCGGACCATAATAATGACAGCCATCATGGCGACGATGATGACGCCGATGGAGATGATGATGGCGGCGGAGACGATGGCGGTGACAGCGGATGCGGCGGCGACAGCGGCTGCGGAGGCGACAGCGGTTGCGGAGGTTGCGGCGGAGACTGACAGCCGAATTGACAGCACAAGAGAGGGATAGGGAAAATGAACATGTTCGACGTAAACTGGCTGGCGGTGGTGCTCGCGGCACTGATGGGCTTTGTCGTTGGCGGCATCTGGTATGGCCCGATCATGGGCAAGAAATGGATGGGCGCGGTCGGGCTCAGCGAAGAGCAGATCAAGGGCGCATCCATGGGCAAAATCTATGGCGCGGCATTCGCGTTTAGCCTGATTTCGTCCTTTTTCCTGGCCCATACGCTCGCCAGCTATGGCAAGGAATTCAGCTTTGCGACGATAGTCCAGATTTCCTTTGGCGTCGCGCTGGGCTTCATCGTTCCGGCCATCGGCACGAACTATCTGTTCTCGCAAAAGAGCAAGACGCTGTTCTTCATCGATGCCGCCTATTGGCTGTTATTCTATACGGCGATGGGGCTGGTGATGGCCTATTTCCACGCGGCGTAGAGCGCAGGACTATGAGGCATCCGCGTCGGCCAATGAGCTTTGCGGAGCACCATTGCCGGGCACGATCTCGACGATCATGTCATCGGTTTCGAGTACCTTTGCCTCGTCTTCCCAGAAGCCATAGGCCTTGCCGCCGCGATAGAGCCGCACACCCAGGCCACCCGACAATATCTCGGACAGGCTCTTTCCGACCTCCTCGGGCGAGATCTTGCGCTGGGCAAGCTTCACGCGGCCATGGATCGAGGCAAGGTCGCTGAGATAATCGGAAATATTGGGACCGTGGCACGACCCGGCCAGCAGCAGGCCGGAAAAGCTCACCGGATTGATGACCGTCGTCGCCCCCGCCTGGCGCGCCAGCAGCTCATTGTCCGCCGCCCTTACCGAAACGCTGATCGGCACGTGATGGGCAAGATGCCGGGCGGTAAGGACGATCAGAATGCTGGTATCGTCGCGTCCTGCCGAAACGATCATCGCCGCAGCGCGCGAAATCTTGACGTCGAGCAGCACCGTATCGCGCGTTGCATCGCCACACAGCACCGAACAGCCCATGCGTTCGGCCTGCGCCAGTGCATCGGCAGAGGCATCGACCACAACGATCTGCTCCGGCTTGGTGCCGCGTGCGATCAGTTCCTCGACCGCCTCCTGGCCGCTGGTTCCGAAACCGGCAACCACGATGTGATTGTGCAGGTTGCTTTGAATGATCTTCATACGCCAGACATCCCATGTTCGCTTGAAGACGAAATTATACGCCGTGCCGAGAAAGATCAGCACGACAAAAACCCGGATCGGTGTCACGACCAGCGCGTCGAACATCCGCGCGCGTTCCGTCACCGGCGCGATATCGCCATAGCCGGTCGTGGTGATCGATATCATCGTGAAATAGATGACGTCCAGAAAGCTGACATCGCCATCATAATTGTCCCGCAAGCCCGTCCGGTCGAACCAGTGAACCGAGACCGCAATGCCGAGAAGCCCCAGTACGAACAGCACCCGCCAGCCTATCGCCAGCCAGACCGGCATGCGCGATGCGCGGGTCAGCGTGGCAAAGCGCTCATAGCGGCGGGGCCCCTGACTCATGACGCAGGCAGATATTTGAGCGGATCGACCGGCTTGCGGTCGCGGCGAATCTCGAAATGCAGCTGGGGCACTTCGGCAAAGCCGGTATCGCCGGCCTGGCCGATCACCTGCCCCGCCTTGACCGCCTGGCCGCGCACCACATCCAGCCGCTGCGCATAGCCATAGGCCGTGACCCAGCCGCCGCCATGGCTGATCAGGATCAGGCCGCCATATATGGCGATCTCGTCGCCGGCATAGGAGACCACACCATCCGCCGAAGCCATGATCGGCTGCCCGCGCGTCGCGGCGATGTCGATCCCGTTCGATACCCTGCCATCGCTGCCCGATCCGAATTTGCTAAGCAGATTGCCGCGCATCGGCCAGCTGAAACGGCCGCCGAAACTCGCCGGAATGGCAAGCGCACCAGTCGCGGCGACCGGCTTGGTCGCTGTGCTGGGCTTGCTGGGGGCGCTGTTGGTGGCCAATGCGGGCTGGCTGCCCGTCACTACATCGTCAATGTCGAGGCTGAAGGCTGCTGCCCGCTGCTCGACCGTCTGGCTGGCTGCCGTCGCGCTCGCGCCATTGGGCAGTTTCAGACGCTGGCCGATCCGCAAAATATAGGGCTCCTCCAGAGCGTTCAGCGTAACGATATCTGCCCAGGAAACGCCATAGGCGCGGGCAATGGCAATGCCCGTCTCCCCCTGGCTCACCAGATGGAACTGGCCCTGCGGGATGGTAAGCCGCTGGCCGGGATAGATTGTGAATGGCGGCTCCAGTCCATTGGCAAGCGCGATGGCTTCCGAGCCTGCGCCAGTCCTGTTGCCGATTGCGCGCAGCGTATCGCCGGGCTGAACCACATAGTCGCCGCCGCTGACGCTCGCCGCATTGGGCGTGACCGCGCGCGCCTCCCAGGTCTGGGGCGTGTCGGCCAGGACCTGCGGATCGGTGGGCAGCACCGGGCTGGCCGATGACGGGGCAGATGTGGATGCGGGGCGTGAATAGCTGCCGCTTCCCTGCGGGATACAGGCGGAAAGCTGCCCGGCAGCAAAAAGGATCAGAACAGCGCGCACCATATGCATGGCGGCTGTTCGGGCGCGCTCAATACCGGTCGCACAGCTGTTCATGAACCGCCTGATAGCAGCAAACGACATGATTGCCAGCATATTGGGTAGTGGGTCAGTTTGAATTAGATTTCTTTTTGTAGGGTCCGCGCGCCTTCGGTTCGGCCTCTTCCTCGGCCGCTTCGACCAAGGCCACAATATCGCTCACTTCCCAAAGCTTGTCCGACACGCCAGCGGCCATTGCGGGCGACATGCGCAACTTCCCGTGAACGCGGACGAAATTATAATACATCATGTGGAGCGCTACGGCGTGGGCATGGTTCTCGACTTTCTTGCTAAAGCCGTTTGTCAACCGCGTGAAGCGACGCATGTGCATCCGCATCGTGAGATTGTTGCGCTCGACATAAGACGTGCTAACATGACCTGCGTCAGGATTGCCTTCCACGCGCCGCTTGCGCGTGCCCGTACATTCAGCAGGACTGTAACGAACCTCGCTCGTTTTGCCGCCCTCTGAGCCGTAGAGCTTAACAAGCTGCGCGTAGTCCACGTCGCAACCAAAAGCGCCCTCAACCGCTTCAAGATAGGCACGGTGCCCGTCGCTGGTTAGCTGTACGCGATTAGCCAAGCGTGCAGCCAGATCGTCCATGAACCACATGGCGTATTCAGCGTCGCGACCGCCAACCAAGTAGGACAGGATCATCTTGCTGTCGGCGTCGATGGCCGTCCAAGTCCAAGTGTCCCCAGCGGCTTCCGGAGCGGACTTAGCGGTCGCGACATTCTTCTGCTTGGCATAGGTGAACGACCAGATTTCATCGACCTGCACGCGCGCCGCTTCGACGTTGCGCACGTTGGCATCGTGATAGGCAGCGCAAGCCTTGCCCGCGTCGATCAGCAGCTTGGCAACAGTGTTCTTGCTAGCACCCGTCAGCCGCGTGATCGCACGGATGCTCTGCCCTTCACAAAGAAGGTGGAGGATGCGGGCGCGATCGTCGTTCGAGAGCCTGTTCATAGGCCCTTTTATAATGACCCTTATGCTTGAGTGTCAAGCACGAAGGGTCAGTTTGGAAACGGCCTCTTCAAAGCCTGCCGCGTAGCGGCGGATCACTTCTTCCGCCACCGCGCGGGGATTTGCTCCTACATCACGACGAGGGAAGACCTGAGCGACAATATCGGCATCGCTCACCCTAGCGACTGTGCTTTCTGGTGCATCTTGCCTCTTGATCATCGCCGTTGCTCCGTTGCCAATTTTTGTCGAACAAAAAATCTCCCGTTAAGTTCCGACGGGAAATAATGCTTTCTTTGAATCCAGACGAAACCCTCAGATTTGGAGATTACCGCCACATCAACCTCACCGCCGACCGTCTCCTGCATCCTACTGACCTTACGCTTTAAAGACGTAACTTCGACTAGCGACGTCGCAAGCGTAGCCAATTCTTGCTTGGGCATGGATCGTATCATATCTCTGATGGGGTTACTAGAGCTTGTTTTAATCTTTTCATCCGCCTTATCTTTTAAATCTGCGACAATTTTCTTGAGTGTTCCTTCGAACGCATTAATTGCCCTTCCCTTTTCATCATCAGAATTTGTAAATGCACCAAATAGCATGTCGGTAGTTGTACGTATTGAAGACTCGATCAGCTCTTCGAAATAATCCCTGAGGTAGGGATCAACTCCATCAAGGAAACTGCGGATCATATCATCCTGGGCAAAGCCCAAAATTTCAGCTTCCGGGCCAGAGCGCTTGATGTCCACCGCTGGCTCGGCGTGCCATTTCAATTTTCCGTCGATTATCCCATCAGTTTCGAACGAAATAAGCGTCGGAAGCATTTCCCTTTGACCAAAACCAGCAATAACAATACCAGTGCGACTTCCGGATAGCTCGTCCTTTGCGAGCAGATAACCAGCTAGCTTGTGCAAGAGTTCCCTTGTAGCCTTGTTCGGGTAGTGGTGCTCGAAATGACGGTCTATCAATATGTCCACGACACCCGTGTAACCTGTCGGAAGCACAACTCTATTGAATCCGTTCGCGAATGAAGCACGCTGTAGCTTGGTGATCTCGGCACGGATCGCAGTCTGTGCCATGCCGTTGATTTTACTTTTGAGGAACTTACCATCATCCCGAATGCGACGAATTAGCGCTGACTCGATATCTTGCGACAGTTCGGAAAAGCGATCAGCCAGACAGAAAACAATATTCTTCCTGCTCTCTTCTTCGGAAAATGTGATTGTCTTCAAATACTCTTTGAAGTGATCGACATACTCCCCAATATAGTCAAATTTCAAATCACCAATTGAACGCCTATACTCTTTTATTAGAGGCTCATAAGGCACGCCCATAAAATCTAAGCGGCCATAGACCATTATACCGACCGGCTCGCAGCTACTCAGCTCGAATATTTTATTTACTGTATTGTAAATTTTGATGTTCGGCGGTCGACCAATCGTAACAGCGCTATCTGCCGCCAACGCGACAGCCATCTTGTTGAGTATGGCGATCTCGGCTGTCATTTTTTCCACCGTTTTTCGGCAGCAGCTCGGGCGATCTCACTACGCCGTTCGGGAGATAGCTTCGCGGCTCGGGCCCGTCCGCCTTTGAGGCCACCCCTACGCCCGAGCAGTACGGCAGCGAGATCGCGGCCATCCTCGGTAGTGATCCGGTCTTCTATCTCACCAGTCGCAATATCAGCCACCAGCTTCGCAAGCTGGTTGGCATCGCGTGGACGCGGCAGTCGCTTTGACTCTGACATATTCCCCATATGCAGGGGAAAATCCCTCATTGCAATGCTTGACCGGACACGCAATTGTCTGAACTTGGTGAGACGACATGGAACATCATGAGACATCGTGGCTATTTTCAAACTGACCCACTACCGCATATTGCCGCCATGCCGCCCGTGCCCGCCCGGTCTGTCAGCCGGGGGTTAGCTCGCTCAGGCCGCCGGTATAGGGCAACAGCGCGTCGGGCACCCGCACCGAACCATCGGCACGCTGGTAGTTCTCGATAATGGCAACCAGCGTCCGTCCGATGGCAAGCCCTGAACCATTGAGCGTATGGAGGAATTCCGTGCCTTTAGGCTCGCCTTCGGGGCGATAGCGCGCCTGCATCCGCCGGGCCTGGTAATCGCCGCAATTGGAAATGCTCGAAATCTCGCGATAGGCGCCTTGCCCCGGCAGCCACACCTCCAGATCGAATGTCTTGCGAGACGCCTGGCCCATATCGCCCGCGCACAGCAGCATCTTGCGATAGGGCAGCCCGAGCGCCTGCAGGATCGCTTCAGCATCGGCCACCATCTTCTGATGCGCAGCCTCGGACTGGTCGGGCCGTGCAATGGTGACCAGTTCCACCTTTTCAAACTGGTGCTGGCGGATCAGGCCGCGCGTATCGCGCCCCGCCGCTCCTGCCTCCGAGCGGAAACAGGGGGTCAGCGCCGTCAGCCTGATCGGCAGTTCGTGCGATGCCAGAATCTGCTCGCGCACGGTGTTGGTAAGGCTCACCTCGGAAGTCGAAATCAGCCAGCGGCCATCGGTCGTCTGAAACAGGTCTTCGGCAAATTTGGGGAGTTGCCCAACGCCGAACACCGCCTCATCGCGTACCAGATAGGGCGTCGCGCATTCGGTATATCCAGCCGCCACCTGCTGATCGAGCATGAATTGCCCCAGCGCCCGGTTGAGCCGGGCCATTGCCCCGCGCAACAGGGTAAAGCGTGCGCCGGAGAGCTTTGCCCCGGTCTCGAAATCCATGCCCAGTGCCGGGCCGATATCGGCATGTTCGCGTGGTTCGAAATCAAAACTGCCCGGTTCTCCCCAGCGCGACACCTCGACATTGCCGGACTCATCCGCGCCATCGGGAACATCCTCCGCCGGCAGGTTAGGCAAGGCCGCCAGCCGGTCGTTCAGTTGCCCGGCTGCGTTGCCGCTCTTGTCCTCCAGCTCGGCAAGGCTGGTCTTCAGCGTGGCGACTTCGGCCTTCAGCGCCTCTGCACCGTCCTTGTCGCCGCTGGCCATCGCCTGCCCGATCAGCTTCGAGGCTTCGTTGCGCCGCGCCTGTGCCTGCTGCATTGCAGTGGCGATTTCGCGCCTTTCCGCATCCAGTGCGATCAACTCAGCAGATTGCGGCTCCAGCCCCCGGCGCGCCAGTGCGGCATCGAAAGCGGTGGCATTTTCGCGGATGAATTTGATGTCGTGCATGGCCGAGCGCTATGCCGCGACCGACCGCTGCCTGCAAGTATCGGCTGATGTCCGGACAAAAATAAAGGGCGACGTGGGTTGAACGCCGCCCTTTCAGTGTGGCCGGATACGGAGGTTCCGGCCCTGTTATTGGCAATGCTGTTATGTGACGTCTTCGCCCTGCTTTTTCTTGGCGAGGCGACGGCGCGCGGCCAGGGCTGCTGCACCAGCGCCGAACAGCAGGACGATCGGCGGTGCCGGAACCGGGGTGCCGCCCGACGATCCGGTGCTGCCGCCGCCGGTGGAGCCGGTCGAGCCGCCGCTGCTGGACGAGGAGCCGCTGGACGAGCTGCTGCTCGAGGAACTGCTAGACGAAGAGCTGGAACCGCTCGAACCGCTGCTGCCGGTCGAGGTGCTGCCAAAGCTCGACGAACCGGTTGCGCCCGAAGAGGTCGCGCCAGAGGACGTGCCGCCCGACGATCCGCTGCTCGACGAAGACGAAGAGCTGGAAGAACTGGACGAGCTTGAAGACGATCCCGAAGAACCACTCGACCCCGACGAACCGCTGGAACCACTCGATCCGCTGGAACCCGACGAACCGCTCGATCCGGTGGAACCGGTCGAGCCATAGCTGGAGGAGCCGTAGCTGCTCGAACCATAGCTCGACGAGCCATAGCTGCTCGATCCGTAGCTGCTCGATCCGTAGCTGGAGGAACCATAGCTCGATGATCCATGGCTGCTGGAGCCATGGCCGGGCTTTCCGGGCCTGCCGCCGTTGGAACCGCCATTCGATCCGCCGCTGCTGCCCGATGAGGACGAGCTGGAGCTGGACGAACTGGAAGAGGAGGACGAGCTGGACGAACTGCTCGACGAGGATGACGAAACATTGCCCGATGACGTTGAGACGTTGCCCGACGAAGAGGAGACGTTACCCGAAGACGACGAGACATTGCCCGAGGAGGTGCTGACACCGCCGGTCGAGGTCGAAACGCCACCCGTTGATGTGCTCACGCCACCCGTCGAGGTGGAAACGCCGCCCGTGGAGGTCGAAGTCGAAACGCCGCCGGTCGAGGTGCTGACCCCGCCCGATGTGCTCGACGTGCTCGAAGAACCGCCGGTCGATGTGCTGGAAAAGCCGCCGGTCGAGGTGCTGGACGAACCGCCCGTGCTGCTGAAACCGCCGGTCGAAGTGCTGGTCGAGCCGGTGCTGGTGGACGAAATAACCACGCTGCCGCCGCTGCTGCCGCCACCGCCGAAGAAACCGCCAAAGAAGCCGCCTCCGAAACCGCCGCCAAAGCCGCCGCTACCGCCAACGACAACGGGGATCGATCCGCCGGATACAAAGCCCTGGGGCTGTGGTGCCGGGGGAAGCGGGGGCGGAAGCGGGATGGGAATCGGTGCAGCCTGCGTGGCGACCGTCACCACCGATGGGGTGCAGGTCGACGTCGTGGTCGTGCGGACTACCTTGCGGACACGCTTCACCTTACGGGCGGGCTCGCCCCGGGCGATCTGCCTGCCGCGAACCTTGGTCTTCGATTTCTGGACCGAAACCTGGGCGGGCGGGGTATCTGCAACATGAACCGCGCCGCCGCCAATCAGGGCGCCGCCGCAGGTGCAGGCACAAAGTTTCGCCAGAGCCATCCGTACTGACATAATCCGATACTCTCTTCAGCCTTGGGAAGCCGTGGAGCTTGTCGGATCAAGTCCTTTTGCCCGCTCCACTCACTTCCGGATATGGCCAACAAGGCAGAAGAAATCGTTAATCTCAATCACGTTAACCCTGTTTCCAGCCGCCTCCATACGGAAAGTTACGCATATCCGGGCCGTGTCTGGGTTAATGTCCCGATTTGGAACCGAATTGGGGCAGGAATGTTAACGATGGGGCCTCCTGGCCCGCACCCATGCCTTCCAGATGCGCAATTCGCTTCAGCAATAGCGCTTCAGTGAAAAAGCAAGCACAAAATTTGCGCTTTCCCGCAGTATTGCAACTTGTATGCGCAACTTAGCATGGCTATAGGCCGCCGCAATCACGGCCTGTTCTGAAGCATATCGGACCTGCCGTCTTGAATTCGGAGAGCATGATGGCGTCCCTTCCGACGGCTGAATCCAATATAGACGTGCTGGACAAGGCACGTCGCGCGCTCGAAACCGATTACACCCCTTCCGCTGACGAGGAATATATGAATTCCCGGCAGCTGGACTATTTCCGCGACCTGCTTGTAGAATGGAAGCGCTCCATCCTGAGTGCATCCAGAGGCACGTTGCAGCAGTTGCAGGATGGTCCGATGCGCGAGCCCGATCTCAATGATCGTGCGTCGAGCGAAACGGACTGGGGAATCGAGCTGCGTACCCGCGACCGGCAGCGCAAGCTGATCACCAAGATCGATTCCGCCCTGCGGCGCATCGATGAGGGCGAATATGGCTATTGCGAGGTTACCGGCGAGCCCATCGGGCTGGGTCGTTTGATCGCGCGTCCGATCGCGACGATGACGGTCGAGGCGCAGGAACAGCATGAGCGCCGCGAAAAGGTTTCCCGCGACGATTGAACCGCTCGCTTCGGCTTGCCGGTTAACCATTTGGCGACACTTCGCTTCTATACCATCAGCCTGATCTGATCACGGGCTGTATGGATCTTTTTTGACATGATTGAACCGGACAAACTGACCGGAACACCATTGGATGACGCGGATGCGGGCAATCGTGCGCGGGAGCGCGACAGCCTGTTCCTGCTCACCGAAATCTCGCTGGATGGTGACAGCCAGACGTACAAGGCGCGCGTCCGCAATCTTTCCGAAGGCGGCATGATGGTCGAATGCGACATGCACGCCGCAAAGGATCAGGGCCTGTCAGCCGATCTTCGCAACATCGGCAATGTCAGGGGCCGGATCGCCTGGGCCAAGCCCGGCCGCTTCGGCATCGCCTTTGACACGCCCATCGATCCCAAGCTGGCGCGCAAGCCGGTGACCGGTGGCCAGCATGAACCGCGCTATACGCGAACGATCATTACCGGTCGCACGTACCGCCCGCGCTGATCGCAGCTCAGGTCATTTGCGGGCCGGATAAAGCTGATCGGGTCCGGGGAAAGTGCGCGCGCGCACCTCTGTCGCATAATCGACAACAGCCTTTTCAATGGTTTCGGCCAGCGCTTCATAGCGCTTCACGAACCGCGGCACCCGCTCGAACATGCCCAGCAGATCCTCGGTCACCAGAACCTGGCCGTCGCACTGCGCTGAAGCACCGATGCCGATAGTCGGACAGCCAACCGCCCCGGTAATGGCAATGGCGATTTCCTCCACCACCCCCTCGATCACGATGGCAAAGGCACCCGCCTCATCCAGAGCGACTGCATCGCTCCGGATTTTCGCCGCCTCGGCATCGCTGCGCCCCCGCGCCGCATAGCCGCCCAGCGCGTTGACCGCCTGGGGGGTCAGGCCGACATGCCCCATGACCGGAATGCCGCGCTCGGACAGGAATCTGACGGTTGGCGCCATCGCCTGACCACCCTCCAGCTTCACCGCAGCGGCACCCGTCTCCTTCAGGATGCGCGATGCGCTCGCAAATGCCAGTTCGGGCGATGCCTCATAGCTGCCGAACGGCATATCGACCACGACAACGCTGTGATAGCTGCCCCGGACCACCGCTGCGCCATGCGCGCACATCATCTCCAGCGTCACCGGAATGGTCGATGGCAGGCCATAGATGACCTGGCCCAGCGAATCGCCGACCAGCAGGACATCGCAATGCGGATCGAGAATCTGTGCCTGTCGCGCGGTATAGGCGGTCAGCATCACAATCGGCTCGGCCGTCTTGCCGTCCTCCTTGCGCCGCCGGATGGCCGGTGCGGTAAGACGCTTCATCGGTGCCGGTGTCGGATTTGCGCGGCTGGTCGATGTATCGAGCGTAAAGGTCGTGGACATGATTTCCCCAAATAATCTGCTGCACGGCGCGCTTGCAACGCCATGCATTTTCGTGCGTAAACAATGCTGACAACAGCATAGCCCCCCAATCCGACAGGCAAAGCGCAAATGTTGCGGACGATTATCCTTGCAGGCGTGTTACTGCTTGCCGCCATCACCCTGGCGAGCATGATCCCCAGCTATCGCTGGTGGCTGCGCATATGGGATTTTCCGAGACTGGCCGTCTTGGCGCTGGCCGCTGTCCTGCTGGTTGCATCGCTGGCCAGCCTCAGCGGACACAGCCGCCTGCTTGCCGCGCTGGCCATGGCGGCGGTGGTCCTGTGGCAGGGCTGGCGAATATATCCCTATACTCCGCTCGCCAGCAGCGAAGTTGCCATTGCGCTGCCCGACCGGACCAACTGCATCAAGGCGATGTCTTTCAATGTCCTGCAGACCAATCGCAATTTCGATGCGACGATACGCGCCATCGAGGCTGAGAATCCGGACATATTGCTGTTGCTGGAAACCGACAGCAAATGGACCGAAGCGCTCGAACCCGTCACGTCACGCTATCCACACCGTCTGCTCGCACCGCTGGACAATCTCTATGGCCTCGCCTTTTACACACGGCTGGATATGGCGGCTGGCGAGGTGCGTTACCTTGTCGATGATGAAACGCCGTCGGTCGCGGCCGAACTTAGCACAGGCGGCAGCGCGCAATTTCTGTTTCTCGGCCTTCATCCGCGTCCACCGCGACCGGGGGAGGACACGGAGCAGCGCGATGCGGAAATCGCGATAGCCGCGCGCCAGGCCGCGCGCCAGCCGCAGCCGGTGCTGGCCATGGGCGATTTCAACGATGTCGCATGGTCACGCACCTCGCGCCTGTTCAAGCGGATTGGCGGCTATGTCGACCCGCGCATCGGACGCGGCTTCTATGCGACCTTTCCGGCCCGGCTGCCGGTCTTTCGCTGGCCGCTCGATCATCTGTTCATGACACCTGATTTCACGGTCGCCGAAATGAGAGTCATGGAAAATCTGGGTTCCGACCATCTGCCAGTCGTGGCAACG
Organism: Blastomonas sp.; assembly: GCA_041396885.1. GTDB lineage: Bacteria > Pseudomonadota > Alphaproteobacteria > Sphingomonadales > Sphingomonadaceae > Blastomonas. Next base: position 69,781 of record JAWKXS010000006.1, read on the forward strand.
CTCTGCCTTGCACCGAAAGTTGCCAAGGTACTCAACGACGCGCCGCCTGCGCCGAACGCCAGCGATGTTCAGGAAATGCGCGAGACAATCGCCGACGGCAAAGCCAGCGCCCGGGATGACAAGGATTAGCTAAACGCCCGTCGCACTATTGGCCGTCAAGCGCCGCGACGGTCTCGGCCACATTGTCCGAAATCAGGCCATCAACCCCGGCGGCGACAAAGGCCGCAACCTCTCCAGCAAGGTCGCCCGTGCCATTCGCGGCAGCGCCCATGCGGAAATTGCGCGGCAGATAGCGGTTTTCCCGCCGCAGCGTCCAGATATGCACCTCCAGCCCCAGCGCATGCGCGCGCTCGACCAGTTGCGTGGGCGCACCCAGATTGCCCTCGTCATCCAGCGCAATCACCAGCGGCTTTTCCGCGCCTATGGCATCGGCATAGCTGGCAATCTCGGCAATGCCCTCCGCGCTGGACACGTCCGCCCTTGGTCCAGCGGTCGCGCCCCTGGGCACAGCGGCAAGCTGCAACAGGCGCAGCTTTGTCTGGCTGCGGAGCGCCTTCAGATTGGCGATCTCGAAACTCTGGATGAACACCGGATCATCGCGGTCCTCATAGCCTGCTTCTTCGCGCAAAATGCGCAGCAATTCGCCCTCAAGCGGCATGCCGATCGATTCGAAATAGGATGGATGCTTGGTTTCCGGATAAATGCCGATCACCCTGCCCGTCTCGACCTGCTTCGCCTTGACCAGCTGGATCACCTCCGAAAAGGTGGCAATGGGATAGAGATCATCGAACGCCATGGCCAGTGGCCGGAATGCTCCCATGGGCTCGCGGGCGCGCAGGGTCTTCAGCTCGGCTAGGGTGAAATCCTCGCTGAACCAGCCAGTGACATCCTTGCCATCAATGGTCTTGGTTACCTTGCGGTCGTCAAATTCGGGATGATCGGCAATATCGGTCGTGCCCGACAATTCATGCTCGTGGCGAACGATGAGAACTCCGTCCCGGGAGATGACCAGATCGGGCTCCACATAATCGGCGCCTTCGTCAATCGCGACCTCATAGGCGGCAAGGGTATGTTCGGGCCTTGCCCCGCTGGCCCCGCGATGGGCGATGACGAGCGGCCGCCGGGCCTCAGCGCCGGTTTCATGCGCAAGGGCGGGCACCGGCATCAGTGCAGCGCTGATGATCAGCCCAAATACGGTCAGTCCAGTCCGCAACAGCATTGCACGCATCCCCTCATATCCTTACAAGATGAGTGGTATATCATTGAATCGCATCTGTCATTGGCAGATCACAATGCCAGGCGCTCAAATCTGATCAGCGCGTGACCCGTCAGTCGAGCAATGCCTCATATTCGGACGCCTTGAAGCCGACATGCACCATGCCGTCATGCTCCAGCACGGGGCGCTTTATCATCGACGGGTTTTCCAGCATCAGCATGATCGCCTTGCCTTCATCGATATTCTGCTTGTCGGCATCGGGGAGTTTCTTGAAGGTGGTTCCGCCCTTGTTGAGCAGCTTCTCCCAGCCCAGCTCGGCGCTCCACTCCTGCAATTTGTCGCCGGTAATGCCGGCCTTTTTATAGTCGTGAAACTGATAGGAGGCGCCGCGCCCTTCCAACCATTTCCGGGCCTTTTTGATCGTGTCGCAATTGGCAATGCCGTACAGGGTCGTCATGTCATTTCCTGAAAATTGAGGGTGTAGCGTAGGGTTTGCGCGAAAGCGCCCGGGCTATGATCATTCCCACTCGATGGTGCCGGGCGGCTTGCTCGTATAATCATAGACGACGCGGTTGATGCCCTTGACCTCATTGACGATCCGGGTGGCCGTCTGGGTCAGGAAAGCGGCATCAAAGGGATAGACGTCCGCCGTCATGCCATCGGTGCTGGTCACGGCGCGCAATCCGCACACACTGTCATAGGTGCGGCCATCGCCCATCACGCCGACCGTCTTGACCGGCAGCAGTACTGCAAAGGCCTGCCATATCGCATCATACAGACCAGCATTTCTGATCTCTTCCAGATAGATGGCATCGGCTTTTCGCAATATGTCGCACCGTTCCTTGGAGACTTCGCCAGGGATGCGGATTGCCAGGCCAGGCCCTGGAAAGGGATGTCGGCCAACGAAGATATCCGGCAGGCCCAGCTCCCGGCCCAGATCGCGGACCTCATCCTTGAACAGTTCGCGCAGCGGCTCGACAAGCTTCATGTTCATCCGCTCGGGCAGGCCACCGACATTGTGATGACTCTTGATCGTCACGCTCGGCCCGCCGGTAAAGGACACGCTCTCGATGACATCGGGATAGAGCGTTCCCTGCGCCAGAAAGGCGGCTCCGCCTATCTTCCTCGCCTCATCCTCGAACACATCGATGAAGGTCTTGCCGATGAATTTGCGCTTCTGCTCCGGATCGGTGACGCCTTTCAGCCCGCCCAGGAACAGTGTTTCCGCCTTCACATGCACCAGCGGGATATTATAGCTGCCCCGGAACAGGCTGACCACCTGATCGGCCTCGCCCTCGCGCATCAGGCCATGGTCCACGAACACACAGGTCAGCTGATCGCCGATCGCCTCATGGATAAGAACCGCCGCGACGGCGCTGTCGACGCCGCCGGAAAGACCGCAAATCACCTTGCCATCGCCGACCTGCTCGCGAATCTCGGCAATCTTGGTCGCCTTGAACTCGGCCATGGTCCAGTCACCCGCACAGCCACATACATGACGCACAAAATTGGCGATCAGCCGCGCACCGTCGGGCGTGTGGACCACTTCGGGATGAAACTGCATGGCGTAGATGCAGCGCTCGTCATCGGCGATCACCGCATAGGGTGCTCCAGGCGAGGTCGCGACCACCCGAAAGCCGGGCGCCAGTTCGGAAACCTTGTCGCCATGGCTCATCCAGACCTGATGGCGCTCATTTTCTTTCCATAATCCGTCGAACAGGCGACAGCGATCATCAATCTCGATAAAGGCGCGGCCAAATTCGCCGCCGCCATCTCCGCCGCTTTCGACGCGACCGCCCAGCTGTTCCATCAGCACCTGCTGGCCATAGCAGATGCCGAGGATCGGCAGGCCGCTTTCGAGGATCTCCAGCGGTGCGCGCGGACTATCCTCATGCGTCACCGAGGCCGGGCTGCCCGAAAGGATGATCCCTTTCGGCTTCATCCGCCCAAAGGCTTCGAGTGCGGTGCTGAACGGGGCGATCTCGCTGTAAACGCCCGCCTCGCGGACACGGCGGGCAATAAGCTGCGTCACCTGGCTGCCGAAATCGACAATCAGGATGGATTCGGATGGCTGGATGGTCATGGCGGCTGAATAGTTGCGCACCCGGCATGAGTCCAGCCGCTTGCCCGCATTGAATTGCGGAAAACCGGCGCGATCAGCCGGTGCCGAGCATCGCCCTCAGCTCGGTTTTCAGCACCTTGCCGATATGGCTGCGCGGCAATTCATCAATTGCCCGGATTTCCGCCAGCCGCTGGGTCTTGCCCAGTTCGGAATTGACCCGCTGGCGCAGCGCCTCGCAATCCAGCGCCTGTCCGGGCGCGCCCACCACAAATGCCACCGGGGTCTCGCCCCATTGTTCAGACGCCATGCCGACCACAGCAGCGTCTGCCACCTCGGGTTCGGCCATCAGCGCATCTTCCAGGTCCTTGGGATAGATGTTGAAACCGCCCGAAATGATCATGTCCTTGGCGCGCCCGACAATGGCCACGAACCCGTCTTCATCGACGATGCCGATGTCGCCCATCCGGTACCAGAGGCCGCCTTCGCTGTCATACCAGTGCATCTCGCGGGTCTTGTCGGGCTGGTTCTGATAGCCCGACATCATCGTGCCGGAACGGCCGACGAGCTCGCCCTTGGAACCGGGCGGAAGCTCCCTGCCATCCTCATCGATCACCCGCACCTCATGGCCGGTTGCCGGACGACCCACGGTATGCAGCTTGTCAGGAAACTGATGGGCCAGCAGCATGCAGGCGACCCCGCCCTCGGTCATGCCGTAAATCTCAACAAGGCCGCCGGGAAACCGCTTTAGCGCCTCGGCCTTCAGCTCGGCACTGAAAGGTGCGCTGGTGCAGAATTTGAGCTGCATCGATGACAGGTCATGCGCATCGAAATCGGGATGGTTGAGCAGCCGCTGATACTGGACGGGAACCAGCATGGTGTGGGTTGCACGCATCGCCTCCGCCAGATCGAGCCAGCGCGTCGCATCGAACTTGCCCATCAGCCGGACCATGCCGCCATTGACGATGGTCGGCAGGAAACAGGCCAGCGTGGTATTGGAATAGAGCGGGGTCGAGAGGATCGAGCGGCTGTCGGGCGAATAGATGGACTGAAAGCCCAGTACCGATTGCCGCCAGCGCATGGCATGCGAATGGACGATCCCCTTGGGCGTGCCCGTCGTGCCGCTGGAATAGATGATGTTGAACGGATCGCGGGGTTCGGGCGCCGGAACGTCAGGACTGGAGCCTGGCGGCGCCATCCAGTCGCCCAGCGCCGGTGCATCGCCGTCCGCGCCATCCAGCATCACTGTCCTGAGCGGCGGGATCGCAATCCCGCTCTCGACAAGCTCATCACGCTTGGGCTTGTCGATGAACAGATGGATCGCACCGCTATCCGCCATCATATTCGCAAGCTGCCGCGGCGTGGCACTGGTGGTGAGCGGCGCGGCACATCCGCCGGCCCGAATGGCGGCAAGATAGACGAGTGCATAGGCGATGCCCGTTGTTCCCAGGATCGCAACCGCCTGCCCCCGCTGCAGGCCGTCGGCGAGCAGCTGCACCGCGATGCGGTCGACCTGGTCAACCATTTCGCGCCGGGTCAGCGAACCATGATCGTCCTCCAGCGCCGCCGCATCCGGTCGCCTTTCGGCCCAGGCGGCAACCAGACCCGGCCAGTTGCCAAATTCCTTTACGACTTCCGCTTCGATATCCATGCCCATCCTCTAATATTCCTGTTTTCAATCAGACCGCTAATCGAAACCAATGGGCCGGGCAATGCCCTCTGCCAGCAACTTGAAGATGCAGGGAGAATCAGCCGGCGATGAGCTGAACGAAATTGCTCTCTACCCAGCCGCTGGTGCACGGTCCGTCATAGGAACGCTTGCTGCGAACCGGAGAAGATACGCCGCAATCGACCGGCGGCGGCGCCTCTTGCGATCCATCGGCTTCCGCGACGGATTCAGATTCGAGCACTACACCCAGCCATTGCTGGTCAATGCTGCGCGTGCAGATCCACAACCGGTCGCCTTCGGCCAGATTGGCAATCGATGCGGCGCGATCATCGGGCGCGTCATGCAGATCGAGTGTCCGACCGCCAAGGCCGCGAATGCGGCCGACCGCCTGGCATGCATCGAAGCGCGGACCGCCTTCGCCTATCCGCACGGGCCGGGCACCGATGGCATCATCGGGCGCGCCCAGACGTTCCCCGGCAGGTTCGGCAGCGGGCGAATCCTCGGTAATCCGCTCCCCTTCTCCACAGGCAGCGAGAGCCAGCGACAGGATGGCAACGGGCAATGTCATGCGCTTCATGACCGCAAGTATAGGGCACGCGACCGGGCGATCAAGGCGGCTCGCCCTGCAACCGGCAAGACTGGTGCGAAACGGCGCTGTCAGCCTGCCGCGGAATATCGCATAAGCAACTGATTTAAATACCTAAAAACATGTGGAAACTGTGCGCTTTCCCTTGGGTTTTCGCGGTGCAGCGGCTATGAGGATCGAATGACTGAAAACACCCCAGAAAATGCCGGAAATCCGGCCAGTTCGCCTGCCAATTCCAATGCCTATGGCGCCGATTCCATCAAGGTCCTCAAGGGACTGGACGCGGTGCGCAAGCGGCCCGGCATGTATATCGGCGATACCGATGACGGATCTGGCCTGCATCATATGGTATTCGAGGTTTCCGACAATGCGATTGACGAAGCGCTGGCGGGGCATTGCGACCGGGTGATCATCACGCTCAATGCCGATGGATCGGTGTCGGTCGAGGATAATGGCCGGGGCATTCCCACCGATATCCACAAGGAAGAGGGCGTTTCCGCCGCCGAGGTCATCATGACCCAGCTCCATGCCGGCGGCAAGTTCGAGAATACCAGCGATGACAATGCCTATAAGGTGTCGGGCGGACTGCACGGTGTCGGCGTCTCCGTGGTCAACGCGCTCAGCGAATGGCTGGATCTCACGGTCTGGCGCGAGGGCAAGGAGCATTATATGCGCTTTGCCTCGGGCGATGCGGTCGCGCCGCTGAAGATCGTCGGCGATACCGACCGCAAGGGCACCAAGGTCACCTTCCTGCCCTCACCCGAGACTTTCAAGATCACCGAATTCGATTTCGAAAAGCTGGAGCATCGCTATCGCGAGCTGGCGTTCCTCAATTCGGGCGTCCGCATCATCCTGCGCGATGAGCGTCATGCCGATATTGCCGAGCATGATCTCTATTATGAGGGCGGTATTGCCGCGTTTGTCCAGTATCTGGACCGCAACAAGACCGCACTGGTCGCCGATCCGATCGCCATTACCGGCACGCGCGACGATATTACCATCGATGTCGCGCTGGAATGGAATGACAGCTATTATGAAAACGTCCTGTGCTTCACCAACAACATTCCCCAGCGCGATGGCGGCACCCATCTTGCCGCATTTCGCGCCGCGCTGACCCGCACGCTCAACAATTATGCGGAGCGTTCAGGCCTGCTCAAAAAGGAAAAGGTAAAGCTGACCGGCGAGGACATGCGCGAAGGGCTGACCGGCATCGTCTCGGTCAAGCTGCCCGATCCCAAATTCTCGTCACAGACCAAGGACAAGCTGGTTTCCTCCGAAGTGCGCCAGCCGCTTGAAAGCCTGATGGCCGACAAGCTGGACGAATGGCTGGAGGAAAACCCGCAATCGGCAGTCGCCGTTGTCGCCAAGATCATCGACGCCGCCGCCGCACGCGAGGCAGCACGCAAGGCCCGCGAACTGACCCGGCGCAAGGGCGCGATGGACATTGCCTCGCTGCCCGGCAAGCTCGCCGATTGCCAGGAACGCGATCCATCCAAGTCCGAACTGTTCCTGGTCGAGGGAGACAGCGCGGGCGGCTCCGCCAAACAGGGGCGCGACCGCCATTATCAGGCAATCCTGCCGCTCAAAGGCAAGATTCTCAACGTCGAGCGAGCGCGTTTCGACCGTATCATCTCGTCCAAGGAAGTCGGCACGCTCATCCAGGCGATGGGAACCGGCATTCGCGACGAGTTCAACATCGAAAAGCTGCGCTATCACAAGATCGTCATCATGACCGACGCCGATGTCGACGGCGCGCATATCCGCACCCTGCTGCTGACATTCTTCTATCGGCAGATGGGTGAGATCATCAAGAACGGCCATCTCTACATTGCCCAGCCTCCGCTCTACAAGGTGAGCAAGGGGCGCAGCGAAGTCTATCTGAAGGATAATGATGCGCTCGATGCCTATCTGGTCGAGGCAGGGCTGAACGGCCTCGTTCTGGAGGCTCCGGGCGGCGCACGCGCCGAGGGTGAACTGCTCGCCCTGGTCAATCATGCCAAGCGGATGCGCAACCTGATGACCTATGTGCCGCGCCGCTATGACAGCCGCATTGTCGAGGCTCTGGCGCTCACCGGTGCACTCGAGCCCGGCCTGGATGCGGATGCGCTCAAGGCCGCCGCTGCACGCGCTGCGCAGTGGATGTCCGCTGCAGAGGAAGAAGGCAGCTGGTCTGGCAATGTCTCGGAAGAGGGCGGCTATTATTTCGAGCGGCTGTGGCGCGGCGTCACCGATCATCATGTCATCGAGCCCGGTTTTCTGACCGGCCCGGAGGCAAGGCGCATGCATGTCCTCGCCGGGGAATTTGCCGATGTCTATTCGGGATCGAGCCGACTGGTAAAGGCAAGTGCCGCCAGCAACGCGGACGATGGCGAGGATGCCGAAAGCATTTCACCCGCCGGAACGCTGATCACCCGTCCCTCCGATCTGCTCGATGCAGTGCTCGCCGCCGGGCGCAAGGGCCTCTCGGTTCAGCGCTACAAGGGGCTGGGCGAAATGAACGCCGAACAGCTTTGGGAGACCACGCTCGATCCGGAGAACCGTTCGCTGCTGCAGGTCCGTGTCGAGGACACAGAGTTCGAGAGCCAGGTGTTCGAGCGCCTGATGGGCGATATCGTCGAGCCGCGCCGCGAGTTCATCCAGGACAATGCCCTCAACGTCGCCAATCTGGATGTGTAGTCGGCAACGCTAGCGCGAGCATGAAACCGATCCACCTGCTCTACCGGATCGCGCAAAATCTGCGGATGCTGTGGTGGCGCATCGCCAGGCCGACAGTGCATGGCGTCAAGATCATCGCGCTCCGCAATCGCCGTGAAGTCCTGCTGGTGCGGCACAGCTACCAGTCGCCCGACACCTTCATGCTGCCCGGTGGCGGCATTGCGAAGGGCGAGGATGGCGCCATCGCGGCTGCGCGCGAACTGATCGAGGAAACCGGCTGCCGGATTGACGATCTGGCGCTGCACGGCCAGTTTCTCGATACCTCGAAAGGCGCGCAGAGCCATATCGCCGTCTATATCGGTGCAACCCGCGACGAACCGCGATGCGACGGACGAGAGATCATTGATGCGCGATTCTTCCCGCTCGATGCCCTGCCGGAAAAGGTCAGCGCGCCCAGCGCCCGACGCATTGCGGAAATCGGAACCGGAAGCGGTTTCGGTCCGGACTGGTAATCGGGGCTAGAGCGCGTTCGGTTTTGATTGAATCAAAACCTGCGCTCTATGCTCTTGTTTTACCGTATTTTCCGAGTCGTCAGATGTATCCATCTGACTTGAAAATACTCTAGGAAGCCGGTTATTGATAGGGTTCGATCATTGCGTCGATTTCGGCGGAATAGGTTTCTTCCAGAACCGCGCAGGTCACCGCATCCTCGATAATGCGATTGGAAAATGCATCGGGATTGCTCTCTATATTCTCGATCAGCCCCAGCAACACGCCTGTTTCCGCTTCATAAGAGGCTTCGGCGGCCTCCATATTGCCGCCCGCCAGCGCATAGGCATAAAGCAGCCAGTTGGTGCCCTTGGTCTCGAAATCCGCCGCTTCCTCCGGCGTATTGTCATCGGTTGCGCTCATCACCGTGTAAAAGCTCGCACAGCGAATGGCGGCATCATAATCGGGAGGGCTGTCATCCTGAGCCATTGCCGGTGCGGCAAGCATCAGGCCACCCAGCGCGGCAAGGAAAGTAATCGGCTTCAACATTGAAATTGGCTTTCACAAGAGGATCGCGGCCCGGCGTGTCGCAGGAATTGCAGCATCGCCTGCAAATTGCAATCGGGATTATCATGGGCGGAAGCCAGGGTCGCAGCGAATGCTGGCTCACAGATATTCAGGCAAGACTACCACAGCGAACGCGATGGATTTTTCGCCCGGGCAGCATGCTCCTCAATCTGTTTCGGAATAATGGCATCCAGAGTACCGCTATCGGCAAATTCGGCCAGTTCGGGAACTCTGCTGAACGCGATTTTGACACCCAGATAATTGAGATCCAGCCCGGCCTGTGATGCCAGACCGATTTTCTGGACTCCATAACGCTGGTTGAGGCCGTCTATACGCCTCCACAATTCCGCCTCGCATCCATCCCGCATGTCGGCATCCGGTGCGATGAACAAATCCCGCTCTGGCGGCCCAGCCTGCAGATCGTGCAGATATACCGTCACCGATTTGAAGGAAATGGCCGCTCCCCCTGCCATGGCCCGCTGTTTCCGAACCGCCTGCATGACATTTTGCCAGGCCTGATCCAGCGCATCGAGAAACCGCCAGCTGTTCTGAGAGTGCCTGAATGCCGTTTCAGCCTCACATCTGCCGGTCGGATAGAATCGCACCGATACGTTCATCCGCCCAGCATAAAGACGGTAATAGCGCAGACGGCTCGCCGCCTTGAGCAGCAAGGCACGGGTTACGATACGCGCGCCCTGCGGCCTTCGATGAATGCCGGACAAGACCCTGCTATGGCCAATCATGCGCTTGCGTGCTTCGGCCTGTTCGGGGATGTCATAGCCTTTGAGGCCATAGATGAAGCGTTCTCCATTCACCGAACCCCAGATGCTGCGCGCCTCTTTGGGCTGAAGCCTCCAAAGCGACAGGAAATCGGTGATCCCGGCCCTGTCGAGCCGCCGGGCAACGCCGCCGCCGATGCCAGGAATCGCCTGCAGCGGCAGGTCCCTGAGCAGATCGGGCAATTGCTCTCTGGTGATCGCCACCAGGCCATCGGGTTTTTCCATATCGCTGGCCAGTTTCGCAAGCAGGCTGCTAGGTGCAAGACCAATCGAACAGCGCAGGGCAGATCCTACATTATGCGCAATTCCCCGCTTGATTTCCTGCGCCTTGGCACGGGCAAGGATCATATCGGCTTCGCGCGGTTCGAGCCTGCAAACGCATTCGTCAATCGAGCATATTCTCGATATCGGCAGGTGCCTTTCGATTTCGCGCATCAATTCATGGTGAACGATTACATACCGGTCATGTCTGGCGGGACGGACAGCAATGCCGGGGCATAGCTGTCGCGCTTCACGAACTGTTGTGCCGCGCCTTATGCCCAGCGCCTTGGCTTCATAGCTCGCTGCAATCGCCCCGCTATGTTCCGATTCCAGGGGTGTGACGATAACCGGCCTGCCGCGCAAAGCCGGATCGTCATGCTGCTCGACACTGGCAAAATAGGCATTGAAGTCGACAAACAGGTAGCGAAGTCCCTCAGCATCGGGAGAAAAACCCAATCCTTCACGATGATCCTCAATGTCCCGGAATGAATCGAGCATGAGAACATAATAAGAACATTTGAATTGATCCGCAAAGATTTCCTGCAATCAGCCGTCGAAATCGAACGCGGTCTGCGCCGGTGCCGCCATGTCCCCGTCCCGCAAAGCCGATGTCTCCAGCGCGCCCTCAAGGCCGGAAAGCGTGAGACCCAGCAGCCTGATACCGTTCTCGACCGGCAATATCTGGTCGAGCAGTTCATGGCCAAGCTCCGCGAATTCCTCGCGTGTCTCGATCCAGTGGTCCATGGTCCGCGCCCGGGTGATGGTGCGAAAGTCGGCATAGCGGGCCTTGAGCGTGATCGTGCGGCCGCGCGTGCCGACACCGGCAATCCGCTCCCACGTCACATCAATGATATGTTCGATTGCCTCGCGCAGCTCAGTCTCGGTCCATTTGTCTTCGAAATAGGTGCGTTCCGCCCCGACCGACTTGCGGATGCGGTCGGGCCTGACCGGCCTGTCGTCCCGGCCACGCGCAGCACCATAGAGATAGGTGCCCCAGCTGCCGAAATGACCAGTCAGCCAGGCCTCGTCCTTCTCCACTAGATCCGCGCCGGTTTCGATGCCCAGCCGCGCCATTTTCTCGGCTGTGCGCGGCCCGACACCATGGAACCGGCGGACCGGCAGCGCCGCGACAAAGGCTGCGCCCTGATCGGGCAGGATGACGCACATGCCATCGGGCTTGTTCTGGTCGCTGGCAAGCTTTGCAATGAATTTGTTGTAGGAAACGCCGGCGCTGGCGGTCAGCCCGGTCTGGCTGTGAATATTGGCCCTGATGATCTCGGCAATGCGGGTTGCAGAGCCAATACCCTGCTTGTCGCGAGTCACATCAAGATAGGCCTCGTCCAGCGACAATGGCTCAACCAGATCGCTGTGCTGCGCGAATATCGCGCGGATCTGGCGCGAGACTTCGCGATACACCTCGAAACGCGGCTTGACGAAGATCAGGCCAGGGCACTGGCGCTGGGCAGTGATGGAGGGCATTGCCGAGCGCACCCCGAACACCCGCGCCTCATAGCTGGCCGCCGCCACCACGCCGCGACGGGACGATCCGCCCACCGCCACCGGCTTGCCGCGCAGTTCGGGATTGTCGCGCTGTTCGACGCTCGCAAAGAACGCATCCATATCGATATGGATGATCTTGCGCATGCCGGACGCATCGTCATCCTTTTCACCGACGACCACCATCTTCTCCGCATGACGTGCCGAACCCGCAGCACAAAGCCTGCCCATCAGCCTTACAAGGATTGATTGGCCGCATTAACAGTAAAAATCATGGCATTGTACGGCAAACCTGCTCATTATGCTGCAATGCAAAATGAAATGACCTCCCCCAATGCCCGGACAATGCCAGCGGGTTTCCCGATAGGGCGCCGCGAATTCGTCATCATGATGGCCTCGCTCATGGCGCTGAACGCACTTGCAATCGACGCGATGCTGCCTGCATTTCCGGCAATTGGCGAGGCACTGGGGGTGGAGGATCACAATCGCCGCCAGTTCCTGATCAGCATCTATCTGCTCGGCATGGGGCTGGGCTCGCTGGTCTATGGACCGCTGGCGGATCGATTCGGACGCCGTCCGATCCTGCTCATCGCAATCGCATCCTATATTCTCTTTTCCATCGCCAGCATGGTCGCGCCAAGCTTTGATTTCCTGCTGACAATGCGTCTGTTTCAGGGGCTGGTGGCCGCGGCCCTTGGCGTACTGGTCGTGTCGATCATCCGCGACATTTATGCTGGCGACCGCATGGCGCGACTGATGTCGATCATCTTTCTGGTGTTCATGGCGGTGCCAGTCCTGGCCCCGACAATCGGCCAGATCATGCTGGTCACCGGCGGCTGGCGCAGCATATTCGGCCTGTTCGCGGTGATGGCCGCGCTGGTCGGCCTGTGGGTCTGGCATCGGTTGCCCGAAACGCTTGAGCCGGAGCGATCCATCCCGATCAGTCCGGCGAGCATTGTCACCATATGGAGCCAGGTGATCTTCAACCGCACGGGTTTCTTCTATGTGGTCGCCGCAGGCACGGTAATGGGGGCGATGTTCGGTTTTCTGAACAGTTCGCAGCAGATTTTTGCCGATGTTTTCGACGCTGCCGACATCTTCCCCTATGCATTTGCCTGTGTCGCGGGGACCATGGCGCTTTCCAGCTGGTTCAACAGCACCATTGTCGAGCGCTTCGGTGCGCGCCGTGTGTCACATGCCGCCTTGTGCGTCTTCCTGCTGCTATCCCTGCTGCAGATCGCGGCGACGCGGCTGGAGCCGGAGCCGATGCCGCTGTTCCTGACGCTGCTCGCCGCCAATATGGGTGTTGTGGGCTTTATTGGTGCGAATTTCGGCTCGATCGCGATGGAGCCGTTTTTCGACATGGCGGGGGCAGCTTCCTCCTTCCAGTCATTCGTTCGCACAGTGATGGCAGCATTGATCGGAGCCGCGATCGGCCAGCGCTTCGACGGATCGACGCTGCCGCTGACCGAAGGCTTTCTGGCGAGCGGCCTGATGGCACTGGCGCTGATATTGATAGCGGAAAAGGGGCGGTTGTTCCGCCGCCCCCATACCTGCCCGAACTCGCCTTATTAGGCTATCCCATAAGATTGGGGAAAAGTCCCAGCACAAGGATCAGCGTCAGCGCGACCGGGCACAGCCAGGCCACCAGAAAACGCCAGGTAAGGTGCAGCCCTCCGCTGATGCCATTTTCCGCATCGGTCAGCTTGCGATCAGCAACCCAGCCGACAAAGATCGCGGTCAGCAGCCCGCCCAGCGGCAACAGCATCTGGCCGGTGAACTTGTCGACAATACCAAAGAAATTCTGCCCTTCGAACAGGGGCACGAAATTCAATGGAAACCAGTTTGCGAGCGAGTTGAACGACAGCGCCGACAGAATCCCGATTGCAAAGGCCAGCAGGCCCAGGCCGATGGCTGCATTGCGACGGCTCCACCCGAATTTATGCGTTGCCCAGCTTGTCGGTGCCTCAAGCAGCGATACCGAGCTTGTCAGCGCGGCGAAGAACACCATCACGAAGAACAGCAGCCCGATCAGCGATCCAGCGGGCATTGCCTGAAATGATTCAGGCAGCGTCTGGAACATCAGCGTGGGACCGGCGGCGACATCAAGACCGGCAGCGAATACAATCGGGAAGATTGCCAGACCCGCAATGATTGCAACCGCTGTATCGGCACCGGCGATGATTGCCGATGTCCCCGCCAGATTGGTCTGCCGGTCGGCATAGGCACCATAGGTAATCATCAGCGCCGAGCCGAGCGAGAGCGAGAAAAACGCCTGGCCGAGCGCGGAGAGCATGACCGGGCCGTGCAGCAACCGGGCGGGGTCGAAAGCGAACATGAACCGCAATGCCTCGGCAAAGGCCCCGGTAAATGCGCCATAGACGGTAATCCCGACGATCAGCACGAAAAAGCTTGGCATCAGCCACGTCGCCACCTTCTCAATGCCACCAGACACCCCGCGCGCGACCGCATAGACGGTTGCCAGCATGAACAGGGCATGCATGCCGATCATCGTGACATTATTCTCGAACAGGGCAGGCAAAAGCGCCTGAACCTCATCGGCCTGCTGTCCGGCAAAGGCCCCGCCAAGCAGGTTGCCGCTGCTGAGCGAGGACAGCAGATCGCCTGCAAAAACGCCGATATAATAGAATACCCAGCCGGCAATGACGCTGTAGAAACTGAGGATCAGGAAGGCCGCAAGCGTGCCGATGGTCGCAAGGATGGACCAGTGTTCGGATGCACCCGATTCGCGCGCTACCTTTCGCGTGCTGCCGACTGCCGATGAGCGGCCATGACGCCCGATAAGCGCCTCTGAAAGAAGCAGGGGAATACCGATGAGCAGGACACACAGGATATAGAAAATCACAAAGGCGCCGCCGCCATTGGAACCTGCTTCGGATGGAAAGCGCCACAAATTACCCAGTCCAACCGCTGAGCCCACTGCAGCCATGATGAACGCCCAACGTGACGACCAGCCTTCCCCCGAAGCGCCTGCCTGTCCTGCCATATTATTCTCTCCCCGAATGTGCGGGGACATTAGCCGGTGCGCGACGTTCGGCCAAGCGAAACCCGATTGTCCGCAATTCTCACGGACGCCATTCCGGATCGACGCGATAGCGCGCTGCAATCGCCGGATCGACCATGATGCGCCGCATCACCGGGAATGATGCCCGCATGCCACAGCTCACAAAATCGACCGCCGCCGGCTCTTCCTCATAATCCGGATGGCCATTGTCGATAATATCCATTTCATCGCCGATCAGGCGAAAGATGCGGGCAAAGCTGGCGCTTTCGTCATGCGGCACAATATACCATCCGGTCTTGCCGTCGCGATGGGCGCCGCTTGCACCGAGGCCGCAGGTATGTGCGTTCGCGCCAACCGCCTCGCCTTCAATATCATAGCCGCCATTCGCCCTCGCAATAAGCACGACATGCACATAGGAATCGGCCGCCAGCACCGGCGCGATGCGCGCAAAAAGTGCTGACCCACGCATGGCATCGGTGAGCGGCAGGACATCATCGACGAACAGCGCCGCCTCCCCTTCGGCAAGGCCGGTCATATCATCCAGCGGGGCCAGCAATTCGCCGATCCTGCCATTATAGCTGTCCACCACGCATTGCCGCGCGGCATATTCGTCCGGATCAGCCATGCACGCATTGCGCTCGCGCAACCATGTGCGCTGTGCCTCGCGATGGGGCTGTGGCGGCAGCTTGCCAGAGGCCGGATTGGAATCAATGACCGGCTGGCGGGCGTACAGCCACGCCATCTGGCGATCGAGACGCCGCAATTCGCTCTCATACTCGCCGCAGATCAGCTTCTCGACCGGACTCGCTGCCTTTGCGCAATCAAAGGACGGGGCGTTGCCAGCCTTGGCCGCAATCGCATGATCGGCGATCAGCTCCCTGGCTTCATCCGCGCTGACGGACACCATTGTATCGCCACCTGCAAGGATCAGCGGACCCGCGAATTCCGCTGCGGCGAAATCCGGCAACTGGCCGGGTCCAATGCGCGTCCCGTGAAGCCGCGCCCTCGCCACATCCATGTCATACAGGTGATAGCTCTCCAGCATCGCGCCGGAAAAATCGGTTCCCCGGGCGCTCACCGCCTCATCGCCGGTATAGACCGGGCAGCCATCATCGAGCGTGATGCCGCAGTCAAAGCGAAAGCCGCGCATGTTTGCGCCATCAATGCGCCAGCCGGAAATCGAGGATTCAAACCAGCCGCCATCAAACTGGCCGTCTGAAAAATCGGCCCCGCTGGCGTCCACATTCACCAGATTGGCGTTGCGAAACAGCACGCCCGGCATGTGCGCATCGCGCAGCACTGCCCCCTCCAGATCAGCACCGACAAAGCCGATGGAAGGCGCATGCACGCCCGTCCAGTTCGTTCCGGCCAGCTTTGTCCCGCTGAAGCAGAGCCTGGCAAATGCCGTTCCGCTGAAATCCCGGCCGGAAAAATCACCGCCTTCGACAATCACCGTCCGCTTGCCGACAAGCCGGTTATCGACCGCCTCTGCGAGTTCCTGCACCGAAGCCAGATTTGCACCATCAAGCCGGTAGAGCGAGGCATCCGTGCCGGCCTCCCCCCAGACATCACCAAGTGCCGCGGCGCATTGCACCTCGCCTGCTTCCTCTGCCAGTGCAGAATTTCCGGTGAGAAACAGGAACAATGCCGCAAGCAAACCAGCCAGTTTCGAGTTGGATGCCATCATCAATATCCCGAAAGGTTCAACCTGCCGACGCTATCTCCGGAATGCTTAATCGCGCATGAGCATCGGCCCAAGAGGCTTGCCGCCAAAGATATGTATATGAAGGTGCGGAACCTCCTGATGACCATGCTTGCCGATATTGGCGAGCAGCCTGTAACCCGGCTCGACCAGCCCCAGCGACCGGGCGACATGGCCGACACCGCGCACAAAGCCGCCAATTTCAGCATCGCTTGCCCGCGCGCTGAAATCGTCCCAGCTCACATAGCTGCCCTTGGGAATGACAAGCACATGATCGGGCGCCTGCGGATTGATATCGTGAAAGGCGAGGCAATGCTCGTCCTCATGTACCTTGTTGCAGGGAATTTCGCCGCGCAGGATTTTCGCGAAGATATTCTGGTCATCATAGGGAAGCGTCGGATCAATCGGCATGGTTTGGTTTCCCCTGTATCAGGCCCGGGTCCGTGAGGATTTTTCGGCAATGCCCGATACGCCTTCGCGGCGGCGCAGCTCGTCGAGCACATCGTCAAAGGACAAATCCATGTCAGCCAGCAGCATGAGCAGATGAAAGACCAGGTCCGCTGCTTCCGATATGGTGGCGTCATCATCGCCCGCCACAGCAGCAATGACCGTTTCCACCGCCTCCTCGCCCAGTTTCTGGGCCAATTTCGCGCGGCCCTTGGCGGCAAGCGAGGCGACATAGCTGTCGCTCGCACCGGCGGCCCGGCGTTCGCGGATGGTCTGTTCAAGCTGTTCGATAAAGTCTGGCATCACCGCCGCATCTCTGCGCGCTCCGCCGATGCGGGTCAAGAGGAGCCGCTGCCCGATTTTTTGCCGGTGCCGTCGCTGATCCGCCGCTTCGCGGCCCAGCGGCCAAAAACCAGGCCGACCAGACCCATCAGCAGCAATGCAAAGTTGGTGGGCTCATCGATCGTGACCCAGGGTTTGGACTTCACAGGTTCGCCGGCTTTTGCATCCGCCTTTTGTTGCGCGTTACTTTCCGCACAGACCGCATCATTCGCACATGAAATATCGGCGGCCTCAGCCTTTTCAACAGGCATGGCATTGCCCGCCAGCCCCGGTGACGACAGGGCGAGCAGCAAAAATGCGGTGAACAGGTGAACGGCTTTCCTCATTGCCCGGCAACATCGCAAGAAACCTGCCAGTTTCGGCAAGCAAAGCCTGTCTGCGGCTTGCAAAGGTTAACAGCCCGGCCGCAAAGCTGGTTAATGTAAAATCCGCCGACGTTTACCGATTAAACCCCTGTAATATAAGGGTCGGTCACGGCTGCTATGACAGAGGCGTTCGCGCCGCGACACCGGCGGCGCGCAGCGCGGCATGCGCCTCTGCCATGGTGACTTCGCCAAAGTGAAAGATCGACGCGGCCAGCACCGCGCTTGCGCCGCCAAGCGTCACGCCTTCCACAAGATGCTCCAGATTGCCTACACCGCCGCTCGCAACCACCGGCACATCAACCTGGCCGGAAATGGTGCGGATCAGATCGATATCATAGCCGATCTTGGTGCCGTCACGGTCCATCGAGGTGACCAGCAACTCCCCTGCCCCCAGTTCGGCGAGGCGCAGGGCATGCGACACGGCATCGATGCCGGTCGGCTTGCGCCCGCCATGGGTGAAAATTTCCCAGCCCGAGCCATCGGCATGGCGCCGGGCATCGACACTGGCAACGACGCACTGGCTGCCAAAGCGTTCGGCCATGTCGCCGACCAGTTCGGGCCGCGCCACTGCCGCGCTGTTCACCGCGACCTTGTCTGCCCCGGCAAGCAGCAGCGCGCGGGCATCATCGGCGCTGCGTACGCCGCCGCCGACGGTCAGCGGCATGAAGCAGACCGCAGCTGTCCGTCGCACGACATCGATGATAGTCCCGCGATCCTCATGGCTGGCGGTGATATCGAGAAAGCACAGCTCATCCGCGCCTGCCGCGTCATAGGCGCGCGCCTGCTCGACCGGATCGCCCGCATCCTTCAAATCAACGAAATTGACACCCTTCACGACCCGGCCATTGGCAACGTCGAGACACGGAATGACCCTGATGCGAACCGTCACGTCCGGCCCGCCATGGCGATTGCGGTCGCCAGATCGAGCCGTCCGTCGTACAGAGCCCGCCCGGTAATCACGCCCTCAATCCCGTCATCGGCATGCAGCGCCAGCAGGCGAATATCGTCCAGCCCCTTGACCCCGCCGCTGGCGATCACCGGAATATCGGTCGCCCGCCCAAGTTCGAGCGTCGCATCGACATTGCAGCCTTTGAGCAAGCCGTCACGGCCGACATCGGTGAACAACAGGCTGGCGACCCCGGCATCCTCAAACCGGCGCGCCATATCGGCTATCGGCACTTCGGAAACATCGGCCCAGCCATCGGTGGCGACAAACCCGTCGCGCGCATCAACCGCAACGACAATGCCATTTTCATATTCGCGCGCCATGTCGCGGACGAATTGCGGATCGCGCAGCGCAGCAGTGCCGATCACCACCCGGGCCGCGCCCAGATCGAACCAGCCTGCAACCGCCGCTGGCTCGCGAATGCCGCCGCCAACCTGTACATGACCCGGAAAGCCGGTGATGATCGACGCGACCGCATCGCGATTGACGGCATGACCGGCAAAGGCACCGTCCAGATCGACGACATGCAGATGTTCGGCGCCAGCCTGCGCAAACAGCATCGCCTGGGCCAGCGGATCGTCGCCATAAACCGTCGCGCGATCCATATCGCCTTCGGCAAGACGCACCACCTGACCCTGTTTCAGATCGATTGCGGGAAAGACGATAATGCTCATGGCGTCCACTCGCGAAAGCGCTGCAGAAAGGCAAGGCCGTATTTCTGGCTCTTTTCCGGATGAAACTGCACGCCGATCATATTGTCGCGCGCGACCGCCGCGACCAGCGATCCGCCATGATCGGTAGTGGCGGCAATATCCTCGGCATGAAGCGGATGGAAATGATAGCCATGGAGGAAATAGGCCTCGCCCGGCTCGATCAGCCCTGCCGACACCGGCTGCACGTCATTCCAGCCCATATGCGGAACCTTGACGCCTTCGTCCGGTAGGATTTCTTCGACGGTTCCGGCGATCCAGCCCAGCCCCTTATGTGCGCCATGTTCGACACCGGCATCGGCCATAAGCTGCATGCCGACACAGATGCCCAGAAACGGCACACCGTCACGGCGCACCCGCTGCTCCAGCGCCTCCACCATCCCGTCAAGCGCGGCAAGCCCGCTGGCGCATGCCCCGAACGCTCCGACTCCGGGCAGGACGATACGGCTCGCGCGCATGACTGCATCGGGGTGCGCGGTGATCACGACATTATCGGCGCCACTCGCGGCAAGGGCGTTGGCGACGCTGTGCAGATTACCCGCGCCATAATCGATCAGGGCGATACTATCGGCCATTTGTCTCAGGTACCCCGGCTAGCCGCCAAGCTGGCCCTTGGTCGAAGGGATAGCGCCCTGCTTGCGCGGATCGATCTCGACCGCCAGCCGCATGGCGCGGGCAAATCCCTTGTAAATGCTTTCGCAAATATGATGGTTGTTCTGGCCATAGAGCAGTTCGATATGCAGCGTCAGCCCGGCAGACTGGGCGATGGAATGGAACCAGTGCTCGAACAGCTCGGTATCCATTTCGCCCAGCCGTTCCTGGGTAAAGCCAGCTTTCCAGACCAGAAAGGGCCGCCCCGAAATATCGACCGCCACCCGGCTCAGCGTCTCGTCCATCGGCGAATAGGCGCTGCCATAACGGACGATGCCCGCCTTGTTGCCGAGCGCCTTGTCGATCGCCTGGCCGATGGCAATCGCGCAATCCTCGGTCGTGTGGTGCTGATCGACATGCAGGTCGCCGCTGATCCGGCAGTCGATATCGATCAGCGAGTGGCGCGAAAACTGCTCCACCATATGATCGAGAAAGCCGATTCCGGTTGAAATCGAATAGGCACCGGCTCCGTCCAGATTGACGGCAACGGCGATTTCCGTCTCGCGGGTATTGCGTTCGATACTGGCTGTGCGCATGCGCCCCCTATAGCCGCGCGCAAGGGCTGTGCAACTGGTTTGCGGGTCGCCGCCTGCAGAATTTCAGACCATAACCGACTTGACCCTTTTACCCTGAAGGGCCACCTGTACCGCATGAGCGACCAGTTGCCCGACAGTATGATTCCCTATGACGAGATCGTGCAGGAGGCCCTGCGCGCCGTTGTCGGCCGCGTGCTGGGCGAGGTGGAGCTTAGCGGACTGCCGGGCGATCACCATTTCTATATCACCTTCAAGACCCAGGCCGCCGATGTCGAAATTCCCGCGCATCTGGTCGAGCGTTTTCCCGATGAGATGACGATTGTCCTGCAACAGAAATTCTGGGACCTGAAGGTCGGCGAGGACGGTTTTTCCGTCGGGCTGAGCTTCAACCGCGTCCCCGCCCATCTGTTCATCCTCTATGGCGCGATTACCGCCTTTGTCGATCCTGCGGTCGATTTCGGCCTGCAGTTCCATGTCGCACTCGATGACAAGCCCGAACCGCATGACAGTGCCGAAAATGATGCACCCGATGGGGCTGGCGGGGATGGCGATGATGATGGATCGAATGTCGTGACCATCGATTTTCGGGGCAAGAAATAATCACAAGGCGATTGCGCCATGCCATCAGGCTCTGACTCACGCATCGAATCCGACTCCATCGGTGAAATAGCCGTTCCGGCGCAATGCTATTGGGGCGCGCAGACCCAGCGCAGCCTGAAGAATTTTCCCTTCGGGCCGCGCGAAACCATGCCGATGGAAATCGTGCATGGCCTAGCCATCGTCAAAAAGGCTGCGGCGGCGGTCAACCGCCAGCATGGGCTGGAAGCGGAACTGGCCGATGCGATTGACCGGGCCGCCGACGAAATCATCGATGGCGAGCATGACGACCAGTTCCCGCTGGCGATCTGGCAAACGGGCAGCGGCACCCAGACCAACATGAACGTCAATGAGGTCATTGCCGGTCGCGCCAATGAGCTTCTCACCGGCCAGCGCGGCGGCAAGTCGCCGGTACATCCCAATGATCATGTAAATCGCAGCCAGTCCTCCAATGACAGCTTTCCGACCGCCATCCACATCGCCGTCTCGCTGTCGGCAAGCCGCCGCCTGCTGCCCGCCCTCGCCAGCTTGCAGCAAAGCCTTGAGCACAAGGCGCGGGCCTGGGCCGATATCGTCAAGATCGGCCGCACGCATCTGCAGGACGCTACACCGCTGACGCTGGGCCAGGAGTTTTCGGGCTATGCCAACCAGCTTTACCGGTGTCGTCGCCGGATCGAACCGGGGCTGGCCGCCGGAACCGACCGCCTGGCGCAGGGCGGCACCGCGGTGGGAACCGGACTTAATGCACCGCCGGATTTCGCCCGCCAGGTCTGCGAGCAGATCGCCCGGATAACCGGCCATCCATTTCACCCGGCGGAAAACAGTTTCGAGGCGCTGGCTTCCAATGATCCGCTCGTCCATTTTTCTGGCACGCTCAATACGCTGGCTGTTGCGCTGACCAAGATCGCCAATGACATCCGCCTGCTCGGATCCGGTCCGCGATCAGGCCTGGGCGAACTGATCCTGCCCGCCAATGAACCGGGCAGCTCGATCATGCCCGGCAAGGTCAATCCCACCCAGTGCGAGATGATGACGATGGTCGCCGCACAGGTCATCGGCGATCATCACGCCGTCACCATCGGCGGCATGCAGGGTCATCTGGAACTGAACGTATTCAAGCCGATGATCGGTGCCGCGGTGCTGCGCTCGATCGATCTGCTGGCGACCGGCATGCAGGCTTTCGCTACCCGCTGCATCGATGGGCTGGAGCCTGATCGCAAGCGCATTGCCGAGCTTGTCGAACGCTCGCTGATGCTGGTCACAGCACTGGCTCCTGAGATCGGCTATGACAATGCAGCAAAGGCCGCCAAGCACGCCCATGAAAAGGGGCTGACGCTGAAGGAAGCCGTGCTTGAGCTTGGGCTGACGGACAGCGCAACATTTGACAGGCTGGTCCGGCCCGAAACCATGATATGAGGCAGGCTGGAGACGTCGCAGGGATCGAATGACGGCGTGCAGCGTATTGAGGGAGAGCCATGAGCATCGACAAGCCCGATGAAACGGCATCCGAAACGAACAATGAGCAGGACATGCCAGCGGATTCCACTGCGATACCCCAGGACGCGACCCGCGTGGCAATCACCGAAGTCGCCACCCGCAGCGCCGCCCTGGTCGCGCGTCGGGCAATTTCCGACACGCTGTTGCGGCAGTTCGTCAGTTCAGAGGCGCGTCGCCAGGCAAAGAAGATGTCGCTTGGCGGCTCGCTGGTCGGCATCGTCGCATCGCGCATCGCAACACGGTCCGTACCGGGCGCACTGCTGGTCGGCACGATCCTGGCAGGCAAGGCCTATGGCGATTATCGCAGGGCGAAAAAGGCCCGCAAGGCTGAAGAAACCGGTCCCATCACGGACGAGGTAGCAGACGGGAAACCGGAAAAGAACTGATTGAGCCTGATGGCTAGCCGGACTTGCCCGTGACCCAATAGCCGCTCGCGCCGTCCTGCCACTGCTTCACAGACTCGAGCGGATAGCTGAGCATCAGGATATTGAGCGCCAGATTGTCGCGTATCGCCCAGGCCGTCAGCGCCTCGAACACCAGCGCCAGCGCCACTGTCGCCTTCCAGGGGAGACGCGACGCCATGAAGAAGCCCAGCACCATCCAGCACATGTCGGCCATGCTGTTGATGATCGAATCCCCTTCATAGCCGTAAGAGATCGTCACCTCGCGATAGCGATCGATGATGATCGGGCTGTTTTCCAGAACTTCCCAGCTGCCCTCTGCCAGCAGCGCCGCGCACAAGGCAACGCCGAGCGGCCAGCGCCGCAGCAAGAGGCCGCCAAGGCCGAAAAAAATGAAGCCATGAATGATATGGCTGGGCGTGTACCAGTCGGCAATGTGCTGGCTGTTTTCCGATGACTGCACGATGAGGTGCAACAGCTTCACCTCGCCACAGGTGCAGATCGGCGGACGGTCCATCGCGAACAGGATGACGGCAAAGGCAATGAAGATAAGCAGCGCGATCGCCGCACTCCGCTTGCTGATTTTCAACGGCCAATGCATCGGCCCTGCCCCCCTTTGCTCAGCGCCCGCCCAAAAGGCTTGACGCCATGGCCGGGTTTCGCCCAGTAGCGGCTATGGCTCAAGCGAATAATGACGCCTCGATAAAGCTGCACCGCAGGGGGCTTTTGTTCATCCTCTCATCGCCCTCGGGTGCTGGCAAATCGACGATTGCCCGTATGCTGCTGGAGGCGGACGAGGATATTTGCCTGTCCGTCTCTGTAACGACCCGTACCCCGCGCGAGGGCGAAGTAGACGGGCGCGATTATCATTTCATCGATGAAGCCGAATTTCGCCGAATGGTCGATGCCGGCGAACTGCTCGAATGGGCTGAGGTGTTCGGGCATTATTACGGGACACCCAAGGCTGCGGTTAAACAAGGCCTGCGCGAAGGCCGCGATTTCCTGTTCGATATCGACTGGCAGGGCACGCAGCAGCTGTATCAGCGCGCCGAGGGCGATGTCGTGCGCGTCTTCATCCTGCCGCCGTCCATCGAGGAACTGAATGCGCGCCTTCTCAAGCGCGCGACCGACAGCCAGGACGTCATTGCCGGGCGCATGGCCCGCGCCCGCGACGAGATCAGCCATTGGGACGGCTATGACTTCGTCGTCATCAACGACAATGTCCAAAACTGTTTCGAGAAGGTCCGCGAGATTCTCCACTCGGAGCGGATGCGCCGCAACCGCCAGACCGGACTGATCGACTTTGTGCGCGGGCTGATGACCCGCGACTAATCACAATATCCCTTCCAGCAGCTTCTTGCCCTTGCCGATCGGATCGCTGCGCACTCTGGCCTCTTCCGAGCCGATATAGGCAAAAATGCCCGACAGCGCCTGATCCGTTACGCTGTCCGTCAGCCCGTCATGGCTGAGGTCAAGACCGCCCAGCCTGCTCAGCTGCTTGAGCGAACCCAGCCTGTCCAGCTGCTCATAGGCCCCGGCTTCACCCAGCGCCGTGACAATCAGCGGACGCAGCTTGCCCCGCAAGACACCGCCCGAGGTCCGCTTCAGATAGTCAGTCGCTGCCGTATCGCCACCAGTGACGATGCCGACGCCATCAGACAGGGTCATTTCATCAATGGCGGCACGGAAAACCGGTTTTGCCTCCTGCGCCGCAAGCCCTGCCGCATCATTGATCGAGCGCGTCAGATCGCCGGTAAGTCCCGCCTTGCTGGTGAACTTCAGCAGCTTTCCGGCTTTCTTGAGCGGACCGGGCAAAAGGATGCGAACCGCCTTGTCGGCATAGAATGCGCCCGGCTGCGATAGCTTGTCCAGCGCGCTGTCCGACGCATTACCGAGCAATCCCTTGACCGAAAACCCGGATTTGGACGAACCCTGCCAGGCAGCATGGACAGGCGAGACGGCAAGCATGGCGAGCGCCGGAACCGCCAGCGCCATGCCGAGCGCACATGATGTTTCAAGCAACAGCCTGCCAGCACGAATATTCATGTCCCCTCCTTCTCGCCGCAATGAGGCCGATGGGAGGCTACACCGGAACCGGAGCGAAGTTAATGCCCTTCGGGATCGTATTTGTCGCTGGGTATCCAGGCATTGACGACGCCGCCATCGACCGGAATGGTCGTGCCGATCACGTAATTGCCCGCGCGGCTGGCAAGGAAAATCGCCGCACCGGCCATATCCTCGGTATTGCCGACCCGCTTGTTGGGTATCGACTTCGACACCAGGGCTTCGGCGTCACGCGCTGCCTTGTTCATGTTGGACGGAAACGCACCCGGCGCAATTCCGGTGACATAGATATCGTCGCGCACCAGCCGGACGGCCATACGCTTGGTCAACTGGATCAATGCCGCCTTGCTCGCCTGGTAGCTGTAGGTTTCCCAGGGATTGATCCGCATCCCGTCGACCGAGGCAATGTTGATGACCTTGGCGGGTTCGTCCGCGCTCGCCCCGGCCTTGAGCAGGCCGTGCAGCGCCTGGGTCAGGAAAAAGGGCGATTTGACGTTGAGGTCCATCACCTTGTCCCAGCCGCTTTCGGGAAATTCGTCAAATTCCGCACCCCAGGCTGCACCGGCATTGTTGACCAATATGTCGAGGCGGGATTCGCGCGCCGCGATTTCCGCAGCCAGCGCCTTGGCTCCTTCGACAGTCGAAATATCGGCCGGCAGGGAAATGCAGTTGTCGCCAAGATCGGCGGCGGTTGCGTCACAGGCATCGGCCTTGCGCGCGCTGATATAGACCTTGGCCCCGGCAGCAATATAGCCCTCGGCGATCATCCGGCCAATTCCGCGCGAACCGCCGGTCACCAGGGCGACCTTGCCCTTCAGCGAAAAGAGTTTGTTGAAATCCATTTCTTCTCTCCCTGATTGCAGGCCCGGCGCCTCAATAGCCGTGCAGTTCGGCGACACGATTGGCATGGAAGTTGGCGTCTCCCATGAATTCATTGAGTGCCCGGTCGCGCTTCATGTAGAAACCGATATCATATTCGTCTGTCATGCCGATACCGCCATGCATCTGCACGCCTTCGCGCACCGCAAGATTTGTCGTGCGGCCCGCCTTGGCCTTGGCCACGGAAACATAGAGATCGGCATTGTCGGCACCCTCGTCGAGCAGCTGTGCCGCCTTGAGCACCGCCGCGCGGGCAATTTCCATCTCGGAGTAAAGATGCGAGGCGCGATGCTGGAGCGCCTGGAACTCGCCAATCAGCGTGCCGAACTGCTTGCGCTGCTTGAGATAATCGACGGTCATGTTCATCGCGCCGGTACCGACACCGACCAGCTCCGCAGCCGAACCGGCGCGGCCTGCGCTCAGCAGAGCCTTGAGCACCTCGCCGCCCTGATCGACCTCGCCGATCACCGCATCGGCATCGACCATGACATTGTCGAGCGCAACATGCGCCGCCATCGAGCTGTCGACCAGCCGGGTCGCATCGGCGGATAGCCCGGCACTGTCGCGATCCACCGCAAACAGGGTCAGGCCCTCGGCATCATTCTCGCCGCCCGCAGTGCGCGCAACGACGATCAGCATGTCCGCGCTGGCGCCATGGATGACAAACTGCTTCCTGCCGTTCAGCTTGAAACCATTGCCCGCACGTTCTGCTTTGGTGGCAATGCGGTTGGGACGATGCTTCGGGCCTTCGTCAATGGCTAGTCCCAATACGGTATCGCCCGCAAGGATGCCCGGCACATAGCGATCGCGCAGCGGCTTGCCGCCCGCATTCAGGGCCGCCACCCCGGCAATGGCGGTGGTCAGGAATGGCGAGGGCGAGAGATTGCGCCCGATTTCCTCCATGACCACGCCTGCTTCGACATGGCCAAGGCCAAGACCGCCCTCATCTTCCGACACCAGAATGCCGGTGAAACCCATTTCGGCAAACTGCTTCCACAGATTGTGGCGAAAGCCATCCTTGCAGTTGATATCGCGAAGCTCGCGCATATGGGAAACGGGCGCCTCGCCCGAAATGAAATCGCGTGCGCTGTCCTGCAGCATCGCCTGATCTTCGTTGAGAAAAAGTGGCATGTATTGCCCTTTCGTTCGGTCCGTCATTCCTGCGATAATCTGGCAGATATGCGTGCCATCTGCATGAAATCAGGATAATAGTGGAACCCGCGACTATGAGCGGGAGAATTGCGAAAACCGGCTATGCGCCCGGCAGGTCGAGTATCCGCTTGGAAATGACGTTCAGCATGACCTCGCTGGTGCCGCCCTCGATACTGTTGGCCTTGGTCCTCAGCCAGGTTCTCGGCTTCGCACCCTGTCCCGATGCCTCGCTTTCCCATTCCAGCGCATCCGATCCATTGCCGGCCATGATGAGTTCATGACGCCGCTTGTTGAGCTCGGTACCGGCATATTTCATCATATTGGGCTGGGCAGGATGCCCCTTGCCCGCCTTCATTTCATCGATGAAGCGTTCCGACATCGCCCGATAGGCAAGCGCATCGACATCGAAATTCGCGAGATCGGCGCGAAGCAGCCCATCATCCATCTGGCCAAGATCATTAAGCCCGATGGTGGCGACGATCTGCGCGCCTAGCGAGGGCGCACCATCGCCAAGTCCGCCTCCGGAAATCATCTCGCGCTCATGGCCGAGCAGATATTTGGCAACATCCCAGCCGCGATTGAGCTGGCCGACAATCTGGTGCTTGGGCACCTTCACATTGTCGAAAAACGTCTCGCAAAATGGCGAGTTGCCCGAAATCAGCTTGATCGGCTTGGTCGACACGCCTTCCGACGCCATGTCGAACAGCAGGAAGGAAATACCGCGATACTTGTCATTCTTGTCGGTCCGGACAAGGCAGAAAATCCAGTCGGCTTTGTCGGCATAGCTGGTCCAGATCTTCTGGCCATTGACCACCCAGTGATCGCCCTTGTCCTCGCCAAAGGTCTGCAGCGACACCAGATCCGATCCGCTGCCCGGCTCCGAATAGCCCTGGCACCAGCGAATCTTGCCCTGGGCAATGTCATTGAGATAATGGACCTTCTGCTCTTCACTGCCGAAATGGAGCAATGCCGGGCCAAGCATCCATATGCCAAAGCTGGAAAGCGGCGGACGTGCCTTGATGCGCGCCATTTCCTGCCGGAAAATCTTTGTTTCCGCCGGGTTCAGTCCGGCACCGCCATAGGCTTTGGGCCAGTCGGGCACGGTATAGCCCTTGGCGACGCAGCGTTCGAGCCACTGCTTCTGCGCTTCATTCTTGAAGGTCCAGTTGCGTCCGCCCCAGCAGACGTCATCCTCGGCCCGCACCGGCTTGCGCATTTCAGCCGGGCAGTTCTCCTCCAGCCATGCGCGAATCTCGGAACGGAAAGACTCGGGGTCGCTCATACTCGCTCTCCTGTAATTTTGGCGGAATTGTAGGATTTTCGTCGTGGCGATTGCAAGCGGCAATCCCCCCTTCCCGCGTGCCGTAGCGTCAACGGCATGTCGATTGACACGACCAGCCGCCATGCCCAGCATGCAAGGCCAAAAGCGACATGGAGAGTGCCTGATGCGATTCGCAGGAAAGATCGCCATTGTGACCGGAGCCGCATCGGGAATCGGCTATGCCACGGTCCTGAAACTGGCCAGCGAAGGCGCCACGGTCTATGCCGCCGACATTGACGAGGACGGCGGCAATGCCCTGGCATCGGCATCGAACGGCCATATCCTTTTCCAGCGCTGCGATGTCACCAATGTGGCCGATATCAAGGCCCTGATGGATCGCGCCGCCACTGAACAGGGCGGCATCGACATTGTCTTCAACAATGCGGGCGCAGGCGGGGATCGCGCGCCGATTGACGAGATCGAAGCGGAAGGCTGGGACCGGACCATGGACCTGTTGCTGCGCTCGGTCGCCATGGGCATCCGCTATGCCGCGCCGCATATGAAGGGGCGCAAGGGCGCCTCGATCATCAACACCGCCAGCGTCGCCGCACTTGGCAGCGGCTATGCACCGACGGCCTATGCGGTTGCCAAGGCAGGCGTGCTGCATCTTTCGAAGATCGCCGCGACCGACCTTGCCCAATATGGCATCCGCGTCAATGCGATCTGCCCCGGCTTCATCAACACCAACATCTTCACCGCTTCGCTGGAAATCAGCGACGACAACAAGCAGACAGCCAAGTCGGTCATCGCCGGAATGTCCGCCGCTGCGCAGCCGGTCGCGCGTGGCGGGCAGCCCGATGATATCGCCAATGCCGTTGCCTATCTGGCCAGCGAGGATTCCTCCTTCATGACCGGCACCCATTTGCTGGTCGATGGCGGCCTCACCATTGGCGAGCGGCACAGCTGGGACCCTGAAACGCCCGGCCTGTTCGATGCTCTCGTCGCGATGGAAGAAGCGAACAAGGCGAACCAGACGGCATGACGGCTTTGGCTGCACCTGCCTCTCCTGCCCCGCTTCCGATCTGGCTGAAGCTGGCCCATGGCCTCGGCTCGATCGCCTATGGCGTCAAGGATAACGGTTTTTCGACATTTCTGCTGCTGTTCTACAATCAGGTTGTCGGGCTCGATGCGGGGATTGTCGGCACTGCGATCATGGCGGCGCTGATATTCGACGCATTCATCGACCCGGTAATCGGCGAAATGACCGATCGCACCCGCAGCCGATGGGGTCGCCGCCTGCCATGGCTTTATGGCGCGCCGATTCCGCTGGCCATCGCCTGGATGCTGCTGTGGAGCCCGCCGGAAATGAGCGACGCGATGACCATCGGCTGGCTGATCGGCTTTGCCATCATCGTGCGCATCCTGGTATCGATGTGCGAGGTGCCCTCGGTCGCGCTGGTCCCCGAGCTTACGCCCGATTATGACGAGCGCACGCTGGTCATGCGCTACCGCTTCCTGTTCGGCTGGGGCGGCGGGCTGCTGATCCTGGTGCTCGCCTATGGCGTGTTTTTCCAGGCGAACGGCGAAACCGACCCGGACGGCTATTTCGCCTATGCGCTGACCGGCGCACTGATGATGTCCGGCGCCGTACTGCTATCCGCGGCGGGGCAGCATCGCCGTATCGCCCATCCATCCCCGTCGGCCAGCGCCACCAAGCACAAGCTTTCGGACGTTCTCGGCGATATGCGGCGCACGCTTTCCAACAAGGCCTTTTTGTGGCTGATCGCCGCCGCCCTGTTCGGCTTCATCAACCAGGGCATCACATTTTCCCTGACCAACTATCTGATCGGCTTTTTCTGGCAGCTCGATCAGGGCGAGAAGGTCGCCTATGCGCTGATGCTGTTCGGAACGATGATCGCCGCATTCCTGCTGGTCGAACCACTGTCAAAGCGGCTCGGCAAGCGCGACGCAGCAATCGTCGCGGGCGCATTGTCGCTGCTGGTCAACAGCGGCATGTACCTCGCCTATATTGCCGGAGAATTTCCCGGACAGCCCGGACGTCCCGACATCGCCGTCATGTTCGCGCTGTTTTTTGTCGCCAACACCTTTGCGATCATCCTGATGATCCTGTCATCCTCGATGATGGCCGATGTTGTCGAGGCGTCGCAGAGCGAAACCGGCAGGCGGTCCGAAGGGTTGTTTTTCGCAGGCTATTTCTTCATGCAAAAGCTGGCGACCGGAATCGGTATCTTTCTGGCGGGGCAAATCCTGTCCTGGGCAGCATTTCCGGCGGCCGCGGTTCCCGGATCGGTCTCTTCCGACGTTCTGACGGGCCTGGCCTGGGGCTATATGCTGACCCTGCTGGCCGTCGGCATCACCGGCCTCCTCATCTTCCGGCGCTTTCCGATATCGAGGGCGGATCATGAGGAACGGGTGCGCAATCTGGCCATAATGTCTTCACTGCCGGACAATCAGGACTCACAATAGCCTCCTGTCTCTGGCATTTAACCGCGCGATTAAGAATAGAGAGGAAACCCCCATGGACTTTGATCTTACCGAACGGCAGCAATATTGGCGCGATCGCGTCCGCGACCATCTGGAAAATCACGTCTATCCGCGCCGCCAGGATTATTACGATCAGCAGGCCGAAGGCAGCCGCTGGAAAGTCCTTCCCGTGGTTCAGGAGGAAAAGGTCAAGGCCAAGGCTGCGGGCATATGGAACCTGTTCATGCCGCCGCCAAACCCTGCGGTTTCGCACCTCGAACACAGTTTCGAATTTGACGGCCCTGGTCTCACCAACCTTGAATATGCGCTGTGCGCCGAGGAAATGGGGCGCATCGAATGGGGCAGCGAAGTGTTCAACTGCTCCGCGCCGGATACCGGCAATATGGAGGTTCTGCATCGCTACGGCACGCTGGAACAGAAGGAGCAATGGCTCCGTCCGCTGATGGACGGCGAAATCCGCTCGGCCTTTCTGATGACTGAACCGGCGGTGGCGTCGTCCGATGCCACCAATATCCAGACCTCGATCAGGCGCGAAGGCGATGAATATGTCATCAACGGCACCAAATGGTGGTCGTCGGGCGCGGGTGATCCGCGCTGCAAGATTGCCATCGTCATGGGCAAGACCGATTTCGAGGCACAGCGCCACCAGCAGCAGTCCATGCTGCTGATGCCGCTCGATGCGGAAGGCGTGAACATCAAGCGCTTCCTGCCAGTCTTTGGCTTTGACGATGCCCCGCATGGGCATATGGAGATCGAACTCAAGGATGTCCGCGTGCCTGTTTCCAACATGCTGCTCGGCGAAGGACGCGGGTTCGAGATTGCCCAGGGCCGCCTCGGACCGGGCCGCATCCATCACTGCATGCGCACCATCGGTGCCGCCGAACATGCGCTCGAAAAGATGATCAAGCGGCTCCAGTCGCGCATCGCTTTCGGCAAGCGCATCTCTGAGCACAGCCTGTGGGAAGAACGGGTTGCAACCGCCCGTATCGACATTGAAATGTGCCGGCTGCTGTGCCTCAAGGCTTCCGATATGATGGACAAGGTCGGCAACAAGCATGCCAAGGGCGAGATTGCGATGATCAAGGTCGCCGCACCCCGCATGGCGCTGAAGATCATTGACGACGCGATCCAGGC
Source organism: Blastomonas sp. (assembly GCA_041396885.1). Taxonomy (GTDB): domain Bacteria; phylum Pseudomonadota; class Alphaproteobacteria; order Sphingomonadales; family Sphingomonadaceae; genus Blastomonas. Next base: position 101,773 of record JAWKXS010000006.1, read on the forward strand.
CCATGGCGGCGGCGGCGTTTCCAATGATTTCGGCCTCGCCAAATCCTATGCCGGCATCCGTACCGTGCGGATCGTCGATGGCCCCGACGAGGTTCACAACCGGACCATTGCCCGCATGGAATTCGGCCGGTTCGGACCTGTCGAAGATGCGGGTATCAGCTCTGGCGATATCGGAGCCACACGATGAAGGCAGCCGTTCTGATCGAACCGGGCAAGCCGCTGGAGATCGAAGATCTGCAGATCGACAAGCCCGGTCCCCATGAAGTGCTGATCCGGACGGCCGCCTGCGGGCTGTGCCATTCGGACCTGCATTTCATAGAAGGGTCCTACCCGCACCCCCTGCCCGCCATCCCGGGACATGAGGCAGCCGGAATCGTCGAGGCGGTCGGCAGCGAAGTCCGCACGATCAAGCCCGGCGATGCCGTGGTGACCTGTCTTTCGGCCTTTTGCGGTCATTGCGAATATTGCGTGTCCGGGCGCATGTCGCTGTGTCTGGGTGGCGAGACCCGCCGTGCCCCGGACCAGCGTGCCCGCATCACGCGGCCCGATGGCAGCACGGTCAACCAGATGCTCAACCTGTCGGCCTTTGCCGAACAGATGCTGGTGCACGAACATGCCTGTGTGGCAATCAACCCGGACATGCCGCTGGACCGTGCCGCTGTCATCGGCTGCGCGGTAACGACGGGTGCCGGTACCATCTTCAACACCTGCAAGCTGACACCAGGTGAGACCGTCGCGGTGATCGGTTGCGGCGGGGTTGGCCTCGCCACCATCAATGCTGCGAAGATTGCCGGTGCCGGACGGATCATTGCTGCCGATCCGGTTCCCGAGAAGCGGGCGCTTGCGGCAAAGCTGGGCGCGACCGATACCGTGGATGCGGCCAGTGCCACCGCGGCAAAGGAAATCATCGACCTGACCGGTGGCGGCGTCGATCACGCAATTGAAGCAGTTGGACGTCCTGCCTCGGCCTCGCTGGCTGTCGGATCGCTCAAGCGCGGCGGGACTGCGACGATCCTGGGCATGATGCCGCTCAGCGAAAAGGTCGGCCTTGGCGCAATGGACCTGCTGTCGGGCAAGAAGCTGCAGGGCGCGCTGATGGGCGGCAATCGCTTCCCCGTCGACATTCCGCGCCTGGTCGACTTCTATCTGCGGGGACTGCTTGATCTCGACAGCATTGTTGCCGAGACCATCCCGCTAGCGGATATCAATTCGGGCTTTGACAGGATGAAGCGCGGCGACAGCGCCCGCTCTGTCGTCACCTTCGGCTGAGACCGGCCAGCAAATCATCAAGAGGGATTATCATGCCGACGGACAATATCGACGCCCAGGCATCCATGACAGGCACCATGTCCGTGCCCGAAAAGGATCGCCTTGACGAAGCCCGGCTGACCGACTGGATGGCCGCGAATGTCGATGGATTTGCCGGGCCGCTGAAGCTCAGCAAGTTCAAGGGCGGACAGTCCAACCCCACCTACAAGGTGGAAACGCCGGGGCAGAGCTATGTGCTGCGCCGCAAACCATTCGGCCCGCTCCTGCCGTCCGCCCATGCCGTTGATCGCGAATATACGGTGCAGGCTGCGCTCCATGGACAGGGCTTTCCGGTGTCGCGGCAATTCGGCCTGTGCGAAGATGACAGTGTCATCGGCTCCATGTTCTACGTCATGGCGTTTACCGATGGCACCACCTATTGGGACGGGACGCTGCCCGGCAAGACGCCCGGGGAACGGACCGCCATCTACAACCAGATGATCGATACGCTGGCCCGGCTGCACAGCTATGATCCCGCCACTATCGGCCTTGGCGAATATGGCAAGCCGGGCAATTACTGCTCCCGCCAGATCAGCCGCTGGTCGAAGCAATACCGCCTTTCCGAAACAGATACGATCCCGCAGATGGACCGGTTGATCGACTGGTTGCCGCAAACCACCCCTGAGCAGCTCGGCTTTGGCATTGCGCATGGCGATTTCCGGATCGACAACATGATCTTCGCCAAGGATGAGCCGCGCATACTCGCCCTGCTCGACTGGGAATTGTCGACGCTGGGCGATCCGATTGCAGACCTTTCCTATTTCCTGATGAGCTGGGTCCAGCCGGCCGAGGGCCGCAATGGCCTGCTGGGTGTCGATACCGCAGCGCTCGGCATCCCCTCGATGGAGGAAGCGCGTGACCGCTATGTCGAGCAGGCAAAACTGGACAAGGTGCCGCCCATGGACTGGTATATGTCCTATAACCTGTTCCGGCTGGCGGCGATCCTGCAAGGCATCAAGAAACGCGTGATCGACGGCACCGCTTCGTCCGACCAGGCCGAAAAAATGGCGCAGCGCGTCGTGCCGCTTGCCGAATCCGCATGGGATTTCGCGCAGCGCGCCGGGGCGAAATAGCCCGAACGGGCAAAGGCAACCAGTCAGGGAGACAGCAAATGGGAGACCTATCAGGCAAGGTCGCGATTGTGACCGGCGCAGGCAGCGGCATTGGTCGGCGCAGCGCGCAGCTTTTCGCCGAACAGGGCGCAAGGGTCATCGCCGCAGACATTACCGGCAAGCAGGATGAGACCGCCGCCGCCAATCCCGACGCCATCACCGCCGTTCAGGCCGATGCAGGCAGCGAGTCCGATGTCCAGATGCTCGTCGCAAAGGCGCTGGAGCTGCATGGCGACCTTGATGTCTTTTTCGCCAATGCCGGGGTTTCGGGCGGCGTAAACGGCATCTTCGACCAGAGTGTCGAGGAATGGGAACGCATTTTGCGGATCAACCTTATCGGTCCGTTCCTGGCCATCAAGCATGCCGGCAAGGCAATGGCCGACAAGGGCCATGGCGGATCGATCATCTGCACGGCCTCGGTCGCCGGCCTTCGCTCAGGCGCGGGTGGCCCTGCCTATTCCGCGTCCAAGGCGGGGGTCGTCAATCTCGTCCGGGTCGGTGCCCAGCAGTTCACCGGCAGCGGCATACGCTGTAACGCGATCTGCCCCGGCCTTATCGAAACCGGCATGACCGAGTTCATCTTCAACACCGCCCGCGAACGCGGGACCGAGGACCGGCTGGGACAGCTCAACCCGCTGAAGCGCGGCGGCATGCCCGAGGAGATTGCGCAGGCGGCATTGTTCCTGGCCTCTGACCGGTCCAGCTATGTGAACGGCCATGCGCTGGTCGTCGATGGCGGCCTCACCAGTTCGCACCCCTATAGCCGCCAGCGCTTCGGACAGACCGCGATATGAGCATGTCAGTTGCCAATCCCGCGGAACTGGGGTTCAGCGCCGAACGCCTGTCGCGCATCGATGCGCATCTCAAGGGCAAATATCTCGACACTGGCAGGTTCCCCCATGCCGCGCTGCTGATCGGGCGTGGCGAGGAAATCGCGCATCTCTCCGTCCAGGGCGAGGCTGCTCCCGGCACTCCCTTGCAGGAAGATGCCATTTTCCGCATCGCCAGCATGACCAAGCCGGTCACCTCCATCGCCATCATGCAGCTGGTCGAACAGGGGCTGATCGCGCTCAGCGATCCGGTCGCCCGCTATATTCCCGAATTTGCCGATCTCGGCGTGTTCGTATCGGGCGGCGGAAACCAGCCGTTCATGACCCGCTCCCCGGCCCGGCCCATGCAGGTGATCGACCTGCTGCGCCACACATCGGGCCTCACCTACAGCTTTCAGGAACGCTCGCCGGTCGATGCCGCCTATCGCAAGACCGATCTTGAGCACTGGAACAATAATGACAATGGCGAATTCCTGGCCAAGCTCGCCTCCATTCCCCTCGAGTTCGATCCGGGGTCAAGCTGGAACTATTCGGTTTCCTGCGACGTTCTGGGCATCATCATTTCCCGGCTGTCGGGCCTGACGCTGGGCGATTATTTCCGGCAAAGGATCTTCGCCCCAATCGGCATGGAAGACACCTGCTTCCATGTCCCCGCCGACAAGGCTCACCGCCTGCCAATCGCCTATGCCTTTGACCCAAAGGATCGCAAGAAGCCGGTCGATGCAGCGGGCAGCGAGAGCCAATGGGCCAAGGGCTTCCGTTTTGAATCGGGCGGCGGCGGCCTCGCGTCGACGCTGAAGGACTATCACCTTTTCTGCCGCATGCTGCTCAACCAGGGCAGTCTGGATGGCGAGCGGATCATCGCGCGCAAGACGCTGGACCTGATGACCGCGAACCACCTGCCGGGCGGAGGCGATCTGACCCGGCACAGCAAATCGCTGTTCAGCGAGGCGGAAAATGCCGGGGTCGGCTTTGGCCTCGGCTTTGCCACGACCATGCAGCCCGAACTGACCATGGTGCCCGGCTCATCGGGCGATATCTATTGGGGCGGCATGTATTCGACCGCCTTTTTCGTCGACCCGGTCGAGGAGATTATCATGGTCTTCATGACCCAGCTCATGCCCTCAAGCGCTTATCCCGTAAGGCGAGAGATCAGGACAATGCTCTACGCCGCCCTGGAAGATTGAAAAGGACTATTTCATGCAATCGGTCACCACCCAGATTCACGATGATGTGCTCGTCATCCTTGTCAACAATCCCCCCGTCAACGCGCTCAGCTGGCACGTCCGCCAGGGCATCAAGGACGGGATCGATCAGGGCCTTGCCGATGACAGCGTCAAGGCCATCGTGCTGCGCTGCGACGGCAGCACATTTCTGGCCGGTGCCGATATCACCGAATTCGGCAAGCCGCCCCAGGGTCCCGATTTCGGTTCGGTGCTCGGCAGCATGGAGGACGCCTCCAAGCCGATCATCGCCGCCATCCACGGCACGGCGCTCGGCGGCGGCCTCGAGACCGCGCTAGTCTGTCACTACCGCATAGCGGTTCCGTCGGCAAAGCTGGGCGTGCCCGAGGTCAAGCTGGGCCTTCTCCCCGGTGCGGGCGGCACCCAGCGCCTGCCGCGCGTGGTCGGCATCGAACAGGCGGCCATCATGTGCTCGCTGGGCGATCCGATTTCAGCATCGAAAGCTCTTGAGACCGGTCTTGTCGACAAGCTTGCCGGAGAAGACAGTCTCGCCGAGGATGCTGTCGCCTTTGCCCGGAAGATGATTGCCTCCGGACCGCGCCCGACGCGCGAACGCCCGGTGACGGGCAGCACCGCCATCATCGCCGAACTTGAGGCGAAGAATGCCCGCAAATGGAAGGGCTTTGATGCGCCCTATGCCAATCTGCGCTGTGTCGCCGCTGCAGCCGAGAACCCGGACATTCGCGACGGCCTGAAATTCGAGCGCGCCGAATTCGACAAGCTGATGGCGGGCAGCCAGTCGGCGGCCCAGCGCCATATGTTCTTTGCCGAACGCCAGGCGGCGAAGATTGACGGCCTGCCCCGCGACATCGCGCTGCGCGATATCCGCAAGGTCGGCATGATCGGCGCGGGCACCATGGGCGGCGGCATTTCGATGAACTTCCTCACTGCCGGGATCCCCGTGACCATCGTCGAGCAGCAGCAGGAAGCGCTGGATCGCGGCGTCGGCCTGATGCGCAAGAATTATGAAGCAAGCGCCGCCAAGGGCAGGTTCACAAGCGAACAGGTGGAAGGCGCAATGGGCCGCCTGACGCCGACGCTCAGCCTCGAAGACCTGGCCGATTGCGACCTCATCATCGAGGCTGTGTTCGAGAATATGGACGTCAAAAAAGAGGTGTTCGGCAAGCTCGACAAGATCGCCAAACCCGGCGCAATCCTGGCCAGCAACACCAGCTATCTGGACGTCAACGAAATTGCCGCCGCGACCAGTCGTCCGCAAGACGTTCTGGGCATGCATTTCTTCTCGCCCGCCAATGTCATGAAATTGCTGGAGGTGGTTCGCGGCGACAAAACCGCTGATGATGTGCTGGCAACCGTCATGAAGCTCAGCAAGAAGATCGGCAAGGTCGCGGTTGTCGCGGGCGTATGCCATGGCTTTATCGGCAATCGCATGCTTTCCCCGCGCCAGTTGCAGGCAACCGAATTGCTGTTCGAAGGGGCAACGCCCGAACAGGTCGACCGCGTGCATGTCGAATTCGGCATGCCGATGGGACCGTTCCAGATGAGCGATCTCGCCGGTGTCGATATTGGCTGGCATCGCGATCCCACACGGATCGAAACCATCCGAGACGCGCTGGCCGCCGAAGGGCGCTGGGGACAGAAAACCCAGAAGGGTTTTTACGATTATGATGACAAGCGCCGGCCCTCGCCCAGCCCGCGTGTCGCCGAGATCATCGCCGAGTTCCGCACGAAGAAAGGCGTCACCAGCCGCGAGATCAGCGATCAGGAAATCGTCGAACGCACGCTTTATCCCATGGTCAATGAAGGCGCGCTTATTCTCGAGGAAGGCAAGGCCCAGCGTGCCAGCGACATCGATGTGGTGTGGATCTATGGCTATGGCTGGCCGGTCTATCGCGGCGGCCCGATGTTCTGGGCGGGGCTGGAGGGTCTCGACAAGATCGTTACCGCGCTCGACAAGCACGGCTTCACGGTGTCACAGCTGCTGCGCGACAAGGCCGCCAAGGGCGAAACCTTCTGACATTGCGAACAATAAAGCAAAGGCCCGGCTGGATCCCTCCCGCCGGGCCTTTTCTTTGCAGAACGCGCCTGATTGGCGATCAGCCGGGCACGCTATCCTGCAGATGTTCACGCACGAAATCGACGCTGTCCTGCCCTTTCGCATCGAGGCGCGCGCTGCCCAGCCGGGCTGCCCAGAAGCTCTCGGATCCGAATGCAAGCTGCCCCTGTTTCAGGCGGCGCGTGACAAGCTGAAGATCATATTCCTCGGTCACGCCAATCGCGCCATGCACCGCATGAGCAATCGCCGCGACCATATGCGACGCCTCCGAAACACGGCATTTCGCCATCGCCACCCTGAGCGGCGAGAACAAATCGCCCGACATGCCGATCCGCGCCGCGACATGCGCCGAGGCGGTCTGCTCCGCCATGACGGCCAGCTGATGCTGGATTGCTTGAAACCGTCCCAGCGGCCTGCCAAATTGCTGGCGTTCGCCGACATAGCTCACCGACATGTCAAGCAGCCGCGTCATCATTCCTGCCATCTGTGCTGCCGTAAGTGCAGCTGCACAGACCAGCAGGTCAGCCGATCCGCCATCCACGGACGTAATCGTCTTGCCAGCCGAACGCATCTGTCCGCCGCCCGCACCAAACACATCGGCACCGCTGTCATCAATCTCGACAAGCGCCAGCTTGCCGTCGTCCTCGACAAGGGCATGGGTTGCCTGTTTGATGAAAGGCACGACAGGCGATTGCGGAGCCAGCACGATAACCGCGCCATCCGGAATGTCCGCTCCTCCCCGTAACAGCAGCGCCCGGGCAACCATGGTTTCGGCAAAGGGGCCGGGCAAGACATGCTCGCCAGCCGCAGTGACCAGCGGAAATACTTCCGACAGGGAAAGACCTGCACCACCCTCTTCCTCGGCGACCAGCGCGTCGAGAAATCCGGATGCCTCGATATCCGCCCATAATGGCGCAGGCCCTTCGCTCCGTTCCGCCAGCCGGATGGCTTCGGGGGTGACGATATCGGCCAGCAAGCGCCGAAACGGCTCGACCAGAAGTTCGTGTATGTCGTTCATCGCAGTCCCAGCCCCCGCGCTATCATGCCGCGCAGAATTTCCCGCGTTCCACCCCGCAATGAAAAGACATGATTGAGCTGCAGCAGAAAGGCGAGCGTCTTCATCATCTCGGCATCGGGCACAAGATCGGGCCGGGCGGCAATGGCGTCGGCCAGTTCGGCGGGAATGGCCTGCTCGAATTCGGTTCCGAGGTCTTTCACCACTGCGGCTTCGACCAGCGGCGACTGCCCCTCGACAAGCAGCGCGGTAATCGAGAGCGACATTGCGCGCAGCGGTGCCAGCCGGGCGGTCAGCTTGCCAAGCCTGATCCGGTCCTGCTCCGGCGCATTGCTGCCCAGCAGGGCGGCCCATTGATCGAGCAGCACCATGCTCGAATAGATGCGTTCGGGTCCGCTGCGTTCAAAGGCCAGTTCAGCATTGACCTGGGCCCAGCCATTGCCTTCCTCGCCGACCAGCGCATCATCGGGCAGCAGCACATCCTCGAAATGGACCTCGCTGAAATCGCTGTCGCCGGTGCCGATCGTAATCGGCCGGATGGTGATCCCCGGCAGAGACAGGTCGATGATGAATTGCGAAAGGCCTTTTTGCCGGTCGTCGGGCGAACCGGAAGTTCGCACCAGCGCAATCATGAAATGCGATTTGTGCGCATAGGTGGTCCAGATTTTCGAACCGTTGAGCAACCAGCCATTGCCTTGCCGAACCGCGCGGGTCCGCACGCTGGCGAGATCGGACCCTGCATTAGGTTCGCTCATGCCAATACAGAAAAAAATTTCGCTTCGGCATATTCTGGGAAGGAAATATTGCCGCTGCTCCTCCGTCCCGAAGCGTAGCAGCAGGGGCGCGCTTTGCCGGTCGCCGATCCAGTGAGCCGCAATGGGCGCACCCGCCGCCAGCAATTCCTCCACCAGCACGAACCGCGAAAAGGCGTCCTTGCCGCCGCCGCCATAGCGTTCCGGCATGGTCAGCCCCATCCAGCCCTGTTTGGCCAGGGCCTGGCTGAAACCGGTATCAAAGCCGCTCCATGTCCGGGCACGCTCATTGGCAGGCATGCCCGACAGTTTTTCGGCCAGAAATGCTTTGACCGGCGCGCGCAGCGCCTCGGCCTCTGGCGGGATGGACGCCGGACGAAATGCATCGAGAAGAACTGTCATCTGTTTATCCGATTAGGCAATCAAGGCTGGGCTATTCTCAAGCGGCTTAAACCGATTCATGCAAGCCCCTGTCACCTGGGTGCCATGCGGAGTGCTCCGTCAAGGCGGATCGTTTCCCCGTTAAGCACCGGATTCTCGATGATCTGTGTTGCCGTCAGAACATATCCAAAAACGCCCGTTACAGCGAACGGCGCCCGTACTGGCGATGCATATTGCACCAGCCACCCCTTCTCCCAGGTCACAAGTTAAGGAGTTTTTCTGTTCGCAAGATTTGCCAGTCCGGCTTCAGGTCCCGGCATTGAGGCTGAGGGAGGTCAGCCTCAATGCCAAGCTCGTCCGTTCACAGCACGATCCGGCCGGAAACTCGGCCCTAGAATTTGGCTGTGACGCTTACACCATAGGTCCGGGGCTCATTGCGCGATCCGGAAATATATCCGACTGGCGCGACAAGCAGATTGTTCACGAAAGTGCGGTCATTCGTAAGATTTCGACCGAAGATCGCAACCTCATAGGCATCATCGTTGAAGCTGAGCGATGCCCGCGCTCCGATCAGGTCCTGAGCCTTGCGCGTTGTCGCCGCAATGATTGCCGCATTCTGGGTGTTGACCGCGCCGGCTGTTGCCGTCGAACCGGCGGGAACGGTCGCAGCATTTTGCGGGAAGTTATAGGAGTTGGTCGGGCTGGCCGCAAAGTGGCTGTAATCGGCATGCAGTTTCAGGCGTGCCCCGCCAAAATCATGGTCGAAGTCCAGAGCCGCGCCCCATTGCCACGGCGTCACTGAATCAAAGCGCTCAAAAGAGCGGTCGCCGGTCAAGTCGGCATATCGAATATATTTGGGCGATACATGCGACAGAAATCCGCTGAAGCGCAAACCGTCGGTAACCGCCAGCACTGCCTCGCTCTCAAATCCTCTGAAGCGTGCCTTGCCGGCATTGCCCAATACGGTGGCGGTTGCACCGGTACCGTTGGGATTGGCGATCAGGGTTGATCGCTGGATGTTGTTCACATCAGTCTGGTAGACGGAGAGGTTGAACCGCAGCCGCCGGTCAAAAAACTCGCCCTTGAAACCGGCCTCGTATGAATAGGCGATTTCCGGCTGGAATGGGATGACGAAAGCCGCGGTCGGCGCGCGCAACTGCTGGCCTCCGGACCGGAATCCCTTGGCGGTCTTGATATAAAGCAGCGTGTCGAAGGTGGGCTTGAATTCAAACCCTGCCGTGTAGGACCAGCCCGAGAAACTGTCCCGCCGTCTGACGGCACAAGGCGGCTCGCGCAGCATTTGCGCGCCGACAATTGCTGGCACGGTGAGCAGCGAACAGGTTGTCAGTCCGGTATTGCGATTGAAATTGTTGTTGAAGCTGGTGATACCCTTGTCATCCACAGAATAGCGCAATCCGCCTGTGAAGGAGAACCGGTCATCGAAATGCCAGGTTCCCTGCGCATAAGCGCCGATGCTGTCATTGTCGATTTCGCCATAGGTCTGGGCTGTATTCGGATTGAGCAGCGGAGCGACGATTGAAATCGACTGATCAAAACCCGTTTCGTGAAAGGCGAAAAAGCCTGCCGCGAAATCAAGCGCATTGTCGAATGCTTCCCCGGTAACCTGAAATTCTCCGGAATATTGCTCGACGCTTTGCTGGCTCTCGGTGAAGTGAATCTGCTGGGGGCTGCCGTCAAGATCGACACCGGCATAGGCATCGATCTTGCGATAGCCGGTAATCAGCTGCATCTGACCGAAGCTGGTGTCGAGAATTCCGGTAAAACCATATGTCTGGGTCTTGGCAAAGCTGTAGGGGACTTCGTTGGTCGAGGTGATCCCGGGATTTGCAGCCAGATTGGCAATGACCGGAATGAGCAGCCCCAGGCCGATGCCGATATCCTGTCCGGCATTTGCCGGTGAGTTGGGCACCGGCCCGCCATTTGCAAAACCCGTATGAATGGCAGCGGTCCCGGCGAGGGTGTAAGTAGAATTCGATGCCGTAAAGGGTGTGGTTGCGAGCAGTATTTCACGCGAAGGGCCCGCCTCGTCCATGCGGAAATACTCGCCCGAAAACCGCAATGTCAGGTTGTCGGTCGGCATGATGTCCAGCTTTGCGCGACCGGTCCAGCGGTCCTTGTCATCAAATTTCAGCCCGTTCGGAGAACCGGCAAACGGGGTCTTCGCGACTACCGGAATATTGGCGGGAAGGACGCTGACCGCACCGGCCGGAACGACATTCCTCGTATATCCGTCGCGACTGACACGCTGTCCTGCCAGGCGCAGCGCAACCTTTCCGGGTACAATCGGCAGATTGACCACACCGGTTGCCTGAAACTCGTTGAAACGGCCATAGGTCAAGGAAACCCTGCCGGAGAAATCATCCATGTCGGGGTTGTTCGAATTTATGAGCATCGCCCCGCCGGTCGTATTGCGACCGAACAGCGTGCCCTGCGGCCCTTTGAGGACCTGAACGGACTGGATATCAAGAAAATCGCCGTTGAGGCCATAGGACCGCGCCCAATATACGCCATCGACATAGGTGCCGACCGACGGATCAAGCGTGATGATCGTGTCCGTCTGCACCTGACCGCGCAAGGAAATCGTCATGGCGGCAGGCGTATTCTGGCCGGTCCGGATAAGCAGACCCGGCGTAAAATTGGCAATATCCTGCACGCGCTGAACACTGCGGTCGGTCAGGTCGTTTTCGGAAAGCGCAGTAATCGCGACCGGCACGTCCTGAAGGTTCTCGCTCACCTTCCGTGCCTGGACTATGATCACATCCAGCCCGGCATCGTCGGCCTCCTCTTCCGTACTGGCCTGCGCCATTGCAGGTGCAGAAAGTGCGAGCCCGATGGCCAGAGCCGAGCTTGATATAAGCATGCGGACATTGCGGTAGCGATGGTCTTGAGTGTTGGTCATGATTTCCCCCTGTCTATTATTGAGCCAGAGTCACTTTCACGTGACTTATCTTTCCTGAAAAAATTCCCCATTCGTTCGCATAGGCGGTCACCGGAACACCGGTATCGCGGCCGATATCGAGCGTTTCGCCAATCCCGGCCATGGCGCTGGCGGTGCGCTCGATACGGCCTTCCGCGAGCAACCGGTCACCGGCAAAAATCTGCATTGTTCCGCCGGTTCCGGGGGCAGCGCGGTCTGCTGCAAAGACAAAGCGCAGGCTGTGTTGGCCGGGTTCCAGCACCTGTGTCGCCCGGACAGCATATTCCTCACCCTTGCGCTGCGAATAGGCGTGGACAGCTGCCGGGCGTCCGCCTTCGAGCAGAAAGGCCCATCCGCCAAACTTGCTGCCGTTTGCAAGGATCGCTCCCGACGCCGCCACCGGCAAATCAATCTCAGCAGTCAGCTCGAAGGAACGACCGGCCAGAACAGGTGCGGCGGACTGGCTGACGCTGGTATCCGCACCCCAATATTCAAATACCGAACGGGAAACCATATATGGCGGCCGCGGTTGCCCACGGGTCCGGTTGTAGCTGAACCGGTCGTCAAGCGGGAAAACGCCATTTTGCTTCGCTTCCCTGGCAAAAATTTCCTGCATCTCTCTGAGCTTTTCCGGATATCGGGACGCCAGATCGACCGACTGGCTGAAGTCCTGATCGAGATTATAGAGTTCCCAGTCGGGCTGGCTCTCCGGCGCGTCGAACTCCCATGGCATTCTTCCGGTCCAGCGTCCGGCAAACCACCCCTCGGAATAAATTCCGACCGAACCGGAGATTTCATAATATTGGGTGCGCGGCGCATTCGGGCTGCCGGGTGAAAAGGACGGGAGCAGGCTGATACCGGCATAGGGAATCTGGTCGACGCCATAGACCTTTTCGGGGCGAGGCAATCCTGCCGCATCGAGAATGGTCGGGGCAATATCGATCAGATGGGCATATTGGTTGCGGATTGCGCCGCCGTCCTGGATGCGCTCCGGCCATGAAACAACCATGGCGTTGCGGACGCCTCCGACATGGGATGCGAACTGCTTGACCCATTGAAACGGCGAATTCATCGCCCAGGCCCATCCCAGCGGATAATTCTGATAGCTATCGGGACCGCCCATGGCATCGCGCTGTTCCGTCAGCGTTTCTTCCGTATCGTCCACACCGCTGATCAGGGCACCAAGCTCATTGCTCGTTCCGACTGGTCCGGCCTCTCCGCTTGCGCCATTATCTCCCTCGATGAAGATGACCAGCGTATTGTCGAGCTCTCCCATCCGCTGCAGTTCGTCCAGCAGTCGCCCGAACTGATAGTCCTGAAAGGCCAGCTGCGCCGCGGCAACCTCCATCATGTGCGCCGCGTTCTTTTGCTGATCCGATGAAAGGCTGTCCCATGCCGGTATTTCGGCGGGTCGCGGCGTAAGGCTCGTGCCTTGGGGAATGATTCCCGAAGCCAGCTGCCGCTTGTAGATCTCCTCGCGCTGAACGTCCCAGCCCTGATCAAACCTGCCCGCAAACCGGGCGATCCAGTCCGCAGGAGCGTGATGGGGGGCATGCAGCGTGCCGGGCGCAAGATATATCATGAACGGCTTGTCGGGCGCAGCGGCCTTCTGATTGTGAATCCAGCCGATCGCATCCTCGATCAGGCGCTGGTCCAGCATTTCGCCCTGACGCTCCGTATCAGGAACCCGGCTTGTTTCCCGGAACAGGCGGGGTAGGAACTGGTGGACGTCACCGCCGATAAAGCCGTAGAAATAGTCGAAACCAATGCCAGTGGGCCATTGGCCGAACGGACCTGCTGCCGACTGTTGCCAGGGCGGCAGGTCATGATGCTTGCCAAACATTGCCGTACTGTAGCCGTTCAGCTGCAACACCCGTGCAATCGTTGCGGCAGAACCTGGCCAGCGGGCATTATAGCCAGGAAAGCCCTGCGGCGTATCCGTCAGATTTCCGGTGCCAACCTGATGGGCATTGCGGCCCGTCAGCAGAGCCGCCCGGCTTGGTGAACAAATCGCGGTGGTATTGAACCTGTTGAAGCGCAGTCCGGTTTCAGCCAGCCGGTCCAAATTTGGAGTCGGAATCGGCCCTCCAAATGCGCTGGTCGTTGCAAAGCCGACATCGTCCGTCATGACCAGCAGGATGTTTGGCGCTTCTGATGGAGCCGAAAGCGACGGAGACCAATCGGCACGCGACGATGTAATGTCGGGCGCCAGAGCGCCTTCAAAAGGCGCGTCCGGCAAGGGTAGCACCGTCCGGTCCTGGGCAAAGCCTGTGGCTGCACAGGACACGGCCGCCATTGCAGCGATCACCACAGCATTTCGAAGCGTCCGCCCCAAGAAATCCTCCACCCAATCGACGATCCAGCCGTCCAGTTGTATAACTAACTACACTACCTTAAATTTTAAGGCAAGTGACTTCACGGGCTTGCCCGGAAGGCGGCAAACCTGCTAGTTCCGCGAGAAACTTGAGGTGGACATGGCATCCAGAGCGAATTTTCGAGGTACGGCGGAAGACTTGATCAATGCAGCCGAGAGACTTTTTGCCGAGTCTGATTCGGAACCTTCGTTGCGCGAAATTGGCCAGGCAGCGGGGTCGGCGAACAAGAACGCCATCCAGTATCATTTCGGTGATCGGCGCGGCCTTATCGATGCAGTTTTCAAAAGCCGATTACCGCTGGTCGAGAGCCATCGCGTCCGATTGCTGATGGAGGCAACGCCCAATGGCGAAAATCTTGATCTGCGCCAGCTGCTGGAGATCCTGTTCCGCCCTATCGCCGAGCTGAAAAGCGCAGACGGCAAGAGACTATTCGCAGGATTTCTGAGGAAAACTGCGGACCTCCGCCGTGATGGCGAGCTCTCGCGCGATATCACGCCGATGACGATCTACATCGTGCATCTCATCTACGCGAATATCGAAATTTCGGATCGAGCGATCTGTCAGCAACGCATATTGGCCTGTACGCGATTTTTCCTTCAGGCGCTGAGCAATTTTGACAGCGGCAATTCGGTTTTTTCGGAAGAGCAGACCATTGAAGAGGCATTGAACCAATGTGCCGCGATACTGGTCACGCCGCTGCCGTCAGGCATAAGCTGACCAGCTCAACTGCAAGGCCAGCTTGCCAAGAGCTCCGGAACTGCTTTCTGCCAAACCAGCACCGGTGTATGAGCTCGAAAGGCTGGACGATTACCGTGAACCGGGTGTGCATATTATTTTATGGATCCAGCCGGATTTCCACTTCAAATATGCAACGCCCTTCCCAGTCCCTTGAGCGCCGCTTCCTGCAATGTTTCGCCGAGTGTAGGATGTGCGTGAATCGTGTCGGCGATATCGGTCAGCGTCGCGGCCATCTCGATTGCAAGGACGAACTGTGCCGCCATTTCCGAAACGCCCTGGCCGACCGCCTGAATGCCGAGCACGAGATCGTTTGAAGGGTCGGAAACGATACGGATCAGGCCATCGCTGCGCTCCATTGTCATCGACCGGCCATTAGCGGCAAAGGGAAAGACACTGGACTTCGCGCCCTCCGCCTCGGACGGCAGCTTGCCGACGACGACGATTTCCGGGTCCGTAAAACAAACAGCGGGGATCGCGTGCTTGTCCCAAGCCTTGGCCTGACCCGCAACGACCTCGGCCACCAGGCTGCCCTGCGCCATCGCGCGGTGGGCAAGCATAGGATCGCCCGTCACATCCCCAATCGCATAAACCCCATGCATGGATGTGGCGCAACGCTGGTCAATGGCGATATGCGCACCGTTCATCGTGAGGCCTAACGTTTCCAGCCCGAAGCCCTGCGTGACCGGTTTGCGTCCCACGGTGACGAGGATGAAATCCGCCGGGATATCTATTGCCCCGTCGATTGTCTCGACAGCCAGCGACTTCCCGTCCTTGCTCAAGCCCCGGGCCTTGGCGGAAATGTGGACGGCGATGCCAAGCTTGGCAATGCGGGCGCTCACCGGTGCGGTCAGCTCCGCATCATATTGTGGCAGGATACGCTCGGCTGCCTCTACCACCGTCACGTTCGCGCCGAGTTTGGCCATCGCCGTGCCTATTTCAAGACCGATATAGCCACCGCCGACGACCGCCAGTGCTTTCGGCACCTGCCGCAGGGCAAGTGCATGGGTGGAACTGATGACCTTGCCGCCAAAGGGCAGGAACGGCAGCTCGAAGGGAACAGAGCCCGTTGCGATCACCAGATTTTCCGTACGGATGCGCACCGGCCCGTCCGCCGTCTCAACATCGACAGTCTTGCCATCGACGACGGTCGCCTTGCCCTGCATTGTGCGAGTCCGGGCCTTCCTGAGCAAGCCGGAGACGCCGCCGGTCAGGCGTTTTACGACGCCATCCTTCCAATCAACTGTCCTACCAAGGTCAATCGCGGGCTTCGCTACTGATCTGCCCCCTTCTGAGTGGCCCAATTTTTATTTTAGGAATGGCCACGAAGGAGGAATGGAATGGCAAGGAAGCACAGGCCGGAAGATATCATTGGCAAGCTGCGTGAGGCGGAGATCGTTCTGGCGCAGGGCGGGACGGTTGCAGATGCATGCCGGCGGATCGGAGTTACCGAACAGAGTTATTATCGCTGGCGCAAGGAGTACGGCGGCTTGAAGATGGATCAGGCTCGACGGATGAAAGAGCTGGAAAAGGAAAATACACGGCTGCGTCGGGCCGTGTCTGATCTGATGCTAGACAAGTTGATCCTGCAGGAAGCTGCCAAGGGAAACTTCTGAGCCCTGCGCGCCGCAGGCGCTGTATCGATCATATAAGGGACATGATGCCAGTGTCCGAGCGGCGGGTCTGCCGTGTGCTTGGGCAACATAGATCGACACAGCGCAAGACGCCGCGTGGGGCAGATGACGAAGCCGCACTCACTGAAGACATCATCGCCCTGACCAGACAATATGGTCGCTACGGCTATCGCCGGGTGACCGCCCTGCTGCGGGATGCCGGCTGGCATGTGAACCGCAAGCGGGTAGAACGCATCTGGCGCCGTGAAGGGCTCAAGGTGCCGCACAAGCAGTCCAAACGCTCTCGGCTTTGGCTCAATGACGGATCATGCATCCGACTGCGACCAGAGTATCCGGGGCACGTATGGTCCTACGACTTTGTCGAGGGGCGGACGCACGATGGTCGCAAGTTCCGTATCCTGTCGATCATCGATGAAGCCAGCAGGGAGTGCCTGGCCCTACCAGTTGCGCGACGACTGCGTAGCGAGGATGTGCTGTCAGCGCTGGCTGAACTGTTCGTCACCCGTGGGCCGCCGGCACATATACGGTCAGACAACGGCCCTGAGTTTATCGCCAACGCCGTGCAGCAATGGCTGGCGAAGATCGGTGTGAAGACGCTCTACATTACACCCGGCAGCCCTTGGGAGAATGGCTACTGCGAGTCCTTCAACGGCTCGATGCGAGACGAACTCTTGAACGGGGAGATCTTTTACACCCTGGCCGAGGCTCAGATCCTGATCGAAGCCTGGCGGCGGCATTACAACACCATCAGACCGCACAGCTCACTTGGCTACCGACCACCGGCCCCGGAAGCAGCGACACCACCATGGCTGCCCTCCGGTTCCGCTTCGCTCCACCTACGGGCAGCCATGGCGTCGGAGGCAATTATGCACTAACAAACAACACGGACCACTCGGTGGGGGCCGGTCACTACCGAAATGCCGAGATCGTTTTCGCCGGAAAATTGCGTGGTCTTGTGGAACTCATCGGCCGCATGGATCAGCGCTTTGGAAGGGATGCAACCGACGTTGAGGCAGGTACCGCCTGGCTTTTCCGCCTCGACAACGATGGCATCAACGCCCAGCTGCCCGGCGCGGATGCCGCAGACATAGCCGCCCGGCCCGGCGCCGATGATGAGCAACTTACAGCTTTCGGTTTTCATGCGTAACCGTCCACAAAAATCATTGCCGGGGTTTCAAGCAGGGTCTTGATCCGCTGAACGAACGTGGCGGCATCCCATCCGTCGATCACGCGATGGTCGAAGCTGGCAGATATGTTCATCATCATGCGCGGCTGAAACTGCGCGCCATCCCACATCGGACGCACCGCCATCTTGTTGATGCCCAGAATAGCTACTTCCGGATGATTGATGATGGGAGTCGTCGCGATAGCGCCAAGCGGACCCAGCGAGGTAATCGTGAAAGTAGAACCGGTCAGTTCATCCCTGCTTGCCTTGCCCGCGCGTGCCACTTCGGAAAGCCGTGCGATCTCGGTTGCCGTGTCGAACAAACCAAGAGTTTCGGCATGATGCAGGACGGGCACGACAAGTCCCGCGTCGGTCATCGTTGCTATGCCGAGATGCACCGCTTCATGCCGCAAGACGATACCTTCGTCGTCGTTGAAATGCGCATTCATCTCCGGATGATCGGCAAAGGCACGGGTCAGCACTGCGGCAATGAATGGCAGCACTGTAAGCTTCGGCGCTTCGCCGCGTTGATCGTTCAGCTTTGCACGAAGCTCTTCAAGCGACGTGACATTGACTTCCTCGACCATGGTGATGTGCGGGATCCGCGTGTTAGCCAGTGCCATGCGCTCGGCAATCTTGCGGCGCATGCCGACAACCTTGATTTTCTCAACGCCGCTGCGGCGAGTGCGGACCGATCGCGGTGCACTGACCGGCCCCCACCGAGTGGTCCGTGTTGTTTGTTAGTGCATAATTGCCTCCGACGCCATGGCTGCCCGTAGGTGGAGCGAAGCGGAACCGGAGGGCAGCCATGGTGGTGTCGCTGCTTCCGGGGCCGGTGGTCGGTAGCCAAGTGAGCTGTGCGGTCTGATGGTGTTGTAATGCCGCCGCCAGGCTTCGATCAGGATCTGAGCCTCGGCCAGGGTGTAAAAGATCTCCCCGTTCAAGAGTTCGTCTCGCATCGAGCCGTTGAAGGACTCGCAGTAGCCATTCTCCCAAGGGCTGCCGGGTGTAATGTAGAGCGTCTTCACACCGATCTTCGCCAGCCATTGCTGCACGGCGTTGGCGATAAACTCAGGGCCGTTGTCTGACCGTATATGTGCCGGCGGCCCACGGGTGACGAACAGTTCAGCCAGCGCTGACAG
This sequence comes from Blastomonas sp., assembly GCA_041396885.1. Taxonomy (GTDB): domain Bacteria; phylum Pseudomonadota; class Alphaproteobacteria; order Sphingomonadales; family Sphingomonadaceae; genus Blastomonas. Next base: position 120,421 of record JAWKXS010000006.1, read on the forward strand.
CACATCCTCGCTACGCAGTCGTCGCGCAACTGGTAGGGCCAGGCACTCCCTGCTGGCTTCATCGATGATCGACAGGATACGGAACTTGCGACCATCGTGCGTCCGCCCCTCGACAAAGTCGTAGGACCATACGTGCCCCGGATACTCTGGTCGCAGTCGGATGCATGATCCGTCATTGAGCCAAAGCCGAGAGCGTTTGGACTGCTTGTGCGGCACCTTGAGCCCTTCACGGCGCCAGATGCGTTCTACCCGCTTGCGGTTCACATGCCAGCCGGCATCCCGCAGCAGGGCGGTCACCCGGCGATAGCCGTAGCGACCATATTGTCTGGTCAGGGCGATGATGTCTTCAGTGAGTGCGGCTTCGTCATCTGCCCCACGCGGCGTCTTGCGCTGTGTCGATCTATGTTGCCCAAGCACACGGCAGACCCGCCGCTCGGACACTGGCATCATGTCCCTTATATGATCGATACAGCGCCTGCGGCGCGCAGGGCTCAGAAGTTTCCCTTGGCAGCTTCCTGCAGGATCAACTTGTCTAGCATCAGATCAGACACGGCCCGACGCAGCCGTGTATTTTCCTTTTCCAGCTCTTTCATCCGTCGAGCCTGATCCATCTTCAAGCCGCCGTACTCCTTGCGCCAGCGATAATAACTCTGTTCGGTAACTCCGATCCGCCGGCATGCATCTGCAACCGTCCCGCCCTGCGCCAGAACGATCTCCGCCTCACGCAGCTTGCCAATGATATCTTCCGGCCTGTGCTTCCTTGCCATTCCATTCCTCCTTCGTGGCCATTCCTAAAATAAAAATTGGGCCACTCAGAAGGGGGCAGATCATTGCCTTGCACAGCGCTTTGGTGAGGGTGGCCAGCCTCAGGCACAAAACGAAAGCCCGGCCACCATCTCCTAATCGTCTTGCGGCATGTTCTGGTGAGCCGCCATCTGCTCCATCATGTCGTGCATCATCATCATGCGCTGGTGACAGGCCGCCATCATATCGGCGTTGTCCCCCTGCATCATGCCCGTCATGTGTTCCTGCATCGCTGTGCGGTGCTCGGCCATAAGCCTTTGGCGTTCGGCAGGATCGCTCGCCGCGTGGGCCTGCTGCATCAGCGCGCGCATTTCTGCCATCTTCTCGCGATGGGCCGCCATAGCGTCGGAATCCTGCATCATGTGGCCAGCGTGATCCTGCTGCTGTGCCGCAGCTTGAGCTCCGTGGTCATGCTGTTGCTGGGCCATCGCCGGAGTGGCTGTCAGGCCAGTGGCGAGTATGAGAGCTAGAACTGTCCGTTTCATAATCGATTTCCTTTCGTCGGTCATGCGATGGGTGCTGTGCGCATTCATTCTCTTTACGCAGCCGGTAGCTCCTCCCCTCAAACAATTACCGCGCCCACCGGAGACGGCTGAGCCGATCGCACAGCCGGTTGCAGGAATGGTGTTTTTCGGTCACCCTTTTTGACCGAAGCCTGTAGAGATGAATGGGACAGATCATGGTGACAACAGAGCCGTCGGAGAAGCAGTCGTGAGCACGGTCAATGAGAACGGCAGCTGGGATATCCCGGAGCCCGATCATGCCGAACTGGTGCAAATGCGCATTCGCCTCATAACTCTCGAGAACATAGTTCTCGGCCTTTTGTCCGGGGCGAGCGATGAACAGATCGAACAGATCAGGAAACGAGCGGACATGATCGAACCGCGCCCTGAGGCGAGCCGACATCCGCTTACCGAACTGGCAGCAGGTGACATGCGGAAATTTCTCGAACGCGCTGCTCGCATGGCCAAGACCGAGAGCCGCGAAGACCGTGACTGATTCACGCTTCGGGGCGGCAAGGACTCTGTCCGGGACCTGGAAATCCGGACGATCGCTATTTGCTTGCGCAGATTTTTCGGGCGTACCTGCAGCATGACCAGAACCCATTGGCTGATCTTTTTTTGTGGAAGCCTGATCGCGTTCGTCTGGGAGATTTTCCAGATGCCGTTTTTCAAGCCGGGAAATCTCGAGCCTTATGAGCAGACCATTCGCTGCGGCATTGCAAGCCTGGGCGATGGCGTGATCCTGCTGACAGCGTATAGCCTTGCAGCATTGCGCGGCGGGCGCGCGTGGCCCTGGCAGTCAGACAAACTACCCTATGCGATCTATTTCGGCTTCGGGCTTGTCGTCGCGATCGCCGTCGAAATGATCGCCACATCGCTTCCGGCAAACAGTTTCCTGAGCTGGCGCTACAGCGAGTTGATGCCGCACGAGCCAGTGACGGGACTGGCGCTGATCCCGATCGCGATGTGGACGATCGTGCCGGCGCTAACGATCCTTCTGGTCCGCTTTGCCCGAGCCGAACCTGATTAAACTGGGAGCGGCTTTAGGGGGCATTCGGCACATGTTTCGCCCGCCGCCTGATCCAAGGGAACCGGTTGGCAAGCAAGACAAAGCCCGAAACCGCGATGATTGTCCCGCCGATCCCGAACAACAGCAGCCACCAGCTGTTGATCCGGTCGCGCTGCGTCCAGTCCATAATATGCAGCCCCCAGACAAAGTCGAACAAGCGCCAGGTGTCGCTGCGGGCAGCGAGCACCGAGCCGCTGGATGCATCGATGTAGACGCGGGTATTATCCTCATCGCCGTAAGTGATCTGCCACGCCGGGAGCGGACCACGGAATTCGGTCCCGACAGCGTCTTCGATGAGGCGTGTGGTCGCTACGGTGGTCGGTGGCCCGGTCCAGGCACGTCGGGCGATGGCCCGTGCGCTCGCGGCGGGAAGGGGCGAGAGGAGCATGCCGCTATCCGGGTCGCGGAGCGTGACGCTTCCATCGTCCCGGCGGACCTCGGTTACGGCCCTGCCGGCGACCGCGCGCGTCGCAAGGGAAACCACCCCCTCTCTGCTATCGAGCCATTCTGGCATGACAGCATCGGCGGGCAGAACCTCCGGCGCGCGCGAAACGACATGTTCGGACCGAACCTCTTCGATGTCGAGGAACGACATCAGCGCCCCGGTGATCATCCACAGTAGCACCTGGACGCCGACAAAGACTGCCAGCCATTTGTGAAGCTTGCTGCCCAGCACATGAAGACGCAGCTTGAAAGAGCGTGTCGCCAATCGGTGTTCCCCCGATCAGATCAGTTATTACGCGGTGCGCGTGACGATGAATGGTACTGAACGATCTTCCAGCCATCTGCATCATGGGCGAGGACCGAGGTCGCAACCCCTTCGCGGTCGATTACGCGGCCGTCGGCCAGTTCGATCCGATAGGTGTAAGTTTCGCGGCCATAAGCCATATGTCCCATCCGGGTGACTGCGAGCGTCGGTTCGCCGAAGGTGAAGCTGGTTATTGCATCGAGTTCCGGTCCCAGGTGATGCTCCATGTAATACGTGAAGCTGCCTTCCGCCTTGCCGTTTTCGTAAACGAAGGATTCCTCGGCAAACAGCGCGGCCATGGCCTCTGCATCGCGCGACGTCAGGGCATCGCGATACGATGTCAGGACCGCTACGGCTCCGGCCACGTCATCGTTCATCGCAGCCATATGCTCAGCGTGGTTCATGCCCTGCTCCGTATGGTCCATCTGCGTCGAAGCCGTAGGGTCCGAGTGCGCGGAATGATCCATGGATTGTGCCAGGGCGGGAGTGCCGCCTGCAGCCAAGGCCAGGGCGACCGCGCTTAGAGATAGTCTTATCCTCATTGGATATTTCCTTCCTTTAAAACCAGAATCGCAAGCCCACGACGTAATTCGTCACGCTCGCGTCTTCCCCTGCGGCGCGTGCAAAATCGGCGCTTTGTCCAATCCGCCATTCCTGGGAAACGCCGACATAAGGCGCGAATTCGCGTGCGAACTCGTAGCGAAGACGCAGACCTGCCTCGATCCGGTCGAGACCTGAGCCGATACCCAGTTCAGGAATATCCTGCGCCGAAAGAGCGATTTCGGCACGCGGCTGAAGGATCAGCCGCTGCGTGATGCGCTGATCAAGCTCGCCCTCAAAGCGCGCGGTTACATCACCCTTGTTCGATACGAACGCCGCGACGTCTACCTCGAACTGGTAGGGAGCAATGCCCTGTATGCCAATGACAGCATGGGTGCGCTCGGGTCCTGTTAAATCCTGGCGCACACCTGTCTGTAGGTCGAAAAAGGGAGCGATCGCCCGGCTCCAGAGTGCCTGGACTTCGGCTCCCTCGACAGGCTCACCGAAGCTGCCTTCGCCCTCGGATTTGAACCAGAACTTGTCGATATCACCACCATAATAGCCCTGGATGTCCCAAAGATATCCATCCACTCCCTCGCGGGCGCGGTATTCGAGCCGGTCGCCCTGAAACCAGAAGCGCATCCCGCCGTCGGTCTCGCGGACAAGTTCGCGCCGCGCTTCGTTCATGGCTTCCTCGCCCCAGATCGCGACCGCCGCGCGCGCGGGACCGCTCCCGGCTTCGGGAGGAGGCGGCAGCAGCGGGATATCGTCGTTCGAGCCCATCTGCATCGCCGAATGGTCCATGCCCTGCATGTCCTGTGAACCCGTCTGCCCATGGTTCATCTGGCTGTGATCCATCTGCCCATGGTCCATCGACGAACTGGCGGCTTCCGCCTGTCCCATCTCGCCGTGATTCATCTGCGAATGATCCATCGCGCCTTCGGCAGGCGTGCCATGCGGCATCGAGCCATGATCCATTCCTTCATGACTCCCGGGTGTAGTCTCCGGACGGGCAGCGTCCATCGGCATTGCCATGCCCGAATGACCATCCTGAGCGGTCGTCGAACCATGAGACATCGTCGAATGGTCCATCGTCGAATGATCCATGGCAGCTTCAGGCTGGGCCACTGGTTCGCAAGCTCCTTCGGCTACCGGGTGCCCCATCGCGCGATGGCGCTGGGCTTCTTCTTCGCACTTTGTCTTGGCGTCAGCCTGCGCCTCGGCGGTCTGCTGCGGCTCCGCGGGCGAATGACCGGCATGCTGCGCCGCAGCGGGGGAGGCGAGAACTGAGCCGGCTGCGATCGATGCGAGCAGGCTGGTAATACGAATCTTCATGCTTCGCTCCCATCGGGATTGGCGACAGTGACGATCTGAAACATCCCGGCATGCATGTGGTAGAGAAGGTGGCAGTGGAAGGCCCAGTCGCCCGGCTCGTCCGCCGTCAGGTCGAACTGCGCGCTGCCGCCCGGCTGCACGTTAACGGTGTGCTTGAGCGGCTGACGATCGGCAGGTGCGCCGTTAACCAGTTCGAAGAAGTGTCCGTGCAGATGGATCGGGTGCGCCATCATCGTGTTGTTTATCAATTTGACACGGACGCGTTCGTTATAGGCGAACCGGATTGGCTCGTCGGAGACGGCGGAGAACTTCTTGCCGTCGAACGACCACATGTAGCGTTCCATATTGCCGGTCAGATGGATTTCCATCCGGCGCGAAGGGGTCCTGTTTTCCTGATGCGATGCAAGCGAGCGAAGCTTGCGATAATCGAGGGTGCGGTGCGGCACATCGGCAAGGCCAATCCCGGGGTCGCCCATACGGTCGACCGGGTTCATCGCAACCATGTCGAGACCAGGTCCGACCCTTACATCAGGCGGCAGCCGTGATGTGTCGCGCATCTGCATGCCCGACATACCAGCCATTTCCGAATCGCCAGACGAACCATGGTCCATTCCTGCCATGTCGCCGCCACTGTCATGGTCCATTCCAGACATGCCGGCATCGCTGCCCGAGCCGTGGTCCATGCCGCTCATACCCATGTCGGCCATGGTCAGCAGCGGGGGGTCACGCAGCGGCGGGATGGCGGCGCGCGCTCCAGGCGTGCTCGTCAGCGTTGCGATGCCCATGCCCGAGCGGTCCATCGACTCCGCCACCAGCGTATAGGCCTGTTGCTCGCCCGGCGTCACGACCACGTCGTAGGTTTCGGCGACGCCGATCTGGAACTCGTCGACTTCAACCGGCTCGACGTTCTGCCCGTCCGCCTGCACGACGGTCATTGGCAAACCAGGTATGCGGATGTTGAAGAAAGTCATGGCCCCGGCATTGATGAAGCGCAGCCGCACGCGCTCGCCGGGACGGAAGAGATATTCCAGATTGTCGAGCGGTCCGTGACCGTTGAGAAGGTAAGTGTAGGCCGCACTCGACACATCGAGAATGTCGGTCGGCATCATGCGCATTCTGGCCCACATCCGGCGATCCTCGCCCGAGAGCGGATAGTCGTCGGTCCAGGTGTTCTGGTTGTAGTTGAAGTAGCCTTCGCCCTTCTTGAGCTTGTCGAAAATCGCATGGGGCGACATCTCGCTGAATTCGCTCAGCACGACGACATATTCGCGTTCGGCCTGCACCGGATCGGGGCCTGCGGGATCAACCACGATCGGACCGTAATGACCGGCCTGTTCCTGCAGCCCGCTATGCGAATGCCACCAATAGGTGCCTGCCTGCCGCACGGGAAATTCCGCTGTGAAGGTCTCGCCCGGCTTCACGCCGGGAAAACTTACGCCCGGCACGCCATCGAGCTGGAACGGCACGAGCAGACCGTGCCAGTGGATCGAGGTGTCTTCCTCAAGCTGGTTATGGACGTTGAGGCGGACGGTGGTCCCTTCGCGCAGGCGAAGGAGTGGCCCCGGGATGCTGCCATTGACGGCAATCGCGCCGCCACGCCTGTTGCCGGTGGAGAAAGCCGAGCGCGCAACCGTCAGATCGATATTCGGTCCGGTCGCCTCATCGATACCTCGCCGGGCGGCCCCGGAGAGCAGATCTCCGCCTCGCGCCCAGGCGGGAACGGCACCGGCCAGGCTAAGCAGGCCGAGCCCGCTGGCACTTGTTCCAAGGAATTTTCGGCGATTGACGGCAGGCATAGGGGGCTCCTGAAAATGCGTATACCGTCACTTACGCGGCCATCTGCGCTACCCCTCAAAGTTTTCGAACCGCTCCTTCAGCCGGGTGGTGATCAGCTGCCGGGGCGAGGTCATTGCCCGTCATGTGCGCAGCTACGAGCGCGAGGACGTGATCTTCGATCCCGTCCATTACCTTCCTGATCGAACAGAAGATCAATGCGCTCGATCAGGCAGCGCCCCTGCAAGGCTGGCACCTGCCCGAAGCGTTTGCACGCTGCGCCGCCTCATGGAAGCTCGTATGGGCAAGCATGGTCGGCGCGAGTATGTGCAGGTGCTGCGTCTGCTGGAGAGCTTCACGCTTGCCGATCTGCATGCGGCCGTAAAGCAGGCTCTCGATATCGGGGCGATCGGCTTTGATGCCGTGAAGCATCTCCTGCTGTGCCGGGTGGAGCGCCGACCACCCCGATTGGACATGGCGATCTATCCCTATCTGCCCAGAGCCAGGGTGGAGACGACATCGGCGCGCTCCTACATGCAGTTGCTCTCGGGCGATGCGAAGGATGCGGCATGAGCAGTCCGTCCCCCGAGCTGTTACTGGCCAGCCACCTCAAGACGCTCCAAGCTACCAACCTTCCTGCGCGAGCATGACAAGCTGGCCCGGCGATGCGCGGCCGAGGGCGCAGATCACGTCCGCTACCTGGCCCGGCTTGTCGAACTGGAGCTGATCGACCGGGAACGCCGGATGGTCGAGCGCCGGATCAAGGCTGCGAAGTTCCCGGCCGCCAAGAGCCTCGACAGCTTCGACTTTGCCGCGATCCCCAAGCTCAACAAGATGCAGGTGCTGGAACTGGCACGCTGCGACTGGATCAACCGCCGCGAGAACGTCATAGCCCTTGGTCCTCGGGAACCGGCAAGACCCATGTGGCGATCGGCCTCGGCCTTGCCGCCTGCCAGAAGGGCCTGACGGTCGGCTTCACCACCGCGTCCGCGCTGGTCAGCGCGATGATGGAGGCACGCGACGAACGCCGCCTTCTGCGCCTCCACAAGCAAATGGCCGGATACAAGCTCCTCATCATCGATGAACTGGGGTTCGTGCCGCTCTCGAAAACCGGCGCGGAACTGCTGTTCGAGCTGATCTCGCAGCGTTACGAGCGCGGCTCGACGCTGATCACCAGCAACTTGCCGTTCGACGAGTGGACCGAAACGTTCGGCTCCGAGCGCCTGACAGGCGCGCTCCTCGACCGGCTTACCCACCACGTCTCCATACTCGAGATGAACGGGAGAGAGCTATCGTCTGGCCCAAAGCCAGGCGCGCAAGGCACGCTCCAGCCCCTGACAGAAAAGACCATCCGTGTGTTGGCGACCCCCACTCGGGCTACGCCTCGCGGCGCTCGCCAGCACACGGATCACTCCAGCCTGATTTTGCGCCGCCCAATGGCCGACTTTTACTCCGCCGTTGACACCTACGCCGCATGTCGACCAGTTCGGGGTCGGGGCCATCGTCGAGCGAAACCGTTTCCGGTTCGAGCGCCATGCCGCAAATCGGGCATGAACCCGGCCCGGGCTGGCGGATTTCAGGGTGCATCGGGCAGGTGTAGATCGTGCCTTCGGGCACATCCTCGACCGCGTCGATATGCGCGCCCGAGAGATAGAGCTCGGGATCGGTGACGAACTTGTCGTGACATCGCGGCGAACAAAAATAGTGCTCGGTCCCCGCATGCTTCGCGATATGCTCTGCTCCGTCGATCGCTACGCTCATGCCGCAGACGGGATCGATGGCGGTGCCTTCGAGTAAGCTTGCGTCCGTGCTCATCGCTCTTCCTTTCTCACTCCACAGCAGACCTCTTACAGCCTTGTGCCGAATACCTTGCGATGCCGGCACGATAACAGGTTTCGGTCGTCCGCATTTCATTGGGCGGCACCAGGTTTGCCTGGCGCCGCCCAACCGACTCACAGCTTCGTGATCGACGTGATCACATTGCCTTCAGAACCAGTACGAAATTCAAAGGCAATTCCCTCACCGACGCTTACTTCGCTGCGCAGTTGCTCATCGGCTTCAAAAGCCATGGTCATCGCAGGCCATTCGATCGCTGGGACCGGACCGTGGTCGACGGTTATCGTGCCCGCTTCCGCATCGATTGCAGTGACCGTGCCTTCTGCGCTGGCGGTTTGCATTCCGCTGCCAGGTTCCATCATCGGCATATCTTCGCCGTCCATCATCATTTCATTTTCTGCCATCGGCATGTCGTTCATCTCGGCAGTGTCCTGGCCAGAATCGCAGGCCGCCAGCGCCAGCGGGAGGGCCAGTAGGCTCATGAGGGTTGTGGTACGCATTCTTCTTCTCCTTGGGGTTGGGTTGGCCGTTCGGGCCGGGGTCGCCGCATCAACAAATATGCGGCGGGGATAACGAACATCGAAAGCAGCGGCGCGGTGATCATGCCGCCCACCATCGGCGCGGCGATGCGGCTCATGACCTCCGAACCTGCGCCCGTTCCAATGAGGATCGGGAAGAGACCGGCAAGAATGACGGCCACGGTCATCGCCTTGGGACGCACGCGCAGAAGAGCACCCTGCCTGATGGCTTCGCCCACGCCGTCCGCATCGAGGGCACCGCTGCGCCGGGCCAGCGCAGACTTGAGGTAGATCAGCATGATGACGCCGAACTCGGCAGACACACCGGCAAGCGCAATAAAACCCACCGATGTCGCAACGGACTGGTTGTAGCCCATCAGATAGAGCAGCCAGAAGCCGCCGGTGAGAGCAAAGGGCAGCGTGCCCATGACGAGAAGCGCTTCGTCGAAGCGGCGGAAGATCAGGTAGAGCAAAACGAAGATGATGCCGAGCGTCGCGGGAATGACGACTTGCAACCGCTCATTGGCGCGGGTGAGATATTCAAACTGGCCCGCGTAAGAGATGCTCACACCGGCAGGCAGATCGACGCCCTCTGACACCGCCGCCTGAAGATCGCTTACAACCGAAGTCAAATCGCGTCCGCGCGTGTCGACATAGACCACGCTGATGAGACGGCCTTGTTCATTTTTGAGCATGGGCGGACCATCGCTGACGCTCACTTGCGCGACCGTTCCGAGCGTGATTTGCTGGCCAGACGGGGTTAGCAAGGGCAGCGCGCGCAATTCTTCCACGCTGTCGCGGATCTCGCGCGGATAGCGGACATTGATGGGATATCGCGCCAGTCCTTCGACCGTCCGTCCGATATTTGCCCCGCCGATTGCGCCTGACACGATCTGTTGAACATCGGCGATATTCAATCCGAAACGAGCCGCAGATACCCGGTCGATGTCCACGTCGACATAGCGGCCTCCCGACAGACGCTCTGCCAAAGCGGAACTGACTCCAGGAACCTGTTTTGCGACATTCTCGACCTGCAACGCCACGCGCTCGATTTCGGCAAGGTCCTCGCCAGACACTTTCACGCCGATCGGGCTCTTGATACCGGTCGCGAGCATGTCGATGCGGTTGCGGATCGGGGGCACCCAGACATTGGCGAGCCCCGGCACTTGCACGGCGCTGTCGAGTTCTTCCACAAGCTTCTCCGGCGTCATTCCCGGCCGCCACTCTTCGCGCGGTTTGAAGCGGATCGTTGTCTCGAACATCGTGAGTGGCGCAGGGTCGGTCGCTGTATCCGCACGTCCGGCTTTTCCGAACACGGTGTCGACTTCGGGCACGGATTTGATCAGTCGGTCGGTCCGTTGAAGCAATGCCGACGCTTCACCAGGAGACAGGCCAGGCAGAGCGCTCGGCATGTACAGCAAGTCGCCTTCGTCGAGCGGCGGCAGGAATTCCCCTCCCAGACGGGTGAACGGGACCAGCGTTGTCAGAAACACGAGGCCTGCCACAACCAGAGTGGTCTTGGGTCGGCTGAGCACCCAATCAAGACCGGGCCGGTAGGCTTTGGTCAGCACGCGATTGAGGACGTTGGTGTCCTCCTTGGGTATCTTGCCGCGGATCAGCCAACCCATGAGTACAGGAACCAGTGTCACCGACAAAATGGCAGCCGCTGCCATCGCATAGGTCTTGGTAAAGGCCAGCGGCGAAAAGAGGCGGCCTTCCTGCGCCTGCAAAGTAAACACCGGAAGAAACGAAAGTGTGATGATGAGAAGGCTGTAGAACAGCGCTGGCCCCACCTCTTTCGATGCCTCCGCAATCAGTTTCCAGCGCTCATTGTTGGACATCTGTTCGTCGGGATGGTCCTCCTCCCAATGCTCGATATGCTTGTGCGCGTTCTCAATCATCACGATGGCAGCGTCGACCATTGCGCCGATGGCGATGGCAATTCCGCCCAAGGACATGATGTTCGCATCGACCCCTTGGAAACGCATCACGATAAAAGCCGCCAGCACCCCCAATGGCAGCGTGACGATCGCCACCAATGCTGATCGCACATGCCATAAGAATAGCGCGCAAACGATCGCCACGATGATAAACTCGGCAATGAGTTTTCCGGTCAGGTTTTCGATCGAGGCGTCGATCAGCTTCGAACGATCGTAGGTCGTGACAATCTCGACCCCTTCGGGAAGACTGGCCCGGAGCACGTCGAGCTTCTCTTCGACAGCCGCGATGGTTGCCCGCGCATCCTCACCCTGTCTGAGCACGACAATACCGCCTGCGACCTCGCCTTCGCCATTGAGCTCGGCGATTCCTCGTCGCATTTCGGGGCCAAGCTGGATCGTGGCGACATCGGACAAGGTGACGGGGATACCGTTACCGACCGATTTCAGCGGAATCTGCCTGAAGTCTTCGAGAGACGTGAGATAGCCTGAGGCGCGGACCATAAACTCGGCCTCGCCCATTTCGACCACCGATCCGCCGGCCTCTTGATTGGAAGCTTGTATGGCGCGCACGACATCGCTGTAAGTGACGCCAAGCGAAGCCATGCGATAAGGTTCCAGCACGACCTGGTACTGCTTGACCATGCCGCCTACGCTGGCGACCTCGGCGATGCCCGGAATGGTCTGGAGCTCATAGCGCAGGAACCAGTCCTGAAGGCTCCGAAGGTCAGCGAGATCGCTGTTCCCCGTTCGGTCAACCAGCGCATACTCGTAAATCCAGCCAACGCCCGTCGCGTCCGGCCCGAGCGAGCTGGTCACTCCGTCGGGCAATTCGTTTTGCACCTGGTTGAGATATTCGAGCACGCGCGAACGCGCCCAGTAGAGGTCCGTCCCATCCTCGAAGATCACATAGACGAAGCTGTCGCCGAACATCGAATAGCCGCGCACTGTTTCCGCGCCCGGCACCGAGAGCATCGTCGTTGCGAGCGGGTATGTGACCTGATCCTCAACGATGCGCGGAGCTTGGCCCGGATAGTTCGAGCGCACCACGACCTGCACGTCGGAGAGATCGGGGATCGCATCGACAGGCGTTGCGCGCACCGCCCAGAAGCCGGCGAGCGTAACCGCGATGGCCGCCAGAACGATGAAAAACCGATTGGCGATCGAGGCATCGATTATGCGCGCGATCATCGGTCGGTCTTCCGAATGGATTCGATACGCGGACCGGTGTCGTGCTGCGAGAAGGTGAACTCGACAGTATCGCCCGGTTCCAGATCCTCAACTAGGGCGGCGTCGGCGAGAGCGAAGGGCATGACCATGCTTGGCCATTCGAGGGCGGGAACCGGCGCGTGATTGAGAGTGATCGAAGCACCAGCGATTTTCGTCACTCTTCCCGTAGCGGTGTACCTCCTCATCTTTGGCGAGCCGTCCGACGCCATGCTCATGGTCGCATCGATCGACCTGACGTCGATCCCGCCAAGACTTGCTTCGGAGTCGATCAGGAACTGACCTGAAGTGACGACCTGCTCGCCCTCCGCAAGGCCTGCGAGTATCTCTGTCCTACCATTCGCCTCGCGTCCGATTTCGACCTCGGCAGGCAGAAAGGCGCCTTCATCCTGCTTGAGCATCACAAGATTGCGGCGTCCGGTTCGAATGACCGCCTCCGACGGTACCAGCAAGGCTCGCCGTGTGTCGGGTGAAAGCGACACCTGCGCGAACATGCCCGGCTTCAGCCTGCCGCGCGGGTTCGGCAATTCAGCCCGGACGGTGATCGTCCGGCTGGCTGCATCGGCGCTGGGAAGGATGGCAACAATTCGTCCCGCAAATCGCTGATCCGGATACGCTGCCAAGGTCGCACTGATGGGCTGGCCCTGCCGGATATTTACGGCCTGGACTTCAGGAACCGAAGCTTCCAGCCATATCGGCGAGAAGCCTGTAATCTCCGCGAGTGTCTGGCCTTCCATCACGGTCATGCCTGCACGCACCCCCAGCATTGTTACGGCACCGCCCACCGGAGCGGTAACAGTAATCGTGTTTTGCGCTTTGCGTGTGCGTTCGACCGACGTGATCATCGCATCGGTCATGCCGAGCAGGCGCATGCGCTGCCGCATCGCATCTGCCAGCGCCTTATCGCCAGTATCGAGCACAGCAATGTACTCGCGCTGCGCGCCGCCCCAATCAGGAACCAAGATATCGACGATCGGAGCGCCGCGACCCACGACATCGTCCTGCGCAAGGCCATAGGTGCGTTGGACGTAGCCCCCCGCTCGCGGCTGGACGATAGCTACATCCCGGCTGTTGTATGCCAGGACACCCGTAACGGTAATCTCTGGCTCGAGAACTCCGAACTCGGCTGCTGCCGTGCGAATGCCGAAATTCTGGACAAGGCCCGGATCAATCCGGACGCCCGCTTCGGCGGCTTCTCCCGCGCACTTGGGTACCAGCATCATGTCCATGAAGGGCGACTTGCCGGGCTCGTCAAAGCGCTGTCCGGGCACCATCGGATCGTACCAGTAGAGCACATCCTCACAGTCGGTATCCGTCTCCGACCCAGCTCCGCTACTCTCCCCGCCGAGCGTGTTAAGACCGTAGCCAGCAGCCAGGCTGACAAGGGCAATACCTAACCCAGCCGCAAACATGCGTTGGCGCTGCGTAAATCGTTCGAGCACGGAGTTCATGGCCTGCCCTCCCCGTATGTGAGTTGTAGTTTGACCGCCGCCTGCACCGCCGCCTGTTCGCGTTCGAGAATTTCCAGCTCGAGCAGGGTAAGTGCGGATTTCGCCGCAATCACATCAACGAGATCGGCACGCCCGGCCGCAAAGCTGGCTGTCTCGAGGTCAACGCGGTCACGCGCGAGCGGAAGAAGTTCATCACGCGCGCGACGCCACTGGCGCATAGTGCTGCGCCAAGTGGCAAGATCGGCTTCGAAATCCGCAACTAGCGCGCGTCTGCGATCCTCGCGCTCGGCCAAAGCGGCAGCGGCATCGGCTTCGGCGGCGGCGATGCGTGGATTCTGCCGCCGGTCGGTGAAGATCGGAAGAGTAATCGACCCCATGACAGACACGGCATCGCCAAAAGCCTGGTCGCGACGACCATAGGTGACGCTCACCCCAAAATCCGGCCTCTTTTCAGCGCGAGCGAGCGCGACACCGGCTTCGGCCCGGTCTTGTTCCGCATCGGCCAGCAGGAGTTCGGGATTCCCTTCCAGTTCGAAGCGAAGCTTGCCTTCATCAAGAGCCGCCGAGGGGGCCTCACCTAAGGCAACCGGGTCAGGGAACGGTATGTATCGGGAGAGCTGAGCTTGCGCCGTCTCGCGCTCGGCCTCGATCGACGTCGCTGCATCCTCGATCCCAAGCAGTTCGCGCCGGATCGCCAGACTCTCTGCCGGGCGGGCCGACCCGGAGGCGACGGCGCTGTTCGCTGCGGGTACGAATGCACTCAATTCGTCCAGTGCGGCGTGGGCAAGTTCAATCCGCGCCTGCGCATAATAGAGCCTCACCCAAGCCATTCCCGCATCGGCGAGGAGATCACGGTCGGTCACACCCAGGCGCGCTTCGGCTAGCCTCACTTCCGAACTGGCAACGCCAACTCTTGCCCGCCGGCGGGCTAGGTTGGGTATCTCCTGCTCGATACCGATGGCGACTTGCGTAGGAAGTTGCCGGTCTAGCTCGAACGCCGCGGGACCGCTGACCGGAAGGTTCATAACACCTGCGCGTACACGCGGGTCAGGAAGCTCGTCTGCCGCTTCCGCAGCCTCGCGCCGTGATTGTACACGTAGCGCGCCAGCTTCTAGCGCAGGCTGCTCCACTCTGACCGCTGCAAGTGCCTCTTCGTATCCGACAGACTGCGCTTGCGCAGCTTGTGCGCTGAGCAGGGCCGAAAACGACACCAAGCCAATTCGCCAATCCATAATTCTCACTCTTTGAAAGCGATCTGGCCGGAAAGGACCTCGGCGCACGCGGTCAATGGACGCGGCGCCAGGCAAGTAATCCGTCAAGCTCGCAAGCAGCGCGACTCACCGCGCAGGAAACGCTAAATGGTGAGTTCGGATTGTGGAGGCGGAGATTCCGGGGGTAGAGGCTGGCTCTCGAGCCTGCTGGCGCTAGCGACCAGATACGTAGGCGCAATAGGTAACGGTCCTGCATGCGCCAGTCCCGAACCGGTAAGCGCGAGCGGCGGGAGGCAATTCATGGCTACGAGACAATCGAGGGTCATCTCGCAGCATGAACCATGTTGTTCGGTGGAGTCCGTTGCGGAAACCATCTGTTCGGGCATCGCGTGTTCAGACATGCGCTAGCGTCCGCGGTCGTGGTGTAATTTCCGGTGTAGGAACTGGTGCATTTTGGGGTGGGGCATGCCCCACCCCAAAATGCAGCGGCTCTGGTGGCCACCGGGCTCATTGTTATGGTGGAGTTGCGAGACTTCAACCCTGACGAAGGAGTACCCGATGACCGAGAACAGACTACTGATCGAAGAGCTATCTGCGAAGAGCGGCGACGCAGATTTTTTACGGCTGATCGCTGAAAACGTGCTGCAGCTGATCATGGAGGCCGACGTTGATGGCCTGATCGGCGCCGGGCGCCATGAACGCAGCGGCGAGCGCGCCACCTGGCGCAATGGCCATCGCGACCGGACGCTCGACACCAGGCTGGGAACGCTCAACCTCAAGATCCCCAAACTGCGGACTGGTTCCTACTTCCCCGGCTTCCTCGAGCCCCGGAAGATGGTCGAGAAGGCACTGGTCGCGGTCATTCAGGAGGCATGGATCGGCGGGGTCAGCACCCGGCGCGTGGACGAACTGGTCCAGGCGATGGGGATGACCGGCATCTCCAAGTCGTCGGTCAGCAAGCTGTGCAAGGATATCGATGAGCGCGTCCATGCCTTTCTGAAGCGCCCACTGACCGGGGAATGGCCCTATCTCTGGCTCGATGCCACCTACCTCAAGGTCAGGCAGGGCGGCCGGATCATCTCGGTGGCGGCCATAATAGCCATGGCCGTCAACACCGAAGGCCGCCGCGAAATCGTCGGCCTGCATATCGGTCCGAGCGAGGCCGAGGTCTTCTGGTCTGACTTCCTCAAGGACCTGCTGCGGCGCGGCCTGACCGGCGTGAAGCTGGTGATCTCCGATGCCCATGAGGGACTGAAGGCCGCGATCACCCGCGTGCTCGGCGCCACCTGGCAGCGCTGCCGCGTCCACTTCATGCGCAACGCGCTGGCTTATGTGCCCAAAGGCCAGCACACCATGGTGGCCGCCGCGATCCGGCAGGCCTTTATCCAACCTGATCAGGACGGCGCCATCCAGACCTGGCGCCATGTGGCCGATCAGCTACGCGCCCGCTGGCCCAAGCTGGGCGCCTGCATGGATGACGCCGAAACCGATGTGCTCGCCTACACCGGCTTCCCCACCCAGCACCGCGTGAAATTACACTCGACCAATCCGCTCGAGCGGCTGAACAAGGAGGTCAAGCGACGCGCCGATGTCGTCGGCATCTTCCCCAACGAGGACAGCATCATCCGCCTCGTCGGCGCCGTTCTGCTCGAGCAGAACGACGAGTGGCAGCTCCAACATCGCTACATGCAGATCGAGGGCATGGCCGAACTCAATCAAACCATGATCGAGGAGGAAATCCAGCCTTTGCACATCACAGCAAAGGCCGCCTGACGATGACCCGTGGCCAACGCCGAATTTACACCATCTTGACGGACACGACCCAGACATGCTATGCTCGGGCATGCCTTGCGCCATTTCAGCACAATCAGCCGACCCAGCCATATCGCTCTGCGGAACGGCCGCTTGCGCAGCAACCTGCACAAACAGTCCGAAACTGAAGCAAATCAGGGTCAAGGCGCGAACAAACTTCACGAACCTGCGATAGTCTGAATACGGAGCCGAGGCAATCCAGCGACCAAAATGCGAATTTCGAGCATCATCTTCCGAATTCGTCGCCTTTGATATGTTCGGTGCCCGCTTCCTTATGCTTATCCCTGTGCGCATCGCGAAGGATATCGATCCCGCCATACAGGGCAATGCCAGCAACCGCGATCCCAACCACGAGATCCGGCCAATTTGCGCCTGTAAGCATAACGATGATCCCGGCGACGATGATGCCGCCGTTCGATATGAAATCGTTGAAGCTAAAGGTGGTCGCTGCGCGCAGATTAACATCCTTTTGCTGAAGCTTCTGGAGCATGCGCAGGCAGATGAGGTTCACCACCGCCGCGATGGCCGCCATGGCGATCATCATCAGGCCGCCCGGCTCCGAGCCTTCGATGAAACGCCTGACGGCATCGGCGATAACACCTCCGGCGAAGATCAGGAGCATGATGCCTGAGAAACGCGCGGCCCCTCGTTTCCAGGATTGCGAACGGGTGAGAGCCAGAAGACTGAGCGCGTAGACAAATGCATCGGAAGAATTGTCGAGCCCGTTGGCCAAGAGCGCGTTCGAGTCCGCAAAATAGGCAACGACAAAGAAACCAACCGCGATTGCGACGTTGAGCCACAATACGATCCACAATGTGCGTCGTTTGTCCGCCGAATCCAGATCGAAGTCATCGTTGCAGCTCATACTGGCTTCTCCGCTATGTCTTTTGTGCTGCCCTTCTCTTTATACGCCAGAAGGCGAAGCGCATTGGCGACCACGATCAGCGTTGATCCCTCGTGAACCGCGACAGCGGGGCCTATCCCGAGACCGAAAATGGTTGCCGGGATGAGCACGACAACAATTCCAAGACTGACGATCATATTCTGCCGGATGATCGACCGGGTCTGTCGGCTCAGATCGACGGCGAAAGGCAGTCGGGCGAGATCATCGGCCATCAGCGCGACATCGGCTGTCTCCAATGCAACGTCCGATCCGGCAGCCCCCATTGCTATCCCGACGGTGGCATTCGCCATGGCCGGAGCGTCATTGACCCCGTCTCCGACCATCGCAACCTTGTCCTGGCCGGCAAGCTTGCGGATGGCCTTGACCTTGTCATCGGGCATGAGATTGCCCCAGGCCTCGTCGAGGCCGACTTCCGTTCCAACCGCATCGGCCACTCTTTGGTCGTCGCCCGAGATCATGATCATTCGGGTGATCCCGAGGCCGCGCAACGCTTCGAGCGTCGCCTTTGCCGCCGCTCGCGGCGTGTCGAGCAAACCGATCGCTCCGAGATCGCGCGTTTCCGAGCGAACGCCCATTGTCGTTCGCCCGCGCTCGCGCATGCCCTCGATAGCATCCGACAGTTCGGCACTGAGCGGAGGGACCCCGTCTTGCCCGAACATTTCGAGCTTTCCGATCCACACCCGCTCACCGCCGACAAGCGCGGTGATGCCCTTGCCTGTGAAGCTTTCGAGATTGGTAGCTTCGGGCAGAGTCTCATCGCCAAGCCGCTGCTTGCCGTCCCTGACAATCGCCTGTGCCAGGGGATGATCGCTCAGATTTTCAGCCGCCGAAGCAATCGCAAGCAGTTCGTTTTCAGATACACCCTGCTCGGGTTCGACATCGGTAATGCGGGGTTCGCCTTCGGTAAGAGTACCGGTCTTGTCGAACGCGATGGCCTTGAGCGCACCGAGATCCTCGAGCGGCGCGCCGCCCTTCACCAGAATGCCGCTGCGTGCAGCTCTGGCCACTCCGGACAAGACCGCGCTCGGGGTCGCGATCGCCAAAGCGCACGGGCTCGCAGCCACAAGCACCGCCATCGCCCGGTAGAAACTGTCGCGGAACGGCTCGTCGATGACAACCCATGCGAAAAGGAGCAGGCCGGCCAGAGCGAGCACGGCAGGCACGAAAATTCGCTCGAAGCGCTGCGTGAAGCGCTGGGTAGGAGATTGCTGAGCCTCGGCTTCGCTCACCATTTGGACGACCTTGGCTAGGGTCGTATCGCTCGATCGCCGGGTCACTTCCACTTCGAGCGCGCCCGATCCGTTGATCGTCCCCGCGAAGACGCGATTGTCATCCGCAAGATTGTCAGGATTGGCGCGCGCAGAAGCGACATCCGAAACCGCGCTCTTGTCGACCGGCACGCTTTCGCCGGTCACCGGAGCCTGATTGATGGCACTGACGCCGTCCAAGATGAAGCCGTCAGCCGGAAGGCGTTCGTTCGGACGCACGATTACCACGTCGCCTAGCGCAAGCTCCTCGACCGGGATCTCAACTACGTCAGGTCCGCGCTTTACCCGTGCGGTGTCCGGGGCAAGCTCGGCGAGCGCTTCGATAGCTTTCTTCGCGCGCCCCATCGCGTAGTGTTCGAGCGCGTGGCCGAAACTGAACAGGAACAGCAGTAGCGCGCCTTCGGCCCATTCCCCGAGAAAGGCGGCGCCCGCAGCGGCGACAAGCATGAGGCTGTCGATTTCGAACCGGCGGAGGCGCAAATTGTCCCACGCCTCTCGGAGAGTGAAGAAGCCTCCGAAGAAATATGCCGCTATATAGCAAGCGAACGGCAGCCAGACCGGATGCCCGTCCCACAGTTTCTCGATCCCGAAGCCGATGGCGAGAAATGCGCCCGAAGCGAGCGAGAAAAAGAGTTCAGTATTAGCGCCGAAGATGCCGCCGTGACTGTGCCCGGAATGATCTTTATCGTCATGGCGGTGTTCTTCAGCATCCCTGGCATTTGCGGCGATTTTGTCGGCCTTGATTGAAACCCCCAGTTCTTGCAGCGCATTGGCAATCGCGGTCTCATCGGTACGCCGGCGGTCGAACTCGGCGACCAGCTTTCCGCTCGCATCGGCATTTGCTTCAAGTACGCCGGATTCGCGGGCTACCAGATCTGCGACCGTCTGCGCCCGGCGCACCGAATTAATGCCCTCGGTTTGCCACACAACATGCCCGTAGCGCCCGGAAATTTCCGCTCCTGCTACGTGCGCAAGTTCTCTGATCCGCGCGATCGTGAGACGATCGGGATCGTAAGATATTGCAAGCTGGGCAGGTGTACTGTTCGATCCTGCAAGGACCTCGACCGCATGCACCCCGGCCCGCGAACTGAGCAACGACTGCAGCCGAGCGATACATCTGTCGGTGTCGCTCGGAATGTCCGGGAGAAGCGACGATAGTTCGAGTTCGATATTCCGTGTCACTAGCTGTCGCTCCTCGCTGCTGCTGATGTCTCAACCTGGGTCGCGCGCGGTTTTCTCGCGAAGATCAGGCTTACAATGGCTGGCAATACGAACAGGGTGAGCGCGGTGGCGGTGATCAACCCGCCAATGACAACCGTAGCCAATGGACGTTGCACTTCGGCCCCGGTTCCCGTCGCAAGCGCCATCGGAACAAAGCCGAGCGATGCGACAAGCGCTGTCATCAACACTGGCCGCAGCCGTGCGATCGCGCCCTCGATGATCGCGTCGCCCAGTTCCAAGCCTTGTTCGAGACGCTGCTTGATCGCTGTGATCATGACGAGGCCGTTCAGCGTCGCAACTCCGGAGAGAGCAATGAACCCCACCGCTGCCGAGATGGAAAAAGGCATGCCGCGCATAGCCAGGAAAAAGACCCCGCCAGCCAGTGCCATGGGGATTGCGCTGAACACCGCCAGCGCAGGGACCCAACCGCCGACCGCCAAATACAGGAGCAACAAGATGACGCCGAAGGCGAGCGGAACCACGATCAGCAGACGCTGCTGAGCCTGTTGCAGGTTCTGGTACTGACCGCCCCATTCGATGAACGATGCGGAAGGCAAATCAACGCCTGCAGCGACCTCGGATTGCGCCTGTTCGACGAATGACCCAAGATCGCGCTCGCGCACGTTGGCGGATACGATCACCAGCCGGCGACCCTGCTCGCGCCGGACCTCGGCCAAGCCATCAATCACCTGAAACTTTGCCACTGCGCGCAACGGCACGGTTCCTCCATTGGGAAGCACGATCGGCAATGATCCGAGCTGGTCGAAGTCATTGCGATTTGCATCCGATAGCCTGACCACGACATCGAAACGTCGATCGCCTTCGAACACCAGCCCTGCGTTTCGACCTCCAAGCGCTATGGCAACGGACTGCGCCACGTCTTCGACCGTGAGGCCGTAGCGCGCAATCGTTGGCCTATCGAAGGCTATATCGAGCGTCGGAAAACCCGAAACCTGCTGGACCTTCACATCGGCCGCGCCCTCGACACCGCGGAGCACGACCGCGACCTGGTTTGCAGCCGCAGTCATAGCCGTAAGATCATCCCCGTAGAGTTTGACCGCGACATCGCCGCGAACGCCTGCGATGAGCTCGTTGAAGCGCAGCTCGATGGGCTGGCTGAATTCGTAGAGATTACCAACGAGATTACCGAGCGCCTCTTCCATCTCGCTTACAAGCTGATCCTTAGACAGCGAGGGGTCCGGCCATTCTTCGCGCGGTTTGAGGATAACATAGGCATCCGAGATGTTCGGCGGCATAGGGTCGGTCGCGACCTCTGCCGTGCCGGTGCGCGAGAATACCAGCTCAACCTGCGGGAATTGCTTCAATCGCGCTTCGACCTGGCGCTGCATTGTAAGCGACTGCTCCAGTGGGGTGGAAGGAATACGCAATGACTGGACAGCCAGATCACGCTCGTCGAGCTGCGGTGTAAATTCGCTGCCGATGAAGCTGAAGACAAGCGCCGCGAGCGCGAACACGCCGACTCCGGTACCGATGACAGGCCATGGACGGGCAAGCGCTCTGCGCAGCAGCGGACCATAGCGCTCTTTCGCCAATCGGATGGGCTTTGCTTCCTGCTCGTTGATTTTCTTGTTCAGCAAGAGAGCGATCATCGCTGGGACGAAAGTAAGCGAGAGTATGAATGCTGAGGCAAGTGCCAGCATCACCGTGATGGCCATGGGCGAAAATGTCTTGCCCTCAACCCCGGTGAAGGTGAGGAGCGGCGCAAAAACCAGAAAGATGATCGCCTGGCCATACACCGTTGGCTTGATCATCTCATGCGCCGCTGCCCGCGTCTCGGCAAGGCGTTCGCGCAGTGTGAGCAAACGTCCCTCGTGCTCCTGCCTTGCGGCGAGGCGCGCGATGCTGTTTTCGACGATGATGACAGCGCCATCGACAATCAGGCCGAAATCAAGCGCACCAAGACTCATCAGGTTGCCAGATACGCCAAGCCGGTTCATGCCAATAGCTGCCATCAGCATCGACAAAGGGATGACCAGAGCTGCAATGATGGCGGCGCGGATGTTTCCAAGCAGCAGGAACAAAACGACAATGACGAGCAGCGCGCCCTCGACAAGGTTGTTGCGTACCGTCACGATGGTCGCATCGACGAGTGTCGAACGGTTGTAGACGATCTCCGCCTCAACTCCTGCTGGAAGCGACGACCGTACCTCGTCGAGCCTGTCGGCAGCACCCGCAGCTACGGTGCGGCTGTTTTCGCCTGCGCGCATCAGCACAGTACCGACGACGGCTTCCTCGCCATTCAGCGAGGCTGCACCTGTGCGGAGATCGCCGCCAATTTCGACCGTTGCCACGTCGCCGACGCGGATCGGCACACCTTCGCGCGTTGCCACCACTGCCTGCGCAATGTCTTCTACGGAATTCAGCCGGGAATCGACCCGTGCAAGAAGAGCTTCGCCAGCCCGTTCGACAAAGTTGGCGCCTTCGGCCTGGTTCGCCGCTTCCAGCGCGGTAATCAACTGGTCGAGCGAAACGCCGTAGCCGTTGAGGCGGTCGGGGTCTGGCTGCACCAAGTACTGCTTCTCAAAGCCACCGATCGAGTCTACGCCCGCCACGCCGTTGGCCGAACGCATCAGCGGCGCGACGACCCAATCCTGTACCGTACGCAGATAGGCGGCTCTCGCCACCGCCGTGTCCAATCGCTCGCCCCGGTCCGTGACAAAGCTGCCGTCATTCTGCCAGCCAACAGCACCACCCTTGGGCGCATCGGTTCCGCCCGGATGCTCAAACTCGATGGTATACATCAACACCTCGCCGAGACCGGTCGCAATCGGACCCATCGACGGCTCCGCGCCTGCAGGAAGCGAAGAGGCGAGCGTGGCGAGCCGTTCCTCCACCTGCGATCGCGCGAAATAGATATCCGTGCCTTCCTCGAAGATCGCCGTGACCTGGCTAAAGCCATTGCGCGAGATCGAGCGGGTCATCTCCAGTCCCTCGATTCCGGCCATGCCGGTTTCGACAGGGAAGGTTACCTGCGTTTCGATCTGCGAGGGCGAGAGCGCCGGTGCCTCGGTGTTGATCTGCACCTGAACATTGGTGATGTCCGGCACCGCATCGATGGGCAATCGGGCGAGATTGAAAGCCCCCCAAATCGCTACGCAGAGGGCCAGAACCACGACCGCCCAGCGGTTTCGAACAGACCAGTCTAGGACGCTGCCAATCACGCCATCATGGCTGCTGCGCTCCTCCTCGAAGCCGCTTTCAGACCGATCAATGTCCATGTTCGGCCTCCTCTTTTCCGAGTTCGGCTTTGAGCAGGAAGGCGTTTTCGGTCGCGATCCGCTGGCCATTCTGCAATCCGGACTCGATCACGATGCGCCCTCCCGAGCGCGATCCCGTCACGACAGGCATCGCCCGAAAGCCGGTACGCGTGCGAACGAACACCACTTCACGGCCTTCGACCATCTGAACTGCGGATTCAGGCACCGAGATCAAGGTCGCATCGGTTTCACCTGAGGGCCGGATGCGCGCCTGCAAGAATGCGCCTGGCTGCAATCCGGGGACCGCTCCAGCGAGCGAAATAACTGCGGTTGCGCTGCGGCTTTCCGGATCGAGCGCGGGGGTTATCGAGCGCACACGTCCGCCGATCTCCCGCTCCTCTCCGAATTCCAGCGTTGCCTCGTCGCCGGGCCTAATTCTCGCAGCATCACTGGCGGGCAGAGCAACCTGCACTTGCAAGCCGCTCGCGTTCACGATCTGGAACATCTCTTCACCGGCGGAGACGTAGGAGCCAAGCACGATCGGCGCGCTGGTGATCTGCCCTGAAATCGGACTCGTCACGGCCAGCGAACGTCCATCCCCGCTGACACCAGCAGCGGCGGATGCAGCTTGTGCGCGTGACAGCTCCGATCTTGCCACTTGCAGATTGGCCTGCGCCGCTTCGAGATCCTGCCGGGCCGTCACATTGGCCTCGAACAGCCGCTTTTCGCGGTCGTAGAGCGCAGACAGTTCATTGACCCGCGCACGCGCGGTAGCGACCTGCGCAGCCAGTCCGGCAGCATCAGCGCTCTCGATCCGCGCGATCGCCTCCCCCTGCCTGACATAATCGCCCAGCATCTTGTTCACGCTCCTCACCACACCGGATGCACGCGCATCGATCCGTGCGCTGGCATTCGGCGCCGCGGCGACGGTCGCTGGGAATACAAGCTCCGTTGCTGCGCCGAATTGGACAGCTTCGATTTCTATCGACGAAGCTGCGATCTGCTTCGCGTCGATCAGCAGAACGCCTTCGGGGACTTCGCTCTTTTCACCTTGTTCCGCTTGCTGGTCGGGTCCGTTTGAGTCAGCGGGCCAGAAGACCCAGGCCAAGGCGGCCAGCAAGATCAGGACACCGATTACGGCGATCAAATGGCTACGTTTCATGGAAATGGGCCTCACTGTGTGGTGAGCCAGATGAGCCGCGCCGCGAGCAGGCCGCGGGTCTCTTCTGCCTGAATCAGATTTTCACGAATGGCGTCGCGCGCTTCGGCAGCCGCCAGAACTTCGATCAGCGGAAATCTGCCATTGCGGTAGCCGATTTCGACGAGCCTGAGCGCTTCCTCAGCCTGCGGCAGGGATGCGCTGGAGAGGGTCTCCACACGCGTTTCGGCGGCCAGATAAAGCGTTCGCGTCCGCTCGAACTCCACGCGGTAGTCCGCCTCGGCTATCGCCTCGCTCGCGCTTGCCGCGCGGTATTGCGCCTCGGCGGCTGCGATGTTGCCCTGGTTGCGGTTGCGAAAGGGAAGCGGAATGGAAATCCCGACGATGAACGCTTGATCGCTGCTTTCCTCAAAACGGCGCACACCTGCCGACAGCGTTGGGTCGGGAACGCCAAGCGAGCGCTCACGCGCAATTTCGGCTTCAGCAAAGGTGGTTCGAGCGCCCGCAATGCGCAGTTGCAACGGATCTTCGGAAACCGGCGGCGCAAGGGGCGGCGATAAGTCAGGAAAGACGTTCGATACTGCGGGATTGGGCTGTCCGGATACCCAGAGAGCCGCGAGCGCCTGACGTGCTGCTAAATCGTCTGCTTGTGCAGCCTGCAATTCGGCCTCCGCCTCGGCAAGCGTAGCTTGTGCACGCATAGCTCGAAGAGGCGGCTCCCGCCCGACCTCTACAAGCACGTTGGCGATCCGCGTCAGTTCACGGTTTCGCTCGACGATTTCCCGCGCGAGAACGAGGCGCTGGCCTGCGGCGACGGCCTGCACATAACGCTCGCGCACCCCCAAAGCGAGTTGCGACAAGGCAAATTCGCTCTGCAAGCCGGCGAAATCGGACGATGCGCGTGCGCTCGCGATGCGTGCGCTTCGCTTGCCGCCGAGTTCGAGCGGCTGACCGATCGCTAGGGTATATTCGGTCGATCGCAGCCCGGAGAAAGCGCCGGAGCCCGCGATGTTCTCGGCCTCAAGCGATAGCTCGGGATTGGGTCGGAGGCGTGCTTGGTCGATAGCCGCACGCGCGGCTTCGGCCTCCGCCTGAGGGCCGTAAACCCGTGGATTGCTGGAAGGGTCATCTTCCCCTTCAATGCCGACGCCCGCTCGAGCGAGCGCTTCCTCGAGTGTAACTGTTTCCTGTGCCAATACTGGCGAACCCGTGGACACGGCAATCAAGGCCGCGGCCAGTGCAAAGCACCGCATTATTGTATCTCCTGACTGAAACCAATCGAGCGCGCGCAGGCGCACTCGCACATGATTTGCTGTCAGGCTTTGGGAGGTTGGATCAGAACCGGCGGCGCGCGCGAGGTGAGCATCGAAGTCGCAAGCGGACCCTTCAGGCTATTCGTGCGCGCAAAGGGCGACCCCAGGAACACTCCACTATCGGCGAGACCGAAGCTGCAATTGTGATGATGCGTTGCCGAATGATCCTGACCATCATGGTCCGGCTCGGGATCATTCCTATCGAAGTGGTCAGCCCCATGCGCATAAACGTGATCGGCCGCATGAACGAAGCTTTCGCCTTCTGAAGCATGCGCGTCAGGTAACGATAGGACACTACCGAAAAGAATGGCGATGATCGCAAGGAAGGGCAACACA
This sequence comes from Blastomonas sp., assembly GCA_041396885.1. Taxonomy (GTDB): domain Bacteria; phylum Pseudomonadota; class Alphaproteobacteria; order Sphingomonadales; family Sphingomonadaceae; genus Blastomonas. The sequence continues at coordinate 146,604 of JAWKXS010000006.1, forward strand.
AAACGCGGCACGTTACTCAACCCTTTAGGAGCCTTGCAAAGCTCGCGCAACCACGGCTGTCTGAGCGCTTGTCTTTTCATGATCACGATTTGGCACCGACGAATTCATACGCACAACCGGCTAGAAACTCGCGGAAATGAACTTCACGCAGAAACTGGCGTGCTGGAAGCCAAGGGCGGAACTCTTCATATTCCCGCGCCACACCGAACGGTTTGGTCAGCAATATGCCGATTTCAATCAGCCATCGCGGCCAGCGCTCGGGGTGCTTCAGGCCAAGCAGGGCCATCCGGCCACCCGTCGGGAGAGCAGCCGAGGCGCGCTCGATGATCGCGGCGTAGTCAGGTGGCATTTCCAGTCCAAAGGTGCTGATGACTGCGCTAGTCTCGCTCGGAAAGCGGAAGGCGGCTACGTCTGACTGCACAAATTCGACATTACTTGCTCGCAGGCGCTTCGCTCGTCGACGGGCTTGGTCGAGCATGCCTTGCGAAAGGTCGACCAGCGTCACCTTGCCGCTTGGTCCTACTCTCTCAAGCAGAATTGCGAGGTTTGCGCCGGTGCCAGCACACAGATCCACCACATGGTCGCCGGCGTTGAGTTCAAGCCGGTTAACCAGATCGCGTCGCCAGCGACCAAGACCGGCCCACCGAAACCCCGAGACCAATCGGTCATAGATTCCCGCGTTCTTGTCGTAGAGGCGTTCAACCTGTTCGTTGGAGAGAATTGCCATGGCGCGAGCTAGCGAGCTTCGCCAGAAGAGATCGTAAGAACCTCTGAGAGGTCGTCCGGGTATGGCATTGGCGCGAACGCGCTCACGTTTGCGCGTCCGGTATTCCCCCAAGGAAGCCGTCCGGTGAGATTGCCAAGGGGAGCGAGCGAAAGACGTATGACCTGCCCCAGAACTTCCCGGCCATCGCGGGTTTCAACCGCATAGCCCAGCATCGTCATATGTGAACGAAGGTGCGGCCCGAAGAAGCCCTGGCCCAGAATATGTTCTCGCTCGAGCGCGGTCCAAGCCAAAGCCCGGTCACCAGACTGCCTGGCGGTACGGAAAACGCGCCGCTCAGCTTCGATAAGTTCAATAATGTCCTTCTTTGCCACAGGATTTTACCGTTCTGCTTGCATCCTCGAATTGTCTTATGCACCTTGTAGTGGCTACAAGGTCAAGCATTGCGAGAAACCCATGAAGATTGGTGCCCTGGCGCGGAAGACCGGCACGACCGCCGAAACCATCCGCTACTACGAACGGACCGGATTGCTGGAGGAACCACCACGCACCGCCGGCAACTACCGGGACTATGGCCCGACCGAATTGGCCAGATTGCGGTTTATCCGCCGCGCACGCGACCTCGGCTTCACCATGGCGGAGGTGCGCCAATTGCTTTCTTTGGCGGATGATCCATCGCAATCGTGCGAAGCCGTGGACTCTATTGCCAGCCTCCACCTGCGCGAGGTGGATCGGAAGCTTGGTGACTTGCGAAAACTGCGAACCGAACTGCGCCATATGGTCGACGACTGCCAGCACGGAGCGGTTGGCGAATGCCGGATAATCGAAGTGCTTTCCGGCTAGCCGGACAGAGGGCGTTTATGGGAGCAGTGACGGGACGCAAGACATGATCATCTCGAAATTCGGGGCGTGTTCTGACATATCTCGTCGGTGCGTTCGACAACAGAACCGATCCAGTCATCGATCTCGGATTCGACCCAAACCGTGCAACGGGGACCGAGCGAACGCGACTTTGGAAAACGGCCTTCGCGCATCCGCTGATAGATTGCCGTTCGGCGCAGGCCCACGCGCGCCATGACCTCGGGAAGACGAATGAGCCGGTCTGGCGTTGGCTCGACAGGAACGGCTTCCGCGTCCGTTTCGAGACCGGTCGTCATTTCAGAGAGCGAAGCTTTGTTCATCCTGCCGCTCCAGTTGCGCGAGGTGATCCGACAGGAGACCGGCGGTGCGGTGCGCGGTCCCCTTTGCCCAGCGCGGTCTCACATCGAGCAGCTTCTCGCCCAGCGCCTGATCCAAAGCAGACGGCAACTCGCTTATGAAGGTTTCAAGAAATTCCAGCACGCCGCTATTCTGCCAATCCTCGCTACGCTGCGAGTACCCCGCGAGTGCCAGCATCAGGGAGGTGCGCGGCGCGTGTCCGCTCGCGTCAAGGATGGCCAGCGCCTCTGGCAGTGTGGCTGACCGTGTCCCGGCGAGGATGCGTCGGAGCGCGTCCTTGTTGATATTCGTCTGTGCGGCAATCGTCCGCCGGGACTTGCCACTTTCGTCCACGGCATGGTCGAGGAAAGCTGCGACTCCTCGCGATAGTTCTTCCCATTTGTCGTTTGCGTTTCGCGCCATTGTTCCTGCTTCCGGTGATCTTTAGCGAATCACGCCCTCTGCCGGATCAGGAATTCGAGAAGCCCTCTCTCCTCTTACTGTGCCGCCTTGCGGCGCAGCCATGCTGTAAGTTCATCGTTCCAATCGGTACTCGCGATGACGGCTTGCGAACGTGGATCGTGCGTCCATCGCGGGCAAAGGCGCGGCCAGGCACGAGAAGCGGCCAACTTGCCGCCAACATCGTGATCGACGAAGAGGTGGATGCCCGGTCACGGTCTCGCACGCTCACGAGACTGAAGCGCTCATTCCTGAGGGTCGCCCAGACGGGACACCGGTGAGCATAGGCCGACATTGCTTCAATGCCTTCAGCAATGGTTTGTTGAAACTGGAGCAAAGAGACGGACAGCAGCTTATCGAGCGAGCCAAGCGCGCTTTGGCTTGTCGAAGGTGGCCTTGGTTGAAGCCCGGTGGACAAAATGCGGTGGATCGCGATCGGACCCTCGTCGAGGCTGACCGCCGCAATCATAGCGGGAAGAAATCGGGTTCGTCCTTTCGGCCCGAGCGGCGTTTGCGGATGAAAGCGAAGAGCTGAAGATGCGGCCAGGATGCCGCGGCTCTCAAGGTAGGCCTTCGCCGGACTGGCACCCAATGGTTCCGCTTCGCGCCAGATCCTCAACGCTGCTGCCGAGGGTTTGCCCACTCTGGTCGACTTGAATTGATTCTCGGCTGAAGAACCCGAGAAAAACCTAGTCACCTCGAATCCTTCGCGCGCCAGTGCGGAAAGCACGCTCTGCTGATCGCAGCCCGCAAAGCAATGGAAGAGAATAGCCTTTCGGCCGAGCGTCACGCCGAGCGAAGGTGTGCGGTCATCATGCGCAGGGCAGCAGGCCATGCCCCTTGTGCCTGACCATTTGCCCCCTCGGTTTTCGCAGATCCTTCGGGCGGTGTCCTCGAGCGAATGACGTGACAGGGTTGAATTCGAAACGGGCATACCAGCTCCATCGCCTCACAATTGCCCCCTCCAGACGAACCCCTCTTCTCTCGGATAAACTTGCAAAAAACGTTTTCCTACACCCATGCGTTCTATTTATGTTCTCTTGCGGATGGAGGCAAGGTGAAAGGTAATTCAATGCGAATGTCGCTGGTGGCTTGCGGTTGCGGTGCGCTCGCGATTGCGATTTCGGGATCCGCGCACGCGCAGGAGTTTCAGGTCTTCGACCATGACCTCGGCACAGTTCAGGTTACAACCGACAAAGGGCGCGCTTTCAACCCGACTGCAATCCACTTGGGCAAGCCAGATGGCGGCGCGGCCTATATCGATAGAAGCTTCAAGGAAGCCTTGTATGAGCCACTCATCCGGCAAGCTGAAGCGCGATACCAATTGCCGCCTCGACTGCTTCAGGCCCTGATTTGGCAGGAATCGCGGTTCAACCCGATGGCGATCAGTCCAGCTGGCGCAGCCGGGCTCGCTCAACTCATGCCGGGAACGGCAAGGGAACTTGGTGTCCGCAATCGCCACGATCCGGCTGAGAACATCGATGGCGGCGCGCGGTATCTGAAGCAGATGCTAGAGCGCTTCGGTGCGATCCATCTCGCGCTGGCCGCATACAATGCTGGACCCGGCGCTGTGTCGCGAGCCGGCGGGATACCGAAAAATCGGGAAACACCTGGATACGTGAAGAGCGTTATCGACCGATGGATGGCATACAGTTCGATATGACTACGAATCGGAAAAGGATCAGCGGACGGCTCGAGCACCTTCCTCGGGGAGCTGTAATTGTAACCGATGCCGGAGATCATTGGGTTCTCGAAGACTACGAACCCTCAAACGAAGACTTTGGATTTGAGGTTACCGCAGAGGGTATCGTTGTCGGGTTCGACCGCCTTCGCGTCGAATGGCTGGGGCAGGTGCCCGCCTAGGAGCAGGTCACGCGGCTCTCAAAACTGCAATGTTTTGCGCTTTGCCGCCGATGGAATCGAGGAAGTCTGCCCAATCCTGCAGCATTGCACGACGGGGAGCGAGATATTCGGCAGCATTGTATGCCCCGCGAACCTCGTTCTCTTCGCTGTGTGCCAATTGCAGTTCGACCCAGTCTTCATGATATCGGCGGATCCACATCGGTGGATCGCCGACCTCGACCAGCTGCTCATTCGCCCAGGTGCTCGCCAGACCCCTGAAGCCGTGAACAGTTTGTCGCCCATGGTAACCGAGCCGATAGAGACCATAGATCATCGTATTCTCGGAAAGCGGCATCTTGGGCTTCTGGCCTGGAAAGACGTATTCGCCTTCGGACTTGCTGATCATATCTTGAGCAAGAGAAGCGGCTTGTCGCGACAATGGCACGATATGCTCGCGGCCCATTTTCATCCGATCAGCGCCAATGCGCCAAACTGGTGAATCTCCGACTAGATCTTCAAACTCGTGCTTCTTGGCGAACCGGAGTTCCTTTGTCCGGACCCATGTAAGAAGAGCAAAGGTCAATGCCGCCCGCGTAATTTCGGATCGTCTCTCACCCTCTTCCTGGTATCGCTCCATCTTGATGATGAGTTCGGGTAGCTGTGCCAGAGGCAGCTTCGCCATATGCTTCACCCGAGGACGTGGTTTCAAAGCCCCCCGAAGATGCGCCGTTGGATCGGAATCGCAAAGTCCGCTGGCAATCGCGAACTGGAATACCTGACCAATACATTGCTTGGCCCGTCGACTGATGTCGAGCGCGCCGCGCTCCTCGATCTTCCGAATGACCTTCAGGACTTCTGGTGGGGTTATCTCATGCATCATGAGCTCGCCCAGGACAGGAAGCACGTCCTGCTCCATCCGCGACCACACGCGCTTCGCATGGGCGGGATTGAGACTACTTGCTCTGTTCTCATGCCACATGGTGGCAATCGCCCTGAAGGTCTTAGCCTCTTCGAAGTCCCGACCCGGTTTGTGAACCATCGGGTCCCTGCCTTCGGCCAGCACACCCTTGGCAGCTCTCTTGAGTTCTCTTGCGGCCGCTATTCCGACTTCGGGGTAGGCACCGAAAGAAAGCAGCTTCTCTTTCCCGTGGTACCGGTATTTCAGCCGCCAGAGCTTCGAGCCGTTCTTTTGCACGAGGAGGAATAATCCCTCCCCATCCGCAAGCTTGTATGGACGCTCAGCCGCCTTCGCTTTTTTGATCTGAATCTCACTCAAGGCCATTGGGGGTATCGCTCCTTTTCGCTACCCCCGGAAAATACCCCCAAAATACCCCCAAACCAAATCCGGCTTCAAGCGAATGCATGCGCACGCAAGCGGACGCGAATCACTCACATCATTCTGTTTTAATTGAGTTTTACGGATGTATGCGGAAGCAAGCGAACCCATGCGGATTCGAGATTGGTAGCGGAGGAGGCGCTATAACTTTCGTCTCAGGCAATTTCAGAGCGTCTCCAACTACTCTGTAAAATCAGCGATTTATCTTGTAACGTGTTCGCGGTCGGTCGCCCTGAATCGCCTGAATTCCCGCTGAAATGTGGGAACGATTGTGGGACCAAATACCCCCGTTTTTGGCGGTATAAATCCCTGACAGGGACTCGAACCTGATGGCGCTGACAGTATTGAAAGTGAAGAACGCGAAGCCCGGTCGCCATGTCGATGGCAGGGGCTTGTGCCTGGTCGTGAAGCCCAGCGGCGCGCGCACCTGGGTGCTGCGCATGCAGTTGAAAGGCCACCGCCGCGACTATGGGCTGGGATCGGCGCATGATGTTTCGCTGACCGATGCCAGAACAGCGGCAGCGGAACTGCGCCGCCGCGTTCGTGACGGTTTCGATCCTGTCGCCGAGCGACGCAAGGCGCGCAAGATCATACCAACCTTCGAAGCGGCAACCCGCTCGTGCCATGAGACCTTGGGTGACGGATGGAAAGACGGGCACCATGCCCGCTGGCTGTCCGGTTTTGAACGCCACCTCTTCCCGCGCATCGGCAAGAAGCCGGTCGATAAGGTGGACAGCGCCTGCGTCGTCGAGGCGCTGTCCCCGATATGGCTGGAGATACCGGAAACAGCGCGACGCTTGCTCCAGCGCATCGGCGTAGTGCTCGATTTCGCGCATGTGAAAGGCTGGGTGCCAGAAGAAGTGTCGCTGCGATCGGTGCGCAAGGGTCTGCCGCGTCAGAACGATAAGCGCGGGCATATGGAGGCCATGCCCTATGCCGACGTTCCAGCGCTGATGCAGAAGCTTGCCAGCGCCGCCCCGACGACCGGGCGCGACGCCTTGCGCTTCACGATCTACAACGCCGTGCGGTCCAACGAGACGCGCCTTGCGGTATGGACCGAGTTCGATCTCGAGAACGCGGTATGGACCATTCCGGCTGAACGGATGAAGGCGGGCGAAACCCACGTCGTGCCGCTTTCGGCTCCGGTTGTGACACTGCTGCGCAAACGCTGGGATGAGCGGACCAGCGATACGCGGTTGGTCTTTTCCAACGATGGCAAGAAGCCGATCAGCGACATGACCATGACCAAGCTGCTGCGCGACGATGGTTTCGCCAGCATCACCGTGCACGGCTTCCGATCCACGTTCACAGACTGGGCCGCCGAATGCACCGACTTCCCCAAGGAGGTCGCCGACAAGGCCCTCGCCCACAAGCTGCCCAACAAGGTCGAAGCCGCCTACCGCCGAACCGATTTCTTCGAGAAGCGCCGCAGTCTGATGAAACAATGGGCTGACTATCTGGGCAATAGCGCCCCGGCAGTGGCCACGGCGGCAGCCGAGCCTATTCCGGCTCGCGCTGCCGCATGACCAGTTCGTGCAGACTGGCCGTCGTGATGCGGGTCGATTTGCCGAGCTTGATGGCCTCAATCTCGCCCGACGCAATCAGTTCGTAGAGCTTGGTGCGACCGACGCCGATCATGCGTGCGGCCTCGTTGACCTTCACGCAAATCGGCTCGACCTGAAGCGACGCTGTCACTGCGCCGCGCACTCGTTACGGTAGGCCACCGGATCATCGATCCAGCGGTTGACGGCAGATTCCCGCCAGCCCGCGCCATGGACGCTGATCTTTACCTGGGGCGGGAAAGTCCCCTCAGCGATCTTGCGATACATAGTGGAGCGGGAAAGGCCTGTGCGGGCCAGAACGGTCTTCAGGCGAATGATTTTGTCGGTATTGGACATGGGACTTGCTTCCATTCGTTGGCAGTTACTGGTCGCCCCTGACACGAGAATTGATCGTCCAATTGCTTGGCGCAAGGCGGTTTTCGAGTAGGCAGCCCCACGGATAGAATGAAAGGGAGAAGGATAAGCACGGCTACGGACGGATAGAGAAGGTCACGGACGCCAACACCGTGCGGCCTGTTGCGGTAAAATATTTTATCATCCACCGCTAATATTTAGAATCTTCCTTCCTTTGCGGCCTCTGCGACGGATATTTGCGCCACCACTGACGGCGTTTGCGCGCGAATCGCGCAGATATTGGTTCGGCTTGGTGCGCAATCGAGTTCTGGCCTTTCGAACTACCGATTGGCATGTTTCCCAGATGACCAATGCTTTGCCGATCCGACTTCCCTGGCCACCTGACTTCCCCGGTGTTGTCATCCATACTGATGTTCGCACCCGTGACAGGCATCCCGGCTACGCTGTCGCCAAGGCGGGGGATGCTGAGGCGGCTCTCATGCTGGCATCCGAGCTATTGTCGCCCGATGGAATAGTGAGTCTTCAGGAGATCATCGGCAATCAGCCTATTCTGCTCCTGCCGGTCGTGGCAGACGAGCTAACGGGCTTCAACGCGATCCCCGATGCGATGGCGCAGGTGTTGGGCAACGAACTTGGCACCCCCGTCATCGCCGGTGAAATTGTTCAGACGAACAAGGTCGGCCATACCCGTGCCCCGGCGTTTCAGCGGCTGGTCACCCCGGCGACGTTTGAAGGACAGGTCCAACCGGGCGCAAACTATGTGCTAGTGGACGACCACGTCGGTCTAGGCGGCACGCTCGCCAACCTGCGCGGCTACGTCGAGGCACGGGGCGGAGTGGTCATCGCGATCACGACCCTGACCGAGAGCCGGGACGCACGCATAATTTCATTGCAGCCAGCAACCCGAATTGTGCTATGGGAGCGTCATGGCCAAGCACTTGACGAACTCTGGCAAAGCCAATTCGGCTATGGGATCGACTGCCTCACGGAAGTCGAAGCCCTCAACCTATGTCGTCAGCACTCCGTTGCCGGCATCGAGGATTTCCTGGCTCAGGCAGCAATCGAAGCACGTGGCCGAGGTCTCCAGACAGCGGTTGAACCAGGCCACTGAACTCTAGCTCAGGCTACAAAGCAATCTCGGTCGACTGCCATTCGGGCCAATCGTCCAGAGCCGACAATGGCAGCAGTCCTCCAATCACGTCAGCCAATTTTGACAGCCACGGCCCGTGAAAATTTCCGGCATCGACTGCATATGCAATCACTCTTGATTGGATTAAAAACTGCAACTCGTCACCAAAATGACCTTGCATGGACTTTAATAATGCCAAGGCTCCTGTTTGATCGTGAATTGCACCAAAGAGTAGGCTGATCCATGCTCCAGAAACTACCAATCTTGGTTCTCGTTTCTGTAGGCCATCATTCATTATCTTAACACCGATCGCATCTTGATCTTTTGAGATACCACCAATGATCTTGAGCATGTGCAAACGGACATAAGGTTCTACACTTTCAGGTTGCCAGGCCAATGCCTTTTCGTAGGCTAAAATTGCATCACTCTCCCTTCCCTTTAGATGCTCCAACAGAACAGCATACTCGCACCATATACGGCCATCATTTGGGCGATGTTGAAGGCCTTGCTTAAAAGTATCCTCGGCAGTTTTGCATTGTCCCGCTGCATCGAGTCCCTGCTTTTGGATGGCTTGTTCCGCACGCTTCGAAAGAAATCTGCCATAATGCAGCCAGCCAACCGGATGGCCAGGATGCACTCTAACCGAATGCTTCCACAACCTTTCTGCCCTCTGCTCTTGCGCAGGCCATTGCGACAAAAAATTTGCAAACGCTTCCAGTACGTATGGGTCATCCGGTTCAATGAGCAGGCATGACTCAAACATTTCTTTTGCTTCGCATTCTCGCCCGACTTGCTCGGTTAGGAAAAGAGCGTAGAAAAACCGGGTATCCACTCCTTCAATATCCACCGAAATGGCCCTCTTGAAATATTCCTCGGCTTTGCTCTGATCCTTCAGCAACAAATGGACGTTACGGCCAATCAGGCGGAGCGTAGTCGGATTATTAGGGTCGATAGAGTCAGCCTTTTCCAGTGCATCCGTCGATTGTTGACCAGCATCGGGAGCCGCAAGACCCCGATGTGCAATCTCAAACCAGATATGTGAGAATGCCCGGATCGCAGCGACCCTGCCGCTAACTGTCGCGTCGCAACCGTCATCCATAAACGGCAACACAAGTTTACCAGCCTTCTCCAGCACATCGCCAAATTCATCTCGGCCTCGAATCCAATGATTTCCATCGGGGCGATGGCGCAAAGCCATATCGATAAGTGTGTTAGCCAGAGCAGCGCACGTATATCCATCCTTCGGTTTTATCGCCAGAGCAGTTTCGTAGGCATCGACGGCAGAAGCCAGCTCCCCCTCGGCCCGCAGCAAGTCACCCTCGAATTTTTTGTCTCGAAATCGCTCCTCTTCTTGTTGCTTTGAACAAGTGGCAGGAGCCGATTTACGCATGTCGAGCACCAATTCGTGATTGGCACGGGCCATATTCACGATTTTACGTGATAGGTAGGCTGATCGCCGAACTTCAGGATCAGATGATTTGATTGCCTCATCGATTTTACGCACATCAGTATCACTGAGGTTTGGCCTGAGGTTGGCTGCCTGGAGAGCCTGCACCTCGCTAAGAATGCGCTGCATGATAGCTTGTTGAGCCGCTTGACCTTCGAGCAGATCGACAATTCCCTCACGGACTTTCGCCACCTCTGCGGTCAGCACCGCGCCGCCAGCGGTGAGTTCGTTGAGCGCTCCGAAGGTCAGGATGCGAAAGGCGCGCGCTCCCTCAGGCTTCTTATGATCGGCCTTTATCTCCTCGGCAAATTCGGCGCGGAAACACAAGTGCCAAGGGACGTAGCTCCCTTCGCCGACGACAAACAACGAGGCAAGGCGGGGCGGCAGGAGGACACCCCATGCTGCCAAATCTTCGACCACTGTCTGGTTGAACCGTGCCCAGTCTTCATCATCTGCCTCTGGCATGTGTCGCCCGGCGAACAGTGATTCGATCCGCGCTTGACAGGCGTCGAGCGGTAAATGTTCAGCGTCCCAGCGAAAATCCTTGAAAACTGGCTCAGCGATCTTTGCGGTAAGTGCCTTCGCTGCGCCAACTTCGTCGTCGGCGAAGGCAATCACGCTTGCAGCTGCTGCCATCTTGCCCATCGCTGCGACGTAAGCAGCGTGTGTCGCCTTAAGCACATCATGATTTTGTGGCGTCTTGCCGTCATTCCAGAAGTTGCTGGCGCGCGTCCATGCCACCTTTCCGGTGGCCTGCAAGCCGGTTGCAAACAGGCCGCAGCCGATGTTCCACATCGCGTTGCCGACCGGGCTGGCCTGCAGAGCTGCAAAGGCAGCCATGGTCACCGGATCGGGCATACTAGTGCTCCCCTGCGCCAAACAATATACCACCCCGGCACCGGTTCACGTCATCCGACAGCCATACCGTTGATCGAGGTATTCCACGTTAGTTTATCACCTTTTGGCGACGGCAAGAACAAGCGCGTAAGTGTCGGCGCTAGTTAAGTGTCAACCGTAAATGCCAAACCTCTCCAACAGCGCATCGAACGATGCCAGCGAATGGAACGCTGCTGCAACTTCAGGCGCCGCAACGACAACGACAAAGGCGCTCCGCATCACGCCGCTCGATGTTCCCCAACGCAAAGCCTGCCACTATTCGGTTCGCGCATCGGATTTTTTGCTAGTTTGGAACCCGATTCCGGGGAACTCCATCTCGAACGCCCGCTTGCCCTTCCGCTTCCACAGCACCAGCGCCTGTTCCCGTTCCTCGCCCCGCAGCTTGGCTGCAACGGTGAGGAACGCGCCGTAGAGCGTGGCGCGATCATCGTCCGCGAGTTCGACCAGACCTGCCTTCACGACCAGGCCGCCCAGTTCGATCAGTTGCCGCGTGCGTTCGCGGCGCTTGACCTGCCATTCGCGCATGTCGGTTCGCGCCTTTCGTGCCTCAAGCCGATGCCGCGCCGCCGTCAAGCGGGAGAGTGCCATCCGGCTGGCCTTGAGTTCCTTCGCCACGCTTGCGCGCCTTGCTCTGAAAGAAGGCCGCGCCGCGCTTGCGCCACGCCTCCTTCCTCTGGGCTTCGCTGGTTTCCGCGATGACGAGCAGCGCACCGGCCAGCGTTTCCGCATCGGTCGCATCGGCCCCGGTGGCGATCACCAGTTCGCCGAGTTGCTGCACGCGGCGTTCTTTCAGTTGCTTCGCCTTGTCGGCGAGCGCCTTCAGTTCCGAATCAAAGTCACGGGGTTTGCGCATCGTAGTTCTCCATTGAGAGGTGATGCGCTGATGATAATATCGATGCTCTCCCAATGCTGTAGAGTCGTCGAGACGGCCTGATACTGAATAGTCCCGAGCAGGATTTTATCATGGGAGGGCGCGCTTATACGTCGTGCCGACGTTGCGCTCATGGCGTAGATGGATTGCCGTCATGGCGATCTTCCACCTCTCCGTCAAAGTCATCAGCCGGTCGAGCGGGCGCAGCGCGGTGGCCGCTGCTGCTTATCGCGGAGCCGAGCGGCTGCATGACGAACGGCTCGACCGCGACCATGACTTCACCAACAAGGACGGGGTCATCCATTCCGAAGTGCTGCTGCCCGAAGGCGCACCAGAGGAATTTGCCGACCGCGAAAAGCTCTGGAACGCGGTCGAAGCCGCGGAGAAGCGCAAGGACGCGCAGCTTGCCCGCGAGGTCGAATTCGCCATTCCGCGCGAGCTGACCAAGGAACAGGGCATC